>NZ_JAKRKC020000001.1:1555000-3956548 GCF_022664455.2 Actinomadura luzonensis
CTACCCGGCCGCGGGCCAGGGCTGGCGGGAGCGGGCCGAGGCGGCCGAGCGGAACGCGTACGAGATCGACTTCCCCGAGCCGCTGTACGACGTCGGCCCGGCCGGCAACCCCATGTTCACCACGACCCGGCTGCGGCTGGCGTACACGAGCATGGTCACCCCGCCCAGCGTGTACGACTACGAGCTCGACACCCACGAGCTGATCCTGCTGAGGCGGCGCCCGGTGCTGGGCGGCTACGACCCGGAGGACTACGAGCAGTTCCGCGAGTGGGCGACGGCCGAGGACGGCACGAAGGTGCCGATCTCGATCGTCAAGCGCAAGGACGCCGCGAGGCCCGCGCCGACCCTGCTCTACGGCTACGGCAGCTACGAGACCTCCATCGACCCGGGCTTCTCGGTGCCCCGGTTGTCGCTGCTCGACCGCGGGTTCGTCTTCGCCGTCGCGCACGTCAGGGGCGGCGGCGAGATGGGCCGGCGCTGGTACGAGGAGGGCAAGCTGACCAGGAAGCGGAACACGTTCACCGACTTCGTGGCGGCGGCCAGGCACCTGAAGGCGTCCGGCTGGAGCGAGCGGATCATCGCGCGGGGCGGCTCGGCCGGCGGGCTGCTGATGGGCGCGGTGACGAACCTGGCGCCGGAGGAGTTCGCGGGCGTGGTGGCCGAGGTGCCGTTCGTGGACGCGCTCAACACGATCCTCGACCCGTCGCTGCCGCTGACGGTGATCGAGTGGGACGAGTGGGGCGACCCGCTGCACGACCCCGACGTGTACGCCTACATGAAGAGCTACACGCCGTACGAGAACGTGGACGGCCGGCCGTACCCGCCGATCCTGGCGATCACCAGCCTGAACGACACCCGCGTCCTCTACCACGAGCCGGCCAAGTGGATCGCGCGGCTGCGGGCGACCGCGCGGGGCGGCCCGTTCCTGCTGAAGACGGAGATGGGGGCCGGCCACGGCGGGCGCAGCGGGCGCTACGACGCCTGGCGCGAGGAGGCGTTCGCGCTGTCCTGGATCATCGAAAGGGGCACGTCATGACCTATCAGGCGGACGAGCGGCGCTACGAGCGCCAGCCGTACAACCGCAGCGGGCGCAGCGGGCTGCGGCTGCCGGCGGTGTCGCTGGGGCTCTGGCACAACTTCGGCGACGACCGGCCGGTCGAGAACTCGCGGGCGATCCTGCGGCGGGCGTTCGACCTCGGGGTGACGCACTTCGACCTGGCCAACAACTACGGCGTGCCGTACGGCTCGGCGGAGCGGAACTTCGGCCGCGTCCTGCGCGAGGACTTCCTGCCGTACCGGGACGAGCTGGTCATCTCCACCAAGGCCGGGTACGACATGTGGCCCGGCCCGTACGGCGAGTGGGGCTCGCGCAAGTACCTGCTGGCCAGCCTCGACCAGTCGCTCGCCCGCATGGGCCTCGACTACGTGGACATCTTCTACAGCCACCGGCCCGACCCGGACACGCCGCTGGAGGAGACCATGGGGGCGCTGGACCGGGCGGTGCGCTCCGGCAAGGCGCTGTACGCGGGCATCTCCAACTACTCCGCCGAGCAGACGACGCAGGCCGCGCGGATCATGCGTGAGCTGGGCACGCCGCTGCTCATCCACCAGCCGTCGTACTCGATGATCAACCGGTGGATCGAGGACGGGCTGCTGGACGCGCTGGAGGAGGCGGGCATGGGGTGCATCGTGTTCTCGCCGCTGGCGCAGGGGCTGCTGACCGACCGCTACCTGGAGGGCGTGCCGGCCGACTCGCGGGCGGCCACCAGCCGCTTCCTCAGCGCGGACCGGATCGACCGGGACCTCGCGCGCGACCTCGGCGAGATCGCGCGGGGCCGCGGGCAGACGCTGGCGCAGATGGCGTTGTCGTGGACGCTGCGGGACCCGCGGGTGACGAGCGTGCTCATCGGGGCGAGCAGCGTGCGGCAGCTGGAGGACAACGTGGCCTGCGTGGACGGCCCCGACTTCACCGAGGACGAGCTCGAGGCGATAGACAAGATCACAGGGCCTCGTGCCGCTGGAGGTAGGTGAAGGAGGCCCAGCCGGGCAGCACCGGCAGCCAGAACGTGAGCAGCCGGTGCAGCAGCACGGCCGAGGTGGCGAGCTCGGCCGGCAGCCCGGCCACGGTCAGGCCCAGGGCCAGCGCGCCCTCGACCGCGCCCAGGCCGCCCGGCGTGGGCGCGGCCGAGCCGATGGCGTTGGCCGTGAGGTAGACGACGGCGACGGCGGTGAAGCTGAGCTCGCCGCCGAAGGCCGCCACGCAGGCGTCCAGGCACACCACGAACGCGATCGTGATCATGAGGGTGCCTGCGCACGCCTCGATCATCTTGCGCGGCGACTGGAGCACGTCGAGCAGGCGTGGCAGCACGTTCGAGAACAGCCTGCGCAGCCGTGAGGTGACGAGCCTGCGCAGCGGCGGCACGCCCAGCACGACGACGACCAGCAGCGCCACCACCAGCAGCACCAGCACCAGCCCGCGCGACGGGGTGAAGGAGGTGGCGGTGTTGGAGCCGGTGATGTAGGCGAACAGCAGCAGCAGCGCGATGTGGAAGACCAGCATGATGAGCTGGGAGGCGCCGACGCTGGCCACCGCGCTGCCCGGGGCGATGCCGCGTTTTTGCAGATAGCGGGTGTTGATCGCGACGCCGCCGACGGCGGCGGGCGCGACGAGCTTGACGAACGAGGACGCGAACTGCACCAGCACGGTCCGCCACAGCGGCAGCGGCTCGGGCACGAAGCCGCGCAGCATGAGCGCGGCGGCCACGAAGCTGACGAACGAGGCGGCGAGCGCCAGCACCGACCACGCCCAGTTGGCGGTGGTGACCACCTGGTAGAGGTTGACCTGGCTGAGCTGGGAGAGCAGGAAGTAGGCGGCGATCGCGCTGGCGATGATGGTGACGAGCGTGCGCGGACGGAAGCGTTCGAGCCGGACCTCCTCGACCTTGCCCTGCGGCTTGAGCGCGACGATCTGCTCGCGGATGCCGGGCAGCACCTGCTTGGCCTTGCCGAGGGCCGAGCGGGTCTCGCGGGTCAGCGCGATGCGCTGGAGCAGCGGCATGGCGGCGGCCAGCACGTCGGGGCCCATCACGGCGGCGGCCGCGCGGACCGAGCGCTCGGGGCCGACGCGGAGCGCGAGGTAGGTGAGGAGCTGGGCGACGTCGATGCGCAGCAGCAGGTCGCCGGCGGCGATCTCGCCGCTGCGGGCGTCGGTGAGCACGACCCGGCCGGCCCGGTCGAGGTGGATGCCGTCGCCGGTGAGGCGGCGGTGCGCCAGGCGCTGGATCTGCAGCAGCTCGACCTGCTCCCAGATCTGGTGCAGCAGGGCGTCGTCGATCTCGGTGTCGGGGATCTCGTCGAGCGGGCGGGTCTCGATGTGCTCGTAGGCGAGCAGCGCCGCCTCGGTGCCGATCTCGCTGGTGCCGAGCAGGCGCGGGGTGCTGGCGCCGGCGGCCTGGCCCGCGTACGACATGAGGGCCTCGCGCTCCAGCTCGGCGCGCAGGGAGCGGATGGCGCGGCGGCGGGTCTCGGAGTTGAGCCTGATGCGCCGCCACAGCCGGTACGGCAGCCCGGCCACCTGCCGGTCCCGGTCGAGGACGGTGACGTCGAGGCTGGTGCCGTCCTTCAGGCCGATGGCGTAACGGCGGCTGCCCTGGTGGTCGTCCTCGATGCGGCGGGCCGAGACGACCTGGAACGACAGCTTGCGCAGCGCGGCCACCACGGCGCTGCCGGGCGGCCTGGTGTTGGGGCTGCCGACGCCGTACAGGGTGGCGTAGCCGATGGCCATGCCGACGAGGACGGTGACGATGGCGCTGGGCAGCGTGATCTGGCGGCCGGAGAAGAAGGCGAGGATGTAGAGCGCGATCGTGGTCCACATCAGCATGCGCCAGGTGGGGCGGCGGGAGATGCGGACCGCGGTGGCGTAGGCGATGACCGAGGTGAGCAGGGTGTTGATGGGCTCGATGTCGCGGTTGCCGGTGAGCAGCACGCGGAGGTCCTCGGCGCTGCCGGCGACCAGCCACTGGCCGACCAGGAACGAGCCGGCCATGCCGACGATGGCGGCGATGAGCCCTTCGGCGACCCGGAGGCCGTCGCGGTGGAAGACCCGCTCGACGGCGAACGCGGCGGGCACCACGAGCACGGCGGCGCCGCCGAGGAAGGCGGCGATGCGGCTCAGCAGCGGGACGAGCTCGGCGCCCTGCTTGACGTCCTGCTCCAGGCCGATGAGCGTCTGCTTGGCGACCAGGGCGAGCAGCACGACCGCGGCCAGCACCGCGAGCGTGGCGAAGAAGCGCAGCAGGTCGGAGGGCCGGCGCAGGCGCTGGGGCAGCAGCGGCTCGACGACGTACACGTCGTTGTCCGCGCGTGACTCACCCACGGCCGGATCCCCCTCCGTGAGGTCCCCCGTGTCATCTCGTTCCCTGATTTCGGCCACCGTCAGTGATTCTGCACCTTCCCGGCCGGACCGTACGATCTCCGGTGTCCAGTGTCCCCGTTTCGCAACTCGCGGTCGCCGCCGTCCCGTCCGGCGGGTGATGTCCGCGCAGGCAGGCTACACGGTGGGGCTCCAGCAGTTCATCTTTCATGCCCCGACATAGGCTGTGTCCCATGTCGGGTGAATTGACGGTTCTCGGGGCGTGTCCGCTGGACTGCCCGGACACCTGCTCCTGGGTCGTGACAGTGCGGGACGGTGAGGCCGTCAAGCTGCGCGGCAACCCGGACCAGCCGTACACGCGGGGCGCGCTGTGCGTGAAGGTCAATCGTTATCTGGAGCACACGCGGGCGCCCGACCGCATCCTGCACCCCATGCGCCGGGTCGGCCCGAAGGGCTCGGGGCGCTTCGAGCGCATCACGTGGGACGAGGCGCTGGAGGAGATCGCCACCCGGCTGCGCGCCATCGTGGCCGAGCACGGCGGCGAGGCGATCTGGCCCTATCTCGGCACCGGGACGCTCGGCTACCTCCAGGGCTGCGAGGGCGTGGCGGGCCGGCGGTTCTGGAACGTGCTGGGCGCGTCGAAGCACTGGCTGAACATCTGCTCGGCGGCCGGCAGCAGCGGTCTGTTCCGGGCGAACGGCACCGCGGGCGGCATGGACCCCGAGGACTTCGCCTCCTCCCGGCTGATCCTGCTCTGGGGCACCAACACGCTGACCAGCGGCCACCACCTGTGGAAGTTCATCCAGGACGCGCGGGCGGCCGGGGCGCACGTGGTCGCCGTCGACCCGATCCGCACCCGCACCGCCGACCAGGCCGACGAGCACCTGGCCATCCGGCCGGGGACGGACGCGGCGCTCGCGCTCGGCCTGCTCAACGTGGTGCTGGCCGAGGGCGCGCAGGACGAGGCGTACCTGGCCGAGCACACCGAGGGCTGGGCGGAGTTCCGGGAGGAGATCCTGGCGCACCCGGTGGACAAGGTGAGCGGGATCACCGGCATCCCGGCGGCCGACATCCACAGGCTGGGGATGCGGCTGGCGCACACCCGGCCGACCGGGATCAGGGCCACGATGGGCATCCAGCGGCACGCGGGCGGCGGCACGGCGATGCGCACGATCGCCGCGATCCCGGCCGTCACCGGCGACTGGCGGCTGCCCGGGGGCGGGGTGGCGTACTCGACCAGCGGCCACGTGCACCTGAACATCGACACCCGCGACGACCTGCTGGCCAGGCCGGTGCGGACGCTGGTCATGACGAAGCTGGCCTCGCAGCTCGACGACGTGAAGTGCCTGTGGGTGTACGCGGCCAACCCGCTCGGCTCGACCCCCGACGCGAACGCGATCCGGCGGCAGCTCGCCCGCGAGGACCTGTTCACGGTGGTGATGGAGCACTTCCCGACCGACACCGTGGACTACGCCGACCTGGTGCTGCCGGCCACCATGCAGACCGAGCACCACGACCTGCACGCCGGCTACGGCCACCTGTACCTGCTGTGGAACGAGGCCGCGGTGGAGCCGCCGGGCGAGTGCCTGTCCACGACGGAGACCTTCCGGCGGCTGGCCAGGCACATGGGGCTGAGCGAGCCGTCCCTGTACGACTCGGACCTGGAGCTGGCCGAGCAGTTGCTGGCCGGCGGGCATCCGTCGCTGGAGGGCGTGACGCTCGACCGGCTACGCAAGGAGGGGTGGGTGCGGATGAACTATCCCAAGCCGTTCCTGCCCTTCGCCGACGGGTTCCCGACGCGGTCGGGCCGGATGCGCTTCCCGCGGGCCGGGCAGGCGTACGTGCCGTCGCACGCGACGCTGGCGGCGGAGGGCTCGCCGTACAAGCTGACGCTGGTGACGCCCGCCGCGCACACGTTCCTCAACACGACGTTCGGCAACAACGCGGAGCTGCGGCGGCGGGCGAAGGACCCGGTGGTGCTGGTCAACCCGGCCGACGCGGCGGCGCGCGGGCTGGTGGACGGGCAGCGGGTGCGCGTGCACAACGACGGCGGCGAGTTCCTGGCCGACGTGGAGATCAGCGACCGGGTGGCGGCCGGGGTCGTGGCCTCGCCCAAGGGCCGCTGGCCGAAGCTCAGCCCGGGCGGCTCGAACGCCAACGCGGTCGTGGCCGAGCGGGACGGCGACATGGGCAGGGGGCCGGGCTTCCACGACAACCTGGTCGAGGTCAGCCCTTGTGCCGGTTCATGAAGGTCTCGATCGCGTCCAGCACCTGAGCGGCGTGCGGGCTGCCGAGCAGGGCCGAGGCGTGCAGGCGCGCGCCGGGGATGATCAGGAGCTCGTCGTCGGGGGCCTGGGCGGCGGCGGCCTCCAGCGCCTCGCGGCCGCCGTAGTCGTCGTGCTCGCTGCCGATCTGCAGCAGCGGGACGGTGAGCCTGGCCGCGTCCTCGGGGGCGATCTCGCCTGACAGGGCGACCACGCCGGCGACCTTCCGCGGGCCGAGCTTCAGCGCCGCTGGGACGGCGGTGGTCGCGCCGATCGAGCCGCCGACCAGGAACACCCGCTTGACGCCTTTCTCCTTGGCCAGGCGCCGCGCCATGGCGACGGCGGTGTCCTCGGGGGCGGCGACGGCGCTCCTGGCGTAGAGGAGCACGCGGTAGCCGGTGGCGACCAGGCGGTCGGCGAGCGGGCGCCAGGTGCAGACGTTGCCGCGGCGCTCGTAGGTGACGACGACGCCGGTGGAGCCGGTGCCCGTGATGACGCCGGGCAGGCCGCCGCCGTACTCGAAGATCGTGCCGTCGGCCTCGGTGAAGCAGCCGGAGACGTTGGGGCCGGTCGCCACGGGCCGCGCCGAGGCGGTGGTGACCGGCGCGGGGGTGGTGACCGGCGCGGGAGTGGGGGCGGCCCCCGCGCCGCCCCCGCCCCCGCCTCCGCCCCCGCAGGCGGTCAGTGCCGCCACGAGCCCTGCCGCAGCCAAGGACAACCTGCGCACGACCGCCACCTCCGGCTTCCCCGCTATGTCTGAACTGACATAGTGGCTGGCACTCTATCCTGGGGCGACGATGACCTCAACGCTGGGATTCGCGATCCTCGCCGTGCTGGCCCGCGGCGAGCGCACCGGGTACGACCTCGCCGCGGCCATGCGCCGCCCGGTGGGCTACTTCTGGACGGCCGGCCACAGCCAGATCCACGCCGAGCTGCAGAAGCTGCGCGCCGCCGGGCTGGTCGGCTTCGAGACCGAGCGCGGGCCCGGCCCGCAGGACAAGAAGGTCTACCACCTGACCGCCGAGGGCCTGGCGGAGCTGCGGGAATGGGTGACCGAGCCGCCGCGCGCCCGGCCGGAGCGCGACGAGCTGGTGCTGAAGACGTTCGCGTCGTGGCTGGCCGAGCCGGGGCTGCTGCGGCGGATGTTCGCCGACCAGCTCGCGATGCACGAGGAGCGCCTGGCCGCCTACGAGCGGGAGGAGGCCGCCATCGGGGAGCCGCCCCCGCCCGGCGACCCCCGGTTCGGCAACTACGCGACGCTGCGGTGCGGCCTCGGCTACGAGCGGCACCGCGCGGAGTGGTGCAGATGGATGCTGGCGCAGCTCAGCTCAGCGTGAGCTTGAAGCCCTCGTGGGAGCCCGCGAAGCCGAGCGAGCCGTAGAAGCGGTGGGCGTCGGTGCGGGACTTGTCGGAGGTGAGCTGCACCATGGCGCAGCCGCGCTCGCGCGCCCGGTCGACCGCCCAGGTGATCATGCGGCGGCCGATGCCCTGGCCCCGGGTCGAGGCGTGCACGCGCACCGCCTCGATCTGGCAGCGCTCGGCCCCCAGCCGCGACAGCCCGGCCAGGTACGTGAGCTGCATCGTGCCCACGACCTTGCCGCCCCGCTCGGCCACGATCAGCTCGTCGTAGGGGTCGGCGTCGATGCGCTCGAAGGCCGCCAGGTAGCGCGGGTCGCCGGGGTCGCCCTCGCGTCGCGCGCCGAGGGGGTCGTCGGCCAGCATCTCGACGATCGCGGGCACGTCGTCCCTGCGGGCCAGGCGGAAGGTCACGTCATCAGGCATGGAGGTCACGTCGTCAGGCATGGACGCATCATGTCAGGGACAGCTCAGGGTCCGTCCCCGATGCCCCCAAGGGGCCCCAAAAGGGACCATGAATGCATGAACGAAATCAGTCGACGCGATGAGGTCTCGCTTTCGGGCGCCGCGCTTCGCGGAGCCCCTTGGAAGGCCGCGGCCATCGGCGGCGGCGTCGTGACGGCGGCCAGCTACGGCATGGGCCTGATCACCGGCGGCGGCGACCTGGTGTGGGCCCTGGGCCTCGGCATCAGCCTGTTCGCGCTGATCGCCGCGATCGGCGCGGTGTCCAAGCCGGAGGAGGGCGACCGGGTCACCCGCCAGGCGCGCCTGTGGTCGCTGCGCCACCCGTGGAAGTTCTCGCTGCTGCCCGCGGCCATCACCGCGGTGCTGGACTACCCGGTGCAGCTCGTGCTGGACGGCGAAGGGGTCTTCGGCTCGGCCGTGCAGGCCATGTGGCACGGCGCGCTGGTCTACCTGATCGCCGGCATCCTGACGCTCACGATGCAGGGCCGGGCCCGCTCGGCCCGGTGACCCCCGCTCGTCCCGTCACGCCTCCCGCTCGGCCTGGCTGCGGCACACGCAGAACTCGTTGCCCTCGGGGTCGAGCATCGTCACCCAACCAGTGCCGTCGGGCTGGCGCCGATCCGCATCGATGGTCGCGCCCAGCCCGACGAGCCGTTCGACCTCCTGGTCCCTGGTGCGGCCGTCGGTGCCGTTGACGTCGAAGTGCAGGCGGTTCTTGACCGACTTGCCCTCGGGGACGCGGATGAACAGCAGGTACGGGTCCTGCTTGGTGCGCAGCATCACCTCGTCGTCGCCCGGCCGGTCGTCGTCGCCGAGGGGCAGGCCGGTGGCCTGGCTCCACCAGCTCGCGATCGCGTAGGGGTCGTGGGCGTCGATGGTGACGGCGTGGATCTCGATCATGCGGTCCACCCAACCCGACACCACCGTGGACGTCAAACCGGTTTCAGTCCCACCAGACGGTCACCCAGCGGTCGCGCGGCAACGGCCACATGCCCAGCTCAGCGGCCGTCTCGGCGACCTCGTCCGCCCTGGACGGGTCGAGGCAGGCCCGCCGGCAGGCGCTGGCCGCCAGCTCCTCCAGGGAGCTGAAACGTTCCAGGGGAGCCTCCCGCTCCTCCACCCGCACCGGGAAGCCGAGCGCCGCCGCCAGGGCCACGCAGTCCTCGGCGACCGGCCGCACCGGCCGGTCGATGCCGTGGAAGTGCTGCCAGAGCGGCGTCATCCAGCTCATCGGATGGCGGTGCGGCAGCTCCAGCACCACCCGCCCGCGCGTGTGCGCGTCGAGCGCGCGCAGGAAGCCCGCCAGGTCCGGGACGTTGTAGACGACGTGGGCGGCGATCGCGACGTCGGCCACCGGGGCCTGCTCGGCGACCTCGGGCCAGCGGCCGTGGATGGTCGTGACCGGCACCCCGAGCTTGTCCGCCCGGAGCGTGAGCCCTTCCAGCATGCGGGCCGAGGCGTCCACCGCGTACAGGTGGCCGATGCGCTCGCCGAGCGGCAGCGAGGACGCGCCGGGGCCGGAGCCCACGTCGAGGACAGTGCCGCCGTCGGGCAGCGCCTCGACCAGCCGGGTCATGGTGGGCCCGTCGTCCGGCTCGCTGAGCGCCCGGTCGGTGCGCGCGCCGAACCGCTCCGGCGAATGGCTCCACGGGTCGGCGGGGGCCTGGGCGAGGATCTCCTCCGGGATGGCCCAGGCTTCCAGTCGCTCCCGCCACCGGGCGGCGAGTTCTTCGGCGTCCATGAGGACGAGCATGCCATGCATGCCGGGGGTTACCCGCGGGTAGCATTTCAGAGTAAGGTTACTCGTCAGTACACCCCGCCCTCGGTTCAAGGAGATCGACGCCCATGGGCCACTACAAGAGCAATGTGCGCGACCTGGAGTTCAACCTCTTCGAGGTGTTCGGGCGACGTGAGATCCTCGGCACAGGGCCCTTCGCGGAAGTGGACGAGGACATCGCGCGCAGCATCCTCGACGAGGTCAACAGGCTGGCGACCGGCGTGCTCGCCGACTCCTTCGAGGAGGGCGACAGGAAGCCGCCGGTGTTCGACCCCGCGACGAGCTCCGTCACCGTGCCCGAGGGCGTGAAGAAGTCGTTCAAGGCGCTGGTGGACGGCGGCTGGGCGCACCTCGACCTGCCGGCCGAGCTGGGCGGCCCCGGCATCCCCCGCAGCCTCGCCTGGGCGACCGCGGAGATGGTGCTCGGCGCGAACCCCGCGCTCTACATGTACGCCGCCGGCCCCAACTTCGCCTACACCCTGTGGAAGCTCGGCAACGAGGACCAGAAGCGCTTCGCGGAGTGGGCCATCGAGCTCAACTGGGGCGCCACCATGGTACTGACCGAGCCGGACGCCGGCTCCGACGTGGGCGCGGGGCGTACGAAGGCGGTGCCGCAGCCCGACGGGAGCTGGCACATCGAGGGCGTCAAGCGCTTCATCACCAGCGCCGAGCACGACATGGCCGACAACATCTTCCACCTGGTGCTGGCCCGCCCCGAGGGCCACGGCGCCGGCACCAAGGGCCTGTCGATGTTCCTGGTGCCGAAGTACCACGTGGACCTGGAGACCGGCAAGCTCGGCGAGCGCAACGGCGTCTACGTCACCAACGTCGAGAAGAAGATGGGCCTGAAGGTCTCCACCACCTGCGAGCTGACCTTCGGCGAGAAGCACCCGGCGGTCGGCTGGCTGGTCGGCGACGTGCACGAGGGCATCAAGCAGATGTTCATGGTCATCGAGCACGCCCGCATGATGGTCGGCACCAAGGCCATCGCCACCCTCTCGACCGGCTACCTCAACGCCCTCGAGTACGCCAAGTCCCGCGTCCAGGGCGCGGACCTGACGAAGATGACCGACAAGACCGCCCCGCGCGTCGCCATCACCCACCACCCCGACGTACGCCGCGAGCTGATGCTGCAGAAGGCGTACGCCGAGGGCATGCGCGCCCTGGTGCTCTACACGGCCACCTTCCAGGACGCCGTCATGATCGACCCCGGCGACCAGCACGCGCACGCCATGAACGACCTGCTGCTGCCGCTGGTCAAGGGCGTCGGCTCCGAGCGGTCGTACGAGCTGCTGTCGCGCTCCCTCCAGACCCTCGGCGGCTCCGGCTACCTCCAGGACTACCCGATCGAGCAGTACATCAGGGACGCCAAGATCGACTCCCTGTACGAGGGCACCACCGCCATCCAGGGCATGGACCTGTTCTTCCGCAAGATCCTGCGCAACCAGGGCGCCGCCGTCGGCGCGCTGCTCGGCGAGATCAACGCCTTCGCCGCCTCCGAGGCCGGCAACGGGCGGCTGAAGGAGGAGCGCACGCTGCTCGCCGAGGCCGCCGGCGAGGTCAAGGCCATGGGCGACACCATGGCGACCTGGGCGCTCGGCTCGCTGGAGAAGCCGGAGGAGGTCTACAAGGTCGGCCTCAACACCACCCGCCTGCTGCTGTCGCTCGGCGACCTGGTCATCGGCTGGCTGCTGCTGCGCCAGGCCGAGGTGGCGCTGGCCCGGCTGGCCGAGGGCGAGGACCCGTTCTACCTGGGCAAGGTCGCGGCGGCCTCGTTCTTCGCCAAGACCGTGCTGCCCCGGCTGGCCGCCGAGCGGCGCGTGCTCGACTCCACCGGCCAGGAGCTCATGGAGCTCCCCGAAGCGGCCTTCTGAGGCCTCCCCTCTCTGCCACCCGCGGCAGTCCGGCAGAACGCCCGCCCTCGTGCGGGCGTTCTGTCGTCCAGGACACACCCGCCGGGCGCGGCGGCCGGGTACCTTCGCGGGCATGAGCTCGACCGCGCACGATCACCCCCTGCCGCCGCCGCGGGTCGAAGAGGTCTCCGACGGCGTCTACGCCTACATCCAGCCCGACGGCAGCTGGTGGATCAACAACACCGGCTTCCTGGCCGGGCGGCGCGGCGTGATCTGCGTCGACGCCTGCTCGACCGAGCGCCGCACCCGCCTGCTCCGCGAGGCCGTCGGCAAGGTCAGCGGACGGCCGATCACCACGCTCGTCAACACCCACCACCACGGCGACCACACCTTCGGCAACTGGCTGTTCCCGGAGGCGACGATCGTCGGGCACGAGGGCGTGCGCGCGCAGATCCTCGCCGACGGGGTGCCCGCCTACCGCGCCGCCTGGTCGGCCGAGGTCGAGTGGGGGGCGCTGGAGCTCGCGCCGCCGTTCCTCACCTTCACCGACCGGATCACGCTGCACTCCGACGAGCTGCGCTGCGAGGTCCGGCACGTCGGGCACGCGGCCCACACCACCAACGACTCCTACCTGTGGATCCCGGAGCGGCGCGTGCTGTTCTGCGGCGACCTGGTCTTCAACGGCGGCACCCCGTTCGTGCTCATGGGCTCGGTCACCGGCGCCATCGACGCGCTCGCGCAGCTGCGGGAGCTGGGGGCCGAGACCGTCGTGCCCGGGCACGGCGAGGTGTGCGGGCCGGAGGCCTACGATGAGGTGGAAGGGTATCTGCGGTTCGTGCTGGAGACCGCCGGACGCGGCCGGCAGGCGGGGCTGTCGCCGCTCGACGCCGCCCGGCAGACCGACCTCGGCCCGTGGGGGCGGCTGCTCGACGCCGAGCGCATCGTGGGCAACCTGCATCGCGCCTACGCCGAGCTGGCCGGTCACCCGCCGGGCGCGCCGATCGACCTGGCCGCCGCCGTGGGCGACATGATCGCCTACAACGGTGGCCGGCCGCTGTCGTGCCTGGCGTGAGACGGGACGGGTGTGATCGTTGATACCCGGGTATGACCGTGGGCGTACCCGTTGTTTACTGGAGGCTCGTCATGGGTGTCGGGGTCAGCATCTTCTTCCTCACGCTCGGCGCCATCCTGAAGTTCGCGATCGAGCCCGACGTGTTCGGCAAAAGCGTGCACATGGACGTCATCGGGATCATCTTCATGATCGTGGGCGGGGTGGGCGTGGTGCTCAGCATCGTGCTGGCCCCGAGGCGGGGCCGCACGTCCGATGACCGGCTCATGCACCGGGAGAACAACCCGCCGGAGATCTAGACCTCGAGCTGCGCGGCGGCGCGGGTGGCCAGGATCGGCTTGATGTGCTCGGCGATGACCGCCTGGTGCTGCGGGTGGTCGCGGTAGACCAGGTAGTCCTCGACGCTGTCGAAGTCGGCCACCACCGCGTAGGCGTGGTTGCCCTGGTTGATCCCGGCGTCGGGGCCGACGGTGTAGGAGCGGAGCTGCGGGATGGCGGCCGGCAGCTTGCGCAGCTCGGCGGTCACCGTCTCCTTCTGCGCGTCGGTCGCGTCGTCGGTCCAGGTGAACAGCACGATGTGGCGAATCATGGGGAAACCCTAGTGCCCGCGGAAAGGCGTGTATCAGAGCGGGTGGGGCCGATCTCTGGTGAGGGTGACGGCGACCGTGCGGCTCACCCCGCACGGGCCACGCCCCGGAGGGTTCACGCGCTCTCCGCCGGGCCCGCGGTGACCGCCGGGGGAGGGGTCCTCCCGGCGGTCACCGCCGTTCCGTGCGCTCCAGGCCCTTGTTCAGCTCCAGGCCATGATCCGGAGCGGGTCCTCCAGCATGTCGCCGACGTCCCGCAGGAAGCGGGAGCCCAGCTCGCCGTCCACGATGCGGTGGTCGAACGACAGCGACAGGGTCGTCACCTTGCGGACGGCCAGCTCGCCGTCCACCACCCACGGCAGGTCGCGTACCTGGCCGAAGGCGAGGATCGCGGCCTCGCCCGGGTTGAGTATCGGCGTGCCGGTGTCGACGCCGAACACGCCGACGTTGGTGATGGTGATCGTGCCGCCCGCCATGTCGGCCGGCTGGGTGCGGCCCGCGCGGGCGGTCTCCGCCAGCTCGGTCAGGCTCCGCGCCAGGTCCGGCAGGGAGAGGGCGTGGGCGTCCTTGACGTTGGGCACCACCAGGCCCCGGGGGGTCGCGGCGGCGATCCCGAGGTTGACGTAGTGCTTGACGACGATCTCCTGCGCCTGCTCGTCCCAGGAGGAGTTGATCATCGGGTGGCGGCGGGCCGCCGTCAGGACGGCCTTGGCGACCAGCAGCAGCGGGCTCACCTTGACCTCGGCGAAGTCCGGCAGGGCGCGCAGGCGCTGGACGGCCTCCATGGTGCGGGTCACGTCGATCTGGAGGAACTCCGTGACGTGCGGGGCCGTGTAGGCGCTGGAGACCATGGCCGCGGCCATCATCTTGCGCACGCCCTTGACGGGGACGCGCTCCTCCAGGGCCTGCGCGGCCGGCGCGGTGGCTGTTCGCGGGGCCGGAGTCGCCTCCGCCGGTGCCGCGGCCGGTGCCGCCGTCGGAGTCGCGGCCGCCGCGTGGACGTCCTCGCGGGTGATCGAGCCCTGCGGGCCGGTGCCGGTGATCGTGGTGAGGTCGACGCCGAGGTCCTTGGCCAGCTTGCGGACGGGCGGCTTGGCCAGCACGGAGATCGCGCCGGGCACGCCCCCGGCGGGGGCCGGAGGCGCGGGAGCCGGGGCAGCGGCAGGGGCAGCGGCAGGGGCGCCGTCCACCTCCACGCGCCTCGGGTTGGCGACCGGGGTGGCCGGGATCGCGGCGGTGGCGGCGGTGGCGGCGGTTGCGCCCTTGCGCGGGCGGCGCTTGGTGGCTCCGGTCTTGACGCCGTAGCCGACCAGGACCGCCTGGCGCTCCTCCTTCGGCGCGGGGCTGCCGTGCGCGCCCGGCTCGACGGCGCCCTCCGCCGGAGGCTTGGGCACCAGGTCGTCGGCCAGGGCCTTCGCCCGGTCGGCCGGCTGGGACAGCGCGGCCGGCCCGGCCGCCGCGGTGGCGCCCGCCGGCTCACCCGCGGCCGGCTCACCCCCGGCCGGCTCCCCCGCGGCCGGCTCCGTGTCGACGGCGATGATCGGGACGCCGACGTCCACCGTCTGGCCCTCGTCCGCCAGCAGGCCGGCCACCACGCCGTCCCACGGGATGGGCAGCTCCACGATCGACTTGGCGGTCTCGATCTCGACCACGATCTGGTTGACCTTGACGTCGTCGCCCGCCTTGACGTGCCAGCGGACGATCTCGGCCTCGGTCAGGCCCTCCCCGACGTCGGGGAGCCTGAACTCGCGTCGCATGTGCCCCCCTTCCTAGAACCCGAAGGCCCGGTCGACGGCGTCGAGCACCCGGTCCAGGTCGGGCAGGTAGTGCTCCTCCAGCTTGGACGGGGGGTAGGGGGTGGAGAAGCCGCCGACCCGCAGGACGGGGGCCTCCAGGTGGTAGAAGCACTGCTCGGTGACGCGGGCGGCCAGCTCGGCGCCGAAGCCGTTGTAGACCGGGGCCTCGTGCACGACCACGACCCGGCCGGTGCGCCGTACCGACTCCATGACCACGGCCTCGTCGAGCGGGTTGAGCGAGCGCAGGTCGACGACCTCCAGGGAGCGGCCGTCGTCCTCGGCCGCCGCCGCGGCCTCCAGGCAGGTCTTCACCATCGGCCCGTACGCCAGCAGCGTCGCGTCGGCGCCCGGCCGCACCACCTTGGCCGCGTGCAGCGGCGTCCACCAGTCGGTGGAGGAGGTGTCGATGTCGGCCTTCTCCCAGTAGCGGCGCTTGGGCTCGAAGAACACCACGGGGTCGTCGCTGCGGATCGCCTGCTGGATCATCGTGTACGCGTCGGCCGGGTTGGAGCAGGCGACGACGCGCAGCCCGGCCGTGTGCGTGAAGTGCGCCTCGGGGGACTCGCTGTGGTGCTCGACCGCGCCGATGCCGCCGCCGCAGGGGATGCGGACGACGACCGGCAGCTTGATCGCGCCGAGCGAGCGCATGGGCATCTTGGCGAGCTGGGTGATGATCTGGTCGGCGGCGGGGAAGACGAAGCCGTCGAACTGGATCTCGCACACCGGCCGGTAGCCGCGCAGCGCCAGCCCGATCGCGGTGCCGATGATGCCGGACTCGGCGAGCGGCGTGTCGATGACGCGGTCCTCGCCGAAGTCCTTCTGCAGGCCGTCGGTGACGCGGAAGACGCCGCCCAGCTTGCCGACGTCCTCGCCCATGATGAGGACCTTGGGGTCGTCCTCCATGGCTTTGCGCATGCCCTCGTTCAGGGCCTTCGACAAGCTCAGTATGGTCACTTCTCGAACCCCTCCAGATACCCGGCGAACTGGGCGCGCTCCTGGTCGATCAGGGCGTGGGGCTCGCGGTAGACGTGGTCGAAGATGTCGAGCGGCTCGGGGTCGGGCATGGCCAGGCAGCGCCGCCGCAGGTCGGCGCCGAGCTGGTCGGCCTCCTTGTCGACGGAGTCGAAGAACGCCTGGTCGGCCAGCTCGTTCTTGAACAGGTAGGCCTTGACCCGCTCGATGGGGTCCTTCAGCTTCCACGCCTCCAGCTCGCTCGCCACGCGGTAGCGCGTCGGGTCGTCGGTCGTGGTGTGGGCGCCCATCCGGTACGTGAACGCCTCGATGAGCGTCGGCCCCTGGCCGGTGCGCGCCGCCTCCAGCGCCTTGCGGGTGACCGCGAGGCAGGCGAAGACGTCGTTGCCGTCGACCCTGATGCCCGGGAACCCGAAGCCGGAGGCGCGGCGGTAGAGCGGAATGCGGGTCTGCTTCTCCAGCGGCTCGGAAATGGCCCACTGGTTGTTCTGGCAGAAGAACACGACCGGCGCGTTGAAGACGCTGGCCCAGATGAACGACTCGTTCACGTCGCCCTGGGAGGTGGCGCCGTCGCCGAAGTAGACGATCGTGGCGGCGGTGGCGTCGTCGCGCTGGATGCCCATGGCGTAGCCGACGGCGTGCAGGGTCTGGCTGCCGATGACGATCGTGTAGAGGTGGAAGTTGTGCTCCTTGGGGTCCCATCCGCCGTGGTTGACGCCGCGGAACAGGCCGAGCAGCTTGACCGGGTCGACGTCGCGGCACCAGGCCACGCCGTGCTCGCGGTAGGTGGGGAAGGCCATGTCGGAGTCGGTCAGGGCGCGGCCCGAGCCGATCTGGGCGGCCTCCTGGCCGAGCAGCGAGGCCCAGATGCCGAGCTCGCCCTGGCGTTGCAGGGCGACGGCCTCCAGGTCGATGCGACGGACGAGCACCAGGTCGCGGTAGAGCGACCGGATCTCCTCCGGGGTCAGGTCGAGGTCGTAGTCGGGGTGCTCGACCCGCTCCCCCTCGGGGGTGAGCAGCTGGACGAGCTCCGGAGGTGCTTCGTCGCGGGCACCGCGAGAGGCTTCGACGGTCACGTGCCACTCCTGTGCGATCGGGGCCGGTCGTCTGGATGGGATTGCCACCTTAGGCCAGCCTTACCGGCGAGGAACCATGTGGTGGTGGTTCGTACGCTTTTGGGGACATCGTGGCAGACGTCACAGCCCTCCGCGCAAGCCCCATGTCCTCCCCGTTCCCGTTGTGCCGTCAGCCACACGCCCCCGGTAGGCTGGCTTTCCCAACCCCACCGCACGCAGGAGGAAGTCAGTGGCGCGCGTCATCGTGGACGTCATGCTGAAGCCCGAGATCCTCGACCCGCAGGGCCAGGCGATCGCGCGGGCGCTGCCCCGGCTCGGCTTCTCCGGCGTCTCCGCCGTCCGGCAGGGCAAGCGGTTCGAGATCGAGCTGGAGGGGCCGGCCGACGACGCGGCGCTGCAGGAGGTCCGCAAGATGGCCGAGACGCTGCTGGCCAACACCGTGATCGAGGACTACGCCGTCCGGGTTGAGGAGTAGAAGGGAGATTTGGCGTCCCTTTTTCACCGTGGGTGCGCAAAGCCGGGTTCTGACGTGCCACAATGCCACGGGCTTGCCAACACTGAATAACAACAACGTGATTTTGCGGTTAGCCCCGTTTTCACAGGGAAATCTACTCCAGGTGACATTCCGGCGCCCGGAGGAGTCCGGTGGATATTGAGTTCTCGTTGGCACTGCCTCGGGATGCGATCGGCATACCGATGGTCAGGCGAGTGCTCGGCGATGCCATGAGGTCGCTCAACGTGAGCGAGACCTGCATCGCCGACATGTTGCTCGCCGTCTCCGAGGCGTGCTCCAATGCGGTTCGGCACGGGGGGCCCGCCAACCGCTACGAGGTGACAGCGTCGATCGGCTACGGCCAGTGCGACGTCCGGGTGGCGGACAACGGCACGGGGGTGCCGTCGATCCCGCCGGGCTTCCCCCCTCCTGACACCGAGAACGGCCGCGGGCTGCTGATCATGCGCAGCGTCGTCGACGAGATCTCCTTCGGCATCACACCCGGCCGTGGCACCACCGTCCACCTGCGCAAATCGCTCGACTGGGAGAACGAGGCAGAAGTCCGTCCCCGGGAGCTCGCCGCCGTCTGACCGCGGATACCGGGCATCTGAGCGCACCCGATACCCTGAGGAGACCGCCGCAGACCACCGTCCACCCCGTAGAGACGGTGGCGCGTGCGCGCGCGCATTCCTCGGAGGGGACGACTGTCATGAGCGCTGCCCGTGTGGGCGTAGTCACGTTTCCAGGAACTCTCGACGACCAGGACGCCGCCAGAGCCGTGCGCCTCGTGGGCGCCGAGGCGGTTCCGCTGTGGCACGCCGACCACGACCTGAAGGGAGTGGACGCCGTGTTCCTGCCCGGCGGCTTCTCCTACGGCGACTACCTGCGCTGCGGCGCCATCTCGCGGTTCGCGCCGCTGATGGACGAGCTGATCCCGGCCGCCAGGGCCGGCTTGCCGGTGATCGGCACGTGCAACGGCTTCCAGATCCTGTGCGAGGCGCACCTGCTGCCCGGCGCGCTCACGCGCAACGCCTCGCTCCACTACGTCTGCCGCGACCAGCGGCTGCGCGTGGAGCGCGTCTCGACCGCCTGGACGAACGCGTTCGAGCAGGGCCAGGAGGTCACGCTGCCGATCAAGCACGGCGAGGGCCGCTACGTCGCCTCCGCCGAGACCGTGGCCGAGCTGGAGGCGAACGGCCAGGTGGTCGTGCGCTACCTCGGCAACCCCAACGGCTCGCTCAACGACATCGCCGGCATCAGCAACGCCGCCGGCAACGTCGTCGGCCTCATGCCGCACCCCGAGCACGCGGTCGAGGAGCTGGTCGGCGCGCCGAGCACCGACGGCCTCGGCTTCTTCACCTCCATCCTCAAGGCCATGGTGAACGCATGACCGACACGGTTGAGCGGGCGGCCGGCACGCCCGACGAGCCGATGCCCTTCGCCGAGCTGGGCATGAAGCAGGACGAGTACGACCGGGTCAAGCAGATCCTGGGCCGCCGCCCCACCGGCGCCGAGCTGGCCATCTACAGCGTCATGTGGTCCGAGCACTGCTCCTACAAGTCGTCCAAGGTGCACCTGCGGCAGTTCGCCACCAAGGCTCCCAAGTCGGAGGCGCTGCTGGTCGGCATGGGCGAGAACGCGGGCGTCGTGGACATCGGCGACGGCTGGGCGGCCACGTTCAAGATCGAGTCGCACAACCACCCGTCGTACGTCGAGCCGCACCAGGGCGCGGCCACCGGCGTCGGCGGCATCGTGCGCGACATCATGTCGATGGGCGCGCGCCCGATCGCCGTCATGGACTCCTTGCGCTTCGGCGCGGCCGACGCCGTCGACACCCGGCGCGTGCTGCCCGGCGTGGTCGAGGGCATCAGCAGCTACGGCAACTGCCTGGGCCTGCCCAACATCGGCGGCGAGGTCGTCTTCGACCCCTGCTACCTCGGCAACCCGCTGGTCAACGCCCTGTGCGTGGGCCTGCTGCGCAAGGACCAGATCAAGCTGGCCACCGCGCCCGGCCCGGGCAACAAGGTCGTGCTGTTCGGCGCGTCCACCGGCCCCGACGGCATCGGCGGCGCGAGCGTGCTGGCCAGCGCCACGTTCGAGGACGAGTCGCAGGCCAAGCGGCCCGCCGTGCAGGTGGGCGACCCGTTCATGGAGAAGCTGCTCATCGAGTGCTGCCTGGAGCTGTACGCGGCCGACGTCGTCGTCGGCATCCAGGACCTCGGCGCGGCCGGCGTCTCCTGCGCCACGACCGAGCTGGCCGCCAAGGGCACCGGCGGCATGACGGTCGACCTCAACCTGGTGCCGCTCCGCGACCCCTCGCTCCGCCCCGAGGAGATCCTCATGAGCGAGTCGCAGGAGCGCATGATGGCCGTGGTCCGGCCCGACGACATCCCGGCGTTCATGGCGATCTGCGCCAAGTGGGACGTCCCGGCCACCGTCATCGGCGAGGTCACCGACACCGGCCGCCTCGTGATGACGTGGGACGGCGAGGTCATCGTGGACATCCCGCCGGGAACGGCGGCCGACGACGGGCCGGTCTACGAGCGGCCGTTCCACGAGCCGGCCGGGCAGTCCGCGCTCAACGCCGACACCCCCGACCGCCTGGAGCGGCCCGCCGACCTGCGCGAGACGCTGCTGAAGCTGCTCGGCTCCCCCAACCTGGCCTCCAAGGAGTGGGTGACCGACCAGTACGACCGTTACGTCCGCTCCAACACCGTGCTGGCCCAGCCGGCCGACGCGGGCATGCTGCGCATCTCCGAGGCGATCGACGGCGCCGAGCCGACGACCAGGGGCATCGCGCTCGCCACCGACGGCAACGGCCGCTACGCCAAGCTCGACCCGTACGCGGGGGCGCAGCTCGCGCTGTCCGAGGCGTACCGGAACGTGGCCGTCACCGGCGCGCGGCCGCTGGCCGTCACCAACTGCCTCAACTTCGGCTCGCCGGAGGACCCCGAGGTCATGTGGCAGTTCGCCGAGGCGACGCGCGGCCTGGCCGACGCCTGCCGAACGCTCGGCGTGCCGGTCACCGGCGGCAACGTCTCCTTCTACAACCAGACGGGCGCGACCGCCATCAACCCGACGCCGGTCGTGGGCGTGCTCGGCGTCATCGAGGACGTCGCGAGGCGGGTGCCGTCCGGGTTCGTCGCCGAGGGGCTTCGCGTGGTGCTGCTCGGCGACACGCGCGAGGAGCTCGGCGGGTCGGAGTGGGCGCACGTCGCGCACCGCCACCTCGGCGGGCTGCCGCCGCAGGCGGACCTGGAGGCCGAGCAGGCGCTCGGCGCGGTGCTGGTGGAGGCGGCCCGGCGCGGGCTGCTGGAGGGCTCGCACGACCTGTCCGACGGCGGGCTCGCGGTGGCGCTGGCCGAGTCGTGCCTGGCGCGGGGTGTGGGCGCGAGCGTGGCGCTGACCGGCGATCCGTTCGTCGACCTGTTCAGCGAGTCGGCGGCGCGGGCGCTGGTCGTGGTGCGGCCGGAGGCCTACGAGGAGTTCGCCTCGCTGTGCGGGCGGCACGACGTGCCGTGCTACGGGCTCGGGGTCACCGGCGGGGAGTCGCTGGTGGTCGAGGGCGTGTTCGAGGTGCCGGTGGAGGAGCTGCGGGAGACGCACCGGGCGGCGCTGCCGGCGTTGTTCGGCTGACGGTCACCCGGCAAGGGCCGGTACGGGCTTCCGTACCGGCCCTTTCCCGCGTCAGATGCAGATGGCGGTGGCGGTGCCGCCGACGTTGCCGTCGAGCTCGACGTACCAGGTGCTGGAGTTCATCGGGGCGCTCTTGACGGCCTTCACGTTCGAGGAGAAGCCGCCGCCGGTGAGCAGCTTGCCCTCGGGGCAGGAGGCGTAGCCGGCCTTGCCGCTGAAGGACTTGTTGACGATGACGGGGGTGACGGTGGTGCCGCCGCCGCCCGTGCCGGGGTCGCCCTTGTCGCCCTTCTCGCCCTTGAGCGAGGCGAGGAACTGGGCCACGGTCTTGTTGCCGTTGCCCGGCTGGCTGCGCCAGATCTCGTAGGCGCTCTTGCCGTCCTCGCCGTCCTGGCCGTCGCGGCCGTTGCGGCCGTCCCGGCCGTCGGCGCCCTTGGGGCCCTGCGGGCCCGCGTCGCCCTTGGGGCCGGTGTCGCCCTTCGGGCCCTGCTCGCCGTTCTTGCCGGGGAGGCCGTCCTTGCCGTCCTGGCCGTTCTTGCCGTCCTCACCCTTGGGGCCCTGCGGGCCCTGCGGACCGGTGTCGCCCTTCGGGCCCTGCGGGCCGACCGCGCCCTGCTTGCCGGGGCGGCCCTGCGGGCCCTGCGGCCCGGCGTCGCCCTTCGGGCCCTGCGGGCCGGTGTCGCCCTTGGGGCCGACGGTCACCGAGTT
Organism: Actinomadura luzonensis; assembly: GCF_022664455.2. NCBI lineage: Bacteria > Bacillati > Actinomycetota > Actinomycetes > Streptosporangiales > Thermomonosporaceae > Actinomadura > Actinomadura luzonensis. The sequence goes on from NZ_JAKRKC020000001.1 coordinate 1,577,425, forward strand.
GGTGGTGGCCTCGCCGCTGCCGCCGCCGATGAGGATGCGCACCTCCGTCACGCGGCACTTCGTGGTCGGGTTCACGATGCGGGCGTACCGCGTCTTCTTGTTCACGCAGGCGGTGACCTGGCCTGAGGCCGAGGAGGCGGTGGCGACGCCACCGACGGTGAGGAGCGAGGCGGCGAGCGCTCCGACAGCGGCGAGGGTGAGCGTGCGCCCACCGCGGACCTTGATAGCCACGGCTTTCCTTCCAGGGGAACCAGATGGTGCTGAAGTGATGCATGAGAGACACGTTTCAAACGGTCCAAGGGATGGCAGGAACTACATAACGTATTCGTCACGAAACATTCTGTTACTGATGATTTGACCGATTGTCGGTAACCTTGGTGAGTAAAACGACGCATTGGAGGCATGGGCCGCGCGTGGATAATCGGCTTGTGCCAAGCGCCGATCCCGCCCCTTACCTGCCCCCGGCCACGCAGCCCGTCCGCGGAGTGGTGTGGGCGATCCACCTGGTCCTGCCCATGCTGGGCCTCTGGCTGCTGCTCGCCAACGACAAGATCAACATCCCCTGGCAGCACAACCCGAGCCACTTCTGGTCGATCCTCGCGGTCGCCGGGGTCAACGTGGCGCTCGGCCTGATGATCAGCGAGGCGGCGCGGCGGCGCGGCGACGCCCGGCTGTTCCTCGTGTCCATGGTCTTCCTGAGCAGCGCCGGCTTCTTCTTCATGCACGGCCTGGCCACGCCGGGGTTCATCCTGCGCACCGGCTCGCTCGGCTTCGACGCCGGCCAGCAGGTCGGGCTGTCGGTGGCCGCCCTGTTCGCCTTCGCCTCCGCGCTGCCGCTCGGCGAGCGGGCCGCCGGGCGGGTGCTGGCCGCGCAGCACTTCGTCCGGGCGGCGCTGCTCGGCTTCATGCTGGTGTGGGGCCTGACGTCGCTGACGCCGGGCCTGACGCCGCTCAGCGAGCCCCCGGCCGAGGCGCCGGTGCCCTGGCTCGCCTGGGGCTCGCTGCCCGGGCTGCTGGCGTACGCGGCGGCGAGCGTGATGATGTTCCTCATCCACCGGCGGCGGCCCTCGGCCATGCTGATCAGCCTCATCACCGCGTACGCGCTGCTGGCCGAGTCCATGGTCGCCGGCATGTCCCAGCACAACTGGCACCTGTCGTGGTGGGAGTGGCACCTGCTGCTGACGCTGGCCTTCGTCTTCGTGGCCTACAGCTCCTACCTGCAGTTCCGGCGCGAGGGATCGAGCGCCGGCCTGTTCGACTCGGTGGCGCTCTCGGCCACCGTGCGGCGCATCAGGCAGGACTACGACCGGGCGCTGGAGGAGCTGGTCGAGCACGTACGGCGCGGCGAGCCGCTGGCCGCGACCCGGCTGTCGGGCAAGTTCCGGCTCAACGAGGGCCAGGCCGCGGTGCTGGACCGGGCCGGCCGGGCCCTGGCCGAGGAGCGTGAGCTGTCGGTGCGGCTGGCGGCGCTGGTCGACGTCAGCGGGCGGACCAAGGTCGGCCTGCCGGAGAACGAGCTGCTGGCTTCGTCGCTGGAGCGGGTGCGGCAGGCGTACGGGGACGTCAGGATCGCGCTGGTCGCCGACGGGAGGACCCAGGTGGGCTCGCGCGAGTACGCCTTCACCGGCGACGAGCCGATCCGGCGCGACCACCTGCTGGCCTTCCCCCTCACGGTCAAGGGGAAGCTGGCGGGCGTGCTGGAGGTGCCGATCGGCCGCACCAGCCAGGACGAGGCGCTGGCCGCCACGCTGGCCGGCCAGCTGTCGATCTCGCTGGAGAACGCCCGCCTCTACCAGGAGCTGCACACGCTGTTCCACCAGTACATGTCGCCGGACGTGGCGCACGCGCTGCTGGCCGACCCCGCGCAGGCGGCGCTCGGCGGCGAGCTGAGGGAGCTGACGGCGTTGTTCGCCGACCTCAAGGGCTTCACCACGTTCTCGGAGAAGGTGACGCCCGGCGAGATCGTCGAGATGCTCAACCGCTACCACACCGCCGCCGTGCCGTGCATCCTCGACAACGGCGGCACGATCGTGCAGTTCGTCGGCGACGCGCTGCTCGCGCTGTTCAACGCGCCGGCGGCGCAGGCCGACCACGCGCGGGCCGCCTGCCGGGCCGCGCTCGCGATGCAGCAGGCGGCGGCCGAGGTGGCCGAGGAGATGGCCTGGAAGCGGGTGGACGACGTGCCGTGGCCGACGTTCCGGGTGGGCGTCAACACCGGGCCCGCCCTGGTCGGCAACATCGGCAGCCCTGAGCTGCGCGGCTTCAACGCCATGGGCGACTGCGTGAACGTGGCCGCCCGGCTGGAGGGCGTCGCCGTGCCCGGCACGGTGGTCATCGGCGAGACCACGCTACGGCACCTGGGCGAGGGCGCCTCGGTGCGGCCGCTGGGGGACCTGAGCCTGAAGGGCAAGGAGGAACTCGTCACGGCCTATGTTCTGACGGATTTGGCGTAGTAGGGCCGGGCTCGTACCGACATAATCGGGCGCATGGATCCAGAGCCAGGCGAGTTCCTTTCCATGCTCACCGACGAGGAGGCGCAGGCGCTGCGGGCGGCCGGCCGCATCCGGCGGTGGGACCGCGGCACCGCCGTCATGAACGAGGGCGACCTGGCCGACTGGGTGCTCGTGCTGCTCGACGGCCGGGTGAAGGTGTCGTCGCACACCAGCAGCGGCACCGAGGTGGTGCTCGCCGTGCGCGGGCCGGGCGGGCTGCTCGGCGACATGTCGGCCATCGACGGCTCGCCGCGCTCGGCCACCGTGACGGCGCTGGAGCCGATCACCGGGATCGTGGTGCGCGACTTCCCGGCGTTCCTGGAGACCCATGGGCGCATCGCGGTGCTGCTGATGAAGCTCGTCACCGGCCGGCTGCGCGACTCCGACCGGAAGCGCATCGAGTACGGCGCCTTCGACACGACCGGCCGGGTGGCCACGCGCCTGATCGAGCTGGCCGAGCGGTACGGCGAGAAGACCAACGGCGGGGTGCGGGTGGCGCTGCCGCTGTCGCAGGACGAGCTGGCGGGCTGGACCGGCGCGTCCAGGGAGGCGGTCAGCAAGGCGCTGCGCACGCTGCGCGACCGGGGGCTCATCGAGACGGGGCGGCGGCGGGTGGTCATCCACGACCTCGACGGGCTCAGGAAGCGCGCCAGGTAACCCCTGTCACAAAACGGACGTACGTCGTACGTCATAGTGGGAGCATGGTCGCGGTCACCCCCCATGACGACAGCCGGCTCCGCTACGCCTGGAAGGTGTGCTCCGTCACCAGCCTGGGGCTCGTCCTCATCGGCATCGCCGGCAGCACGCTCAACGTGGCGCTGCCCGCCGTGGTGCGGCACTTCCACGCCGACGCGACGGAGTCCGGCTGGATCCTGCTGTCGTTCCTGCTGGTCAACACGGCGAGCCTGGTCTTCTTCGGCCGGGTCGCCGACCTGCTCGGGCGGCGGGAGGTCTACCTGGCGGGGTTCGCGCTGTTCACCGTCGCCTCGCTGCTGGCGGGGCTGTCGCCGGACGTGTGGTTCCTCATCGCGATGCGCGTGGTGCAGGCGGTCGGCGCGGCGATGATCCTGGCCAACGGCACCGTGATCATCACCGACGCGTTCCCGCCGGAACGGCTCAGCCAGGGCATGGGCGTCTACATCGGCACGTTGTCGGTGGCGCAGCTCGCCGGGCCCACGGTCGGCGGGCTCATCGCGGAGACGGCCGGCTGGCAGTGGATCTTCTGGGTGAACGTGCCGGCCGGGCTGATCGCGCTCGCCTGGGGCGCGGCGATCTTACGGAAGGTGCCCAGGGGGCCGCGGCAGCCGGTGGACGGCCTCGGCAACGTGCTGCTGTTCGCCGCGCTGTCGGCGCTGCTGCTGGCGCTGTCGGAGACCGGCTCGCGCGGGGTGGGCAGCCCGGTGGTGCTGGCCGGGGCCGGGGTGTTCGCGGTGCTGGTGCCGCTCATCGTGCTGGCCGAACGGCGGGCCGCGAACCCCGTGCTGGACCTGCGGCTGTTCGGCGGGCGGCTGCTCGCCTACGCGAACGCGGCCTCGTTCTGCAACGCGCTCGCCCGCTCGGCGCTGATCCTCGTGGTGGCGCTGTACTTCCAGGCGGCGCGGGGGCTCGACGCGTTCGCGGCGGGGCTCAGCGTGCTGCCGGTGCCGGTCGGGATCGGGCTGGCCTCGCCGCTCGTGGGGCTGCTGGGGCGGCGGGTGTCGCCGTACGCGCTGTCGATCGGCGGCGCGACGCTGAGCGCGCTCGGGCTCGGGACGCTGACGCTGACGGCCGGCCCAGGGACGCCGTACTGGGTGACCGGGATAGGGCTGTTCGTGGCCGGCTGCGGCAGCGGGACGTTCCTCACCGGCAACACCACCCAGGTCATGCGGGCGCTGCCGAGCGGCAGCCTGGGCGTGGTCAACGGCTTCCGCGTCATGATCATGAACGTCGGGATCGTGATCAGCGTCGGCCTGTCGCTGAGCGTGCTGACCGCCTCCGTCGGGCCCGAGCTGCGCGCCCAGGTGTACGCCGGCACGCTCTCCAGGCTCTCCCCCGTGGCCGTGGGGCAGCTCATGGAGGGTTTCCAGCGGGCCTACGGGGTGTTGTTCGCGGTGGCCGTGGCGGGCGCGCTGCTGGCCGCCCTGGCCCGCGGTCAGAGCAGCGCGGAGAGCCTGGACTCGACGTCGCGGTAGCGGGAGACCGGCACCAGGTGCACCCCGGCGAACGCGCCCGACTCGCGCAGCGCGAGCACCTGCTCGCAGGCCGCCTCGACGCCCGCCATGCGGTCGGCCGCCACCCGGCGCACCAGGTCGTCCGGCAGGTCGATGTCGGGGATGGCGGCCGCCAGCGTGCGGGCATGGCGCTCGCTGGCCAGCACCATCACTCCGGCGTAGACCGGCACGTCCGCCGGGTGCGCCTCGCGCCACCGGAGCTGGGCCTCCACCGAGTAGCTGACCTGGAGGAACAGGAAGTCGGCCGCGCGCTTCCACGACGGCAGGGAGCGCAGCCCGGCCGCCGCGCCGAGCCGCAGGTCCGGCGAGAACGCACGGGCCTCGTCGAGCATCGAGCGCACCGTGAGGTCGCTGGTGCGGTTGCCGCTCGTGGGCTTGTCGCCGTAGACGAACAGGAACTGGTCGACCCCGTAGGCCGCCGCCGTGAGCAGGTCGCGCCGGAAGCCGAGCAGGTTGCGGTCGCGGGAGTTGAGGCAGGCGATGCCGCGCCCGCCCATGGCCTCGACCTCGTGCGCGACCGCGACGCTGGAGACGGTGGCGCGGCCGATGTGGTTGTCGGGGATGAGGAACGCGTGCGCGATCTTGCTCATGGTGCCGATCTGGTGCCTGACGTGCTTCAGATCGGGCTTGGTCGGGGGTTCGATCTCGCAGATCAGCTCGAAGGTCACGGCTCCGACTGTATCCGGCGGGCCGCCAGCGCCTCGATGCCCGCCAGGACGAGATCGACGCCGAAGGTGTCGTACAGCTCCGGGTCCATGCCGCCGGCCAGCGGCGCGGCCATCTCCACGATGAACGGGTACCGCTCGGGCGGCAGCGCCTGCAGCCCGGCGCGCCTGGCCCTGACCTCCTGTTCGTCGCGGGAGTGCCCCGGGGCGTCGGCGATGGCGATGGCGCTCCGCAGCAGGTACTGGCTGATGAGGCAGCTCTCGTCGGCGCTGAAGCCGGCCGTGCGGCCGAGGCCGAGCGCCCGGTTCCAGACGGCCAGGTAGTTGGGGACGGCCACCTGGCCGACGCGCTCGAACACGTCGCGGGCGCACCGGTGCGCGCGCAGCGTGCGGATCAGGCCCACCGTGAGGTCACGGAGCTGCTCCTGCCACGGGCGCTCGTCGGCGGGCTGCGGCGCGAAGCCGGCGATCAGGTGGTCGGCCATGCCGGCGAGGAGCTGGTCCTTGTTCTTGAAGTGCCAGTAGAGGGCCATCGGGGTCACGCCCAACTCGGCGGCGAGGCGCCTGATCGTCACGGCGTCGAGACCTTCGGCGTCGCCGATCTCCAGGGCGCGCTCCGCGATCGCCTGAGCGGTCAGTTTTCCCATCACGGTTGACAACTATACGCCGTACACGTTGAACTGTACGACGTACAAGTACGGCGTATAGGAAGGCGTCGCCATGCGGTGGTGGGCGTTGGTCGCGGTGACTCTGGGCACCTTCATGACCTATCTGGACAACAACGTGGGCAACGTGGCGTTGCCCACCATCCAGCGGGAGCTGGGGCTCACGGTCTCCGGGCTGGAATGGATCGTGAGCTCGTACATCCTGGTCTTCGCCGGGCTCATGCTGGCCGGCGGGCGGCTCGCGGACGTGTTCGGGGCGCGCGGGGTGTTCCTCGCCGGCCTCGGCGTCTTCACCGCCGCGTCGCTGACCGCCGGCCTCGCCACCAGCGGCGGCCTGCTCATCGCGGCGCGGGGCGCGCAGGGCGTCGGGGCGGCGCTGCTCACGCCGACCGCGCTGGCGCTGATCGGGCAGATCTTCCCCGACCCCGCCGAGCGCGACCGGCGCGCTGTCCATGGCGCTCGGGCCGGTGGCGGGCGGCTTCATCAGCGAGCACCTGCACTGGGGCTGGATCTACCTGGTCAACGTGCCGATCGGGGCGGCCACGGCCGGGCTCGCGCTGTGGGCGGTCAAGCCCTCCGCGCGGGGCCGGCGGCACAGCCTGGACCTGCCCGGGCTGGTCACCTCGGCGCTGGCGCTGGTGGCGCTCACGTACGGGCTCATCGAGGGCGACGGGGCCGGGTGGACGTCGCCGGAGATCCTGGCCGCGTTCGGGGTCGCCCTGGCGGCGGCCGTGGCGTTCGTGGTGATCGAGTCGCGGGCCGCCGAGCCGATGCTGGTGATGGCGCTGTTCCGGTCGCGGGTGTTCACCGGCGGACTGCTCACCAGCGGCATCTGGTCGTTCGGGGTGTTCGGGATCTACTTCTTCAGCGCCCTGTGGCTGCAGAACGTGCTCGGCTTCTCCCCCACCGAGGCGGGCGCCTCGTTCGTGCCGATGGCCCTGGTCACGGCCGTCGTGGCGCTGCTGTCGCAGCGGGTGAGCCGGCTGTTCGGCATCGGCCCGACCGTCGCGACCGGCCTGGCGCTCATGGGCACCGCCGTCTACCTGCTCTCCCGGGTCGGCGGCGGGGCCGGCTACGGCGACGTCGGCCCGTGGTTCATCCTGTACGGCGTCGGCGCCGGCCTGATGGTGCCGCTGACCGCCGCCGTCCTCGCCGGCCTGCCGGCCGGGCGCTCGGGGGTGGCCGCCGGCATGCTGAACGTCTCCCGCGAGGTCTTCGGCCTGCTCGGCGTCACCGTCCTCGGGGCGATCCTGAGCGCCCGGCAGAGCGCGAGCGGGCTGCCCGCGCTGCCCGCCTTCCTGGACGGGTACGCGTTCACGCTGGTGATCGCGGCGGCCGTGATGCTGGCCGCCATCCCGATCGCCCTGTGGGCCCTCCGGGCCCGCCGCGGCCCCGTCCCGGCCGAGGACCCGACGGCCCCCGAGCCGGCCGCCGTCGGAAGCCCGACCTCTCAGGCGAGCGGGAGGACCGCCCAGACCACCCGCTCGCGGCGCTCGTTGCGGAAGTGACCCCACAGGCCACCGGTCAGCAGGTCCACCAGGACGAGGCCCCGCAGCCGCTCGACACCCGGGTCAGGGTCGGGGTCCGGCGAGGGGTCGTTGTCGGGCAGGCCCATGGCGGGCTCGCCCGGCGACCGTCCCGGGTCGGTGACCAGCAGCTCGCAGCGACGCGACTCGGTGGTCAGCTTGAGGCGGACGTACCCGGCGTCCGGCATCGGACCGAGGCCGTGGCGGACGGCGTTGGTGACCAATTCGCTGGTGACCGTCTCCAGGTCGTGCGCCCGCGCCCCGATCCAGCGGCAGACGGTGTCCCGGGCCATCGAGGGGAAGAGCAGCGGGTCCGCGATCCCCGCCAGGAAGGTGTGCTCCATGGGCATACGGCTTTCTCGTGGGCGGTAGGCCAACAAGAGCATGACCGTCTGGCTATGGAAGCGCCGCAGGTTGCGGGCGTACCGTTCCGTACCGTTCGTAGGCGACTGCGGTGGGTGACGGAGGGCGGCATGGCGGAGAACGGGCAGGACCCCAGCCTCAAAGCCTGGCAGGAGTACGCCGAGCGCCTCCACCGGTACCGGTCCGACCAGGGGTTGAGCCAGCAACGGCTGGCCGAGCGCATTCCCTACAGCGAAGCGGCGGTAGGGCATGTGGAACGGCTCATCCGCAAGCCGTCCCATGGGCTCACCAAGGAGCTGGAGAGGGTGTTCGGGCTCCAGGGCGAGCTGATGGAGCTGCTGCCGGAGATCCACGGCGTGGGGCCGAAGTGGTTCCGGGAGTGGCCTCGGGTGGAGAAGCTGGCGCACACGATCAGGACGTCCGAGCCGATGCTCATCCCCGGCCTGCTCCAGACGGAGAGGTACGCGAGTCACACGTTCCTCGGAGAGCCGGGAGCATCCGTGGAAGAGATCGAGACGGCGGTCGGCTTCCGGCTTCGCCGTCAGCGGATCTTCGCACGGGCCAGGCCTCCCGTGTACTCGGCGCTGATCGACGAGAGCGTGCTGCGGCGTCCTGTGGGCGGGGGCGCGGTGATGCGCGAGCAGTTGCAGAAGCTGACCGATGTGCTGAACCCGCCCTATGTCACGGTGCGGATCATTCCTCTGTCCGCGGGGCTCACGGCCGGCTGCCTCGGAGCCTTCGAGATCGCCACGCTCCTCGACGGCGGGCCGACCCACGCGTACGTGGAGTCCGCCGAAGAAGGCCGCGTCACCAGTCGCGCCAAGACGGTGCAGGCGCTTACGGTTCGATGGGAGGCGCTGTCCGGCATGGCGCATCCCGTGGACCGGAGTCGCGCGATCATCCGCGAGGTGATGGAGAGCTATGAGCAGTGAGCGGGGCCTCCGTACAGGCGTGTGGACCAAGGCCAGGGCGTCGGGCGGGAACGGCGGGAGCTGTGTCGAGGTGATGCGGCTGGCGGATGGCGGGGTGCTGGTCAGGGACAGCAAGGACGGCGGCCAGGGGCCCGAGCTGAGCTTCACCCGGGCCGAATGGCTGGCCTTCCTGGACGGGGCCGGGAAGGGCGAGTTCGACCTGTCCTAGGGCCTGTACGGAGTTGAGATCAGAGGGATTACCTGCGGTATGGCCGGCGGTCCTGGTAGGCCATCGGGCATGGCGCGTGGAGACCTCACCGACGAGGAATGGTCCTTGATCGAGCCTCACTTACCGCTGGGTGAGCGGGGTCCGATCCCGGATCTGCGACGGCTGTTCAATGCGGTGATGTGGCGGTTTCGTACCGGCAGCCCGTGGCGCGACCTGCCGACCGAGTACGGACCTTGGTCCACCGCCTACGACCGGTTCCGCTCCTGGGCGCTGAACGGCGTGTTCGAGCAACTGATGCAGGCGATGATCGCCGAGGCCGCGGCCCGTGGGCAGGCCGACCTCGACCTGGTCAGCGTGGATTCCACCACCGCCCGCGCTCACCATCATGCCGCCGGGATGGTCTTGGACGGCGAGCTGAGCGCAGCGCTGGAAGAAGCCGCCGAACGGGAAAAGGGGCTACGCCAAAGGGGCAAAACGCCCGCAACGACAGCGACGACGAAGGGTGCGACGGGGACGGGGACGGACGAAGGCGGCTGCGACGCCGACACCGGTTCCGGCTGAAGGCGGCCATGCTGGGCCGCTCGCGAGGCGGGCTGACCAGCAAGGTGCATCTGGCCGCCGACCGGCGATGCCGTCCGTTGTCCTTCGTCCTGACTGCCGGCCAGGCAGGCGATAGCCCGCAGTTCCGCGCCGTGCTGGAGCGCATCAAGATCGGCCTGCCGATCGGCCGTCCGCGCACTCGGCCGGGCGCGGTGGCCGCGGACAAGGCCTACTCCTCCCGCGGCAACCGCGCCTACCTGCGTCGGCGTCGGATCAAAGCGATCATTCCGGAGAAGATCGACCAGGCGGCCAACCGCAAGAAGCGCGGCTCCCGTGGCGGCCGGCCGGTCACCCATGATCCCGATCTCTACAAGCAGCGCAACACGGCCGAACGCTGCATCAACCGGATGAAGGAGTGGCGTGGGCTGGCCTTCCGGTTCGACAAGACGCCCGCCAGCTATCTGGCCGGCCTGCACCTGCGAGGAGCCGTCTTATGGATTCGAAGCCTGCGACCAGCCTAGAGATCCGAACTCCGTACACGCCCTAGCGCGGCTCGGACGGTCCGGGAGGATCGCCCGAGCCGCTTCGGAGCGGGGCGGTCAGTCACACAGCAGAAGGCTGAGCCCGCTGTCGGCCGCGCAGCCGGTGATGCTCAGGTGCGATTGAGCGGCGGCCTGGTCACCGCCCTTGGGGTCGCGCTCCGGTGGCAGGGCCTGCAGGTCGAGAAGGGTCATGGGATTCACCTCCTTTCGTCCAGGAAGGGCAGGGAGGCGGGGCGGCGGTGCTGGGCGGCGGCGAGGGCGAGCAGGACGCCGGCGGCGCCGGTCGCGAGGTCGGCCGACAGGCGGAGCAGCTGCTCGCCGGGGAAGGCCAGGCCGCCCCGGTGGGGCAGGGCGTGCCAGGCGAGCCGGCGCGCCTGCTCGGGGCCGTGCTCCGGGTCGTCCGCCAGCGCCAGGACGGCTCCGGCGCGCCCGCTGAACAGGCCGGGCTGGACGAAGAAGCCGCTGCGGGCCACCCGCCGGATCCCGGCCAGCGCCCGCGCGAACCGCGCGTCGTGGCGGTGCCGCAGGTAGCGGCGCAGCACCAGGCCGATGCCGATGCTGCCGCCCGCCAGGTACGGCATCAGCCGCCATCCTTCGTCGACCTGGAGAAGGCCGTCGTCATCGGTGACGCAGCGGCCGAGGTCGTGGCGGAGGGCGGTGGCCGCCCGGTCCAGGTACGCGGGGTCGCCGCGGTCCTCGTACAGGGCGAGGAACAGCAGGGCGGGCCCGGAGGCGCCGTGCATGAGGCCCGCCTGCGCGGGCGGGTCGTCGCCGATCCGGCCGGCCAGCAGGTGCGCGGCCTCCCGCAGGTCGGGGCGGGCGGTCAGGCGGGCGAAGTGCAGCAGGTTGAGGCCGATGCCGGCCAGGCCGCCGTACAGGTCGTGGCCGCAGTCCGTCAGGTCGTGGCGCCGGGCGGCGGCCAGCACGTCCAGGGCCTCGGGGAGGCGGCCCAGGCAGGCCAGCGCGTACGCGATGCCGTGCAGCCCGTCGTAGAAGCCGGGCCGGACGTCGCGGCCGGTCAGGACGCGGTCGAGCAGCCACCGCTCGTGGCCGGGGAACCGGCCCGCGCCGGAGGCGTGCAGGGCGTAGAGGACGCCCGCCGCCCCGTGCGCCAGGTTGAGCCCGCCGCCCGGGCCGAACTGGGCGATGTCGCCGGGGAAGAGCCGGTCGGCGCGGCCGGGGGTGGCGGTGGCGAGGATCGCGCGGGTGATCGCGTCCCGGCCCGGCCCGTCCGGTGCGAGGCGCGGGCGGGACGGCGGCCGGTCGGGGGCGATGACCGCGACGGCCTCCCGCAGCCACTCCTCGGGCACGGGGAAGTGCTCGGCGACGAGGTCCGCGAGGTGGGCGGCCTTGCCGCGGTCGAGCTGCAGCAGCATGGGCATCGGCAGGAACAGCGCCAGCCGCAGCACGGCCAGCGCGTGCCGGTCCAGGTCGGCGCCGGCGCGGCCGGGCGGCGCGAGGAAGCCGGGCGCGGCCACCGCGGGGCGGCGCCGCTCCGCGACCGGGAAGGCCGCCTCGTAGTCGATGAGCGTCACCGACCCGTCCGGGCGGCTCAGGACGTTGCCCAGGTGCAGGTCGCCGTGGACGTAGCCGCGGCGGTGGAGCTCGGCGACCGCCTGCTCGACGAGGCCGTGGGTGCGGAGGGCCCAGCGGGTGAAGCCGGCCACGTCGCGCTCGCGGCCGACCTCGGCGGTCAGCGGGTGCCGCCTGGCCAGGGCGGTGCTGAGGGTGATGCCCGGGACGAGCTCCATGGCCAGGAACTCGTGGTCGCCGAGGGTGACGTAGCCGTCCAGCGCGGGCACGGCGGGGAGCCCGGACAGCCGCTCCAGCAGGTTCCGCTCGTGGCGCAGCCGGGTGACCGCGTCGGAGCCGTCGGCGGAGAAGCCGGCGTGCGGGCGGGCCTCCTTCAGCACCACCGGCTCGCCGTCGTCCCTGCGGCGGGCGCGGTAGAGGCCGCCGCCGTTGGAATGGTGCAGGGCGGCCTCGATCTCGTACGGCAGCGCGCCGACCGTCACGGCCTCGCGGGCCGCCAGGTGGGGCGCGAGGAAGGGCGGCAGGTCGACCCAGGGCGGCAGCGCGAACACCGGGCCGCGCGGATCGGGCACCAGGGCGCCGGCGGGGTCCTCGATCGCGGGCACCCGCTCGCCGTCCGCGGACCGGCACCAGCGGGGGACGAAGGCGCCGTAGCGGACGTACAGCGGGCCGGCCGCGATGCGCAGGTCGCTCAGGATGTACGGGCCCGGCTCCCCCTCCAGCAGGCCGCCCAGCTCGGCGCACACGCGCTCCAGCTCGGCCTCGTCGCGCGGGTAGAGGGTCAGGAGCTTGCCGCTGCCCGCGCGAGGGGCGTACTTGGCGTTGCGGGCGAGCACCGCGCGCGGGCCGCGCAGGAACTTGAAGGCGAGCCCGCGCGGCAGGCAGTAGGCGCGCACCGCGGCGATGAGCCGTTCGGCGTTGTCGGGGCGGCCGGAGACGTGGATCTTCCAGCCCTGGGCGGGCAGGCCCGGGCCGGGCGGCAGGCAGCTGCGCCACTCGTGGTGGTCGTGGCGCAGCCAGCCGGGCGGCAAGGGGGCGCAGGGGAAGTCGTCCGCCGCGGGAGGGACGTCGTAGAAGAGCGGGTCGGCTTGGCAGAAGAGGTGGTAATCCCTGTTCACTGGTCACCTCGTCAGGGCTCACCCGTTACGGTCCCCCGAAAAGGAACTACCTAAAGTGACCGCGAGGTGACATCAAGCGACCCCCACGGTCGCCGGGTCGTCGAACTGGGTGCGGTAGAGCTCCTCGTAGCGGCCGCCGGCGGCCAGCAGCTCGGCGTGGGTGCCGCGCTCGACGATCCGGCCGTCCTCGACGACCAGGATGAGGTCGGCGGCGCGGATCGTGGACAGGCGGTGCGCGATGACCACGGCGGTGCGGCCGGCCAGGGCCTCGCCGAGGGCGGCCTGGACGGCGGCCTCCGAGGTGGCGTCGAGCGCCGCGGTGGCCTCGTCCAGGATCACCACCCGGGGCTGGGCCAGCAGCAGGCGGGCGATCGTCAGGCGCTGGCGCTCGCCGCCGGACAGGCGGTAGCCGCGCTCGCCCACCACCGTGTCGAGGCCGTCGGGCAGCGAGGCGATGAGGGCGGCCAGGCGGGCGCGGGTCAGGGCGTCCCAGAGGTCGTCCTCGGTGGCCTCGGGGCGGGCCAGCAGCAGGTTGGCCCTGATCGTGTCGTGGAACAGGTGGCCGTCCTGGGTGACCAGGCCGAGCGTGTCGCGGATGGCGTCGAAGGACAGCTCGCGCACGTCCACGCCGCCGAGCCGGACCGCGCCCGCGTCCACGTCGTACAGGCGGGGCAGGAGCTGGGCGATGGTGGACTTGCCGGCGCCCGACGAGCCGACCAGGGCGACCATCTGTCCTGGTTCGGCGCGGAACGAGATGCCGTGCAGCACCTCCTCGCCGCCGCGCGAGTCGAGCACGGCGACCTCCTCCAGCGAGGCCAGCGAGACCTTGTCGGCCGAGGGGTAGGCGAAGCGCACGTCGTCGAACTCGACCGCGACCGGGCCGTCGGGCACCCGGCGCGCGCCCGGCCGCTCCTCGATGAGCGGCTTGAGGTCCAGCACCTCGAAGACGCGCTCGAAGCTGACGACCGCGGCCATGACGTCCATGCGGGCCGAGGCGAGGGCGGTGAGCGGGGCGTACAGGCGGGTGAGGAGCATGGCCATCGAGACGACCGCGCCGGGCTGGAGCTGCTCGCGCAGGGCGTAGAAGCCGCCGAGGCCGTACACCAGGGCCAGGGCGAGCGCCGAGACCAGGGTCAGCGCGGTGACGAAGGCCGACTGGGTCATGGCCGAGCGCACGCCGATGTCGCGCACCCGGCGGGCCCTGGCGGCGAACTCGGCGGACTCGCGGGCCGGCCGGCCGAACAGCTTGACCAGCGTCGCGCCGGGCGCGGAGAAGCGCTCGGTCATCTGGGTGCCCATGGCGGCGTTGTGGTCGGCCGCCTCGCGGCGCAGCCGGGCGATGCGGGCGCCCATGCGGCGGGCCGGGAGCACGAAGACGGGCAGGAGCAGCAGCGCGAGCAGGGTGATCTGCCAGGAGATGCCGACCATCGCGGTGAGCGTGAGCGCGAGCGTCACGAGGTTGCCGACGACGCCGGACAGCGTGTCGGTGAAGGCGCGCTGCGCGCCGATCACGTCGTTGTTGAGCCGGCTGACCAGGGCGCCGGTGCGGGTCCTGGTGAAGAAGGCGACCGGCATGCGCTGGACGTGGTCGAAGACGGCGGTGCGGAGGTTCAGGATCAGGTCCTCGCCGATGCCGGCCGACAACCAGCGGTTGAGCAGCCCGAGGCCCGCCTCGGCCACGGCGATCGCGGCGATGGCGAGCGCCACCGTGACCACCGCGCTCAGCGGCTCGGCGTTGAAGATGGCGTCCACCACCCGTCCCGCGAGCAGCGGCGAGGCCACCGCGAGGCCCGCGAGCACCACGCTGAGCAGCACGAACAGGGCGAGCTTGCGGCGGTGCGGCCGGGCGAAGCCGCCGATGCGCCGGAGCGTCGCCCGCGACAGGGGACGGCGCTCCGGCCGGTTGTTCATCGAGTACAGCTGGTGCCAGGCGGTCATCTCCATGCTCATGGCATGGAACACTAGTTCCTCAAGTTAAGTTGAGGTCAACTGCCGATCTTCTTGTTCTTCGCGTGCCAGACCACGGCCACGGCGGGGCGCGGCTGGTCGCCGTCGGGCCAGCGGCTCGCCGGCTGGTCCGGGGAGGCGCCGTCGATCTCGCCCGGGTGCTGCACCGCCACGAACACGCTGCGCTGGTCCTCGCTCACCAGCGGGCCGCAGGTCTCCGCGCCGACCGGGACGGTGAGGAACTGGCGCAGGTGGCCGCGCTCCTTGCCGCGCACCGGCATGACGAACAGGCCGTCGTTGGAGCCGAGGGCGTTGCCGTCGGTGGAGATCCACAGGTTGCCGTCGCGGTCGAACGTGACGTTGTCCGGGCACGAGATCGGCGAGACCTTGCTCTTGTCGTAGCCGGCGAAGTACGTCGCGGGGTCGGCCGGGTCGCCGCAGACCAGCGGCAGCGACCAGGCGAAGGTGCGCTGGCCCGCGTCGTTGCCCTTCTCGACGAGCTCGAGCACGTGGCCGTGCTTGTTGGACGGGCGCGGGTTGGCCTCGTCCACCTGGGCGGCGGTGCGGTTGGTGTTGTTGGTCAGGGCCACGTAGACGCCGCCGGTGACCGGGTTGCGCTCCATGTCCTCGGGACGGTCCATCTTGGTGGCGCCGCCCTTCACCCGGTCGGCGGCGACCCGGGTGTAGACCAGGACCTCCGCGGCGGTCATGCCCTCCACGTACGACTTGTCGCCCGACACCAGCGGCAGCCACTCGCCGGAGCCGTCGAACGCGCCGTCCGAAGGCAGCTTGCCGGTGCCGTCGATCTCGGCGGCCGGGCTGTCGCCGGTGAACTTGGCCACGTACAGGGTGCCCTCGTCCAGCAGCGTCCGGTTGTGCCGGTCGAAGCCCGGGATGTAGCGGTTCTTGGAGACGAACTTGTAGATGTACTCGAAGCGCGAGTCGTCGCCCATGTAGACGACCAGGTGGTTGTCGCGCGACAGGGTGGTGTTGGCGGCCTCGTGCTTGAGCCGGCCGAGCGCGGTGCGCTTGATCGGCGTGGAGTCCGGGTCGAACGGGTCGATCTCCACGATCCACCCGAACCGGTTGGCCTCGTTCGGGTGCTTGGCCAGGTCGAAGCGCTCCTCGACGCGGTCGAAGCGGCGGTTGCCGGCCGGGGTGCCGGTGGTGATCGTGTAGCGGGCAATGTACGGCTTCTGCGCCTCGGGGACCTTGTCGCCGTTGACGAAGTACTGGTCGATGTTCTCCTCGGCGGTCAGGACCGTGCCCCACGGGGTGGTGCCGCCGGAGCAGTTGTTGAGCATGCCGACCGGGTTGCGGCCCTCGGGGTCGGCGGCGGTCTTGAGCAGGTCGCTGCCCGCCGCCGGGCCGGTGAACCGCATCGGGGTCTGGGCGGTGATGCGCCGGTTGTAGCGGCGGCGGCCCTTGGTGACCAGCTTCCACTGGCCGGTGTTGCCGGCCCGCTCGATCTCGACGACCGAGCCGCCGTGCGCGGCCAGCGCGATCTTGATCTGCTCCTCGGTGGCCGTGGCGCCGCCCGTGTAGCCGCGGAACATCAGGCTCTCGTCGGTGTACTCGTGGTTGACCCACAGCAGCGCGCGGTCGCGGCCCAGCGGAAGCAGCGTCACGTAGTCACAGTTGTAGCCGAACTGCTTGGCCTGGGCCTCGGCCGTCTGGTTGTCGAAGTCGAAGGCCGGGGCGTCGGGCAGCACCGGGTCGCCCCAGCGCGCCACCACGGAGGAGCTGTAGCCGTCGGGGATGCGCAGCGCGTCCTCGGTGCTGGGCGCGACGGGCGTGAAGTTCAGGCCACCGTTGCCGCCGCCGGTCCAGCCCTTGGCGGCGGCGGCCTCCGGCTCGTCGGCGAGCGCCGGCGCGGCCCCGGCGACGCCCACGCCGGCCACCAGCGCGCCGAGGGCGCCGGCCCGCAGCACGCCGCGGCGCGACAGCGCCTCCTTCACCACGTCGCCGAAGTAGGCGTTGTCCGTCGTGTTGGCCACGTCGTGCGCGCACGCGTTCCCACAGCGGAACTGGCAGGTCAACGCGGAACGGCCACCTTTGTGCGGAGTGGAAAGCAGCGGCAGCGGCCGCCGCCCGCCCCCGATGAGGTTTGCCACAGGTCCTCCATATATGCGCGGTTGTACCGCCGGGAGGTTACGGTCGGCGGCGAAACCGCAGGTGAACGAAGACCTCCGTCTCGATGAACGCTTCCCGCGAGACAATGGCGGGGTGCCACCACGCAAGATGGACCCGGAAAAGCTGAGAGCCGCCCTCGACGCCCAGCTCGTCGCCCTGGACGAGCCGCCGTACGACGGGCCGGCCGCCGCGCTGCCCGGCGCGCTGGTCGCGGCCGTGCTGGCCGCCTACGACCGCGGCCTCGCCCCCGAGCGCGACGCGGCCCGCCAGGCCGTGACCGCGCACCTGCTCGACCGCCTGGCCGCCGCCGCCCGGGGCGCACCGTGGAGGTGCGCGTGCCGCCGTACGCGGCCGTGCAGGCGATCCCCGGCCCGCGCCACACCCGCGGCACCCCGCCCAACGTCGTGGAGACCGACGGGCGCACCTGGATCGAGCTGGCCGTCGGGCGGCTCACCTGGGAGGAGGCGGTGGCCAAGGGAGCGGTCTCCGCCAGCGGCTCACGCGCCGATCTGGCAGAGCACCTGCCGCTGCGCGACTAGCCGCGGCGGCCGCCGCTCATCCAGGGGAAGCGCTCCTCGAAGCAGCGGTCGGCGGCCGGGCCCGACAGGTGGGCGCAGTCCTGCACCACGTTCCAGAACCAGATCGCCACGATCGCGAACAGGATCAGCGACAGGACGCTGATCACGATGCCGGCCAGGGCGCGGCCCTTGCCCGCCTTCCTGGCGAGCGCGACGCAGCCGAAGACGATCGACAGGATCGCGGTGATCAGGCCGGTGAAGCAGACGAACACGAGGAACGGGCTGGCCACGCCCAGCACCAGCGACGCCGTGGCCAGGCCGTTGCCGGTCCTGTCCTGGGGCGGGCGGTCGCCGTACTGGTAGGGCGGGGCCCCCGGGTAGCCGTACGGGGGCGAGGGGTAGCCGGGCGGGCCGCCGTACGGGCTGGACGGGCTGGTGCCGGGCACCGCCTCCTGGTGCGGCGGGACGCCGCCCCCTTGCGGGCCGCCCTGGGGGCGGCCGGGAGTGCGGTCGGGCGTCGTGTACCCGCCGCCGTACGGGTGCTCGGGGCGCGGCTCCTCGTAGCGGGAGGGCGCGGGCGGCCGGGCCGGGGGCTGCTCGTCCTGCGGAGGAGCGCTCTCCCAGCCGGGGTAGGCGGGCGTCGCGCCCGGGATCGGGAACGCCTGGGTCGCCTCCGCGTCCTCGCCCGCCGCCGGGGCCGGGGTCTCGGGCGCGGCCGGCAGATCGGGATGCCCGGGCCGTTCACCCGGGCGCGGCTCGTGCGGCGGGTGGGGGCCCGGCTCGGGGCCCGGCTCGGGGCCCGGCTCGCGGGGCGGCTCGTGGGGCGGCTCGCGGGGCGGTTCATGGGGCGGCGGGACGACGGGCGGCGCGGGCGCGATCGGCTCCTCGCCCTCGCGCGGCGTCGCGGGAACGCCCGGTTCCTCCCCTTCGCGTGGGTCCTGCCCCGGGCGGGGCTCGTTCGGATCCCCAGGTGTGGTCACGTCTGCGTCTCCCGACGGGTCTGCATGCCGGATACTTCACCCTTTCGCGGAGGCCGTCCGCTAAACCACGCGACACGGTAAGAGGGCGCTCATCCTTGGGTCACCATGCGCCAAAGCGGCAGGCGGCGGGCAAGATGGGGACATGCTGGACGAGTCCCCGTACCGGCCCGCCGAGCTGCGGGAACGGCTGCGGCACGTCTACTGGCTCGGCGGCGGCAGCGGCGCGGGCAAGTCGACGATCGCCCGCCGCCTCGCGGCCCGGCACGGCCTGACCGTGTACGCGACCGACGACGTCATGCCGGACCACGCCCGCCGCCTCACCCCCGAGGACGCCCCCCAGCTCAGCCGCTTCAAGGACATGGACATGGACGAGCGCTGGCTGAACCGCTCGCCGCGCGCCATGCTGGACACCTTCCACTGGTACCGGGGCGAGGGCTTCGCCCTGATCGTTTCGGACCTGCTGCGGCTGCCCCCGGGCCGGGGCGTGCTCGCCGAGGGCTTCCGGCTGCTGCCGCACCTGGTCCGGCCGCTGCTCGCGGACCCGGCCCGCGCCGTGTGGCTGCTGCCGACGCCCGCGTTCCGGCGGGCCGCGTTCGAGCGCCGGGGCTGGGACATCCCGCGCAGGACCAGCGACCCGCCGCGCGCCCGCGACAACCTCCTGGAACGCGACCGCCTGTTCACCGACCGGCTCGCCGCCGAGACCCGCCGCCTCGGGCTGCCCGCCGTCGGGGTGGACGCCACGCTGGGCGAGGACGAGCTCACGGACCACGTGGCCGGCCTCATGGGGCTCCGGCCGGCGTGCGGGCAGGTCACCGCCCGCGACGTCAGCCCGCCCCGGGGTGCGAGCACGGAAGCGGCCGACCTAGACTGAAGCACGTGCTGAAGGGCGACGGCCGGCTCGGCCATGACCTGGACCCCCACGACCGCGCACCTAAAGACGCCTGTGGCGTCTTCGGCGTCTGGGCGCCAGGCGAGGAAGTTTCCAAACTCACCTACTACGGGCTGTACGCGTTGCAGCACCGCGGGCAGGAGTCCGCGGGCATCGCGGCCAGCGAGGGCAGCCGCATCCTCGTCTACAAGGACATGGGTCTGGTCTCCCAGGTCTTCGACGAGTCCGTGCTGGGCACCCTGAGGGGCCACCTGGCGATCGGCCACTGCCGCTACTCCACCACCGGCTCCAGCGTGTGGGAGAACGCGCAGCCGACGCTCAGCTCCACCGAGGTCGGCGGGCTCGCGCTCGCGCACAACGGCAACCTGATCAACACCCCCGAGCTGGCCCAGCGCCTCGCTCCGGGCTCCACCAGGGCCACCACCGACACCGAGGTCCTGACCACGCTGCTCGCGCAGGACCGCACCCGCTCCATCGAGGACTCCGCCGCCGAGCTGCTGCCGCAGGTCAAGGGCGCGTACTCGCTGGTGTTCATGGACGAGAAGACGCTGTACGCGGCCCGCGACCCGCAGGGCATCCGCCCGCTGGTGCTCGGCCGCCTGGAGCGCGGCTGGGTGGTGGCCTCCGAGACGGCGGCGCTCGACATCGTGGGCGCCACGTTCGTCCGCGAGATCGAGCCGGGCGAGCTGCTCACCATCGACGAGCGCGGCGTGCGCTCGCGCCGCTTCGCGCTGGCCGAGCCCAAGGGCTGCCTGTTCGAGTACGTCTACCTGGCCCGCCCCGACACCACGATCGCCGGGCGCGGCGTGCAGGTCACCCGGGTCGAGGTGGGCCGCGTGCTGGCCCGCGAGCACCCGGTCGAGGCCGACCTCGTCATCCCCACGCCCGAGTCCGGCACCCCGGCCGCCGTCGGCTACGCCGAGGAGAGCGGCATCCCGTACGGGCAGGGCCTGGTCAAGAACTCCTACGTGGGCCGCACCTTCATCCAGCCGTCGCAGACCATCCGGCAGCTCGGCATCAGGCTGAAGCTCAACCCGCTGCGCGAGGTCGTCGAGGGCAAGCGCCTGGTCGTCGTGGACGACTCGATCGTGCGCGGCAACACCCAGCGGGCGATCGTCAAGATGCTCCGCGAGGCGGGGGCGCGCGAGGTGCACGTGCGCATCTCCTCGCCGCCGGTGGCCTGGCCGTGCTTCTACGGCATCGACTTCGCGACGCGGGCCGAGCTGATCGCGGGCTCGCTGACGGTGGAGGAGATCCGGGCCTCGCTCGGCGCCGACTCCCTCGGCTACATCTCGCTGGAGGGCCTGACGAAGGCCACCACGCTGCCGGCCGACCGGCTGTGCCGGGCCTGCTTCACCGGCGAGTACCCGATCCCGATCGACCAGGACAACGTCGGCAAGTTCGTGTTGGAGAGCAAGGCGTGAGTACGTACGAGGCCGCCGGGGTCGACATCGAGGCCGGCGAGCGGGCCGTCGAGCTGATGAAGGACAAGGTGGCCCGTTCGCGCCGGCCCGAGGTGGTCGACGACGCCAGCGGCTTCGCCGGGCTGTTCGACGCCTCCGCCCTGCTGCGCTACCGCCGGCCGCTGCTGGCCACCTCGACCGACGGCGTCGGCACCAAGGTCATGATCGCGCAGCGCTACGGCAAGCACGACACGATCGGCATCGACCTGGTCGGCATGGTCCTCGACGACCTCGTGGTGTGCGGGGCCGAGCCGCTGTTCATGACCGACTACATCGCCTGCGGCAAGGTGGTGCCCGAGCGCGTCGCCGAGATCGTGGGCGGCGTCGCCGAGGGCTGCCGCCTGGCCGGGGCCGCGCTGGTGGGCGGCGAGACGGCCGAGCACCCGGGCGCGATGGGCCCCGACGAGTACGACCTGGCCGGCGCCGGCACGGGCGTGGTGGAGGCCGACGCGCTGCTCGGCCCCGACCGCGTCAGGGCGGGCGACGTCGTGCTGGGCCTCGCCTCCTCCGGCATCCACTCCAACGGCTACTCGCTGGTCCGCCACATCGTGCGCGAGGCCGGCCTGTCGCTCGACGCGGAGCTGCCCGAGCTGGGCCGGCCGCTCGGCGAGGAGCTGCTGGAGCCGACCCGCATCTACTCGCTCGACTGCCTGGAGCTGGCGCGTTCGGTGGAGGTGCACGCCTTCGCGCACATCACCGGGGGCGGCGTGGAGTCCAACCTGGCCCGTTCGCTGCCGTCCGGGCTGGACGCCGTGCTCGACCGCGCGTCCTGGACCCCGCCGCCGGTCTTCGGCGTGCTGGCCGGGCACGGGCGGGTGGCCCAGCAGGACATGGACCGCACGTTCAACCTGGGGGTGGGCATGGCGGCCGTGGTCGCCGCCGACGCCGCCGACGCCGCCCTCCGCCTCCTCGCGGACCGGGGGCTGCCGGCGTGGGTGCTGGGCGAGATCGTCCCGGGGGCCGGCCAGGCCCGTTACCGCTGACCATCGGCGCGCGAACGGGGCCGGGCGGCGCGCCCAGCCCCGTTCGCGTCATTTGTGCCGCTGATAGTGGCGGGCCACCCGGACGCGGTTGCCGCACAGGTCGGGTGAGCACCAGCGGCGGCGCGGGTGGGCGGGCAGGAAGAGCAGGACGCAGCCGGGGCCCTCGCAGCCGCGCACCCGGGTGACGGCCGGGTCGGCGAGCAGGCCGGCGGCGGCCTCGGCGAGCTGGGCGAGCAGCACGGCCAGGGGGTCGCCGTCGCGGGCCGCCGACAGGCGCGGCCCGCCGTCCCGCCACTCCAGCACCTGGTACGCCGGCGCGGCCCGGGCGGCCTCGTTGATCGCGGCCAGGGCGGCGGCGGGCGGCGGGGCGCCCTCGCGGACGGCGTCCAGGGCCGTCGCCACGTGCGCGCGCAGCCGGCGGACGGCCGCCAGGCCGCCGGGCGTGAGCGGGCCGCCGGGCGCGGTGAGCCGCCCGGCCTGGCGGGCGAGCCAGGTCTGGAAGTCGCCGGGCGTGTCGAGCACGTCGAGGTCGCGGGTGCGGGTGTTGAGCAGGTCCAGCGCCAGCGGCTCGCCGATCAGCAGCTCCATGGCACCTAATGGTACATCCCGGGATTGACCCATTAGACTCGGGCTCGCTATAACTAATGCGTCTTCGACTGAAAGAGGCATTAGTGATGGTCATCCCAGAGGTGCGGCACGGTTTCGTGGACGTGGCGGGCGCGCAGGTCTTCTACCGCGAGGCAGGCCCGCGCGACGGCCTGCCGGTGCTCCTGCTGCACGGCTTCCCGTCCGCCTCCCACCAGTACCGGCGGCTCATGGACGCCCTGGGCGGCGGCCGGTTCCGGCTGATCGCCCCCGACTACCCCGGGTTCGGGCACACCCGGGCCCCTGCGGGCTTCACGTACTCCTTCGACCGGCTGGCCGACGTCGTGGAGGGCTTCGTCCAGGCGCTCGGCCTGGAGCGCTTCGCCTGGTACGCCTTCGACTTCGGCGGCCCGGTCGGCTTCCGCGTGGCGCAGCGGCACCCGGAGTGGATCGCCGCGCTCGTCGTGCAGAACGCCAACGCCTACGAGGAGGGCCTGTCGGACCTGGCCCGCGCGACGATCGCCGAGCCGCCCGCGGAGCTGTTCGACCTCGCGGTCACCCGCTCCCAGTACGTGGACGGCGCCGCCGACCCGGCCCGGATCGCCCCGGACGGCTGGACCCTGGACCAGCACTTCCTCGACCTGCCCGGCCGCAGGGAGGCCCAGCTCGCGCTGGCGCTCGACTACCGGAGCAACGTCGAGCTGTACCCGGCCTGGCAGGCGTGGCTGCGCGAGCACCGCCCGCCCACGCTGGTGCTGTGGGGCCGGGGGGACGCCTTCTTCCCCGAGGCCGGCGCGCACGCCTACCGCAAGGACGTGCCCGATGCGGAGGTGCACGTGTTCGACACCGGGCACTTCGCGCTGGAGGAGCGGCTGCCGGAGATCGCCCCGCTGATCGCGGGCTTCCTGCGGGGCCTGGACGCGCGAGCGTGACTGAGCCCCACGGTCACCCGTGGGGCCCGACGAGCACGGGCGAGGGTCCGGCGCGAACGCCGGCCCTCGGCCCCGTGTCAACCAGGAGTGCGGCTATCGGCGGCCGGACGGACGGCCATCGTCGTCGTCACCGGCGCCGTAGTCGTCGGCGTAATCGGCATAGCGATCCGCCAGCTCATCGTTGAGGTCGTCGGCGTCGTCATTGCGGCCGGGGTCTCCGACCCCGAGTTCGTCGCGAAGACGGTCAAGATCTGTGCCACCGCTGTTGTACTTCAGCTGGCGAGCAACCTTGACCTGCTTGGCCTTTGCTCGGCCGCGCCCCATTGGCTCGACCCCCTCGTCGGGGTCGTCCCCGACCCCTCGTCGCTAACGCACCACACACTGACGCCGCCCTGACTTCGGGCGTCAGCCTATCGTTCGCCTATTACCGTACCTGTTTTGTGCCCAGCTCGGTACGCCGTATGGCCGTGGGGCGTCAGTGGCCAAGCCAAATGGCCCTAATACGCCCGACTTCCGACATTCTGCGCTCAGCTAGCCTATCCGCTGCGACCGCGGGAGGAACTCCCTCATCGGCCGCGATTCGGAAGATCTTCGAAGTCGTGTCGTAGATCTGGGCGGCCTTGGCCCTGGCCCGCTCCATGTCGAAGCCCCTCAGCTCGTCGGCGACCTGGATCACGCCGCCCGAGTTGACCACGTAGTCGGGGGCGTACAGGATGCCGCGCTCGGCGAGCTGCTTCTCGACCCCGGCGTGCGCGAGCTGGTTGTTGGCCGCGCCGCAGACGATCCGCGCGCGAAGGCGCCCCACGGTCTCGTCGTCGAGCGCCCCGCCGAGCGCGCACGGCGAGAACACGTCGAGGTCGGCCGCCGTCAGCGCCGCCGCGTCGGCCACCACCTCGACCTCGGGATGGCGCTGGCGCACCCGCTCGACGGCCCTGGGGTCGACGTCGCAGACCACGACCTCGGCGCCGTCCTCGCGCAGGAGCTCCACCAGGCGGTGGCCGACCTTGCCCACCCCCTCGACACCCACGCGCCGGCCGTGCAGGGAGGGCGTGCCGTAGACCAGCTCGGCCGAGGCGCGCATGCCCTGGAAGACGCCGTACGCGGTGAGGATGGAGGAGTCGCCGGCGCCGCCGTTGGCCAGGGTGCGGCCGGTCACGAAGCGTGACTCACGGGCGACGACGTCCATGTCCTCGCTGTAGGTGCCGACGTCGCAGGCGGTGACGTAGCGCCCGCCCAGCGACTCGACGAACCTGCCGTAGGCGCGGAGCAGCGCCTCGCTCTTGTCGCGGGCCGGGTCGCCGATGATGACGGCCTTGCCGCCGCCGTGGTCGAGACCGGCCAGGGCGTTCTTGTAGGCCATGCCCTTGGCCAGGTTGAGCACGTCGGCGAGGGCCGCCTGCTCGCTCTCGTAGGGATAGAAACGGGTCCCGCCGAGTGCGGGGCCGAGCGCCGTGTTGTGGACGGCGATGATGGCGCGCAGCCCGCTCTGCTCGTCGGCGCAGAACACGACCTGCTCGTGGACGTCCTTATGGGACGTGCCGAAGACGTCGGTCACTGTGGTGACTCCCTGTCCGGTCCGCCGCCTCTTCGCGACGGAGATCACACTGAACACTGTAGTGAGGGCACAACGGTGCATCGAGGTTCGCTTCGTGACACGATTCCTCCGTGCTGCCCTATGCCGCCTACCTCCGCGTCTATGAGCCACTGACCGCGTTCGCCGAGTCCGAGCGCAAGATGTGGGCCGACTACGCCGACTCACGTGACCGCCCGCGCCGCGCGAACGCGCTCAACGCGGAGCACGACGAGTCGGTGATGCGCCTGCTCGGCATGCCCCCTCAACCCGTTCCCGCTCAGGAGAGCCCCAACGCCTATCTGCGGCGCGTTGAGGACCGACTGTACGTGTGCCCCTGGCAGACCCGGCTGCGCTCGTGGCTGGCCTTCTCACGGCGGCGTGGGACGACTCCGCAGAAGCTGATGGACCACCTGGTGCCGAGGAACGTCGCCGACCAGATCGCCGACGACTTCGACCGGTTCAAGCGGAAGGCCGGATCCTCCGGGTTGCGCACGCACATCCGCTCCACGGCGTGGCACGTCCCGCCGGCGTGGTTCGTGCCGTTTGATGGGAACGAGCGCTGGCTGGTGCTCGGCTCCTCCATCCCTGGACAGGACGTGAAGACGACCGCTACGGGCCGTAACCTCATCTACGTCACCTCCATGGCGCAGGCCAGGCGGCGGGCGGCGCGGGCGCTCAACGTCCTGCGGAGGCACCTCGGCGACCTCGCGGCCGGCTTCGAGGTCGAGGACATCGCCAGGTGGCTGGAGGAGTTCCATCCCCACTCGCTGGTCGAGCTCGACTACGGCGGCCTGGTGCACCTGATGGACGACGACGCGCTGCAGGCCGACCAGTCCGTGGCGGAGATGGCGGCGGCCCTGACGGGCCTGGACACGGGTCAAGAAGAACTTGCCTACGCCATGTATCAGCGGGTCATCCTGCGGTGGAAGTCAATGCAACAGCTGGAATCAGCCAACTGAACCCCAATACGGCCGTCTGACCTGCATGAGTAGGTCACGGCTCGCGGCTGCTCTCTTCTGCGAACTGAGTAGTTTGCCGTTTTCACTGCGATACCACGAAACGTGTCGCTAGAATCACCGAGCGTGACATGGCCACGGGGGCGGGCAGTTGGGTCAAAGAAGGGCTCGCCAATCGCTCTGCGTGGCGGTATGGTCACATCGGGTGATGCCGCATATGGCTCAGAAAAGCCGCACGCTCTGTGCCATAGGCGGACATCCGTGACACGCGCAAAGGCAGTCACAGGATCGCGAAGCCGGTCCACACGGAGGAGAGGCCGCACAAATGTCAGCTCGTACACCCGAGGCCGAGCCGCTGCTTACGCCCGCTGAGGTCGCCACCATGTTCAGGGTCGACCCCAAGACCGTCACGCGGTGGGCCAAGGCGGGTAAGTTGACGTCCATCCGTACTCTCGGTGGCCATCGGCGTTACCGGGAGACCGAGGTTCGGGCACTGCTCGCGGGCATTCCGCAGCAGCGCTCCGAGTAATCGAGGGTCGTCACTCACGAACCTCAGGGGGGATGAAGGGTGGACCAGGCTGGCACTGGGGCCCGGTCCACCTCGAAGAGTTGGCGTCGCCCGCCCGGCGCCATCCTTCCTTCCGCGCCCGCGCCCCAGGCCCTCCGCGCCCTGAGGCCCGCCGGGCCCGCGCGCTAGGCCAGCCGCTCCAGCAGGGCGGCCACGCCGGCGTCGTAGGTGGCCGCGACCCCGAGCAGCGCCACCATCTGGTCCACCAGCATGCGTTCGAGCGCCGGGCGCTCCAGATCCCGGTGCTCCAGCCAATCGAGACCGGCCGTCTCCACCGACGCGATCCACGAGCGCAGGGTCGCGCGCAGCACCGGGCTGGGCTCCTCCACCCCCATCTGCTTCTGGATGAGGCGGAACAGCCGCCGCCGCACGCCGTCGACGATCTCGCCGACCTCGCCGGTCCGGTTGGCCGGGCCGCCGCGCAGCAACGCGGCGAAGCCGGCCGCGTGCTCCTCCACGAAGTCGAAGTAGCGCCCGAGCCCCGAGGCCAGCTCGTCCAGCGGCCGGCCGCCCCCCTGGGGTCTCAGCCGCGACTCGAGCTGCTCGGCCGCGCTCTTCAGCGCGGCCACGTAGAGCTCCTGCTTGCCGCCGAAGTAGTGGTAGACCAGGGCCCGCGACGCGCCCGCCGCCGACGCCACGTCGTCGATCGAGACATCCTCCGCGTCGCGGGTGCTGAACAGCTCCAGGGCCGCCGCCATCAGCTCCTCGCGGCGGCGGTCGACGCTGAGCCTGCGCCGCGCCGGCCGTGCCGTCTCGGCTGACTTACCGGATGTCACACCTGTACGGTATCCGACCCCCGGCCCATGGCTGACGTGTGCATATCCCGTCAAGGTCGACTTCTCTTCGTCAATCCGCAGTGCAGGCCGTACCCTGCGGCGAACTCGATCGTTTGGTCAGACAGGTGCCCATATCCGCATCGCGGGGGAGACACATGTCAGGACCGCCCGTCAAAACTTCAACGATCACTGAGCTGAGAGAGGTAGATGCCTTGCCTCGGCCCAGACCAACCATCCGTAACGTCGCCGAGCGAGCCGGCGTCTCGAAATCGCTGGTCTCTCTCGTGCTGCGCGGATCCCCGCACGTGAGCGAGCACCGGCGCCAGGCCGTGCTGCAGGCTGCCCGCGAGCTGGGCTACCGGCCCAACGCGGTCGCGCGCAGCCTGGTCGAAGGCCGTACGCATCTCGTCGGCGCGCTCGTCGCCGACCTGCACAATCCGTTCTACGCCGAGTTCCTCGACGGCCTTCAGGAGAGCCTGCACGGCGACGGGCTGCGCATGCTCATCGGGAACAGCCAGTGGGACCCCGCGTTCGAGGACGAGGCCGTGGAGGCCTTCCTGGAGCTGCGGGTGGACGGGCTGGTCCTGCTGGGCATCCCGCCGACCAGCGAGACCCTGATCGAGGCGACCGCCTACACGCCCACGGTGGTCGTCGGGGAACGTGACATCGAGCTCGACGGCGTCGACATCGTGGTCGACGACGACCAGCTCGGCGCCCGCCTGGCCATCGACCACCTGGTCGAGCTGGGGCACAAGCGCATCGCGCACATCGAGGGGCCGCGCTCGTCACGGTGCGAGGGCTACCTCGTGGCCATGCGCAGGCACTCGCTGGCGCCGTACATCATGGTCGAGGCGGCCGACGCCTCGGAGGAGGGCGGCCGGGAGGCGGCGACGGCGCTGCTGACCCGCGACCCCAGGCCCACGGCGATCTTCGCCGCCAACGACGTGGTCGCGCTGGGCGTGCTGTCCGCCGCCGCCGGCCTGGGCCTGCGCGTCCCCGAGGACCTGTCCGTGATCGGCTACGACAACACGCACCTGTCGGCCTCCACCCACATCTCCCTGACCTCCGTCGACCAGGCCCGCCGGGCCATGGGCCGGTCGGCGGCGGCGCTGCTGAGCGACCGGATCGGCGACCCCGGCAAGGCCTCGCGGCTGCGCGAGGTGCGGCCGGAGCTGATCGTGCGGCGGAGCACGGGTCGCGTCTGAGAACGGCCAAGGCTGGGTCAAGCCGTGTGGCGGCGCGGCCGCACGGCGGTTTACTCGGCAGCGTCATGCTATTGGTGGCCGGACCCGTTCCGGCCACGCGTCGATCCGGGGGAACAGTCATGCGTGATCCGGAACTGGTGTCCTGCGCTCAGCGCGCGGCTGCCGAGCTCGAACGCGCCTGGGGGCACTGGCGCGCGGGCAGGGGGCGGGGCGCCGACGGCGGGGCCGAGTCCGTCGCCAGCTACGTCGCCCACTCCCTCGACCACCCGTGGGGCCGCCCCCGCGTGGTCCTCGGGCTCGACGCCGAGGACGCGCGGGAGCTGGCCGCCCTGCTGGAGCGCCAGGAGGTCGGCGAGCACGTGTGGTAACGCGCCGAGCTTGCCGTTCTGCGAGGTTCGCACCCGGGGCCTGACGTAAGTTAGAGGCCATGCGTGCTCTAGCAGCCTCAGCTCTCGCCGTCTGCGGCCTGATCGCCTCCGCGTGCGGCGGCGCCGGCTCGGGGGCCGGCTCCGGGGCCGGTTCCGGTTCCGGTGACGCCGCGGCGGGTCAGGCCGCTCCCGTGACCACCACCGCCTCTCAGCAGTCGCAGCCGCCGCAGACCTCCGGCAAGCAGGAGCCGCCGGCCGCCAAGCCGCTCGACGGCAAGGTCATCGTCATCGACCCGGGGCACAACGGCGGCAACTACCGCCGTCCCGACATCATCAACCGCCAGGTGGACGTGCTGACCGAGAAGAAGGCGTGCGACACCACCGGCACCTCCACCAACGACGGCTACAGCGAGGCCGCCTTCACCTGGGACGTCTCCAACCGCCTCGCCAAGATCCTCAAGAGCCGGGGCGCCGCCGTCAAGCTCACCAGGAGCGACAACACCGGCGTCGGCCCCTGCATCACCCAGCGGGCCGCGATCGGCAACAAGGCGAAGGCGGACGCCGCGATCTCCGTCCACGCCGACGGGGCGGGCCCCGGCGACCACGGCTTCCACGTCATCATGCCGAAGAAGATCGGCGGGCCGGTGGACAAGGTGGTGGCCAAGTCGTCGCGGCTCGGCGTCGACGTCCGCGACGCCTACCGCAAGGGCACCGGCATCGCCTACTCCACCTACATCGGCCGCGACGCGCTCGACTACCGCAACGACCTCGGCGGCCTCAACCTGTCCACCGTGCCGAAGGTCTTCATCGAGACCGGCAACATGCGCAACGCGGGCGACGCGGCCAAGCTGAAGAGCCCGGCGTTCCGGCAGCGGATCGCGGTGGCGCTGGCGAACGGATTGCAGCACTATCTGGGAGCATGATCCCTCGTCCTGAGCTTTTCTCCCGCCTGTCCGGTTCCTTCGAGCTGAGCGCCGGCGCGACCGTGTCCGGCGACCTCGTGGACGCCGTGCGTCTCGCCCTCCCCGGCCTCGACCTGCGGCCCGGCGACGCGGGCGAGATCGACGTGCGGCGCGACCCGGCGATCGGCGAGGAGGCCTACCGGCTGACGACGGGCTCGCGGGGCGTGGAGATCGTGGCCGGCGGCCGGGCCGGGGCCTTCTACGCGGCCCAGACGCTGCACCAGCTCCTGCCGCCCGCGTCCTACCGGTTCGCCGAGCGGACGTCCTGGCCGGTGCCCGGCGCGCGGATCGAGGACGCCCCGCGCTTCTCCTGGCGGGGCCTGCACCTGGACGTGGCCCGGCACTTCTTCCCCACGCGGGAGGTCCTGCGGCTGATCGACCTGATGGCGCTGCACAAGCTCAACCGGCTGCACCTGCACCTGGTCGACGACCAGGGCTGGCGGGTGGAGAGCCGGGCGTACCCGCTGCTGCACGAGGTCAGCTCGCACCGGCCGCGCACCGTCGTCAGCCACTACCGGGAGCCGGTCGTCTACGACGAGGTGCCGCACGGCGGTTACTACACGCTGGACGACCTGGCCGAGATCGGCGCGTACGCGCGCTCGCGCTGCGTGACGGTCGTGCCGGAGATCGACGTGCCGGGCCACGCCTCGGCGATCCTGGCCGCCTACCCGGCGTTCGGGGCGACCGGGGAGCCGTACGAGGTGCTGGACCGGTGGGGCATCTCCCCCGCCAT
This sequence comes from Actinomadura luzonensis, assembly GCF_022664455.2. Lineage (NCBI taxonomy): Bacteria > Bacillati > Actinomycetota > Actinomycetes > Streptosporangiales > Thermomonosporaceae > Actinomadura > Actinomadura luzonensis. The sequence goes on from NZ_JAKRKC020000001.1 coordinate 1,607,790, forward strand.
CCTGTCGCCGCTGCCGCCGACGGTCGAGTTCCTGACCACGATCTTCGACGAGGTGATCGGCGCGCTGGGCGGGACGCCGTACGTGCACATCGGCGGCGACGAGGTGGTGCTCGACCACTGGGCCGGCTCCGCCGAGATCACCGCGTACCGCGAGTCGCTGGGCCTGTCGTCGGTCAACGACCTCCAGGCGTGGTTCCTGCGCCGGCTGGCCGACGCGCTGGCCGAGCGCGGGGCCCGGGCCGTGGTGTGGGACGAGGCGTTCGTCAGCGGCGGGCTGCGCGAGGACACCGTGGTCATGCCGTGGCGCGGCATGGGCGTGGGCCGGCGGGCGGCGGCGGCCGGGCACGACGTGGTGGCGACGCCGGTGTTCCCGCTCTACTTCGACTACGCCGAGTCGTCCTCGCCGGACGAGCCGATGGCCATCGGCGACGCGATCACGCTCGCGGACGTGGCCGCCTTCCGTCCCGCGCCGGAGGACTGGAGCGACGCGGAGCGCGCCCGGGTGCTGGGCGCGCAGGCGCAGCTCTGGAGCGAGCGGGTCCCCGACGCCCGCACGCTCGACTACCGGATGTGGCCGCGGGCCTGCGCGCTCGCCGAGGTCGCCTGGTCGGGCACCGGCCAGGACGGCTTCGCCGGCCGGCTGGAGGAGCACCTGGGCCGGCTGGACGCGCTCGGCGTGGAGTACCGGCCCCTGGCCGGGCCGCACCCGTGGCAGCGCCGCCGCCCGCACCGGCCGAGCACGGTCCGGGTGACGGACGTCATGGCCCGCATCGAGGCCATGACGCACGACCCGGAGTCGACCCGGCCGAGCGTGTGAGCCTCAGAACGTGAACGCGGGCCGGTCGTTGAGTATGCGCTGGAACAGCCGGTGGTCCTGCCAGCGGCCGTCGATCTCCAGGTAGTCGGGGGCGGTGCCGAACTGCTCGAAGCCGGCCTTGCGGAGCACGCTCTGCGAGGCCGCGTTGTCGAGCAGGGTCGCGGCGGCGATGCGGTGCAGGCCGAGCTCCTGGTCGGCGATCCTGCACACCTCCAGCACGGCCTTGGTGGTCAGGCCGCGGCCGGTGTAGCGGGCGTCGGTCCAGTAGCCGAGGTCGGCGTTGAGCCACGGGCCGCGGACGATGTTGTTGAGCGTCATGCCGCCCACCACCTCGTCGCCGTCGGCCAGCACCCACGGCACGGTGCGGCCGTCGGCCTGCTGGCGCAGCAGGTCCTTCAGGCGGTGGGCCTGGCCGGGCAGGGTGTAGAACTCGTCGGGGCGCCGGGGCTCCCAGCGGCGCAGGTGGTCGCGGTTGCGGGTGTAGGCCCGCAGGAGGGCTTCGTCGTCCCGCTCGGTGACCGGGCGCAGGATGACGTCGTCGGTGAGTGGTACTGCTTCGATCACTTTCCCACCTTAGGGGGCGGACTCGGCCGCCGGGCTACGCGGCGGTGCGGCCGATCGCCTCGGTGATGTTCTTCAGGCCGTGCCGGCGCACGCGGCGGGCGAGCTGCCGGTGGATGCGGGCCGCCCACAGCGGGCCGCCGTAGATCCAGCCGGTGTAGCCCTGCACCAGGGTGGCCCCGGCGAGGAGGCGCTCCCACACGTCGTCGGCGTCCTCGACGCCGCCCACGGACACCAGCGTGAGCCGGTCGCCGACGCGGGCGCGCAGCCGGCGCAGCACCTCCAGCGAGCGCTCCTTCAGCGGGCGGCCGGACAGCCCGCCGCTCTGGCCGCCGTGCCTGATCGTGGTGTTGGTCGCGATGATGCCGTCCAGGCCCAGTTCGAGGGCCAGGTCGGCGACGGCGTCCACGTCGGCGTCGGCGAGGTCGGGCGCGATCTTGACCAGCAGCGGGGTGCGGCGCGGCGTGCCGTCGGCGACCTCCTTGACCGCCGTGAGCAGCGGGCGCAGCAGCTCGACGGCCTGGAGGTCGCGCAGCCCGGGCGTGTTGGGCGAGCTGACGTTGACCACCAGGTAGTCGGCGAGCGGGGCCAGCTCCCTGGCGCCGGCCACGTAGTCGGCGGCGGCCCCGGACTCGGGCACGACCTTGGTCTTGCCGATGTTCACCCCGATGACGACCGGCACGCCGCGGGTGCGGCGCAGCCGCCGGGCGGCGGCCGCGGCGCCGGCGTTGTTGAAGCCCATCCGGTTGATCACCGCGTGCTGCGGCACCAGCCGGAACAGCCGCGGGCGCGGGTTGCCCGGCTGGGCGTGCGCGGTGATCGTGCCGACCTCGACGTGCCCGAAGCCGAGCGCCGCGAGGGCCTCCGCGCAGACGGCGTCCTTGTCGAAGCCGGCGGCGAGGCCGAGCGGGCCGGGGAAGTGCACGCCGAACGCGGTGATCCGCAGGGCCGGGTCGTGCGGCGCGAGCGCCCGGTGCAGCAGCCGCCTGAGCAGCGGCAGCCGGGCGAGGAGCGCGAGGGCGCTCACGGTCAGGTGGTGCACGGCCTCGGCGTCGAAACGCCGCAAGACCTGCGTGAACACGAGGCGATACATCACAGGTCAGGCTACCAACCCGGCCTCGTGGGCGATGATCGCGGCCTGCACCCGGTTGCGCACGTCGAGCCGGGTGAGGATGGCGCTCACGTACGCCTTCACCGTGCCCTCCACGAGGTGCAGCCTGGCGGCGATCTCCGCGTTGGACAGCCCGGCCCCGACCAGGGCCAGCACCTCGCGCTCGCGCTCGGTCAGCGCCTCGATCCGGTCGCGGGCCAGCGCGCCGCGCGCCATCCGGCCGCCGGACAGCTGCGCGATGACCCGCTGGGCGACCTTCGGCGACAGGTACGCCGCCCCCTCGGCCACGGCGTGGACGCCCGCGATCAGCTCGCGCGGGTCGCCGGACTTCAGCAGGAACCCGGCCGCGCCGAGGTCGAGCGCCTTGGCGATGTAGTCGTCCTCGCCGAACGTGGTGAGCATCACCACCGCGGTCGCCGGCGCGGCCCGGCGGATCTCGGCGGCGGCGGCCAGCCCGTCGAGGCGCGGCATGCGGATGTCCAGCAGCGCGACGTCGGGGTGGTGGCTGATGGCCAGGTCGACGGCCTGCCGCCCGTCGCCCGCCTCGGCCACCACGTCGAGCTCGGGGTCGGAGGCGAGGATGGCGCGCACGCCGGCGCGCATCATGGCCTCGTCGTCGGCGAGAAGGATGCGGATCACGCCTTCTATAGTGGCGGCATGGCTCAGGTGAAGGTGTACGGACGGCGTGAGGTCTGGGGCGGGCGGCAGCGCGAGCTGTCCGACCTGCTGCAGGAGTGCCTGGTGAGCGCGTGGGGGGTGCCGGCCGACAAGCGGTTCCACCGCTTCCTGCTGCTCGACGGCGACGACTTCGTCTGCCCGCAGCGCGGCGAGCGCTACCTCATCGTGGAGATCGTCTGCTTCACCGGCCGGAGCGACGACGCCAAGCGGGCGCTGATCCGGGCGCTCTATGACAAATGGCCGCACGACCCCGAGGACCTGGAGCTGACGATCGTCGAGATGCCCAAGGTCAACTGGGGGATCCGGGGTGTTCCCGCTGATGAGCTGACGCTGTCGTACAAGGTGGAGGTCTAGCGTCAGGGATGGTTCCGGGCGGGCGGTATGGTCCGTCCCATGAGCACTCACTATGACGTCGTCGTTCTCGGCGCGGGTCCGGGAGGATACACGGCCGCGGTCCGCGCCGCCCAGCTCGGGCTGCGCACCGCGGTCGTCGAGGAGAAATACTGGGGAGGCGTCTGCCTGAACGTGGGCTGCATCCCGTCCAAGGCGCTGCTGCGCAACGCCGAGCTGGCCCACATCTTCCACAACGAGGCCAAGACCTTCGGCATCAGCGGCGAGGTGAGCTTCGACTACGGCGCGGCCTTCCAGCGCAGCCGCAAGGTGGCCGACGGGCGGGTCAAGGGCGTTCACTACCTGATGAAGAAGAACGCCATCACCGAGTACGACGGCCGGGGCACCTTCCTCGACGCCAACACGCTCCAGGTGAACGGCGAGACCATCACCTTCTCGCACTGCATCATCGCGGCCGGCGCCACCACCAGGCTGATCCCGGGCACGCGGCTGTCGGAGCGGGTGGTGACGTACGAGGAGCAGATCCTCACCGAGGAGCTGCCGCGCAGCATCATCATCGCGGGCGCCGGCGCCATCGGCGTGGAGTTCGCGTACGTGCTGCACAACTACGGCGTCAAGGTGACCATCGTCGAGTTCCTCGACCGGGTGGTGCCGCTGGAGGACGAGGAGGTCTCGGCCGAGCTGGCCAAGCGCTACAAGCGGCTCGGCATCGAGGTGATGACCTCGACCCGCGTGGACGGCATCGAGGACACCGGCTCCTCGGTCAAGGTCACCGTCACCAAGGGCGGGCAGCAGCAGGTCCTGGAGGCCGACAAGGTCATGCAGGCCATCGGCTTCCAGCCGCGCGTCGAGGGCTACGGCCTGGAGAAGACCGGCGTCGAGCTGACCGAGCGCGGCGCGATCGCCGTGGACGGCCGCTGCCGCACGAACGTGCCGCACATCTTCGCCATCGGCGACGTCACGGCCAAGCTGATGCTGGCGCACGCCGCCGAGTCCATGGGCGTCATCGCGGCCGAGACGATCGCCGACGCGGAGACCATGGAGCTCGACTACGTGATGATCCCGCGGGCCACGTACTGCCAGCCGCAGGTGGCGAGCTTCGGCTACACCGAGGCGCAGGCCCGCGACCTGGGCTACGACGTGAAGGTGGCGAAGTTCCCCTTCACCGCGAACGGCAAGGCGCACGGCCTCGGCGACACGGCCGGCTTCGTCAAGATCATCAGTGACGACACGCACGGCGAGCTGCTCGGCGCGCACATGATCGGCCCGGAGGTCACCGAGCTGCTGCCCGAGCTGACGCTGGCCCAGCAGTGGGACCTGACCGTGCACGAGGTGGCGCGCAACGTCCACGCGCACCCCACGCTCGGCGAGGCGGTCAAGGAGGCCGTCCACGGGCTCGCGGGGCACATGATCAACATGTGATCGCCCGGCGACGCGACGCGGCCCCGATGTCGTCGCCGTCGGGGCCCGTCGCCGGGGTGGCGCGGATCAGCGAGAGGCCTGGCGCATGGCTCTGGCGACCTCCCAGCCGTCGCCGACCGGCCCGACGTGCCGCAGCTTGTCCGGGTTGGACACCGCCCAGATCGTGTGCACGTGCCCGTCGCGGATGTCGAGCGTGATCGTGTTGACGACCTTGCCGTCGCGGTCGCGCAGGATGGCGCCGGGCTGGCCGTTCAGCTCGTGCGGCTCCACCGTGCCGCCGATCGCGAGCAGCGCGGGCACGGTGACCGCCAGCACCCTGGCCACGTTGTCGACGCCCGTGACCGCGCGCGCGAAGGCCGGGGCCTTGCCGCCGCCGTCGCCGACCGCCTGCACGTCGGCCGCGAGCACCTCGCGCAGGGCGTCCACGTCGCCGCCGCACAGCGCGTCGAAGAAGCGGCCGGCCAGTTCCTCGCGCTCGCGCCGGCCGGCCGCGTACCGGGGACGGCCGTCGCTCATGTGCCGCCTGGCCCGCACGGCGAGCTGCCGGCACGCCGCCTCCGACCGGCCGACGGCGTCGGCGATCTCGGGGAACTCGAAGGCGAAGACGTCGCGCAGCACGAACACCGCCCGCTCCAGGGGGCTCAACCTCTCCAGCATCAGCAGCGCGGACATGGAGATGGAGTCGGCCAGCTCCGCCGAGCGCTCGGGGTCCTCGTAGGGGTCCTGGAGCAGCGGCTCGGGGAACCACTCGCCGACGTACGACTCGCGCCGCACCCGGGCCGAGCGGAGCACGTCGATCGCGATCCGGGTCACGACGGTCGACAGGTACGCCTGGACCGAGACGGGCTCGACGTCGGACGTCAGATACCGGAGCCAGGTCTCCTGGACGGCGTCCTCGGCGTCGTCCACGCTGCCGAGGATGCGGTAGGCGATGGAGAACAGCAGCGGGCGGAAGCGTTCGAACTCCTGGGCGCGGTCCGCGCCGGGGGCCGCCAGGTCACTGTCGTTCATCGGTGCTCCGTTCCGGTGTGGTTCGCCGCCAGCGTACTGGGCCACGGGTGGTCAACCAAGGGTTGACGGTCTCCCAGCGTCAACTTATGGTTGACGCATGGAAGGAACCGTTCGTCTCGACGACCTCATCTCCGTGATCAAGCACCGCCACCCGGACGGCGACCCGCTCGGCGAGCTGACCGACGCCGTCTCGCTCGGCGAGCACATCGGCGAGGTGGCCGACCACCTGATCGGCCATTTCGTCGATCAGGCCAGGCGCTCGGGCGCGTCCTGGACCGACATCGGGCGCAGCATGGGCGTCACCAAGCAGGCCGCGCAGAAGCGGTTCGTGCCCAAGGGCGGCGGAACGCCCACCCTGGGCGAGGAGCTGCGCGTCTACGCCCGCTACGACGACCACGCCCGCGCCGCCGTGGTCAAGGCCCAGCGGGCCGCGCTGAGCGGCCGGCACGACCACATCGAGCCCGGCCACCTGGTCCTCGGCCTGCTCGACGAGCCCGACGGGCTCGGCGCCAGGACCCTGGCCAGGCTCGGCGCCTCGCCGGAGGCGGTCGGGCAGGCCGTGCGCGACGTCCTCGGGACCGGGACCGAGCCGGCCGGCGCCCGGGAGGTGCCGTTCTCCGGGCAGAGCAAGAAGGCTCTGGAGCTCACCATGCGGGAGGGGCTGCGGCTGGGGCACGACCACGTGGGCACCGAGCACCTGCTGCTCGGGGTGCTGGAGCTGGGGGACGGGCCGCTGGCGCGGGCGCTCGCCGGGCTGGGCGTCACCAAGGAGGCGGCCGAGCGGGAGATCACGGCGGCGCTGTAGCAGGACGGCCCCGGGCGGCGGGTTCGCTGAGCCGGGTTCGCTGAGCCGGGTTCGCTGAGCACGGTGAGAATGTCGTGCCAGGTTGCTAGCGTGCCGGTCATGCTGGGAACGGGCGATGTCGTGGCCATCCCGCTGCCCCTGGGCGGCTACGGAGCCTGCCAGGTGACCGCGGCGGACGAATACCTCACGGTCTGCGTGCTCGACTGGCACTCCCCCGAGCCGCCCGGGCTCGACGACCTGCGCGCGGCGGGCCCGCTCATCGTCGATCACCATTCCTGGTCCGGCGACCCCGAGGTCGTCAACGTGGCGGCCGACGAGCACCTGCCGGCCGGCTACGTCCGGCTCGGCCGGCTCCCGGTGCGGCCCGAGCTGCCCCGAGGCACCAGCTCCTACGCCTTCTGGGCCGGCCTCGGCACGCAGGTGGTGCTCCAGCGGCGCTGGCAGCTCGAGGTGCCGGCCCGGGTCAGGGAGGCGTACAAACGGGCCGGGCACGGCCGGGTCCAGGTCGACCTCGGCAACGGGCCGATGACCAGGTCGGCCGCGCTGTCCCACCTCGACCTGCGCGACCAGCGCGGCGACGTGCGGTGGGCGGGGCTCGACGCGCTGCCGCACCTGACCCAGCTGAGCTGGCGCGGCGACGAGCGGGGCCTGGTGGCGGCGCTCCGGGACCGGCCGCTCGTCTCGGCCCTGCGCTGGGAGGACCCGCCGGCCGGCGTCGTCGACCTCGGCCGGACGTTCCTCCACGAGCTGACCCTCGCGGGCCGGATGCCGCGCCGGCTGGTCCTGCCGCCGGGGCTGATGACGTTACGGCTGGAGGGCGCGGCGCCGCCGGAGGCGGTGGAGGCGGCGCACGACGGGCGGTGGGTCGCCCTCACCACCGGGTGCGGGGTGCCGCAGGGGTTACGCGGCGTCCGCGAGCTGGTGGTGGAGGCCGCCGGCGACGTCACGGGCACGCTGCTGGACGGGCTGGCCGAGCTGGAGGCGCTGCGCGTGCGGTGGGCCCGGCCCTACGGCGGGCTGGCCGGGCTCGACGCGCTGCCCCGGCTGCACACGCTGGAGCTGGTCGACGCGTACGAGGTGGACGCGTCGATGTTGCCCGCCCCCGACGGGCCGCTGCGGCGGCTGGCCGTCGACGGGCTCAGGAGCAGCCGGTCCAAGGCCGTCAAGCAGCGCTACAAGGGCAGCGACGTGGCGGTCGAGGTGCGGGGCGCCAAGCCGGACCGGTGGCTGGCGGCCAACATCGACAACCCGCTGCGCGACTGGGTCGACGACCACAAGCGGGCCGGCGAGGCCGCCTGCCGGGCGTACGCGGCGGCGGCCCGGGCCCTCGGCGGCCTCGCGGCCGACGACCCGGGGGCGGTGGCCGACGCGCGGGTGATCCTGCGGGAGTTCGTGCACACGCTCAACGGGATCGACGAGCGGTACGAGGTCATCGACACCGTGCGGCGGGAGGAGGCCTGGGAGGTGTTCCTGGAGCTGGCCGACCGGGCGGGCGTCCCGTCGGCGGAGGCGGAGGCGTGGTTCGGCGACTGGCGCGAGTTCTGACGCCAGGGGCGGTCAGCGGGGCCTCCGCTCACCAGGGCCGGTGGTGACGGGGCCGGTGGTGACGGGGCCGGTGGCGAGGGAGTCGGTGGCGAGGGACTGGTGGAGGGTCGCCGTCAGGGTGGTCGCGTGGGCGGTCAGGCGGCGCACCTCGTCCGTGTCGTGAGCGGAGGCGAGCAGGTCGCGGTAGCGGTCGTTGCCGCGTTGCCGGTCGTGGGCGTGGAGTGCCAGGTCGGCGGCTCGTACGGACCGGGCGTAGTCCTCCAGCTCCCGCACCCGCCGCGCCGTGAACGCCACCGACGAGGCGAGCGCGTCGCGCTGCGCATCGAGCACGGCGGCGAGCTCCTGAGCGGGATCCTCCGCCGCCGGGTGCTGCGCCCGTGGCTCGCCGGGGGCGGCCAGGGTCGCCGCCTGCTCGGCGCGCAGGCGCGCGAGCGCGGTGTACGCGCCGGCCTGCTCCGCCCGCAGACCGGTGTGGGCGCGGAGCAGCCGCGCGATCTCCCACAGCCGCTCCGGCAGGACGACGTCGCAGGCCGCGGTGTCGAGCAGGCCGAGCCGGTACGCCCGCGACCCGCGCACGTCCGTGACCGCCCGGCGGGCCCGCGCCAGCAGCTCCAGCGCCGCCCGGTCCAGCTCGGCCGGGACGACGACACATTCGGGCGCGGGCCGCGGCCGCGAACGCCGGTAGCCCATGCCCGGCCGCGACAGCCCGATGAGCACCATGGTGACGACCACCACCGTCACGGCCGACATCGCCGCCGCCTCACCGTCCGTACGATGCGCCGCCATCGTGAACAACGCCCCGCTCACGACCGTCACGACCGCCCCCGCCCGCAGCGCCCACCGGACCCACGGCGGCGGCTCGCTCTCCCCCTGCCCGGGCTCCCCTCCCCCCGTCCGGCGGCCGGCGGCGCGACGGGCGGTCCTGGCGGGCGCGGCGGGGTCCACGATCGGCTCGTCGATCCAGTCCGGCGCTTCGGGCACGGCATCCTCCATCGCGGTCAGGGAACCCCCTTCGAGCAGACCCGAACAACGCGTCCCGATCCACCCGGCCGATGTGCGGATGTCGTGAAAAAGTCGTGCAGCCCGCCGCCGGCCCCATCCCGGGAAAGTCGCGGCGCGGAAGGCTGATCCTGGTGATATTGAGAGCCGCAACCATTTTCTCACCAGATCTTCAGAATCCGCACAGGTTGCTCTGAGCCTGCCGCGGCAGATTCCGGGTCATGACCTCAACCTCGGAGAGGGCGGCGCACCGCCGCCGGATCGCTCAAGCAGGCCCGATCTCGCTGCGTCTCGGACTCCTGGGGCTGGTCGCGGTCGGCATCGCGGGGGCGGTGCTGGAGCTGGCCTTCGAACGGCACTGGCACTCCCCGGTCCAGCTCATCCCCTGGGCGGCGCTGGCCCTGCTGGTGGTCGCGCTCGTGCTGCTCGCGCTGAGCGACGCCCCGCGGACGGTCACCGCGGTGCGGGTGCTGGCGGGCGTGGTGCTGCTCGCCTCGGCGTACGGCGTCTTCATGCACGTGTCGGTCAATCACGGCATGGGGTCGTCCGACGCGGAATGGGACGCGCTCTCGCCGCTCACCCAGTGGTGGTACGCGCTGACCAAGACGGTCGGCTCGGCGCCGCCGCTCGCGCCCGGCATGCTCGCGCAGAGCTCGCTGCTGCTCCTGCTGGCCAGCCTGACGCCCCGCAGAAAGCAGGCCTGAGCCCCCCGGGAGGGCGGCTCTGGTCAACGCCCGGCGCCGCGACGTATGTTCACGGTGTGACGGCGCGCCTGCAGCAGGTCTTCCGCACCGCACCCGGCCGTGCCCGCCTGGCGACGCAGTTCCTCCTGGCCTTCGGGGCGGCCTCGATCGTGCTGGTCCCCGCTCTGGCGGCCGGTGTCCCGCTCGCCGCGGCGTGGGTGGCGCTCGCGGTGGCCGCCTGCCTGGCCTGGGCGCTGGCCCGCGCCTGGCCTCGCGACCGGATCGTGCGCCGCTTGCCCTACGCGACGATCGTCGTCCGGTTCGGCGATCTGCTCGCCGAGGCGGAGCGCGAGCGGGCCGATCTGGTGGTGGGCTGCGGCGACACGTTCGACCTGGACGCGGGCTCCCTGGGCACGGCCTACGGCGGCGAACCGGATCGCCTCGGCGACGACCTGGACCGCGCCCTGGCCGCCCGGGTGCCGGTCTCGGTCGCGACGCGCGAGGCCAAGCCCGTGGGCCGGGTGCGGCGCTACCCGATCGGCACGGTGGCGGCGCTCGGCGGCGGCCCGCACCGCCGGGTCTACTGCCTGGCCTGCGCCCGCACGGGCGAGGACCCGTCCATGGACGACCTGTGGACGGCGCTCGGTCACCTGTGGACGTCGGTGCGCGACAGCGAGCGCGTGGCGGTGCCCCTGCTCGGGTCGGAGCTGTGGCTCGGCAGGGAGAACCTGGTCAAGCTGATCGTCCTGTCGTTCGCCGCCCAGGCCCAGGCGTGGCCGGTGTGCCGGGAGCTGGTGGTCGTGGTCCCGTCCGAGGAGACCAGAAACGTGGATCTGCGGCGGCTGGAGACGTTCCTGACGAACTTATGAACCCCAGATGACGTCACATTGTGCATTCGATGCCCAATGTGAGGCTGGTGAGGTAAGTGATGTTAGGTCGTGTCTTCATCGCTGTGGCCGCCCTGGCGGCCGTCGTGCTCGGCACGGACGGGACCGCCGCCGCGGCCGAGCCGGGCCCGGCCACCGCCGAGACGCGGGTCACGCCCGGGACGACGCAGGCGAAGGCCGAGGCCGACCCGGTGTGCGTCCGCGTCAAGGGCGCGGAGGCGTGCGTCGGCCCGGACGGCAGCGACCGCCCGGGCATCACGATCGAGGACACGGCCGGTGACCGGCTCCACGCCGCCGTCGAGTACTACCTCAACGGCTACCTCGGCACCGAGTACGTCGTCCACAACCTGGCCGGCCGGGGCGCGGTCCGCGGCAGCCGGGAGATCGGCAAGGTCGTCACGTTCCGGGCCGCGCTGTACCGGGGCAACCGCCGGGTCAAGTACGGCCGCTGGAAGACCGTCCAGAACATCGCCAAATATCCGGTCAAGCGGGAGACCCGCATCACCCCCGACACCGCCCGCGCCCGCGCCAAGCTCTGCACCACCACCCGCGGCGCCGCCATGACCTGCTTCGCCGAGCGCGGCACCGGCACCTACGTCCTCGCCTGCGACGTGCGCGCCGACAAGTACCAGGCCCGCGCCGAGTACTTCGTCGGCGGCGACCCCACCGCCCGCTTCGAGATCCACCAGCTCGCCGGCGTCGGCACCTGCGGCAAGGCCCAGCACGGCGACCTGTCGATCAGCATGTACCGGGCCGCGGTCTTCGACGGCCGCCACCGCGTCGCCGACAAGCTCTACAAGTACAACTGACCCCGAAGAGGGACCTTCGCCCCGGGCCACGAGCGCGCTCGACGCCTACGATGAGATCGCGCGTCTGTTCCTCCACGTGAGGCCGTGGTCCCGGGCGCCGCCCGCCGGCCGCGGCCGCGATCGGTCACGTCGACGGGAGACCGGCATGGGCAGCGACCTCATCACCGAACTGGCCGGCGCGGCGGCAGCCGATCCGGCGTACGCGGGCGGCAAGGGCGCGAGCCTGGCCGCCATGGTCCGGAGCGGCCTGCCGGTGCCCGGCGGCTTCGTGATCTCCACAGCCGCGTACCGGCGGCACGTCGCCGAGCGCGGCCTCGACGCGATGATCGACGCCGCCGTCAAGCGGGCGACCACGGACGCGGACACCGCAGGGGCGGACACCACAGGGGCGGACACCACGGGCGCGGACACCACGGGCGCGGACACCGCGGAGGCCGCCTCGGCGGAGCTGCGGGCGGCCTTCGAGGAGGGACCGGCGCCCGCCTGGCTGCGCGAGGCGCTGGCCCCCGCGTACCGCGCGCTCGGCGAGCCGCCGGTGGCGGTGCGATCGTCGGCGACGGCCGAGGACCTGCCCACGGCCAGCTTCGCCGGCCAGCAGGAGAGCGTGCTCGACGTGTCCGGCCTCGACGCGGTGTGCGCGGCGGTGCGCCGCTGCTGGTCGTCGCTGTGGACCGCGCGGGCGCTGGCCTACCGGCGCGAGCAGGACGTCGGCGAGGAGAGCCTCGCCATGGCGGTGGTCGTCCAGCGCATGGTGCCCGCCGAGCTGGCGGGCGTGCTGTTCACCGCGGACCCGGTGACCGGGCGGCGCGACCGGGTCGTGGTCGAGGCGGTGCCCGGGCTGGGAGAGGCCCTGGTGAGCGGACGGGTCACGCCCGACCGGTGGGTGCTCGACGCGGCCTCCGGCAGGGTCCTGTCCAGGACGGGCCGCTCCGTGACCGGGCTGCCCGCCGGCCGGCTCGCGGAGCTTGGGGCGCGGGCGGCCGCGCTGTTCGGCGGGCCGCAGGACGTCGAGTGGGCGGTCGCCGGCGGCGAATGCCTGCTGCTGCAGTCCCGGCCGATCACCTCGCTCTTCCCGCTGCCGGCCGCGCCGCCGGGGGACGGGCCGCGGGTGTACCTGGCGGCGTTGCTCGTCGCGCAGGGCATCGCCGAGCCGCTGACGCCCGCGGGGAACGCGTTCATGGCGGAAGTGGTCGGCCGGTGGATCCGTTACCTGTGGTCCGGTTCGTACGGACGGCCCGGCGAGCCGAGCGCCGCCGGGATGCCGGTCCTGGCGTGCCGTCTGTACGGCGACATCACCCCCTTGCTGCTGCGGCCCCGGCTGGCGTACCGGGTCGCCGCCCGGCTGCGGACGAAGGATCCGCAGGCCGAGCAGATCCTGACGGAGTGGCTGCGGGCCAATTCCGCCCGGCTGCCGCGCCCGCGGGGCGCCTCCCTGCCGCGCGGGCTCGCCCGCGTCGCGCCGGGCATCCTGACCGGCCTGGCGGCCGCGCTCGCCGCGCCCGCGCGCACCCGCCGCCGCCTGGTGGCACGGGCGGACCGGCGGCTGGCCGACGCCGAGCGGCGGAGCGCGGCGCTGACGTCGCCGCGGGCCCAGGTGGACGTCGCCACCGGGGTCCTGCCGGTGCTGGTGGTCCGGCTGGTCGTGGAGCAGCTCGCGCCCGTCTGTGCCGAGATCCTGCTCAGGGTGCTGGCCGAAGGGCTGGTCCGGCGCTGGCTGGGCACGGTCTCGGCGATGGAGCCGGTGCGGCGGTGGTTGCCGTACGACCCGACCATGGCGATGGGCGCGGAGCTGGCCCGTCTGGCGGGCCGGGCGGGCGAGCCGTCGCCGGCCGATCCCGAGGTGCGCCGGTTCCTGGCCGGGTACGGGCACCGGGCGCCCAGCCGGGAGATCGACCTGGGCCTGCCCCGGCTGGCCGACGATCCCGCTTATGTCATGGAGCTGATCCGCGGTTACCGGCACTCCGGGGAGGCGGCGTCGCGGTTCGCGGAGGGAGCGGCGCGGAGCAGGGCCGCGGAGCGGGAGCTCGTGGCGCGGGTGCGGCGGGCCAAGGGGGTGTGGCGTGCCGCGATCCTGGCCACCGTGCTGCGGCGGCACCGGGAGCTGGGCGGGCTGCGGGAACGGCCGAAGTTCGACCTGGTGCGGGTCGTCGCGCTCGCCCGGCGGACGTTGCTCCGCACCGGCGTGGCGCTCGTCGAGCGCGGGCTGCTGGACGACCCCGACGACGTCTTCTACCTCGACCTCGCCGACCTGCGCCGCGCGGTGACCGACGACGCGGGCGACGGGACCGCGTCCCGCACTCCGGGCGTGGCGGCCTGGTGGCCGGGCGAGCGGGCCGCCGCCCGCCGCCGCGAGTACCGTCGCGAGCTGCGCCGCCGCCGCGTCCCCCGCCTCCTCGTCAGCGACGGCGAGACGATCTACGGCGCCGCCGCCCCGGCCGGCGGCCCGGCGGCGGGGCTGAGCGGGACCCCGGTCTCCCCCGGCGTGCACGAGGGCGTCGTCCGCGTGCTGCTCTCACCGGTCGGCGCGAACCTGCGGCCCGGCGAGGTCCTGGTCGCCCCCAGCACCGACCCGGGCTGGACGCCGCTGTTCCTGCTGGCCGGGGCGCTGGTGATGGAGGTGGGCGGGGTGATCTCGCACGGCTCGGTGGTGGCCCGCGAGTACGGCATCCCGGCCGTCGCGGGGATCCAGGACGCGACGAGCCGGCTGCGCACGGGCCAGCGGGTCCGGGTGGACGGCGAGAACGGCGTCGTCACGCTCCTGGACCCGGGCTGAGACGCGCCCGGGACGGACCGCCCCGGCCAGGTGAAAGTTTCACGTCCGGTTGACGGGCCAGGCGCCACACCTCATGATCCTCATGCCTCCTGGTCAGGAGGGGGCGTCGAGTGTTTACCGCAATCCGTGGCGAGGTGCGTCGATGCCGAGATCCCTGTTACCAGCCGCGTCCGCAGTCCTGCTGGCGCTCACCGTGCTCAATGCCCCGGCGGCGCGGGCCGCCGACGATCCGTCCCCGGTCGCCGTGACCGTCAACGCGCGCGCCGCCCTCGCCACCGTCCCCGAGACCGGCATCGGCAGCAACCACGCGATCTGGGACACGAACCTGGGCACCGACGACACCGCCGACAAGCTGAAGGCGGCCGGCGTGAAGCTGCTGCGCTACCCCGGCGGCTCCTACTCCGACATCTACCACTGGGAGACCCACACCGCGCCCGGCGGGTACGTGGCCCCGAACACCGACTTCGACACGTTCATGCGCGGCGTCCGCCGCACCGGCGCCCAGGCCATGGTGACCGCCAACTACGGCACCGGCACCGCCGCGGAGGCCGCCGCCTGGGTCCGCCAGGCCAACGTCGTCAAGGGCTACGGCATCAAGCTGTGGGAGATCGGCAACGAGAACTACGGCAACGGCCACTACGGCACCGCCTGGGAGGCCGACGACCACGCCGACAAGAGCCCGGCCGAGTACGCCCGCAACGTCGTCGCCTACGCCGACGCGATGAAGGCCGTCGACCCGACCATCAAGATCGGCGCGGTGCTGACCACGCCCGCGAACTGGCCCGACGCCCTGGTGGGCGAGGGCGACGCCGGCACCTGGAACAAGGTCGTCCTGTCCACCGCCGGACCCAAGATCGACTTCGTGATCGTGCACTGGTACCCCGGCGCCCTCGACCGCACCGGCCACGTGCCCGACATGATCCAGCTCACCCGCGAGCAGATCGCCAGGTACGCCGGCCCGGACGCGGACCGGATCGGCATCGCGATGACCGAGTTCAACACCGGCAGCAGCAGCAACGGCACCAACACCCAGCCCGGCGCGCTCGCCGCCGCCGACTCCTACGCCACGCTCCTCGCGAACGGCGTGTTCACGGTCGACTGGTGGAACGTCCACAACGGCATCGGCACCGTCACCGAGGTCGCCGGCCACACCGACTACGGCGACTTCGGCCTGCTGTCCAGCGGCACCTGCACCGCCGACGGCTCGGTGTGCGAGCCGGCGCTGAACACCCCGTTCGCGCCGTACTACGCGCTGCAGATGGTGAGCAGGTTCGCCCGGCCCGGCGACCAGTTCGTCCGGGCGGCGACCGACCAGCCCGAGGTCAGCGCGCACGCCGCCCGCCGCCCCAACGGCGACCTCGCGGTCATGCTGGTCAACACCTCGCAGGACACCTCCTACCCGGTCACCATCGGCTACGCCGGCTACCGTCCCGCCGCGGGCGCGCCGACCGTCCTGACGCACACGAACGGCGCGACCGCCATCACGACCGCCACGTCGGGGACCGCGACCGCGCAGACCCTGCCCCCGCTCTCCCTCACCACGATCGTGCTGCACCCGGCCGCCTCGCAGGCGGGCCTGCCCGGCGCGCCCGGGCAGCCGAAGGCGGCGAACGTCACCGACCGGGCCGCCACCCTCTCCTGGCCCGCCGCCGCCCCCGGCGCCCGCCCGATCGCCAAGTACGAGATCCACCGCCAGAACGGCGCGGTCACCGAGCAGCTCGGCGAGACCTCCGGCACCTCGTTCACCGTCGGCAACCTCACCCCGGGCACCCGCTACACCGTCAACGTGCTCGCCCGCGACACCGGCGGCGGCCTGTCCTGGGCCTCCCCGCCGCTGACGTTCACCACCGGCACGCCCGCGACCAGCACCTGCTCGGTCCGCCTGACCGACCAGAACGACTGGGCCAGCGGCTACGTCGGCGGCCTCGACATCACCAACAACGGCGCCCCGCTCAACGGCTGGACTCTGACCTTCTCCTGGCCCCGGCCGTGGCAGAGCCTCGGCAGCGGCTGGAGCGCCGTCTGGACGCAGACCGGCTCGGAGGTCAAGGTCGTCAACGACCCGGCCAACCCGGTGCTGCCCACGGGCGGCACGGTCACGGTCGGCTACGTCGGCAACTACAGCGGCCCGAACGTCCTGCCGTCCGTCTTCACCCTGAACGGCACCGTCTGCCACACCGAGTGACCCTCGGCGGCCGCCGGTCGTACGGCACCGCGCCGTGCGACCGGCGGCACGGCCTCAGCGGCCGCCGTCCTCGACGGTGAGCAGGCCGCGCCGGAAGGCGACCGCGACGGCCGCCGCCCGGTCGTTGACGCCGAGCTTGGCGTAGATGTGCAGCACGTGGCTCTTGACCGTGGCCTCGCTGATGAACAGCCGCGCCGCCGCCTCGCGGTTGGTGGCGCCGTCCGCGATGAGCCGGAGGATCTCCAGCTCCCTGGCGCTCAGCGGGTCGGCGGGCGTGCGGACCTGGCCGAGCAGCCGCGTGGCGACCGACGGCGACAGGACGGCCTCGCCACGCGCCGCGGTCCTGACGGCGCGGACCAGCTCGTCGCGGCCGGTGTCCTTGAGCAGGTAGCCGGTGGCCCCCGCCTCGACGGCGGGCAGGACGTCCCGGTCGGTGTCGTACGTCGTGAGGACGAGCACCCGGGCGCGGAGCCCCAGCTCGGCGAGGCGTTTGATGGCGGTGACGCCGTCGGTGCCCGGCATGCGCAGGTCCATCAGGATCACGTCGGGGTCGAGCACCCGCGCGAGGTCGACGGCCTGCGCCCCGTCGGCGGCCTCGCCGAGCACCTCGAAGCCGGGGTCGCCGGCGAACATGCCGCGCAGCCCGTCCCTGACGATGGGATGGTCGTCGGCGATCAGCAGCCTGATGGGGGACGCCGGCTCAGCCACGCGGCACCGCCGGCAGGCTCGCCGAGATCGCGGTGCCCGCGCCGCCCTCGGACTCGACCTCCAGGGCGCCGGCCAGCCGGTCCACCCGTTTGCGCATCGCCGTCAGGCCGAAGGCGGTCAGGCCGGGGTCGAAGCCGATGCCGTCGTCGCGCACGTCCAGGGTGATCACGTCCTCCATGTACGACAGGGTCAGCCCGACGCGGGAGGCGTGCGCGTGCTTGGCGACGTTCGCCAGCGCCTCCTGCGCGGTGCGGAGCAGCGTCTCCTCGATCTCCGGGTGCATGGGACGGACCGTACCGGTGACCGTGAAGTCCGCGCGCACCCCGTTGAGCTCGCGCCACCGGGCGACGACCTCCTCCAGCGCCTCGGGCAGCGGCGCCGACTCCAGCTGGCCCGGCCCGAGCGCGTGCACCGAGCGGCGGGCCTCGGCCAGGCTCTCGCGGGCCAGCCGCGTCGCCTGGTCGACGTGCTTGCGCCAGTCCTCGGCCTGCCGCGCGGCCTGGAGCTGGGTGATGATGCCGGTCAGGCCCTGGGCGAGGGTGTCGTGGATCTCGGCCGCCATGCGGCGGCGCTCGTCGAGCACGCCGGCCTCGCGGGCCTGGACGAGGAGCTGGGCGTGCAGGCCGGCGTTCTCGCGCATGGCCTCCTCCAGCCGGGCGACCATGCGCTTGCGTTCGGCGCTGCGCTCGTTCGTGATCTCGCCGAGGAAGCTGAACAGGCCGACGGCGGCCACGATGGCGCCGGTGAAGAACAGGTAGGCGAGGATCGCGGACGGGGTGGGCTCGGGCAGGCCGCCGTTGTAGGCCGCGACGCAGATCGCCGCCGTCGCGGTCACCCCCGCGAACCGCCACTTCCCCCCCAGGTACTGCCAGGAGTGGAGGTAGCCGACGAAGCCGAAGAAGCTGGCGAACCACGCGCTCTGCGTGCAGAGCGCCCCGATCAGGACCACCAGCCCGGCCACGTACACCGGGCCGCGCGGCACCAGCCCCAGCCACGCGGCGGCGGCCGCGGCCAGCCCCAGCGTGATCCACACCGGGCCGCCGCCGATCAGGCTGAGCACCACGGAGACCGCCAGCAGGACGTACGGCGCCGCCACGAGCTGGCGCTCCAGCATCCGTTCCCAACGGTCGAGCCTGCTGGTCATCCCCCACTCACTCCCAGCGGAACAGCCTGGCCGCGGCAGCGCTCACGACCAGGGCGTAGACCGCCATCACCGCCAGCGGCACCGGGCTGGGGAACTCCCCCGCCCAGACCTCCCGCAGACTCCGCCCGAACGCGCCCAACGGGGTGTACTCCCCGACACGGGCCACCATAGCGGGCATCTGCCCGGCCGGTTGGATGAGCCCGGCCAGGTAGGCCATCGGGAAGTACAGCAGGACGCCGATGCCGTTCGCGGCCCGGCCGTTCGGCGCCAGGGCCGCCACCAGCAGCCCGATCGCGAACATGCTCGCCGTGCCCAGCACGAACACCAGCACCCCCGCGAGCACCCGGCCCGGCAGGTGCGCCCCCAGCACCGTGCCCGCGACGGCGATCAGCAGCCCGCAGGCGGTCACCGCGAGCACGAGCTGCAGCAGCAGCTGCACCACCAGCAGCCGGACCGGCCGCACCGGCGTCGCGGACATCCTGCGCAGGATCCCCCGCTCCCGGTAGGTGGCGAGCGTCGTCGGCACCAGGTACAGGCCCACCAGCCCGACCGCGATGGCCAGCGCCATCGGCAGCAGCACCGTGTCGCCCGGCTCGATCGAGCTGCCGAACACCACCAGGATGAACAGCGGGATCAGCAGCGAGAACAGCGCGCCGGGCTCGCGCACCAGCAGCTTGGTCTCGACGAAGGCGAGCTTCCTCATGGTTCGGGGCCTCTCTCAAGTGTCAGTTGTCGTCGAAGGAACGCCCGGTGAGCGCGGTGAACGCCTCATCCAGGGTGCGCTTGTCGATGCGCAGGTCACTCACCAGGACGCCGTGCCGGGCGAGGTACGCGGTGACGGCCGTGGCGAAGTCCCCCCGTCCGGTGACCACCACCCGGTCCCCCGTACGGGTCACTCCGGCGACCCCCGGCACGTCCGCCAGCCCGCCGAGGTCCCCCTCCTTGACCGTGAACCGCATCCGGTGCTCGCCCCCGAGCAGCCCCGACGGCGAGTCGAGCGCCACGACCCGGCCCCGGTTCAGCACCGCGACCCGGTCGCACAGCTCCTCCACCTCGTCCATGAAGTGGCTGACCAGCACCACGGTCACGCCGCTCGCCCGTACCTGCTTGATCAGCTCCCAGGTCGCCCGGCGGGCCTGCGGGTCGAGGCCCGTGGTCAGCTCGTCCAGGAACGCCACCCGCGGGTTGCCGACCAGGGCCAGCGCGATGAACAACCGCTGCCGCTGCCCGCCCGACAACTTCCCGAAGCGGGTGTCGCGCTTGTCGCCGAGCCCCCACTCCGCCAGCAGCTCCCGCCAGTCACGCGGGTTCGCGTAGAAGGAGGCGTACAGGTCGAGCGCCTCCCACACCTTGAGGTTCTCCGGCAGCTGGGTCTGCTGGAGCTGCACCCCGATCTGCTCGCGCAGCCGCCGCGCGTCCCGGACGGGGTCCAGCCCGAGCACCCTGATCGTCCCGCTGTCCGGC
Source organism: Actinomadura luzonensis (assembly GCF_022664455.2). Classification (NCBI taxonomy): domain Bacteria; kingdom Bacillati; phylum Actinomycetota; class Actinomycetes; order Streptosporangiales; family Thermomonosporaceae; genus Actinomadura; species Actinomadura luzonensis. The sequence continues at coordinate 1,627,743 of NZ_JAKRKC020000001.1, forward strand.
CGCCGCAGCCCCTCCACGCACTCGACGGCGGTCGTCTTGCCCGTCCCGTTCGGCCCGAGGACCCCGAAGATCTCGCCCTCCTCCACCGAGAACGACACCCCGTCCAGAACGGTCAGCTCCGCGTACCTCTTGCGTAGGTCTGTGACCTCGATGACTGCCATGCCGCAAGCATGCTTCTCCCCGCCCCACCCCCGAATCGACCTCCCGGCCACCCTCACCCCCACCCCCTGCTGACCCCAGAACCCACCGAACGGTGGATACCGCCACGCTCCTCCAGCAGATCCAGGGCGGAGGACCGGCCTCGGGGCGGTCACGTCTGCGCGGTGAGCAGGGCGTCGGCGAGGCCCGTACGGGAGTACAGCACCGCCCGCCCCGCCCGGTGCGCGCTCGTCAGCCCCGCCGCCCGCAGCGCGGTGAGGTGCTGGGACACGCCCGCCGCCGACAGCCCCGCCCGCTGGGCCAGCTCGGTGGTGGAGGCGGGCGAGTCCAGCTCGGCGAGGATCAGCGCCCGGGACCGGCCGATCACCGCGGCCAGGGCTTCGAGCTGCGCGTGCGTCCGGCGTTCCCACAACGCGCCGATGCCGCGCGCCGGGTAGGCGAGCTGCGGCGGCTCGGCCGCGACGGACCTGGTCAGCACCCGCGGCCAGGCGAACACCGACGGCACCAGCAGCAGCCCCGCTCCCGTCTCGATCCTGGTGACCGGGCAGTGCCGCTCGGCCAGTTGCAGGCAGTCGCCCGCCCAGCGCACGGTGTGGTGCAGCCGGTCGAGGACGTCGGCCGTGCCGTGCTCGGCGACCTGCCGGCCCCGGTGGAAGACGTCCGCCTCCAGCACCGCGCGGATCCTGTCCCAGTAGGGCGCGATCGCCAGCTGCCAGTAGACCTCGATCTCCGCGACGATCCGCGGCAGGTGGGTCTCCGGGGCGCGGTGGAGGCTCCGCAGCCGCGGGGACAGCCGGCCGTCGCGTTCGGCGGCCAGCTGGTCGAGGTCGCGCCGTACCTGCTCGGGGCCGGTGGCCGCGATCGCGGCCAGCTCGTCGGCGAGCTCGGGGGACGCGGTCGTCGGCGACGGGTTGAGGAAGTCGGGCAGGTGACCGGCGGGCGGGATCATGTCGGCCAGCCACCCCCGGTCGAGCCCCGCCGCGGCGAGCCTGGGACGCACCTGGCCGGCCCACACCCGGTGCGGCTCGGGCACGGTGGCGGCGGCCAGCGTCCGGCAGCTGGTGACGACCTCCCACATGGGCGAGACGGCGAACCGCGTCTCCGCCAGGTCGTGCACGGAGAAGGTCAGCCGCGTCCTCATGCCGCCCCCTGAGCGCTCGACGATTCGGCCTCAGCTTAATCAATGGACGCCCGCCGCTCCGCCCGCCAGCATCGTCTCAACCCGGAACGACACACGAAGGCGGTCACCCCATGCCAGTCGACGAGCTCCTGTCCTCCAAGGCCGAGCAGTTCCGCTCGCTGCACGCCCAGCAGTCCGTCCTGGTGCTGCCGAACGCCTGGGACGCCGCCAGCGCCGCCGTGATCGCCGCGGCCGGCGCGCCGGCGATCGCCACGACCAGCGGCGGCGTGTCCTGGTCCCTGGGGCGCGGCGACGGGCAGCGGCTCGGCCGCGACGAGATGACCGCCGCCGTCCGGCGCGTCGCGGCCACCGTCGACGTCCCGGTGACGGCCGACGTCGAGGGCGGCTACGGCCCGGCCCCGGCCGACGTCGCCGCGACCGTGCGGGCCGTGGCCGAGGCCGGCGCGGTGGGCGTCAACCTGGAGGACTCCCGGGCGCCGGGCGGCCCGCTGTTCGACGTCGCCGAGCAGGCCGCCCGGCTGCGCGCCGCCCGCGACGCCGCGGCCGCCGCCGGCCTGCCCGCCCTGTTCGTCAACGCCCGCACGGACGTCTTCCTCTTCGGCATCGGCCCGGCCGAGGGCCGGCTGGACGACGTGCTCACCCGCACGGCGGCGTACGCGGAGGCGGGCGCGGACGGCATCTTCGTCCCCGGCCTGCTCGACCTGGACACCCTGAGCACCCTCTGCGCCAAGTCGCCGCTGCCCGTGAACGCGATGGCCGTCGCCGGCGGACCCACCGTCGCCGAGCTGGCGCGGGCCGGCGTCCGCCGGATCAGCCTCGGCACCGCCCTGGCCCAGGCCGCCTACACCGCCACCCGCCGCGCCGCCGCCGAACTCCTCGACGCGGGCACCCTCACCACCCTGACGGGCACCCTGGACTTCGGCGAACTCAACGCCCTGTTCCGCCCCTGACCGGTGCCGAACACGAAAAAGCCCCGAAGCGATGATCGCTACGGGGCATTTCGATGATGGTGGTCAGGGGCGTGCGGACGGTGCGCAGACGCGTGGTCGAGCAGCGGTATCAAGCCGTGCTGCAGGTGCTGTCCGGGGCGAGTCTCACCGAGGTCGCCCGCAGGTTCGGGGTCTCGCGTCAGGCGGCGCATCGATGGTCGAGCCGATCAAGAAGGTCTCGTCCCGGCTCACCTCTCGGCACCTGCGGCAACTGATCGTCGATGGCGGCACCCGCAACCAGCCCGCGACCAAACCGGCCCGCCCCGGCGTCGGTGAGGTGGTCGAAGTCGACCGGACCATCAACGCCAGCGGCCTGGTCGCCTTAAGGCGGTCGGCAGTGCTCGGTTGGCTACCAGTTCGCCGGACGCCGGCTGACCGTCCGCGTCGACGGCATCTTGCTGCACCTTGCCGATGGACGCACGCTGCTGCGAACCCTGCCCAACCCGCTCACTAGCGATGAGATGGCCCGCCTCCGGGACGCCCGCCCCGCCGGCCCCGAACCCCAACCGGCCGCCGAACCCGTCCACGTGCAGCGGCGCCTCAGCAGCCGCGGCCAGCTCTCCATCGCCGGCCAGCGTATCCGCGTCGGCATCGGCCACGCCGGAGCAACCGTGACCGTCGAGGACCCGGGGGGACCTTCCGTATCACCCACGCCGGCCAGATCATCGCCGAGGTCGCCCGCACCACCGCCACCAAGCCAATCACCCGGTTCAAAGTCCGCAGGCCCCAGCATCAACGGGAGATCACATCGGGCGGGTAGAACTGCGTTCATGGATCAGGTGAAGCTGCAACAGGCCCTGGACGAGATCTTCGACCAAACCCTGCTCCACCACAGCTACGTGGACTACCTGCGCGACTATCAGCTCGTGATCCACGCCACCGCCGACCCCAGAACCGGGATCGCGCCGACGACGTTGCGCTACCTGTTCCGCCACTGCGTGCAGGCCAACTGCGTCACAACCGTGCCGGCCGGCACCTGGCGCACCTCCCTCGATGACCGGCTTACTACCTACGAAACCGGTGTCGACCTCGACGGATACGTCTGGGGAGTCAACTGGCAGGAGCTCTACCCCGGAGCCACGCTCATCGCCGACTCACCAACCGCCCGGCACTGGGCCACAGCTATCGGCATCGACTTCCATGAAGTCCGGATCCAAACCAACGCCCACGACCTCACCCTGATCTTCTCCGACCTGCGGATTGAAGAACTCCCGCCTGAATCACCGGGACCAGACCACAGATTCCCGATTCAATAGGCATCAAGAGAACGACAGATCATCTAGCCGGAGTGTCACCCGCCTCCCGAGCCGGATCTGTCGCACGGGTCACGAAACTCGACACTGCCGCCATGCTTCGATGATCTTGGTTGCTACGTCCGAACGCCTCTCCTCAGCGCCAGACCTAATCAAGCTGTGGTTCCGGTTCGTGCCGCGGGAGGGCTGGCTTCCCAACGACATCGAAGGGCTCTGGGCCACGCGCTTGAGCCAGGACGCTGTCCGCGTGGCGAACGTCTCTTTCCTACAGGACGGCGTGGCCGAGGGCGATGTGGCGCTTGGTCACCAACGCCTGGAGAAGCGCCTGACGATTGGCTCGTTCACGGGCTCTCATCGAATGAGTCCACGTTCCACAGCGCCGGCAGGTCGCTCCCGCAGAAGACGCAGACGAAGTCGTCCTCTCGGACGATGTTGCGCTCCTGGCAGGTGGGGCAGCGCCGGAACACCACCTCCTGCGTGAAGCCCGGCGGATATCCCAGGCAGGCCCGGTCCAGAGCTGCGGCGACCGCCGTCCATGAGCTGGTGTCCGGGCAGTATCCAGTCGAGTGGTTGCTGACCTCGACTACCGTCCAGCGGCCTGCCTCACCGCTGAAGCTGATCTCACCGGCGCTCAGCACCGGTCCGCCTCCGGCACATGCGACATGCTCGCTACGGCGGGGTGCCAGCCGCAAGACGCCGTCCATGTCGACCACAAAGGTGAACGGCTCGGCAAGTTCCGCGGGCGTGCGCTCGGCGATCCAGTCGTCGAAGTCATTCCTCGAACGGATGGGGTGGCCTGCGCTGTCAGCGCGGATCGCGGTCTTCAAATGGGCCGGTCCCGCGTACCGATAGCTCCGCTGCCGATCCTGCACGCGAGCCAACTTAGACCAGTTCCGCGGCAGGCCGTTGGCGATCAGATGAAAGGTCTCACCGTACGAGGCGAGAGAGCAGGGCGCGCCATGTGGCGTAGCCCGCTCGTGTGTTCATACGGTGGGTCTCGTAGATCGTTCCAGTGCCTGCTTCGGCGCGTCGATAGTAGGTCTGGCCGCCTGCCGCGCACAGTTCATAGATGACGTCGGCGCAGTGGCTGTCGACGACGCGTGAATACTGACCCCCAGGCGACGGCTGAATGTTGACCCCTCCACTCTCTGGAGGGTGATCAAGGTGGAGGACTGGGCGGAGATCCGCCGGCTGCACCGGGCCGAGGGCATGCCGATCAAGGCGATCGCGCGGCATCTGGGCGTCGCCAGGAACACGGTGCGGCCGGCGTTGTCGCCGTTGCGTGGGATCTCTACGTCGCTTGCCAAGGTGCCGAGCGAGCACTTGCGAAATACGTGATAGTTGGTCGACCTAAACTAGAAGAGGTCAGAGGAGCGCTGGAGTCCGCCATGAGCGAGGCGTCCCGGGCACGTGGAATATTCTTGAGTAACGGTCGTGCTCCCTTGGAGGGAAAGAGGATCCCTCTCCAAGGCGAACCAAGTCTCTGACTCCAAACCGCTCTTCAGGGCGGGGCAAGTTGCCTTCATCAGAGCATACCGGGAACTGTACCCGGCTCCGGAAGTCCAGGTATTGGGGCTCCAAAGGAGTCCACTTCTGGCTCCAGAAGTGCCTCTATGCGCTCCGATTCCTCTTCCGTAAGGTTCTCTCCGAATGAGAGGATTCGGTCCTCGAACTTGTCCATCAATCGCTCAGTAACTAGGCCGATAAACATCGACGCACGAAGGAGCTCATCCCCCATATACTCACAACCCTCCATGGAAACGAGGGCGAATGAACGCTCATGGAAGTAGTTGTGAGCTAGGAAATTGCGAATCCTTCTAACTCTGTCTATGTCTCGTTCGAGCTGCCCTAGCTCACCGCCGAAACGGGATCCCAGCTCTCGCCTAAGTCGCTCAATAGGCTTTCGAGCTAAGTCGAGTGCATCGCTCTCAAGGGCTTCAACTGTGGTCGCAGTGCCCATGGCCAGTGATATCAGAATTAGGGTATGTTCGAGCTCCTGTGCCTGCTCCATAGCGCGCGCATAGTCCAAATGAACTTCCTGGAATCTCTCACGCAACTCCTGGCGAGCCAGCGCCCGATCCTTCTTTTTCCCCACGATATCCACCATACGTACATTGCCTTGATGAGGCCACCGATTTCGATCAGACCCGACCTCATTTGGCATCGGCCTGATCACCTCACGGGCTGGAGATCTCCACCGGCGGCATTCTCTGTCCTTCACCCACCTCGGAGGGTGCAAGCGTCACCACGGGCCGTCTGCCTTTGTTCGACGAGGACACCGTCCTCGTGATCGCCCACTGGGCCTACGCCGGACAAGGGCTATCCGCCGGCGACCAACTCCTCGCCACGGCCATCACCGGTACACCGTTCTCAGGTCCAACCCGCTAGGAGGCCACCCATGAATGACCTCGTGCTCACCGTTGACGAGGCCGCTGCGCGGCTCCGCGTCAGCCGGTGGACCCTCTACACCCTGATCCGCTCAGACCGACTCCGAAGCTTCAAGGTCGGCCGCCGTCGCCTCATCGAGGTTGAGGCGCTGAACGAGTGCATCAAGACCCTGGCAGAGGTGGCCTGATGACGAAGACGACACTCGGCACGCCCGAGGAAGAGCCCAAGCGCCGCACCGGCCGCATCCGTAAGCGCTCAAACGGTGAGGGAAGCATCTGGTCGCGCAAGGATGGCCGCTACGGCTACGCCGCCTTCGTTCAGACCACGGCGGGCACCGTCAAGCGCGTCCAGGGCTCCGCCCGTACCCAGGAGGACGCGAGGAAGAAGCTGACCGAGCTTCTCCGCCAGGCCGACGAGGGCATACCCGTCTCGTCCGAGAATTGGACGCTGGCCGACTTCCTGACGTACTGGCTCAAGCACATCGTCAGCCAGGAGCGGCGCCCCAAGACCTACCAGGGGTACGAGGGCGTCGTCCGGCTTCACCCCATCCCTGGTCTTGGCAAGAAGGGCCTCGGCAAGCTCAACGCCCAGGACGTCCGCCTCTTCATCAATCGCGTCCGCTCCGAATGCCAGTGCTGCCGAAACGGTTGGGATGCTTCCCGCGAGAAGCCGGTGTGCTGAGCTCTGAAGAGCGGACAGTGCTGCGAGTCCCGCCTGTCCACCCGCATGGTCCAGTCCATGCACGCGGTCCTGCGGAACGCTCTGGAGTGCGCCGTACGCGAGGAGATCATCGCGCGCAACGTCGCCAAGCTCGTCAAGGTCCCGGTGCCCAAATCAAGGTCAACCGCGGCCTGACCGTCCCGCAGGCCCGCGCCGTTCTCAAGGCCGCCCGGGACCACCGCCTCTACGCGCTGTACGTCCTGGCGCTCTGCCTCGGCCTGCGCCGTGGGGAACTCCTCGGGCTCCGCTGGACGGACGTCAACCTTGAGGCCGGCAAGTTGGAAGTGGTCCAAACCCTCCAGCGGGTCGCGGGCCGCCTCCAGTTCGTCCGTCCCAAGACCTCCGACTCGGAACGGACCGTCCCGCTGCCGCCCTATCTGTGTGGAGGCCCTGAAGGAGCACCGAAGGAAGCTGTTCGCCGAACGCTCGGACCGCTGGGAGGAGTGGAAAGAACATGGCCTGGTCTTCCCCTCGCGCTGCGGGACCCCGATGGAGCCGGACAACCTACGGAGGAGTTGGGGAGCGATCCGCAAAGCCGCCGGCCTCGGAGAGATGAGGTTCCACGACCTCCGCCACACCTGCGTGACGCTCCTGCTAAACCTCGGCGTCCCGCCCCAGGTCGTCCGGGACATCGTCGGTCACAGCGACATCGAAGTGACCGACGATCTACGCTCACGCATCCCTCGACGACAAGCGCAACGCACTACGCAAGCTCGGAGATGCCTTGGGCTGATTCCAAGTTCTGCCTTGCTGGAGGCCGCCGCCCATCAGGGTGGTGGCCTCCCATCGTGCTCCAGCCCATCCCCCTTGATTGATGTGGAGAGATCGCCGAGCGAGCTGCTTCACTCTCGGTATGGGCCAAGCGCTTGACCTCGTTGTCCGATTTGCCACCACCGGCCGACTCGGACCCCTGCACTGCGGCATGCCGTTGCAGAATCTGGAGACCCTGATCGGGCCATTCCACGACCGCATGCACGACTCCAAGCCTCGCCGATGGCGGCCCCGACTCCATTTCTGGGACGATCTTGAGGTCTTGATCTGCCATGGGCTCGTGATCGATGTCGGAGTACCCCTGTGGCGTGACACAGTTGCCCTGCCCACCGCACTGTCCGGCTGGGAGCGGCCCATACCTGCCCGGCTCGACATGCTGGAGGTCCTCAGCGCCCTGGACACGGCTGGATGCGAGCGGGAAGAAGCGCCAGACATCGTCGTAGGCGACGGGGCTCGCGGCATCCGGACTCGTCGGCATGACGTTTGCCTCGTCTTCGCGCCCGAACGCCATTCAAGAGATTCACGTCTGCACAAGATCTACAAGTCAGACCCTGAAGCAGATCAGAACGATCATTCGCCCCGGCGAGGACGGGTGACTCAATGAAGCGTCGGGGACGTTGCTGTCACGGTTGCTGTCGCCAGACATCAAAAGCCCCGAACGATGATCCGTTCGGGGCGTTTTTGCTGTTCGAAGCTGGTGGTCAGGGGCAGGGTCGAACTGCCGACCTTCCGCTTTTCAGGCGGACGCTCGTACCAACTGAGCTACCTGACCCAGAGCGGTCCTGACGGGACTTGAACCCGCGACCTCCACCTTGACAGGGTGGCGAGCACTCCAAACTGCTCTACAGGACCTTGCTTGCCTTGCGGCGTTTCTTGCTGTTTGCGCTCGCTTAGCTTACCAGCTCTTCGGTGGTCTTCGACCGGCCGTTTCGCTCGTGCGCCAGGCGCTCGCGGTGCCCCCAACGGGATTCGAACCCGTGCCGCCGCCTTGAAAGGGCGGTGTCCTAGGCCGCTAGACGATGGGGGCCCTTAGGATTCCCTGTCGCCTTCCGTCGGAGACCTCTGAAGCATAGGGGACGATTGCCCTTGATGCCAAAGTGGCGGTCCGGCGTCGGGTGACGCGGAGCCGGTGACCATCCCCGTTGGCGACGGGGCGTTCGACGGCTCCGGAGAAATCATACGTTGTGGGTCGGGCTCCACGTGACGTTGGATGTACACGGATTGCTCGCCGAGCCCGCCGAGCGTGATGTCGTCCCAGGCCCGGAGGCGGCGGGTCTCCTTGTCGAAGTACAGGACCGAGGCCTGGACGGGCGTGGGCTGGGCGTGTTCGAGGGCGCGCAGGCCGGCTCCGCCGGTGGAGCCCTGCACCAGCATGCGGGTGCCGGTCGGCAGCAGGGTGGTGCTGCGCTCGTGGGTGTGGCCGGCCAGGATCATCGGGGCGGCGCCGGTGAAGCCCTGGCCGACGACCGGGTCGTGGACGGCGATCAGGTCGGGCGCGCGGACGTTGCCCAGGTGGGAGCGGGCGAACTGCTGGAGGGCGGCCGGGTCGGAGTCCACGGTGACCGACTTGTCCGGTGTGAAGCGGGGGTCGCCGAGGCCGTAGACGGTCAGGCCGGCGACCTTCTCCGCCCGGTCGTCGAGGACGATCGCGTTCTTCTGCTTCTCGACGGCCTTCTGCGTGGTCATGGAGTCGTGGTTGCCCCTGACGTACACGTACGGGACGTCGAGGCGGCTGATCTCGTCCACGAACTTGTTCTCCGGCTTGGTGCCGTGGTCGGAGATGTCGCCGGTGTCGATGATCACGTCGACCTTGAACTGGTCCTTGAGCGAGCGGATGACGTTCCAGGCGATGGGGTTGAGGTGGATGTCGGAGATGTGGAGCACCCGGATGGACTTCGGGTCGGCGTCGTACAGGGGCAGCGTCGAGACCGTGTCGTAGAGCTTGGAGACGTTCGTGACGAGTTTGGTGAGCTGCGACCGGTACGACTCGAACCGCGTCACGATCGACTCCGCGCTGCCCACCAGGGACGGCGCGGCGGCCACCAGGCCGGAGTAGCGCGGCTCCATGAGCGAGCTGGCGCGGAAGGTGGTGATCGCGAGCACGCCCGTGCCGGCGAGGGCCACCGAGGCCGCCAGGAGGCCCGTGAGGGCCACGCGCGGGCGCCTGAAGACCAGCAGGGCCGCGACGAGCGCCCCCGCCCCCGCGCACAGCAGCGAGCGGACGGCGAGCGCCCGCACGCCCGCCATCAGGTCCTCCTCGATGACCTGGGGCAGCCGGTCGGCCAGGCGCGGGTCCTCGATGAAGGCCTTGGCGCGTTCCTGGTCGATGTTCTCGAGGGTGATGCGCAGCCGCAGCGGGGCGTCGTGGGTGCGGAAGGTGAGCGTGCCGAGGGGGCTGGCGTCCACGACGGTCTCGCCGTTCCAGGCCGGCCTCAGGGACATCGCGGTCTCGACCGGGCCCACCTGGGCGCGTACGGCGCCGCTGAGGAAGATGCCGAGCCACGCCCCCACGGCGGCCACGACGAGCACGGCTGCCACGCGCGAAGCCCGCGAACGGATGATGACTTTTACGGTATTAGCGAACTTCATGCCGTTTCTTGCATAGCTGGCCGTCGGGGCAGAATGGCAGGTGTGATCGAGGTATCGCGGGAGAAGTTCGAGGCACTCGTGTCCGAGGCGCTGGACACGATCCCCGCCGATCTCGCGTCCGCCATGAGCAACGTCGTCGTGGTCGTCGTCGATGATCCGCCGGAGCCCCACCTGCTCGGCCTGTACACCGGTGTCCCCCTCACCGAACGCGGCGACTGGTACTCAGGAGTTCTGCCCGACCGGATCGAGATCTACCGCAATCCGATATGCGAGATATGCGATACGGAGGAGGACGTCGTGGACGAAGTGCGCATCACGGTCGTCCACGAGGTCGGGCACCACTTCGGCATCTCCGACGAACGCCTGCACGAGCTCGGCTGGTAACCCTTTGCTTTTGGTTGGCTGCTATGGGTTGCGGCCCGCCCCGCCCTTCGGGCACCTTAGGTGACATAGCGAGCACGCAAAGCGAGCGTCGAAAGTCAGGCACAGCGGAGTCCAATGGGGGCCATGCGGGCGCGACGGCCGCCGGGACGTCATCGACGTGCCGACGCCGCCGCGGAAGGACAGCGAGCCACATACCGGGAAGTCATCGCCATCAGGGAGTTCCGGGCCCTGTGGTACGGCCAGGGCCTCTCCCTCCTCGGCGACCAGCTCGCGCAGGTGGCGCTCGCCGTGCTGGTCTACGACCGCACCCGGTCCGCGCTGGCCACGGCCGCCGTGTACGCGCTCACGTACCTGCCGTCGATCGTCGGCGGCCCGCTGCTGGCCGGGCTGGCCGACCGCTTCGCCCGCCGCGGCGTGATGCTGGCCTGCGACCTCCTCCGGTTCGTGCTGGTGGCGGCCATGGCGCTGCCGGTCACGCCGTTCTGGGCGTTGTGCGTGCTGGTGTTCCTCGTCGTGCTGCTGAGCGCGCCGTTCTCCGCGGCGCGGGCGGCGCTGCTGCCCGAGGTGCTCGACGGCGACGCGTACGTGATCGGCTCGGCCCTGCAGAACATGACCAACCAGGCGGGGCAGATGCTCGGCTTCGCGGCGGGCGGCGCGGTGATCGCCGCGATGGGGCCGTACCGGGCGCTGGCCGTCGACGCCGCGACGTTCCTCGCCTCGGCGCTCATCCTGGTCTCCGGGGTGCGCCGCCGCCCCGCGCCGTGCCCCGACGACGGCTCCAGGCCGTCCATGTGGACCATGGCCAGGGCCGGAGCCCGGCTCGTCTTCGGCTCGCGCAAGCTGCGGACGCTGGTGTTGTTCGCCTGGTTGTGCGGCTTCTACGTACTGCCCGAGGGCATCGCCGCGCCCTACGCGGCCCGGCTCGCCATCGGCGCGGACGCGGGCGCGCTGCCGGTTCCGGTGATCACCGGGTTGCTGATGGCCGCCATGCCGGCCGGAACGGTGATAGGTGCGTTCCTGTTCAGTAAGTTCGTCGCGCCGGCGAGGCGACTGCGGTTCATGGGGTGGCTCGCCATGCTGAGCTGCGCGCCGCTGATCGTCACGGCGTTGCGGCCGCCGCTGGCCGTCGTGCTGGCGGCGTGGGTCCTGTCAGGGGTCGGCGGGGCTTACCAGCTCGCGGCCAATGCCGCATTCGTGCAGGCGGTGCCCGCCGAGCGCCGCGCCCAGGCGTTCGGGATCGTGCAGTCCGGGCTCATGGCCGCCCAGGGGATCGGCATCCTCGTCGGCGGCTTCGCGGCGGAGAGACTCGGTCCTGAGCCGGTGGTCGCGCTGTCCGGCATCGCCGGGGTCGTCTGCGCGGCCGTGCTGGCCATGCTCTGGACCGAGTCCCGGGGTGACAAGACCTCTCGGGTGCGGGCCGAGGCCGCCGCTTGATCACGGCTGCGGCTTGTGCTCGCCGGTCGTCCAGTCGGTGCCGCCGCCGTTGCGGTTCTGCTGCTTGCTGATGAGGTCCTGGACGATGGAGGTGTCGCTGGTCTCGTCCGGCATGAGGAGCCAGCCGATCGCGTAGACGCCGACGCCGAGGCCGCCGAACAGGGTGACGACCGCCAGGGCGATCCTGATGAGGTTGGGGTCGACGCCCACGTACTCGCCGATGCCGGAGCAGACGCCCGCGACGATGCGGCCCTTCTCCGTCCTGCGGAGCTTCTTGACGGGGGTCTTGGGGGACTCGCTGCCGTACTCGTGGTATTCGCTCATGTCTCAAGACTGCCCCCGGGCCCGGTGTTAGCACATCAGGTTTCCCCCTGGTACAACCCTGGTAGCCCCCTAAGCCCGCATCCTGTCCGACTGTCCGACGGAGGGACCACCGCCATGGACGACCTGCTGCGCCTCGACGAACGACTCGACGCCGACCAGCGGCTCATCCGCGACACGGTCAGGTCGTTCGTGGCCGACCGGGTGCTGCCGCACGTCGGCGACTGGTTCGAGGAGGCCACGTTCCCGGCGCGCGAGCTCGCGCCCGAGCTGGGCGCGCTCGGGCTGCTCGGCATGCACCTGCAGGGGTACGGGTGCGCCGGGACGGACGCCGTCTCGTACGGGGTGGCCTGCCGCGAGCTGGAGGCCGGCGACTCGGGGCTGCGTTCGTTCGTGTCCGTCCAGGGATCGCTGGCGATGTTCCCCATCTGGCGGTACGGCTCCGACGAGCAGAAACAGGAGTGGCTGCCCCGCATGTCCGCCGGCGAGGCGATCGGCTGCTTCGGGCTCACCGAGCCGGACCACGGGTCCGATCCGGCGAGCATGCGGACGTACGCGAAGAAGGACGGCTCCGACTGGATACTCAACGGCTCCAAGATGTGGATCACGAACGGCTCGATCGCCGACGTCGCGGTCGTGTGGGCGCAGACGGACGAGGGCGTCCGCGGCTTCGTCGTCCCCACCTCCACGCCCGGCTTCTCCGCCCCTGAGATCCACAAGAAGCTGTCCCTGAGGGCGTCGGTCACCTCGTCCCTCTACTTCGACGACGTACGCCTGCCCGCCTCGGCCGCGCTGCCCGGCGTCACCGGCCTCAAGGGGCCGCTGTCGTGCCTGTCCGAGGCCCGCTTCGGCATCGTGTGGGGCGTGACCGGGGCGGCGCGCGCCTGCCTGGAGGCCGCCGTCGACTACGCCAGGACCCGCGTCCAGTTCGACAAGCCGATCGGGGCGTTCCAGCTCACCCAGGAGAAGCTCGCCTGGATGTACGTCGGCCTCGCCCAGGCCCAGCTCACCGCCCTCCACCTGGGCTCGCTCAAGGACGCGGGCGACCTGACGCCCCGGCAGATCAGCTTCGGCAAGCTCGCCAACGTCCGGGCCGCGCTCGACATCGCCCGCCAGGCCCGCTCGATCCTGGGCGGGAACGGGATCACGCTGGAGTACCCTGTGATCAGGCACATGAACAACCTGGAGAGTGTGCTGACGTACGAGGGGACTCAGGAGATACACACGCTGGTGCTGGGGGAAGCGCTCACCGGCCTGTCCGCCTACCGGTGACCCTCGCGCGGCGTGGCACGGGGGCGGTTCGAGCGGATGTGGGGTACCGGTGTTGATTTGACCGGTGCTGTAGCCGTCGCGAGCGGGGCGGTAGTCTCTGTACCCTTGCTGTTGCTAGGGGCGTTAGCTCAATTGGCAGAGCTGCGGACTTTTAATCCGTAGGTTCCGGGTTCGAGCCCCGGGCGCCCTACCACTCCTTAAGTGCAGGCCGAAAGCGCTTTCTTCGAGGTGGCGACACGACCTGGCGGGATCGTCTCGAAGATCATGTTCCCGCATCTCAGCACGCAACGGTGAAAAGTCCGTTCGTTGATGCGAGTCGTGACCGTCTGTGCAAGCTGCTTCCTTCACCATGCGTCCCTGGACCGTCAGGGGGAGTTGTGGCGCGGATCATCGAACGCATGGCCAGGAACGGCGTGAGATCGTGGCTGGTGAAGTGACGTACAGGTGGGGGAAGAGGCGGAAAGGCGGCTACCCCAAAGGCTGCCACGGCATCGAGGACCCGCACTTCGACGGCACCCTTGACGCCGACATGCCGACCTTCGAGCAGTACGCGCGCCACGACTACGCCACCCGCCTCGGGGCCGCCCCCACTCAGCGCTTCGTCTACCTGACCGAGGCCGAACGGCATGTCTTCCCCTTCTTCGGCCACCTGCCCCTGGATCGGATCACCCGTCGAGTGCTGCGCGAATGGGCGGAATGGATGCTCGCCAAACCATCCGCACGCAACGAACACCAGCCCGCCCCTCCGTGTCGGATGAGCAGGCGGCACGACGATGGGCACGAACCAACGACATCGCGGTCAAGAAGACCGGGCGCGTGCCGCCCAATGTGCTGCGGCAGTGGCGGGACGCAGGCGCTCCCCGACCCGCACCACCGACCCCCGCGACGCTCTCCCCGGCCACAGCGGCGAAGGTTTATCGAGGAGCGATCAAGCCGGTCTTCAAGGCGGCCACGCAGCAGGGCGAGAACCCGGACACCGCCTTGTTCATCGTGACCGAAATGGCCACCGGCCTGCGCTGGGGTGAGATCGCCGGGCTTCACGTGTCCGGCCTGGATCCGATCGGCTGCGTGATCCAGGTAGTACAGACGTACGCCTACCTACTGGACGAAACGACCGGCCGCCAGCGCTGGCCGCTCAGGCTCTACCCGAAGGGTAAGAAGCAGCGCGACGTGCCCATCTGCCACGAACTGGCGACACTCCTGGCGCGCCGCGCAACGGTCGGGATCCTGGCCAGCCCCTCTTTCAGGGACGCAGAGGCGGCTACATCGATTACGTCAACCAGCGCAACAACGTGCTGCAGCCCGCCCTCGAGCGCGCTCACCAACGCGGCCTGGCCAAGCACATCACCCCACACGCACTTCGACACACCATGATCACCATGCTCCGTGATGGCGGCGTCGCACCAGGAGCCATGCAACTCATCGCCGGACACGAGTCCCACCAGACAACCGCGGGATGCTCCGGTCAGCACACCCCCGCCCAACGAACGCTTATCCTCAACTCCGTCCATCCCGTCATCAAGGCAGCAGGATTCCTGTTCAGCAATCCAGAACACGATGGGGAAGCCTCACCGTAGGTTACGCTCGGTGTCCGCTTGGCTGCATGGCGGAAATCGCGCAGGATAGATTCGTGGATTTGTGGGCCGAATGGGACGACCCGGTCGAGCTACGAATGCGGTTGGACGCCGCCTTGGTCGAGATCGCAGAGTTGCGTGAGGAGAACGACCGGCTCAAGCATCTTCTCCGTCAGCGAGCCTCGGCTTCGCGCGAGCACGAGGCCGCCGACCCTGATCAGACCTCCGCTGCCTGCGTCAACCCGCCGCAGGACGGCTTGCCGTATGCGGACATGTCGTCGTCTCCGTCTGCGAAGCTCGCCTTGTTCAAGGCGTTGTTCGTCGGCCGCCGCGATGTGTATGCGACCCGCTTCTTCAGCCGCAAGTCCGGACGGCACGGGTGGAGCCCTGCGGAGAAGGAGTTCTGGCGTAAACGCGACGACGCCGAGCGGGAGTTCCTGCCGCTGACGGACGAGGTTCTCATCGCGCACCTGAGCCGAACCACCGACGGGCGCGACTCCCATGTTGGGCTGTATCCGATGCTGCCCGACGACACCTGCCAGTTGCTGGCGTGCGATTTCGACGGCGCGGGCTGGCAAGGCGACGCCGCCGCCTACGCGGAAGCCTGTACGCGGGCGGGCATCCCTACGGCGGCGGAGATTTCCCGGTCCGGAGCCGGTGCCCACGTGTGGATGTTCTTCACCGAGCCCGTCCTGGCCGCGTCGGCACGTGCCATCGGCATGGGACTGTTGCGTGAGGCGATCGACCGGCGAGGCACGATGTCGCTGACCAGCTATGACCGGCTGTTTCCCGCGCAGGATTCGCTTCCGGTCAAGGCGGCGGCCCGGTTCCGGTTCGGGAATCTGATCGCGCTGCCGTTGCACGGCAGCAGTCGGGAGCAGGGCACAACGCTGTTCTGCGACCCACGAAACTGGCAGCCTTATGAGGACCAGTTCGCGTTCCTGTCCGGTGTGCGCCGGCTACGCCCGGTCGAGGTGGATGCACTGGTGAAGCGGTTCGGCCAGATCGACGCCGGACCGTCGACGTCGGGCAGGCTACCGGCCAAACCGCGTAGGGAAGCGCTGGGTGTCGCTCCTCAACAGGTGCACGCACGGCTCGGCGCAATGCTGGCGATTTCGACCGACAGCCTGCCCACGCCACTGATCGCCGCTCTCAAACACCTGGCCGCCTTTCACAACCCGGAGTTCTACCGGCGGCAGTCGATGCGGTACTCCACCTTCGCCACTCCGCGCTTCATATGCTGCTTCGATGACAGCGACCCCGACTGGCTACGACTCCCACGAGGGCTGGCAGAGCAAGCGGAACATCTGATCGCGGCAGCGGGCGGCGCCATCGAGATCACCACCACGGTGCCGGACCATGACCCCATCGCGGTGCGTTTCACCGGTGAGCTGACGGATGTACAGACCGAGGCGGTCACCGCGATGGCCAAGCACCTCATGGGAGTCCTGATGGCGCCACCCGGCGCGGGCAAGACCGTGATGGCCTGCGCACTGATCGCCCGGCACCAAGTACCAACTGCGATCATCGTGAACCGCGCCGAACTGCTCGACCAATGGAGAGACCGGCTGACGATGATCCTCGATCTTGACGGAGCGCAGGTGGGTGCCAAGGGCAGGGGCAAGGACAAGCGGCACGGAGTCGTCGATGTCATCATGCTGCAGTCCGTTGCCCACCGCGACGCCGACCCATCGCTACTGGACGCGTACGGCATGGTCATCGTCGACGAATGTCATGCGGTCGGTGCTCCGGCCGCCGAGGCCGCCATCCGTCAGGTGGCAGTGAAGCGCTGGATCGGGCTCTCTGCGACGCCATACCGGGCCGACCAGATGGACGCGCTCATCACCATGCAGTGCGGACCGATCCGCCATGAGATCACCTCTGAGGTGTCGTTCGCCCAGCGGCTCATTGTTCACGCGACCGGCTTCAGCAGCGAGGAGATCGGAAACGACGGCGCCTCCTTCCAAGCGATCTATGGCGAACTGGCCGCAGACGAGACCCGGACCGCCCGGATCGCCGCTGACGTCGCGGACGCGGCGAGCCGAGGCAGGAACAGCCTCCTGTTGACCAACCGAATGGAACACCTCGAACGCTTGGCCGCGGCCCTGGAGGACAAGGGCATGACCGTGACACTCCTTCACGGGCAGCTCAGCACCGCAGAACGCGACCGCGTCCGCACCCGCCTTGCCGATGCCGGGGCAGGCCCGCTGGTGCTCCTGGCCATCGACAAGGTCGCAGGCGAAGGATTCGATCTGCCGCGACTGGACGCCCTGTTCCTCGCGATGCCGATCTCGTTCAAAGGAAAGGTGATCCAGCACGTCGGCCGGATCATGCGAGAAGCCGCCACCAAGCACGACGTCGAAGTCCACGACTATCTGGACGCACAAGTCCCACAGTTGGAACGCATGTACGGCAAGCGGCGCCGCACCCTCACCCGCCTCGGCTTCACCACCACAGCATCCGGCTCAAATGAGCACCCACCAGCCACCGACGCGCCCCCGCGCCCTTCCTCGCCAAAGACACCAGCAGAGATCACACGTCCAAGCGACCAGCAGCCGATCGCATCGCAGGTGCGCGCGTGGGCTCGTGAACATGGACTCCCGGTCGCCGACCGCGGCAGACTCCGCCCTGAGATCTGGGAAGCCTGGCATGCCGCCGCCGACATCACGCCCGGGGAGAACCCCTGACTCTGCGGAAACCGCAGGAGGATGCCGGCCATCGGCCAGAGTGAAGCTCGGCCACCAGTTACGCTGGAGGTGCAACTCAGGCACCGCGACGGAGGGAGTCGAGCGACGGTGAGCGTGGACCTCGAACACGAGCCCATCCATGACCTCGCCCGCCGGGTCATCCGGCTGGCCGAGGAAACCCAGCACGCCGCTCAAGTGCTCGAACGCCGCCTGGATGCGCTGGAACGCCGTTCCGAAGCCGCCGGCAGGGCCGAACGCATTCTGAGCGTTGCCGCCGGCATGCGGACGCACCTCGGTCGAGGTCGACTGTCCGTGGAAGATCTGTACGACCAGGACACTGGTCTTCCCGCGGATCATCGACTCCAGCGCCATCATTGCGGTCATCAACGGTGAGCCAGAGGCCGTCCCATTCGCTCACACCATCGCCGCAAACGTGTGTCGCATCTCAGCCGTCAACTACGTCGAAGCGGCCATCGTGGCGGACAACCGTGGTGAAGCCATGCGCAACGCCTTGCCTTCGACACGCTCGTTGATGAGATGGGCCTCATCATCGAGCCAGTAACGCCTCATCAGGCCAGGATCGCGCGCCGGGCGTACCAGACCTACGGCAAAGGCAACAATTCCAAGGCCAAGCTCAACATGGGCGACTGCTTCGCCTACGCGCTCGCCAAAGACCTCGACCAGCCCCTGCTCTTCAAAGGCGAGGACTTCCCGCACACCGACATCACCCCCGCACAGCCCTGACGGTCCAGCAGTCTCTTGCCAAGCTGATCGAAGGGGTTCCCGCATCCCGCAGGAGTATCGTGTGCTCCTGTGACTCGGCTCCCTGACGATCCAGCTGGCGATCGGCATCCTCGGCCTGCCGCTGCCCGACCCGTCACCGGCCGGAGCCGAGTGAACCCGCGCGTTCGGACGCTGGATTGGGTGAGAGCGTGAGCGAATACCAGTACTACGAGTTCCTGGCCATCGACCGGCCGCTCACCGACCAGCAGCAGGCCGAGGTGCGCGCCCTGTCCACCCGGGCCCACATCACCGCAACCAGCTTCACCAACGAGTACCACTGGGGCGACTTCCACGGAGACCCGTCCCGCCTGATGGAGCGTTACTACGACGCCCACCTGTATCTGGCCAACTGGGGCACGCACCGGATCATGCTGCGTCTGCCCAAGGCCGTGCTCGACCCCAAGCAGGCAGAACGCTACCGCGTGGGCGAGCAGGTCAGCACCTGGACCAGCGGCGGACACCTCATCCTCGACTTCACCAGCGAGGCGGAGGAGGAGTACTGGGAGGACAACGTCGAACGATCGCTGTCGGCGATTGTCGGCATCCGCGCCGAGCTGGCCGCCGGGGATTCGCGGCCGCTCTATCTGGCCTGGCTGTCGGCGTACGGTGCATGGGAACGTGACGAGGACGCCTTCGACTACGAGGAAGAGGACGCGCTGGAGCCGCCCGTCCCGCCGGGGCTGGGTTCGCTCAGCGCGCCGCAACGAGCCCTGGCCGACTTCCTGCGCCTGGACGACGACCTGCTCGCTGCCGCCGCCGAAGCCAGCCCGCCGGCGCAACCCGTACAGCACGACCGAAAGGCCGTTGCCGCCTGGATCGGCGCGCTGCCCGCCAAACGCAAGGACGCGCTGCTGCTGCGGGTGATCGAAGAGGACGGCGTGAAGGTCCGGTGGGAGTTGCTGCGCGAGTTCGCCGGCGGAACCACCGGCCAGGAGGTGGAGACGGGGCGGACGGTCGCCGAACTGCTGGACGCCGCCAGCGCCCGCCGCCACGTACGCGAGCAGCAGGAGGCCGCGCAGCGCGCCGAAGAACAGGCCCGCCAGGAACAGGAGCGACGGCAGGCCAGGGAGCTGCGCCTGAACCGGCTCGCCCAGGATCTCGACGCCGCGTGGGACGTGGTGGAGACCACCATCGGCACCAAGAAGCCCCGAGAATACGACCTGGCCGTCGAACTCCTGCGCGACCTGCACGCCCTGGCCCTCCGTGACGAGGACGCCGGCGCCTTCACCCAGCGCCTCACCCACCTCCGGGAACGACACCGGGGCAAGCCAAGTCTCATCAAACGGCTCAACGACGCGGGCCTCACAGCCGGGTAACCGGCGATTGCATGCCTGGTGACCAGCGGTCCGCACCGCGGCGGCCTCGACATCACCATCGATCTGGCCGCGCGCGAACGATCGCCCGACTCGGCACCCCTCACTCGGGCCGCTCGCCAGGAGCCGGCACAGGTCTTCCCGGCTTGCTGGACGCACCCTTCGGGCAGCCGGGGCCCGTCGCCGGTCCAGCCGAGTGCCTTGACCACCTGTGCCGAGGCCAGGTCGCCGACCTCCAGGCCGGAGGTGGCGGGCAGTGGCCCGGCCACTAGCGTGGTCGTGCCGAGCACGTCGCCGCTGGAGCGGTCGATCACCAGCCGCCGTTCCAGCGGGTCTCGATCGACTTTGCGGACGATGGCCATGCCGGTTCGCCCGTCGGCGTCCCTGGCCTCGTCCACGGTTCGCGCGCCCGGCAGCGCGGCCATCATGGCAGGACGGCGGCCCGCACGGCGGACGGGGCAGGCGTGTTCATGAGGATGGTCTCGCCCATGAGCCACAGGGTGTCCTGCTCCGAGTACTGCTTGACGGAGGAACGGCCGGCAGGTTCGCGGCGCTCCTCGTCGCGCAGCCGCAGCAGCTCCGCTTCCAGCCGCCGCGGGTCCTGCGGGAGTGTGAGGAGCTGGGCACGGGACAGTGAGACCTCGCCGAGCTCGAAGCCCTCCGGGAAGGAGTAGTCCCGCCGGCCCTGCACGCCTTCGCAGCCCACCTGGAAGCCGCACAGGTCGGGCGCGCCCGCGGCACGCCATTTCCGTTCGTCGGCGGTCGTGTCCGGCCGGCTGTAGAGCGACGTGGTCTCCACGGCGGGGCCGCGAGGAGTCGCTCAGGAGACCCGGCGGACGTTGTCCTCGATGGTGTACGTCTGCCTGGCCGGCCGCCCCCACGTCAGCGTCTCCGATTCGCTGCGCCAGTACGCACGCGGCTGCTCGGCTCGCCGCGCCAGCGCGTCCACGACCGCGCTGAACCCCGCCGGACCCTCGGAGAGCCCAGCAGCGAGGGGACGATCGCGACCGCGCCGAGCACCATCGCGACGGAGGCCGCCGCCAGTACCGGCAGTCCCCGCACGCCTCTGCGCGGCCGGATCGAGACGGGAGTTCCGGCGGCTTTCAGGCTCTCCGGGGTCACCAGTTCCGCACCCGCGGCGAACGCGTCACGGAGCCGGGCTTCAACCTGACGGGTCATCGCTCCTCCTGCAGTGTCGCGGCGAGCGCCTTCAGCGCCCGCGATGCCGTCGATTTGACCGTTCCGCGGCTGACCCCCATCACCTGGGCGATCTCCGCCTCCGACAGGTCGAGGTAGAACCGCAGCACCGTCCGGCACCCGTTGACCACGGCCGCCCGCAGATATGGCAGCACCTGCCCGCGGTCGGCCAGCCGGCTCCACCTGCGATACACCGCGGCGAACGCGTCCTGCACCACGTCCTCGGCGCTCTCCTGGTCACCCACCAGCAGGAACGCCAGGCGCACGAGCGCGAGGCGGTGGGCGAGGAACAACTCGGTGACGACCGCGTCGGCCGAGGCCTCGCCGCCCGGAGCACCGGGCGGGGAGTGGATGATCTCAGACTTCATACCACCTACATGCGCAAGCCCCTCAACAGGTTGCGTCACTCCGTCGATCGAGCGGGCGGGAGCTCGCCAGTGTCGCAGACACCGCATCTGGACCACCTATGGTTCACCGATCGCCCGCCCATACGCGTCGGCCGATAAATGTGATCGCCCTCGACATTCCCGTAGAGAGGATCACAGGAAATGAGCCGTGCACGAGCGACCTGCGTGACCGGGCTGGCCATCGCCCTATTGGCATCGAGCCTCCAGACGCCGGCCAACGCCGCCGACCAGGCGAAGCCCGCGAACATCAAGCAGGCGATCGACACCGTGGCCGCCATCGACGGCGTGGTGGGCGTCATCGCCGAGCTGTACGTCGACGGCAATCGGAAGGGCCAGGCAAGCGCGGGAACCCGCCTGATCGGCGGCAAGGGCGGGCGCATCCCGCCGGGGTCCCGCTACCGCATCGCGTCCCAGACCAAGCTGATGGAGGCGGCGGTCGTCCTGCAACTGGCCGGGGAGGGCAAGCTCGGCCTGGACGACAAGCTCGGCGACATCCTGCCCGGCGTGTACGGGGAAGGGGACGAGAAGATCACCGTACAGGACCTGATCCGGCACACCTCCGGCATCCCCGACTCCGCCGAAGCCGGGAAGTTCGACGTCTTCGACTTCACCACCGCCTACAAGCCCATCGACCTGGTGAAGGCCGCCCGTGCCCTCCCTCAGGGCGAGCTCGGGAAATACCGCTACGCCACCACCAACTACGTCCTCCTCGGCATGATCATCGAGAAGGTGACCGGCCACGACCGGGCCGCCGAGTTCCAGCGGCGCCTGTTCGCCCCGCTCGGCATGGAGCACACCTACCTGGCCACCAAGATCTCCGACCAGATCAAGGGCCCGCACGGCCACGGCTACTACCCGGACGCCGACGGCCGGCCGCGCGACGTCGACCGGCTCAACGCCACCAGCTACGGCGTCGAAGGAGCGATCTCCACCGCGCACGACGTCAGCGCCTTCTTCCGCGCGCTCAACCAGGGCAAGCTGGTGCCCTCAGAGCTGTCGAAGCAGCTGCCGCGCCCCTTCCCCGAGCTGTGCGGCGGCACGGTCTCCTCGGCCTCGGGCGGCCTGCCCGGAATCAGCTCGGTCACCTTCTCCTCCGCCGACGGCCGGACCCAGCTCGCGATGGCAGCCACGCTGAAGATCGACAATGAGAAGGCCATGGCCGTCGGCGACGCCATGAAGCAGGCCGCCGAAGCCGTACTCTGCCCCGGCCGATGACCGCAGGTCAGTCACCCTTGCATCCGACGAGAGCTTTCATGAGACGACGAACCCGTGGCATGCTGCTCACGGCGCCGATCGCGTACACCCTGATGTTGACCGGCTGCGGCTGCGGCGACGGAGGTGGCCTCGGCCGGCGGCACGGGCAAGCAGACCGCGGCAGGCGCGCCGCCCAGCGCGGACTCGCAGGAGAAGGCGCTGAAGTTCGCCCAGTGCATGCGCGAGAACGGCGTCGACATGCCGGACCCCGACGGCAGCGGCAAGATGACGATGACGTTCGACGCGCCGCAGGACAAGGTCCAGGCGGCCCAGGAGACGCGCCGGCAGTACGTCCCCAGCGGGTGCAGCGGTTTCCCAGCCGCTTGCCTGTCACCGCGTCGGCGCAGCCACAACGCCGACACACCACGGGATCTTGAGCGCATGCCGTCGCCCTCCCCTCACGCTTGGATCACGTGAGACGACGGCGACGACAGCATCTACGTCCGACGAAGATCAGGTAGATCTCCTCGCCTCAATCTTTCTCGACCTTGAGGCGGTCGTCCATCGCCCCGGCCGAGCGCCGCAGACAACAGGTCCCGACCAGCCCGGGACCTCGCCCGCCGGCCGGCCATCAGCTGCTACCGGAATCGTCTGCCGTTCCGTCCCGACCGACGACCGGCGACCGGTGCCGTGATGGTCACGGGGACGCCTGAGGGAGCTTGGGCGCCCGTGATGCGCCTCAGCTCGGCCTCGCCCGAACGGACCTCGCTGGTCTGCGGGACGATGCCGGCGTCGGCCATCAAACGGGTCATGTCACGACGCTGGTTGGGCAGCACCAGGGTGACGACGCTGCCGGACTCGCCGGCGCGGGCGGTGCGGCCGCCGCGATGCAGGTAGTCCTTGTGGTCGTTCGGCGGGTCGACGTTGACGACGAGGTCCAGGTTGTCGACGTGGATGCCGCGGGCCGCGACGTTGGTCGCCACCAGCGCCGTGACATGGCCGCTCTTGAACTGGTCGAGAGTGCGGGTGCGCTGGGGCTGCGACTTGCCTCCGTGCAGCGCGGCGGCGCGCACTCCGCTGTTCAGCAGCTGTTCGGTGAGCCGGTCCACAGCGTGCTTGGTGTCCAGGAACATGATCACCCGGCCGTCGCGAGCAGCGATCTCCACAGTGGTGGCCTGCTTGTCGGCACCCTGGACGTGCAGCACGTGGTGCTCCATCGTGGTGACCGCGCCCGCCGAGGGGTCGACCGAATGGACCACCGGGTCGTTCAGATAGCGGCGGACCAGCAGATCGACGTTGCGGTCCAAAGTGGCGGAGAACAGCATGCGCTGGCCACCTGGGCGCACCTGGTCGAGCAGGTGGGTGATCTGCGGCATGAAGCCCATGTCGGCCATCTGGTCGGCCTCATCCAGCACGGTGACGCCGACCTGGTCCAGGCGGCACTCGCCACGCTCGATGAGATCCCTGAGCCGTCCCGGGGTCGCTACGACGACCTCCGCGCCGTTGCGCAGCGCCTGGGCCTGGCGGCCGATCGACATGCCGCCGACGACCGTGGCCAGCCGCAGCTTCAGTGCTTGGGCGTACGGCGTGAGCGCATCGGTGACCTGCTGGGCCAGTTCCCTGGTGGGGACGAGGATCAGAGCAAGCGGTCGCCGCGACTGTGCCCGCTGTCCGGAGGTGCGGACGAGCAGGGCCAGGCCGAAGGCGAGCGTCTTGCCCGACCCGGTGCGCCCCCGCCCCAGGACGTCCCGGCCGGCCAGGGAGTTCGGCAGCGTGGCCGCCTGGATCGGGAACGGTTCGTTCAAGCCCAGGCTGGTGAGCACCTTCAGCAGCGCGGGCGGCATGCTCAGCTCAGCGAACGTCGCGGCTGCGGGCAGGGCCGGGGTGACAGTGACCGGCAGCGCGAACTCTCCCTGGACCGCAGCGGGACGCCGCCCGTTGCCGCCCCGGCTGGAGGCGCCTGAACGGCCCTGAGCCCGAGAGCCGAGTCGGCCGCCCCTGCTTCGGGCGGAGCCGCCCGTCCGGGGCGAAGAGTTGCGATCGTGCGCGCGAGTTGTGTGGTTCATGCAGAACCTTCCTCAATGCGGCACGTGTCAGGTGGTTCTCGGTGCGATGAGCGGCACAAGAACAGCGAGCACGAGCCGAAGAAAAGACGAGTCGAACCGGCGGAAACGGCCTGGGCTCGTACGTCGAAATGGTCGGCTTTCGCCGAAAGAACGCGGCTGTGCTGCCGCGCCGTAGACCTGGAGCGGGCCTGTGCCCGCACCGGAGCCATCGGTGGTGCATCCGGTGTGCGGCGGAAGAACAGCCACGCTGCGCTTCTCGGGTTGTGAGGCCATCACGGCACGAGGGATGCCACAAAAGCAACGCGCCGGGTCCGCGCCCTACGGCGCGAGCCCCGGCTACGTGGTGCCTCAGTGTCAGGCGGGAACGATGTTCTCGGCCTGCGGGCCCTTCTGGCCCTGCGTGACGTCGAAGGCCACCTTCTGGCCCTCGTGCAGCTCACGGTAGCCGCCGTTGGCGACGATGTTGGAGTAGTGCGCGAAGACGTCGGCGCCGCCGCCGTCCTGCTCGATGAAGCCGAAGCCCTTTTCCGCGTTGAACCACTTCACGGTGCCAGAAGCCATGTTGATCTCCTTTGATAGGTGCAAAGCCGAAATCCGCATCGAACGGATCCCGCGTCGCCGCGGCAGGACCACACCCGGAGATGACCGGCAAACAAAAAATGCACCTGGGCTACATACCGTCAGGTGCACACAAGTCTTTATGGGTACCACAACTGCAACTGACCCCAATCTAGCACATGTGCCGTCGTGCTGCGCACGCCCCCCGCCAAAAGCCGGCGCGGCCTGCCTGTGCGGCCGAGGAGACCAGCAGGTCGGCGCGGCACCCGGCGGCAGCGGCCAGGACGGACGGACCTTCCAGCCGGAGCAGCCCCGGCGCTGGTCAGCGGCGGCCTCGTTCGGGAAGTGGCCGCGGGCCCGGACGGCCTCACGGATACGGGCATTGCCTCTTTCGATGGTGTTACGGCACGAACTCCGTCCAACTGGTCGCCCACAGCCGCACGATCGCCGGGTACTTCGGGGCGGTGTTGCCTCCGCGGCACTGCCTCAGATGCAGGAGACGGAAAGCCACCAGGCCGGGGTGACGGCCTCCCATGTCAGCGGCGCTGTCAGGACGGCGTCGGCCCCGTATCAGCGCGTTCGGCGACGGTAGTCCCCATGAACGGCCCACCGGCCGACCGGCCGACCGGACCGACTCGCTGCAAGGAGCACAGCATGCCCACCTTCGACACCGCCGCCCCGATCACCGTCGTCCTGCACATCCCCGCCGGCCGCGTGCGGTTCGCCGCCGCCGACCGGACCGACACCACCGTCCAGATCCGGCCCGCCAACCCCGCCAAGGCCCGCGACACCAAGGCCGCCGAGCAGACCACGGTCGCGTACGCCGACGGCGTCCTGCGCGTCGAGACCGCGATCAAGAACCAGTACCTCGGCCCCACCGGCGCCGTCGAGGTGACGGTCGAGCTGCCCGCCGGCTCCCACATCGAGGCCAGGACCGCCGGCGCCGAGCTGCGCACCGCGGGCCGCCTCGGCAACGTCGCCTTCGAGGGCGCCTACCGCCAGATCACGCTCGACGAGGCGGCGAGCCTGCGCCTCACCGCGACCGACGGCGACGTCGAGGTCGGCCGCCTGACCGGCCCCGCCCACATCACCACCGCGCGGGGCGACATCCAGATCGCCGAAGCCGGGGGCGGCACGCTCGTGCTCGCCACGCAGTCCGGCGACATCTCCGTCACCGCCGCCGCCGGCGTCTCGGCCTCCCTGGACGCCGGCACCACCTACGGCCGCATCACCAACGCCCTCAAGAACACCGGCACCGCCGAGCTGGACATCCACGCCACCACGTCCAACGGCGACATCACCGCCCGCAGCCTCTGAGCCGCGGCCGGACCGATGGGTCAGGAGGCGGGCTCGACGCGGGAGTGCCGCGCCTGGAACCAGTCGGCGGCGACGTCCGTTCCCGTGACGCGGCCGATCAGCGCCAAGGCCGAGCTGATGCTCTCGTCCACCTCCACGAGCTCGCCCGGGTCGTCGGACTCGGTGTCGTCGTACCGCTCGGCCGGCGAGGAGGGGTCGAAGGAGACGGTCACCCGCCCGTCGCGGGCGTGGACGAGGGAGGCGTTGTAGTTGATGTCCATGCTGAGGCCGATCGCCTCGCGGCCGTCCTCGGAGAGGGAGCGCACCACCTCGCGGTCGGCCTGCGCCGGTATGACGGCGGTCCAGCCGCCGGCCTCGGCCACCCAGCGGGAGCCGTCGTCGATGGCGTGGTCGGTCGCGGCGAGGGCGCCGAGGTCCGCGTCCTTGACCCAGACGGCGGTGAAACCGAGCGCCCACAGGTCCGTGTCGCCGTCGAGCCCTTCGGTGAAGAGGGTCGAGACCAGGAGGTCGTACAGGTGGGTCCGTGCCTGCATGGCCGCCTCTCGGCGGAGAAGCATCCCGCGGGACGCCCCCTCCTGTCCGTTTCCTCACGAAGAAGGCATTGCCGGGCTTGTCCCGCAGTCCTTCTGCGGAGGTCGTCGGATTTTGTAGAAGGCGCTCAGATCGCGCGGACCATTGCCCCTTTCTGAGCGACATGATTGGATTATCCGTCTGGATAAGATGCGCCTGGACGCCGCGCGGCCCTTGCCCACGACCATTCGTCCCTCGACGGACCAGAGGAGGCCCTGATGAGCACGGTGGCCGCAGTGGAGTCGTACGTCGAGAGCCTGCCGGTGCGGCAACTGTCCGGTGTGGTCCGGACCGTGTGGATCCAGCGCATCGGCGCGGCCGACCACGTCCACCGGCATCTGCCGACCGGCGGGGTCGAGATCCACTTCCCGCTCGGGGAGCAGCCGCGACTGCTCGGGCCGCTGACGCGACCGGCCCATGAGGTGATCCCGGCCGGCACCACGCTGGTCGGCGTACGGTTCCGTCCGGGGACCGCTCCGCCGCTGCCTGCGGCGCTGGACGAGTTGGTCGACCAGCAGCTCAGCCTGGCGGATCTGTGGGGTCACACCGCGGATCGGCTGGTCGAGGGGATGGCGCGGGCGACGTCGCCGGAGCGGGCGTTGCTGTACGCGCAGGCGCAACTGCTGAACGAGTTCCGGGCCGATCGGCTGGATCCCCTGGTGCGAGAGGCCGTCCGGGGGCTGATGCCGTGGCGACCGGTGTCGATCGACTCGCTGGCCACGGAGTTGGCGCTGTCGTCGAGCCAGCTCCGGCGTCGGTGCCTGCAGGCGGTCGGGACGACGCCGAAGGTGTTGCAGCGGACGTTGCGGTTCCAGGGATTCCTCGCCCTGGCGCAGGCTGGTGCGACGCCGTCCGGGCGGCGCGGGACGGACGGGACCGCAGGGCTCGCGATCGACGCGGGGTATGCCGATCAGGCGCACCTCAGCCGGGAATGTCTGCGGCTGACCGGGTTGACGCCGAAACAGTTGCTCGGCGTGAACCTGAACCGCTGCGGGTGTGAGCACGACCACTCGGGGTCGTACCTGCCGTTCCTGGCCGGGATGCACGATTCGTTCAAGAAGCCGGTGGTGCCGCGCTCCTAAGGTCGGCGCATGATCACTTGCCAGGTGGTGCGGTGCCGGTCGGTCGCGGAGGTTGTCGCCGCGATCAAGCACGCACGGCAGTCCGGTGCGCGGCTGGTGCCGCGCGGCTCTGGACCATGCGGGCCGGGCGCTTCCGGTCGCCCGGATCTCCGCACAGTGGTCTCCCCCGGACCTCGAACTCCTAGCCGCGGCCTGGCAAGCCGGCCGGGCCGACCCGGGAGCTCGTCCGGGAGTTGAGCGATCTGACCGGGTACGAGATCCCGTTCGAACTGCGGGGCGGCATGTCGCTGCCGGAGTTGCAGCGGAGTCTCAACGGGCCGGTGGAGGAGCACCACATCCGATCCGAGTTCTTCGCTCGTCCGCTCTCGGACCGGGTGCTCACCGAACTGCTGGATCACCAACCGCGTCGGTCCCGACGCCACCGCGTTCGCCCACCGCGACGTACGGTTCCTCATCGAGCACGTCGGCACCCCCGGCCGGGTCGACACCTCATGGGCGATCGCCCACGAAGATCCGGCCCTGGCCGACGGCCCCGCGGCGTACCACGGCGAGAATCTCGGCCGTCTCCGCGCGGTGAGACACGTCCACGACCCGGACCGCTTCTTCGACTTCCCGCAAGCACTGTGAAAGGACGTCCCATGAGCAAGGTGGTGGCGGCACTCGCCGTCTCGGTCGACGGCTACATCAGTGGCCGGACGCCGGAGGGCGCCGACGAGCTCGGCCGCGGGCTCGGCGACGCCGGCATGCTGTTCGACTGGTACTTCAACGGCGACACCCCGAGCAAGGTGTTCGGCGACGGGTTCAAGCTGAGCCCGGAGAGCGCCCGGATCTTCGACGAGCTCGCGGGCCGGGACGGCGCCGTGATCTGCGGGCGGACGACGTACGAGCACTCCGGTCATTTCAGCGACGGCAGCCCGCACCCGGACGCTCCGCTCGTCGTACTGACCCACCGGCCGGTGCCGGAGCTGCATCCGAGGCAGACGATCGCCTCCACCGTCGAAGCGGCGGTCGAGATCGCCCGCAAGCTCGCCGGCGGCAAGGACGTCGGCATCATGGGCGGCGGCGCCGTCACCTCCGCGCTGGCTGCCGGGCTGGTCGACGAGATCGTCCTGCACCAGGTCCCGATCCTGCTCGGCGGCGGGCACCCGTTCTTCCGGACACTCCCCCAGCATGTCGAGCTGCGCCTGCTCGAGGCCGTCCCGGCTCCGGGCGTCACGCACCTGCGCTACGAGGTGGTCCGGTGATCCTCATCACCGGCGGACCCGGCATGATCGGCGCCCGCACCGGCGTGCCGACGTACCGTCGTTCGCGCGTTCGTCGAGGCGGTCAGGGCCGTCCGCCCGGAGATCGCCGCCGAGCTGCTTCCTGGCGGTTCACGCCGAAGTTCGACATCGACCGCGCCGTCGCCGACTACGTCGACCGGCGAACCACCAATCCCCGTTGAGGAGTCCCACCATGCTGGAACCCGCCGTACGCGCCGCCCTCGACGCCGCGTCCTTCGGTCACCTCGCCACCATCGGCCCCGACGGCTCGCCGCACAGCACACCCGTGTACGTCGCGGCCCGCGGCGAACACGTCGTCTTCTTCACCGGCCCGCACACTCGCAAAGCTCGCAACCTCGCCCGCGACCCCCGCCTCGCCATCTCCATCGTCCCCGCCGCCAGGTGGTTCGAGCCCGTCGTCGTCCGCGGCCGGGTCGTCGACCGCATCGAAGGCGACGCCGCCTGGGAAATCATCGACGCCATCGCCGCGAAGTACACCGACCAGCCCTATCCCCGCGACAGCCCCCGCACCGTCTTCGTGATCGACCCCGAACATCAGAAGGTCGGGATGGGCTGAGGCGCGCGGCTTCCGGGACGGCACGCCAGACTCTCAAGGGCTGCCGCCACCCTCCGGGGCGTTTACGCCTCACGCCGAAGGTAACACAACGTAACCTATTGTTACGAGACGTAATTACCACCTATGGGCATGAGTCAGGAGACGCATCGTCAACGGAAGGCTCACCATGCATCTCCTGTCTCGTTGTCTCGTCCTCGCCTCCGCCGCCGCGGCGTTCCTCGTGTGCGCCTCGGCCGCCCAGGCGCAGGTGGATCCCCTGATCGCCGATGCGTGTGCGATCCTTTCCCCGATTCAGGTCCGGCTCTTGGATCCCGCGCAACCGGTCCTGTCGGGAGAGGGCATCTGCTGAAGATGATCTTCGGCTGCGGCGTCACCGGGCCGGCGGGTGGCCCCGGCCTGCGGTCACGCCCCGCCTCCGCCTGAGCCGAGGAGCCAGTCACCCCGCGTTCACCCACCCCGAGGTTGCGCCATGACCCGCATCACCATCAACGGTCACTCCTTCGATCCCCCGCGAGAGCGGCCCGGCGAACGCGCCGCCGCCGACGCCTCACACTCGGACTACGTCCTGGTGCAGGTCGATGGCCTGCTGACCGGCCGACGCAAGGCTGAGCTGTCCGGCCTGGGAGCCGAGATTCTCGAGTACGTGCCCGACGACGCCTACCTGTGCCGCTACCGCCCGGCCGACCTCGACGCCCTTCGCGCCCTGCCGTACGTGAGCTGGGCCGACGTCTACCAGCCGCACCTGAAGATCGAACCGGTCTCCCCCGGCGGGCCGCCCGGAAGCCGGCTCCGGCCGCGGGCCGGCCCTGTCGAGGTCGTCTTCCACGCCGGCGTGGACCCGGCCGCCTCCGGCCTGGCCGGCCGGCTCGCGGCCATCGCGTCGCAGGCGTCGGACCCGCCACGGATGAGCGCGCACAAGGCCCGCCTGACCGTCACCGAGGACGGCCTCGCCGAGCTGGCCGCGCTCGACGAGGTGCGCCTCATCCGTCCCGTGCCCCGCTACGGCCCGCACAACAACGTCGCGCGCTGCGTCCTCAACGCCGACGTCCTGATCGCCGACACCGTCTACCAGGGCGAGGGCCAGGTGGTCGGCGTCGTCGACACCGGCTTCGACAAGGGCTCCACCATCGACGTGCACCCCGCCTTCACCGGCCGGGTGGCCCGGCTGTACGCGCTCGGCCGGCCGGACAACGCCGACGATCCGCACGGTCACGGCACGCACGTGTCCGGCTCCATCCTGGGTAGCGTCAACTCGCCCATGAGCGGCGGCCTGATCGAGGGCACGGCGCCGCGTGCCCGCCTTGTGCTGCAGTCCGTCATCGACGAGGACGGCGACTGGAGCGGCCTGCCCGACGATCTGCGCGAGCTCTACACCCCGGTCTACTACGCTGACGGCGTCCGCGTGCACAGCAACTCCTGGGGCCTGACCGAGTCCGGTCTGCGCTACGACCAGAGCTCCTGGGAGATCGACGACTTCATCTGGCGCCACCCGGACATGGTCATCTGCTTCAGCGCCGGCAACTCCGGCGCCGATGCCGACAGCGACGGCGTCGTCGACCCCGGCCAGCTCGGCGACACCGCCGCGGCCAAGAACTCCATCACGGTGGGCGCCAGCGAGAACGTCCGCCCCGACATCGATCGCACGTACCGCGACATCTACCCCAAGGAGTTCCCCGCCGAGCCGATCCGCTCCGACAGGGTGGCCGACGCCGCCCACGGCATGGCCGCCTTCAGCAGCCGCGGCCCGACCAAGGAAGGCCGCTACAAGCCGGACGTCGTCGCGCCCGGCACCGCCGTCCTGTCCGCGCGCTCACGCATCCTGCCCCCGAACCCCGGGTCGCTCTCGCGCGACCCGCTGCTGACGTTCATGAACGGCACCAGCATGTCCTGCCCCCTGGTGGCCGGCTGCGCCGCCGTCGTCCGTGAGAGCCTGCTCAAGAACGGCACCCCCGACCCCACCGCGGCCCTGATCAAGGCGCTGCTCATCAACGGCGCCGTCGAACTCACCGGCCAGTACGCGCCCACGGAAGCAGGCACCTCACCCAACAGCAACTCCGGCTTCGGCCGCGTCGACCTGGCCCGCTCCGTCATCGTCCCGGGCCGCACCCCGCACGCGGGCTTCCACCAGGGCGATCCCCTGGAGCAGCAGCGCGAGCATGCTCTGAGCATCGACGTCCCGGCCTCCGGCACGCTCAAGGTCACCCTCGTGTGGACCGACCCGCCCGGCGCGGGACTGCAGAACGACCTCGACCTGATCGTCCGCGCCGGCGACGGCTCCGAACGTCACGGGAACATGGGCGCCTCCGATGGCTTCGACCGCCACAACAACGTCGAACAGGTGTGGTGGACCGGCGTCCCCACCGGCCAGGCCACCCTCACCGTCCGCGCCCACCGCATCACCGTCCACCCCCAGCCCTACGCCGTCGTCTGGCGCGTCACCTGAGGGCAGAAAGGAGGACTGCCGGGACCGCGGCCGTCCGCTGCCGGCCCGGTCCCGCGCATGCGGCGCGGCGGGACGCCCGCGGGGTCGCGTCAGTCGGTGGGGCGATATTCGGGATGGGCGGCCAGGTGGTCGCGGAGTTCGAGGTGGCGGAACTGGTAGGCGATCCCGGAGATCCTCAGCAGACCGGCGCCGTAGCACCAGGCGAGGAAGCGGCCGAGACGCCAGGGCAGGAGGCCGCGGGTGCAGAGCAGGAAGGCCAGGTAGCGCAGGCTCGCCGGGCCGCCCATGAGGGGCGCGGAGCTCACGAGGAGCAGGCTGACGGCGAGGCCGCAGGTGGCCGCGAGCGCGGCGGGCCACTGTGCGACGAACGTGCAGATGAGGGCGGTCGTGGACGCGTAGATGAGCAGCAGCGTGAGAGCGCCCGCGGTGTCGGATCGGATGATCGTTCTGGCGTCCGCGGCGGCGGGGTCGCTGGAGCTGAGCCCGACCGCGATGCCGATGACGAGCCCCAGCGAAGCGCCGAGCGACGCTCCGATGGCCG
Source organism: Actinomadura luzonensis (assembly GCF_022664455.2). NCBI lineage: Bacteria > Bacillati > Actinomycetota > Actinomycetes > Streptosporangiales > Thermomonosporaceae > Actinomadura > Actinomadura luzonensis. The sequence continues at coordinate 1,660,735 of NZ_JAKRKC020000001.1, forward strand.
GCCCCAGCACGAACGAGAACGCGACTCCGTAGGCGAGCGCGCCCGGCAGCACGATGCACACTCCCCAGCCGAGTCTTCTGAGGCCCGCCGCGGTTCTGAAACGGGACAGGTCGATGGACTTCGGGGCGTACCAGGGCTGCGACCAGGGGCCTGAGCCGATCTTCTGCAGGAAGACCACGCAGCCTACGGCGATCAGGCCATTCGGCACGGTCAGCCTGTCCGACGGGTAGTGGCTCCAGATCTGGAGGAGGAAGAGAACCGCTACCAGGAGGCCGGCGGCCCTGAGGATGCGCACGCCGACGTGGTGGAAACGGTCCCCGGCCAGGGCCCACAGCTCGTGCAGGACCAGGTCGGTGGCGGACAGGGCACGGCCGGCGAACGGCGGGCGGCTCTCGTTGGCGTGCAGGTAAGTGGCCAGGACCGCGAGCCAGGCGTGCGCCCGCTCCGGCGCCGGGGCGCCTCTTCCGCCCGCGGCGGTGACACGAACATGGACGAATCGGCGGAGAAGGTGCTCGTGCACGTCCTCCTCGCTGGTCAGCGCGGTCAGCTCACGAGGATCGCGGAGGTACCGGCCGCCGGCCGGGTCCCGGCCCTGGTAGACGGTGGTGGCCAGGGTGAGCCGCCATGGCGTGCTGAGCGCCCTGGCCAGCACACCGCCACCGCTGGTCAGGGCGTCCAGCACGGGCTGCCAGCGCGCCGGATCCCGCTGGTCCGTCACCGCCTCGATGAACCGCCAGGCCTTGTCGCCGGACACCGGGGTCAGCTCGATCCGGACGGTCGCCCTCGCGCCCGCGTCTGCCTCGACGAGAGCGTCGTACTGGCCGGTCCGGCAGGTGACCACGAGGCAGGACCGGGTCAGCCCGTGCTGGTAGCCGTCCAGCGCCCGCAACATCTGGCTCGCGCGCGAGGCGAAGCCGGGCGAGGACGTCGGGTCCATCTCGTCCAGGCCGTCGATGACCGGCAGGACGCGACCGGTCTCCACCAGCGCGCGGGCCGTCACGGGTGGCAGGGCGAACGCCGTGGTCAGGTGTCCGGCGAGCTGGTCGGCCACCGGCAGTCCGGTGTTCCAGCTCGCCGCCGACAACCGGATCGGGACCGGGTCGTCCGGCGCGCGTCCGTCGAGCAGCCCGATGATGAGCTGCACGGCGAGGACCGTCTTCCCCGAGCCGGCGGGTCCCGTGATGACCAGCCGTCGCGGCGCGTCCAGCCCTCGGAAGTAGGAGACGACGTCGCGCAGGCTGCCGTGCGGCTCGGCCGGCACGGGGCCGCCCTGGCGGCGGAAGGTGAACTCGACGTCGATGACCGCGAGGTCGCCCAGCAACTGGGCCCGCTGCTTCGTCTCCGTCCGTAAGACCGCCTCGGCCAGGCGTGCCGACCACAGGTGCAGGTCGGCGTCGGCCGCCCGCTGCGCGAGCCGGCCCTGGCGCCACGCCGCCGCGGCCAGTCCCAGCGATATCAGCCCGATGACCGCGCCGACCGGGTCGACGTCGCCTTGCCTCTGCGACCAGGCCCACGCCGCGGCTCCCACCGCGACCGCCGCGCACATCGCGGCGATTCCCTTGAACAGATTCGCCCGCCCCATGACGTCATCATCCCCATGCGCGGCACCCGATGGGACAGAGCAGTCCGTCTCAGGATGTGAGACGCCGCTGGCGTGGTGACCAGCGGAAAGGGCCGCTGACGACAGGCGGTGACAAGAGTCGGGACCGGCTTGTCAGCCGGGCCGCAAGTGGTTCCTAAGCGCGTGTCACGAAGCTCTTCTCCGCACGGCGTACCCACCGTGCCCGAAGAAGGGACGGATGCGATGGAACTCGACATCAAGGCGCTCGACCTGCTCCCCGCGCAGACGGTGAGCGGCCTGGCCGCGTGTGAGATCACCTGCCCGCCGAGGGGCACCTGCACGTACACCTGCGAGGTCACGCACCAGTAGCCGGCCGTTCCAACCAGAGAGAGGGACACATCCATGGAACTCGACATCAGGGCGCTCGACCTGCTCCCGGCCCAGGCGGAGAGCGGGCTCGCCGCTTGTGAGATCACCTGCGGCCACACGTGCAGGACGAACAACACCTGCAACGACACCATCCGCTGACCAGGGCCGCCGACGAGCCCGCAGGGCGTACCGCCGGTCCGCCTCGGGTTCGTCCGGTCCTCCCTCGGTAGCCGAAAGAGAGCACACAGATGCTGACGCAATGCCGCCGTGCCGGTGACGGCCGTGGCTGAGCCGCCCGCCCCGGTCCCTGTGCCGCTCGACCAGGTGCCCGGGCTGGCGGACTTCCTCACGCGGCTCCGCCTGGGCGCGCTGCGCCCCGACGCGGTCTCCGCGTTCTTCGGCAGGAACGACACCTGGGCGGGCGTGACCGACGAGGGCGTCCCCGTCTTCGTCAAGCGCGTGCTCGGGGAGGCGGGCCAGGTACGCCGCAGGGTGGCACGTACCAGGGCGATGGGGACGGCGCTCGACGGGCACCCGGTGATCAACACGCCGCGGTTCCTGGGCGCCGACGAGGAGTCGGGGCTGCTGGCCTTCACCCTGGTGCAGGACGCGCGCAGCGGCGCCGACCTCGCCGGGGACGACGCGTTCACCTGGGACCTCGCGTACTCCGCCGGCAGGCAGGTGGGCACGCTCCACACCCTCGCCGCGCCGCCGCCCGTCGCGGCCGACGACTCCGAGCCGCCCATGCCGCCCCGCGACCGCCTCGTGGCCCTGTCCCTGGAGGCGCACGCCGCCGCCAGCGGAGCGGAGCTGGAGGCGTGGGCGCTCCTGCACAACGACCCGGTGCTCGTCCAGGCCGTCGAGGACCTGTGCGACCGGGAACGGCGCGGCCCGCACGTGCTGGTGCACGGCGACGTCCGGCTCGACCAGTTCCTCTGCCACGACGGCGTCCTGCACCTGACCGACTGGGAGGAGGCGAGGCTCGCCGACGCCGCGCGCGACGTGGGAGCCTTCGCCGGCGAATGGCTCTACCGGGGGGTGCTCGGCATGGCGGGGCCCGACGACGGCATGAGCGATCGCGAGGTCATCGCGAACGGCGCGCGCCGCTTCGAGGCCCTGCGTCCCCACGTCGAGGCGTTCTGGACCGGCTACCTGGAGGCCCGGCCCGAGGCGCGCGACGACCGCGGGCTCGCGGCCAGGGCGGCGGCGTTCGCGGGCTGGCACCTGATCGACCGGATCATCGTCGCGGGTCACCAGCGCGGCCGGTTGAGCGCGGTGGAACGCGCCGTCGCGGGCGTCGGCCGTACGGCGCTGCTGCGGCCCGCCGACCTCACCACCACGCTGGGCCTGGGGGAACGGCATGAAGTCCACGCTTGACCGGGTGCGGATCGGCGCCGGCCTGACCTCGGCGTACGTCGACGACCGCGAGATCGTCGCCGACGGCCCGAAGGCGCTGCGCGGCGCGCTGGCCGACGCGCTGTACGACACCTTCCACACCGGCCACCCGCGGCCCGGGGAAGCGGAGCACCGGTCGGTGCGCGACCCGGAGTTCGAGCGCCTGCTGCGCGAGCGCGTCCCGCACCGGGACACGGCCGCCGTCGCGCCGGTCGAGCCCGGCATGCCGGGCGTGCTGCGGCTGAACGGGGTGCGCGTGCGCGTCCCGGAGTCCCGGCTCGGCGACGAGGTCGCCACCCCGGCCGGGCCCGCCCGGCACGTGCGCCTGCCGGCCGTGCGGCCGTCGGTGTCGCCGGGGTTCCTCCTGGCCGGCGGCTCGGCCGGAGAGGGGCTCGGCGAGGGCGGATGCCTGCGGGTCTACCTGGGCGCCGAGAGCGCCGAGGCCGCGCCCGGCCTGTGGGGCGCGGTGCTCGAACGGCTGGAGCTGCTGCGGCTGCCGTACCGGGCCAAGGTGCTCTCCGCCCGCGACCTGCATCCGCGGCGCGACAGCGTCGTGGTGTACCTGGGCCCTTCCGCCTGGCAAGCCGTGCCGGAGATCGCCGCGGCCGCCCGTGCGGCCGGTGGGCTGCGCGAGGACCGGTCCGCCTACGTCGCCCCGCTCGGCCCGGGCGCCGGCTGGGCCTGGGAGCCGGACGACCGGCGGCCCGGCATGCGCGGGCTGAGCTTCGGCGAGCACCGCTCCCACGCCGTCGCCGCCGGTCTGCTGGCCTGCGCCGAGCACGGCGGCGACCGGGCGGAGGCGGTACGGGAGGCGCTGCTGGCCGCGGGGATCGACCCCGACGCGCCGCACCGCAACCTCACCTCCCCGGCGCGGCCCTTCCAGACTTCCGGTCCCGAACCCGGGCCCGGACCCCGCGAGGACAAGGAAGGAGGTGATCCGCATGTCCACTGAACTGCTCATGGAGGGCGCCGAGGCGTACACCTCGCTCGCCGAGGTCGCGGCGGTGCCCGGCAGCGACGCTCCCGGCGCCTGGCCGCGCACGAGCTACCTGACCGCTCACCTGTGCTACATCGCGTACACGATCAGCTGACGGTCGCGGTGCCGCGGGCGTCGACCGCGACCCGCGGCACCACCACCGAGCCCCCTGACGCCGGCGAGGAAGGCCATGACGACCGGACTGATGTTCCCGCTCCAGCACACCGACCCCGAGAAGGTCGTGCCGTTCGGCGAGCTGGTGGCGGGCGGGCTGGCCGGCCGGCTCTGGCTCGGGCAGTCGGTCCTGGCCGAGACCCACCAGACGCTCGCCTACCTGGCCGGCAGAGGGCTCAGGGTGCCCTGCGGTCTCGGCGTGACGCTGATGCCGCTGCGCCACCCGATGGAGGCGGCGGCGCAGGCACGCAGCCTGGCGGCGCTCACCGGCCGCCCGCTGGTCGCCGGGTACGGCACCGCGACCCCGGACCTGGTCCAGGCGTTGCGCGGCGCCCCGTACCGCAGACCGGCCGCCGCCGCCGCGGACTACGCCCGCGCGGTGCGCGCCTTCCTCGACGGTGACGCCGCGCTGCCCCCGATGAGCCACCCGCCCGTCGAGGTCGGCCTCGGCGTGCTGCGCCCCGGCATGGCGCGGGCGGCGGGCGCCGCCGCCGACGTGGCGGTGACCTGGATGACGCCGCCGCGCTACCTGGCGGAGACGCTGATCCCCGCGCTGGCGGAAGGGGCCGGCGGGCGCGGCGGGCGGCCCCGGGTCGTGACCGTCGTGCACGTCGCGCCGGCCGCGCGGGGCCGCGACCCGCGCAGGCTCGCCTACGGCGCCGCCGCCGACCACCTGCGGGCCCCGCACTACACCGACATGCTCCGGCGGGCCGGGGTGCCCGCCGACCCGGCCGACCCGCGGGCCGGCGCCGCCGCCCTGGTCGAGGCGGGCGTCTACGCGTACGGCCCGGTCGAGGACGTCGTCGCGAGACTGCGCGGCTACCGCGAGGCGGGCGCCGACGAGGTCGTGCTCAACCTCGCGGGCGTCGCGGCCCTCGAAGGGTTCGGCGCGGCACTGGCCGACGCGGAAGCCCTGCTGCACGCCCTGGCGGACGCCGGCGGGTGAGCCCCGCCGCCCGCCTGATCGAGAGACGAGGCTGCGCGCCACGCGCGGGAAGGAGGACCCGGTGACCGGCTCAGGCACGGGCTACGTGCTGACCGCGATCACGCGGTCGGCCGGGGGGTACTACTGGTGGACCCGCCGTCCGGGCCCGCACCCGGGGGGCGCGCTGCGTACGCCCGGCCCCGCAGTCCTGGCCGCAGTGGCGGCGGTGGCGCCCGGCCGGGTCGCGCTCACGCTGCCCGAACGCGCCGAGGCCACCGGCGTGGCCTACCGCACCAGGCAGAACCGCTCGCTCGCCGCGATGCTCCTCGGCCCGGCGGCGGGCGAGAGCGACGCCGAGATCGTCCGGATCGTCGCGCACACGCTGGCCGAGACCGGCGTGGCGCTCTCCCGGCTGCACGCCGTGCCGCCGCCGGAGCCCGGCCTGCCGGCGCCCGACGGGCTGGTGCGCCTGCTGTCCTGGCTGCGCGCGGGGCACGGTCCCGGCGCCGCGGCCGTCCTGCACCGCCGGGCGAGCGAGCTGCTGGGCCGGGACCGGATGGCCACGGCGGCGGAGTGGTGCCTCCCGCCCGAGGGGGCGCCGCGCGTCCTGCTGCACGGCGGCCCCGGCCTCGGCATCCTGCTCCCCGTGGTCCCCGGGACCGACGGCGCCCTGCTGACCGGCGAGAACCTGGCCGCGGGGCCGCCCGAGACCGACGTCGGGTGGCTCGTCGGCGAGCTGGTCGAGCTCGGCGCGTCCGTCGGCCGCTTCGGCGCCCGCAGATCCTTCGACACCGGCCTGTTCGCCGCCCGTGTCCTCGACGGCTACCCGGGCGCCCTCGACCTGGAGGCGGTGGGCAGGACGGCCGCGCTGCGCTTCCTGACCCACCTGCACGACTTCGCCGCCTACCTGAAATGGCACGACGTCCTGCTGGAGTACCTCAAGCTGGCCGCCGACGTGCTCGACGCCGCCGCGGAAGGCAGGTTGGTGCACCGGTGATCACCCGTGTGACGCTGGGCAACGGGCTGCGGGTCGTCATCGAGGAGGAGCGCTCCGTGCCCGTGGCGGGCGTGGCCGTGCACTACGACGTCGGCTTCCGCGCGGAGGCCGAGCACGCCTCCGGCCTGGCCCACCTGTTCGAGCACCTCATGTTCCAGGGCCACTTCCAGCAGGTCGAACGGGTCGGAGGGATCTGCAACGCCTCGACCCGCCAGGACTACACCGACTTCTACACCGTGGTCCCGTCCGGCTCGGTCGCGGCGGTGATCGCGCTGGAGGCGGGCCGCATGCGCGCCCCGGAGATCACCGAGCGGGCGGTGCGCACCCAGGTGTCGGTGATCAGGGAGGAGATCCTGGGCAAGACGCGCCGGCCGTACGGCGGGTTCCCCTGGCCGCGCATCTCGCCCGTGTTGTTCCGCTCCTTCGCCAACGCCCACGACGGCTACGGGGACCACGCGGCGCTCCAGCACGTGACCGTCGCCGACTGCGCGGAGTTCTTCGAACGGCACTACGGGCCGGGCGACGCCGTCCTGACGGTCGCCGGCGACGTCGAGCCTGAGGAGGTGCTGGCGCTCGTCGAGCGGGCCTTCGGCGGCATCCCGGGGCGTCCCCGGGCCGCGCGGGCCTCGTACGCGGAGCCGGAACCGGCCGGGCAGGTCACGGCCCGGCACGCCGACCCGCTGGCGCCGCTGCCCGCGCTCGCGCTCGGTCACCGGGTGCCCGACCCGGCGGCCGGGCCCGCCGCCCACGTCGCGCTGTCCGTCCTGGCCGGGGTGCTGACCGGCGGCGTGCGGTCCCGGCTGACGGAGAGGCTGCACCGGGACACCGGCCACGACGTCACCTTCTCGGCGCGCACCGGGCTGTTCGACCTCCTGGACGCCCGCGACCCCGACCTGTGGCTGCTCACCGCGATCCACCCGGCGGCCCTGCCGGCGCAGCGGATGCTGGCCGCCGTGGACGCCGAGCTCCGCGCGCTCGCCGCCGGCGGGCCCACGCGGGAGGAGCTGCGCCGCTGCCGTAATGCCTGGTCGTTGTCCCACCACCGGTCCATGGACGCGCTCGCCGACCGGGTGCGCATGCTGGGCCGCTTCGAGCTGCTGTTCGGCGATCCCGGGCTGGCCGCCCGCCTGCCCGAGCTGTACGCGGCCGTGGACGCCGAGGACGTGGCGGCGGCGGCCCGCGGTCTGCGCCCCGACTCCCGCGCGCTGCTGACGATCACCCCGGGGAGGGACCGATGACCGCGGACCGCACACTGGCGAACGGGCTGCGGGTGCTGGCGATCAAGCACGGCAGGGCCCCGGTGGCCGAGGCCCGCCTGATCCTGCCCGCCCCCTGCCGCACCCGGGAGACGCTGGCGGAGTCGGTCCTGCTGGCGGCCTGCCTGTCCCGGGGGCGGGTCGCCGAGCACGGGATGGAGCTGGACGTCGCGGCCGACGTCCACCAGCTGACCGCCACCCTGTCGGGCCCGCTGGACGACCTGGACACGCTGGTCCGGGGGCTGGCGGACGTGGCGCGCGGGGTGCCCGCCGAGGTCGACGCGGCGCGCGGGCAGCTGGTCGCGCGGCTCGCGCTGCTGCGCGCGAACCCCGACCTCGCGATGCGCGCGGAGCTGGCGCGGCACCTGTTCGGCGGGCATCCGGTGGCCTTCCCCATGCCGGGCGACGACGAGCTGGCCGCAATCGCCGAGCCGCGGCACCGGCCGGCGGGGCCGCGCGGCGCCGTCCTGGTGATCCTCGCGCCGGACGATCCGGACCGGCTGGCCGACGCGTGCGAGCGCGCGTTCGAGGGCTGGCAGGACGCCTCGCCGCTGCCGCCGCTGCCGCCGCTGCCCGGGATCGGGCGGGGCCGCCTGCTGCCGCTGCCCACGCCGGGCGCGCCGCAGTCGCGCATCCGCCTGCGCGCGCCGGGCGTGACCGTGGCGGACGAGCGTTACCCCGCGCTGTTCCTGGCCCGCGACATCCTGGGCGGCTCGCTGTCCTCCCGGCTCTCCCGCAGCCTGCGCGAGGACAAAGGCTACGTGTACGGCGTCACGGCGTTCTTCGACCACCATCCCGGCGCCGGATTCCTGTCGATCGAGGCCGACACCGCGACCGCGACCACCCGCCCCGCCCTGGACGTGCTGTTCGCCGAGTTGGACCGGATGCGGACGCACCCGCCCACGGCCGACGAGATCGAGGCCGCGCGCGCCTACGCGCTGGGCTCGGCGGCGGTCCGGCTGGCCCCTGCCGTCAAGCTCGCGGGCGCGCTCGCCGGCCTCGCCGCCAAGGCCGTGGACCCCTTGCTGCTGCTCGGCTTCCCGCGCAGGCTGGCCGCCGTGACGCCGGAGTCGGTGGTCGAGGCGGCCGGGCGGTTCTTCGCGCCGGGCAGCTTCTCCGGCGTGGTGGCCGCCGACCCCGGGGAGCTGACGGGCCTGCGGTGAGGCACGGCGGCCGCACCGCAGGGAATCCCGGGGACGGGTGACGCTACTCGGCGGCGGACACGTAGACGACGCTGTTGAAGATGCACGTCAGGCAGCACCGGGCCCGCGCGGACGCCGCGTTCCCCGGCTTCATCGGCAGTCTGTCCAGGGCTTCGACGTTGAGTTCCATCGTTGGATTCCTTTCTGTCGGGCGAAGAGCCTCCGCCGGTCCCGCGAGGATCGCAGGACCCTCTAACGGGCCGCTTAGCCGCGCTTAACGCCCGGGCCGCCGCCGCCTTTAGGGGTTCATTAGCCGCCGCTGGCACGCTCGCTGCGATCCATCCCGCAGCGGAAGAACGGAGAGCCGGCGTCGTGAGTGAACGTGGTCCGTCGGGGGACGGCGTCGCAGGTGCCGATCGGCACGTGCTCGAGGACGTCGCCCGCGCGGCGTTGCGCCGGTCGGGAGGCGACCGGGAGTGGCGGTTCAGGACCGACCCGCCCTGGACGTACGCGGCTCCCGACGGCGCCGCCACCCGGCCGCAGGGCTGGAAGCTGCACGTGGCGGCGACGCCGCTGTCGGCCCCCGTGGTCCTGGCCCGGGTGGCGCGGGTGCTCGGCCGGCGCGGCTGCCCCTTCAAGTACGCCGCCGACCTCGAGGAGCTGGCCCGGCTCGTCGCGCGTGACCAGGACCGGGGCTCGGTGGGCAAGTTCGTCACGGTCTATCCCCCCACGGACGCCGAAGCGGCCGAGATCGCCGAAGAGCTGCACGAGGCCACCCGCGGCCTGCCCGGCGCGCCGATACTCTCCGACCGCGTCTACCGGCCGGGCAGCCTGGTGCACTACCGCTTCGGCGTGTTCTCCGCGCCGAGCGAGCTGGACAACGACGGCTCGTACGCCTCCCGCCTGACCGCGCCCGACGGCACGCGGGTGCCCGACGAGCGCAACGCCTGGTACTCGCCGCCGGACTGGGCCGAGTGCCCGTTCGAGTCGGGCCGGGAGCCCGCGCGTACCGCGCCGCCGCAGGCGGTGCTGCTGGCCGGCAGGTTCGTGGTGCGCGAGGCCATCAGGCACGGCGCCAAGGGCGGGGTGTTCCTGGCCGAGGACCGCGAGAGCGGCCGCACGGTCGTGATCAAGCAGGCGCGCCCGCACCTGGGCGCGGGGCTCGACGGGACCGACGAGCGGGACCGGCTGCGCCACGAGGCGCGCATGCTGGACGTCTTCGGCCCGCTGGACGTCACCGCCCGCAAGGTGCTGCTGTTCGAGCAGGACGGCAACGTGTTCCTGGCGCAGGAGCACATCGAGGGCGGCGCGCTGGCCGGCTGGGAGCCGGACGCCGGCGACCGGGCCGGCGACCTGCTGGGCGCGCTGCGCGGCCTGGCCGAGCTGGTCGGCGTCGTGCACGAGCAGGGTCACGTGCTGCGCGACCTGACGCCCAACAACGTCATCATGACCGGGGACGGCGGCTGCCGGCTGATCGACCTGGAGATGGCCGCCGTGCCCGGCACGGTGGTCGGGCGGGCCTTCACGCCCGGGTACGCGGCCCCCGAGCAGGTGAACGCGCCGACGTACGCGCCCGCTCCCGGCGTGGCGGCCGACCTGTACGCCTTCGGGGCGATCGTCCTGTTCGCCGCCACGGGCTGCCAGCCGCCCCACCTGAAGGACCGGCCCGCCGGCGCGCGGTCCTGGGACGAGCGGGTGGAGACGACGGTACGGGTGGCGGTCTCGGGCGACCCCCTCGCCACCGCCCTGTCCCCGCTGATGCTGGGCCTGCTGCGGGAGCGCCCCGACCAGCGCTGGGACCTTCCCCGCGTGCGGGACTTCCTGGCCGCCCTGGACCCCGCCGCCCCGGGTCCCGCCGCGCGCCACCGCCTGGAGACGGCCGACCAGGACCGGCTGCTCCACGACGGCCTCGCCTTCACCCTGCGCACCATGACGCCCGGCACCGCCGAGCGCCCGTCCGCCCGCCTGTGGCCGAGCACGGGCTTCGGCCTGACCGCCGACCCGTGCGCCGTCCAGTACGGCTCCGCGGGCGTGATCGCCCTGTGGACGGCGCTGCTCGACGGGGACGCGCTCGCGCAGGACGTCCGGCCGGCACTGACCGACGCGCTGCGGGAGGCGGCGGGCTGGACCGCGCGGCGGCTGGAGCGGGAGCGGCGGCCGTCCCCCGGCCTGTACTTCGGCCGGGCCGGCATCGCCGTCGCCCTGCACGACGCGGGCCGCCTCCTCGACGACGAGGGCCTGCGCTCCACCGGGGTGGAACTGGGGCTCGGCCTGCCGGTCGGCTGGCCCAACCCCGACATCTGCCACGGCGCCGCCGGGACCGGCCTGGCCCTGCTGCACCTGTGGCGGGCCACCGGCGACGCGCGCTTCCGCGACCTGGCCGACGCGTGCGCGGACGGCCTGCTCAAGGCGGCGAGGCGTACCGACGAGGGCGGCGTGTCGTGGCCCGTCCCCGCCGGCTTCGACTCCAAGCTCGCCGGCGCCGACCACTACGGGTTCGCGCACGGTGTCGCGGGGGTGGCGGCGTACCTGCTGGCCGCGGGGACCGCGCTCGGCCGCGGCGACTGCGTGGAGACGGCCGTGACCGCGGGCGAGACGCTACTGCGCGCGGCCGAGCGCCACGGCGAAGGCGTCTGGTGGGCGGAGGGCCCGTCGGGCGGCTCGAAGCTGCCGCACTGGTGCAACGGCTCGTCGGGCGTCGGCACGTTCCTGGTCCGCCTGTACGCGGCCACCGGGGACCGGCGCTTCCGCGAGGCCGCGCACGGGGCCGCCATGGCCGTGCGCGACACCAGGCACGCCTCGGGCACGGCGGCCTGCCACGGGCTCGCGGGCGACGGGCAGTTCCTGCTGGACATGGCCGCCCTGCTCGACGAGCCCGCCTACCACGAGCTGGCCGAGGACCTGGCGGCGAGCCTGTGGGCGCGCGCCGTCCTGCGGGACGGGCTCCTGGTGGTGCCCGACGAGCTGGGGGGCGAGCACGTCTCCGTCGCCTGGAACACCGGCCTGGCCGGCCCGCTCGACTTCCTGCACCGCCTGCGTCACGGCGGCCCGCGCCGCTGGATGGCCGAGCAGGCCGGCCAGGCGTGATGACCACCGCGACGAGCACACCGCGCGCCACCGCGCACCGGCTCAACTTCCGCTTCTCCCCCGGCGGCCGGTACGCCGCCTGCCTGGTCGCGGGCGGCTCCGCGATGCGCCCCGAGGTGTGGGACCTGACCGGCGCCGGGCCGCGTCCCAGGGCGGTGCGGACCGGGGACGGCGAGAGCGCGACGAGCGTGCCCCTGCCCACCGACGAGGGCGATCTGTTCCTGTGCCGGTCGGGACCCTACGGCTCGCGGCTCACCTTCGCCGCCTGCCAGGGCCGCGACACGGCGGAGGAGACCGAGCTGATGGCCGTGCGCAGAGGCGGCCTCGGACTGGTGCCCGGCACGGCCGGGACCCCCGCCCTCGTCCTGGAGCTGGACGGCGACGGCGGCACCACCGTGTGGCGCCTGCCCGGCGGCGCCACGCCACCGGAGCGGATCGCCGAGGTGCCGCACCCGATCGGCGCGACGGCCTGGCTCGACGAGCGGGGGGACCGGCTCGCGCTGGGAGCCGGCGTCCTGGACCTGGCCCTCGGCACCGTCACCCCTCTCGGCCTGCCCGAGGGCGAGCACCTGCTCATGGCCGCTCCCCGCGCCGGGGTGCTGCTGACCGCCGTGCCCCACGGCAGCGGCTACCGGCTCGGCGTGCGCACGCCGGGCGAGCCGGGGCCGGCGCGGCTCCCCGAGCGGCTGAACGCCGTCGAGGGCAGCGTGACCCCGCTGGCGCTCGACCCCGGCGGCCGGTTCCTGGCCCTGTCGCTCACCCGCCGCGCCCGTTCCCACCTGCTGCTCCACGACCTCGCGGCCGACACCTCCAGCGAGATCGAGCTGCCGCCCGGCATCCTGTACCCGGCGGCCTGCTGGCCGGGCGACGGGCTGCGCCTGGTGCACAGCGCCGGGGACCGCCCGGCGGGCGTCGTCATGATCCCCGACCCGTCCAGGCCGCGCGTGCTCGCCGCGACCGGCGCCCCCTGGTCAGGGTGGGCGGCACCCCGTACGCGCGACTACCCCGCTCAGGACGGCGTCACGGAGGCCGTCGTGTACGGCGACCCCGCCGCCGCCCCCGGCCTGGTCGTGGCGTTGCACGGCGGGCCCGAGGCCGCCTGGCGGCTCGGCTTCGACCCGCTGTTCCAGCGGCTGGCCGCCGAGGGGATCGCGGTCGTGGCGCCCAACCAGCGCGGCAGCACCGGCTACGGCGCGGCGCACCGCGAGGCCGTCCGCGGCGCCTGGGGCGGCCCCGACCTGGCCGACCTCCTGCGCCTGGGCCGCCACCTCGCCGCGGAACGCGCCCCTGGCCTGCCCCGCCCCATGCTGTACGGCGTGAGCTACGGCGCCTACCTGGCGCTGCTGGCCGCGGCCGCCGAGCCGGACCTGTGGGGGCGCGCGGTGGCCGTCGCGCCGTTCCTGTCCGGCCCGCTGCTTTACGAGGACGGCTCCGAGCAGGTGCGCGACCTGATCGACCGGCTGGGCGGACGTGAGGACGTCCACGACGACCTCGGGCCGCGCGACCTGCTCAGGCTGGCCCACCGCATCCGCCTGCCGCTGCTCATCGTGCACGGCGAGCACGACCCGGTCATCCCGGTCGGCCACTCCCGCCGCCTGCGCGAGCGGCTGCGCGCGACCGGCCACCCCGGCGCGGCCTACCTGGAGGTGCCGGACGCCGGCCACGACCCCCTGTCCGACCTCGGCGGACACGCGGCCAGGGAGCGCGTGCTCGGCTTCCTCGACCAGGGCGCGGCCCGCTGATGCGGGCCCGGACCGCGGACCCCGCCGCGGCGCGGGTGACGCGGCGGGACGGTGACCGCCTGCTCGCCGCGACGGCACGCGGGGTCTGGGCGTCCCTGCTGGTGACCGGGGCGGCCGTCGCGCTCTCGACGGCGGCCGCCCTGGCCCTGCCCGCCGCCCTCGCGGCCGCCGTGGACGGCGTCGTGTCGGGCGACAGCGCGCGGGCCGCCCGGCTGCTCGCGCTCGTCCTGGCCGCCGCCGTCTGCGCCGAGCTGGTCAGCGGCCTCGCGGGCGCGGAGGCCACCGCGTCCGCGACGGCCGCGCTCCGCCTGCGCCTCGTCTCCCACCTGCTGCGGCTCGACGCCTCCCGCGCCCGCCGCCTCCCGCCGGGCGAGCTGGTCAACCGGCTGGTCGGCAACACGGGGACCGTCGGCCGCGTCCCGCTCACCCTGCTGCACGCCGTCACCGAGCTCATCAGCACGACCGGCGGCATCGTCATGCTCCTGGTGACCGACTGGCGCTCGGGCGTCGCCTTCGTGGCGGGGCTGCCCGTCGTGCTGGTCATCCTGCGGCTGTTCGTCACCCGCCTGTCCGGCGCGTACGAGCGCTACCAGGGCGCCCAGGGACGCCTGTCGGCACGCCTGACCGAGACCCTGGCCGGCATCCGGACGGTCCGCGCGTCCGGCACCGAGGACCGCGAGATCGCCCGGGTGCTGCGCCCGCTGGCCGAGCTCTCCGAGGCGGGCCACGAGGTGTGGCGGACCCAGGCGCGCAGCGTGTGGCAGGTCAGCCTGCTGCTGCCGCTGATCGAGGTGCTCGTGCTCGTCGTGGCGGGGCTCGGCGTCACCGACGGCCGTCTGCAACCGGGCCAGCTGCTGGCCGTGGCCGGCTACGCGGCGATGGGCGTGGGCTTCGTCGAGCAGGTCAACGCCGTCCTGGGCGTGGCGGAGGCCCGCGTGGCCGCCCGCCGGATCCAGGAGGTGCTCCTGCTGCCGCCGCTCGTGCCGGGCACCCGCCCGCTCCCGCCCGGGCCCGGCGCGTTGTCGCTGCGCGGCGTCACCGTCGTCCGGGAGGGCGCCCGCCTGCTGGACGGCGTCGACCTGGACCTCGTCCCCGGCTCGCTGACCGCCCTCGTCGGGCCCTCCGGCGCCGGCAAGACGACGCTCGCGCTGCTGGCCGGGCGGCTGCTCGACCCCGATCACGGCCGGGTCCTGCTCGACGGCCACGACGTCGCGGAGCTGGCGCCGCGGGCGCTGAGCGACGCGGTCGCCTACGCCTTCGAACGTCCCGTGCTGCTCGGCGGCGACCTCGCCGCCGCCATCGCCTACGGCCGGCCGGAGCTGAGCCTCGACCAGGTCCGCCGGGCCGCCTGGGCGGCGCACGTCGACGACGTCGTACGCCGGCTGCCCGGCGGTTACCGCACCCCGGCCGCGTCCGCCCCGCTGTCCGGCGGCGAGTTCCAGCGGCTCGGCCTGGCCCGCGCCATGGTGCGGCGCGCCCGGCTGACCGTGCTGGACGACGCCACCTCCAGCCTGGACACCGCGACCGAGGCCCAGGTGACCCGCGCGCTGGCCGAGGGCATGCGCGGCACCACCCGCCTGGTCGTCGCGCACCGCGCGGCCACCGCCGCCCGGGCCGACCGCGTGGTGTGGCTGGACGGCGGCCGGGTCGTCGCCCAGGGCAGGCACGCGGAGCTGTGGCGCCACCCGGCCTACCGGGCGCTCTTCGCGGGAGGCGAGGGATGAGCCGCCGGGCCTCCCGCAGCGGGTTCGGGCTGCTGGTCGCGCTGCTGCGTCCCCGCAGGCGGCCGCTGGGCTTCGCGCTGGTCTGGACGCTCGTCGAGGCCGTGCCCGGGCTGGTGTCCGGGCTGTTCGTCGCCAACGCGGTCGACGACGGCTTCCTCGCCGGCCGGCCGGGCACC
Organism: Actinomadura luzonensis; assembly: GCF_022664455.2. Classification (NCBI taxonomy): domain Bacteria; kingdom Bacillati; phylum Actinomycetota; class Actinomycetes; order Streptosporangiales; family Thermomonosporaceae; genus Actinomadura; species Actinomadura luzonensis. The sequence continues at coordinate 1,676,259 of NZ_JAKRKC020000001.1, forward strand.
GGGCTGGCCTGGCTCGGCCTGCTCGCGGCCGCGATGCTGGCCGGGACCGTGGCCACGCGGCTGATGTTCCCGCACCTCGCCGCGGTGGTCGAGCCGCTGCGCGACGACCTCGTCCGCGCCGTCGTCACGGCCACGGTGACCCGCGCCGCGCGGGGCGAGAGCCCCGACACCGCCGCCGTCAGCCGGCTCACGGGGCAGGTCGAGACGCTGCGCAGCCTGGTGTCCGCGCTGCTGCGCACCACCAACGGCCTGGGCATCTCGCTGGTCAGCGCGCTGGCCGGGCTGCTGGTGCTCTCGCCCCTGGCCGCGGCCGTCGTCGCGGGGCCCGTGCTCGTGGCGCTCGCGGTGTTCCTCCTGCTGCTGCGGGTGCTGCTGGCCCGTCAGCGCGGGCTCGTCCTGGCCGACGAGAGGCTGACGGCGGAGGCGACGCCGATCCTGTCGGGCATGCGGGACGTCGCCGCCTGCGGGGCCGGCGAGCAGGCGTACGCGGCCGTGCGGGCCGCGGTGGACGCCCAGGCCGCCGCCACCCGCGCGCTGGCCAGGGCCGGCGCGGCCCGGCGCCTGATCGTCAGCGTCGGCGCGCACGTGCCGATGCTCGTCCTGATCCTCGCCGCCGCGCCGCTGACCAGGCAGGGGCGGCTCAGCGCGGGCGAGGTGGTGGGCGCCGTGACGTACCTGGCGAACGGCCTGCAGCCGGCCCTGCAGTCGATGACCGGCATCCTGGCGAGCTGGGGCGTGTCCCTCGCGGTCACCCTGCGCCGGCTGGCCGAGACCGTCGTGCCGCCGCCCCCCGAGCCGTCGCTCGCGCACGCCTGCCCGCCCGCCGGGTTCGAGCTGACGGCGAGGGGGCTGACCTTCGCCTACGCGCCCCAGGCCACGCCCGTCGTGCAGGGGCTCGACCTGCGGATCCCCGAAGGGGAGCACCTGGCCGTGGTCGGCCCGAGCGGCATCGGCAAGTCGACGCTCTCCCTGCTGCTCACCGGGCTGCGCCGGCCCACCCACGGGCAGCTCCTGTTCGGCGGGATCCCCCTGGACAGGGTGCCCGAGCGCCACCTGCGCTCGGCGGTGGCGCTCGTGCCGCAGGAGGCGTACGTCTTCGCGGGCACCGTCAGGGAGAACCTGGGCTACCTGTGCCCGCCCGGCGTCCCGGACGCCTGGCTGCACCAGGCGGCCGAGCGGGTCGGCGCGCGGGCGCTGCTGGACCGGCTCGGCGGGCTCGACGCCGAGATCGGCGAGCCGGGCGCGCTGTCGGCGGGCGAGCGGCAGCTCATCGCCCTGGCCAGGACGTACGCGTCCCCGGCCCGCCTGGTCGTCCTCGACGAGGCGACCTGCCATCTCGACCCGGCCGCGGAGGCGCGGGCGGAGACCGCGTTCGCCGCCCGCCCGGGCTCGCTCGTCGTCATCGCCCACCGCATCAGCTCCGCCGTCCGGGCCCGGCGGGTGCTGCTGATGGACGGCGGCACCGCCCGCACCGGGAGCCACGCCGACCTGCTGGCCCGCTCCCGGTTGTACGCCGACCTGGTCGGCCACTGGTCGAACACGCCGCCGCCCGCCGCCCACCCCCTCGCGACAAGGAGGTTCCCATGAACAGGCCCACCCACGTCATCTGGGACGTCACCTACGCCTGCCCCCTGCGCTGTGTCCACTGCTACTCGGAGTCGGGAAGACGCCCGGCCAGGCGGCTCGCCCACGGCGACCTGTTCCGGCTCGCCGACGCGATCATCGCCATGGGCCCGCGCTCGGTCGAGTTCGCCGGCGGCGAGCCGCTGGTGGTCAAGGGCATCCACGAGGTGGCCGAGCACATCGGCAAGGCGGGCATCGAGGTCGGCCTCTACACCGGCGCCTGGACGCTCACCCCGGAGGACGCCGAGGAGAGCGCCAGGGTCTTCGACCGCGTCACCGTCAGCCTCGACGGGGCCGACGCCGAGGTGCACGACCGCGTGCGCGGCAGGCGCGGGTCCTTCGACCGCGTGCTGAACGCCCTGGCGCTGTTCGACGCCGTTCCCGGCCTGGAGTACGGCATCGACTGCTCGGTCATGCGCGCCAACTTCCACCAGCTTCCCGGCTTGTGCGCCGACCTCGCCCCCAGGTTCCCGCGGATGAGCTTCCTCAACCTGGCCGCCGCGGTGCCGGCCGGGCTCGCCAGCCGGCCGGGCTTCGCCGAGTCCGAGCTGCTGTCCAACGCCGAGCTCGCCACGCTGACCAGCCAGGAGTACACCGAGCGGCTGCGCTCGCTGGCGCCGCCCTCGCTCCGGGTGACGACGTCCGACAACTGGTTCCTGATGATGCATCCCCGCACCGTCGCCAGGCACGGCTTCCCGCTCATGCAGATCGAGCCCGACGGCGAGGTGCGCGCCATGCCGGTGTACGAGGGCTGCGTGGGCAACCTGCTGACCGACGACCCCGACGCGATCTGGCGGCGCGCGGTCGAGCGGTGGAGCGATCCCTTCGTGGTCGAGACGTTGTCGCCGGTGCGCTCCATGGCCGACTGGGCGGAGGCGGCCAGGAGGATCGACCGCCGGTTCGGGTCCCCGGAGGTGATCGCCCGCATCGAGCGCCGTCCCGCCTGGCCGCTCGCCGCCCGGCCCGCCTGACCGTCAGCGGCCGTCGAGCGCCGTGGTGAGCAGGGCGAGGAAGTGGTCGACCGGGCCGATGCAGGACACCGCGGACCCGCCGGAGATCCGGCCGGCGTAGGGCAGCAGCTTCTCCCGCGTCGCCCGGCACGCCGGCAGGTCGCCGACGGCGGCCTGGGCGGCGCCCTGCAGGCAGGTCATGGTCAGCCACGACCAGTCCCGCGGCGGCGACGGCCACCCGTCCCGGGTGAGGGCCCTGGCCTCCGCCACCCGGCCGCGGGCGCAGAGCTCCAGGACCCGGGCGTCGTGGTCGACGCTGGGATGGATGCCGGTGATCTGGTCGATCAGCGGCCCCGCCTCGGCCATGGCCCCGCGCTGGTAGTACAGCATGAGGCGGCCGTTGGCCACGACGGCGCCCGCGTACCACATGCCGAGCCGCTGGGCCTGGTGCTCGGCCTCGTCGTACAGCGCGGCCGCCTCGTCGAACCGGCCGTCGAGCGTGAGCCGGTTGGCCCGCCACATGGTGTGCTGGAACGTCGGCCAGGGCAGTTGCAGGTGCTCCAGCATCGCCTCGCAGCGGGCGGCGGCCCGGTCGGCGCCCGCCAGGTCGTGCGTCTCCAGCTTGTAGTGGGTGTCCATCATGTGCGCGAGCAGCTCGAACCTCGGCTCGTCCGCCCGGGGCGCCAGCTCGTGCAGCTCCTCGGCGACCCGCATCAGCTCGCCGAGGTGGGCCGACTGCGGCACCGACAGGGAGCGGGCGTTGAGCGCCCGCATGAGCAGGAGCGGGTCGCCGATCCTGCGCGCCATGGCGACCGCCTCGGCGGACAGGGTCAGGCAGCGGATGTCGCCGTCGCCGTACAGCTCCTGGGCCAGGCCGCCGAGCAGCAGCGCGCGCTCCGGGCTGTCGTCGTCGGGCAGCCGGCGCAGCACCGCGTCGAACTGGTCGACCAGCCGCACCTCCACCGGCTCGTACGGGTTGCGCAGCGTCCAGATGGCGGGCGCGTCGAGCGCCGTGAGCGCGCGGGCGGTCAGCTCGGGCCCCGCCCCCGCCCGCGCCGCGACGCGCAGGGCCTGCGCCCGCACCTGCCGGGCGCCCATCGCGTCGCCCGCCTCCAGGAGGGCGCGCACCTGGCGCAGCAGCAGCTCCACATGCTCGACGGGGTCGCCGCCGCAGGCGCCGTGCGCGGTGACGGCCCTGCCCCACCACTCGGCGGCCTCCTCGTACGCGGCCGCCTCGCTCGCCTGCCCGGCCGCCGCCCGCGCCCAGCGCGCCGCCTCCTGGTAGGCCGCGGGGCCCGCCTGCACCGCGTGGTGGGCGATGGTCGTCACGTCGGCGCACGGCCTGGCCGACAGCGCGGCCATCACCTCCCGGTGCAGCAGCGCCCTGCGCAGCGGCGGCACGTCGCCGGCCAGCGTGTCCCTGACCAGGTCGTGCACGAACGTCAGGCACCCGTCCCCCGCCACCAGGAGCCCGGCCCGCACCGCCAGGTCGAGCGCGCGGTGGGCGTACTTGGGGTCCGGCGCCCACGCCCCGCACACCTCCACGACCAGGCCGGGGTCGAAGCTCCTGCCGATCAGCGCGGCGGCGCCGAGCACCGCGCCGGCCTCGGGGCCGAGCGCGACCAGCCGCTGCCTGATCAGGTCGGCCACCCGCTCGGGCACGATCTCCAGGCTCTGCCCCTCGGCCAGCAGCCTGGCGCTCTCGCACACGAAGAACGGGTTGCCGCCGGTGCGCTCGGCCAGGCGCCGCGCCTCCGCGCCGCTGACCTTGGCGCCCATCTCCTCGGCCAGTTCGCGCACCTCGTCGGTGGACAGGCCGCCGAGCCTGACGCGGACCAGGTCGTAGCGGGCGAGCTGGTAGAGGATCTCGTCGGCGGAGAGCCTGAAGGCGCCGGCCGGGTCGCCCAGGTCGCGCTGCGGCGCCTCGCGGAACGCGGTGACCAGGGTGAGCGAGACGTCCTTGGCCTGCGCCCCGGACAGCACGGTGACGTCCCTGAGCAGTTCGAGCGTGGCGGAGTCCGCCCAGTGCAGGTCGTCCAGGACGATCACCAGGGGCCTGAGGCGGGCGGCCTCGACGAGCCATCGCGCGATGAGCTGGTTGCGGTGGCGGACCGTGGCCGACGTCGTCCCGGCGGGCCGTTCGTCGTCCAGCAGGCCCGCCAGCGCCCGGCGGTCGGGAGGCGGCACCAGCTCGGCCAGCGCCCGCAGCACCTGCAGCCACGGCCACAGCGGGGGCACGCCCTCGCCCTCGTGGCAGCGCCCGTCCAGCACCACGTAGCCGAGCTCGGCGCAGGCGTCGCGGAACGCCTGTAACAGCCGGGTCTTGCCGATGCCGGGCTCGCCGCTGACGGCGGCGGTGACCACCCCGTTGCGCTCCATCAGGACGGGAAGCGTCATCAGCGTCGCGACCTGCCGGTCGCGCCCGATCAGCCCGGCGCGCTCCGGAACCCCGGGCGGCGGGCCGGAGGAGGACGGGGGCGGCGGCGCGCCGGGCCCGGGCGGGAACGCGAGCGACGGCGACTGCTGGAGGATGTCCTGCTCCAGAGCCTGCAGCTCCGGGCCGGGGTCGAGGCCGAGCTGGTCGGCGAGCACGTTCCGCGCCCTGCGCAGCGTGGCCAGCGCGTCGGCCTGCCTGCCGCTGCGGTAGTGGGCCACGGCGAGCAGCCACCACAGCCGCTCGCGCAGCGGGTGTTCGCCGGTCTCCGGCTCCAGCTCGTGGATCACCGCCTGGGGGCGGCCGAGGTCGAGCTGAGCCTGCGCGCGGCGTTCCACCGCGGTCAGGCGCAGCTCGTGCAGGCGGTTCACCTCGGACATCGCCCACAGCTCGGCGGCGAACTCGCCGTACGGCAGGCCGCGCCACAGCCCCAGCGCCTCCTCCAGCAGGGCCAGCGCCTCGACCGGCGGGCGTTGCTCGGCGCTGTCGACGAGGTCGCAGAACCGCAGGGCGTCGACGTCGTCCGGGGTGAGCACGTAGCCGGGCCGCCGGGCGACCAGGAGCCTCGGCGGCGTGCGCGGGGCCCGGTCCGGCTCGATCACCCTGCGGATGTTCGACACGTGGACGTGGATCGAGGCCAGCGCGTTCGCCGGCGGCGCGCCGTGGTACAGGTCGTCGATCAGGGCGTCGATCGAGACGACGGACCCGGCCGCCGCCACCAGCCGCGCCAGCAGGGCGCGCTGCCGCGGGCCGCCGAGGCCGGCCGGGACGCCGCCGACGAGCACCTCGAAGGGGCCCAGCACCCGGAACTCGACGTGCCGCGCGTCGTCCGGCCGCCGGTGAAGCGACTCCTCGATCCCCCTGTTCGAGTTGCCTGCTTCACGGTCCCTCACACTGCCTCCTGAAGAAGAGCGGTTCACGACGTACCGCCCATGATGGCCGCGCGAACCCCTCGTCTCGTCACCCCGGAGGCGGATGCGCGGTCCACCGGGAGCGGTATACGAAACCGGTGTTGCGAAATTGTCCCGCTCCGGGTAACTTCTATTTCGCTACATGAGTTTCGGAATGAAGGAGGTCCCCGATGCCGCCTCGCGGACGACCGCGCGACGCGGAAGTGGACGAGCGGGTGCTGCGGATCGCCGCCGCGCTGCTGCTCGAGCGCGGCTACGCCGGCCTGTCCATCGACGAGGTGGCCGAACGGGCCGGCACGGCCAAGACCACGCTGTACCGCCGCTGGCCCACCAAGGACCACCTGGCCGTGGCGGTGGTGGCGCGGCTGCAGGCGGACGACGAGATCACCGACACCGGCGACATCCGGGCCGACCTCGTCGACTACCTGGAGAAGATCGCCGCCGGGCTCAACCGCATGCGCGCGGCGGGCGGCCGCGAGGGCCCGTCGTCGGGCACGGCCGGCGAGCTGGTGGCCGCCGCGGCCCGGCACGAGGACATCGGCCGGCTCACCCGCGAGCAGTACGCCAGGCGCAACGCCCTCGCGCTCGCCCTCATCGAGCGCGCCCGCGCCCGCGGCGAGCTGCGCGCCGACCTCGACGCCGAGACGCTGTTCGACCAGCTGGCCGGCGCCCTCTACTACCGAGTGATGATCACAGGCGCGCCTGTCGACCGGGCCTACGCGCAGCGGCTCGTGGCGTCGGCGCTCGAAGGGAGCCTGACATGTCAATGATCACGAACACGGCCCTGGTCCGCGCGGCCGACGCCGAGACGATCGTCTCGCCCGCGGCCACGGGCCGGCTGCTCCTCGACTCCAGCGACACCGGCGGCGCGCTGAGCACCATCAGGATGACGCTCACCGAGGGCGCCGACGGCGCCGTCCCGCACCACCACGCCACCTCCACCGAGCTGTTCTACGTCCTCGAAGGCAGGGCCCGGGTCCTGTCCGGCGACGAGATCGTGACGCTGGCGGCGGGCGACGCGGCGGCCGTGCCCCCGCTGACGCCCCACGCCTTCGCCGCCGCTCCCGGCCACACCGCCGACCTGCTCATCGTCGTCGCCCCCGGCATCCAGCGGTTCGCGTACTTCCGCCTGCTCGACCGCCTCCGCAGGGGCGAGGCCACGCTGGAGGAGCTGCTCGCCTCCCAGGAGCTGTACGACAACCACTTCCTCGACAGCCCCGCCTGGACCCGCGACCGCCAGGCCGCCTCGTCCACGGCCCACGCCGGAGGAGACCGTTGAGGCCCGCGAGGCTGCCGTCCCGCGGCACGGCAGGCGCCGTGCTCGCCGTCATCGGCGCGATCTTCATCGGCTACGTCGGGATCTCGTACCTCCTCACCCCCGCGTCCATGGCGCCCGCCTTCGGCCTGCCGAGCCGGCCCCGGGCCGAGGGCGCGGGCTTCCTCGCCGTCAAGGGGATCCGGGACGTGGTGTCCGGGCTGGTGATCCTCACCGTCCTGCTCGCCGGGAACCGCCGCGTCCTCGGGTGGGTCGTGCTCGTCACCGCGCTCACCCCGCTCGGCGACATGATCCTCGTGCTGGGGTCCGGCGGAGCCGCCGCGACCGCCTTCGGCGTGCACGGCGCCACCGCGGCCGCGGTCGTCCTGGCCGGCGGCCTCCTGCTGAGCGGTGCCCGGCCACGGCCCGCCACGCCTGCGCCTTGATCCACCGGTAGAACCCCGAACGAGACACCTTCACCACTCCGTACAGCCGCTTGACGCCGAAGGCAGGCGGATGCGTTCATCCAGCCGGCTGTGCGGTGACCGCAGCGGGTCGTCGTGCCGGCCGCTCCGCGGCCCGTGAGTGAGGCGGGAGCTCGATGGTGATGTCGAGGCCGCCGCCCGCGCGGGCGGCGATCGCGAGGTTCCCCTGGTGGGCATGGGTGATCGCGCGCACGATGGACAGTCCCAGGCCCAGGCCGGGGCCGTCGGTGCGGACGCGGGTGCCCTGTCCGTGCACGAACGGTTCCAGCAGCGTCTGAGCTTCCTCGGGCGCGATCTCGCGGCCGGTGTTGCGGATCCGCAGCACGGCGCGCGGGCCCGCTGTGCACGTCTCGACGACGAGGTGCCCGCCGGCGTGGTTGTGGCGCACCGCGTTGTCGACCAGGTTGCCGACCAGGCGTTCCAGCAGGACGGGCTCGCCGGTGACCAGCGCCGGCCGCAGCCTTGCATGTACGGCCATGCCGGCGGCTGTCGCCCGCTCCCGCGCCGTGTCGAGGACGTCGGCCGCGATGGCGGCCAGGTCGGCCGGTTCGCGCGCGCCGGAGCCGGCCTGGCTGCGGGCCAGCAGCAGCAGCCCGTCCAGGACGCGCTGCATGTGGGTGACGGCGTCGCGGACGTCGCCGGCCATCGCGAGCAGTTCGTCCCGGCTGGGGTTTCCGTCCAGGGTGACGTCGATCGCGGTGCGGGCGGTGGTCAGCGGGGTGCGCAGCTCGTGGGCGGCGTTGGCGGTGAACAGCCGCTGGCTGTCCAGGATCCGGTCGCGCTCGGCGACGCCGCGCTGGATGCGGTCCAGCATGTCGTTGACCGTGCCGGCCAGCGTCGACAGCTCGTCGGCCGGGGTGGTGACCGGGACCCGTTCGGTGAGGTTCTCGGCCGACAGCCGCCGGGCGGCCGAGGAAATCACGCGGATCGGCCGCAGCACCCGTCCGGCCACCAGCCAGGCCAGGACGGCGGCCAGGGCGGTCACCACGACGAGCGCCAGACCGGCCTGGGGCAGCAGCGCGGACAGCGTGTCGGCCTGCACCCGGTCGGCCAGCTCGCGCAGGTCCTGCGGCTGCGGCACCAGCCGCAGCGTGCCCTGCGCGTCGGGGCCGGCCGGGTCCAGATGGGTGACGAGCGCCGGGCGGCGCTTCATCAGCAGGTAGGTCAACCCGGCCAGCGCGGCCCCCGCGGCCAGCACGAGGGCGGTCTGCAGGACGGCGAGCCGGGCGCGGGCGGTCAGCATCACGGGCCGATCCGGTAGCCGGCGCCGATGACGGTCTCGATCAGCGGCGGGTCGCCGAGCTTGCGGCGCAGCGTGCCGACGGTGATCCGGACCGCGTTGGTGAACGGGTCGGCGTGCTCGTCCCACACCTTCTCCAGCAGCGTCTCCGCGCTGATGACGTCACCGCCGGCGGCCAGCAGCTGCTCCAGCACGCCGAACTCCTTGGGCGTCAGGCGCAGCAGCCGGCCGTCCCGCTCGGCGCTGCGCCGGGCCGGATCCAGGCTCACCCCGCCGGCGCGCAGCACCGGTGGACGGGCCGGCGCGCTGCGCCGGACGAGCGCGTGCACCCGGGCGACCAGCTCGGAGAAGGCGAACGGCTTGCCGAGATAGTCGTCGGCGCCCAGCATCAGCCCGCCGACCCGGTCCTCCACCGCGTCGGACGCGGTCAGCATCAGCACCCGCGACACGCCCCGCTGCACCAGCCGGCGGCAGACCTGGTCGCCGTGCACCTCCGGCAGGTCCCGGTCCAGCACGACCACCTCGTACGGGGTCAGCTCGCACTTGTCCAGCGCACTACGGCCGTCCAGGGCGACGTCCACGGTGAAACCGTGCTTGCGCAGCCCGGCCTCGATGTAACGGGCGAGGGGCTGCTCGTCCTCGACCAGGAGCACACGCATCCGGGCAGTATCGCAACGTCCGCATATGGACCGCATATGGTCCGCCGATCGCCCGCCGATACGCGCCGGCCGGTAGATGTGATCACCTCGAAAGCCCCATGGAAAGGATCATGACGAGATGAGCCGTGCACGAGCGGCCGGCCTGACCGGGTTGGCATCGGCCATGCTGGCGTTGAGTCTCCACACCTCCGCCACCGCCGCCGTCGAGGTCAAGACGGGAGACGTCCAGCAGGCGATGAAGGACCTGGCGAAGACGGACGGCGTGGTGGGGGCCATCGGCGAGCTGTACGTCGACGGCCGGCGCCAGGGGCAGGGGAGCGCGGGGACCCGCCTGCTCGGCGGCAAGGGCGGGCACATTCCCGCGGCTTCCCGTTACCGGGTCGGGTCCCAGACCAAGCTCATGACGGCCACCGTGGTCCTGCAACTGGTCAAGGAGGGCAAGCTCCGCCTGGAGGACACGCTGGCCGCCGTTCTGCCCCAGGTGGCGCAGCAGGACCTGGTCGAGCGGGCCGGCGAGATCACCGTCCAGCAGCTGCTCCGCCACAGCTCCGGCATCCCCGACTTCTTCGCTTCGGGGAAGTTCGACGACGCCTTCGACTTCACGACCTACTACTCCCCGATCGACCTGGTGAAGGCCTCCCGCGAGGTCCCCCGCACCGGGGAGCCGGGCGCGGGGTTCGCCTACTCCAACACCAACTACGTTCTCCTCGGCCTGATCGTGGAGAAGGTGACCGGCCGCAGCCTGTCCGCCGAGCTGGAGCGGCGTCTCTTCGTACCGCTGGGGATGAAGCACACCTACCTGACCACCAGGCCTCCTCAGGGGATCAAGGGCCCGCACGGGCACGGCTACCACCCCGACGCCAAGGGCAGGCCGCGCGACGTCGACCGGCAGAACGCGAGCTTCGGCGGCGCGGCCGGAGGAGTGGTCTCCACCTCCGGCGATCTGAGCGCCTTCTACCGCGCGCTCGGCCAGGGCCGGCTGCTGCCGGCGGACCTGCAAAGAGCGGTCGGACAGCCGCGGCCCGATCTGTGCGGCGGGACGGTCGCGGCGGCCGCGGGCAGCGGCCCCGGCTTCCTGGCGGTGACCTACACCTCCGCCGACGGCCGGACCCAGTTCGCGGTATCCACCACCTTGAAGATCGACAACCGGCAGGCCATGCCGATCAATGACGCCATGAACAAGGCCGCCGCGAGCGTGCTCTGTCCCTAGCCGGGCCGCGGTGGCGACAGCGCGAGGCAGTCCCCTGCCCCTGCACTCGAAAGGAATATCCCATGGATGTCAGCCGCAGGGCCTTTGCCGGCGGAGCGTTGCTGGCAGCGCTCGCCGCCACCGGACGGCCGGTCGCGCAGGCGGCCGCTGCTCCCTCACGAGAAGACTGGCGTGCCTTCCATGCCTACCTGAAGGACCTGGCCGCCGCCGGGAAGTTCTCGGGAGCGGTCCTGGTGGCCAAGCACGGCCGGCCGGTACTGAACAACGCCTACGGCATGGCCGACAAGGTCAGGAACGAGGTCAACACGCCGCGGACGCGGTTCTGCATCGGCTCCATGGGCAAGATGATCACCGGCGTCGCCGTCGCCCAGCTCGTCCAGCAAGGCAAGGTCTCCTTCCAGGACACGATCGGCACGCACGTCAAGGGCTTCCCGGACGAGATCGCCGACACGGTGACCGTCCACCACCTCCTCACCCACACCTCGGGCATGGGCGAGATTCCCGGGAACGACCATGCGCAGACCGACGTCGACGTGCTGATGAAGGAGATCGTCAAGCAGCCGCTGACGTCCGAGCCGGGCGCGAAGATGCAGTACAGCAACGCCGGCTACATCGTCCTGGGCGCGCTCATCGAGCAGGTGGGCAAGCAGGACTACGCCGACTACGTCCGCAAGCACATCCTGACGCCCGCGCGGATGCACGACACCTTCCTCGGCCCCTGGACGCCCGCCAAGGTCAAGCGCATGGCGCATCCCTACGCGCTGTTCGACACGAACGGCCAGTGGGTCGGCATGCCGACGATGGACGGCACCACCCCGGAGGGCGAGCTGCGCGACCTCGGCGACCAGCCCGACGGGGCGTCCCCCGCCGGTGGCGCCATCTCCACCGTGGGCGACATGCTCAACTTCGCCCAGGCCCTGCGGGGACACCGGCTGCTCAACGCCAAGCTCACCCGGACCGTCATGGAAGGCAAGGTGCAAGGCCTGAACAAGGACAGCAAGTACGGCTACGGCTTCAGCGACGAACTGCGGGGCGGCGTGCGCGTGGTGGGCCACAACGGCGGCATCCCCGGCTACTGGAGTGAGCTGGACATGTTCCCCACCAAGGGCTACACCATCGTCATTCTCACCAACCAGGACCTCGCCCTCTTCGAGCCACTCAGGAAGGCCAGAACCCTGATAACGGGTTAGCGCCGCCTCCAGGCGCTTGAGTCTTTCCGATCGACAAATTGTCGGCATCCGCCGGCGCGAACGCTACGTCGGCTTCTGCTTCGGCGCCCCAGGCCACCTCGATGGCACTCTCAAGGAACCCGATCCAGGGCATCAAGATCGCGACACCAGCACCCGCGACTCGCCCCCGCTGGACGAGCCGCCACCTCGTACGGAGTGAGCTCGCACTTGTCCGGCGCGCTGCGGCCGTCGAGAGCGAGGTCCACGGTGAAACCGTGCTTGCGCCGCCCGTCAGACGCCGCGTACGCCCGTCCGGACCAGCCTGCCGAACAGGCTGACAACACCGTTCTCCTACCGGACAGGCGCCCGGACAGGAACGTTGGACTCCGCCGCACAGGCATCACCCCGAGCCCTCGCACAGGAGTCGACGATGAAGCTGCCCGCCCGCGCCGCCGCCCTCATGCCGGCCGTCCTGCTCGCTTCGCTGACGGCGGCGATCGCGGGACCGGCGGCACAGGCGGCGCGAGCGGCCGACGCCGGCGCGCTGCCGAGCGTGAACATGGCGGCCACCGTCAAGGCGGCGCAGATCGACCCGCGGCGGCCCGACGACACGCTGACCCCCGGCGCCAGGGCCGGCGTGCTCCTCGTCGAGGAGGCGTTGCGGGACCGGCGCCTGCTCGACGCGAAGTGGGTGGACGGCTACTTCGGCACCACGACGGTCGCCGCCTACGCCGGCTACCAGAGGTCGCTCGGGCTCACCGGGCTCGCCGCCAACGGCCTGCCGGGCCGGACGTCGCTCACCAAGCTCGGCGCCGGCCGCTTCACGGTCACGGACGTCGTCGAGCCGGGCGCCAAGGTGTCCGTGGACGGGATGACCGTCGACGCCCGCACGCGGGACATGCTGGCGGAGGCCGAGCGGCTGCTCGGCCGTGACCTCACGCTGGATCAGGGCTCGTACAACCCCGGCGGCGACCCCACGTCCGCGGGCACGCACGACGGCGGAGGCGTCGTGGACGTCTCGGTGAAAGGCATGAACGCCGCCACGCGCACCGCGGTCGTCCGCGCGTTGCGCCTGGTCGGCTTCGCCGCGTGGGTGCGCAGCCCGCGGCAGGGCGACTGGCCGTGGCACATCCACGCCGCCGCCATCAGCGACACCGACCTGTCCAGCCAGGCTCAGCACCAGATCGGTGACTACTACCTCGGCCTGAACGGGCTCGCCGGCCGCGGCCAGGACGACGGCCCGCGCGTCGCCGTCCGCACCTGGGAGGAGTACCGGCGCCGCTGACGTGCCCGGCTCCCGATTTACCGACGAACACAAGGAGATCAGCATGAGCAAGCTCACCAGGGTCCTCGCGGCGGCGAGCGCCACGATGGCGTTCGGCGGGACGGTCCTCGCGGCCGCGCCGCCCGCCTCGGCCGCGAGCCGGGACGGCGTCTGCGACAGCGGCGAGTTCTGCTACTACTTCAACAGCGGCAACCAGGGCTCCGTCTCCGACTTCACCACCTCCGTCGCCGACTACGCCACCACCCAGCCCACCTGCTACGACTTCAAGGGCCCCGGCGCCGGCAAGGGCACCTGCGTCAAGAACTCCGCGGCCGCCGCCTGGAACCGCACCGCCAAGACCGTCCGCGTCTACTTCAACAGCGGCTACAGCGGCAGCTACCAGGACTTCGCCCCCGGCGCCAAGGCCGACCTCAACGCCACCCTGAAGAACCAGAACGCCTCCCACCAGATCGGCCCGTCGTCGGCGGCGCGCAGCAACATGTCGTACGCGCTGTACAAGGCGAGCGGCGGCCGGATCACCTGCGGCTTCGACGGCTACACCTCCACCTCCGGCCGGCACGAGGGCATCGACTTCGCGCGCGGCGTGGGCTCGAACGTCTACTCGCTGGTGGCGGGCGAGGTCGTCAGCGTCGTACGCGGAGCCACCGGCCGGGCGAACCTCTCCACGATCGCCATCTACAACGCCGCCTCCAACAAGACGGTGATCTACCTGCACTCCGCCCCGCTGTCCGCCCTGCGCGCGGGCCAGCGGGTGAGCCGCGGCCAGGCGATCGCCACCGAGTCGTGGCGCGGGGTGTCGAGCCGGTCGTCCGCGCACACCCACGTCGAGGTGCGCGCCGGACGGGTCGCGCAGGCGTCCAAGAGCGTCGGCGACCCGCACCTGGACAACGCGAACCCGGCCGCGTTCTGGGCCGCGCAGGGTTACCACGTCCGATGACGCGGAGGAGGGTTCCCGTGCTTCCACCCACTGCCCGGCCGTTGTCGCTGCTGGCCGTGACCGCACTCGCCGGGACGGTCCTCGCGGCCGCGCCGCCCGCCTCGGCCGCGAGCCGGGACGGCGTCTGCGACAGCGGCGAGTTCTGCTACTCCTTCAACAGCGGCAACCAGGGGGCACCCGGCTGACCCGCGCCGGGAAGATCTTCCGCGCCCAGTACTGCGCGACGACGACGGCGTGCGGCAACTGGGTGGACGGCGACTGGATGTCGCAGAACGGCTCCCGCGACCAGGCCCGGGCGGGCTGGAGCCACTCCAGGATCCTCAAGCACTACTACACGGGGATCGTCCTCGGCTCCTGACCGGCGTCACTCGACGATGATCTGGAAGTTGATCGGCCGGTTCCCGGGGAACGCGACCGCGCCCGAGGCGTCCACCACCTTGAAGCGCACGTAGCACAGGCCCGGCTTCCTGGGCGTGGTGACGGCGGTCTGAATGTCGACCGTCTCGCCGGGCGGGGTGTCCTTGATCGGCACGTCGGAGATGGTCTGGCACTGGTCGGCCTGCCGGCCGGGGTCGAGGCGGCGCAGCGAGTACCCCTTCCACGGCACGGTGCCGGCGTTCTTCAGCCGCCACACCTTGCTCACGGTCTCGCCTGCGGGGACGCGGGTGCAGTCGGACAGCGTGATGTCCGCGATGAACTGGGCGGCGTCGCCCTCGTGCGGCGGCGCGGCCCAGGGCGGGTTGGTGGCGCGGACCGGGCAGTCGGCCGGGGACAGCCCGGCGGCCGACGGGGCGGGGCCGGCCGGCTCCGTCCTGAAGCCCCAGGTGGTGGCGGCCACGGCCAGCGCCGCCACTCCCACGACGGCGGCCGCCGTCACCAGCACGGCGGGGCGGGTCGGCGGCCGGGGTCGCCCGTTCGTCCCTGGCGCGGGCGGTGCGGGCCGGGCGTCGCCGAGCGGAGGCGGCGGCACGGACACCGTGATCCCGCCGGCCGGCCTGGCCGCCGGGGACCCGGTGGTGAGGGGCACGGCACGGGCTTCCGCGAGCTCGCGGCCCGCACGGTCACCGGTGCCCGCCGATCTGACCACCCGGTTCGCGCTCTCCCACCGTTCGCGGTAGGCGGCCGGGTCCGCGTCGCACGCCTTGACGAACTCGACGGTGGTCTCCCAGCTCGGGAGCCGGTTGCCCTTCGTGGCCTCGTGCAGCGTGGTGTGGGAGATCGCCCCCGACCTGCCGGACATCTCGCGGAAAGAGGGATTGCCGACTGCGTTGCGTAATTCCCGCAGGGCAGCCGCGAAATCCTCGATCACCTCCGCTCGTGCACGCCTGTCGTCCACCGTGCGAAGGTAACAGCACCCCCGGCCCCGCTCAATCGGAACCGGAATCCCGGCCCGTTCACCGGGCGCCGCCCGTCCTGGCGAAGGGGGCGAACGGGGCTTGGCGGGAGCGTTCGACGGCGGCGAAGCCGTCGCGCAGCATCCGCGTCTCGTACGCCTGCTTGGCCTCGGCCAGGGACGCGCGCCCGGCGAGCAGGCGGGACAGCAGCGCGGCGTGCTGGAGCGCGACATTGGCGCCGTCGCCCCGGCCCGGCGACATGGTGTGGATCGCGTCGCCGAGCAGGGTGACGGCGGGCTCGGCCCAGGGCCGGACGGGGCGGGCCGAGGTGATCGAGACGCCGAACGTGCCGTCGCGGTCGGCGGCGGCGACGAGGTCGCCGAGCGCCGGGTGCCAGGTCTCGACGGTGCGGGCGGCCAGCCGGTGCAGGTCCGCGGGCGCGGACGGGCGTTCGCCGCCGGGGACGGCGACCATCCAGGAGAAGTAGCCGGGGACGTCGGTCAGGCAGGCGCGCGGGGCGATGCGCGCGGCTGCCCGCGAGGGTGGTTCCGGGGTGCGGCAGGTCGCCACGGAGAGGGCGGCGCCGGCGGGGCCGAGGACGCGGTTGAAGCTGTCGACCAGCTCGGGCGGGATCCGGTCCAGGAGGGCGGGCGTGATCGGGGTGCGGCCCCAGACGGCCCGGTCCAGCTCGTCGATGACGGCGTCGGGAACGAGTTGCCGCCGGACCGCCGAGCCGGTGCCGTCGGCGCCGACCAGCAGGTCGGCCACGTCCTGCGAGCCGTCGGCGAACACGACGCGGACCCGGCCGCCGGGCGCCGGCTCGTAGCGCTCGACGGCGGAGCCGAACCGTACGACGTCCTCCAGGCCGGTCAGCAGGATCTCCCTGAGGGTGAGCCGGTTGACGCCGAACGGGGCGTCGTCGCCGCCGGGCGGCGGCGGGATCTCGCGCTGGAACCTGGGCCGGAGCTGCTCGTCCAGGAAGATCATGCGGGTGGCGGTGCGGATGGCGGTGGCGCGGCACAGCCGGTAGAGGTCGCCGGGCAGGCACTCGCGCAGCGCCCGCGCCCCGGTCTCCTTGAGGCCCAGCCGGTAGCCCTGCGCACGGGCGGCCGGGGAGTCGTCGCGTTCGTGCACGCGGACGTCGACGCCCGAGGCGCGCAGGCCCTGGGCGAGGCAGAGGCCGGCGATGCCGCCGCCGGCCACGATGACGTGGAGGGGGTTTCTGAGGGGATTCATCACCGTCAGGTTAACCTGACCGCCCTTCGGCGTCAAGGCAACCTGACGCACGGAGAGTGACCGCTCCGGCTCGGCTAAGGTGACGGGCGTGAGCGCCAACACCGACCGCGGCAACGAACTGTGGCAGAAGTGGAGCACCTTCCTGGAGCGCATCCAGCTCGAACAGGCGCTGACCACCGCGCGGGCGGCCGATCAGCAGGACGAGGCCGCCCGGCTGGAGGCCAGGCTCGCGGACCTGCCGCGGATCACCTCGCTGGAGGCGCTCCAGGCCAACGCCGACCTCATGGCCATGCTCGGCACGCAGCGGTGGATCGCCATGCGCATCGCCCAGGAGGAGGGCGCCAGCCTGGAGCAGATCGGCCGGCAGCTCGGCATCTCCAAGCAGTCGGCGTGGGAGTTCATGAAGCGCCGCATCGACGAGCACAGGAACGCCTGAGTCGTCCCGGCGGAAAACGAGTGGAGCCCGGGCGGGCCGGGTGTGAGGAACGCACACCGTCCGGTGACAGATCGCATCTGGGCCGGGCGGCGCCCCGCCCTTACCGTCGGGGCATGTCTCTCACACGTGTGGCGGCCATGTGCGGCGTGGCGCTGCTGGCCGCCGGGTCGCTGGTGGCGCCGGCACAGGCCCAGGACTACGACTACGTGTGCCTGCTGGGCGGGCAGACCTTCCCGCCCGTCGGGCCGGTGTACGACTTCTCGGGCCGGGGGTGTCGCGGGTCGGGGAGCACGGACGTGACGATCGCCGCGCCGCCGGCCTACCACCGCTGCCGGACGGCCGAGATCACCTCCTCCGTCACCCGGTCGTTGTGGGCGACCGGGTGCGTGCAGATCCAGGGCTGAGGATCGGGCCTTCGGCGGTGGCGGCGAGCCGCGGGTAGAGCGTTTCCAGGACGGCCGCCACTCCGTCGTCGTCGTTGCCGGGCGCGTGGTGGCGAACCGCCTCCAGCACGGCGGGGTGCGCGTTCGCGACCGCGTACGAGCGGCCCGCCCAGGCCAGCATGGGGAGGTCGTTCGGCATGTCGCCGAACGCCATCACCTGCGACGGCAGGATGCCGCGCCGCTCGCAGAGCCGGGCGAGTGAGGTGGCCTTGTCCACCCCCCGCGCGCAGATCTCGACGAGCCGCCGCCGGTTGGTGTTCACCGGGGTCGCGAGGTCGCCGACGGCGATGACGGCGTGCGCGACGAGCTCTCCGGCGGACAGCCGCGGATGGCGAGCGAGAAGCTTGACGCAGGGCAGGGCGACCAGTTCGCTCAGCGGCGCCGTCGATCCGCACGGCGAGCGGGAGTCGTGCCCGCCCAGCTCATGGCCGGGCTCATAGGCGAAGCGGTCGCGATACTCGGCGGCGAACGTCAGCTCGGGCAGCGCCCCGCGCAGCCGCCGGACGATCTCACGGGCGACGTCTGGCGGGATCGCGTGCTCGGCCAGGACCCGCCGCGTGCGCAGGTCGTACTCGATCGCCCCGTTGGCGCAGATCGCCAGGCCGTCGCCGCGGAGCCGGTCGGCCGGCTCGGCCATCCGGCGCGGGGGCCGCCCGGTCACGACGGCGACAAGGGTGCCAGCGGCTCTGACCCGATCGAGCGCGGCCAGCGTGCGTCCCGAAAGCGTGCCGTCGGACCTGAGAAGGGTGCCGTCGAGATCGGTGGCGACGAGGCGCGGGATCACCATGGCGCCGAGTATGGCACCGGCCGGCCGACCGCGGACATGACAGCTTGTGGCCAGCGGCAGAAAGTGACAGGCGGCATCGCTGGCGGTTGATGCGGCCCTGTGGAAACTGGGGACGTGGTGCCCGTCCGCGAGAAAGAGGCCGGCATGAAACTGTTTCTGGACTCGGCTGATCCCGCCGAGATCGAACAAGCTCTGGAACGGGGTCTGATCGAGGGCGTGACGACAAATCCCTCGGTACTCCGGGCCGCCACGGGAACATCCAGCATGACGCAGCTCAAGAAAATCGCCCGGCTGCTCGGTGATCACCCACCGCACCTCCCCTTTTCCGTTCAGGTGATGGCGGACAGCCCCGAGGAGACGGTCCGGCAGGCGCTTTCCGTCGCCGACGAGCTGGCCTACAAATCGCTCGTCATCAAGGTGTCCTGCGGCTGGGAGGCGTTGCGCGCGGTCCACCGGCTGGCCCGCGACGGCTTCCAGGTCAACGTGACCGCCTGCATGACCACGGCGCAGGGGCTGCTGGCCGCCGCGGCCGGCGCGCGGTACGTGTCGTTCTTCGCGGGGAAGATGAGCGACGCCGGAATGGATCCGCGAACGGTCGTGGCGCAGTCGGTCCCGCTGCTGGAGAAACACGGCGTCGAGGTCATCTTGGGCAGTTTGCGGCGCTCGTACGACGTCACCGAACTCGCCCTGGCCGGCGCGCATGTCGTGACCGTTCCCTGGCGTTTCCTGCGGCCGCTGGCCGAGCACCCCAAAACGGCCGAGGCAATCGATCTGTTCGCCGCGGACTTCCAGCCGCTCGTGGCGGGGCAGCCGGGATGAACGACGTTCTCGACCGATGGGTTCATCCGCTCGCGGAGAACGGCACCTGGCGCGCTCTGAGCACTTTGCCGGAGAAATTTCAGCATTTCGCGACGGATTCCGCGTTCCGGGAGAGCTGGCGCACGGCCGTCGAGGTCCTCGGCGCCGACGCCCTGCCGTTCTTCCAGCGGTTGGCGATCATCACGATCAAGCCCGACGGCGTGTTGTCCAGGAAGGCGGACGCCTGCCTCGACTACCTCGCCGCGCACGACTTCGTGCCCGTGCACGCGGAGATGTTCTGGTACGACCGGCCGACGGCCCGCGACCTGTGGCGCTTCCAGTGGAACGTGGCGACGCAGGACCGCATCGAGCTCACCGACCTCATCCTCTACCGCACCCAGGCCATGACGGTCTTCCTGATGGACGTGAGCGACCCGCTCGCCATCCCGGCCGCCCCGCGCCTGATCCGGCTGAAGGGATCTGCCTTCCCCGAGGACCGTGATCCGGTCCAGCTGCGCGAGGTGCTCGGCGCGCCCAACCGCGTCGCCGTGCTCGTGCACTGCCCGGACGAGCCGATGGACATCGTCAGGGAGCTGGGCGTGGTCTTCGACCGGGCGACGCTGGCCGAGATCTACGCGACCCTGGCGACGGCCTTCCGCTCCCCCGCGCCGCAGGACATGACCGTCCCCGTGGAGAAGCTCTACACGGGCACGCCGCAGGTCAGCCTGGACGTCGACAGGGCGGTGGCCGGATTGTTCGATCGCCTGCGCGGCGAGGCCGGCCCCGGCGGCCGGGCGGCGGCCGCGCTGCTGCGGGCCAGGCAGGGCGTACCGCTGGAGTGGCGGAGCTGGGCGGCCGACGTCGCGGCGGCCGGGCTCTCCCCCACCGACTGGGAGACGGTGCTCATCGCGAGCCAGTACATCCAGCACGACCTGCCCGGCTCGAAGACCCTGATCAGGGAGACGGGACGCCGCCGATGGCTGGCCGGCGAGGGTCTGATGCGGGCTCCCGGGGCGTGAGCCGCGGCGGCGCGGCGGCGAGGACCGCGGACACCGCCTCTCCGACGGCCGCGCCGCTCAGCCGCAGCCCTGTCCCCCACACCTCGTGCGCGGCGTTGACCTTGGCGGTGAGCGACGCCAGCGGGACGGCGGCGTCCGCGCCCGCTGCGATGAGCTTGGCGTAGCGGAAACTGTCCACCAGAGCGGTTTTGACTGTCTCGTGTGCCCGGTAAACGCGTAGGTCGTGTTCCCAGCCGCGAATGTGCGCGGCTGGGAGCGCGCCGCTCCAGGCGCGCAGGACGGCGTCCTCCTCCGCGCCCCGATAACACATCTTCGACAGGTGCACGGCCAGGTCGTAAACCGGGTCACCGTGCGGCAGGCACAATTCCCAGTCGATGAAGAACGTGCCGCCATCGGCCACGATCAGATTCTTCCTGTGCAGATCGCAATGCACAGGCGCGAACCGCCGCCCGGCCATTTCCGGCCACCGCTCGCCCAATATTGCGAGCGGGTCGTCCGGGATCGCCAGCCGCTCGTAGAGCGGTGCGTAGGAGCTCGCGCGCACCTGGTCGGCCACGTGCTGCGTGGCCCCCGCCACCAGGCGGGCGAACCCGGCCGTGGTCCGCGGCCAGCCGGCGGGCGGCGGCGGGACCCGGCCCGCCGGGATGCGGCACAGCAGCTCCATCAGCTCCACGACGTCGCTGATGACGTGCGCGGGGACGGCGCGGCCGCGCGGCGCGAGATCGTGCAGCGTGGTCCCCGCGATGAACGTGTGCACCTGGAACGGCGGCCGGCTGGAGCGGTGCAGCAGCCGCGGCATGCGCGGCACGAGCGGGGCGAGGGCGGACAACGCCTCGGGCTCCGGCCACAGGCGCAGATCGCGCGCGTCGCCGCCCTCGATCGGGATGCGCACGACGACCCCGGCGTCCGGCAACACGATGTTCACATTGTAGTTCCCGTACCGACGAATGCCGTCGCCGGCCAGCGCCCGTGCATACCAGGAAAGCATGAAGCCCAGCCTAGAAATACGTCCGGGCGCGGCGCCATGGCAGCTCATGGCCATTGCCGACAAGTGCCATCGAAAAGCGTCGACAGCCGGAAACGGACAGCGCCAGAATAACGGCGGAACCCGGCCTCGAGAGGAGGGAGAAAGCCATGGGAAAGCCCCCTACGTCGACTGGTCTGCGCATTCGCGAGTAGCAGAGTGAGCGTGGAGGGGAGCGTCTTCCCCTCCACGCTGCCTTGTTCGTCGGGAGAAAAGGGAGGCCGTATGGAATGGAACCCGGAACGCCAGCTCGGCGAGGCGATGGCCGCCGCCGCGGTCGTAGCCCGGGACTATCCGGATGCGGGCGTCTACCTCGGCGGCGCGACCACCGCGGGCCTCGGCACCCCGATGTCGGACGTGGACGTCTTCGTGGTCGGCCGCGCGGGGGAGACACGGCAGGTGGCGGTGGGCGAACGCAGGGCGGACGTGGAGTTCGTCGCCCTGGAGCGGTTCGCCGGCGACGTGCGCGACTTCAGCCGCTACCGCTGCCACGAGGACGACTTCGACCAGCTCGCGCGGGCGTCGGCCAAACGGCTGGACGTCGTCGTCCGGTTCTGCCTGGGGCGGGTCGTCACCGATCCCCACGGCCGCCTCGGCGAGCTACGGGACGAGCTGCGCTCCAGCCCTGGGTTCGCCCGGCTCGTCATCGCCCGCCACAGCGTCGACTGCGGCAACCTGTCGGAGGACCTCAAGGGCGCGACCGCCCTGCGCGACCGGGGCTCGGCCGACTTCCTCGCCCAGCAGCTCCTGCTGCAGGCCGCCCAGGCGCTGCTCACCTCGCTCGGCGACCTGTACATGGGACAGAAGTGGGTCTGGCGGCGCTGGGAACGCACCGCGCAGAAGCTGGCGCACCCCCTCCTCACCGGGATCCTGACGGAGCGCGGGGGCGCGATGGCCACTGGGCACGACGTCGAGGCGTGGGTCCGCCGCGCCCTGCACACCGCGCAGGACATGCTGGTCATGGCGGCGACCGGCACCCTCTACGACCCCCGCCCGGTGGACGCCGCCGGCGCCCGCCGGGACCCCTGGCGGATGCCGCTGCCGCTGCGCGAGGGCGTGACCCTGTCGGAGCCGGACGGGCGCAACGGGGTGAGCTGCAGCGACCTGGGCGCCCTGCTCTGGGGGCTGTCGCACGGCCGTACCGAGGAGGAGGCGGTGTCGGAGCTGATGGCGGTGTCCGGGCGGCCCCTGCCGCGCGAGGAGATCGCCGAGTACTATGACGGCCTGGTCGCCTGCGGTGTGATCACCCGTGCCGCGAGCTGACTTCGCCCGCTTCTGGGCGGCGCAGGCGATCTCGGGCGTGGGGTCGCAGATCACGGTCCTGGCTCTGCCGATCCTGGCGCTCAACACCCTCGGGGTGACGCCCTGGGAGCTGGGGCTGCTGAACGCGCTGCAGTTCGCGCCGCTGGTGCTGTTCACCCTGGTCGCCGGCATGCTGGTGGACCGGCACGCGCCCAGGCCGGTCCTGATCTGGGGCAACGCGCTCGCGGGCGTCGTCCTGCTCGCCCTGCCCGCGCTGTGGACGGCGGACCTGCTTTCCTTCTGGATGGTCTGCGTGGCCGGCTTCCTGCTGGGCGCCTTCCGCGTCGGCATCGACGTCAGCGTCCACTCCTACCCGCCCTACATCCTGAGCCAGGACGCGCTGGTGACCGCCAACGCGCGGCTGGGCGTGACCTACGCGGCCACCGAGGTCGCCGGTCCCGGCCTGGCGGGGCTCGTCCTGCAGCTCGTCAGGCCGGCCGTCGCGCTCGCGGCGGATGCCGTGTCCTACCTGGTGGCCGCCGTCCTGGTCAGCCGGACGGTCGTGGTGCGGCAGCACCGGCGGCCCGCGCGCTTCAGGTTCGCCGACGTTCTCGGCGGCTTCGCGCCGGCCTTCCGCGACCCGTACCTCCGCGCGATGGTCCTGCTGTCGTCCTGGTTCAACCTCTGGGGCAGCGCGATCTCGACCGCGCTGATGGTGTACGCCGTCAGGGAGGCCCGCCTCGACGTGCGGGTGATCGGCCTGTGCCTGACCGTGGGCGGGCTGGGCGGATTGCTGGGCTCGGCGGCGGCGCCGCGGGTGGGGCGGATCATCGGGGTCGGCATGACGCTCCGGGTGAGCATCCTCGTCACGCTGGGCGGGTGGTTCCTGATCCCGTGGGGCGGCGGAGCCGTCCTCCTCTGCGCCGGGCTCGCCGTGCAGACGTTCGGCGACGGGCTGTACAACGTCTTCGCGATGAGCCTGCGGCAGACCGTCGCCGAGCCGGAGCGGCTCGGCCGGATCAACGCGTGCTACCGGCTGCTCTCCCACGGCGGCATCCCGCTGGGCGCCCTGGTGGCGGGCCTGCTGATGGACGTGCTCAGCGCCCGGCAGGTGCTACTGGTGGCGGCCTGCGCGGCCACCGCCGGATCCGTGCCTCTCCTGCTCAGCCGGGTGTTCGCCGTCCGCGACATCGAGTCCCTGGCCGCGGCCCGCGGGTGAGGCGGGCCCGCCGGTGGTGAGCCAGCCCGCCTGCATGGCCCGCGCTCCGGCCTGGAACCTGCTCTGCGCCTGCAGCTTCGTCATCAGGGAGGACATCAGCCGGCGGGTCGTGCGGAGCGACAGGCCGAGGCTGCGCGCCGCCCGCTCGTCGGTGTAGCCCTCGTTGAGCAGGCGGAGCAGCGCGCGCTCACGCGTGGACAGCCCTTCCCCGCCGACGGCGCACGGGGCGCTCAGCGGGGTGGCGCCCTGCCACACGTGCTCGAAGAGCGCGTGGAGCGTGGCGACGATGTCGGGCTGCTCGACGTACACGGCGGGGACCGACAGGGTCAGCACCGCACGGCGGTCCACGATGACCATGGCCATCGGCAGGGTGGGCGCCGTGCGCACGCCCGCGCCGGCGTCACGCAGCCACGTCAGGTGCTGTCTGGCGGCGGCGTCGGTGGAGAAGCTGTCCTGGTAGACGCCGCGCAGGCCGACGCCGCGCGCGAGGGCGGCCTGGTCCCATGAGCGGTCGGCCGCGGGCGTCCCGCTCCGGCTCGTGGTCAGCGACAGGCACTCGGACTGGGCCTGGCCTCTGACCTCCTCGAGCCTGGCCCGCGCGGCGACCGCGTCCCCCAGCCGCTCGACGACCTCCCCGCCCGCCTGGACCACGGAGAGGTACTCGTCCGCGAGGGCGGCGATGGCCTCGCGGGTGCTCTCGATCTGCCGCTGGCGTTCGTGCAGCTCGGCCTGGCTCCTGGCGAGCAGCGCCGACAGGCCGAACTGGGGGCGGACCGCCCGGAACGGACCGCAGGGCAGGTGCTCGGCCCGGACGAGCGACAGCCCGACGAGGCGTTCGAGGATCCGGCGGACGTCCTCGGCGGTGGTCTTGAGCTGGGCGGCGAGGGTGTCCACGTCGCCGTCCGGGTGACGCAGGAGGAGACGGTAAACGTTTTCGGCTTGGTGATCGAGACCCAACAGCTCAAGCATGCTCTCTCCGGGGACTCGGCGACGTCGCGAAAATAAGCTTCACGCCGCGAGGCGGTCAAGGGAAACGATCTCGGCCCGGTGGCCGGTGACCCGGCCGGACCGGTGAAGGGCCTGCGTGCGGGCCCGCGCGCGGACCGATCACGGACCGGCAGCCGACCGCTGGACGACCAATCGCCGTACATTTCCGCAGTGATCGTCTAATGTCGGCTCATGGTGGCACGCGCCTGGGCGTTCCAGATCTTGGGAGCGGTCGCGGTGACGGTCGACGGCGAGGAGGTCCCGCTCCCGTCGCAACAGGCCACGGTGCTGGCCACGCTCGTCCTGAACGCCGGCGCCGTGGTACCGGTCGACCACCTCGCGCACGTTCTCTGGGGCGACGCGTTCCCGCGTCACCACCGCGCCCGGATCCGCACGCTGGTCTCGAAGCTGCGCACGGCCTGCCGCGCCGGACCCGACGAGCTGATCGTCACCCGCCCTCCGGGCTACCTCCTGCGCGTCGAGCCCGGCCGGCTCGACGCCGACCGGTTCGCCGACCTCGCCGGACGGGCCCGCGCCGCCGCGGCGGACGACCGGCGCGAGGAGGCCGTCGCCCTGTACGGCGAGGCGTTGTCCCTATGGTCCGCCCCGTTCGCCGGCATCGATCACCCCTTCGCGAGTGCGAGGATCGCCCGTCTCGAAGAGCTGCACCTGGCGGCGGTCGAAGGCCGCGCGGAAGAACTGCTGGCGCTCGGGCGCGCGGCCGAGGCCGTCGCCGACCTGAGCGCGGTCGTGGTGGAGCATCCGCTGCGCGAGCGTCCGCACGGTCAGCTCATGCGCGCCCTGGCCGCCACCGGCCGCACCCCCGAAGCCGTGGAGCTCTACCACCGATTACGCCTGCGCCTCCGCGAGGAGCTCGGCGTGGAGCCGGCGGCGCCCCTGCGCGACCTGTACGCCCGGCTGATCGCCGGGGAGCGGCGGGTGGTCCCCCGGCACCTGCCGCCGGTCACCGGCAGCCTGTTCGGCAGGCGGCCCGATCTGGCCAGGGTGAGCGCCGCCGCCGCGGGGCCGGCCAGGACCGTGGCCGTCGTGGGACCGGCCGGCGTCGGCAAGACCAGCCTGGCCCTGTGGTGGGCGCACGAGCACGCTGGGGACTTCCCCGACGGCCAGCTCTTCCTCGACCTGCGCGGCTTCCAGCGCGCCCCTGCGACCACCGACCCGCTCACCCGGCTCCTCTGCGCGCTCGGGCACGCGCCGAGGGAGGTGCCGGAGGACCCCGACGCCCGCCTGTCGCTTTATCGGTCCTCCCTCGCCGGCCGCCGCATGCTCATCGTCCTGGACGATGCCGTGGACGCCGCGCAGGTCCGCCCGCTGCTGCCGGGCGAGCCCCGCTGCCTCGCCCTGGTGACCAGCCGCGACCGGCTCAGCGGGCTGGCGGCCCGTGACGGGGCCGAACGGGTCGCGCTCGACGTCCTCGTCCAGGACGACTGCCTCGCGCTGCTCGCCCACTCGGCCGGCGAGCGCAGGCTCGCGACCGAGCCCGAGGCGGCGGCCCGGCTCGTCGAACTGTGCGGCCGGCTGCCGCTCGCGCTGCGGATCGCGGGCGCCCTGCTGTCGGACCACCCGCGGCAGACGATCGACGGCTTCGTGACGCGGCTGCGCGAGCACGGGCGGCTGGCCGGGCTGCGCATCGAAGGGGACGACGGCGTGGCCGTACGTCCTGCGCTCGAACAGTCGTACCGTGCGCTGCCGCCTCTCGCGCGGCGGATGTTCCGCCTGGTCAACCTGATCCCCGGGACGGACATCACACTCGAGGCGGCGGCCGCGCTCGCGGACGTGCCGCGGACGGAGGCGGAGGGCCTGCTCGGCGAGCTCACCCGCGTGCACCTCGCGACCGAGAACGGCGCCGGGCGCTTCGCCTGCCATGACCTGCTCGCCGAGCTGGCCGGGGAGCTCAACGCCGCCGCCGACCCCGGCGAGCAGGAGGCGGCCGTCACCCGGCTGGCGCACTACTACCTGCACAGCATCGCCGCCGTCGCCAGGCTGGCGCACTCCCGCCCCGTCGACCTGCTCCCGGAGCCGCCTGCCGGGTCACCGGAGGTCTTCGGCTCGCGGGAGGAGGCGGAGGCATGGATGACGGCCGAGTGGGAGAGCGTCACGACCGTGGTGGAGCACGTCGCCCGGCACGGACCGCCGGGCCTGGCCTGGCGGCTGGTCGACGCGCTGCGCATCATCCTCTACCGGCGGCGCTGGATGGCGCAGTGGCTGCGTCTGGCCCGCCTCGGCCTGGAGACGGCCCGGCGAGAGCAGAGCCTGGAGGGCGAGGCCGCGATGCGCCTGTCGCTGGGGCTGGCCCACCACTGCGCGGGCGACTACCTGCTGTCGATCAAGGAGCTGGACCGGGCGACCGTCCTGTGCCGCCGCGCCCGCTGGCCGAGCGGGGAGGCCGACGCCCTCAGAGCCGCCGGCTCGGCGCTGGCCGTGCCCGGACGCCTCAGAGCGGCCCTGGGCAGGACCCGCCGGGCGCTGGACATCTACGCCTCGATCGGCGACCACGACCGGGCGGCCTCCAGCGTCAACAACCTGGCCTACATCCTGCGTCACCTCGGGCGCTTGTCGGAGGCCGAGGAGTACCTGGAGCGGGCGCGGACCATGGCGGCCGGGATCGCCTCCGCCGAGCCGCTCGTCCTGACGCTGGCCGGGCTCGGCCTGGTCAGGCAGGAGCAGGGCCGGCTGGAGGAGGCGCTGGACGTCCTCGGCCGGGCGCTGGAGCTGTCCCACTCGGCCGCGAGCCGGTACGGCCAGGTGGCGGTGCTGGACGCGATCGGCGCCGTGCACGCCGACGCGGGCCGGGACGAGGACGCGCTGGACGTCCGCAGGCGGATGCTCGATTTGGCCATGAGCATCGGCGATCACGGCTACGAGCTCCTCGCGCTCATCGGCCTGGCGCGTGCGGAGGTCCGGCTGGGCCGGCCGGTCACCTTCCGGCTGCAGGCCGCGAGCCGGGAGGCGGAGGGCATTGGGCACCGGCAGGGCTGTGTGGAGGCCGCGCTCGGGTTGTCGGAGCTGGCCGTGCGCGGGGGCCGGCTCGACGAGGCCACCGCGCACGCCAGGTCCGCGCTGGACTGGGCGGTACGGGGGTACGCGCCCGGCATCGGCAAGGCCGGGACCGCCTTGGCCGTGGCGGACCTCGCCCGGGGCGACTTCCAGCAGTGCGCGAGCCACTGCCAGCGGGCGGTGCGCGTCTTCGCCAGGACCGGGCAGCGCCTCGATCAGGCGAGGGCGCTGGAGCTCCTGGGGCAGGCGCGCGAGCGGAGCGGCGACCTGCGCGGCGCGCGGTCGGCCAGGTCGCGGGCGCGGGGCGTCCTGGACGGGCTCGGCGCCCGCCAGGATGCGGCCAGGATACGGACAGGATGCGCCCGGCCAGAACAATGATCGACCATGCAGGTGCAGTTGCTCGGCCCGGTCTGCCTGCGGGGCAGAACCGGTCCGGTCCGTTCCGTGCCGGGCCGCGCCAGGAGCCTTCTCGCCGCGCTGGCCTGGCAGCCGGCGGAGTTCGTGCCCGACGAGGTCCTGATCGAGCGCATCTGGGGGGAGGCGACGCCCCGCGACCCGCGTGACGCGCTCTACACCGCGGCCAAGCGGCTCCGCCGCACGGCCGCTGAGGTCTCCAGGGATCCGCTGGTCAGGCGGCGCGGCGGCTACGTCCTGGAGGCCGAGCCGCAGCGCGTCGACCTGTACCGCTTCCGCGCGCTGGTGGGCGCGGCGCGCGAGGCGGACGACGACGTCAGGCGTTCCCGGCTCTACGCGCAGGCCCTGCGCCTGTGGACGGGCCCGCCGCTGGCCGATCTGGCCGGCCGGTGGGCGGGCGGCGCGCGGGAGGCGCTGGCGTTCGAGCGGCTGGCGGCCCGGATCGCGACCATCGAGACCAGCCTCCGCCTCGGCCGCCCCGCCGAGGTGGCTCCGCTGCTGGTCGGCCTGATGAGCGAGAATCCGCTCAACGAACGCCTCGCGGCGCTGCTGATGCTCGCGCTCTACCTGAGCGGGCGCGGACCATGGCGGCCGGGATCGCCTCCGCCGAGCCGCTCGTCCTGACGCTGGCCGGGCTCGGCCTGGTCAGGCAGGAGCAGGGCCGGCTGGAGGAGGCGCTGGACGTCCTCGGCCGGGCGCTGGAGCTGTCCCACTCGGCCGCGAGCCGGTACGGCCAGGTGGCGGTGCTGGACGCGATCGGCGCCGTGCACGCCGACGCGGGCCGGGACGAGGACGCGCTGGACGTCCGCAGGCGGATGCTCGATTTGGCCATGAGCATCGGCGATCACGGCTACGAGCTCCTCGCGCTCATCGGCCTGGCGCGTGCGGAGGTCCGGCTGGGCCGGCCGGTCACCTTCCGGCTGCAGGCCGCGAGCCGGGAGGCGGAGGGCATTGGGCACCGGCAGGGCTGTGTGGAGGCCGCGCTCGGGTTGTCGGAGCTGGCCGTGCGCGGGGGCCGGCTCGACGAGGCCACCGCGCACGCCAGGTCCGCGCTGGACTGGGCGGTACGGGGGTACGCGCCCGGCATCGGCAAGGCCGGGACCGCCTTGGCCGTGGCGGACCTCGCCCGGGGCGACTTCCAGCAGTGCGCGAGCCACTGCCAGCGGGCGGTGCGCGTCTTCGCCAGGACCGGGCAGCGCCTCGATCAGGCGAGGGCGCTGGAGCTCCTGGGGCAGGCGCGCGAGCGGAGCGGCGACCTGCGCGGCGCGCGGTCGGCCAGGTCGCGGGCGCGGGGCGTCCTGGACGGGCTCGGCGCCCGCCAGGATGCGGCCAGGATACGGACAGGATGCGCCCGGCCAGAACAATGATCGACCATGCAGGTGCAGTTGCTCGGCCCGGTCTGCCTGCGGGGCAGAACCGGTCCGGTCCGTTCCGTGCCGGGCCGCGCCAGGAGCCTTCTCGCCGCGCTGGCCTGGCAGCCGGCGGAGTTCGTGCCCGACGAGGTCCTGATCGAGCGCATCTGGGGGGAGGCGACGCCCCGCGACCCGCGTGACGCGCTCTACACCGCGGCCAAGCGGCTCCGCCGCACGGCCGCTGAGGTCTCCAGGGATCCGCTGGTCAGGCGGCGCGGCGGCTACGTCCTGGAGGCCGAGCCGCAGCGCGTCGACCTGTACCGCTTCCGCGCGCTGGTGGGCGCGGCGCGCGAGGCGGACGACGACGTCAGGCGTTCCCGGCTCTACGCGCAGGCCCTGCGCCTGTGGACGGGCCCGCCGCTGGCCGATCTGGCCGGCCGGTGGGCGGGCGGCGCGCGGGAGGCGCTGGCGTTCGAGCGGCTGGCGGCCCGGATCGCGACCATCGAGACCAGCCTCCGCCTCGGCCGCCCCGCCGAGGTGGCTCCGCTGCTGGTCGGCCTGATGAGCGAGAATCCGCTCAACGAACGCCTCGCGGCGCTGCTGATGCTCGCGCTCTACCTGAGCGGGCAGCGCGCCGAGGCGCTGGCCTGGTACACGCGGGTGCGTACGGGCCTGGTGGAGGCCCTGGGCGACGAGCCGGGCGTCCCGCTCAAGGACCTGCACACGCGCATCCTGCGCGACGACCCCGCGCTGAGGGCCGCCGCGCCGCTCCTCGGGATCGGACCTGAGGAGTCGCGGCGGCCGGTCACTCCGTGGAGCGGCGCTCGACCAGCTCCGCGGGCAGCCGGATGACGGCCCGGGGCCGGTCGGGGTCGGCGATGCGGCGCAGCAGCAGGTCGACCGCGGCGGTGCCGGCCTCGTCGGCGGGCAGCCGGATCGTGCTCAGGGCCGGGTGGAGGTAGGCGGCGAACGGGTGGTCGCCGTACCCGAGGACGCGCACGTCGTCGGGCACGGCGAGGCCGCACTCGCGGATGGCCCGGTAGAGGCCGAGCGCGAAGTAGTCGTTCGCGGTGACGACCAGGTCGGGGTGGTTGTCGCGGGTGATGAGGTTGGCCGCCAGGGCGTAGGCGTCGTCGGGACGCCAGGGCAGGCTGGCGCCGCTGGTGCGGCGGGTGGGCACCTTGAGCACGAGCGCGTGCTCGGGGGCGACGCCCAGCTCGTCGAGCGCCCGCCGGAAGCCGGCGACCCGGGCGTCCACCGTGCTGATCCGCAGGTCCTCCTCCAGCAGCCAGACCCGGCGGACGCCGTCGCGGGCCACCCGGGTCACCGCGTCGGCGATGGCGGACTCCACGTCGGTGCCGACGAAGTCGAGCCCGCGGCCGGAGGCGTCGCGGCTGAGCTGCACCACGGGGATGCCGGCCTCGCTCAGCCCGTCCCACACGTCGCTCCTGGACTCGGTGGCGACGCCCAGCACGCCGTCCACGCCGAAGCGCAGGAGCTGCTGGACGGCGCGCTTCTCGTTCTCCCCGGAGTCCTCGGTCACGAGGAGCAGCACGGAGTAGCCGGCCGCCCGGCACTCCCGTTCGACCGCGGAGATGAGCGCGGCGTAGAACGGGTTGGACGGGTTGGTGATGACCAGGCCGACGACCATGGTGCGGCCGGACACCAGCGAGCGGGCGTGGCTGTTCGGCACGTAGCCGAGCCGCTTGGCCTCGGCGGCGACCAGGGCCCTGGTGGCCTCGCTGACCTGGTCCTTGCCGGCCAGCGCCCGCGACACGGTGTTCGCCGACAGGCCCAGCCGGTCGGCGACATCGCGTAGCGTCACCCGTTGCGAACGTGCCATCCCGTCATTCTCCGCTCAGCTCTTGCCCACGAGGTAGATCCGAAGTCTGGCAGCCGCTCCGGGGTCGCCGGAAACGCGGCAGCGCACCCGCAGCCACTGGCCGAACCCGGTGACCAGCCAGCTCGTCATCCCGGGCGTCTCGGCGCGGAGCACCGGCACGTCGGCCGGGCACCAGGTAAGGCCGTCCGGGGAGATCTCCGTGGTCAGCTCCAGCGTCCCGGTCAGCTCGTGCGCCTGGACGAAGAAGCGCGCCTCCTGGGCCCAGGGCAGCTCGTACGGCTCGGTGGCCAGCTCGTCGGTCACCAGCGCGGCGCGTTCCAGCACCGCCGTCATGGTCGATCGCATCGTCGTCACCAATCCACCGAGATGAGAACGGAGTCAAGGAAGAGGAAGTTGCGGATGTTCGCGTGGGTCCGGACGGAGAAGTAGAAGTTGAGCAGGTTGTCCAGGGTGCTGTAGCGGTCGGGGTAGATCGGCACCGGGACGTCGCTCATGTCCATGACGCGGTCGTTGAGGCGGAGCTCCACGTTGGAGCGGGTGCTGGTGTCGATGTCCCAGCGCAGGTAGTGCCAGTTGATCTTGGTGGGCACCTCGTTGACGCACATCTCCAGCGGCTCGTCGAAGTACCGCCAGTCGTCCGGGTCGGGCGCGGTGAAGTCGGCCGCGTACGGCAGGGCGAACTTGCCCTCCTGGTGGTCGCGCGGCGTCGGCTCGGGCACCACCGGGTACATCCAGCGCTGCGTCATCTCGCCGTCCAGGTTCGTGTTCTGGTAGCGGATCACGTTGTGGTAGCGCACGCCGTTGTCGGCGCAGATGTCGGTGGCCACGGTGAACGCCCCGAACTGCGACTCCGACGGGTGCCGGTTGCCGTCCCAGGCCACGCTGGCGGGCAGCTCGTGGCCGACGGTCGCCTCGGCCTTGAACGCGAAGTACGTTTCGATGCGCACCCGCCCCCGCCCGGCCATGGTGAGCCGGCGGATGCCGGTGGCGGTGTGGCCCCGGTAGGCGCGGGTGGCGAGCTTCAGCGCGTAGTTGCCGCTGAGCGTGCCGTGCGTGCCGACGTCGAAGAACGAGCAGGAGGAGAGCTGCGGCGGCCGGAAGTCGCGCATGTGGTCGTCGACGGTGCCGAGGTCGCCCTGGCCGTTGTAGTTGCCGATCAGCTCGGTCCAGCCGTGGGTGGTCGAGTCGAACCGGTCGAAGCACAGGATCCGGCCGAGCGGATCGTACTTCGACAGGCCGGCGTAGGCGGCCGGCGCGGCGATAGACATGCGCAGTCCTCTCATTAACGCTCATGTAAATGACTAGCTGGCCGAGACTCTTGACCTGTCGAACAGGCCACTCGTAGTGTTACGGCCACATTAACGTTAATGGTCCTGATACGGACAGCGCAATCGACAAGCTGTGATGAGGGAGTCCACGATGACGCTGCGGCTCAGCCGGGCCACGATCGCTTCCACCGTCGGCACCGCACTCGAGTGGTACGACTTCTCGCTGTACGGCACCGCCGCCGCGCTGGTGCTCCCGCTCGTCTTCTTCCCCTCCGGCGACCCGGTGGCGGCGACCCTGTCCTCGCTGGCCACCTTCGCCGTCGGGTTCTTCGCCCGGCCCGTCGGCGGCATCGTCATCGGCGTGCTCGGCGACCGCGTCGGGCGGCGGACCATGTTGTTCGTCACGCTGCTGCTCATGGCGGTGGCCTCGACGCTGATCGGCCTGCTGCCCTCCTACGCCGCCGTCGGCCCGGCCGCGCCGATCATGCTCGTGGCGCTGCGCGTGGTGCAGGGGCTCGGCGCGGGCGGCGAGTACGCGGGCGCCATGCTGATGTCCGCCGAGCACGCCGAGACCCGCTCACGCGGGCTGAACGCCAGCGCCCCGACCCTCGGCAACGCGGTCGGCTCGCTGGTCGCGACGGGCGTGTTCTTCCTGGTCTCCGCGCTCATGCCGCACGAGGCGTTCGTCGACTACGGCTGGCGAATCCCGTTCCTGCTCAGCGTCCTGGTGGGCGTGGCCGGCGTGATCGTCCGGCTGAAGGTGTCGGACACCCCCGAGTTCCGCGAGGCCAGGGACGCGGCCAGGGACGGCGGCGGGCCCGCGCAGGCGCCGCTGCGGGCGTTGTTCGCCACCTCCCGCCACAAGATCGTGCCCGGCATGCTCATCAGCGTCGCGCCGAACGTGATCAGCTACCTGCCGTCCGTCTACGCCCTGACCTACCTGACCACGCACGTGCACACGGAGTCGTGGGTCGGCCTGATGGGCGTGGTGATCGCCAACCTCGTCAAGATCGTCACGGTGCCGGCCGCGGGCCTGCTGTGCGACCGGTTCGGGCGGCGGCCGGTGATGGTCGCCGGGTCGGTCGCGGCGGCCGTGCTGTTCTACCCCTTCTTCTTCATGCTCGACACCGGCACGCCCGTGGTGATCTGGGCCGCGTTCGTGATGATCTTCACGCTCTGCAACGACCTCACGCTCGCCTCACAGGCCACGATGATGTCGGAGCTGTTCGACGTCCGCTACCGCTACACCGGCGTCACCTTCACCCGCGAGATCGCCGGCGCGATCGTCGGCGGCTGCATCCCCTTCGTGGCCGCCTGGCTCGACGACTGGTCCGGCGGGCAGACCTGGCCGATCGTGGTGGTGTCGGCCCTGCTCTGCCTGCTGTCGGCGCTCGGCACCCGGTTCATCAGCGAGCCGGCCCACCTGCGGCGGCCCGTGCCGGCGCGGGCCGCCGGCTAGTGACCGTCGCAGCAGGAGGACCGCGCCGCGCGCAGCTCGGCGGGGTCATGCCACCAGAAGGCCGCGGTGCTCGGATGGGCCGGGACCCGCTCCCGCACCGCGGTCGGGTGCGCCGCCGCGGTGGTCGCCGTGGTCGCGGACGGGTACGGCGCCAGCAGCTCCTCCACCGTGTGGTGCCTGCCGCCGACCAGGACGGCGGTGACGTTGGCGGCGTCCTCGACGCGGGCCAGCGGGTCGCCGTCCACGACGGCCAGATCGGCGTACATGCCCTCGGCGATCCTGCCCAGCGGCTGCCCGAGGAACGCCCCTGACGTGCTGGTCGCGGCGGTCAGCGCCTCGCGCGGCGTCAGGCCGTACTTGACCATGGCGCGCAGGTTCATGTGCAGGCTGACGCCGAGGTGGTCGATCGGCGCGTCGGTGCCGACGGTCACCACGCCGCCGCGGCGGATCATCGCGACGAGCTGCGCGACCTGGTTGGCGAGGTTGGTGAGGGTCACCTGGACGGCCGCCGGGTCGGCGTTGCGCGCGGCGGCGACGGTCGCCTCCAACGCGGCCGTCCGCCACTTCGGGTAGAGCCGGCGGACCCGCTCGTCCGTGGCGAGCGAGGCGTCCTCCCGGTACAGGGCGCTGGAGTTGAACAGGGTAGGCGTGCGGGCCATCCTCGCGGCCACGAACATGGCGATAACGTCGGAGTAGGCGGTGCCGACGTTCGTGACGGTGCGGGAGTAGCCGAACCGGCTGGTGGCGCCGACGTGCTCGGTCTGGTCGCCGCCCATGGCGATCGCCGGGTAGTGGTAGTGGGAGGTGACCGGCAGGCCGCGGCGGTGCGCCCAGTCGATGACCTCCTTGTGCCAGCTCACGGGCAGCCGCACGTAGCACTTCATCAGGTCGTAGCCGAGGGCGTCGGCCCGCTCCAGCTCCAGCCGGAGCTGGTCGTGGGAGAACGTCGGGCGCATGAAGTTGTAGAAGATGCGCGGCCCGTCCACGGCCTCGCCGGTGGCCAGGTAGCGCGGCGCGAGCCGGGCCCCGGACTGCACCGCCTCCCGCTCCTCGGCCATGTGGTACGCGGGCGAGCCGGGCGAGCGCGTGGTGGTGACGCCGAGCGCCAGCCACAGCGGGCCCTGCCGCGAGCCGTAGGCGTAGCCCTGCATCTCGCGGTGGTGGTGGATGTCGATCAGGCCGGGCATGACGAACCGGTCGCTCGCGTCGATCAGCGTGCCGGGCCGCCCGGCGCGGCGCGGCTCGACCGCGGTGATCCGCTGGCCGCGCACCACGATGTCGACGTCGCGCGCCACGGACCCGGACACGCCGTCCCACATCCGCCCGGCGCGCACCACGACCTGCTCGGGGCCGCTGTCGTTGCGCCAGGTCAGCCGCATCGGGACGGCGCGGCCCGGCCGGCCGTCCAGGCGCACGGTCTTCAGCCGCCCGCCGTTGAGGTAGAGCAGGGTGGCGGAGTCGCCGGCCCAGACGGGGGCGTCGGAGACCTCACTGGTGACCTGGCGGGCCGGGCCGGTGGGCCGCCCGCTCCGGTCCACCGGCAGGACCCACAGCAGCGACTCCATGGCGAAGGCCAGCATGGTGCCGTCGGGCGACCAGACGGGGCCGTCGTCGCCGCGGGTCTGGAGCGATCGGTGCGGCGCGGGATCGACGTACGTGCCCGCGCCGGTGGCCCGGTCGACGAGCAGGATCTTCGACAGGCCCTCGCGGTAGCGGCGGGAGTACGGCACGACCGCGGCCAGCGCGATCGTCCGGCCGTCGGGCGACCAGGTGGGCCGGCCCGGCTCGAAGGTGGCGTCGAAGACCTTCCGCACGTCGCCGCCGGCCACGTCGAGGACCCAGAGGGCGCCGTCCTGGTCGAGGTAGGCGATCTCCGACCCGTCGGGCGACCAGCGGACGGACAGGGCGGCCGAGTCGGTGAGGTGGGTGAGCTGCCGGTCGGCCCCCGTGCTCAGGTCGCGCACCCAGATGTTGAGCGTGCCGGTGCGGTCGGTGACGAAGGCCAGGCTGCGCCCGTCGGGGGAGAAGTCCGGGTCGGCCTTCCACCAGCGGTCGCGGAACAGCGGCTCGGGCCGGTCGCCGGCGCGCGTCAGGTAGATGTCGTTGAGCGCGCGGAAGGCGACGGTGGAGCCGTCCGGCGACACGGCCGGGCTGCCGATGCCGATCACCGGGAACGAGCCGGGCGCGTCGAACACCCGGACCTTCTTGGCGTAGCGCGGGGTCGTCGTGGTCAGCGCGGCCGTGAAGCCGACGGTGCCGGCGGCGGCGGAGCCCAGGCGGCGGGTCCGCACGACGCCGGCGGAGGTGTAGAAGTAGCGGCCGTCAGGGCCGAAGCGCGCCCGGAACGGGAACACCTCCTCGCCCGTGACGAGCGGGCCCGCGGTGCCGGCCAGGTCGTTGGCGCCCGCGTGGAAGTGGTGGTAGACGAGGTCGGCGCCGTTGGGCAGCCAGGACGGCTGGTGCAGCACCTGGCCGGCGGGGACCGTGACCGCGGTGCTGCGCGCGCCGGTCGCGACCTCGACGACGTCGATCCTGGTGTCGGCCACGACGAAGGCGATCTTCCGGCCGTCGGGCGACCAGGCGGGCTCGTACTCCTCGGCGGCGGTGTCCGTCAGGGCGCGGCCGGCGCCGGTGGCGACGTCGAGCAGGTGGACGCCGTAGCTGCCGCCGGCGTCGGAGGAGTAGGCGATCGTGCGGCCGTCGGGGCTGTAGCGGGGCTCGCGGTGGTCGTACGGGCCGGTGGTGAGCCGCTTGAGGCCGGAGCCGTCGGGGCGGATCGTCCACAGGTCGAACACGCCGTCCCGGTACGACTGGAACACGATCGCCGAGCCGTCGGGGGCCCAGTCGGGCTGGGCGATGTCGTACAGGTCGCTGGTGAACCGGCGGGCGGTGCCGCCCGAGGCGGAGCAGACCCAGAGCACGCCGAGCAGGTCGAGGGCGAGCAGGCGGCCGTCGGGCGAGGGCGCCACGGCGAAGTCGGTGCCGGAGGTGACGGACGTCCCGGCCGCGTGGGCGGCCGGTGCGGCGCCGGCCGGCCGGGCGGCGACCGGGGACACGGCGGCGGTGAGGGCGACGCCGGCGCCGCCGGCCAGGACGGCGCGGCGGGACATGGACGCGGGGGCCGGCGCGGGGGCGGCGGAAGGGGGGATCGGTTCCATGGCGGGCGTGATCGCTCCTCGGCTGGGGATCTTCTGCGAGTAGACATCCGGTCAAGCGATCGGTCAAGAGCGGCCGGAGGAGGCGGACCGGCTGACGGATAGTATCTCGACGGTGACTGCACGTGTGATGGCGTTCGCCCAGAGGTGGCTGCTGGGCCTCATGCTCGGCTGCTACGCGCTGGCCGGGGCGTTCCCCGGCCCCGGCGAGCGGCTGCGCGCGCTCCGCCTGCCCTGGCCGGCCGTTCCGCTCACCGCGCCCATGCTGCTGCTGGCCGTGATGCTGGCCAACGCGGGCCTCGGCGTCCGGGTGGGCGACCTGCGCGGCGTGCTCCGCCGGCCGTCCGGGCCGGTGCTGGGGGTCGCCGTGAACGCCCTGCTGCCCGTGGTGCTGCTGCCGGCGGTCGCGGTGCTCCTGCGCCCCTGGCCGGACGCGGGCGAGGTGGAGTTCCTGCTGGTCGGGCTGATGCTGGTGCTGGCGATGCCGATCGCCGGCGGGGCGGCGTCCTGGGGGCAGAACGCGGGGGGCAACGTCCCGATGATCGTGGCGATGGTGGTGGGCTCGACGCTGCTCAGCCCGGTCACGGTCCCGCTGGGGCTGCGGCTGGCCGGCCGGCTGGTGGGCCCCTCGGGCACCGGCGGCCTGGACGACACCGCCAGGCTCGACGGGCTGGCCGGCGCGGCGGGGGCCGGCGCGTTCGCCCTGGCCTCGGTGGTGCTGCCGTGCCTGGCCGGGATGGCGGCGCGGGCCCTCCTCGGCGAGCGGAGGGCCGCGCGGGCGCTGCCGGCGGTCAAGGCGGTCAACCTCGCCGTCATCCTGCTGCTGTGCTACGTGAACGCGGCCGGCGCGCTCGCGCGGGCGCTCTCCCGGCCCGACCCCGACCTGTTCGTGCTGGCGTTCGCCGTGCCGGGGGCGGTGTGCGGCCTGTCGTTCCTGCTCGGCGGGTGGCTGTCCCGGTGGCCGCGGCGCGACGCGCCGGACCGGATCTCGCTCACCTTCGCCACCGGGATGAACAACACCAGCGCGGCCGCCGTGCTCGCCTCGGCCTGGTTCGCCCACCGGCCCGAGACGCTGCTGCCGATCCTGTCCTACAGCCTCCTGCAGAAGGTCATGGCCTCGGTGGTCACGCGTCCCGGCGTCGCGGGGCGCTCTGACACGGGGCCGGCGCCGAGCTGACACGGCACCGGCGCGGCACCCCTACGCTGACCCCATGTACGCGCGTATGAACCAGATCGTCGTGGACTGCCGGGATCCGCAGCGTCTGGTGCGTTTCTGGGCCGCCCTCCTCGGCGGCGACCCGGTCGACCGGGCCCGGGGCTGGTCCCACGTCGAGCCGCCCGGGGGTGTCCGGCTGGCGTTCCAGCCGGTCGCCGAGGACAAAGCGGCCAAGAACCGCCTGCACCTGGACGTCGCCGTCGAGGCCATCGAGCCGGCCGCCGCCCGCGCGCTCGCCCTGGGCGCCACCCGCATCGGCCCGCCGGTCACCGACGACCAGGGCTCCTTCCAGGTCATGGCCGACCCGGAGGGCAACGAGTTCTGCCTCGTCACCCAGACGTGACCGGACGGAGCCGGAGCACGGCTGCCGCCGGAGTCCGGCAGACCGCCGCCGCGCCGCTGGAACGGTCGCTACTATCCTCGGGTGGCGCAAGCTCAGCGCAGACACATCCCCATTGAGGTCCGGCGCGCGCTCTTCGACGCGACCGACAGGCGATGCACCATCTGCCGGAGACCTCTGGACATCGAGGGCGGCACCCACCACATCGGCGAGATGGGTCACATCGCGCCCCACTCCCCTGACGGGCCCAGGCGAGAGGCGGCCAGGCCGGCCGAGGTCGACGGCGTCGACAACCTCATGTTGTTGTGCCCGAGCTGCCACCGGACCATCGACAAGGAGCCGGGGCTCTGGCCGGAGCAGCACCTGCGCGCGATCAAGGCCGAGCACGAGGGATGGGTCGTGGTCGAGCGGGCCCGGCCGGAGCCGGACGTGCCGCGCGACGAGGCGCCGGCCGGCCTCGGGGAGGCCGTCGAGGTCGGCGGTGCGCTCTACCGGGTCGCGGGCGAGCCCGAGGAGGAGCGGTCCGCGGACGGCACGGCGGTATTGTCCAGGGCGTTCGCGATCACGTCCGACGGCGGCCCGGTGTGGGTCCGCAGGATCGCCGCCGTGTGCCCGGACGCGTCGATCCTGGCCCGGCGGGCCGCGCTGGCCGCCGAGGCGGGCCTGCTCGCCGAGTCGCCGCCGGGCCTGCCGCGACCGGTCGCCGCTTCCATGACGGCGGAGACGGCGGTGCTCGTCACCGCGGTTCCCTCGCTCACCACCCTGGCCGGCTTCTACGGCGGGCGGGAGCGGGCGGCCGAGATCGTGCGCGTCCTGGCCGCGGGGACCAAGGCGCTCTGCGAGGGGCTGGCCTCGCTGCACGTACGGGGGCTCGCCCACGGCGCCCTCGGCCCCGGCACGATCATGGCCGATCGCGCGGGGGTGCTGTTCCTGCGTGACGCCGGGCAGGCGTTCCTGGGTGCCGCCGACCCGGCCGAGGACGTCCGCCGGCTGGCCGAGCTGATCCATCGGATCGTGACCGGGCGGCCACCGGTGCCGCTCGTCTCGGCAGCGGTCCTGAACCCCGCCGTGCCGGAGCGTCTCGCCCGCGCTCTCGGGCGCGCGCTCTCCCCCGACCCCGCCGAGCGCGGCGACGTGATGGAGCTGGGCGCGGGTCTGCGCGTCTGAGGCGAAGGAGCAACCGTGGAGAGAAGGGTCGTCGACCTCGGCACCGAGGTCGGGCTGATCTGGTCCAAGAACTTTCCCGGCAAGCTGGTCGGGCAGCGCGAGCGCCATCCGCTCCTGCCCGGTCTGGAAGGGATCGGCCACGACCTGTGGGCGGCCGGACCGCAGAACCTGGTTCCCGCTCGTCTGGAACGCGGCCGCGAAGGCCGCGACGACTTCCTCAAGGTCTACGTCGACGGCCGGTACGCGCTCATGTTGTTCCCCACCCGGGACCTCCGCGGCTACTGGGTCGGCGGCATCCATCCCATGCGCTTCGACGACCACGACCAGATCGTCCGGGGCGGCCTGCTGCTGCGCGCCGGACGCTGGCGGGTCTACGACCATCCGCGCGAACTCGGCCACTCCTCCGGCTGGCCGGCCGTGCAGGCCGCCTGGAGCGCCGGCGGCCCGGCGCCGGCCGCGACCGCTGCGCCGCGGGCCTCGCACACGACCTACCTCGACCGGCTCGAGACCGTCGTTGAGCAGGGGCGGCGCATCGAGGCGTCAGGCGGTGACGCCAGCCGCCTGATCCCGTACCTGCGGGTCACTCCAGTGGCCGCGACCCGCAGGTCCGCGCGTTCGGTGCACGCCTTCCAGCTCATCGGCGGCAACCGGCTCACCGACGGCAGCCGCGTGCACATCGACGGCGAGCCTGACCTGCGCGGCCGGGTCGAACGCGTCGACGAGGGCGTGGCCACGGTGCGATTCGAGCGACCCGTGGACTTCGGCCGGATCCCGGAGAGCGGGGCGTTCGCCGAGTCGCCCAATCTCGTCTCCTACGACAAGAAGCGGGAGGCCATCGAGATCCTCCGGGAGGGCCGCGCGCGCAACCCGCTGCTGCTGACGGTGCTGGCGGACGGCCGCTTCCAGCCCTTCGCGCCCGCGCTCGGCCGCCGTCCCCGCGAACCCCTGGACGCCAGCCAGCTCAGCGCCTTCCAGAAGGCGCTCGCGGTGCCCGACCTCGGGCTCGTCCAGGGGCCGCCGGGCACCGGCAAGACGCACACCATCCGGCAGGTCGTCCTCGCCTGCGCCGAGGAACAGCGCAAGGTCCTCATCTCCTCCTACACCAACCGGGCCGTCGACAACGTCCTGCAGGGCCTCCCGGAGGATCTGCTGGTGCTGCGCGTCGGGCGGGAGGACGGCGTCACGCGGGGCTGCGAGCATCTGACGCTGGAGGCCCGCGCGCTTGAGCTCCAGCAACGCATCGCCGAGCGGACCGAACCCCTGCTCGCGCGTTACGGCGCCGCCGCCCCGGACGGGCCGGCCGACGCCCTGCTCCGGCAGCTCGGCGAGGACCTGCGCCGCCTCGACGAGGCCAGGGCGGTCGTCCGGCGCAGCGCCGCCGCCATGGCGGAGCGCGAGGAGGCGGTGACCGTCGAGATCCGGCGGCGGACTGCGTCCCTGGAGGAGGCCGGACGCCGGCACGAGGAGCTGCTGGCCGACAGCGTGCGGTCCCTCCACCGGCTCGGCCGCGCGGTGGACAGGGCCCGGCGGAGCGCCGGGCTGCCGCTGGTCGGCCTGCTCTTCCGCGGCCGGCTCGACCGGCTGGAGAGGGAGCGGGCCGCGATCGGCGCCGAGGCCGGGAAGGCCCGCCGCACGCTGGAGGCGATCGCGCGGGACCTGGCGCACGTGGCGGCCGAGCTCGACCAGGTGCGGGCCACCCACCCGGACCTGGTGGCAGCCCGCCGGGCCCACGAGCGCGAGCTGGCCGAGCAGCACGCTCGCGCCGAGCGGGCCGCGCGGGTCGCCGCCTCCCTCAGCGAGCTGCTCGACGGCGGCCTGCCCGCGCCCTCGCCCGACCCGGCGGGGCTGGCGGCCTTCTCCTCCGCCGCGGCCGCCGCGCTCGCCCTGATGCGGAGGCGGCTGCATCTGCTGAACTCCTGGCGGGCGAAGCTGGAACGCCGGACCGAGCAGCTCTACGCCGAGCTGGTCAGGTACGCCGACGTGATCGGCGCGACCTGCATCGGCGCGGCCACGAGCGAGCACCTGGACGACGTCGACCTCGACCTGGCCATCGTGGACGAGGCCGGCCAGATCAGCACAGCCGACCTGCTCGTCCCGCTGGTGCGGGCGCGGCGAGCCGTCCTCGTCGGCGACCACGTGCAGCTGCCGCCGCTGCCCGACCAGCGGCTGGTGGCCTGGGCCGCGGCCGAGCGTCCCGGCGATCACGAGCTGGCCAGGCTGATCACCGACAGCGCCTTCGAGCTGATGTTCTCCCTGACGCCGCCGGAGAACAAGGAGGTGCTGCGCTACCAGCGCCGCATGCCCGAGAGCCTGGCCCGATTCATCTCCGCCCACTTCTACGGGGGGTTCCTGTTGTCCGATGTGCGACGGGTGCACCACGACGACCTGTTCGCGGCTCCCGTGGCGTTCGTCGACACGGCGGAGCTGCCGCAGCGGGAACGGCGTGATCGCAAACCCCGCCCTGACGAGCCCTGGCCCAAGGACAGCCGGCTCAATGAGTGCGAGGCCCGGCTGCTGACGCTTCTCGCCGCTCACTATCACGCCAAGTCGGACGACTGGGCGGTGATCCTCCCGTACGCGGCCCAGATCGGCCTGGTCACCTCACTCCTGGCCCGCCGCATCGGCGACGAGAACGCGGTCGCCCGGCGGGTGGCGACCGTCGACTCCTTCCAGGGCGGACAGCACGACACGATCCTCTTCGGCTTCACGCTCAGCAACCCGCAGCGCAGCGTC
Source organism: Actinomadura luzonensis (assembly GCF_022664455.2). Classification (NCBI taxonomy): domain Bacteria; kingdom Bacillati; phylum Actinomycetota; class Actinomycetes; order Streptosporangiales; family Thermomonosporaceae; genus Actinomadura; species Actinomadura luzonensis. Next base: position 1,718,904 of record NZ_JAKRKC020000001.1, read on the forward strand.
GGCTTCCTGCGGGAGGTGCGCCGCTCCAACGTGGCCTTCTCCCGCGCCAAGCAGCGGCTCGTCCTCGTCGGCGACCTCTCCACGCTCCTCAACGCCACCGACCCCGGTTTCCGCGGCCTGGCACAGGCGCTGCACGACCACGTGCGCATCTCAGGGGACCTCCGCGGCTACCGTGAGGTCCTGCGTCATCTCGGGGAGGCCCCGTGAACGGCGCCTCGGCCGAGGCGATCCTCTACGCCCAGGCCCGCGCCCTGGAGCACGCCGCCGCCCTGCCCGGGATGCGGCCGCTGCGGATCCACGCGCTCGCCTTCCCGCTGCACGCCGCGGAGCTGTCGGCGACCATCGAGGAACGCGGCCCGTTCGACCTGCTCGACCGGTACGTCGGCCTCGCCATCGCCGAGGGCGGGTTCACCCGCCTGGTGGACATCGCCGCGTTCCTGGGCGTCACCGAGCACATGGTCGACCGGGTGCTGCGTTTCCTCGGCGGCATCGGGCACCTTGAGGGCACCGCCGAGGCCCTGTCGCTAACGGAGCGCGGCCTGCGCGCGGTCCGCGACGACCGCCGCTACACCGAGAAGCAGGAGCGGCTACGGCTGTATTTCGACGGCGTGCGGTGCGAGCCGCTGCGCACCGCGCACTACGCGCGCGGCGTGCGCGTCCTGGACCGGGAGGCCGCCTACGCCCAGCGGACGTTCCGGCTCCTGCCGGAGACGTGCGGCTTCCGGCCTGGCGCGGTCGAGGAGCTGGCCCGGCGGCCCGACCGGAGCGCGTACGACCTGCCGGACGAGCTGCTCGGCCTCGCGGTGCTGGAGGTGGGCCGGGCGTTCCTGCCCTGCTACGCGATCCGGGCGCACGACGGCCGGCGGCTCAGGACGCTCGTCTACTCCGGCGTCGCCGAGCTGCGTGACCGGCACCTGGAGGAGATCATCGAGTCCTGGCCGACTGCCGCGAACGTGATGGAGAGCGCCGACTCCGAGCAGCCGCGTGACCACTTCGCGGAGTGGATGCGCGAACGCGACATCCGTCCCCGGGCGCTCTCCTGGATCGACCACCACAGCGTCCGGCTCGTCCTGCCGCCCTCCCGGTACTCAGGGGCGCGGGACAAGGGCGCGTTCTCCCTCGCGATGCTCGGCTCGTACGTGGCCCCGCGCGGCCACGTCCTCCAGCTCTGGTGCGACGACGCCGCCACGCGGGCCAGGGCCGTCCTCGACCGGGCGCTGGCGTACGCCACGGCCACCCGCCGCACGGTGGCTGAGGTGGCGGAGTTCCTCGACCGGGTCTGCCGGCAGCTCGAACCGGGCACCGCCGTCACCGTGGACGACCTGCGGAGACATGCCCGGCAGGCCGGGTACGGCGCCCTTGACCTCGCCGAGTGATCGTCAAGGATCCTTGACAGCCGACGAAGCGTCAAGGATCCTTGACGGCATGAACGAACTCGACACAGCCTTGCGGGCCCTGCGCGACGCGCTCGACGAGCTGACCCGGCAGGACCCGGTCACCGCCATGCGCGGCGCGGCGCGGGCCGAGACGCTCGCCCGCGAGGCCGCGCAGCGGGCCGTGGCCGCCGCGTGCCTCAACGCGAACGCGTCCTGGGCGGACGTCGGCGCCGCCTTCGGCGTCAGCAGGCAGGCCGCCCACCAGCGCTTCGCCCGGCAGGTCCGGGCCGCCCGGCCGTGAGGCTCCCCCGCGGCCTGGCGATCGTCAGCGCCGGGGGCCCGCTCGTCTTCGCCGCGGCCGTCCTGGCGCTCCACGTCGTGCGGCCCGGCCTGGACCCGGTCGGGGTGACCGTGAGCGAGTACGTCCTCGGCCCGGGCGGGTGGCTGTTCACGGCGGGCTGCCTCGCCTGGGTGCTGGGATCGCTCGCGCTCGTCGCGCTCCTGGCCGGTGCCCGCCGGGCCCGGACCGGGCGGGTGCTGCTGGCGGCGTGGGCGATCGGCCTCCTGCTGGTCGCCGTCTTCCCGACCGACCCGATCGACCGCGCGCACCGGACCGTGCGCTTCACGGCGGCGGGGATCGTCCACGCGAGCGCCGGTCAGCTCGCCTTCCTCTGCTTCGGCGTGGCGGCCGTGCTGATCACCCGCGCCGTCGGCGGCCCGCCCGCTCTGCGGGTGCTCGCGGTGCTCTGCGCCGCCACCCTGGCCTTCGCCCTCGCGGTGACGGCGCTCGGCCGGTTCCAGCTCTTCGGCCTGGCCGAGCGCCTGCTGCTGCCCTCGTACGCGGCCTGGTCACTGCTCATGACCGGGTACGTCCGCCGTCTTCGGCGCCTCGGCCCGGCGGAGGGCGAAGGTGGCGCCCTCGCTGCTCAGCACGCGGTCGAGGGCGATCACGAGGACGTTCGCCACGGCGGCGGCGAGCAGCCAGGGAGCGAGCCGGCGGGGCCGCCAGGCCGCCGGCAGCGCGGGGACCCCGAAGATCAGCAGCACGATCTCGGCGACCGCCGGCCACAGCGTCGCCGTCCCACCGAGGCCGGGGGTCGCGCCCACGAGAGCGGCGATCCCGACACCGCCGGAACTCAGCGGACGGCGCCGGCCTGGGCGAGGAGGTTCTGGTACCAGGCGTCGTACGGGTGGTTGGTGGCGGGGTAGTTGGCCGGCGGGTCGGTGGCGTCGCCGGCGGAGTCGAAGTCCCAGCCGCGCACGAGCCGCCCCGCCCGCCGGGCCGCGGTGATGAACGCCGACTGCGTGGCGGGCGCGGCGTAGAACAGCGCGCCCTGCTGGAGCTCGGCGCTGTCGCCCTGCTGGAACTCGGTGAAGGCGACCTGCGGGTAGCGGATGCGGTCGCCGGTGCGCCGGTCGGTGTCGACGCGCAGGGTCTGGGACGGAGTCGGGCCGTCGGCGCCGGTCCAGACGTGCACGCGGGACGTACCGGCGGTCGCGGTGGTCCGGTCGTAGCGGGCGTCGGAGGTCCTGGCGTTGCCGGTCCACGCGACCGTGCGCGCGGCGGGGTCGAGGACGCCGGCCCAGGTCCAGTTCTGGCTGTTGCTCTGGCTTCGGTGGATCTCGCGCAGCCGGGTGCCGGCGTCGGTGAACCGGACCGTCGGCAGGACGCCGTTGTCGTACTGGCGGCTGGCGGACCAGGCGATCTCGCCGTCGGCGGCGACCCGGCCGACGCGGTACCAGAGCGTGGTGGCGCTCTGCGACTGGTGGACCTCGACCAGGTCGCCGTCGTCGTTGAGCGCGACGGCGGGGGTCACGCCGCTGTCGTACCTGCCGTGGCGCAGCCAGGTCACCGCGCCGTCGGCCCCGTACGTGCCGCTCCAGTACCAGAGGTCGCCCGAGCCCGAGTCGTGGACTTCGACGACCTGGCCGCGGCCGTTCACGGCGACGGCCGGGCCGGTGCCGACGTCGCGCTTGTACAGGGTGCGGGTCCTGCCGTTGCCGGAGATCAGCGCGAGCACGCGTCCGCGCAGGGCGTCGAGGGAGGGCGGGTCGGCCGGGTACTCGTCGGCGCGCAGCAGCCGGTCGCCGAAGGCGGCGGCGAGTTCCTGGTTGAGGGCGGCGAGGTTGCCGGCGGCGTAGGAGGTGTTGTCCGTCAGGTCATCCTTGACGTCGAGCGCGACGGTGATCGGGGCGGCGGCGGGATGCTGGGCGGACCAGGCGTCGATGACGGCGAGCCAGTCGCGGAGGAGGTTCGAGGCGGGGTTCCCGTCGTGGTCCACGGCGTCGCCGGGGGCGTCGTGGCCGAGGGAGTAGTCGTGCGCGGTGGCGTAGCCGTTGTCGTGGATGTCCAGCTCGATGAAGCGGACGCCCTGGTCGAGCTGCTGGGCGATGGAGCCGCGGGCGCCGTCGAGGTCGCCGGAGTAGCTGTTGTGGGTGGCCAGGAAGATCGCCGAGGGTAACGGCACGTCGGCCGCCGCCGCGGCGGGGGCGGCGGCGGCGGTCAGCAGGGCGAGCGCGGCGAACGCGGCGGCGGCTCTCGGGTGCGGCATGGCGGGTCCTGTTCGTCCGGGGGTGGTGCCGACCATCTGATCAAGGACCGCCGGCCGGGCCGGGTCAAGCGGGTCGCGCACATCCGCTCTTGTGGAGGGGGTGACCGGCGCGGTACAAACGTCCGCGAGAGAGCGCTCTCTCAACCTGGGCCAGGCGTGGAAAGGACCAACCGCATGACGACCCACCCCGCGAGGCGGCGGCTCGGCCGGGCACTCACGACGTTAGGCGTCGTGCTGGCGACCGCCGTCATGGCCGCAGGAACGGCCGGAGCGACGGACGGCACGGAAGCGGCACCCGCGGCCCACGGCGGCGGCGTCCCCAACCTGGGGCCCGACCTGGGGCCCGACCTGGGGCCCGACCTGGGGCCCGACCTGGGGCCCGACGTCACCGTCTTCGACCCGAGCATGCCCGTCGCCGACATCCAGGCGACCCTCGACGCCGCCCACGCCGCCCAGGTCGACGCCGAGATGAGCACCGCCCGCCACGCCTACCTGTTCCGGCCGGGCACCTACGGCACCGCCGAGCACCCCCTCCAGATCAAGGTCGGCTACTACACCGAGATCGCCGGCCTCGGCGCCTCCCCCACCGACGTCGTCATCAACGGCAAGATCGAGGTCTACAACCGCTGCCTCGCCGACGGCGGCACCGGCAACTGCCTGGCGCTGGTCAACTTCTGGCGCACCCTGTCCAACCTGTCCATCCGTGTCAACGCCGCCGGCCAGGACGGCTGCCGCTCCTCGGCGAACTTCTGGGCCGTCTCCCAGGCCGTCTCCCTGCGCCGCCTCGACGTCAGCGGCGGCACCTTCTCCCTCATGGACTACTGCACCGCCGGCCCCCAGTACGCCAGCGGCGGCTTCATCGCCGACTCCCGGCTCCCGTCCGTCACCAACGGCTCCCAGCAGCAGTGGCTGACCCGCGACAGTGAGATCGCCGGCTGGTCGAACGGCGTCTGGAACCAGGTCTTCTCCGGCGTCGTCGGCGCCCCGGAAGAGAGCGCGTTCCCGAACCCGCCGTACACCACGCTCGACACCACGCCGGTCAGCAGGGAGAAGCCGTTCCTCTACACCGACGCCCGCGGCCGCTACCAGGTGCGCGTGCCCGCCGCCCGCAGGGGCACGCGCGGCGTCTCGTGGGCGAACGGCCTGACGCCCGGCCGCACGCTGCCGCTCGGCGACTTCTTCGTCGCCCGGCCGTCGGACCCGGTGCAGGTCATCAACAGCCAGCTCGCCCGCGGCAAGCACCTGCTGCTCACCCCCGGCGTGTACGACATCGCGCGCAGCATCGAGGTCCGGCGGCCGGGCACCGTCGTCCTCGGGCTCGGGCACGCGACGCTCACCGCGGCCCGCGGCTCGATCCCGCTGGACGTCGCCGACGTGCCCGGCGTGGTCGTGGCCGGCGTGACGATCGACGCGGGCGAGCAGAAGTCGCCGGCGCTGCTGCGGGTCGGGAAGCCGCACGGCCGCTCCCGGGGCGCCGCGGCCGACCCGACGACGCTGTCCGACGTCTACTTCCGGGTCGGCGGCCCGCACGTCGGCCGGACCGACGTCGCGCTGGAGGTCAACAGCGACCACGTGCTCATCGACCACACCTGGGTGTGGCGCGCCGACCACGGCGTCGAGGGCCTCACCGACACCCAGCGCTGGAACACCAACCTCGGCCGCAACGGCGCCGTCATCAACGGCGACCACGTGACCGCGACCGGCCTGTTCGTCGAGCACTTCCAGCAGTACAACACGGTCTGGAACGGCGAGGACGGCACGACGGTCCTCTACCAGAACGAGCTGCCCTACGACCCGCCCACGCAGGCCGACTGGATGAACGGCGACGTCGAGGGCTACGCCGGCTACAAGGTCGGCGACCGGGTGCGGACCCACCGCCTGTACGGGGCCGGCGTCTACGTCTTCAACCAGAACAACCCGCAGATCCACACCGAGAACGGCTTCGAGGTGCCGGCCGCGCCGGGCGTCAAGCTGCACCACATCATGACCGTCAACCTCAGCGCGGGCACCATCGACCACGTCGTCAACGGGGTGGGCGAGGCGGCCGACACCGGCAAGGTGGGCGTGCCGGTGTACGTCACCGACCATCCGGCTCCTTAGCGGGCGGGCCCGGCGCAGGTTGATCGGCCTCTGGTGAACGGCCTGCGCCTGGCAAAAACGCCTCGCGCCCGCCGCCGCGCTCATTAGCATGCTCACACACGGTCACGTGCCCGTTTCACCACGTACCCGAGCACGCTTCCGGCCCGCTCGCTCCCCCCGTCGAAGGAGTCTCCGTGACTCGATACGCCATCGACCGAGCCCGCGGCGCGCTCGTCGCGCAGTGGAGCATCGGCATCGGCGAGACCGCCACGACGGTGGCCGACCTGCCCCCCGCCCTCCCCCGCCACGAGCTCCTGCGCCTGTCGGCCGGGCTGACGCGGCTCTCCCACGCCTGCTGGCGCTGCTACACCCACCCCGCCGACGTGGCCGACCACCAGGGGCCCGGCAGCCTCGGCTGGCACCGGCAGCAGGAGCGGGACGCCTTCGGCACCGTCCTCCGCCTGCTCACCACCGCCGGCCGGTCCGTCCCGCCGCCGGCCGGCACCAGGGTGCAGGAGGCCGCCCACACGGTCGGCCGCGCCCTGCACGTGCTGGGCTCGCCGGCGCTCACCGCGCGCATCACCGGCGACGTGGCCGCCGAGCTGGACGCCGTCGAGCGGGCCGAGCTCGGCGACCTGTCCGAACGGGCCGCGCAGGCCGTCGCGCTCAGCCGCGAGGACGCCTCCCCGTCGCAGGTGTCGCAGGCCGACCGGCTGCTGCGGCGGCACCCGTTCGGCTGCGACGCGCTGTTCACCCGGCTCGACCCCACGGCCGCCGCCATCGCCGCCGCCCACTGGCTGCACGCCGCCGTCGTCGTCACCGCCGACCTCACCCGGATCCACCCGGCCCAGATCGTGGCCGCCGCCGACCAGCACGCCAAGCCGCTCGCGTTCGAGAGCCTGACCGAGGTCGTCGGCGTGCTCGGCAGGGGCGGACGGCCCCGCCAGGTGGTGATGTCCCTGATCCGCAACGCCCTGCACGTCGGCGAGGGGCACCTGCGCGGCATCATCGACGCCAGGCACCGCATCAACGCCGCCGAACGGCTCATCGGCACGGTGCACGCCGAGCATCCGGAGCTGGGCATCGGCGCCGACACCGTCCCGCTGCCCCTGACGCCGCTCGACCCCGGCCGGCCCGCCCCCGACCTGCTGGAGAACCTGCTGCACGGCATCCAGAGCTGCTGGCGGCTCTACGAGCGCTACGTCGCGCTGCACCAGCCCCGGGGCGGCACCGTCGAGGGCGTGCGGCGCCAGAGGCTGCGCCGCGCCTTCCTCATCGCGGTCCGCGAGGAGGCCGGGCTGCGGCGCGACCAGCTCCTCTGAGACCGGGCGCAGGCGGGCGTCACTCGCCGGTGAGGCCGTCCACGGACTCGCGGAGGAGGTCGGCGTGGCCGTTGTGGCGGGCGTACTCCTCGATCATGTGGCACACGATCCAGCGCAGCGACGGGGTCGAGCCGTCGGGCCAGCTCATCCGCGCCAGGCGGTCGAGCCCGCCGTCGGCCAGGGCCTTCGCGGTCAGCTCGCGGGAGACGGCCACCGCGTCCTGCCACATGGCGAGAAGCTGCTCGGGCGAGTCGTCGGCGGCCGACGACCAGTCCCAGTCCGGCGTGAGCCGCCAGTCCACGGTGTCCCACGGCGGGCGGCGGTCGTGGCCGTGCAGGTAGCGGCCGAACCAGTGGTCCTCGACGTAGGACAGGTGCTTGAGCAGCCCGCCGAGCGTCATCGACGAGACGCCGACGGTGGCGCGCAGCCCGGCCGCGTCCAGCCCTGAGCACTTCCAGGCCAGGGTGGCGCGCTGGTAGTCGAGGAAGCCGAGCAGGGTGGCGCTCTCGTCGGCGGCGACCGGCGGCTCCGGCCGGCCCTGTGCGTCGATGACGGTCATGGCAGGCGAGTCTAGGGCCCCGGACCGGGGATCACGCACGGGAGGCGGGCGGCCCCGCCTGCACCGCGGCGCGGGCGGCCGCGATCGCCTGGTCGACGCGCTCGTGCAGGTAGACGGCCTGCCAGGCGCCGGTGATCTCCAGGATGCGGGTCGGCCTGGGCTGGAGCCCGGCCAGGTGGATGGCCGCGCCGTGCACGCGGGCCAGGGTCGCGGCGGCGAGCAGGACGGCGAGGCCCGAGCTGTCGAGGAAGGACATCTCGCGCACGTCGAAGACCAGGTGCTCGTCCAGCCGGCGGCGGGCCCGGTCGATGAAGCCCTCCAGCTCGGCGGACGTGGTGGCGTCGACCTGCCCGGACACGGTGATCAGTGTGATGTCCGGCAGGTGGCTGCAGGTCAGTTTCACTGGGGCTCCTGGAGTGGAGAGACGTGCCCGTCCAGCGCCGCGACGACGGCCTCCGCCGCGGTGGGGTGGATGTCGAGGGCGCTCCACACTCCGGTGATCTGCAACACGCGGGCGGGCACGTCCCGGACGTCGGCGAGGTGCAGGCCGCCGCCCCGCTCGCGGGCGGCGGCGTTGAGGCGTAAGAGCACGTGCAGGCCGCTGCTGTCGAGGAACGTCAGCCCGCCGAGGTCGAGCACCAGCGCAGCGCCCGACCGGCCGGCCTGGTTGATCGAGGTCTCCAGCCAGTCGGCGTTCGTGGAGTCGACCTCACCGGCCACGGTGATCAGGACGCCGGAGGGCAGGGCGCGGACGTCCAGGCTCAAGGGAGACATGGCGGCCTCGGTGCGGCGGTCAACGGGCGGGTGGCGGGAGTGCGACGATGGCGACGGGCATGCGGTCCCTCGGATGGGTCGGCGGGCGGTGACGGTTAGTTGCCGTCGCGCAAACACTAACGCCCGAAGCTGGATACCGGAAGGAGAGTTCACCATAGGATCTCCTGGTAAACCAGCTTCGCCTGCCCGTCCCGCCGGACGTCGCGCACCCATCATGCCCGAGTGCCGGTCGAGATCGCGGGCGATCCGGAAGTTCGGCCGCGGCGTCCTCACCCGGTACGGCCGGCCGGAGCGGCGCCCGCGACCGGGGCGAGCCACTCCCTGACCGCCTCCGCCAGCCCGTCCGTCCCCGCCCAGGCCACGTAGCCGTCGGGGCGGATCAGCAGCGCGTCCGCGGGCGGGCCGGCGCAGCGGGCGCGGACGACGTCCAGCCCGGCGGCCGCGTACACCGGGTCGGCGGGCAGCTCGCCGGCCAGGTGGAGCAGCACGAAACGGGGCCGCCGCAGCAGCTCGGCGACGCGGCGCGCGCCCCCGCCGGCGTCGGGGACCAGCGGCAGGTCGGGCACCAGGCGGCCGACGAGGGGATGCCCGGCGCCGTCGCCGTAGCGCACGTCGGAGCCGTTGAGCAGGGCGGCGAGGTGGCGGGCCGGCTGCTCGAAGGCGAACACCTCGGTGAGCACCGCGGTCAGGGCCTCGGCGTCCTCGCCGGTCAGGCGGTCGAGCACGGCCTGGGCGCGGGTCAGCGTGAGGGCGCGGGCGGCGGCGGGGCGGCGCTCGGCCTCGTAGGTGTCGAGCGGGCGGGCGCGGCCGTCGAGGGCGGCGGCCAGCTTCCAGCCGAGGTTGACGGCGTCGGTCAGGCCGACGTTGAGCGCCGAGCCGCCCGCCGGGAACAGGTGGGCCGCGTCCCCCGCCAGGAACACCCGGCCGGCCCGGTAGCGCTCGGCCAGCCGGGCCTGGGAGACCGTGCTCGACAACCAGATCGGCTCGCCGAGCGGCAGGTCCCTGCCGAGCACGCGGCGCACCGCGGCCCCGAACTCGGCGGGCGTCACCGGCCCGTCCTGCTCGCGGCTCCCCCGCTCCCTGACGCCCGCGACGCGCACGCCGGGCTGGAGCGAGGTGATCAGCAGGCGGCCGTGCGGCGTGCGGTTCCAGCCCGGCCGGAGGCCGGCGAAGCCGGGATCGGCGAACGGGTCGCCGGACTCGCCGGGGGCGCGGAAGTGGCCGAGGCGCAGCACCTCGCCGTCGGTGGTGCCGGGGAAGCCGATGCCGGCCAGCGTCCTGACCCGGCCGGCGCCGCCGTCGCAGCCCACGGCGTAGCGGGCGCGGACGGCGAACCCCGGGCCCTCGACGGTGACGCCGTCGGCGTCCTGGGCGAGGGCGGTCACCTCGCGGCCCCGGCGGACGGTCACGCCCAGCTCGGCCGCCCGCTCCCCCAGCAGCCGCTCCAGCCGGGGCTGCTGGATCATCAGCATGCGCAGCGGGATGCCGTCCAGGCCGGCGAAGCGCAGCGGCACGGGCCCGAACGGGAACCCCGGCGGCACGCCGAAGAAGGGGCTGCCGGCGCTCAGCCGCTCCAGCAGGCCCCGGTGGTCGAGCACGTCGAGGATCTGGCCGCCGATGCCGTTGGCCTTGGGCAGGTCGCCGGGCTCGGCGCGCTTGTCGAGCAGGAGGGGGCGGGCGCCGCACAGGCTCAGCTCGCAGGCGAGCAGGAGGCCGACGGGGCCCGCGCCCACGATGACGATGTCATGGTCGGTCATGCCTGTCAGGCTAGATTGACAGAGGGCGACTCGTCAATCCAGACTGACAGCGCGGCCCCGGCCCCGGCCCGCACGGTAGGCCGCGAAGGCCGCCGTCCCCGCGCCCGCGACGAGCAGCGCCGTGACGCCGAGCTGCCACGGCGGGCCGGCCGGCGCGGCCGGGCCGCGGGCGGGCGGCTGGAGCGCGGGCGCGTTGGCGGCCCCTGGCGCCCTCGTGAAGACGACGTCCGAGCAGGAGTAGTAGGTGTCGGGAGTGTCGGAGTTCTGCCAGATGGTGTAGATGAGGTGGCGGCCGGTCCTGCCGGTGGGCAGGCGGCCCTTGAAGACGTACGAGCCGTCGGCGAGCTTCGGGTCGGTGACCGTGAGGAACGGCTCGCGCTCCAGGGACGACCAGCGCAACGGCTTCGCCGGGTCGTAGCCGGGCTTCGTGACGTACAGGCGGAAGGTGCCCTTGTGCGGGATCGTGCCGCGGTACCTGAAGGTGAAGCGGGCGCCCGGGCGCAGCTTGGTGGCGGGCCAGTCGTCGCGCGGCAGGTCGAAGCCGCGGAAGCCGGGCAGGCCGCCGCTGCACAGCTTGCCGTCCGGGACGACCTGGCGGTCCCGGCCCGCGACGCCGGCGATCCTGAGGTCGTCCCAGCCGCCGGGGAGGACCGAGCCCTTGACCGCGGCGGCGGCCCGGCAGGCGGCGGGCGGCTTCGTCCCGCCGCAGGCGGCCGCCCGGCTGAGCGGGCTCTCCAGCGCGCCGTGGGCCATCGCCGGGGCGGCGATCAGGGCCGACGACAGCGTCAGCCCGGCGGCCGTGCTCGTGATCCGGTGGCGCAACGTGGGACCTCCCCGCTTCCGTCCGTCAAGCGGAGGTACGTCGCCCGCGGGCACGGGGTTCAGAGGGCGGGGGCGTCGCGGTCAGAGGGCGGGGGCGTCGCGGTCAGAGGGCGGGGGCTGGGGTGGCGGTGGGTGGGCGGAGGAGGGTGAGGCCGACGGCGCCGAAAGTGATCGTCAGGAGCACGGGCCCCGACAGGCTCAGCAGCAGCGTCCCGCTCCGCGCCCCGGCCAGGAACAGCGCCAGGCCGGCCGCCGTCCCCGCCGGCAGCCACCAGCCCGCCTGCCGCGCCCGCGCCACCGCGACGCCGGCCAGCACCAGGCCGAGCAGCGTCCCGGCCAGGCCGGGAAGCTGCCAGCCGAAGATCACCGCCGGCTGGTACGCCGCGTCCAGCAGCTCCCCCGCCCGCTCGGCGGGCAGCCGCCGGTAGGCGGCCGACTCGAAGAAGTCCACCATCGGCAGGGCGGCCATCGAGACCAGGCCGGGCACGGCCAGCACGGCGGCGGCCCGCGCCAACGCGGAGCCGGGCCCGCCGGCCCGCACGCCCGCCAGCATGCCGAGCACGCCCGGCACCAGCAGCAGCCAGCAGTAGTGCAGCAGCGTGGCGGTGAGGCCCGCGCCGGCCGGGTCGGCGGCGTAGGCGACGCCCTCGGCCTGCCCGCTCTGCGGGGTCGGGTCGACGATCAGGGCGAGGAGCAGCAGGACGGGGGCGAGCAGGAGGCTCGCGCCGGCGGCTCGCCGGTAGAAGGTGTCGGTGTTCATGACGGCGACGGTAGGAACCGGGCGGCCCCCGCGTCGTCAAGGCGTGCATGGACCCCGGCGTCCCCCCGGAGGTGGACCCGGCGTGCGGCGCTGGGCGGATGACCTTCTTGCGCCGGGTACCTAAGCTGCGCTCATGGCCGACACTTCCCCTGTCCCCCGCTCGAAGTGGCCGGGGGCGATCGACTGGCTGGTGGCCGCGGTGATCGGCCTGTTCGCGCTCACCGAGGAGCTGCGCAACCCCGCCGACCTGCCCGACCGGCCGGTCCCGGCGTTCTGGGTGGCCGGGGCGGTGCTCACCGCGGCCCTGGTGCTGGTGCGGCGGCGGTACCCGTTCGCGGTGGTGGGCGTGTTCACCGGCGTCAACGTCGCGGTGTTCCTGCTGGCCCACCAGCCGCCCGGGGCCTGGCAGTGGTACACCGAGCTGCTGTTGTTGTTCACGCTGCTCACCAAGGTGCCGCTGGGCAGCCCGCGCGGGATCGCCGGGATCGGGATGTCGGCGTTCTTCCTGTCCGGGCTGATCCTGACCACCTCGACCGGTCTGGAGGAGTACGTGGTGGCGGGCGTGATGGCGCTCATCGCCGGCGGCGCGGGCGTGGCGGTGCGCCGGCACGGGCTGCGCGCCGACCGGGCCGACGCGCGCAGCGAGCTGCTGGCCGCCCGCGGCGAGCTGCTCGCCCGCGAGGCGGTGGCCACCGAGCGCGCCCGCATCGCCCGCGAGCTGCACGACATCATCGCGCACAGCGTCAGCGTCATGGTGCTCCAGGCGGGCGGCGTCCGGCTGATGCTGCCCCAGGAGCTGCGGCAGGAGCGCGAGGCGCTGGCGCTGATCGAGGAGACCGGACGCGGCGCGGTGGAGGAGCTGCGCCGCATGCTGGACCTGCTGCGGGCGGTCCAGGACGGCGACGCCACCGCCCCGCAGCCCACCCTGGACCGGCTGGCCGAGCTGGTCACGCACCTGCGCTCGACCGGCCTGGACGTCGCGCTCCAGGTGGAGGGCACCCCCCGGCCGCTGCCCGCGGGCCTCGACCTGTCGGCCTACCGCATCGCGCAGGAGGCGCTGACGAACGTACTCAAGCACGCCGGCCCCACCGAAGCCCTGGTCAAGGTCACGCACGGCGACGCCGAGCTGTGCCTGGAGATCACCGACGAGGGGCCGCGCGACGGGCGGCGCGGGCCGCTGGTCCCGTCCGGCGGCAACGGGCTGACCGGCATCAGGGAGCGGGTGGCGCTCTTCCACGGCGCGTTCGACGCGGGCCCGCGCGAGAGCGGCGGGTACCGGGTGCACGCCGTGCTGCCGCTGCCCGGGGCGGGGGCTGGGGCCGGGGCGGCGGCGACAGGTCCGGCGGTGGGCCCGGCGGTGCGCGGGCGATGAGCGTGCGCGTCGTGGTGGCCGACGACCAGGACCTGGTCAGGGCCGGGTTGCGGCTGGTCATCGGCACCCAGGACGACCTGGAGGTCGTGGGCGAGGCGCGCGACGGCCGCGAGGCGGTGGAGCTGGCCCGGCGGCTCCGCCCGGACGTGGCGCTGCTGGACATCGCGATGCCGGTGATGACCGGGCTCACCGCGGCCGGGCGCGTCCTCGCCCTGCCGGAGCCGCCGCGGGTGATCCTGCTGACCACGTACGACACGGACGAGCACCTGGAGGGGGCGCTCGCCGCCGGGGTGAGCGGGTTCCTGCTCAAGACCTCGCCGCCGGAGCGGCTCTTCGCGGCCCTGCGGGCGGCGGCCACGGGCGAGGCGCTGCTCGACCCGGCCGTGACGCCGCGAGTGATCGCCGGGTACGCCGGCCGCCGGGCCGCGCGGCCGTCCCTGGACGGGCTGACCCCGCGCGAGACCGACATCCTGCGCCTGGTGGCGCGCGGCAGGACGAACGCCGAGATCGCCGCCGGCCTGTTCATCACGCAGGCCACGGTCGGCACGCACATCAACCGGCTGCTGGCCAAGCTGTCGCTGCGCAGCCGCGCGCAGCTCGTCGCGCACGCCTACGAGGCCGGGCTGCTGCGGCCGGGCGACGACGACTGAGGAGGAGGAGGAGGAGGTAGGGGCGGCGTCAGCCGGCGGGCTCGTCGTAGCTGAGCGGCTGGAAGGAGAGGGCGTCGAGGCGGCGGCGGAAGTCGCCCGACAGGCCGCTGAGCGTGAGCGCGGCCCCGGGGACGGCGCTGACCCGCTCCTGCACCGACAGGAGGGCGGCGATGCCGGTGGAGTCCCAGTACGTCATGCCGCCGAGGTCCAGCACGAGCCGGCCCGCCGCGCGGACCTTCAGCAGCGCCTGGACGGCGGCGACGAGGTCGCCGGAGGTGGTCTGGTCGAGGTCGCCGATCAGGCGCAGGGTGACGGTGCCGTCGCGTTCGTGCTGGAGCAGCCGGAAGGAGGGGCGGCCGGCCTCGGGGACGGCGAAGCCGATGGTGGCCACGGTGCCGCCGGGGCCGCGCGTCACGCTGTGCAGGTCGCCGAGGGAGCGGACGATCCACAGGCCGTGGCCGTACTCGTAGGGCCACGGCGGGGTCTCCCGCGTCGCGGCGGTGGCGCGGGAGTCGATCACCTCGCACCGGAGCAGGCCGTCCACGGCCAGCATGCGGACCCGGCCGGCGCCCGAGCCGTGCAGGATGACGTTGGTGGCCAGCTCGTGGACGGCGAGCACGAGGTCGGACGTGCGGCCCTCCGGCAGCCCGGCCTGGACGGCGTGCGCCTCCATCGTCGCTCTGAGCACGTACAGGGAATCGCGGTCGAAGGGCTGATCCACAACGCTCTCCAGGCCGCCTGGACCTGCTGCGCCGCCGGAGGCCGGGAGGCGGCTGTGCGGGGGCCGGTCATCCGTCATGGGCGGTCACCAGGCTCACTCCGGGGACGCCGGTCGCGCCGAGCAGGCGGAACCGGGCGCTGACCGCCGGGCTGCAGCGCAGCACGGCCGTGCGGGGCGGGGGCAGGCTACGGGCGGCGTCAATGATCATGCGTGCGCAGTACAGGTCGATGAACGACAGCTCCGCCATGTTGACCGTCACCTCGCCGTCGAACCGGATGGCCTCGGCGAGCGCCAGCCCGAGCGCGCTCTCGGCGGTGCGGTCGAGCTGCCCGGCCAGCCGGATGCCGGAGGGCGCGTACTGGCGGCAGATGCGCAGCAGCGGATCATGGTGGTAGGTGGCCGCGGCGACCGAACGGGTGTGGTAGCCGGAGACGGAGGCGAGCGTGACCGGGTCGAAGCGCTCGCGGTCGTACTGGCACAGCACCGCCGTGCTGACCCCGCCCAGCGCGGAGGCGATCTCCTCCTCGAACGCCGGGAGCTGCTCGATGCCGGTGATCGGGCGTAATGCCCAGCTCATGTCGAGCGCCACCCGCAACCCCGGATAGCCCGCCTGGCTGGTGACCTCCATCTGGTCGCGGAGCCAGGCCATCGCGTGGCCCACCGCGAACGCCTGCCCGTTCAGCAGGCTGTCCTGGCAGGCCAGCACCATCATGCGGCCGGTGACCGCGGCCGCCGGCGCGACCACGCCCCGCCGCCGCAGCTCGCCCAGCCGCCGCTCGGGCTCCTCGGCCAGCCACACGACCCGCTGCCCGGCGGACAGCCCGTCGCGGACGAACGCGGCGGTGAGGTCGAGCAGCTCCTCGCTCTCGCCGTAGGTGAGGCAGGCGTGATCGTTGATCGTCAGATCCGTGATCTGCGTTTCAGCGCTGACGGTCACCCACGCCACCCTTCGTCCCGGCCCCCTACAGTAGTGATCAAGAGGCGGGTCCGGCAGCCGCGGGGACCGCTCTTGCGCGACCTCCCCCGCTACCCCCGCAGCGGCGGACGACACCTGCTCACTCCTGGCCATGATTATGGACAGGTCAGGGCCGTCGCGGGCGCGGTTCGCGGCAGGAGGGGCGGTCACACCTCGCTACGGCGCCGCTCCTGCTCGCGCTGCGGCGGCACCGTGAGGTCGGCGCCGCGCGGGTGCGGGTAGGGGTCGTGGCCGTGCAGGCCGGCGGTCTGGATCGCGCGGCTGATGTCGCTCGGGGTGAGCAGCCCGAGGAGCCGGCCGGACGGGCCGAGCACCACGGCCCGGCCGTCGGCGCAGCCGCTCATCCGCGGCAGCAGGCCGGTCAGCGGCTCGTCGGGCACGGCCTTCGGCACGGCTTCCGGCGGGCAGGCGATGTCGCCGAGCCGGGTGGCCGCCCGCTGCTCGGGCGGCACCTCGCGCAGCCGGTTGAGCGTCACCAGGCCGAGGAAGAGGCCGTCGGCGTCCACCAGCGGGTACGTCGACAGCCGCCGGCTCATCACCAGCCGGTCGATGAGCCCGGCGACGGTCTCGTCCGGCGCGGCGGTGACGGGCTCGCCCGACATGACGTCGCCGACCCGCACCCCGTGCAGCGCGGCGCCGAGCTGGGCCTGCTGCTCCTCGGCGCTGGCGGCGTTCACCAGGAACAGGCCGATCAGGACCAGCCACAGCCCCTGAAAGCCCAGCCCGGTGACGACCTGGAGGAAACCGAGGGCGATGAGCGCGTAGCCGAAGACGCGCCCGGCGCGGGCGGCGGCGACGGCGGCGCGCACCCGGTCGCCCCAGCGGGCCCAGAGCGCGGCGCGCAGCACCCGGCCGCCGTCCAGCGGCGCGGCCGGGATCAGGTTGAACACGGCGAGCAGCACGTTGACCGCCGCAAGATAGGCGAACATGCCGGCCACCAGCGGCGCGCCCCCCGTGACCAGCGCCAGCGCGCCGGACACCACCCCGCAGGCCAGGCTGGTCAGCGGCCCGACGATCGCGATCCGCAGGTCCGCGCCCGGCGTGCGGGGCTCGCTCCGCAGCTCCGCCACCCCGCCGAGCAGCCACAGCGTGATGCGCGGCACCTCGATGCCGTTGCGCTTGGCCACCAGGGCGTGCGCCAGCTCGTGCGCGAGCAGCGAGGCCAGGAACAGCACCGCGGAGGCCAGCCCGGCCAGCAGGTACGCCACGACGGAGCGACCGGGGAAGGCGAGCGGGAACTGCCCGAAGGCCAGCCCGGCCACCAGGATCAGCACGATGACCAGCACGCTGATGTTGACGCCGACCTCGACCCCGCCGAGACGGCCCAACCGGAACGACGAACGCATGGTGCCTGCTCCTCCGCTCGGATGCGGTCCGGCTACCCGCCTGTGGCCGGAGAAACCTCCCCCGACCTGCATGATCGTCCGGTTTCGCGGCCCCGGTGCCGGGTACGGCGTGACGCTCATGAAGGTCAAGGACAAGGTCGTCGTGATCACCGGCGCGTCCAGCGGGATCGGCCGGGCGACCGCCCGCGCCTTCGCCGCCCGGGGCGCCGCCGTGGTGCTGGCCGCCCGGCGCGAGGAGGCGCTGGCCGAGGCGCGGCGCGAGTGCGAGGCGGCCGGCGGCCGGGCGCTCGCGGTGCCCACCGACGTGACCGACCCGCACGCGGTGCAGGAGCTGGCCCGGCGGGCGGCCGAGCGGTTCGGGCGCATCGACGTGTGGGTGAACTGCGCGGCCGTGCACCTGCTCGGCCCGTTCTCCGACGTGCCGCTGGCGGACTTCCGGCGGGTGCTGGACGTCAACGTCATGGGGTACGTGCACGGGGCCAGGGCGGCGCTGCCGTACCTGCGGGAGCAGGGGCGGGGCGTGCTGGTGAACGTCTCGTCCGTGGCGGGGGCGGTGGCGCAGCCGTACGCGGCGGCGTACTGCATGTCGAAGGCGGCCGTCCGGTCGCTGAGCGCGAGCATCAGGCAGGAGCTGCGGCTGGAGGGGCTGCGCGGGGTGCGGGTGTGCGCGGTGCTGCCCGCCGCCATCGACACGCCGATCTTCCAGCACGCCGCGAACTACACGGGCCGCCAGGTGCGGGCGCTGCCGCCGGTGTACCGGGCCGAGCGGGTGGCGCGGGCGATCGTGGACGTGGTGCGGTGGCCGCGCAAGGAGGCCGTGGTCGGGCCGATGGCACGCAACCTCATAAGCCAGTCGAAGCTGACGCCGGGGCTGGTCGAGCGGATGATGGCGGTGGAGGTGGACCGGGCGCACCTGTCGCGGAGGCGGCCGGCGCCGGCCTCGGAGGGCAACCTGTACCGGCCGGAGGACGGGGCGGGCTCGGTGACGGGCGGCTGGCACGGCGCGCGCAGGACCATGGTGCGCCGGGCCCTGACGGCGGCGGCGGTGGCCGGCACCCTCGCCTACGCCCGCCGCGCCCGTCGCGCCCAGCGGCCCCTGAGCCCGCTCAACCTGCTGTCGCGAGCGGGCGTTCCATCAGGGTGGTGTCGACCCAGCGGCCGAGCTTGAAGCCCACCTCGGTCAGCCGGCCTACCTCGGTGAAGCCGTGGCGGCGGTGCAGCGCCACCGAGCGGTCGTCGCCCGCGTCGGCGATGACGGCGATCATGCGGCGCAGGCCGGCCGCCTCGGACCGCCGTACCAGCTCGCCGAGCAGCGCGTCGCCGAGGCCGCGGCCGACGTGGGCCGGGGCCAGGTAGATCGTGTCCTCCACCGTGTGCCGGTAGGCGGGCTTGGGCCGCCAGGGACCGGCGTAGGCGTAGCCGGCGACCTCGCCGCCGAGGTCGGCGACGAGGAAGGGCAGGCCGCGGCCGGTGAGGTCGGCCAGCTTGGCCTGCCAGTCGGCCTCCGACGGCGGGTTCTCCTCGAAGGTGATCACGGTTTCGGCGACGTAGTGGGCGTTGATCGCGGTCACGGCCGCCAGGTCGGCGGGGGTGGCCGGGCGGATGACGGCTGCGGTGGGCGCCACGGCGATCGCCTTTCTCTATAGCGAAATCCGCTCGCATTATAGAGGAAAGCGCGCGATCCAGCGGCGTTGCCAGGGCGTCTCGATCGCGCGGGGATGGTGGTGCTCGCGCGTCCACGCCACGGCGGCGGCCGGGTCCAGCCCGGACGACACCGCCAGGCAGGCGAGCACCGTCCCGGTGCGGCCGACGCCGCCGCCGCAGGCCACCTCCACCGCCTGGCCGGCCGCCGCTCGCTCGCGCAGCTCCCTGATGCGGCGCACGGCGAGGTCGCGGTCGCGGGGCAGCAGGAAGTCGGGCCACTCGACCCACTCGTGCGGCCAGGTCAGCGCCGCGTCGTGGCGGCGGCGGAGCCGGGCGGAGCCGAGGTAGAGCCCGAAGTCGGGGACCGGGCCCGGCGGGAGGGGCCGCCGCAGCCCGCGCCCCCGCACCCACAACCCGTCCGGCAGCCGGATCGCGCCGACGAGGGCGCTCACCGGACCACGCCCCGCAGCCGGATCGCGCCGACGAGGGCGCTCATCGGGCCGCGCCTCGGAGGCGGGCGCGGTGCAGCGCGACGTTGACCCGGTTGCCGCACCGGTCCGGCGTGCAGTACGCGCGCCGCCCCGCCCGGCTGACGTCCACGAACACGCCCCGGCAGCCGGGGGCGGCGCAGGCGCGGAAGCGGCCGTGGCCGAGCGCGCGCACCGCGCCCAGCAGGCCGATGCCGATGACCGCGGCCAGCTCGGCGGCCAGCGGCGCGCCGGGCGCGGTGGGCACGCGCCACTGCCAGGCCCCGTCGTCGTCGCGCCGCAGCACCGGGGAGCGGCCGGCGCGCCCGGCCAGCACCATGGCCCCGGCCACGGCCTGCTCCTCCGTCTCGGTCTCGATGACGCCGCGGGTCTCGCGGCGCAGCAGGTGAACCTCGCGCAGGGCGGCCGCGTCGGGCGGCGGGGCGTCGAGGACGAGGCCGTGCCCGGCCAGGAACTCCGCCAGCGCCCCGGGGGACGGCAGCCCCTCCCCCGCCGCGCCCCGCACCGTCGGCGAGGTGGCGACCAGGTCGCTCGCCACTGTGGCGCCCGCCGGGTAACCGGCGATCGGGATGATCACTCGCACCTCCTGTAACCGTTGCAGGACGACTATAAGCCTTACACCCCTTCGGTACGATGTGCTCTTGGTGAACCTCGAAGCCCTGGGCCGGCACATTCAGGAGCTCCGCCACGACCGGGCCATGACGTTGCAGCAGCTCGCCCGCGCGGCCGACGTGAGCGTCAGCATGCTGTCCGCGGTCGAGCGCGGCCACAAGGCGCCCACGATCGTCGTGCTGGCCCGCATCGCCGAGGGCCTCGGCGTGCCGGTGGCCGAGCTGGTCGCCGCGCCCGACGACCAGCGCGTCGTGGTGCGGAGGGCCGCCGAGCAGGAGCACATCGACGAGCCGGGCGGCTGGCGCAGGACGGTCCTGACGCCGGTGGTGCCGGGGGTCAACTTCGAGTGGATCCGCACCACGCTGCCGCCGGGCTGCGACGCCGGCCCCTTCCCCGCCTACGCGGCGGGCTCCCACGAGTACGTCGCCGTCGAGTCCGGCACGCTCCGGCTCACGCTGGGCGGGCGCGCGCTCGACCTCGACGCGGGCGACTCGGTCTACTTCGCCGCCGACGTCGAGCACTCCTACGCCAACCCGGGGGCCGCCCCGTGCGCCTACTACGTGGCCGCGATCGTCATGCGCCCCAGGAGAGCCGGCCGCGACCGTCCGGCGAGGTAAGAATTAGCCCGCCGCATCTTCTACACCGGGCGGCGCCCGGATATGGTGCGGTAAAGGCAAGCCACGCCTTGTCCATGTTCCCTGAGAATTCGTTCTCGAATTCCGATCGGTGGGCATCGCATGCTGGATCTCACGTTCGCCGTGCAGAATCTGCCGGGCGTGTGCGTGATCTCCGTGGCGGGCGAGATAGATTCGGTCACCGCCCGCGAGTTCGACCGTTACATCCAGCGCAACCGGCGGGCGCCGGGCGAGCACGTGGTCATCGACCTGAGCGAGGTCACCTTCCTCGCCAGCGCCGGGCTGCGGGTGCTGCTCAACACCCACGCTTTCGCCCGTCAGCACGGCGCCGTGCTGCATCTGGCCGCGCCGCATCCCAAGATCGCCGGAATCATGGAGCTGACTCAGGCGAATACCGTTCTGCACGTGCACGACACGGTGGAACAGG
This sequence comes from Actinomadura luzonensis, assembly GCF_022664455.2. Taxonomy (NCBI): domain Bacteria; kingdom Bacillati; phylum Actinomycetota; class Actinomycetes; order Streptosporangiales; family Thermomonosporaceae; genus Actinomadura; species Actinomadura luzonensis. The sequence continues at coordinate 1,739,776 of NZ_JAKRKC020000001.1, forward strand.
CCGTTATCGCCGCCCTGCAGCAGGCCGGCGCGCGGGAGAAAACCCTCACTCAGGCCACATAAGGAATCGCACGAAATTCACCGGCTGGGCTCACGGGTCAGCAGCAGGTCGAGTTCGGCGTGCACGGCGGCCGGCAGCGCGCGCCCGCAGCGAGTTCGGGGGAATTTCCGGCCGTGCCCGGCGTCCCCGGCCAGCGGCGATAAGGCCGGTGTCAGAGCCGGACGAGCCACCCGATCTTTCCCTTAAGCAGGTCTTACCGGGCATTGATCACCCTGGTGTCATCGGGACGCTAGGAGATGACATGGACGCGAACGAACCTCGCGAGCAGGCAGCCGGTGGCTGGACCCAGTTCGGCGACACGCCGCCCACCGCGGGCGGGTTCCCGCGCAGGGAACCGGCCGGCCCGGCGCTGCCGCCGCCTCCGCCGCCGCGGCGGCCGGGGTTCCTGCTGACCCGCAAGGCGATCGCCGGGCTCGCGGTGGCCGCCGCGGCCGCGCTCGGGGTGACGGCGCTCGGCGGCGGGGCCGTCGGGGCGTACCTGGCCGGGGCCGACCGGCCGGTGGCGGCGGCGAGCGCGAGCGCGCCGAGCCCGGTCTTCCGCAGCGTGGCCGACCAGCTCACGGTGGCTGAGGTGGCGGCGAAGGTGCAGCCGTCGGTGGTGATGATCCAGGGGCGGACGGCCGAGGGCTCCGGCGTGGTGCTGTCGGAGGACGGCCTCATCCTCACCAACAACCACGTCGTCAGCGGGCAGGGCGACGTGCTGACGGTCAAGTTCAACGACGGCAGGACCGCCAAGGCGAGCGTGGTGGGCACCGACCCGGCGACCGACCTCGCCGTCATCCGCGCCGAAGGCGTCAAGGGCCTGGCCAAGGCCACGCTCGGCGACAGCGACCAGCTCAAGGTCGGCGACGACGTGCTCGCCGTCGGCAGCCCGCTCGGCCTGGACGGCACCGTGACGGCGGGCATCGTCAGCGCCCTCGACCGCACGGTCACCGCCGGCGACGGCGGCGGCGGCCAGCAGTTCCCCTGGGGTCAGCAGCAGCAGACCGAGACCACCACGCTCGGCGGCATGATCCAGACCGACGCCGCGATCAACCCGGGCAACTCCGGCGGCGCGCTGGTCAACGCGGCCGGCGAGCTGGTCGGCATCAACAGCGCGGTCTCCTCCGAGGGCGTCAACCTCGGCTTCGCGATCCCGGTGAACACCGCCAAGCAGGTGTCGCAGCAGCTCATCAGCAAGGGCAAGGTGAGCCACGCCTTCCTCGGCGTGAGCGTCACCGACGCCACCGGCGACGTGCCCGGCGCGCTGATCCGCCAGGTGAGCGCGGGCAGCCCGGCGGACAAGGCCGGCCTCAAGCAGGGCGACCTCATCACCAGGATCGGCGACACCAAGGTCGACGGCGGCGACACGGTCGTCGGGCAGGTCCGCGGGTTCACCGTGGGGCAGCAGGTGCGCATCACGTACCTGCGGGACGGCAAGGAGAACACCGTCACCGCCACCATGCAGCAGCAGAAGTAGCCGGGCCGCCCGGCGGGCGGCCCGGCCGGCTCACACCCGGTCGGCGGCGATGAGCAGGTACTGGAAGCTGCCGTTCTTGTACGCCTCCAGGAACGCCTCCTCGATGCCGGTCGCCAGGTGGCTCTTGGCCCGCAGCTCCCAGTAGGGGATGGTGGCCGCCGTCATGTCGATGACGCTGCACGGCACCAGCCGGTTGGCCACCAGCTCCCTGAAGTAGGTGCTGCGGGAGTGGATGTCGCAGATGTAGTGGGCGTTGATCTGGCTGATGGCCCGGGAGGGCAGGCCGTAGGCGTCGTTGTAGCAGCCGGTGATGCAGACGTAGCGCCCGCCGCGCCTGAGCAGGCGGGAGTGCTCGGCGAACAGCAGCGAGAGCTCGACGTACATGGTGCTCTCGTTGTTCCAGATCGCCTGGAACGCGCCGGTCTCGAAGCGGGTGTCGAGCATGTTGCGGAAGTGGAAGCGCACCTGGTCGGCCACGCCGCGCAGCCTCGCCTGCTCGTTGGCGAAGGCGACCTGCGACTCGGAGATCGACACCCCGTCCACCTGGCAGCCGTGCCGCAGGTTGGCCAGGAAGCTGGAGCCGCCCCGGCCGGAGCCGGCGTCCATGACGCGGTCGCCGGGCTCCAGCTTGCCGAGGTGGCCGACCAGCGTCTCGGCCTGCTGGGTCTCCAGCCGGTGCAGCTCGCCGACGACGCGCTGCTCGCGGCTCTCCTCCGGCCCCTCCAGCACCGACCAGTCGACGTGGCCGATGCCGTAGTGGTGGTGGTAGAGGCCGTCCACCTCGCCCAGCCTGAGGTTGACGGGATTGCGCTCGGCGTTCCAGTAGTCGGCGACGGAGCGCTGGTACTGGCTGCCGAGCACGGAGTTGTGGGCGTTCGTGGTGGTCACGCGGGCGGGGTCCTTTCTGCTGACGGTCATGACTGGTAGCGGGCGCTGCTGCCGTGCCATTCGAGGCAGCCGGCCATCCACGCCTGCGCGCCGCGCAGGAAGCGCTTCAGCTCCGGCGACGGCACGGCGGCCAGCGCCTGCCGGCTCGCCTCGAAACCTCGGACGAAGTCGTTGTGCAGGTGGACGGCGCGCTCGGTCGCCTCCTCGACCGAGCAGCCCTCCTCGTTGGCGATGAGCAGGATCACGTTGCTGTCGGGCAGCTCGTCGGCCGCCTCCTTGGCCACCGAGTGCAGGTCGTTGACCAGGACGCTGGCGGTGCCGGCCTGCATCAGCGCGGTGTGGAAGCGGCGGTCGCAGAACAGGTCGGCGGGCAGGTGGTAGCCGCCGACGATGTCGATGAGGGTCATCGAGGTGTAGAAGCTGTCGTGCTGGCGGGCCGCGAGGTAGCGCCACACCGGCGGCGGGGCCTCCAGGTAGCGCCAGGCGGCGTAGGCGCACCAGCTCACGTACATCTGGAACGTGATGCCGCAGATGCGCATGACCTGGGCCGGGGTGGCGTGCCTGCGCAGGTGGGCGGTGGCCGAGCGGAGCGAGACCAGCACGGGGTCGGCCTGGATGTGCTCCTCCAGCTCGCGGGTGTAGTCGCCGGCGGGCGGCGGCGGGTCCATGGCGGACATCACCAGCGCCAGGCGGGGCGGCAGCTCGGTCGGGGTGGCGCCGAGGTCGGTCTCGTCGGCGTAGTAGTCGTCGGCGGCCCACCAGGCGGTGTTGAGCTGGGCGGCGATCAGCAGCAGGTCGGGGTCGTCGGCGTCGGGGTGGGCCAGCATGATCAGCCGGCCGAACCCGGTGCGGGCGAACTCCTCCAGCCGCCCCTCGTGCAGGCCCAGCCGCTCGGCCCAGGCCAGCAGCCGCCGGTCGACCTCCGCGCCGAGCCGGTCGTCGACGCGGACGGTCTCGGGGCACAGCAGCGGCGGGTAGGAGCCGTCGCCCCACGGCCGCTCGACGTAGGGCAGCGGGGCCAGGCTGAGGTGCCGGGGCGGCGCCGCGAGGTTGGGCTCGTGGCCGTCGCCCTCCTCCCCGGCGGGTGCGGGGACGGGCGGGCAGAGGCTGAGCGCGGACGTGCCGAGGCCGGTGGGCAGCACCGGGACGCGGGGGGAAGGCATGACGCTCCTCGTGGGAAGGGGGCCGGATCAGGAGCGCGGGGCCGCGACGTCGGCGTTCTCCAGGATGCCGATCGCGTCGGGCACCAGGATCGCCGCCGAGTAGTAGGCGGTGACCAGGTAGGACATCACGGCCTGGTCGTTGATGCCCATGAAGCGCACGCTGAGCCCCGGCTCGCGCTCCTCCGGCAGCCCGGTCTGATGGAGGCCGACCACGCCCTGGTCGTCCTCGCCCACGCGCATCGCGATGATCGAGGTGGTCTGCTGCTCGCTGACCGGGATCTTGCCGCAGGGGAAGATCGGGATGCCGCGCCAGGCCGGGATCTCGTGGCCGTTCACCTCGGCGCTGCCCGGCACCAGCCCGCGCTTGTTGCACTCGCGGAAGAACGCGGCGATCGCCCTCGGGTGGGCCAGCAGCAGGCGGGTCTTGCGGCGCATGCTGATGAGGTCGTCGAGGTCGTCGGGGGTGGGCGGGCCCGACCAGGTGGACAGGCGCTGGTCGTAGTCGGCGTTGTGGAGCAGCCCGAACTCGCGGTTGTTGAGCAGCTCGTGCTCCTGGCGCTCGCGGATCTCGTGCACGGTGAGGCGGAGCTGCTCGTCGAGCTGGCTCATCGGGTGGTTGTAGAGGTCGGCCACCCGGGTGTGCACGCGGAGGACGGTCTGGGAGACGCTCAGCTCGTACTCGCGGGGCCGCAGGTCGTAGTCGACGAACGTGCCGCCGATGGTGGGCTCGCCCACGTGGCCGGCGGCGATCTCGACCGCGGCCTCGCCGCGCTTGTTGACGGGCCTGCGGGCGTCGGCGAGGTAGCGGTCGAGGTGGGCCTGGAGACCGGGGGCGCGGGCGAGGATGCGCTGGAAGGCGGCCCACGGCGAGACGAGGACGGTGCCGGCGGTGGCCGCCCGCACCGTGCACGACCAGCGGGGGTCGTCCTGGCCGAGCGCCTCGTCGCCGAACTGGTCGCCGTCGGTGATGACGCCGAGGGCCTCGGTGGCGCCGTACCGGCCGGCGGCCTGCTTCTCCAGGCGGCCGTGGGCGACGACGTACGTCTCGGTGACCGGCGCGCCGGCCTCCACGATCACCTCGCCGGGGGCGACGTCGCGGGGCGTGAACGTCGCGGCGATGGCGGAGAGCACGTCGAGGTCGTCGTAGCCGCGCAGCGCCCGCAGCTCGGCCAGCGTCTCCGGGATGACGCGGACGTCGTCGGGCCCCTGCTGCACCACGCTCACCCGGCCGCGCCCGACCCGGTGCGTCAGGCGCCGGTTGACCCGGTAGGTGCCGCCGCGCACGTCCACCCAGGGCAGCATGCGCAGCAGCCACCGGGAGGTGATGGCCTGCATCTGGGGGCGGGTCTTGGTGGTGGTGGCCAGGGTGCGGGCGGCCCTGGTGTCCAGGCTCAGCCGCTGTTCGGTGGGGTCCGTGGGCATCTTCCCTCGCAATCGCCGGCTCCTCGTCACCGAACGTATTCATATGAACACAATCGGTAGAGTCTCCAGAGGGATAGGGGATGCTTACCCCCGGCCCGGGGGCGGCGATGCCCGTCCCGCCGCCCCTTCGCCCGCTAGACGATCGCCGTGGCGGGGCCCACGAGCATCTCGACGCCCGCCCCGGCGAAGTTCGCCAGGTCGGCGGCCGTCGCCTTGCCGTGCTCGCCGGCCATCGCCGCGCCGAACGCGGCCTCGTCGTCCCAGGTCAGCACGGCGACCAGATAGTACGGCGGCCGCCCCGCCGGCCCCGCCGCGGGCCGCGTCACCGTGTAGGAGCGCAGCCCCGGCAGCCGCGCGGCCAGCGGGGCGTGCGTGCCGTCGTAGTGCTTGTCGAACGCCTCGGTGCTCTCGGGGTGGTTGTAGAGCACGATGAGCTGGAATGCCACTGTCTGCCTCCCGGATCGTGGGTGCTTCGATCAAACCCCGGTCCGGGCCCCGGCACCAGTGCTCAGGCGCCCAGGTCGCGGACGACGTTGTCCAGCCGGTGCGCCAGGTCGTCGAGGACCTGGTCGGTCAGCTCCTGGCTCGGGAGCTGGGCCAGCACCTCGTCGCGGCGGGCGACGACCAGCCCGCGGTGCGCGTCGTCCACCTCCGCGTCGGGCAGCACCACGCACTCGCCGCGGACGAAGACCAGCGTCGCATCGTCGCGGTCGGACTCCAGCAGCCTCCGCACGCACTCGCGGTCGATGAGCCGGGTGTCGATGGGCTCGTTCGTCATGTCGTGCCTCCTCCTCGTCGAGGCAGGGCGCTCCGCCCCGCCGCGGGTCACCCGAAGGTGGGCGGCCCGCCGTCCGATCGCGCCCGGCGCACGCCGAACGCCACCAGGTACACCGCCGCCGCCAGCGCCACCACGGCCGGCCCGATCGCCAGCGCCGGGTGGCCGGCCAGCAGCGCCCACACGGCCAGGACCACCCCGGCCAGCAGGACCAGGCCCGCGGCGAGCAGGCGGTAGCTCAGGGAGTTCCTGGGCGGCGGCTCCTTCGCCCAGTCGCCCCGCCCCGCGCCGTGGACGCCGGGCACGCCGGTGTCGCTCACCGGCCCGGGCTCCTGCCGCGCGCCCGATCCGCCGGGCGGGGGCTCACGCAGCACGGGGGCGAAGAACTCGTCGTCCGGGTTCTCGTCACGTCCGGTCATGGGGGTTCACCTCTTCTTCCTCCAGGGCGCGCAGGAAGGGTGTGACGACCTCGTTCAGCTCCGCCACCAGCGCCTCCAGCGACGCCTGGGCGTCGTCCAGGTTCGGCAGGCCCGCGGCGCGGGCGTGCGTGGGGGTGGGCAGCCGGCCCGGCGACAGCGGGGCCCGCAGCTCCAGCGTGGTCAGGGCGGTGGGCCGCTCGTACGGGGGCGCGGCGTACCCGGGCGCGCCGGCGTCCCGGCCGTCGCCGACTTCCCGGTCGTCGCCGGCGGGGCTGCGCTGCCAGGTGCGCCAGCCGGCGGGGAGCGGCACCGGCGGGGGGACGGCCAGCTCGACCACGGCCAGCGGGCCGCGCGTCTCCTCCGGCCGGTGGCAGGTCGCGTCGAGCACGCGCGGGTGGCAGCGCACGTAGGGCACGTCGGTGATCGGGCGCGTGGCGACCTCCCACGCGCCCAGCGCGAACCGCAGCGGGTCGAGCGTGACGGCGGCGTCCGTCTCCCGTTCCGCCGCGAACAGGTGCCGCCACCTGCGCAACTGCTCTCCGTAGCGGGCCTGCGCGCCCTCGCGGGCCGCGTCGATCCAGAACGCCTGGCTCCCGGCCATGGCCCCGCCCCCGCCCGGTCAGCCCCGTATCGAGATGCGGCGCGAGCGGCCCTGCTCGGTCTTGGGGACGCGCACGGTCAGCACGCCGTCGCTGAGCTCGCAGCCGACCCGGTCCGTGTCGGCGTCCGCGGGCAGGATGGTGCGGTAGGCGAACTTGCCGGTGCGCCGCTTGAGCCGGTTGCCCTTGTCGTCCTCGCTGATCTCGCCCGAGATGCACAGCTCGTTGCCGTCGATCTCGACGTTGACCTCGTCCCTGCGGAGGCCCGGCAGCTCCGCGCGCACCAGGTACGCCTCCGCCGCCTCCTCGGTCTCGGCGACCGGACGCCAGACGGCGGCGTCGGCCTCGCCCTGCTCGAACAGCCGGCCCATCTGGTCCCAGAGCTGCTGGAACTCGGTGAAGGGGTCCCACGAGCGGGACGGGAGCGTCGTGTTGCCCCATTGCATGGGCGCTCTGTGGCGCTTGGTGGGGAGTGCCATCGCTTTCACCTCCGTAACGACAGGAACAGATCGTCCCTGCTCATGTGGCTCATCGCGTCCCTACCCCCGCGTTAACCAGCAAACTCGGCGAAGCGCCGTTTCCTGACACTCCGGTGAACTGCGCTTCAACCTCCGCGTGATCAAAGCCGGTCGATCGGCCTCGCAGAACCCACGCGCGCCGTCCTCTCCCCTTCCACCTGCCTCGATTACTGTGAGTGACCGAGTAGGGAGGGGATCCGACCATGGCACAGGAACCGAGGATCGACGTCGAGATCAACGCCAGGACCGTCGAGAGCAGCCTGGCCCCGGACCAGATCGAACGCATCGCGAGCGCGCTCGGCGATCCGGGCGTCTGGTTCGCCGCCCCGCCGGTGCGCGAGGGGGAGGCGAGGCGGCCCGACGCCGTGTGGGAGCTGGTCGCGGACCAGCCGCACCGGGGGCACGTGGCGACCGGCCGCGCCCATGTCCACCTGGCCGAGGGGCGCACGGCGCCGGTCCGGCCGCTGATCTTCGCCGACGGCTTCAACTACGGGCCCAGCGACCTGGCCTCCATGTGGCGGCACTTCGACGCCCCGTACGAGCCGGGCGTCCCCGGCCTGCTGGACCAGGTGCTGGCGATGGGCATCGACGTCGTGCTGCTGGGCTTCGACCAGCGGCAGACGTACGTGCAGGCGAACGCGGGCGTGGCGATCACCTGCCTGCGGCGGACGCTGCAGGAGCGCCAGGGCGACACGCCGCTCGTCGTCGGCGGCGTCGGCACGGGCGGCATGATCACCCGGTACGCGCTGGCCCGTATGGAGAGCGAGGGCGTGGACCACCAGACCGACAAGTACTTCTCCTACGACACCCCGCACCTCGGGGCGTGGATCCCGCTGGTGCTGCAGCAGCTCGCGTACCTGCACGAGACGATCCAGCCGCGCCTCGACGGGGCCGGGCAGGCCGAGCTGATCCGCAGCCCGGCGGCGCAGCAGCTGCTGTGGGGGTGGGTGCCGGGCACCGGCTACTCGGGCCCGGTGACCTCCTCCAGCCCGCTGCGCAAGGAGCTGCTGGAGGACCTGCGCCGGGTCGGCCGGTTCCCGATGCGGCCGTACAAGCTGGGCCTGGCCAACGGCGGCGGCGACGGCCGCGGGCCGGACCTGCCGCCCGGCACTCCGGTGCTGGACCTGGGCGAGGGCCCGCTGCGGCTGGCGGCCAGGATCCAGCCGGACGGGGGCGAGCTCCGCAACGTCGGCGCGATCGGCTTCGGCGAGCCGGTGTGGACGAGCGCGACCTCGCACGTGGCGGCCTTCGACGGCGCGCCCGGCGGCACGCTGGACGCCTTCGGCCGGGTGGCGGACGCGATGGGGCTGCCCATCCAGGACCGCTTCCGCGGCACCTGCTTCGTCCCGTCGGTGAGCGCGATCGCGCTGGCCAGGGAGCCGCTGGCGTGGCAGTCCGAGCTGTACGCCGACCTGCGGGAGCTGCCGAAGGACGAGACGTTCCTCGACGCGTTCTGCTGCGACACCGGCAACGGCCCGCACGGGGCGGTGTCGGCCACGCTGGCGGAGTGGTTCGTGGGCCAGCTCGCGGGCTGGTAGGCGCACCAGGGCCCCACCGGCGGGGCGCCGGACCGCGGTCCGGCGCCCCCGCGCGGGCTCAGCGGCTGCCGCGGTGCAGCACGAGGAGCTGGTCGCGGGTGGCGTTGCGGTCGCGGTAGGCGATGGCCGCCGGGGCCTCGGCGCTGTAGTGGCCGGGCAGGCGCTCGTCGGCGCTCCAGTTCGCGCCGTCGAACACGGCCCACCAGAGGCTCTGGTCGGCGGCGCCGCGGTGCACGACGTAGAGGCGGTCCTTGTAGACGGTCAGGGCCGGGCCCTCGGCGGAGAAGTGGCCGGGCAGGCGCTCGTCGGGGCTCCAGGAGGAGCCGTCCCAGCGGGTCCACCAGAGCGCGGTGTCGTCGCCCGCGCCGCGGTGCACGCAGTAGAGGTGGCCGCGGAAGACGGCGAGCGCCGGGTTGGAGCGGCTGGCGTGGCGGGGGAAGCGCTGGTCCTCGCTCCACTGGCCGCCGTCCCAGGTGGTCCACCACAGGCTGTCGTCGTGGGCGCCGCGGTGCACGCACCACAGCTTGCCGTCGTAGCCGGCGAGCGCCGGGCTGCCGGCGCTGAAGTGGCGGGGCAGCCGGGCGTCCTGGCTCCACTGGGAGCCGTCCCAGCGGGCCCACCACAGGGCGGAGTCCTGGTCGGCGCCGCGGTGCACGCAGTAGAGCTGGTCGTCGTACACGGCCAGCGCCGGGGCGCTCGCGCTGAAGTGCCGGGGGAAGCGCTGGTCCTCGCTCCAGCCCTGCTCGGCGTCGTAGACGGCCCACCACAGGGCGGAGTCGCCGTCGCTGCCGCGGTGGGCGACGTAGAGCCGGTCGCGGTACTCGGCGAGCGCCGCGCCGGAGGCGGTGAAGTGGTCGACGAAGCGCTGGTCCTCGCTCCAGCCCTCGCCGGGCTCGTGCACGGCCCACCACAGGCGGGCGTCGCCGGTCGGCACGCCGGCCACGCGGATCGGGACGAGCGAGGCGGGCGCGGTCCACGGGGACACCAGGCGGGCGCCGTACGGGCGGGCGACCGAGGCGATCCAGCGGGCCTTGTTGCGGGCCGACCACTCGACGACCGGGGCCAGCCAGCCGCCGAGCACCGCGCCGGCGGTCTCGCCGATCAGGGCCGCGAGCTCGGCGGCCCGCACGGCGGCCTGCTCGTTGAGGTTGACCTCGAAGCCCCACCAGCGGGCCACCGGCCACACCTCGGCGCCGACGGCGCGGAGCTCGCTCTGCAGCCGGCGTACCCGGTCCTGGTCGCGCGCGTCCAGCTCGCGGATGCGGCGCTCGCTGTCGCGCCTGGCCGCCAGCCACTCGGCCTCGGCCGCGGCGCGGTTGGCGAGGTCGTCGTCCTCCAGCAGCTCGGTCTCGACCGCGATGTCGACCGCCGCGGCGGCGATCGGGTCGTCCTGCGCCTGGAGCAGCGGCGCCTCGGCGTCGATGCCGAGCTCTGAGATGTCGGTCCTGTTCTCGTCCATATCCAGCCCCCCTGGAATTCGTGCTGCGTATCCGCATGAACCTGACATATAGTAACTGTGCGTGTTCGAGCGGTTACGATAGGGTTGGAAGATAGGCGGTAAAGGCCCTACGACGCCGGTTTTCTGGCGGCTCCAGCCAGCAGGAGGCCGGGCAGCGGGGGCTCGCCGACGAGCGTGACGGCCTCGTCGGCCTCGGGGGCGCCGAGCGAGCCGACCCCGCTCCAGCGCCGCCCCGCGCTGAGCCCGGTCGGGCCGGTCAGGCCGGGGCGGCGGCCGGCAGGGTGAGCGTGAACACCGTGCTGCCCGGCACGCTGGCCACCTCCACCCGCCCCTCGTGCGCGGCGGCGACCGCCGACACGATCGCCAGGCCGAGCCCGCTGCCCCCGGCCCGCCTCGACCGCGATCCGTCCCCCCGCGCGAACCGCCCGAACACGTGCGGCAGCACGTGCGGCGCGATGCCCGGCCCGTCGTCGGCGACCCGCACCCGCACCTCGCCGCCGTCCGCCAGCACGGTCGTGGTGACGGTGGTGCCCGGCGGCGTGTGGGTGCGGGCGTTGGCCAGCAGGTTGGTCAGCACCTGGTGCAGGCGGTCGGCGTCGCCGACGACCAGGGCGGGCTGGTCGGGCAGGCTGACCAGCCAGCGGTGCCGGGGCGCGGCGGCGTAGGCGTCGCCGACCGCGGTCACGACCAGCGGCGACAGGTCCAGCTCCACCCGTTCCAGCGGGCGGCCGGCGTCCAGGCGGGCCAGCAGCAGCAGGTCCTCCACCAGGGTTGTCATCCGGCCGGCCTCGGAGCTGATGCGGCCGAGCGCGTGCGTGGTCTGCGGGCCGTGCGGCTCGCCGCTCCGCCTGGTCAGCTCGGCGTAGCCGACGATGGAGGCGAGCGGGGTGCGCAGCTCGTGGCTGGCGTCGGCGATGAACCGGCGGAGCCGGGTCTCGCTCTCGTGCCGCACCGCGAAGGCGGTCTCGACGTGCCCGAGCATGCGGTTGAGCGCGCCGCCGACCTGCCCGATCTCGGTGCGCGGATCGGTGTCGGGCTCGGGGACGCGGGCCAGGCGCACCGCGTCGCCCGTGGCCAGCGGCAGCTCGGACACGCGGGCGGCGGTGGCGGCCAGCCGGCCGAGCGGCCGCACGGCGTGCCGGACGAGCAGCGTGCCGGCGGCGGCCGTCAGCGCCACCCCGGCCAGCGTCACCGCGGCCTCCACCATGACCAGCCGGGTCAGCGTGGACTCCACGCCGTTGAGCGGCAACCCGGTGACCAGCACGTCGCCGTCCGGCGCCGGCCGGCTCGCCATCCGGTACGCGCCGAGCCGCCCCAGGTCGACGGTGACCGGCCGGCCGGTGACGGCGGCGACCTTCGGGGGCGCGGGCACGTCCCGGACGGTGCCGCCGCTCAGCACGGCGGCCCTGTGCACCCGGCCGAGCCGCACCCGCGCCCCGAACGTCCCCTCGGCCTGGCCCGGGGACAGGAGGAACCACACCTCCCGCGCCGCCTCGGGCGCGAGCCCGGCGGGCGGCTCCGCCGACGCGCCGGCGGAGCGGCGGGCGGCCGAGCTGACCTGGATGTCCAGCCGGTCGGTGAGGAAGTCCTCGAACAGCAGGGTGGTGGCGGTGGCGATGACCGCGGAGACGACGGCGAGCAGCGCGATCGACGAGACCACGAGCTTGGTCTCCAGCGACATGCTGATCCGGCGGCTCATCCAGCGGGCCGCAGCGTGTAGCCCACGCCCCGCACGGTGTGGATCATCGGCGCCCGCCGCGCGTCGATCTTGCGCCGCAGGTACGAGATGTACAGCTCCACGACGTTGCTCTGGCCGCCGAAGTCGTAGGCCCACACCCGGTCGAGGATCTGCGCCTTGCTGAGCACCCGGCCCGGGTTGTGCATGAGGAAGCGCAGCAGCTCGAACTCGGTGGGCGTCAGCTTGACCTCCGTGCCGCCGCGGCGCACCTCGCGGGTCTCCTGGTCGAGCGTGAGGTCGCCGACGACGAGCACGGCGTCCGGCCGCACCCGCACCGCCCCCGAGCGGCGGAGCAGGCCGCGCAGCCGGATGACGACCTCCTCCAGGCTGAACGGCTTGGTGACGTAGTCGTCGGCGCCGGCGCGCAGCCCCGCCAGCCGGTCCTGCACCGAGTCCTTGGCGGTCAGGAACAGCACCGGGACGCCGGGCAGCACGGCGCGGAGGCGCGGCAGGAGCTCGACGCCGTCCATGTCGGGCAGCATCACGTCCAGGACGATCGCGTCGGGGCGGAAGCCGCGGGCCGCGCGGATGGCCTCGCCGCCGTTGTGCGCGCTGCGGACGTCCCAGGACTCCTGCCGCATCACCATGGACAGCAGCTCCGTCAGCGCCGGCTCGTCGTCCACGACGAGGATGTTGATCGGGCTGCCGTCGGGGCGGCGCACGGGCTCGGACTGGAGGTTCGGGCTGGTCGTGTGCATGCTGGAACGATGGCGTGCCCGGATGAAGGTTCGCTGATGCGGGCTTATGAATCGCCTGTGAGTTCCGGGCCGCCGACCAGCGCGTACGGGCAGCGGAAGGGCCCGGCGGGGATGCGTGCGCCGCACCGCCCCACCGGGCCCTTCCTATCCCTTTAAAGCGCTCTCACAGCTGCCGGAGTCACCCAGAGCGATATCCCCCTTCCCCTAGAAGAGCTTTCCAGACCAGACGTTGGCGGCGGAGGCGTAGACGCTGTAGGTCTCGCCGTCGAAGTACGGCGAGCTGATGTGGTCCACGCGGTCGTTCTCGTCCTGGTCGTAGAAGGCGCTGGTCACACCGTTGAGGTAACCGGTGCGCTTGGCGCTGCTGTACTTGACCAGCCACGGGCCGCCGTCGGCGCCCGCGGTCATGGCGCACTTGAGGCCGACGTGCTCCTCGATCTTCTTCGCGGCCGAGCCGACGGTCTTGGCCGTGGTCGTGCCGTAGCACCACTTCGGCGTGACGCCGGTGTAGGGCTTGTTGCCGTCGGGCTGCGGCGCCTGCGGGTAGCCGAAGACGTAGTGCGCCTTCTTCAGCGGCTGGTTCCAGGCGATGCCCTGGCCGCCGACGTTGTCGCCGAGGCGGCCGGCGTCCTCGACCTCCAGCCCGTGGCGGGAGGTCGTGCTCTTCTTGATCGTCACGCCGTTGTAGACCGAGACGAAGGCGTAGTCGCGGTCGTAGTCCTCGTAGACGCTGTAGTCGTAGTGCACGAACGCCTGCTTGCCGACGTACACGCCCCACGGGGCCTTGCCCTGGTAGTAGCCGGGGACGAAGACCCAGTTGTCGAGCAGCTGCTCGTCGTTGGCGGTGTCGTACACGCAGTGGCCGGCGGTGGCGACGATGTTGCGGTACTTGCCCTGGATCGAGGAGGCGGAGCACCAGCGCTTGTCGCCGTCCTTGTCCACGAAGAAGACCTTGCCGATGGTCTTCGGCAGGTTCACGTTCTTGGACTTGGTGGTGGTCGTGGTGGTGCCGGTCGGCGCGACCGAGCCCGCCTTGGTGTCGGTGGTGGCGGTGCCGGTCGAGGTCAGCTTGTCGACGTCGGTGGTGTCCTCCTCGACGTACGTGGCGGCCTGGAGGGCGGCGCCGTTGTTCTCCAGCCAGAACCGGGCGATGCCCTGGGCGCCGGCGATGCTGACGCTCTCGCTGTGCGCCACGTGGCCCTTGGCCTCGACGGCGCCGGCGAAGGAGGCGGTGAGCAGCGCGGCGGCGGCCAGCCCGCCGCCCACGGGCACGAGGGCGTGCTTGATCTTCAAGGGATGTGCTCCTTGTCGTCGCGGGAACGCCATGAGCGTTCGGTGCGTCTATGGGGCAGGAACGTATCCCTCTTGACCGTGGCTTTATGCCCCCTTTGTCCGGTTTTAGCTGGTACACAGGTCGCCGTGATCTCCCCGTGATCATCCGCCGATGCGAAATTCCGCGCCCCACGAGTTGTTCCGTGAGAACGCTGAGAATTTCTGGGAGAAACCTATGTGTTGCAGATCACAAACATGGCGGCCAAGGCCGTCACCTGCTCTTATCCCATTCATAAGCCAATGACAGGCTGCTCTCAGATTCGCGGCGCACAGTGTTCGGCGAGGGATGACCTTCGGGGCTGAACACAGATGGTTCGGCCAGGTCCGTCCCAGGATTGGAAACTCGAGTAGTGCGCTTCTCCAAGCCCTTCACCGTGACCCTCGCCGGCGCCGCCCTCCTCGCCCTGCCGCTCTCGGGCGCCGCCCTCGCCGACGCCCCCAAGCCGGGCGCGACCGCCGAGGCGCCGCAGCCCGCGCACGCCGCCCCGGCCAAGCAGGACGACCACGGCAAGAAGGACGACCGCGACAAGAAGGACGTCAAGCAGCGCAGGGACCCGCAGCGTGTCTCGCTGACGGCCTCGGTGAACCCGAGCCGGGTGCGCGCCGGGCAGTCCTACGGCGTGACCATCGTCGTCAAGGGCCTGTCCTCGGGCACCGCCACGGTGACCAGCCCCGAGGGCAAGAGCTACCGCGTGGCCCTGTCCGGCGGGCGCGCCACGAAGACGCTGACCGTCCCGTCCCGCACGACGGCGGGCAGCAGGACAGTGACCGTCAAGGTCGGCAACAGGACGGCCACCGCCGACTTCACCGTGGTCGGCCCGCAGCCGCGCAAGCGGGACGATGACCGCCGCCACCACGTGTCCAAGTAGGACCGCCCGCCGGCGTCTCCCATGCCACCCCGCCAGGAACCGGACCTGGCGGGGTTTTGGTCTACTGCCTGCATGACGATTCTGTCGGAGGACTGGGGCGGGCCCGGATGGGACAGCCAGGCGCGGCTGGTCGGCGGCCGCTGGGTGGAGCGGCGTCCCCGGCGGCCGGACGTGGCCGCGCGGCTGCTCAGGGAGACCCGGCTGGCGCCGTGGCTGGCCCCGCTGCTGCCGCTGCCCATCCCGGTGCCGCGCGTGCTTCACGTGGAACCATTGATCGTCCGGCACGAGGCGGTGCCCGGCGAGCCGCTGGAGTCGTTCGACGCGGGTCGCGGGCGGGCCCTGGGCGGGTTCCTGCGCGCCCTGCACGCGGCCGACCCGGCGCGGGCCGTCCGGCTGGGCGCGCAGCCGGCGGCCGAGGTGCTGCGGGAACGGGCGGCCGGCACGGCGGACCTCGCCGCGCGGGTGGTGCCGCTGCTGCCCCGCGAACGGCGGGCCGCCGCCGCGGAGCTGCTGGAGGCCGTGGCCGCGTTCCCCGCCTGCGCCGTCGTGCACGGCGACCTCGCGCCCGAGCACGTGCTGGAGCGGGACGGCGCGGTGAGCGGGGTCATCGACTTCACCGACGCGCACGTCGGCGACCCGGCGCTCGACCTGGCCTGGCCGCTCCACGGCGCTCCCCCGGCCTTCGCCGGCGCCGTGGCGGCCGCGTACGGCGTGCCCGCCGGGCTGCGGGAGCGGGCGCTGCTGTGGTGGCGGCTCGGGCCGTGGCACGAGGTGGTCTACGGCCTCGACGGCGACCGTCCCGACCGGGTCCGCGACGGCCTCGCCGCCGTCCTCGCCCGCCTCCCCCGTTGAGCGTCAGAAGGCGAGGGCGCGGCGGAGGGCGCCGGCGGGGTCGTCGTCGCCGCGCCAGGCCACGTGCTGGTCCGGGCGGACCAGGGTCAGCGGCTCGCCGGGCAGGTTCACCACCTCCAGGGGGACGCCCAGGTCGGCGGCCTCCTTGGCGAGGACCGCCGCGCCCGGCGCGCTCGCGTCGCCGACGAGGCTGAAGCCGCGGCCCAGGCGGTCGTAGAGGGAGACGCCGGGGGCGAGCCAGCGGTGCGGGAGGCGTTCGCCGGCGCCGTCGGCGACGATCGGCGAGCCCGTGTAGGCGTAGCCGAGCACCAGGTCGAGGCTGTGGAACTCGCTGTCCTTGGTGCGCAGCACGGCCTCGGCGACCGCCGGCCGGACCTTCTCGAACTCCGCCTCGTCGCCCATCAGCGCCGGGTCGGCCAGCTCGGGGGCGAGGGTGGCCATGTTGGCGGCGGCGGCCTCGATGGTGTCGGCGGCGATGGGGCGGCGCTCGGCCTCGTACGTCGCCAGCAACGCCTCAGGGGCCCAGCCGTTCAGCACGGCGGCGAGCTTCCAGCCGATGTTGACCGCGTCGCCGACGCCGGTGTTGAAGCCGTGCCCGCCGTAGGGCGGGTTCTGGTGGGCGGCGTCGCCCGCCAGGAAGACCCGGCCCGTGGAGTAGCGGTCGGCGAGCAGCATGCGGGCCGTCCACGGGTCGGTGGCCAGGATCTCGACCTCGATGTCGTCGCCGGCCAGGTTGCGGACCAGCCGCACCGGGTCGGCGTCCTCGGCCCGGACGCCCTGCGCGATGCACCACCAGGTGTCCTCCAGGTCGAGCCGGCCGACCAGGCCCGGCTGGGCCGGGTTGAGCACCCAGTAGTGCACGGCGGGGCCGTGCGGGATGCGCTCGGCCAGGCCGGGGGCGCGGAAGACGACGTTGTAGTTGGGGCGGGCGTCCTGGCGGCCCTCGTAGCGGGCGCCGATGGCGGCCCGGGTGACGCTGCGCGGGCCGTCGCAGCCGACCATGTACGCGGCCCGGATCTCGCGTTCGCCGCTGCCGTCGGGCGCGGCGACGCGGACGGTGACGCCGTCGGCGTCCTCGGTCAGGCCGGTCACCTGCCGGCCGGTGAGCAGCGCGTCGCCGACCGCCTCGCGCAGGATCTCCTCCACCAGCGGCTGGGGCGCCTGCTGGCCGGGCTCGGCGGCCAGGTCGGAGCCCACCAGGTCGAGCCCGAAGCAGCCGCCGATCCTGGTGATCTCGCGGCCGAGCAGGCTGTTGACGAACACCGCCTGGTCCGACCACGACACCGCCAGCGGCGCCCGCTCGCGCAGCGTCCGGGCGAGGCCCCAGCGGCGCAGCAGCTCCATGGTGCGGGCGGAGGTGGTCTTGGCGCGGGGGCGCAGCCAGGACACCGTCTCCCGCGGCTCCACGACGAGGCTCCGCACGCCGTGATGGGCCAGCTCCACGGCGGTCGCCAGGCCGACGGGCCCGCCTCCGGCGACCAGCACGGGCACCACTTCCGGTACGCCCGCCTTTTCCATCTATACCGTCCTCAATCGTCCCGATAGCTAGGGGCATGCTCGTGGTGTCATGCCGACTCGTCAAGGCGGGCTCCCAGGTTGCGGGACGGTGATCAAGCCCGGTACGAACACATAACTGATTGAAGATCACACTAGAGGCGCCCCTCCCGCGTTGTTACCTTTTACGGACCAACGACGATCTTTCAGGGGTTCCCATGACCGAGTCCTCGGTGATGCCGCTGCACATGCGGCGGGTGGAGTTCGACCCGGCGCCGGAGCTGGCCGCGGCCCGCGAGGAGGAGGGCGTCACCCGCGTCAGGACCGCGTTCGGCGCCGACGCCTGGCTGGTGAGCCGGTACGCCTACGTCCGCGAGGTCCTGGGCGACGCCGACCGGTTCAGGATCGCCCGGCAGACCATCGCGCGGCTGCCCGGCGCCCCCGAGATGACCGAGGAACAGCTCAAGAAGATCAACGCGGGCAACCTGCTCGGCCAGGACCCGCCCGAGCACACCCGGCTGCGCCGCATGCTGACCCCCGAGTTCACGATCCGGCGCATGCGGCGGCTGGAGCCCCGGATCCGGGCCATCGTCGACGAGCACCTGGACGCCATGGAGGCCGCCGGGCCGCCGGCCGACCTGGTGCCGTCGTTCGCGCTGCCCATCCCGTCGCTCGTGATCTGCGAGCTGCTCGGCGTGCCGTACGAGGACCGCGAAGGCTTCCAGGACCGGACCAGCCGCATGCTGGACGTCACGGTGCCCGCCGAGGAGCGGGTGGCGCTGCAGTTCCAGGCGCGGGCGTACATGGAGGACCTGGTCGGCCGCATCCAGGCCGACCCCGGCGAGGACCTGCTCGGCATGCTCGTGCGCGAGCACGGCGACGACCTCACCAAGGACGAGCTGGTCGGCATCGGCAGCCTGCTGCTGTTCGCCGGGCACGAGACGACCTCCAACATGCTCGCGCTCGGCACGCTGGCCCTGCTGCGCCACCCCGACCAGCTCGACCTCCTGCGCAAGGAGCCCGAGCGGATCGACGCGGCGGTGGAGGAGCTGCTGCGCTGGCTCAGCATCGTGCACTCCGGCACCACCAAGGTCGCCACCGCCGAGACCCGGCTCGGCGACACCGTCATCGCCGCCGGCGACCTGGTGATCTGCTCACTGCCCACGGCCAACCGCGACCCGGGGATGGTGCCGGACGCCGACCGGTTCGACCTGACGCGCGGGGCGCCCGGCCACGTCGCGTTCGGCCACGGCATCCACCACTGCCTGGGCGCGCCGCTGGCCCGGATGGAGCTGCGGACCGCCTTCCCCGCGCTGTTCCAGCGGTTCCCGGGGCTGCGGCCGGCCGACGGCGCGGAGCCGCGGTTCCGGTCGTTCAGCGTGGTGTACGGGCTGTCCTCGCTCAAGGTGGCCTGGTAGGGCGCGGCTCACTTGTAGTACTGCACCCAGTACTCGACGGTGTGCTTCTTCCTGAGAGAGAAGGACGCGTAGTACTCGCGGTGCCCGGCGTTGCTGATGCGGACGTAGCCGTACCGGCCGTTGCACCTGAACGTGCCGGCCTTGGCGACCTTCTCGCCGCCGCCCCAGTTGCGCACGAACCACAGCTTGACCTCGAGGTTCGTGTCGTTGCCCCAGCAGCGGGCCTTGACCTGCATCACGCGGGCCCCGGAGGGCCGCTGCCAGGAGTTGGTGGTGAAGTAGCCCTTCTGCGCGGGCATCGCCTCGTGCCGGAGGGTGTGCCAGGCCGCCGCGGCCTGCGTGTGCGCGGCCGGGGCCGCGACGGCGGGGGCCGCCGACGCCAGGGCCAGCGCGGCGGCCGTGGTGGCGAGGGCGAGGGAGATCGTCGGGAGACGCATGGTCTGCCTGCCTTTCCGTTCCTTGTTCTGCTGCGGATGAGGAGACGGTAGGGCGGAGCGGGTTGAGGCCCGGTTGAGCGCGTGTTGAGCCGCCGGACGGGGTTACGCTGCATCCATGCGTGTAGTGGTGATCGGCGCCAGTGGCCACATCGGCACCTACCTCGTCCCCCGGCTCGTGGACGCGGGCCACGACGTGGTCGCGGTGAGCAGGGGCAAGCGGGAGCCCTACACCCCGCACGGCGCGTGGCAGCGCGTCACCACCGTCTCCGCCGACCGCGACGCCGAGGACGCCGACGGCACGTTCGGCCGGCGCGTCGCCGAGCTGGACGGCGACGCCGTCATCGACCTCATCTGCTTCACCGAGGAGAGCGCCCGCCACCTGGCCGAGGCGCTGACCGGCCGGGTCCGGCACTTCCTGCACTGCGGCACGATCTGGACGCACGGCCCGAGCGCCCGCGTGCCCACGACCGAGGACCGGCCGAAGCGGCCGCTCGGCGAGTACGGCAGGCGCAAGGCCGCGATCGAGGCGTACCTGCTGGAGCGGGCGCACCGCGACGGCTTCCCGGCGACGGTCGTCCACCCCGGGCACATCACCGGGCCCGGCTGGGTGCCGGTCAACCCGGCGGGCAACGTCAACCCGGCCGTCTTCCAGACCCTCGCCGACGGGGAGGAGCTGGCGCTGCCCAACCTCGGCATGGAGACCGTGCAGCACGTGCACGCCGACGACGTGGCCCGGCTGTTCATGGACGCCCTCGCCACGCCCTCGGCGTCGGTGGGCGAGAGCTTCCACTCGGTCGCCACGGGCGCGCTCACGCTGCGCGGCTACGCCGAGGCGGTGGCCGGGTGGTTCGGGCGGGAGGCGCGGCTGGCGTACCTGCCGTTCGAGCGGTGGCGGGCTACGGTGTCCGAGGAGGACGCCCGGGTGACGCTCGACCACATCAGCTACAGCCCCCACTGCAGCATGGCCAAGGCCGAGCGGCTGCTCGGCCACCGCCCCCGCTACGAAGCGCTGGAGGCGATCCAGGAGGCGGTGGCCTGGCTGGTCGCGACCGGGGCCGTCAAGGCCTGAGGCCCGCTCAGCCGGTCAGCGGGCCGAACTCCTTGCGGGTGTCGATGACCTGGCCGAACAGCTCCCACCGGGCGCCCTTGAACTTCATGAGCTGCATCGACTCGATGGGGAACGCGTCGCCCTGCCCGGTCGTGAGCGTCACGCCCGGCAGCAGCATGTCGATTTTGACGTTGCGCAGGTTGCGCACCGAGTCGCGCAGCCCTTCGCGGGTGGGGCACCTGGCCGCGTCCATGGCCTTGTGGAAGCTGCTGGCGACGGCCCAGCCGAAGGTCAGGTACGGGATGTTCGGGTCCTCCCCGGGCGCGTACTGCTTGACCTTCTGCTTGTAGAGCTCCATCTCGGGGTCGGTCGCCCAGGTCGGGTCGTTCGGGTCCTTGTAGTACGAGCTGGACACCACGCCCTGCACGTTGTCGAAGCCGACCGGCTTGAGCACGGTGATGGAGGCGGAGACGTTGTTGATGATGTGCAGCGGGTTCCAGGCGGTGTTCCTGGCGTCGGCGGCGAGCGCCTGCGAGCCGAACTTCGGGGTGGTGATGTCGAGGAACACGTCGGCCTTGGAGCCGGCGAGGTTGCGCATCTGGGGGTCGATGCTGGGGTCGGTGACCTCGTAGCTCTGCTCGGCGACGATCGTGATCCCCGTGCCTTCGACGGCCCGTTTGAAGCCGCCGAGCAGGTCCTTGCCGAAGTCGTCGTTCTGGTAGAGCACGGCGACCTTGGCCGAGGGCTTCTCCGTCTTCAGGTACTGCGCGTAGACGCGGGCCTCGGAGACGTAGTTGGGCTGCCAGCCGATGGTCCACGGGTGCGCGGTGTCGGTGCCCCACTTGGACGCGCCGGTGGCGACGAAGACCTGCGGCACCTTGCGCTGGTTGGTGTAGTCCCAGGTGGCGGTGGTGGAGGGGGTGCCGAGCGTCTGGAACAGGGCGAAGACCTGGTCCTGCTCCACGAGCCTGCGGGCCTCCTCGACGGCCTTCGGCGGCTGGTAGCCGTCGTCGCGCACGACGAACTCGACCTTGCGCCCGCCGATGCCGCCCTTCTCGGCGTTGACGTAGTCGAAGTACGCCTTGATGCCCTTCGGGATGTCGCCGTAGGCCGAGGCCGGGCCGGACAGCGGGTAGATGCCGCCCAGCTTGATGCTCTTGTCGGTGATGCCGGTGGTCTGCTGGCCCTGGCACTGGCCGGTGGCGGTGGCGCCGGCGCCGCCGCCGCTCTCCCGCCCTCCGCAGGCAGCGGCGGCGAGCAGGAGCAGCGCCGCGCAGCCGATGGCAGATACACGCATCCCTCTCACTCCTTCCGGGGGATTTTCCCGATCAGACGGCCGGCGAGCCCGGCGAGGCCCGTGGGGGCCACGTACATCACCGCGATGATCAGCAGGCCGAAGATGACGCCGGGCGCGGCCTCGTTGAGGTCCTGCGCGATGCTGGGGACGAACATCACGAACAACGCGCCGAGCACCGGCCCGGCCATCGCGCCGAGCCCGCCCACGACCAGGCCGGCGAGCAGGGTGATCGACAGGTTGACGGTGAAGGAGTCGGGGCTGACGAACCCGATCACCCACGTGTAGACGCAGCCGGCCGCGCCCGCGAGCATCGCGCTCCAGGCGAAGGCGAGCGTCTTGTACGCCGACAGCCGCACCCCCATGACCTCGGCCGCGCCCTCGTCGTCGCGCAGCGCGTGCAGCGCCCGCCCCACCCGCGACCGCAGCAGGCCCGCGACCAGCGCGAACGAGGCCACGGCGACGGCGAGCGCGAGGAAGTACAGCCACTGGTCCTCGGCGAGGCCGGTCCAGGCGGGCGGCTGCGGCTTGGGCAGCGTCAGCCCCATCGAGCCGCCGGTGACGTGCTCGAACCGTTTGAGCAGCGGCACCAGGAAGATCGCGATCGCCAGCGTGACCAGCGCCAGGTACAGCCCGCGCAGCCGCACCGCGGGCACCCCGAACGCCAGCCCCAGCGCGAAGGCCACGGCCGCGGCCACCGGCAGCGTCACCGGGTACGGCACGGCCGGCCCGTGCAGCAGGATCGCCGCCGTGTACGCGCCGACGGCGAAGAACGCCCCGTGCCCGAGCGAGATCTGCCCGGCGTGGCCGACCAGCAGGTTCAGCCCGAGCAGCGCGACCGCGTACACCAGGACCATCGTGAGCTGGAAGACGTGGAAGGGGACGAGCTGGAACGGCGCGTAGACCGCGGCGGCCAGCAGCGCGGCCCCCGCCGCCCACCGCCACCGGGCCGCGTCCCAGCGGGCGCGGCGGGTGGACCCGGCCGCCACGTCGGCGTCCTTCACCTGTGTCATGCGCGTTCCACCACCGCTCGCCCGAACAGGCCGCGCGGCCGGACCAGCAGCACGCCGAGGATGATCACCAGGGGCACCCCGACCTTGAGGTCGGAGCCGACGACCGGCAGGTAGGCCCCGGCCAGCGTCTCGGCCACGCCGACGACGACGCCGCCCGCGACCGCGCCGGCCGGGCTGTCGAAGCCGCCGAGCGTGGCCGCGGCGAAGGCGTAGATGAGGACGCCGCCCATCATGTTGGGCTCCAGGAACAGCAGCGGCGCGACCAGGACGCCCGACACCGCGCCGACGGCGGCGGCCAGCCCCCAGCCGAGCGCCAGTGTCCAGCCGACGCGGATGCCGACCAGCCGGGCCGAGGTGGGGTTCGCGGCCACCGCGCGCATGCCGAGCCCGATCTTGGTGTGCTGGAAGAGCAGGTACAGCAGGCCCATGACCAGCGCCACCACGCCGAGCACGCCCAGCGTGGAGAAGCCGACGCTCACCCCGCCGAGCTCCAGCGCGCCCCGCGGGAACGGGTTGGGGAAGTCCTTGATGAGGAAGGTCCAGATCCAGCCGGCGGCGGCGTTGACGAAGATGAACAGCCCGACGGTGACGATGACCAGCGTCAGCTCGGGCGCGCCCTCGACCGGCCGGATGACGACCCGCTCGATGAGCATGCCGCCCGCGAACGACACCACCAGCGTGAGCGCCAGCGCCGCCCAGAACGGCAGCCCGGCCGCCACGCACTGCCAGGCGAGGTAGGTGGAGAACATGGCCAGCTCGCCCTGGGCGAAGTTGACGATCCCGGTGAACTGGTAGATCAGCACGAGCGCGAGCGCCATGCTGGCGTAGATCGCGCCCGCGCCGAGCCCTTCCACGACCTGCTGCAGGAACCCGGCCACGGCTACACCCGGTATCCCAGGTAGGACTGCGCGACCTGCTCGTCCGCCCTGATCTGCTCGGCCGTGCCGGACAGCACGATGCGCCCGGTCTCCAGCACGTGCGCCTGCCGGGCGACGCCGAGCGCGAGGTGGGCGTTCTGCTCCACGACGACCACGGTGGTCCGCTCCTCTTCGTTGATGGCCTGGACGATGCGGAACAGCTCCCGCGTGACCAGCGGCGCGAGGCCCAGGGACGGCTCGTCCAGCAGCAGCACCCTGGGTCGCAGCATGAGCGCCCGGCCGAGGGCGAGCATCTGCTGCTCGCCGCCGCTGAGGCTGCCCGCGACCTGCCCGAGCCGGTCGCGGAGCGGCGGGAAGTAGCCGCAGACCCGCTCCAGGTCCTCCTCGGCCGCGCGCCGGCCGCGCCGGGTGAACGCGCCGAGCCGCAGGTTCTCCTCGACCGTCAGCGGCATGAACGTGCCGCGCCCCTCGGGCACGTGCGCCACGCCCAGCCGGGCCACCGCGTCGGGCGGGCGGCCGGTCAGCGAGGTGCCGCCGAGCCGGACCGCGCCCCGTGCCCGGACCATCCCGGACAGGGCGCGGAGCAGCGTGGTCTTGCCCGCGCCGTTGGGGCCGAGGATGGCGCAGATCTCGCCCTCGGCCACGCTCAGGGTCACGCCGTGCAGCACGCGGGCGTCGCCGTAGCCGGCGACCAGGTCCGTCACCTCCAGGAAGCTCATCCGGCCGTCCCCAGGTACGCCTCGATGACTCCGGGGTCGCGCTGCACCTCGGCCGGCGGCCCTTCGGCGATCTTGCGGCCGAAGTCGAGGCAGACGATGCGGCGGCAGACGCCCATGACGAAGCCCATGTGGTGCTCGACCACGACCACGGTGAGGTCGTAGGCGTCCTTGAGCGCGCGGAGGGTGCCGGCGAACTCCGCCACCTCGGCCGCGTTCAGCCCGTTGACCGGCTCGTCGAGCAGCAGCAGGCGGGGGCGGGCGATCAGCGCGCGGGCCAGCTCGACCCGTTTGAGCGTGCCGAACGGCAGGCCGGCGGCCGGGTGACCGGCCACCCCGTCGAGGCCGAGCCGCCCGAGGACGTCGTCGGCGTCGGCCCGCAGCGCGCGCTCCTCGCGGCGCACGCCGGGCAGCCGCAGCCCGGCGGTGACGAAGCCGGCGCGGCCCCGGTGGTGCGCGCCGGTGAGCACGTTGTCGCGGACGGACATGCGGGGGAACAGGCCGAGGTTCTGGAAGGTGCGGGCGATGCCGAGCCGCGCGACCGCGTACGGGGGCACGTCCCGCAGGTCCGTGCCCTCGTAGGTGATGGTGCCTGAGCCGGCCGGGTGGCGGCGGGTGAGGCAGTTGAACAGGGTGGTCTTGCCGGCGCCGTTGGGCCCGATGAGCCCCACCATCTCGCCGCGCGTCACGGCGAAGCTGACGCCGTCCAGCGCCGTGATGCCGCCGAAGCGGACGGTGAGGTCGCGCACCTCCAGCATCCGGCCTCCTGGAGAACATTGTTCTGACCGTGGGCTCAGCGTAGGTTTCGGTCATCAGGGGCCGCATTGGGCACGGTGACCCAAGATGTCCCCGGCGCATTGTCCGCTGAGCACAGGGACGGTCTCGGACCGGTCACGACCCGTTGACCGCCCGCCGATGGGCATGGATCATCCCGGCATGTCCGGTCGTTTCAGCACGGGAACGCTCACTGGTACCGAGGCCGTCCGGGTGCAGCGGGCGCGCATCATCGCCGAGATGCTGGACAACGTTCAGGAGCTGGCCGACGCCGGGGCGGCGGCGATCAGGGCCGAGGTGCCGACGTACGCGGCGCAGGGCGCCGACTTCCTCGCCGACGTGCGCGACCAGGTCGTCCGGCACTACCGCGCCAAGCTCGCGGTGCTGCTGGAGGAGCGGGCGGTGACGGCCGCGGACATCGCCTTCGTCCGGCGGGCCGCCATGCGCCGGGCCAGGGCCGGGGTGCCCCTCGCCGACTACATCAACGCCTACCGGGTCGGGCAGCGGGTCTTCTGGGAGTCGCTGGTCGAGCGGGCCGGGCCGACGCCCGCCGGGCGGGAGGCCGCGCTGTCGCTGGCCGTCGCGCAGATGCGCTACTGCGACTTCGCGAGCACGCAGGCCGCGTACGCCTACATGGAGTTCCAGCAGTACGCCGCCGCCGAGGCCGTCAGGGAGAGCCGGGGCCTGCTGGAGACGCTGCTGGCCGGCGGCACGCCGACGCGCGGCAGGGAGCTGGCCGCCGCGCAGGCCCACGGCCTCGCGCCGGAGCCGCGCACGCCGCTCATGGTCGTGGTGGCGATGCTGGTCGAGGCCCCCGCCCCGGTCACGGCCGGGCTCAACAGGGACGCCGAGGCGCGGCACGCCGCCTGCGCCGCCCTCGCCAGGACCGGCGGCAACGGGGCCCGCACGCTGTCGGTGGTGCGCCAGTCGGAGATCGTGGCGGTGCCCGTGCTCGGGCCGGGCGCCGAGGCCGAGGACGTCTGCGACCGGCTGGAGGCCGTCGTCGCGGGCCTGGCCGGCGAGGGCATCAGGCTCGCCATGGGCGTCAGCACGCCGGCGGCCGGGACGGCGCAGATCCCGCAGGCCTACCAGGAGGCGCGGGCAGTGCTGGACTTCGTGCCCGAGGAGGGCGGCGTGGCGGCGCTGCCCAGGATCACCCCGTTCCAGTACCTGGCGCTGCGCGCCGACGACACGGCCCGGCACCTGGTTGACCCGCGCATCACGGCGCTGCTGGAGGAGGACCGGGCGCGCGGCGGCGTGCTCACCGCGACGATCCGGGCGTTCGCCGCCGCCGACCTCAACCTGCGCACCGCCGCCGAACGCCTGCAGATCCACCCAAACACCGCGCAGTACCGGATGCGCCGCATCCAGGAACGCACCGGGCGGAGCCTGCGCTCCATCAACGACCTCGTGGAGCTGCTGGTCGCCATCGCGCTCCAGGACGCGGTGCCCACCAACGCCGGGCGGGAAAGACTGGCCGCCGTGACCGATGAGGGGCGTGGGAGAGCCGACGTACGGTCGTCCCATGAACCTCGCTGACCGGCTCCACATCGCCGCCGGGCGGCTCGGCGGCCGGGCGGTCCTCACGCTGGACGGGGCAGGGCTCACCTACGCGGCGCTGGAGGAGCTGAGCGCCCGCCTGGCCGGGCTGCTGCGGCTGCGCGGGATCGGCCCCGGCGACCGCGTCGCCGTCATGCTGCCGAACGTGCCGGAGTTCGGCGTCGTCTACTACGGGGTGCTGCGCGCCGGGGCCGTGGTGGTGCCGCTGGACCCGCTGCTGAAGCGCCGTGAGATCGCCGCGTACCTGGCCGACTGCGGGGCGCGGCTGCTGGTCGCCTGGCACGCCTTCGCCGAGACCGCCGAGGCGGGCACGGCGGGCACCGGGGCCGACTGCTTCTTCGTGGTGCCGGGCGAGCTGCCCCGGCTGCTGCGGGCCGTCCCGCCGGAGCGCGGGCCGGCCCGCGCCGGGGGCGGCGACACCGCCGTGATCCACTACACCTCGGGCACCACCGGCCGGCCCAAGGGCATCGAGCTGACCCACGCCAACCTGGCCGGCAACGCCGAGGCGGTGGCCCGCATGCACGCGCTCGGCGTGGACGACGTGGTGCTCGGCGCGCTGCCGCTCTACCACACCTACGGCCAGACCTGCTCGCTCAACGCGAGCGTGCACGCGGGCGCGCGGCTCACGCTGCTGCCGCGCTTCGAGGCGGGCCGGGCGCTGGAGGTGATCAGGCGCGACGGGGTGACGGTGTTCCAGGGCGTGCCGGCCATGTACATCGCGCTGCTGGACCACCCGGGGGTGTCCGACCTGTCCATGCTGCGGGTGTGCACCTCGGGCGGGGCGGCGCTGCCGCTGGACGTGCTGCGCGCGTACGAGACCCGCTTCGGCTGCCGCATCGTCGAGGGCTACGGCCTGAGCGAGACCTCACCCGTGGCCGCCGCCAACCGGGGCGGGCCCGGCCGCCGTCCCGGCTCGATCGGCCGCCCGATCAGGGACGTCGAGATGAAGATCGTCGACGAGGACGGCCGCGAGCTGCCGCGCGGCGAGATCGGCGAGATCGTGGTGCGCGGCCCCAACGTCATGAAGGGCTACTGGAACGACCCGGCGGCGACGGCCGAGGCGGTCAGGGACGGCTGGTTCCACACCGGCGACCTCGGCCGGGTGGACGAGGACGGCTTCTTCTTCCTGGTGGACCGCCGCCGCGACGTGATCATCCGCGGCGGCTACACCGTCTACCCGCGCGAGGTCGAGGAGGTCCTGTACGAGCATCCGGCGGTGCGGCAGGCGGCCGTGGTGGGCGTGCCGCACGCGGAGCTGGGCGAGGAGGTCGGGGCCGTGGTGGCGGTGCGGACGCCGGTGAGCTGCGAGGAGCTGCGCGCCTTCGTGCGCGAGCGGGTGGCGGCCTACAAGTACCCGCGGCACATCACGTTCGCCGCCGAGCTGCCGACGAGCCCTACCGGCAAGATCCTCAAGCGCGAGCTGGGTCACCTCACGGCGGCCCTGCGCCGGTAGACGACGTACGGCCGCCACAGGTAGGCGATCGGCGCCGACCACACGTGCACGAGCCGGGTGAACGGCCAGATCGCCGCCAGCGCCCACGCCGACAGCGCGTGGAGCTGGAACACCAGCGGCACGTCCGCCATCAGCGCGGGGTCGGGACGGAAGGTGAGGACGCCCCGGAACCAGACGGCGATCGTCTCGCGGTAGTCGTAGCCGCCGCCGAGCAGGTTCTTGCCGACGGTCGCCGTCAGGCCGAGCAGGATCGTCACGGTCAGCACCGCGAACAGCACCTGGTCGGCGCGGGTGGTGGTGCGCCGCACCCGGGGGACGGTGAGGCGGCGGGCCAGCAGGAGCCCCAGGCCCGCCACCACCATGAGCCCCGCCACGGTCCCGGCGCTGACCGACACCAGGTGGTAGAGGTGCTCGTCCACGCCGACGGCCGCCGTCCAGCTCTTGGGGACCAGCAGGCCGAGCACGTGGCCGCCGATGGCCGCGAACGCGCCCAGGTGGAACAGCGGGGAGCCGAGCCGCAGCAGCCGGCTCTCCAGCACCTGCGTGGTCCTGGTCGTCCAGCCGAACTGGTCGACCCGCCAGCGCCAGACGTGGCCGACGACGAACACGGTCAGGGCGACGTAGGGGACGACCACCCACAGCGCGACGTTCACGAGCGGATCTCCAGTTCGGTCAGGGGCGGGCCGTAGGGAGCCAGGCCGACGTCCTCGGCGGGCGGCCCGGCGAGGGCGAGGCCCGCGACGGCGGCCCGCTCGGCGGCCGACAGCTCCGGCAGCTCGGCGCAGAGCGCGTCGAGGACCAGCCCGTACGGCGAGCGGGCGTCGCGGAGCGCGGTGCGGATCAGCTCCAGGCCCTTGTGGTGCTGGCGCAGCGGCGCCTCCCCCGCGCCGGGACCGGCCAGCGCGGCGAACTCGCACACCACGGGCAGGAAGTCGGGCAGCTCGCCGTCGGGCGGGGTGAGGCCGGCCGCCCGGTAGCGCTGCTTGAGGGTGAGCAGGGCCATGCCGCGGCGGCGGGTGTCGCCGTGCAGGTAGTAGGTGAGGTAGAGGCTGGACCTGCGGCGCAGGTCGAACGTCTCGACGTAGGAGCGGGCCAGCGGCATCGGCTCGCACTCGCGGTACCAGGCGGTGAAGGCGGCGAGCGCGTCGCGGGCGGGCGAGGCGGGCAGCTCCCCGGCGGCCCGGCACAGCTCGTCGCGGGCGGCCAGCAGCTCGGGGTCGGGGTACTGGAGGAGCAGCGAGACCAGCCGGAACAGCGCCGCCCGGTCCGCGGGCGCGGTGAGCGCGGCCGGCCGCTCCCTGCGCGGCAGCCTCATGCCGTCCCTCCCTTTCCCGCGAAGAGCTTCAGGCCGAGGCGGCCGTCGGAGCGGCGGCCGGTCAGGCCGGTCGGGTGGAACCCGCCCATGCCGGGGCCGCCGTCGCCGTCCAGGCTGCAGCCGTCCGCCTGGGCGGCCAGGGCGGCGGCGTCCTCGCGGTGGGCGGGCGGCACGACGTAGCGCTCGTCGTACTTGGCGACGGCGAGCAGGCGGTACATGTCCTCCATGTCGGCCGCCGT
This sequence comes from Actinomadura luzonensis, assembly GCF_022664455.2. Classification (NCBI taxonomy): domain Bacteria; kingdom Bacillati; phylum Actinomycetota; class Actinomycetes; order Streptosporangiales; family Thermomonosporaceae; genus Actinomadura; species Actinomadura luzonensis. The sequence continues at coordinate 1,769,204 of NZ_JAKRKC020000001.1, forward strand.
CATCCCGGACGCGGCCAGCAGATCCGCCGAGACGGTGCCGTCGAGGCTGCGGGCCCGCATGTACGCCCGCATCGCCGACAGCTTCATCAGCACCCCCGCGACGACCTCGGTGTCCCCGGCCGTGAACAGGCTCGCCAGGTACTCCAGCGGGATGCGCAGGTCGGTGATGGCGTGGAAGACGTTGTCCGGGTCGTCGGCGTCGGCCCCGACGCCGGTCACGGCGTCGAGCACGGGCGACAGCGGCGGGATGTACCAGACCATCGGCATCGTCCGGTACTCCGGGTGCAGCGGCAGCGCCACCCCGTACCGCATGGCCAGGCGGTGGACCGGCGAGCGCCGGGCGGCCTCGATCCAGTCGTCGCTGATGCCGCTCGCCCGCGCGGCGGCGACCACCTCCGGGTCGTCGGGGTCGAGGAAGACCCGCCGCTGGGCCTCCAGCAGCTCGCGCGGGTCGGCCACGCTCGCCGCGCCGAGCACGGCGTCGGCGTCGTAGAGGACGAGCCCGAGGTAGCGGAGCCGGCCGACGCAGGTCTCGGCGCACACGGTGGGCTGCCCGGCCTCGATGCGCGGGAAGCAGAAGGTGCACTTCTCCGCCTTGCCGGTCCTGTGGTTGACGTACACCTTCTTGTACGGGCACGACGAGACGCACATGCGCCAGCCGCGGCAGCGGTCCTGGTCCACCAGGACGATGCCGTCCTCCTCCCGCTTGTACATGGCGCCGGACGGGCAGGCGGCCACGCACGCCGGGTTGAGGCAGTGCTCGCAGATGCGCGGCAGGTGGAACATGAACGTGCGGTCGAACTCCAGGCGCACCTTCTCGGCCATGGCCGCCAGGTTGGGGTCGGCGGGCGCGTGCTCGGGGGCGCCGCCGAGGTCGTCCTCCCAGTTCGCGCCCCAGGTGATCGCGGTGTCCTCGCCGGTGATGGCCGACTTGGGGCGGATGACGGGGACGTGCGGCCCGGCGGGGGCGTTGATCAGGCTGTCGTAGTCGTAGGTGACCGGCTCGTAGTAGTCGTCGAGGTCCGGCAGGTCGGGGTTGGCGAACAGGCTGACCAGCCGGCGCACCCGGCCGCCGGCGCGCAGCTTGAGCCGGCCGCGCCGGTCCACCTGCCAGCCGCCGTGCCAGCGCTCCTGGTCCTCGTAGCGTCTGGGGTAGCCGACGCCGGGCTTGGTCTCGACGTTGTTGAACCAGACGTACTCGACGCCCTCCCGGTTCGTCCAGGTCTGCTTGCACGTGACGGAGCAGGTGTGGCAGCCGATGCACTTGTCCAGGTTCATCACCATGGCCACCTGGGCGAGGACCCGCATCAGTAGGTCACCTCCTGGCCGCGGCGGCGGATCACCGTGATCTCGTCACGCTGGTTGCCGGTCGGCCCGTAGTAGTTGAAGGCGTAGGTGAACTGCGCGTACCCGCCGATGAGGTGGCTGGGCTTGAGCAGCAGCCGGGTGAGGGAGTTGTGGACGCCGCCGCGCCGCCCCGACCTCTCGGTGAGCGGGACGTTCACGTTGCGGTCCTTGGCGTGGTACATGTACACGGTCCCGGCGGGCATGCGGTGCGAGACGACCGCCCTGGCCACCACCACGCCGTTGCGGTTGTACGCCTCGATCCAGTCGTTGTCGGCCACGCCGATCCTCGCCGCGTCCTCGACGCTCATCCAGATCGTGGGGCCGCCGCGTGACAGGGCCAGCATGTACGCGTTGTCCTGGTACTCGGAGTGGATCGACCATTTGGAGTGCGGGGTGAGGTAGCGCACGGTCACCTCGGCCGCGTCGCCGTCGCCCTGCTCGCCGTAGTGGCGGCGCATGTTGAGCGGCGGGCGGTAGGCGGGGAGCTGCTCCCCCAGCTCGATGATCCAGTCGTGGTCCAGGAAGAACTGCTGGCGGCCGGTCAGGGTGTGCCAGGGTTTGTCGCGTTCGACGTTGATGACGAAGGCCGAGTAGCGCCGCCCGCCGGTCTCCGAGCCGGACCATTCGGGCGAGGTGATGACGGGCTGCGGCCGCGACTGCGTGTCGGCGAACGTGATGCGTTTGCCCTCGTGCTCGGCGGCCAGGTCGGCGAGCCGGGTGCCGATGCGCCGCTCCAGCGTCTCGAAGCCCTGCGTGGCCAGGCGGCCGTTCGTGGTGCCGGACAGGGCGAGGATGGCCTCGCACATGCGGTCGGCGGTGGCCAGCGAGATGCGGCCCTCCGGGGTGGTGCCGTTCTGGGCGCGCAGGTGCACCAGCTCGGGGCCGACCTGGTAGGTGACGCCCTTGGTGGTGAGCCCCAGCTTGCCGAACAGCGGGCCGATGCCGCGCATGCGCTCGCCGATCGCGGCGTAGTCGCGCTCGATCGTGACGATCCTCGGCATGGTCCTGCCGGGGACGGGCTCGCACTCGCCGTGCCTCCAGTCGCGCACCCGGCCGCCGGGCTGCGCCAGCTCGTCGGGGGTGTCGTGGGCGAGCGGGACTGCCAGCACGTCGGTGCGGGCGCCCAGGTGCTCCGCGGCCAGCTCGGAGAAGCGGTCGGCGAGGCCGAGGAAGACGTCGTAGTCGGCGCGGGTCTGCCAGGGCGGCGCGATGGCCGGGTTGAAGGCGTGCACGAACGGGTGCATGTCGGTCGAGGACAGGTCGTGCTTCTCGTACCAGGTGGCGGCCGGGAGCACGACGTCGGAGAACAGCGCGGTGGACGTCATGCGGAAGTCGATCGCGGTGAGCAGGTCGAGCTTGCCCTCGGCGGGCTCCTCGCGCCAGGTCACCTCGGCGGGGTGGACGCCCTCCTCGTTGCGGGTCTCGGCGTCGGCGCCGAGCAGGTGGCGCAGGAAGTACTCGTTGCCCTTGCCGGAGGAGCCGAGCAGGTTGGCCCGCCAGACGGTGAGCACCCGCGGGTAGTTGGCGGGGTCGCCGGGGTCCTCGGCGGCGAAGCGCAGCCGGCCGGCGGTCAGCTCGCGCACCACGTGCTCGGCGACCGGGACGCCCTTCGCGGCGGCCTCGTCGGCGAGGTCGAGCGGGTTGCGGTCGAACGTCGGGTGCGAGGGCAGCCAGCCGAGCCGGGCGGCCTGGGCGTTGCAGTCGGCGAACGAGCGGCCGGCGAACAGCCCGTCGCCGAGCGGGCTGGACAGCTCGCCGGCCTCGATGCGCTCGTAGCGCCACTGGTCGGTGGCGAGGTACCAGAAGGCGGTGCCGGCCATGTGGCGGGTGGGCCGCTGCCAGTCGAAGGCGAAGGCCAGGTGCTGGAAGCCGGTGACCGGGCGGACCTTCTCCTGGCCGACGTAGTGGGCCCAGCCGCCGCCGTTGACGCCCTGGCAGCCGGTCAGCAGCACGAGCGTGAGGAACGAGCGGTAGATCTGGTCGGAGTGGAACCAGTGGTTGGTGCCCGCGCCCATGGCGATCATCGAGCGGCCCTCGGTGACCTCGGCGTTGCGGGCGAACTCGCGGGCGATCCTGGCGGTCGTGGCGGCCGGGACCGAGGTGATCTCCTCCGCCCAGGCCGGCGTGTACGGCTGCGACGGGTCGTCGTAGCCGGTCGCCCACTCGCCGGGCAGGCCGTCGCGGGCCACCCCGTACTGGGCCATGAGCAGGTCGAACACGGTGGTGACGAGCCTGCCGCCGACCTCGGTGACGGGCACGCCGCGGCGCATGGCCGCGCCGCCCTCGGTGGCGCCCTCGTCGAAGCGCGGCAGGTCCACCTCGACCGCGCGGCCGCCGAGCAGCGTCAGGGCCGGGTCGGCGCCGGCCAGGTCGAGGTTCCAGCGGCCCGCGCCCTCCTCGCCCCAGCGGAAGCCGAGCGAGCCGTTCGGGACGACCGGCCCGCCGCTTCCCGCGTCCAGGAAGACGGTCTTGAACTGGGCGTTCTCGCCGGTCTCGGCCAGGTCGGCGGCGGTGAGGAAGCGGCGCGGCACGTACGCGTCGCCGCGCGGCTCCAGGGTGACCAGGAACGGTAGGTCCGTATATTTCCGGACGTAGTCGGTGAAGTAGGGGACCTGGCGGTCCCGGAAGAACTCCGCCAGCACCACGTGACCCATCGCCATCGCGAGCGCCCCGTCCGTGCCGGGGTGCGGGGCCAGCCAGTCGTCGGCGAACTTGACGTTGTCGGCGTAGTCGGGGCTGACCGCGACGACCTTGGTGCCCTGGTAGCGGGCCTCGGTCATGAAGTGGGCGTCCGGGGTGCGGGTGACCGGGATGTTGGAGCCCCACATGACGAGGTAGCGGGAGTTCCACCAGTCGGCGGCCTCCGGCACGTCCGTCTGGTCGCCCCACACCTGCGGGGAGGCGATCGGCAGGTCGGCGTACCAGTCGTAGAACGACAGCAGCGTGCCACCGATCATCGACAGGAAGCGCGTGCCGGCCGCGAACGACGCCATCGACATCGCCGGGATCGGCGAGAAGCCCACCACGCGGTCGGGGCCGTACCGCTTGACCGTGTGCACGTGCGCGGCGGCCATCAGCTCCAGGACCTCGTCCCAGCTCGACCGGACGAAGCCGCCCTTGCCGCGCGCCCGCTTGTACGCCCGCGCCCGCTCCGGGTCGCCGGTCAGCTCCGCCCACGCCGCGACCGGGTCGCCCAGCCGCGCCTTCGCCTCGCGCCACATCTCCAGCAGCACGCCCCGCACGTACGGGTACCGCACCCGCGACGGCGAGTAGGTGTACCAGGAGAACGACGCGCCCCGGGGGCAGCCGCGCGGCTCGTACTCCGGCGAGTCCGGCCCCACGGACGGGTAGTCGGTGGCCTGGTGCTCCCAGGTGATCAAGCCGTCCTTGACGAAGACCTGCCAGGAGCAGGACCCGGTGCAGTTCACGCCGTGCGTCGAGCGCACGACCTTGTCGTGCGACCACCGGTCGCGGTAGAAGCGGTCCCAGGCGGCGGGGTCGATCTGGTGGAGCGTGCGCCCGTCGGCCGACACCTCGCCCTTGGTGAAGAACCTCCTGGCGGCGAGCCTTTTCGGCACAGGCGTTTCTGCGGTCATGGCCCCAAGGATCAGGGGCGGCGTCCCGAATCGGGCAGGGACGAAAGTCCTTTTTCACACGTCCGATGGACCATCCGTGCAGTGTGCGGCTAGGTCGCGGGCAGCGCCGTGGCCAGCAGCACCACGCCGAGCGAGCCCACCAGCGAGGCGATGGCGAGGGCGCGGGCGAGACGGGCGCGCCCGGCGCCGCTCGCCCAGCCGTGCAGCCCGGCCGCGAGCATCACCGCGGCGAACAGCCCGAGCTTGGCCGCCAGGATCCGCCCGTAGCCCGGCTCGGCCAGCGACTGCCAGGTGACGCCCTTGCGCGCGGCGAGCGCCACGCCGGTGGCTAGCTGCACCGGCAGGAACGCCGCGGCCGTCACGAGCCCGAACCGCCGCCCGACCGCGCTCAGCACCGCGGCCCGCCGCTCGCCGTCGAGCAGCCGGCGGGCCGCGGGCAGCACCACGAGCGAGACCGCGAGCTGCCCGCCCACCCACAGGGCCGCGGACAACACGTGCAGGAAACGGACGACGGACCACCAGGTCATGACGGCTCTCCCTTCGCGGGCAGGCAGACTACCCGACGCCCGCCCCGGGACGTACCTGCGCAAAGCCCGCGACGATCGGGGACCTAGGTCACTACCTGAGTGGGCCGGTCGGCGGTTAGCGTGGACCTATGATTCACGTTTTCCTTGTCGACGATCATGAAGTCGTGCGCCGGGGTGTGGCCGCCCTGCTGGACTCCGAGGACGATATCGAGGTCATCGGCGAGGCCGGCACCGCCGAGTCGGCCATCGCGCGCATCCCCGCGCTGAAGCCGGACGTCGCGGTGCTCGACGTGCGGCTGCCCGACGGCAACGGCGTGGACGTGTGCCGCGAGGTCCGCTCGCGGGTGCCGGGGCTGGCGTGCCTGATGCTGACGTCGTTCGCCGACGACGACGCCCTGTTCGACGCCGTGATGGCCGGGGCCTCGGGCTACGTGCTCAAGCAGATCCACGGCTCCGACCTGGTGGGCGCGGTGCGCACGGTGGCCTCCGGGCAGTCGTTGCTCGATCCGCAGACCACGGCCGCCATGTTGCAGCGGCTGCGCGAGCAGGCCGCCAGGAAGGACCCCCTCGCGGCGCTGTCGGAGCAGGAGCGGCACATCCTCGACCTCATCGGCGAGGGCCTGACCAACCGGCAGATCGGCGAGCGGCTGTTCCTCGCTGAGAAGACCGTCAAGAACTACGTCTCCAACCTGCTGTCCAAGCTCAACATGCAGCGCCGCACCCAGGCGGCCGCGCTGGCAGCGCGGCTGCGCAACGACCGGCGCCCCTGAGGGGGGAAGTTCGGCGCGCCACGACAGGACTTTCGCCCCTAAGCGTCCCGCGCGCCCGGCGGCGAAGCTGGCAGGCATGAAACTCGATTCGTCCGGACTCCAGGTGCTCACCGAGGCGGAGTGCCTGCGCCTGCTCGCCTCGGCGCCCATCGGCCGGATCGTCTTCACCGACCGGGCGCTGCCGGCGGTGCAGCCCGTCACGTTCTGCCTCGACGGCGACGCGATCGTCATCCGCACCGGCCTCGGCTCCAAGCTGGCCGCCGCCACCCGCCGGACCGTGGTCGCCTTCGAGGTCGACGACTACGACCCGGTGCTGCGTACCGGATGGTCGGTGAGCGTGGTCGGGCACGCCGACGCCGTCACCGACCCCGCCGAGATGTCCCGCCTGGCCATGCTGCCGATCGAGCCGTGGGCGCCGGGCAGCCGCGACCACTTCATCCGGGTGCGCGTGGAGCAGGTCAGCGGCCGCCGGATCACAAGGGGACACTCCAACTGACCACGGTGCCGCCCGACTCCCCCGGCGCGGCGCTGAACGAACCCCCGAGCCGCGTCGCCCGGTCCTCCAGGTTGCGCAGGCCGCTGCGCCTCCCGCCGGACGGCAGCCCCACGCCGTTGTCGCGGACCGACAGCGACAGCAGCCCGTCGCTCACCTCCACCGCCACGTCGGCCCTGGTCGCCTTGGCGTGCCTGACCACGTTGGACAGGGTCTCGCGCAGGACCGCGAGCAGCTGCTCGGCGAGGTCGCCGGAGATCCGGGCGTCGAGCTGGCCCTCCATGCGCAGCCCCGGCATGAAGCCGAGGTGCCCCCGCGCCCCCTCGACCAGCTCCACGATCTGGGTGCGCAGGCTCGGGGCCGCGCTCTCCCTCGGGTTCTGCAGGGCGAAGATGGTGGAGCGGATCTGCCGGATGGTCTCGTCCAGCTCGTCGATGGCGTGCTGCAGGCGGCTCGACGCCTCGGGGTGCTCGACCAGCCGGACCGTGCTCATCAGCGTCATGGCCGTGGCGAACAGCCGCTGGATGACCACGTCGTGCAGGTCCTTGGCGATGCGGTCGCGGTCCTCGAGCAGGCTCAGCCGCTCGGCGTCGCGGCGGGTGTCGGCCAGCTCCAGCGCGATCGCCGCCTGGCCGCCGAACGCCTCCAGCGCCCGGATGTCGGCGGCGCTGAACGGCATGCGGCCGACGCACTTGGCGAGCGCCAGCACGCCGCGCACCGCCTCGCCCGCGCCGAGCGGCAGCAGCAGCTCGGGGCCGAAGCCGAGGTCGCGCAGGCGGGAGTCGGCGTCGAGCAGGTCGGGCGAGCAGAGCGAGCGCCCGGTGCGGAACACCTCGCCCGCCGCCGTCGAGTCGAGCGGGAAGGAGACGTCGGCGAGCACGTCCTCGGGCAGGCCCTCCTCGAACTCCACCAGCAGGCGCTGCCCGGCCGGGTCCGGGAGCAGGATCTTCACCAGGTCGGCGTCGCTCATCTGCCGGGCCCTGGTCGCCATCATGGCCAGCACCTCGTGGGTGTCACCGCCGGACAGCAGCCGCGTGGTGAGATCGGAGGACGCCTCCAGCCACGACTCGCGGCGGCGCGACTCCTCGTACAGGCGGGCGTTCTCGACGGCGACGCCGGCGGCCGTGGCCAGCGCGATCACGATGGCCTCGTCCTCCTCGTCGAACTCGCCGCCGCCGCGCTTCTCCGTCAGGTAGAGGTTGCCGAACACCTCGTCGCGGACCCGGATGGGCACGCCGAGGAAGGTGCCCATCGGCGGGTGGCCCGGCGGGAAGCCGTAGGACTCGGGGTGGTCGGAGATGCGGCCCAGCCGGAGCGGCCGGGCGTCCTTGATCAGCAGCCCGAGCAGGCCCAGCCCGTGGGGCCAGTGCTCGATGGCCGCGATCTCCTCGTCGCTCAGGCCGACCGGGATGAACTGCAGGAGCGTCTGTTCCTGCCCGACCACGCCGAGCGCGCCGTAGCTGGCGTCGACCAGCTTGGTCGCGGTCTCGACGATCCGGCGCAGGACGGTCTCCAGGTCCAGGTCGCTGCCCACCGACACGACCGCCTCCAGCAGGGCGTGGACGCGGTCGCGGGTGGCCAGCACGGCGTTGAGCCGGACCTGGAGCTCGGCCAGCAGCTCGTCGAGCCGCATGTTCGGCATCAGCGGGCGGTGCTCGTCATCCACCATGCGTTCAGTGTCGCACCTGAAGGTGTCGGTCAGACATCGTAGGTTCGGGCGATCGCGACGAGGTCGCCGTCCTCGCGGGTGGCCGCCACCAGGTCCTGAGGTCTCGGGACAAATCCCGGCACTACGGACAGGCCGTCGGACTCGGCGATGGCGGTGATCCGCACCTTCCCCGCGCCCTGGACGCGCAGCGTGACGCGGGCGCCGGTGTCCGGCAGGCCGCGGAAGCGGATCTCGCCCGGCCAGGTGTTCGCCCTCGTCCCGGCGACGGCGACGGTCACGGGGGCGGTGCCGGCCGTGGCCGCCGTCGCCTCGGTGATCGGCCGCTCGACCCGGAGCGTGACGGAGCGGGCCGGACGGCCCGCGCTGACGCGCAGCTCGACCCGGTCGCCGGTGCGGCGCAGCACGGTCAGGCGGGGGGCCGCCGCGCGGGCGAGCGCGGGGGCGGGCCCGGTCCACAGGCCGGCGCCGCGGGCGTAGCCGGGAGGCAGCGGCGCGGTGTCGTGGCCGGTGACGTACCTCCTGGTCCAGGCGGGCGGCTCGCGGTCGGCGCTGACCCAGCTCGCGGTGCGGCTGCCGGCGTCCATGACGTAGGCCAGGTGGGTGCGGCCGGGGTGGCGGGCGTCGAACCGGTCGGCGGCCAGACCGGCGGCGACCAGCGCGGGGACGAGCGCGATCGCCGGCGCCAGGCGGAGCGCGCGGCGCGGGCGGGCGGGGGCGTCCGGCTCCGGCAGCCACAGCTCGGCGAACGGCAGCAGCATGAGGCCGAGCAGGGCCGCGAGCAGCGCGCTCGCCCCGCCGAGGGCCAGGCCCATGCCGTCGAAGACGGTCCTGACCAGGCCGGACAGCAACATCACGGCCGGCACCGCCCCGGCCGTCAACACGACCACCGCTCCACGACGGCCCCCCTTCGAGACGAGGGCGGCCGGTCCACGGCGACGTCCCCCTCCCAAGGCGAGAGCGGCCGGTCCACGGCGACGTCCCCCTCCCAAGGCGAGAGCGGCCGGTCCGCGGCGGCCTCCCCCTGCCGACGCGAGAGCGGCCGGTCCGCGGCGGCGTCCCAAGGCCAGGGTGGCGAGGGCGGCGAGGGCGCAGAACAGGGTGGGGAGCGCGAACACGAACGACGCCCCCGGCGCGACGGCGGCGCACAACGCGCCGAGCCCCGCCGGCCAGGCCAGCCCGCCGACCGCCAGCGCGGCCGGCCCGAGCCGCCGGCGCAGGAGCAGGTACCAGGCCAGCACCACCAGCCCGCTCTGCAGCACGACGGCCACGCGGAAGGCGTCCGGCCGGTGCAGCAGCCCGCCCATCCCGTCGTACGCCGGCCGCCACGCCACCAGCACCTCCCACAACCCCTGCGCGAGCAGCGCGGCCCCGCCGAGCGGCAGCACCCCCGACACCGCCGCGGCCACCAGCCGCGGCACGCTGAGCAGCCGCCGGACCCGGGCCACGGCCGCGAGCCCCAGGACCGCCGCGACGGCGAGCCCGGCCAGCGGCCACACCAGCGCGTCCGGGTAGGTGACCATGACCCCGAAGATCCGGAAGTAGGTGGCGTCGTGGCCGGCGCGCAGCGCGGGCAGGTCGGCGCCGCCGAGCGCGCGGGCCAGCGCGAGCATGGTCGAGCCGTGGTGCTGGAGGCTGCCCCGGTCCAGCTCGGCGAGGGAGTCGCGGGCCGTGTGGTAGTGGGAGGAGCGCTCGATGTAGGCGAAGTTCAGCCCCGCGAACCCGGCCGCGGTGAGCGGGGTGAAGTCGGTGTTGTTCGGCAGCAGCCGGTAGAGCGCCGCCATCGTCGAGTCGCCGCGCGGGCGCGGCGCGGCGGCGGCGAACGCCCGCACCAGCCCGGCGTCGCCCGGCGAGGTCTCGAACATCAGCGACGGCCCGGCGACGCCCCGCGCCTCCCAGTTCAGCAGCACGCCCCCGGCCCGGCCGAGCGGGTGTTCCCTGGCGAACGCCTCCGCGCCGAGCACGCCGTCCTCCTCGCCGTCGGTCATGAGCAGCACGAGGTCGTTGCGGAGCGGCGCGTCGCCGAGCGCCCGCACGGTCTCCAGCATGGCGGCCACGGCGGCGGCGTCGTCGGAGGCGCCGGGGCCCATCGCCGCCGAGTCGTAGTGGGCGGCGATGAGCAGCGTGCCCGTGGAGGCGGTGCCGCGCCGGGTGGCGACGAGGTTGTGCACCTGCCCGAACGAGGCCAGCCCGGTCGAGGCGTTCGCGCCCACGGCCCGCTGCACCTCGACCTTGAGGCCCGCCGCGCGGAGCTGCCCGGCCAGGTAGTTCCTGGCCCGCTCGCCCGCCGGGCCGCCGATGGGGCGCGGCTCGGCCGCGAAGCGCTCCAGGTGCGCGAAGGCCCGCGCGGCGCTGAACTCGCCGGGCGGCGCGGAGGCGGGCAGCGGCTGCATCGTGCTGTCGGTCATCGCGGCCAGCAGCACGGCCGCCGCCAGCGCCAGCGCCGCGACGAGGCCGGCCACCGCCCGCCGGGGGACGTCGATCAACTTCGCTCTCATGCCCGGAACGCTACGGATCGTGCCCATGCGCCCGGAATGATGCGCGTACCCGAGACAACCTGCGGTTTTCCTCAGTCCGGCAGGAAGCGGGCCCTCAGGTCGGGGCGGAGGTAGGCGGCGGGCGAGGCGATCGACAGGCCGCCGTCCACGGGCAGCACCACGCCCGTGATGAACGCCGCCCGCGGCGAGGCCAGGAACGTCACCGCCTCCGCCACGTCCTCGGGCAGACCGGTGCGGCCGAGCGGGTAGCCCTCGGCGGCGCCCTCCAGGTCAGCGCCGCCGATCAGGCCGGGGGCCACCGAGTTGACGCGGATCCCGGCGGGGCCGTACTCCAGGGCGAGCTGCCGGACGAAGGCGTCCAGCCCGCCCTTGGCGGCGGCGTAGGCGGGCAGGCCGGGCGCGGCCAGGAAGGAGTTGACCGAGCCGACGGCCACCACCGCGCCGCCGCGCGGCAGGTGCGGCAGGGCGGCCCGGCACAGGTGGAAGGCCACGTCGAGGGTCGCGCCGAGGGCCGCGCGCCACTGCTCGCCGGTGGTGCGGGTCACGGGCGCGACCGGCATCACGGCGGTGGCCAGCACCAGCACGTCCAGCCGGCCGAGCAGGGCCAGCGCCTCCTCCACCGCCGTCCCGGCCTGGTCCGGGTCGGCGCAGTCGCGGACGAGGAAGCCCGTGTAGGCGGGGTCGTCGCACGGCTCCAGCCCGATCCCGGCGACCCGGTCGCCGCCGCCGGCGAACGCGGCCGCGACCGCCCGCCCGATGGGCGAGTTCCCGCCGGCCAGCAGCACCCCGCGTCCGGTTCCCGTCACCACCGGATCCGTCACCACAGGATTCGTCACCACAGGGCGGCCAGCACGTCGTCGAGCAGCGCGCGGCTCGCCGGGTCGAGCGGCCGGGCTGGGGAGCGGACGGCGGCCGAGGCGATGAGCCCGCGCCGCACCAGCACCTCCTTGTGCACCGCCCAGGCCAGCCCGGGCTGCATGCCCGTGCGGATCAGCGGCAGCAGGCGGGCGTGCGCGGCCCGGGCGTCCTCCGCGCGCCCGGCGGCCCAGTCGGCGAGGACCGGCGCGAGCAGGTCCGTGAACTCGCAGGCCGGCATCGTGCCGACCGCGCCCAGCGCGTACTCCTCCAGGCAGAACAGCGCGTTCTGCCCGCCGAACACCGCGAAGTCGCCGGCCACGCCCGCCGCCACCGCGCCCACCTTGGGGGCGGTCGGCGGGGCCTCGACCTTGACCGAGGTGACGCCGTCGAGCTTGCTCAGCTCCACGATCAGCGGCTCCGGCATGCTGACGCCGGTCGCCCCGGGGGCGTCCTGGACCATGACGTCCACGCCCGCGCGGGCGGCGAGCTCGCCGTAGAAGTCCACGAGCTGCCCTCCGGTCGGCCTGACCAGGTACGGCGGCAGCACCATGAGCGCGTCCGCGCCGCCGTCGCGCGCGGCGAGCGCCTGCTCCAGCGCGGTCGCGGTGCTGGTGGCGCCCACCCCGGCGACCACGGGGGCGGCGCCGGCCGCGGCGCGCACCTCGGCCAGGATCGCCGCCCGGTCCGCGGCGGTCAGCGCGAAGCCCTCGCTGGCCATGCCGAACACGGCGACGCCGGCCGCGCCGGAGGCGAGCTGCCACTCGGTGAGCCGGCGCAGGCTCGGCAGGTCGAGCTCGCCGTCGTCCGTGAAGGGGGTGGCGAGGATGGGGATCAGTCCGGACAGAGCCAACGAAGGTTCTCCAATCAGAGGGCGGCTGAGGGCACCAGGGCGGCGGGATCGACGTCCACGCCGAGGCCGGGGCCGGGCGGCACGGGGAAGCCGGCGGCGTCGCCGGGCAGCGGCGCGCGCAGGATCGCGCCGGCCACCTCGCAGGTGGTGGGCTGGTACTCGAACCAGGCCAGGTTCGCCAGCGCCGCGCTGACGTGCACGCCGGCGGCCAGCGCGACGCCGAGCCCGGTCGAGTGGTGCGGCGCGACCCGCACGTGGTGGGCCGCCGCCAGCTCGCCGATCGCCATCAGCTCGGTGATCCCGGTGCGGCCCACGTCCGGCTGGGCCAGGCCGGTGGCGCGCCGGCCGAGCCAGTGCGCGAACTCGTACCGGTTGCGCAGCGTCTCGCCCACGGCGATCGGCAGGTCGGCGCGGCGGGCCAGCTCGCGGTGGCCCTCGACGTCCTCGGGGGCGAGCGGCGCCTCCAGGAACAACGCGCCGCGCTCGGCCAGGCCGCGGGCCAGCCGGACCGCCGCGGGCACCTCGTACACCCAGTGGGCGTCCACCGCGACCTGGAGGCTGGAGGCGGCGACCGCGTCGAAGGTCGCGAGGTCCTCCTCGACGCCGTGGCCGAGGTGCAGCTTGACCCGGGTCGCGCCCTTGCCCGCCCACTGGCGGGCCAGCTCGGCGCGCTCGGCGTCGGTGGGCCTCGGCAGGCCGCTGACGTAGACGGGGACCTCGCTCCTGAACGCCCCGCCGAGCAGGTCGGCGACCGGGCGGCCGGTGAGCCTGCCGGTCAGGTCCCAGAGGGCGATGTCCACGGCGGCGAGGGCGTCGGCCTGGTGGCCGGTGAGGTGGCCGCGCTCACGCATGAGGCCGGTGAGCTTGTCCCAGAGGGGCCGCACCCGGGTCGGGTCCTCGCCGATGAGCACGGGCGCGAGCAGCCGCTCGACGATCGCCGCGGGCACCTCGGGGGCGACCGGCGCCAGGGCCTCGCCCCAGCCGGTGGTGCCGTCGTCGGCCGTCACGCTGACCAGCAGCGTCTCGAAGCGGGCGGAGTAGAGGCTGCGCCAGGGCGGCCGGACGAAGTAGCCCTCCTCCTGGGCCGGCGTGCCGAGGTAGGCGTCCTGGTGGCGGATCTTCACCGGGAAACTACGCACTTGACGGATTTGCGGCATGTGCAGGACCATCCCACATAGTGCAAGCCAATTGCAATGGAGACAGGGTGGCTTCCGATCAGAGCAACAACCAGAGCGTGGAGCGGGCGATCTCGGTCCTGCGGGCGTTCTTGACCGGCCGGCCCGAGCTGCGCGTGTCGGACGTCGCCAAGGCCACGGGGCTCGGCACCTCCACCGCCTCGCGGCTGCTGGCCACGCTGGAGACGCTGGAGTTCGTCGAGCGGGACGAGGTCAGCGGCCTCTACCGGCTCGGCACCGCCCCGATCACGCTCGGCGGCGTCGCGCTGAACCAGAACCCGGTGCACCGCGAGGCGAGGCAGATCGCCCAGGACCTGGCGGCGGCGCTCGGCCTCGGCGTCAACGTGGCGGTCCGGCGCGGCGGGTCGATGTTCTACCTGCTGAACTTCGAGGGCCGCCTGGCGCCCCGGTCGTTCGTGCTGACCGGGCAGCGCAAGCCGCTCTACGCGACCGGCATCGGCAAGTGCCTGCTGCTCGCGCTCGCCCCGGAGGAGCGGCGCGCGCTGCTGCCCGAGCTGCCGCCGTTCACCTCCCGGACGATCACCGCGCACGAGGCGCTGGATCGCGAGCTGGCCGCCACGGCCGGGCGCGGCTACGCGACGGAGGTGGAGGAGCTGGCCTTCGGCCGGGCCTGCGTGGCGGCCCCCATCCGCGACATGTCGGGCACGATCGTCGCGGCCATCTCCATCTCCGGGCCGCTGTCGGCCATCGACCTGGAGGCCCGTGAGGCCGAGCTGGCCCGCACGGTCATCGAGACCGCCGACTCCATCAGCATCGGGCTCGGCTACGTCGGCCCCGTCCACGCGCTGGCGGGCTCGTCGTGACCGGCCGCAAGCTCACCGACGGGCAGTTCGCCTGGCTGCTCATGGTGCCGGGCCTCGCGCTGTTCGCCGCGATCATCGCCTACCCGCTGGTGTCCGCGCTGGTCACCGGCTTCTTCGAGCAGAGCCTGGTGCGGCCGGGCCGCTCGTTCGTCGGCCTCGCCAACTACGGCGACCTGCTCGGCGGCGACTTCTGGCCGGTGCTCCGCAACACGCTGGTCTTCACGCTCGGCGCGACCATCGCCCCCTTCGTCATCGGTTACGCTCTCGCGCTGGCGCTCAACAGCGGGCTGCCCGGCTGGCTGCGCGGGCTGTTCCTGTTCCCGTGGGTGATCCCGGGCGTCGTCGTCTCCTTCCTCTGGCTGTGGATCTTCAACGCCAACTACGGCGTGCTCAACGGCCTGCTCGGCACGCACGTGAGCTGGCTCGGCGAGCCCGGCACCGCGATGCTGGCGGTGATCGTCACCAAGACCTGGGCGAGCTTCCCGTGGATGATGGTCATGCTGCTGGCCGGCCTGCAGACCATGCCGAAGGAGCTGCACGAGGCCGCCTCCGTGGACGGCGCGGGCGCGATCCGCCGCTTCCGCTCGGTGACCGTGCCGCACATGCGGGCCATCGCCGGGATCGCGTTCCTGCTGGAGTTCATCTGGAACTTCCAGCACTTCGACACGATCTACGTGCTCACCGGCGGCGGCCCCGCCGGGGCCACCAAGACCTTCGCCGTCGCCGTCTACGACACCGCGTTCAAGGGCTTCGACCTCGGCCACGCCACCGCGCTCGGCGGCCTGTGGATGCTCCTGCTGCTCGTCCTCATGGCCTTCTACCTGCGCAAGGAGAACGCATGACGGCCACGCTCACCCGCCCGGTCGCCCTGCCGGAGGCCCCGCGCCGGCGCCGGCCGCGCTCGCGGGCCGCCGCCTGGGCCGCCGTGGCCGTCATCGGGTTCTTCGGCCTCGCGCCGATCTACTGGCTGGTCGTCACCGCGTTCACGCCGGACGACCAGGCGTTCAGCTTCCCGCCCGCACTGTTCCCCACCGAGATCACCTTCGACCACTTCACCAGGCTGGCCGACAACGAGCAGCTCTTCGGCTACCTCGTCAACAGCGTGGTGGTGTCGGTGGTCACGGCGGTGCTGAGCGTGCTGGTGTCGGCGTACATGGCCTACGCCTTCTCCAAGTTCCGCTACCGGGGCCGCAGGTCGCTCATGCACCTGGTGCTGGCCTCGCAGCTCTTCCCGCAGGCGCTGCTGCTCGTCACCCTGTACGCCGTCTTCAGCGCGACCGGCCTGCTCGGCAGCTACGGAGCGCTGATCCTGTCGTTCACCACGTTCACGCTGCCGCTGTGCGTGTGGATGCTGAAGGGCATCTTCGACACCGTGCCGAGCACGCTCATGGAGGCGGCCGCCATCGACGGGGCCTCCCGGTGGCGCACGCTGCACACGATCGCGCTGCCGCTGGCCGCGCCGGGGCTGGTGGCGGCCGGGCTGTTCGCGTTCGTGCGGGCCTGGAACGACTTCGTCTTCGCCCTCACCCTCACCGACCCCGACCGGCAGACCCTGCCGCCGGGCCTGGTGCACACCTATCTCGGGGAGTTCCAAACCGCCTGGCCGGACCTCATGGCCGCGTCCTTCGTCGTCTCGCTCCCGGTCATCGCCGCGTTCATGTTCCTGCAGCGGTACCTGGTCGGCGGGCTGACGGCGGGCGCGGTCAAGGGCTGACCCCAACCCCCCTTTTCTGTCAGGAGAGACATGAACACGCTCAACCGCCGCGACGCCTTCCGGCTGGCCGGCCTGTCCGCGCTCGGTGCGGCCGTGGCCGCCTGCGCCCCCGACGCCGCCTCCGGAGGGGGCGCGCCGAAGGGCGACGCGGCCGCGAAGACGTTCGGCTTCACGTCCTGGTCGCTGAACGAGGAGGCGCAGAAGGGCGCCGTGCAGGCCATCGTGGACGCCTACGCCGCCGCCAGGCAGGTGAAGATCGAGACGGCGTCGTTCCCGTACAACGAGTACCTCAACCAGGTGACGCTCAAGCTGCGCGGCGGCCAGGTCGGCGGCGCGATCCAGCTCGACATCTCGTGGCTGGCCGCGCTCGCCGCCGTGGGCCGGCTGAAGGACCTCGGCGCGCAGGCCGCCAAGGGCGGCTACACCGACGTCGCGCTGAGCAGCGGCACGTTCGGCGGCAAGCAGCTCGGACTGCCGTGGACCACCGGCTCGATCGGGCTGGTCGCCAACACCGAGATCCTGAAGAAGGCCGGGGTCGAGGAGCTGCCGGCCACGGTCGAGGAGTTCGAGGCGGCGCTGCGGGCGGTCGCCGAGCTGGGCGGCGGCATCACGCCGTACGCGGCGGCGACCAAGGCGGCGCAGCTCAAGGACATCCTGCCGTGGATGCGCACGTTCGGCAGCCCGCTGCTCGACGGCGAGACGATCACCGTGGGCGACGACGCCTCGGTGGCCGCGGTCGAGTGGTACAAGAAGCTCTACGACGCCCGGCTCATCGCGCCCGACGTGGACCGCTTCGACGCCCGCGCCCTGTTCGCGCAGGGCAAGGCGGCCTTCTACGACGACGCGATCATCACCAGGGGCGTGGTGGCCGCCCAGTCTCCGGACAAGTCGCTGGCGGAGAAGATGGCGCCGCTGGCCCGGCCGGTGCTGAAGAGCGGCGACACGCCGCAGGCGCTGCTGTGGGGGCACGTGATCGTGGTGGTGGAGGGCGAGGGCTCGGACGCGGCGGCCGACTTCGCCGCGTACGCGACCTCCGACACCGCGACGGTCGCCGGCTTCTTCGAGAAGGTCAAGCTGCCGCCGACGACCACCGCCGGGCTCGCCGACCCGAAGGTGGCCGGGGACGCCTTCACCACCGCGTGGACCGAGAAGATCACCAAGACCGCGACCGCCAACCCGTTCTGGCGCTACGCCGGCTACGCCCAGATCGAGACCGCCATCGCCGAGCAGGTGCAGGCGGTGCTCGTCGGCCGGGCGTCGGCCAAGGACGCCCTGGCCAAGGCCGCCGAGACCGCCAGGCCGCTGCAGAAGTAGGAGAACCGCCCGGCTGAGGACCCGGGCCGCGGGAACGGCAATTCCCGCGACCGGGGGAACGGCAATTCCCCGGTGGTCCGCCGGGCGGCCTCCGACACCCCGTGCCCATCACGACAGAGGTGGTCCTGCCATGTTCCCACGAAAGCTCTTACCGGCCGCGCTGCTGGCCGCCCTGACCCTCCTGCCCGCCGTTCCGGCGTCCGCCACGCCCGCCGGGCCGGCGATCGAGCGGCTGCCCGTCACCGTCGACTCCTCCAACCAGGCCGGCTGGTGGCGGCCCGTCGACACCTTCGGCGGCGTCACGTACTTCGCCTTCGACGCGCCCGCGCCGGTCGAGGGCCGGCACGAGGTGCACCTCGCCTCGCGGGGCCCGGACGGCGCCTGGCGGACCGGGTGCCTGCCCGACGCGGCCGGCGGCTGCGTCACGTACGTGGACGACGTCGGCCACAACCAGCCGTCCATCGTCGTGGACGGCGACGGCCGCATCCACGCCTTCGTCTCCATGCACAACAACGCCTGGCGCTACTACCGCAGCGCCAGGCCGGGCGACGTGACCTCGATGGCCGAGGCCGCCGCGCAGCTCCCCGACCGCGACCTGAGCTTCACCTACCCGGTGACCGTCCGGGGCGCGGACGGGGACGCCTACGTGCTGGCCCGCGCCGACCAGGACGCCCAGCGCGTCCGCGGCGGCCGGCTCTACCGCTTCGACACCGCCACCGGCGCCTGGAGCCGCGCCGCCGTCCTGGGCGCCGCACCCGGCCACTCCTTCTACCCCGACGACCTCCAGGTGGACGCGGCCGGCCGGGTGCACGTGCTGTGGGAGTGGGCGGCGTGGCCGGCCAGCGCCTTCCGGCACCTCGGCTCGTACGCGGTCTACGACCCCGCCGACGGCTCGCTCAAGGACGTCACGGGCGCCCCGCTCACCCAGCCGGTCTCCCCCGGAGCCGGCGCGCCGGTGGTCTACCAGCCCTTCGAGGGCGACGAGACGATCACCTCCAGCGACCGGGCCGTGCAGTCGGCCAAGCTCGCGGTGACCGGCGACCGCCTGGTCGGCATCGCCTACCGCTACCTGCGGGAGAAGTCCGGCAATTCGAACTTCTCCGGCTTCGACGTCCGCTACGCGACCTGGACCGGCACGGAATGGCGGCGCGAGACCGTCGTCTCCCGCGACGACCACCCCGTGGACAACTCGGCCACGATCGGCGTCACCCACGCCGGGCCGAGCACCCGGATCTACTTCGTGGCCGAGGCGAACGGCTGTCTCGGCAGCCGCAGCCAGGTGGTCAAGGCCGAGCGGGCGGACGCCGGCGGGTGGGCGTTCAGCGCGGTCGGCGACGTGCGGCAGGGCTTGCAGCGGCTCCGCGCGATCCGCGGCGCGGACGGCACCGACCTGCTCTACGTCACCGCGCCGCTGGCGGGCGCGCTCTGGCGGGTGACGGTCCCGCGGACCGGCGTGCCGGGACAGGGCGAGCCGTTCGCGGCGGTCGCCGCCCGGCTGACCGCCGCCTCGTCCGGCGGCGGCGTGAACGCCGCGCTCGGCGCGACGGTGACCGTCTCGTCGGTGCTGCGGGCCGGCGCGGAGGGCGGCAAGGCCGTGGACGGCCTGTGCACCGACGACAGCCGGTGGATCTCCGCCGACGGCGACACCGCGCCGACGATCACCGTCGACCTCGGCCGGCAGGTGACGGTGGGCGAGGTCCGGGTGTGGTCCGGGTACTCCAGGGCCCCGGTCCCCGGCACGGACGTGCTGCGTGACTTCGCGGTGGAGGCGCGCACGGCGGACGGCTGGACCCGGCTCGGCGCGGTGACCGGCAACACGGCGGGCGTGGTCCGCGTCCCGGGCGGCGCGGCCGTCGCCGACCAGGTCCGCCTCCTCATCACGGACCCGTCCGGCAACACGCTGGACGTGGCCCGCGTGTACGAGATCGAGGTGATCACCGGCTGACCGGGATGCCCGCTGTGCGCTTCCACCCCCCGCTGCCCGCCCGTCCCCGCTCAACCGGCCAGGCCGAGGGCGAACGCGACCGGCACGAACGCCGCCGTGAGCGCCACCGCCCACCAGCGGGGGGCCGGGCCGGCGCGCAGCACCGCGACGCCCAGCGGCACCAGGGCGGCGGCGAGCCCGGCCAGCGCCACCAGCGCGACCGGGTCGCTGCTGCCCTTCAGCACGCCGAGCGGCAGGGCGGCGGCCAGGCCGAGCGCCACGCACCGCGCCACGCCGAGCGGCCC
Organism: Actinomadura luzonensis; assembly: GCF_022664455.2. Classification (NCBI taxonomy): domain Bacteria; kingdom Bacillati; phylum Actinomycetota; class Actinomycetes; order Streptosporangiales; family Thermomonosporaceae; genus Actinomadura; species Actinomadura luzonensis. Next base: position 1,789,065 of record NZ_JAKRKC020000001.1, read on the forward strand.
AGGGCCGAACGCCCGGGCGAGGTGCGCGCCGATCGCCAGCACCACCCAGCCGCCCATGATGCACACGTCGGTCGCCTTGAACACGTGGAAGGCGCCGTAGGACGCGGCGACCGCGCGCTGCGCGGCCGGCAGGCCGAGGACGTCCACGAGCTGGAAGGCCAGGTGGCTCACGCCGGCGTGGAAGACCCGGCCGAACAGGCCCAGCACCGCCAGCGTGCCGCCCCACGCGGCCCAGCCGGGACGCCGGGCGGCGATCAGCCGGGCCAGGCCGGTCACCGCCGGCCACAGGAGCACCGCGCCGGCCGCGTACAGGGCGTAGGACAGCGCCATCCGCCCCGGGGCGGCGGCGTAGGCGGCGAGCTGGCCGGGGAAGAAGTCGTCCGCGCCGGCGCGGACCAGCACCCCAGCGAGCAGGAGCAGCGGCCCGAGCACGAGGCCGGTTCCCTCGACCCAGCGGCCGGGGACAGAGGTGATCGTCATGTCCTCGATCCAACCGGGCGGCCGGGGCCGGGGCACGGGCGCTGTCACGAGGGTTGCACTCCACCCAGCACTACCCCGCCCGGCGTTTCGATAGCCTGCGTAGTCCCGTACGAATGCGACAGAAGGGACCGGGCTCGTGCTCGACGACGCCGGCCTCCAGGCGCTCCGGGAGGCGGCGCGCCTGTCCCCGGACAACCTCCCGCTGCGGCGGCACCTCGGCGAGCAACTGCTCGCCAAGGGGTATCTCGCCGAGGCCGAGGCGGAGCTGCGCGCCGCCCTCGTGCTCGCGCCCCGCGACCCGGACGTGACGGCGGGGCTGGCGGAGGCGTTCGTCCGGCAGAGCGCGTACGGCGAGGCGCTCACGGCGCTGGAGCCGTTCCTGGCGGCGCCCGGCTACCCGCCGCGCATGGGCGTGCTCGCGGCGCGGGCGCTGCTCGGCGAGGGCGACTTCGGGCGGGCCGCCTACCGCTACTACGAGGCCGTCTCCCGCGACCCGTCGGTGGCCGACCCGGACATCGCCGGCGCCCTCACCCTCCCCGCCGCCGGCCCGCCGTCCCCCGTCCCCGCCGCCGCCCCGCCCACCGCGCCTGCCCCCGCCGCCGGGCCGGCCCCCGCCCCCGGACCCGCTGACGGGGCGGAGGTGGAGCGGGCGCGGACGACGTTCGCCGACGTCGCCGGCATGGACGCCGTCAAGGAGTCCCTGCGCGTCAAGCTCCTCCTCCCCCTCCAGCAGCCCGAGCTGTTCGCCGCCTTCGGCAAGCGCGCCGGCGGCGGCGTCCTGCTGTACGGCCCGCCGGGCGCGGGCAAGACGCACCTGGCCAGGGCGGCGGCCGGCGAGCTGGGCGCGGCGTTCGTCAGCGTCGGCCTGGCCGACATTCTGGACATGTACATCGGTTCCAGCGAGCGCAACCTGCGCGCCACGTTCGACCTGGCCCGCCGCAACCGCCCGTGCGTGTTGTTCTTCGACGAGGTGGACGCCCTGGCCGCCCGCCGCTCCGACGCCCGCCACACGCACAACCGGCAGATCGTCAACCAGTTCCTGGCCGAGCTGGACGGCGTGGACCAGGACGCCAACGAGGGCGTGCTCGTCCTGGCCGCCACGAACGCTCCCTGGTACATCGACGTGGCCTTCCGCCGCCCCGGCCGGTTCGACCAGCTCGTGTTCGTGCCGCCGCCCGACCTGGCCGCCCGCGCCGCCATCCTGCGCATCCTGTGCCGCGACAAGCCGCTGGCCGAGATGGACTTCGACGCGGTGGCGCGGGCCACCGAGCACATGGTGGGCGCGGACCTCAAGGGCGTCGTGGACCGGGCGGTGGAGGCCAAGCTGCACGAGTCGATCAAGGCCGGCCGCCCGGTGCCGCTGACGACCATGGACCTGCTGGCCGCCGCCAAGGCCGCCCGTCCCACCGCCGTGCGGGAGTGGATGGCCACGGCGCGCAACTACGTCCTGCACGCCAACGAGTCCGGCGCGTGGGACGACCTCATGCCCTGGGTCAAGGGCAAGTGGTGAGGACCGGCGAGTCGCTGGAACGGGCGCGGACGCTGCTGCGGCTGTCCCGCCCGGCGGACGCCGAACGGGAGCTGCGCGGCGTGCTGGCCACCGAGCCCGAGCAGGAGATGGCGCACTGCCTGCTGGCCCTCGCCCTGATCAGCCAGGGCAGGGCGGAGGAGGCCGCCGAGGAGGCGCGCGAGGCGGTCCGGCTGGCCCCGGAGCACTGGTACCCGCACTACGTCGCGGGCCAGGTGCACCTCCGTTCGGGCCGGCCGGACGAGGCGGTGCGGGCGGCGGAGGCGGCGCTCGCGCACGCGCCCGAGGAGAGCGCGGGGTGGGAGCTGCTGGCCCGCGCCCACGCGGGGGCGGCCCGCTGGCGCCCGATGGCGGAGGCGGCGCGCGGCGGGCTGGCCGTCGATCCGGAGAACGCCGACCTGGCCGCGCTGGCCTCGACGGCGCACACCGGGCTCGGCGAGACCGGGCTGGCCAGGCAGGCGGCCGGGTACGCGCTCCGGCTCGACCCGGAGAGCGCGAACGCGCACCTGGCGAGCGGCCGGGCGGCGCTCGCGGCCGGCGAGCCGAGGGCGGCGGCCGAGCACTTCCGCGAGGTGCTGCGCCTCGACCCCGGCTTCGACCCGGCGAGGGAGCTGCTGGTGGCGGCGCTGAAGCAGCGCAACCCGCTCCAGCGCCGCCTGTCGCGGCTGCGGCAGGGCTACCGGGGCGGCTGGCGGCTGCTGTTCCTGCTGCCCGTGGCCCCGCCGCTGATCGCGGTGTTCGCGCTGATCGCGCTGCTGCACTGGCTGGCCTGGGTCGGGGAGGCGGTGACGGTGCTGCGGCTGGCCCGCGCCAGGGCCACCCGGCTGCTGTTCGAGGGGGCCGAGGCGCGGATCGCGGTGGCCTGCTGCGCGTTGCTCGCCGCCGGGGTGGCGGTGCTCGCGCTCGGCGCGGCGCTCGGCTCGCCCGCGCTCGCCGTCACGGGCGCGACGGTCATGGCCCTGGTCACGCCGGTGCAGGAGGCCGCGCACACCGGCTCGCCGAACGGCCGCGCCACCCTGTACCTGTGGGCCGGGCTGCTGGCGGTGGCGGCCGTCGTGGGGGCGGTGTCGGGACTGCCGCCGGTGGTGCTGCTGACCCTGTACGCCGCGCTCGGCACGATCTGGATCGCCGCCTGGGTGCGCCGCGCGACAGCACCTCGGGCGGCGTCTCGGGCGGCGTCTCGGGCGGGCTGAAAGTTTCACGCGTTCCCGCAGGTCAGAGCCCCTGGAAGCACCGCCCGCATTGACGGCCCGCGAGGCGCTGGCGAGCATGGCGCCGCGTTCTCCCTCCTCGAAAGGGCACCCCCATGCACTTGTCCAAGGCGGTGACGTCCGCCCTGGCCGCGCTCGTCGCGGGCGCGGCCGTGACGGTCGCGCTGACCACGGCGGCCCCGGCGGGTGCGGCCGCCGGCACGGGCACCGGCTACCTCCACACGAACGGCAACAAGATCGTCGACAGCACGGGCGCGACCGTCCGGCTGACCGGCATCAACTGGTTCGGCATGGAGACCGACAACAAGACCTTCCACGGCCTGTGGTCCAGCAACCCGTGGAAGAGCCAGCTCGACCTGATGGCCCGGCTCGGCTACAACACGCTGCGCGTGCCGTACTCGAACGACGCGCTCAAGCCGGGCGCGACGGCCACCGGCATCAACGACTACGTCAACCCGGACCTCATCGGCCTGTCGCCGCTGCAGATCCTGGACAAGATCGTGGACTACGCGGGCACGAAGGGCATGCGGATCATCCTCGACCGCCACCGCCCGACCGCCGCCGGCCAGTCGGCCCTCTGGTACGTCTCCGCCACCCCCGAGAGCACCTGGATCAACGACTGGAAGGCGCTCGCCCAGCACTACGCGAACAACCCGACGGTCATCGGCGCGGACCTGCACAACGAGCCGCACGCGGAGGGCACCAACCCGAACGCCACCGGCTCCTGCTGGGGCTGCGGCGACCAGGCGCGCGACTGGCGGCTCGCCGCCGAGCGGGCGGGGAACGCGGTCCTGTCGGTCAACCCCAACTGGCTGATCTTCGTCGAGGGCGTGAGCTGCCCGAGCGGCGGCCAGCCCAACGTGTGGGACGGCGACCCGAGCAACGACGAGGACTGCGGCTGGTGGGGCGGCAACCTGTCGAAGGCGGGCCAGTACCCGGTGCGGCTCAACGTGGCCAACCGCCTGGTCTACTCCCCCCACGAGTACGCCACGTCGGTCTACCACCAGACCTGGTTCGACGACCCGACCTACCCGGCCAACATGCCGGCGATCTGGGACAAGTACTGGGGCTACCTCTACAAGCAGAACATCGCCCCGATCATGATGGGCGAGTTCGGCACCACGCTGGCCTCGAACGTGGACAAGATCTGGCTCCAGGAGCTGATGAAGTACACCGGCACCGGGGTCAACGGGATGTCGTTCACGTACTGGTCGTGGAACCCGAACTCGGGTGACACGGGCGGCATACTCAACGACGACTGGACCACGGTCAACCAGGCCAAGCAGGACATCCTGCAGCCGTACCTGATCCCGCCGGTCGGCGGCAGCGGCCCGACGCCCACCAGCACGATGACGGTCACCCCGCCCGGCCAGTGCACGGTCGCCTACCGGCAGGTGAACGCGTGGCAGGGCGGCTTCCAGGGCGAGGTGACGGTGAAGAACACCGGGTCCTCGGCGATCAGCAACTGGAGCGCCACCTGGACGTTCCCGTCCGGCGTGACGCTGGTGAACGGCTGGAACGCGGTCGTGACGCAGTCCGGCACGACGTGGACCGCGAAGGGACCGGACTACGCGAGGAGCCTGGCCCCCGGGGCGTCGGTGGCGATCGGCTTCACCGCCAACGGCCCGGCGAGCACGCCGCAGAACCCGGCCTGCTCCTGACGGGGCCGCCGGGTCGCGGACGGACACGCGCTCCCGCCCGCGACCCGGCGGCACCGCCTCCCAGCCCTGTGTACACTTCTGTATACAAGGGCTGACGACGAGGAGCACCATGGCCGGAATGCCGGAGCGTAAGGGCCGCCGCACCGCGGAGTTCATGGCGGACGTCGTGCACGAGCGGTTGCGCGAGGCCATCCTGGCGGCGGAGTTCCGCCCCAACCACCGGCTGGTGGAGGAGGAGCTCGCCGACTGGCTCCAGGTGAGCCGCACCCCGGTGCGCGAGGCGCTGCTGCGGCTGCGCCAGGAGGGCCTGGTCGTCCAGCGCAAGGGGTGGTTCGTGCGCGACCACGCCCCCGAGGAGATCCTGGAGATCATCGAGGCGCGGGCCGGGGTGGAGGCGCACGCGGCGTACCTGGCGGCCGGGCGGCTCGACGGCGAGAGGCTGGCCCGGCTGGAGGAGCTGATCGAGCAGATGGAGGTGCCCGGCCTCCCCCGCCCCAAGCTCAACGAGCTGAACAACGAGTTCCACGAGATCATCACCGAGGGCGCGGGCAACGCGCTGATCGCCCAGTTCTACCGGCGCACCAAGGTCAACTACTGGAACTTCAACCAGCCGGTCGTCTTCACCCCGGCCGACGACGACATCGTCAACGCCCAGCACCGCGAGCTGGCCGCCGCCATCGCCGCCAAGGACGGCGAGAGCGCCGCCCGCATCGCCCGCGAGCACGTCGGCAACACCACACGGATCATCCGCGCCGCGCTCGGCCTGGGCTGAGCCGGGCCGCCCCGAAGACCAGCAGCCCGGCGAGGATCACGCCGAGCGCCGCCCACTGCCGCCCGCTCATGGCCTCGTCCAGCACCAGCCCGCCGAGCAGCAGCCCGACGAACGGCTGCAGGTAGGTGTTGACCGAGGCCGCGGTGGACCCCCAGCGCAGGATGAACCGGAAGTACAGCAGGTAGGCGGCCGCCGAGGCGAGCAGTCCCAGCTCCAGCAGCGCCAGCGCCGGCACCGGCCGCACCTCCCCCACCTCCAGGTGTCCGGTGAGGGCGGTGACCGGCAGCAGGCAGAGGACGGCGGCGGCGATCTGGCCGAAGGCGATCACCGCCGGGTCCAGGTGCGGCAGCCGGCGGCGGGTGTAGACGTTCCCCGACGCGAACAGCGCCGAGCTCGCCACCACCGCCAGCGGCCAGCCCCACAGCTCGACCCCGCCGCCGGCCAGCAGCACCATGCCGGCGAACGCCGTGCCGATCCCGGCCAGCCGCCCCACGGTGAACCGCTCGGCCCGCAGCCCGAGGCTCGCGATGAGGAACACGAACACCGGCGTCGTGGCCGACAGCACCACGGCCGTGGACGAGGTGACGTGCTCCTGCGCCAGCGTGAGCAGCGTGAACGGCAGCGCCATGTTGCCCGCGCCGAGCACCAGCAGGTGCCCGAGCGTCCGCCGCTCGCGCGGCACGGACAGCCCGCGCGCCCGCACCACGACGCCGAGCACCGCCGCCGCGACCGCCATCCGCACCAGCACCACCATGTACGGGTTGAAGGAGCGCAGGGCGAGCGCGGTGAAGAAGAAGCTCGCCCCCCAGATCGACGTCATGGCCGCGTAGAGCGCGTGGTCGCGCGCCGTGCCGCGGATCACGCCGGGGCGCTCCTGCTGGACATCCGCGCGAGGAACGCCCTGGTCCGCTCGTGCTCCGGCGACGTGAGCACCCGCTCGGCGGGTCCCTGCTCGACGACGCCGCCGTCCACCATGAAGACGACGCGGTCGGCGATGTCCTCGACGAGCGGGATGTCGTGCGTGGCCATGAGCATCGTGCACCGCTGGCCGGCCAGGTCCCTGATCACCCCGGCCACCTCCACGCGCAGCTCGGGGTCGAGGGCGCTGGTCGGCTCGTCGAGCAGGATCATGCTCGGGTCCATGGCGAGGGCGCGGGCGATCGCGACGCGCTGCTGCTGGCCGCCGGAGAGCTGGCGCGGGTAGTGGTGCTCGCGTCCGGCGAGGCCCATGCGCTCCAGCAGCTCGGCGGCCTGCCGGGCGGCCTCGGCCTTCGGCGTGCCGAGGACCTGGCGGGGGCCGTAGGCGACGTTCTGCAGCGCGGTCATGTGCCGGAACAGGTTGAAGTGCTGGAAGACCATGCCGATGCGGGCCCGCTGCCGGCTGGCCTCGCGCTCGGGCAACGGCTCCAGGAAGCCGCCGGCCTCGCGGTAGCCGACCAGCTCGCCGTCCACCTCGATCCGGCCGGAGTCGATGACCTCCAGGTTGTTGACGCAGCGCAGGAAGGTGGACTTGCCCGCCCCGGACGGGCCGATCAGCGCGACGATCTCGCCGTCGCGCACCTCGGCCGAGACGTCCCTCAGCACCGGCGTGGCCCCGAAGGACTTGAACACGTGCCGGGAGCGCATCTTGACCGCTCGTTCCATCACGCTCACCTCGCAGGGAACTTGCGCTCGAGGACGTGCTGCCCGACCGTGATCAGCGCGGTCAGCAGCAGGTACCAGAAGGCGGCGACGAGCAGCAGTTCGAGATACTTGAAGTTGGTGTAGTAGACGCGGCTGACCGACAGCAGGATCTCCGAGTAGCCGATGGCGTACGCCAGCGACGTGTTCTTGATCATCAGGATGTACTGGTTGCCGACCGCCGGCATGACGATCCGGAAGGCCTGGGCCAGCACGATCTGCCGGGTGATCTTCCCGCCGGGCACGCCGAGCGCCCGGGCCGCGTCGCGCTGGCCCTGGTCCACGCCCTGGATGCCGCTGCGGATGACCTCCGCCATGTACGCGCTCTCGGCCAGCGTCAGCGCGAACAGCCCCGCCATGAACGGCGTGAAGAACTGGCTGGCCGGCTGGTCCTGCACGAGCACGACGTCGGTGAACGGGACCGACAGGCTGACCCGCCCGATCACCCGCGGCACCGCGTAGAACCAGATGAGCAGCTGCACCAGCATCGGCGTGCCGCGGAAGACGAACACGAACGCGGCCGCCGCCCACCTCAGCACCGCGTTGTCGCTGATGCGCAGCAGCGCGACGCCGGTGCCGAGCACGATGGCGAGGGCCGTGCTGAGCGTGGCGAGGGAGAGCGTCCCCCAGACCGCCTGGAGGATCTGCGGCCCGATCAGGTAGCGCCCGACCGTGGCCAGGTCGAACACGCCCGAGCGCAGGAACGGCCAGACGATCAGCGGGACGGCCGCGACGACGGCGCAGGCCTGGAGGATCTGCCCCCAGGGCCTGGGCCGCCGCACCGGGAAGTAGACCGGGCTGTCAGGGCTTGCCATCGAGCTGTCCGTTGTAGGCCGGCTTCTCCAGCCCGCCGACGTTCAGGTTCCACTTGGCGAGGATCTTGTCGTAGGCGCCGTCCCGCATCATCGCCGCCAGCGTGTCGTAGACGGCGTCGCGCAGCCCCGGGTCGCCGCCCTTGCCGAACGTGAAGTTGATCAGGTAGTCGACCAGGTGGTAGTCCGTGGTGGCGAACTGGTCAGGGTTCTGCTTGACGATGTACTGCGCCTGCGCCAGGTCCGGCGTGTACGCCTCGATGCGCTCCGACAGCAGCCCTTGGAGGCCGAGCGGCGTCGAGGTGTAGTGCTCGACCTGGATCGGGCCGCCGGAGCAGGAGGCGTTGGCCTGCTCCACGGCCTTCTCCAGGGTGGTCGAGCCCTCCAGCATGCCGAGCTTGTGGCCGCAGACGGCCTTGGCGTCGGGGTACTTGCCGGCGTCGGCCTTGCGGACCAGGAACGTGGCGCCCGACCGGTAGTAGCCGATCATGTCCACCTGCTGGAGGCGTTCGGGGTTGGGGCTCATGCCGCCCGAGCCCATGTCGAACTGCCCGGCCTGCAGGCCGGTGATGATGGCCGAGTAGTCGGTCTGCACCCACTGGGTCTTCAGGCCGAGCCGGCGGGCGATCTCGGCCACGATCTCGACGCCGAAGCCCTGGAGGTCCTGCGAGCCCTCGGCGCGGAACTCGCCGGGGATGTACGACTGCTGCGAGCCGATCATCAGGACGCCCTGCTGGACGGTCTGCACCGCGCCGCCGGACGCCGTGGCCGTGGCGCTCCCGCCGCCGCCTCCTGAGCAGGCGGCCAGCAGCACCGCGACGGCGGTCGCCACGGCCGGGAAGAACAGCCTTCCTGACATGCGAATCTCCCTGTCGGTGTCGGGGGGCGGCCGCGGCTAGCGGGAGTCGGCGGAGCGGCCCGGCTTGCCGGCGGGCACGGGACGGTCGAAGTCGGGGCACTCGGCGGCGTCGTCGAAGGTCTGCTGGACCTCGGCCCGGTAGTCGGCGGGGAAGTTCTGCTCGGCGAGGCCGGCGGGCACGCGCTCCCAGTAGAAGCGCGGCGGGCGCATGCGGATGCCGGGCTGCGACAGCACGTAGGTGAAGCAGTCGTAGTGGTTGCCGTCCTCGCCCCGGACGGTCAGGAAGACGATGTCGAAGTCGTCGAACTCGTCCTTCAGGTGCGCGTCGTCGACCTCGAAGACGATGCCCTGGGCGGCCTTGCCGTACGTGCCGGTGTCGGCCAGGTGGCACCACCCGCGGTCGGTGCGGTCGCCCGCCGCGCGGAACTGGATCTGCCGGTTGACCGCCGTCGCCTTGGTCACCGCGACCGCCTCGGGCAGGTATTTCCGCAGCTCGGACTCCAGCAGGTAGGTGCAGTAGCCGAAGTAGTACATGGAGGCTCCAGGGGGAACATTTTTGTATGTGTTACCGTGCACCAATCTGTATACAGCCATTCCCGGCATCACGTCCAGACAGGGAGAACTTGTGATTTCGCTCTTCAGGAGCCTGCACCACGTGTGCGTCGTCGTCGCGGACCTGGACCAGGCCGTGGCGTACTACGAGAGCCTCGGCGTCGGCCCCTGGTACGACTACCCGAAGGGCGGGCCGTACGAGACGTACGAGGTGCCGAACCCGGTGGCCTCGGCCGCCATGCGCTACAAGTGCGCCGACCTCGACAACGTGCAGCTCCAGCTCTGCCAGCCGCCCGCCGGGCTGGACTCCCCGCAGCGGCGCTTCCTGGAGGAGTGCGGCGAGGGCGTCTACCACCTGGGCTTCGAGTCGCCCGACCTCGGCGCCGCCGAGGAGCGGGCGCGGACGCTCGGCGTGGACGTCCTCGCCCGCGGCCGGCGCGCGGACGGCTCCGGGTTCTGCTACTTCGACACCCGCGCCCGCGCCGGCGTGACCCTGGAGATCCGCAGGACCCAGCACGACGCGGGTTGACCCGGCCTGAACGGTAGTGGATAACGGTATTCCGACAGGGGGAGTAAACCTGCACTGTTACGGAGATCCCGATGACACGTCTGGCTACTCCTGCGCTGGTCGGGCGCGACGCCCCACTGCGGACGCTCACCGGCGCGCTCACCGCCCCACCCGCTGTCATCCAGGTGCAGGGCGAGGCGGGCATCGGCAAGACCCGGCTGGTCCGGGCCGCGGTCGAGCGGGTCGACCGGCTCGTGCTGCCCGGCCACTGTCACCAGATCCGCGAGCCGTTCCCGTACGGGCCGGTGCTCGACGCCCTCCGGCACCTCGCCCCCGCCCTGCCCGGCGGCGACCGGCTCAGCCCGGTCACCGGGGCGCTGCGCGGGCACCTGCCCGAGCTGGCCGACCGCCTGCCGCCCGTCCCGTCGCCCCCGCCCGACGACCCGCGGGCCGAGCGCCACCGGCTCTTCCGCGCCGTGCACGCCCTGCTGGCCGCCGCCGGGCCGGTCGTGCTCGTCATCGAGGACCTGCACTGGGCCGACGACGGCACCCGCGACCTGCTGCGCTTCCTCATCGGGCAGCCGCCCGACGGGCTGGCGCTGGTGGTCACCTTCCGCCGCGAGGACCTGCCGGTGCCCGAGCTGCCGTTCGGGCACGCCTACCGCCGGCCGCCCGGGGTGCGCAGCGAGGTGATCTCGCTCGCCCCGCTCGGCGTGGAGGACGTGCGCAGGCTCGCCGGGGCGCTCGTCGGGCAGGGGCCGGCCGGGCGCGAGCTGGCCGCCCGGCTGCACGAGCGGACCGCCGGCGTGCCGTTCGTGATCGAGGAGGTGGTGCGCTCCCTGGTCGACGACGAGGGCCGATTACCCGGGCCCGAGGCGCTGGAGCGGATGGCGGTGCCGCTGCTGCTGCGCGAGGCGATGGCCGAGCAGCTCGCCGGGCTGTCGCCGGCCGCGCTGCGCGCCGTGCGCGCCGCCGCCGTGCTCGGCGTCCCCGCCGACGAGCCCCTGATCACCGCGGTCGCCGCCGCCGGGCCCGGCGGCGGCGGGTTGTGCGAGGCGCTGCAGGCCGGCGTGCTCCTGGAGCAGCCCGACGGCCAGTACGCCTTCCGCCACGCCCTCGCCCAGCAGGCCGTCTACGACACCATCCCCGGCCCCGACCGCCGCCTGGTCCACCAGCGGGCCATGACCGCGCTCGCCGCCCTCGACCTGCCCCCGCTCGTCCAGCTCGCCCACCACGCCCGCCGCGCCGGCGACCTCGCCGCCTGGCGGCGGCACGGCGTCGCCGCCGCCGACCACGCCGCCGCGCTCGGCGACATCCCGCTGGCCGTCGAGGTGCTGGAAGGGCTGCTCGCCGACCCCAAGCTGCCGCGCGAGGCGCGCGGCCCGCTGGCGTTGCGGCTCAGCCGGCTCGCCGCGATCGGCCTGTCCCACCGCCGCGTCGTCCGCATCCTGCGCCACCTGCTCTCGGACGACTTCCTGTCCCCGCGGGTACGCGGCGAGGCCCGGCTCAACCTCGGCGTGCTGCTGTCCAACCAGGCGGGCGCGGTCGCCGCGGGCCGCCAGGAGATCCTGGCCGCGCTCCCCGACCTCCGCGACAGCCCGAGCCTCGCCGCCCGCGGGCTGGCCCTGCTGGCGATGCCCGCCTGGGGCGCCGAGCCGCTGTCCGCGCACGAGGAGTGGATGGCCCAGGCGGAGAAACTGCTGGTCGAGGGGCACGACCCCGAGCTGACCGCCGCCGTGCTCGCCAACAAGGTCACCCTCGCCATGCTCACCGGCGCCCCCGACGCCTTCGCGCAGGTCACCACCATGCCCGTGGACGGGCCCTCCGCGGCCGTGCGGCGGCAGGTGGCGCGCGGCTACTCCAACCTGTACGACGCCGCGCTCGCCCTCGGCCACTACGCCGCCGCCGAACGCTTCGCCGCGCAGAGCCGCCGCATCGCCGAGGAGACCGGGGCGCTGTACCCGGCGTTCCTGGTCGAGATGTCGTCGATCCGGCTCGACCTGCTCACCGGCCGCTGGAACGGGCTGCGCGAGCGGGCGCTGGCGGCCGTGGAGATGACCTTCGAGGCGCCGCTGCTCGCCGTCGAGGCCCGGCTGGCGCTCGGCGTCCTGGCCCTCGCGCGGGGCGAATGGGCCGAGGCCGGCGAGCACCTGGAGGCGGCCGGCGTCCGGGACGTCGACTCCGGCTTCCTGCCGGTCGCCATGGCCGGCTCGGCCGCCCTGATCGAGCTGCACCTCGCCATGGGCGAGCCGGACGCGGCGCTGCGCGAGGCCGGGCTCGGGCTCGACCGGCTGCGCCGCAAGGGCGTGTGGGTGTGGGGCGACCAGCTCGTCCCCGCCGCCGTCGTCGCCCTGCTCGGGGCCGGGGACCGGGCCGCCGCGGAACGGCTGGTCGCCGAGTTCGCGGCGGGCATCGAGGGCCGCGACGCCCCGTCGGCCCACGCCGGCCTCCACGCCGCCCGCGCCGCCCTCGCCCGCGCCGCCGGCGACCCCCCGAGTCCCGGGGAAGGGCGGGGGGCGTACGGGGAGGCGGTGCGGTGGTACGGGCGGGCGCGGGAGGCGTACGAGGCCATGCCCCGCCCGTACGGCGCCGCCCGCGCGGCGGAGTCGCAGGCGGGCGCGCTGCTCGCGCTGGGCGACCGGGCGGCCGCCGCCGACCTGGCGGCCGACGCCGCCGAGCGGTACGCGGCCCTCGGCGCCACCCACGACGCCGCCCGCTGCCGCCGTTTCCTGCGCGACCTCGGCCCCCTCGCGGGCGCCCCGTCCAGGCGGGCCAGGCGGAGCGGCGGCGGCGTGCTGACGCCGCGCGAGAGCGAGGTGGCCCGCCTGGTCGCCCTGGGCCGCACGAACCGGGAGATCGCCGAGGTGCTGTTCCTGTCGCGCCGCACGGTGGACACGCACGTCGCCCAGGTGCTGCGCAAGCTCGGCGTGCGCACCCGCGCGGACATCAGGGAGCCCCGGCCGGACAGGCGGCCGGGGCTCCGTGACGGCGGGACGCCCTGACGGTCATCGGCGGCAGGGCGTCCGCGCGTTCCGGGGAGGCCGGGGTTCAGAGGGTGATGGACCAGGAGTCGAGGTAGCCGGTGTCGCCGGCGTAGACGTCCTCGATGTCGAGCACCCAGGTGCCGGCCGCCTGCTGGCTGACCGGGACGGAGAACGTCCTGGTGCCGTACTGGGTGCAGGTGGTGCCGCCGTAGGCGTCCACGACGTACCAGGTGCCGTTCGGGCCGCGGAGCCAGATGTCGAGGTCCTCGGCGCAGGTGTGGCTGATCGTGATCGACACCCGGACCGGCGTGGTGGCCGTGCCGGTCAGCGTCGAGGCGATCGAGCTCTGGGTGTTGGCGTAGTCCTGGATGGGATAGTCGGTGTCGTTGGTGAGGGTCCGGCCGCCGGAGGTGCCCTGGACGGTCAGCGTGTACGTCGCCGTCCTGGTGCCCGTCTCGCCGGTGCCGGTGACCGTGACGGTGTAGGTGCCGGCGGGCGTGGTGGGCGCGGTGCTGAGCGTCATCGTGGAGGAGCCGCCGGAGGTCACCGAGGCCGGGTTGAAGGCGGCCGAGGCGCCGGTGGGCAGGCCGGTGGCGGACAGGTTCACGGTCTGGGCGGTGCCCGCCGTGGTGCTGGTGGCGATGGTGGCGGTGGCCGCCGAGCCGGCCTGGACGGTGCCGGAGGCCGGGCTGGCCGAGACGGAGAAGTCACGGGTGGGCGGGTTGCCGGTGCCGACGGCCTGCTTCCAGATCGCGTACATCGCCGCGTCCGCCGCCCGGTCCAGGATCGTGTCGTTGATGTTGGACGTGGTGTCGCACGAGGAGTGGTAGCAGGAGTCGTAGGCCCGCCCCGCCGTGCCGCCCCACTTGGCGGCCTGCGCGGAGGTCTTGGTCGCGCTGGCGCCGGCCGCGACGCCGGAGCTGGCGATGCCGGCGTTGCGGAAGGAGGCGTCGTCGGAGCGGTTGGCGCCCTCGGTGTTCTCCTCGGGCTGGAGGCTCAGCCGGTCGTAGAACTCCTTCAGGTACGCGGCCCCGGTGGTGGTGATGTTGTTGATGAAGTAGCCGCCGTTCGGCGAGCCGGTCATGTCGTAGTTGTAGTAGACCTTGATCTTCGCGCGGTCGGTGGCGCTCAGCGAGGCGACGTAGAACTCCGAGCCGTTGAGCCCCTGCTCCTCGTCCGTCCACCAGCCGAAGCGCACGTGCTTGGCCAGCGACGGGTTCTGCCGGGCGAGGGTGAGCGCGGCTTCGAGGAGGTTGGCCGAGCCGGAGCCGTTGTCGTTGATGCCGGGGCCGGCCGAGACGCTGTCGAGGTGCGCGCCGGACATGATGACCTGGTTCTCGTCGCCGCCCGGCCAGTCGGCGATCAGGTTCGGGCCCGCGCCGCTCGTGCAGTACGTCGTCGTGCAGCTCTGCCGAACGACGGTGTAGCCGGCCGCGCGCAGCTTGTCCTCCAGGTAGGTGACGGACTGCAGGTAGCCGTTGGTGGTGGAGCGGCGGGTGCCGCCGTTGGCGGTCGCGATCGACTGGAGCTGCGCCAGGTGCGTCTTGACGTTGGCGAGGCTCACGTCGGGCGGGTCGCCGCCGCCGGGGCCCTGCCCGACGGTGAGCGTGTAGGTGGCGGTGTGGGTGACGCTGCCCGTCCCGGTCACGGTGATCGGGTACGTGCCCTGCGCCGTGGCGGAGCCGGCCGACAGCGTCAGCGTCGAGGAGCCGCCCGAGGTGACGGACGCCGGGCTGAAGCTCGCCGTGGTGCCGCTGGGCAGGCCGGAGGCGGTGAGGTTGACGGTCTGCGCGCTGCCCGAGGTGGTCTGGGTGCCGACCGAGACCGTGGCCTGCTGGCCGGGCGAGACGGTGCCGGACGACGGGGTCAGCGACAGCGAGAAGTCGTTGGTCGGAGTGCTGCCGCAGGCGGGCTCGCCGGAGGCGGCGGCCACGCTGACCGCGCTCCAGGCGGCCTTGGTGGTGTTGCACTCGGCGCTGTTCGCGCCGTACAGCTCGATGGCGGCGGCGACGGAGGCGGCGCGGACGTTGGTGTAGCGCCACGTCGAGGTCTTGCGGCTGAGCGCGCCCAGGTAGATCTTTCCGGCCTTCTGGATGCCGACGCCGGTCACGGAAGATGGCCCGCCGGAGCAGATCGGGCTGGACGGCTTGCCGCCGCCGGGGTTGCTGCCCTCGGCCAGCAGGTAGAACCAGTGGTTGAGGGGGCCGGCCGCGGCGTGCACCTCGGTGCTCGGGATGGAGGAGGAGTAGCAGTTGGGGTCGCCGAGCGCGGACGGGTTGTACATGTTGCGGATCGGGCCCTGGCCGACCAGGTCGACCTCCTCGCCGACCAGGTAGTCGGGCGGGTCCTGGGCGTGGTTGGCGTACGCCTCGGTGAGCGCGCCGAAGATGTCGCCGGTGCCCTCGTTGATGCCGCCGTTCTCGTTGCCGGAGCCGGCGCCGCCCGGGGTGGTCTGGAAGATGGCGTGGCCGAACTCGTGCGCGACGACGTCGATGGGGGTCGCCTGCTGGGTGCCCGCCTGGTTGTGGCCGAAGTTCGTGTAGCTGCCGTTCCAGTAGGCGTTGACGTCGTTGAGGCCGACGCGGGCGGGGAAGCCGCGGCCGCTGCCGTTGATGCCGTTGCGGCCCAGCCAGTCGCGCAGCATGTCCCATTCGCGCTGCACGCCGTACAGGGCGTCCACGCAGGCGGTCTCCAGGTTGGTGCCGGAGCCGTTGCCCCAGGAGTCGTCGGTGCCGGTGTAGGCGCTGC
This sequence comes from Actinomadura luzonensis, assembly GCF_022664455.2. Classification (NCBI taxonomy): domain Bacteria; kingdom Bacillati; phylum Actinomycetota; class Actinomycetes; order Streptosporangiales; family Thermomonosporaceae; genus Actinomadura; species Actinomadura luzonensis. Next base: position 1,804,860 of record NZ_JAKRKC020000001.1, read on the forward strand.
CGCCCTGGCCGCCGCACTGGAGGCCGGGCCTGGTGCCGTCGGTCATCGCGTACGAGCTGCCCGAGCCGCTGGTCTGGATGGTGACCTGGCCGTAGTAGAAGCCGTTGCCGGTGCCTGCGCGGACCAGGTCGTAGGAGTCGGCGATCTTGCCGGAGCGGGCGTCCACGAACACGTGCTGGATGCTCGGCCTGCCGTCGGCGATGCCGCTGACCACGGCCTCCCAGGCCAGGCGGGGCCGCTCGCCCCAGGCCAGCACGACCAGCCGCGGCTCGCCCGTGTCGTCCACCCGCGACAGCTCGGCCCGCGCGACCTCGGTGGCGCGGGCGGCGCCGATCACGGCCTTGACCGGGACGTCGCGCGGGCTCGGCCCGGACGCCGCGACCGTGTCCCTGACGTGCCCGGCCGCGTCGGTGACCACGACGGCGTCGCCGCCGACCACGGGCAGGCCCTTGTACGTGCGCTCGTAGGCCACGTAGAACATGTCGCTCGCGCCGGGGGTGACCGAGACGCGGCTGTAGGCCTCGTCCGGGCCCCTGGTCAGCTCGTCGAGCTGGCTCGCGACGGCCTGGTCGGCGACCGCGGCGGCGCGGGAGGCGGGGTCGGCCTGGGCGGTGCTCCCGGCGGCTCGGGCGGTGTTCCCGGCTCGGGTGGCCCCGGGCGGGGCGGCGTACGCGGGCGGCGGCACCAGTGCCACCGTGGCGGCCGTGGCCAGGCCGGCCACCGCCGCCAGTAAGGCTTTGCTTCTCACGGCTGTGTTGCTCCTTTCGGCGTTCCCCCGGGTCGGCGGCGCCGGTGAGCGCGCGGCGGCCGGCGCGGCGTCCGGGGTCGCCCGGGCGGCGCGTGCACGGCGGGGAAACTGGGGGGTGATGGGGGGTGTCGGGAAAGCGAGCGGGCCGTTTCGCCTTGTCGCCGCCGTACGCTAAGCGCTCCGTGGCGGGCGGGAAATACGTATGTGCATCGGTACGTGTTACCGATAATTCCGTTCCCGCTGGTCACCGGACATCTGGGACAATCGGCGCGTGCAGTTCGGCATCCTGGGGCCGCTCCTGGTCCGCACGCCCGACGGCCGGGAGATCCCGATCGGCGGCCCGCGCCCGCGCGCCCTGCTCGCCCTGCTGCTCCTCGACGCCGGGCGCACGGTCAGCCTCGACCGCCTCATCGACGGCCAGTACGGCGACGACCCGCCCGCCGGGGCCGCCAACGCCGTCCAGGCCCAGGTCTCCCGCCTGCGCCGGGCCCTGCCCGGGGGGCTGGTCGAGCTGCACGGCGCCGGCTACCGGCTGGCGGCCGAACGCGAGGACGTCGACTGCCACCGCTTCGAACGCCTCGCCCGCGAGGGGCGGAGGCTGCTCGCCAGCGGCCTCTGCGCGGGGGCGGCGGCCGTCCTCGGCGACGCCCTGGAGCTGTGGCGCGGGCCGGCGCTCGCGGACGTCTCCGACGCGCCGTTCGCCGGGCCGCAGGCGCGGCGGCTGGAGGAGCTGCGCCTGTCGGCCAGGGAGGACCTGCTGGCGGCCGAGCTGGCGCTGCCCGAGGCGAGCCCGGTAGGCGCGTTGCAGGAGCTGGTGGCCGCGCACCCGCTGCGGGAGCGGGCGCGCGGGCTGCTCATGCGCGCCCTGCACGCCGCCGGACGCCAGGCCGAGGCCCTGGCCGTGTACGAGGACACGCGGCGGCTGCTCGCCGACGAGCTGGGCGCGGACCCGTCGGCCGAGCTGGCGGCCCTGCACCTGGAGATCCTGCGCGGCGAGGCGGCCCCGCGGGCCGCGGTGACCAGGGCCGCGCCGCCACGGCAGCTCACCGGCTTCGTGGGGCGGGAGGAGGAGCTGGCGCGGCTCCGGTCCCTGGAGGACGCCCGGCTGGTGACGATCGTCGGGCCGGGCGGCACCGGCAAGACCCGCCTCGCCGTCGAGGCCACCCGCGCCTTCCCGCCGCGGCGCGAGGTGTGCTTCGTGGACCTCTCGCTCGTCGAGGCCACCCAAGGACGGCCGGGCGGTGGACAGGCCGGCCTGCCGGGCGGCGGGCAGGTGGCCGTGGCGGTGCTCGGGGCGCTCGGGCTGCGCGAGCCGGCGCTCCGCGCCCCCGGGGCCGCGCCGGGCTCCCTCGGGGCTACGCCGGGCTCGCTCGGGGCCGCGCCCGGCTCCCCCGGGCCGCCGGCGAGCGCGGCGGACGAGGCCACCGAGCGCGTCGTCGCCGCCCTGGCCGAGCAGGAGCTGACCCTCGTCCTCGACAACTGCGAGCACGTGGTCGCCGAGGCCGCCGCGCTCGCCCGCCGCCTGCTCACCGCCTGCCCCGGGCTGAGCGTCCTGGCCACCGGCAGGGAGCCGCTGAACATCACCGGCGAGCACCTCATCCCCCTCGCCCCGCTGCCCGAGGAGCCCGCCGTCCGGCTGTTCGCCGAGCGGGCGGCGGCCGTGCGCCAGGGCTTCACGCTCACCCCGGACGCCCTCGACGCCGTCCGCCGGATCTGCGCCGCGCTCGACGGCCTGCCGCTCGCCATCGAGCTGGCGGCGGCCCGGGTGCGCACGTTCGGCGTCGCCGAGCTGGCCGCCCGGCTGGCCGAGCACGGCCGCTTCACGCTGCTGTCGCGCGGCGACCGCACCGCCGCCGCCCGCCACCGCACGCTGCGCGGCGTGGTCGAGTGGAGCTGGAGCCTGCTGGAGCCGGCGGAGCAGGAGCTGGCCCGGCGGTTCGCGGTGTTCGCGGGCGGGGCGCGGCTGGAGGCCGTGGAGGCGGTCTGCGGCGCGGACGCCGCCGGGCCGCTGGCCGGCCTGGTGGACAAGTCGCTGGTGGAGACCGACGGCGAGCGCTACCACATGCTGGAGACGATCCGGCTGTTCTGCGCGGAACGGCTGGCGGAGGCGGGCGAGGAGGAACGGCTGCGCCGGGCGCACGCCGCCTGGTTCCTGGAGCTGGCCAGGGCCGCCGACGACCACCTCTACCGGGCCGAGCAGCTCGGCTGGCTGGCCCGGTTGTCGGCCGACGACGCGAACCTGCGGGCGGCGCTGCGCTGGAGCGTCGAGCACGACCGGCCGGCGGCGATGCGGCTGGTGGCCGCGCTGACCATGTACTGGTGGCTGAGCGGCCGGCGCGGCCAGGCCATCGCGCCCGCCGCCCGCCTGCTCGACGCGATCGGCGCGGAGCCGCCCGAGGGGCTGGCGGAGGAGTACGTGCTGACGGTGCTGCACGCCGTCCCCGAGGCCGGGTCGCCGCACTGGGCGCGGGCCCGCGCGGCCTTCGGCTCGCTGGGCCGGCCGATGCGCTGCCGGTTCGGGCCCGCGCTGTGGGGCATGATCGCCGGGCCGCCGGAGGAGGGCGACGGCATCGGCGCCGTCCTGCCGCCGGATCCGTGGAGCCAGGCGCTCGGCCGGCTCAGCCAGGCGCTGCTCGCGCTGATGCGGGGCCGGGTGGGGGCCGCCGAGCGGGAGCTGGAGGGCGTGCTGGCCGCGTTCGACGCCCTGGGCGAGCGGTGGGGCAAGGCGCAGGCGCTCGACTCGCTGGCGCTGATCACCAGCCGGCGCGGCGACTGGGCGCGGGCCATGCGGCTCTGGCACGACACGCTCGGGATGCTGGAGGAGCTGGGCGCGTCCGAGGAGCTGGTGGACGTGCTCGGCCGCCGCGCCGAGGCCCGCTGGCGGGCCGGCGACCTGCGGGGGGCGGCGGCCGACTGCGAGCGGGCGGCCGAGCTGGCCCGGCTGGCCGGGCGGCCGGGGCTGCTGGTGACGGTCCACCTGCGGCTCGCCGAGATCGCCCGGGTCCGTCCCGGGGAGGGCGGGCTGGAGGAGGCGGCCGGACGGCTGGCGGCGGCACTGGAGCTCGCCTCGGGGCCGGCGGCGGGCTTCACCGCGGCCGGCACCAGGTCACGGGTGCTGACGGCCCTCGGGCGGCTCGCCGAGGCCAGGGGCGACACGGCGGAGGCGGCCCGGCGGCACGGGGAGGCGCTGGCCGCCGTCCTGACGTTCCCGATCAACGACGACCTCGCGGCCGTCGCCGAGGGCCTGGCCGGCGCCGCCCTGACGGCCACCCGGGCCGCCCCCGACGCCCCGGCGGCCCCCGACGCCCCGGACGCTCCCGACGCCCCGGCCGTCCCGGACGCCCCGGACGCCGCCGGAGCGGCCGGGCGGGCGGCGCTGCTCGGGATCGGCGCCGCGCTCCGGGGCACGGCCGTCGCGGGCGACCCGGACGTGGCCGCCACCGCCGCCGCCGCGACCGCCGTCCTCGGCCCGGACGCCTTCGCCGCCGCCTACGCCAGGGGCGCCGCCATGGACCGCCCCGAGGCCGTCCGCGTCCTGACGCAGACCCCCTGACCGGCCCGGCGCGCCGCTGACAGGGGCGGCGGGACCTGTCAGCCGGTGGTCGCCGGGCTGTCAGCGCCGGACGCGAGGCTGCCTGACATGAAGAACGCGAACATCCTCATCTCCGGCGCGAGCATCGCCGGCCCCGCCCTCGCCCACTGGCTCGTCCGCGCCGGCTGCGCCGTCACCGTCGTCGAGAAGGCCCCGGCCCTGCGCCCCGGCGGGCAGGCCGTGGACTTCAAGGGCGCGACCCACCGCACGGTGCTGGAGCGGATGGGCCTCCTGGACGACGTCCGCGAGCTCCAGACCGGCGGCGCCGACCAGCACCTCGTGGACGCCCAGGGCCGCACCCTGGCGATCATGCCCGGCGAGTTCACCGGCGGCGACCTGGAGATCAAGCGCGGCGACCTGGCCCGCCTGCTCCACGAACGCACCGCCCCCGCCTGCGAGTACGTCTTCGGCGACTCGATCACCTCGCTGACCGAGACCGGGGACGGCGTGCACGTGACCTTCGAACGGTCCGCGCCCCGCACGTTCGACCTGGTGGTGGGCGCGGACGGCATCCACTCCAACGTCCGCCGCCTCGCCTTCGGCCCGGAGCCCGAGCACGTGCGCTTCCTCGGCCACTACTACGCCCTCGTGGATCTCGACCAGGACTTCGGCCCGACCGGGCAGATGTACAACGAGCCCGGCCGCATGGTGGCGGTCGGCGGGCCGAAGGCGCCGGCGTTCTTCGTCTTCGCCTCCGGGCCCCTCGACTACGACCGTTACGACGCCGGCCAGCAGAAGGACCTCCTGGCGCGGGCCTACACCGGCATGGGGTGGCGGACGCCGGAGGTGCTGGCGGCGGTGCGCCGCGCGGACAGCGTGTACCTGGACTCGCTCAGCCAGGTGCGCGTCGACCGCTACAGCCAGGGGCGGGTGGTGCTCCTCGGCGACGCGGCCTACGGCAACACGCTGGCGGGCTTCGGCACGGGGCTGGCCGTGGTGGGCGCGTACGTGCTGGCCGGCGAGCTGGCGGCGGCGGGCGGCGATCACCGTGCGGCCTTCGCCGCGTACGAGCGGATCTTCCGCCCGTACGCCAGGATCGCGAAGAACGGCAACGCCGGCCCCTTCCTCGCCCCCGGGTCGCCGTCGCGGATCCGGATGCGCAACTGGATGTTCAAGAACTCCCTGCTCCTCGGTCTGATGCAGAAGATGACCGACAAGTTCGCAACCGACATCGAGCTCAAGAGGTACTGAACTTCCGCCGCTCCCCGCGCATCCAACCCGGACATGAGCAGACACCAGTGGCTCGCGGCCCTGACGGCCGCCGGCCTCGCCGCGACCGTGATCGCCGCCCCCGCCGCCGGAGCGGCCGCCCGCCCCTCCTGCCCGTCCCCGACGAAGGCCGACATCCGGAAGTCGGACGCCACCCGGAGCGACCACCCGCCGAAGGGCGCCACCGCGCTCAGGGGCGTCCGGGTGGGCTACCTCCCCGGGGGCTTCGCCTACGGACAGGTCACCGTCGCCCGCCACGACGGCCTCACCGAGTACAGCTACCTGTGGTCGGACAACCGCGACGACGTCGCGCCCGGGCACCGGTCGTTGTCGGTGCGGGTGATCTGCTGGCCCCGGGCCAAGAAGCTGAGCCAGTTGCGGGACGCCCCGTTCTATGTCGGCACGTTCCCCCACGAGGTCGTGCGCACCGCCACGATCGGCGGCAGGCGCGTGCTCGTGCAGGAGGGCGACGGCGCGCTCGGGGCCGGCCGCCAGGTCGGCTGGGTGGAGCGCGAGGGCGTCGTCGTCACCGTGACGGCCTCGACGCCGCTCGTCCCGCGGCTCGGCCGGATCGTCAGGGGGATCAAGCTCTGACCCGTCCCACGCCGGCCGCGATGAGCACGTGCGGCGTGCCGTCGAGCAGCGGGACGTCCTCGTCGTCAGGGCCGAGCCGCCACTCGTGGACCGGCCGCAGCCCCGGCCCGATCAGCTCGAATCCCTTCAGCAGCCGCAGCACCTCCTCCCGGGTGCGGAAGGCGGCCTGCGCGGGGGTGCCGTCGGTGGCCTGGCGCAGCCGCTTGACGGCCTCGGGGTCGCTCTCGGCCAGGGCGTGCGTGAACACCAGGTAACTGCCCGGCGCCATCCGCTCCCGGAAGGCGGCGACGACGCCGGCCGGGTCCTCCTCGTCCATCACGTAGTGCAGCACGCCCACCATCAGCACGCACACCGGCTGGTCGACGTCGATCAGCCCGGTGACGTGCGGGTCCGTCAGGATGTCGGCCGGCCGGCGCAGGTCGGCCTGGACGGCGGCGATGCCGGGGGCGTCGGCCAGCAGCACCTGGGCGTGCAGCCGCACCACCGGGTCGTGGTCCACGTAGACCACCCGGCAGGAGGGGTGCACCGCCCGGACCGTCTCGTGGATGCTGGGCGAGGTGGGGATGCCGGTGCCCAGGTCGAGGAACTGCCGCACGCCCTGCTCGGCGAGGTGGCGCACCGCCTCGATCTGGAAGCGGCGGCTGGCCCGCGCCACGAGCCGGGTGTCGGGGGCGACCGCGAGCAGCCGGTCGGCGACCGCGCGGTCGACGGCGACGTTGTCCTTGCCGCCGAGCAGGTAGTCGTACACCCGGGCCGAGCTGGGCACCGTCGGGTCGACGCCGGGCGGAACGCGTTCTAGGTCGGTCACCAGCGCCCGTCTCCTTAGCCACGTGACAACGTGAACGCCATCCTACTCAACCGACCGAACGTTGTTCCGTCGGAAGGTCCGGTCAGCCGGGTTTCGACTGCAACACGTTCTAGCGGGCAGGAAAAACCCGGCCCCCTGAGGAAAAGAGAGCCGGATGGCCGATGCGGTGGCGGCCTTCGCCTGTGCATCCTGGTGGTGAAGGGTCCGGCGGGGGCCGGTCCCTCTCGGAGAGGAGTCACGAGGGAATGGACTACGCGGCAGGCCGCCCCACCGTGATCTTGGACAACGGCGTCGTCGGCCGGGTCATGCTGGCCCACCCGTCGCGGCGGGACCTCGTGCTCGTGCTCGGCATGAACGGGACACTGCTCAGCGTCCAGCTCGACGACATCGCGTGCGTGGTGGGCGGCGAGCCCCTCTGCCACGAGGCCTGAGAGCCCGGCTCAGGCGAGGAAGTCCTGGAGCCCGGCGGCCAGGGACTTCGCCATGCGCTGCCGGAAGGCCGGGTCGGACATCTTGGCCGCGTCGCCCGGGTTGCGCATGTTGCCGCACTCGATGAAGACCGCCGGCCGGGTCGAGAGGTTGAGCCCGCCGAGGTCGGTGCGGGTCTGCAGGCCGTCCTTGGCGGTGTAGGTCGCGTACGGCAGGCCGGTGCCGGCCCGGTAGGCGTCGCGGACGGCGCGCCCGAGCCGCCTGGACGGCTCCACCACCTCGTCGTTGTGCCCGCGCAGCAGCCCCGGCATGATCACGTGGAAGCCGTGCCCGCCGGCCAGGGCGCCGTCGCCGTGGATGGACAGCACCGCGTCCGCGCGGGCGTCGTTGCCGATGGCGGCCCGCTCGGTGACGCACGGGCCGACGCCCTTGTCGTTGGGGCGGGTGAGCACCACCTTCGCGCCCATGCGCTCCAGGATCGGCTTGAGCCGGCCGGCGACGTCCCAGGTGAAGGCGTGCTCGGGGTAGCCGTCGTCGGTCTCGGTGCCGGTCGTGTTGCACGCCTTGGTGCCGTTGATGATGTCGACCTGACGGTTGATCTCGTCCGGGTGGGCGGCGTTGCCGCCGTTGTGGCCGGGGTCGAGCACCACGGTCCTGCCTTGGAGCGGCGCTGCGGTGGCGGACGGCGTGGCGGGCAGCGCCGCCTCGCGCGCGACGGGGACCGGCGGGCTCCCGCACGCGGCGGACAGCGCGGCCGTGACCGTGAGTGCCGTGAGGACCGCGAGGCTGGCGCGCATGGTCCCGACCGTACCCGGCGCCGCACGGCAAACCCAATACATACGCTGACCTGCTATTCCGTGTCGTCCGGCGGGGTAGGTCGGCGGTGTGATCCGAGGCTATGTGGAGCAGCCGAGCCCGCGCGCGGGCGGGCGGCTGACACTGCGGGCGGCGACGGACGCCCCGCGCTTCCGGGTGGAGTTCCACCGGTGCGGCGACGGGCTGACGCTGTGCGCCAAGTCGCCGTGGCTGCCCGGCGCGGACGCCCCGCCGCACCTGCCCGCGCACGACTGGGGCCGCGACGGCGCCGGCCCGCGTGGCGAGCCGCTGCGGGCCTGGCCGGGCCACGAGCTGCCCGCCCCGGCCGAGCCCGGCGTGTACGTGGCCGTGCTCGTGGAGGGCGACGACAGCGGGCGCGACCTGGCCGGGCCCGGCCCGGCGAGCGCGTACGCCCCCGAGGCGCAGGCGCTGTTCGTGGTCCGCCCGGCGGCCCCGGCGGCCCGCATCCTCTACAAGCTGCCGCTGCTGACCTACCACGCCTACAACGTCTCCGGCGGCTGGTGCCTGTACAACCATCCACAGCCTGGGGAGATCCCCGGCGACCCGGCCCCCGGGGTGTCGCTGCACCGGCCGGGCGGCGGCACCGGCGCCGTCCCGTACGACGTGACGAACTTCGACCCCTACGACCCGACGCCCCGCCAGACCTTCGTGCACTGGGACGGCCGCTTCGCCGCCTGGCTGGAGCGCCGCGGCTACCAGGTCGACTACTGCACGGACCTGGACCTGCACCGCGACGGCGACGCGCTGCTGGCGCCGTACCGGCTGCTGCTGAGCGCGGGCCACGACGAGTACTGGAGCGACGCCATGCGGGCCGCGCTGTCGCGGCACGTCGCGGCCGGCCGCAACGCCGCCTTCTTCGGCGGCAACACCTGCTGGTGGCGGGTCGCCTTCCACGACGCCGTCACCTTCGAGCGCACCGGCTTCTGGCACGAGCACGGCCCGCCGGAGAACGAGCTGATCGGCGTCAGCTTCCGCAACGGCGGCGAGCGCGACCGCGACGAGCATCCCGTCCCGGTCGGCTTCCGCGTCCAGCACGCCGGGCACTGGGCGTACGCGGGCACGGGGCTGCGCGACGGCGACGTGTTCGGCCTGGAGGAGTGCCTGGTGGGCTACGAGTGCGACGGGGCCGCGTTCGACCGGCAGGCCGCGCCGCCGTACGTCCCCACCTGCGCCGACGGCACCCCGCCCGGGTTCACCATCCTGGCGGTCGGCGACTGCGCGGCGGCCGGCTGGGGGTTCGGCAACAGGGCCGCCACCATGGGCCTCCACACGGCGGGCGGCACGGTCTTCACCGGCGCCACCACCGACTGGGCACGCGGCCTGGACGGTTCGGCGGCGGTCGAGCGCATCACGGCCAACGTGCTCGACCGCCTCGGCGGGCCGCCGGCGGTCAGTCCGCCTTCCTGATCAGGTACGGCGGCATCACCAGCGCGTGCATGCCGGTCGTGCGCAGGGTGTCGATCGAGTGCTCCGGCGTCTCGGTGAGCGGCTGGCCCGGGCCGTTGAGCGAGGTGTTGATCAGCACGGGCATGCCGGTCCGCTCGTACCAGCGGGTGAGCAGCGCGTGCAGGAACGGCGTGTGCCGCGGCTCCACCGTCTGCAGCCGGGCGGTGCCGTCCACGTGCGTGACGCCGGGCAGCAGCTCGCGGCACTCGGGGCGGACGTCGGCGGCGTACTGCATGAACGGCGCCGCCCGGTCCACCTCGAAGAAGCGCTGGGCGTGCTCGGCGAGCACCAGCGGGGCGAGCGGCCGGAACCACTCGCGGCCCTTCACCTCGTAGTTGACGTAGTCCTGGATGTCGGGTCTGCGCGGGTCGGCGATGATGCTGCGGTTGCCGAGGGCGCGCGGCCCCGACTCGCTGCGGCCCTGGTGCAGGCCGACGACGCGGCCGTCCTCCAGCAGCGCCACCATCGCGCCGAGCAGGTCCTCCGGCTGCTCGGCGACCAGGCCCTCGGGCAGGCTGCCGACGGCCGCGGTGATCTCGCTCTCGTCCGGGTCGGGGCCGAGGTAGTCGTTCTCCCAGCGCCAGCTCCCCTTGCGGCCGAGCACGGCCTCCAGCCCGTACAGGGCGCAGCCGACCGCGGTGCCGCCGTCGTGCGGGCTCGGCGGGATGAACACCTCGCGGAACGGGCTCCGCCTGATGAGCCGGCCGTTGGCCGAGCAGTTGAGCGCCGTGCCGCCGGCGAAGGCCAGCCGGTCCAGGCCGGTCCGCGCGTGCAGCCACCCGGCGAGCGCGGCCAGGGCGTCCTCGAAGGCGCGCTGCCCGGCGGCGGCCAGGTTCGCCGCCAGGCGGAACGGCTCGCCGCCCGGCTCGTAGAGGAAGTCCTCGCGGCGGGCGAACACCTCTGTCCAGGCGCGCGGGATCAGCACCTCGTGCTCGCGCACGTCCAGGCCGGGCAGGCCGAGCGCGTCCGGGTCGCCGTACGGGGCCAGGCCCATGACCTTGCCCTCGTTGCCCTCGCCCTCCGGCCAGAGCGCCTTGGTGAGCAGGGCGTAGAAGCAGCCGAGCCCGGCCGGGTCCGCCCAGTCGCCGTGCCAGAGCTGCTTGGCCAGGCACTCGACGCCGTCGCGGGTGCAGCGGTAGAAGGAGGCGACCTCCAGCAGGTCCGGGGAGGCCCCCGGCGGCGGCGTGAAAGGCTCGGTGAAGTGCCGCACCCGGCTGCCCTGGTTGTCCACGACGAGACCGGCCGCCTGCTCGAACGGCGAGGGGTGGAAGGCGCTGTAGAGATGGCTCAGGTGGTGCGAGACCTGGACGATCGGGGCGCCCTCCTTGAGGCTCAGCGTCTCGCGCAGCTCCTCGTGGTACTCCTCCAGGTTCTCGATCTCCGTGTCGGAGGAGTACCCCTCGACCACGAGGTCCACCGGCTCCTTGAGCAGCGGCATCGCGGGCAGGTAGCGGTCGGGCAGGTCGCCGAGCCGGCCCCAGTGGTGCTTGCGCCGGGTGATGCGCTCCTTCTGCAGGCTGTACATGCCCGACTCGCCGACCGCGACGGCGATGGATCCGTCCTGGGTGCGGTTGATACCGATGACGATGGGAAAATCGGCCATCTCCGGTGCCTCCTGATTGTGATCACGGCACCCGTACCCGAGCCCAGGACAAGTGGATCTCTCAAGGACGTAAGAGACACGTCAGCGGCAGAGCGCGCCGCTGTGCGGGGTGGCGGGGAGGGCGGTCCTCCTTACGAACCAGACATCTGCCGATATGGCTGTGCGAAGCCTCCTGATCGCCGCATGATGGGGACTGGACCGCCGTCCGCCGCCGGACCCGCCTGACCGGAGAGGACCCAGCGCCATGAAAGACACCTTCACCATGCGCCCGGACGTGCGCGCGGCCTCCGCCGCGGACGCCCCCGAGGTCGCCGAGCTCATCGCCACCGCGTTCGCCGGGCTCAAGCACGTGACCTACCTGGTGCCCGACCGGCGCGAGCGGCACCGCGTCCTCGCCGCGAGCTTCCTGATCCTCGTCGAGCACGCCCTGGAGCACGGCGAGATCCACCTCGCCGAGGAGGGGCGGGCGGTCGCCGTCTGGATCCCGCACACCGCGCCGCCGCCCGCCCTCGCCGGCTACGACCGCCGTCTCGCCGAGGCCGCCGGCGAGTGGCTGGAGCGCTTCCGCACGCTCGACGCGCTCTTCGCCCGCAACCGCCCCGCCGAGCCGCACCACTACCTGGCCGTCATGGCCGTGCACCCCGACCGGCAGAACCAGGGGCTCGGCTCGGCGCTGCTGCGCCACCAGCACGGGCGGCTCGGCGGCGGGGCGGCGTACCTGGAGGCCAGCAGCGCCGGCAGCCGCGACCTGTACGCGCGGCACGGCTACCGGGCGCGGGAGCCCTTCGCGCTGCCGGACGGCACACTGTTCTGGCCGATGTGGCGGGCCGGCGAGCCATAGCGTCATCGCAGATTCATCCCGCGTCCGGTTCACAAGCGGGCAAAGGTGAACGATCGTGATGACAATCTCGATCTCGTTCCCGACCCCGAGTGGATGGAGCAGGGATGCACCGCCGCACCTTCTTACGCACCGTCTCGGCCGGACTCGGCGCCGTCGCCTTCTCCGGCGCGGTGTGGCACGACGCCGCCGCCTCCCTGGCGGCGGTCTCGGCCGGTGAGAGCCCGTACGGGCCGCTCGGCGCGCCCGACGCCAACGGCATGGCGCTGCCCGCCGGGTTCACCGGCCGCATCGTGGCCAGGTCCGGCCGCTCCGTCGGCGGGACGATCTGGCACCCGGCCCCCGACGGCGGCGCCTGCTTCGCCGACGGCACCGGCTGGATCTACGTCTCCAACTCCGAGGTGCCGCTCATCGGCGGAGCCTCGGCCATCAGGTTCCGCGCCGACGGCTCGATCGAGCGGGCCTACCGCATCCTCAGCGGCACCACGCTCAACTGCGCGGGCGGCGCCACCCCCTGGAACACCTGGCTGTCGTGCGAGGAGGTCTTCCGCGGCCGGGTGTACGAGACCGACCCGTACGGCCTGCGGGCCGCCCAGCCGCGCCCCGCCATGGGCCGCTTCAAGCACGAGGCCGCCGCCTGCGACCCCGACCACCGCGTGGTCTACCTCACCGAGGACGAGACCGACGGCTGCTTCTACCGCTTCACCCCCACCACCTGGGGCGACCTGTCCAGCGGCCGGCTCGACGTGCTGTGCGGCGCGGGCGGCGACGCCGTCGAGTGGCGGCCGGTGCCCGACCCGGGGCCCGCCGTGCTGGAGACCCAGACCCGGCACCAGGTCTCCGCCGCCCGCCACTTCAGCGGCGGCGAAGGCTGCCACTACGCCAACGGGGTCTGCTACTTCACCGCCAAGGGCGACCGCAAGGTGTGGGCGTACGACGTGGCCCGCCAGACCGTCAAGGCCGTCTACGACGGCGGCGGCACGCTCGACGGCGTCGACAACATCACCGGCCGGCCCTCGGGCGACCTCTACGTGGCCGAGGACGGCGGCAACATGGAGATCAACATCATCACCCCGGACGGGGTCGTCGCGCCCGTCATGCGGCTCGACGGGCAGGCCAAGTCCGAGATCACCGGGCCCGCGTTCTCGCCGGACGGCACCCGGCTCTACTTCTCCTCCCAGCGCGGCACCAGCGGGGAGTCCGCCGGGACGGGCGGCATCACGTACGAGGTGACAGGGCCCTTCCGGCGCTGAACCCTTCCGGAGCTGAACCCGCCCGGCGCCGGGCACGGGTGAAGGCCCCGCCGGGGACCGGGGGCGGGGCCTTCGCCAGGGGGCCGCGGGAGGCGGCTACTGGGCGGTCAGCTTGAGCTTGACCGTGTACGTGTAATCGGTCTCGTCGTGTCCCTGGATGATGGTCGTGTCGTAGTCGACGTCGCCGCTGCTCAGGCCGGCGCAGATCGAGGCGTGGGCGACCGCCACGCCCAGGCTGTCGCCCTCACCGATGATCGGCGGGGTGACCTCGCGCAGGTCGAACTTCACGTTCGTGCTGCCCACCAGGAGCGTCGTCGGGTTGCCGAAGTCGCCCGGGTCGCCGTCGCCGCCGCTGCGCATGGCGAAGTACTTGGCGCCGAACTTCGGGAACAGGTTCCCGTCCACCTTGAAGCGGAGCTCGTCCTGGCCGTCCCGCTCCGCCACGTTGTTGGCGTCGATGTCGTAGAGGTCCACGCGGCACGAGCCGGCCGCGTGGGCCGGGCCCGTGACCGCGAGCACGGGCGCGATCATGCCGCCGGCCAGGGCGAGGGCGGCGATGAGCGGTCGAGAGCGCATGCTGGTTCTCCTTCGTTGCCGAGGCTCCGCGGCCTTCGCGGAACCGGCACCAGAGTGGGCAGGCCGCCGTGAGCCGACCGTGAGCGCCCAGGTCAGTGACACAGAACACCCGCGTTGTGCGCCTTTCGGCACAGCCGGGCGGCCCGGTCGCCGCCTACCGTGTGCGCCCATGGGGAAGCTGACCCTGCTGCTGCTCGGCCCGCCCGAGCTGGCCGTCGGCGGGACACCCGTCGGCATCCGCTCCGCCAAGAGCCGCGCCCTGCTCTGCTACCTCGCCAGCGTCCCCGGGCCCCGCCCGCGCGCCGAGCTGGCGGAGCTGCTGTGGGGCGAACGGCCCGACGCCAACGCCCGGGGCAGCCTGCGGCTGGCGCTGTCCGAGCTGCGCCGCGAGGTCGGCGGCTGGCTCGACATCCACCGCGACCAGGTGCGCTTCCGCGCCGAGGACCCGTGCTTCGTCGACCACCGGCAGCTCGCGCTGGAGCCGACGGTGGAGGGCGCGCTGCGGCTGTGGCGCGGCGAGTTCCTGGACGGCGTCTCCTTCTGCGACGCGCCCTCCTTCTCCTGCTGGCTGGAGGCCGAACGGCGGCGGGTGCGCCTGCTGCTGCGCGAGGCCCTGCTCCGCACCGGCAACGGCCGGGCCGGGGAGCGGGACCCGGGGCAGGTGCTGCGGCTGGCGCGGCTCGTGGCGGAGCTGGACCCGTACGACGAGGAGGCCCACCGGCTGCTGATCGCCCGCCTGGCCGGGAGCGGCAACCGGGCGGCGGCGCTCGCCTGCTACGAGGAGCTGCGCCGGCGGCTGTCCGCCGACCTGGGCGTCGAACCCGCCCCCGAGACCCTGGCCCTGCGACGGGACCTGGCCCGCCGCCCGCCCCCGGCCCGCCGCGCCGGCCCGCCCGTACCGGGGACCGAGCTGATCGGGCGGGCGGCGGACGTACGGCGGGTGCGGGCCCTGCTGGAACGCGGACGCCTGGTCACGCTGCTGGGCCCGGGAGGCATCGGCAAGACCCGCCTCGCCCTCGCCGCCACCTCGCCCCCTCCCGCCGGAGAGAGCCCTCCCGCCGGAGGGAGTCCTCCCGCCGGAGGGAGCCCTCCCACCGCCCGCGACGCCGCCGCCTCGTCGTGCCTCAGCGGCCGGGGTGACCGCGAGGACGACGTCGCGTTCGTCTCCTTCGCCGGGGTACGGCCGGAGGCGGCCGTGACCACGCTCGCCCGGCACCTCGGCGTGGATCTTTCCCCGCCCCGCCCCGCCGCCGACCTCCTCCTCGCCGCGCTGGCCGGCCGCCGCACCCTCCTGGTCCTGGACAACCTCGAACACCTCCCGGCCTTCGACGCGTTCATCGCCCGCGTCCTGCGGCACGCGCCCGGCGTGCGCGTCCTGGCCACCAGCAGGCGACGGCTCACGCTGCCCGGCCAGAGCGTCGTGCGGGTGGAGGAGCTGCCGGCCCACGACGCCGAGACGTTGTTCGCGGCCCGTGCGCTGCGCGCGCAGCCCGCGTTCGACGCCGGGCGGGAGGCCGCGCACGTCGCGGCCGTCTGCGCCGCGACCGGCGGCCTGCCCCTCGCCATCGAGCTGGCCGCCGGCCTGCTGCGGGCCGTCCCGTGCGCGGACCTGGCGCAGCGGCTCGGCGCCGACCCCGGCCTGCTCGCCGCCTCCGGTCCCGCCGTACGGGCCCGGCACGCGGGGATGCGGGCGGTGTTCGACACCTCCTGGGGGCTGCTGGACCGGGCGGGGCAGGAGGCGCTGGCCGCGCTGTCGGTGTTCGGGGGCGGGTGCACGCTGCGGGCCGCGCTGGAGGTGGCGAGGACCACGCCGCAGGTGCTGGTGCGGCTGGTGGACCACAGCATGATCGAGCTCACCCCGGCCGGCCGGTACGTCGTGCACCCCCTCATCCAGCAGCTCGCCGGCCTGCGGCTCCCGCCCGAGCGCCGCCGCGACGCCCGCGAGCGCCACGCGGCGCACTTCGCCCGCCTCCTCGACCGGCACGCGGCGTCCCTGCGCGACGGCGCCGACCCGGAGGGCGTCGGCGTGCTCGGGCCCGAGCTGGACAACCTCCGGCTGGCCTGGCAGGCGTCGCGCCGGCCCCGCTTCCTGGACCACTACTGGACGTTGTGCCTGCGGCTGCGGTTGTACGAGGAGTCGGCGGCCGTCGTCCACGACCATCTCGCCCGGACGCCGGAGGCCGCGCACGTGCGGGCGCGGTGGCTGTGGATGGCGGCGTTGAGCGAGCACCAGCTCGCCCGCGAGTGCGAGGCCGCCCGCCTGGCGAGCGCGGCCCTCACCACCCTCGGCCGGCCCCTCCCCTCCTCACCCGCGGGCCGCCTCGCCGCCCTCGCCGCCGCCGCCCTCCGCCAAGCCGTCCACCGCCTCACCCCCGCCCACCTCCCCGCAGACCCGGAGCCGGGGCCGGAGCCGGGGCCGGAGTCGGGGCGGCGGCGGGCTGCTGGGGCGGAGGCTGCGCAGGCGTTGACGTTGCTGGCCAGGCTGGCCTTCCTTCGGCAGGACCTGCCCACGATGCTGGTGGCGTCCCTCCGCCAGCTCAACGCCGCCGACCGCGCGGCCGACACCGCCCTGCGCGCCGAGGCGTACGCGAACTTCGCGACGATCGCCAGGATCGCCCGCCTGGGCCGCCTCGCCGACCACTACGGCAGGCTGGCCGACCGCGCCCTGGCCGCCGTCCGCAGCCCCACGGACGCCGCGAGCCGCGCCCGGCTGGCGCGGGGGCTCGGCCGGCTCCACGCGGGGGCCTTCGAGGACGCCCGCCGCTCGTTCGCCGAGGGCCGGGACCGGACGCTCGACCCGAGGACGGCCGAGAACTGCTCGGGCATGCTCGCCGAGACCGCCCTGTGGCGGGGCGACTTCGCCGAGGCGGTGGAGCTGTTCGCGGCGACCGAGGAGCTGGCCGTGCGCCGGGTGGGCGGGGACGACATCGGCCGCCACTGGTGCCTGACCGGCCGCGCGGAGGCCCTGCTCCGCCTCCGCGACGACGACGGCGACGACGGCGACGGCGACGGCGACGGCGACGACGGCGACGGCATCGCGCCCGGCGGCGTCCCGCAGCGGGAGATCGCGGACGTCCTGGTGGCGGCGGGGGCCTCGGCCGAGCGGCGCCGTACGCACGGGGAGGCGTTCGGGCTGCGGGACAGCGAGGCCGCGCGGACGATCCAGCGCCTGCGGCTGCTCACCGCCTCCGCCCGCCTCGGGCTCCGTCCGGCACCCGAGGCCCTGGACGAGGCGCTGGCTCTGGCGGCCCGGCTGCCCGCCGCCCAGCCCGGCATGCTCGAATGCTGGACCGGCCTCGCCGAGCTGCTCTGGCGGCATGCGGGCACGCCGGCCGCCGCGCCGGCCGCCGCACCCGCGCACCCGGGGTTGCGGCGGCGCGGGCGGTGGCGCGGCGGTTGCACGGCAGCTGGCCCGTTACCTGGCCGGGAACCCGGGGCCGCCGCCCGGATCGGCTGGGCGGACGCGCTCACGCTGGCCGTCGCGGGCCGGCGCCGGGCGGCGCGGCGGGCGGCCGCGCGGGCGGTGGCGGCGGCGGAGCGGCTGGGGGTCGCCTACGACCGGGAGCGGGCGGCTCGGACGGCGCTGGTCGTCGGCCGCCGTCCCGGACGGCGGCGGTGATGAAAGTTTCACCGTCTTGAACGGCGGATGGTGCGGGGCCGTTGACGGGACCGCGACCGCCCAGCAGGATTGGGAGCGCTCCCAATCCCCCCCGAAGGACCTCCATGACCCGATGCCGGGCCGCCTTATTGGCCCTTCTCACCCTGGTCGCCCTGTCCCCCGCCCTGTCGCCCGCGGCGTCCGCCCGCGCCGCCGACGAGGGACCCGAGCAGATCGTGAACGGCACCTTCGACGCCGGCACCGCCCCCTGGTGGGGCACCGGCAACGTCACCCTCGAAGCCCAGGACGGCCGGCTGTGCGCCGACATCCCCGGCGGCACCGCCAACCCGTGGGACGTCATCATCGGCCAGAACGACATCCCCCTGGTCGAGGGCGACACCTACGCCTACCGCTTCTTCGCCTCCGCCACCCCGGCCAAGGTCGGCCGCGCGCTGGTGCAGCTCCCGGTGGACCCGTGGACGCAGTACCTGTCGGCCGCCCCCGAGCTGAGCGTCTCGGGCAACGACTACTCCTACACCTTCACCGCCCCCGTGTCGCTGCCGAACGCCCAGGTGGTGTTCCAGCTGGGCGGCAGCGCCGAGCCCTGGAGGTTCTGCATGGACGACGTGTCGCTGAAGGGCGGCGCGGAGCCCGAGGTCTACGAGCCGGACACCGGCCCCCGCGTCCGGGTGAACATGCTCGGCTACCTCCCCTCGGGCCCCAAGAAGGCCACCGTGGTCACCGCCGCCACGACCGCGCTGGACTGGGAGCTGAAGAACGCCGCCAACGAGACGGTCGCCAAGGGCAGGACCACCCCGAGGGGCGTGGACGCCAGCTCCGGCCAGAACGTCCACACGCTCGACTTCAGCTCCTACCGCAGGACCGGCGAGGGCTTCACGATCACGGCGGACGGTGAGACCAGCCGCCCGTTCGACATCGCCGCCGACCTCTACGACCAGCTCCCGACCGACGCGCTGAAGTTCTACTACACGCAGCGCAGCGGCATCGAGATCCTCGGCAGCCTGCGTCCCGGCTACGCGCGTCCCGCCGGCCACGTCGGCGTCGCGCCGAACCAGGGCGACGTGAGCGTGCCGTGCCAGCCGGGCGTCTGCGACTACTCGCTGGACGTCAAGGGCGGCTGGTACGACGCCGGCGACCACGGCAAGTACGTCGTCAACGGCGGCATCTCGGTCTACCAGCTCATGGCGGCCTACGAGCGGGACCGGGCCGCGTTCAAGGACGGCCAGCTCGCGATCCCGGAGAGCGGCAACGGCCGCCCCGACATCCTGGACGAGGCCCGCTGGGAGCAGGAGTTCCTGCTGAGCATGCAGGTGCCGGACGGCAAGCCGCTGGCCGGCATGGCGCACCACAAGATCCACGACCAGAACTGGACCGGCCTGCCGCTGCTGCCGCACCTCGACCCGCAGCCGCGTGAGCTGCACCCGCCCTCCACGGCCGCGACGCTGAACCTGGCCGCGACGGCGGCGCAGGCGGCCCGGCTGTTCGCCCCGTACGACCCGGCCTTCGCCGCCCGCAACCTGACGGCGGCCCGCAAGGCGTGGGCGGCGGCCAAGGCCAACCCGGCCAGGTACGCCGACCCGAACGACGGCGTCGGCGGCGGCGCCTACAACGACGGCGACGTCAGCGACGAGTTCTACTGGGCGGCGGCCGAGCTGTACATCACGACGGGCGAGAAGGAGTTCAGGGACTTCGTGCTGGCCTCGCCGCACCACACCGGCGACATCTGGCGCGACCGGGGCTTCGACTGGGGCAACACGGCCCAGCTCGGCCGCCTGGACCTGGCGACCGTGCCGAACGGGCTGCCCGACCGGGCCCGGGTGCGGCAGTCGGTGGTCGAGGGGGCGGAGAAGTACCTGGCGATCCAGCGGGCGCACCCGTACGCGCTGCCGTACGACCCGCCGGACTACGACTGGGGCTCCAACAACCTGGTGCTGAACAACCTGGTGGTCATCGCCACCGCCTACGACCTGACCGGCCAGGAGAAGTACCGGGCCGGGGTCCGCGAGGGCATGGACTACATCCTCGGCCGCAACGCGCTCAACCAGTCGTACGTGACCGGCTACGGCGAGGTCGCCTCGAAGAACCAGCACAGCCGCTGGTACGCCCACCAGCTCGACCCGGCCCTGCCCAACCCGCCGCGCGGCACGCTGGCCGGCGGCCCGAACTCCGGCATCCAGGACCCGCTGGCGCAGCGCCTGCTGAAGGGCTGCAAGCCGCAGTTCTGCTACGTGGACCACATCGAGTCGTGGTCGACGAACGAGCTGACCATCAACTGGAACTCGCCGCTGGCCTGGGTCTCGGCGTTCCTGGCCGACAGGGGTGAGCGCGCGGACTGCCGGGTGCGCTACAGCGCGCACGCGGCCGGCCCGAACGCCTTCGCCGCCCAGGTCACGATCGAGAACACCGGCCGGCACGCGGTGGACGGCTGGACCCTGCGCTGGTCGTTCCCCGGCGGCCAGCGGGTGAAGCAGGACTGGGGCGCGTCGTTGTCGCAGTCCGGCGCGGTGGTGACGGCGAAGGGCCAGGGCACGATCAGGCCGGGCAGGACGGCGGCGTTCGGCTTCACCGCCGCCGTCCCCTCCGGCCCGAACCCGGCCCCGGAGGTGTTCCACCTGAACGGCGGCCGCTGCCGCTAGAGCCACGGTCCCCTGGGCATTGCGGACGCTTCGTTCAACGGAATACTGTCGTCCCCATGCCCAGGGGAACCGCTGAAGTGAGCGAGCCGATGTACTTCGTGCTCACGGCGCTCCGCGCCGGCCCGCTGCACGGGCACGCGATCAGCAAGTCCATCAAGGAGCTGTCGCGCGGGCGGGTGCAGCCGTCCGTCGGCACGCTGTACGGCATCCTGGAGCGCCTCAACGAGCGCGGCCTGATCAGCGTGGACCGCGAGGAGACGGTCAACGGCCGCAACCGGCGCTACTTCCGCATCACCGACGCGGGCCAGCGGCTCGTGGAGGCCGAGGCCCGCCGGATGCAGGAGGCGGCCTCCCTGGTCCTGCGCCCGTCCGGCGCCTGACGGCGGCCGCGGACGCGATGGGGTGAGCCGATCGGGGCCGCTCGCGCGTCCAAGAAACATGAGAATCATCCGCATCGTGCTCCTGGCCGCGCTCGTGCCCGCGCTGGGCGCGTCCGTGGCCCCGGTCCCCGCCCAGGCGGCCACGGCGAGGTCCGTGCTGGTGGAATACCGCAGGCAGGGCGGCTTCGCCGGGTTCGACGACCGGGTGGTCGCGTACGGGAACGGCTGCGTCCGGCTGAGCCGCCGCACCGGGCCCGTCGTCAACGCCTGCCTGACCGGCAAGGAGGAGCGCGGGCTGCGGGCGGCGCTGAAGGCCCTGCGCCTCGGCCGGTCGGAGCGGCCCCCGCAGGGGGCGGACTTCCTGAGGTACACGCTGGCCTACAAGGGCCACCGCGCGACCCGCTACACGCTGCCGAAGACCTGGCGGCCGGTCGTGGCCCGGCTCGACGCGATCATGACGAAGTACTGGGCGCCGGACTGACCGCCAACGATCTCCATCAAGTGATTGACCGGCAGGGGGTGGCGGAACTATGTTCGGGCGCATGACAGCAGCGGACGGCGGTCAGGTGGCCCTGATCGTCAAGGTCGCGACCCAGCTCTTCGCGGCCCTCGGCTACGACGGCACCTCCACCCGCCAGATCGCCGAGGCCGCCGGGCTCAACATCGCCACCGTCAACTACCACGTCGGCGGCAAGCGCGAGCTGTACCTGACCGTCATGGAACGCGCCCACCAGGCCGAACGGGCCGCGCTGGAGCAGGCGCTCGCCCGGCTGGCCGACGCCGAGCCGGTCCCCGCGATCCACCGGCTCGTGGACGACTACCTCGACTTCTGCGTGGACAACCCCGAGATCCCCGCCCTGTGGATGCACCGCTGGCTCTCCGACGCCGGTGACATCACCGAGCTGGAGCGCCAGTACGTCAAGCCGCTGATCGCCGCCGTGGGCGCCGCGCTGCGCCCGGCCCGCGCGGCCGGCGTCATCGACCCGGACGTGGACCTCGACTACACGATCTGGTCCGCGATCTGGTCCATCCACGGCTTCGCCAAGGGCGGCGTGCTCGACGACGAGGGCCGCCGCCGGGGCACCGGCGACCGGGCGGCCCTGCGCCGCTTCCGCGCCCACCTGCACCTGACCCTCCACCGCACGCTCGGCCTGCCCGGCGACGTCCCATGACGCACGCCGTCGAGCGCCGGCTCGGCCGGGACCGGCTGCTCGGTTACGGCGTCGGCTCGGTGGGCACCGGCGTGTTCTCCGCCGTCCCCGGGCTGCTGCTGCTCTACTACCTGACCGACGTGCTGGGCGTGCCGGCGTCGCTGGCCGGCGCCGTGCTGGTGGCCCCGAAGATCTGGGACGTGCTGCTCAACCCGCTCGTCGGCGCGGCCAGCGACCGCGAGGCCGTGCGCACCGGCCGCCGCACCCGGCTGCTCGCGGTCGGCGCGGCGACGCTGCCGGTGACGTTCGCGCTGATGTTCGCCGTGCCCGGCGGCCTGCCCGGCGGCGCGGCGGGGGCGCTCTGGCCCGGGGCGGCGTTCCTGCTGGCGGCCACCGCCTTCGCCTGCTTCCAGGTCCCGTACGTGGCCCTGCCCGCCGAGATGGCCGGCACCCAGGCCGCGCGGACCCGGATCATGTCCTGGCGGGTGGTGTGCCTGACGGTCGGCATCCTTGTCGCGGGCGGCCTGGCCCCCGCCGTGGTGGACCTGGCGGGCGGCGGCCGGGCCGGGTACGCGGTCATGGGCGTGGTCGTCGGCGCGGTCATGGCGGCGGCGCTGGCCGCCGCGACGCTGGCCACCCGCTGGGTGCCGTCGCGGCCGGGGCCGCGCCAGCTCGGCCTGGTCGCCGCCGTCCGGCTGGCGCGCGGCAACCTGCCGTTCTTCGTGCTGCTGACCGCGTTCGTGACGCAGGCGCTGGCCGTGGCGGTGATGCTGGCCGGGGCGCCGTACGTGGCGTCGTACCGGCTGGGCGACTACGGGCTGACGTCGGTGATGTTCGTCTGCCTGGTCGGGCCCAGCATGCTCGCGGTGCCCGGCTGGGCCTGGCTGGCCCGGCGGCACGGGCCGGTCCGGTGCTACCTGGCGGCCTCGGCCGGGTTCTGCGCGGTCGCGTTCGCGCTGATCCCCGCGATCGCGGCGGCGGGGCCCGGCGCCGGGGCCGGCACGGGCGGGCTGGTCGCCACGCTGGCGCTGACGGCGCTGGCCGGGGTCTGCTACGCGGCGCTGCAACTGCTGCCGCTCTCCCTGCTGCCGGACACCGTGCACGCCGACGCCGCCCGCACCGGGCAGGCGCAGTCGGGCGCGTTCACCGGCCTGTGGACGGCGGGCGAGACCGCCGGGCTGGCGCTCGGGCCCGGCCTGTTCGCGCTGGTGCTGGCCGGGTCGGGGTTCGTGTCCGCGCCCACCGAGTCGCCCGTCCCGCAGGAGCCGGCGGCGCTGACCGGGCTGCTGCTCGGCTTCACCGCGCTGCCCGCCCTGCTCATGCTGATCAGCCTGCCGTTCGTGGCCTGGTACGGCCGTCTCGCCAAGGAGCCCGTGTGAACCTCCCCCCGACCGGACGCGCCACCGGCGACCTGCTGGCCGAGCTCGCCCGGCTCAAGCGGCACGACCTGCCGGTGCGCGGCGGCCAGGTGACCGCCTACGTGTACGACACCGGCCGCGCCGAGGTCAGCGACGCGGCGGCGCGCGCGTACTTCGAGATGCTGGAGGTCAACTGCCTGGACCCGACCGCGTTCCCCAGCATCGTGGAGATGGAGCGGCAGGTCGTGGGCGCGGTCGCGGACGAGCTGGGCGGCGGCCACGGCATCTTCACCAGCGGCGGCACCGAGTCGATCATGCTGGCGGTGAAGGCGGCGCGCGACGCGGCCGGGCGGGCGCGGCCCAACCTGGTGGTGCCGGTCACCGCGCACCCCGCCTTCCACAAGGCCGCGCACTACCTCGGCGTGGAGGTCGTCGCCATTCCGGTGGACCTGGAGACGTACCGGGTGCGGGCGGCCGACGTGGCCGCGGCGATCACCGGGGACACGGTCCTGGTGGTCGTCTCCGCGCCGTCGTACCCGCAGGGCGTGCTCGACCCGGTCGAGGAGGTCGCCGCCGTCGCGGCGGCGGCCGGCGTGCCCTGCCACGTGGACGCCTGCGTCGGCGGCTGGCTGCTGCCGTGGCTGCGCGCGGCCGGGGCCGAGATCCCGCCGTTCGACCTGTCGGTGCCCGGCGTGACGTCGATCTCCTGCGACCTGCACAAGTTCGGGTACGCGCCGAAGGGGGCCTCGGTGGTGCTGTTCGCCGATCCCGCGATGCGGCGCAGGGCGTACTTCGCCTCGGCGGCCTGGCCCGGGTACACGATCATCAACGCGACCGTGCAGAGCTCGCGCTCGGCCGGGCCGCTCGGCGGCGCGTGGGCCACGCTCCAGGCGCTCGGCCGGGAGGGGTACGCCGAGCTGGGCCGGGCCACGCTGGAGGCGGCGACCAGGCTGCGCGAGGGCATCGCGGCCATCCCGGGGCTGCGGGTGCTGGGCGCGCCCGAGTCGTCGCTGGTGGCCTTCGCGGGCGCCGACCTCGACGTGTTCGTGCTGGCCGACGAGGCCCGCGCGCGGGGCTGGTTCCTGCAGCCGCAGCTCTCCTACGCCGGCATCCCGGCCAACCTGCACATCACCGTCACCGGCGTGACGCTGGCCGGGGTGGAGGCCATGCTCAAGGTCATCGCCGACGCGGCCGCCGCCGCCCGGGAGCGCGGCCCGGTCGTCCTGCCCGAGGGGCTGGTCGAGCTGGTGGCCGGCCTCGACCTGGACGCCCTCGACGACGCCGCCTTCGCCGAGCTGGCCGCCTCGGTGGGGGCGGACCTGCGGCCGGGCGCGGGCCAGCCCGAGATGGCGGTGGTCAACACGGTGCTGGACGCCCTGCCGGCGAGCAGCCGCGAGGCCGTGCTGGTGCGCTTCCTCTCGGTGCTCTACGGCACCGGCTGAGCCCGGCGCCGCTCCTGCTCCAGCCGCCGGTACAGCTCCGTCAGCGTCTTGCCGCAGCGCACGTTGGACTGCCCGCTGCCCGGCGGCACGGGCACGACGCGGACCGCGATGTAGCCGCCGCCCGCGCCCTCCAGGATCTCCCATCCGGCGATCCGCCTGATCCCCGTCACGACGTCCTCGCCGTAGGCACGAAATCACCTTTCCTTTCGCCGGTCCGGACAACGGAGGGAGGTGAATGTCCGGAAGCCCGGCGCGGTTTTCGACGGCCACTTACCAGGGTGCCGTGTCCGGGTTACGTTGTAACCAGCGCGGCACTGTCCGTGTCCAGACAGACGACGGGACCTGGCATGTCGGTGGACGAGCGGCTGGAAACGTACGGCGAGGTGTTGAGAAGGGCCCGGGTGGCGGCCGGGCTGTCGCAGGCGGCGCTGGGCGCGGTGCTGTCCTGCAGCGAGAGCCTGGTGGGGCTGATCGAGCGCGGCAAACGCCGGCCGACGAGGGGTTTCACGCTCGCCGCCGAGGCCGCGCTGGAGCTGAACGGCGACCTGCTCAGCCGGCTGCCCAACACGACCGCGATGACGGTGCCGAAGTGGTTCAGGGAGTGGCCGCGCGTGGAGGAGAACGCGCACACCATCCGCACATGGGAGCCGCTCGTTGTCCCGGGGCTGCTCCAGACGCCCCGCTACGCGCGCGCCCTGCTGTCCGCCGAACCGGGGGCCACCGAACAATGGGTGGCGGAGGCCGTCGAGACCCGGATGCGGCGGCAGGCGGTGTTCGAGCGGGCCCATCCGCCGATGTTCTGGGCCCTCATGGACGAGTGCGTGCTGCGGCGCCCGGTGGGCGGCCGGGAGGTGATGCGCGAACAACTGGGACACCTGCAGGAAATGGCCCAGCGGCCGAATATCTCTTTACAGATCGTGCCGCTGGAGGTGGGCGCCACGGCGGGGTTGCTCGGCGGCTTCGCGCTCGCCCGGGGCGAGGGCATGCCCGAGCACATCTCTCTGGAGGACGCCGCCCAGGGCTCGGTAACTGCCCACGAGGAGACGGTACGGCGGGTTAACCTCAGGTACGACGCGATCCACACGTGGGCGCACCCCATACACGTGAGTCAGCGACTAGTACGTGAGGTGGCGGCGAAGTATGACGAGTGACGAATCGACCGACGAGCTGCGGGCCGAGCTGGAGAGCACGCGGTGGACGAAGTCCTCGCTCTCCGGCTCCAGCGGCGGCAACTGCCTTTTCGCCGCCAGGCTGAGCGGCGACCGGTACGCGATCCGCGATTCCGAGCAGCCCGACGTGCCGCCGATGATCCTGCGCGGCAGCGTGTTCCGCGCATTCGTCGGCGGGGCGAAACTCGGCGAATTCGACTTTTAACCGGAATATCCGCTTACCAGCAGCCGTGCCTCGCTGCCGGGGAGAGGTCAGCTCGTGGGGAGGGTGGCCGTGACCAGGAAGCCGCCGTCCTCCTCCGGGCCCGCCTTGAGCGTGCCGCCCGCCAGCTCCACCCACTGGCTCACCTCGCGCAGCCCCGCGCCGCCCGGCCCGCCCGGCGCGACCGGCTCCTCCGGCCGCGCGTTGCGCACGCTGATCCGCACCACGCCCGGCAGGTAGCGCACCTCCACCCGGGCGTCCGCGCCCGGCGCGTGCGCCCGCACGTTGGCCAGCGCCTCCTGCACCACCCGGTACGCGGTCCGCCCCACCGCCCCCGGCACGGACACCGGCACGCCGCTCACCACCAGCTTCGCCGGCACGCCCCGGAAGGCCGACTCCGACACCAGCGAGCGCAGGTCGGGCAGCGGCAGCCCGAGGTCGAAGCCCTCGCCGGTGCCGCGCCGCAGCAGCGCGCTCATGTGCCGCAGCTCCTCCAGCGCCGCGCAGCCGGCCGCCCGCAGCTCCTCGGCCGCCGCCCGGGAGCGCTCGTCGCCCGCCTCCTCGGCCAGCGTCCCGGCGCGCAGCACCATGTGGCTGACCCGGTGGGTGACGACGTCGTGCATCTCGCCGGCCAGCCGCTCGCGCTCCACCCGGGCGGCCCGCTCCTCCAGCGCGCGCCGCAGGCGGGTGGCGGACTCGGCGTACAGGCCGTACAGGAGGGCGAGGGCGAGCACCACCTCGGTGCGCAGCACGAGGAGGGCCGCGCCCGGCCAGCCGGCGAGCAGCAGCACGGCCAGGGCGAGGGCGAGCACCGGCGCCCAGCGGCGGGCGGCGCGGTGCCGCTCGGCGCGAACGCCATGGCCGCGTACGCCGCGAACGGCCCGGCCGGCGGCCACAGCGGCAGGCTCTCCAGCGGCGGGACCGCGGCGGGCGCGAGCACGCACAACACCGGCAGCAGCGCGGCCGTGGCCGCGGCGGCCCAGGCGGCGGTCAGCGGCGCGCGCCGCATCCACAGCAGCGGCACCGTGGCCGCGAGCAGGAGCGGGAGCAACGGCCCCGGCGGGTGGGCCGCCAGCGTCATGCCCGCCGCGACGAGGACCGCGACCGCCTCGGCAGGCCGCGGGCGGACACCGTCCACCGGCTCATCGTACGATCACCGGCCGCCCCTGCCCAGGCGTCGCTCACACCTTGGTGATGCGGACGGCGTCCGCGATGACGTAACCGGCGGCCGAGGTCCAGCGGCTCACGCCGACCACGTTGTACGTCCCCGCGGCCAGTGAGAACGTGCCGATGCTCCGCCACGCCCCGCCGCCGCTCCGCTGGTCCACGACGACGGTCTGGCTGCCGCCGGAGGCCGCCACGACGTACGGCGTCGCGCTGTTGTAGCCGGCGTTCGCCGGGTACCACACCTCCACCCGGTAGCTGCCCGCGCTCGGGATCGTCGCCGCGTACCAGGCGGGGTCGCTGGCGGCGACCGGGTCGGCGAAGCGGTAGTCGCTCCCGTAGAGCTGGCCGGAGTAGGTGGAGGTGCCCCAGCTCGCGCTCGCGGTGAAGCCGGCGGCGGCGTTGTCGAGCGTCACGCTGAACGCGCCGCCCGCGGAGCCGGCGCTCCGGCCCGCGCTGGGCGCGCTCTCCTGGTGGGTCCTGGTGAGCGCGGTGACGTAGTAGGTGCTCTGGCCGCTCGCCGTGGTGTCGGTGAACGTCCTGGCGCGGGTGGTGCCGAGCAGGTTGCGGGCGTCGGCGAAGAAGCACGGGTCGGCGGCGGACGGGGTGCCGGCCACCCGGTAGACGGCGTACGCGGCGCCGGAGCCGGTCCAGGCGAGCTGGACGCCGCCGGACCCCTGCGTGGCGGCGGTGATGACGGGCGCGGCGGGGGCGGCGGCGGTGCCGCGCGCGGGCAGCAGGGCGGGCCGGGTGTAGTGGGCGCTCACCAGGCGGGTGATCGCGCCGATCCGGTCGGCCTTGACGTCCTTGGCGCTGAAGTACACGTCGCCGGCGATCTCGGGGTGCTTCCTGTTGTCGTACAGGTGGTCGCTCAGCTCGGCGGGGTCCTGCCAGGCGGCGTCCTGGCCGGAGGCGCCGGCCCGGTAGGCGGCCTGGCCGACGACGAGCTGCACGCCGGTGTCCCTGACGACGTCGGACCACCAGGCGGTGAGCACCTCGTAGGCGGCGGTGGAGAAGCCGAGGTGCCAGTAGATCTGCGGCGAGATGTAGTCGACCCAGCCCTGCTTGACCCAGGTGCGGCTGTCGGCGTAGATCGCGTCGTAGGACTGGAGGCCGGAGGTGCGCGAGCCGAGCGGGTCGGTGCCGGAGTTGCGCCAGATCCCGAACGGGCTGACGCCGAAGGAGACGTGCGGCTTGGCCGCGTGGATGCGCTGGTCCAGCTCCTTGACCAGGAGGTTCACGTTCTCCCGCCGCCAGTCGGCGACGTTGCCGAACGAGCCGCCGTACTGGGCGAAGGTGGCGGAGTCGGGGATGGGCTCGCCGCTCACCGGATACGGGTAGAAGTAGTCGTCGAGGTGCACGCCGTCCACGTCGTGCGTCGAGACGGCGTCCATGATCGCGTCCTCGATGAAGTCGCGGACCGCCGGGATGCCGGGGTTGTAGTAGAGCTTGCCGCCGTAGGCGAAGCGCCAGCCGGGGTTCTGCCGGGCGGGGTGCGTGGCGACCAGCTTGCTCGGGTCGTCGTGGTTGGCGATCCGGTACGGGTTGAACCAGGCGTGGAACTCCAGGTTGCGGGCGTGGGCCTCGCTGACCATGAACGCCAGCGGGTCGTAGCCCGGGTCGCCGCCCTGGGTGCCGGTCAGCCACTGCGACCACGGCTCGTACGGCGAGGGCCAGAACGCGTCGGCCGTCGGCCTGACCTGCACGACCACGGCGTTCATGCGCTTGGCGACCGCGAGGTCCAGCCAGGCGCGAAACTCGGCCTGCTGGGCGGCGGCGCTCAGCCCGGTGCGGCTCGGCCAGTCGATGTTGGCGACCGAGGAGATCCACATGGCCCGGAGCTGGCGCTTCGGGGTGGCGGGATCAGTGGTGCAGGCGGCGGCGACGGCCGCGGGGCCGGGGGCGACGAGGGTGACGAATGCGGCGAGCAGCGCCGCCAGGACGGTACGCGGGAGCGCGGTCACGAAGGGAAGTTTCAGCGCATTGACCCCATAGCGCAATAGTTTTCACCATTTTGCGGGGGCCCAACTTCGGACACCCTGTCAACGAGGGTGAAAAGTTTCACTTAACCCGCAAGTAATGTCAATTATCGACATTCGTCAGGTGGGTGTCGTAGCGTGCGAGCCGTCACCCTTGTGAACGAGGAGCACCCCCATGAGACTCGCCCGCACGCGATTAGCAGCCCTCGCCACCTCCTTCCTCGCCGTCCTCCTCCTCATCGCCGCAGGCCGGCCCGCCCTGGCCCAGCCGGTCGCCCAGGACGGCCCGCTCCCCGCCGCCTTCGCCAAGGCGGCCGCCCAGTACGACGTGCCGCGCGATCTGCTGGTCGCCCTCGCCTACGCCGAGACCCACCTCGACGGGCACCGGGGCGAGCCCAGCGCCAGCGGCGGCTACGGCGTGATGCACCTGGTCAGCAACCCCACCAACCACTCCCTGGAGAAGGCCGCCGAGCTGACCGGGCTCCCGGTGGAGAAGCTGCGCACCGACGACGCCGCCAACATCCTCGGCGGCGCCGCCGTCCTCCGCTCCCACGCCGACGCCCTCGGCCTCGACGAGCCGGCCCGCAAGGACGCCGGCCGCTGGTACCAGGCGGTCGCCAAGTACGGCAACGCCACCACGCCCGAGCTCGCCCGCCTGTACGCCGACGCCGTCTACGACGGCCTCGGCCTCGGCATCGACCTCCACGGCGTGCAGGTCAAGCCGCAGGAGGTCACCGCCGACCGGGGCGAGTACGCCAAGGCCCGCGACCTCAACGCCAAGGCCGACGCGAGCATCCTCAGCACCGACTACGGCCCCGCCGCCTGGGTCGCCGCCAGCTCCAGCAACTACACCGCCTCCAGCCGCCCGTCGAGCTACGCCATCGACCGCGTGGTCATCCACGTCACGCAGGGCTCGTACGCCGGCACCATCTCCTGGTTCCAGAACTCCAGCGCCCAGGTCTCCGCCCACTACGTGGTCAAGTCCTCCAACGGCGCCATCACCCAGATGGTGCGGGAGAAGGACATCGCCTGGCACGCCGGCAACTGGACCTACAACACCCGCTCCATCGGCATCGAGCACGAGGGCTACGTCAGCGAGGCCTCGTGGTTCACCGACGCGATGTACCGGGCGTCCGCGGCCCTGACCAAGGCCATCTGCGACAAGTACGGCATCCCGAAGGACCGCAGCCACATCATCGGCCACAACGAGGTGCCCGGCGCCACCCACACCGACCCCGGTTCCTACTGGAACTGGACCACGTACATGAACTACGTGACCGGCGGCGGCACCCCCTCGTGGACCACCACCGTGGACAACTCCACCTCCGGCCAGTTCACCGCGAGCGCCAACTGGGGCACCTCCACCTACTCCAGCCAGCGCTACGGCGCCGACTACCGCTTCGCCGACCCGGTCTCCGCCAGCGACCCGGCGTGGTACTCGGCCACCATCCCGAGCGCCGGCACCTACCGCGTCGAGGTCTGGTACCCGGCCGACCCGGGCTACAACAGCTCGGCGCCGTACATCGTGGCGGCCTCGGGCGGCAACCAGACCGTGTACGTCGACCAGCGGAGCGGCGGCGGGGCCTGGAAGAGCATCGGCACGTTCTCGCTGAGCGCGGGGACGTACAACGTGGTCGGCCTGAGCCGGTGGACGGCCGGCACGGGCTACGTCATCGCCGACGCCGTCCGCATCAGCCGCGTCTGACCCCCTCCGACCGGCGGCCCGCGTCCTCGTGGAGGGCGCGGGCCCGCGGCCGTTATGGTGGCACGCAAAAACGGAGCTCCGCGTGCCGCCATCAGCGTTACTGACCTGGCTGGGCGCCCTGTGCGCCGCCGCCTTCCCGACCTACGAGTCGTGGAGCGCCCGCACCGCGGGCACGGAGTTGAGCGTTTGCGTGTCCGACGCCTTCTCCGCCGACGGCATGTGGCACTGGCTGGTCACGCCGGTCGTCCTGGCGCTGCGCGGCGACCTCGACGCGCTCTGCCAGATCGCCGTCACGTGGGCGGTCCCCGCGCTCGTGGTCCTGGCGGGCTTCTCCCGCTGGCACTCAGCGGTGGCGGGGCGGCGGACGGCCGGGGCGCTCGCGTCGATCGCCGTGCTCGGGCCGCTCGTGTGGCCGTACTGGGATCCGGCGGCCTGCGACACCGTGCCGATGTTCAGCGGCGAGTGGCTGGCGGAGGTGAGCGGCCAGTTCGGCGGGACGGCGGTGACGGCCCCGCTGGTGGCCGCCGTGCTGGTGCTGCTCGCGACGCAGGTGCTGGGCCCGGCCGAGGAGCGGCCCGCCGCCCCCGCGAGCCGGGTGGCGCGGCGGGCGGGGGCGGTCCTGATCGACTATTGGGTGGTCGTGGTGTGCGTCGTCCTCGTGGCGCGCTCGTCCGCGGACGCGCTGGAGTACGGCCTGTGGAACTGGCTCGTTCTCGACGCCGTCGTGTCCGAGCCCGCGCGGCTGCTGCTCCCGGTCGCGGTGATCGGTTACGTGCTGAGCGGGCGGACGCTCGGGGCCTGGCTCATGGGCCTGCGCGGCCGCGGTCAGGCGGTGGCGCCGCCGTCGATGACGTGATCCTGGCCGACGACGAAGCCCGACTCGGGCGAGGTCAGCCAGAGCACCGCCGCCGCGATCTCCTCGGGCGCAGCCACCCGCCCGATGGGCAGGGAGGCGCTCATCCGCTCGTCCCGCTGCTCGCGGGTCTCGCCGGGGCGCGTGGACATGGGCGAGTCGATCGGCCCCGGGCTGACCGCGTTGATCCGGACGCCGTCGGCGATGTGGTCGCGGGCGGCGGTGCGGGTCAGGTGACTGACGGCGGCCTTCGACGCGGCGTACGCGGCGGCCCCCGGCAGCCGCCAGTGCGCGCCCAGGTTGGAGGCGACGTTGACGATCGTCCCGCCGCCGTGCGCGCGCATGTGGCGGATCTCGTGCTTCATGGTCAGGAAGACGCCCTTCAGGTTGACCGCCAGCACCTGGTCCCAGACGTCCTCGTCGTAGTCGGCGGCGGGCGCGAGCATGCCGAAGATGCCGGCCGCGTTGCAGGCCACGTCGAGCCCGCCGTACCGGGAGACCGCGGCGTCGACCATGGCGGCGGCCTCGGCCGAGCGGGTGACGTCGGCGGCGAAGGCGCTCGCCCGCCCGCCGTCCGCCTCGATGTCCTTGACGAGCGCGGCCAGCCGGCCGGGGTCACGCCCGGCGGCCAGCACCGCGGCGCCCTCGCCGGCGTAGGCCCGGGCCACCGCCGCGCCCACCACTCCGGTGGCGCCGGTGACGAGCGCGACTTTTCCCGCGAAACGAGCTGTCATAATTCAATACCAATCGTTCTCAAATGGAGACGGCCGTCATGGCCTGGTCGACGGCGTCGCGCAACCGGCGCGGGTCCGGGTCGGCCCGGCCGAGCACTCTGACGCCCTGCAGCAGCACGAGCAGGAACCTGGCCAGCGCGTGCGGGTCCTTGTGCGCCGGGATCTCCCCCTGGGCCCGCGCCCGCACCAGCACGCCGGCGATCGCGGTCTCCAGCTCTGCCCAGCTCGCCGCCACCCGCCGCGACACGACCGCGTCGCGGGAGCCGAACTCGACCGCCGAGTTCACCACCATGCACCCGCGGCGCAGCTCGTCGGCCAGGCATTCGGCGACGTAGCCGTCGAGGAAGGCGCGCAGGGCGGGCAGCGCCGGCCCCGGCTGGGACAGCGGCTCCACGACGCCGGACCGCGCCAGGTACAGCTCCAGCGCCTTCAGGTACAGCTCCCGCTTGCCGCCGAAGGTGCCGTAGATGCTCGCCCGCGCGATGCCGAGCGCGGCCACGAGGTCCGCCATCGACGTGCCCTCGTAGCCGCGCTCCCAGAACAGCTCCAGGGCCTTCTCCAGCGCGACCTGGGGATCGAACTCCTTGCTCCGTGCCACGCGAGCACGCTAGCAGTATCGAGAACGATCGGTCAAAAATGTCAGCGCGGGGTGAGGATCCAGCGCCAGGCGCCGTCCCGGTTGGAGTCGCGGTTCGCGGCGAGCTGCGTCATGCGCTCGCCGTCCACGCTGACCAGGACCAGGCCGTTGTCGAACTCGTCGCCGCAGGAGCCGGCGCAGCCGAGGGCGAGCACGTTGTCGTCGTCGGCCCAGGCGTGGAGCTGCAGGACCCGCTGGCGGCCGGCGACGGCGCCGGTCGCGCGGTCGGTGATCTCGGTGGGCAGGCCGTCGGGACCGAGCACGAGCCGGCCGTCCGGGGAGAGCGCAGACTCGGCGGAGTAGCCCACGTAGACCTGGCCCTGCGGCGCCTCGCGCGGCGCGCCGTCCAGGGTGTACCAGACCCGGTCGGGCTGGGTGTCGGTGGGCGCCCAGATCGCCGTGCCGTCCAGGCTCCAGCCGAGGTCCTGGCGGCCGTTCATGTTGGCCGGCTCGTCGCCCGACGTCCTCGCCGGGAGCTCGTGGTAGTCCGCGGTGCCGGCCTCGACGTCCACCACGTAGTAGCCGGTGCGGGTGCTGGGGGGCAGCGTCTCGTTGCGGGTCCGCGGGTCGCGGCCCCTCGTGTCGGGAAAGCCGGAGTAGGCGGTGGCCAGCACCTTCCTGCCGTCCGGCGACCAGGAGAGCCCGGCCACCGGATGCTCCACGTCGAACCAGGCGAGGATCCGCCGGGTGTTCAGGTCCAGGACGCCGATCCGCCGGGCGGGCAGGTCGCGCTCCAGCACGGCCGCGACCTGGAGGCCGGGGGCCACGTCCAGCCAGCCCCACGAGGTGCGCTCGTAGCCGCCCGTGCGGGGGTCGTACAGGGACCAGGTGCGGACGTACCGGGTCAGGTTCGGCCCGGCCGGCTCCTCGCTCGTCGTGTAGTACGCCGACATCGCCAGGCGGCCCGCCGCGACCAGGCGCGCCGGCGGGCTGTGCTCGACGTCGGCGCGCACGTCGGTCGGGGCGGGAGAGGGCCGGGCGGGCAGCGTGATCCCGGTGGCCGGGCGCACCGTCACCGCCGGCTGCCGCTGGCCGGACAGCACGAACGTGACGCCCGCGATCAGCACCGCCACCAGCCCCGCCGCCAGGCCGGCCAGCAGGACCGGCG
Organism: Actinomadura luzonensis; assembly: GCF_022664455.2. Taxonomy (NCBI): domain Bacteria; kingdom Bacillati; phylum Actinomycetota; class Actinomycetes; order Streptosporangiales; family Thermomonosporaceae; genus Actinomadura; species Actinomadura luzonensis. The sequence goes on from NZ_JAKRKC020000001.1 coordinate 1,838,930, forward strand.
GCCCGGCCGGCCGCCGGACGCGCCCCCGCAGCGCCCGGTCGGCGAGGTCGTGCGGGACGCGGGCCTCCCCCGCCCACTCCTCCATCGTGTCGCGCAGCAGCCGGGTCACCGGTACTCCTCCTTCGTCGGGCGAAACGGGTCGAGCGGCGGCGTCATCGGACCGCCGCCAGTTCCTGGGCCAGCTCGGGGGCGATCTCCCTGAGGCGCGCCAGTGACCGGTGCGCGGTGCTCCTGACCGTGCCCACCGAGCAGCCCAGCGCGCGCGCCACGTCCTGCTCGGGCAGGTCCTCGAAGTAGCGCAGCACCAGCACCGCGCGCTGGCGGGCGGTCAGCCGGGCCAGCGCCGCGCGGAGCACCAGGCGCAGCTCGCTCTGGTGGTTGAGGTCCCGGGCCGCGGCCTCCGGCGGGTCCGCCAGCACCACCTCGCCGCGCCGCGTGCTCGTCCGCCACCAGCTCACCTGCTGCCGGTACATGGTCTGCCGCGCGTACGCCTCAGGGGCGGCCACCCGCCGCCACCTGGTGGCGAGCTTGGCCAGCGCGTGCTGCACCAGGTCCTCGGCCGCATGCTGGTCGCCGCCGGTGAGCAGGAACCCGAGCCGCATGAGTGCGGGGGAACGCGCGGCGACGAACTCGCGGAAACGCTGCTCGTCCGCGGCGTCCACGATCACCTCCGAAGGGGTCGACGTCACCCTCTCAGACGCCGCGCGTACCCTCCCGCTATGCCTCCGCGCCCCCCGTTTCCCTCCCGCTACGCCCGCGTCGCTCCCCCGGTCTCCCGGCCGCGCAGCGCGAGCAGGCTCTCGGCCTCCTCCAGCACGGCCTCCACCGGGACGTCGGTCACCCACGGCACGTCGTGCGGACAGCGCTCGGCCCGCGGGCGCACGCCGTCCGCGCCGCACACCGGGCAGGCGGTGGTCCACGAGATGAGCGGCCGGTGCCAGGTCCTGGAGAGCGGGCCGTAGCCGATGAGGTTGACGCACCAGTAGACGGCGACCGTGGGCGTGCCGACGGCGGCGGCCAGGTGGCGCGGGCCGGTGTCGGTGCCGATCACCAGGTCGCAGCGCTCGTACAGCGCGGCCAGCGCGCCGAGCCCGAGCGTGCCGGCGGCGGCGACGGCCGGGCTGCGCATCGCGGCGGCCACGCCCTCCACCAGCTCCCGCTCGGCGGCCGAGCCGGTGACCACGACCGGCCGGCCGAGCCGGTCGGCGACCTCGGCGAACCGCTCCACGGGCCAGCGGCGGCGCGGGTCGCGCGCCCCCGGGTGCACCGCGACCAGGCCGGGCGGCGGCTCGCCGAACGCGTCCGCCAGCTCCTCCCGGTCACGTCCGGTGACCGCCGCCCGCGGCTCCAGCCGGCCGGGCGCGGCCCCGACCAGCTCGACCGCCTGGAGGAGCCGCAGGGCCTCGTGGTGGTAGCCGGCGTACGGCATCCAGCGGTCGAGCTCCTCGGCGTCCGGCGTCCGCAGCCCGGCCGTCACCCGCGCGCCGAGCCGCCGCACGAAGGGGTTGGAGTACCGGCCGCCGCCGTGGAGCTGCACGGCCAGGTCGAAGGCGCGCTCACGCAGCCCCTCGAACAGCCCGGGCGGCGCGGCGTGCCCGTCCTCCGCGACGGACACGCCGGTGACCGGCGGCAGCGCGATCACCTCGTCCACCGGGCCCGGCCGCTGCGCCAGGAACCCGGCGTGCCAGGGCAGCCCGAGCAGCGTCAGCTTGGCGTCCGGGTAGGCCGCCTTCAGCGCCTCCAGCGCGGGGACGGCCAGCAGGTAGTCGCCGATCGCGTTGGCCCGCAGCACGACGATCCGCTCGACGCCCGGCACCGGCCCGCCCATCACGTCTCCAGCACGTAGTCGTAGCACTCGGCCCGCCGGTCCACGACGGTGGTGGGCAGCTCCAGGTGGTAGGCGCGGCTCGGCAGCAGGCCCGCGCCGCCGTGCCGTTCCATGACGCGGAGCTGGGCCACGACGTCCTCGCCGGCGTGCGCGGCCGGGACCGACGGCCAGAAGGCGAACCCGCCGCACGCCACCAGCCGCTCCCGCGCGTAGAGCACGCAGCCGCCGATCCAGGCCACCTTGTACGCCCGCCACCCCCGGTCCGCGCCCACCTTCTCGGCCAGGTGCAGCGGGTTGGCCGCGTTGTGGAGGTGGTGCCGCCGCCAGGCGGGCCCGTCCCTCCGCACCCGCTCGGGGCGCACCTGGCCGGTCCACTCCTCGTACGCGGTCAGCTCGTGCGGCCGCCGGTCCTCCCGGTAGGACAGCCCGTGCAGCGCGTACCCGACGAACCCGCAGCCCAGCTCGTCCAGGGCGCCGGTCATCGTGGCGAGCGCGTCCGGCTCCAGCCACACGTCGTCGTCCAGGTAGAGCGCGTGCCTGCGCCGCGCCCGCTCCAGCAGGAACTGCCGCTGCTCGGCCAGCCCGCGCGGCGGCACGTGCCGCAGCAGCTCCACCGGCGACCGCCGGTGCTCCAGGATCCGCACGGCGGCGGCCACGAGCGGGTCCGCGTCCACGGGCGTGTCCGACTGGTCGGACACGACCACCCGGAACCCGGTCACGCTCTGCGCGGCGAGCCCCGCGAGCGTGACCGCGAGCGCTCCCGGCCGGTCCTTCGTCGGTACGAGCACATCGAGATCCAACCCCTGCATAGCGGCCCGGCTACCCAGGCAGAACCCCCTTAACCAGCCGTAACAGCAGGTCGCCGGGGTTTGAGAAGGCTCTCTCCAGGTACTCGCTTCTCATGGGCACCACAGACGAGAAGGTCATCGACGCGGTCGTCGTCGGCGACGTCATGCTCGACTCCTGGCTGCACGGCTCGGCCAAACGGCTGGCGCAGGAGGCGCCGGTGCCCGTGATGAGCCTGGAGGCCACCGAGAACGCCCCGGGCGGCGCCGCCAACACCGCCGCCAACCTGGTCGCGCTCGGCGCCCGGGTGTGCCTGATCGGCGTCGTGGGCGACGACGAGCCGGCCGAGGAGCTGAAGCAGGCGCTGCGCCTGCGCGGCGTCGAGGCCGACCTGCTGGCCGTGCCGGGCCGGCGCACCGCGCACAAGCGGCGGCTGGTCACCGACGGCCAGCTCACCGCACGCTTCGACGAGGAGGACCCGGACGAGCTGCCCGAGGCGGCCGAGCGCGAGCTGCTGCGCCGCATCGCGGCCGTGGCGCCCGCCGCCGACGTGGTGGTGGCCTGCGACTACGCGGGCGGCGTGTGCACCCCGGCGGTGCGGCGGGCGCTCGCCGGGCTGCCGCTGCTGGTCGTGGACGCGCACGCGGTGGCCCCGTGGCGGGAGTGCCGGCCGACGGCCGTGCTGCCCAACTACGCCGAGGTCGTCCGGCTGCTCGCCGAGGAGGACGAGGAGCAGGACCGGCTGGGGTTCCTGCTGGCCCGCAGCGATCGGGTGCTGGAGCTGACCGGCGCGGACATGGTGGTGACGACCCTCGACGGCGAGGGCACGCTGCTGCACCGCGCCGGGGTCCCGCCGTACCGGACCTACGCCGAGCCCGCGCCGCAGCACATGGCGACCGGCGCGGGCGACACCTACACCGCGGCCTTCGCGCTCTGGCTGGCCGGCGGCGCGCCGCCCGAGGAGGCCGCGCAGGCGGGGCAGGCCGCGGCGGCGGTGGTCGTGAGCCGGCCGGGCACGGCCGTGTGCACCCGGCACGACCTGCTGCGGGCGCTGCGGCGGCGCGACGGCGCGGTGCAGAGCGCCGAGCGGCTGGCCCAGCTCCTCGACGAGCACCGGCGGCGGGGCGAGCGGGTGGTGTTCACCAACGGCTGCTTCGACGTGCTGCACCGCGGCCACGTCACCTACCTGGAGCAGGCGGGACGGCTCGGCGACGTGCTGGTGGTCGCGGTCAACAGCGACGCGGGCGTGACCCGGCTGAAGGGGCCGGGCCGCCCGGTGAACCCGTGCGAGGACCGCATGTCGGTGCTGGCCGCGCTGCACGGCGTGGACTACGTGATCGAGTTCGACGAGGACACGCCCGAGCGGCTGATCCGGATGATCCGTCCCGAGCTGTACGTGAAGGGCGGCGACTACACGCCGGAGATGTTGCCGGAGACCCCGCTCGTGCGGGCGCTCGGCGGCGAGGTGCGGGTGCTCGACTACCTGCCCGACCGCTCCACCACGGCCATCATCGGCCGCATGCGGTCACTGCCCGAGAACGCCTGACCCGCGCGGCGCCCAATCACGTCAGCCCGGTCACGCCAGGACGCGCTCCAGCCAGGGCCGGAGGACCGGCAGGACGTTGCCCGGCAGCATGGCCCCCATGTGGTCGAGGCCGTCCAGCACGACGACGTCCCAGCCGCGCGCCTCCAGCTCGGCGCGGTGGCGGGTGAGCGGGCCGCCGAGGTCGACCCGGGTGCCGCCCCACTCCTCGGCGTAGCTGATCTCGTCGGCGGAGCCGGCGAAGCACAGGCGCGGGCAGTCCAGCCGGACGGATTTGTCGTCGAAGTCCTGCAACGCCTGGTAGAGCGTGACGAACTGGCGCGCCTGCGCGACGCTCGGCACCGACTGGACCGACGACCAGTCGCCGGGCTCGGCCGGCCGGTCGGCGGGCGGGGGCGGGGCGAGCGCCTTGTCGTACGTGGCGGTCGTGACCTTCAGCATCTCGGCGTACGGCCCGTCGTAGGGCGGGTACCCGCCCATGACCAGCGCCGAGAGCCGGTCGGTGCGCACGGCGAGCTGCAGCCCGCTGAGCGCGAGCCACGAGTAGCCGTAGTACGCGAACCGGTCCCCGCCCACGGCGTCGGCCACCGCCAGCAGGTCGGCGGCGACGTTGTCCGGGGTGAGGGTGTCCGGCTTGGGGACGGCCATGACGTGGCCGGTGTAGTCGAAGGCGGCGACGCGGAAGGCGTCGCTGAGCCCGTCGACGAGGGTGCGGCCGAGCGCCGGGTCGGCGCCCCATTTGCGCATCTCCTCGGCCTGCTCGCCCTCGATCGGGCGCGGGTCGACGGGGAGCAGCACGAGCGGCCCCGACCCGCGCACCTCCACCTCGATGGCGCTGCCGTCGTGCAGGATCGCCTCGGTCATGGCCCTCCTCCTCCGTGAAGCGTGTCGAGGAGGACAATAGCTTATGGCGTAAAGAGTCTCAACGGATTGGGGACCGGGACGCAGCGCATCGCCTCGCCCTCGGCGTCCGTCCAGCGCAGCAGCAGGTTGGCCTTGGCCGGGAGGTACGGCCCCGACAGCAGCTCCCGCAGCTCCTCAGGGTCGGCGTGGTCCCGCCCCGCGTCCTTGAACACCGCGCGCGCCCGCGCCCACAGCTCGTCCCGCAGCGCGGGATGGCGCTCGGTCACGGCTCCGCCGATCTCCAGCAGGTTGTTGACCAGCAGGCAGTAGACCAGCCGCTCCCAGCCGTAGGCCCGGCTCACCGAGGCCGCGCCGGGCAGCCCGGGACGCCGCTCGGCCAGGATGCGCACGCCCTCGTGGTCGCGGAAGAGCGCCTGCGCGGGCAGGCCGCGCGCGTCCACCCCGACCAGCACGTTCTGCAGGTGGCACTCCAGCACGACGCCGTGCCGCAGGTACGCGTGCAGCACCGGCGGCACCACGTGCTCCAGGTAGCGCTCCCACCAGAGCAGGGCCGTGTCCTCGTCCAGGCCGTCCAGCGGGTTGCCGGGGAAGCCCTCGCTGATCCCGGCCGCCTGCGCCGCGCGCAGCCCGGGACGCAGCCGGCCGCCCAGCCCGTCGCGGACGATCACCGCCAGCGCCTCGCCGCCGTCGCCGCCCAGCTCCGCGCTGCGGTACCCCCGGTCGCGCAGCACGGCCGGCCGCGGCACGTGCTCGGCCAGCCCGTCGAAGGCCCCGTCCACCAGGTCGGCGACCTCGCTCAGGCGGCGCAGGTCGCGCAGCCACAGCCGGCGGACGTCGTTGGTGATGCGCACGTCCAGGCTGAACTTGCAGAACAGGTCCGCCTCGGGCAGGTACACCGTGCGGATCGAGGAGGTGGCGACGGCCTCCCGCGCGGTCTCGCCGAGGTGGCGCAGCTCGGTGCCGCCGAGGTGGCGCAGCCGCCCGCCGCGCAGGCCGCCCAGCAGCTCCACCTGCCAGGGGTGCGCGGGCAGCGGCACCAGGCCGTCGGCCGGGACGGCGGGCGCGAGCGCGTCCAGGGCGGCCGGGTCGCCCTCCTCCACCAGCAGCTCGGCCGGCACGCCGAGCACCGGCAGGGTGAAGCTCGCGCGGACCTCGGGCGAGTAGCGCAGCCACTCCCGGGGGCCGCCGCCGCCCCTGGCCTTGGGGGCGGGATGGTAGCGGTGGCCGGCGACGAGGGCCTGCTCCGAGCGCAGGTACAGGTCGGCGGGCGGCTCGGTGGCCCGGCGGGCGGCCAGCAGCACGGCGGTGACGTCGCGGCTGTGCCGGATCTCGGCGGGCAGGGCCGCGTTCTCCACCCCGGTGCGGGCGCGCAGCTCGGCCGCGGTGAGCGCGATCAGCTCGTCGAGCGGCAGCGGACGCCAGCCGCGCGGCGTGCGCAGCTCGGGGTCGGCGGGGAAGCGGGACCCGTGCACGCGGAGGACGTGACCGGTCGCGGGCAGCACGTGCGCGCCGGCCTCTGGACCCGGCCGGGCGACCTCCCTGACCAGGCAGTTCAGCAGCGCCGTCACCGTGAGGGCGGTGGCGCCGGTCCAGGCCTCGCGCTCCGGCCCGCCAGGCGGGAGGAGGCCGTCTGTGGATGCCATAGCGACCTTCTCCTACCGTTTGTACCCATTAGTGGACTCAGGCTAGCTAACCGGGATGTACATGGAAGCCGAGGGGAATATGGGGCGAGTGGAGAGCGAGTTCGCGGCGCGGGTGGCCGCCGTGCGCCCCGCGCTGTCGGGGGCGTACGCCGCCGCCGTGCCGGGCGCCCGCGCCGCCGTCCTGGGCCGCCTGTGGCGGAGCCTCCTCCACGAGCCGCTGCCCGGCGTCGCCGCCTCCCCGGGACACTCCGTCCAGCGCGGGCAGACGCCTGGGCTGGGCCCGGCCACGGTGACGCTGGCCGACGGCCGCGTCCTGCGCGGGCCCGGGCGGCGGCCGCACGACCTCGGCGAGGTGCCCGCCCTGTGGCTGGACGGCGAGCCGTACGCGGAGCCCGCCGGGCTGCTGGCCGCGCTCGCCCTGCCCGGCTCCGCCCGGCTGACCGAAGACCTGGCCAACAGCGTCGCCTCCCTGGCCCTGTCCCGCGCGAACGCCCGCCCCCGGCCGCCCCGCACCCCGGAGGACCACGAGCAGGGCGTCGTGGACGGGCACCCGTACCACCCGTGCTGCCGCAACCGGCCCGGCGTGTCGGTGGCCGAGCAGCTCGCCTACATGCCCGAGCACCGGCCCGTCGTCGCCCTGGACCTGGTCGCCGTCCCCGCCGCCGGCTGCCTGGTGTCCGGCCCGTGGCCGGCCGCGCTGACCGACGGCGACCGGCTGCTCCTGCCCGTGCACCCGTGGCAGAGCGAGCACGTGCTGCCCGACCTGGGCCTGCGCCCGCACGTCACGGGGGCGGTCCCGGCGCACCCGCTGATGTCCGTGCGCACCCTCGCCCCGCTGGACGGCGGCCCGCATCTCAAGACGGCCTTCAGCACCCGGATGACCTCGGACGTGCGCGACATCTCCCCCGGCTCGATCCGCGACTGCGTGCTGCTGTCGGACCTCCTCGCCGCCCTGTCCCGCCGCGCCGGAGGCCCGCGCATGGTCCGCTACCTGGCCGGGGCCGCCGCGAGCGTGAAGGGCGAGTACAGCGCCGACGTGTCGGTGATGCTGCGCGAGCCCACCAGCGCCTTCGCGGGCGGCGGGGCGGCCGTGCTGCCCGTGGCCGCGGTGACGTCCGACACCACCGGCGACCCGGCCGCCTGGCTCACGGCCTTCGCCCGGATCGCGCTGCCGCCCGCGCTGCGCCTGCTCACCCTCGGCGCGGCCCTGGAGGCCCACGGCCAGAACCTCCTGGTCGTCCTGGACGGGCACGGCCTGCCCGCGCGGCTGGCCTACCGCGACCTCGCCGACGTGCGCCTCAGCCCGGCGCGGCTGGCCCGGCACGGCGTGGCGGTGCCGCCGGTCAGCGCCCGGCTGCTGCACGACGATCCGCGGGTCCTGCACGCCAAGCTTTTCGGCTCGCTCGTCGGCACCACTTTCGGCAGCCTCATCGCCCGCTTCGCCGGCGGCGACCTGGACAGGGAGCGCGGCCTGTGGCGGATCGTGCGCGAGACCGCGCGGAAGGCGTTCGAGGAGCTACCCTGCAACCCTGACGTGCGGCTCGACCGTGAGGCGCTGTTCGCCCCGTACATCATGGGCAAGGCGCACCTGCTGGCGCAGCTGGAGGGCACACGGTCAGGAGACAACTGGATAAAGCTGCCTAATCCACTCTTCGCAGTGATGTGACTGCGAATCGTCTGGCCCTGGGCGTCAAGAGGGGGGAATATGGCCGTGAGCCGCGTGTGCGCCGCCGCTCGTGGAACGCGGGGTGAGGAGGCCGTCCGGTGATGCAACTGTCAGTGCGGCTCGTCCCCGTCGGGGAGACGACCCTGGTGGTCGCCCTGACGGGAGAGCTCGATTCGACGACCAGGCCCGTCCTGGCCGCCTTCCTGGACCCGTTGCCGCAGTCCAGGGTGAAGTACGTCGTGGTCGCCGCCGCCGACCTGTGGTTCTGCGACCTCAACGGGCTGGAGCAGCTCGCGATCACGCACCGCGCGATGCAGGCCAAGGGCGGCTACCTCGCCGTGGCGGAGGCCAAGCAGCCGCTGCGCCGGCTCATCGCGCTCATGGCCGAGCACGCGCAGCCGGCGATCCCGGTCTACGCGAGCATGCCGGAGGCGCTGGCCGAGACCGACGTGGACGTCTACGAGGTGCCGCAGCCGCCCACGCCCGTGCCCCGGCACATGCCCGCGCTGCGCACCGTGCCGAAGTCGGTGAACGGCGGCGGCGACCGGCCGCTCCCGCGCCGCAAGCCGGAGCCCCGCGAGGCTGGCGCGCCGCCGCTGTCGCTGGTCATGGACCGCTCGCGCCACCTGCGCGAGCAGACGCTCCGCCAGCGCTACACGCTGACCCGCCAGTTGCTGGAGGCCGGCGAGTCCCGGCTGCTGCTGCAGTCGGCGCGCGAGCGCTGCTCGGCCAGCCTGGCCGCGCTGCGCACCAATCGCGCCGTCATCCTGACGGCGATCTCGGGCGCACCGGCAGCCCCGCTCACGAAGAATGCCGCCGGCACGCATGACGACGGCATTACCGGACAGGGAAGGAGGTATGCGGACGGCAGGGCGTGACCTCGTCGTCGTCGCCGCCAGTGCCGGCGGCGTCGACCCACTGCGCAACCTGCTCGCGGGCCTGCCCGGCGACCTGCCCGCGGCCGTGCTCGTGGTCCTGCACGTCCCGCCGCACAGCAAGAGCGTGCTGGCCGGCATCCTCGACCGGGCGGGCCCCCTGCCCGCCGCCCCCGCGCTGGACGGGGAGCAGATCCGGCCGGGCCGCGTCTACGTCGCCCGCCCCGACCACCACCTGCTGGTCCAGGACGGCCGGATCCGGCTGTCGCGCGGCCCCCAGCACAACGGGCACCGCCCGGCCGCCGACGCGCTGTTCCTGAGCGCCGCGCTCGACGCGGGCCCGCACGTCGCGGCCGTCGTGCTGAGCGGCGCGCTCGACGACGGCGCGCGCGGCAGCGAGGCCGTCCACCGGCAGGGCGGCGCGGTCGCCGTCCAGAGCCTGGAGGAGTGCGTCTTCCCCGGCATGCCGTCCGCCGCCCTCGCCGCGGTGCCGGAGGCCGAGGAGCTGACCGTGCAGAAGCTCGCGGCCTGGGTCGAGCACCAGAGCCGCACCCCTGTGGAGGTGGAGGAGCGGATGCCCGACAACGACATGGAGAGGGAGATCGACCTCCTGCTGCGGGAGGGCCCGGCCCTCGGCGACCCCGACGGCGAGCTCATCGCCTTCAGCTGCCCGACCTGCGACGGCCCCATGTACGAGCAGCGGAGCGGGCGCAGCTCCCGCTACGTCTGCCGGGTCGGCCACGCCTGGTCCCGTGAGGCCATGCTGAACGCCCAGTCGGACGCGGTCGAGCGGGCCCTGTGGGTGGCCGTGCAGCGGCTGGAGGAACGCATCCGGGTGCTGGAGCGCATGCGCAGCTCCGCGGAGGACCGCCGGCAGACCATCTCCGCCCAGTACCTCCGTGAGGAGGAGGAACGCACCAGGGAAGCCCTGGAAACCCTCCGCACGCTGCAATCGCGCATCGGTCGCGGCGACGAGCCGTCGTTGGCGGACTGAGCAGCGCCGGGCAGCGTAGGCTGGCGCCGTGACACCTGAGGAAGAGCGCGAGTTCGACGATCTCCTCCTCCTGCTGAAGGAGACCCGCGGCTTCGACTTCACCGGCTACAAGCGCAACACGCTCATACGACGCATCGCCCGCCGGCTGGAGGCGCTGAAGCTCCACACCTACAGCGAATACCGCGACCACCTGGAGTTGCAGCCGGAGGAGTACAGCAGGCTGTTCGACAGCCTGCTCATCAACGTGACCAGCTTCTTCAGGGACGCCGCCGCCTGGCAACGGCTGCGTGAGACGGTCATCCCCGCCCTGATGGAGCACAAGGACACCGGCCAGCCCATCCGGGTGTGGAGCGCGGGCTGCGCCACGGGCGAGGAGGCGTACACGATCGCCATGGTCCTCGCCGAGGAGCTCGGCATGGAGTCCTTCCGCGATCGCGTCAAGATCTACGGCACCGACCTCGACGAGAAGGCGCTGCACGCGGCGCGCACCGGCGTCTACACCGACCGCGCGCTCGCCGACGTGCCCCTCGACCTGCGCGAGACCTACTTCGAGCCGGTCGACAACGGCTTCACCTTCCGCCGCGACCTGCGCCGCCAGCTCATCTTCGGCCGCAACGACCTGACCCGCGACGCCCCGATCTCGCGCGTCGACCTGCTGCTGGCCCGCAACACGCTGATGTACTTCAACACGGAGATGCAGCTCAACATCATCCGGCGCTTCCACTTCGCGCTCGCCGACCCGGGCTTCCTGTTCCTCGGCAAGGCCGAGATGCTGCTCAACCACAGCGACAAGTTCGAGCCCGTCGACCTGCGGATGCGGCTGTTCAGGAAGATCCGGCCGGCCAGCCACAACAACCGCGCCACCTGGTCCGTGGTCGGCACCGCCACCGACCTCGCCGCGCGGCTGCCGACGCTGGCGTCCGTCGCCCTCGCCTCGGGGCCGGTGGCGCAGCTCGTGCTCGACCTGTCCGGCAACCTGGCCCTGGCCAACAGCAGGGCCGAGGCGCTGTTCAACCTCAACCCGCGCGACGTCGGCCGCCCGTTCCAGGACCTCGAGGTCTCCTACCGGCCGGTGGAGCTGCGCTCGGTGATCGAGCAGGCCCGCCACGACCTTCGCACGGTCGAACTCCAGGAGGTGACCTGGCACCGGCCCGGCATGCCCGAGGACAACGTCTTCGACGTCTCCGTGGTCCCGCTCCTCGCCTCCGGCAACCTCGTGGGGATCAGCATCCACTTCAACGACGTGACCCGCTACCGCAAGCTGCGCGATGAGCTGGAAGAGGCCAACCGCCAGCTCGAACAGGCCTACGAGGAGCTCCAGTCCCTCAACGAGGAGCTGGAGACCACCAACGAGGAGCTCCAGTCCACCAACGAGGAGCTGGAGACCACCAACGAGGAGCTCCAGTCCACCAACGAGGAGTTGGAGACGATGAACGAGGAGCTCCAGTCCACCAACGACGAGCTCCAGCAGATCAACGACGCCCTGACGGCCCGCACGATCGAGCTGGACGAGGTCAACACGTTCGTCTCCTCGGTGGTGCGGAGCCTCGGCGACGCGGTGGTGGTGCTCGACGACCAGCTCCGGGTCATCGTCTGGAGCCCCGGCGCCGAGGACCTGTGGGGCGTGCGCTCCGACGAGGCCGTGGGCAAGAACCTGTCGGCGCTCGACATCGGCCTGCCGCTCGACGTGCTCTCGCCGCGGCTGCAGGCGGCCCTGTCCGCCGACGGCGGCAAACCGGCGGACGAGCTCGAAGGGCTGGTTCTGGACGCCGTCAACCGCAGGGGCCGGCCGGCGGCGCTCGCCGTGCAGGTGTCCCACCTGCGGGCCGAGGACGGCGACACCCACGGCCTCATCATGGTGATGAACCTGATCGGCTCCGACGCCCCGACCGACCGCTAGATCGCGAGCTCCGCCAGCGGGATCCGGCGGAAGGCGATGCTCTCGTACGGGCCGAAGTCGCCGGTCTCGAACAGCAGCCCCACCGTGTCCGCGTCCAGCCTGACCAGGTCGGAGTAGGCCGCGGGCAGCCCGGACACGGTGTGGGCGACCCGCCAGGTGACGCCGTGGTCGTGGCTGGCCCGCACGGTCATCAGCGCCCGGGCGGCCGGGTCCGCCGGGCCGGAGAACAGCAGCACGCCCGGCGGGTCGCACCACAGCAGGCTGCCCTCCACCACTGGGCCCACCAGGCCCGCCTGGGGCCGGAACGGCAGCTCCAGCGTCTGCCCGCCGTCGGCCGAGTAGGCGTCGGCGCGGGTGCCGGGGGCGGTCGAGTCGGTGCGGGTGTTGAGGTAGACCCGGCCGCCGGGCAGCTCGGCCGCGGTGGTCTCGTTGACGTTGACGTAGCCGTCGGGGGTGTCGTCGACGTAGCCGATGCGCCAGCTCCGGCCGCCGTCGTCGCTGAGCAGGCAGTGGCCGCCGTTGTACTTGCCCTCGGTGCCGTTGTCCTGGCCCGCGGGGGGCAGGGAGTGGTTGGCGGGGACGAGGAGGCGGCCGGCGTGCGGGCCCTCGCGCAGCTCGATCGCGTGGCCGGGGGTGGTCGCGTACCAGCGCCACTCCGGCCTCTTCACCTGCTCGGTGATCTCGCGGGGCGCGGACCAGGTGACGCCGTCGTCCGCGCTCACCTGCACGAACACCCGCCGCCCGGCCTCGGCGGCCACCTGGCCGCGCCGGATTTTCTCCTCGGTCGCGCCCGGGCCCTGCCGCACCAGGACCAGCACCACCCGGCCGTCGGACGTCACGATCGGCGCGGGATTGCCCGCGGTGCCGCCGCGCGGCTCGGTGGCGACGACCTGGAGCGCGTCCCAGGTGCGGCCGCCGTCGTGGGACCGCTTGAGCACCACGTCGATGTGCCCGGAGTCGCCCGCCGACTCCCGCCGCCCCTCCGCGAACGCCAGCACGACCCCCGCGCTGGTGGTCACCGCGGCCGGGATCCGGAACGTGTGGTAGCCGTCGCTCCCCTGACGATAGGGCAGGGACGTCGGATGCTGATCGACCATGCGCGCACGCTACGACCCCCGGATGAACACCATCCGACCCCCCGGCGAACGCCCGCCCCCGGAGCGTGGGGTGGTGGCGGCACACGCCGGGAAGTGGCCCGGGGGTCGTCGCGGGGGTGCGGCGTGAAAGAGTGCGTTGCAGGAACGAGTGCATGGGGAGGCTGGGGTGGCCGACGAGTTCGACGTGATCGTGATCGGCGCCGGTCCCGCCGGTGAGAACGTCGCGGACCGGGCGGTACGGGGCGGCCTGACCGCGGCGATCGTGGAGGAGCGCCTGGCCGGCGGCGAGTGCTCCTACTGGGCGTGCGTGCCGAGCAAGGCGCTGCTGCGCCCGGTGGACCTGGCGGGCGAGGTGAGCCGGGTGCCGGGCATGTCGCTCGGCGAGATCGACGTGGCGGCCGTGCTGGCCCGCCGCGACGAGGCCGTCGGCAACTACGACGACGGCGGCCAGGTGCGGTGGATCGAGGGCGTGCCGGCGGAGTTCGTCCGCGGGCGGGGGCGGCTGGACGGGCCGAAGCGGGTGCGGGTGACGCTGGAGGACGGCGCCGAGCGGGTGCTGACCGCCCGCCAGGCCGTGGTCCTGGCGACGGGCAGCACGGCGGCGGTCCCGCCGGTGCCCGGCCTGGCCGAGGCGCGCCCGTGGACCAGCCACGAGGTGACGGCGGCCGCCGGGATCCCGGAGCGGCTGGCCGTGCTGGGCGGCGGCGTGGTGGCGTGCGAGATGGCGCAGGCCATGCACGGCCTCGGCGCCCGCCAGACGACGCTACTGGTGCGCGGCGGCGGGCTGCTCGGCCGCATGGAGCCGTTCGCGGGCGAGCTGCTGGCCGAGTCGTTCGCCGCGAGCGGCATCGACGTGCGCACCCGCACCGACGTGGTCCGGGTGGAGCGCCCCGAGCCGGGCGGCAAGGTGACGGTGCACCTGTCCGACGGCCCGCCGCTGGAGGCCGACGAGCTGCTGGTGGCCACCGGCCGCCATCCCGCGACCCGCGGTCTCGGGCTGTCCTCGGTGGGCCTGGCCGACGGCGCGTACGTCGAGGTGGACGACAGCATGCGGGCGACCGGCGTCCCCGGCGGCTGGTTGTACGCCGTGGGCGACGTCAACGGCCGGGCGCTGCTCACCCACATGGGCAAGTACCAGGCGCGGATCTGCGGCGACGTGATCGCGGCGCGGGCCCGCGGCGACGAGCTGCCCGGGATGCGCGACCTGGCGGGCGGCTACGGCGAGCCGCAGGTGGTGTTCACCGACCCGCAGGTGTGCGCGGTGGGCCGGACGGAGGCGGCCGCCAGGGAGGCCGGCTTCCGGGTGCGCGCGGTCGACTACGACCTGGGCTCGGTGACCGGCGCCTACCTGCTGGGCGACGGCTACCGGGGCCGGGCGAAGGCCGTCGTGGACGAGGACAGGAAGGTGCTGCTGGGGGTGACGTTCGCCGGTCCGGGGGTCGGCGAGCTGCTGCACGCGGCGACGATCGCGGTGACCGCCGAGGTGCCGCTGGAGCGGCTGTGGCACGCCGTGCCGTCGTTCCCGACGGTCAGTGAGGTCTGGTTGCGTCTTCTGGAGGCGTACGGGCTGTAGGGCCGGTCACCGGGGGTCCGGCCCGGGAGGGCGCGGAGCCGTGTGGTCCCCGCTGCAGCATCAGCTCCGCCACGGTCTCCTCGACGCTGTCGCGCACGTCCACGCGCGACAGCAGGTCCGTCAGCCGCAGCACGGACAGCAGGTGGCCGGACGGCCGGACCAGGATGATCCGGCCGCCGGCCTCGCCCGTGCCGTCCTGCTGCTCCTCCATGCGTTGCATCGCCATCGCCAGCACGCCGATCACGGAGGAGTCGTAGAAGTCGAGATCGGCGAGGTCGAACACGAGGACCGGGCCAGGGGACCAGTCCCAGACGGCGGTGACGCAAGCGCTGAACCGGACTCTTCCGGCGTGGTCGAGCCGGCCGCTGGCGCGGATGACCGTGCAGTGAAGGTGCCGGGTCGTCTCAATGCGCAGGCCGCTCCTGGTCACCTTTTTCCACTGCCCCCAGAGCGGCGTTATCACAGGTGATCGCCATTTTTCCGGGTATGGCGGGGCGGGCAGGCGCCCGCCCCGTGAAGGGCGGGCACTCCCGTGACCCGCGGGAAAGGTGGTCCCCCTACTCGTACGGGGACAGCTCCATCCCGTACGACCGGTCGCTGACGGTGGCGTACTCCAGGGTCGGCACGACGCCCTGGTCGGGCGCGAGGAGCACGAGCAGCGGCGAGCGGGCCGGGCTCGGCACCTCCAGCTCGGTCAGGTTGCCCTGGGGCCGCTGCTCCGGCACGCCGATGTCGCCGTCGCGGATGCTGAGGACCTGCTCGACGTCCGGGGCGGCGGCGCGCATGAGCTTCTTCGTGGCGTGCCGCAGCCAGCGCCACTCGCTGTTCATCCGCCGCCAGGTCGCCGGGATGACGGCGGCCGGCTCGGCCTTGGTGCTGAGCCGGAAGGTGATGTAGCCGCTGGAGCCGAACGTGTTCCGCAGCACCGGGTTGACCAGGAACATGCCGGAGCGGAGCTGCCGGGGGCCCTGCCGGTTGAGGTTGACCAGGCCGCCGGCGCTGATCAGCGAGTAGAGCTCGCAGCGGCAGCCGTCGAGCTGGTCGGGGTCGAAGTCGACGGCCGGCGGCTCCTCGAAGACGATCTTGTCGATGCGCACGCCCGCCACGCCGTCCGGGATGACCCGGCCGGCCAGGATCTCGCGCGCCTCGGGGCCGACGCCGTCGCCCTCCATGATGTCCAGCGCCTCGACGCAGATCAGCCCGTCGTCGGGGATCTCCTCGGCGGCGAGGTCGAAGGCGACCTGGGCGTGCGAGCGGCGCCCGCGCAGCAGCACGCACTGGCGCAGCAGCCCCTGGGAGCGGATCTGGATCAGCCGGGGCAGCGTGCTGACCGGGTCGGTCGCGCCGGTGTGCCAGCCGCTGATCGAGTGCTCGTCCACCGACAGCGACATGCGCACCCGCAGCGGACGGCCCTGCGCGGCGATCTTGAAGCCGGCCAGCCCCGAGGTCTCGAACCTGCCGACGATCTGCGAGCCGCGGTGCAGCCGGTCGGTGATCTGCAGGGCGGCGATCTGACCGCTGAGCAGGTGGGTCGGCGGGATCGCGGGCAGGATCACCTGGTCGAGGTCGGTGGCGGAGCCTACGCTGATCATCGGGCGCTCCTCGCGGGGGTGAGTGTGGTGGACAGCCCTGCCGGGTAACGGAAGTCGAAGCGGGTGAGCAGGGGTTCACGCCGCTCCCACATGCGGTGCACCGCGCTGAAGAGGGGGTCGCCGTCGCGCTCGACGTAGCGGAGGTTGACTGCCAGCACGCGCGGGTAGTCGGCGCCGTGCGCCCAGTGCGGCAGGAGCTGGGTGGGCACGTCGGCGCCGCACCGGCGCATCCACAACCACAGGCGGGCGCGCTCGCGCTGCTCGGGGCCGAGGATGGTGTCGCCCTTGGCGTGCGTGGCGACGGCCTCCTCCAGCAGCCGCTGGTGGTCGGCGGCGGTCTGCGACAGGTGGGTGGCGCCGCAGCAGGCGCCCTCCGACCAGCCGGCCTGGATGACCGGGATGCCGAAGGCGGGCAGGTCGCTGTCCTCGAAGGTGACGGCGACGTCGGTGAGGCTCCACAGGATGTTGGTCGACAGCCCGGCGAGGCCGGACTTCATCCGCGGGTGGCTGGGCGCGATCGGGTCGAAGAACAGCCAGTTCGCCGACTCGTCGGAGGCCGCGAACTGCGCCGTGAGCTCGAACAGCTCGGTGTCCCTGCCGGGCACGTGGCCGGTCACGGCGATCGTGGGCAGGCCGGGGTCGAGCCCGAGGCGGGCGCAGCCGTAGTTGCGGAGCTGGCGGCGCTCGGTGTCGGTGCGCACCTGGTAGCCGCTCTTGGCCTGCCAGGCCACCCGCTCGGCGCTCGGCCTGATGACCTCGCGGTGCGGCCAGACGTACTGCTCGAAGAAGGCCGCCACGCGGCCGGGCAGCTCCTCCTCGAAGGAGGCCGAGCCCTCCTCCGGGAACAGCGCGTACGCCTGCAGCGTGCCGGTGCCGTGCACGTGCACGACCGGGATGTCCCGGGGCACGCCGCGGTCCACCCGCCCGGTCACCAGCGCGACCGGCGGCGTCTCCGGCTGCAGGTCGGCCGCCGCCCCGAACACCTCGGCGAGCTGCCTCGACTCCGGATCGCCCAGCACCACCAGGCGGGCGGCGGCGGCGCCGCACACGGCCTTGGCCACCATGAGCGTCCGCACCACGGCTCTGATGTCCTGGTCGAACACCTCCGCCACGACGCAGCGCTCGCCACTGGGGCTCTCTCCCCAGTAGGTACGGGCGGCGCGGAGCAGCCGATCGAAATGCCCGCCATCCCCGACACGACGCATGAGACCTCCAACGGGCTGGATAGATATGCCCTGGTAGAGGCTGCCAGAGTGCCGTACGTCCGCTCTGACGCCGCGACGACGTTTTGCCGACGTCTGACGGGAACCAGAAGGAACCGTGCCACACCGGACGCTGTGCCGGAAGTCACGGGCGCCGGGTGCGAACCAACCGGCGCCCATCGGGGTCCAAGCTTTTACATGGAGCACGCCATGGCCGGGTTTAGGATGCACCCTATTGCCACGAGGGGGAGGAATTTCCGCATGGGTTCCCGCATGTCGAGTATCGCGCGCCTCATCGGCGCGGCAGCCGCGGCCGGCGTGGTGGCGGCGGCCATCGCGCTGCCGGCGGTCGGCGGCACGGGAGCCATGTTCGTCGGCGCGTCGGAGGATCTGGGGATCAAGCCCGAGGAGCTCAAGGAGCCCCCGCTGGCCGAGCAGACCACCGTGCTCGACGCCAAGGGCAACGAGATCGCCTACTTCTACGAGCAGTACCGCACGACGGTCAGCCTGGACCAGGTGGCCGACGTGATGAAGAACGCGATCATCTCCATCGAGGACTACCGCTTCTACGAGCACGGCGCCATCGACATCGAGGGCACCGTCCGCGCCCTGGCCAAGAACCTCGCCTCCGGCGGCATCGCGCAGGGCGGCTCGTCCATCACCCAGCAGTACGTCAAGCAGGTGCTGCTCAACTCGGCGACCACCGAGAAGGAGAAGAACGCCGCGCTGGAGGCCAGCTACGCCCGCAAGCTCAAGGAGCTGCGTTACGCGATGGCCGTGGAGGAGAAGTACACCAAGGACCAGATCCTGGAGAAGTACCTCAACATCGCCTACTTCGGCGCCAGCGCGTACGGCGTGGAGGCGGCGGCCCAGCGCTTCTTCGGCGTCAGCGCCTCCGAGCTCAACCTCTGGCAGGCGGCCACCCTGGCCGGCGCGGTCCAGGACCCCAACGCGACGGACCCCAACCTCGGCAAGAAGCACCGCGCCGCGCTGCTCGACCGCCGCAACGTGGTGCTCAACCGGATGGCGGAGCTGAAGAAGATCACGCCGCAGGAGGCCGAGGAGGCCAAGTCCCACAAGCTCGGCTACAAGGGCTCCGACATCCCGGGCGGCTGCGGGGCCAGCGAGTACCCGTACTTCTGCGTGTACGTCCGCAACGAGATCCTCAGCAACCCGGAGTTCGGCAAGACGGCCAAGGCCCGTGAGCAGTTCCTCAACCGCGGCGGCCTGACGATCAAGACCACGATCGACCCGAAGATGCAGGCCGCGGCCGAGAAGGCGATCAAGAAGCACGTCTTCGCCTCCGACAACCCGGTGGCCTCCGAGGCCCTGGTGCAGCCGGGCACGGGCCAGATCAAGGCGATGGCGGCCAGCCGCGCGTACGGCACCAGCAAGCGCAAGAAGGAGATGTCGTACAACGTCGTGGCCGACGCGGTGCACGGCGGCGGCGTCGGCTTCCAGGCCGGCTCGACGTTCAAGACCTTCACGCTGCTGACCGCGCTCAAGCAGGGCATGAAGATCAACGACGGGTTCACGGTGGGCAGCGGCTACCGCGCCCCCTACTACTCCTCGTTCAAGAACTGCAAGGGCGAGAACATCGCCGACCCCACGCACACCGTCACCAACGACGAGGGCGGCGGCGGCTTCAAGTCGCTGGCCACCGGCACGTGGGGCTCGGTCAACACCTTCTTCATGATGCTGGAGCAGAAGGTCGGGCTGTGCGAGGTGGTCAAGACCGCCAAGGACCTCGGCATCAAGCGCTCCGACGGGCAGAAGCTGCAGGAGTTCTCCACCTTCACGCTGGGCATCAACGAGATGGACCCGGTGACCGTGGCCACCGCCTACGCGGCGATCGGGGCGCGCGGCAAGTACTGCCCGCCGATGGCGATCACCTCGATCAAGGACCGCAACGGCAAGGTCACGAACTACAAGCCCAAGTGCAAGCAGGCCATCGACCCCGAGGTGACCGACGCGGCGGCGAACATCCTGTCGGGCGTCTTCACCAAGGGCACGATGAAGGGCGTCGGCGGCATCGGCCGCCCGGCGGCGGGCAAGACCGGCACCACCGACTCGCAGGCCACCGCGTGGTTCGCCGGGTTCACCCCGGACCTCGCGGGGGCGGTCAGCATCGGCGACCCGCGCGGCGCGGTCACCCACAAGCTGAACAACATCACGATCGGCGGCCGCTACTACGGCTCGGTCTTCGGCGCCTCGATCCCCGGCCCGATCTGGAAGGACACCATGATCGCCGCGCTGAAGGACGTCCCGCCGACGGACTTCACGCCGGTCAACACCTCCCGGTTCGGCGGCTGCGGCTCGGGCTGCCAGCCGCAGCCCCGGCAGCCCGCGCAGCCCGACCCGGGCAACGACGACGGCTTCGACGTGCACTTCGGCGGCGGGGACAACTGATCGATAAGTGGTCTTTTCAATTAGGTCGGATACGACAAAACGGACACGGAAATATGGCGGTGATCATCACTCTGCACAAAAACCTCTGAGGGTTACCAGCGCCACTAGCTCAGCAAATTCGGAGTGCGTCCGCACAATGGGACGCACTCTCAGCAAAGGCCCTATTAACAGCGGCGAAACATTGGTAACGTGGGAGCGCTCCCAGGATCTTTCCGCGAGGTGCTCCATGACCGAGCAGCCCACACTGGCACAGGTGGCGGCCGCTGCGGGGGTTTCCCCGGCGACCGCATCGAGAGTCCTCACGGGCTCGGTGCGGGTCAGTACCTCGACCCGCCGCCAAGTCTACGACGCGGTCTCCCGCATGGGTTACGTCCGCCACCGGGCCCCCAGAGGCGCGGCCGCCAAGACCACGGCCGACGGTGTCACGGCCGTGATCTGTGACCACCTTCCCCGACTGTTCTCCGAGCCCTACTACGCCAGGCTCCTGTCCGCCGCGGGCGCCGTGATCGCCGAGCACGGCACCCACCTGATGGTGACCACCGTCACCCCCACCTCCTCGACCCTCCCCGCGCTGTCCGGCGCGGTGCTCATCATCGGCGCGCGCGAGCGCCACCCCTTGGCGATCAAGCTGTCCACCTCGGGCGTCCCGGTCCGCAACATCGGCCGGCCGCCCCACGACCTCAAGCTGCCGTACGCGGACGTCGACAACCTCGACGGCGGACGGCAGGCGGCCGAGCACTTCCTCCTCACCGGCCGCCGCAACGTCGCCGCGATCGGCGGCCCCCCGTCCCTGCCCGCCGCCCGCGACCGGCTGGAAGGGCTGGTGCGCACGCTCCATGCGGCCGGCGCGCCCGACGTGCCGGTGGCCTACGGCGACTTCACCGCCGCCTCGGGCACCCACGCCATGCAATGGTTGTTACGTCACGCCCCAGGGCTGGACGCGGTCTTCGTGGCCTCCGACCTGATGGCGGCGGGCGCGATCCAGGCGCTGCGGCGGGCCGGGCGCAAGGTGCCGGCCGACGTCGCGGTGATCGGGTTCGACGACGCGCCGGTCGCCAAGCACACCGTCCCCGCGCTGACCACCATCCGCCAGCCCGTCGAGGAACTGGCCACGGTGGCGACCCGGCTGCTCCTGACCGGAGCCGCGGGAGTCGACCCCGTCCTGCCCACGGAACTGGTCGTCCGTGAGTCGGCTTGAGCCAGGGGACGTTCTGGCCCGGCGGTATCTGCTGCTGGATCCGCTGGCCAGAGGCGGCATGTCGGTCATCTGGCGGGCCTTCGACCAGTCGCTGCACCGGATGATCGCCGTCAAGGTGCTCACCGCCTCCCTGCACACCGACCAGGGAGAGCGGGTGAGCGTCCGCAGCGAGGCCCGCGCCGCCGCCCGGTTCCTGCACCCCGACACGATCGAGATCTACGACTACGGGGAGACCGTCACCCCGCACGGCTCCCTCGCGGCCTACGTGGTGATGCCGCTGCTCGACGGCACGCCCCTGGGCGAGCGCATCGAGCAGGGGCCGCTGCCGTGGACCGACGCCGCGGCCATCGCGCTGCGCCTGGCCCGGGTGCTCATGGCCGGGCACGCGCGTGGCCTGGTGCACCGCGACGTCACGGCCGAGAACGTGCTGCTCACCGACGACGGGCCGAAGCTGCTCGACTTCGGCATCGCGGCGTGGGCCGGCGACCCCGAGGACGACCGGGGCACCCCGCCCTACGTCGCCCCCGAACGGCTGCTCGGCGCCCCCACCCACCCCGCGGTGGACGTCTACGCCCTCGGCGTGCTGCTGCACACCATGCTGACCGGGCGCACGCCGTACCCGGAGACCACGTGGGAGGAGATCGAGGCGGCCCGCCGCACCGAGCCCCCGCCGCGGGTCCCCGGGGTGCCGCACGCCGTCGCCACGCTGTGCCAGCGCTGCCTGGCGCACCGGCCGGAGGAGCGGCCGACGGCGGCGGAGATCGTCGCCGAGTTGACCTCCGTGCTGGGCACGGCCTCCTTCGGGCGGCACGTCCGGCGGGGGGTGACGGTCGTGGGGTCGGCCGCGGTGGCGCTGTCGGCGCTGCTGTGGTTCCAGCAGACCGGCGTCCGGCAGCAGGAGAGGGTGATCTCCGGGGGGCCGGTCGTGAGCTCCGTGCCCACGGTCAGCGCCACGGCCCGCTACCTGGAGAGCTCACCGGCCTCGGCCGTCACGGTCGAGCAGGCGGTCACCGAGTTCCAGAGCGTGCTGGAGGCCCGCACCCCGTGCGGCGCGACCGACGCCGACGTGGTGCTCGACCTCAAGCAGGTGCTGCACACCACCGTGCTGCCGCGGGGGCCGTACGGGTCGACGACGGAGAATCTGCGGCGCAAGCTCTCCGACCGGTTGCGGGAGGGCCGGCTGGCGCCGGCCTGCCTGAGCGAGCTGCAGGCCCGGCTCGACGACATCGAGCAGGCGCTCAAGCGCGACTGACCCGCGTGTTGATGGAGGGGTACGGCAGCACCAGCCGTACCCCTCCCTTGCGCGCGGCCCGTGCCCCTCGCAAAAGCACGCCCGCGCGGGTCTCACGCGCAGGTGTAGCCGCTCGGCACCTGCGTGTTGCCGTCCGGCCGGCTGGCCTGGAAGCCGAAGCTGGTCGAGGCGTTCGGCGCCAGCGTGCCGTTGCTGCCGCTGTTGCGCGCCGTGACCGTGGAGCCGCTGACGCTGAGGGTCGCGTTCCAGGAGCCGGTGATCGTGTGCCCGGCCGGGAGCGTGAAGGTCACGGTCCAGCCGTTCTTGGTCGCCGAGCCGGTGTTGGTCACCGTCACGGGCTGGATGACGTAGCCGTTGTTCCACTGGGTCTGCGTGGTGGCGACGGCCGTGCAGCCGCCGCCGGTGCCGCCGCCGGACAGGGTGGTCACGGTGACGGCCCCCGACTCCGGTGAGACGTTGCCTGCGGCGTCCCTGGCCCGCACCCGGTAGCGGTAGGTGGTGGACGGCGTCAGGCCGCTGTCGGTGTAGGACCGCCCGCCGGTGGTGCCGACGACCGAGAAGGAGTCGCCGGTGGCGCGCAGCACGTCGTAGCCGGTCACGCCCACGTTGTCGCTGGAGGCGCCCCAGCTGAGGGTGGTGCTGGTGGAGGTGGTGCCGGACGCGGACGGCGTGCCGGGCGTGCTGGGCGGGCTGGTGTCGCCGGTGTTGCCGCCCGAGCCGAAGGAGAAGGAGTTGACCGCGAGGCCGGCGCCGCCGACCCAGGGCTCGAAGCCGGCCTGGACGCTGGTCAGGTACCAGGAGCGCTGGGCGTAGCCGCGGCTGATCGCGTCCGACAGGAACGTGTTGATCGTGAAGTCGATCGACGAGGTCGCCGAGGTGCGCACGTACGAGATGACGTTCCAGCCGATGTTGCCGTACCAGACCTGCCAGGTGCCGCCGGCCAGGTTGACGGTGCCGACCTGGGAGCCGACCGGCTGGATCGAGCCCTGGCGGTTGAGCCAGACCATGATCTCGGCGCCGGTGTTCTGGCCGTCGGTGCGCGGTGTGGGGTCGAACCAGATGTCGTAGGCGGCGTCCCACACCCCGCTGCCCGGGTAGGTCATGCTCACGCTGGTGCGCAGCGAGCTGAACGCCGACGAGCTGGCCTGCATCGGCAGGTTGCTGCCGGTGCTGCAGTTGGCGTAGTGGCAGCCGGCGTAGATCGCGGGGTAGGCGGCCGGGGCGCCGTTGGTGGCCTTGTTGTGCGCGGCCTGGGTGATGGTGAAGCCGCCGTTCTGGTTGACGTCGATGCACTGCGCGGTGTCGGCGCCCCAGACGTTGTTGATGACGACGTAGCGGCCGTTCTGGACGGTGGTGGAGGCGTACTTGTCGCACAGCACCGGGGCGGCCTGCGCGGGCGTGGCGAACAGGCAGGTCGCCAGTAACGCCCCGATGAGCAGATGGATGTGCGCGTACCTCATGACATGTTGCTCCCGCTTCTTGGAGAACAGGGTACTTGGGAGCGCTCCCAGATGCAGGCTTTCCCGGCCGCACCGCGTACGGCAAGGCCGTTCGCCTGCTTTCAGCAGCGGCGGGGCGGCCACCTGGAGAACCATGACCATGATCGGTTGAAAGTTTCACGAGCCTTTGTCGAAAAGCCCCGGCACGTGGTTCAATCGCGCTGGCCGGGCGGGCTGGGTCATGGGGCGGTTTCCTCTGTCGTCAGCGCAAGGGAATGCCCAGATGAAGTTAGCGAAGAGGACGGCGATCGCCGCCGTCATGGTCCTGATCACCACCATCCTGATCGCGCCGAACGCCGCCCAGGCGCACGGCGTGATGATGATGCCGGGCAGCCGCACGTTCCTGTGCTGGCAGGACGGCCTGCGGGAGAACGGCCAGATCATCTCCTACAACCCCGCGTGCGCCGCGGCCGTCGCGCAGAGCGGCACGACGCCCCTCTACAACTGGTTCGCGGTGCTGCGCTCCGACGGCGCCGGCCGCACCACCGGATTCATCAACGACGGCCAGCTCTGCAGCGGCGGCACCGGCGGCCCGTACGACTTCACCGCCTACAACGCCGTCCGCTCCGACTGGCCGGTGACCCACCTGACCGCGGGCGCGACGATCCAGATGCGGCACAGCAACTGGGCCAAGCACCCCGGATCCTTCAACTACTACATCACCAAGAACGGCTGGAACCCGAACGGGCCGCTCAAGTGGTCCGACCTGGAGCCGTTCGGCAGCGTCACCAACCCGCCGGACACCGGCCCGGCCGGCGCGCTCAACTACTACTACTGGAACGCCCAGCTCCCGTCCGGCAAGACCGGCCGGCACATCATCTACACGCACTGGATCCGCTCGGACAGCAGCGAGAACTTCTACAGCTGCTCCGACGTCGTCTTCGACGGCGGCAACGGCAACGTCACCGGCGTCGGCCCGGGCGGCAGCACGCCCGACCCGTCGGTCACCCCGACGGTGACGTCCACGCCGACCCCGAACGGCGCCTGCACCGCGACGTGGAAGGCCACCGACACCGGCTGGGCCGGCCACTTCCAGGGTGAGGTGACGGTGAAGAACACCAGCACCTCCAGCATCAACGGCTGGACGGTGTCCTGGACCTACAGCGGCGGCCAGGGCTTCGACGGCTCGCCGTGGAACGGCGTGCTGAGCGGTCAGCCGCCGAACGTGAAGGTCAAGAACGCCAGCTACAACGGCCAGCTCGCGCCGAACGCCAGCACGACGTTCGGCTTCAACGCCACCGGCTCCATCCCGAGCCCCGCCCCCACCCTGACCTGCACCAGCCCGTGATCAAGTCTCGTCGCGGGCTCGTCGCGGCGATCGTCACCCTGGCCAGCCTGACCCTGGCCGGGGTGATGTATTTCGCCGCCAGGCAGCCGTCCTCGCAGCTCGACCGGGAGCTCTCCGCCCAGGTCACCAAGATCCTGGAGGAGTCCTCGCCGGCCGAGCACCACGCCCACGGCCACAGCACCGTCGACTCGGCGGTCATCTGCGCGGTGGAGCCGTTCGGCACCGAGCCGGCGAACGCCAGATCGCTGGTCGAGGTCACCTGGGTCTACGCCCGCCACCTGTGCGCGGTCACCGGAGAGGGCACGGACTGGGCGCAGTCGGTGCGCGCCTCCGGCCCGATCGCCGTCAAGATCAGCATCCCGCCGCAGGTGCGGGTGCCCGAGCCGGGGCCCGGCTACCAGGACCGGGTGCGCCGGCTGATCCCCGAGCGCTATCACGCGCAGGCGCTCCACGAGGAGTTCGAGGACGAGTCGTTCATCGACGTCGCGCGCGAGCGCTTCGCCGAGGCCGTCCAGCGCGCGAAGTGAGCGGACATGACGGACGCGGCCGGCTGGAGGTGCCGGCCGCGTCCGTCCCATCCGGGCGGGGATGGTGTTCATCGGGCAGGGATATGAAGTTGTGGCCTCACCTCCTCATACGCAGCCGGCGGCCCGGGTGTTCAGGCCCCCGGATCATTGGGCTGGGGTGCAGGTGACCGGATCCGGCACGGCCGCCGTGCCGTTGGCGAGGAAGCCGAACGTCGTGCTCGCGCCCGCCGCCAGTGCGCCGTTGTAGGTCTCGTTCTTCACCGTGACGGCCGAGCCGGACTGGGTGAGCTTGCCGCCCCAGAGCTGGGTGATGGCGCTCTGTGAGGTCCAGGCCGTGGTCCAGCCGGTGATGGCCGAGGTGCTCGTGTTCTTCACGGTCACCTCGCCCTGGAAGCCGCCGCCCCACGAGTTCGTCACCTTGAACGTGGCCTGGCAGCCGCCCGGCGGCGGCGTGGTCTCGTTCGTGGTGGTGAACGTCGTGGCGTCCGAGGCCGCCGAGGCGTTGCCGGCCGCGTCCCTGGCCACGACGGTGACCGAGTAGGACGTGGCCGGGGTGAGCCCGCTCAGGTCGAAGGAGGCCGACGGGGACGAGCCCGCCTTGGTGGACCCCAGGTAGACGTCGTACCCCGCCACGCCCACGTCGTCCGTGGAGGCCGTCCAGGTCAGCCTGGCGGTGGAGCCCGTGATCCCGGATACCGCGGGCTTGCCCGGCTTGCTGGGCGGGGTGTCGTCCTCTTCCTCCGGACCCGGGGGCTCACCCCAGATCTTGGTGGCGCCGCTGTAGAGGGTGATGTTCGAGGTGCGCACCGGCGTCGCGCCGGGCGTGGTGGGGATGTTCCGGTACGACCAGTCGTTCGCCGGGTCCCACGTGCCCGCGCTGGTGATCCTGAACTGCACCTCCCTGCGGTGCTGCGACTGCCCGGCGGGCGCGATGACCTGCCCGGAGCAGTCGATGTTCACGTAGTACACGCCGCCGCCGGCCGAGCCGAGCGTCGGGGCCTTGCACTGCGTGTAGGCCGACGACACGCTGATCTGCGAGGCGGTCGTCGAGCCGTCGAGCGTGAAGTAGTAGCGGAACGAGCCGTCGGACAGCACCCGGGCGGGCCAGGCCGACTGGTTGCGGACGATGGCCTTGATCTCGGTGAAGTTCGTGCCGGAGGCGTTCACGCCCGCCTCCACGAAGATCTCCGGGCCGTCCGGGGTCTCCGCCACCGGGAAGTTCGCCGCCGGGGCGCCGCCGTACTCCTTGTAGAGCCGGGCCAGCGCGCCGGTGAAGGCGGCGTTGTAGTCGGTGGCGACCTCGTTCATCACGTAGTCGTCGCGTTTGTCGGTGTAGGCGTCGTTCGGGTCGGGCGGGCCGCCGACGAGCGCGCCGTACAGGGTGTGGCGGGTCTGCTCGGGGTTGGTGATCTGGTCGGTCCACGAGCCGTGCGCCGTGCGGTGGTGCGGGTTCTTCGGCGGGTTGGCGCCGAAGCCGATCATGTACGATGAGTTGCGCGGGTTGTCACCCAGCGCGTAGTTGATCTGCCGGACCGCGAAGTCGTGGTAGCGGGCCTTCAGCGTCGCGTCGGTGATCGTGTCGCTGTGCACCAGCGCCGCGAACGCGGTGTTGGCCGCGTACCGCAGCGAGCCCCAGCGGTCGAGCACGGCCTGCCCGCCCGGCGAGTACTTCACCTTCGACCCGTTGACGCCGACCGTCCACCAGTCGAGCCAGCGGTTCGCGTCGTCCAGGTAGCGCTGCTTGCCGGTGAGCTTGTACAGCAGCACGTACGCGCCGTACGACTTGTCGTCCCAGGCCAGCGTCCACTTGTACGACTTCGTCGTGGTCTGCGGCTCGGTGCCCAGGTTGTCGTAGCCGGCCTCGGCCTTGGCCAGGTAGGAGGCGTCGTTCGTGGCCCGGTAGAGCCAGAGCGCGCCCCACACCAGCTCGTCGTTGTAGCCGCTCCAGGAGTTGTAGTAGCCCTGCGCGTCGGTGATGCAGTCGCTGTACTTCTTCCTCACCGTGTCGGCGAAGGAGTAGAGCTGCTTGGCGTGCGTCAGCAGCGTGTCGGCGTAGGCCGCGTTCGTCGGCCGGAAGACGATCGAGGAGGCGGCCATCGCCGCCGCCGTCTCGCCCGCCAGGTCCGACCCGCCGCAGGAGGCGTCGATCTTGTACGCCGGCCGCGTCATCTGCATCGCCTCGGCCGGCCCCCACCAGGCGTGGTCGGTGCCGCCGTTGCCGACCTGCCCGTACAGCACGTTCGCGCTCGGGTGGGCCTTGATGAAGTAGTCGTTGACGAACTTGAGGTTGTTCAGCAGGTGGGTGAGCTGGCCGGAGGAGCTGTAGGCGTCGCGGTACTCGACCGCGCCCCAGGCCAGCATGGTGGCGGAGTAGGCCATCGGGAGACCGAACTTGACGTGGTCGCCCGCGTCGTACCAGCCGCCGGTGAGGTCCACGCCGACGTCCTTGCCGTCGTTCATGCCCGAGTCGCCGCGCCAGGAGACGCGGTTCCAGGCGGGCAGGTCGCCCGACTGCTGGGCCTCGTAGAACCACAGGGACTTCTGCAGGGCCTCGCCGTAGTTGAAGGCGGGAGCGGCGTGGGCCGCCGGCCCCACCCCTGTCACCAGGGGCAGGACCAGCGACGCCGCAGCGACGAGCGCTGCTTTTCGCACACGGATCACGGGAAGAGCCGCCCGTACTCGGCCAGGGCGACGGCGACGTCCACCTGCGCCCAGAACCGGTGGTAGTTGAAGACCGGAGCCGGGCCGGTGCCCTGGAGGAAGGCGTTCACCTTCGGCCAGTCCGGGTCGTTCTTGTAGAACGAGCGGATGGAGATGAAGGTCGAGCTGGAGTTGATGGTGTCGCCGTTCGGCATCTTGCCGCTCCAGCCGGACGGCACGTACACCGGGTCGTCGATCCGGTTGTAGTCCGTCTTGGTCTCCGGCACCGACACGCCCTTGGCGTCCCGGTTCTTCCAGACGCCGTCGAGCAGCGCCTTCGCGGTGTTCTTGGCCTCGGTGTGGTTGGCGCGGGCCGCGTAGTACATGAGCACCTTGGCGTACGCGCCGGCCACGCCGACGTCCGTGGTGTAGTCGGCGATCGTCACGTGCAGGCCGGGGTTGGCCGCCGGCATGCCGCTCGACGAGCTGAAGTCACCGGCCGGCTGGCCGGTCCACCGCAGCGTCGACGGCATCTGGTAGGTGCCGTCGGCGTTGATCGTGGTGTTGGCCAGCGCCCAGGTGACCCACTTGTCGAGGATGGCCTTGGCGTCGGTGTTGCCGGTCTGGTTGTACAGCTCGGCGACCCGCTCCATCGTCCACGCCTGGAAGCCGAACCACTGGTTCGACGGCGGGTCGTGGTAGACGGGCTGCCAGTCGTAGGTCATGCCGAAGAACTTCGGCAGGCCGCTCGGCGGGGCGGCGTAGTGGCCCTCCCAGCTGTTGGTCGCGCCGCCGGCGATCGCGCCCTCGTCGGACTGGAGCCACTTGTAGAACTGGAGCTGCCGGGTGAGGCTGGTGCTCCAGTCGGTGGCGCCGGTCGCGCTCTTGGGCTTGAGCTCGGCCACGTTGGACAGCGCCCAGGCCGCGAACGGGTTCTGGTAGCCGGAGTGGTTGTGGCTGGAGCCGATGCGCCACGCCCAGCCCGCGCTGGTGTCGGTCGCGCCGCCCCAGGCGTAGTACCACGACAGCAGGTACGCCGAGGCGTCCTTGCCGGTGCCGGCCGCGCACGACGTGCTCGTGCAGCCCGGCTTCTTGAAGTACTTGTCGTACATCGCGTAGCGCAGGTAGTCGCCCATCTTGGCGGCCTTGGCCACGCTGGCGGACACGTCCGACGCCTTGTTCTGCGCCTTGGCCCAGGTCAGCGCCCAGTACGCGGCCTGCACGGCGCGGGCGTCGGCGTCAGGGGCGTTGGTGTACTTCCACTGCTTGGCGTAGGAGCTGTCCTTGATGAACAGGTCCAGGTAGCCGTTCGGGCCGCCGTGCTTGAAGGTGTCGCAGGACGGCTGCGGGATCGTCTCGAAGACCGACTCCTCCGGGCCGCGCTGGTAGGTGTTGATGTAGGCGTTCTTGGTGGTGCCGTCGCCGCAGTGACCGAAGCCGTAGGTGTTGTCGACGTCGAGCAGCCAGTGCATGCCGTAGATGTCGCGGGTGCCGTACGCGCTCTGCAGCTCGCTCGCCAGCGGGTCGGTGCCGACGGACACGCTGGAGTCGATCTGCGTCGGGTAGTTGCTGATCGAGTTGTACTCGGCCGCGTACGTGGCCGGCTTCGAGGCGTTGTAGAAGGAGTTCGTCGGCTGGTCGGCGGCCGAGGGGATGATGTACTTCTCCATCGACGCCCACGCCGTGTTGAACTTCGACCAGTCACCGGTCACCTGGCCGTAGGCCGCCTCCAGCCACAGGTAGTAGCTGTAGGCCTCGGACGTGGTCTCGTGCCCGTGGTCCGGAGCCTCGACCATGAACGTCTCGACCGAGTGGTACGGCACGCCGTCGGGCGAGAAGTAGCCGTTGGCCGGGTCGTGGATCTCGTTGTACATCTCGACGAAGCGCTTGACGTACTCGTTGTCGCCGCCCACGTCGTCGTCGGCCTCGCTGACCGTCACGTCCACGGGCGTGTAGCCGGTGGCGCTGACCCGGATCACGGCCGAGCCGCTGGTCGTGTCGGAGTCCTGGGCCGCGGCGAGCGTGACGTTCTGCGCGGTGTTCCAGTTGGACGTGGTGAAGGTCAGGCTCGCCCCGCCGGAGACCGTGAGGTCGGCGTCGCCGCTGGCGCGGGCCACGCTGACGGTCACGTTGGCGGAGGGCGCCTGCGACAGCTTGACGCCGAAGGTCGCGGTGCCGCCCTCGGGCACCGACAGCGTGGTCGGGCTGACCACCAGGGCCGGGCCGGTGGGGGGCGAGACCGTGATGCCGACCGGCGAGGAGGTCGTGGTCGCGCCGCTGTTGTCGGTGGCGCGGGCGGTGATCGAGTAGCTGCCGGCCGCCACGTTCGTCCAGTTGTAGCTGTACGGCGAGGAGGTGTCGGTGCCGAGCAGCGTGCTGCCCTGGTAGAAGTCGACCTTGGAGACCGTGCCGTCGGCGTCGGCGGCGTTGGCGGCGATCGGCACGGTGGCGGGGGCGGTGAAGGTCTGGCCGGCGGTGGGCGAGGTCAGCGAGACCGTGGGCGGCTGCGGGTTGCCGGTGCCGCCGCAGGTGACGCCGTTCACGCTGAACGACGTCGGGTTCGGGTTGCTGCCGCTCCAGGTGCCGTTGAAGCCGATGTTGGTGGAGGCGCCGGTGGCCAGGCTGCCGTTCCAGGGCATGTTGGTGGCGGTGACCCGGGTGCCGCTCTGGCTCCAGTTCGCGCCCCAGCCGCTCGGCGTGTACTTCTGGCCGGTGGTCGGGAAGTCGAAGGCGAGGTTCCAGGAGGTGATGGGGTCGCCGGTGTTCTTCAGCGTGATGTTGGCGGTGAAGCCACCCTGGCCGGGGCTGCTGGTCCACTGGTTGGCGGCGTACGTCACGTCGCACGCGACCGCGGCCTGGGCGGGGGCGGCCGCCACGGCCGAGGTCGCGCCGGCCACGAGGACGAGCGTCGTGGCCACGGCGAGCCGCCGCGATAAGCGCGACAGAAGGGAAGGAGGTCTGAATTTCACGGGATCTCCAGGGAGTAGGAATGTGGGAGCGCTCCCAATTCGGGATTGTGGGTGTGCGCCGCTGTATGTCAACGAAATGGCCTCCGGGTAACCCCTCTGTTTCCTCTCACCTGGCTGCCCTAGATGAAAGTTTCATCGTCGTCAGAGGGCATTCACTGAGCATGCGGGGCGGCGGGCGGTGGCGCGCGAGGCGGGCCCTGTACACCGCTCCGGCGGCGGCTCACCATGGGAGCGCTCCCAGCCAACTAGCAGCACTGGAGATGATCGCTCGTGAGACTCCAACGCGGCCTCCGCAAATGGGCCGTGACGATGACCGCCGCGAGTACCGCGGCCTTGGGGCTTGTCGTGGGGCAGGGCACCGCCGCGAACGCCGCGGTCGCCTGCGACGTGACCTACACTGCCAACTCGTGGACGAGCAGCCCCGGCCAGGGCGGTTTCACCGCGAACATCACGCTGAAGAACACCGGTGACCCGCTCTCGTCGTGGTCGCTGGCCTTCGACTACCCGACGACCGGGCAGAAGTACACCCCCAGCGGCTGGGGCGCCAACTGGAGCCAGAGCGGCACCCGGGTGACCGGCACCAACATGCCGTACAACGGCAGCGTGGCCACCGGGGCGTCGGTCTCCGTCGGCTTCAACGGCACCTGGACGGGCAGCAACCCCAACCCGACCTCGTTCAGCGTGAACGGCACCACCTGCGGCGGCACCCAGACCACGCCCTCCGTGGTGCTGTCGGCCAGCTCGGTCGCCGTGAACGAGGGCTCGACGGCCACGTTCACCGCCAAGCTGTCGTCCGCCCCCAGCTCCAACGTCACCGTCACCACCGCCCGCACCAGCGGCGACACCGACCTGACCGTGAGCTCGGGCTCCTCGCTGACCTTCACGCCGTCCAACTGGAACACCGCGCAGACCGTCACCCTGGCCGCGGCCCAGGACAGTGACACGACCGCGGGCACGGCCTCCTTCAGCGTCAGCGGCAACGGCGTCACCGGCGCCACCGTGAACGCCACCGAGGTCGACGACGACGCGGTCCAGGAGCAGTCGATCGTCGTCACGCCGACGTCGGTGACCGTGCCGGAAGGCGGCACCGCCACCTACACGGCGCGGCTGGCCGCCCAGCCCTCCTCGAACGTGACCGTCACCTCGACGGCCGGCTCCGGCGACACCAGCATCACCGTCTCCTCCGGCGCCAGCCTCACGTTCACCTCGGCGAACTGGAACACCCCGCAGACGGTCACCCTGGCCGCCGCGCAGGACACCGACACGACCAACGGCAGCCGGACCATCACGGTCGCCGCCACCGGTCTGACCTCCCGCACGGTCACCGCGACCGAGGCCGACGACGACGGCGGTCCCACCCCGACCCACGTCGACAACCCGTACGCCGGCGCCACCGGCTACGTGAACCCGAACTGGAGCGCCAAGGCCGCGGCCGAGCCCGGCGGCTCGGCGGTCGCCAACACCTCGACCGCCGTGTGGCTGGACCGCATCGCCGCCATCGCCGGCGCCGGCGGGGCCATGGGCCTGCGCGCCCACCTCGACGAGGCCGTCCGGCAGGACGCCGCCAACGGCTCCTCGCCGCTGACCATCCAGCTCGTCATCTACGACCTGCCGAACCGCGACTGCTCGGCCCTCGCCTCCAACGGTGAGCTGCTGATCTCGCAGGACGGCTTCAACCGCTACAAGACCGAGTACATCGACGCGATCTCCGCGATCCTCCGCGACTCGGCCTACGCGAACCTGCGCATCGTCACGATCATCGAGCCCGACTCGCTGCCGAACCTCGTCACCAACATCAACAGCTTCGAGAAGTGCCGCGAGGCCAACGGCACCGGCGGCTACCGCGACGGCGTCCGGTACGCGCTCAACCAGCTCCACGCCATCTCCAACGTCTACACCTACATCGACGCCGCCCACCACGCGTGGCTCGGCTGGGACTCGAACTTCCAGCCCTCGGTGAACCTCTTCTACGACGTCGTCTCCGGCACCACCGCCGGCGTCGACAGCGTGGACGGCTTCATCGTCAACACCGCCAACTACTCGGCCACGACCGAGCCGTACTTCACCATCAACACCACGGTGAACGGCACCACGGTCCGCCAGTCCAACTGGGTGGACTGGAACTACTACGTGGACGAGCTGACCTTCGCCCAGGCCCTGCGCAGCGCGCTGATCAGCAAGGGCTTCCGCTCGGGGCTCGGCATGCTGATCGACACCTCGCGCAACGGCTGGGGCGGCAGCGCCCGCCCGTCCGGGCCGAGCACCTCGAACGACGTCAACCAGTTCGTCGACGGCTCGCGGGTGGACCGGCGCATCCACGCCGGCAACTGGTGCAACCAGAGCGGCGCGGGCCTCGGCGCGCGGCCGACCGCCAACCCGGCCACCGGCCTCGACGCCTACGTGTGGATCAAGCCGCCGGGCGAGTCCGACGGCGCCAGCACGGACATCCCGAACGACGAGGGCAAGAAGTTCGACCGGATGTGCGACCCGACCTACACCGGCAACGACCTCAACAAGCACAACATGAGCGGGGCGCTGGCCGGCGCGCCGCTGTCCGGCCAGTGGTTCTCCGCCCAGTTCCGCCAGCTCCTGGCCAACGCCTACCCGCCCGTCAGCTGACGGACCCGCCCGTCACCTGACGGCGACCGGCTCGAGGGGCCCGCCTGACCCGGGTCCCTCGGCTCGGGAAGGGGCTCGCGCACCCGCGCGGGCCCCTTCTCGCCCGCCCAGGCTCACTGCTCCTTGCGCCACTCGGAAACGATTCGGTCGACGTCGAACGGCATCAGGTTGAGCGGCGGCCCGGACAGCCCGGTCCTGATGGCCTGCCGGATCCGCTCGTTGATCTCCTCCAGGACCCGCCGCACCTCGGCCTCGGTGCGCGCCCCGCGCGCCTCGGCCAGCGCCGCCTCGGCGTCCTTGCGCAGCGCCAGCGTGGGCGGCAGCGGCATCTCCAGCCCTTCGCTCGCCACCTTCTGCTTGATCCACCACAGGTCGTCCTGCGGTCTGTCCAGGCCGGGCAGCGGCTTGCCTGACCCCGGCAGGTCGTCGAACTCCCCGCGCTCCTCGGCCTCGCGGATCTGCCGGTCGATCCAGCTCTCGAACGGCATGCCGATCGGCTTGCGGTCGGTCACGTGCGCCCCCTCACGCCAGGTTGTGGCTCGGCGCGACAGGCTCGCGCCAGCCCAGGACGGCCTCGGTCATGCGGACGGAGGCGACGGTCGCGGGCACGTCGTGCACCCGCAGGATCCTGGCCCCCTTGAGGACGGCGACGACGTTCGCGGCGATCGTGCCCTCGGTGCGCTCCCCCTGCGGCCGGTCGATCGTCTCGCCGATGAAGTCCTTGTTCGACAGCGCCACCAGCGTCGGGTAGCCGATCGCGGTGATCTCCTCCAGCCGGCGGGTCAGCTCGAGCGAGTGGTAGGTGTTCTTGTTGAGGTCGTGGCCGGGGTCGATGATGATCCTGTCGGGGGCGATGCCGGCCTCCAGCGCGTACGCCACCCGCTCCCGCAGGAACCCCGCCACCTCGGCGACCACGTCGTCGTAGCTGGGCCGGAAGACGCGCCGGCCGGGGCCGCCCAGGCTGTGGGTGACCACGACGCTCACCCCGGTCGCGGCGGCGACCTCGGCGAGGCCCGGCTCGCGCAGCCCGTTGGTGTCGTTGATGACGTCCGCGCCCGCCTCGACGGCGGCCCGCGCCACCTCGGGGCGGTGGGTGTCGACCGAGATGACCGCGTCGGTGACGGCCCGGACCTCGGCGATCACGGGGGCCACCCGGTCGATCTCCTCAGCGACGCCGATCTGCTCCTGCGCGGCGCTGAAGGCGAACCCGCCGATGTCGACCCAGTCGGCCCCGTCGGCGACCGCCCGCCTGGCCGCCGCGACGGCGCTGTCCAGCGCGTACGTGCGGCCCTGGTCGTGGAAGGAGTTGGGGGTGCGGTTGACGATGGCCATGACCGCGACCTGGCGCGCGAAGTCGAACGTCCGCCGGCCGAGGCGCCGGACCGGGGCGATGATCGCGGGGGAAGGCTGCTCGCGGCTCACTCTTGCGAGCCTACCTGGCCCTACGCGGGCCGGGACGCCAGGGCCGGAGCGCCTCGCCTCACGCCGAGAAGTGCCCGGGCGGGTGGCCGTCGGCCGCGACCCGGATGCGTCTCATGCGCCCCCGCGTGCCGTGCCCGGCGGAGTGCGGCAGGCGCATGGTGATGCGGACCGTCGTGCCGAGCGGCCCGGTGCGGAAGTCCACCCCGTCGCACAGGCGGCGGATCAGGTAGATCCCCCGGCCGGTGTAGCTCATGTCGGACGGCCGGTGCGCGCCGTCCACGTAGTCGTCGGGGATGCCCGCTCCCCGGTCGGTGGTCTCGGAACGGATCACCCCGTCCACCGTGTAGAGCTTGAAGTACCCGTGACCGCCCGCGTGCTCCACGGCGTTGACCACGCTCTCGTGCACGGCGAGGACGAAGTCGTCCAGGCGCGGGCCGCTCAGCCCGCACTGCTCGGCCTGCTCGGCCACCGTGCGCCGGAGTTTCGTGACGTCGTGGAGGGTGAAGGGCTGGGTCAATAGGGTCCGCATGGCAGGCTCCTCCAACCTGGCCTGGACACGTCGACGCGCAGCAGCGGACGGCGAGGGCACGCCGCCCCCGCCGGATGACGTCCGTTCGGGATAGTCGAGGCGAAGGACCTGCGAGAAGTCGCTTCGGGAAAAGGGGTCCATGGCGTTCCTCCCGTGTCGAAATGACACCCGGGCCGCGCCTCAGGACCTCGCGTACCCCCCACCTCTTCCCGCGGACGGGGGAATTACACTCCGCATTCGTTCCGGGATTGCGTCACGGGCGTGCGCCCATGCCCGTCGCGAACTCCTTCACGCGGCGCGCGGGGCCGTCGGGGGCGAGCGGCGGGGTGTCCATGCCCGCGCCGTCGTGCAGTCCCTCGAACAGCTCCCGCATGGCCTCCAGGGACGAGTGCCGCGGCCGCCAGCCCAGCACGTCCCTGGCACGATCGGTCCTCATCACCGGCAGCCGCAGGGCCAGGTCGAACAGCCCCGGCGAGGCGGGCACCAGCCTGAGGCGCCAGCCGGCCGCGACGGCCGCCTTGGCCAGCCCCCGCGGGACCGGCACGGTACGGGTGTCGAGCAGCTCGGCGAGGTCGTGGGGGTCGAGCACCGGCTCGGCGGCGATGTTGAACGCGCCCTCGACCTCGCGCACCACCGCCAGGCGGTAGGCCTCCCCGGCGTCCTCGGCGTGCAGCACCTGCAGCCGCAGCCCGGGGATGTCCGGCACGAAGGGGATCCGCCCGGCGCGGATGAGCCGCCGCGGCACCAGCGGGCCGCCGAACAGCCTGCGCTGCTCGGTCGCCGCCGCCCGCTGGAAGATGAAGCCCGGCCGCATCCGCACCACCCGGATGCCGGGGTGGTCGTGCTCGAACACGTCGAGCACGCGTTCCACGTACGCCTTCTCCCGTCCGTAGGCGGCGCCCGGCCAGCCGTGCGTGGGCCAGCTCTCGTCCACCGGACGGTCCTTGGGCCCCGGCGAGTACGCCCCCACGGAGGAGGCGTGCACCAGCGCCGGCACCCCGGCCTCGGCGGCGGCGCGGAAGACCCGCATGCTGCCGAGCACGTTCGCCCGCCAGGTCGTCGCCGGGTCCCTGGTCGGCTGGAACAGCCAGGCCAGGTGCACCACGGCGGCCGCGCCGTCGAAGATCCGGGTGAGGTCGGCGGAGGCCACGTCGGCCTGCCGCCATTCGGTGCGGTCGACGCGCCAACCGGGCAGGCGGCGCGCGACCCCGACGATCGAGGTTACGCTGTCGTCGGCGCTCAGCGCGCGTACCACGCTGGTGCCGACGTTCCCGGTTGCTCCCACCACGACGACTCTCATGAGGGCACCGCTGCCCGCTATCCGGCCGGTGAAACGCCCATCGAGGCCGTAGGAGGACCTGCGAGGCCGTCTCGGCCTTCTTCTGCACCAATTCGTACGCTTGTGCCGCGCTAGCCGTCCGGGAAGTCGCCGGCCAGGCGCAGGGCCTCCTCCACCAGGGTCTCCACGATCCGCGACTCCGGGACGGTCCTGACGACCTCGCCCCTGACGAAGATCTGGCCCTTGCCGTTGCCGGCGGCCACGCCGAGGTCGGCCTCGCGCGCCTCGCCCGGGCCGTTGACCACGCAGCCCATCACCGCCACCCGCAGCGGGTGGGGGAAGCCGTCGAGCGCCGCCGCCACCCGGTCGGCCAGCGTGTAGACGTCCACCTGCGCCCGCCCGCAGGACGGGCACGAGACGATCTCCAGCCGCCGCCCGCGCAGCCCCAGCGACTCCAGGATGCCGATGCCGACCTTGACCTCCTCCACCGGCGGCGCGGACAGCGAGACCCTGACGGTGTCGCCGATGCCCTCGGCCAGCAGCAGCCCGAAGGCCACCGCCGACTTGACCGTGCCCTGCAGCAGCGGCCCCGCCTCGGTGACACCGAGGTGCAGCGGGTAGTCGCAGCGCCGCGCCAGCAGCCGGTAGGCCGCCACCGTGACCTGCGGGTCGTGGTGCTTGACCGAGATCTTCAGCTCGCGGAAGCCGTGCTCCTCGAACAACGAGCACTCCCACAGCGCCGACTCCACCAGCGCCTCGGGCGTCGCCCGGCCGTGCTTGCGCAGCAGCCGGGGGTCGAGCGAGCCGGCGTTGACGCCGATGCGGATCGGCACCCCGGCCGCGCCCGCCGCCCGCGCGATCTCGCCCACCTTGTCGTCGAATTTCCTGATGTTGCCTGGATTGACCCGCACGGCCGCGCAACCCGCGTCGATGGCGGCGAAGACGTACCTCGGCTGGAAGTGGATGTCGGCGACCACCGGGATCCGCGACCTGCGGGCGATGGCCGCAAGGGCGTCGGCGTCGTCCTGCGACGGCACCGCCACCCGGACGATCTGGCAGCCGGCCGCCGTCAGCTCGGCGATCTGCCGCAGCGTGGCGTCGACGTCGGCCGTGACGGTGGTGGTCATGGACTGGACGGAGACGGGCGCGTCGCCGCCGACCGGCACCCCGCCCACCATGATCTGGCGGCACCGGCGGCGCGGGCGCGGGACGGACGGCGTGCCGAGGTCTACAGCGGGCATCCGGGCAGCTCCTTCCGTACGGCGGACGCGATGCCCTGGCCGGTCAGCCCGGCCTCGGCCAGCAGCTCGGCGCGGCTGCCGTGGGCGACGAACGCGGTGGGCAGCCCGAGGTTGAGCACCGGCAGGCCGGGCGGGCAGGCCTGCCGGAGCAGCGCCCCGGCCCCGGAGGCGGCGACGCCGTCCTCGACCGTGACCACGAGCCGGCTGGCGCGCGCCAGCGCCCGCAGGTCGGCCGAGACCGGGATCACCCAGCGCGGGTCGGCCACGGTGACGCCGACGCCCGAGGCCGACAGCAGGGCCGCCGCGTCGAGGCACGGCCGCGCCATGGGCCCGACGGCCACGAGCAGCACGTCGCCGCCGCCGGCGAGCACGTCCACCTCGCCGTGCGCGCCCGTGGCGGCGAGCTCGGGCTCGACCACGGCCTTGGGGAAGCGCAGCGCCGTGGGGCCGTCGTGCGCGACGGCCTCCTCCAGCAGCTCGCACAGCCGCACCGCGTCGCGCGGCGCGGCCACCCGCATGCCGGGCACCGCCGCCAGCGCCGCGAGGTCCCACATGCCGTGGTGCGAGGCCCCGTCGGGGCCGGTGAGCCCGGCCCGGTCGAGCACGAGCGTGACCGGCAGCCGGTGCAGCGCGAGGTCGGTGACGACCTGGTCGAAGGCGCGGTTGAGGAACGTGGCGTAGACGGCCACCACGGGGTGCAGCCCGCTCATGGCCATGCCCGCCGCCGAGGCCAGCGCGTGCTGCTCGGCGATGCCGACGTCGAACATGCGCCCGGGGAAGCGCCGGCCGAAGGCGGCCAGGCCGGTCGGCCCGGGCATCGCGGCGGTGATCGCCACCAGGTCGCGGCGGCGCTCGCCGAGCAGGCACAGGTGGTCGGCGAAGGCGTGGGTCCAGGTGGGGCGGCCCGGCG
This sequence comes from Actinomadura luzonensis, assembly GCF_022664455.2. NCBI lineage: Bacteria > Bacillati > Actinomycetota > Actinomycetes > Streptosporangiales > Thermomonosporaceae > Actinomadura > Actinomadura luzonensis. The sequence goes on from NZ_JAKRKC020000001.1 coordinate 1,878,275, forward strand.
CGAGCGGCCGCCCGGTGGCGGGGTCGGTGACCGGGATGGCGTGCAGGTGCTCGTCGAGGTCGCGCTCGGCCGGGCCGTAGCCCTCGCCCTTGCGGGTGACGCAGTGCAGCACGACCGGCGCGCGCAGCTCGTGCGCCATGCGCAGCGCCTGCTCCAGGGCGGCGATGTCGTGGCCGTCGACGGGCCCGAGGTAGCGCAGGCCGAGGCTCTCGAAGACGGTGACGTCGACCGTGGCGCGCAGCCGGGCCAGGTGGGCGGCGATCGCGCCGTGGGTGGGGGCGTAGGAGCGGCCGTTGTCGTTGAGCACGACGATGACCGGCGGCGCGCCCGCCACCCCGAGGTTGTTGAGCGCCTCCCAGGCGACGCCGCCGGTGAGCGCGCCGTCGCCGACCACCGCCACCACGGCCCGCTCGTCGCCGGTCAGGCGGCGGGCCTTGGCCATGCCCTCGGCGTAGGCGAGCGCGGTGGAGGCGTGGGAGCTTTCGAGGTGGTCGTGCGCGGACTCGCCGCGGCTCGGGTAGCCGCTGAGCCCGCCCCTGCGGCGCAGCGCGTCGAAGCCGTCGCGGCGGCCGGTGAGCAGCTTGTGGACGTAGGACTGGTGGCCGGTGTCGAACAGGATGACGTCGCCGGGCGAGCGGAACACCCGGTGCAGGGCGATCGTGAGCTCCACGACGCCGAGGTTGGAGCCCAGGTGGCCGCCGCTCGCGGAGACCTTGCGGACCAGGAAGGCGCGGATCTCGCGGGCCAGCCCGGGAAGCAGCTCGGAGGGGAGGGCGCGGAGGTCGTCGGGGGTGGAAACGTAGGGCAGCAGGGTCTTCATGGCATCCCCTGACCTTGGGACTGCTGTGGCAAAACAAGTCGCCAGCTACAAAAGACACTTTACACGCTGAGTATTCGGTGAGTAACTATTGGTAGCGACCGACTGACCGAAGGAGCCACGCGCATGCCGGTGGGCTTCACTCAGCACTCCCTTGGTTCACGCATCGACCAGCAGCTGAGCGCTTTCCTCGAATCGTGGCGGGCCCCCGTGTCCGACCCCGACGTCGAGGTCGCGTACAAGGTGCTGAACGAGTTCGTCCTCGGCGGCGGCAAGCGGGTCAGGCCACAACTGTGCTACTGGGGCTGGCGCGGCGCGGGCGGCGACGACTGCGAGGAGATCATCAAGGCCGCGGCGGCGCTGGAGCTGTGCCACGCGGGCCTGCTCATCCACGACGACATCATGGACGGCAGCGAGCTGCGCCGGGGCCGCTCCACCGTGCACAAGAGCCTGGAGCGGCTGCACGCGGGGCCGGGCGCGCAGGTGTTCGGCCAGGCGGGCGGCATCCTGCTCGGCACGCTCAGCCTGGCCTGGTCCGACGCCATGTTGTCGTCGTGCGGGGTCGACCCGCCCCGGCTGCGGGCCGCGCACCGCGTCTTCGACGCCATGCGCACCGAGGTGATCAGCGGCCAGTACCTCGACATGCTCGCCCAGCTCCGCGCCGGCGCGAGCGTGGACGAGGCGCTGACGGTCATCCGCTACAAGACCGCCAAGTACACCGTGGAGCGCCCCCTGCAGATCGGCGGCGCGCTCGCCGGCGGCGACCCCGGGCTGCTGGAGTCGTACTCGCGCTTCGGCGTGCCGCTGGGCGAGGCGTTCCAGCTCCGCGACGACGTGCTCGGCACGTTCGGCTCGGCGGCGGAGACCGGCAAGTCGGCGCTGGACGACCTCCGCGAGGGCAAGCACACCGTGCTGGTCGCCCACGCGCTGCGCCGGGCCACGCCCGCGCAGCGCGAGCACCTGCGGCGCTGGCACGGCGACCCGGAGCTGGGCGAGGAGCGCGCCGCCGAGCTGCGGCAGATCCTGCTCGACACGGGCGCGGTCGCGAAGGTCGAGGACATGATCGAGCACCGGGTGCGCGAGGCCGTGACGGCGCTGGCGGAGGCCGACATCAAGCCGGAGGCGGCGAGCGCGCTCACCGTGCTCGCCGACCGGCTCGCGCACCGCACCAGGTAGGGGGGCTTTCCCGATGGGACGGGTACTACTCGCGGCGCCGCGCGGCTACTGCGCGGGCGTCGACCGGGCGATCGTGACGGTCGAGGAGGCGCTGAGACGCTTCGGCCCGCCCGTCTACGTGCGAAAACAGATCGTCCACAACACCTCCGTGGTCGCCGGGCTGTCCCGGCGCGGCGCGGTCTTCGTCGAGGAGCTCGACGAGGTGCCCGACGGCGCGCTGGTGATCTTCAGCGCCCACGGGGTGTCGCCGGCGGTCAAGGACGAGGCGGCGCGGCGCGGGCTGCGCAGCATCGACGCGACCTGCCCGCTGGTCACCAAGGTCCACAAGGAGGCCGTCCGCATGGCGGAGGCCGGCCACGAGATCGTGCTCATCGGCCACGCCGAGCACGAGGAGGTGGAGGGCACGGTCGGCGAGGCCCCCGGCCACGTCCACGTGGTCGACCCGGCCCGGCCCGACGAGGTGCCGGACCGGCTGCGCGCCGCCGGCTCCGGCCGCATGAGCTGGCTGTCGCAGACCACGCTCGCCGTGGACGAGACCATGCGCGCGGTCGGCGCGCTGCGCGAGCGCTTCCCGCACCTGGCCGACCCGCCGAGCGACGACATCTGCTACGCCAGCCAGAACCGTCAGGAGGCGGTCGCCAGGATCGCCCCTGAGTGCGAGCTGGTCCTCGTCGTCGGCTCGGCCAACTCCTCCAACTCCCGGCGGCTGGTCGAGGTCGCGCTGGAGGCCGGGGCGCGGGCGGCGCACCTGGTGGACCACGCCGGCGAGGCCGACGAGGAGTGGCTGCGCGGCGTCGAGACCGTGGGCGTCACCTCGGGCGCCTCGGCGCCGGAGCGGCTGGTGCAAGAGCTGCTCGACTGGCTCGCCGCGCGCGGCCACGCCGACGTCGAGCAGGTGACCGTCACCCAGGAGACCCTGACCTTCTCCCTTCCCCCCGAACTACGTCCGACCCGCAATCCCGGCCAGCCCAGCACGGAACAGGCAGGTAGAACATGACAGAAACCACCCATTCCACCGCCCCTGAGAACGGCAACGGACAGCTCAGCCTGAGCACCGAGGCCGCCAGGCAGCTCTCGACCACCACCAAGACGCCGCCGCAGATGCAGGAGATCACCTCACGGTGGCTGCTGCGCCTGCTGCCGTGGGTGCAGTGCTCGGGCGGTGTGTACCGGGTGAACCGGCGGCTCACCTACACCCTGGGGGACGGCCGCATCACGTTCAGCACCACCGGGTCGGAGGTGCGCGTCATCCCGGCGGAGCTGACCGAGCTGCCCATGTTGCGCGGCTTCGACGACATGGAGGTGCTGGAGGCGCTGGCCGGGCGCTTCACGCAGCGGGAGGTGGCGGCCGGCGAGGAGATCGTCGCCGAGGGCGCCCAGGGCGACCTGCTCGTCCTCATCGCGCACGGCCGGGTGGGCAAGGTGAGCCGTGGTGCCTACGGCGACGAGCAGGACCTCGGCGTGCTGGCCGACGGCGACCACCTCGGCGAGCAGGCGCTCACCGACGGCGCACCGTTCGCCTTCAGCGCGCGGGCCAAGACCGCCACCACGCTGCTGACGTTGTCGCGCCAGGACTTCGAGCAGGTCGTCGAGCAGTCCGACGCGCTGCGCGAGCACCTGGAGAGCCGGGTCAGCAGCGGCGGGCGGGCCCAGAACGACTACGGCGAGGCCGCCATCGACATGTCCTCGGGCCACAGCGGCGAGCCGACGCTGCCCGGCACGTTCGTCGACTACGAGGTCAGCCCCCGCGAGTACGAGCTGAGCGTCGCCCAGACCATCCTGCGCGTCCACAGCCGGGTCTCCGACCTGTACAACCAGCCGATGAGCCAGCTCGACCAGCAGCTCCGCCTCACGATCGAGGCGCTGCGCGAGCGCCAGGAGCACGAGCTGATCAACAACCGGGAGTTCGGCCTGCTCCACAACGCCGACTTCAGCCAGCGCATCCGCACCCGCTCGGGCCCGCCCACCCCCGACGACCTCGACGACCTGCTCGCCACCGTGTGGAAGGAGCCGGCGTTCTTCCTGGCCCACCCGCAGGCCATCGCCGCCTTCGGCCGGGAGTGCAGCAAGCGCGGCGTCTACCCGCAGGGCAGCGAGGTCAACGGGCACCGGGTGCCGGCCTGGCGCGGCGTGCCGATCTTCCCGTGCAACAAGATCCCGGTCTCGGCCAGCCGCACGACGTCGTTCCTGCTCATGCGCACCGGACAGGAGAGCCAGGGCGTGGTGGGCCTGCACCAGACCGGCATCCCCGACGAGTACCAGCCGAGCCTGTCGGTGCGGTTCATGAACATCAACGACAAGGCCGTCGTCTCCTACCTGGTCAGCGCCTACTACTCGGCCGCGGTCCTGGTGCCGGACGCGCTCGGCGTCCTGGAGGACGTGGAGCTCGGCAGGAACGACTAGCCCGGGGCACGTCCGTCGGGGGAATGGTGGTGTTGGCACATTGACGGGGTCGGACCAGAGGCTCAGCCTCGACACCCGGGCGGCGCGCGGGCTCGCCACGACGACCAAGACGCCTCCGCAGGCGCGGGAGATCACCCCGCGCTGGTTGTTGCGGATGCTGCCGTGGGTCGGCGTGGCGGCCGGCACGTACCGGGTGAACCGGCGGCTCACCTACCCGGTCGGGGGCGGCCGGGTGAGTTTCTTCACCACCGGGGCCCGGCTCCAGGTGATCCTACCGAGCCTGACGGAGCTGCCCCTGCTGCACGGGCTGGCGGGCGGCGAGGAGCTGGACCTCCTCGCCCGCGCCTTCCGGCAGCGGGAGTACGGCCCGGGCGACACGATCGCCCGGGCCGGCCGCCCGGCCGACGAGATCCTGCTCGTCGCGCGCGGCAAGGTCGCTCAGCTCCAGCCCGCCGGGTACGGCGGCCACCTGGCGCGCGGCACGCTGGCCGACGGCGACCACGCCGGCGGCGGCCTGCCGGGCGCGACCTGGGAGTTCACGCTGGAGACCCGCACCCCCTGCACGGTGCTGGCCCTGCCGCGCGAGGAGCTGGACGCCCTGACCGCGCGCTCGCCCGCGCTCCGCGCCCAGGTCGAGCGGCACCGCGCCCGCCTCGCCCGGCCGCGCAACACGCTGGGCGAGGCGGCCGTCGCGATCGCCGCCGGCCACCGGGGCGAGCATCCGCTGCCCGGCACGTTCGTCGACTACGACCCCGGGCCGCGCGAATACCCGATGAGCCTGTCGCAGACCGTGCTGCGCGTCCACAGCAGGGTCGCCGACCTGTACAACCAGCCGATGGACCAGACCGAGGAGCAGCTCCGGCTGACGGTCGAGGCGCTGCGCGAGTCGCAGGAGCACGAGCTGGTCAACAACCGCGACTTCGGGCTGCTGCACAACGTCGACCCCCGGCAGCGGATCTACACCCGCACCGGCCCGCCCGGCCCCGACGACCTCGACGAGCTGCTCTGCCGCCGCAAGAAGTCGCGCTTCTTCCTCGCCCATCCGCAGGCCATCGCCGCCTTCCACCGGCAGTGCAGCGCCGGCGGAGTCTACCTGGAGAGCGTCGAGCTGCACGGGGCCCGGCTGACCGCCTGGCGCGGCGTGCCGCTGCTGCCCTGCGACAAGATCCCGGTCACCCGGCAGGGCACCAGCACGATCCTCGTCCTTCGCACCGGCGAGGACGACCAGGGCGTCGTCGGGCTGCGCCCGGCCGCGGTGCCGGACGAGCGGGAGCCGGGGCTGAGCGTGCGCTTCACCGGCATCGACCCGCACGGCATCGCCTCCTACCTGGTCAGCGCCTACTACTCGGCCGCCGTGCTGGTGCCGGACGCGCTCGGCGCGCTGGAGCACGCCGAGGTGGCCCGCTGAACGTTCCCTCGTGAAGGAGCATGGATGAGCCAGCCGTTCGAACTGCCGGACTTCTACGTGCCGTACCCGGCCCGGCTGAACCCCCATCTGGAGGTCGCGAACGCGCACGCCAAGCAGTGGGCGCGCGACATGGGCATGCTGGAGGGCTCGGGCGTCTGGGAGGAGGCCGACCTCGACGCGCACGACTATCCGCTGATGTGCGCCTACACCCACCCCGACTGCGACGCCGACGAGCTGTGCCTGATCACCGACTGGTACGTGTGGGTGTTCTTCTTCGACGACCACTTCCTGGAGGTGTACAAGCGCCCCGGCGACCTCGACGGCAGCCGGGGCTACCTGGCCAGGCTGGCGGCGTTCATGCCGATGGGCGACGACCTGTCGATGCCGGAGCCGCGCAACCCGGTCGAGGCGGGCCTCGCCGACCTGTGGGTCCGCACGGTGCCCGGCATGTCGGCCGGCTGGCGCGAGCGGTTCGCCGAGAGCACCCGCAACCTGCTGAACGAGTCGTTGTGGGAGCTGGCCAACATCAACACCGGCCGCATCGCCAACCCCGTCGAGTACGTCGAGATGCGCCGCAAGGTCGGCGGCGCGCCCTGGTCGGCGGGGCTGGTCGAGCACGCCGTGCGGGCCGAGGTGCCGGCCCGGCTGGCCGCCACCCGGCCGCTGCGGGTGCTGAAGGACGCCTTCTCCGACGCCGTGCACCTGCGCAACGACCTGTTCTCCTACCAGCGGGAGGTGGGCGACGAGGGCGAGCTGAGCAACGGCGTGCTGGTGCTGGAGACCTTCCTCGGCTGCACCACGCAGGAGGCGGCGAACGCGGTCAACGACCTGCTGACCTCGCGGCTGCAGCAGTTCGAGCACACGGCGGTCTTCGAGCTGGGGCCGCTGTTCGCCGAGCACGGCGTCGACCCGGTCACGGCGGCCGGGGTGCTGGCCTACGTCAAGGGGCTCCAGGACTGGCAGTCGGGCGGCCACGAGTGGCACCTGCGCTCCAGCCGGTACATGAACGAGCGGGCCGGGGCGAGCCGGCCGCTCGGCATGTCCTCGCTGGTCGACCTGCTGGGCGCCAAGCGGGTCAGGAACTTCACGCACGTGCCGTACCAGCGGGTGGGGCCGAGCGAGATCCCCGACCTGTACGTGCCGTTCCCGCTCCGGCTCTCGCCGCACCTCGACGACGCGCGGCGGCACACGGTGGCCTGGTGCCGGGAGATGGGCATGCTGGAGGCCCAGCCGGGGGTGGCCGGGTCGGCGGTGTGGGACGAGCGCAAGGTGGCCGACTACGACCTGCCGCTGTGCGCGGCCGGGCTGCATCCCGACGCCACCCCGGAGGAACTGGACCTGGCCTCGTTCTGGCTGGCCTGGGGCACCTACGGCGACGACTACTTCCCCGTGGTCTACGGCCGCACCGCGAACCTGGCCGCCGCCAGGATCGCGGTGGCCAGGTTCTCGGCGTTCATGCCGCTCGACGGCACGCCCCCGCCGCCGCCGGCGGGCGCGCTGGAGCGCGGGCTGGCCGACGTGTGGGCGCGCACGGCCGCGCCCATGCCGCCCGCGCACCGCGCCCGGCTGCGCGCGGCGGTGGAGAAGATGTGCCAGGGCTGGTTGTGGGAGCTGGCCAACGAGATCGCCCGGCACGTCCCCGACCCGGTGGACTACCTGGAGATGCGCCGGCTGACCTTCGGCTCCGACCTGACGATGAACCTGTGCCGGCTGCGGCACGAGAAGGGCGTGCCGGACGAGGTGTACGCCAGCGGCTCGATGCAGGCGCTGGAGAACGCCATGATGGACGCCGGCTGCCTGCTCAACGACATCTTCTCCTACCAGAAGGAGATCGAGTTCCAGGGCGAGGTGCACAACTGCGTCCTGGTCGTCCAGAACTTCTTCGACTGCGACCGGCGCACCGCGCTCGGCATCGTCAACGACCTGATGGCCTCGCGGGTGCGGCAGTTCGAGCACATCGTCGCCGACGAGCTGCCGGTCGTGTGCGCGGAGTTCGGCCTGGACGGCGAGGCGCGGGCCGCCCTGGACGGGTTCGTGGCGGAGCTGCGCGACTGGCTGGCGGGCATACTCAACTGGCACCGCGGCTGCTTCCGCTACGACGAGGAGAGCCTGCGCCGGCACCACCTGCCGCCGCGCTTCACGCTCGGCGGCCCGACCGGCCTCGGCACCTCGGCCGCGGTCGCCTTCACCCCGCTCGCCAGTAAGCTGACCGGCGGGCTCAGCGGCGGGCTCACCGGCAGGTGAGAGCGGGCTTCAGATGGGCAGGTGATGGGCGCGGGGCTCGTGGTACCAGCCCATCAGGCGCAGCAGCCGGAGCTGGTACGGCGTAGGGTTGCGCAGCCGGATCCAGCGCTGCTCCGGCGGCAGCGCCGGCAGGGCCAGCACGCGCAGCCCCGAGACGTCGACGAAGGTCAGCCCGCCGGTGTCGACGACGATGTACGCGCCCTGGCGGCAGCCGGCCAGGGCGAGGGCCAAGGCATGGCTGTTGGAGGCGTCGATCTGGCCGATCAGCGTGACGACGGGCGCCTCGGCCGTCGCGCGCACGGTGACCTTGAGCTGCTCGTCCTGATGGAGCAGCCGCTCGTCGAGACGGTTCACACCCCTCACACCCCCCTGCACATACGCTCCCCGGGGGCCAGAACCAAGGCTACACGAAGGATGTTTCGGTATGTGATCTTCGCGGGAATATGACCGAATTAGCGCGTAATCCTGAAGGGCCTTTCCCGGCGGCCGTCGCGCCATCGCCAGGGGAGGCGTCGAGCCCCGTGTACGCCGGGGCCGGATACCCGTTCTGCCCGGTTTGCCATGGATCTTCCCGGCCCGGATTTTTCGCGACTCGTCCGCTTTTGTCGGAAGACTTCCCGCGCCTTTCCGCGGTAGAGAAAGCCGCACAGCAGACGGGGGTGAGAACGCATGAACGGAAAAAGCTCACGGGCATTCACGGCGGCGGCATGCGTCGTCGTGTGCCTGCTCCAGTCACCGGCCGCGCAGGCCGCGCACCGGGCGCGCTCGGCCGCCGGCGGGATCGCGCTGCGGGCGGCGCTGGAGATGGTCGGGGTGCCGTACTCGTGGGGCGGCGGCGGGGTGCGCGGGCCCGGGTACGGCATCGGCAAGGGAGCGGGGACGCGCGGCTTCGACTGCTCGGGCCTCACCGAGTACGCCTACGCGCGGGCGGGGGCGCTCATCGGGACCACGTCGCAGGAGCAGTGGCGCGCCGGCATCCGCCTGCCGAAGGAGCTGATCGAACCAGGGGACCTGGTCTTCTACGACAACGACCGCGCGCATCCCGGGCCGGAGCACGTCGGGATCGCGGTCGACGCGAGGACGATGGTGCACGCGCCCTACACGGGGGCGTTCGTGCGGCTGGACCGGCTCGACCGGTCCGACTTCCTGGGGGTGGTGCGGCCGGGCGTCGGGCGCGCGGACGAGCGGTGACCTGCCCGGACGCGGAAATGAGCCGTGCGGCCCCTGACCGGCCCCTCGCGAAAGAGCCGGCCCGGGGCCGCACAGCGCCCGAACAATTTTCGGTGACCTCAAGGGCCGTCCGTGGTCTCGCGAGTCCCCACGTCGGGCCCTGGTCGCTCACCTAGGCACCAGGAAGGCGACTGGCCAGGCGGCTCCGCACACGGGAGCCGCGATCGACCCTCCTGCCTACGCCGTCCTTAGCTGAGGTCGGAGCCGGCGTTGTCGATGTCGACACCCTTGTTGGCGTCGCCGACCTCGGGCTGGTTGTTGTTCAGCAGGTCGAGCTCGACCTCGTCGGCGATCTGGATGATGTTGACGTCGATGCTCTCGAGCGAGTCGTTCAGCACGTCGTTCAGGACGTCGTCGATGATCTGCCACTGGCTCAGAACGGCCTGGCCGCCGTTGTGCGGGTTGGGGCCGACGTCAGCGGAGGCAGCGGAGGCCGAGAAGCCAAGAGCGACGGCCGCGATCGCTGCACCGGCGAGGATACGACGGATCATGATTGTTTCCTCCATGGATCGGCGCGGAATTCCCGACGCCATAGTCGTTTGTGCAGGGCTGTGAGGTGCCGGGAATAACAATCGCGGCAGGCAGCGAAATCCGCAACTCAGAAAGCCCTCATCGAGGTCAAGGAGGCACCTCGATTTCTTGGCATTGGGTTTTCACGCTCATCGGCCGAGCGCGGCGAATACCGCACTGCCGTGGGCCGGTGAAAGGCATTTGTTTTAGCTGCGCCCGAGAAATGCGCCGCAGCCATTCACCCCGCCATGAGGGATGATCACCCGAAACTTGAGCTTCCGGCTACGCCTCCCGGCGTACCTGGAGCGCCATCCGGGGGCCGACGACCGGCGCGGACAAAGCCGGGACGATGGCCGTCAGTTCGGCGAATCCGAGTGAGGTGAGCATGCTGCGACCGCGTATCCGCAAGACGGTCCTGGTTATCCACATCGCCGTCTCCGTCGCGCTCGCGGGCGAGGTGTGGGGGCTGGTGGCGCTGAATACGGCGGCCGCCCTGACTAAGGACGGGGAGCTGGCGCACGCCGCCTATCGGCTGATGCCGGTGCTGGTGTTCGCGGGCGGGATACCGCTCAGCCTGACCGCATTGATCAGCGGGATCACGCTCGGGCTGGGCGGTCATTGGGGGCTGTTTCGCTATTACTGGGTGACGGCCAAGCTGGTGCTGCTGGTGGCGGTCATCTGCACCGGCATGTTCCTGTTCGACCCGGCGGGAATGGCCGAGGCGACCGCGGGGGGCGGGGCGGCCGGGGCCGGCCGGCAGTGGGGGCAGGTGGCGGTGCCGGGGACGCAGCTCGCGATGCTGCTGGCGGCGACGGCGCTGTCGGTCTTCAAGCCGCGCGGGTCACGCCGGGGGGACGCCCCACGCCCCGGCGGAACCGTGAAAAATTTGGCGGATCCGCAGGAAAAGCACAAATAAGCGGCACATTTCGTTCAGCAGGAAATACAGTACACGGGCCGGAGGGCGTGGCAGGATTGACCACGGGCCGGAACCGTGGCGAGATGCCGATTGAGGAGCATAGATGCGGAGTGCTCACAATATGGGCGACATGACCGAAATACCGGATCGTGATTCCCTGCAATCCGGGCCGAGCGCCCTACGCCTCCTCATCGGCGCCCACCTGCGCCGGCTCCGCGAGGCCGCCGGCGTCACCCGCGAGGCCGCCGCCTACACCATCCGCGGCTCGCAGTCCAAGATCAGCCGCATGGAGGCCGGCCGCACCAGCTTCAAGCCGCGCGACGTGACCGACCTGCTGCTCCTGTACGGCGTGCGCGACCAGGCCGAACGCGACAGCCTGCTGGCCCTCGTCGCCCAGGCCAACGTGCCGCGCTGGTGGCAGGAATACCGCGACGTCGTCCCCGACTGGTTCGAGCCCTACCTGGGCCTGGAGCAGGACGCCGCGCTCATCCGCGGCTACGCCGTGCAGTTCGTCCCGGCCCTGCTCCAGACCGAGGGCTACGCCCGCGAGGTGCTGAGGAGCAGCCACGAGGGCGAGCCCGCCGAGCGCGTCGAGCGGCTGCTCGCCGTGCGCCTGCGCCGCCGCCGCATCCTCGACCCGCCCGCGCCGCGCAAGCTCTGGGCGGTGCTCGACGAGGGCGTGCTGCACCGCCGGGTCGGCGACGAGGAGACCATGCGGGCCCAGCTCGAACACCTGGCGCGCATGGCCGAGCGGCCGCACGTCACGCTGCAGGTGTTCCCGTTCTCCGCCGGGGCGGCGCTCGGCGGCGGCGGCCCGGTCACCCTGCTGCGCTTCGCCCAGGAGGGGCTGGGCGACATGGTCTACGCCGAGCACCTCACCGGCGCCCAGTTCTTCACCAAGGAGGCCGAGGTGCGCCCCTACCGCCACCTGCTCAACGAGCTGGGCGTGCACGCCCCGCCCCCGGCCGAGACCCCGGCGATCCTGCGCGGCATCATCGCCCGGCTCTGAGGCGGGTCAGGGCTTGCGGGCCACCCCGCAGAGCGCGTCCACCTCGTCGGACGAGCCCATCGGGTCGGGGTCGGGCCGCCAGCGGGTGATCGACACCACGCCCGGCTCGACCAGCTCCAGGCCGTCGAAGAAGCGCGTGAACTCCTCGCGGGTGCGCAGGTGGTACGGCGCTCCCGGCCCCTCGTTGTGCTGCTCCTGCGCCCGGTCCAGCGCCTCGCCGGTGACGACGTTGACGCCGTCCCACAGCGCGAGGTAGCTGCCGGACGGCAGGGCGTCCATCAGCCGCCCCACGATCGTGTACGCGCCCTCCTCCTCGCTCACGTAGCCGGCGATGCCCATGAGCATGAGCGCGACCGGCCGGGTGAGGTCGAGGGTCCTGGCCGCGGCGGCGATGATCGCGTCGGGGTCGCGCAGGTCGGCGTCCACGTAGTCGGTCGCGCCCTCGGGGGTGCCGACCAGGAGGGCGCGGGCGTGGGCGAGCACCAGGGGGTCGTTGTCCACGTACACGACCCGGCACGACGGGTCGGCGCGCTGGGCGACCTCGTGGGTGTTGTCCACGGTCGGCAGGCCGGTGCCGACGTCGAGGAACTGGCGGACGCCCGCCTCGTTCACCAGGTGGCGCACGATGCGGGCGAGCAGGTGCCGGGACAGCCGGGCGATCTCCACGATGTCGGGGAAGGCCTCGCTGAACCGGTCGCCTGCCTCCCGGTCCACGTCGTAGTGGTCCTTGCCGCCGAGCCAGTAGTTCCACATGCGGGCGGCGTGCGGGACGTTCGTGTCGATCCGCGGCGGAAGTGCCTCTCCGGCGGAGGAGCGTTCTCCGGTCATGGAGCTTCTCCAGTGGTGTCGGATCTGCGGGTTATTCAACCTAGCGTCCGGACTTTCCACCTTCCAGGCCCAGACGCGAGATCATCGATCTTCGTCGCCGAGCCGGTCGAGGGCGGCCGACAGCCGCCGCACGGCCTCCAGGCAGCGCTCGGCCTCCTCCCGGCCCAGCTCCGCCACGAGCCGGTCGGCGAACTCCTGGTGCCCGGGGACGATCCTGGCGATGGCCTCCCGCGCGGCCGGGGTCTGCTGGAGCAGCTTGGCCCGGCGGTGCGCGGGGTTCGGCCGGTACTCGGCGAGGCCCCGCTCGACCAGCAGGTCGGCGATGCGCTGCACGCCCTGCCGGCTCATCCCCATGACCCGGGCGATGCCGGCGACCGGCAGCGGCTCCTGCTGCACCGCGCCGAGCACCTGCCACCAGGCCGCCGTGATGCCCGCGGGCCGCGCCAGCTCCTCCGCGACGTGGAGGAACTGGCCGTTGAGCCGGAAGGCGCCGAGCGCCAGCCCCGACAGCAGCCGCGGGTTGTCGCTCATGCCGACATCAGCACCTCGTACGCGGCCGCGTCGCTCCGGGCGAACAGCCGGTACCAGGCGTCCAGGACGTCGGGCCGGAAGACGTCGAGGCGGCGGAAGACCTCGCGGGCGAAGGCCACCGGCTCGGTCGGGCCGGCCGTGACGAGGTCGCCGTCGAGCACCGCGTCGCGGTCGAGGTAGCGCTTCGCGCCGGCGTAGCCCTCCTGGGCCTCCAGGTACTGGAGGGCGCCGCTGGTGTGGTCGCGGTCGTCGAGCAGGCCCTCCCTGGCGAGCCCGGCGGTCGCGCCGCAGATGGCCGCGACCGGCACGCCGGCCTCCAGGAACTCCCTGGCCTTGCGGGCGAACGGGACCAGGGCGTCGCCCTCGTCCCACAGGGCCGCGCCCGGCAGGATCAGCAGCGCGCTGTCACCGGGAGTGAGCCGGTCGAGCGTCAGGCCGGGGGTGATGCGCGCGCCGCCCATGGTGACGACGGGGTCGGCGGTCAGGCCGACGGTGACGACGTCGTAGCCGCCGGGCTCGCGGTGGTAGGCGCCGCTCCGCAGGTGGGCGGTGGCGTGCCCGGTCTCCCAGTCGGCGAGCGTGTCGTAGACGGCGTGGTGAATGATTCCCTTCATGACAACAGCTTGTCATATCGACAGCATGCTGTCAATCACAACCCGTGCAAGGATAGGCGCATGGCAGAGATCGTCGGCGGTGGACGTCCGGTCAACGACGCCGAGCGGCGGGTCATCGCGCACCTCCGCGACCACGCGCCCGCCGACTGGCTGCTGCTGCACAACATCGAGGTCCCGCGCGGCCACGACGTCTTCGAGGTCGACCTGCTCGTGCTGACCGGCCACTCGCTCGTGGTCGTCGACGTCAAGGGCACGCGGGGGCGCATCGAGGTGTCCGGCACGCGCTGGTTCCCGCCGCGCCGCGAGGCGTTCGGCTCGCCCGTGGCCAAGCTGCGGGGCACCGCCAAGGCGCTGAAGGGCCTGCTCGTCTCGCGGGCCACCCAGCTCGAACGCGTGTACGTCGACAGCCTCGTCGTGCTCTCCTCCCCCGACGCCGAGCTGGTCGACCCGGCCGGCCGCGACGCGGTCAACGTCACGAGCCTGCCCGCGCTGGTGGCCACGCTGAGCGACGTGTCGCGGGTGCGGCGCGGGTGCAGCCCGCACGTGCGCCCGTACATGACGGCCGTGCTCGACGCGCTCAACCAGACCGTCCGGCGCAGCACCGCGCCGCCCCGCTTCGGCAACTGGGAGGTCGAGGAGCAGCTCGGCGGCGACGCCAAGGTCACCGAATACCGCGCCTTCAACGTCACGCTGCCCGGCAGCGAGACCGTCCTGCTGCGGGTCTACCAGGCCGACCCGCTGGCCGACCACGAGGCGCGGGCGGCCGAGCGGCAGCGCATCGCCAACGCCTACCAGAGCCTCGCCCGCATCCCTCCGCACCCGTGCGTGGTGCGCTCGCGTGACTTCTTCGCCATCGACGACGAGAGCCGGTTCGTGCTGGTGCTCGACGACGTGCACGGCCGCTCGCTGCACCTGTCGGCGGCCAGGGAGGCGCCGCTGCGGGTGATCGGCGACCTGCTGCGCGGCCTCGCGCACGCGCACGCCCACGGCGTCGTGCACCGCGCGCTCACCCCGGCCAGCGTGCTGGTCACCGACGACGGGCACGCCGTGCTGACCGGCTTCGACTACGCCAAGCCCGGCCCGCGCAACTACACCGTCGCCCACGAGTTGGGCAACGTGCTCGACGCCCACTACGTCTCCCCCGAGTGCCAGGAGCGCCCCGACCGGATGACCACGGCCTCCGACGTGTACGCGGCCGGGGTGATCTCCTACCAGCTCCTCACCGGCGAGCTGCCCACCAGCGCCGACGCCCACGGCCCCGACGTGCCCGAGGTCGTGCGGCGGATGCTCGACCACTCCCCCGCCAAGCGGCCGTCCGCGGCCGAGGCGCTGGAGGCCCTGACCGCCCCGCCGCCGCCCCGGGGCTCGCGGCTCGGCCGCCTGGTCCGTCGCATAGTGTCCCGTCCATGACGATCACCCTGCGGGCGGTCGGCGAGGACGACCTGGCGGCCTGCTCGGCGACGTGGTGTACGGCGTCGTGCGCGGCGACCTCGCCAAGCGGTACGCCTAGACCTGCGGGGTGACGGTGTCCAGGACGTCGATGACGTACATCCTGGGCTCGTCCTCCGTGCCCGGCACCGCGAGGCGGCAGCCGACGTGCCGCCCGGTCAGCGCCTCCAGCCACGACGCGGGCACCGACCCGGGCCGCAGCGTGAACGCGCTCGGCCCGCCCCGGCGGTAGGAGGAGTCGACGACCGCCCGCGACGGCCAGGCCGCGGCCACGTACTGGAGGACGACCTTGGCCCCCGCCACGATCTCCCGCCCCGAGCCGTCGATGAGCAGGCGGGGCGCGTCGCCGGGCCGCAGGTCGGACGGGACCACCGGCAGCGCGCGGCCGATCAGCCGCGCGTCCGGCGGGTAGCCGCCCAGGATGTCGAAGACGACGACCAGCGTGTCCGCGGGCGAGACGCCGGTGTGCGGCAGGTTGGGCCCGAGCGCGTCGGCGGCCGGGCCGACCAGCATGACCCGGCTGCCCGCCGGATGCCCGATGAGCGACTGCCGCCAGGTCTCCGACACCTGCCGCCCGTCGAAGACGACCGTGGTGGGCTGGTTGGCGTCGAACGTGCTCATGTAGGGCTGGTTGCCCGCCCAGCGCCGGATGTCCACGTCGGCGAGCACGACGTCGCCCGGCAGCGTACGACGCCCGCTGCCCAGCGACAACACGGTGATGCGGGGCGTGCGGCCGGGCTTGCCGGCCGGGATCGCGACGACGGGTTTGCTGCCGAACGTGCCGCTGACGACGGGCTGCGTGCCCTCCTCGGCCCCCTTGAAAGAGGCAGAGCCACACGAGGTGGCGAGCATCAGGACGGCGGGCCAGAAAAGGCGCACGGGTCTTCCTCCAGGACACGAAAAATCCGAGGGGTTATTTGCCGCAACGCGCACAAGGAAAGCCTGCGCTTCGTCCATCTCCCGACAAAGGCGCGCGCCCGCGCGCGGGCGCGGGAGACTGGAGGGCGTGAGCAAGCCCAGCCTGGCGCGCAGGGTCGCCGACGCGGCCGAGATCGCCCTGACCACCCGCAAGTACGTGACGTTCATCGACGTGGTCACGGGGCTGCGCTGGCTGCACTCGCGGCACGTCGACACCTGGCGGCAGGGACGGGTGCCCACGCTCGCCCACCTGGCCGCCGTCGACGAGGAACGCCTGGTCGCGACCGTCGCCCTGCTGCGGGACTGGGCGGAGGCCAAGGGGCTCAGGCCGGTGGACACGCCGTACGTGGCGGGCACCCGCGACCGCCGCGAGCTGCGCTTCACCGCCGGTCATCCGCAGGAGCCCTTCCGCGTCCACTGGATCTCGCCCGAGCTGAGCGAGGCCCGGGTGCGCCGGCTCACCGAGCGGCAGAGCAAGGCGCCCGACCTGGTGGCCGTGGCCCCGCTGGAGCCCTGGACGTGCGCGGGCTGCGGCGACACCGGCCCCTACCTGATCATGGAGGACGACCGTCCGCACTGCCTGACCTGCGCGGACCTCGACCATCTGGTGTTCCTGCCGGCCGGCGACGCGGCGCTCAGCCGCCGGGCCAAGCAGGAGAGCCGGCTCGCGGCCGTCGTCGTGCGCTTCAACCGGCGGCGCAAGGTCTACCAGCGGGCCGGCCTGCTGGTCGAGCAGGCGGCGCTGGAGGCGGCCGAGGAGCGGTGCCTGGCCGACGAGGAGGCGCGCGAGCGCCGCCGCGAGCGCGACCGGGTGCGCCGCGCCGAGCAGGACGTGGAGTTCCAGGCGCGGATGGCGGCCGAGATCGCCCGGCTCTTCCCCGGCTGCCCCGAGCAGCGGGCCCGGGACATCGCCGAGCACGCCGGGCAGCGCGGCAGCGGCCGCGTGGGCCGGACGGCGGCGGCCCGGGCGCTCGACGAGAACGCGATCACGCTGGCGGTGATCGCCTCGATCCGGCACCTCGACACCGACTACGACAACCTGCTCATGTCGGGCGTGCCGCGCATGACCGCGCGCGACATGATCAAGGAGCGGATCGAGAGCAGGCTGGCCGAGTTCCGCGGCATGCCAGGGAGGTGACTAGGTGACGGCGAGGCGCTGGGCGTAGCGCTCGTCGCGCCAGAGCTCCTTGTCCAGCACCTCGCGCAGCGTGGCCGCCGCGTCGTGGACGTCGACGTAGCGGATGTAGAGCGGGGCGAAGCCGAAGCGGAGGATGTCCGGCGCGCGGAAGTCGCCGTGCACGCCCCGGTCGATCAGCGCCCGCATCACCGGGTAGCCGTCGGGGTGGCGCAGGCTCACCTGGCTGCCGCGCGCCTCGGCGTCGGCGGGCGAGACGAGCTCCAGCAGGTCGCCGACCAGATCCACGAACAGCGAGGTCAACGCCATGCTCTTGGCCCGCAGCAGGTCCATCGGCACGCGTTCCCAGATCTCCAGCGCCGCGTCCAGGGCCGCGGAGGACAACACGTGCGGGGTGCCGACCGCGAACCGCCTGATGCCCTCGGCCGGCCGGTAGCCGGTCTCGAAGGCGAACGGGGCGGCGTGGCCGTGCCAGCCCTGCAGCACGTTCTCCGCGGTGGCGTGGTGGCGCGGGCTGACGTACAGGAAGGCGGGCGCGCCCGGCCCCGCGTTCAGGTACTTGTACGTGCAGCCCACCGCGAAGTCGGCCGCCGACACGTCCACCGGCATCGCGCCGACGCTGTGGCACAGGTCCCACACCATGAGCGCCCCGGCCTCGTGGGCGCGGGCGGTGACGGCCGGCACGTCGGCGCGGGCCCCGGTGCGGTAGTCGACCTCCGACAGCAGCACCACGGCCGCGTCGTCGAAGCGGCCCTCGGCGGCGTCGCGGATCTCGTACCCGCCGAGCAGCCCGGCCAGGCCCTGCACGACGTAGTGGTCGGTCGGGAAGTTGCGGGCGTCGGAGACGATCACCCGGCGGTCCGGACGCAGCCGCAGCGCCGCGGCGACCGCCTGGTAGATCGCGATCGACGTGGAGTTGCCCACCACGACCTCGCCCGGGCCCGCGCCGATCAGCGGGGCGATCCGGTCGCCGAGGGCGAGGGGCTGGTCGTACCAGCCGGCCTGGTTCCAGCCGCCCACGAGCTGCCCGCCCCACTCCTGCTCGACCGCCCGCCGTACGCGGTCGGCGGCGCGGCGCGGCAGCGCGCCGAGAGAGTTGCCGACGAGGTAGATCACGCCCTCCGGCAGCACGAACTCCTCGCGGAACGCACGCAGCGGGTCGGCGGCGTCCAGGGCCAGGCAGCGGTCCCGGTCGATCACGCGGTCACTCCTGTCGGGGCGGGTCGTGGACGCCCCCATTCCACACCATTCCGGCCGCGTGGAGCGACGCCGGGTCGCCCCGGACGTCCGGCCCGGGTGACCGGTCAGGCGTGCAGGGCGGTCGCCCAGAGGGCCGCCAGCGCCTCGCGGTGCCGCCGGTCGGCGTCCGCGTCGTACGTCGGGACGTCCGGCACGGCGAAGCCGTGAGCGGCCGGGTAGGTCTCCAGCGTGTGCCGCACGCCGGCCTCGGTGAGCGCCCGCCGCAGCCGTTCGTGCTGGTCGGGCGGGAAGGACCGGTCGGCCTCTGCCGCCGCGACGTGGATCGCCGCCCGCATCCGCCCGGCCAGCAGGTGCGGGCTGTCCGGGTCGCCCTCGGCGGCGAGGTTGCCGCCGTGGAAGGACGCGGCGGCCGCGACCCGGCCGGGATGGCGGCCGGCGGCCCGCAGCGCCAGCCGGCCGCCCATGCAGTAGCCGGTGACGCCCACGCCGGTCCCGGACACGTCCGGGTGGGCGGCGAGGAAGTCCAGGAACGCGCCCGCGTCCCGGTCGGCGAGGTCGGCGCCGACGCTCTTCACGAGCGCCTCCAGCCGTGCTCGCTCGGCCGGGTCGGCGAACACGGTGGCGGGGTCGAACGGCGTGTACGGGGTGCGGTAGTAGACGTCCGGCAGCAGCACCGCGTAGCCCGGCCCGGCCAGCCGGTCGGCCAGGACGGCGAAGGTCTCCCGGACCCCGGCGGCGTCGGGGTAGAGGATCACCCCCGGCCAGGGCCCGTCGCCGGCGGGCGTGTGCAGGGTGGCGGGGCAGGCCCCGTCCGGGGTGGGGACGACGACGGCCGTCCGTGGCATGGGAGCTCCTTTCAGTCCAGGAACGTCTCGGCGTCGCCGCCGAGGTTGACCGCCTCCCGCTCGGACTCCACGCGCGGCCGGGGCGCCCCGGGCCGGCCCTCGGGCGCGTGGCGCGGGTGGACGTCGCCGACCGCCTAGCCCTTGCCCGGGTGCAGGGCGCCGCAGGTGCCGCAGGTGCGGGCCTTGTCGTCGGCGTAGAACGCCTCGAACACCGGCGGCAGGTCCTTGACGATGTCGCGGACCTGCAGCTCGACCTCGTGCACCAGGGCGCCGCAGTCCGCGCAGTACCACTGGAACCGCTCCAGCGTGCCCTCGGGCCGGACGCGCTCGACCACCAGCCCGACCGAGCCCTCCTCGGGCCGCTGCGGCGAGTGCGGCACGCCGGCCGGCAGCAGCCACATCTGGCCCTCGCGCACGTGCACCGTCTCGGGGCCGTCGGGAGTGACCACGTTGACGTGCATGTTGCCGCGCACCTGGTAGAACAGCTCCTCGTACGGGTCCACGTGGAAGTCGGTGCGGGAGTTGGGCCCGCCGACCACCATGACGATGAAGTCGTCCGCGCCTTCGAAGACCAGCTTGTTGCCGACCGGCGGCCGCAGCAGGTGGGCGTGCTCGTCGATCCACTTGGTGAAGTCGATGGGGGGAATCATGATCGCTCCTGCGGGTGGTAGGCGACGGCTTGCATCTCGATGAGCAGGTGCGGGTGCGGGAGCTGGTGCACCGCCACCGTGGTCCGCGTCGGGCCCTCCTCGTCGAAGAACTCGGCGTAGACCTCGTTGTAGCCCTTGAAGTCGTTCATGTTCACCAGGTACGTGGTGATCTGCACGAGGTCGGCCAGCGAGCCGCCGGCCGCTTTGAGTATGTCGCCGATGTTCTCGATGACCGCCCGGGTCTGAGCGCGGATGTCCAGGTTCGTCGCCCCGTACTTGTCCACCTCCACGCCCACGAACGAGTCGTCCGGGCGCCGGGAGCTGGTGCCCGAGACGTACAGGAAGTCGCCGGCCCGCTTGACGTGCGGGAAGGCGCCGCGCGGCGTGGCCTTGCCGGGCACGCGCATGCCCTTGGACCTCACTTCGACCTCACTTCGTGAACACCGCCCGCACCGACCCCAGGCCCTCGACGCGGGCCTCCAGCACGTCGCCCGGCTCCACCGGCACGACCGGGCCGAGCGTGCCGGTCAGCACGACCTCGCCGGCCCGCAGCGGACGCTCGGTGCGGCCGAGCCGGTCGGCCAGCCAGACGGCGGCGTTGACCGGGTGGCCGAGGCAGGCCGCGCCGGAGCCGGCCGACACCTGCTCGCCGGACCTGGTCATCGTCATGGTGGCCGAGCGCAGGTCGATCCCGGCGAGCGGCACCGGCGTGTTGCCCAGCACGAAGACGCCGGCGGAGGCGTTGTCGGCCACGGTGTCGGCGAGCTGGATGTCCCAGCCGGCGACGCGGGAGTCGGCGATCTCGATGGCGACCAGCGCGAAGTCGATCGCCCGCAGCACCTCGGCCGCGGTGAAGGGGCCGCCCTCCAGGTCGCGGCCGAGCACCAGCGCGACCTCGGCCTCGGCGCGCGGCTGCAGCAGCCGGTCGTACGGGATGGGCATCCCGTCGGGGTAGGCCATGTCCGCGAAGAGCGGGCCGCAGGTGGGGTGGTCGATGCCGAGCTGCCGCTGGACGTCCGGGTTGGTGACGCCGATCTTGCGGCCGACCGGCCGGCGGCCCTCGGCGAGCGCCCGCGCCGTGGCGAGGTCCTGCACCGCGTAGGCGTCGGCGGCCGTCCCGATCAGGTCCCGGATCGGCGCGCACGGCTTGCCGGTGCGCACGGCTTCGGCCAGCCGCTCCGCGGCCTGCGAGCGCGCGTCCACGGCTTGGGACCATTCGTCATGCATCGGGCTGCTCCATCTTGATGGTGATCGTGGTGGGTTCGGAGTAGAAGTCCAGCGACTGGGTGCCGCCCTCCCTGCCGATGCCCGACAGGCGCAGCCCGCCGAAGGGCGTGCGCAGGTCGCGGAGGTACCAGGTGTTGACCCAGACCAGGCCGGCTTCCAGCCGTTGCGCCACCCGGTGGGCGCGGTCGAGGCCGCCGGTCCAGACCGCGGCGGCCAGGCCGTACTCGCTGTTGTTGGCCAGGTCGATCGCCTCGGCCTCGGTGTCGAACGGGGTCACGTGACACACCGGGCCGAAGATCTCTTCCCTGTTGAAGCGGGACCACTCGGACAAGCCTGTCATCACCGTCGGTTCCACGAAATAGCCTGAGTCGCGCTGATCCCCGAAGACCGGCGTGCCGCCTCCCGCGAGCACCTTGGCTCCCTCCGAGCGGGCCAAGGCGTAGTAGGACAGGACCTTCTCGCGGTGCTCGGCGCTGATCATCGGCTGCGGCACGACCTCCTGGGCGCGGGCCGCCAGCCGGTCGGAGAACTCCTCGAAGATCGGGCGCTGGACGTAGAGCCGCTCGGTGCACAGGCACACCTGGCCGCCGTTGGTGAAGACCGACCGGACGCAGCCCTCGACCGCGCGCTCCAGGTCGCAGTCCGCGAAGACCACGCCGGCGTTCTTGCCGCCCAGCTCGAACGAGACCGGCTTGACCCGGTCGGCCACCGCCTTCATGATCGCCGTGCCGGTGCGGGTGGAGCCGGTGAACGTCACGGCGTCCACCCAGGGGTGCTCGACCAGGAGCTGCCCGGAGGAGCCGTAGCCGTAGATGATGTTGACGACGCCCGGCGGCAGCCCGGCGGCGGCGCAGATCTCGGCGAACACGGCCGCCGAGCCCGGCGTGTGCTCCGACGGCTTGACCACGACGGTGTTGCCGGACACCAGGGCGGGGGCCAGCTTCCACGTCATGAGCAGGAACGGCAGGTTCCACGGCACGATCACCGCGACCACGCCGAGCGGCCGCCGCACGGTGTAGCTGAGCACGCCCGACAGGTGGAAGGCCTCGTCGGGGCGCTGGGCGGCGATCTCGGCGAAGGCGCGGAAGTTCGCGATGCCGCGCGGGATGTCGAGGGTGCGGGTCTGGTCGAGCGGCTTGCCGGTGTCGGCGATCTCGGCCGCGACGAGGTCGTCGAAGCGGGCCTCGATGCCCTCGGCGAGCCGCCGCAGCCACCCCGCCCGCTCGGCCACCGGCAGCGCGGCCCAGTCGCGGGCCGCCTCCCTCGCGGCGCGCACGGCGCGGTCGACCGCCTCCGGGTCGGCCTCGCAGACCTGCCTGATCACCGCGCCGGTCATCGGGTCGTGGACCGGGAAGGCCGTGCCCGCGGTCACCGGCTCGCCGCCGATGAAATGGGTCAGCACTGCGGTCTCCTCCTTCCGGGGGACGACGGGACCCCTCGATCGCCATCGTCTCCCCCGACCACGGGGGAGAGGACTCGGAGAAGACCTGTCCGAAAGGACATCTTCCGGTACCCCTTGATCGCTGTCCATCATGGACGAATGGCGCAGACGTGGGAATTGTGGGGAAAGGTGGTTATTGCTGGTACGTTTACCCTCTTCCTGGCGATTCCCGCGATCATGTTTCTCGCCCGCCGCCGGGCCCGCGCCGGGCACCCCGCGCCGTCGCGCAGCGCGATCGCCGATGTCGGGATCGTGGTCGGCACGGCCCCGTGGATCTGGATGACCCTGACCCCCGTGGGCGGCCCGGGCGGCGTGCGGCTGGTGCCGTTCACGGACCTGGCCGACCTCGCCTCGGCGCCGTGGCAGGCGGTGTTCGTGCAGGTGGGGGGCAATCTGCTGGTGTTCGCCGCGCTGGGGGCGCTGCTGCCGGTGCGCGCCGCGGCGATGGCCTCGACCGCCCGGGTTGCGGCGGTCGCGGCGGCCTTTTCGGTCCTGGTCGAGGTGCTCCAACTCATGCTGAAGTCGGGACGTTTCTCGTCCGTGGACGACGTCCTGCTCAACACGGCGGGCGCGGTGATCTCCGCGGCGGTTACTCGCCGCTGGTGGGCCACCCGGGATCCGGCCGGGACCGTTCCACGGTAACGGGCCGCTTAAACTCCGCGTAGTTCACCACACAGGCACGATCCGCTCAAAAACAACCCGCGACCAACCTCTGTATCTGTGCGATCGTGGACAAGACGGGGCAAGTTCTCTGGAGACGCCACAACCTGGTTGGTGACAGAGGGTGATCAAAGTTGTCTGAATCCCCGGTACCCCACGAGCCCCCTATCTATCGCCGCATCGCCGACGGTCTCCGCGCCCGGATCCTGTCCGGCGAGCTGCGTGACGGGGACCGACTACCGGGCGAGAACGCACTGATGGCCGACTACGCAATCGCACGAGCCACCGCCAGGCAGGCGCTTGCCGTACTGATCAACGAAGGGCTGGCGGTGCCCAAACGAGGTTCGGGGGTTTACGTGCGGCTGTTCAAACCGATCCGACGGCACGGCTCACGCCGTCTGTCACGCGAGCAGTGGGGCCAGGGCCGGGCCATCTGGGACGCCGACACCAGGGGCCGGCCGTTCACCGTCGACCACCTGGAGGTGGCTCTGGAGCGCGCCACGGAGGACGTGGCGGCCGTACTCGACTCCGGCGAGGTGTGGGTCCGCCGCCGCCGCTACTCCGTCGACGCCAGGCCCGTACAGCTGGCCAGCTCCTTCTTCCCCGCGCACCTGGTCCAGGGCAGCGCGATCACCCTGCCCGACACGGGTCCCGGCGGCGTCTACGCCCGCCTCGGCGACCTCGGCCTGCCCCCCGCCCACTTCACCGAGGAGGTACGGGCCCGGATGCCGCAGCCGCGCGAGAGCGCGTTGCTCGACCTGCCGGGCGGAACACCGGTCATCGTCATCGCGCGCACGGCGTACACGTCGGGCGGGCTCCCCGTCGAGGTCAACGAGATGGTCCTGGACTCGGCCGCATACGTACTCCAGTACGACTTCGATGCCTAGTTCAACCCGATCTGTCAAGCGGTAGGTTGACCTGTCCTTCAGATCATTGAATTCTCTAGAGAAGTCCTTCATCGTCTAAGGAGATGGAAACCTCGCCTGGGGCCCGGAAGGTGGACAGCGATGTCCTTTGATCGGCACCTCGCCGAGATCGCCCGGGAGTATCCCCGATGGACCATCTGGCGGAGCGACGCGGGCCGCTGGTGGGCCACGAGACACCATCCGCTGAGCGCGGCGCAGCGCGAGGCCGGATGCGCGATGACCATCGACGCGGACGACCCGGACGGCCTTCGGGACCACCTCCGGGACCAGGAGAGACGGGCCGGCGAGCCACACCGGTGGCAGACCGGCCCCGCACCACCCTGACGTCCGCCGTGGGGCGGCCCCACGGCGGGCGCACGCGAGCAGCCCGGTGCCGGGTCCAGCGTCTCGGCGGCCCCGGCACCGGGCCCCCAAACCGCGGGGCCACGAGCGCGGAAGCCTCCGACCCTATCGGGGGCGGAGGCTTCCGCTCCTGGCCGCTCCCTAGCTCCTGGGCATCCTGACGACGGTGACCTCCGTGTCGTCGGGGGCGGGCCGGTCGTGGACGGTGACCGGGCGCGTGCGGTCGTCCTCGTCGTCCTCGACGATCACCCGCACGTCGTCCTGCGGGTGGGGCCTGGGCTCGTCCTGCGCCTGCTCCCGCGGGCCGGCCTGGGACGGCGGCTCCGGGTGCGCCTGGGGCTCGGTCACGGAGTCGGGACCGGCGTGGAGACCCGCCTCGGGGCTCGTGTCGTGGCCCGCCTCGTGGCCCGCCTCGTGGCCCGCGTCGCGGCTCGCGTCGTGGCCCGCGTCCTGGCCTGCCTCGGGGCCCGGGTTCGCCGGGAGCTGAGGCTGCTGCCGGGGCGGCGCGATGGCCTCGGGCACCAGCGGCCCCGCGCCCGACTCGGTGCGCATGAGGTCGCCGAGCACCGAGCTGATCTCGTTGAGCCGGCGCACCACCTCGGTGTGCGTGTTGGTCAGGTAGTCCACGCGCCGGCCCGCCTGCTCGTCCAGCGCCGCCGTCCGCTGCCGGGCCGTGGCCAGCATCGCCTCGGCCTCGCTCCGGGCGCTCATGACGAGCTGCTCGGCCTGGGCGCCGGCGTTCTTCATGAGCTGCTCGGACTCGGCCTGGGACGTGGTGAGCAGCCGCTCGGCCTCGCCCCGCGCCTCACGCAGGGTCTCCTCGGCCTCGGCGCGGGCCGAGACGAGCTGCTCCTCGGCGTCGGAGCCGGCCTGCGCCAGCATGCGCTCGGCGGCCTGCGTGGCCTCGTTGACCCGGCGCTCCGCCTCGGCCTGCGCGGAGGTGAGGATCTTGTCGGCGGTCTCGCGCGAGGTCGTCAGCAGCCGCTCGGCCTCGGCGTGCGCCGACTCGCGCACGGCCGTGGCCTCGGCCTCGGCCTCGGCGCGCTTGGCCGCGGCCTCCTCCTCGCCGAGCTTGAGTATCTGGGCGAGGCGGGGGCTCAGGTCCTCGTAGCTCTGCGGCGTCTCGACCATGCGCCGCCGGGCCTCCGCCAGCTCGATGCGGCCCTGCTCGGCCTGGTCGATCGCCCGTGCCAGCCGTTCTTCCAGATCCCGTATCTGGTTACGGGTGCGCAGCATGTAGTCGTGCACCTGGCGGCGGTTGTAGCCGCGCATCACGACCTCGAAGGTGTCCTCTTGCATCAGATCGGGGAAGTTCTCGTGCTGGTTCATCATGGGGGTTACCTAAGGGTGGTTTGCGTGAGGCGGGGGAAAACTGCTGGTTGTGAGGGTCTGACAGCGACACGTCAGGAAACGACTTTCCTGCCATCTGCCCACGTCCGCAACCGGAACGCCATACCCGGACCGGGAATTACGATGTGACGAATGTACATAGCGGCATTGGACGGCGGCGCGGTCCCCGACATCCATCCCGAGGCGTACCTCGCCCCCGGCGCGACCGTGGTCGGCCGGGTCCGCGTCGGACGGGCGTCCAGCATCTGGTACGGCTCCGTGCTCCGCGGCGACGACGAACGCGTCGAGATCGGCGAGGAGTGCAACGTCCAGGACCTGTGCTGCCTCCACGCCGACCCCGGCGAGCCGGCGATCCTGGAGGACCGGGTGAGCCTGGGCCACAAGGCCATGGTGCACGGCGCCCACGTGGAGCGCGGCGCGCTGATCGGCATCGGCGCGATCGTGCTCGGCGGCGCCCGCGTCGGCGCGGGCACCCTGGTGGCCGCCGGGGCGCTGGTCGGCCCGGGCAAGAAGATCCCGTCCGGGGTGCTGGTCGCCGGCGTGCCCGGCCGGATCGTGCGCGAGCTCACCGACGACGACCGGGCGTCCTTCGCCCGCACCCCGGACAACTACATCGCCAAGGCGCTCAGGCACCGGCGGGCGTCAGCACTTTGACGAGGACGTTCTCCGGCACGGACTTGTCGTTGAGCGGGTCGGCGTAGTCGGGCAGCTCCGGCCGGAGGAACCGGACGAAGTCGACCGTCAGCTTCAGGTCGGGCGTGCCCTTGACCTGCCGGGCGTTGGCCTTGGCCGCGTCCTTCTTGAGCGCGGCGTAGCTGTCCCAGTCGGTGTAGGCGGTGACGCCCCACTGGAGAGCGTCCGGCAGGTTGGAGGGCCAGCGCTGGCCGACCTTCCACTGGCCGCCCTGCTCCCGGTACAGCGCGGCGAAGACCCGCCCGGCGCGCGCCAGGACGAGATCCACCCAGCCGGCCTTGACCGGGATCTCCTTGGGCTTGGAGCTGCCGTTCTCGGTCCATTTGACCTCGATCTGGCCGCTCTTCCCTGCGGCGCCGGTGGTGATGGAGACCCAGTTGGGGCTGGCGTACGAGCCGGGCTGGCGGGCCATGAGCCCGCCGAGCGAGAACTGGCGCTTGGGCCGGCCGCCGTTCTTGCCCTCGACCTTGACCCGGGCGTGCATCACGATGTCGCCCGCGAGGTCCTGGTAGAGGAAGGGGCCGCGGAAGCCGTCGAACCAGGCCGAGGTCTTGGGCTCCAGGTAGAGCGAGCCCTTCACGGTCTTGTTCACGTCGAGCTTGGCGATCCGGTCGACGTCCTTCTCGGTGTCGCTGAGCTTGGTCCACATGGCGAGGTCGCGGGCGTCGGCGAACTCGGTGGAGGCCTCGCCGACCTCACCGCCGGGCGCCGGCGGGGTGGCCCGGTCGAGCGTGAGCACGCCGGGGCCGGTGAGGGCGGGCTCCGCCGAGCCGGTCTTGCCGCATCCGGCGAGCACGCTCACGACCGCCAACGTCCCTGCCACCTTCACCCTCATAGCGGACATTCTGCCGTGTTCTGCCGATGGGTTGACCCGGACCGGTTCAGTACGATGACGCCCGTGCCACCCTGGGATGCGTTCACCGCCGCCGAGGCGGCGGTCCGCGCGATGGTCGCCGACCCGCGCTGGCAGGAGCTCCCGGTGCCCGACCGCGCCCACGTGCTGGCCGCCAGGATCCTCGTGACGCGCGACGGCGACCGGTGGCTGTTCGGCGCGCACGCCCGCTGGCACCTGCACGACCCGGCGACCGGCCGCTGGCACCTCGCGCCGCCGCCGCGCGGCACGCGCGCCCGCCAGGTCCGCCATGCCGCGGCCGACCTGCCGCCCGAGGTCGTGCCGGCCGGGCCCGACTTCCACGCCGAGCCGGGCTCCACGATGGCCTTCATCGGCCCCGACGTCTCGGCCGACCTCACCGAGCGGGTGCGCGTGCTGGTGCGGGCCTGCGGGCGCAAGTCGGAGCTGGACTATCCGCTGACGGCCTTCGACGACATCTTCGCCGGCGACGTGCCGAGCACGGTGGCCGCCGTCTGGGGCGCGGTCATGTGGTGCGCGTACGCGCCCGCCTTCGACGGCAACGAGCGGCTGATCACGGTCTTCGGCGAGTACCTGCGCCGCCCGCTGCCCGGCGACGAGTGGGTGCGCTGGCTGCCCGCCCCGCCGCTCATGGACCTCGTCACGCTGGTCGCCGAGCGGGCCGGGGCCGGCCGGCCGCGCGAGGCGCTGCGGCTGGCCGCCGTGCTGGCCGACGCCGCACAGGTGCTGATGTCCGACACCCGGTTCAGGCCGCGGGCGCTCGCGCTGCTCACCATGGTGGAGCCCGCGCTGCGCCGGCCGGGCCTGGACGACGGCCTGCCGGACGCGGCGGAGGTGCGGCGGGCGTGGCTGGGCCGCGCCCCCGCGCGGCTGGGCCGGGCGCTGCTGCCCGAGACGGACGTGGCGGCGCACTTCGCGCACTCCGTCTACGACCTGGCCGAGGCGCTGGCCTTCACGCGTGACCCGGCGCGGGCGGCGGCCGGGTTCCTCGCCGACCTGTCGGACTCCCGGCGCAGGCTGCCGGCGCTGCTGGACCACCGGCTGCGGGCGGCGTACGAGGAGCTGGAGCGGGCGGGGCGCACCGAGACCTCCGTGGCCGAGACCACCGCGCCCGAGGGCTTCCCGGTGCGGGCGGGCGGGCTCTCGACCGTGCCCGCGCCGGTGCTGGAGGTGGCGCCGCCCGACCGGGCGAGCGCCGCGGCGGTCCTGGGGGCCGCGTACGCCACGGGACTGGCCTGGGGACGGCTGACGGGCGCCAAGGTGCCGGAGCGGGGCCTCGCGGGCCAGTCGGCGCTCGTGAGCAAGCTCGTCCACGAGCGGGACGACCACCCGGCCGGCGACTCCCGTCACATCTAAACCACTAATCTCGCTATTTCCCCCTTACCTCCCCTATATCGTTCTAACACTCGAACGATCAGCAAATTCGCTGAATTGTGATCTCTGATTCGGGAAATGACCCCACTGGGGCCCCGGGGCGCCGAAAGGAATGACTCCTATGGGCCATGTCGCCGGAAGGGGGTCGCGCCGTAACCTCGAAGAGGGTGTGGGCTGCGGAAGGAAAGGACGACGCGGTGGGGCACGACGAGCTGGACTCTCGGGTCCACGACCGTGTCGCGTTGGACGAGATTGCGCTCTACGCCGAGGTGCTCACGGCCGTGGCTGTCAGCGAGCGGCGGCTGACCTTGGACGAACTCGACGACGCGCTCGGATTGCGGACTTCGGCGAGTCGCTGAAGGACCATCACGACCATTACCGAACCCCGGGAACCTAGTTCCCGGGGTTTCGCATAACTAGTCACTTGCCGGCCCGCCCTCCTACGAAAGGATGAGGCCGCTCACGACTTGACCAGACGGGCGATGGCCGCCGAGGCCTCCTTCACCTTCGCCTCGGCCTCCGGGCCGCCCGTGTTGATGGCGTCGGCCACGCAGTGCGAGATGTGCTCCTCCAGCAGGCCCAGCGCCACGGCCTGGAGGGCGCGCGTGGCGGCGGAGACCTGGGTGAGGATGTCGATGCAGTAC
This sequence comes from Actinomadura luzonensis, assembly GCF_022664455.2. Taxonomy (NCBI): domain Bacteria; kingdom Bacillati; phylum Actinomycetota; class Actinomycetes; order Streptosporangiales; family Thermomonosporaceae; genus Actinomadura; species Actinomadura luzonensis. The sequence goes on from NZ_JAKRKC020000001.1 coordinate 1,907,686, forward strand.
GCGTCGTCCTCGACCATGCGCTGCAGGCCCCTGACCTGACCCTCGATACGCCTGAGCCGCGTCAGATATGCCTGCTTGTCTCCGCTGTACCCATGCATGCTTCTACGGTACCCGTAACCCGTATGCCGCCGGGGTCAATGCAGATCAGCGATCAGTTTCTCCCATTGCCCGGCCACCTCGGCCGCCGCGTGCCTGGCCGCGGTGTCGAGCGCGCCGGCCGCGAGCGAGCGCCGCCTGCGCTCGTCGTCGATCAGCGCCAGCAGCGCCATCGCCAGCACCTCCTCCTCGGGCCCCGAGTCCGGCACCAGCACGCCGTTGTAGCCCGTGGCCACGAACTCGGCCGGGGCCCGCGCCCCCTCGTAGGCCACCACCGGCACGCCGCAGCCCATGGCCTCCAGCACCGTCATGGCCTGGTCGTCGCCGCGCGAGGGGTGGGCCACGATCGAGGCCTTGGCGAACTCGCCCGCGAGGTCGGGGGTGGTGCCCATGAAGTAAACGTGGTTGTGCAGATGGAGCTCCTGGGCCAGGGCGCGCAGCCGCCGCTCCTCCGGACCGCCGCCGTACAGGCGGAGCTGCCAGTCGGGCCGTTTGTCGGCCACCACCGCGAACGCCCGGATCAGCCGGTCGTAGCCCTTGACCGCCACCCAGCGCCCGCCCGCCGCGACGATCCTGTTGTCCATGCGCGAGCGCGGCCACGGGCCGGGCGGCAGCGCGTCCTGCACGAAGCACACGGCAGGGCTGACAGCAGGGCTGACGGCAGGACTCGAAGCGGGGCTCCCGGCAGGGCCCACGGCGGGCCCGTCGCCGAGGAGCCTGCTCCACTCCTCCCGGCCCGCCTCCGTGGCCGTCACGACGGCGTTCAGCCGCGGGTAGAAGCGTCTGACGGGCCCGGGCACGGCCGGCCGCGCCCACTCCCTGGCGATCTTGAGGAGCTCGCGCGGCGCGTGCCTGGCGGCCTGCACGCCGAGCCCCGGCCTGGTGGTGATCAGCACGTCGGACCTGAGGCCGCGCAGCACCCGCCAGAGCGCGACCTCGGTGCGCACCTGGCCGCGCGGCAGCAGGTGCCGCACGCCCGGCCGGGCGTCCACCACGCTCCGCATGACCACCCCCGGGCCGACCGGGAAGAACGGCTTCTCCTTCTGCCGGCGCACGCTGATCACCTCGACCTCGTGCCGCTCGGCCAGGGCGTTGGCCAGGTTGAGCGTGGCCCGCACGTCGCCGCGCATGCCGTAGGCGGAGGGCAGGAGGAGGGAGACCTTCATGCGCCCACCTCGATGCGCAGCTCGTCGTCGGCCGTGTAGCAGGGCCGGACGGGCACGCCGTCCACCTCCAGCGCGGGATAGGGGAGCCGGCGGCGCTTGCCGTCGACGTCGTCGAGGCGGGAGCCGAGCCGCAGCGGCGTCGGGACGCCCTCGACCTGCAACGTCGGCTCCCAGGTGCCCGCGCCGTCGGGGTCGGCGGCCAGCACGTCCACCAGCGAGACGGCCGCGTGGAAGCGCACCCCCTGGACGAGGGCCGTGGCCGACACCCGGGCGCCGGCCTGCCTGCGGTCGAGGGTGAGCGTGGCCTCGTGGCGGGAGTCGTCGTCCTCCAGGCCGGTGAAGGCCAGCAGGCCCATGACCTCGAAGCGGCCCTCCCTGAACCACACCCTGCGCACCTCGGCGACCGGCTCGGCGTCGGTGATCTTCAGGGCGAGGAAGCCGTTGCGGGTGCGGTAGGAGCGGTAGGCGAGCGTGCGCTTGCACAGCGCGTACGCGTCGAGGTGGTCCAGCGAGAAGCCCGGGTCGACGCTCTGCAGCCGGTTGCGCCGGCCGTCGTGGCGCAGGTAGGCGTCCCAGCGGCCGGCGGACAGGTCGAGCGGCGCGAGCGAGACCGCGAGCGTGGCCTCGCGCGCCCGCGCCCCCGGCGTGCCGAGCCGCACCTCGCGCTCCACCCCCGTGGTGCGGTGCCGCAGGACGAGCTCGGTGCCTTCGCGCAGTGGTTCGTCGATGGAGAGGCGCAGGGAGAGCACGTCAGCCAGGGTCACCTCGGCGTCGGTGACGACGACGCCCATCACGAGCCCCCTCCCCGTCGAATAGACCCATGCGACGTTGAGGTTACCGTGATTTTCCCGTTATGTGGATGGCAGATTTCTCGTAACCACCCTTGTTGACAAGCGGAACTCCTCCACACCAGGTGTGGAGGAGTCCGACTTTTCATCGTCAGGAAGCGCCCTTGACCGATTTGATCAAGAGCTGGGCGACGTCCACGACTTCCAGCGAGTCCTTGGCCTCGCCGCTGTTCTTCTTCTCGTTGATCGCGTCACCGAGCATCACCATGCAGAACGGGCACGCGGTGGAGACGGTGTCGGGATCGGTGGTCAGCGCCTCGTCCACCCGCTCGGTGTTGATGCGCTTGCCGATGCGCTCCTCCATCCACATGCGCGCGCCGCCGGCGCCGCAGCAGAACCCGCGGTCCTTGTGGCGGTGCATCTCCTGGGTCTGGACGCCCGGCACCTTCGCCATGATGTCGCGGGGCTGGGAGTAGACCTTGTTGTGGCGGCCGAGGAAGCACGGGTCGTGGTAGGTGATCTTCTCCTCGATCGGGGTGACCGGGGTGAGCAGGCCCTCGTCCACCAGCTTCGCCAGGAGCTGGGTGTGGTGCACGACCTCGTAGGTGCCGCCGAGCTGCGGGTACTCGTTGGCGAGGGTGTTGAAGCAGTGGGGACAGGTCGCGACGATCTTCTTGACGCCGGCCTCGTTCAGCGTCTCGATGTTCTGCTGGGCCAGCATGTTGAACAGGTACTCCATGCCGAGGCGGCGGGCCGGGTCGCCGGAGCAGGCCTCCATCGGACCGAGCACCGCGAACTTCACGCCCGCGATGTGCAGCAGCTCCGCGACCGCCTTGGTGGTGCGCTTGGCGCGGTCCTCCAGCGCGCCCGCGCAGCCCACCCAGAACAGGTACTCGGCGTCCTCGGGCATCCTCTCCTCGACGACCTCGACCTCGAAGTCGAGCTCCTCGATCCAGTCGGCCCGCTTCATCTCGGACATCCCCCACGGGTTGCCCTTGTTCTCCAGGTTCTTGACCATCACCCCCGCCTCGGACGGGAACGACGACTCGACCATCACCTGGTAGCGGCGCATGTCGAGGATGTGGTCGATGTGCTCGATGTCCACCGGGCACTGCTCGACGCAGGCGCCGCAGTTGGTGCACGACCAGAGCACGTCGGGGTGGATGACGCCGTCCTCGCCGACCAGCGGCTTGTCCAGCAGCGCCAGCACGTCGGTGTCCTTGTGCTCGACGCCGTTCGCGGCGGCCAGCAGGTACGGGGCCACCTTGAAGGCGTGGTCGCGCTGGTCGAGGATGAGCATCTTCGGCGACAGCGGCTTGTCGGTGTTCCAGGCCGGGCACTGCGACTGGCAGCGGCCGCACTCGGTGCAGGAGTAGAAGTCGAGGAAGCCCTTCCACGTGGTGTCGGCGATCTTGCCGCGGCCCAGCCGCTCGGGGTCGAGGTCCTCGTCCTCGAAGTCGACCGGCTTGCCGTCCACGCGCAGCTCGGGCGCGGGGCCGAGGCCGTTGGGGCGGCGGGAGAAGAGCACGTTGAGCGGCGCGGTGAAGATGTGCAGGTGCTTGGAGTTCACCACGATGACCAGGAACACCAGCATGAAGCCGATGTGCAGCAGGAGCGCGATCTCCTCCAGCAGCTCGCTGCGCGGCAGCACGCGGCCGAGCGCGAGCGACGCCTCCGCCCCCCAGCTGTAGGGGAAGTTGCCGTTGGCGGCCGAGGCGCCGCGGGCCAGGAACAGCGTCCAGATGATGTTGAAGATCATGAACAGCACGAGCCACGCGCCGCCCAGGTGGGAGCCGGAGAAGCGGGAGGCGCGCCCATGCGTCTTCGGGCTCTCCTTGATCCGGATCGCGGCGAAGACCACCAGGCCGACCAGACAGGCCACGGCGATGAAGTCCTGGAGGAAGCCCAGCACGCCCCAGGTGCCGATGAGCGGGATGTGGAAGTTGGGGCGGCCGGTGACGGCGCCCTGGACGATCCCGCCGTACGCCTCGATGTAGACGGTCAGCAGGATGAAGAACGCCCACATGACGAAGAAGTGGGCCACGCCCGACGGGGTCCACTTCAGCAGCTTGCGCTGGCCGAACACCTCGGTCAGCTGCGCCTTGGCCTCCTCGCCCGCGTGCGTCCTCGCGTACTCGACGCGTTCGGGCGCGGGCGGCCCCACGGTCGCGAGCTTGTACAGGAACTGCACCCGGCGGCCGGCGACGGCCACCGCCAGCACGGTCATGACGAGCCCGATGATGGCTACCCAGAGCACGGGGTCCTCCCACAGACGACGATGGCTGTCGTTGGCTGTCAGCGTACGTGCAGCCGCCTCACAGGCCAGTACCCCGGATTCTACCGGCGAGTAACATAACCGGGGCACGTGACATACCCTATGGTCACCGTCCCCTCCAGAACAATGCTCTAGCCCGTGAAGTACCTCTGGATCGTCGGCCCCAGCAGCTCCACCAGCTCCTCGGGGTCGGCGCTCGCCATCGGCTCCAGCTTGAGCACGTAACGCGCCATGATCATGCCGAACATCTGCGCGAAGGCCGCCTCGATCCGCAGGTACGGCACCTCCAGCCGGTCGGCCACCTGGTAGAGCAGGGCGTTCGTGATGAACTCCCGGAACATCGCCTGCGCCTGCTCGTTCGTCATCGCGGAGCGCAGCAGCGCCACCATCGGCTCGCGCGTCTCGGGCGCGGCGGTCACCCGCAGCAGCATGCGCACCAGCCGCTCGCCGATCTCCTCGCGCGGCCCGTCCAGCAACGTCGGGACCATCACCTCAGGCGTGACCGGCAGCCGCATGGCCGCCGCGAAGATGCCCTCCTTGGTGTCGAAGTAGTGATGGACGAGCGCGGGATCGACGCCGGCCTCCTTCGCGATGCCGCGCACGGTCGCCTTGTCGAACCCCTTCTCCGCGAACACCCGCCGCGCCGCGGTCAGGATCTCCCCCCGCGTGTCCACGGCCCCGGGCCGCCGCCCGGGCCCCCGCCTCGCGGTGCTCATGACCGCGCCCCGGTCGCCGCGCCCCCTCGCGTCACCTGCCCACCGCCAGGTAGACCCGCATGGGCACCGACAGCAGACCTTCGGGGAACTCGCGGCGCAGCTCGGCCCGCTGCCGCTCCACCAGCGCGTCGGCCGCCTCCGGCGACAGCGCCGCCATGTACGAGTGGGAGCGCAGGTCGAGCAGGAAGTCCTCGATGCCGACGAGCCGCGTCCAGGGGATCCACCGCTCCTCGATCACCTCGAAGGCCGCGGCGATGGGCGGCACCGCCCACTCCTCCACCGCCGGCCCCCAGTACGCCGGCACCTCCTCGGCCAGCCGCGCCTCGTAGTCGGCCAGCCAGCGGGCCTGGGCGGCGTGGTGCAGGTTCCAGCAGCCGACGATCGCGCCGCGCGGCCGCAGCACCCGCCGGGCCTCGGCGATCGAGGCCGCCGGGTCGAGCCAGTGCCAGGACTGCCCGTACGTCACCAGGTCGGCCACCCCGTCGGCCACCGGCAGCGCGTTGCCGTCGCCCTGCACGGCCGCGAGCGGCGGCTGCCCGCCGCCGCCGGCCCGCGCCAGCAGCCGCGCCAGCATCCCCGCGCCAGGATCGACGGCGATCACCTGCGAGCCGCGCGCCCGCAGCGCCCGCGTCAGGATGCCGGTGCCCGCGCCGACGTCCACCGTCATGGCGCCGTCGAGCTCGACGCCGGTCAGCTCGCACACCGCGCGGTACATCTCGTCGGGGTAGCTGGGCCGGCCTGCGTCGTAGGCGTCGGCCACCCGGTCGAACACCCCGCCCAGCTCGCGCATGGGACCGATGTTCATGTGGTGGCCGCCAGGTGGAGGCGGGCGAAGGCCAGCCCCTCCGCCAGGTCGTCGATGCGCTCGGTGCGGCTGGCGGCCTTGCGGGTGTTGATCTCCAGCACCACCAGGCCGGAGTAGCCGGTGGTGGCCAGGCGCTCCAGCATCTGGGCGCACGGCTGGGTGCCCCGGCCGGGCACCAGGTGCTCGTCCTTGTTCGTCACGCCGACGCCGTCGGCGAGGTGCAGGTGGGCCAGCCGGTCGCCGAGCTTGACGGCCATCTCCATCGCGTCGGAGCCCGACACCGCCGTGTGCGACAGGTCGAGGGTGACCTGCGGGAAGTCGTAGTCGATCGGGTTCCAGTCGGGCGCGTACGGCACCACGTCGTTGCCCCTGGCCCGCAGCGGGAACATGTTCTCGACCGCGAACGTGACGTCCGTCTCGTCGCGCATCCTGGCCAGGCCGGTCTCGAACTCCCTGGCGTACTCGCGCTGCCACCGGAACGGCGGGTGCACCACGACCGTGGAGGCGCCGAGCCGCTCGGCCGCCTTCTGCGCCTTCAGCAGCTTGGCCCACGGGTCGCGGCCCCACACCCGCTGCGTGACCAGCAGGCAGGGCGCGTGGATCGCCAGGACGGGCACCTGATAATGCTCGGAGAGCCGCTCGATCACGTCGATGTCCTGGCTCACCGGGTCGGCGCCGACCATGATCTCCACGCCGTCGTAGCCCAGGCGGGCGGCCAGCTCGAACGCGTCGGGAGTGCGTTCCGGATATACCGAAGCCGTGGACAATGCGATCTTCGCATTGGGCACGCGGATGACATCAGCCACGTTGCCAGCCTAAGCCGGATAAGCCGAGAAGGCGCGCGACCCCCTAGCGTTGGGGCATGCCACGCATTGCGAAGGGGGCGGTTCCCAGCCCGAACATCTGGAACACCCCGCAGGTCTACGAGCTGGAGAACCGCGCCGTCGACCCCGAGCGGGCCGCCGAGGCCGCGATGCGCGCGGTGCGCCCCTGGGACGGCGCCACCGTGCTCGACATCGGCTGCGGCACCGGCTACCACCTGCCCGGCCTGGCCGCCGAGGCGGCCCGGGTGATCGGCGTGGAGCCGCACCACGACCTGGCCGCGCTGGCCCGCCGCCGCTGCGCCGCGCTGCCCGGCGTCAGCGTGCACGCCGCGGCGGCCCAGGACCTGCCGCTGCCGGACGCGAGCGTGGACGTGGCGATGGCGCGCTGGGCGTACTTCTTCGGGCCCGGCTGCGAGCCCGGGCTGCGCGAGCTGTCGCGGGTGCTGCGGCGCGGCGGCACGGCGTTCGTCATCGACCTGGACGCCACGCGCGGCGCGTTCGGGCGGTGGTTCTCGCGGACCGTTCCCGCGTACTCGGCCAGGGAGGTCGAGGCGTTCTGGGACCGGCACGGCTGGCAGCGCCGGCCGCTCGACCTCCGCATGGCCTTCGAGCGGCGGGCCGACCTGGAGGCGGTGCTGCGCATCGAGTTCGCGCCCGAGGTCGCCGAGCAGGCCATCGCCGAGACGCCGGGGCTGGAGCTGGCCTACCCGAACGTGCTGCGCTGGCGTCACTACTGAGGCTTGACATTGACGTCGGTGTCAACGTTTACCGTGGAAGCATGCGCATCGGAGAGCTGGCGGAACGCACCGGGGTGAGCACCCGCTCGCTGCGTTACTACGAGCAGCACGGGCTGCTCAAGGCCCGGCGCGGGTCCAACGGCTACCGGCAGTACACCGAGGACGACGTGAAGCTGGTCAGCGAGATCCGGGCGCTGCTCGCGGTCGGCTTCACCCTGGAGGACACCCGCCCGTTCGTCGACTGCCTGCGCAGGGGGCACAGCACGGGCGGCGCGTGCGCCGAGTCGGTCGAGGTGTACCAGCGCAAGCTCGACGAGATCGACGCGGAGATCCGGGCGTTGCTCAACCGCCGCGCCGAGGTCGCCGCCCAGCTCGCCCAGTCGTGCCCGGGTTGTTTCGTAAGGGGATGAATCACATGATCACGCTGACCACCGAGAACTTCGAGGAGCAGGTGCTCAAGAGCGACAAGCCGGTGCTGGTCGACTTCTGGGCCGAATGGTGCGGGCCGTGCCGGATGGTGGCGCCCGTGCTGGAGCAGATCGAGGCCGAGCGCGGCCTGACGATCGGCAAGCTCAACACCGACGAGAACCCCGAGATCATGGCCAAGTACGGCGTGATGGGCATCCCGACGCTGCTGCTGTTCGAGAACGGCGAGCCGGTCAAGCGGGTCGTCGGCGCCAAGCCCAAGCGTCTGCTGGAGGGCGAGCTGGGCCTCGCCTGACGGGAGTTTGTCGGCGCGCGGCGCTAGCCTGCTCGGCATGGCCAAGACGACTGCCCCGAAGCCCGGCTACCGCTGCGCCGAGTGCGGCTGGCGCACCAGTAAGTGGGTCGGCCGGTGCGGCGAGTGCCAGGCGTGGGGCACGGTCGACGAGGAGGGCGGGCGGGCCGGCGTCACCATGGTCCAGGGCGGCGCCACCACCGCGCCCGCCCTGCCCATCGGCCAGGTCAAGGCCGAGGTCGCCACGGCCCGCACCACCGGGGTGAGCGAGCTCGACCGCGTGCTCGGCGGCGGCCTGGTGCCGGGCGCGGTCGTGCTGCTGGCCGGCGAGCCCGGCATCGGCAAGTCCACGCTGCTGCTGGAGGCCGCGGCCCGCATCGCCGAGCGCGAGACCGTGCTCTACGTCACCGGCGAGGAGTCCGCCGCCCAGGTGCGGCTGCGCGCCGACCGCATCGGCGCCATCCAGCCAAATCTCTACCTCGCCGCCGAGACCGAGCTGTCGGCGCTGGTCACCCACGTGGAGAAGGTCCAGCCGACGCTGCTCGTGGTCGACTCGGTGCAGACGATCGGCTCGGCCCAGGCCACCGGCGTGCCCGGCGGCGTCACCCAGGTGCGCGAGGTCGCGGCCAACCTCGTCCGGCTGGCCAAGGAGCGCAACATGGCGGCCGTCCTGGTCGGCCACGTCACCAAGGAAGGCTCGATCGCCGGCCCGCGCACGCTGGAGCACCTGGTCGACGTCGTGCTCAACTTCGAGGGCGACCGCTACTCCCGGCTGCGCATGGTCCGCGCGATCAAGAACAGGTTCGGCCCCACCGACGAGGTCGGCTGCTTCGACCTGCACGAACGCGGCATCGAGGGCATCACCGACCCGAGCGGCCTGTTCGTCTCCCGGCGCAGCGAGCCGGTGCCCGGCACCTGCGTCACCGTCACCGTCGAGGGCACCCGCCCGCTGCCCGCCGAGGTGCAGGCCCTCGTCGCGCGCACCGAGGCGCAGCAGCCCCGGCGCACCTCCTCCGGGCTCGACACCTACCGCGTGCAGATGATCCTCGCCGTCCTGGAGCGGCGGCTCAACGCCCGCCTCGGCGGCTGCGACGTCTTCACCGCCACCGTGGGCGGCATCAAGCTGGCCGACCCGGCGGTCGACCTGTCGGTCATGCTCGCCGTGGCGAGCGCCGCCGGCGACAAGCCGCTGCCGGCCGGGCTGGTCGCGCTCGGCGAGGTCGGCCTGGCCGGGGAGCTGCGGCCGGTCAAGGACGTGCGCCGGCGGCTCACCGAGGCCGCCCGGCTGGGTTTCAAGCGGGCGCTCGTCCCCGCGGGCTCGCTGGAGGACGGCACCCGCCGGCGCGCCGGGCAGCGCGCGCTCGTGCCGGTCGGGCCGGTCGCCTTCGCGCCCGGGTTCGAGGTCGTGCAGGCGGAGAACGTCTGGGACGCTCTCACACACGTCACATAGCACGGCTAAGCTGGGCGTGACCGATCGACACGGGGGTCAGGTGGATAGGAGTCTGGACGACCGCCGGCGCGAAGCTCTGGCGGCGGTGGCGCCGGGCACGCCCCTGCGCGACGGCCTGGAGCGCATCCTGCGCGGGCAGACCGGCGGGCTGATCGTGCTCGGCTACAACGACGGCGTCGAGACGCTCTGCAGCGGCGGCTTCCAGCTCGACGTCGACTTCTCGGCGACCCGGCTGCGCGAGCTGGCCAAGATGGACGGCGCCATCGTCATCAGCGACGACGACAAGATCGTACGGGCCGCCGTGCACCTCGTGCCCGACCCGTCCATCCCCACCGACGAGTCCGGCACCCGCCACCGCACCGCCCAGCGCGTCGCCCGCCAGACCGGCCTGCCCATCATCGCGATCAGCAAGTCGATGCGGATCATCGCCCTCTACCTCGACGGCATCCGCTACGTGCTGGAGGAGTCGGCGGCCATCCTGTCCAAGGCCAACCAGGCCCTCGCCACGCTCGAACGCTACAAGCACCGCCTCGACGAGGTCTCCGGCACGCTGTCGGCCCTGGAGATCGAGGACCTCGTCACCGTCCGCGACGTGGCCGCCGTCGCCCAGCGGCTGGAGATGGTGCGCCGCATCTCCGACGAGATCAAGGGCTACGTGGTCGAGCTGGGCACCGACGGGCGGCTGCTGTCGCTGCAGCTCGACGAGCTGGTGGCCGGGGTCGACTCCGAGCGCGAGCTGGTGGTGCGCGACTACCTGCCCGCGCCCTCCGGGCGGCGGCACAAGCGGCTGCCGGAGGCCATGCACGACCTCGACCAGCTCTCCGGCGCCGACCTGCTCGACCTGTCGGCGGTCGCGCACGTCCTCGGCCACCACGGGGCCGACAAGCTCGACAGCCCGGTCAGCCCGCGCGGCTTCCGGCTGCTCGCCAAGGTGCCCCGGCTGCCCGCCACCGTCGTCGAGCGGCTGGTCAACCACTTCGGCGGGCTGCAGAAGCTGCTCGCGGCCAGCATCGACGACCTGCAGGCGGTGGGCGGGGTCGGCGAGTCCCGGGCGCGCAGCGTCCGCGAGGGCCTGTCCCGCCTCGCCGAGTCCTCCATCCTCGAACGCTACGTCTGACCCGTCCCCTCCGGGGCGCTCAGCGGAGGTGGAAGACGCCCTTGGTGCTGCGCAGCCTCCCGAAGCGGGCGGTGGCGACGTACGTGCCGGGCAGCGCGGCCGGCGGGGTGGAGCGGCAGTCGGCGCTGGAGCGGCGGCGGTCCCAGCTCAGCGACCGCACGTACGGCACGCCCCGCTGCAGCTCGGCGACGTCGTTCGCGACGCCGCTCACGCAGTCGGCGGTGGACCAGATGCGGTCCTGCCCCGAGGTGATCCGGATCTCCATGGCGCGCGGCCCGACGTCGGCCCGGCACATCACCGGGCCCGTGTTGACCAGCGTGACGATGAAGGACGGCCGGACGTCCGCCGCGTAGATCTGGTCCTTGCCGCCCTGGAGGCTCAGCACGAGGTCCTCCTCGGCGCAGGGCGCGCCCGGCCGCTTGTACCGGGAGGTCGCGGGGGTGGGCCGGCCCGACGAGGTGGGGGTCGGCGACGGGCTGGCGGTGCCCATGGCGAGCGTCCGCAGCCCCGCCAGCAGCGGATCGACCGCCGGCGTGGCGCTCGGCGACGCCTTCGCCTCCGAGCTCTGCTCCGGCCCGCCCTCGCCCCCGCTGGAACACGCCCACGCCACCACGGCCACCACGACGAGCACCGCCACCAGCACGCTCATCCGGCGCCGCCAGTAAACGTCACCGCCGTCGCCACGCATCGTCTCGGGATCCATAGGCTCCAGCATGGTAACCAGAGCGATGCGCACAGTGACGACACGCCGAGGTCATTCCCGTAGGCATACCCTTGTCGGCGTGGTTGAGCCTCATCTCCTGCACAACGCTGTCCTCAGTTGGTACGAGGACAACGCAAGAGACCTGCCCTGGCGGGCCGCCGACGCCACCCCGTGGGGCGTGCTGGTCAGCGAGATCATGCTGCAGCAGACCCCGGTCGTCCGCGTCCTGCCGGTGTGGCACGAGTGGATGGAACGCTGGCCCACCCCCAAGGACCTCGCGGCCGAGCAGCCCGGCGAGGCGGTGCGCCACTGGGGCCGGCTCGGCTACCCGAGGCGGGCGCTGCGCCTGCACGCCTGCGCCCGCGCGATCACCGACGAGCACGGCGGCGAGGTGCCCGCCGACCACGCCACGCTGCTGGCCCTGCCGGGCATCGGCGAGTACACCGCCGCCGCGGTCGCCAGCTTCGCCTACGGCGGCCGGCACGCGGTGCTGGACACCAACGTGCGCCGGGTGTTCGCCAGGGCGGTGCGCGCCGAGGAGTACCCGCCGACAGCCACCTCGGCGGCCGAGCGGCGGCTGGCGGAGTCGCTGCTGCCCGAGCTGGGCGCGGCCCGCTGGGGGGTGGCGGTGATGGAGCTGGGGGCGCTGGTCTGCACGGCCCGCGCGCCACGCTGCGCCGACTGCCCGCTCGCCCAGGTGTGCGCCTGGCGGCTCGCCGGCAAGCCGCCGCACGCCGGGCCCGCGCGCAAGGGCCAGACGTACGCGGGCAGCGACCGGCAGTGCCGCGGCCGCCTGCTGGCGGTGCTGCGCGCCGCCCACGGGCCGGTGCCGAAGGCGGCGCTGGACGTGGTGTGGGACGACGCGGTCCAGCGCGAACGCGCCCTGGACGGCCTCGTCGCCGACGGCCTCGCCGAAGCCCTCGACGACGACACCTACCGCCTCCCCCACGCCTGAGGCCGTCAGCGGGCCCAGAGGGGCACCAGGCGTTCGGTGCCCTTGGGGGCCAGGTCGCAGGCGTCCGGAGCCGCGGCGCCGTCCGGGTTGTAGACCTTCGTCCCGGCGGGCGCGGTCACGATGGAGACGAAGCCGCGCTCCGGGTCGGCGAGCATGCGCCGGCTCACGTCCGCCGGCAACACCATCGTGTCACCGGCCGCCACCTCGTGGCGTTCCCCGCCCAGCTCGACCACCGCGGCCCCGTCGAGCCACGTCCACAACACCTCGGCGTCGAAGGCGTGCACCGGCCCGACCATCCCGGGCCTGGCGTCCACCCGCCACACGGCCTGCTCGGCCTGTCCCTGCGTCGGGGAGGCGAGCGTGGTCATGACGCCGTTGGGCGTCTCGGTGCGGCGGCACTCGGCATTCAGCACAACAGGCATGGAAGTCCTTCCTCTCACGCGATCCACGGCGGGGTGCCGTAGTCGTCGGATCCGTCGGCGGACAGCGCCCTGGCGCCGGCGCGGGCGGTGACGACGGCGGTGTAGCCGGTGTCCGGCCCGGCGGTGACCCGGCGCGGCGTGCGGGCCGGCATGACGACGGTGTCGCCCGCCGCCACGCTGAAGCTCTCCTCGCCGAGTTCGACGGTCGCCGTCCCGTCGAGCCAGCTCCACACCTGCTCGGCGTCGAAGTCGTGCAGCGGCCCGACCGCGCGGGGCCTGGCCTCCACGCGCCACATCGACCGGGCGGCCGCGCCTTGCGTGGGCGAGGCGAAGGTCGTCATGACCCCGCCCGGTGTCTCGGAACGCCGCGCGTCGGCGGCGCGAATGACGGTCATCGCGGGGAACCCCCTAAGATAGGCAACTACGTTGTCCATCCATATAGTCAATCAGGTTGTCTATTGTGTCAAGCGACGCCCCCGCCCCCGGTTTCGAGCTGCCGCTGCGGCTGCTGCTGGCGTTCCGGGCGCTCATCGACGAGTTGCACGCCGAGCTGGCCCGGCAGGGTCATCCCGACCTGCGGCCCATGCACGGCTTCGTCATGCAGGCCATCGGCCCGGGCGGCACCACGGCGGTCGAGCTGGGCCGGGTGCTCGGCGTGTCCAAACAGGCGGCCGGCAAGACGATCGAGGCGCTGGAGCGCGTCGGGTACGTGCAGCGCGCCACCGACCCGCGTGACACGCGGCGCAAGGTCGTGCGGCTGACGCCGTACGGGATGGACGCGCTGCGCCGCTCGGCCGTCGTCTTCGACGCCCTGCGCGCCCGCTGGGCCGCCGAGCTGGGCGAGGAGCGGCTGCGCGAGCTGGAGTCCGACCTGCGGAAGATGACGCCGGCCAACCCGTGGCGGCTGGACATGCCCGGCTGGTTCGGCTCCCTGTAGCCCCCACACACGTCCCCGGCCGCGACGGGCGGGCCGCCCCAGGGCGGCCGGGCCGCAGACGGGCCACCGGGTCGCGGGCGGGCGGCCCTCACAGCGTTCGGGGGGCGCGGGCGGGCGGCCTTCGGGTGGCCGCCCTTGCGAGGTGCCGGCGGGCGGTCGGCTCAGGCGGCCAGTTGGAGACCCAGGCCGGTCAGGTTGCTGCGGGCCCAGTCCAGCTCCTCCGCCAGCATCGACACCAGCGCCCCGGGCCCCTTGGCGCGGCCGGGCACGAACAGGTTGTGCGTCTCGACCTCGATGTGCGCGCTCCCGCTGACCGCCCCCGACAACATCGCCGTCAGCGTGTCGTGCAGCACCGCCCCGGTGCTGGGCGTCTGCCCGCTGTGGTTGTGGACGTGGCCCAGCTTGACGACCGGCGCGCCCGCCTCGGCCAGGCCCTTGAGTGCGGCGCCCGGCTCCTCGTCCCCGCAGGCGAGGTGGCAGGCGTCCAGGCAGACGCCGAGGTGCTCGGAGTCGATGCCGCCGACCCGCTCCAGCGCCTGCTCGGTGGTCTCCAGGACACAGCCGGGCCACGGCTCGAAGCCGACCCTGATCGTCTTGCCGGTGACGCTGTAGATGCCGCGCAGCTCGCGGGCCAGCCGCTCCAGGCGGCGGGTGGCGATGGTGTGCAGGTCGGCGGGCCAGTCGCGGCGCCAGCCGATCGGGATCGTGGAGATGCTGCCGAAGCGCACGTCCTCGGGCAGCAGGAAGGCGAGGATGCGGGCCAGCGCCATGGTGTAGCGGTAGCGTTCGGGCTTGGCCCAGTCGGGGCCGGGCACCTCCTGGTTGCGGCCGCCGGTGCCGTTGAGGCTGACGACCTCCAGACCGCGCTCCTCCAGGGAGCGGCGCAGCCGGACGAGCTCGATGCGGTCGGCCGTGAGGTGGTCGGCCACGCTCGGCGACAGCCACAGGCCGATGCCCATCCGCTCGACCCCGAGCCGCTTGCGCACGGGCACGGCGTAGCGGGTGAGGTGGGCGATCAGGTTCTCCAGGTCCTCGGCGGGGTGGACGCCTGCGTTGTAGGCGAGGTGAACGAGCGTTCCGTCATCGTGACGCAGGCGCATCGGTTTCCTCCACGGCTTGCTGGTGTGTGTCCGTCGCCCGCCCCGGACGCGCGGACCTCGTCGAGCATGCCTGCTCACGAGCCCCGCCCGCGTCCGCCCAGAGTTGATTCCGCACTACTCCCCGGGGAGCAGGCCCCAGGCTAGGAACGCGCTCTTGTGGCTCACTTGGATGAGACTTGGCGAAGCTCTACGCAGTGTAGTACTACTTGCGGTGGTGGCATACCCGCCATGCCAACAATTACGCAACGACGTGGTTACCACCCGTACGTCACGGTCCGCCCGCCCTCTCAAGGGACGCGCACGGCCCCACAAGGCACGAAGAGCGCTCCCTGCCCGGGAAGCGCCCCACTGCACCAGCCGCACCGTCACGGGCGACCACACGATCCCACAGCGCGTCCCGCCGGGCATGCGAAAAGCCCCCGTGTGACGAAACACACGGGGGCTTCACGTCAGCGTCAGGCCGCCCTGGGCCGGCGCCGGGCCGGGCCCGGCGCCGCGGGGGTCAGTGCTGGATCGGAGCCGCGATGGCCGCCGCCGAGTCCGGGACCTTCGAGGACGACTCGCCCTTGAAGATGAACTTGGCCTCGTCGCCCTCGCCCTCGATCGTCACCTTCACGACCTGCCCCGGACGGAGCTCGCCGTAGAGGATCTTCTCCGACAGGGAGTCCTCGAGCTCGCGCTGGATGGTCCGGCGGAGCGGCCGGGCGCCCATGACCGGGTCGTAACCGCGGTCGGCCAGCAGCTGCTTGGCCTCGGGCGAGACGTCGAGCCCCATGTCGCGGTCCTTCAGCCGGGCGTCGACCTGGGCGAGCATCAGATCCACGATCTGGATGATCTCGACCGGGGTGAGCTGGTGGAAGACCACGATGTCGTCGACACGGTTGAGGAACTCGGGCCGGAAGTGCTGCTTCAGCTCCTCCTGGACCTTCGCCTTCATCCGCTCGTAGTTGGACTCGGTGTCGTTGGACTTCGCGAACCCGACCCCGATGCCCTTGGAGATGTCACGGGTGCCGAGGTTGGTGGTCATGATGATGACCGTGTTCTTGAAGTCGACCACCCGACCCTGGGCGTCGGTCAGGCGACCGTCCTCCAGAATCTGCAGCAGCGAGTTGAAGATGTCAGGGTGGGCCTTCTCGATCTCGTCGAACAGGACCACGGAGAACGGCTTGCGCCGCACCTTCTCGGTGAGCTGGCCGCCCTCCTCGTAGCCGACGTAGCCGGGAGGCGAGCCGAACAGCCGGGAGACGGTGTGCTTCTCCATGAACTCCGACATGTCCAGGCTGATCAGCGCGTCCTCGTCGCCGAAGAGGAACTCCGCGAGCGCCTTGGACAGCTCGGTCTTACCGACGCCGGACGGGCCGGCGAAGATGAACGAGCCACCGGGACGGCGCGGGTCCTTCAGACCGGCGCGGGTGCGCCGGATGGAGCGCGACAGGCCCTTGATGGCGTCGTCCTGGCCGATGATCCGCTTGTGGAGCTCGTCCTCCATGCGGAGCAGGCGCTGCGACTCCTCCTCGGTCAGCTTGAAGACCGGGATGCCGGTGGCCGTCGCCAGGACCTCGGCGATGAGCTCCTGGGTGACCTCGGCCACGACGTCCATGTCGCCGGCCTTCCACTCCTTCTCCCGGCGCTCGCGCTTGAGCTGGAGCTGCTTCTCCTGGTCGCGGAGGGCGGCCGCCTTCTCGAAGTCCTGCGCGTCGATCGCGGACTCCTTGTCGCGGCGCACGTTGGCGATCTTCTCGTCGTACTCGCGCAGGTCCGGCGGCGCGGTCATGCGGCGGATGCGCATCCGCGAGCCGGCCTCGTCGATGAGGTCGATCGCCTTGTCGGGAAGGTAGCGGTCGCTGATGTAGCGGTCGGCGAGCTGGGCCGCGGCCACCAGCGCGTCGTCGGTGATGGACACGCGGTGGTGCGCCTCGTAGCGGTCGCGCAGACCCTTGAGGATCTCGATCGTGTGGCTGAGCGAGGGCTCGGCCACCTGGATCGGCTGGAAGCGGCGCTCCAGCGCGGCGTCCTTCTCGAGGTACTTGCGGTACTCGTCGAGCGTGGTCGCGCCGATCGTCTGCAGCTCGCCGCGGGCCAGCATGGGCTTGAGGATGCTGGCCGCGTCGATCGCGCCCTCGGCGGCGCCCGCACCCACGAGCGTGTGCAGCTCGTCGATGAACAGGATGATGTCGCCGCGCGTGCGGATCTCCTTGAGCACCTTCTTCAGGCGCTCCTCGAAGTCACCGCGGTAGCGGGAGCCGGCGACCAGGGCGCCGAGGTCAAGCGTGTAGAGCTGCTTGTCCTTCAGCGTCTCGGGCACCTCGCCCCTGACGATCTTCTGCGACAGGCCCTCGACGACGGCGGTCTTGCCGACGCCGGGCTCGCCGATGAGAACGGGGTTGTTCTTGGTCCTCCGGGAGAGGACCTGCATGACCCGCTCGATCTCCTTCTCACGGCCGATGACCGGATCCAGCTTGCCCTCGCGGGCCGCCTGGGTCAGGTTGCGGCCGAACTGGTCGAGCACCAGGGACGTGGACGGGGCCGACTCCTGGGGGCCGCCCGCGGCGGCCGGCTCCTTGCCCTGGTAACCGTGCAGCAGCTGGATCACCTGCTGCCGGACGCGGTTGAGATCAGCTCCAAGCTTGACCAGCACCTGGGCCGCCACACCCTCACCCTCGCGGATGAGCCCGAGCAGGATGTGCTCGGTGCCGATGTAGTTGTGGCCCAGCTGCAGAGCCTCACGGAGCGACAGCTCGAGGACCTTCTTGGCCCGCGGGGTGAAGGGAATGTGCCCCGACGGAGCCGACTGGCCCTGGCCGATGATCTCCTCGACCTGCTGGCGCACACCCTCAAGGCTGATGCCCAGGCTCTCCAGAGCCTTGGCGGCAACGCCCTCACCTTCGTGGATCAAGCCAAGAAGAATGTGCTCAGTGCCGATGTAGTTGTGGTTGAGCATCCTGGCCTCTTCCTGGGCCAAGACGACAACACGCCTCGCTCGGTCGGTGAACCTCTCGAACATCTCGTCGCTCCTCACAGAGCGGTCAGTCAGGCCGGTAAATCCGGTCCCGTCCTCCCGCATGCTAGCCCTGGCTCGGCGAACCGTGCCCATCGCCTCTGACACGCTCTATAGCAGAGACGTTCCCCGAGAGCAGGGCGTTCACCCTCCATCCAACTACTGTTCGGGGGTGACGTGTTCCCGATACGCCGCAAGCGAACGATGTTTAGGCCGCTACGGGGAGACGACACCGAATTGCCGCCGCGGCGTACGCAGATCAACACGGATCGGCCGCCGGACGCCCGGGCGTCGTGGCCCGCCGGGGGCCGCGCCCGCCGCATCGCCGATGATGCCGCGTCCGTATCTGTTGCGTAATCATCCTATGTCGTCCGGCAATGGATGGCCAAGCGCGCGCGCTACGCCCTGAGCATGACACGGCACCTACCGCACTCTCACTCCAATACCCATCCGGTCAGCGGAGTTACCGGACAGGAACGGCGCCCCAACAGCCACGCTGGTCCCGGTGATCCGGCGATTGGGCCGCCTGCCGCGCTCAGCCGCACTCGGGGAGAACCGACATTGTGCGTACATGTCGGGTCAAGCGGGTTTTGCCGCGCCGCACGCGGGCATCCGCGGGAGATCGCGCATAAGGAGCCCGGCCGGCTCCACAGCTTTTACCCAGGAACACGGTGAGGGCCCGCATACCTCATTCAACGTACGTTCCCCGCGCCGGGACGCCCGCAATGCCCGGCGCATCTCGCCACCCAACTCGCCCGTCGCCCTCCGTCATCCCCGGGCCATCGGCGGGGCCATCCGCGGGCGCGCACGCCGCGCAACGGCGCCCGCGGCCTTTCGGCATTCGGGCAGGCCGGGCACGGAACCTTCACATATGCGGGCGCTCATGGACGAAAGGGCACCGGACACGAACCGTGACCCCGCCCAAAACGCCCGCATATGTGGGCAAGTCAGCAGATCGTCCTCCGGGGCGTCCGGCATTCGAGACGCCCCTGAATACGATCATGCGCTTATGGCGGCCGCCGGGGTCCAAGGCGAACGGCATAAGCGCATGGTCGAGCGACCGGCTCTTTCAGTGAGCCGCCTCGTACTTCTCGACGACGGTGGAGGCGATACGGCCACGCTCGCTGACCGGCAGACCGTGGGCCTTGGCCCACTGCCGGATCTCCGAGCTCTTCTCGCGGCTCATCGCACGGTTGCCGCTACGGCCGCGGCGACGCGTGGAGGTGGCGCCCGCCCGGCGCGCGTGCTGCACGAAAGGCGAGAGCGCGTCCCTCAGCTTCTTGGCGTTAAGGTCGCTGAGGTCAATCTCATAGGAGGAGCCGTCAATAGCGAAGCTGACCGTCTCATTGGCCTCGCCCCCATCGAGGTCATCGATGAGAATCTCCTGGATCTGCTTGGCCATCTACGCAATCCTTTCGCGGGCATTGTTTCATTCGCCTGCCCAAACATATACCCGGAAAGGCGCTGAGACAATTCAGCCTGCGGGGATTCGGCTGACTGGCCGATCAGTTCTGCTTCTCGGCCGGCTCCTGAGCCTTAGGACGCCGCCCGGGCCCCTCGTGGCGGACCAACTTCACTACGCCAAAGATGAAGGCTCCGGCGACCACGACCGGGGGGATGAGCGCTGACAATACGTCTGTTACGGCTTCCATTCGTCCTCGCCTCCACGGCTGACGGGGTTTCGGGGGCGCTATATGCGCCCGGGTCCGCTGCCTGGAGGAGCGTGACCCCCGTGCAGCGTACGGCGGGAACCGCCCGCACCTGACCATAGCGGCACACACATGCCCTGCGCGTCGCAGGGGCGCCAACACCCGGCAACCCGGACGCCCCATAGCCTAATGCCAGTCTCTCCAGGCTCCTTACCGGATCAAGCGAAAATTTTGCGAAAAGGCATCCGCCCAGGTACGCCCCGCTCAGCGAAGATCTTTTACCACGCGCGTTCCGGCCAGCCGGTCGTGCGGACCGCGCTCCAGCGGCTTGTCGATCAGGATGAGCAGGCCCACGCCGAACAGCAACATTCCGGCCAGGAGATTGACCACCGGAATGCCCACCAGCATGAGCGGGCCCGGATAGACCAGCGCCCGTTTCAGCGCCGCGCCGGGCGCCGGCTCGTCCGGGACCAGGTGAATCCGCATGATCGTCTTGCCGAACGTGCGGCCGCCCCGGGAATGGGCCCACCAGTCGTAGCCCGTATAAGCGGCTCCGGCGGCCAGCCAGGCGCCCATGCCGGGCAGCCGCCCGCCGAACGCCTCCAGGACGCCGACAGTTCGAAAGACGCCCCAGAGCGTGATGAACAGAATGTAATAGATGACCCCGAAGACGAGACCCTCAATCAGCCGGGCACCGAGTCGTTCCCACCATTCCGCCGGCCGCGTGTCCGCTCGCGGCGCCGTCCCGGCCATAACCTCCACCTCGCGTCATCGGTGGCCCCTTCGGGGAGTGCAGGTCTCACCATTCTGGTACGGCCGGGCGGGCAAACAATAGGGGCCGGCGCGAAGCCGGCCCCTGTTGACGTCCCGCACGGGACTATTTGATCTTCACGACCACCGTGCGCGCGAACTTGTCGGCGAACGTCTGCTGCAGCGGCTTGTCCCAGAGCTGGGAGGCGCCGTTGACCGCGACACCGGCGTAGGCGAACAGCCAGCCGAGGATCGGGATCGCGTTCAGCACCCACCAGCCCCACGTGCCGCCGGCCCGCTTGAGCGCGGCGTCGTTGGACAGGCCCTTGACCGGCATCGGCTGGCCCACGGGGACCACCTTGATGCCCATCACCATCTTGCCGACGGTCTGCCCGCTCATCTTCAGCAGGAAGTAGTCGTAGGCGATCCAGAGCAGACCCGCCACGACGGCCGCCAGGATGCTCGCCAGGAAGGACGAGCCGATCCCGCTGGTGCTGCCGTCGAGCGAGCTGTAGCTGGCCACGAAGAAGATGCCCAGGATCAGGCCGACGACGAAGTTGATGATCGCCAGGATGACGCCGTCGATGAGCCTGGCCACCAGGCGCTGCCACCACTCGGCGAGCGGGGCGGGCGCGCCGGGAGGCTGGACGCCCACCGGCCCGGGGCCGTAACCGGGCTGGCCGTAGCCGGGCTGACCGTACTGCTGCGGGCCGTAGCCCTGCTGGCCGTACTGCTGCTGGCCGTACTGCTGGTCGCCGTATTGGCCCGGCTGGGCGTACTGGCCGGGCTGGCCGTAGCCGGGCTGCGACTGCTGCTGCTGGCCGTAGCCCTGGCCGTAGTCCGGCTGGGACTGCGGCTGCTGGCCGTACTGGCCGTAGTCCGGCTGCGACTGGGGCTGCTGGCCGTACTGCTGCTGGCCGTAGCCCTGCTGGCCGTAGTCGGGCTGCGTGCCGTACTGGCCCGAGGACGGCTGCTGGCCGTAACCCGGCTGGGAGCCGGGCTGCTGGCCGTAGCCCTGCTGCTGGCCGTACTGCTGCTGGCCGTAGCCCTGCTGGCCGTAGTCCGGCTGGGACTGCGGCTGCTGCCCGTACTGGGGCTGCTGGCCGTAGCCCTGCTGCTGGCCGTAGCCGGGCTGGGACTGCGGCTGCTGGCCGTACTGCTGCTGCTGCTGGCCGTACTGCCCCTGCTGGCCGTAGCCCTGCTGCCCCTGCTGGGGCTGCTGGCCGTACTGCCCCTGCTGTCCCTGCTGGCCGTACTGACCTTGCTGCTGGCCGTAGGGGGACTGGCCGCCGAAGGCGTCGTCGGCGCGGTAGCCGACGACCGTGGCGTCAGGGTCGGGCTCGCCGGGGTGGCGGCCCTGGTTCTGCTGGCCGTAGGGGGGCTGGCCGTACTGGGGATTGCCAGGCGCGGAGTTCTCGCCGGATTCGTCTTGCGGATACGGCGGCTGTCCGGTGCTCACCGTGTCACCTCGCTTCGCGTGCGCATGTGGCACGTGTCAGGGCACATGCCTGTGCTGCCCAACGTATCGACATAGGTATCAACAATCACCTTTCCAAGTGGTCAAGGTCCGCGTCACCCGATGTCAGATGGAGCAGCATGCGGGTGTTGCCCAGGGTGTTCGGCTTGACGTGCTCCAGGTCGAGGAACTCCGCCACTCCCTCGTCGTACGAGGCCAGCAGTTCTGCGTAGACCTCGGGTGAGACCGGTGTCCCCTGGATGGGACGGAAGCCGTGTCTCGCGAAGAAGTCGACCTCAAAAGTCAGACAGAATACACGTCGCAGACCCAGATCCTTCGCCTGCTGTATGAGTGCCTCGACGATCCGGTGGCCGATGCCCTTGCCCCGGCACTCCGGATCGACGGCGACCGTGCGGACCTCGGCGAGGTCCTCCCACAGGACGTGGAGGGCGCCGCAGCCGGCGACCCGCCCGCCGAGGTCGGCCACCCAGAACTCCTGTACGTCCTCGTACAGCGTCACCGTGGTCTTCTCCAGGAGCCGGGGACCCGCGCCCGCGTAGGTGTCGACCAGGCGCCTGATCTCGCGGACGTCGGGCGTGCGGGCACGCCGGACCACCACCGCGGTCTCGGGCACTGTCAGTTCGGCCACCTGCTCCATGGCTCTCCAGAGTACAGATGTCATTACGGCTCGGACTTATCTCCCTCGCCTGTCCCCCTCCTGCGTCACTTACGGGACATCCTCGGGCAGGTCCGGCCTCCACCTCCGCCCGTTAGAACCAAGGGCAAAGAGGACATAAAGTTCCTTCTGTACGCTTGATCACGAGATCACCTTGTGACCCTTCAGTTGTGAAACCTCAACAGATCAAGCAGTTCTGGTTGAGCAGGAACCGGGAGTGCATTAGTGTCCAGCGACGACGTTCCCCGCGTGTCGCACGCGGGAGACACGCCCAATTCCCGCGAGGGAAGCCGGGGACCCGCCGATGGCGACCGCCGCACGCCATCACCCGGGGTGAATCCGAATCGTTCGGTAGGGCTGCTCCGGCCCGAACCCGTCAGCTAACCCGGTAGGCGTCGAGGAAAGGAGCTGGTTGGTGAAGCGCACGCGCACGCGTGGGGACAACAGGTCGGCGGGCGGGGACGCCCGCCCCGTGGAACGGTTCCGGCGGCCGTTCCGCCTCGGAGCGGCGGCCGTCGCGGTCGCCGCGCTCCTGACCTCCGTCACCGGCGCCCCGGCGTCCGCGGAGCCCAAGCCTTCGCTCAAGGAGCTGTCCGACAAGGTCGAGAAGCTGCACGTGCAGATCGAGACGCTGACGGAGCAGTACAACGGCCAGCGGGAGAAGTACAAGACCGCCAAGAAGGCCGCCGACGCCGCGCAGAAGACGCTCGCCGACAGCCAGGCCGATCTCGCCGCCAAGCGCGCCAAGGCGGTCATGCTCGCCCAGAACGCCTACATCACCGGCGGCCTCAGCCGCACCCTCGCCTTCACGCAGTCGGAGAACCCCGAGCAGTTCCTCGACCGGGCCGCCACCACGTACGCGCTGGAGACCCAGCAGAGCGAAGAGGTCAACCAGTTGCTCAAGGCCATGGACGCGGCCACCCGCGCCCAGGCCGGCGCCAAGACCCGCATGGAGGAGCTGCGCCGCATCGTCGCCGACCTCGACTCCAAGCGCGACAAGATCACCGGCCTGGTGGCCAAGGCCGAGAGCAGCCTCTACCGGCGCGCGCTCGGCGAGGCCGGGCAGCCGGGCACCCGCGCGGTGCGCGTCAACCTGCCCATCCCCGGCACCGGCAAGGCGGCCGAGGCCGCGAGGTGGGCGCTCACGCAGCAGCTCAAGCCGTACGTGTGGGGCGCCGAGGGGCCGAGCTCCTACGACTGCTCGGGGCTGGTCATGGCCGCCTTCCAGCGTGTGGGCATCTCCCTGCCGCACTACACCGGCGACCAGTGGACGGCCGGCCGGCACATCTCGCGGGAGGAGCTGCGCCCCGGCGACCTGGTCTTCTTCTACAGCGACCTGCACCACGTCGGCATCTACATCGGCGGCGGCATGATGGTGCACGCCCCGCGTACGGGTGACGTGGTCCGGGTGGCCTCCCTCGCGAACCGGCCCTTCGCCGGCGCGGTCCGCATCGCCGACTGACGGGCGCGTGCCCGCGGTCACCGGACGCCCGCTTCCTGAGCGCCGGGCCGCGGTGCCAAGCGTCCCGTCAGATGAGCTGTCGGCGCGCCGCCCAGGCGACCGCCTCGATGGCCGTGGCCACGCCGATGCGGTCGCAGATGCAGCGCAACCGACGGCGTACCGTACGTCCGCTGATGTCCAGACGTCTGCCCACCCGATCTACCGTGACGCCTTTGGCCAGCTCGCCGAGTAAAGCCAGATCCGCGTGGCTCAGCTCAACGCCTTCGAGCACTTCCATCGGGAGCCCTCCCCCCCAACAGACCAGAATTCGGACCTCGCAACGGGCCAAAGCCGCTCGTCTCGCAGACGGTAAACGCATCTCGGAAAGGTCGTCAAGCGTACCCATTCCAGCACTTGACGAGCGCTATTGACATGATCCCGTATATGTGACGTACTCGCCATATGCGGATCGGATCCTGGACACGTGATGACCGATCCGGATGATCAGTCCACGCGTTCGGGTCCCTTCTCCCCGGGTCGGCGGACGTCCTGGGTTTTGATCCCGCGGACCCTGGTTTTCTGGATGATCCCTATGCGCGCCACCGGGCGCTGCGCGAGCGCGGGCCGATCGTCCGCACCCCCGCTGGGCTGCTCGTCCTGACCGGTCACGAGCTGTGCGCGGCCATGCTCCGCGACCCCCGATTCGGGCACAGTTCGCGACCGTCCGATCACAGAGCCGCAGGTCAACCCGTCGAGTCGTGTCTCCGGCCGGACCCGCCCGATCACACGAGGTTACCCGGGCTGGTGAGCAGGGCGTTCACCCCGCGCACGGTCGAGCGGCCGCGGCCCCGCGTCGAGGCCGGCACGGCCGGGCTGATCGGGGCGTTGCCGGAGGAGGCTGACCTGGTTTCCGGTTTCGTGTGCCCCCTGCCGGTCATGGTGATCTCCGAGCTGCTGGGGGTGCCGCCGAGAGATCACGACCGCTTCCGCGGATGGAACGAAGCCGTCGCGCGCAGCCTTGACCCGATGCTTACAGACGAGCTGAAGTCGGAAAGCGGCCGGTCCGGAAGGGAGTTTCGCGACTACTTCCGCGACCTGGCGAAGCTCCGGCGCCGGCTGCGGGACGCCGGCGCCAACGGCGCCGCCGTACAAGCCGACCCTGGTGCTGCGCGGCCTCGCCCGGCTGCCGGTGCGGCTGGATCGCTGAACGTTTCACGCGCCGGGGCAGGCGTCGTAGCGCCGCCTGGCCTCCTCGACGTCCTCGATGTGCCGCTCCGCCCACCCCTTGATGGCCGAGACCAGCGGCATGAGGCTCTCGCCCAGCGGCGTCAGCGCGTAGTCGACCCGCACCGGCACCGACGGCGTCAGCGTCCGGGTCACCAGGCCGTCGCGCTCCAGCCCGCGCAACGTCTGGGTGAGCATCTTCTGGCTCACGCCCGCGATGCGGCGGGCCAGGTCGCTGTAGCGGCGCGGCCCGTCCTCCAGCGCGGTCAGCACCAGCGTCACCCATTTGTCGCTGAGCCGGTCGAGCAGCTTGCGCGACGGGCACTCGGCGAAGTACGCGTCGAACGCCTGCCGGGCCTCCTCGCGCCGCTCGGCCGCCGTCCTCGTGGCCATCGCCCCTCCAAGGTGAGTTACGAACTTTCAGGTGCCTACTTACCAGAAGAGAGCAACTCTTTCTAGGGTCGCGGACATGACGAACATGCGTGCACTGATCGGCGGTTCCGGCGCTCCCCTGCTGGTGGAGGTGCCGGTGCCGCAGGCGGGCCCCGGCCAGGTGCGGATCCGGGTGGCCGCCGCCGGGGTGAACCCCTTCGACCTCGCCATCGCCGACGGCACCGTGGCCGACTACGGGGTGGCGCGGCGGCTGGAGTCGTACGGGCTGGGCTTCGACGCGGCCGGCACCGTGGACCAGGTCGGCGAGGGCGCCGGTTTCCGGGTGGGCGAGGCGGTGATCGGCCTGGCCGCCCGCCTGGAGGTCCCGGTCAAGGCCCAGGCCGAGTACGTCGTCCTGGACGCCGACGCGGTCGCGCCCGCCCCGCGCGGCGTGGACCCGGTGGCCGCCGCGACGCTCCCGCTCAACACGCTGACCGCCTGGCAGGCGCTCGACCGCGCGAGCCTCGCCCCCGGAGGGACGCTGCTGGTGACCGGCGCGGCCGGCGCCGTCGGCGGCCACCTGGTGGAGCTGGGCCGGCTGCGCGGCCTGCGGGTCGTGGCGGTCGCGGGAGCGGCGGACGAGGAGCTGGTGCGCGAGCTCGGGGCCGAGTGGTTCGTGCCGCGCGGCGAGGGCCTGGCCGACCGGGTGCGGGCCGCGGTGCCGGGAGGCGCGGACGCCGCGGTGGACGCGGCGGTGCTGGGGCTGGCCGCCCTCGACGCGGTGCGCGACGGCGGCCGCTTCGTGACGCTGACGGCCGGCGTGGCGCCCGTCGGGCTGCGGGGCATCGACGTGGCGACGGTGTTCTTCCGCGCCGACCCGGCGCAGTTGCGGGAGATCGTCCGGCTGGTGGAGGCCGGGCTGCTGACGCCCAGGGTGGCGGGGACGTACCCGCTGGAGCGGGCCGCCGAGGCGCACGCCCGGCTGGCCGCCGGCGGCGTGCGCGGCCGGCTGGTGCTGACCCTCTGAGGAGGCGGGCGGGGCCTCGAAGGCCCCGCCCCGCGCTCACTGGGTGGGCTTGACCAGGGGGAACAGGATGGTCTCGCGGATGTTCTTGCCGGTGAACGCCATGATCATCCGGTCGATGCCGGCGCCCATGCCGCCGGTGGGCGGCATGCCGTACTCGAGGGCCGTCAGGAAGTCCTCGTCGAGCTGCATCGCCTCGGGGTCGCCGCCGGCCGCCAGCAACGACTGCTCGACCAGCCGCTGCCGCTGGTCGAGCGGGTCGTTGAGCTCGGAGTAGGCGGTGCCCAGCTCGGTGCCGAACCCGATGAGGTCCCACTTCTCGGTGAGCAGCGGGTTGTCGCGGTGGAGCCGGGCCAGCGGCGAGGTCTCCAGCGGATAGTCCATGACGAACGTCGGCTGCACGAGCGTGTGCTCCACCAGCGCCTCGAACAGCTCCTGCACGAGCTTGCCCGCGCCCCACTTCGGGTCCCAGTGCACCTCGCGCCGGTCGGCGATCTTGCGCAGCTCCTCCAGCGTCGTCGCGGTGGTGATCTCCTCGCCGACGGCCTCCGAGACCAGCCCGTACAGCGGGACCCGGGGCCACTCGGCGAGGCCGAGGTCGACCTCGACGCCGTCGTGCACGACCACGGTGGTGTCCAGGGCGGCCACGACGGCCTTCTGGTACATCCGCTGCGTCAGGTCGGCCATGTCGTGGTAGTCGAGGTAGGTGCCGTACGCCTCGATCATGGTGAACTCGGGGTTGTGCGTGGAGTCGGCGCCCTCGTTGCGGAAGTTGCGGTTGATCTCGAAGACCTTCTCGATGCCGCCGACCACCAGCCGCTTGAGGTAGAGCTCGATCGCGATGCGGAGGTAGAGCTCCATGTCGTAGGCGTTGATGTGGGTCTTGAAGGGCCGGGCCGCCGCGCCGCCGTGGATGGGCTGCAACATCGGCGTCTCGACCTCGAGGTAGCCCTCCTCGTGCCAGAAGTCGCGCACCGCGCGCACGGTGGCGCTGCGGATGCGGGCCGTCCGCCTGGCCTCGTCGTTGACGATGAGGTCGACGTAGCGCTGCCGGACGCGGGCCTCGGGGTCGGTGAGGCCGACGTGCTTCTCCGGCAGCGGGCGCAGGCACTTGGCGGTGATCTGCCAGGAGTCGGCCAGGATCGACAGCTCGCCCCTTCGCGAGGTGATGACCTCGCCGGTCACGCCGACGTGGTCGCCGAGGTCGACGTCGCGCTTCCAGCGGGCCAGCGACTCCTCGCCGACCCGGTCGAGGGAGATCATGACCTGCAGGTCGCCCTCGGCGTCGCGCAGGGTGGCGAAGCAGAGCTTCCCGCCCACGCGGCTGAGCATGACGCGGCCGGCCACCGAGACGGTGTCACCGGTGGCGGTGTCGGGCTCCAGGCCCTGGTATTTCTCCCTGACCTCGGCGTTGGTCGCCGTACGGGGGAAATTCACCGGGTAAGGGTCGACGCCCTCGCTCCGAAGGCGGTCGAGCTTCTCCCTCCGGATCCGCATCTGCTCGGGAAGTTCTTCGCTCACAGCATCAAAGCGTAGGGGATATGGCGAACTGCAAGGGCTCGTCGGCCCGCTGCAGGGGCGCTGCAAGAGGGCTCTTTTATCAATGACTCACGAGCTCAGGGGGGAGCCGGCAGGGAGCCGGCCCAGGGGAGCTCCAGGAGAGAGAAATGTTCAAGAAGCTCGCGATCGGCACCCTCGCCGCCGCCGCCACCACCGCTCTGGCCCTGTCGATGTCGGGCGCGGCCCTCGCGGACTCGCCCCACTACGACGACTACTCCTCGGGCTGGGGCCCGCTGTACTCCAAGAACTACCAGGCCAAGGCGCAGGGCACGATCAGCGTGAACTGGGACGGCGACGGGGAGTCGAACGAGGTCCAGGTCTACGGCCGCCTCTGGGACCGCGACAACCGCAGCTACGACGAGGGCGGCAAGTGCGCCTACATCCGCTTCCAGGCCGAGGACTTCGACCACGACTGGTCGCCGGTCTACAGCAAGAAGTACTGCGGCTACCCCGGCTACAAGAAGTTCTTCTACCAGGACAACGACGTCTACAGCGTGCGCGCCCAGGTCTGCCAGATCGGCCTGTACAGCAAGTACCCGACCAAGTGCGGCTACTGGCAGGACATCTACAGCGTCGACGGCGACGAGTAGGCGTGACGCCGGATCCGCACCCGAGTGCCGCAGGCGGCCCCCTCACCCGAGCGGGGGGCCGCCTGCTCCACGTCCGGGGTACGGAGGGCTCAGCCCGCGTTGCGGTGGTAGATCAGGCGCAGGCCGATGAGCGTCAGCCACGGCTCGTGCACGTCGATCGAGCGCGACTCGCCCACCACCAGCCCGGCGTGGCCGCCGGTGGCGACGACCGTCACCTCGTCGGGGTCGTCGGCCAGCTCGGCCGCCATGCGCTCGACGATGCCGTCCACCTGGCCGGCGAAGCCGTAGATGATGCCGGCCTGCAGGGCCTCCACCGTGTTCTTGGCGATCACCGAGCGGGGGCGGACCAGCTCGACCTTGTGGAGCTGGGCGCCGGCGGCGGCGAGGGCGTCCACGGAGATCTCGATGCCGGGCGCGGTGACCGCCCCGACGTACTCGCCCTTGGCGGAGACCGCGTCGAAGGAGGTGGCGGTGCCGAAGTCGACGATGACGCAGGGGCCGCCGTACTGGTCGATGGCGGCCAGCGCGTTCACGATGCGGTCGCTGCCGACCTCCTTGGGGTTGTCCATCCGGACGGGCACGCCGGTGCGGATGCCCGGCTCCACGATCACCGCCGTGACGTCGCCGTAGTAGCGGCGGCACATCTCGCGCATCTCGTTGAGCACGCTCGGGACCGTGGAGCAGATGGCGATGCCGTCGATGTCGGCCCCCTTGAGCAGCGGCGACTGCGCCAGCAGCCCCTGGAGGACGACCGCGATCTCGTCGGCGGTGCGGCGGGCGTCGGTCGCCAGCCGCCAGTGCTCGATGACGTCCTCGCCCTCGAAGAGCCCCAGCACCGTGTGCGTGTTGCCGACGTCGATCGTGAGCAGCATCAATTACCCCCGCAGATCCAATGCGATGTCCAGGGCCGGCGCCGAGTGCGTTAGCGCTCCCACCGCCAGGTGGTCAACGCCAGTCTCGGCCACAGCACGGGCCGATTCCAAGGTCAATCCCCCGCTCGCTTCAAGGGCAACCCCTTTTTTCGCCCGCTTTTTCACGAGTTGTACGGCACGCGCTATGTCCTCGACCGTGAAGTTGTCCAGCAGGATCTCCTCGGCGCCCTCGTCGAGCACCGCCTCCAACTGGTCCAGCCGGTCGATCTCCACCTCGATCGGCAGCTCGGGGAACCGCTCGCGCACCGCGCGGAACGCCTCGGCCACTCCCCCTGCCGCCACCACGTGATTGTCCTTGATCAGCGCGGCGTCCGACAGCGACATGCGATGATTGACCCCGCCGCCGCAGCGCACGGCGTACTTCTCCAGCGCCCGCAGGCCGGGCAGGGTCTTGCGGCTGTCGCGCACGCGGGCGGAGGTGCCCGCGATCGCCTCGGCCCACCTGGCGGTCAGCGTCGCCACCCCGGACAGGTGCGTGACGAAGTTGAGCGCGGTGCGCTCGGCGGTCAGCAGGGCGCGGGCCGGGCCCTCGACGGTGAGCAGCACGTCGCCCGCCCGCACCCGCTCGCCGTCCTTGGCCTGGCGCTCGGTGCGGGCCGCGCCCAGCCGCACGAACACCGCCTCGGCCACGGCCAGGCCCGCCACCACGCCGTCCTTGCGGGCCACCAGGTCGCCGGCCGCCTGCCGGTCGGCCGGGACGGTGGCCAGGCTGGTCACGTCGCCGGCCTCCTGCAGGTCCTCCTCCAGCGCGCGGCCGATGAGCGCGTCCACCTCGGCCGGGTCGAGCCCGGCAGCCGCCAGCTCCTGCGCCAGGCGCGGCGGCATCGCGTCACCGTGCGGCGTGTACGTCATGCGAAGGCCCTCCTCCGTCAGGGTCACATCCAGGTGGCCCAGCCATTCGTTGTCGTCGCGCGCGTCGTGGTCCTCGCGCCAGTGTGAGCCACGGGTCTCCAGCCGGGCCGCCGCCGCGCCGGTCAGCACGGTGGCCACGGTCAGCAGGTTCGTCGCCTCCCAGGACTCGGTGCGCGGCGTCACCTCGACCGGCGTCCAGCGGGCGTCGAGCAGCGCCCGCGCGGTCTCCCGCAGCGACTCGCGGCTGCGCAGCACGCTCGCGCCCCTGCTCATGTGGCCCTGGATCCTGGTCCTGGCCCGCGGGTCCACCAGGCCCGCGGGAGCGGCGGACGGCACCGGGTCGCCGGGGGCCGGGCGGGTGGCGTGCACGTCCGCGGCGATGCGCTCGGCGAAGACCAGGCCCTCCAGCAGCGAGTTGGAGGCCAGCCGGTTCGCGCCGTGCACGCCGGTGCAGGCGACCTCGCCGCAGGCGTACAGGCCGTCGATCGAGGTACGGCCGCGCAGGTCGGTGCGGACGCCGCCGCTGGCGTAGTGGGCGGCCGGGGCCACCGGGACGGGCTCGGTGGCCGGATCGATGCCGTGCTCGCGGCAGATGGCGTAGATGGTGGGGAACCGGGTCTCCCACTTCTCCCGGCCGAAGTGGCGGCCGTCGAGGTACACGTGGTCGCGGCCGGTCGCGCTCATCGTCCGCATGATCGCCTTGGCCACGACGTCGCGCGGCGCCAGGTCGGCCAGCTCGTGCACGCCGGCCATGAACCGGTTGCCCTCGTGGTCCACCAGGAAGGCGCCCTCGCCGCGCACCGCCTCCGAGATCAGCGGCTGCTGGCCGGTCGAGCCCTCGCCGAGCCAGAGCACGGTGGGATGGAACTGGACGAACTCCAGGTCGCGCACCACCGCGCCGGCCCGCAGCGCCAGCGCGACGCCGTCGCCGGTGGAGACGGCGGGGTTCGTGGTGGCCGCGTACACCTGGCCCATGCCGCCGGTGGCCAGCACGACGGCCCTGGCCAGCACCGCGCCGACGCCGTCGCGGTCGCCCTCGCCCATGACGTGCAGGGTGACGCCCCTGGCCCGGCCGCGGGCGTCCTTGAGCAGGTCGAGCACCAGCGCGTGCTCGACGACCTCGATCGAGCCGGCCCGCACCGCCTCGATGAGCGCCCGCTGCACCTCGGCGCCGGTGGCGTCACCGCCCGCGTGCACGATCCTGCGCCGCCGGTGGCCGCCCTCCCTGGTGAGCTGGAGCTCGCCGTCGGGGGTGCGGTCGAAGCGGGCGCCCCTCGCGATCAGCCGGCGCACCGCGCCCGGGCCCTCGGTGACCAGCGCCCGCACGGCGCGCTCGTCGCTCAGGCCCACCCCGGCGACCAGCGTGTCGTTCAGGTGCTCCTCCGGGGTGTCGCGCGGGTCGAGCACGGCCGCGATGCCGCCCTGGGCCCAGCGCGTGGAGCCCGAGGAGAGCACGTCCTTGGTGACGATCAGGACCTTGGCCGCCGGCTCCAGCTCGGCGTAGCGCAGGGCCACGGTCAGGCCCGCGATGCCGGAGCCCACGACGACCAGGTCGGCCTCGGCCGTCCAGCCGGGCTCGGGGGCGGTCAGCCGCAGTGGGATCACCGGTGCGCTCATGGGGATCTCCTTGGATCAGCGCTATATCGTCAACATGACGATAACGCCTGCCGCGGCGTGGTCATGCCCCGGGGGTGGGTCAGCGACCGGCGGGGCCGTCCGGCTCGCGCACCGCGGCCGTCCGCCCGATGGGCTCCGTCTTCCTGATGAACGCCTCGTACTCGGCGAACGGCTCCAGCCCCACGGCCGCGCGGCGCTCGTCGAGCAGGCCGGGCTCCTCGATCGGCATCGGCTCCAGGCCGTCGGCGCCGTCGTGGAACTGGGTGCCGTAGAGCTGGGGACGGCCCGAGCGCACCCGCACCCGATCCTCCAGGTACGCCAGATCGCGCGGCGAGGCCTCGTCCCGCTCGACCGCCTCGGCCATCAGCTCCCGGAACAGCCGCTGCGCCGCGAGCGCCGTCGCGTGCTGGGCCAGCAGCCAGGCCGCCCGCGCGGCCCGCTCCCCCACCTGCGAGACCAGCGGCCAGCCGCGGTTGGCCACCACCGAGTAGAGCCAGGCGGTGTTGCCCTCGTCCAGCTTCTGGAGCCGGGCGAGCCGCCTGTCCCCCGGGAAGCCCTTGGCCGGGTCGCGCAGGGCCTGGTCGACCTTCATGCGCCGGAGCAGCTCGTCCCGCAACTCCTCGTCGGTCATGTCCCGACGGTAATCCGCCTCAGGCGGGATTCAAGGTCAGGATGACGTTGTCGATCAGCCGGGTGGCGCCGACCCGCGCCGCCACCGCGAGCACGGCCTCGCCCGTGTGCTCCTCGCCCACCTCGGCGAAGGTCGCCGGGTCCACCAGGGCCAGGTAGTCCACGTCGAGGGCGGGCCCGGCGGCGGCGAGCACCTCGCGGGCCGCCGCGCGGACCGCCCCGGGAGTGGTCGCGGCCTCGCCCGCGCGAAGGGCGCGGGAGAGCGCCAGGGCCACCTGCCGGTCCTCGGCGGACAGGTAGCGGTTGCGGCTGGACAGGGCCAGCCCGTCGGGCTCGCGCACGGTGGGCGCGCCGACGATCTCGACCGGCACGTCCAGGTCGGCCACCATGCGGCGGATCAGCGCGAGCTGCTGGGCGTCCTTCTGCCCGAAGACCGCCACCCGCGGCTGGACCAGGTTGAACAGCTTGAGCACGACGGTCAGCACCCCGTCGAAGTGCCCCGGCCGGGACGCGCCCTCGACGATCTCGCCCATCCGCCCCGCCAGGACGCTCACCTGGCGGTCGGGGCGGTACATGTCCTCGGCGGACGGGTGGAGGACGACGTCGACGCCCTCGGCCCGGCACACCTCCAGATCCGCCTCGAACGTACGGGGATAGCGGGAGAAGTCCTCGTTCGGCCCGAACTGCAGCGGGTTGACGAAGACGCTGACCACGACCTGGTCGGCCCTGGACCGGGCGAGCCTGATGAGCGACCGGTGGCCCTCGTGCAGCGCGCCCATGGTGGGCACCAGCGCCACGTCGCCACCGCTACGCGCCTTGACCAGGTCTTCCCTGTTCCTCGCGACGATCAGATCCATGTGGGCGGCCCCTGGTGTTCACGGCCTCCGCATCGCGGCGGCGCGGCTTGGCACGGTCAGGTCCATATATTGCCGCCCAGCGCGTCCAGCAGCCGCTCCGCCTCCTCCGGTTTGAGCAGCCCGGCGGCGAGCGCGCGGTCGGCCGTGAGCCTGGCCAGCGCGATGTAGGCGTCGGCCGCCTCCGGCGCGGCCAGGATCAGCGCGTCGACGTGCTTGCGGACGGTGCCCGCGTCGCCGCGCACGACCGGGCCGGTGAGGCCCGCGATGCCGAGCCGCAGCACGTTGTCGAGCGCGGCCCCGAGCAGCGGGCCCAGCATGCGGCCCGGGTGCTCGACGCCGATGCGCTCCAGCAGGTCGGAGGACTCGGCGATGAGGGTGACCATGTGGTTGGCGGCCCCGGCCAGGGCCGCGTGGTAGAGGGCGCGGTCGGAGTCGGCGATCCAGACCGGCTCGCCGCCCATCTCGATCACCAGCGCCTCGGCGATCGGGCGCAGCGCGTCGGGCGCGGTGACGCCGTAGGAGATGCCGGTGAGCTTGTTGAGGTCGTCGTCGCGGCCGGTGAACGTCATGACCGGGTGCAGCGCGAGCGGCAGCGCCCCGGCCCTGGCGGCCGGGTCGAGCACCGACAGCCCGTACGCGCCGCTGGTGTGCACGAGAAGCTTGCCCTGGAGGTCGGCGCCGGTGGCGGCGAGGCCGCCCACGAGGTCGGGCAGCGTGTCGTCGGGCACGGTCAGCAGGATGAGCTGAGCCGCGGCCACCACCTCGTCGGGCCGCGACGGCGTCAGGCCCAGCCGCTCGGCCGCCCACCGCTGGGAGTTGTCGGACACGCCGCTCGCGGCGACGACCCGGTGACCGGCCTGCGCCAGCGCGGCGCCGAGGGCCGAGCCGACCTTGCCGGCTCCCAGCACGCCCACGCTCAGCCGGGCCGGGCGATCTCCTGCCTCCATGACGTCTCACCCCTGTCGACCGGATGGCACTGCCGCCCAGCGTAACGGCCTCTCCGTCCGGGGAACGTGACCGGTGCTTTGCCGCATGTTGAGTTAACGACAAAAGCGACAAGGGCATACAAAAAGTGCACCCCCTGTCGGAAGAGATGAGGAGAGGGGTCATCGCACGACAGTGGGCGCCGAGTCCGTGAGGACCCGACGCCCATCGGTGCGACCTCTCGGAGGTGCGCCTGGCCGGTGCATCCGCCGACTGCCCGGCCGGGAGTCCGAGCCCGGACCGGACCGCGCCGGTCCGGGCTCTCAGCTGGGGTCAGCGGTGGTCCGTGATCGTGGAGTTGGACCCGCCCTTGCAGCCGGCGACGCTGACGCCGATGACCGCCACGGCGTTGCCGCAGACGTCGATCGGGACGCTGATCGGGACGGCGACCTGGTTGCCACCCAGGATGCTGCCGTTGCCGCTGGTGATGTCGGCGTGGGCGGCCGGGGCGGACAGCGCGAGGGCAGCGGCGGCACCGACCAGGACCAGGGTCTTCTTCAGCATGCGAGCTCCTTCCGATTTCGCGGCGCGGGGCCGCGGACGTTGGCTTGTGGGGGAACGGCCGCTGCAGTCGCCACTTGGGGGTTGGCGCAACGCAGCCGCTCGATGACAATACGTAAACGCTACCGCAAGCGCGCGACAAAGAGTAGTCACATTATGACTGTGCGTGTCATCCGGAAGTCGTGAGATAGTCCATGGCATGTGGCTGACCTGGCGCGCCGCGACGGAGCGAGCGCTGTACGGCGAGGAGGGCTTCTACCTCCGCGAACGCCCGTCGGGCCACTTCCGCACCTCGGTCAGCGCCTCGGCGGCCTTCGCCGACGCGGTGCTGGCGCTGCTCCGGCAGGTGGACGCCGAGCTGGGCAAACCGGACACACTCGACCTGGTCGACATCGGGGCGGGCGAGGGCACGCTGGTGACCCGCGTGCTGGCCGGCGCCGAGCCGGGGCTCAGCGAGCGGCTGCGGGTCACGGCGGTCGACCTCTCCCCCCGGCCCGAGGGCCTGCCCGAGCGCGTCGAGTGGCGCGGCGCGCTGCCCGACTCCATCGCGGGGCTCGCCATCGCCAACGAATGGCTCGACAACGTGCCGCTGGACGTGGCCGAGCAGACGCCCGACGGGCCCCGGCTGGTGATGGTGAACGTCCACACGGGCGAGGAGCGCATCGGCGGGCCGCTCCGGCCGGCCGACCGCGACTGGGTCGAACGGTGGTGGCCGCTGCCCCGGGTGGGGGCGCGGGCCGAGATCGGCTGGCCGCGCGACGAGGCGTGGGCGGCGGTCGTCACCCGCCTCGCCAGGGGCCGGGCGATCGCCGTCGATTATGCACATCCTGTGGATAACCGGCCCCTCTGGGGAACGCTGACCGGGTACCGGGACGGGGCGGTCGTCAGCCCCATACCCGACGGGACCTGCGATATCACGGCACATGTGGCACTCGACGCGTGCGCGGAGGCCGGGCGGCGGGCCGGTGCGATATCCACAGCCTTGTCCACACAACGCGCGGCCCTGCGCGCCCTCGGCCTCGACGGCGCCCGGCCGCCGGTCGAGCTCACCCACCAGGACCCACGCGGCTACCTGCGGGCGCTGGCGCGGGCGTCGGAGGAGGGCGAGCTGCTCGACCCCCGAGGGCTCGGCGGCTTCGGCTGGCTCGACCAACGCCGCTGACCCCCTGCCCCTGGTCCGCCAGGCTGAGGGAACGGTGGTGGCGGTCAGGCCGGGGTGGCGGTCAGGGGCAGGGAGTGGAGGCCGCGGATGACGTAGCCGGGCTTCCAGGCGGGCTGCTCGCGCAGTTCCAGGCTCGCCGTCCGGTCGAGGAGGGCGCCGAACGACTCGATCAGCTCGATGCGGGCGAGCGGCGCCCCCAGGCAGAAGTGGATGCCGGCGCCGAAGGAGATGTGCGGGTTGTCCGCGCGCCCGACGTCCAGCCGGTCCGGGTCGTCGAACACGGCAGGGTCGCGGTTGGCCGAGCCGAACAGCAGCGCGACCTCCGACCCGCGCGGGATCCGTACGCCGTGCACCTCGATGTCCTCCAGCACCCACCGCTCGAACATCTGCAGCGGCGTGTCCCAGCGCAGCAGCTCCTCGACCGCCGTGGGCAGCAGCGAGCGGTCGGCGCGGAGCCGCGCCAGCTCGGCCGAGTTGCGGAACAGCGCCCACCAGCCGTTGCCGGTGACGTTCACGGTGGCCTCGTGGCCGGCGTTGAGCAGCAGCACACAGGTGCCGACCAGCTCGTCCTCGGTCAGTTCCGGGATCTGGGTGAGCGCGCTGATCAGGTCGTCGCCGGGAGCGGCGCGGCGGGCCCTGGCCAGCTCCTTGAGGTAGCCGGCGAACTCCGACGCCGCCCGTACCGCGGTGTGCTGCGCCTCGATGCCCGGGTTCAGCTCGTACATGCCGCAGATGTCGGCCGACCAGGCACGGAGCAGGTGGCGGTCGGCGTCCGGGATGCCGAGCATCTCCGCGATCACCGTCACCGGCAGCGGCTCGGCGACCTCGGCGAGGAGGTCGCCGCCGCCCTTCTCCACGAACGTGTCCGCCAGCCCGGCGGCGATGGCCCGCACGCGCGGCCGCAGGGACTCGACCATGCGCGGCGTGAACGCCTTCGACACCAGCCGGCGCAGCCGAGTGTGCACCGGCGGCTCGACGTCCAGCATGCCCGCTCTGATCACCCGCCAGAACGGCTCCTGGAACTCCGGCTCCGGCTGCCTGCCGAACTCCTCGTGCGTGGCCGCGTGCAGGTACGACCGGCCGAGGCGGCGGTCCCTGAGCAGGGCGTTGACGTCCGCGTGGCGGGAGATGAGCCACTGGCCGGTCGGCTCGAACCAGCAGACGGGGGCCTCGCGGCGCAGCTCGTCGTAGACCCGGTACGGGTGGGCTACAAAATCCGGATTCCAGGGATCAAAGCGCACTATTTCATCTTAGGAGCCTCGTCCTGCTGCTCCGCAGCCTCGGCCCGCGCCTCCGGCGCCTCGACCGCCTTCTTGGCGTGCCGCCCGCGCATCCGGATGTTGAGCAGCTCCACGACGACCGAGAACGCCATCGCGAAGTAGATGTACCCCTTCGGGATGTGCTGGTCCAGGCCCTCGGCGACGAGCACCACGCCGATCAGCACCAGGAACGCCAGCGCCAGCATCTTGATGCTCGGGTGCTCGTCCACGAAGCGGCTGATCGGCCCGGAGGCGAACAACATCACCGCCACCGCCACCACGACCGCCGCGATCATGACGCCGAGCTGGTCCACCATGCCCACGGCGGTGATCACCGAGTCCAGCGAGAACACGATGTCCAGGACCATGATCTGCGCGATCACCGCGGCGAAGGACACGCCGGCGCCCTGCTTGCCGTCCTTGCCCTGCGGGGCCTCCATGCTGTGGTGGATCTCCGTGACGCTCTTGCCCAGCAGGAACAGGCCGCCGAGCAGCAGGATCAGGTCCCGTCCCGAGATGTCCTGGCCGAGAACGGTGAACAGCGGCTCGGTGAGCCGCACCACCCACGACAGGGCGAGCAGCAGGAGCAGCCGGCTGACCAGGGCGGCGGCCAGGCCGAGCACGCGGGCCCGGTCCCGCTGTTCGGGCGGGAGCTTCCCGGCCAGGATGGAGATGAAGATGATGTTGTCGATCCCCAGCACGATCTCCAGGGCGACAAGGGTGAAGAAGCCGATCCAGATCTGCGGGTCGGCCACCCAGTCCAACATCCGAACACCTCCATGACACGTTGGCCGATGACTTTCCGGGCACAACGAGTCACACCTCACATAAGTTCGCGACTTGCGTTTCGTGGCCGATCGTCGGTTATAGTGCGGTCGTAGGTCATGAGCGCCAGCGACAAGCCCCGGCTAGCTGGCCGGCAACCCTCGCGTCCGCGGCGGGGTGCCCCGGGTGAAGACCTGGTCCGTCACGAGGTGTGGCGGGCAAGCGCGGGCTCCGAGGCTGCCTCCAGGGGTCCGATGACCCAAGGAGAAGTGCCGTGTCCACGCTGACGATCTTCAACGCCGACGCCGACGCCGCCGCCCCCGCCGCCGCTGCCGCCCCGGTCACGGCGACCGGCCGCCCCGTTCCCGCCGTCATCGGGGCCGACCTGGAGGTCCCGGTCAAGGGCGGTCGGCTCGTCCGGTACGCCAACCTCGACTACGCGGCGAGCGCGCCCTGTCTGGAGCCGGTCAGCGCCGCCGTCGCCGCCGCGCTCCCGGCCTACTCCAGCGTCCACCGCGGCGCCGGCTACGCCTCCCAGCTCACCACCGCCCGGTACGAGCAGGCCCGCCACACCGTCCGCGCGTTCGTCGGGGCGCGTCCCGCCGACGCGGTGATCTTCACCCGCAACACCACGGACGCCACCAACCTGCTGGCCCGCTGCCTGCCCGCCGGCACCACCGTCGTGGTCTTCGACACCGAGCACCACGCCTCGCTGCTCCCCTGGCCGGACGCCGTCCGCCTGGCCCCGCCCGCCTTCCCCGGCGAGGCCGTCCGCGCCGCCGACGAGGCGCTGGCCGCCGTCGAGGGGCCGAAGCTGCTCGTGGTCACCGCCGCCTCCAACGTCACCGGCGAGCTGTGGCCGATCGCCGCGCTGGCGCACATCGCGCACCGGCACGGGGCGCGCATCCTGGTGGACGCCGCGCAGTTCGTCCCGCACCGGCGGCTCAACCTGACCGCGCTGGACCTCGACTACGTGGCCTTCTCCGGGCACAAGCTGTACGCGCCGTTCGGCGCCGGGGTGCTCGTCGGGCGCGGGGACTGGCTGGCGGAGGGGGAGCCGTACCTGAAGGGCGGGGGCGCGGTGCGCTCGGTCGGGGACGCCGCCGAGTGGCACGAGGACCCCGAGCCGCGCCACGAGGCGGGCACCCCGAACGTGCTGGGCGCGATCGCCCTGGCCGCCGCCTGCGACGCGCTCACCGCCACCGGCTGGACGGCGCTGGTGCGGGAGGAGGAGCGGCTGCTCGCGCGGCTGCGCGCGGGGCTGGCCTCGATCGACGGCGTGCGCGAGCTGTCGTTGTGGGGGGAGGACCACCCGCGGGTGGGCATCGTGTCGTTCACCGTGGCCGGGCGGTCGGCGCGCGAGGTGGCCGAGGCGCTGTCCGGCGAGTACGGGATCGGGGTGCGCGACGGCAAGTTCTGCGCGCACCCGTTCGTGCGGCACCTGCTGGGCACGGCCGACGGCGGCTGCGAGGACGACACGGCCTCGGCGGTGCGGGCCTCCATCGGCATCGGCACCACCCAGGAGCACGTGGACCGGCTGGTGGAGGCGCTGCGCGACCTCGCCTCCCGCTGAGCGGCAGGGCGGTCAGCGGTTCGGGGGCTTGCGGTGCTCGGGCTGGTCGTCGCTGACCAGGGCGTCGATGTCGCGCATGTCCTCGTCGCTGAGGTTGCTCGCGCCGGAACGCGGCGCCGTGGGCTGACGCGGGACCTCCGGCGGCTCGCCGGGGGTCGCGGGCTCGGCCGGCGTCATCGGGCCACCCGCACGCCCGCCCGCCCCGGCGCCCATGCCGGGCTCGGTGCCCATGCCGGACTCGGTCCCCATGCCGGACTCGGTCCCCATGCCGGACTCGGCGCCCATGCCGGACTGGTAGCCGGTCCCGGTGCCGACGCCGGCCTCGGAGCCGGACTGCATCCCGGCCCCGGCGGCGGTGCCGGCCCCCGCTCCCATCCCGGTGGCGGTTCCGGTGGTCCGGACGTTCGACGGGCCGGTGTCCGTGCGGTCGCCCTGGAGCCGCCCCCGCCGGTGCGCGTCCAGCTCCTCCTCCGCCGCCCGCCGCTCGCCCCGGCGCCGGAAGATCGCCCCGAACAGCCCGTCCAGCCCGATCCGCCCGCCGCCGAGCGCCAGGAACAGCAGGCTCAGCGCGCCGAGCGCCCCCGCGAGCTCCCACCCGCCGTTGCCCACCATGACGCCCTTGCCGCCGTGCACGAAGGCGATCGCGCCCAGCATGTTGAGCAGCAGCAGCAACGCCACCGGCCGCACCAGCAGCCCGAGGATCAGGAAGATCCCGCCGACGGTCTCGACGATCGTCGCGTAACCGGCGGCCGTCCCCGGCATCGGGATGCCCATCTCCCGGAACATCCCCGTGGTCGCGCCCAGGCCGCTCTGCCACTTCTGCCAGCCGTGCGCCACGAAGATCACGCCGGTCACCACCCGGGCGATCAGGGCCGCCACATCAAACAGAACTCTCTTC
This sequence comes from Actinomadura luzonensis, assembly GCF_022664455.2. Taxonomy (NCBI): domain Bacteria; kingdom Bacillati; phylum Actinomycetota; class Actinomycetes; order Streptosporangiales; family Thermomonosporaceae; genus Actinomadura; species Actinomadura luzonensis. The sequence goes on from NZ_JAKRKC020000001.1 coordinate 1,948,265, forward strand.
ATGGTGCTTTCTCCCCCCGTCCCCCGCTTCCTCCCCCCGTCCAACCCCAAGTCCCCACGATCGATGCGTTTCCGTACCATTCCTTGACCCGAGACGGTGGCAGCATGGCCGTATGACGGAACGCGTGGTCGGAATCGGTGCCGGCGCCAAAGAGCTGGCCACGGAGGACATGATCCTCAACATCGGCCCGCAGCACCCCTCGACGCACGGCGTGCTCCGGCTCCGCCTCACGCTCGACGGCGAGCGCATCGCCACCGCCGAGCCGATCATCGGCTACATGCACCGGGGCGCGGAGAAGCTGTTCGAGGTCCGCGACTACCGGCAGATCATCATGCTGGCCAACCGGCACGACTGGCTGGCCGGCTTCGCCAACGAGCTGGGCGTGGTGATGGCCGCCGAGCGCCTGCTCGGCATGGAGCCGCCGGTGCGGGCCGTGTGGGCGCGCACGCTGCTGGCCGAGCTGAACCGGGCGCTCAGCCACCTGATGTTCCTCGGCTCCTACCCGCTGGAGCTGGGCGCGATGACGCCCATCTTCTACTCCTTCAACGAGCGCGAACGCCTCCAGGCCGTCATGGAGGAGATCTCCGGCGGGCGCATGCACTACATGTTCAACCGGGTCGGCGGCCTGAAGGAGGACCTGCCGCTGGGCTGGCTGGACCGGGTGTCGGAGGCGGTCGCCGAGACCCGCCGCCGGGTGCCGGTCATCGAGGACCTCATCCTGCACAACGAGATCTTCGCCGCCCGCACCAAGGGCGTCGGCGTGCTGACCCGGGAGCAGGTCATGCAGTACGGCGTGAGCGGCCCCATCGCCCGCGCCTCCGGCGTCGACCTGGACCTGCGCCGCGACGACCCGTACCTCGCCTACCCGGAGCTGCCGGTCAAGGTCGTCACCCGCGAGGCCGGCGACTGCCAGGCGCGCTTCGAGGTGCTGTTCGACCAGCTCAAGGTCTCCCTCGACCTGGCCGAGGCGTGCGTGGAGCGGCTGCGCTCGCTGCCGCCCGGGCCGATCAACCAGCGGCTGCCGAAGGTGCTCAAGGTGCCGGAGGGGCACACGTACGCGTGGACCGAGAACCCGCTCGGCATCAACGGCTACTACCTGGTCTCCAAGGGCGACAAGACGCCGTGGCGGCTCAAGCTGCGCTCGGCCTCCTACGGCAACGTGCAGGTGCTGCGCGAGATGTTGCCCGGCCACCTGGTGGCCGACATGGTCGCCATCCTCGGCTCGATGTTCTTCGTGGTGGGTGACATCGACAAGTGACGCAGCAGCAGGTCGGCACCGTCGTCGAACGGGACAAGTACGTCGACTGGCTCCGCGCGCTGAGCCTGGTCGTGGTGGTCGGGTGGCACTGGGCGTTCACGATCCTGGTGTGGGGGCCGTCCGGGCCGGAGCCGACGAGCCCGCTGGGGTTCACCTCGGGCTTATGGATCCTCACCTGGCTGCTCCAGGTGCTGCCGCTGTTCTTCTACGTCGGCGGGCACGTGCACCTGCTGTCGTGGGGGCGGGCGCAGGGGCGCGGGGTCGGGCTCGGCGCGTTCGTGTGGCGGCGCATCCGGGCGCTGGCCCTGCCGGCGCTGGTGCTGTCGGGTGTGTGGGCGGTCATCGGGGCGGCGGTCACGGCCGTCTTCCGGGTGGACTGGATGTGGCGGGTCGTGCTGCTCGTGCTCAGCCCGCTCTGGTTCCTCGGCGTCTACCTGGTGCTGATCGCGCTGCTGCCGGTGGCGCTCTGGCTGCACCGCCGCTACGACGTGCTGGCGCTGATCTGGCTCGGCGGCGCGGCGCTGGTCGTGGACGTCCTCCGCTTCCGCTACGGCGTCGAGCAGGCGGGCTGGCTCAACATGGTCATCGTGTGGGGGCTGGCGCACCAGGCCGGCTTCTTCTACGACCGGGTGGTGATCCTGCCGCGCCGCTACGACGTCGCGCTGCTCTGGACCGGGCTGTTCGCGCTGTTCGGCCTGGTCTACTCGGGCATCTACCCGGGCTCGATGGTGGGCGTGCCGGGCGACAAGTGGTCGAACATGGCGCCGCCGACGTTCGTGATCGTGGCGCTGTTGCTGTTCCAGATCGGCGTGGTCGAGGTGTTGCGGCCGGCGATGGAGCGGGTGCTGGAACGGCCGCGCTGGCAGCGGGTCAACGCCTTCATCAACCGGTACGCGCTGCCGCTGTTCCTGTTCCACACCACCGGCATGGCGATCGCGCTCGGGCTGTCGTGGTGGCTGTTCGGCAGCCTGGGCGGGACGATCCCGCCGGACCTCAAGTGGTGGCTGGAGCGGCCCATCGCGATCGTCGGGCCGCTGGTGTGCACCGCGCCCGTCATCTACCTCTTCGGCCGCCGCCGCGGCAGGCGTCAGTCGGGCTTCTGATCCTCCGGGCCCTTCGGCACCCGGCAGGCGTGCTCCAGGTAGAGCGCCGCGACCACCAGCACCACGCACGCCACGAACGACCCCGCCGCGACGAAGAACTCCGAGCGCGGCGTCTCCCGGTCGAGGATCTGCACCGTGTGCAGGGCGAACCCGGCGAACAGCCCGCCGAAGGCCGCCCCCGCGTACGCCGACGCCTTGGCCAGCGCCGCCAGCCGGGCCACCGCCAGCGGCTCGACCGGCTTGGTGCCCGGCTTCCTGTCGATGCGGGCCTTGGTGGCCCAGGCGCTGTAGCCCTCGCCGAGCGCCAGCAGCAGCACGGTGGGGATCGCCGTCCACGGCAGGAGCGGCAGGTCGGAGTAGAACTGGTGGACCACCGCCCACGTCAGCAGCGCGACGACGACGAGGATGCCGACCACGTGGCCGGGACGGGTGGGGGTCAATCGGGCCTCTGCAACGTCAGGTCGGGCCGCAGCCGCACGCCCTGCCGGTCGAGCCCGGCCAGCAGGTCGACCACCCGGCCGTGCCCCGGCACGGCGGCCTCGGGGTCGGCCTCCAGCCAGGGCACCAGCACGAACGCCCGCTCGTGCGCCCGGGGATGCGGCAGCGTCAGGTCGGGGTCGTCGCAGGTGCGCTCGCCCACGACGATCAGGTCGACGTCGAGCGTGCGCGGCCCCCAGCGCTCGGCCCGCACCCGCCCGAAGGCGTTCTCGACGCTCAGCGCCCGCTCCAGCAGCGTGCGCGGCTCCAGCGTGGTCTCGGCCACGACCACCGCGTTCAGGTACGGCTCCTGCCCGCCCGGCCCGCCCACCGGATCGGTCTCGTAGACCGGCGACGCCTTGACGAACTCGAGGCCGGGCGCGTCGAACAGGGCGTCGATCGCGCCCTGGAGGGTCTGGAAGCGGCGGCCCAGGTTGCTGCCGAGTGCGAGGACGGCCTTCATGCGCGGCTCCGCTCGATCGTCACGACCACGTCGTCGAAGGGCACCGGGATGGGCGCCGCCGGCTTGTGCACGCTCACCTCGACCCGGCACACCGCCTCGTGCGCCAGGCAGACCTCGGCCAGCCGCTGCGCCAGCGTCTCGATGAGCCGCACCGGCTCGCCCTCCACCACCTTCGCCAGCGCCTCGGCCAGCTCTCCGTAGTGGACGGTCATGGTGAGGTCGTCGCCGGCCGCGGCCGGCGCGGTGTCGAGGAACAGCGTGGCGTCGACGACGAACTCCTGGCCCAGCTCCCGCTCGGCCGCGAGCACGCCGTGCCGCCCGCGGGCCCGCAGGCCCTTGAGCGTGATGCGATCAGGGCTCAAGCTCGCCGTCCTCCTCCTCGTCGTCGTCGCCCTGCAGCACCGGCGAGCCGTGGTGCATCCACAGCCGCCAGCCCTGCGGGGTGCGGAGATAGACGTTGCTCGCCACCACCTTGCCCGCGGCGAAGCTCGCCTCGCCCTCGTCGCCCGCGGTGAGGATGTTCTCCACGCAGGTGAGGACCGCGACGTCGCCGAGCACGGTGGTGTTGACGTCGGTCAGCACGAACTGGATGTAGGTCGTGTTGGCCATGATCAGCGCCCACGAGCGCAGCACCTCGGAGCGGCCGGTCAGCAGCGCCCACCCGGGGTGCACGCAGCTCACCTGGTCGTCGGCGGTGTCCTCGGCCCAGATCTCGGTCATCTTGTCGAGGTCGCCGCTCTCGATGGCGGTGTAGAACTCCTGGTTGGTCGTCTCGATGGCGGCCGTGTCGACGCTCATGTGCCTGCTCCCGCTTTCGTCCATGCGGCGGCCACGCGCACCGCGTCGGCGTTGGGGCCGACGTCGTGCACGCGCACGCACCAGGCGCCCGCCTGAGCCGCCAGGGCGGTCACGGCCAGGGTGGCGTCGTCGCTTCGGCTGAACGGCCGGGGCGTGCCGTCGGGGCCGGCCAGCAGGCGCCCCAGGAATCGCTTGCGCGACGCCCCGATGAGCAGCGGGTATCCCAGCTCCGCCAGCTGGGGGATGCCGGCCAGCAGCGCCCAGTTGTGCTCGGCGTTCTTGGCGAAGCCGAGGCCGGGGTCGAGCACGATCTGCTCCTCCGACACGCCCTCGGCCAGCACCAGGTTGACCCGCTTGCTCAGCTCTTCGCGCACCTCGCCGACCACGTCGGCGTAGACGGCGCGCGCGTACATGTCGTGGCTGTGGCCCCGCCAGTGCATCACCACGTAGGAGACCCCGGTCGCCGCCACCACGCGCGGCATCTCCGGGTCGGCCAGGCCGCCGCTGACGTCGTTGACCAGCCGCGCGCCCGCCTCGACCGCGGCCTTGGCGACCTCGGCGCGCATCGTGTCGACGCTGACCGCCACGCCCTCCGCGGCCAGCGCCCTGATCACCGGGACGACCCGGGCCAGCTCCTCCTCCAGCGAGACCCGGGCGGCGCCGGGACGGGTGGACTCGCCGCCCACGTCGACGAGGTCGGCGCCCTCATCGACCAGCTCGAAGCCGTGCCTGATGGCGGCCGCCTCGTCGAACCAGAGGCCGCCGTCGGAGAAGGAGTCGGGCGTCACATTGACCACGCCCATGACGAGACACCGCTCCGCCCCTCCTGGCACGCTGATGGGCATGCTAGTCATGGGCCAAGCCTAGGCGTTCCCCCACACCTGCTGACATCGCGGGTCCCCGGTTGTGGATGACGATGGCTCACCTGCCGAGGATGAGCGCCATCGCCTCGGCACGGGTCTTGTCGCTGGTCCTGAAGTCGCCGCGGACGGCCGAGGTCACGGTCTTCGCGCCCGGCTTGCGCACCCCGCGCATGGTCATGCACAGGTGCTCGCACTCGACCACCACGATGACGCCGCGCGGCTCCAGCACCCGCATGAGCGCGTCGGCGATCTGGGACGTCATCCGCTCCTGCACCTGTGGCCGGCGGGCGAAGACGTCGACCAGCCTGGCCAGCTTCGACAGCCCCGTCACCTGGCCCCGCTCGTTGGGGATGTAGCCGACGTGGGCCAGGCCGTGGAAGGGGACCAGGTGGTGCTCGCAGGTCGAGTAGACCTCGATGTCCCTGACGAGCACCATCTCGTCGTGATCGACGTCGAACACCTTGTTGAGCACGTCCTCGGGCGTCTGGCCGAGCCCCGAATACTGCTCGGCCATGGCCCTGGCGACGCGGGCGGGCGTCTCGACCAGGCCGTCGCGGTCGGGATCCTCGCCGATGGCGTAGAGGATCTCGCGGACGGCCTTCTCGATGCGCCCGAGGTCGACGTCGTGGTGTGTCACAAACTACTCCGTGGTGGTGCTACGCGCCGTCCCCCGACGGCAGCGCGTCCTGGCGGCCGTTGGTCAGCGAGCCGTTGGCCGACTGCTTCTCCTTCGGCGTCAGGATCGGCGGACGGTCCGAGGGCAGGCGCTTGCCGTAACCCGCGTACGACGGGCGGTGCTCCTTGACGACCACCGGCGCGAAGATCTGCAGGACCTGCTCGCGGGACAGGGTCTCCTTCTCCATGAGCTCCAGGACCAGGTTGTCGAGGACGTCGCGGTACTGGACCAGGATGTCCCAGGCCTGGTCGTGCGCCGTCTCGATCATCCGGCGGACCTCCTCGTCGATCGTCGAGGCGATCTTCTCGGAGTAGTCGCGCTCGTGGCCCATCTCCCGGCCGAGGAACACCTCGGCCTGGCCGGTGCCGAACTTGCGGGCGCCGAGCTGCTCGCTCATGCCGTACTCGGTGACCATGCGGCGGGCGACCGCGGTGGCCTTCTCGATGTCGTTGGAGGCGCCGGTGGTGGGCTCGTGGAAGACGAGCTCCTCCGCCGCGCGGCCGCCCAGCAGCATCGCGAGCTGGTCCATCATCTCCGACCTGGTGGCCAGGAACTTGTCCTCCATCGGCAGCGTCATCGTGTAACCGAGGGCGCGGCCGCGGGACAGGATCGTGATCTTGTGCACCGGGTCGGCGTTGGGCAGCGCGTGCGCCACCAGCGCGTGACCGCCCTCGTGGTAGGCGATCATCTTCTTTTCCTTGTCGGACATGACCCGCGACTTGCGCTCGGGCCCTGCCATGACGCGGTCGATCGACTCCTCGAGGACGTCCATCGTGATCAGCTTCTGGTCGGCCCGCGCGGTGAGCAGGGCGGCCTCGTTGATCACGTTGGCCAGGTCGGCGCCGGTGAACCCGGGCGTGCGGCGCGCGATGACGTCGAGGTCGACGTCGGGCGCGAACGGCTTGCCGCGGCCGTGCACCTTGAGGATGCCCTTGCGGCCCTCCAGGTCGGGACGGTCGACGGTGACCTGCCGGTCGAAGCGGCCCGGGCGCAGCAGCGCCGGGTCGAGGATGTCGGGCCGGTTGGTGGCCGCGATGAGGATCACGCCGCCCTTGACGTCGAAGCCGTCCATCTCGACGAGGAGCTGGTTGAGCGTCTGCTCGCGCTCGTCGTGACCGCCGCCGAGGCCGGCGCCGCGGTGGCGGCCGACCGCGTCGATCTCGTCGATGAAGATGATCGCCGGGGCGTTCGCCTTGGCCTGCTCGAACAGGTCGCGCACGCGGGAGGCGCCGACGCCGACGAACATCTCGACGAAGTCGGAGCCGGAGATCGAGTAGAACGGCACGCCGGCCTCGCCCGCGACCGCGCGGGCCAGCAGGGTCTTGCCGGTGCCGGGCGGGCCGTAGAGCAGCACGCCCTTGGGGATCTTCGCGCCGATCGCCTGGAACTTGGCCGGGGCCTGGAGGAACTCCTTGATCTCCTGGAGCTCCTCGATGGCCTCGTCGGCGCCGGCGACGTCGGCGAAGGTGGTCTTCGGGGTGTCCTTGGTGATGAGCTTGGCCTTGGACTTGCCGAAGTTCATCACCCGCGAGCCGCCGCCCTGCATCTGGTTCATGATGAACAGGAAGATCAGCACGATGATGACGATCGGCAGGAAGCTCACGAGAATGCTGACCAGGAGATTCTCCTGGGGCACCTCGGTCGTGAAGCTGTTGGTGCGCTTGGCGTCGACCTGGGCCTGGAGCTCATCGGTGAGCTTGCCGCCGTAGCCGGTCACCCAATAAGCCTGGATCAGCTTGGTCGGCTGATCGCCCGACCGCACGGCGACGGGGTTCTTCAGCGTCACCTCGATGCGGTTGTCCTTGTCGACGACCTTGGCGTTGCTGACGTTGCCGGCGCGAATCTGCTGGAGCACCAGGGACGTGTCGGCCTGCTTGAAGTTTCCGCCGCCACTCCACAGCTGGGTGACGAGCAGGAGCAGCACGACGATGCCCAGGATCCACAGCAGTGGCCCACGTGTAAATCGCTTGAGATCCATCCGATGCGGAACCCCTTGCGGGCCCGTCCCTTCCTGACCATGGCCTGGAACCCCGGGCGTGCCCGGGGCCGCGGCATCCGACACCGCGACTTCTGACTACCCGAAGGGGACGCAAGGTCACCCTTCCGGAGTCTGAAGGTACACCGGCAGAGCGCGCGGAGGGACCGCCCGCTGCACCGGCCTTGCCCTATCAACGTACGTCACGTTGCGCGATGTTCCCGGCCATGGCAAGAGGGGCCGCTCGGCCTCTTATCGGTATACGTGCTCGGCGAGAGTGCCGATGAACGGCAGGTTCCGGTATCGCTCGGCGTAGTCGAGCCCATATCCGATGACGAACTCGTTGGGAATGTCGAAGCCCACGTATTTGACGTCGATCGGCACCTTCACGGCGTCGGGTTTACGCAGCGCGGCGCAGATCTCCAAAGAGGCGGGCTTGCGCGACTTCAGGTTTTCCAGCAGCCAGTGGAGGGTGAGGCCGGAGTCGATGATGTCCTCGACGATCAGCACGTGGCGGTCGAGGATGTCGGTGTCGAGGTCTTTCAGCACGCGGACGACGCCGGACGACTTGGTGCCCGCGCCGTAGGACGACACCGCCATCCAGTCCATCTGCACCGGCACGTGCAAGGCCCTGGCCAGGTCGGCCATCACCATGACGGCGCCCTTGAGCACGCCCACGAGCAGGACGTCCTTGCCCGCGTAATCTTGGTCGATGCGCCCGGCCAGCTCTTTGATCTTGGCCTGGAGGTCGTCCTCGGAAATGAGCACCTTTTCCAGGTCATTGCCCATGTCGGCAGCGTCCACCTGTGGTTCCTTACGCGTGGGGACTCTTGGCGAGTATCAGGGTGCCATACCGCCGCGCGGCGCTCAGACCCCCGGGCAGATCGGCGGGCTTCTGCCCGCGCCACCGCGTGACCAGCCGATCCACGGCCAGCACGTGCGTGGCGGAGAGCGCGCCGGAGGGCGCGCCGGCGGCGATGGCAGCCCGGCGGAGCACCCGCCGCCGGACGGCGTCCGGCAGCCGTTCCAGCTCCGCCACGGCGAGGGTCACCGACTCGCCGATATCGCTAAGAGCGCAATTCTGGTACGCCGATTCGGCCCATCCGTCGAGCGCGTCGGCGTCCTCCCGGGCCAGCCGCGCGGTGCGGGCGAGGGCCTCGGCCACGCCGGGGCCGAGCTCGGCCTCCAGCACGGGCAGCACCCGGCGGCGGACGCGCACCCGGGTGTAGCGGGGGTCGTCGTTGTGCGGGTCGTCCCAGGGGTCGAGGCCGAGCGCCTGGCAGGCCGCGACCGTTGTCGCCCTGGGCAGGTCGAGGAAGGGGCGGCGGTAGCGGCCCGCCCGCGCCGCCATCCCGGACAACGAGCGCGGCCCGCTGCCCCTCGCGAGACCCAGGAGCACGGTCTCGGCCTGGTCGTCCCTGGTGTGGCCGAGGAGCACGGCCACGGCGCCGTGCCGGTCGGCGGCGGCGGCGAGCGCGGCGTAGCGGGCGTCCCTGGCCGCCGCCTCCGGGCCGCCCTCGGCGCCGACGGTGACGGTCAGCACGTCGGCGGGCTCCAGGCCCAGCCGGGCCCCCTGGGCGGCGACCTCGCGCGCCCGCTCGCCCGAGCCCTCCTGGAGCCGGTGGTCGACGGTGAGCAGGCCGGCGCGCAGGCCCAGGCGGGGCGCGGTGAACGCGAGCGCGGCGGCGAGCGCGGTGGAGTCGGCCCCGCCGCTGCACGCCGCCAGCACCAGGGCCGCGCGCGGCAGGTCGGCGAGCGCCTCCCGCACGGCCCGGCGGACGTCGGCTACGGCTGGATGTGGACCCACGACCGCCATTGTCGCGGGTCCGGGGCGGCCGGCGGTCAGGCGGGAAGGGCCGGGGTGCCGATCACGCGGTCGATCCAGGAGCCGGGGTCGGCGATCTCCTGGGTGGTGGGCAGGGTGTCCTTGCTGGTCCAGATCTTGTTGAAGCCGTCCATGCCGGCCCGCTCGACCACCGCGCGCACGAACGCCGAGCCCTCGGCGTACTGCTTCATCTTGACCTCGATGCCGAGCAGCCGGCGCACGGTGCGGTCGAGCCGCGAGCCGCCCTCACGGCGCTGGGCGAACTTGCCGCGGATCTCGGCCACCGACGGCACCACCGACGGGCCCACGGCGTCCATCACGTAGTCGCCGTGCCCCTCGACCAGGGTCATCACGGCCGTGAGCCGGTCGAGGATGGCCTTCTGGGCGGGCGACTGGATGACGTCGATGAGGTTGCCCTCGCCGCCCCGCACCACGTCGGCCACGGTGTCGGCGGCGTTGCGGAGGCGTTCGAGCAGCGTGGGCAGGTCGAGGTCGGAGGCGAGCAGGAACTCGGTCATCTGCGAGCGGACGTACTCGCGCAGCCACGGCACGCCGGTGAACTGCACCCGGTGGGTCTCCTCGTGCAGGCACACCCACAGGCGGAAGTCGTGCGGGTTGACGCCCATCTCGCGCTCGGCGTGGACGATGTTGGGCGCGACGAGCGTCAGCCGCCCGGCCGGCTCCTGGCCGGTGGGGTCGGGCGGCAGGAACAGCTCGTACTGGCCCAGCACGCGCGAGGCGAGGAAGGCCAGGACCGCCCCGACCTCGACGCCCGTGATGCGCGAGCCCACGGCCGTGACGATGGCGGGCGGCGGGTTGTCGCTGTTGCCCATGCGCTGCGTCAGGGGTTCGAGCACCACGCGGAACCCCTCGACGTTGGCCCTGATCCAGCCGGGCCGGTCCACGATGGTGGCCGGCTGGGGCGCGGTCTCCGTGTGGATCTTCGTGAACTCCCGTACGTGGCCCTCGGCCTCGCGCGACAGGGTGCGGAGCTCGGTGACGGCCTGCCTGGCCTCCTCCCGGCTCACTTGAGGACCGGGGCGCACCAGGCGCGTGCCGGTCGTGACGGCCAGATCCCAGTCGATCACCTGCATACCGTCCACCGTACGTGGTTCCGCTCAAGACCGCGCGACGATGGCCGCGAGGCGGTCGAGCACGGGCTCGGCGTTGATCGGCACCTGGTCGGCCATGAAGGCGAAGGTGACCAGCCGGCCGTCCTTGGTCGTGGCGAGGCCGGCCAGGGTGTTGACGTTGTTGAGCGTGCCGGTCTTGGCGCGGACCAGGCCCACCTGGCCGCGGCTGTCGCTCGCGGTGAAGCGGCGGCCGTTGCCGAGCGTGCCGGAGAAGCCCGCGATCGGCATGCCGGAGGCGACGGCGTGCAGGCCGGGCGAGGCCGGCGAGCCGGCCATGGCGACCAGCTTGGCGAGGGCGGCGGCGCTGATGCGGTTGCGGGGGGAAAGGCCGCTGCCGTCGGACAGCGCGACGCCCTGGGCCGCGTTGAGCCGCTTGAGCACCCCGAGCACGGCCGCCGCGCCGCCCTCGAAGGAGGCCGGCTGCCCCTCCTTGATGGCGACGTGCCTGGCCAGCGCCTCGGCCATGTCGTTGTCGCTGTGCGTCAGGGTGTGCTCGACCAGGGCGTAGATCGGCGCCGAGTCGACCCGGCCCAGCTCGGCGGCCCCGGCGGGGGCCCTGCCCGGGCGGATCGACTTCGCCACGGAGATGCCCTGCTTGCCGAGCAGCCGGGCGAAGGCCGCGGCGGCGTAGGCGGGCGGGTCGGCGACGCGCGGGGTGTTGGAGCGCGGGTTCTGGCGGCCCTCGTCGATGGCGAGGGCGTGGACCGGGGCGACGTTGCCCTCGGGGACGATGTAGCCGGGCTTCCAGCCGGCCGCCGTGGTGGGGCCGGTGAACAGCGACGTGTCGTAGGTGAGGGTGACCTTCGTGACCTTCTGGGCCTTCAGCGTGGCGGCCGTGCGGGCGGCGAGGGTGGCGAGGCTCGCCTGCTTCGGGTACCGCGGCCTGGCCGACGGGCCGGCGAGCAGCGGGTCGCCGCCGCCGACGAGCACCACCGAGCCCGGCTTGCCGCCCTGCACCACGCGGGTGGACAGGTGGGCGTCGGGGCCGAGAGAGGCCAGCGCCGCCGTGCAGGTGACGATCTTGGTGGTGGAGGCGGGCGTGATCGGGGTGTCGGCGTTCGCGGCGAAGATCCGCTCGCCGGTGGCCGCGTCGAGCACGACCGCGCCGACCCGTTTGCCGAGCGCTTCGTCACCCAGCGCGTCGGTGAGCTGCCGCGTCAAAGTACCCTTAGTCGGGAGAGGTCCGTCTCCTGGCCTCACCGAGAGCTGGGCCAGCACAGGCCCTGAGGTGACCACGGGGGCGGGAGGAGGAGACCCTTCCGGCGGAGACGCCGTCGGCTCGGTCGGTGACGTCTGCCTCGTCAGCGCGCCCAGGCTGAAGTCGGTGGTCATCGCGTACACGCCGGTGACCGTCGTCAGCACCTGGAGCACGGCGAGAGTGGCCAGCATCACCCACCGGTCGTGCCGCGCCACGTCGCCTGCCCTCTCTCCTGTGTTCGCCTAGAGACATTAACGCCCGACCGGGGGTACCCGGGGGCTTGAGCGGAGGAACCGCGGTGGAGTTCGACGTTGTCGTTGAGATTCCCAAGGGGCAACGGAACAAGTACGAAGTGGACCACGAGACCGGGAAGATCCGGCTGGACCGGCTCCTGTTCACCTCCACGCAGTACCCCGCCGACTACGGCTTCATCGAGAACACCCTCGGCGAGGACGGCGACCCGCTCGACGCCCTGGTGCTGCTGCAGGAGCCGACGTTCCCGGGGTGCTACATCACCTGCCGCGCGGTCGGCATGTTCCGGATGACCGACGAGAAGGGCGGCGACGACAAGGTGCTCTGCGTGCCGTCCACCGACCCGCGGATGCACCACATCCAGGACATCCACCACGTGTCGGAGTTCGACCGGCTGGAGATCCAGCACTTCTTCGAGGTCTACAAGGACCTGGAGCCCGGCAAGTCCGTCGAGGGCGCCAACTGGGTCGGCCGGGCCGAGGCCGAGGCCGAGATCGAGCGCTCCTTCCAGCGGCTGAAGGAGTCCGGCGGGCATCACTGACCCCTCCGGGGCATCACGGACGCCTCTAGCTGGGCCTGGTGGCGCCCACCAGGTCCCCGCGTCCGATGGGGGCGACCCGCACCACGTCGCCCGTCTGCGGGGCGTGCACCATCTGGCCGCGGCCCACGTAGATGCCGACGTGGTGGATGGTCGCCGGGTTGCTCGTGTCGCGGGCGAAGAACAGCAGGTCGCCGCGGCGCAGCTGGTCGAGCGGGACGTGCGGGCCGGCCGTCCACTGCGTACCGGTCCAGTGGTCGAGCCGGACGCCGGCCCGCTCCCACGCGCGCATCGTCAGTCCCGAGCAGTCGTAGGTCGCCGGGCCGGCCGCCGCCCACACGTACGGCTTGCCGAGCTGGGTGAGCGCCCAGTCGGCGGCCCGGTCCCCCAGGGCCGAGCCGCCGGTGATCAGCCCGGCCGCCGAGGCGGCCACCGTACGCCGGCGGGCCAGCAGGTCGGCCCGGGCGCGGGCGGCGTCCACCCGGTGCTGCAGCCGGTGCTCGCGGGCCCGCAGCTCCCGCGTCTCGTGGCGCTGACCGGCCACGGCGGCCCGCGCCGCCTCCTTCGCCGCGCGGGCGCGCTCGGCCATGACCGCCTGGCCGGCCCGGGCCTCGGCCGCCTGGGTGCGCAGGATCGCCGCGACCTGCTGAGCGTCGCGCAGCCGGGCCAGGATCGCCGCCCGCTCCCCGCTGAGCTGGCCGAGCACGCCCGCCCGGTGCAGCGCGCCGTCGTCGTCGCCGCGGTCGGTGAGCAGGCCCATGATCGGCTCCAGCGGCCCGAGCCCGCCGTACGCCTGCGCCGCGAGTAGCGCGACCGGCTGCCGGGCCCGCTCCACCTCGGCGTCGGCGGCGGCCAGGCGCTCCTGGGTGAGGCGGGCCCGCTCCTCGGCGGCGCGCAGCTGCACCACCTGCCCGTTGTACGCCTCCACCAGCCGCTCCACCTCGGCCGCGAGGGCCGCCAGGCGGGACTGCGCGGCGGCGAGCCTGGCGCTGGTGGTGGCCAGGGCGCGGGAGCGGTCGCGGACGGTCGCGCGGGCCTCGCGGACGTCATGGGCGCTGGGCGGACGCGGCTCGGTGCGGGCCGGCGGGCACAGCGCGACCAGCAGGCAGCCCGCCAGCAGCGTCGCACGGAATGTGCGCATAGGTCCCCCCAGAAACAGATGGTGACTCTATGCACGCGATTCCCCCCGGTTCGCTCACGTAACGTGACGAACGCTCCCCTTGGGCGAACCTGTAACCATGCCGGGAGCGAGCCTCAGGTGGTCTCGGCCGGGGAGGTCGGCGGCTCCTCGGTGGGGGTGGGCGTCGCCGTCTCGGCGGGCGTCGTGGTGGGGGTGGGCGTCTGCGTCGGGATCGGGGTCGCGGTGGGCGTCGGCGTGGGGCAGGGCATCGTGTGGCGCGGCCGGTCGGGGCAGGGGCCTGGACGCGGGCCAGGACCGGGATGGTGGCCAGGGCCGCCCGGACGGGGATCGGGGCCACCGGGGCCGCCGGGGCCGTCCGGATCGAGCGGGCCGGTGCCGGGACCGGGCTCGGCCGGGTCTCCGGAAGGGTCGGCGGGCGGGTCGGCGGGCTCGCCCCCGTCCGGCGGCAGGCCGGACGACGGCGCGGGCCGGGCCGTCACGCCGGCCGGGCGCAGCGGGCCCTCCGCCGGCCCCGCGGGGTGCGGGGCGGTGGCGTCGACGACGGGGTCCACGGTCATGGGCACATCCTGAGGTCGCTCCTGCCAGGGCAGCCGGACGGCGGGCGGCTCGCCGGTGGGCGGGAACGCGGCCGTCGCCACTCCCGACACGACGCCGTCGCCGCCGAACTCATGGAAGATCATCGCTATCGCCACCACGGCCGCGACCGCCGCCAGCGCGCCCGCCACCGCCTTGGGCCACCGCCGAACAGTCCGCTGCGACGGGACGGGAAACCCGGCGGCGCCCAGGCCGCGGCCGGTGCGCCGGGCCACGTACCGCCGGTAGGGCGCCAGCTCGGGATCGGCGAAGCAGCTCAGCACCCGGATGCGCAGCGCGTCGGGCAGCTCCGCGGCCGGCAGCAGCTCGAACACCTTGGCCGCCGAGACCTCCCGGCCCCGGTGCGGCGAGCAGGCCGCGCACTCCCGCAGGTGCCGCACCAGCCGCTCGCGCGTCTCGGCGGTCAGCCGCCCCGAGGAGCCCTTGAGGATGGCGGCCCGGCTCGGGCAGTCGTCCGGCTCCCTCCCGGCCAGGATCTCGGCGGTGATCGCGTCGCGCAGCCGGTCGCGCGCGGCCCGCATGGCGGGCTCGACCTGCCGCGCCGGGACGGCGAGGACCTGGGCCAGCTCGGGCTCGGGCAGCCCGTGCGCGATCGCCAGCTCCAGCACCTCGCGGTCGGCGACGGGCGAGGCTGTGGACCGCGTTCCCGGCCACGGCGCGCAGCCCGCCGCCGCCCGGCCGTCCTGCGCAGCTCCGGCGGCGGGCGGGGCGGCGGGCGGGGCGGCGGGCGGCGGCGGGCGGGGCGGCGGGCGGGGCGGCGGGTGGGGCGGCGGGTGGGGCGGCGGCGCGGCGGCGCAGGCACTCGGCAGCGCGTACAGCCAGGCGCGCAGCCGCGCGGGGTCGGCCAGCGCCCCGGCGTGCGCCTCGGCGGCGATCAGCGCGTCGCGCAGCGCCACCTGCGCGCTCTCGGCGTCGCCGAGGAGGGACCGGCAGTAGCGGTAGACGCCCTCCGCGTACGCGTCGTAAAGCGCGGCGGGGGCGCCGGGATCGCGGGCGCGGAGCGCTTCCACCAGATTGCGGTCGTTCATGTGACCGAAGGTAATGGATCGGTAACTAGTAGTTCTACCGGTTCCGGACCGATGGCATTTATACCGGCGAATTACTGCTGGTAATCCGCGATGATTTGGGTGCTGCGGTCCTCCGTGAACGGCTCGGTCGTCGGCTTCACGGTGTGCACCGGCACGGCTCCGGCGAGGGCCAGATCCTCGTAGGGCCGGCCGGTGGAGCCCCAGGTCCGGGCCGATATGTCGGTCCGCGCGACCACGGCGTCCCGCGACAGTCCCGAGACGGTCATGATGAACCGGGGCGGGCTGCCCGCTTTCACATCGTCCACGAACGTGCTGCCGCCTCCGAGCAATTTGCCCGCCTTGTCGCGCAGCAACGCGTTCACGACCAGACTGCCCGCCGGCAATTGATACGGATTCCCCACATATCCGGTAATGAGGTAAGAGCCGTCTTTCTGGCGCATTGTCTGCGCGCGCGTGATGGGGAACCGCTGAAAGGCGGACGGCACCCGTGCCGCCTGCCGCCACTGCGCCGGGCGGTACTGGATCGTCACCTTGGCCGGCCGCTCGGCCGCGGTCGCCTGCCCGGTGAACTCCAGGCTGCCGCCCGGCGGCACCGCGTCCAGCGGCTGGTCCAGGCGGACGACCTCGGTGCCCTTGGCGTCCTGGCCGACGATCGTGGCCACCACGTGCTCGCCGAAGTGCCACGGGTTGGCGTTGCTGAGCACGCCGGCCCAGTTGACGGCGTACCCGTCCGCCGACTTGACGATGTTCGAGACCTGTTCCTTGAGCGCGAGGGGCTTGAGCTCCTGCGCCGGCTGCTTTTCGCCGGCGCATCCGGTGAGGCAGATCGCCCCGAGTGCGAGAAGGCTGGCGGTTCGGCTGCGTGGGATCACTTTGCCGTGATAACCCGAGCATGGGCGCGGCTGGCAGGTGACACGCGCCCGCCGTACCAACTCTTGAAGCAGCTATACGGATTCTGAAGGTCGATGTCCTCCTGTCGGGCGACATGTGGGGAACCAGAGCCGGACTGCTGCCGTTGGTGCTCGTGATGGCCGTGCCGGCCGGCTCGCTCAGCGCGGGCGGGCGACCCTGGTCTCGTCCCACACCGGCTCGGACGACTCGTAGACCCTGCCGTCGGAGCCGAAGACCAGGTAGCGGTCGAAGTCGGCGGCGAACCAGCGGTCGTGGGTGACCGCCAGCACCGTGCCGTCGAAGGCGTCGAGGCCCGCCTGGAGCGCCTCGGCGCTGGCCAGGTCGAGGTTGTCGGTCGGCTCGTCGAGCAGCAGCAGCGTGGCCCCGGACAGCTCCAGCAGCAGGATCTGCAGCCGCGCCTGCTGGCCGCCGGACAACGTCTCGAAGCGCTGCTCGGCGACCCGGCCGGCCAGCTCGTAGCGGGCCAGCGCCTTCATGGCCTCGTTCTGGAGCCGGGCGTGCTCGGTCATGACGATCTCGACCGGGGTGCGGCCGACCAGGTCGGGACGGGCGTGCGTCTGCGCGAAGTGGCCGGGCACCACGCGCGCGCCGAGCCGGGCGACGCCCTCGTGCGTGACCGGCTCGCCGGCCAGCAGGCGCAGGAAGTGGGACTTGCCGGAGCCGTTGGAGCCGAGCACCGCGACCCGCTCGCCGTACCAGACCTCCAGGTCGAAGGGGCGCATGAGCCCGCTCAGCTCCAGGCCCTCGCAGACGACCGCGCGCTTGCCGGTGCGGCCGCCGCGCAGCCGCATCCGGATGTTCTGCTCGGCCGGGGACACCTCGGGCGGGCCCGCCTCCTCGAACTTGCGCAGCCGGGTCTGGGCCGCGTGGTAGGCGGGGGCCATGCCGTCGTTGTACCTGGCCTTGTTCTTGAGCATGTTGACCAGGGTCTTGAGCTTGGCGTGCTCCTCGTCCCAGCGCCTGCGCAGCTCGTCCAGGCGTTCGTTGCGGGCCTTGCGCGCCTCGGCGTACGTGCCGAAGCCGCCGCCGTGGATCCACACCCCGCCGTTCTCGACGGTGATGATGCGGTCGGCGGTGTTGGCGAGGAGCTGGCGGTCGTGGCTGACCAGCAGCACGGTCTTGGGCGTCTCCTTGAGCTGCTGCTCCAGCCATTCCTTGCCGGGTACGTCGAGGTAGTTGTCGGGCTCGTCGAGCAGCAGGGTCTGGTCGGGGCCGCGCAGCAGCGCCTCCAGCACGAGCCGTTTCTGCTCGCCGCCGGACAGCGTGGCCACGTCCCGATATTTCACCCTCTCGTACGGAACGCCGAGCGCGGCCACCGTACAGGTGTCCCAGAGCACCTCGATCTCGTAGCCGCCCGCGTCGGTGTAGTCGGCGATGGCCTGCGCGTACCGCATCTGCGTCTTCTCGTCGTCGCGCTCCATCATCGCCAGCTCGGCCGCGTCGAGCCGCTCGGCGGCCCGCCGCACGGCCGGCGGCGCGACGCCCAGCAGCAGCTCGCGCACCCCGCTCCCGTCGCGCACGCTGCCGATGAACTGGCGCATCACGCCGAGCCCGCCCGAGCCGGCGACGCTGCCGTCGACCGGTTGCAGGTCGCCCGCGATCAGGCGCAGCAGCGTGGTCTTGCCCGCGCCGTTGGGCCCGACGAGCGCCGCCTTGACGCCCTCGCCGACGCGGAAGGACACGTCGTTGAGCAGGGGCCGCCCGTCGGGCAGCACGTACGTCAGATGTCCTGCTTCGACGTGGCCCATCCGCGCAGGCTATCCGCGAGCTTCCGCCCGCCGCATCCGGTTTTCGGAGCGGCGCGCTCACGAGGGCCCTGGACAGCAAGTGATCTAATGACTAGAACTGTAGGGAACCTCACCCCCTAGGGATCACTCATGACGCGATTCCGCTTCGCCCTCGCCCCCCTGGCCATCGCGTTGCTCGGGTTCACCGCCGCGCCGCCGCCACCCGCCGCTGCCGCCGCCTGCACTCCCGCGGTCGTCACCGGCGCCACCACCGACGCCCGCCTGACCGGCCTGTTCACCGCGTACGGCAACGACAACAGCCGCCTGGACGACTGGACCGGCGCCGACGGCACCTACTCGCTCCGGCTGCCCAGCGGCAAGGAGCTGTGGATCTTCTCCGACACCTTCCTCGGCCAGGTCAACCCGGACGGCTCGCGCCCGCCGGTGGTCGAGGAGGGCGGCACGACCGTGTTCCTCAACAACTCCTTCGCCGTGGAGCGCGACGGCCGGCTGTCCACCGTCCACGACGGCACCGCCGCGAAGCCGGCCGCCGTCATGCCGCCGCGCGACGCGAACCACTGGTTCTGGGCCGGCGACGCCACGCTGGCCGGCGGCCTGGTCGAGGTCACCTACCAGGAGTACGAGCGGTTCGGCACCGGCGCGTGGGACTGGCGCTGGCACCGCAACGTGGTCGCCAGGTTCGCCCCCGGACGGCTGGAGCGGCCGATCAGCGTGCACGACCTGCCCTCCGGGCACGGCGTCTCCTGGGCCTCGGCCACGCTCAAGGACGGCGGCTACACCTACGTCTACGGCGTGGAGGACCTGGGCTCGCCGAAGTACATGCACCTCGCCCGGGTCAAGGGGCAGAGCCTGCTGGGCACGTGGGAGTTCCTGAAGGCGGACGGCACCTGGTCGGCGGACGAGGGCGACTCGGCGCGGATCATGAGCGGGGTGGCGAACGAGTACAGCGTCACCCGGGTCGGATCCTCCTATGTCCTGATCACGCATGACACGTCCGAGGCGCTGAGCCCGAACATCGTCGCCTACACCTCGTGCTCCCCCGCCGGCCCGTTCACCGGCAAGCAGCACGTCTACACCACGCCGGAGACCGGCGGGAACATCTTCACCTACAACGCCCACGCCCACCCGGACGTCGCCGGGACCGGGCTGGTGGTCTCGTACAACGTCAACAGCTTCGTCAACACCGACCACTACCGCGACGTCACCATCTACCGCCCCCGCTTCCTGGACGTGACCTTCCGGTGAGACGGAACTGGGGGGCGCGGCTCAGGCGGATCACCCTCGACGGGCTCCGGGCCGTGGTGCTGGAGAACGAGCGGTTGCGGGTGACCGTGGTGGTGGACAAGGGCGGGGACGTGGTCGAGTTCCTGCACAAGCCCACCGACACCGACCTCGTCTGGCTCGCCCCCCAGGGCCTGCGGAACCCGCGTGACCACCTGCTGGGCGCGCCCGACGACGTGGCCCCGTTCGTGGACCACTACGAGGGCGGCTGGCAGGAGGTCTTCCCGAACGGCGGCGCGCCCAGCGAGTACCGGGGCGCGCGGCTGGCCCAGCACGGCGAGGTCGCCGGCCTGCCGTGGGAGTGCGAGGTCGTGGCCGACCGCGAGGAGGAGGTCGCAGTCCGGCTGGCGGTGCGCACCCGGCGGCTGCCGTACCGGGTGGAGAAGGTGCTCCGGCTGCGGTCGGGCACGGCCGCGCTGGAGGTCGGGTCGGCCGCGACGAACGACTCCCCCGTGCCGCTGCACGCGATGTGGGGGCAGCACCTCGTGTACGGCCGCCCGTTCCTGCGGCCCGGGGCCCGGATCCGGCTGCCGGAGGGCGTCCGGGTGATCCCGCACGCGAGCGCGATCGACCCGGGCGGGCGGCGGGTGCGGGCGGGCGGGCCGTGGGAGTGGCCGTCGGTCCCCGGTGACGGCGGCGGCGAGACGGATCTGAGCGTGGTCCAGGAGCCGGGCGGGCCGAGCGACATCGTGTACCTGACGGGCTTCGGCCCCGAGGGTTGGTATGAAATTTCGGGGGATATCAGTATGCGGGTCTCGTGGGACGCGACGGTCCTGCCGTATCTGTGGCTGTGGCAGGAGCTCGGCGCGTCCACCGGATATCCCTGGTGGGGACGGGTGTACACGGTCGGGCTCGAACCGTTCTCCAGCATGCCGACCGACGGCCTGGCCGCCGCCGTGGCCAACGGGACGGCGCTCACGCTCGGCCCCCACGAGACGAGGAAACTGTGGATGCGCGCGGAGGTGCGGACGCATGAGTGAGTTCGGCGGGAAAGTGGCGCTGGTCACGGGCGGTTCGACCGGGATCGGCCGGGCCGTGGTGGACCGGCTGGCCGACGGCGGCGCGTCCGTGGTGTTCTGCGGCGTGGACAAGGACGCCGAGCTGGAGACCGAGCACGTGCTCGGCCGCACGGCCGACGTGCGCCGCGCCGACCAGCTGCGCGACCTGGTGGACCTCGCGGTGAGCCGGTTCGGCGGGCTCGACATCGTGGTCACCTGCGCGGGCGTGCAGCGTTACGGCACCGTCGAGGACACCCCCGAGGAGGTCTGGGACGAGGTGCTGGACATCAACCTCAAGGGCGTCTACCTCACCTGCAAGGCCGCGGTCCCGCGGCTCAGGGAGCGCGGCGGCGGCTCGATCGTGCTGATGTCGTCGGTGCAGGCGTTCTCCTCGCAGGCCCAGGTCGCGGCCTACACCGCGAGCAAGGCCGCGATCAACGGCCTGACCAGGGCCATGGCGCTCGACCACGCCCCCGACGGCATCCGGGTCAACGTCGTGTGCCCGGGCTCCGTGGACACGCCGATGCTGCGCTGGGCGGCCGACCTGTGGCGGGGCGAGCTGTCGCAGGAGGAGCAGGTCCGGCAGTGGGGCGCGGCGCATCCGCTGGGCCGGGTCGGGCGGCCGGAGGAGGTGGCGGAGCTGGTGGCGTTCCTGGCCGGGCCGCGCTCGTCGTTCATCACCGGGGCCGAGCACCGCGTGGACGGCGGCCTGCTGGCGCGCAACCCGGCCGCGCTCCCCGAATAAGGCTCAATTTCTTTCTTGAACGGCAAGAGTTGCGTCAACGATAAGAACTCGCAGGTCACCCCCTTGATACGAGTGTGACGGCGTGCGGCGAGTCATGACGACTCGTATTCGATTCAGCACGCTAGGTTACGTGGTCGAAACGACTCACCGATCGAGGAGAGACCTGTGAGGCTCAGCAAAAAGGTCGCCGGCTTCGTCGCGGCGGCCGCCGCCCTGTTCGCCGTGGCCGCCCCTGCCGCCCCCGCGTCCGCCAGCCCCCGCTCCACCTGCTACGGCGGCCGCGTCTGCCTGTACGCGGGCTTCGACTACAACCGCGGTCAGGTCGACCACTGGCGCGACTTCGTCGCGGACGATTCGAACTTCGCCGACAACAACTGGCTGAATTGGGACTTCAGCAATTCCTGGCACAGCATGAACAACGAGACCAGCTCCATCCGCAACCGAATCGGTTGCAGCGCCACCCTCTGGCAGCACCCCGGTTACACCGGCGCGCACAGCACGTTCACGCACAACTCCAACGACGGGTTCCTCGCGAACAACGCCGTCGGCAACAACCGCGCCAGCTCGCTCGACATCTGGTGCCGCTGACCGTCAAGGGGGGCGCCGGTTTCCGGAACTGGCCGCCGGAAACCGGCCGTCGCGTTCTCGTCGCGGGCATGCTGCTACTGGCCGTGGCTGCCTGCGGCGCGGAGGAACCCCCGCCGCGGGTGCCCGCGCCCGCGGGGGCGACCTCGCCGGGGCAGCTCGTGCTGCCCTTCGACGCGTACAAGACCACCCCCGAGCAGCGGGCCACGCTGGGCAACGCGCACAACCTGCTGGTGATGCGGTGCATGCGCGCGCAGGGCGTCACCATCGAGCCGCCCGCCGAGGACCCGGCGCTCATCGCCGAGCTCGATCCGGGCAACTCCCGCCGCTACGGCGTCGTCGACACCGAGGCGGCCCGCCGTTACGGCTACCACCTCGCCCGCCCGCCGTCCCCGGACACGACCGCCTGGGCCGCCGGGCTGCCCGCCGCCACCAGGCAGCTCCTGTACGGGACGGCGAAGGAGCAGGGCTGCCTGGACCGGGCGACGCAGGCGCTGCGGCGCGGCGCGCGCAAGGCGGACTGGCCGTGGTTCTCCCTCCAGGACGCGCTCACGCTGGAGCAGTCCGCCAAGGAGCGGCCGGTGATCGCGGCGGTGAAGCGCTGGCAGGCGTGCATGGCCGAGGCCGGCCACGACTACCCGGCCCCGGAGGCGGCCATCGCCGACAGCCGCTGGGACCTGGACGAGCAGGCCGTCACCGAGGACGAGAAGCAGGCCGCGGTCGCCGACACGCAGTGCAAGTGGTCCTCGGGCCTGGTCGCCGCCTGGCACGCGGCCGACGCGGCGCTGCAGCGGGCGCTCGTCCGCGACAACCGCGACCGCTTCGCCGCGCTGCGCGCCGACCTGGCGCACCGGCTGCGGCAGGCCTCAGCCGTGCTCGCCGAGCACGAAGGCGGCCAGGTCCGCTGACTGGCGCAGCCGGCTGGGCTCGTGGACGTACATCATGTGCCCGGCCTCGTAGTAGGCGAACTCGATGTTGCGGGCCAGCTCGGCGGGCACCGGCAGGTGCGCGAAGGCGTGCTCGGCGGCGTAGTACGGCGTCGCCCCGTCGTGGTAGCCGCAGGCGACGTGGACGCGCAGGTGCGGGTTGGCCCGCATCGCCGCCGACAGCTTGTCGACGACCTGCACGTGCGCGCCCTCGAACTCCTTGAACGACCACGGCCGCACCCGCGAGGTGAGCATCTCGTAGGGCAGGTCGTTGGCGTAGCCCAGCTCGGTGCGCAGGTAGTGGTTGAGCGCGGCGCTGTACGGGCCCATGATCGCGTTCATGCTGGGGTCGGCGGTGAAGTGCTCGCGCCCGGCGTCGGGGTCCCAGCCGACGAAGCGGCCGTCGAGCCGCCCGACCACCTGGCGGCGGGCGCGCAGCAGCTCGGTGAAGAAGCGGATGTGCTCGATGCGCAGGTCCACCCGGTCGACGTAGTCCTCGCTGAGCCCGGTCAGCGCGGCGACCCTGGCGACGGCGGCGGCGCGCTCGTCGGCGGTGAGCCGGTTGCCGCGGGCGAGGGCCCACGGGTAGTCGCGCTCGGCGTACTCCTCGGCCTCGCGCAGCACGTCGGCGAGCGGCCGGTCGCCGTGCAGCCCGTGGTGGTGGGCGATGGCGGCGTAGGTCGGCAGGTAGAGGGCGTAGGCGAGGTCGTTGCCCTGGTTGAAGTCGCCGGTGATGAAGTCGAGCACCGAGGAGATCAGCATGACGCCGTTGAGGTACATGCCGTAGCGGGACTGGAGGTGGTCGGCGAGGCCGGCCGCGCGGACCGTCCCGTACGACTCCCCGGCGAGGAACTTCGGCGACATCCACCGCCCGTTCCTGGTGGTCCACAGCCGGATGATCTCGCCGACGGACTCCAGGTCGCCGGAGAAGCCGTGGTACGGCTCGGCCTTCTCGCCCTCGGCGGCCCGGGAGTAGCCGGTGGAGACCGGGTCGATGAAGACCAGGTCGCTGACCGCGAGCAGGCTCTCCTCGTTGTCCGCCAGCCCGTACGGCGGCGGCAGCAGCGCCCCCGCGTCGCCCATGACCACCCGGCGCGGCCCGAGCACGCCGAGGTGCAGCCACACGCTGGAGGAGCCGGGCCCGCCGTTGAAGGCGAAGGTGACGGGCCGGCGCTGCGGGTCGGCGCCGTCCAGCGTGTACGCCGTGACGAACACCTCGGCCTTCGGCCGCAGCCCGTCGAACCGGCCTTCGGTGAACACCTCCTCGCGCAGCACCATCGTGCCGGTCACGGCGGTGTAGGACTGGCCGGACGGCAGCGCGTGGGAGGTGGTCACCAGGTTGTCAGCGGGCGGAGCAGGCTGTGAAGTTTCCGACATGTCGCCCAATTATGGGGTGGCGGCCTCCGGGTCGGCGAAACGCTCGTTCGGGACGGTGGCGTACCAGCCGGGCCGGCCAGGATCGCGGTCGTAGGGATAGCCGCCCAGCTCGCGGTACAGCTCGGCGTAGCGCGCCACCTGCTCCCGGTCCAGCCGCACGCCGAGCCCGGGCCCCGACGGCACCGCGATGGCCCCGTCCGAGTAGGCCAGCTTGCCGCCCTCGATCACGTCGTCGCGGAGCTGGTGGTAGTGGGCGTCGGCGGCGTAGGTGAGGTTCGGCAGCACCGCGCCGAGGTGCAGCATGGTCGCGAGCTGGACGCCCAGCTCCCCCGAGGAGTGCACGGCCACGCCGAGCTGGAACGTCTCGCACACCCCCGCCGCCTTCACGCACGGCCGGATGCCGCCCCAGAACGTGGTGTCCAGCAGCACCACGTCGGCGGCCCTGCGCAGCACGTTGGAGGCGAGCTGCTCGAAGTTGACGACGACGGTGTTGGTCGCCAGCGGCACCCGGACCTGCTCCCGAACGGCCCGCAGCCCCTCCAGACCCCAGACCGGGTCCTCCAGGTAGTCGTTGTTCAGCCCCTCGATGGCCTTGCCGAACCGCAGCCCCTCGGCCACCGACAACACCGCGTTCGGGTCGTAGCGCAGCCGGTCTCCGGGGAACGCCTCGGCCAGCGCCCGGTAGCACTCCAGCTCGTAGTCCGGCGGGAAGACGCCGCCCTTGAGCTTGTGGACGGTGAAGCCGTGGGCCTCCTTGAGCGCCCGGGTGTGCCCGACGAGCTGGTCGGGGGTGCGGATCTCGGCCTGGCCCTCGTCGGCGTACCGGAAGAACAGGTACGACGCGAACGGCACCGCGTCGCGCACCCGCCCGCCGAGCAGGTCGCAGACCGCCACCCCGAGATGCTGCCCGATGAGGTCGAGGCAGGCGAACTCGATCGCGGCGAGGAGCTGGGTGCGGTTGTTGTAGAGCGAGGCCGTCGGATTGGCGATCTTGAAGCGCAGGGCCTCCAGCTGGAAGGGGTCGTGGTCGCGCAGGTACGGCAGCAGCGCGCGGAAGGCCGCCTCCGCGCTCTCCCCGCCGCCGCCCATCTCGCCCAGGCCGACGAGCCCGTTGTCGGCCTCGACCTCGACGATCGTGCGGACGAAGCGCCCCCAGTGGGCGCCGTTGCTGTGCCGCAGCGGCGCCTCCAGGGGCACGGCGACCGTGGTGGCCCGGACGTCGACGATCTTCACTGACGCGTCCTCCCGATGATGGCGACCCCGCACGCGGGCAGCCGTACCGTCGTGGTCTCGTTCCCCGCGCGCACCGTCGCCTCGACCGGCTCGGCGGCCAGCGACTGGAGCCGGACGCCGTCCTGCCCGATCGAGGTGATCAGCACGTCGGGATGATCCACCGAGGCGTAGCTCTCCTCGGCCGGGGCGCCGCCGGTCACCAGCGCGCCGACGAACGCGTCGGTGAGCCCGGACGCCGCCGCCGCGCCCAGCCGGCGCGCGGGGACGCCGGCCGCCGAGGCGACCGCGTACCGGAACGTGGTCTCGCCCTGCTGCTGCGCGGGGAAGTTGGTGTCCCAGATGTTGTTGAGCGCCCAGGAGTAGACCGTCCCGTCCTCCTGGTCCAGCGTGGGCGGGAACGGCGCGTACGGCATGTGGATGGTGCCGAGCTGCACCAGCGGCGCCTCCATCGTGGCCCAGGCGATGCTCAGCTCGGGGTCCTCGAAGGCGATCCAGTGCCTGATGGGCAGCATGTACGCGGCCGAGCCCGGCACGCGCGGCACGTCGGGACCGCCCACGCCGCCGGTCAGCTCCCAGGCGGCGGGCGCCCCGGCGGCGAACGGGAAGGCCAGGAACACCGCCTCCTTCGCCGGGGTGCCCTGCTTGGCGAGCTGGTAGGTCAGGTCGAGGCGGGGCACGCCGTAGTGCAGCTCGATCGTGGTGCGGATCCAGTCGACGCCCTTGCCGCGCAGCTCGACGACCAGCCGCTCGCCGACCGCCGTGCGCCGGCACTCGGTCAGCGTGGCGTGCCGGCCGATGGCCCGGTCGCCGAGCAGGGTGCGGTCGTGCGCGCCGACGTGCCCGGACAGGTGGTTGAAGTGCGGGGCGGTCGCGTACCGGTCGTAGACGTACTGGCCGAAGCCGGCCGCCGCGTCGCCGTTGACCAGCTCGCGGCCGGCCCGCTTGTCGAAGACCGAGCTGATGTAGCCCTCGCGCAGGTCGTAGGCCACCCGGTAGAACTCGTTCTCGATGACGGTGTCCTCGGCGGGCTCCACCGGCTCCTGGGCCTGCGCCCCGGCGCGCACCACGTCCAGCCGGACGTGGCCGAACCCCGGCACGTCCCTGACCACCGCGTGGATGTGCCGCCCGATCGGCCGGGTCGGCCAGTCGTCGGGGTCCACGAACTCCTCGTGGTGCGGCACGGTCTCACCGGTCCTGGCGTCCACCAGCGCGATCGGCACGTCCACGCCGACCACGTCGCGGGGCAGGAACGCGCGCACCACGTCGGTGCGGGTCGCGGTGCCCGGGTTGAACACCGCGAACGCCGCCTCCTGCCCCGGCTCCGACAGGGCCGCCGCGAACCGGCGCACGCCCGCGTGCAGCAGGTCGGCCGCGTCGTCCTGGGCCTGGTAGGCGCCGGAGGACTTGCGCGTCCACTGCAGGCCGCCGGAGTCGCCGGCCTCCTCGGCGTCCTCCCACGGGTTGGCCGCGCCCCAGGTGTGCTCGTTGAACAGGGCGACCCCGTCGTAGGCGGCGTCCACCTGCTCGGTGACGTCCACGCCGGCCAGCGTGTGCAGCGTCTCGGCCACCCGGAGCGCCGACTGCGCCCGCCGGACGTAGCCGAGCGGGCGCGCGCCCGAGCCGAGCCCGTCGGCCCACCAGTCGGTCCAGTCGCCCTCGTGCACCGCCAGCCGGTCCAGGCAGTGCGCCTCGACGTGCGCGAAGAAGTCGCTGTTGACCGCCGAGCGGAGGCGCGGCCAGGCCCACTGCTCGTTCCAGCGGCGGGCGATCGAGGCCGGCACGATCGACGGGCCCGCGTTGTCGGCGTGCGCGCCCTGCACCCGCAGGTGCAGCACGTCCAGCTCGTACGGCTCCCGAGGCGCGTCGGGCCCCTGCCAGCCGAACGTGCCCGGCCCGTACGGGTAGCCGCGCGTGGCGAGCGCCGACAGGTAGCGCGGCAGCAGGTCGTCGGCCAGCTCGTAGGAGTCGGTCAGCCCGACCGTGTTGCCCTCCATGTACGCCATCCCGTGCGGCGTGTCGGTGAACCACACCAGGATCTCGTTCCCGCTCGGCGCCCGCCACCGGAACGGCCGGGTGAGCTTGTCGCCGCCGTGCAGGTACGGCACCGACCGCCCGGCCCAGTTGTGGGCGGCGGCCAGGTAGCGCACGCCGGCCGCGCTGAGCGCGTCCACCAGCCCGACGACCGCGCCCGGCACGTCGGTGTGCATCGCCGACCTGACCGGGAGCCCCGACTCGCGGGCGAAGCGGAGCTGGCGGTGCAGCTCCTCGGTGGAGCACGCCTCGGTGTGGAGCTGGAACGGCAGCGCGGTCACCTCGATCACGCCCTCGCGGGCGAAGCGCCGGAACGCCTCCACCATGGCGGCCGGCCGCGCGGCCAGCCACTTCTGCGCCGGCCACGACGACTCGACCGTCCAGCGGAACCTGGCGTCGTCCGGCCAGGACGCGGTCTCCTCGGCCAGCCGCACCGCCGCGTCGAGGTAGTCGAGGTGGTGGCGGAGCACCGTGCCCTGCGGGTCGGTGTAGCCGATGTCGAGGTGCGAGTGGTGCACGACGAACACGCTCCACTTGCGCTGCGGCGTCACCGTCACCCGGGCGGTGCCGACCACGCCGGCCTCGTCGCGGCACTCCAGCGTCAGCACGCGCGGCGCGTCCACCTCGGGCACCAGCAGCGTCACGTCCGTGCCCGACGCGCTGTCCACGCCCACCAGCACGTGCGTCAGCGGCTCGGTGCTCGTCACCCGGACCGCCTGGCGGCCGTCGTGCGTGAACAGCGGCACCACCGCCACCCGCACCTCCAGCCCGCGCACGCTGATCACCGGCGTCGAGGTGTCGTCCCGCAACGCCTGCCTGATGCCGTCATAGTCGGGGCTCCCCAGGCTCCGCTGGAGCAACCGGCTGGTCATTGCACACTCCCTAGGGAAAGGCCTCGGGCGAAGAGGCGCTGGGTGGCGAGGAACAACACGACCGTGGGCAGCGAGACCACCAGCCCCGCGGCCAGGCCGACCGGCACCGGGGTGCCGGCGTAGACGTCGGTCATGAGGCCGGCGATGGCGGTCATGACCGGCCGCACGTCCTCGGTCTGGGAGAGGGTCAGGCCGAAGACGAGGTCGTTCCAGATGAAGGTGAACTCCAGGATGAAGACGGCGGTCAGCGCGCTGGCCGACATCGGCAGGTAGACGCGCCAGAAGATGCGCCAGGTGGACGCGCCGTCCATGCGGGCCGCCTCGAAGATCGAGAACGCCACGCCCTGGTAGAAGTTGCGCAGCACGAACGCGCCGAGCGGCACATTGATCGCGGTGTAGACGAGGATGAGGCCGAGGCGGGTGTCGTACAGGCCGGCGTCGCTGTAGCTGACGAACAGCGGCACCAGCAACATCTGCGACGGGAACACGGTGCCGCCGAAGATCAGCAGGAACCACCAGAAGCCGTGCCGCAGCCGCAGCACCACGATCGTGTACCCGGCCAGCGCGCCGATCAGCACGCCGAGCAGCGGCGAGACCAGCGCGTAGAGCGCGGTGCTGGCCAGGCTGCCGCCCAGGTTCGCGCCCTCGACCGCCCGCGCCACGTTCTCCAGCAGCGCGAAGTCGCCGGAGGGCGCCCAGGCCCGCGCCGGGTCGTAGGAGTCGGCCGGGCGCGCGGCGTTGACGAGCAGCAGGTAGGTGGGCCCGAGCCAGATCAGCCCGAGCACGACGAGCACGGCTCTGCGGATCATCGCACCTGCCTCCTGAGGTAGAGGTAGGACGCCAGCCCGGTCACGACCGTGAGCAGCACCGCCACGGCCGAGCCGTAGCCGTACTGGCTGGCCACGAACGTCTCCTTGTACATCGTCACCGCCAGCGTCTCGGAGTTGCGCCCGGGACCGCCCTGCGTCAGCACCCACACGATGTCGAACGTCTTCAGGCTCGCCACCAGCGCGAGCCCCACCACGACCGCCGTCAGCGGGCGCAGCAGCGGCCAGATCACGTGCCGGAACAGCCGCCAGCCCGCCGCGCCGTCCAGCCGGGCCGCCTCGATCGGCTCCTTCGGGATGGACTGCAGGCCCACGACGAACAGCAGCGTGTTCACGCCGAGCTGCTGCCAGGTCCACACCAGCAGCATGGCCACGGTGTTCTGCGGCGCCTCCTGGAGGAACGCGGTGTCCACGCCGAGCAGCAGGTTCGCGATGCCGTCGTGGGACAGGACCGGGCTCCACACCATCGCGAGGCCCGCGCCGCTCAGCGCGTACGGCAACATGAACGGCACCCGGTACCAGGCGCCGCCCTTGAGGTCGTAGGACAGCACCGCCACCAGCAGGCCGAGCCCGACCGGCAGCACCATCGTGCCGAGCACCCAGATCAGCGTGTTGCGGACCGAGGTGAGCAGCGCCGGGTCGGCGAACAGCTTGCCGAAGTTGTCCAGGCCGACCCAGCTCGGCGGCTCCAGCCCGTCGTAGCGGGTGAGGCTGAGGTAGGCGGTCCACACGAACGGCGCGTAGAGCAGCACCGCGACCAGGACGGCCGCAGGCGCCACGTACCCGTGCCGGAACCGCCCGAGTACCGGGGACCTCACTGGTGAGTGCTCCAGTACTCGTCGGCGGCCTTCTGGATGGTCTCCAGCACCTCCTTGTAGCTGCCGGGCTCGGTGACGAACTTGCCGAACCCGTCCAGGGCGGCCGTCAGCACCGGCGGCGGGGTGGCCTCGAAGTAGCGGTTGACCAGGCGGTACTTGCCGCCGCCCGCGTCCTTGGTGACCGCGCCGAGTGCCTCGTCCTGGATGGTGACCTTGGGATTGGCGCTCACGTCGCCGCGACTGGTGGCCCACTTCTCCTGGGCCTCGGCGGTGGTCCACCACTTGAGGTACTTCATGCTGGCGTCCGGGTCGGCGGCCTTGGTGAGCGAGCAGAGCGGGCCGCTCTCGAAGATCATCGAGGTCTTGGGGAGCGCGGCGTTGACGTTGGGGATGACGAAGAAGCCGTAGTCGGCGCCGGCCTTCATGTTGCGCTGGGTCATGCTGGTGTTGAACCAGGTGCCGAACGACACCATGGCGGCCTTGCCGTTCTTCAGGACGTCGCCCGGGTCCGTCTTGTCACCCGGATTAATGAAATATCCGGCGTCGATCATCGACTTCCACCGCTCCATCACCTGCACCACGCCCGGGTCGGTGTACTTGGCCTTGCCGGTGGCGAGGCGGTCGTACAGGTCGGGGTCGGTGCCGGCCATGAGCTGCTCGAACCAGACGAACGAGAACAGCACGCTGGTGTGGTAGAACGCCTTGACCCCGTTCCGCTTGAGGGTGTCGGCGACCTTGATCAGCTCGTCCCAGGTCTGCGGCGGTGCCAGTCGGTACTTGTCGAAGACCTTCTTGTTGTAGAACATCCCCCAGTAGGCGACGTTCATCGGCACGCAGTACTGCTTGCCGCCGATCGTGTAGTAGGGCGCGAGGTCCTGCGACAGGTCGCCCGCCTTGATCGCCTCCTGCCAGACGGCCGTGGTCTCGGCCACCTGCTTCTGCTTGACGATCTCCTCCAGCATCCCCCCGGTCTGCCAGGTGAACAGGTCGGGCTTGACGTTCGTGCGGAACGACGCCTTGATGAACGCCTGGTACTGCGCCGAGTCCGTGTATCCCGTCGGCTTCATGCCCAGGCCGATCTGCTGCTTGGACAGGGCGCCCATCTCGTCGAAGAACTTCGTCCACGCGCCCTTGTCGTTGTACAGCGTCAGCTCGCTCTTCTTCTGCTGCGTGGCGGTGCCGTTGCCGCCGCACGCGGCGAGGACGAGCGCCGCCACGCCCAGCGTGGCCACACGTGACCGGAACATGGGCCGGCCTCCTTGGTTCTTTGGTGTTCCTACCGGGGGGTTTCTGGGTGCAGCCGACGCTCGACGACCGTCTTCACGTCGGCCAGGTGAGCCCGCATGCGCGCCTCGGCCTGCGCCGCGTCCCGCGCTTCGACGGCCTCCAGGATGGCCAGGTGCTCGTCGTAGTCGCGGCGCCGGTCGTCGAAGATCTGCAGGATCTCGCGCTGCTCCGGGCCGTGCACGGTGAGCAGTGAGTCGACCACCTCGTGCAGGACGCCGTTGCCCGCCGCGCGGGCGGTGGCCCGGTGGAAGGACATGTTGGCGTCGTGCAGCTCGGCGTCCTCGCCGCGCAGGTGCCGGCCCGCCTCGTCGAGGACCTTGCGCAGCGCGGCCAGCTCCTCGCGGCCGGCGTGCTCGGCGGCCATGGCGGCCAGCGGCGGCTCGATGACGATGCGGGCGTCGAGCAGCTCCAGCAGCCGGGCGGCGCGGATCTCGCGCATGTTGGGGTTGGGCAGGACGAGCCGTTCGATGTCGGCGCCGACGTAGATGCCGGAGCCGTGCCGCAGCTCTATCGCGCCGGTGGCCTCCAGCCGGCGCAGCGCCTCGCGCAGGGTCGGGGTGGTGACGGCGAAGCGCTGGGAGAGCTCCCTGGTCGAGGGCAGCCGGTCGCCCGGCCGGTGCCCGCCCGTGCGGATGAGCTCCAGCATGCGCTCGGTCAGAGCGTCGGACAGTGTGGGCCGCGTCACCTCGGACATATCAAGTGATCTAATCACTTCTCGCGGCTGGCGTCTATGCGGAATTTGCCGCCACGGGTGTCGTCAGGAGTCCTTGACCAGCTTCGTCATCAGCTCCACCTGGCCGCGCCGGGAGGTCTCCACCCGCTCCGCCCACGCCTTGGCGTCCGGGTTGACGCCGCTCGCGGCCTCGGCCTGCGCCATCCGGACGGCGGCGTCCTGGTGCGCGATGAGCAGGTTGAGCAGGTCGCGCTCGAAGTGCCTGGACGTCCTGAGCGCCCGGATCCGCTCAGCGTCGGTCTCCGGCAGGCCGCCGTGGTGGTCATGCGCGTGCTCGCCGGCCCGCAACGGCTGCTCCCAGTCGTGCAGCCAGCGGAGCATCATCTCGACCTCGTCCTGCTGGGTCGTCTCGATGGCGGCGGTCAGCGTGCGCACCTCCGGGTTCTTCGCGCGCTCGGCCCCCAGCCCGGCGATCTCGATGCCCTGGCGGTGGTGCTGGACCATCATCTGGACGAACATCACGTCGTCGGCGTTCAGCGGCGGCTCGGCGGCCCGCGCGCCGCATCCGGCCAGGAGAACGAGAAGGACCGCCGTCGCGCGCACCACGCCCATCCCCCCTCTTACAGGAAACTTTCCTAAGAGTTGACGATTTCGCGGCCCGGCGCAAGGGCCCCCTCCTCGCTCAGGGCTTCCGCCCTGCGACGCTCAGGGCTCCTGCCCGGCGACGACCGCCACCAGCACGTCCCCGTGACACTCCTGGTCCAGAGGACACCAGCAGGCCAGGTCCCGCCCCTGGAGCTCCTGCCGGGCCCGCTCGACGAGCTCCGGATGCTCACGCAGGTGCTCCCGGCACAACGAGATCACCTCGCTCCGCTCGTGCACCCGCCCGCCGCACGCCCGGCACCCGCGCCCCCCGACGCTGTGCGGGCTGCTGTACGGGCTCGCCTTCAGCCCCGGGGCGGCGCGGCCCACGTACACGGCCCCTTCCGGCACCCACCCGTGGTACCGGTCCCCTTCGACCTTCACCCGACGCGCCATGGCGGCCTCCTTCCTCCCCCCGCCAGCATGCCCGCCCGGCCCGCCTTCGGGGCACCGGGCCGGCCGGCGCCCCGTCGTGCCGTTACGCGATCGAGCCGGTCCAGACCACGGCGGCGTCCTGGTAGACCGCGCGCGTCTCCCCGTCGAAGTCCGGCGACAGGCTCGTGGCGTACCGCAGGTCCCCCCGTCGCTGTCGGGCCGACTGGATCGTCTGCCCGTCGTAGGGCCCGTCACCGTCCGGGTGCGGGCCCGCCGGGTAGCCGAAGACGTCCACTGGCCCGCCCCGCGCCTGGTTGTAGGCCAGGCCCTGCCCGCCGACGTTGTCGCCGAGCCGCCCGGCGTTCGCCAGCCCGCCTCCAGCGGCAGGGACGACGCGCCACCTGCTGCGCGGCCGGCGTGTCGGGGGCCAGGGTCGTCGGCCAGCAAGCCCGATAAGCGCGTCATGTGACGCTACGTGCCCGGCCACCTGCCGTCCCAGCACCCCACCCCCTCTGACCAGTCCCCTCACCGGGGCGGCCGCACCGCCGCCCCCGACGATCCACAGCAAACCGTAAGCCGCCTCCCGTCAGTCCAGGCAGAACTCGTTGCCCTCCGGATCGGCCATCACCATGTGCCCCGCGTCCAGCGGCGGAGCCGGCTCGAACCGCCGCAGCCGGGTCGCGCCGAGCGCCACGAGCCGGTCGGCCTCCGCCTCCAGCGCGGCCATCCGCGCCTCGCCCGCCAGCCCCGGCGCGGCCCGCACATCGAGGTGCACCCGGTTCTTGACCTGCTTCGGCTCCGGCACCCGCTGGAAGAACAGCCGCGGCCCGACCCCGTCCGGGTCGATCACCGCCGAGGCGTCGTTCCACCTCTCCCGCGGCACGCCGCTCGCCTCCAGCGCCTGCTCCCACGTCTCGAACCCCTTGGGCGGCACCTGCAGCCGATAACCGAGCACTTCTGCCCAGAACGCCGAAACCGCACCAGGATCCGCACAGTCGAACGTGACCTGCACCTCACGAGCCATCACGAACCACTCCCTTCTGAACCTCGCTGCCGATAGTGATAAAGATCCCGAAGCAGGCACACTTCGGATAGGTGATGAATCAGCTCCCGGTTGATGTGCAGCACCAGCGCCGCCATCGGGAGCTCGGCGTACACCCCTTCCGCCTCCCCGCAGGGCCGCGCCAGCCCGTCCGCGCCGAGCGACTCGACCCCGGCCAGCCACGTCGCGTACTCCGCGTCGAGCTGCTCCAGCGCCGCCGCCGCGCTCCCGGCGTACGCGAACGACTGGTAGTCGGTCGGCGGACGGCCGAAGTGCGAGGCGTTCCGCATCGCGAGCACGCCCACGATCACGTGCCCGAGCCGCCAGGCGATCGTCGTGAACGGGGGCGGCTCGGGCGGCGGGAACGCGAAGTCGATGACCAGCTCCCCGGACCCGGCCTGGACCGGCGCGGTGCCGGTGCCGCGCGGGCGCACGTTCCAGCAGCCGGGCACCGGCTCCCAGAAGTACTCGTCGTCACTGAGCCCGTCGAGACGGCCGCGCAGCTGGTGCGTCCAGTGGAAGTCGATCTGCTCCCGCAGCAGTGGGTTCCACCCGATTCGCTCGCTCATGGAACCCACCTTGCCCGCAAACCCGGACAGGATCGGTCCGCTATCCGTGACACGATGGCAAACATGACCGTCGAGGGGACGACCGAGCGCGTGCTGCGCCTGCTCGCGCTGCTGCAGCGCCGCCCGTCCTGGACCGCCGGCGAGCTGGCCGCCGAGCTGCGCGTCACCGACCGCTCGATCCGCCGCGACGTCGAACGCCTGCGCGCCCTCGGCTACCCCGTGCACGCCACGGCCGGCGTCGGCGGCGGCTACCAGCTCGGCGCGGGCACCCGCCTGCCGCCGCTCCTCCTCGACGACGAGGAGGCGATCGCGACGGCGGTGTCGCTGCGGCTGGCGTCCGGGGGCACGGTCGCCGGCGCGGGCGAGGCGGCGCTCCGCGCGCTGGCCAAGCTCGACCAGGTGATGCCGCCCCGGCTGCGCGCCGAGGTGCGGGCGGTGCACAACGCCACCGACACCCTGCTCGGCCCCGCCGCCGAGATCGACCCCGAGCTGCTGGTGACGCTCGCCCGCGCCTGCCGCGACGCCGTCCGCGTCCGCTTCCGCTACGCCGCCGCCCGCCACGCCGCCCCCCGCTACACCACCCCCCGCGACGGCGACGCCCGCGATGCCGCCGCCCACGACGGAGCCGCCCGCGACGCCGCCGCGCCCGCCGCCGCGCACGACGCCGCCGCCCGCGAACGCACCGTCGAGCCGGTCCGCCTGGTCGCCACCGGCCGCCGCTGGTACCTCATGGCCTGGGACGTCGACCGCGCCGACTGGCGCACCTTCCGCCTCGACCGCATGCACGACGTGACCGCCACGACCTGGCGCTTCCGCCCCCGGCCGCACCCGGACCCGGCCTCCTACGTCCAGCACTCCGTGACCGGCGCGCCGTACCGCCACCTGGCCCGCGTCCGCCTCCGCGCCCACCCCGACCAGGTCCGCGAACTGGTCCCACCCCAGGTCGGCCGCGTCGAGGCCGACGACCGCGACGGCTGGTGCCTGCTCACCGCCGGCGGCGACGACCTGGACTGGCTCGCCCTGCACGTGGCCCGCCTCGGCTTCGACACCGAGATCCTCGACCCGCCCGAGCTCCGCGAGGCCGCCGCCCGCCTCGCCGCCCGCCTGGCCGCCATGTCCAGCCCGCCCTTGCCCTGATCATCCGCTTGTGCTTGCGTATCCGCAATGAGTCGCGCTCCCCGTCCGAAGACCGGCCTCCTCGCCCTGGGAGCCCTCCCCCTCCTGCTCGCCGACTGGTTCATCGCCCTCATGGTCCTCGGCCGCGACTGCGCCCCTCTGTACGAGGGCGGCAACCTGACCCGATGCGCCGGCGGCCTCTCGGAGGAAGAGCTGACCGCCACAGCAGCACTCATCGCCCCAGCCCTGCTCACCCTCCAGACCGCCCTGATCATCCTGATACGTCGACCCGGCCGAGCCCCCAGAATGACCACCGACCGCCCCTGGACGGGTGACGACCACCACCACAACAACGCCTGCCACACGCGCTGGCGCGAGTCGATGAACCGCTCCTCCACCCGACCCGACCCGCCGGACGAGTGGTACTCCACCCAGTGCGGCGGATGCCGCTTCTGGATCGCCCTGACCGGTCAACTCGGCCTCGACCACGGAGCCTGCACCAACCCCGCCTCCCCGTTCGACGCCCGAGTGCGCTTCGAACACGACGGCTGCCCACAATTCGCCGTACGCGAGGACGGCTCCTTCGGCTGACAGCCCCGGCCTGGCCGCCGCCCGCCCCGCCCCAACCACCCCCGGCTCCGGCGTCCACACCCGCTCCTGACCGCCTCCTCCAGACCGGATCAGGCAACGCGCGGCCGCTCCGCCCCGCCCGCGCCTCCCTCGACGCTCCCCGTCCGGGCACGGCCGCTGAATGTCCGGTCAACGCCCTGGCCGGAGCCCTCTCGGTGAACAATGATTCACGCAAAAGGTAAATGACCGATTCCGCAGCCTTTCATCATTGTCGAAGAACCGGCGCACGCAGAACCACGAACCGCGCCACCCACGACGGCGGACCACAGAAGCGCCCCGCAGCCGGAATCAAACACCATGCGAAAAAGAACCACGAAAGGAAACCGCGCTATGCGATTAATCGCCAAACTCGCCACAGTCGTGGTGGCGGGCACGGCCGCCGTCGCCACGCTGACCGCGCCGGCCCAGGCCGCCGGAGGAACGAAATACTGCCCGGTGAGCAGCAACCTGGAGCCGTGGTGCGACCTGCAGCTCTATCCGACCCGCTTCCCCGGCGGAACGATTTCGATCGACGTCGACGTGTCCGGCTCCAACCCCGTCGTCGGACACTGGACCCTGTACATCGACGGCGGTTCAGTATGCGGAGCGGATTTCGCCTACAGCGACCCGCCCCGGTCGTGGGTGTGCAGAAATGTGCGAGCAGGTTATCCCACCCTGTCGGTGCCGAGAGGGTACGAGGCGGCGCGAATAGGGCTCCGCTGGTGAATCACCCGGCCGCACCGCTCCACCAGCTCCGCCGAATACCTCCATCACGAAAGGCCGGACCATGACGAGACGCGCCACGAAATGGCTGCCGCTCATGGGCATCGCCATCGCGCTCACCGCCGGACCGATGACGGCGGCCCCGGCATTCGCGGCGGCCTCGACCGCCGCCGCCGACTGCGTCATCATCCCCTACAAGGACTGGATACCGCCCGAGGTACATGTCCGCTGCGCCACGACCGGACCGTACAAAGCGATCGCCCTCTGCTCCAACAAGTTCTACAAGGACAAGTGGTTCGAGTCCCCCTGGACCGGCGCCGGCTCCTGGGCCCAGGTCGCCTGCCCGCTGGGCTACACGCTGACGGGCTGGGGCAAGCAGGGCGGCGGCAGCGCCTGACCAGGACGTCGCCCACCTCCCAGCCGCGACCACCCGCAACCGCACGTAGGCCACTCACGCGGAAGGCCCTCCCGGACCGGCCGGGAGGGCCTTCGTGCTGGGAGCCGCCTTGGGGATTCGAACCCCAGACCCCTTCATTACGAGTGAAGTGCTCTGGCCGACTGAGCTAAGGCGGCGTGTGCCGTGCAGCGTGAAAGAGTCTACAGGAGCCCAGAGGGTTCTCGCTCCTGTCGGTCACCAGATGTCCCGTACCGCCCGCTAGCCCCGCTGGCCGTCCTCGCCGTACGTCGCGTCGTACGCCTTGCGGGGGGAGCACACGCTGGCCTTGGAGCAGGAGCAGCGGCGGCCGCCGTCGTTGAGGCGGACCACCAGCGAGTCGGACGGGACGTTGTGGGCCACCACCGTGCCCGGGCCCTCCGGGGTTTCCACGCTCGCCCCCACCCGCGGGGCCGAGGCGCGGAATTCCTGGTAGAGGGGGTGCTCGTACTTGAGGCAGCACATCAGGCGGCCGCAGGCGCCGGCGATGCGCAGGGGGTTGACGGGGAGGTCCTGGTCCTTGGCCATGCGGACCGAGACCGGCTCGAAGTCCTTGAGGAACGTGGCGCAGCACAGGTCGCGGCCGCAGGGGCCGATGCCGCCCTGGAGGCGGGCCTCGTCGCGCGGGCCGATCTGGCGGAGCTCGACCCTGGCCCGCAGGTTGCGGGCCAGGTCGCGGACCAGGGCGCGGAAGTCGACGCGGTGCGGGGCCGAGAAGTAGACGGTGTAGACGTTGTCCTGGTCGAGGTAGTCGATGCCGACCACCTTCATCGGCAGGCTGTGCCGTTTGATCAGGCGTTTCGAGACGCTTCGCGCCTCGGCCCTGCGGCGTTTGTTGGTCTCGTCGCGGGTGAGGTGCTCCTCGCCGGCGAGCCCGGCGCAGACGGGCAGGCCGTCGATGTCCTCGGACGTGTACTGCGGCGCCCAGACGCACTCCGCCACCTCCGGACCCGAATCGGTGGGGACGAGCACCTTGTCGCCCACTTTCGGGCTGTGCTCGCCGGGGTCGAGGTAGTAGAGCCTCCCGTAGCGGGTGAAGCTCACGGCCATGATCATTCCCATGGGCTCGAGCTCGCCTCCTGACGCCTAGGTCTTTTCGGCCTTCCTTGCCACATTACGTGGGCTCGTGGGGTGACGGTCAGGGGGTGACGGGGAGGTTGTTTCCGGACTACCCGCCCGGCGAACACACCTGGTCATCGGACAGGCTCAGCCCGTATCGGCTCAGGGCGAGCAGCCGATCCCGCTGGCAGGGCAGGTAGGCGGCGCTCGCCACGCCGGGCTGGCGTCTGAGGACGGCGAGCGCTCCGGCCCAGTCGGCCTCCGGCTTGAGCAGCACGCGGAAGGACTCCGGCAGGTCGCTCACCTTCGTGGCGTTGAGCAGGGCCTTGTTGGACGCGAACGTGCGGCGGAAGTTCTCGTACGCCGCCCGCTGGTCCTCGAATGTGACCTCCTCGACCTGAGGCAGCCCCGCGATGACGCGCTGGATGGCCTTCTTCTGGGCGAGAGTCACCGCCTTGCCTTCCTTGGTGACGGTGACCCCGCCGGGGCCGTCTCCGCCGGGCTCGGTCCTGGCACCGCAGGCGGGCAGGGCGGAGCCTTTGGCGCACAGGAAGACGTTGAGCAGTGCCTTCGAGCGTTGCCCGGCCGACAGCTCGGCCTCGGTGGCGGCGTTGTCGAAGACCCCCAGGACCGCGGGCACGTCGCGGAGCGCCTCCTCCACCTTCCGGTGATCCTCTCCTTCCCGGATCGCCAGCCGGATCGACACCGGCAGGTCGGTGACCTTGACCGCGTCCAGAATCGTCCGGTTGCGGGCGAAGTCGGCGCGGACGTTGTCGTAGGCGAGGCTCTGGCTCACCGTGTACGCCGACTCGACCTGCGGGAGCCGGAGCGCCGCCCGCTCGGCTTCGCGCACCTGCTCGGCGGTGGCTGCGCGACCCTGGCAGCGCTCCTCCTTCAACAGCAGGGGGCCGTCGGCGCACATGACGATGGTCATGTCGGCATTGCCCGGCTCGGCCAGCGAGGGGCCGGCGGCCACCACGCGGTCCTCGCCGGCGGCGTCGCCGAGCCCGAAGCCCAGCATGGCGACGGTAGCCGCGGTCGCGACCACGACGGCCGCCCCCGCTGTGACCAGGCGGGCGTCCACCCGGGCCCGACGCCGCTCCGCCGCGCGCAGGGGCCGCAGGGTGTCGGGGTCGATCGTCGCGCCCGCCTCCGCCAGGGCGGCGCGCAGTCGTTCTTCCACTGGGCTGTTCATGAGTCCTCCCCGAGTGCCCGGGCGAGGGCGGCCAGCCCTCGCGCGATCGT
Source organism: Actinomadura luzonensis (assembly GCF_022664455.2). Classification (NCBI taxonomy): domain Bacteria; kingdom Bacillati; phylum Actinomycetota; class Actinomycetes; order Streptosporangiales; family Thermomonosporaceae; genus Actinomadura; species Actinomadura luzonensis. The sequence goes on from NZ_JAKRKC020000001.1 coordinate 1,987,713, forward strand.
GGATCTCACCGTGCTCGCGCCGACCCCCATGGTCTCGGCGATCTCCTGGTCGGTGAGGTCGAAGTAGTAGCGCAGGGTCAGCGCCTCACGCTGCCGGCCGGGCAGTGCGCGCAGCGCCTGCAGCACCTCACGGCGTTCCTCGCCCACGAGGACGGCGCTCTCCGCCGACCAGACGGGCGGCTCGTACGGCACCGCCCGCCGGAACACCGTCGCCCGCCGCCGCAGCACCGACCGGCAGCCGTTGAGCACCGCCGACCGGACGTAGGCCAGCGCCTTGTCCACGTCGCGCAGCCGCCCCCGGCCGGCGTGGGTGCGGGCGAACGCGTCCTGGACGACGTCCTCGGCGGTCGCCCGGTCACCGACCATGATGAGGGCCAGCCGGACGAGGCCCACATGGTGCTCGGTGAAGATCGACGCCACGTCGACCCGCTGCCGCGCCAGGGCCTCTCGCTGGGTGAGTAGTTCGACTTCCACGTATCAGAGACGCCCGGCCACCACTCCTGCTGCTCCCGTCACCCAGCTGTCTTCAGGCGACGGCGGCCGGCCGCCCCACCGCGTGCGCGCGGCCGAGCGGGCGGGCGCGGCGGCGGCTCACCCGGTGCCAGGTGCGCAGGCGGTCGCGACGGCCTGCGACTCGGGCAGCTGGTAGGCGAGGAGCCCGTACTTCGTGTCGAGCTTCCCCAGAGTCTCCCTGCACCTGGTGTTGCTGGCGGAGCTGACGCCCGGCAGCCGGGCCGAGCGCGCCGTCACGGTGTTCCAGTCGGCCTCGGGACGCAGGATCAGACGGTACGACTCCGGCATGTCCGACACTTGAGTGCTGGCGATCAGGGGCTGGTTGTCGGCGAAGATCTCCTTGAAGTTCTGGTAGGCCGTCTTCTGATCCTCGAAGACGTACGACAGGACCGCGGGATCCTTGGCGAGCGCCGCCGCGATGGCCTGCCGCTCGCGAGCTGTGGCCGGCTTCTTGTTCGCCGGGCCCCTGTCGTGCCGGCACGGGCCGGCCGCCGAGCCCGCGGTGCAGAGGAAGACGCTCGCGTCCCAGTCGCTGTTCCAGGACAGCGGATCCCGCTCGGCGTCGGCCTGGTCGGAGACCCACGCGACACCGGGCCGCCCGGTCACGGCGCGCGTCACGCCGTCCCGGTCGACGCCCGGCTTCACCCGCAGGACGAACGCCTCCGGCAGGTCCTTCGCCCGGTACCGCTTCAGCAGGGGCCCGTTGGCGGCGAAGTCGGCGCGGAAGCCCGCGTACATCGCGGCCCGGCTCACGAACCGCACCTCGTCCAGCTCCGGCATGCCCTCCAGCAGCGTCCGCACCGCCTGCCTCTGCTTGCCGGTGGCCGCGCGCCTGTGGCAGCCGTACGTGGAAGGCGTGCACAGGAAGACGGAGATCTCCCCCTGCTCGCCCCCGGCAGCGGCGGCCGCGGACGTGCTCAGGGGCGCGACCGGTGACGCCGAGATCGCCAGCGCCAGCGCAGCGGCCGATCCCCGCCTTGACCATGAACGCACGAGCTCAGCCCTCCGTAGGGCACCACGTCGTCAGCCGCGCAGCCCCAGCATCATCGCCTCGACCGCGATCTGCGGGTTGACGTTGGCCGCGAGCCGTTCGCGGCATTGCATGATCGCATCGATCCGCCGCAGTGTCTCCTCAGGAGTGCACTTCTTCGCGAACTGGTCCAGATCGAAACGAAGGTCGTCGTTCGCCAGCTCGACGCCCGCCCCGAACTGCATGGCCAGCACGTCGCGGTAGAACGACACCAGCTCCAGCAGCGCCGCGTCCAGGGAGTCGCGCTTGATCCGGGTGGCGCGGGACTTCTGCCGGTCCTCCAGCTCCTTCAGCGCCCCGGCGCCGCCCCGCACCAGGCCGCGGTTGAGCCCCTTGCCCGTGGAGCCCTCGCCGTAGATCTTGCGCAGCTCGGCCGTCTCGTTCTCGTTGAGCGCGGCCGTGGCGGCGGCGGCCTCCTCCTCGGCGGTCTTGACCAGGCGCTCGGCGGCGGACACGCACTCCCCCACCCCGGTGAGCGAGCGGGGGATGCCCAGCACGGCCTCGCGGCGCCGCCGGGCGGCCTCGTCCAGGGCCAGCGACCGGGCCCGGCTGATGTGGCCCTGGGCGGCGCGCGCGGCGAACGTGGCCGTCTCCCACGGCACCCCGTCGCGCTCGGACAGCACCCGGGCGACCGCCTCCGTGCCGGGCGTCGCGAGCGTCACCAGCCGGCACCGCGACCGGATGGTGATCATCAGATCGTCGGGCGCGGGCGCGCAGAGCAGCCACACCGTACGCAGCGGCGGCTCCTCGATGGCCTTGAGCAGGGCGTTCGCGGCCGACTCCGTGGCCCGGTCGGCGTCCTCGAACAGGATGACCCGCCACCGCCCCTGCGTGGGCGCCCCGGCCGCGCGCAGGATGAGCTCGCGGGTCTGCTTGACGCTGTAGGACAGCCCCTCGGGACGCACGGACTCCAGGTCGGGGTGGGAGCCGATCAGCACCTGGTGGCACTGGTCGCAGTGGCCGCAGCCGGCGTCGGGGCACAGCAGCGCGGCAGCGAAGGCGCGGGCGGCGTCCTCTCGCCCCGCGCCGGGCGGGCCGGTGAACAGCCAGGCGTGCGTCATACCCGCGCCGCGCCCGCCCGCGACGACCTCACCGGCCGCCGCCGCGGCCCGCGACAGCACCGTCACGGCCTGGTCCTGCCCCACGAGGTCATCGAAGACGGTCACGGACCAAGGTTAGTCGCGGATGGCGGGCATGGTGCCCGTGATGTCCTCGGACTCGCGGGGCACCGGGTCGGGCAGGAGGTCGTGGATGCGGTCCTGGATCTGGCGGGTGATCTCGTCCATCGGCAGCGTGCCGTCGACCACGAGGTAGCGCTCGGGCGCGGCGGCGGCCAGCGCGCGGAACTCCTTGCGCACCCGCTCGTGGAACTCCAGCGGCTCGGCCTCGATCCGGTCGACCGCCCCGCCCAGCCGGGTCAGCCCCACCTCGGGCGGGGTGTCGATGAGCACGGTCAGGTGCGGCACCAGCCCGCCGGTGGCCCAGGCGTTGATCTTGGAGACGTCCTCGGGGGCGAGCGCCCGCCCCGCGCCCTGGTACGCCAGCGACGAGTCGACGTACCGATCGGTGATCACCAGCGAGCCCCGGTAGAGCGCCGGCCTGATCACCTTCTCCACGTGCTCGGCCCGGTCGGCGGCGTACAGCAGCGCCTCGGCCCGCGCCGACAGCCCCTTCTCGGCCGCGTCGAGCAGGATGGCGCGCAGCCGCATGCCGACCTTGGTGGAGCCCGGCTCGCGCGTCTGCACCACGTCGTAGCCCTGGTCGCGCAGCCAGATCGCGATGATCCTGGACTGGGTGGTCTTGCCCGACCCCTCCCCGCCCTCGAACGCCACGAACAGCCCGGGCACGTGCTCGGGCGACTCGGCCGGGAACCGGTCGCCCCGGACCGCGGCGATGAGGTCGGCCGCCAGCGAGACGCCCTTGCGGTCGTCCATGTGCCGCAGCGCGAGCAGGCCGACGGTCATGGCCAGCGCGCCGCCGATCACCAGCACGAGGTTGGTGCCGTCGAATCGGTAGCCGAGCGCGCCGAGACGCAGCTCGTGCGCGCCGAACAGCGCCGCCAGCGGGCTCGCCACCGCGACCACGAGCAGCAGCGTCACCCGCGCGGTGGACTGCAGGAAGGAGAACGTGCGGCCGCGCAGCGCGTCCTCGACCTCCAGCCCGATGAGGGTGTAGCCGATGATCCAGGCGATGCCCGCGCACGCGCCGAGCAGCACGGTCAGCATGACCACGATGACGAGGTTGTGCACCAGCGCGATCGCCACCAGCACCAGCCCGGCCACCGTGATCGCCAGCCCGAACAGCCGCCGCCGCGACAGCTCGCGCAGCAGCCGCAGCCCGAAGAACATGCCGAGCGCCATGCCGACGAAGACCGCCGCGAACACCACGCCGTACGCCGCGTCGCCGCCGCCCAGCGTGAGCACGTAGATCTTGGCCACGCCCACCACGGCCCCGCCGGCGGCGAACGCCCCCAGCATGCCGATGATCAGCCCGCGCACCAGCCGGTTGCCGCCGACGAACCGCCAGCCCTCGACCACCTGCTTGAGCACCGAGGGCGTGGAGATCGCGCCGTCCCGCTCCGGGATGCCGCGCAGCGTGAAGATCAGGAACGCCGACACCAGGTAGGCACAGGCGTTGACCACCAGCGCCAGCCCCGGGCCGGTCAGGGCAGGCGCGAGGCCGGCGACCAGGTCGCCCGCCACCGACAGCGCCGCGAACAACATGGCCGCGACGGGCGCGCTGCCGTAGGTGACCAGCAGGTTGAGCCGGTTGGCCGCCTCCAGCTGCTCCTTCGGCACCAGGTTGGGCACGGTGGCGTCCTTGGCCGGCACCCAGAAGAGGTTGACGCACTCGACGAGCACGGTCGCGACGAGGATCCACTGGTAGCTGCCGACCAGCGGGATCGACAGCACCACGGCGAAGCGGGCCAGGTCGGCCGCGAACATCGTCAGCCGCCGGTCGAACCGGTCGGCGAACACGCCCGCCAGCGGCCCGAGGAGCACGGCCGGCAACATCTTGGCGATGAAGACGCCGCCGACGGCCAGCGACTGGACGCGGTAGTCGTCGCCGCTGGTGAGGTTGGCGGCCAGGGCGGTCAGGGCGAGGATGTTGAGCCAGTCACCCAGACTGCACACCGACATGGCCGTCCAGAGCCGTCGGAACGGCGCGTTGGCCAGCACGTGAGCGGGGCGGCGTCGGCCGGGGGCAGTCATCTTTTCAGCGTATCCAGGTTGGCCGGAAGCGGTCGGACTAGAGACGAGCCGGATATTCCCGGCGGCTCGTGGCCGAGGGTATTACGTCCACGGGCCGGTGCGCAGGTTACACACCTGGAATAGGCCCCCGAAATCGACATCAATTGCTAACTCCGGCCCCATGTCGAGCTTCTTCCACCAATGACACCCATGCCGCCCGGATATCGGGCGGCAGGTCCAGTTCGTCCCACAACTCGGCCAGCAGCACGCCGTCCACGTGGTCGCGCACCTCCTGCTCGGTGCCCTCGCTCAGCAGCAGCGCGTACGCCGCCCGCCGCGCCCCCCGCTCGGCCAGGTCGTAATCGCGCCCGCGCAGCCGGGCCACGCCGAGCGCCGCGGCGACCGGCAGCCGGGGCAGCCGGCTCGGCACGTGGAAGCGGCGGCCGTCGCCCGTCACCCGCGTCGTGAAGCCGACCTTCGGCTCCAGCACCAGCCGGAAGCCCGCCGCGTCGAGGATGCGCCCCGCGGTCTCCAGCGTCGGGGACTTCCTACCGTGCTCGTAGGCCGACAACGTGGTCCTCGACGTGCCGCTCATGGTGGCCAGCACTCGCTGGTTCATGCTCGCCGCCTGCCTGGCCTGCCGGAACAGCAGCCCGCCGCGCTCGGCCCAAGCCGCGACGTCGGCCGCCAGCGCGGCCTCCATCACCGAGCCCCCGGCCTCCATCACCGAGCCCTCGGCCGCCTCCCCTGTGGACGTCATGCTCACCTCACCAACCGTATCCGCTCGGATACTACGGCATGATGGCGTCCCGTGACCACTCCATTACCTTACGTCAAGCGTGCAGCTCCAGCATGGTGATCTCCGGCGGCGCGCCGACGCGCACCGGTGGCCCCCAGAAGCCGGCCCCCCTGGTCGTGTACACCTGCACCCCGTCGATGGTGGCCAGCCCCGACACCATGGGCTGCTGCAGCCCCACCACGAGGTTGAACGGCGCGATCTGCCCGCCGTGCGTGTGCCCGGAGAGCTGGAGGTCCACGCCGTGCCTGGCGGCGTCGAACACCTGCACCGGCTGGTGCGCCAGCAGCACCACCGGCCGCCCGGCCGGCCGCCCGTCGAGCGCCCTGGCGAAGTCCGGCCCGTCGCCCTGCGAGGTCCCGTTGAGGTCGTTGACCCCGGCGAGGTCCAGCACGGCCCCCTGGTGGGCGATCTCCACCCGCTCGTTGCGCAACGAGCGGACGCCCAGCTCGTCCAGCTCGTCGATCCACTCGAGGAAGCCGCCTGGGGCGAAGTACTCGTGGTTGCCGGTCACGAAGTAGGCGCCGTACCGCGACTCCAGGCTCCTCAGCGGCCGGGCCAGCGGCCCGAGGCGCGCGACCGACCCGTCGACCAGGTCGCCGACGATCGCGACGACGTCGGCCTCCAGCCCGTTGACCATGCGCACGATGCGCTCGGTGTGGGCGCGGCCGGTGAGCGGCCCCAGGTGGATGTCGCTGACCACGGCGAAGCGCAGGCCGTTCATCCGGGGGTCCAGCTTCGGCAGCCGGATCCTCACCGGCTCGATCACCGGGTCGCCGAGCGCGCTCGACACGCCGTACCCGACCGTGGCCAGCGCGCCCACCCCCGCGACCGCCGCGCCCGCGCGTCCCAGGAACAGCCGCCTGCTCACCCCGGCCGGCGGCGGCACCGGCTCCTCGGCCGCGCTGGGAGCCCCCGCGAGGACGTCGTCCGGCGCCGGCGTGCCCGCGAGCACCGCGACCGGCTCGGGCGCGGGCGCCCCCCGCCGCTCGGCCCTGCGCAGCAGCACCACGGCCACGGCCCGCGGGATCTCCAGCACCGCGAGGAACAGGAACAGGTAGAACACCATCGCCAGCCACAGGTAGCCGGGCCAGGCCAGCCAGGTCCCGAAGTCGGCCCGCGTGCTCGCGAACGTCGCCACGACCAGCGCCATCAGCACGACGACGCCCCAGGTCAGCGCCTTGCGGAGCCGTCCAGGGGCGGTGGTCGAGCGCACCAGCCGGTGCCACAGGTAGTAGTGCGCCAGCAGGATCAAGCCGACGAAGACCAGGACAATCACATAGGTGATGCTACTTACGATTTGGCCGCCGGCTTCTTCGCCGCCGTAGCGGGCTTCTTGGCCGCCGTCGTGGTCTTCTTCGCCGGCGCCTTGCGCGTGGTCTTCTTCGGCGCGGGCGCCCGCTCCCGCCGCTCGGCCAGCAGCTCGGCGGCCCGCTCGATGGTGATGTCCTCGACGGTGTCGCCCTTGCGCAGGGAGGCGTTGGTCTCGCCGTCGGTCACGTACGGCCCGAACCGCCCCTCCTTGACTACCACCGGCTTCTTCGAGACCGGGTCGTCGCCCAGCTCGCGCAGCGGCGCCGCCGCCGCGGCCCGCCGCCCGCGCTGCTTGGGCTGCGCGAACAGCTCCTTGGCCTGGTCGATGGTGACGGTCAGCAGGTCCTCCTCGGCGGCCAGCGAGCGCGAGTCGGTGCCCTTCTTCAGGTACGGGCCGAACTTGCCGTTGTGCGCCACCACCTCCTCGCCCTCCAGCTCGCCCACGACCCTGGGGATCGACAGGAGCCTGAGCGCGTCGTCGAGAGTGATGGTGTCCAGCGACATGGTCTTGAACAGCGAGCTCGTCCGCGGCTTCGGCGCGTCGGCCTTGCGGGTGCGCTTCTTCGGCGCCTCGTCCTCGGCCGGCTCGGGCAGGATCTCGGTCACGTACGGCCCGTAGCGCCCGTCCTTGGCCACGATGACGTGCCCGCTCACCGGGTCGCGCCCCAGCTCGCGGTCGCCGGTCGGGCGCGAGAACAGCTCCTCGGCCTTCTCCGCGGTCAGCTCGTCGGGCGTCATGTCCTCGGGCACGTTGACCCGCGCGCCGTTCCTGTCCAGGTACGGGCCGTAACGCCCGACCCGCAGGACGATGTCCGTGCCCTTGATCGGGAAGGAGCTGATCTCCCTGGCGTCGATGTCGCCGAGGTCGGTGACCATCTCCTTCAGGCCCTCGTCGCCGTCGGCCCCGTAGTAGAAGCGCTGCAGCTCGGGCACCCGCTCGGCCCGGTCGTTGGCGATGTCGTCGAGCACCTTCTCCATGTCGGCGGTGAAGTCGTAGTCGACGAGGTTGCCGAAGTGCTGCTCCAGCAGGTTGACCACGGCGAACGCCAGGAACGACGGCACCAGCGCCGTGCCCTTCTTGAACACGTAGCCGCGGTCGAGGATGGTGCCGATGATCGAGGCGTACGTCGAGGGCCGCCCGATCTCGCGGTCCTCCAGCTCCTTGACCAGCGACGCCTCGGTGTAGCGGGCCGGCGGCTTGGTGGCGTGGCCGGCCACGTCGAGCCTGGTCACGCTGAGCGCGTCGCCCTCGGCGAGGTTGGGCAGGCGCTTCTCGGCGTCGTCGCGGTCGCTCGACGGGTCGTCGTGGCCCTCGACGTAGGCCTTGAGGAAGCCGTAGAAGGTGATCGTCCGGCCGGAGGCGCTGAACTCGACGTTCTCGCCGGTCGCGGACGTGCCGCCGACCTTGACGCTGATCGACTCGCCGACCGCGTCCTTCATCTGGGACGAGACCGTGCGCTGCCAGATCAGCTCGTACAGCCGGAACATGTCGCCGCTCAGCCCGGTCTCGCCGGGCGTGCGGAACTCCTCGCCCGACGGGCGGATGGCCTCGTGGGCCTCCTGGGCGTTCTTGACCTTGCTGCTGTAGACGCGCGGCTTGTCGGGCACGTACTCGGCGCCGTACAGGCGGATGGCCTGGGCCCGCGCGGCCGCGACCGCCGTCTCCGACAGCGTGATGCTGTCGGTACGCATGTAGGTGATGAAGCCGTTCTCGTAGAGCCGCTGCGCCACCTGCATCGTGTACTTGGCGGAGAAGCCCAGCTTGCGGCTGGCCTCCTGCTGCAACGTGGTCGTCCGGAACGGCGCGTACGGCTTGCGCGTGTACGGCTTGCGCTCCACGGACCTGACCGTGAACGACGCCCCGCGCAGCCGCCCGGCCAGCTCGCCCGCCGCCTGCTCCGACAGGTGCAGCACGTCGGCCGTCTTGAGCTGCCCGGTGCTGGCGAAGTCGCGGCCCTGCGCCACCCGCCTGCCGTCGACGCCGGTCAGCGTCGCGGTGAAGTCGCGCGGCCGCTCCTCGGACCGGCCGGTGTCGAACAACGCCTGAAGGTCCCAGTAGTGGGCAGAGGTGAACGCCATGCGCTCGCGCTCACGCTCCACGACCAGCCGCGTCGCCACCGACTGCACCCGCCCGGCGGACAGCCGCGGCTTGACCTTCTTCCACAGCACGGGGCTGACCTCGTAGCCGTAGAGCCGGTCGAGGATGCGGCGGGTCTCCTGGGCGTCGACCAGGCGCAGGTTGAGGTCGCGGGGGTTGGAGACCGCGTCGCGGATGGCCTGCGGCGTGATCTCGTGGAAGACCATGCGGTGCACGGGCACCTTGGGCTTCAGCACCTCGCGCAGGTGCCAGGCGATCGCCTCGCCCTCACGGTCCTCGTCGGTCGCGAGGTAGAGTTCGTCGGCGTCCTTAAGAAGCTGGCGCAGCTTGTTGACCTGCGCTCTCTTGTCAGGATTGACCACGTACAGAGGCTCGAAGTCGTGCTCGACATTGACCCCCAGCCGCGCCCACGGCGCGCCCTTGAACTTCTCGGGGATGTCCTCGGCCTTCTCCGGCAGATCGCGGATGTGTCCGATGCTGGACTCGACCATGTAGCCAGCACCGAGGTAATCCTTGATCGTCTTCGCCTTGGCGGGCGACTCGACGATCACCAGGCGTGTTCCGCCGGTGCTGCCGTTCTTGGCTGGCACGCTGCTTCCTACCTCACTGTTCGCTTGCAAATCCCCCTGCCGGGAGTCGGCACAGACTGAAAGGTAACCCGACTCGCGGAAATTTCCTTCCCCCGGGCTACCCACTACCTTCCGGGTCCACCCACAAGCACGCAGAATAAGGCCCATCGAGCGGCATGGCGCCCTGACTCACCCTGGAGACTAATCGTTGTGCTCGACTACTCCTACATGGATATCTTCATTCCGCGCGACCTCACTCGCGAAGCAGCACGTCAACTGCTGACCGAACACGCAGAGTACGGTCAGTGGGAGCTCGCGCGCGTCCGCGTCCACCCCGACGGCAGCCGCCACGTGCGGCTGCGCCGCAAGGTCATGCGCGTACGCAGCACGCTCTGACCCTGCCACCGGCCTGCCACCGGCCTGCCACCGGCCTGCCGCCCACCTGCCGCCGGCCTGCTCCGGCCTTGCCAGGCGCCGGCCGTGGACATGGCTTTGCCCGCCCCGGGCCGCGCCCCCGGAACGGGCAAAGCGTCTCCTGCTGTCCGCTCACGGAGTGTGGGCGGCAGTCGTCGTGCGGAAGATCTCTGCGATTGCCTTACTTACGGTCTGACCGCATCCCTAGCTTGCGGCCGAGTCCTTACCTGTCTCCTGGCTCACTTGCGGCCGAACCGCACCCGGCGGGCCGTGGCGAACAGCGCCGCCGAGGCCGCGAACATCGCACCGAGCGCCAGGGCCAGCAGCGAGCCGCTGTTCATCCCGACGACGCCGGCGGGCTGCGCGGCGCTCATCAGGCCGATGTCGCCGACGGGCAGGCCGTGGGTGACCGAGCCCACCGCGCCGCCGACCGGCGTGGAGCCGACCAGGTCGGTCGCGGGACTGAGCGGCGAGGACGGACGGGCCGGAGCGGACGGGACGCGCCCGTTGACGCCGGGGACGCCGGCGTTGCCCCGGCCGTGGCGGTCACCGTGGCCGGACATCGCGAACCTGCCGGGCGTGACCTTGACCGGCGCGACCGGGGGCTGGGCGTCGGCGGGCAGGCCGGGCAGCTCGGGGAGCTGCGGCAGGCCGAAGGTGCGGGAGGCGTCCTCGACCAGCGGGATCGAGGAGGCGCCGCCGGTGCCGCGCTGCAGGCGGTTGGCGAGGCCGCCGTTGGCGAGGTCCTGGACGGGCTGGGTGACGCTCTGGCCCGAGGTCAGCCCCTGGACGGGGGCCGCGAGGCCGCCCTCGCCCGTGGCGAGCTCCTGAACGGGCTGAGCGAGACCGCCCTGACCGGTCGCGAGCTCCTGAACGGGCTGAGCGAGACCGCCCTGACCCGTGGCGAGCTCCTGCACCGGCTGAGCGAGACCGCCCTGACCCGTGGCGAGCTCCTGCACCGGCTGGGCGACGCTGAGGCCGTCGGCGACGCCCGTTCCCATCCCCTGCGCGGCGCCCTTGGCGCCCTTGGCGCCCTTGGCGCCCTTCGGCCCCTTGGCGGCGGGCACGGCGTTCGGCCCGGCCACGGCCCCGCCGGCGCCGGTCGCGCCGGTCACTCCTTGCAGCGCGCCCAGGGCCGGGATGCCCTGGAGACCGCCCAGACCGCTCAGCGCCGGAACACCCTGCAGCCCGCCCAGCACCGGCAGCCCGGCACCCCCGGGAGCCGGGGCCGAGGGCAGCGCCGGCAGCCCGCCGTTGGCCGCCTTGAACTTGTCCGTGGCCCGGGCGAACGACCCCAGACCACCACGATCCGGCCCCGTCCGCCCGACGTGGGCCCCGCCGAGGCAGCCGGCCGCGGCGTCGCCCAGGACGGCGACGGCGTTGCCGCACACGTTCAGCGGCGCAGCGATCGGAGCCACCGCCTGGTTGCCGGCCAGCACCCCGGCCCGGCCGGAGGTCAGGTTGCCGCCCGCCCCCTGCTGCGGGACGACGCTCGCCCCGCCGACGCAGTGGGCCACGGCGTTGCCGAGCACCGCGGCCGCGTTGCCGCACACGTCGATCGGGGCCGCGATCGGCGCGACCGCCTGGTTGCCCGACCCGACGCCCGCGTCGCCCGAGGTGCGGTTGCCGCCCGCGCCCCGGCCGCCCTGCTTGACCGTGGCGCCGCCCGTGCAGCCGGCGAACGCGTGCCCGATCACCGCGGCCGCGTTGCCGCAGACGTTGACCGGGGCCGCGACCGGCGCGATGGCCTGGTTGCCGCTCAGCACGCCGGCGTCGCCCGAGGTGGTTGCCGCCCGCGCCTGGCGCGGCGGTGCGGGTGCGGGCCGCGCCCGCCGCCGGGGAGTCGTCGACCGACGCGCCGCCCGTGCAGCTCGCGGTCGCGTTGCCGACGGCGTTGCCGCAGGCGTCGACCGGCAGGGCGACCGGGCTCACGACCTGGTTGCCGCTGCCCGCGCCGAACCGCCCGTCGGTGTCGTTGCCGGACGATCCGGGCGCGGCCATGTGCCGGGCGGCCGCGTACGTGGCGCCGCCGCCGCCACCGCCGCCGCCGCCGTTGTGCACGGAGGAGCCGCCCTTGCAGCCGGCGAAGGCCCGGCCGACCGCGGCGACCGCGTTGCCGCAGATGTTGACCGGCACGGTGATCGGCGCGACCACCTGGTTGCCGCCCCCGACTCCCGCGTCGCCCGAGGTGTGGTTGCCGCCCGCGCCGGTGCCGGTGTTGTGCACGGAGGAGCCGCCCTTGCAGCCCGCGGTCGCGTCGCCGAAGATCGCGACCGCGTTGCCGCAGACGTTCAGCGGGGCGGAGATGGGCGCGGTGATCTGGTTGCCGCCGAGCACGGAGGCGTTGCCGGAGGTGCGGTTGCCGCCCGCGCCGCCCCGGCCGTGGTTGCGGACGGTCGCGCCGCCCTTGCAGCCGGCGTCGGACTTGCCGATCAGCGACACGGCGTTGCCGCAGGCGTTGATCGGGGCGCTGATGGGGATGTTGACCTGGTTGCCGCCGCCGACCGAGGCGTTGCCCGAGGTCCTGTTGGGGATGCCGTTCCTGCGGCTGTCGACGACCGTCGCGCCGCCCTGCGAGGAGGCCTGCGCCGAGCCGATCGCCGCGACCGAGTTGCCGCTGATGTCGATCGGCAGGTTGACGGGCAGGTCGACCTGGTTGCCGCCGAGGACGGACGCGTCGCCGGAGGTGTCGGCGAGAGCGGTGCCGCTGCCGGCGAACGACATGACCGCCACCGCGAGAAGGGCGGCGGGGGTCGATGCCTTGGCCCACGTACGCATGATGAATGCTCCTAGTGGTTCTGGGGGGATACCTGAACGGATCGCGGACGTCCCGAGGCCGTGGTGACGGCGAAGGCCACGCACAGCGGGACCTCGGGATTCGCGAATCGGGAGAACTGACGTGTCACCCGCCGGCGGAGGGGATCAGGCCACGCTCCGCCGCGACACATGGGTCATCGGTGCTTGGGAGAGACCGGCCGTGCTGAGACTGGATCGGTTCGGGACGAACCGGCCGACCGGTGCCCGGGCGGGGATCAGTCAGGTGAGAAGGAAGGGTCGTCCGCCGCTGTGCGGACGAGGGGGGGCAGCACGTACGCGACGGGGGCGCGCCATGCCTGCGGCCGCGGGTCGAAGAGCGACCTCGCGACGTCCCCGGAAACCGGCCCGAACGGGCCGCTGCCACCGCCGTTGGGCACCAGACCATTGGTGCTGTCCAGGATCTTGCCGGCGGTGGAAGGTGATGGCAGGCCAGGATCCTGCTGGCTGTTGAGCCCGGCCACCGTGCGCCCGGCCATGGCCTCGGCGTTGTCGGACGCCGCGAGGCCGCCTGCGCCCACGAGGGCGGGGAGGTGGGTGGAGCCGGCCTCCGCGTCCGCGGAGGCTCCTGTCGCCGCCTTCGCACCCGTCGCCGCGGTGGAGTCCGCGGCCGCCGGAGCGGCGGTGAGCATGCCGAACAGAACAGCGAGCAGCCACCCGGCGGCCATGACGGCGCCGATGTGAACCGCTCGCACGACGAGCCGACGGGCACCGGCCGCGAACCGCGCCATCCGGTCGTCCCGGTCGGCGATCGCGTTCTGTCCCGGGATCGCGGTCACGCGCACACGGCAAGCAGCGAGGGACATCTCCCTCAGCCGCTGCATCGCCGTGCCTGTCACGTGACCTCCCGAACTCCAGAACCGGCCTCACAGGTCGTGAGGCCGGTCGTGGACTCACCCCTCAACGGTCCGTAACCGTAGCAGTACTCAAGGTCGCCGCAAGAGCTTTTCACCGGAGACCCAGCAATTCACCAAGTCCCCATCGGACACATCCCGCCCAACCCCCGCAATCCCTCAGGCCCCGTCCCACGCGCTCCCCATCACGGTCTCCCGCCCGCCCCATCCGGCCCTGCCGAAGACCATCCGAAGACTGGCCCGATACTTGGTATGACGCACTCCCCAGAGTTTGCTAACCTTACGGAGCCGACGCGAGATGACGGTCTCGCGTGCAGGCACCAAGTCCGGGTGGCGGAATAGGCAGACGCGCTAGCTTGAGGTGCTAGTGCCCAGTGATGGGCATGGGGGTTCAAGTCCCCCCTCGGACACACACCGCACGCACATGTGGGGGCTCCGGTTCGATCCGGGCCTCCACATATTGCTTTTCCGGGTAGTACGTGAGCTTTAGCCCCAGCTGCGTGTAGAGCTCGGCCTTGTCGTCGGGATCAGCCTGTCCGACGAGCCGCACCAAGTCGCCGACCTCCTCGATCATCGACCTGATCTCCGCGACGCTGATGGGCTGGGCGACCGGAACCGCCTTCAGTTCGCCCTCTAGGCGCGCGCGTTCGCTCTTCGTCTCGTTGATCCACAAGGAGATCTCGGTAGGGTCGCCTCCCGCGTCGAGCGCGGAGCGGTACTGGCTGAGCTTGCGGTCGCACCGCGACAGGCGTTTGCGCAGGTCGATCAGGGCCGCCGCCTCATTAGGGTCGATCGCCTGCTCGGCCATCGCCGCGATCGTCTGTTCCAGCCTGTTGGGCCCGAACGCAGTCCCGAGCCAGCCGTCGACCTCATCCAGGATTTCCGACTCCCGCAGGTAGACGACCTTAGGGTGGTCGAGGTCGTTGACGATGGCGTACTGAGCGGGGAAGCGGCACCGATAGTAAGCCTGCCGATTGTTCCAGTTGCCCTGCATACGGCGCTCGCAGTACCCACAGAACAGCACGCCCCGGAAGGCGTAGGGACGCCGCGTGGGGTGGGGTCGCTGACTGAACGTGCCCCTGGCACGCGTGGCGAGAACCTCCTGAACGCGTTGATACTCCTCAACACTCACGATCGCGTCATGGACAGGGTGCTCCGACCAGATCCACTTGTCCTTGGTGTTCCACCGCTGTTTTGTGGTCGTCCCCAGCGCGACGTTCTCCACATCCAGGAGAATCTCGTCCTTGCGCTGCTTGTTCCACACCTGGTGGCCGGTGTAGCGCGGATTGGTGAGGATCACCCGGACGGCGTACTTCGACCACGCCCGCTGATCCCGATGCTTGTTCCGCTCCGGGTCACTAGCGGAGGGCGACAAGATGCCCTGCAGGGTCAGATCCTCGGCGATGTCCAGATAGCCGCGCCCCTTGAGGAACTCGCTGTAGATCCACCGCACCACCCGTGAGGTGACCGGATCGGGCAACAGCCGCCGCAGCCTCCGCCCATCGGCCGCCTTACCGGGGTTCGGGTGCGGACCAGCATCCTGGAGCGTGTACCCGTACGGCGGACGCCCACCGAGAAACCTGCCCTCGGTCGCTGTGATCGCCGCCATCGCGGCTCGTACCCGGATCTTGATACGGTTCCGCTCGCCCTTCGACAGACCGCCGAAGACGCCCATGATCATGTCGTGGGCCTCGTTGGCGGGATCGATGGGCCCGCCGACCTCAGGCACCCACAGCGGTACCCCGAAGTGCTCGAACAACGGGAACGTGAGGCTGTACTGGTTGCCGTAGAACGCCCGCTGCGGCTCCCCGATCACCACTGCGTCGAAGCCTCGACGCGCGTCTTTCAACTCCTCGATCAGCGCCGCCGCGTGCGGCCGGAGCTGCCAGGGGATCGAGCGGGACTTGTCGACGTCGAAGAACTCGGCGACGATCTCGCCGCCCCGCGACTCGATCAGCGCCCGCGCCCGATGCAGCTGCCAGGCCCGCGACGCCTCCGGGTCCTGGTTGTCCTCTGTCGACACCCGGCCGTAGAAGCCGAACCTGATCGTCATTTCTCCTGCTCCTTCACGGTGTGCGGCTGCTTCACGCGGGCGACGGCCTTGAGCAGGATCCGGAGCACTACGCCCGCCGCGCCGGGGGTGAGCCTGAGCTCCTCCCCCGGCACGACCAACCGCAGCCCGCTACCCGCGCCGTTCACGCCCCGCCCCGGCTCGGAACGAGTTCCCGCGCCCACCGGCGACCGATTTGGGCCCTACGGGCCCGACCGCCCCGGCGGCCCTACATGACCGCTCGCCTCGACAACCGATGTCAATCACCGCCTGGACACGAACCCCCGCCCCTCGAGCCGCTGACGGCCATACACAACCTGTGGACAACGAGTCCAGGCATCGCTCGCCGCAGTCCCTGCCGCCGTAGAAGGTCGCCCTCATCCCCGACCATCCCCTGTGCGGAGAATGAGAAGGTCCTCGTGCGCCACGGCACACACCGGCCGCCCCTTCTCTTCGTTCCTCCACGCCTCCAGCATCTGGAAGAACGATGCTCGGTTGATCAGCCGGCCATCCCGGAGCCCACACAGCAACGCCGCCAGGCGGTGCGTGAGCACCAGGCCGGCCGCCTCTGCGGTCTCGATGACCTGCCCAGGAAGATCGACAAGGTGTCCGTTCACCCGGATCGGCCGAACCGTGATCGCGACGACTCCACCAGGCCTCAGCAGCTGCCCGCACCGAGCGAGAATCTGCCCGAAGCCCTCCATCAGCTGGGGCAACCGCTGGTGGGCGAGATTGCGCTTGTCTGTGGAGTACCGGTGGTTCGACTTCTGCACCGGCCCGCCGCCTTCCCGGCTTCCGCACCGGACATGACCGTGCGTCCGCACCCCGTAGGGCGGAGAGGTCAGCACCAGCGCCGCCATGCCCTGAAGGTCCCCGAACACCGTTGCGATGTTCCGCGCATCCCCACAGGCCACCCGGGCGAATCCAGTGGCGCCCTGAGAGCGGGCGTGCTGAACGTTGGCGGCAGTGAGGCCGGCGAAGTCAGCCTCGTACTCCATCCCCGCAGCGTGCCGCCCCAGATGCACCGCCTCGACCAAGGTGGTCCCGATTCCGCACATCGGATCCACCACCAGGTCCCCCGGTTCGGTAAACGCGGAGATGACCTGTGAGGCGATCGACGGGAGCATCTTGCCCGGATGCCTCATCGAATCGGCGACATATCGGCCGCGCCGCTGCACCCGCGACTGCAGCTGCCCTGTAGCAAGTACCGACGGCAGCACGCTCTCGCTCATCGAGCACCTCCGCCGGGACGAGCGAACAGACACACGTCCGCATGCACCGACACCACCGGCGGCAACTCCGCGGACTGAGCCCGGCGAAGCTGCGCCAGCTCCGCCGGGCCAGCCTGAACAACTAGCGTGTCGCCCTCAACGGGCACACGTACTGCGATGACGTGCTGCACGTAGGCAAGCCCCACGGCAGCCGCGCGCCGGATGATCCCCGGAGCCAAATCTATGAGCCTGCCCCGCTCGTGGCGCGCTGTCGTGATCACTGCCAGGTGTCCGCCCGGCGTGAGAGCACGCCGTGCATCCTCCAGGAACCGACCGAGCTGTGGCATCGCCAGCGTAGGCTGCTCCGTCCTGCACGAAGGACATGACGTCGATTTTGAGCCGACTGCCCATCCGACCTCGGGATGGAGCGGAAGAGCTGCGATCAGCAGGTCGACCTTGCCCTCGAAGCCGGACAGCGCCTCCCGCATCTCATGCGGCCCGTGTGGACGCAGCCGAACCGCCGCCCGCTGCTCCGCTGTGAGTCCCTGCCGAAGGCGACCGACCAGGTGCTGAGCGACCGGGAGACGCGGAACGAAACCGATCCCCAACCGCCCCATCTCCGCCGCTGCGACGAGCACGGTCTCGCTCGTCGTGAAGACATCCGCGACGACCCCGCCCGGGCGGGTGCAGGCGTCGATCAAATGCCGCGCCAGTTCCCGCCCCACAGTCTGACGATGCCGGCCGCATATTGCTTCGCCCGCACACGGGCCGTCCTTGGCCCTGGCCGTTTCGGTCGTGGTGTCAGAACACAGCCACACCGAGAGCGGCACCAGCCGCCTTTCGGCAGCCCGCGAGCCTCTCGGCCGCGGTTCTTGCTTCTTGCTCATCTACGGTGACCCGCGACGGTCACCCGTTCCCATGTACTGAAACACCAGATGATCGGCGCCAGTTGGAACCCTTCGCGCCTCCTTAGTGGGCGTTTGGTCCTGTCTGATCCCGGGTTCAGGTGCCGCGCCAGGTGGGGGTGTTTTCGCCGGTGAGGCGGCGGGTCATGAGGTCGATCATGGCGATGTGGATCATGGCTTCGGAGCGGTCGGGACGGGCTTCGTAGTCGCGGACCAGGCGGCGGCGCAGCATCAGCCAGCCGAGGGTGCGCTCGGCCACCCAACGCCGCGGCAGCGGGGTGAATCCCCTGGTCGCCGGGTCACGGCGGACGACTTCGACGTCGATGCCCAGGGCGGCGGCGCCCTCGATGACGGTGGTGCGGTAGGCGCTGTCGGCCCAGGCCTTGGCCAGGGGCAGGCTGAGCTGCGGCGACCTGGGTCAGCAGTGGCAGGCCGGCGGCGCTGTCGGAGATGCCGGCGGCGGTGACCAGCACGGCCAGGAGCAGGCCGAGGGTGTCGGTGACGATGCTGCGTTTGCGTCCGGCGATCTTCTTGCCGGCGTCGTAGCCCTGGCCGGTGGCCGGGACGTTGGCGGAGGTTTTGACGCTCTGGGCGTCGATCACGCACGCGCTCGGGTCGGGATCCCGTCCGGCGGCGGTGCGTACGTGGCGGCGCAGCAGGCTGGTGAGCTGCTCGAAGATGCCGTCCTTTTGCCAGTCGCGGAAGTAGGCATAGGCGGTCTGCCAGGGCGGGTACTCGTGCGGCAGGTAGCGCCAGGGGATGCCGGTGCGGTTGACGTAGAGGATCGCATCGAGGATGGTGCGCAGGTCGTGTTCGGGCGGCCGGCCGATGTCCAGGGCGCCGGCGCGGCGTTGGCTGCGCCAGGCGGTCAGCACGGGCTCGACGAGCGCCCAGCGGGCGTCGGACAGATCGCTGGGATAGGGTCGCGGTTCGGTCATGTCTTCGGCGTACTGCCGCGCGGAGTGGCCGGCCAGACGGCTGTGCGGCCGTCGATCAAACGTGGGCGAAGCACCGCGTATTGGGATGAGACAGGATCTTCTGGTGTCAGACGGACGTATCGCCTGCGCCGAAATCACCGATTCGGCTTCAGCGGGGTCGAAACGTGCAGGAAACCGGCAGCCGCGCCCGCGGAGCAAAACTCGCTATACGGCACCAATAGGGCCTAAACGCCCACTTAGACGTCGTCTCATTTGGTGAGTCGGCGGGAGCAAATGAGGGCCGCAGCGATGGCGACGAAGGAGGCGAAGTGATCTGCCCGGCTTCGTAGCGGCGGTGTAGGCGTCCGCAGCCGGCTAGCCAGGAGACCGTCCGCTCAACGACCCAGCGATGGCGGCCCAACCGTTGGCTGGACTCGACCCCTCGGCGTGCGATACGCGGGACGATGCCGCGGCTGCGCAGGAAAGCGCGCAGGTGCGGGTAGTCGTAGCCCTTGTCGCCATGGAGCTTGGCAGGCCGGCGGCGTCGGGGTCCGCGGTGAGAGCGGATCGGCGGGACGCTCCGGATCGGCGGTTCCAACGCCAGGCTGCCGTGCGTGTTGGCGGCACTGATCGCGATGGAGATGGACAGGCCGGTTCGTTCGGCGATGAGGTGGATTTTCGACCCGTTCTTGCCGCGATCGACAGGATTTGAACCTAATGAGTTCCCCCCTTGGCTGCCCGGACGCTGAACCGGCTCCTACCCTGCGCTCGGAAGGACAATTCTGGCGAACATCCCTGGAAGCAGGGTGCGCTCTCGTACCCTTCTTGAGTGAGCTCCGTAGCAGGCCCCACACCGTCATGCCAGGGCGCTTCCGGCAACTGCCGCCTCTTGACCGACCTCCATGAGCTACACCGCGATCGGTGTGAGGAGGCCGGGATCGTCGGAGCCGATGCCATCCTCAACGCCATGGCGGTCGGGTTGGTGATCGAGGTGTGGCGCAACAGTCCCGTCGAGGACATGCATGCCAGCCGACGGGGCCCGGACGATGCTGCGATGTTCGCCGAGTCGACCGCACTCCACGATCGGGCTGTCGCAACTCTGCAGGAAGAGGAGCGAGCGTTCGCTCTCATCGATTTCGAGCGGCACCTGCTGGATCGCACGCGGCCCTGGGCGGGGACACCATCGAGGCAAAGACGCTCAAGGAACTCGGCCACGGTCACCTGGGGGCCTACGCGCGGCATGTGAAGGATCGCACCAATGCGCTGATGGGTCTCGTCCGTCACACGTGTGTGGACGACCCGCTTGAGGCGTACCTGGTGAACCGAGCTCTCGGATTCGGCTTGGAGCACAAGGGTATGCCCGGCTGGCGCGTCATCGTCGAGCGCATCGGGATCCTGCTGGCCGATCCGAGCCATCCAGCGTGGCATGGGAGTGAAAGGAGCGAACGAGCTCTTGCTGAGATGCCGCCGAGCACTCCGCCCGTCGACCACCTCGCCAAGGTCCTCCTATCGGCCCCGTACAAGCTTCCGCTTGAGGTGCTCGATTGGCTGAGCGACCATCTACTCTTCTGTGCCGGGCCACCGTACAGCATCTTCCGGTGGGAACCCCGTGAGAAGTAGCCGGCCACGGCTTCAGATCATGCTGCGAATCTGATGAGCGCGACCACAGGAAAGTGTGACTCCGGCTCCATCGTGTCCGTAATTGTGGATCATCTTGCGGTCTGCAACTGGGTCAGCCTCAACTCGAATTTGATCACGTGTGGGCCACGACCCCCGGCTTCGCCGAACCGGTGCTGGAGACAGTGGGGGTAGATCGGCATGTCGACGAGCAGCACCGTGAACCGGTAGCCCCTCGTAAACCTCTCAGGAAGCTCGGCTTCGGTACAGAGTTGAAAGCCTGGCAGGCCATGGTGCATGGCGAGCGATAGACCGCTCGTTCGCCCGCTCCGTCAAGGGCGCGACGGCTTGACCCGATCTTCCATGAGCCTCCTCAGGAGAGCGGATACCAGCAGGTCAGATACGACTTGGCCAGCTTGGCGAGACCCATGAGCGCATTCTCGATGCCTTGCCATTTCCGCTGTTCAGAAGCCTGATAGGAGCTCCCGCGGCGGTTCATGGTGTCCGCGCTTCTGCTCCTGGCGCTTCGGGTTCTTCCCATCCGGTTGTCGAGACCTGGATCGACCAATCCGACCCAACCCACGGGGGACACCATGACGGTCGATCTGCAGGACACAACAGCCTCGAAGAGCTTCAGTCAGAACGCTCTCAGCGCGGCGGACAGGGCGTTCCGCTTCCTGGTCACCGATCCGAATCCGCTCTCGGTAGATGGCCGTTCCATCGGTCGTGGGCTACCTCGGCGGCCAATCCATCTCGGTGAACTGAAGAACCTTCTGCTCACGCCTCAGGCCGACGACGAGCTGAAGGACGCCGTCTGGGCGCATCTTGTACGGCGTTCACGATCCGACGGTCCGGCGTGGGTCATCGGGTGCGTGGGGATGGCGATGCCAGGGCTGAAGAACCTTGCCGCGAGGACCACGCAGGGCTGCCCTGCCCATGTGGTCGACGACATCGTCTCGGAGATGGTGACGAACTTCGTCGCGCAGCTTTGCCGGATCGATCTCGATCGGCCGAACATACTGCCTCGGCTGCTGATGTGGGCGCGGAAGGGCGCGCTCCAGGTTCGGGCGCGTGAGCTCGCCTCCGTCGAGGTCTGCGCCGAGACGCCCGAGCAGGTGGTCCTGGACACGGAGCCGTTCATGGTGCTCGCCGAGGCTGTCCGGTGTCGTGTCATCACCGCGGACGAAGCGAAGCTGATCAACGCGACACGGTTGGAGGGCCAGGCGTTGCGGGCGTGCGCAGGGCGCTTGGGGGTGCCGGCGGATCGGCTGTACAAGCGGCGGCGAGCAGCGGAGACACGGCTGGCAAGGGCGATCGAGGAGGGTCAAGTCTCGGTCAGCTACGACGGGCAGGGCTCCAATTCCGGGGGCTGAGTCGGTGGTTCATCAATGTCAGCCGTGATCACGGCTCGGGGCGGAGATCTGGGGGGCGGTTGCCCGTTCCCATCGAGTTCATCGTCCCTCGTCCTTTGAAGGAGGACACCCATCCCGGCCCGCTCCGGGCTCGTGATCACGGCTGGCTATCCGTTCAGGACCTCTCGTCTGGGGGAGCCATTTTATGAAGTCGTCTCAGCCATGTCCATTGTTCGTTATCCGGGTTCCAGCAGGTACGAGCTGGATCCGGCGAGGTGCCGCGTCGTTGGTCTGGACAGCCGGTTGCCTGGGCGCCGCGCTGACCGTGCCGGGAGGCGCCGAGGCGATGACCAAGCTGGCCTCCGCCTCGCTCGATCAGGTCATCACCAACCTGCGCAACGTGGTGATCGGCCTGCTCGTCGGCCTGGCCACACTGTTCTTCACCATCGGCGGAGTCCGCTACATCCTGGCCGGCGGAGATCCCGCAGAGGTCGAGGCGGCTAAGAAGACGCTGCGCTACGGGGCGCTCGGGTTCGGGGTGGCGATGCTCGCCCCGGTCATGGTGGAAATCCTTCAGCGGATTGTGGGCTCCTGACGTGGCGGCCCTCACCCGCCTCAGAGCGTTCGGGCTAATCGCCCTGCTGGCGGTCGGCGCGGCACTCAGCTCGGCGCTGCTCAGCGGGCCCGCGGTCGCCGCGCCTCCCACACCCGCGCCGACTCCCACTCCTTCTGCCACGCTCAGCCCGGCGCCTTCTACGGTCAGCCCACCGGAGTCGGACTGCGGCTTCATCGATGTGGCGTGCAAGACGCGTCAGGCGGTGGACGAGTGGTTCACACATCTCGTGGAGTCGGCGACCAAACCGGTGTTCGAGATGCTCGGATCGACCGTGCTGGCGACGCCGGAGCTGGACTCCCCTCAGATGGCGCGAGCCAAGCAGCTCTGGGAGCTGTCGCGGACGATAGCGAACACGTGCTTCGTGCTGCTCGTGACGATCGCGGGCGTGATGCTCATGGTCGGGCAGGCACTGCCTGGTGGGATCTCGGCGCGGGAACTACTGCCACGGCTCGTGTGGGCGTTCCTGGCCGCGAACCTGAGCCTGATCGCGATCAAGTACGCGATCACTCTGGCGAACGGGCTGAGTCAGGCGTTCCTGGCCGACGGGGCCGATCGAATCGATCCGGAGCTCGTGTTCGATGCGATCAAAAAGGCGGTTCTCACGGGGATCATCCTCAAAGGCGTCTTCTTCGCGATCGTGGCGCTCGTGGTGGTCGTCCTGGCGGTAGGTGTGCTGTCCACCTACATCGTCCGCCTCGCGCTCACGATGGTCGTGATCGTGGCCGCGCCCCTTGCGTTGATCTTGCATGCACTGCCGATGACGGAGGGGCTCGCCCGGCTGTGGTGGCGGGCGTTCACGGGACTGCTGGCGATTCAGATGTGCCAGTCGCTCGTGCTGGTCGCCGCGCTGCAACTGATGTTCTCCGCCAACCCGGCTGACGACGACTCGTTCTGGATCCCGAGCACGGCGGACATGACCGATCTGCTCATGGCCATATGCCTGCTGTTCGTCCTGCTCAAGATCCCGGGATGGGTGGCGCGGACCATCTGGCAGGCGAGCAAGCCCCGAACGCTCTCGCGTCTGGTCAAGTCCCTGATCGTCTATCGCGGGCTGGGCATGCTGCTCGGCAAGGGGTTCAGTGCCGCTCGCGCGGCGCGTCGTCCCAAGCCCCCGAAGCCCCCTTCTCCTCCCAACGGCGGCGGAGGTGGGCCCAGTGGTCCCCCTGGTGGGGGTCCGGGTGGTGGTCCCGGTAGGCGGGGGCCGAACGCGGGTGGGCCCCGTACGGGGAGGCCGCGCGCCCCGCGTCGGCCGCCGGGGATGGCCGCCAGCGGCCGCCCTGGCGGCGGTAGCACGGGGGTTCATCGTTCGTCCCCGGGTGGACGCCCAGCGCGTCCCCACGGGCCAGGAAACGGCGTGGGAAACCCCCTGGCCCCCGTCGATCCCCCACAGCCGCAGCCGGTACGGCTTCACCGGCCTGTCGTCCGTCGCGATCGGCCGCCGAACGGTGCCGTCCCGTTCGAGTCGCCCACGGTTCGTCGTTCATCGCGCCGCCCTGCACAAGTCGCGCTGCGGCTCCTAACGCCTCGTTCACAGGGAAAGGCAGCACGTCGTGCGCCACGCAAGTAGAGAACAGCTGGTAGCCAAGATTCCGGCCGATGTGGAGATGCCGGACAAGCTCTTCGCGAATCTGACAGTTCGGCAAGTGGCGATTCTGGCCGGTACCGGGGTGCTGGCTGCCTGGGTGTACCTCATGGCCGGTGACCGGTTGCCCGTCCCGGTGCTCGTCGCGATCGTCCTGCCGATGATCGCCTGCGGATGCGCACTGGCGCTCGGCAGGCGAGACGGGCTCAGTCTCGATCGGCTCGTCTTCCACGCCTTCACCCACCTACGGCGGGATCGCAAGCTCGTCTCAGCAGAGGAAGGGGTTCTCCCGCCTCCGGCCTGGTGCCGAGTTCGAGGTCGGCTGCCGGGTGCGCTACGGCTCCCTGTCCGGGCGATTCGTGAGGACGGAGTCCTGGAACTGGCCGAAGGTGGAACCGCGGCGGTCGTCCGTGCCGGGACCGTGGCGTTCGGGCTGCGGACCAGCGAGGAGCAGGCGGCGTTGGTCGGGGTGTTCGCCGGGTGGCTGAACTCGCTGGACTCGCCCGTGCAGATCCTTTTGCAGGCCCGCCCGGTCGACCTGTCCGCCCTCGCCGGAGTGATCGACGACGAGGCCGGGAATCTGGCCGATCCAGCGCTGGAGCAGGCGGCACGCCGGCACGCCGAGTTCCTCACCGATTTGAGCGCCACCCGAGATCTGCTGACCCGCGATGTCCTGATCGTCGTTCGCCACCAAGACGCCGAGCAACCACCCGGGTGGGCGCGAAGGGCCCGGCGTACGGCTCGTCGGGACAGTTCGGCGGCCATCGTGACTCGCCGCGCGGAGGAGACCGTGCGTTTCCTGCTCGGTCTCGGTGTTCACGCCTCGATCGTGGATGCCGATCAGGCTCGCGACTTGCTCGTGCGGTCGCTGTCGCCTCGTCATCCGGAACCGGTCGGAGTCGCCCGCCCCGAGGAGCCGATCACGCTTGGAGAAGAGACTCGATGAGATTCGCTCGACTCGCCAAGGCAACCGCGGACCTGGCCAAGGCCACCGCCGCTCTGCCCGGTCCGTCATCGTTGAAGATCAATGCCCGCTCGGTCGAGTTTCCCGACGGAGTCTGCGCGTCGTTCGCGATCGCCGGGTACCCCCGCGAGGTCGGCGCGGGCTGGCTCGAACCGCTGATCGGCTATCCAGGTCACCTCGACGTGTCTCTGCACATCGAGCCCGTACCTCCGCTGATCGCGGCTCAGCGTCTGCGCCGCCAGCTCGCACGTCTGGAGTCCGCCTCCGCGGGTGCCCGGACACCGGACTTCGCGGCCGAGGCGGCGGCCGACGACGCCGCAGAGCTGGCCGCATCCCTCGCCCGGGGACACGGGCGTCTGTTCCGGGTCGGCCTCTATCTCACCGTACACGCCGCAGACTCCGAAGAGCTGGACGCGGAGGTCCAGCACGTCAAGGCGCTGGCGGCCTCGCTGCTGCTCGACGCGCACCCGACGACGTTCCGGGCGATGCAGGGCTGGACGGCAACGCTTCCGCTCGGAACCGACACGCTGAAGACGCGCCGGACCTTCGATACATGGGCGCTCGCTGCGGCCTTCCCGTTCGCCTCACCGGATCTGCGACCCCGGCTCGGCGATGCGCCGGTGCTGTTCGGGCTGAACGCCTACTCCTCCGGTGTCGTGCTGTGGGACCGGTTCGCCCACGACAACTACAACTCCGTGACGATCGCCCGGTCGGGGGCGGGCAAGTCGTACTTCACCAAGTTGGAGGTGCTGCGGCTGCTGTTTCACCAGGTCGAGGTATGCGTCGTCGACCCCGAAGACGAATACCGCCGCCTGTCGGAGGCCGTCGGAGGAACCATCCTCGGTCTCGGTACGCCGGGTGTCTGCTTCAACCCCTTCGATCTGCCCGCCTCCGCCGAGGACGACGCGCTCGACCGGCGCGCGATGTTTCTCCAAACCCTTGTCGGAACCATGCTGGGCGAACCACTCACCGCCGCGACGAAGGCCATCCTGGACAAGGCGGTGATCGCCACTTACGCCGCCAACGGCATCACCTCCGACCAGCACACATGGAAGCGTCCTGCGCCACTGCTCGCCGATCTGGCCACGATGCTGGACGCCACCGACGCGCCCGAAGCGTCCGAGTTGGCCGCACGGCTCGCCCCGTACGTGTCCGGTTCCTACCGGAGCTTGTTCGCCGGTCCGACAACCACCCGCCCGGACGGCCACCTGATCGTGTTCTCCCTGCGGGACCTGCCTGAGGAGACCCGACCGGTCGGCATGCTCCTGGCACTCGACGCGATCTGGCGGCGTGTCTCCAATCCCGCTGACCGGCGACGCCGCCTGGTCGTGGTCGACGAGGCATGGACCCTCATGCGCGAGAACGAGGGCGCGAGGTTCCTCTACCGGCTCGCCAAGTCCGCCCGCAAGCACTGGGCTGGCCTCGCCGTCGTCACCCAGGACGCTTCTGACCTGCTCGGCTCCGACCTCGGCAAGGCCGTCGTCTCCAATGCCAGTACGCAGGTCCTGCTGCGGCAGGCTCCGCAGGCCATCGAGGAGATCGCCGAGGCTTTCGATCTCACCGAAGGAGAACGGCGCTTCCTGCTGTCGGCCGGCCAGGGAGAGGGCCTGGTCTGCGGGGGCGTTGGAGATCGTGCCGCCTTCGTCGCTGTCGCCAGTGCGTCTGAGCACGCGCTCGCCACCACGGACCCGGCCGAGTGATTCCCTACCTTCCGGATCCGTCCCTCTGCGGAGCCGTGATCGGTGGTGTCGTCGCTCTCGTCGTGGCCGAAGCCATCGTCTGGCGGTGGCGCAACGCGCGCTTCGCCCGTAACGCTCGGTTGGTCGAGATCGCAGTGCCGCCGCACGTCGAGCCCGGCAGCGCTGCTGCCTGGTGGTCGCAGGTGATGGGGCTGACCGCGCCACGCTGGAAGCGCGTCCTGTTCGGCCAGCCTCACCTCGCCTGGGAGTACGTGGCCGATGCTGCCGGCGTTCGAGTGCAGTTGTGGGTGCCAGGTCTCGTACCGCCTGGGCTGGTGGAGAAGGCAATCCGGTCGGCCTGGCCCGGCGCG
Source organism: Actinomadura luzonensis (assembly GCF_022664455.2). NCBI lineage: Bacteria > Bacillati > Actinomycetota > Actinomycetes > Streptosporangiales > Thermomonosporaceae > Actinomadura > Actinomadura luzonensis. The sequence goes on from NZ_JAKRKC020000001.1 coordinate 2,014,570, forward strand.
GCGGTGACCACCAGCCCCGCCGGACCTCCTACACCGCGAGGTGTCACGACTTCGCGTGGTCGGATGATCCTGGCTCGGCCGGATCACTACCCGCTCACGGCGACGCATGGCAACGACCCGTTGCGTGCGCTTCTCGGGGCTTTGTCGGGGCTGCGCCAAGGTGAGCACGCTGCAGTCCAAATATTGGTCCGTCCTGTGACAGGGCGGCGGCTGTCGGCCGCTCACCGCGCCGCCTCCGCGCTGAGGAACGGCAGGTCCAGCAGCCTTCGCGCCGACTTGTTCGACGTCATCACGCCGGGCGGCCTCAATCGCGCCCGGCCCGGCGAACTGTCCCGCATGTTTCCCGAGCGCGCCGAGGAGATCCACGCCATCCTCGCCAAGGCGAGCCAGTCACGCTTCGCCGTCCAGATCTCCTACATCGTCACGAGTGACCGACCCGACGCCCGGGAGCGTCTACGTGGTCGCGCCCATGAGATCGCAGCCACCTTCGCGCTGTACGCCTCCGGCCACCAATACCTCCGGCGCCTACGTGGACCAGATCTCCCTGGCCGCATGAGACGTCGGCGTATGAACTCCGGTTACCTCCTGGCCGTCGACGAGCTGGCCGCACTCGCTCACCTGCCCTACGACCAAGCCGCTCCAGGCATCGCCCGAGCCGGAGCGCGCCCCATCCCACCAGCGCCCGACATCCCTACGTACGGTCATGATGTCCGGGTCCTGGGCGATGCCGAGACCGGCCATCCGCGCCCGGTAGGGGTCACGGTGGCCTCGGCGCGCCAGCATCTGCATGTCCTCGGCCAGACCGGTGTCGGCAAGTCCACCTTCCTGGCCAATCTCATCCTTTCCGATGCCCACGCCGGCCGAGGAGCCCTCGTCATCGATCCCAAGGGGGATCTGATCGACGACGTCCTCGATCGCCTCCCCGAACGCGCCATCAAGCGGACCGTCCTGTTCGACCCGGCCGAGTCGGGCAAGCCACCGTGCTTCAACGTCTTGGCCGGGCCGGACCCGGCGTTCGCGGTCGACTCGATCGTCACGATCTTCCATCGGTGCTTCGCCTCGTCCTGGGGACCGCGCCTGGACGACCTCATGCGCTCGGCCTGCCTCACACTCGTACGGATTCAGCGTGATCGCGCGACCCTCGCCGACGTGCCCAAGCTCCTCACAGACACCCCGTTCCGCGCCCGGATCGTCGGCCGGCTCGACGACGAGTTGCTGCGAGGTTTCTGGTCCGCGTATGACGAGTTGTCCCCCGCCGCCCGCGCCTCGGTGATCAGTCCCGTCATGAACAAGCTTCGGGCCGTCCTGTTGCGCCCGTTCGTCCGGGACGCGCTCTCCGGAGGAACCTCCACGTTCGACCTGGCCCGCATCCTGGACACCGGCGGATTGATCCTCGCCCGCCTCCCGAAGGGCGTCCTCGGCGAAGATGCCGCCCGTCTCTTCGGCTCGCTTCTTCTCGCCCATACCTGGCAAGCCATCACTCCTCGGGTTCGCCTGCCGGAGCACGAACGCCGAGACGCCGCCGCATACATCGACGAGGCCCAGAACTTCCTCAACATGCCCATCTCGGTCAGCGATCTTCTGGCCGAGGCCCGCGCCTACCGCTTCTCGCTCACCCTCGCCCACCAGCATCTGTCTCAGCTACCCAAGGACCTCCGCGAGGCCGTTTCCGCCGATGCTCGCAACAAGGTCTACTTCACCACGTCTCCGGAAGACGCCCACGACCTCGCCCGCCACGTCGGCCCCGTACTCACGGCACACGACCTGTCCCACCTGGGCGCTTACCAGGCCGCTGGACGAGTCATCACCGGCAGAGGAGGGCCGTCACCGGCGTTCACCTTCCGAACCCGTCCCCTCCCCGATCCCGTGCCCGGTCGTCAAGAAGCCGTCCGGGCCGCTTCGCGTGCGGTGTATGCCCGCTCCGAGACCGCTGCCGCGAGCAAGCCGAAGGTCCGCATCCCGACCGATCCACGTCGAGCCCATGAGGAGGGCACCCAATGACTCGACCCAACGCGCCTCGCCGTCTGCTTCCTTCCCGGCATCACCGCGCCCGAGTTGGTCAGGCTCTGATCGCCGACATCGCCGAACGCCTGACGCCACGGGATGCCGAGATCCTCGACGCCGTCTGGGAGCACCGCGTCCTCACCACCGACCAACTCGCCGCGATCTTCTTCCCAAGCGTCCACCGGGCCCGTCACCGCCTCCTGGACCTCTACGAGCTACGTGCCCTGGACCGCTTCCGTCCCTGGGCCCCTACCGGGAGCCGCCCCTGGCACTGGATTCTCGGCACCACCGGTGCTCATCACTTGGCCGCCCAGCGCGGCATCACTCCGGCTGAGCTCCGCTACCGTCCCGATTCGGCCGGCGCGATCGCCTTCTCATCTCGGCTGACGCACCAGGTAGGCGTGAACGAGTTCTTCGCTCAACTTCACGCCACGGCCCACCGTCGAGCTGACGGATCCGAGGTGGCCGAATGGTGGCCTGAACGCCGATGCGCCGCCCTATGGGGTGATCTCGCCCGTCCGGACGCCTTCGGCCGCTGGAGCGAGTCCAGCCCGACCGGCAAACCGGACACGATCGACTTCTTCCTTGAACACGACACCGGTACCGAGCCGCTGTCCCGCGTCCTGGCCAAGCTCGACGGGTACGCCGCCCTCGCCGAAGCAACCGGAATCACGACGCCCGTTCTCTTCTGGCTTCCGAATCCCACGCGGGAGGCCAACTTCCGTAAGCTCCTGACGGCCTCCAGCGTGCCCGTCGCCACGGCCGTCCACACTCCCGCTACAGCCCCTGACGGCCCCGCTGGACCCGTATGGCTGCCAACCGGCTCAGCCGGTCCCCGCCGCCGTCTGATCGGCCTGCGGAGCGCGTGGGGCCAGGTAGATGCCGCTGACCCCAACTGCGTCATCGCGTAATGCCGGTCATCACCGCCACGGCGATCGGGGCCTTCGCCCTGATCGCCGTGTTTCTCAGCGTGCTCGCGACCGCGCTACCGGGTTATGACGCTCCAAACGCTTCCTGTGGTACGTCCGTGCCCACCGACATCCCGCCCCTCTACCTCGATCTCTACCAGCAGGCCGAAGCTCGCTATGGCATCCCTTGGACCGTCCTGGCAGCGGTCGGCGAGGCCGAATCCGACCACGGCCGAGGCACCGGACCTGGAATCCTCAACGGCACCAACCACGCCGGAGCGGCCGGACCGATGCAGTTCATGCCAACCACCTGGCACTCCTACGGGGTTGACGGTAACGCCGACGGACGCAAGGACATCTACGACCCGGCCGACGCAATCCCGGCCGCAGCCGATCACCTGCGCCGCAATGGCGCCCGAGCCAACCTGGAACAGGCTCTCCTGCGCTACAACCACGATCCTGCTTACGTCGTCAAGGTCCTACGTCTGGCCGAGTCCTACGCCACAGCCACCGCAGACCCTGCCTGCACGCCACTGGCAATCAATGGAACCGGGCACAGCGCGACGGCGATAGCAGCAGCATCCCGGTGGCTCGGCACCCCCTACTCGTACGGCGGCGGTGGCCTCGACGGCCCTACCCGAGGGATCGAGCAGGGCGCGAACATGGTCGGCTTCGATTGCTCCGGCCTCACCCGCTATGCCTGGCACCAGGCCGGAACAGCTCTGCCGCGCACGACGACGGAACAGTGGCATGCTCTCCCCCACGTTCGGCCCGGCGAGCAGCTGCCTGGAGACCTCGTGTTCTTCCAAGGGGCCGACGGGGGCCCCGACCATCCCGGGCACGTCGGCCTCGTGCTGGACGGAGACCGCATGATCGAAGCCCCACGCACCGGCGAGCGCATCCGTGTCAGCAGCTACACCGATCGCCAGGACATCGTCGGTTACGCCCGGCCGATGAGCATCACTAAGTCCGGGCCGTACGGCTAGGAATGAGGGCGGGCGTGTCAGCCGTGGCCGACACGCCCGCCCTCCTGTGCCGTGTCAGATGTCGCCGCCGCGTAGGCGGCACCTGCGCTCGTCCGCCGGATCCAGAAGGATCGCGGGCAGCTTCTCCATCCTTAGGTCGAGGGCACGGTGTATGCGGTGCCAGCCGTCGATCACCAGGCGGTTGCCGGGAGGCAGGGCGCATGGGAGCGGGACGACCAAGAGGGGTTTGGTCAGGTCCACCGTCGCGGCGTGGTCAGGGTCGATGCGGATGAGGTCCTTGACGCCGATCAACGTCCGGATAGCAGCCGGGCGTACTGGGTGGCGTCGGGCCAGACGAGTGGCCAGGTCTACATCCCATGCCCACCCGAGGAGGGTGAACATCTCATCGGACATGGTTTCTCCTCACGTCAGGGCCATAGAGGCCACTCACTAGGCCTCCTGAGACCTGGCCGCACGGAAGCGGTTGGGGCCCTCGCCGACGAGCTCGGCCTCACCGGTGCGGGCGAGGGTGTCGAGGGCGTTGGCGACCGCTCCGGAAGACCGGCCGAGCACCTTCGCGATCTCGTTCGCGGTGAACGCTAGGTCGGGATGCTTCGTCAGATGGGCGACGACGTCCGGGCGCAGCGGCCGAGGGGCGCTGCGGTCGCCGCGCGAGGAGCCCCATGTGCTGGTGGTCTTGGGCTGGCTCGTACGGGCGGCCTTGCGCACGTCTGCGGTGCCGGTGTAGATGGCCTCCAACCCCTTGGTCAATGCCGTTTCGTCGTCGGACAAGAGGGCCGCGTAGGTGGTGGTCACGGCGCTGAGGAGGTCGGTCAGGGCGCGGCGCGTGTCCTCGACCGTGCGGGCCTTGGCCAATGCCTCGGCGGCCTGCTGGCGTCGGGCTTCCTCCTCAGCCTGCGCTTGGGCCAGCTGTGCCTCGGCGAGCGCGCGACGGTCGGCTTCCTGTTCCAGAATGCGCATGGCCTCCTGGAGAGAGATCGTGGGTGTCTGAGCGCTGGTTCGATCTGGGGTGGCCTGAGCCTCCTGAGCGGCTGATTCAGGGGCGTCCGGAACCGCCGACGCCACGGTGCTCTCGTCGGGTGTTGTGGGCGTGTCGGTCGTTGCCGTAACCGTGTCGTTCTGGCTCTTGGCGTGGGCGATGATCGGGGCCCAGGTATCGGGTAGGGCGCGCCCGTCCTCGGAACGCCCGCCCGGCGTGCGGACCGCGTGACCTGCCTCAGCGAACGCCGTAAGGGCTTTGGTGGCGGTCGGCCGAGAGACACAGGCGGCCTCGGCGATCGCTGTGATGGAGGCAGAAGGCGTTGCCTTCAGCGCCGTCCACACCTTGCCCGCCGTACCTTCGGGGTGAAATTCCACCGAGGCGCCACTCGTCTCGGACGTCATGTTCATCGCCATTCTTTCTCCTCCGGCTTGGATTTGCGGCCCCGAATTGATGGGGCCTAATTTGTTCGTACACAACGACTATTTCTCGACCCCAAACGCAAAGCAAGCCGATCCGGCGACGCTTGGGTAAAAACAATGGACTCGCGAACATCGAATCTGGCAATGATCTCTCCGCATTGCTATGCCCCAGCCCATTAACCCCAGCGCAATCAGGGGCCGCCCACGGCAGGCCAGAATGCAGAGCCAAAGAATCCAGGGAAGGGCTCGCACGGGCCAATAGAAGGAGGAATCAATGGAGGCAGTGGCAGCACGGTCGGATCGCTTCTTGCCGAGTTATCGACTCGTAAGGCGAGTCGGGCGGGCCACCGGTACCCTGCACGACCGCACTCACGTGCGCCCGGCCGGTAGCGCGAGGGTACCGATCAAGACGGCAGGACGATCGGCAGAGCGATCGGCGCACCGACCGGCGGGACGATCGACAGCGCGCAAAGGAAGCGCAAGGAAGGTCCGCGCTTCAGGGAAGCAGGTCTTCCTGCGCGTGGGGCGGGTCGTACTCTAAGGGAGTGGGACCAGCCGGATAGCAGCCGGTTGGTCCCACTCTTCGTGGGCGTTCACCAGGCCCGAACTAGCGCATCACCAGGCAGGCATCTCACTGCTGCGCATGACGACAAGCGTGACGACTCCACGGCCTCCTGGCGCTCTCGATGCCAGCGTGGCGGCAACAACACGTGACAGCGAGGGCGCCGGAGCCGACGAGATCACTCACCTCGACGGTCTTGTTGACTCGATCACTGGGCGTCCCGCATCCTCCGATACTTGCACGCCCCTCGCGAGCCTATGGAATTACATCCGTAATAAGCGCATGGCCTGCGAATCCTTTCCTTGCTACGTGCTCACCGTTGCGCGCGGACGCGCTGGTATATCAAGCGTCAACTCGCCGGCTCGCGTCAAGTCGTCAATAATGGCTAGCCGCGCTGATCCAGCTCCTCATTCGCAGGCGGAAATCCTCCTGTAGAGCTGTTCTGTTTGAGGAGACGGCTTCCTTCCTCGATTACGCAGGTGTTCGCGTAGTTCGTCGTAGCAGTAATGGACGGCCTGGAGTCTGCCGAGACGGGCGTAAACCTCCATTCGCCTGCGGTAGAGGTGTTCAGCGACGCCGTCGAGTTCTGTGGCGCGCTCGAGGTAGCTGACCTCGGCTTCGGGCTGTTCCTCCAGATCCGCGAGCTGGGCGAGGGCTTGGACGATGCTGCGGTTGAGAGCGTCCGCTGCCTGCCGAGCCCAGAAATGCGGGACGGTGGAGAGGTAGGAGCCGGTGTAGAGCTCCGTGGCAGCGATCAACGCGGCCGCCCTCTCCGAGCCTCCGGCCCGAGCGGCTGCGATGAGAAGGTCGCGGATCTGCCAGACGTCACAGGTGTAGAGGTCGGGGTTGATGCGATACCCGGTGCCGCCGACGAACTGGATGACGACGCGTCCATAGTTGCCGGGCATCCCGATGGCCTCGCACATCTTGGCGCGCGTTGCCTTCAGCAGGCCGGCGAACCGGTCGTTCGGTGCATCGACGTCGGGCCAGAGCTTGTCGCCAGCGGCGGACTTGGTCAGCAAGGAGGAACGGTGCTCGGCGAGCAGGCCCAGGAGCGCCCATGTGTCGGTTCCCCAGCCACCTGCCGTTCGGCCACGCCCCTCGATGGCGCACTGGCCGATGAGACGGATCACACCGCGCCGATCGGCTCCTGCGCTGTGCAGAACGGCGGTAGATCTGATGGTTGCCAAAGCGGGCTGTGCGGACAGGTATTCCTCATCCGTCCTGACATGCGAAGTCGTCGCTGGCGCCTGCTGCGGGCCCGTATCACCGTGAGGGACTACAGGGGCGAGGACCGTCTGTGCTGTGTCCACACCGTGAAGGCGAGCGTCCGTGGGTGGATGCGCCGAACGGTTGCGCGAGTGGAATGAGCCGAACGCCACCAGGAGTCCGGCCATAGCCTTGATCGCCTTCCTGACGTGCTGCCGCCGCATGCTGCCTCCTTGCCGCTCTTGACCGTGTGGACTGATCGAATCGCGTGCGGCGGCAGATCAGAGGTCCTGAAACTCCTCACGGCGGCTACTGAGCAGGGGCACGGGGTCCAGGATCGCTAGAACGCCTTGCGCTACGGGGTTTCTGGGCCGCTGCGCCCGCTGGTGAAAACCCACCATCGCGTGGAACCACCCACCGCTCGACACGTCCTCAGAGCATCATCACCGTGAGCATCGAACCCACTACCCTCTGTCTGGGGGTGTTAGTGGACGGGCAGAATCAGATCAATGCACAGCGCCTGCTGGCAGGCGTTGTTCCAGACGAGATCTTCGCGTCGTACTCGAAGCTGCTCGCGGAAGACGGCTGTCATGAGAGCGACGCCGCCTCCCTGCTGGGCGGTGATGAGCGGGTGGCGGAGCTGACCGCTTGCGGGATGGCACATCTTCGACCGGACGGTCCGTTGATGCCACCGCGGCTAGTGCCCGCGCCGCCCGAGCTGGCGTTGCAGGGTGTTCTGTCGGATCTCTCACGCCGCCTCGTCAACGATCAGGAACGGCTGCTGGCCGGGCACAAGCGGCTGAGTGAGTTCCACCAGACATCCGCTGCCGCCTCGCCGAGCGCCGGGATGGACCGGCTCGTGCAGATCGTCACCGACCGGGACGAGATCAGCCGCCTGTCGTACGCGCTCATCAACGCGGCCCGGCACGACTGGCTCACGCTGGACAACTACGTCCTGGAAGCGCCCGTCGAAGACTCCACCGGATACGCACCACTACCGGTGTTCGAGGGCCAGGTGCGGTGCCGCGCGATCTACGAGACCCGTTGCGCGGAGCATCCGATCGGCGCGAAGACGATCGAGGCCGCGGTGGCCGCCGGAGAGCAGGCGCGGCTGCTGCCTCGTATTGGAATGAAGATGAAGCTCGCGGACGAAGCGGTCGCGCTCCTTCCGCTCACACCCACGGGGATGGGCGGAGCACTGCTCGTGCGCTCCCCCGTCATCGTCGGTGCCCTGCGGGAGTATTTCGAGCTGCTGTGGGAGAAGGCGATCCCGTTCGGTAGCACCAAGGCCGCCGGGCCGCTCACGCCAGCACAGGCGCAGGTGCTGCAACTGCTTACCCAAGGACTGTCCGACGAGGCGATCGCCCGGCGGATGGACATCAGCGTCAACACCATGCGCAGACACTGGACCGCCATTCGCGATGAGCTGGGTGTGGAGACCCGCTTCGCCGCAGGAGCCGCAGCGGCGCGCCGCGGCTGGATCGACTGACTCGAGAGGCCGTCACATGCTCGGATATCTGGACTTCGTCCCCCAGCAGCGATTCCAGCGCACGCTTGCGCTCTCTCCCAATGGCCGCATGGTCGCCTATTCCAGCCATGCCTCCGGCCACTACGATCTGTGGATCATCCCCGTAGCCGGTGGTGAGCCGCGCCGCGTGGCGGGCTTTGACAACCGGACGGTACGGCAGTTCGCCTGGACACCCTCCGGCGACCAGCTGGTCTTCACCGCCGACGAGAACGGGGACGAGCAGTTCCGCATCTACATGGTCGCTCTGAAGGGCGGCGAACCGACCGAGATCAGCTCCGGGCCGGACTGCCAACGCATCTTGGCCGAATCGCCGTTCGACCCCACCGGTCGTTTCCTGGCCTACACCGCCAACGACCGCGATCCGGCCGCCCAGGACCTCATCGTCCACGATCTCGAGACCGGCGGTCTCCGCCACTTCACGCCTCCTGAGGGTGTCGCGTTCGAAGCCGTCAGCCTCTCCCCCGACGGCCGCTGGCTCCTGTCGACCGGCTTCCGTTCCAACACCGACATCGCGGTCTATCTCACCGATCTGAGTGATCCGGACGCCCAACCTGGTTGCGTGACGTCCGCCCTCGGCGAGGGTGTCTTCGAACCCGGCGCTTGGGCTCCGGACTCCAGCGGCTTCCACCTGCTCACCGATCACTGGAGCGAGTTCACGGCCGCCGCCTTCTACAACCTCAAGACCAAGTCCCTGCACGCCATCGCCAATCCGAACTGGGACGTCGAAGCCCTCGACGTCGCCGACGGAGTCCGGATCTGGTCCGTCAACGAAGCCGGCCGTTCTCGCTTGCACGCCGAACGCGACGGTTCCCCGATCTCTCTTCCCGATATCCCACCCGGAGTCATCTCGGCTCTGTCCCTGGCATCGGACGGTTCCCTCGCGGTCGTCCTGATCGACTCGGCGGCACGGCCGGCGGAACTCGCGATCCTGGACCTGGTCGGCCAGGAGTTCCGCTACCTCACCGACACCCGCCCCACGGCCCTGCGTGTCATCGACCCCATCGTCCCCGAGCTGATCACTTACCCGGCCCGCGACGGACGCGATGTCCACGCCCTGCTCTACCGGCCGAACGGTCCAGGACCTCATCCGGTCCTGCTGTCCATCCACGGCGGCCCGGAAGCCCAGGAACGCCCCATCTACGCCCGCTCTGGTCTCTACCAGCACCTTCTCCACCAGGGAATCGCCATCCTGGCTCCCAACGCCGCCGGATCGACCGGTTACGGCACCGCCCACCAGAAGCTCATCTACCGCGACTGGGGCGGCATCGACCTTGACGATCTTGACCACGGCGTCCGGTACCTGCAGACCCTCGACTGGACCGACACCAGTCGCCTCGCTGTCATGGGGGCTTCGTACGGCGGATTCGCCGCCCTGTCCTGCCTGGCCCGCCTTCCCTACTCGTGGGCCGCAGGCGTCTCCATCTGTGGTCCCAGCAACCTGGTCACCTTGGCGAAGGCGTCACCTCCCACCTGGAAGACGTTTGTCTCCACCGTCCTCGGCGATCCTGATACCTGCGCCGAGCACCTCTTGGAGCGCAGCCCCGTCACTCACGCCGACGGCATCACCGCTCCCCTGTTCGTCATCCAGGGAGCCCACGATCCACGTGTCCCCCAGGCCGAATCCGATCAGATCGTCACCCGCCTGCGCGAACGGGCTGTGGAAGTCCGGTACGACATCTATCCCGATGAAGGCCACGGGTTCACCAACCGCGCCAACGAACTCACCGCGTACGAGGCCATCAGCACCTTCCTTCACGCCCACCTGATCGCCACCGGCGCCAATCACCCCGAACCACTCCAGACGGGATGACGGCCCAGAACTGAGCGGTGCCCACCCGCAGAACGGATGGGCACCGCAGTTCACACCAGTCAGCGCTCAGAGCTCCTCAAGGACTGTTCCGAGTCTGCCTGTGCTCATCGCCTCTCTTCTCCGTGCGTCGGCCTGATAGCAGCAGGCCGACGTTTTCATCCCGCTACGGTGCCCGCGCACTCGACGTCCCGGGCCTTGAGTTCCAGGTAGACCCATACCGTGTGCCCGGTCTCCGGGCTACCGACTCGAGAGAGCTTCATGGAGAGCTCCTTGACGATCGCGAGTCCCAGCCCGCCCACGCTCAGCTCCTGCTCGGCCTGCTGACGCTTGTACTGTGGGATCCCGGCTCCACCGAGATCGCAGACCCCGATGTAGGCCGGGCCTTCGATCGGTAGCTGAACCTCCACCCCGAACCAGCCTCCCGTGTGGCCGGACCGGGTGTGCAGCAAGGTGTTGGTCGCGAGCTCAGACACGATGAGTCCGGCGTCGTTCTCGCGACCCGTTCCGGCGAACAACGCCTCGACCATGCGCCGGGCTTGCCGTACCTGGTCCATTTCCCCGGAGAACACGCACCGCCACGCCATCCGTGCGGGCGCGCGCATCCAGTCCTGTCGTTCCTGCGGGGTCGTCGTTTCGATCATTCGCAGCGTTCCTCCTACGGCCGTGGGCCGTCGCGTCCGGGGCGGATGCGACGGGCCCCCATGGGGACCTGACTCCACATCAGGGGTCAAGTCGTCAGATGGATGCGGGACCTCCTTCCGGAGTTGGTGGGCGGCAGCGCGCCTCTGCGCCCGTTTCCTGACCCGACTCATGGCGCATCAGCGGCTCCTCACCCTCAGGTGAGTAGCGAATTGGTCACCCACAGCGAACACCTGCGAAAACGGGGCTGTCAGGAAGAGACTGGAGGAGATTGCAGGAGGACCTCGGTTACCAGCGCATAGGTGATCCCAGAATGAGCGAAAATGGCGCTAGGCCAGACTGGGTGGAGGACATCCGCGCGAAGCGCCTCCGCCGGTGCTGGACTCAGAACGAACTGGCACGGCAGCTCGAGCTCGCTGCTGACCCGAGGACACGCGCCACTCTGCCGAGCCGAAGCTCGATCATCCGGGAGGTCCGCTTCCATGAGGCAGGCACTCACCAGCCCGGCCCGGTGTACGCCGAGCTCTACCGACGTGTATGGGCTCAGAACCCTGAACCTGAGACGGCATCGCCATCCGATCTGCCCAGCGACCACATGGCCCTGGCTTGGACAGTAGGGAGGCTCAACCTGCGCGTAGATCGCCGGACCATCTTGCAACTGGCGGCGGCCGCCACCGCGGGCGCGGCACTCGACCCTGCCCAACGCCTCATGCGGGCTCTGGGTGGAGACCACCGGCCGGACGATGCGACCATCGCTCATCTTGAAGACCGGACACGTGGCTTCCATCGCATCGAAGAGCACATCCCCGCCAAGTCTCTCTACCCGGCGCTGATCAGCCATTTGAACGAGGTGAGCACCTTGTTGGAAAGTGGCCTTCCGGATGCCCATCGGGATCGCCTGGCGGTAGTGGCCGGGGAGAGCGCCATCCTGGCCGCATGGTTCGCCTGGGAGCTGGGGGACGAGCAAATGACGGCCTCCCACATCCGCCTGGCCAACGCGGCTGCACAACACGCGAAGGATCACTCCATCGCCGCCTGCATGGCCGGGTACCGCTCGTACATGACGAGTGGAGACGGCGCCCGGAGCACCCGACTCGTTCAGTGGGGGCTCGACCGGATCGGCGCGGGTGACCCCGCGACACGAGCATGGTTGCTGGCCCGCCATGCTGAGGAGAGTGCACTTCTTGGGGAACACCGTGACGCGTTGCGCTCGATCCGCGAAGCGGGGGACGTCTACGCGGGCGCGGACATCAACGCCCGTCCATGGACGTGCTTCCTCGACCCGGGGCGCTTCGCGTCCATGACGCTGACCGTCTACTCACGGCTCAGACGACATGAAGATTCCATCGCCGCCATGGACGAGATCGCGCTTCACCTCGGACCAACCACTGAGATCAAGAAGTTGTGCGTCGTCAAAGCCGAGATGGCACTCGCGCATTACCGCCTCGGAGACGTCACCGAGGCGGTCGCCTGCGCGCGATCCGCCCTCGACGCCACCACGGCGATGGGCTTCCCGCTCGGCTGGGAGCGTCTCGACAACGTCGCCGCGGAACTCAAGCCCTCACGGTCTCAGATCGCGACAGAGTTCCGCACCGAGTACGCCGCTACTCGCCCTTCGGGGAAGCAGCCGTCTCCTCTGTGATCCAGTTCAGGTAGCCGGCGAGGCCGCCCTCGATGGGGACGGCTACGATCTCCGGCGTCTCGTAAGAGTGGGCCTCCCTGACAACCACGATGAGATCATCGAGTCGGTCCATCGTGGTCTTCATGAGGATCAAGTACTCGTCATTGCGCTGGATCTCGCCCTTCCACCAGTAGGTGGAAGTGATTGGGCCACTGATCTGGGCGCCTGCTGCCACGCGGCTCACAACCACCGCGTTGACGATGCGCTCAGCCTCTTCACGGCTGTCAGCGGTCACGTGCACTTCGACATGGCGCCTCATGATGTCGAGCGTACGTCCCTGAAACGATCACTGCCGTTGTTCTGAATGCGTCCGCGCAGAACCTCCAGTTCCCGCCTCAGGGCATACGGCCCGACGAGCATCAGGGCGTGTACGGCGCTCACTTCCCTAGCGGATGCCCAAACACCCGAGGTGGGGGCCTGGAAGGGGAGGACCTCGATCGAATGGACACGGAACGCGGTCGGGTCCAGGTATCGCATGCCTCCGGTCCCGCACAGATAGGTCGTCGCGCCGGTCAGCCACGCGAGATCGGCGAGCCTCTGCGATCGTTCACCCCGCGCGAGCAGATCGCTGCTGTGCAGGATTTGCCCCGGCCACTCGACCTCCTCAAGCAGCAGACGCGTGGACAACTCCGTTACGTCCGCCAGCCGGTCCGTTCTCTCGAATTCGGCGAGCAACGGTTCCAGCTGCCTCTTGAACGCCTGCCAGTGAGCGCTGTGCCCATAGTGGTCGGCGAGCAGTTGGGCAACGCGCCGGCGGCAACGGATCGGATCGGCCAACCTCGCTCCACGGATGGAAGTCGAGCGACCGTGCGGCAGGTGGGTGGCGATGGAGAGCCACTGCGGCTCCCGCGAGCCGTCGAACGAGGCGAGACGTGCCCGGTGTTGGTAGTCCCTGCGGGCGAACTGCACGTCGTCCAGGACGATCCAGTAGTCGGCGGTGAACAACTTGGCCAAGGTGGCCAGCCGGGGGAAGAGGTTGGGCTGGTGGATCGCGCACACCTCGCCGTACGGCGATTCAGGACGACAAGAGCCTGCTGTCGAATCCGGCGCGGAGAAGAGCCTGGTAGGCGTCATGTACCTCTCCTGGGACGAGCTGCTCGATGGCGTAACCGAGCTTGGGGTACTCGATCACGCGCTGGAGGTCGCCGACGAGCATGTCGATGACCAGTTTCGGATCGCCGATCGAGCTGACGTAGTCGTCCAGCTCCAGTGGCTCGGAGGCACACACCACCTCGACGTCCGGCCACACCTTCCGCGCCGTGGCGTACGCCCGGCGCTCCATGTACGGCTTGGAGACCAAGAGGACCGAACCGGGTTGGATCCCGGCGTCGGCCAGCACCTGACGGGACAGTGCGATGTTCTGGCCGGTGTTGGTGGCGTTCGATTCCAGAAGGATCGCTTCATCCGGTACGCCGAGTTCGAGCGCGTGCTCACGGTAGTGGACGGCCTCGCCACGAGGGAATCGGGCCGCAGTGGTGGGGCTGGTGGCGCCGGAGAACACCAGCAGTGGGAACCACCCAGCGCGGTACAGCTCGACCGCAGCACGCGCGACCCCGAGGTCGTGGCTGCCCAGACCGATGGCCACATCGCACCGGCGCAGGTCGTGGTGCATCTGGTGGTAGTCCCAGATCGCGCGCGCGTGTCGCCACTGCTCGTCGGTGATGACCTGCTGTTTGACGCTCACTCGGCTGCTCCCTGATCGCCGTGGGAAAGAAGAACGGTGGTTCTCCCCTGGGTGGACCGCTGGATGCCCTCGATGCTGCGCAGTTGGTGCGCGAGCCCATGCTTTGCGGCCTCGCGCGCGGCACGATCGAGGATCACCAGCCCATCATCCACGGTGGCCCGGTCGGAAAGCAGGATGTGCCCGTAAGCCGTCTCCAGCCGTACTCGTTGCATGGGGACGTCGGTGACGGCGGTGGCGCGGGCGAGGTCGATCAGGCGCAGCGCCTCCGATAGGTTCTCGGAGCCACGGTGGGCCAGAGCGAGTTTCTGGTGCGCGACCGACCAGTCCTCGGGCTCACCGAGGCTCTCGAACTCGCAGATGGCGGTCGTCATCAGGCGGGCCGCGTAGTCGTTCTTGTCGTTCTTGCTCAAGGTGGTGCCGACCCACAGCCTGGCTCGTGTCCGGTCGCGTGGGGAGAGCCGGTCGTCTACCGCCAGCGACTCGTACTCCTTGGCGGCCTCGTCCAGCCGGCCCGACATCTCGGCGACGACCGCCAGCGACAGGTCGAGCTGGGCGATGCGGCGGGGGATGTCGAGCTGGCAATAGATCGAGCGCGCGCTGAGGTAGGAACGACGAGCTGACAGAGGGCCGGCCACTGCGCCTTGGTCGCGTTGGAGGTCGCCGAGCAGCGTCGTCGATCGGGCGAACAGGTACAGGCCCTTGTCGTCGAGAGCGTGGGGATCGTAGCGGGTGAGCCATCGGTTCAACAGGTCTCTGGCGTAGCTGAAGCTCTGGCGACTGAGGGCGACCACACTGCGGTCGAGGTCGTCGGTCCACGTCTCGTAATCCCAGGCTCGTGGTCCCACGCGCGTGACTCGGAGACCTTGGTCGGTGTTCTGCGCCAGTTCCAGGAGTTGGGTCTCGAACCGCAGGTGGGCCGCCGAGTCCGCACGGGCGAGCGCGGTGTCCAGGATGGCCTGGGTGTCAGGGCGGGGCCGGGTTGCGGGACCGAGATGGTCCCACTTCGCCACGGTGCGGGGAGCCACTCCGAGGTGCTGGGCGAATACCCGCACGCTCATCCGCAGGGCAAGACGAAGCGCACGGGCTTCGAGGCCGGTCCACTCATGCACGCTCGTCACGTCGCTGCTCCCTTCCACGGCCATGGAAGCACGCAGAGCCATCGAGGGACTACTGAAGTGCAACGCAAGTGCGACAGCAGGTCGTTTCCAGCCGGGTCGGCGCTGACCATGCTCGAAGTGCGGGCCAAGAACCCCGACCACGGTAAGGACGGCTACCTTGTGGACACTCACCGAACAACACGATGTGGATCGCCCGATCGTCTACGGGTACCTGCGCCTACACCGCTCGACTCCCGAGCGACAGGCAGCGCTGACGGTGACCCTCGCCCAATACTGCGACCAGCACGAATTGCGGCTCTGCGGAATCTTCATCGAGCGACGACCCGAGTCGGTGGATGCCCCGGCATTCGCCGGCCTGCTGGACGTCCTTCTCCTGTCGGGCGCCTACGGGGTGGTTCTGCCCTCCGCCCGTCACCTGGGCGGGAAGCAGGTGGCCGCTCGGCGGCGGGAACAGCTCAAGGCGACTGGCGCACGACTGCTGTTCGTACGTGGCCCTCTCCGTACCGCGCTCCGGAGGTCGGACCTGGCCGGCGTCCCCGGAACGGCTGAGCCCGGCGTGGCAGCCGCCACAACACGCGGTCCTGCCACGCCGAGCGCGAGCGGCCCGGTGTAGTCGTCCCCGCCATATCGCGCCTTCGGCGCAGGCCGAGCGGTTGTCTCGGTCGGCCTGCGCCATCAGAACGTCCCTGTCACCAAGGAGGAGCCCGTGCTGACCCGTGAGGCCGAAACCGGCGCTGACGCGACAGCGAGGAGGCAGGTGGCGGATCTTGCGGTGAGGCGGCCCTCCGGTCTGCGCCATCAGCCGGTCCTCAAGGAGATATCGATCTTGGCGCCCGACGCCGACGAAACAGCGTGCAGGGACGTCCCTGGCCAAGGCGATCGTGCACGCGCGGCTGAGCCGACGTTCACGCCAGCCAACCTCAGGTGGGAGGCGTACACGCCCAGAGGCGCTGTCCTCCGCATCAGCTGCACATCCTGCTGTGGGGCCTACGAACTGGCGTCCGAGGGCGGGCAATCGCTTGTACTACGGCCGGACGGAGACGGAGGCCATGAGGAGACAGCGCGCGGCCTCCACCGCCAGGCCCTCCGCGTCTACATCGCTCTCGCCGAAGCACACCGCTCCGAGCATCTGCGCCGCGGCGGACGCCCTTCCCCAAAGAGAAGGGACGACGCGGCTGAGCCACCCAGCCGCCCGCCGGCAGCCTCGACCGACCAATTGCCCATCACGAGCAAGAAGTCTGTCCAGTCGTGATCGCTGTCGCACTGGCGCCCGACATACAGGCCATGCAGCTCGTACAGTCCGGCATCCGCTCAGGGACGCGCGTGTCGGAAATCGACCAAGGAGGGTCCATGGACCGTTCCGTACTGCTCCCGTCCGGGAGGCTCAGCATCGGCAAGGTGTTCGACTTCGAGGCGGGACACCGGCTGCCTGGCCTCCCGCCGGGGCACAAGTGCTCTCAGCAGCACGGTCACAGCTATCAGGTCGAGGTGATCCTCACCGCGCAGGCCCTGTCAGGTCCCGGCTTCGTCACCGATTTCGGAGACCTCTCACCCTTCAAGAAGTTTCTGGATGCCGAGCTCGACCACCACAACCTGCACGAGATCCTGCCCTTCGAGCCGACTTCAGAGCGCCTGGCTCAGTACCTCGCCGGATGGTTCATCCAGAACATCGAGCCGAACATTCCAGGCCAACTCGTCGCCGTCCGGGTCCGCGAGACCCAGCGCAGTTGGGCTCGCTTCGACGCGGAGCAGCGATGACGGGCACCGACGCGGTAGCCCCCGTCAGCGATGCGGCATTCTGGCTGCTCATCGCGGAGTGCTTCGGCGTCTCCGAGCCGACCTTCCAGGGCGAAGGCCGAAGCAGCGGCGTGCCGGCCCTCTTCATCCGGCTATCTCGGTGCAACCTCACGTGCGACTGGTGCGACACCAAGTACACGTGGGACTGGAACCAGTTCGACCCGCGCAAGGAGTCGACGCGGCGAACCGTAGCGGATCTGCTCGCCTGGGCACTCGCGTCGCCGGTCGAGCTGGTCGTCATCACCGGCGGCGAGCCGCTGATCCAACAGCTGGCGCTGATCCCTCTGGTGCGGGGCCTGCTCGCGGGAGGCAAGCAGGTCGAGTTCGAGACGAACGGCACCCTGGTTCCGAACTCGGCGCTGCTGGTCGACGGGGTGCGCTTCAACGTGTCTCCCAAACTCGGCAACTCCGGCGTCGCCGAGCACAAGCGGATCGTGTCCAGCGCGCTGAAGGCGTTCGCGGACAGCGGGCGGGCGACGTTCAAGTTCGTCACACGCACGGTGGCGGAGCTCGATGAGATCAGCGCCATCGTGGACCGGCACGGCCTGGCCCCGGTGTACGTGATGCCGGAGGGGACCACGGCAGAGGGTCTCATCGAGACCATGCGCCTGCTCGCGGACGCCGTCGCGGCCCGCAGATGGCATTTCACCCCACGTCTGCACGTCCTGGCGTTCGCCGAGGCCCGCGGACGATGACCCCCTTTCCCCCAGCCTTCGAAAGTGAGGCGACGTTCGTGACGAACGCCGTGTACAGCCAGAGCATGGTTCTGCCTCCACCGCAGACCAGTCTGCCGGTCCCGGGCCCGATCGATACCGGGCGGGTCGCCGACCTGATCGGCCAACTCCTGGTCGCATTGGGTGAGGACCCCCGGCGGGAGGGCTTGGCGGACACTCCTGCCCGAGTCGCGGCCTGGTGGGGTTCCTTTCTGGCGTCGGACACCTCGGCGTCGGTCATGTGCTTCGCGGAGTCCCGTCTGAGCGAGCAACTGGTTGTGGTCGGCGGCATGAGCGTGTGGTCGCTCTGTGAGCACCACCTGCTGCCCATGCACTTGGAGGTGGCCGCCGGATACGTGCCTGATGGCGAGGTGGTAGGCCTGTCGAAGTTCGGGCGGATCGCACAGCGGCACGCCGGTCGTCTGCAGGTGCAGGAGCGCTTCACCCGGCAGGTCGCCGAGGAGATCTGCGCTGTGATTGGCAGTGGGGATGTCGCTGTCTCTGTCCGCGGCGTGCATCTGTGCATGAGCATGCGGGGGGTGCGGTTGGAGGCTGCCCGCACCACCACCCTGCAGGCACGCGGCCGGTTTCAGGACGATCCCGTGCTCTCCCAGCAGTTCCTCACCCTGGCCACTCATCAGTGGGGGACGGCGTGATGGCCAAGAGCATCGAATTCTCCGTCATCGCCCCGCCCGACTATCTGGAAGCCTTCGTCTCTCACGAGCCGGCCCGCGTGCACCATGTGGCTGCCCAGCGGGTCCTGTCCGATCGCGCCTATCAGGCGTTCTTCCGTCGTGAGGCCGCGCGGGGAGCGGAGATCATCGTCGACAACGGGGTTTTCGACCTCGGCCATGCCCTGCCGACTCCGGACCTGATCGCGGCGGCCCACGCGGTCGACGCCCGCGAGATCATCCTCCCGGATGTCATGCGGGACGGTCCCGCGACGATCAAGGCCAGCGAGCAGGCCACGCACGAGATCCGGGACCTGAGCGACGAGTTCCGGCTGTGCGCCGTGGTACAAGGCGCGAACGACGATGAGTGGCTGCGCTGCTACGACCACTTCGTGTCCAGCGGCTACATCGGCGCGATCGCGCTGCCCGCTTCCCGGCACCCGGCCCCTGAAGAGGAAGTGTGCCGTACCCGATGGACGGCCACCCGTTACCTGGAGGAGCGCGGCCTGGTCGAGCAGCGGATCGTCTACCGCCTACTCGGCCTCGGCAGGACCGGGCACCTGGAACTGGTCGAGCAGCGCGAGCATGAATGGATCGCTTCCGTGGACGGCGCGGCCCCGGTCATCCTCGGCGCGATGGGCATCGCCATGCTGCCCGACGGCCCGTACGAGAAGCCGAAAACCCCGCGCATCGAAGACCTCGGCCCGATCCCCGATACCCGGTTCCGCCTGATCCGCCAGAACATCGCCGTGGTGCGCAAGGCAGCTGGCAGCAACGTTCGGATTGGACAGGTTCGCCCATGAGCCTCATGCCCGGCTCCTTGCTCACCAGGGGCGCCGACGTCGTGCTGCCCGCGGCACCGATCACAGCGGACACTCACACGATGGGCGCGGAAAGTCTGCTGCGCTACCTGGAGATCAAGGTTCACCACCTCATCCAGGAACGGTCCTGGAAGAACATCCACGTCATCGGAAGTTACGATCGCCAGGCCGTCGTCTCCCTTCACGAAAAGACCGGCAAGCTGTTCAACTGGGAGCGGCCCACCGCCGAAGTCCACGACCGCGAGCTGGTGGTCAAGGCGTTCCCCGGCATCCACTACGTCCACCACTACGCCCTGATCATTGCCACCTATCTCGCGATGACCGACCGGAGCTCCGAGACAGTCACCTACCAGCTCCCAGACCCTGCCCTACGCCGCGCGGCGGTCGACCGGCTCCACCTTGCCCTGGAAGGTGACCTCGTCATCGTCGGCTGGGCGCTGGAGCACCTCGCCCCGGACAGCGGAGTCTGGAGGCGCCGCGCGGGCTACGCCTGGCAGCGCGCGACGCTGCACGGCCGCCGGGTGGTCTACCTCGGCTTCCAGCACAGCATCTGGGGAGACGTCGCAGGCCAAGTCGTGGCCCGGCTCGCCGAACTCGGTGCGCGGGATGTCGTGTATGTCGGCAAGGTCGGTGCTCTGGCGCCCGAAGTCAAACCCAACACGTCGCTCGCCACCGGCAATGCGAGCCTCGTCGACAGCTCCCTCATCAAGTGGGACGACTTCTTCGGCGACTTCGCCGCAGCTCAGCCCGGCGTATGCACGGGTGTCCACGTGACCTCGCCGTCGATCCTGCTGGAAGACCGCGAGTGGCTGGCCAAGCACGCCGAACACGCCTTCGTCGACCCGGAGATCGGCCCCATGGGGGCCGCCGCGCACCGAGCGGGGATCGGTTTCGGCTACCTCCACGTCATTTCCAACAATCTCGCCCGCCACTACCCGGCGGACCTGTCCAATGAGCGTCACCACGAGGTCGTACGGCGGCGCGCCATCCTCGTCGGCCGGATCCGCGACATCATCGCGAGCCGTCTGGCCGATCTGAACAGCCACGGAGGACGACGATCATGACGGTCGCAGCACGCCCCACCAATCCCGTTCACGGCCGGGAGATCACCGTCACCGGAATCGACGGAGCAGGCAAAACCACTCTCGCGACGCGCTTGCACCAGTCCCTCGTGGACGCCGGCCACAAGGCGATCCTGGTCGGCAAGCACACTACCGACGTCCCCATGGACGCGGAACTGTCTGCCTACCTCGACCGGCTGAACGAGCTCGTCTACCGCCGCGACGCGCGCGTCGCTCAGGCGTGCGGTGAGCACTACTGGCTGATGGCGCTGGCCGCCTGGTACACGCTTCAGGAGAAGCTCGTGATTCAGCCTGCCCTTGCCGCCGGCACTCACGTTGTCCTCGACAACGCCCACCACAAGATCCTCGCGCGATACGCGGTCAGCCCGAACGTCTCGACCCGACTCGCCGACCAGGTCTTCGCTCACCTCACCGAACCCGATCTTGTGATCTTCCTGCGCCTCGGCGCCCGCGAAGCCCTGCGCCGCAAGGGCGAGTTCACCTCCCTGGAGGCCGGCCACCTTGGCGCCGGTGACGAGGACTTCATCCGCTACCAGGACACCGTCCTCGCCCAGTTGGACGAACATGCGCAGCATGGCGGATGGCTGTCCCTGGACGTCACCGACATGGACCGCGACGACGTGTTCAAGATCGCGGCCGATGCCCTCGTCGATCGCCTACGGCTTTCCCTCTGACCCGCACCCCATCACGAGGAAACGCACCATGCCAGTGCCTCCACCCGACGGCGAGTACGTTTGCCATGGCGTCACCTGGACGACCGGTGATCCCCGGCTGCTGCTCGCCCCGCTGCCCGACGGGCCGCTGATCTACGCCGAGATCATGAACCAACGGCTCGGCTTCCAGGTGATGAGTACCGGCCGATGGTGCACCGGTCGATACCGGTTCGCTGACACGGTCCGCGTTGAGGCCCTCGCCTGCCCTCATCGCGCAAGGGCCACGCAGAGCGGCCAGTGCGCCGCGTGCGCGGATCAGGACGACTTCCGCTTCGCCCACCAGGTCCACCAGGGTGGCCACGCCCCCGATGCCCTTCGCCGGTACATGGCCCAGCCACACTGGCTGTACATGGCCACCTTCGCCGATGGCACCACCAAGGTCGGGACCGCGGCCGAGCCGCGCAAACGCTCCCGCCTGGACGAGCAAGGCGCTCTGTGGGCCACTTACCTATTCAAGAGTCCCGACGGCCGCTCTGTGCGCCACCTCGAGGACACTCTCGCGAGCCGTCTACGGGTCCCTCAAACCGTGCGGGCCGCAGCCAAGCTTCAAGCTCTGGCGGACCTGGCCGACCTGTCCACCGCTCACACCGCCCACCAGCAGACCATCGCCCGCGCGGCCGACGTGCTCGACGCCCCTACGGTGATGGAGGCATGGGCACCACCGGCCGAGGGCGAACGCCTCCGCACGGCCGGCGGCACACGGGTGCTGTACCCACATGACCTGCGTGAGGGCGAGCACAGCTTCACCCCCGTCTCCTTCCTGGGCTCCCAGGTCCTGGCCCTCCTCGAGCAGGGCGACGACATCGGCTATCTGCTCGACCTCGGCAAACTCAAGGGCTGCCGCATCATCCTGGGCCCGTTCACCTCTCCCAACACCGCGGTCCAGGCTTCCCTGTTCTGACCCAGCTCTTGGCTACAGCGTTCGATCGCTCAATCCTGAAGTGAGGCAAGCATTGGCACCCCCTGACGCCGTCCTCGGTTGGGACGAGGACACCACGGCCGAGGCATACGCCGCCTTCACCCGCGACTTCCCCATGTACGGCACCACCAGCCGAGATCTCGCCCGTCGCGCCACTCTCGCCGCCAGCCGCCTGGTAGTCGATCTGTGTGGCGGAGCGGGCGCAACAGCCGAAGCTATTCTCGCCCTGGCCCCGCGCCAGGCCCGAGTCATCTCCTTGGACACCGCCGCAGCCATGCAACGCGTCGGCCGCCGTACGCTGACCGACCCGCGCCTGTGCTGGGTCAACGCCCCAGCCGAGGATCTGGCTGACCACGTCTCAGGTCCGGCCGACGCTGTGGTGTGCAACTCCGCGATCTGGAAGACCGACGTCCCTGCCGTGTTCGCAGCGGTCCACCGTGTCTTGCGGCTCAGTGGTCGCTTCGTGTTCAACATCGGCGGAGGCTTCGCCGGGGTTACTCACCCCGATAAGAAGGCCGTATGCAACCGTCCCTCGCTCAACAGGCTAATTCAGCAGATCGCCGCCCGTGACTACGGCTACTCCCCGCCTCCTGTCACCGACACCGCCAAGTTGCCACTGGATACCGTCCTTATGTACCTGGCCGCAGCCGGGCTGACCGTGGTGGACACCGAAATCACCGCCCAGCACAGCACCATGGAGGAGCAGAAGGCGTGGCTGTCCATCCCGGTGTTCGCGCGGCCCGACGGTGACTTCACCTATGAACAGCGTATGGAAATCCTGGACAAGGCATACGCCCTGACCACGCCCGGCACTCGGACCGTGACGAGCTGGCTCGTCGTGGTAGCCCAACGGCCCGGCGAGGCACCGTGATCACCCTGCCCCACACCACTCCTGGTAAGAAGCGATGCGACCACACCAGCGTCGCGCTCGCCCAGATCGACCGAGTGATCTAACCGTGCCGCAGTGTCGTAGGAACTCAGCGCGCCCTGATCGGATCCTCGGCCGCCAGCCAGCGCACGTACGTCTGGATACGGTCGTGATCCTCAGGGAAGACGGACTCGCACTCTTCATCGAGACCGAACCACCGCGCCGGCTGCCCGTGCTCCCCGCCCAGCGGCACGTCGCGGTCTACGATCGCGACGTACGACAGGCTCAGCGTCGGCGACCAATCGGCACGATAGGACCTGACGCAGGCGGCCGCAGGCACAGGCAGCAGCTCAGCTCGCAGTCCGGTCTCCTCGGCGAGCTCACGCGCCGCAGCGGCGCGCGGCGTTTCTCCCGGCTCCACCTTGCCGCCTGGCGACACCCATCCACGCCAGCGGTGCTTGACCAGCAGGACATGCCGGAAGGCCGGATCGGTCACCCAGACCTCGGCGGCCAACGGCTCCATCGGCTGCCGGCGGGCTCGCTCCAGCCAGGCTCGCGCGTCATCGAATTCGAGAACCGCCAGCTCGACGTCGGCGACCACCGCCTCCAAGATCGCCTTGCCAGGCTCACCATGGATCACCCGCACACCCTATGCCGACCTACGTATCGATCGCCGCGATCATAGGAGGGCCAACCAAGCACGCTGAAGCTGCCACACACCGGGCTTGGATCGTCCTGGGAGGAATTCACTTGCTCAACCAGACTGCGGCCCGGTGTGTGCACGACCCATCGTCCTGGTTGGGGTCGCCCCACAGGAGGTCAGCGTCCCGAGCACAACTGTGATGGTGCGGTGGGGTGCGCTCGGGGACTGCCCGACCAGCGCCCTGACCGCTGCCGGGACGACGCTCGCGAACCGCCAGTTCGTTCCTGGCAGCACCCTGTTCCCTGACTCCATCGCTGGCCCCGCCCTGCGCGCGATGGTCGGCGACACCTGGCGTTCCTCGCGTCACGCGCCAACGGCGCGACCACACGTTCGCGTCTTGAGGGACGCCTGGATCCCAGCGGAGAGACTCGGCACCTCGTCATCGATTTTCGCAAGATCGAGGCGATGACCAACAGCTTCGCTGACGAGTTGATCGGCAAGCTCTACACGTCCCTGGCTGCCAGCGACGTCACCTCCGGAGGCGTACAGCTCCTCGGGATGAACGAAGAGACCAGGGATGCGGTAACCGTGTGCCTAGAACGACGCAAGCTCGTGGCAGTCGCCGGTGACGAACAGCGACTGCTCGCCAGCGACGAACTGCTGCAGGCGACCTACGCCGTCGCGCGGCACCTCAACCAATTCCGCGCCGCTGACTTGGCATCTGAGCTGGCGATTTCCCTGCCCAACGCGAACAACAGGCTCAAACGCCTCCTCGAGGCAGGAGCGCTGTGCCGGCAACCTGATCCGGAACGTGAACGCGGTGGTAAACAGTTCACCTATCAGTTGCCGTTCGGCGCCAGCACCACGCGCGGGGATGTGTTGACGGGGCCACTGTGGAGTCGATTCCCCGGCTCGGGCCTATAGGTACGCTGCCCTGGTAGTCCACCCCCTCGCCTTCGGGCGGGGGTCTTTTGCTATTTCTGGGGCTGGCGGATTCGCCAGCCGGGGTACGCCTCGCCGTGCTCCCCGCGCACGCGGGGATGGTCCCGGGTCCGCTCACCCACCACGCGAACGGGCCTGGCCGCGATCACCTCCGTCCACGACGAAGGACACGCGCGTCAGGGGCGGTCGATCCGACGGCCTCATTCAGAGATCGATTCAACCGCGAGCATCTTTTCGATGTAGCTTTCTTCCCAGAAACCCCTACCTGGGAGGGCAAGTGTCGGTGGGGCAGGAGATCCTCTTCCATCGGTACGCCATTCCCCTCGGCCACGGCGGCATGGGGTCGGCGATCTACGACACGGGTGTCCACGTTCGTATCCGGGAACGCAAGGGTTCTGAAGTTGGAGACCTCCGGCTTCCGGGACAGCTGAACATTTGCGCAGGCTGGGGCGAACACCCTAGCCCTCAGCCTTTTCCAGACGCGACGAGCGGTTCAAGAAGCATATGGACCTAGATCGCCGCCGCGTGCAGACTGCCGTTCTCGGCAGTCCCGAGTCGGACCATCCCCTGTCGCTGCCTACCGACCGCGTGGAGGCCTTCGCATACCTCTCGCGTTACCGTGGCCAGGAGTTCTACTGCGGTCAGCTGCTCGGCGGCTGCGGCTGGCGACTCATGGACAAGCTGTACAAGGACCGGGTCTGCCATTTCGCGCATTACCCCGATCCGCATGGGCATGCACCGGAGTGCGAGCGCCGCTACGCCGGCGCCGACAGCGCCGATCACCTCTATATCCACCGTGGCCTCACCACGAGGTTCGGCCAGCTCGGAAAGAAACAGCGGTTCAACGGCCGGATGGAGGGTGGCGAGTGCATCGATCTGCTGGTTACTCCTCGACGTGCCCGCAGCGCTATCAAGGTGCAGTTCGTGAACCTCTCCGCCAAGGAGTGGGCTGACGAGGATGAGGATCTTCGCAGGCGGCTCGGCCGCGTCGACTGGGTGGTGGGTCCGCGAGCCTCGACAACGGCGGGCTACCTGATCGACCGCGATGGTTACGCACTGCACGTCCGCTGCATCCCCCGCGAACGAAACCGGATCGTGGAGATCGGCACGGAGACCCGCGACGGCGATCTGGCATGGGCGTCGGTCGATGACTGCGAGATCACAGAGAGGGGAATCGTCACCCCGCTGCTGCGTAAGACTCGTTCAAGCAACCCGCGCGGGGAAAGCTCTCCGCAACCTGTGAGTGAGCCGTCGAAACCGGCCATGGATCCACGTCGGCTGGCGATCTATCAGGAAGTCCGTGCCGGGTGCGTGAAGCTGGTCCAGGACATCGAAGAGGCGAAGGGCGCGGGCGATCTGGCCACGGCACGACTCTACGTGCGCGAGTTTCGACTGACCCTGGTGCGGGTGTCGCTGTTCAACCCGGACTTCGCCCAGGAGGTCCGGCAGCTCAAGAGCTACGAGGCGTGGGTGGCGCACGAGCAGAACGCGCGCAAGGTTGCCAAATACCAGGAGCAACGGACTCAAACGCTAGGGCTCACCCAGCAGCGCAGAGCGCGGTTGCGGGACATCGTCAAACTGCTGCGAGGCGCACAAGCTGCAGGGGACAGAGCCCTGGGCAGGGAACTGGAGGCCGAAGGCAGGGAACTGCTCAAGATGCTGAAGACGAGGAAAACGTACAAGGAAGATCGGAAAGTACTTGACCGGGCTGCCCGATGGCTCGACGTCAGCGCTGCACCGTTCAAGCCAGAGACGCCACCACCCGCCCCTCAGCCACAGGTCGGAGGCGCCGAAGGGCTTGGCGAACGGATACTGGCCAAGCTGAAGGCGGTCGCCGCGGACCAGAAGACCATTGACTGGCAGCAACTCCTCGGCAAGGAGTGGGAGTGGACCAGCTCGAAGAAGCGCTTGGAAGCTCTCGTCTGGGTGGACGACGTAGATGACAAGTCGCGGCCGCTGCTGTCCGCCCTGGTCACCCAGCCTCAGGGGCGGCTTGATCCGGAATTTCGCCAGATACTCGCCGCTTTGGGCTTTGCCGTGCCTCAGACAGACCAGGCCCTTGAACTGATCTGGCGGCGAGAGGTGGACCGTGCGCATGCCTGTTTCGCCAAGCAACCCCGGCCGATCCCCGACCGGCTCGTCCCCCGTGCCGATCAATAGATCATCGTGTTGCTGTGAGCAACTGCCGCACGCGCCCCGTCGCTGCATGCTCAGTGCCATAGATCCGCTCAAGATCAGATAGCAATGCGGTGAGGGTGCGCCGAGCCCGTTCCAAGAAGCCGGAGCTCAGCTCCAGCTCGCCGATCTGGCGCCTGAGCTCCAGAGCCTGCGGGTCATCTTCTGGAACGTCGGCCACCAGCGCCGTCAAGAGGTGCAGTGCCAGGTCAACGTCGCCCAGCTGAGCGTGACATGTGGCCTCCTGGAGCCGGTAGTGGAACGCCTGACCCGGCTCGCTCGACGCCGCCAACTCCCTGAATCCCTGCGCTGCTCGTCGGTAGTCACCCGCGCCCATATAGGCCTCGGCCAGTTGCTCCCGCAGTCCGGGCGCGTCGGGTGTACGAGCAAGGGCCTCCTCCAGCATCGAGGTGGCTTCGGTATACCGGGACTCCCTGATCAGGGTTTGGGCATTGCGGCGGGCACGACGGGCGTCCCCGTGGCTGAAATCGTCTCGGGCAGCTCGGCGTTCTGTCGCCGGCAGTTCAGGGCCGGTCATGGTGGTGCGGCTCAGGGCGCGGGCGTAGAGCGTCAAGGGGCTCGGGAGGGCATCGGTCATGTCGCCCAGCGGCGCGGTGCCGGAGAGGTACGGCATGAGCCGCTCGTACACTTCGCGAACGCTGCCAGGCCTGTCCGCCGGGTCCTTCTCCACCATCGCCATCAGCAGCTCGTCCAGCCCACGTGGAATGTCAGCCCTGTGCCGTCCGGCCGGTACCGGGGACGTGGTGACGTGCTGGGTCTTCACGCTGTAATCGTTGGGCCCAGTGAACAGTGGGTGGCCGGTGGCCGCCTCGTAGAGTACGCATCCCAAGGAGTAGATGTCGGTGTGCTTCGTACTCCGCTTACCTTCGACCTGCTCGGGAGACATGTACGCGGCAGTCCCGAGCTGCTGTCCGGTCTGGGTGAGCATGGTCATGTCCGCGTCATGGATAAACGCCAGGCCGAAGTCCAGGACCCGAATCGAACCGTCTCGGCAAAGCATGAGATTGGACGGTTTCAGGTCCCGGTGCAGGATGCCTTGCTCATGAGCAGCCTCCAAGACCGTCGCTATCTGGGCGCCGATGGACGCCACCCAGCCGATGGAGAGCGGTGCGTGCTCAGCAATGACGTCATGGAGACCATTCCCGTCGATGAACTGCATGACCATGTAGTGGCGGCCGTCAACCGTTCCGAAGTCGTACAGAGCAGGAACACCCGGGTGAGCGAGGCTGGACAGCGCCTTGGCCTCCCGGGTGAACCTCTGATGCAGCTCCTCATCGGGGAGAAGGACGAACTTGATCGCGACCCGTCGGTCGAGCACGATGTCGTCGGCGCCCCACACCTCGCCCATTCCACCGCAGCCGAGCCTGAGCGGGTCGAGCCGATAGCGACCGAGAAAGTGGGACACCAAGCCTCCCGGGGGTTACTCCGGGGTCAGGCTCCCGTCGAGAAGCCCATCGATCCCGGCGACAACAAGATTATCGCTGATCTCCCGCAACGCTCTTACTGTGTCCTCAAGCGCGAGAAGTTGAGCGAACGACTCTCCGTACCGGCGCTGTTCCTCGATCGGAAGTCTGGGTAGCGACGCCCGCCGTGGATCCCTCCTGACGGCCGAGCTGTGACGGCTCCCCGTGGTGCCTTCAGCACGTAGGCAGCCGGCCAGAAAATGGGGATCAAGGCGTTCCGGATCGGTTCGGAAAAGCAAAAGCTGCGAGCCGAGTACAGCACCCGCTTGGGTCATCACCCGTGGCAACGCGCCACTGGAAAGGAGCAGGGAGGCGATCACGTCGCCCTTCTGGACGCGGACAAGACCTGGAGTGTCCTGAGTACGGCCGCTGGGCTCTCGGTTGAGCAAGAGATCCTTCGCCGTGAGCAGGGGAAGGTCACCGCCCTCCGGAAGCTTGAGCGGGCCCTGCATGATGGTGACGACTCCCGCCCGAGCCAGCTCACCGAGATTGGTCATGACAAGATCCCGGCGGGGTTTCGCCGCGATCCGCGGAAGCCTGAGTTCCTTCACCACGGATGAGAGGCGGTCACTCATCGCTGGGTACCCGGAAGTGGGCTCCTGCGTCACTACTCGATGGCTCGTGGTCAGATCGACCTCTTCATCGAGAAGATCGATGATGCGTACCACCCGGCTGTTCTCCGGCAGCTCCGCCTTCTGGCAGTAGGCCCGCCATGCCGTCTCGGCCAGAGACAGGTCCTCGCCCGCGTTGACCATCAATACGTCCGACGGCGGCTCACCTCCCTCGACAGGCTTGCGGAGCACCCACAGGTCGGGTGGGCCGCTGGACGCGGGAGCGGCGCCGGGAAAGAGGCTGATGATGGCTCGCAAGGTTCCAGCTCTCAGCAGATTTCCTCGGATTCGCCGGCCGGGACGGCGATTGGCAGCCACACTCGGCATCATGATCACGACGAGCCCGCCTGGCTTCACATGCGCCAGGCAGTGTTGCATCCAGGCAAGTTCGGACTCACCGCGCGGTGGCAGTCCGAATTCCCAACGTGGATCGCTGGTCAGCTCCTCGTATCCCCAGCCGCGCTCGTTGAACGGCGGATTGCACACCACGGCGTCGAACTGAACGCCGGCAAAGGCATCGGCGCGCAGCGAGTCACCGGCTTCGACCTGCGCCTCATAGCCATGAAGTCGGAGCCGGACGCTGGTCAGTCTTGCGGCGTTCTCATTCAGCTCCTGGCCCGCTACCTGGCTGCCACGGGTTTCCAGCAATATCGTGCCGATTCCACAGGCCGGGTCGAGTACCGTGCCGCCCTCCGTACCACCGATCGTGGTCATCAGCCTTGCCACTGCTGGCGGAGTGGCCAGCAGGCGACGGGAATGGAGATCGACGTAGCGTTCGCAGATCCCGTCGAACGCGGCGACCGCGCCCTCCGCCTGCCCGATTTCGCGGGCCTCCCTGGCCAGGGCATCGTCAAGCTCGGCGCTCTCCCCCAGCAGAACCGCACCGACCTCGGCCACTACCTCACCTAGACGCAGATCGTCAGTGCTGCTGCGCAATCGCTGCCAGAACCGTTCCAGCGGCGACACTTCGACATAGCGATCATGATCACGGAGCCACTGTTCCACCTCGCTCAGCGAGAAGGCAGGACTTGAGGCAGTGCCGCCCACAGGTTGGGGAAAGTCGTCGAACCGCTTGCGCCAGTTACTCACTGCGGCCCGGCCGACGTCGGCCATCCGTGCGATGTCAACGGCATTGACCAGGACGTCATCTTGCATCAGAGCCCCTCCTCCGGCAACCAAAGCTCATTTCCGGCACGGCGGAGCCGCTCGCGATAATCCTCATGCCCTGGCAGCGCCCGCTCTACGGCGCTCCAGAACTCGGACCCGTGATCAGGCCTCTGAATATGCGCAAGCTCGTGAACAAGCACGTAGTCAATCAGGCTTGGAGGCAATTGCATGGTGGCCCAGTGGATGTTGACGTGCCCGTCCCGCGAACACGATCCCCATCTGTAACCGAGCGGTCGGACGCGCAATCCGCTCACCTCGACACCGAGCCGCGTCGCCCAGGGACGCATCCGTTTCGACAGCCAGGGGTGACCGACGCGGCGATACCAGCCGACGAGTTCCTTCGCGCTGCCTCCTCTGGGCAACTCCAGACGCCCCCGGATGAGCCGTACCTCGTCGGCGTCCACCAGGCGCAGCCGATAGGAACGGCCCAGATAGCGGAATCCCTCGCCTGTGACGAACTCTTTGGCAGGTGGGGCGTCGCCCAGCTCCCGCTTCTCCGCGAGCTTGCCGTACAGCCAGGGTCTCTTGGCCTCCACCACCTTGGTCAGCTCGGACTTCGACAGTTGGGGTGGGACGACCGCGGTAATCGAGGCGTCCCGTTCGACGGTCAGGCGCACGCTCTTGCGCCGATCGCTCACCGAGACGGCGACCTCCAGGTCGCCGACTCGCAGGACTCCCGGTATTTCACTCACGGTCACCAGCATGCCAGGGTCAGGCTTTGGGGATCGTCGCGTGGTTGTTCTTGACGGCGTCCCGGGCCTTGTCCGCCACCTTCTCCAGCTGATGGACATCGCCGAGGTCAGCGGTCACGAGAATCTCGAAGATCTCGTCGCGGAAGTCGGCGACGTCGGGACGCTTGTCCCAAAAGCCGTGCCGGTGGATGGTCCGGCCGGCCAGCCGGATGATGTCCCGAGTGGCCTTGACGAACCGCTGGTCTTCCAGGTCCGCGTCGGAGGTCGCCAGCTCCTGAAGCAGGACGCCGTAGAGAGCGAATTCGGCGGGGCTGAACTCGTGGGGGTTGTCCCGCCGGTCCTCCACCACGTCGGACATCAGGTCCTTGAACGCCAGCAACTGGGCGTCCCAGTCGTCCTTGAGCTCGGTCAGGATCTGTTCCAGTCGCTCGCTCAGCAACTGGTAGCGGGCCGGGTCCTGGCCGGCGTTGACGGTGATGTGATGCCGAATGGCGTTCTCCATCTCCGACGCCTTGGCCCGTGAACCGCCGGTCATCGCCTCGACCCTTTCAGCGAAGTTGGTCGCGGTCAGTGCGATGGGCGGCAGCTGCTGCTCGATGTCGAGCGCGGTGATGTGCTCGTCGATGAGCACCTTGATCTTCTGTCCGTACGCGCCGGGGTCGAACTCGCCGCCGTCGACGCGGTAACGCCGGTTCGCGGTGAGCCTGATTACCGCGAAGTGCTTGGCGTCGGCCAGATACGGTGTTGCCGCAGGGTCGGGCAGCACCGTGTTGATCGTCCGGGAGAAGCGGGCCAGCTCGACGCCGAACCGGTCACGCAGTTGCGGATCCGCCAGCTCTTGCACGCAGCCTTCGACGTCGGTGTAGTCGCGGAACATCATCCGGAGCCGCTGCCGGCGCGGCTCCAGCTTGCCGATCTCCGTCTTCAGGTCGCGCAGTGCGCCCGAGACGTCGCGGCTCTCGTCGGTCTCGAATTCCTCGTCGGCGTAGATACGCAGCGCCTCTACCAGGTTCTGGGCCACGCCGCGGTAGTCCACGACGTACCCGAAGGGCTTGTTGCCGGCCGTACGGTTCACCCGCGCCACGGCCTGGAGCAGGTCGTGCATCTCCAGCTTCCGGTCGAGGTACATCACCTGCTCGATCGGCGCGTCGAATCCCGTGAGCAGCATCGACTTCACGATGACGAAGGCGATGTCGTTCTCCCCGAAGGGCCGGGTGAAGCTTTCGATCCGGGTCTTCTGCTTGGCCTCGTCGGTCCACTCGGCGTAGCGGTCCTCGTGTTCGGTGTCTCCCTTGGAGATCACCGGCACGAAGTCCATCCGCTTCAACAGGTCGAGCTGCTTGTGGGCCTTCACGAGCTGGGCCTGGCGCGGCTTCAGTTCTTCGATGGTCCGGGTGAGCAGGTGCGGCGGGAGCTTCTCGATGTCGCGGACCAGCTCGTCGCGGGCCTCCATGAGCGCTTCCCGGTACCGTACGGTCGTCTCCCGGTCGTAGGCGACCACCTGCGCCTTGAAGCCCTCGGGCAGCACCTTGTCCACGTAGTGCCGGAGCATGTGCTTGGCCTTGACGTCCACCAGCTTCCGCGCCGCCGACACGTTTCCCTTGGTCGCCCAGCGGGACTGCAGCTGCTGACGCTCTTCGTCTGTCAGCTCCTCGAACTCCTCCTCGAAGAGCTCGTCCATGTCCTGGCCGTTCTGCAGTGCGCCCTTGACCTTGATGCCCTCGTAGAGGATCGGCACGATCACGCCGTCCTCTTCGGCTTCCCGGAGGCGGTAGGTGTCGATGAACGGTCCGAACAGCTCCACGCTGGTCTTCCGCTGTCCCCGCTTCTTCATGATCGGGGTTCCTGTGAAGCCGATCCTGGCGGCGTTAGGCATGGCCTGGCGAAGGTTGGCGCCGAGTGCGGCGGTGTGCGAGCGGTGCACCTCGTCGATCAGTACGACGATCGACTCATCGGTGTTGATCTCGCCCAGCTCCATGCGGTCCTTGGGCTGACCGCTCTGGTTCTTCTGGATCATCACGAAGACCAGCCCGGGACCCTTGCGGCCGAGCAGAGTTCTCGCCCGTGCCGTGTTTTTGGCGACGTCCACCTTCTCGTTGCTCAGCGCCATCGTCTCAGTGAGCTGATCCTGCAACTGGGTACGGTCGGTGACCACCACGACCTTGTAGTGCGCCAGCCCGTCCAGCGACCGCAGCCGCCGTACCAGGAAGGTCATGGTGAGGCTCTTGCCCGACCCCTGGGTGTGCCAGATGATGCCACCGCGATGTCCCGGCTCGCCCGTCAACAGCCGCTCGACCGCGCGCTCGACCGCCCGGAACTGCTGGTACCTGGGGGCGACCTTGATGGTGACACCCTCGTCGGTGGTCATGAAGGTGACGAAGTTGTGCACGATGTTCAGCAGGTTGTCCGGCTCCAGCACGCCGGCGACCAGGACCTCCTGCTTTCTCAGCTGCTCTTCTTCCTTGCCCAGCCGGTCGGCGAGCTGCTTCTTCGTCATCGGGTACGGGTCACGCCACGGGACGTAGTGTTCGAGCTTGGCGGTTAACGTGCCGAGCCTGGCGTCCTCACCGCTCGTCGCGACCGTCAGCTGCACCGGCCGGAATAGTCCGGTACGGCTGTCGCGGTAGCGACGAAGCTGGGTCACGGCCTTGTCCAGATTGCTCTCGGTGGTCTTCTTGCACTCGATGACGACCAGAGGGATGCCGTTCACGAAGAGGACGACGTCCGGGACAATCTGCTTGTGGCCGCCGGTACCCGGGATGTCCACCCGGAACTGGTTGATCACTGTGAACTCGTTGCTGCCCGGACGGTTCTTCCAGTCGATGTAGTGCACTGTCCGGGATTTGCCGGTCGCCAGATCTTCGATCGGGATTCCGTTGATCAACAGGTCGGTGATCTGCTTGTTGGCTTCCAGCAGGTTAGTCGCGGGAATCCGGGTGATGGCGTTGACCGCTTGGCTCACCTTGCGCTCGTCCAGCCAGGTGCCGTTGATGCGCTCGATGGCGTCACGCAACTTGTCTTCGAGGATCGTCTCGTCGAAGCTGCCCCGGTCCGACATCCTCGGAGAGAGCGGAATCACCGCCCCATGTTCAGCTCCCGCCTTGTGTTCCCAGCCCATGTCCTTGAGCTGTTCGATGAGCGGCTTCTCGACGAGCAAGTATTCGTAGTCAGTCACCGTCCGACTCCCCTCGCTAGCTCCGCTAGCAACGTCTTCACTCAGGTAAACCGCCTACTGCCGGAGCGGCTCACCACCGCCGCAGTTGAGCTCAAAGTTTTTCCAGTACGGCTTCCGCAGTGGCGGCCCGCACCCGCCCCGTCAGCAGGTCTTCCATGAGACCTTGCTTGAGCATGCGAAGGCGCGCTTCCTCTTCTCGCCATCGCTCGATGGTTTGTTCGCATTCGACTAGTGCGGCATCGATCTTTCGCTGATGCTCTAGCTCTACCGGCAGCTCGATAAACGTTTTCCGAAGATTAGTGGGATTAATGTTCACTTGATGCACACCAGGAGTGGCAAAGCGCCTGATGCGCTGCTGAATTGCAGGACGATTGAGCCAGCGCACCAGATATTCTGGCACAAGGCGACCCAGGTCTGGATTAAGACGCACCAGATAGGAGGCAAATGACGTGGGCCGTTCGATCTCACTTCGCCAGATTGATGTGCGACCGACATGATCGATGCTATTCGTACGATTGAAAAGCACGTCACGGTCACGCAGAAAGAGGTGCGCGGGCGCGCCAAGGGATGAATACTTCACTTCACCGAGCTCAATTTTCCCGTTGGCTAGATTATTCATCCTAAGAATAGGAGTGCCTGAATCATCCTCATCAAGTGAAGTGGAAATTCCGTACTCAACGCTGGGAACCACCTCGGCAAGTCGAACACACGACCATCCTTCGCCGAGATCCGAGGGATCGCTACGAACCGGGATCAGAGCGTCAGAGATGGCTGCCCGAAGAGCGATGACCTTTTTGGCGCCCTCAAGTGTGAAGCGAATCTGAGCATCGAGAGTGTCGAGGATTTCCGCGATCCGTCGCTGCTGACCTATTGAAGGTAGAGCGATTTTAAGATTCGCGACATCCGACTCGTTAACTGCAGGATAATTCGAACCGACCGCCATAGCGTCAGTCTGGCGGAGGGCTGAAAGGCCTAGCATCCAATGGAAAATGAATCGCGGATGCGCGATGCCAGCCTTGGCTCGGAGTACTGCGAACCCCGTGGACGCGACGAGTGCTTCACCAGCGTCTTCTATATACCCGTGAGACTGCTGCAGCGGCCTCACTGTGCCCAGTAGGCAGTCATGCGGACGCACAAGGCGCTGAGCCCGTGAAGGTGCAGAAGCCCGCAAATGAGTATCCAAGCTGTTCCAGAAGATTTGCCCGCGACTTACCGCAGATAGATCAATATAGCGAAAGCGGAATGATCCTGGCGTACCTATCGTGAGTGCTTCTGGATTGATGTCAACCGCGTCTGAAAGACGAGCTTCACGCATATCCCAGCTCCTTCAGGTAAGCAGTAAACCGAGCAGCAGCAGCTTCGCGCTGATCCTCGAGTTCGCGTAGGGTCACCGCATACTTGTCCGCCCACATGCGGAACGCATCCTCAAACAGCCGACGGGCAGCCGCCGTTCGAGAATCCAAGCGGGACGAAACCTGTAGCCGGAGCACGTCGAGGACGAGGGCGCGGCGGCCAGAGGCGTCCAGGGCACCGGCGGCCATGCGGAGGCGGGGGAGGAAGTGGTCTTCCAGCGCACCAACCTTTTTCCTGGCGGCCGCCGTACGGGACTTGAGTGCTTTGAGCTCGGCCTCGGAGAGTTGGCCCTCGGCGGGCTCGTCGGCTTCCTCCTCGTCCTCCGAGGGCTTGGCGGTGGCGGCCTTGAGTTGGGCGTTCAGCTCGGCGTAGGCGGTCTCGGCCTTTTCGAGTTCGGCCAGGTAGTCGGGAATCAGCGCGGGGACGACGCGGTGGTCGCGGGCCTTGCGTTTCTCGGTGGCGATCTTCTGCTTGTCCCAGTACTCGACGTCCTCCTCGTCCAGCGCGAAGGCCGACTCGATGGTGGTGAGCCAGCCTTCGACCACGCCCTCGAACCCGTTCAGGCCGAGGGTCTTGATGTCGTACTGGGCCTCGCCCCACCATGCCGCCACGACGCCGGCCAGTTCGAACCGGTCGAGCATGTCCAGGGGCAGCAGCTCGGTCACGAAGGAGTCGAGCAGATCTGCGCGTACCTCCATTACCTTGTGCGTGCTGGGCAGTTCGATCAGGTGCTTGCTGTGGCGGCTCCACCACTCGTCGAAAGCCTCGCGCAACCGGATCACAGCAGGTTCGGCGAGGGTGGGGAGGCGGGCGGCGGTGGCCTGCCAGCCCTCGGGGAGGAAGTCGAAGTAGTCGGCGTCGCGCTCGGTGAACAGCGTCACTGGGTCGATGCCGAACGCCCGGAACAGCCCCGCCTTGGCCTCGACCTCGGACTTGGGTACGCCGCCGTGCAGGTGGGCGCGTACATCCTGCGGCTCGGGCGGAGGCGTGTTGTCGACGTAGCGGCGGATGTTGAGGTTGAAGTCATTCTCGCGGAGCTCTTCGACGTCGACGACTCGCGCGAACCCAGGGATGTCCTCATAGGCCTCGTACGCTGCGACGATCTTCTCGGCGTGCTGGGGGTCGAGGTAGTTCTGGGCGCGGCCGGCGGTGAACTCGCGGTCGGCGTTGATGAAGAGCACCTTGCCGCGCCGTTCGGCCGGGCGCGGGTCGGTGCCGCGCAGGACGAGGACGCAGGCGGGGATGCCGGTGCCGTAAAAGAGGTTGGGGGCCAGGCCGATGACCGCCTCCAGACGGTCATCCTCGATGATGCCCTCGCGGATGTCCTTCTCCTTGCCGCCACGGAACAGCACGCCGTGGGGCATGACGGTGGCCCCGATGCCGTCGGGGGTCAGCACCGCCAGGACGTGTTGGGCGAACATGAGGTCCGCCTTCTTCCCGGTCTCGGGCGCGTAGCCGTACTTGAAGCGTTCCTTGTGCTTCATGTCGACTGAGGAGTAGTTGAGGGAGAAGGGCGGATTGGTGAGCACCCGGTCGAAGCGCATCAGCTCGCCGCCCTTGAGGTGCCGGGGCTCGGCGAGGGTATCGTCGTTCTCCAGCTGAGCGTTGAGGACGCCATGGAGGATCATGTTCATCTTCGACACCGCCCAGGTGCCGCCGTTGTACTCCTGACCGGCCAGGGTCAGGTCACGCGAGTCGAGGCCGTGCTCGTCGATGTACTCCTTGGCGTGGATGAGCATGCCGCCCGAGCCAGCGCACGGGTCGTAGACGGCCATGCCCGGCCTGGGCTTGACCAGGCGGACCATCATGCGGACGACACCACGCGGCGTGTAGAACTCGCCGCCCTTCTTACCGGCGGAGTCGGCGAACTGGGCGATCAGGTATTCGTAGGCCGCGCCGAGCAGGTCGGGAAACTCGAAGTCCTCGTTGCGGAGCCGTACGCGGGAGAAGTGGTCGACGAGCTGCTGCAGCCGCTTGTCGGGGATCGTGGACTGGCCGACCTTACGGGTGAAGTCGATGTGCTCCAGAACGCCTTCGAGGGCGGCGACGTTCTCTTCCTCCAGGGCGCCGAGCGCCTTGTTGAGCATGTCGCCGACGTTCTTCTTGCGCGACTCGTTCCTGATATGGCTCCAGCGGGCTTCCGGGGGCACGTAGAACTTGTCACCACGGTAGAAGCCGCGCGCCTCGGCCATCCGTTCGGCTTCCTCGCGGCTCTTGCCTTCGGCCATCCGCTTCTCGACGACCTCGCCGCGGACCACCTCGAACTGGTCGGAGGCCCGCTTCAGGAAGAGCATCCCGAAGATGTACTCCTTGAACTCCGAGGCGTCCATCTTGCCTCGGAGGATGTCGGCCGCGCCGAACAGGTGCCGCTCAAGCTGCGGCAACGTCAACTTCGCCACGTGGTGGCCTTTCTCAATCGATCGATCTGCGCTGCCTCGATATGGCTCCGCCTCGACGGAGGCTCTCTAGTCTTTCAACAGCCCGCCGGGTCTCCAGGAACAGCACCATCGCGTTGTCAAGACTCTAGCCAGAAGCCATAGAACCGTCAATAACACTAGATAGAGATGTGTACTCGGATCACAGTTTAGTGAGCATGTCGTCGAGAAGTGCAGAGCCCAAGCACTCCAGTTTGGCCAAAAGAGCTCGCTGGACCTTTACCTGAGCATCAATCGCGGTGGCCACCCTCACCGTCGACAGTTGCCGCTGCAGAGAGGGCAAGGCCACCACCTGACGTCGCAGCGTTCCCGCGTGAGCCCAGAGGACAGTCCCTGGAGGAGCCTGGCCCACGAGATCAGCCAGGACGGAAGGGCGAGAGAGGAACAGCGCCAGGAATGCAGGCAGTACCTGATCAGACCTTGGCCTAAGGCGCAGGCACGACGAACTGTAGAGCCATCCGGAGTGCTCTCGCCCAATCACCGCGACTCTTCCGAGTGCTCCTTGACGAACAAAGAGCACATCGTCCTGGCGTAGAGCAAATCGAGAGAGCCGAACTGCGTCCTTAGCGGGGAGGCGTCGCAGGCCGTCCGTCTCTACCTCACGAAAGGGAGTGAGGTCAGATGGCGTGAGAACAGGCACGCCGTCATCTCCCTCATGAAGGTTCTCCAGTAGTGACCCCGAGGGCCCCACAGTCACCTCGCAGAGCTCTCCAAGGAGGACTTGTTTGAGCTCGGCCACGTTCCTCGTTCCTTCCTGGCTTCATTGATGTAGGGGCCCAGGCTAGGCGTTGTTCAGCCTGGGCCCCTACAAGGCTTAGGCCGTACGTTCCCTGCTCGGGAGGATGGCCCGCATCGCCGCCTGTGCGCACACACCCACCACAGCCGCCGACGCCGCCAGCATCATCTCCGTGGTGCGCAACACCAGAGACGCGCCCACCACAATCAGCGCGAGGACCATGATGACCACGTGGATAATTCTCCTGGTGCGCGACCGGCGCGAGGGCCCATCATGGACCTTGCTACACCTCATTTAGACTGTCCCTCCATGCCCCGAACGGGGCTGCCGAGCCGCACCGCCCTCGCGGGCCGCAAACCAAGCAGGGCGGTGCGGCAGGTTGTCCGGGATTGCATGTCGGAGTAGCGACGCTCGGATCGATGATTCCCACCAACCACCCCATCGCCACCCGATAATCCCCATCTCTCAGCACACACTAACTATGCGTATGGAGATACGCAATCCCTAACGAAGAGGTGATGGCACCTCGAACCTCCCCGCGCCAGAAAGGTCGCGAATTACGACAAGGCCATCCGGGCAGGTCGCACTACTCCGGCAGCCTCTCCCGGTGTCCGACTGCCCAGCGTCTCAATGCTGCCGAAGGGCGGGAGGCCGGCGGTTCGCAACCGCGTGGTGATCAACGCCGGCGTCCACGACGGCAGGCCGTACATCGTCAGCGAGTACGTTCAGGGGCCCTCGCTCGACCAGCTCGTCCGTCGCGAGGGCCCGCGTTCTCCTGACAGCCTGGTTCGGCTCGCCATCGCCACAGCCGCTGCCCTCAACGGGATCCACCAGGCTGGCATCGTCCACCGGGACTTCAAGCCAGCCAACGTCCTGCTCGCTCCCGACGGCCCGCGGGCTCGACGATGTACTTCGCGGCGACCGGCCTCCCGGCCTTCGACGGCCCATCCGTCTGGGCCGTCGAGAACCAGTTCATCAACTCCGACCCGGACCTTCGCATGGTTCCCCCGCCTCTTCGCGAGCTCGTCCAGCAGACCATGCGCAAGGCCGCATGAACGCCCACCGGCATTACAACTACTCCTACTGCTGTCACGATAGAAGTGCTTGCATACTGAGTTCACAGGCTCTATTCTTCTTGAACGAGGTGCAAGGGAGCTGTGATGCGTACTCTGCGAGCAGGACGAGCCATCCACTTACTGGACATCGAGAACCTGGCTGCATCGCCGTCGCCCACCGCGACGGAGATCGCCGACACCATGTCGGATTACCTGTGCCGGGTGCCGGTCGGCGCCCTGGACCAGTTCGTCGTCGGGGTCAACCCGCGATCGCTGGCCGAGGTGGGCCGAGTGATCCACGGCGCTCAGATCCTCACCCGGTCCGGACGGGACGGCGCCGACAGCGTGCTCGCCGAGATGGCCGTCAACGACCGGATCGACCTCCGGTTCGAGCGGGTGGTCATCGGCTCCGGCGACGGCTACTTCGCAGACCTCGCCGCCTGGCTGACCGCTCACAACGTGCGGGTCACAGTGGTTTCCCGCACCGGCCTGCTCAGCTGGCGCCTCTACGTCGCGGTCCGCGACATCACTTACCTTGACGCGGCGCTGGCCGCCTGATTCCAGGGGAAGCCCCATGACCCACCAGCCCCCCATGCCACCTCCTGCGCGTCGCGGGTTCTCCGGCCCCGCGGTCGCACTGATCGCCGTTCTCGCCTTGGGCGCGGGTTGTGTCGGTGGCGTGGCCGTAGGAAGTGTCGGCAACACGCCGACTACGACCACGTCCCCCACCAAGACCGCCGCCGCGGAGGCACTGCAGGACACTTCTCTTCCTCCCGCCGAAGAAGAGAAGGGCCGACTGGTGAAGCTGCCCGACTTCAAGGGGCAGAACGCCGCGATCGCCCGTCAGTGGCTGGTGGACCGGGGATGGAACGAGTTCAGCGACATCAAGCTCGGCTCGCAGGATCAATACGACACGATGGTTCTCCTGCCGGAGAACTGGACGGTGACCAAGCAGTCCCACAAGGCCGGCACCAAGGTCAAGATCGGCACCACCATCGTGCTCACCTGTACGAAGGCGTCCTGATGGCCGCGCTCATCCTCAACCGACAAAGGCTCCTCGCCAGTCGGGATGCCCTCGACTGGGCGGCCGCCGGCCTGCCGTACATCGGCGCACTACTGGTCGAGCTGGAAGACGAGTCCTGGTACGTCCAGGTAGCGAAGATTGCCGGGGCAGAGCACTACTTGATGGAGCATCGAGCGGGAGAGGCCAGGCGGCACGTATGGGCCATCGCCCACTCTCGCGCTGACCTGGTCCGTGCGCTGCTCGGCTTCGCACAACGCGATGAGACATGGATGACCGGATTCCAGTGGGAGGCGCTGGAGTTCGATGAACAGACGCGCTATGTACGGCTACCGCCGCATCATCCCATGTCATCCAGGTCTGGGCTGATCATCGACGGTTTCGACGGCCCGTCCACAGTGTCGGACGACGAGCACGACGCTCTGCGCAACGAATTCTGATGCGAACATCCGTCCTTGGACGGCACGCGCACCACGTTGCGGCTGCCGCGCTCGTGTGGGCCATCGCAATTCACGGGCACGCTGTCGCACAGGCCGGGTGACGATGCGTCAGCTGGACACTACGCCGGCCCGGTAACACCCAAGCGGTCAGAGCCGGACTGCGAGATCGGGATCGATGAGATCCGTCGCGGCCAACCCTGTTGGCAGCACCACCCGGGAATCGGCATCTACCGCCTGATCGCCGACCGGGGACACGTCGGCCTTCATCGACCTATCCGACGGACAGGGGATTCTCCGTCAGGTCGAGGGCCGCGACTCGCGCCTGGTGGCCATCACCACGGCAGGACCAGGACCTCATATTTCAGGTAGTCACGCCTCATTGGAACGTAACCATCAATATCCCCTATCGCCCCACCACCACCTTACGCACACGTCATCATCAATCATCAAAGGATCAACCGGTTCCAGAGGAGAACGCGTGAAACTGATCCACGCCGCCGACCTTCACATCGACAGCCCGCTTCGCGGCCTGTCGATGTATGAGGGCGCACCGGCCGAGGAACTGCGCACCGCCTCTCGGCGGGCGTTGGAGAACCTCGTCCAGCTTGCGATCTCGGAGTCGGTCGACGCTGTCCTCCTCGCCGGCGACATCTATGACGGCGACTGGCCTGACTTCCAGACCGGGCTGTTCTTCGGCAAGCAGATGTCACTGCTGCGTGCGCAGGGCATCGCCGTCTACCTCGTTTCAGGGAACCACGACGCGCAGAACAAGATGACCCGGCGGTTGCCGCTGCCGGACAACGTGCGCATGCTCGACGTCGAAGAGCCGGAGACCGTACGCGACGAGAAGGTCGGGCTGGCGGTGCACGGGCAGGGTTTCCCTCGTTGGGACATCACCGACAACCTCGCCCTCGGTTACCCCCCTCCTTGCCGGGACCTCTTCAACGTCGGGCTCCTGCACACCGCGCTGAATGGTCGCGACGGCCACAACAAGTACGCCCCCTGCACAGTGGATCACCTCATGGGGAAGGGATACGACTACTGGGCGCTTGGCCACGTACACAACCGGGAAGTCGTCCAGGAGGACCCGTGGATCGTCTTCCCCGGTAACATCCAGGGCCGCCACGCCCGCGAGACGGGCCCGAAGGGGTGCACCCTGGTCACGGTGGGCGACGACCTCCGCGTCCGCTCGGCCGTCCATCATGACCTGGACGTGGCGCGCTGGGAGCATCTGCGCATCGACGTCTCCAGGGCCGGAGACCTCGATGCCGTCGCGGATCTGGTGCAGGTCCGACTCAAAAGCTTGCCCTCCGGCAAGCTCCAAGCCGTACGGGTCAGTCTTGTCGGCCGCAGCAGCGCTCACCTCCGGCTGTGGAACGGACGGCACCAGTTCGTCAACGAGGTCCGTTCGATCGCCAACGACCTCGGCGATCTGTGGGTGGAAAAGGTGCGCATCGAGACCCGGCTGCCAGAGACGCCCGGCGAAGGCACCATAGGACTGCTCGCCGATCTCCGGCGTACGGCGGCGGCGCTCCGCTCAGACACCGCCGCGCTGCACCGGCTGGTCACCGAAGACCCTCTCTACCCTCAGCTGCCTCTGGATGTGCACAACGAGGACCGAATCCGTCCCGATGACCCGGACTGGCTGCAGCGCCTCGGCGACGACGCCATCGATCTGCTGGAATCCATGCTCACGGAGGGACGGACCCGATGAGAGTCGACCGGCTGGACCTGATCGCGTTCGGCCCCTTCAGCGGGATGGTGCTGGATCTGTCGGCACCTGGCATCCACGTGATCGCCGGACCGAACGAGGCCGGCAAGTCGACCGCGTTGCACGCGCTCGACCAGCTCTTCTACGGGATCGATGAACGATCGCGCTACGACTTCGTCCATGACAAGGCCGCGCTACGGCTCGGCGCGCTGG
This sequence comes from Actinomadura luzonensis, assembly GCF_022664455.2. Lineage (NCBI taxonomy): Bacteria > Bacillati > Actinomycetota > Actinomycetes > Streptosporangiales > Thermomonosporaceae > Actinomadura > Actinomadura luzonensis. The sequence continues at coordinate 2,057,537 of NZ_JAKRKC020000001.1, forward strand.
TGCGAGGCGCAGAGGGCCACGCGTTGGAGTTCATCAGAGTCAAGGCGCGCAAGACGCCGCTCCGCCGCATCGACGGAGAGCCGCTGGACCAGTCGGTGCTGAACACCATGCTGGGAGGCATCGATCGGTCGACCTTCACGTCAGTGTTCGCCCTGGGTAGTGGCGAACTGCGGCGGGGAGGCGAGGCGCTGGCCAGCGGAGGCGGAGACTTCAAACAGGCACTGGCCGCCACTCGGTCGGGAGGCCGCCTGTCCGACGCGCTGCGTACGATCGAGGAACGTCTGGGCGATCTGTACAAGCGGCGGGGCCATAACCCCCGGATCAACGTGCTCCTCACCGAGTTGAAGGAGGCGCAGAGCCGCGTCCGTGCGGCGACGCTCCGCCCGCAGGAGTACCTCGACAGGCAGCAGGAGGTCAAGGACGCCGAGCAGGCCCTCATGACGCTCACCAGGGAACTGGAGCAGTTCAGGAGCGAGCGATCCCGTGTGGAGCGGCTTGTCCAGGCGGTCCCAGCACTCAACCGACGAGCCACCCTGCTGGCCGACCTCATGACTCTGGAAGCCGGCGGGACGATCGCCCCGCCGGAGGTCGCCGTACGCCTTCCCCAGTTGCGAGAGGACCTGCGGCTGGCGGAGAGCAAGCTGGCTGACGCGCAGCGGCGCCTCGACGACGTCGTGGGCGAGCTGAACCAACTGGTGGTCGACGACGACCTCCTCGCAGCGCAAGATTCCATCGACATCCTCTACCAGGACCGCAAGGCGGTTCTGGCTGCAGCCGAACGGCTCACGAGCTCCTCCGACACTGTCAAAGACCTCCGCGACCAGGCGCTCTCCACCCTCACCCAGGTCCATGTGGACGCGACGCTGGACGACACCAGCCTCTACAAGGTGCCCAAGTCGATGCAGAAGCGCATCCAGGACCTGCACGACCAGCGCACCGCCATCGAAGCGGCTCTGACGCGAGATCGTAAGGCGGTGGACCAGCGCCGGCGTAGCCTGGAGACGGTGGAGAAGCGGCTCAGCAAGCTCGCCAGGCTCGAGGAAACGAAGCCTCTCCACGCCGCGCTCAACGCCGTCCCCCACGACCTGCTCACCCGCCTGGCCACTGCCGACGAAGACGTCCGACGCCTGGACGGCACCATAGAGCGGCTCCTACTGGAGCTGCGGATCCCGGCACAGCAGGTCGACGGGATGGCCGTGCCCACCCGGACCGAGATCGACGAGCACGTCGAGGCCCGCAAGGACTTGAAGCGGGAGGGACGCGAGCTGGCCAAGCAGCGGAAGGCGCTGATCACCGGCCTGGAGGAAAAGCGTCTCAACCTGGCAACCCTGCTGAGCGGTGACCCGCCCCCCACGGAGGCAGAGCTCGGGGAGGCCAGGAGCGTCCGGCACGAGCTCTGGCTCGTGATCCGCGACGGGCAGCACGACCGGGCTGGGGATTTCGAGCTGGCCATCGAGCGCGCCGATCATCTCGCCGACCGGATGCGCCGAGACGCGTCTCGCATCGCCGACCGCTACCGGTTGGAGCTCGAGATCGGCAATGACGAGAAGGCGCTCATCGCGCTTGACGAGGAGCAGGCTTCCCAGGACGACCGGGCTGACCACTTGGACGCGGAGTGGGACCGCCTGTGGGAAAGGTTCCCTTGCCCTGGCCCTGCCCCCAAGTCCGGCGCTGCCATGTCCATATTGGACAGTGTCGACAGACTCCAAGGGAGCCTCGGGGAGCTGGGTGACGCCCGAGCCCGTCTCTCCTCCTTGCGGGAGCAGGCCGCCCTGCACATCACACGGCTCCGTGACATCCTGCGATCGCCGGAAGAAGTTCCGTCCCTGGGCGCTGAGAATGCCTTGGCAGAGCTTCCAGAACTGCGCGAGGTTGCCGAGCAGCGGCTGGCCCAGCAGGACGAGCTGGCACGTACGCACGATACATGTGAAGCTCAGCTTCTTGCGGCGCGCGAGGAGCTGGCTGCCGCTGAAGCCGAAGTCACCGAACACGAACGGAACCTGGCCGGCTGGGAGACCACCTGGCACAAGCTGCTCGAACAGGCGAAACTACCCACAGGTCGGGACACTGCCACCGCCCTCACCGATCTGGAGCGGCTCGGGCAAGTCGCCACATGGGTGTCGGAGGCGGCCAAGAACGAGCGTGACTCCGAGAAGGCCGCCACCACACTTGAGCAGTTCCACTCACTGCTGGCCACCACCGCCGCCGCCTGCGGTCGTGCGATGCCAGCTGACGAGATCGAACGCCACCAGTTTGTCGGGATTCTTTACCGGGAGGCCGAGAAGAACCGTTCCGCTGCGGAGCGGCGAGTCGTTCTTCTCAGCGATCAGGCCGACCTGAGTGCAACGGCCCGTGACCTTGAAGAGGCTCTTCGGGACCTGCGTACCGAACTCGCGCAGCTCTGCGAAAGGGCAGGGGTGGACGATATCGACGCCCTGAGGGAAGCCGTACGGCGGAGTGAGTCCCACACGAGGCTCAAGGGGGCACTCGCGGAGGTCACGGCGGCGCTTCCCGCCGACGCGGAAACGCTCGTGGCGGAGATTCCCGAGACCGACGAGGACCTGCTCAAGGCTCGGCTTCTCACCCTCACCGAACGCGTCATCGACCTCGATGACCAACGGACCCACCAGTCACAACTTCTCGGCGAGAAGAAGACGGAGTTCGCCCGCTTCGATGGTTCCTCCGCCGCCACACGGGCAGCCGCGAGTGTGGAGACCACCGCGGCCGCGCTTCTGGAGGAAAGTGAGGAGTACCTTCGCCTGCAGGTTGCGCGGAACATCATCTTGACCTGCATGGAAGAGTATCGGCAGGCGCAGCAGGACCCGGTGCTTGCGCGGGCGAGCGACCTGTTCGGGCATCTGACGCTCGGCGGCTACGGTGGGCTGGAGCTCGACGAGGACGGGGATTCACCGATTGTGCTGGCGCGGCGCGGCGCCGAGCGGCTGCCCGCCGACCGGCTCAGCGAGGGCACCCGCGACCAGCTCTACCTGGCGCTGCGGCTCGCGTCCTTGGAGCGCTACGCCGAGGAGGATCGCACACTTCCGTTCGTCGTCGACGACATCTTTATGACCTTCGACGACCAGCGAACCCGTGCTGCGTTGGGAGTGTTAGACGAGATGTCCGACCGGTTCCAGACGATCGTCTTCACCCACCACAACCACCTGGCCGAGCTCGCCCAGACAGAACTTCCCAGCGGCCGCGTACACGTGCACCGGCTACCACGGTTCGCGTCCGCCCAGGAGGAGAGTTCCCCTCCAGCCGTAAGCCCCGATGTGAACTGACCATGTAAGCCGAAGATCACTGGGGAAGGCTCCAGCCGAGAGTCGCAAAGACGTCGGCCCGCTGACGAACAGCAACGGGAATTGTCGGCAGTGGAGCGTAGCCTGGTGTGCTGCTGGGCCGGGGAGCATTGTCGTTATTATTCTGCAGGAAGAGACCTTCGATGCGTTTGTTGTCTGCTCACATCACCAAATTCAAGAGTGTCAACGACTCCACAGAATTCACCGTTACCGACGATGTCACCGCCTTGGTCGGGAAGAACGAGTCGGGTAAGACCGCCGCACTCGAGGCGCTGTACCGCGTAAACCCCCTGCCCAGCGGACACCCCACCGATTTCGACGAGCTGCGGGACTACCCGCGCCGATACCGGGCCCGGGACAAGGCCACCATCTCGACCGTTCAGCCTGTGCAGGTGACCTTCCAGCTTGAGCAGGCTGACATCGACGCAGTAACCAAGGAGTTCGGGCCTGACGCTCTCAAGAGCAACACCCTCGTCGTCAACCGCCACTACAACGACAACACCGTGTGGTACCAGGGCCACCGAACCACCAACGCCTTGGCCGCAGGGCGCCATTTGGTCGCCAAAGCCGGGCTCGAGATCGGTCGGTTCGACGACATCACAAGCATCAACGAGTTGATCGTAGCTCTACGAGCCGACGAGGATGCTGAGGCAGCGGTCCAGCTGGCGAACAATCTGGAAGAACGCGATCTCGACGCAGAGATCAGGAAGATCCTGCACCGGCGACTGCCTAAGTTCCAGTACTTCGACGAATACAACGTCCTGCCCGGAAGCGTGTCGATCGAGCGACTGCAGGAGGTCGATGAGGACGAGCTCGCGCCCGAGGAAAGAACAGCGCTGTCGTTGCTCCGGCTGGCCGGCGTGGAGTCGGAGGAGTTCACCGAGGACTCCTATGAGAGCCGCAAGGCTGCACTGGAAGCCGCCGCAAACGAACTGACGGACCAGCTCTTCGAGTATTGGACACAGAACCCCGATCTGTCGGTGGAACTCGACATCGAGTTCAAGCCCAAGCCCACTCCACAAGCCCCGCAGCACACCGAGCCGTGGCTGCACATCCGGATCAAGAATCAGCGGCACCGTGTCACGCTTGGGATGTCCGGCCGGTCAAAGGGATTCATCTGGTTCTTCTCGTTCCTGGCGGCTTTCTCCGAATACACCGGAACCACGAGGCGGATCATCCTGCTCGACGAACCAGGGCTGAACCTGCATGCCAAGGCACAGGGCGACCTGTTGCGCTACATCGAGGAACGACTCGCCCCCCATCATCAAGTCATCTACACCACGCACTCGCTGTTCATGATCCAGCCGAACAAACTGGAACGCTGCCGCACGGTCGAGGATGTCGACAACGACGGCACCAAGATCAGCCACGACATATGGAAGGCCCGCCCGGACACGGTCTTCCCACTGCTCGGAGCTCTCGGCGTGGACATGACTCAGACGCTGGTCATCGGCCCGAATCAACTGCTGGTCGAAGGCCCTTCAGACGTGGTGTATCTGACCGTCATGAGCGAAGTGATCCGCCAGGGTGGGGGCGTCCCGCTCGACCCACGCTGGACCATCACCCCAGTCGGCGGACTCGACAAGGTGCCCGCGTTCGTGTCCCTCCTCGGCGGCAGCGACCTCAGCATCGCTGTCCTGATGGACGTTGCCGCGGGCGGGAACCAGCGCATCGCCCAGCTGGCAGCCCGCGGCCTACTCGACGGCAACCGGTTGGTCTACCTCACCGAGATCACCGGCAGCGCCGAGGCAGACATCGAAGATCTTTTCGACGTCGGTTGGTACCTGAAGCTGCTGGCCGATTCCAAGGTAGGCAAGTTCTCCAAATCGAAGCTCAACGGTGGTGGCCGCATCGTCAAGCAGGTCGAAGCCCTGCACGGTGGCCGGTTCGACCACTATCAGCCAGCCAACCACCTCATGCGGTCACCCGGCAGGCTGCTCGACGAGGTCGACGAGGACACTCGCAAGAGATTCCAGAATCTTTTTAACCGACTCAACGCTCTGCTTTGATTACAGCCAGAGCTGCAGTGCAGAAGCGGTGAGCCGTACGCCGCCCCGATAAGAGGGGTTTTTTGCCAGCGAATGTTCCAGTATGCACACGGGCCAGCGCCGCACCAGTTCAAGGGCAGCACCAGGCGGATGGGGCTGAACGGTGCGTCTGGCCACCACCAACTCGCGGGCTGACTTGATAACACTATGGTCGGCCGGGCAGCCCCTGACACAGTAGGGCCCTCGGGAGAGCTGATTATGTACCTCATATAGATCTGACGCTCTGTTACTTTGCCATTACCATATAGTCAGCCTTCGACATCAACGAGGACGAGTGCGTATGGGCTTCCAGACCCCCCTCTACGAGTTGGCCGAGTACCTGAAGTGGACCACTAGCGGCCGGATCCAGCTCCCCGACTTTCAGCGCGGCTACAAATGGGAAGATGAGCGTATTCGCCAGCTCCTCGTGACGATCGTGCGCGGCCATCCGCTCGGTGTCGTCATGATGCTGAAGACGGGCAACGATCAGATCCGGTTCAAGCCCCGCTCAGTCGAAGGAGTGGCTCTTCCGGCGAATACCGAACCCGAACTGCTACTCCTCGACGGCCAGCAGCGACTCACCTCGCTTACTCAGGCTCTGACCGGCAGCGGGGTCGTCCACACCAAGGACAGCCGGGGCAAGCTCATGGATCGCCGCTACTACGTACATATGGCAACCGCGCTGCTGGGCGAAGACCGAATTGACGAGGCGATCCTTTCCATGCCGGGAGACGGGGTCCTGCGCAGCAACTTCGGCAAGGACATCGAACTCGACCTATCCACGCCTGAACTCGAACGCACGCACGGCTACTTCCCTGTCCGCCTCCTCTTCGGCGGGGCAGATACCGTTACATGGCTCTTCGCCTGCGAGGACAAGGACCAAGCAAGCAAGTTCCACGCCGAGGTCATCCAGCCCTGCTCGACCTACAACATCCCCGCCATCGAGCTGGACAAGACGACCAGCAAAGCCGCTGTCGCCACTGTGTTCGAGAAGGTAAACACCGGCGGCCTACCACTGAACGTCTTCGAGCTCCTCACCGCCACCTTCGCCGGCGACAAGAAATACTTCGACACCCACGGCACGGACTTCCGACTCAACGATGACTGGCAGGCGACCCAAAAGGGCTTCGCCGCACATCCAGTCCTGGCGGCTGTCGAGAACACCGACTTCCTCCAAGCGGTCAGTCTGCTCGCGACCCTAAAACGAGCTAAGGAGGACACCTCTGGCCGACCACCCGCCGTGTCTGCTCGGAAGGAGGACCTGCTCAAACTCGCGCTGGACGACTATCTGGAGTGGGTGCAGCCTGTCCGTGACGCTTTCGCGTGGACGGCGACCTTCCTCGCCGATCATCACATCTTCGACGTGAAGTTCCTCCCATATCCGAAGCAACTCGTCCCGCTCGCCGCAATCAAGGTTGTCCTCGGTAACGATGCCGACCTCCACGGGGCGCGTACCAAACTCGCTCAGTGGTTCTGGTGCGGCATCGTCGGCGAGCTATACGGCTCAGCCATCGAGACTCGGTTCGCCCGCGATATCGAGCAGGTCCCCGTTTGGGCACGGGGCATCGAGGCGGCGGTACCCCGGACCGTCGCGGACTGTACCTTCGCCGCTTCCCGTCTCCTGTCGCTACGGACCCGGAATGCGGCGGCATACAAGGGAATCTACGCCCTTGTCCTAGCTCAAGGGGCCAAGGATTGGATGTACGACAAGGCGCTCGACAAGATCCAGTATGTAGATCTAGCCGTCGACATTCACCACATCTTCCCGTCAAAGTGGTGCCTGGACCACGACATCGACCCGAGCCGGCGAGAGAGCATCGTCAACAAGACCCCTCTTTCCGCCGAAACCAACCGCGCGATCGGAGGCGTGGCGCCCTCTGCATACCTCCCGAAGATCGAGAAAAGGGCAGGCGTCAGCTCTACCCAACTCGACACTCTTGTCGGTACCCATCTGGTAGACGCAGCGGAGCTGCGGGGGGACAACTTCGACGTGTTCTTCAACAAGCGCTTGCAGAAGCTCGCTACCCTCATCGAGAACGCAACCGGCAAGCCTGTGCAGAACGACCTCAACGAGGGCAACGGCACTGAGACCCTGCAACTGTTCGACCCCGAAGACGTCGCCGTCGTCCCGGACCTCGATGAGGCCGAGGTTTGACGCCTGGTGAAACGGTGGCGAGTTGCGAAGACGGGATTTCTGGCCTTGGGTATCGGCGGGGCTACGGCGCCTGGGTTTCGGTCAGCTGTCTGCAAGCCGATGACTCGAGGAGATATCCCCTCATGGTGCGCTTAACCGATCACGCTTAGATCGGCGAGCGATCTGCTGCTGCTGTGAGGGCGTCGAGCAACACAGGGAGATCTGAAACCTCGTCAAGGGCCAGCGGGGCGAGGGGGACGTGGTCAAGGAGCAGGGCAGCCGGTCCTCCAACGAGCGCCGTCATCGTCCAGAAGGACCCGTTGGCACGGATCACATAGGTCTCCCGAGGCCACGTCTTCCAGAGGCGGATGGAGCCCGGGGGTAGTTCCTCCTTCGTTGCAAGTGACCTAGCTTCGGCAAGAGCGGCGTCGAAGTGCTGTCGCGCTGGGTAATCCTCTCGGATCAAAAGCCGGGCATCGATGAGCCGTGCAGGTGGTGAGGGGGTCCTGATCCCCCATGTTGTAGGCGTCGAACAGGTAGTTGTCGACGTACTGCTCCTTGCGCAGGTGACCGCCGGCGCGCAGTTCATCGGTGATCCGGTCAGCCATGCTCCGGCGGCCGACAGGTTTCCATTTCAGCTCTGGGGCGCGAAGGAGATCCGCTGTCAAGGCGTCTCGCGGGTCGTGCGGCTCCGGCAGGTCGGCATACCCAAATGTGCAGGGAAGCGGCCATCCCGGACGCAGGCCAATCACGGTCGTCGCAGCCGCCTCGTAGCCCGCTTCATGGCCCGTCTCCCAGATGGAATTCACACTGTCGACCCCGCGGACATCCGTAGTCAACTCGGTCCATCGGGCGCCGCTCTCGTCCTGACACAGGAGGATCCCGTATCCGTCCTTTCTTGCTTTTAGCCCCAGTTCCGCGCAGGCAGAGGAGTAGCTGTCGCCAAGAGCGCCGGGAAATCCTCAACGGTCAGCAAGGTTGCCGTGACCACGCGGAGACGACGCTGCTGGCCCCGCGCCAATCCTTGAGGGCCGGGGAGGCTTTCCGCACGCACGAAGCGTTCCCCGTTCCCCCTACTCTCACCGCTCCTACGCCGCCGTTTTTTCCTGCCTCCGCTCATGACATACGAGCGTCTCAGGAACTCAAGGTCCATCGCATCGCCGAACGGCTACAGGTCGCTCCCCTGTGAACTCGGATCGAGCAGACGGGGTCGCCCGGCCGAGTGCTCAGCCGGGCACAGGTAGGTACGTCAGGCCACGTGAATATGGTGTATGGGAATAGGGATGGTGGTGGGCCATGTGCAGCCGGTGGTGCTCGCCCCTCGGACACAGGATTACCCCATGAAGAGCTCGTCCCCAGGGACGAGCTCTTCTGTGTCGAGCGCAGGCACGACACGAGTCGCCGCTTGGCAGACGATGACCAGGTCTTTGGCTCGTATTGCAGAGACGATCTCCGCCGGCTCCCTCCGCTCTCTGCCGCCGACATGCGCCAATAGCTCCGCCAGCAGTCGGTCCTCACGTATGTACAGAAACTTCAGTCCGGCCTCGCGAGGTCTGGCGCTGGTGTAGCCGTGGCGGCATCGATATCCGGGACGTCCGTTCGCCCAATGCGAATCCAGGCGACGCCCGCAGAACCCGCACTTCAGGAGGCCGGCGAGCAGATAGACGCGCGGGCTGCCGTCCTGGGTGGGTCGAGCAGCCCGGATCGCCTGCGCGGCGACGAAATCGTCGTCGCTGACCAGTGCCGGATGGCTCAGCTTCGTCGAGATCATCCACTCTTGGGGAGCGTTCCAGCCGCGCACGCCGTTGCAGCGGTGACGCCGCCGTTCTGACGATTCCTGACCTGGCGACCGGTATAGCGCGGATTGCTAAGGATCGCCGCAACGGTCCGTAACGTCCAAGCATGCCCAGACCTGTGCGGGTTACGCTCGCGATCCGCGTCCGAGGGGCACGGTACGCCGCGTTCGTTCAGCATCCGGGCGATTCCCGCCACGCTGACACCTGCCAGACGCTGCGCGAAGATACACCGTACGTGCGGTGCCGTGGCCGGGTGGGCGTCAAGCTGATGCAGACGGCGTCCCCAGCGGGCGTGCGCCCGGTTCGGATGCGGACCCCGTCGACCAAGCGGTAGCCATACGGTGGCCGCCCACCGAGAAAGCGCCCCTGATCGGCCACCTGGTTCCGCATCACGGCCAGGACGCGATAGCGGGCCCGCAGCACCTCACGCTGTGATTGCCCGCCCAGCAACAGCATCAACGCCTGATGCGTCGGGCTCTCCGGACCTACCGGCCCACCCGTCTCCGGCATCCACAGCTGGACGCCGCAGGACTGAAGGAGCGGCAGAAACTGCGTGAGCTGATTTCCGCAGAACGCTCTTTCGTACTCACCGACCACGATCGCGTCCCAGCCACGGTTCGGATCGGTCAGAGCCGCCAGCAGCTCGGCGGACTGCGGCCGCTCGCTCCAGCGACCAGGATCTGCGCCGCCTCACGCTGCCACCCGCACGAGGAGACGGGATCCTGGAAATCCTCGGTGGAGGTCCGCGCGTCGAGGGCGAACCGCAACGGCCCGCCCTTCGAACGATGACGATAAGACCGCGGACTGATGACCTTGTGCTGGACCCAGCTGTCGAACAAAGAGGACATACCTGGTTGACGCAGGAATGCGCCGCCTGTGACACCTCATCATGAGGCATCATGGAGAAGCTCAACGACGTGATCCAGGAGGTGAGCATGGCCATCGACCGGTTCACCACGCCGCTGTACGGCATCGCCGAAGCCGCCGGCTACCTCGCGATCCCCGCCTCCACCTTCACCAGTTGGGCCTTTGGTTACCAACGCCGTCAGCGCGACGGTCGTGCGCTCCGCGCTAAGCCGGTCATCACCGCCACCCGGGCAGAGCGGCCGAACGAGGCGTCTGTGCCGTTCATCGGCTTGGCCGAGGGATACGCCTTGGCCGCGTTCAGGCAGGCCGGCGTACCACTGCAGCGCATCCGGCCGGCAATCGACGCATTGCAGCGGGAACTCGGTCTGGAACACGCCCTGGCCAGCCGCCGACTCTTCACCGACGGCGCCGAAGTCCTCTACGACTACGCCGAGCACGTCGGCGACGACTCGGCCCGCGAGCTGGTCGTCGTCCGCAACAACCAACGAGTCTTCACCGAGATCGTGCAGAGCTACCTGCGCCGCGTGCAGTTCGCACAAGATGGATACGCCGAAGTGATCACCCTTCCGCAATACCGTGTCGCCGAGGTCACGATAGATGCCGGCCACGCCTTCGGCCGACCTCGATTCGCCCGCGGGGGCGCCAAGATCGAGGACGCGATCGACCTGTTCCGAGCAGGAGAGCCTGTCGACGTCGTGGCGGAGGAGTACGGGCTCACCCGCGACGAGATCGAGGACGTCCTGCGTGTCGCCACCCGAACAGCCGCGTAGGTTCTTCGTGGATCGCAGTCTCGGCCGGATCGCCGTCCCCAAGCTGCTGCGCGAAGCCGGATGGGAACCGTCGAAGACACCCGCTGGATCGAAGACAGCGCCAAGCTAGGCTGGACCGTCCTCATGAAGGACAAGCGTATCCGCTACCGGCAAGCCGAGATCGCCGCAGTCATCGAGCACCAAGCCCGCTGCTTCGTCATCACCCGCGGCGATCTCACCTCCGCCGCCTACGCCGAACGCTTCATCACCAACCAACAGGCCATCTTCGCCGCCTCCACCACCTCTGGACCCTTCATATACGCCGTCCACACGACCGACTGGAGCGCCTGTATCCCCCACATCACTGATACGCGCACTCGCTGCGCGCTCCTGCCGCTCGTTCTTATCGGTTCGGGCATACCCGGGGGGACGTGAGTCCGGACACCCCCTTCAGCGGAAGTCGGCTTCGAAGGCTGCTGCCGCAGACCATCCGCTTGGGGGCAGCGGATGTGCTACTTCGACCCGTCTCCGTTCAGGGGCGGATCGTCAGGCCACGCGAATGTGGTGTACGGGAATGGGGACGGCGGAAGGCCATGTGCGTCCGGTGGTGCTCAGCCCTCGGACACCCAGGAGACCCCGAGTTTGTGCAAGGCACAGGCTCGGGGCTTTTGCTTTTCCCGCCTGCCTTCCGACGATCAGCGGAAGCCGTCGAGAGGTTCGCCGTAGGGTCGAGGGCCGTCAGGCGGCGGGCGGTGCCGGCTGTGACGGGCTTCTTGCCTGGAGGGCGGGGGTGAACCAGGTTCTCGCCGGGGGAAGCAGGAGCAGGGTCACGATGAGGGCTGACCAGGGTGCGGTGAGGGCCCAGTCAAGGGTGTTCTCGATCAGGAAGTGAATGAAGTCGAGCGAGGGAATGGCGAGCTGGACGGCGATGGTGGCCAGGCGGACGGGAGGGCGTCGGGTGGGCCATTGGTTCGCCAACCAGGCGGCGGCCAGTGGTGGGAGGTAGACGAGGGCGTGGAGCGGGCCCTCGGGGGAGTCGTCCGGGTCGAGAATCAGCCCCAGGATGAGCAGGACGACGCTGATCAGGGCGAGTGTCGCCTGGAACCAGATCAGGTTCCGGGCGATCCTTACGGACAGGGGCATGCTGGGGGATCTGCTTTCGGTTCTCGGGAGCGCGGCGGGGGCGCCCGTGCGGACGGCTCTCCGCGCCAATGGTCCCATTTCTTTCGCTCGGGGCGACGAGGAGCCCCAGGGCGGGCTGGATGCAGATGGCCGGCGTGATGTGCGCCCGAGTTGGTAACGACAAAGGCACGTGCGCATTTCGAAATCGCGTGGGCGAGGGGGCGAATTCCGTCCGGGAGCGTGCGGGGTGCGGGGGGCGATCGAGGCAGGGGGGCGGGTCGGTGGAGGCCGTCCTAGCAGGAGAGACGCCCTAGCCTGCATTTTGGTCACGATTTGTGGAAATGTCCGGAGAATGAAATGAGGTTGCTCCCTCCTCATTTACGATCTTCACTCGTGAATAAGCGGGAGCGGCCGGTGGGGTCCGCCGTGTTCGTCGACCACAGCGGCCGGCGGACGTGGACATTGACGATCAGCGGGATCCTCGCGGGCACCCTCCTGCTGGCCCTGACCGCCGTGCTGATGGGGAGCGCCTTTCGCGGCATCAGGCTGGAGTCCGTGCAGTGGCCGGCCGACGGGCGGGGTGGCGGCGGTGCTCCTGAGCGGTCCGAAGCCGCCGGCGGGACGTCCCCGTCGCCGTCCCTGTCCCGGTCGCCGTCGCCCTCCGCCTCGGCGAGGTCGCGACGGCCCGCCGCCTCGCCGTCCTCCAGCCGGCGCTCCGCGCCCGCCACGAAGACGCCCGCCACGAAGACGCCCGCCGACGAGGGGAGGCCGGACCGGCCCGCGTCGTCGCCGAGCCGTTCCAGGACGACGGCGCGTCCCGCCGGCCCCGGCCCGGCGGACGAGTCCGGCGAGCCCGCCGACTCCATCGGCGGTGACCACGACCCGGGGCGCGAGTCGTCCCCATCTCCGGAGGACGCGGCTCCGTCCCCGTCGCGGAGCGAGAGCGCCGAGGCGTCCACCGCGCCGACCGGGGACCCCGGCCCCTCCCCGGGTCGGGAGACCGCGAGCCCGGCCCAGCGGCCCGGCGCCGCGAGCGGCGGCCGGGACGCGTGAACCCGCCTGACCTCCGCCGGCCGGGCGGCCGCGTCGCACCGCGCCCCCAGCGGCGTCCCCAGCGGCGTCCCCAGCGGCGCGCCCGGCGTCGCGCCAGGCGGCCCGCGCCGCGCGCGCACTGGTTCCTGGCGCTGGTCGCCACCGTGCTCACCGCCGCCTCCCTCCTCCTGTACGGGTACGCCCACGGCGAGCTGGGCGAGCACGAACCCGTCCCCGCGTCCTACGGGCACTCCCCCGAACTCGACCGGGTGCAGCGCGGCGGCCCCGTGGTGGACGCGGTCCCGCAACCGGCCACGGAGCAGGCGGACCGGGGGCCGCGCAGCCTGAGCATGCCGGCCCGTACGGTGGCGCTCACTTTCGACGACGGCCCCGACCCCGAGTGGACGCCGAAGCTGCTGGACGTGCTGAAGCGGCACGGTGCGAAGGCCACGTTCTTCGCCGTCGGCGCCCGGGTCGCCGAGCACCCCGACCTGGCCAGGCGGGTCGTCGACGAGGGCCACGAGCTGGGCAACCACACGTACGCGCACGTGGACCTGTCCGCCGTGCCCGCCTGGCGGCGGCAGCTGGAGCTGTCGCTGACGCAGCACGCCATCGCGGGCGCCACCGGGGTGCACACGCGCCTGGTGCGGCCCCCGTACCACGCGACCCCGTCCGCCGTGTCGGCGCGGCAGTGGGAGACGATGGCGGCCCTGGACGCCGACGGCTACCTGGTGACGCTCGCCGACCTGGACCCGATGGACTGGAGCAGGCCGGGCGTGGCGGCCATCGTCCGCGCGGGCACGCCCTACAGGGGACGCGGGGCCGTGGTCATGCTGCACGACTCCGGCGGCGACCGCGGCCAGACGGTCGAGGCCGTGGACCAGCTGCTGACCAAGCTGGCCAGGCACGGCTACCGGGCCACGACCCTGGCCGAAGGGCTCGACCTGGGCTCGGCGCACGTCCCGGCGGACGCCTCCAGCCGCGTCCTCGGCCGGCTGCTCATCCTGGCGCAGCGGGGCTCGTCCCTCGCGGTGGAGGCGCTGGCCTGGGTGATGGTCGCCGCGGGCGTGCTGACGCTGGCCCGGCTGCTGGTGTTCGTGCTGCTGGCGCGGTCGCACGCCCGCCGGGCGGCGGGTGCGCGGGACCGCCGGCAACGGGGGGAGGAGCCGGAGCCGCCCCCGTACCGGCCGCCGGTCAGCGTGATCGTGCCCGCCTTCAACGAGGAGCTGGGCATCGAGGCGACCGTGTGGTCGCTCGTCGACACCGCGTACCCGGCCCCGGTGGAGGTGATCGTGGTGGACGACGGGTCCTCCGACGCCACGGCCGACCGGGCCGCCGCGCTGGGGCTGCCGGGCGTGCGGGTGTTCCGGCGTCCCAACGGCGGCAAGGCGGCGGCGCTCGACACCGGCATCGCGCGCGCCTCCCACGAGATCGTGATCACGGTGGACGGCGACACCGTGTTCGAGCCCGCCACCATCGGCCACTTGGTGGCGCCGCTGGCCGACCCCGGTGTGGGCGCGGTCAGCGGCAACACGAAGGTCGGCAACCGGCGCGGGCTGCTCGGACACTGGCAGCACCTGGAGTACGTGATCGGCTTCAACCTGGACCGGCGGGCCTACGACCTGCTGGGCTGCATACCGACCGTGCCCGGCGCGATCGGCGCCTTCCGCCGGGCGGCGCTGGAGTCGGCAGGCGGCCTCAGCGGCGACACCCTGGCCGAGGACACCGACCTGACGATGGCGATCAGCCGCGCGGGCTGGCGGGTGGCGTACGAGGAGCGGGCGCTGGCCTGGACGGAGGCGCCCACGTCGCTGCGGCAGCTGTGGCGGCAGCGGTACCGCTGGTGCTACGGCACCATGCAGGCCATGTGGAAGCACCGGCGGGCGGTCGTCGAGCGAGGCCCGTTCGGCCGGCGCGCGCTCGGGTTCCTGACGCTGTTCCACGTGCTGCTGCCGCTGTTCGGGCCCGCGGTGGACGTGATGGCGGTCTACGCCCTGCTGACGCGGGACCCGTTGCCGGCGGCCGGGGTGTGGGCGGGACTCCTCGCCGTGCAGACGCTCACCGGCTGGTACGCGCTGCGGCTGGACGGGGAGCGGGCGGGGGTGCTGTGGGCGCTGCCGCTGCAGCAGTTCGTCTTCCGGCAGCTGATGTACCTGGTGGTCATCCAGTCCACGACCACCGCGCTCCTGGGCACCCGCCTGCCCTGGCAGACCATCCGCCGCGAGGGGGTCTTCTCCTGAGGTCAGCGCGGCAGGTCGTCCGTCCAGCCGGTGGTGACCGAGATGTACGAGGCGCTCATCGCCGCGCCGCCCTCGGCGGTCAGCAGGACGTTGGCGCGGGTCACCCGGGCGGCCTCGGGGTCGACGACCAGCTTGATCTCCGTGCTGCCGGGGAGGGGGATCAGCAGCTCCTGGCCGCCGTCGGCCGGTCCGGCGTTCCTGACGCCCGGCGTGGCGGCCAGGGCCTCGAACGCCGCTGCGCGGACCCGCGCGGGCGTCGGCAGCTCCGTGATCAGGGTGATGAGCGGGGAGACGAGCGCGCCCGGCCGGTCGGCGGAGGTCATGGCGGCGTCGTGGCGGGGCAGCTCGGCGAGGCGTTCCTTCAGCTGCTCCGGATCGGCCGGGAGGCTTTCGAGCTCGTCGAGACCGATCTCGGCGCCCATGAGGCGGAACGGCTTGTCGTCGGCGACGACGGCGCCGGGCGTGGCGTACGGCTCGTTCCTCGACCAGTGGCGGCCGTCACGGCTGGTCCAGGTCTCCTGCGTCTCGGGGCCGTCGGGGCCCTGCCAGGTACGGGTGATGTGCCAGTAGGCGCCCGTGCCCTGGGGGATGCGCTCGGCGCTGGCGGCGGCCATGAGCAGGACGTCCCTGCCGGAGGCCGGCGCGGCGGCGGGCGTGAGCACGCCGGCGACGAGCACCGCGACGGCGGCCGCCGCGGCGACCGCCGTGCCGACCGCCGGCAGGAGCCGGACGCGGCGCCGGCGGGCGTGGCCCCGCGTCGTCATCCTGTCCTGGAGGCGTTCCCTGCTGCGGTCGATCGCCCCGGTAGACGGTCCGGGCTTGGCCAGCAGGGTCGCGACGGCCTTCAGGTCATCCACGGGCGTTCTCCTTGTCGATCAGGGCGAGGATCTTGCTGCGGGCCCGGCTGAGGCGGGAGCCCACGGTGCCGGCGGCGATGCCGAGCGCCTGCGCCACCTCGTCGTAGCTGAGCTGGCCGAGGGCCACGAGCAGCAGCACGTCGCGCTCGCCGCCGGACAGGGCGGCGAGCGCCCTGGCCAGGTGCGGCTGCATGCGCTCGGCGGCGACGGAGGTGACGACCCGCTCCTCGTCGCCTTCCGCGGCGGGCTCGGGCGCCAGCTTGGCCAGCGCCCGGTAGTGCCGGATCTCCTTACGGCGGTGCCTGGCGATCAGGTTGGTGGCGATGCCGAACAGCCAGGGCCGCAGGTCCCCCCGTTCCGGGTCGTACCGGTCGCGCCGGTCGAAGGCCAGCAGGAACGTCTCGGCGGCGAGGTCCTCGGCGATCTGCGTGTCCAGGCGGCCGGCCACGTACAGGTAGATGTCGCGGTAATAGCGGTCGTGGACGGCGGTGAACAGGCCGGGGTCGCGCCGGTATCCGGCGACGAGCTCGGCGTCGGTCGTCTGTTCGCTCACTTCGGCGCTCATGGACAGGTCTCCGGCATGAGGTCGCCCTTCCGGTCGGTGGTCACGATCACCGATACTTCGCCGCAGACCGGGATCGTCTTCCCCGCTGGTCTCAGTCCCCGAGGATCTTCGCCAGCAGCGTCACCACGGCCAGGCTGACGCCGATGGGCACGGCGAGCGCCGGTCGCACCGCGACCGTCACGCCGAACAGCACCGCGGTGACGATGATGAGGAGCGCGCGCGAGCTCAGTAAGGGGCGGGAGCCCGCGGCGTCGGCCGGAGGCTGCGCGTCGCTCTGCTGTTCGCCCATGACGACCTCGGTTTCCGTAGGGGGACGGCGGACGTGGCCATCATGGCCGCACGCTCGTGCATATGCAAGTGCATCGCGATGCATATGCATCGGGCACTATCGGCGGAAGCCCGTAGGATGCTGATACTCGCGCGAGCGGACGGACGACGGGAGCGTTCATGGGCGGACCGGCGAGCCAGGGCGCCGGGGCCACGCCGAGCATGGACGGCCCCTCCCTGAGCGGCCCCACGGTGCTGCGCATCCTGCTCGGCGCACGGCTGCGCGAGCTGCGCCTGGCCCGCCACATCATGGCCGAGCAGGCCGCCTACGTGATCCGCGCGAGCCAGTCGAAGATCAGCCGGCTGGAGTCCGGCCAGGTCAGCTTCAAGGAACGGGACGTCGCGGACCTGCTCACGCACTACGGGCTGACGGATCCGGCCGAGCGCGAGGCGTTGCTGGAGATGGCCAGGCAGTCGAACGCTCCCGGCTGGTGGCACCGATACTCCGACGTCGTGCCGAGCTGGTTCCACACCTATCTCGGCCTGGAGGAGGCGGCGGGCAGCATCCGCGCCTTCGAGACCGTCCACATCCCCGCGCTGCTTCAGACGCGCGAGTACGCCGCCGCCCTGCACACCCGGGGCTCGAAGGACGTCGCCGCGGACACGCGGGAGCGGTTGCTCGACTTCACGGCGAGGCGGCAACGACTGCTCCAGCGAGCGAACGCCCCGCACCTGTGGTTCGTCATCGACGAAGGCGTGCTGCTGCGGCAGGTGGGCGACCGGGAGACGATGCGCGCCCAGTTGGAGCACCTCGCCGGGGTCACCCGCCTGCCGAACGTGACCGTGCAGATCCTGCCTTCCGCCGCCCCCCGGCTGGGCAGCAGCCCTTTTCACATTCTTCGTTTCCTGGAGCCGTCCCTGCCCGACCTGGTGTTCGTGCAGCACCTGACCGGGGCCCTTTATCTCGACCGGGCGGCGGAGGTGGACGTTTATTACTCGGAGCTGGACCGGCTCGCGGTGGCCGCCCGCACTCCCGAGGACAGCCGGGACGCCGTTCTCGCGATGCTCGGCGGCCTGGACCGCTGAGGTCAGGTGGCGGTGTCGGCGGTCTCCGGGCGGGCGAGCTCCCGTACGGGCACCCGGAGGGCGGACAGGGCCCAGCGGCCGGGGCCGAGGACGGCGATGAGCAGGAATCCCCAGCAGAACAGGGCGGCCTTCTCGCCGCCGTTCTGGATGGGGAACAGCGCCTGCGGCTGGTGCACGACGAAGTAGGCGTACGCCATGGTGCCCGAGCAGATCAGGGCCGCGACGCGGGTGCCGAGGCCGAGGACGACGAGGGTGCCGGCGATGAGCTGGATGATGGAGGCCCACCAGCCGGGCCACTGGCCGAAGGCCGGCACCTGGCCGCCCTGCGGGCCGCCGAGGACGTTGAAGAGGGTCGCCACTCCGTGGCAGGCGAACAGCAGGCCGATCACCCAGCGGTACAGGGCCAGGAATGAGCCCTGGTGTTTGGTCAGCGGTTCCATGGCGCGTCCTCTCTACGTGGTGCGTATCTCTTTACCGAGATGTCGGGAAAAAGCCGTGGGAGCGCTCCCATGTAGTTGAAGATTAAGGCTTGAGTATGTCAACCGAGCGTCATTCTGCGGGGCCGTTCGACGGCTCAGGTAATGGGCGTTCACGTGGTTATACACACTGCGGCGTAAACTTTCTTGTCGATGAAATTTTCACCCGCCAGTCAGAGGGGCAGCACCGCCGTGACCTCGGTGCCACCGGAGGGGGACGAGGTGACGGCGCAGGTGCCGCCGATCTCGGCGGCGCGTTCGCGCATCGAGGTCAGGCCCACGCCCGGGGACGGCTCGCCGGGCAGGCCGATCCCGTCGTCCGCGATCGTCACCCGCAGCGTCCCGTCGTCCTGGCGGGAGAGGGCGATCAGGATCGTGGTGGCGTGGGCGTGGCGGCGGGCGTTGGTGAGGGCTTCCTGGGCGATGCGGTAGGCGGCGGTCTCCACGGCGGCCGGGAGGCCGGCGGGGACGTTCTGCGTGCGCACCTCGACGCGAGGGCCGGGGGTGGCGTGGGCGAGGGCGCGCAGGGCGCCGGGGAGGCCCAGCTCCTCCAGGACGGGCGGGCGTAGGCCGTCCACCAGCTCGCGCACCGACTCCAGCGTGGCGGTCATCTCCTCGCGGACCCGGATCAGCAGCTCGTCCACCGCTCCGGGGTCGCGGGCCAGGCGGCGGCGGGCCTCGTCCAGGGTCAGGGTGACGCTGGTCAGGGTCGGGCCGAGGCCGTCGTGCAGCTCGCGGCCGAGGCGGCGGCGCTCCTCGTCGCGGGTGGCGGTGATGCGGTCGAGGGAGTCGCGGAGGTCGGCGTCGAGCCGGACGGCGTGCGCCAGCTCGGCCAGGTGCTTGGCCATGACGGTGAGCCCGCGGCGGCTCCAGCGGGTGCGGGGGCCGCCGGTGAGGAGGAGGCGGCCGGTGGGCTCGCCGTGCCAGACGAGGTCGACGACGAACGGGCGGGAGCCCGGCTCGCCGTCCGCGAACGACAGCGAGCGCGAAGTGGCCGGGACGCCCCTCACCTCGACGGCCGCGCCGCGGGCGCCCAGGCCGGCGCGGACGATGGACAGGGCCTCGGCCAGGGCGGCGGCGGGGTCGCCGGCCCGCTGGACGGTGCGGGAGAGCAGGTCGGCCGCCCGGTACGGGTCGCGTTCGACGTTGAACAGCCGGTCCACCGAGCGTTGCAGGCGCAGCCGTACGGGATGGAAGACCGCGGCCGTGGCGAGGGCGGCGGCCAGGCCGGCGAGGCTGCCGTAGTCGCCGGCGACGCTGTCGGCGGCCCAGATGAGCGCCGGGTAGGTGACGGCCACGCCGACGGCCAGGGTGCCGTACACGAGCGTGCGGTTCAGGATGAGGCGGATGCCGTAGAGCCGGTGGCGCAGCGCCGAGGCGACGACGGCGATGGGGATGCCGGCCGTCAGGAAGACGCGCAGGCCGATGACGACCGGGTCCGTGGAGCCCTGGCTGCCCGCCCAGTACCCCACGAAGATCACCATCGCCCAGAGGTACCAGGCGATCTGGCGGCGCACCTCGGGCGTGGCGGCCCGGTACCGGACGCCCAGCGAGGCGACGCCCAGCAGGCTGAGCAGGACGATGGGGACGCCGATCCAGCTCTCGACGACCTCGGGGACCGTGCCCAGCGCCGGGACGCCGAACGGGTTCTCGATGCGCAGCCCCAGCTCGAACTCCGGGTCCGGCGCCAGGGCGAGCAGCAGCGAGTGGCCGGTCATCAGGACGAGGTGGCCGTGGAGCACCGGCCGCCACCGCCTGGAGGGCAGCCGGCCGTCGGGGAAGAGCAGCGGCATGATGCCGGAGAACGTCGGCACCACCCACAGCCACAGCCACAGCGACGGCCAGGCGAGGTACGGCGTCAGCGGGCCCGGGTCGTAGGTGTGCGTCCAGGCGGTGACCGCGAACAGCAGCAGGTAGCACGACCAGAGCACGCCCGTGCCCCAGAGCAGCCACGGGAACAGCAGCCGCGGGCGGTGCGTGATGAGGAACGCGCCGGCGGCGGGGAACAGCAGGCCGACCGGGTCGGGGAAGCCGTCGATCTCGTTCCAGGAGTCGAGGCGGGAGCCGAGGACGCTCGTGATGACCATGGCGACGGGAGCGGCCAGGGCCAGGGCCCACACGAGGGCGACGACGGCCCGGCGGGCGCGCCCGGAGCCGTCCGCGGTCATGCCGGCTCCCGCACGGGGAGCCGGACGGCGGGCGGTCAGCGTGCGCAGGGCGCGTTCCAGGCCCGGCTCCCCCAGGTGGGCCCCGTCGCGGGCGGGCGGGCGCAGCCCGTATACCAGCTCGCGCACGTCCACCACGGCCTCGGTCATGCGCCCGCGCATGCGGGTCAGCAGCGGGTCGACCGCCTCGGGGCCGCCGGCCAGGCTGCGGCGGGCCTCGTCGGCGCTGCGCGCCAGCTCGGCGAGAGTGGGGCCGAGGTCGTCGTGGAGGCTGCGGCGCAGCTCGTGCCGCTCCTCCTCGCGGGTGAGGAGCAGGCGTTCGCGGGAGCGCCGCAGCTCGGCGGTGAGGCGTACGGCGTGGGCCAGCTCGGCGAGCCGGCGGGCCAGCATGTCCAGCAGGGCCGGGTCCCCGGGGCGGCCGGCGACCAGGAGCCGGCCCACCGACGTGCCCTGCCACTCCAGCGGGACGGCCGACAGGGCCTCGCCGGTCTCGCCGTCGGCGACGGTGCGGGCCCGGCCGCCGGGCAGCGTCACCTCGACCGCGACGCCCGGGGCGCGCAGCGCGCGGCGGACCGCGGCGGCGGCCGAGGCCAGCGCCTCGGCGGGCCCGGGGGCCTCCTGGACGTGCCGGTCGATCCGGTCGGCCAGCCGGTACGGATCGCGTTCGACGCCGAACAGCCGGTCGGCCGCGCCCTGGAGGCGTACCCGCGCCGGGTGGAACACCACGCCCGCGACCAGCGCGGCGACCAGCCCGGCCGAGGAGGTGAGCGGCCGGGCGAGGGCGAGGACGGCGAAGTAGGCCGCGCCCACGGCGGTGACGAGCGCCAGGCCGACCACGGCGCGGTGAGCCAGGACGAGCGCGAGCCGGTCGCGCCGCAGGCCGGACAGGATCGCCACCCGGACGAGCAGCGGTCCCGCCGCTCTCCACAGCACGGGCTTGAGGTTCATGGGTCGCGGACATCACAAGCAGGGCGAATGACCGCGTTTCCGGCACGCATGGCCCCATGATCGTGGTCCTGCCTTGCGTGCCGGTTGCGGACGGCCGTAATCCTCAGCCCGGGCTCATTTCAGGTCGGCGAAGAAGGCCCGCAGGTCGGCGGCCAGGCTCTCCGGGTCCTCCATGGCCGGGAAGTGCCGGCCCCGCTCGTGCTCGGCCCAGTACGTCCCGGGCGCCGGTTCCAGGAGCCGGCGCACGGTCGGGTCGGCGCCGAAGACCGAGTAGCCCTGCGGGACGGCCGGCGGCGCGCCCCAGTCGGTGGAGTGGGCCTGCTCGTAGAGGAAGCGGGCGGCCGAGACGCCGGAGCCGGTGAACCAGTACAGGCTGACGATCGTGAGGAACTGGTCGCGGTCGTACGGCAGGTCGGTCCAGCGTTCGAAGCTCTCCAGGATCCAGCCGAGCTGCCCCGCCGGGGAGTCGTTGAGCAGGTAGCCCATGGTCTGGGGGCGGCTGTTCTGGATGGCGAGGTAGCCGCTGTCGGCGGTGCGGAACTCGGCCATCCGGTCCAGGGCGAGCCGGTCCACCGGGTCCGCCGGGTCCAGGCGCTCGGCCATGCCGGGCAGGAACGTGGCGGTGGCCGCCGCCGTGACCGGGTCGGTCACCACGTGCACGCCCGCCACGTGCTCACCGTCGAGCCCGGCCACCGCGCCCGAGACGCCGGCGCCGACGTCGCCGCCGTGCACGCCGTAGCGGTCGTAGCCGAGGCGGCGCATCAGCTCGGCCCAGGCGCGGGCGGTGCGGCCCAAGGCCCAGCCGGACTGCCGGACCGGTGTGGAGAACCCGAAGCCGGGCAGCGAGGGGACGACGAGGTGGAAGTCGCGCCGCAGCAGCTCGATGAGCTGCGTGAACTCGGCGAACGCGCTGGGGTAGCCGTGCGTGAGCATCAGCGGGAGGGCGTCGGGGCGCTCGGAGCGCACGTGCGCGAAGTGGATGCGCTGCCCGTCGAGGTCGGTGGTGAACTGCGGCAGGGCGTTGAGCCCGGCCTCGGCCGCCCGCCAGTCGTAGCCCTCGCCCCAGTACGCGGCCAGCTCGCGCAGCGGCTCCAGCGGCACGCCCCGGGTCCAGCCGACGTCCGGCAGCTCGTCCGGCCAGCGGGTGCGGGCCAGGCGGTCCTTGAGGTCGTCGAGGTCGGGCTGCGGGACGGCGATGGTGAAGGGCCGGATCTCCATGGGATGCTCCTTCTCGGCTGATGTGTCCCCCACGCTAGGAAGAATTGCGGCAAGGTTCTTTCCGCGATGATCGGCCGTTTCTCACTCCTGCGGGGGAGCCTGCGGATCGCCCGCACCGGCGATGTCCGGGAAAGCCTCCGCCGAGCACGATGTCCGTCATGAAACTTCGTGCCGCGTTCGTCGCCGCTCCCCTCTTCGTCCTCGCCTACGGCGTGATCCGCATCCTCGACGGTCTCGACGGCAGCCGGGGCCCCGGCCTCGCCTGGACCACCGGTCACCTCGCCTTCATGGCGGCCCTCGCCCTGTTCGTCCCGATCTTCTGGCGGCTGCGGCGGATGGCCGGCGGCGGCGCGTTCGCCACCGCGAGCGCGGCGGCGGGCACGGTCGGCGTGGCGGCGCTGCTCGGGCAGTTCGGGGTCGACCTGGTGGTCGGGTTCCTGTCGGCCGACCACGACGCCATGGGCGTGCTGTTCGAGCAGGTCAAGGCCGTGCCCGGCGTGTCCGTCGCGATCTACGACGTGCTGCCGTTCCTGTTCTACATCGGCCAGCTCGCGCTGGTCGGGCTGCTCGCCGCGCGGCGCCAGGTCAAGGCGTGGACGTTCGCGCTGGTGCTGACGGACCTGATGCTGCCGTTCGTGACCAAGGACCTCATCCCGCTCGGCGCGCTCTGCCTGCTCGTGTCGTTCGTGCCGCTCGGCCGCGCCGCCGACGCCGCCGTCGCCGCCGCGCCCGCGCGACCCGCGCACGCGTTCGCGTGACGTCCACGGCAGGATGGGATGCCGTGTCCGATGCACGGTTCCTCCTCCCGCTTCGCCGATGGGCGAACGGCCTGCCCCCGATCTGGGTGGACGCCGGGCTGGCGGCCCTGATCTGGGTCGTGCAGCTCTGGCCATTCCTCAGCCGCGACAACCCGGCCGGCGGGCCGTGGCACTGGTGGGGGTACGTCGTCGTGACGCTCGCCGCGCTGCCGCTGGTGTGGCGGCGGCGCGCCCCCGCGGCCGTCCTGATGGCCACGCTGGCCGCGACCGCCTGCTACGACCTCGTGGACGAGGTGGCCGCCCAGCCCATCTGGTACGGCGGCCTGGTGGCGTTCTACACCGTGGCCGTCTCCTGCACCCGGTGGGTGCGCGTCACCCTGGCCGTCTTCACGCTCGGCGGGGGCCTGCTCCTCGTCGGCTCGTGGGACACGGCGATGCGCGGCGTCGTGGTCTTCGTCGCCGCGTACGCCGTCGGCCGGGCGACCGCCGCCTCCCGCGCCCACGCCGCCGCGCTGGAGGAGCGCGCCGCCCAGCTCGCCCGCGAGCGGCAGGTCGCCGCCGAGCGGGCCGCCGAGCGCGAGCGCGCGCGGATCGCCCGCGACATGCACGACATCCTCGCCCACGCCGTCAGCCTCATGGTGGTGCAGGCCGAGGCCGGCCCGGTCGCGGTCGCCGCGAACCCGGCCCGCGCGGTGGCCGCCTTCGACGCCATCGCCTCGGCGGGACGGGACGCGATGGGCCAGCTCCGCCGCCTGCTCGACGTGCTGAAGGAGGAGGAGGGCCCGCGCGCGCCGCAGCCCACCATCGCCGGGCTGCCCGCGCTGGCCGAGCAGGTGCGGGCCGCCGGGATCGACGTGGCGCACACCGTGACCGGCGAGCCGGGCCGGCTGTCGCCGGACGCCGAGGTGGCCGCGTACCGGATCGCGCAGGAAGCCCTCACCAACATCGTCAAGCACGCCGGCGCGACCCGCGCCGGCCTCACCCTCACCTGGCAGGACGACGCCCTCATGATCGACGTCACCGACGACGGCCGCGGGCGGGGAGCGGCGCTCCCCTCCGGCGGCAACGGCCTCATCGGCATCAGGGAGCGGGCCGCGGCCTGCGGCGGGAGCGCCGACGCCGGGCCGATGCCCGGCGGCGGGTTCCGGGTCCGCGTGCGGCTGCCGCTCCAGGACGCGCGGGAGGCGGCGTGAGCGTGCGCGTGGTGGTCGCCGACGACCAGGAGCTGGTACGGGCCGGGTTCGGCATGATCCTCGACGCGCAGCCGGACATCGAGGTCGTCGCGGAGGCGGGCGACGGCGCGCAGGCGGTCGAGGCGGTGCGGACGCACCGCCCGGACGTGCTGCTGCTCGACATCCGCATGCCGGTCATGGACGGCATCGAGGCGGCCCGGCTGGTCTGCGCGGACAGCGCGTGCCGGGTGATCATGCTGACCACGTTCGACCTGGACGACTACGTCTACGACGCGCTGCGGGCGGGTGCGAGCGGCTTCCTGCTGAAGGACGTGCGCCGCGACGACCTCGTGCACGCCGTGCGGGTGGTCGCGGCCGGGCAGTCCCTGCTCGCGCCCGCGATCACCACGAAGCTGATCGCCGAGTTCACCTCGCGCTCCGCCGCCGCGCAGGTGCCGTCGCAACGGCTGGAGGTGCTGACCGCGCGCGAGCGGGAGACGCTGCGGATGATCGCGCGCGGCCTGTCCAACGCGGAGATCGCGCAGGCCATGGTGGTCAGCGAGCACACGGTGAAGACGCACGTCAGCAACGTGCTGACCAAGCTCGGCCTGCGCGACCGGGTGCAGGCGGTGATCGCCGCGTACGAGAGCGGCCTGACCGTCCCCGGCGACCCGCGCTGAGGCTCAGCCCAGCACCGGGTAGTTGGAGCGGAAGACCCCGCGCGGGTCGCGGGCCCGCTTGACCGCGCGCAGCCGCTCCAGCGTCGCGGGCGGGAACGCCGCCGCGGCCGTCTCCCCGTCGCCGAGGAACGTGAACGGCTTCAGCCCGCTGGTGTGCGCGGACAGCGCCGCGACGATCGCCTCCTGCCGGGCCGTCGCCGCCGCCGCGACCTCGGGCACGGGAGCCGGGCCGATCATGCTCAGCAGGTACGGCTCCGCGACGTGCCCGCAGGCCCCCGCGTCCTCGCCGGCCCGGGCCAGCGCGCCGCCGAGATGCCGCACCTGGACCGTGGCCAGCGGGGCGATGCCCGCGGCCGCCGCCTCCAGCAGGGCCGCCACGGCGTCGTCGCCGAGCCCGGTCAGCAGCTCGGCGCGCAGCAGGGCGGGCATCGGCTCGACCGGCTCGGCGCAGATGCCGCCCACCTCCGCGACCGGCAGGTCGCCGCGGGTGTCCAGCAGCACGCCCGGGACGGACTCCAGCGGGCGCACCAGGGCGCGGCCCGCCTCGGCCGCCCCGAGGAAGGTGAGGTCCACCATGACGGCCGCCAGCCCGCGCAGCGGCTCGGGCACCTCGGGGAACGGCGGGAACTGCGCGAGGGTGAACCACAGGGTCAGCTCCTCGGGCGCGGTCGCGGTGATCTCGCGGAAGGCGGCCATCACCTCGGCGGCGCGGGCGGCGGGCCACATCATCCGGCCGCCGTACAGGCGGGAGGCGGGGAACAGCGCCAGCTCCAGCGCGGTCACCACGCCGAAGTCGCCGCCGCCGCCGCGCAGCGCCCAGAACAGCTCGGGGTCGGAGTCGGCGGTGACCCGGGACGTGCCGCCCTCGGCGTCCACGACCTCCAGCGCGCGGATCGCGTTGCCCGCCAGGCCGTGCGCCCGGCCGTACCAGCTCAGGCCGCCGCCCAGGCTGTAGCCGGCGACGCTGACGATCGGCGAGCTGCCCGCGAGCCCGGTGAGGTCGTGCTTGGCGGCGGCGGCCAGCAGCTCGCCCCACGAGGCCCCGGCCTCCACCCGGGCCACCCACTCGGCCGGGCGGACCTCCACGGCGCGCAGCCGGGACGTGCGGAGCAGGACCTCGCCGTCGAGGCCGGTGGTGGCGCCGTGGCCGTTCGGCTGCGTGGCGACCCGGAGCCCGGCGGCGGCGGCCTGGCGGACCACGGCGGCGACGTCGGCGGCGTCCTCGGCCTCCACCACGGCGGCGATCGGCTGCCGGACGGCCCGGTTCCAGGGCAGCGCGGCCTGCTCGAAGCCGTCGTCGCCGGCGGCCGACAGCCGGCCCTTCAACGTCCTGCCGTCGATGGTCATGTGAACCCCCTGTGGGAACGGTGATCTCGTTCGCCAACAGTGGTCCATCGCGCTAAATGCCGGACTGGAGGTGACTTGCGCCGGACTTGTCCCCGAGGCCGGGCGGCGTGCCCGGCCGGGAAGTTTCTCCAGGAGATGTAGGGGTCACGCCGATCTGCCCTATGTACGGGCCGACGACCATGACACCGTCGAGGGGACGGTGACGCACCCACCTGGAGGAGCCGTGTGCGCGTTCCACATCATCGACCTGGGCGCCATGCAGATCCTGGACTCCCGCGGCCGCCCCACCCTGTCGGTCACCCTCACCCTGGCCGGCGGCGCGACCGGCTGGGCCGGCGTGCCCTCCGGCGCCTCGACCGGCGCCAAGGAGGCCGTGGAGCTGCGTGACGGCGACGACAGCCGGTACGGCGGCGCGGGCGTGACCCGGGCCGCGGCCCGCATCACCGGCACGATCTTCCAGCGGCTCAAGGGGCGTCCCTGGTACTCCCTGGCCGACGTGGACCAGGCGCTGATCGAGCTGGACGGCACCCCGGACAAGAGCCGGCTCGGCGGCAACGCCACCGTGGGCGTGTCGATGGCCACCGCGCGGGCCGTCGCGATGGCGCACGGGCAGCAGTTGTGGGAGTTCCTGAGCCCTTCGACGGTGCGGCCCCGGCTCCCGGTGCCGCACTTCAACATGGTGAGCGGCGGCCTGCACGCCTCCAACCAGCTCGACTTCCAGGAGTTCATGATCGCGCCGATCGGGGCGCCGACCATGGCGGAGGCGGTGCGGGCGGGCGTCGAGATCTACGCCGTGCTGCGCGGCAACCTGGCCGCCGCCGGCCGGCCGACCGGACAGGGCGACGACGGCGGCTTCGCGCCCGACTTCACCCACCCGCGCGAGGTGTTGTCGGCGCTGATGGACGCCGTCGACGACGCCGGCTACACCGCCTCCCGCGACCAGGTCGCGATCGCGCTGGACCCGGCCGCCACCCGCTTCCGCCGCGCCGACGGCGCGTACCAGGTGGCGGGCGAGCGGCTGTCCACCCTGGAGATGATCGAGATGTACGCGCAGCTCGCCGCCGACTACCCGATCTGGAGCATCGAGGACGGCCTGGCCGAGGACGACGAGGACGGCTGGCGGCAGCTCACCGAACGGCTCGGCGACCGGCTGCAGCTCGTCGGCGACGACGTGTTCTGCACCAACCCGGCCGTCATCGAGCAGGGCATCGCCGGCAACATCGGCAACGCGGCGCTCATCAAGGTCAACCAGGTCGGCACCGTGACCGAGACGTTGCAGGCCATGGACCTGTGCCGCAAGCACGGCTACGCCCGGATGGTCTCGCACCGCTCCGGCGAGACCGTGGACGACTTCGTCGCCGAGCTGGCCGTCGCCACCGGGTGCGGCCAGTTCAAGGGGGGCGCGCCGGCGCGCGGCGAGCGGGTGATCAAGTACAACCGGCTCATGCACATCGCCGCGCAGCGGCCCGACCTGCCGTTCGGACTGGCCGACCGGTGAGGGCCGGCCGCGCGGTGCGGGCCGGCCGCGCGGTGCGGGCCGGCCGGTGCGGTCGCCCCGCCTCGCCGGTCACCTGCCGTCGGCCGCCTCCTCCATGGCGCGGAGGTCGATCCTGCTCATGCTCCGCATCGCCTTCATCGCGCGCCGCGCCCGCTCCGGGTCGGGGTCGCCCAGCAGCTCGGGGAGGCCGCGCGGGATGATCTGCCAGGACAGCCCCCACCGGTCCTTGAGCCAGCCGCACGGCCCCTCCTCGCCGCCGTCCGCGGTGAGCCTGGCCCACAGCTCGTCCACCTCCTCCTGCGACTCGCAGTCGACGAACAGCGAGACCGCCTCGGTGAAGCTGTGCTCGGGCCCGCCGTTCAGCGCGAGGTACCGCTGCCCGGCCAGCTCGAACTCGACCGTCATCGCCACCTCCGCCCCCGGGGGACGCTGGACGCTCACGATCCGCGAGCCGGCGAACAGCGAGGTGTAGAAGGCCGCGGCCTCCTCGGCCTGGTTGTCGAACCACAGGAACGTTGTGATCTTCTGCGCCACTTTCTGGCCCTTTCACTAGCCTGGATGCGTTTCGTCATCAACGCGTCGAACACGCTCCGGCCGGTTCGACACGGCAACCGGACTTTTTTGAGGAGTCGTCGATGAGCGGTAAAGCACTGGTGCTGGGCGGGGGCGGGGTGGCCGGGATCGCGTGGGCGACCGGCGTGGTGGCGGCGCTGGAGGACGCCGGCGTGCGCCTGCTGGACGCCGACCGCGTCGTGGGCACGTCGGCGGGCTCGGCGGTGGCCGCCCAGATCACCAGCGGCCTGCCCATGGCCGACCTGCTGGCGCGGCAGACCGACCCGGCGCGGCAGACGCCGGAGCTGCCCGGCGGCGTGGACATGGCGGAGCTGTGGGCCCGGCTGCAGGCCGCCTACGAGAGCTCGCCCGACCCCGCCGAGCAGCGGCGCAAGGTCGGGGAGCTGGCGCTGTCGGCCGCCACGGTGAGCGAGGCCGAGCGGCGCGCGGTGATCGAGGCCCGGCTGCCGGTGCACGCCTGGCCGGAGCGCGACCTGGTGATCACGGCGGTGGACGCGCGCACCGGGGAGCCCCGGCTGTTCACACGGGGGTCGGGGGTCGGGCTGGTGGACGCGGTGGCGGCCAGCTGCGCGGTGCCGGGCGTGTGGCCGTGCGTGCGGATCGGCGGGGTGCCGTACATGGACGGCGGGGTGCGGTCCAGCACGAACGCCGACCTCGCGGCGGGCTTCGACCCGGTGCTGGTGATCGCGCCGATGCCCGACCTCGGCGTGCCGTCCTGGGCGGCGCTCGACGGGGCGGTCGAGGTGATCGGGCCGGACGAGGCCGCGCAGGCCGCGTTCGGCGCCGACCCCCTCGCCCCCGAGTCCCGTACGCCGAGCGCCGAGGCGGGCTACGCCCAGGGCGCGGCCGTGGCGGGCAAGGTGGCGGCGTTCTGGAAGTGAGCCGCTAGCCCCGCTTGACGCTCAGCAGGGCCTGGTAGGCGGGCTTGGGCGCGTAGTTCTCGTCGAACAGGCAGGCCGCGCCCTCGCCGTCGAACCAGCCGGGCACCCACGAGTGGCGGTCGGTGAAGCCCCACACGGTGAACTCGCGGCAGGCGCTCACGCTCAGGCAGCCGCTGAGCGCCCGCCGGTAGTAGTCGGCCTGGGTGGCCAGCTTCTCGGGGGTGACCGGCAGCACCATGCGCACGTCCATCTCGGTGACGGCGACCTCCAGGCCGAGGTCGGCGAAGCGGCGCATGACGGCGGGCCAGTCGCCCGGGTAGTCGTACTGGATGCCGAGGTGGCCCTGGAAGCCGATGCCGTGGATGGGCACGCCCTGCGCCTTGAGGTCCTTGATCAGCGTGTACGTGGTCTCGATCTTGGCGGTGTTCCACTCGATGTTGTAGTCGTTGAGGTAGAGCTTGGCGTGCGGGTCCGCGCGGTGGGCCCAGCGGAAGGCGTCGGCGATGTAGCCTGGGCCGAGGTGGGTGAGCCAGATGCTCTGCCGCAGGTTGCCGTCGTCGTCCACCACCTCGTTCACCACGTCCCAGGCGCGGATCTTGCCCCGGTAGCGGCGGGCCTCGGTCATGATGTGGTCGCGGAGGATGTCCCTGAGCTCGGCGTCGCCGATCGTGCCGTTCTCGACGCCGGTGGTGAGCCAGGCCGGTAGCTGGTTGTGCCACACCAGGTTGTGGCCGCGGATCTTCTGGTCGTGCCGCAGGGCGTTCGCGACGACGGCGTCGGCGTCCTGCCAGGTGTAGGTGCCCCGTTCCGGCTCGACGGACTCCCACTTCATCGCGTTCTCGGCCGTGACGTGGGAGAACTCGCGGTTGAGCACCTTGCGGTAGTCGGCCTCGTCGCGCAGGGAGGCGACGTCCACCGCGGTGCCGATCCTGATGCCGGTCTGCTGCGCCAGCTCGCGCAGGTCGCGGGGCTGCCTGGGGTGGGCCTGGGCGGGGAGCGGGACGGCGAGGACGAGCGCCATCGCGAGGATGAGGGGCTTCACCGGACCTCCGAAAGTTTCGGCAGGGTAACGATAATTTTCAGCGCCGTGGCCGGAACGTATGAGCTGCGGACGAGACCGTCAAGACCCAAAACGGAAGGAAGGCCCCATGAGGCGTTACATCCTGACCGGCGCACCCGGCGCGGGGAAGACGGCCATCCTGCGCCGGCTGGAGCAGGACGGCTACGCCGTCGTCGAGGAGGCGGCCACCGACGTCATCGCCCTGCGGCAGGCCGAGGGCGAGGCCGAGCCGTGGACGCGGCCGTCCTTCATCGAGGAGGTGCTGGCGCTCCAGCTCCGCCGCCGGGAGCGGGCCGCCGCCTTGCCCGGCGGCGGGCCGCAGGTCCACGACCGCTCGCCGGTGTGCACGTACGCGCTGGCCCGCTTCCTTGGCCATCCCGTCCCGCCGGCCCTGTCCACGGCGCTGGACCGCCTGCGGGCCGGGCGCGGCTACGAGGAGGAGGTGTTCTTCGTCGAGAACCTGGGCTTCGTGGCCCCGACCGGCGCGCGCCGGATCACCTTCGAGGAGTCGCTGCGCTTCGAGCGCGTCCACCGGGACGCCTACGCCCGCTTCGGCCACACCTGCCTGCCGGTCCCCGCGGGCCCGCTGCCGGAGCGCGCCGCGGCGGTCAGGGCGCGCCTCGCAGCCGCACGGTGACCGTGACCGAGCCGCCCTCCAGCCCGCCCAGCCCGCGGAGGACCAGGGTGGAGCCGGTCAGCAGGGCGTCGCCGGCGAGCAGCGCGGTGATCGGGCGGTCCCAGGTGAGCGACAGCTCGTCCAGGTCGCGGCGCGGGTCGGACACGGTCAGCGTGGCGGTGCCGTCGTCGTGCTCGCGGGCGAGGACCGCGCACGGCGCGGAGGCGGTCAGGCCGCCCGCCGCCCCGGCGAGCCAGAAGCAGGCGGCCGTGAGGCCGGACGCCGGCACGTGCACGGCCTGCGCGGCCGTGGTGTTGGCGAGCACCCGCAGCCAGGAGGGGTCGGCGGCGCGGGCCGCGGTCCGCTCCCGGGTCGCGCCGGGCAGCAGGACGTAGTGGTAGCCGGCCGCGCGCGGGTCGATGCCGTGGTCCAGCCACAGCGTCACGTAGTCGCGGGTGACCCCGCCGCCCGGGCGGCGTTCGCGCAGCGTGCGCAGCGGCTGCCCCGGCACCAGGTAGCCGCCGTGGCCCGCCAGGTGCGCCCAGCCCTCGCCGGTGGTGAGCGGGGCATCGGTGGTGAGCGGGGCATCGGTGGTGAGCGGGACGGTCCGGCGGTTGTCGACGACCGTCTCGACCGGCGCGCCGTCCCGCGCCGTGATGCCGGCGCCCAGGCAGACCACGGCGTCGTCGAGGAAGAACCACGACGTGAACGCCTCCAGGGTGCTTTCGAGACCGCTCAGGTGCTGGCCGACGGCCGCGTACGTGCCGTCCGTCGCCCCGCCGACCCACCGCCAGGGCGTGCAGGTGTCGCCCCAGGCCCCGCCCGCGCCGTCCGGCAGCCGCTTGGCCGAGACCGTGGTGCCGGGCAGGCGGTAGGGGTCGACGGTGGGCCAGAAGGAGTCGGAGTACTGGTCGGCGTGGCCGCCGGCCCACCAGTAGAGCATGCCGGAGCCGGTGTGCCAGCCGCGCAGGTTCTCGCCGTTGCCGTGCTCGTAGCGGGCGACGCGGTCGGAGGCCATGCTGAGGGCGGCGCACCAGCCGGGCCTCCGGTGCACGGCCCGGGCGCTCATCGGCAGCAGCCGGTGCCCGACCGGCTCGGGCGCGGCGGGCACGGACGGGTCCGCCACGACCGCCGCCAGCCGGGCGCGCGCCGCGGGCTCCAGCCGCTCGGGACGCCGGCCGCGCGCCGCCCACCCCTTCACCAGCGCGTGCCAGCGGGCCCGGGCGGCGGCCGGGGCCACCTCGGCCAGCAGCAGGATCGCGGCGGCGAGCTCGTGGCCGCGCTCGTGGTCGCCGAAGGGGCGGCGGCCGACGCCGCGCCCGCGCACGAGGTCCATGCAGGCCCCGTCGCGCACGAACGGCGCGAACGACCGCTCCACCGCCTCGAACAGCAGCGGGTACGTCACCTCCCACGGCGAGCCGCGCAGCAGCGCGAGGATCGTGGCGGCCCCCGACAGCAGCGTCACGCCGTAACCGCCCTGGTAGGGGACGTGCGTGTGCTGGATGAAGGAGCCGTCGCGGTAGAAGCCGTCGCCGTCGCCGACGTACCCGAACACCGGTCGCAGCGCGGCCACGGCGAGGTCGGCGCGGCCGTGGTCGGCGTCCAGCATGGCCCGCAGCAGCATGACCAGGCACAGATCCACCCGGTTGGCGGCGGTGCTGGTGCCGCTGTAGGGGCCGAGCCGCCGCTCGGGGACGAAGTGGTCGACGGCCGCGGCGAGCGCCGCGCCCTCGCGGTCGCCGAGATGCGGCTCGACCAGCACGGACGCGTCCAGCAGCGCTTTCGGCACGCCGATCTGCCAGTGCCACCAGTTGCCCGTGGCCGCGGCGCCGGCCGCGTACACGTGCCGCCGGTAGTGGTCGATCCCGGCGGCCACCGCCCGGCCCAGCGCGGGGTCGCCGGTCAGGCCGGTGCCGGGGAGCGCGTACCCGAGCGCCATCGTGCGGAGCCGGCGCGGCGTGGCGGCGAAGGACGGGAACGGCTGGTCCGGCCACAGGCGGGAAGGGCCGGCGGCCATGGTGTCCCGGTGGCGGGCGGCGGCCCGGCCGAGGGCGGCGAGGGCGGCCGCGTGCGGCGGGTGGCCGGCGCCCGCGGCCAGCTCGCGCCAGCGGCGGCGCAGCCGGACGAAGGAGTTGTTGGGCGTGCGCGCGAGCCCGGCCGGCGTCAGCGCGCCGGCCAGCCCGGCCGCCGTGACCCCGCCGGCCCGCAGGAACGATCTCCGCCGCACGCCTCCGATTGTCACAGGGGAAGCTGCGCCCCGGCACGTTTGATCGTGCGGATGATGGGCGCGGTCTCGATCTGCCGGATCGCGGGCAGCGCGCCCAGGTCCTCGGTCAGGTAGCGGTAGAAGGCCGCGTCGTCGCGGCACACGATGCTGGCCGCCAGGTTGTGGGGGCCGGTGGCGGCGCCCGCGAAGGCCACCTCCGGGTGGCGGGCGAGGGCGTGCCCGGTCGCGTCCAGCTCGGCGGGCGGCACCGACATCCAGAGCTGCGCCTCCACCTGGTAGCCGAGGAGGGTGGGCAGCACGTCCATGTCGAAGAAGAGCGCTCCGGCCGCGCACAGGTGCTCCATGCGGCGCCTGACCGTCGACTCCGACCAGCCGGTGGCCGCCGCCAGGTCGGCGTGGGCCGCCCGGCCGTCCCGCGACAGCGCCTGGAGCAGCGCGTCGTCGCCGGGGCCGAGCGTGATCGGCTCGTCCGTGGCGGCGTGCCTGGCGTACCCGCGGCCCGCCTCCAGGTGCGCCACCTGGTCGGCGGAGAGCGCGGCGAGCCCGGCCCAGCCGACCCGCCCGCCGACGAACGTGTGCAGCGTCCGGTGGGCCGTCACCGACAGCACCCGGTTGGTCCTGGCCAGCTTGTTCAGCAGCAGCGCCTGCCGCTCGGCGGCGGTGCGCTGGAGCGCGCCGCACGAGATCTCGGTGCCGCCGGACAGCAGGTGCACCCAGAACGTGTCGGAGCGCCGCCCCAGCGCCTCGGCGATCGAGGCGGCGGCGTCGGGCGTGCACCGCAGCCGCAGGGCCCACGACTCGTAGCCGAGCCGCCGCCCGTCCACCACGCCGACGACCCGCAACATCCCGGTCGAGCGCAGCCGCCGATAGCGGCGCGCCACCCGCTGGTCGGACACGCCCAGCACCTCGCCGATCCGGCTGAAGGGGGCCCGCCCGTCCACCTGGAGCGCGTGCAGCAGCCCGCGGTCCACCTCGTCCAGCACGATGTTTTCCACCAGCCAAGCGTAATCCGCACGGAAAACCACCAGAACGGCCCGATCTCCTGGCGACAACCGGCACCCGCCCGCGACCTTGTCCGCATGACTACCTTGCGCACCCCGGAGACCGCCGCGCGGGCGGGCTGGCAGCCGCTCGTCGCGGCCTGCCTCGGGGCCTTCATGTTGCTCGTGGACGTGACCATCGTCATGGTCGCCCTCCCCCCGATCGCCGCCGACCTGCGCATGTCGTTCAGCGACACGCAATGGCTGCTCGACGGCTACGCGCTGGCCCTGGCCGCGCTGCTGCTGGCCGCCGGGTCCGTCGCCGACCACGCCGGGCGGCGGCGGGTCTACCTGGCGGCGCTGGCGGTGTTCGCGCTGGCCTCGCTGGCCTGCGGGATCGCGCCGGACGGCGCGCTGCTGCTGGCGGCCAGGGTGGTGCAGGGGGCCGGCGGCGCGGCCATGATGGCCACGACGCTCGCCCTGATCAGCGCCACCTACCACGGGCGGCGGCGGGGCATCGCCTTCGGCGTGTGGGGCGGCGTGAACGGCGCCGCCGCGGCCGTCGCCCCCGTGCTCGGCGGCCTGCTCACCGAGCACCTGCACTGGCGGGCCATCTTCCTGGTGAACCTGCCGATCAGCCTGGCCGCGGCCTGGCTGACGCTGCGCTCGGTGCCGGAGTCGCGGCTGCCCGGGGAGAAGGGGCGGCCGGACTGGGCGGGCATGGCGACGTTCACCGTGGCGGCGGGGGCGCTGACGTACGGGCTGATCGAGGCCGGGCAGCACGGCTGGGCGGCGGCGCGGACGCTCGTGCCGCTCGGCGCCGCCGCGGTGGCGCTGGCCGCGTTCCTCGCCGTCGAGCTGCGCAGCCCACGGCCCATGCTGGACCTGCGGCTGTTCCGCAACCGGTCGTTCAGCGGGATCATGGCCGGGGCCGGGCTGCTCATGCCGGCCGCGTTCGCCTGCCTGGCCTTCACCTCGCTGTGGCTGCAGCAGGTGCTGGCGCTCGGGCCGGTGATGGCGGGGGTGGCGCTGTCGCCGATGGCGGCCACGTCCCTGGTGGTCTCGGTGGCCGCCGCCCGGCTGTTCCCCCGGCTGTCGCCCCGGGCGGCCGTCGGCGGCGGGCTGCTGCTCATCGGGGCGGGCGCGTTCCTCCAGGGCCGGCTGGGGCCGGACACGGCCTGGACGGCGCTCGCGCCCGGCCTGGTGGTGACCGGGATCGGCGTGGGCCTGGCGATCCCCGCGCTCAGCTCGGCCGCCATGGCCGCCGTGCCGCCGCACCGGGCCGGGATGGCGGCCGGCGCGGTCAACACGGTGCGGCAGCTCGGCTACGCGCTCGGCGTCGCGGTGCTCGGCCTGCTGTACCAGGGGGCGGGGCGGGCGGCGTACGCGGCGCTGAACGAGGTGTACCTGGTCAGCGGGGTGACCGGGGTGGCGGCGGGGCTGCTGGTGCTCGCCGCCGTGCGCGGCCGTGCGCGCTAGAGGAGGCGGCGGATCTCGCCGTAGGCGCGGTAGAAGCCGCCGCGCCCGGCCGAGCGCAGCCCCTCGACGAGGTAGCGCGCGCCCGGCTCGCGGATGTCCTTGGGGAACTGCACGTGCCACGGCTCGAAGCCGGGGCTCACCACGCGCACGCGCAGCCGCCCGCCCTCGCTGACGCACTCCACCACCACGCCGTCGCCCGCTCCGGCGGCCGTCGCGACCACCGTCTCCACCACGGCGGTCGGCTCGACGGCCGGGAGCGAAGCGGCGGCCTTGACGTCCACCGCCTGCGGGACGGTGCCGGACCGGGCCGCCGCGATGGCCGCCTCGCTCGCGTCCACGCAGGCCAGCGTGCCGTCCGTGGTGACGATGTAGAGCCGCTCGTCGAGGTACTGCATCGAGAGCGCAGACCCGCAGCCGGTGCCGAGCTTCCACAGCCGCTCGCCGGAGGCGTCGAAGCAGTAGATCGAGGACTGGTTGTCGCCCGCGAAGACGTGCCGCCCGCCGGGCGAGGTGGCGCAGGAGTAGACGGCCCCGTCGCACTGGTAGACGGCCTCCACGCGGCCGTCGCCCTTGGCCAGCCGGTGCACGGTGCGGCGGGCGGTGCCGGCGTACACCGAGTGCTCCTCCTGCCAGCCGAACAGCACGTGGTCCACGCTCCGGTTCTCCCAGATCCGGGAGCCGTCGGCGAGGTCGTAGCGGGCGACGCCGCGCGAGTGGCCGTAGTAGGCGGAGTCGGCGTCGCAGCGGACCATCCAGGCCGAGTTGCCGCCGTCGGAGCGCGCCCACTGGAACTCGTCCTCGTAGTCGATCGCGGTGACCCGGCCGCCGCGGTCGGAGACGCCGAGCACGCCGTCGTGGATGTCGAGCCAGTAGATGTCCACGTCGGCGGCGATGTCGTACGCGGCCCGCGGCGCCTTGCCGCTGAGGTCGTACACGCGGCCGTCGTCGCAGCCGGCGTAGATCCAGAAGTCGTCGGCCACGATGCACTTGACGCCGTCCGGCAGCCGGAAGCGGCCGGTCACGGTGCCGGAGTGGGTGACGGTGTAGACGTCGCCGTCCTGGTTGCCGGCCCAGCAGCGCTCGCCGTCCACGAAGATGCCGAAGGCGGGGGCGCCGCTGTCGAAGCGCCACAGCACCGGGGCCTGCTGGGCGGTGGAGCGGGTGCTGGCGATGACCCGGCGGGTGACGGCGCGGCGCTGGCGGACGCCGCGCACGGCCGGCGCGTAGCCCTTGCGGGTCTTCTCCGCGACCTTCTTGGCCGCGGCGGCCTGGGCCTTGGCCGCGGTGGGGAAGGACGTGACCTTGCTCTGGCCGCTCTCGCCGATGCGGCCGTAGGTGATCGTGACGTCGGTGCCCGCCACGATCACCTCGTAGAACTTGTGCGAACCGCCGCCGTCCTCCGACAGCTCCAGGTAGGTCATGTCCGGCATCTCCCTCGTGATCAATTGGTCGGGAGAGTAGAGGACGGCGGCGACAAAACCTACTTGTCGTACTCGTAGGCTCCGGCGTCCACGGGCCCGTCGCTGCCGTCGATGGCGCGGCCGGTCACGTCGTCGTCGCTGAACCGGGTGATGCCGAGGTCGATGGCGGGGCTGCCGGCGCGCAGCTTGAGCGGGTTCGCGGCGTCGGTGAGGTCGAACATGGGGTCGGCGGTGACGTTGGCGGAGCCGCCCATCTGGTGCTGGCGGGCGCCGTAGAAGACGTTGTGGTGGCTGTCGGTGACATTGGGGCCGTAGGCGGTCTTGACCACGGCCTGGATGATGTTCTGCGACATCGACAGGTGGGCGTCGGTACAGCCGGCGTCGCAGACGACGCCCTGGGAGTCGGCGTGGGTGAGGCGGACGCTGTTGTTGCGGAAGACGGTGCCGAGGACGGGGCCGTTCGGGTCGGGGTCCTCGCCGGGCTCCTGCGGGCCCCTCGTGACCAGGCCGCCCTGCGTCCGCGGGCCGGTGATGACGTTGTACTCGAAGACGTTGCCCGAGGTGCCGTCCGGGTCCACGGGGCTGCCGTCGGCGTTGACGTCCCTGCTGGTGCCGAGCTCGGTGAAGGTCTCGTTGTCGATCGCGACGTTGTGGTGGACGCGGTTGCGGGAGCCGAGGAAGATCTCGACGGCGGCGCCGTCCGTGCCGTAGTCGTAGCTGAAGGCCGTGGAGCCGCGGATCTCGTTCCAGCCGATGTTGGAGTCGTCGCCCTGCACGAGGATGGCGAACGCGCCGGCGTCGTCGTTGTCGTTGACGTCCGTCGGGGTGAGCTTGCTCATGTAGTTGTTGTCGATGAGGTCGTTGGCCGTGATCGCGGTGTAGCGCACGCCCTTCTCGATGTAGACGCCGGCCGCGGCGCCGGTGATGAGGTTGCGCTCGACGACGTTGTCGTCGCCGGTCACCTTCACCCCGGCCCAGGTGCAGCGCGAGCCGTCCACCGCCAGGCCGATCTGGAGGTTGTACAGCTCGATGTGGCCGCCTTCGAGGCTCACGCACGCCTCGTCGTGCCCGGCGACGATCGGGCGGGCGGCGGCGGCGCCGTAGGCGTCCACGACGATCGGCGCGGCGGACGTGCCCGACCCGGTGATGGCGAGCTGCTGCCCCTTCCACGTGCTGCCGCGGGCCAGCAGCAGCTTGCCGCCGGGGGCGAGCGGCGCGGTGGACGCCTTGGTGAGCGTCCGCCACGCGGTGGCGGGCGTGGTGCCGGCCGCCGCGTCGTTCCCGTTGACGGCGTCCACGTAGTACGTGGCCGCGGCGGCGGCGGACGCGGGGCCGGTGGTGGCGAGGCCGATGGTGAGGGGGGTGACCGCGAGGGTGAGGGTGATGATCGCGGCGCCGGGGCGCGGGTTCCAGACAGACATTGCAGCCTCCAGAACGGCCGGGGCCCGTCACACGACGAAGATCATCCCCGGCTCGCGGCTGCCACTGTAGTCATGATCTTTCCGGAAGTCCTGACTTGACATTGGATGATCAGTTATGTTCCGGGTCTGATCGGGACGACGGCGCAGGCCGGGCCCCTCCGGGACAGAGCGAACCAGGTGCCCTTGCCCACCAGGTCCGGACGGGTGGCGTACCGCTGGGGATGACAGCCGTAGAAGCCGTCGGAGAGCCGGGCCACGATGCGCAGCCCGCGCCCGTGCTCGGCCGCGAGATTGGGAGGCGACGGGGCGGGCGGGACGGGGCTGCCGTCCACGACCACGCACATGATGTCCTTGGCGTCCACGTGCAGCAGCAGCTCGTAGGGGGCGTCGCCGTACATGAAAGCGTTGGTGACCAGCTCGCTCACCATGAGCACGGCGTCGTGGACGAGGTCCGGGTGCAGGTCGAGGGCCGCCAGCCGGTCGCGGATGACCGAGCGCGCGTGACCGACCGTCCGGGCATCCTCCCGCAGCGGCCACACGTACTGCGTCCCGCGGCGGCGGGGCGATCGCAGGGTGGTCGTCATGCTTTCTCTTTTCCGGGGGGTCGCGGGGTGAACTGAAGCGGCTGTCGAAACGTGTACGCACGAGAAGGCCGTCCGGGTCGAGGTTTCGGCGAGAAATCGTCAATTCCCGCTTCGGGCAGGTGACGCGGGTAGGAATGGCGGCATGACAGAGCCCCGGGCCGCCGCCGCGGGACCCCGGACCGTCTCAGCGGTCGCGCAGCAGCGACCACACCGCCGACGGCGTGAGCGGCACGTCGGTGACCCGGGCGGCGATCTCGGGAAGGGCGTCGGCCACGGCGTTCAGCACGGCCGCAGGCGGGCCGATGGTGCCCGCCTCACCGACCCCCTTCATGCCGCCCGGCGTGACCGGCGAGGGCGTCTCCAGCATGACGACCTGGATGTCCGGCACCTCCCGCGTGGTCGGCAGCAGGTAGTCGGTGATCGGCTGGCCCTCCTCGGTGTAGCCGATGTCCTCGCTCAGCGCCTGGCCGAGGCCCTGCGCCACGCCGCCGTGCAGCTGGCCCTCCACCACGGCCGGGTTCACCAGCACGCCCGCGTCGTTCACCACCCAGTAGCGCTCCACCTCGACCGCGCCCGTCTCCGGGTCCACCGCGACGGCCGCCGCGTGCGCGCCGTAGGCGAAGGTGTAGG
Source organism: Actinomadura luzonensis (assembly GCF_022664455.2). Taxonomy (NCBI): domain Bacteria; kingdom Bacillati; phylum Actinomycetota; class Actinomycetes; order Streptosporangiales; family Thermomonosporaceae; genus Actinomadura; species Actinomadura luzonensis. The sequence goes on from NZ_JAKRKC020000001.1 coordinate 2,097,712, forward strand.
CGGGCGGGTCGTAGCTGACCCGCTCCTCCAGGCCGGGCTGCGCCCCCTCGGGCAGGTCCCAGCCCCGCCACGCGGACGTGGCCAGCTCGCGCAGCGTCACCGACGCCCGCGGGTCGCCCTTGACCCGCACCGCCTCGTCCACCAGCTCCAGGTCCTCGACGGCGACCTCCAGCCGGTGCGCGGCGAGGGCCAGCAGCTTGTCCCGCAGCCGCCCGGCGGCCCGGACGAGCGCGCCGCCGCCGAGCGTCAGCGCCCGGCTGGCGATCGACCCCACCGACGAGTACGGCGTCGCCGCCGTGTCGCCCAGCACCACCCGCACCCGCTCCAGCGGCACCCCCACGCGGTCGGCGGCGAGCTGCGCCAGCGCGGTCTCGATGCCCTGCCCGATCCCGACCACGCCGCAGGCGACCACCACCGAGGCGTCCTGCTCCATCCGCAGCACCGCCGTCTCGTAGCCGCCGGCGAGCACGCCGATGGCCTTGAGGTCGTCCGACGGGCCCATGCCGGTGCTCTCGACGTGGCACGAGTAGCCGATGCCGCGCCGCCGCCCGTCGTCCGCGCGCACCGGCTCGACCAGGTCGCGCAGGGTGCGGAGGGCGCGCGGGTAGTCGCCGGAGTCGTAGCGCTGGTACACGCGCGTCGTGCAGGGCAGCTCCTCCGGCCCCAGCAGGTTGCGCAGCCGCAGCTCCACGGGGTCCACGCCGAGCCGGCGGGCGGCCTCGTCGATCAGCCGCTCCCTGGTCAGGGTGCCCTCGGGCTGGCCGAAGCCGCGGTAGGAGCCGGTCGGCGTCGTCGTGGTCACCGCGGCGCGCACCCGCACCGCGACCCGGTCGAACCGGTACGGCCCCGGCAGCAGCGTGGCGGTGACCGCCGCCGTGGAGGCGCCGGCGTTCGACGGGTGGGCGCCGAGGTCGGCCAGCACGTCCACCTGGAGGGCCAGGAAGCGCCCGTCGTCGTCGAGGGCCAGCCGGCCCCGGTGCACGGCGGCGCGGGCGGGCAGCGTGGCCAGCAGGCGGTCGCCCGGGGCCTCCGTCCAGGCCACCGGGCGGCCGAGCCGCATCGCGGCCAGGCAGATCAGCGCCTCGTCGGGGTAGAGGTGCTCCTTGCCGCCGAAGCCGCCGCCGGTGTCGCGGGCGATCACGCGGACCCGGTCGTGGGAGAGGCCGAAGGCGTCGGCCAGGTGCTCGCGGGCGTGGTGCGGCGCCTGCGTCGACAGGTGCACGGTCAGCTCGTCGCCGTCGTAGGCGGCCACGACGCCGCGCGGCTCGATGGGGTGCGGCGAGACCCGGCCCATCCGGAACGTCATCTCCACCACGTGCGGCGCCCGCTCGACCACGGCCGCGCAGTCGTCGTCGCCGAGCCGGTAGTCGGTCACCACGTTGGTGCCCCAGTCGGGGTGGAGCAGCGGGGCGTCCGCCGCGAGCGCGCGTTCCACGCCGACGAGCGCGGGCAGCTCGTCGAGCTCCAGGTCGACGAGGTCGGCGGCGTCCCTGGCGGCCTCCGGCGTACGGGCGACCACGACGGCGAGCGGCTGGCCCGCGTACCTGACGGTCTCCTCCAGCACCCGGTAGTGGGTGAGGCGCTGGCCGGGCGCGAGGTTGACGCAGGGCAGGCGGAGGTGGCCGACCTCGGCCGGGGTGATCACGTCGAGCACGCCCTCGCTCGCCCAGGCCGCCTTGGCGTCGCAGCCGAGCAGCCGGCCGTGCGCGACGGGGCTGCGGACGACGTGCGCGTGGACCTGGCCGGGCAGCCGGACGTTGCCGACGTACCCGGCCCGCCCGGTCAGCAGCCGGGCGTCTTCCCGTCGCGGCGTCCTGGCGCCGACATAACCGTCTCCCATGGGCCCGATTGTGAGCGCGCTCCGGCGGACGGTCCAGACGGGCCACGGGGAACAGCACGTCAGTAGGGGTGACCGATGCAGACCTTCCTGCCATATCCGGATTTCACGGCGACCGCGGCGGTGCTCGACCCGCTGCGGCTCGGCAAGCAGCGGGTGGAGACCCTCCAGGTCCTGCGCGCCCTCACCGTCCCCGGCTACGGCTGGCGTCACCATCCCGTCGTCAAGATGTGGGCCGGGTACGAGGAGGCCCTGATCCGCTACGGCCTGGCGGTGTGCGACACCTGGTGCGCCCTCGGCCGGGCCGACACCTGCGCCGCCACGATGACGACCGAGCTGGCGCGGCTCCGCGGCACGCCCGAGATCCGCCAGCAGCCCGAGCTGGCCGCCGCCGGCGAACTGCCGCCCTGGCTCGGCGACGAGGCCCTGCACCTCAGCCACCGCTCGGCGCTGCTGCGCAAGGACCCCGCCTACTACCGGCCCAAGTTCGGCGACGAGGAGCCGGACGACCTGGAGTACGTCTGGCCGCGCTCGGACCGGCTGCCGGAGAGCGCCTAGACCACGCCTGGACCACGCCTGGACCACGCCTGGACCCCGCCTGGACCCCGCCTGGACCCCGCCTGGACCCCGCCTAGACCACCTCGAAGGCGGCCATCATCGCCATGTCCTCGTGCTCCAGGTTGTGGCAGTGCAGGACGTAGCGGCCCCGGTAGCCGGTGAAGCGGGTGACGATCTCGACGGTCTGCGCCTCGCGCAGCTCGACCGTGTCCTTCCACTCGGGCGGGCCGGCCGGGCGCTCGCCGTTGACCGACACCACCTGGAAGTGGCCGAGGTGCAGGTGCACCGGGTGGGCGACGTCGCTGGTCAGCCGCCACACCTCGGTCTCCCCCAGCTTCGGCCTGGCCTCCATGCGCCCGGGGTCGAACGGGCGGCCGTTGATCAGCCAGCCGGTGCCGCCGTGCAGGCCGCCGCTGCTGAAGGTGAAGTCCCGGGTCACCCTGGCCCGGGACGGGTCGAGCGCCTCGACGGCGGAGAGCCGCTGCGGGACGGCCGAGTCGTCCGGCTCGTCCCGGTCCACGGTGAAGCGCATCACCCGGGCCTGCGGGCCCTCCCCCGCCAGGTTCCGCAGCTCGACCTGCTGCCCGAGGCGGTAGGCGGCGAAGTCGACCACGACGTCGGCGCGCTCGCCCGGGGCCAGCCGGATCGTGCGCGCGGTGCGCGGCGCGGCCAGCAGGCCGCCGTCGCCGCCGATCCGGGTGATCGGGCCGCCGGTCGTCAGCTCGTACGCGCGGGCGTTCGAGCCGTTGCAGAGGCGCAGCCGGTACCGGGTCCGGGCCACCCGCAGCTCCGGCCACGGCGCGCCGTTGACCAGGATGACGTCGCCGAGCACGCCCCCCATGTACGCCTCCCGCACCCCCGGCCGCCCGCCGCCGAGCGCCGGGTACAGCAGGGACCCGTCGGCCGCGAACGACCGGTCGCAGATCAGCAGCGGCACGTCGCGCTCCCCCGACGGCAGCGGCAGCGCCTCCTCCTCGTCGTCGCGCACCAGGAACATGCCCGCCAGGCCCCGCCACACCTGCTGCCCCGTGTGGTCCATGCGGTGGTCGTGGTACCAGAGCGTGGCGGCGCGCTGGTCCAGCGGGTACGTGTACGCCCGGGCCGCGCCGGGCGGCACGAGGTCGGTCGGGAAGCCGTCGGACTCCGCCGGCGTGTGCCCGCCGTGCAGGTGCAGCACGGTCGGCTCGGCGAGCTGGTTGACCAGCCGCACCACGGTCCGCCGGCCGCTGCGCGCCACGATCGTCGGGCCGGGGAAGCTTCCGCCGTACCCCCAGACCTGGGTGCGCAGGCCCGGCAGCAGCTCTGCCTCGGCCGGCCGTTCGGTCAGCTCGTAGTGGTCGGCGCCGCCCTCGCTCCTGACCGGCCGGGCCACCTCGGGGATCGGCAGCGGCACGGCGTACGGGCGGGGCAGCGGGGCGGTGCTGGCGAGGAGCTGCGGCTGCGGGGTGCCGGCCAGCAGGGAGCAGCCCGGGGCCGCCGCCGCGACCAGCGCCGCGAGGCCGGCCAGCCGCAGCAGCTCCCGCCTGGTCGAGGTCACGGCCGGGCCCGCCACATGCCGAGCACGCGGTTGAGCTGCAGCACACCCGCGCCGAACATCATCACCCCGAGCGGCACGTGAACCGGTTTCACGTGCATCACGCCGAGGATCGCCGCCGCCACGGTCGCCACCAGGAGCAGCGCCGCCGGCGCGACGAACGTCGCCGGGCCGCCGCCCGGGCGCCACACCAGGATCGCGGCGGCCAGGTGCAGCACGCCGATGACGGCCAGGGCCATGGCCGAGGCCATGTGCAGGGGCCGGCCGCCGGGCACCGACAGCAGCAGGCCGGCCGTCACCGCCTGGACCAGCAGGGCGACGACGTGCAGGACGACCACCGCCCGGAGCGCCTGGGCGGTCCAGGTGGAGGGGGCGGCGGCGGTCGCGGGGAGCGCGGTCATGATCGTCCTTTCGCGGGGGTGAGGGTGGCCGGTCGGGTGATGAGGGTCTCGGCCCGCTCGGTGGCGAGGATCGCCCCGAACGCGACCAGCCGGACAAGATCGGCATCGCTGACCACGGAGCCTCCGCCGCGCCGAGCGGCCATGTCCGCGACGGCGGGGCCGGCGGTGCGCCAGGCGGCCACGTCGGGGTCGGTCACCCGGTACGGGGCCAGCGCCGCGAGGAGCGCCAGCCGGGCCGCGGGCCGCTCCGCCGCGGGCAGCCCGGCGAGCGGGCCGTCCAGCCAGGCCCCGCCCATCGGCGGGTGCTCGCCGTCCCAGGCCGCGACCGTCCCGGCGACCACGGCCCTGGCGGCGTCGCCGAGCAGGTGGCCGCCGTCCCTGGCCGCCGTCCGCAGGGCCGCGTAGGCGACGCCGACCGGGGTGCGCGCCGCCCATCCGGGCTCCGGGCGGCCGCGCAGGTCGGCGACCAGCGGCAGGCTCGCGCCCGGCGGCAGCCGCCTCCGGACCGCGCGGGACATCGCCCGCCCGCCCAAGCTCCGCACCAGCCGCGACTTCTGCAGGTTGCCCGGCAGCAGGTTCTCGGTGAGCAGCGCCGAGGCCATCCGGTTGACGAAGTGGAAGGTGAGCGCGGTCCCCAGGTACTCGGGCGCCTCGTCGTCGGGGAACGGCGCGGGCCCTCGCTCCTTGGCCCAGGCCAGCAGCCGCGCGTGCCCGGGGTCGTCGGGCACGCCCCCGGCGGCGACGGTCTCGGCGAGCCGGTGGTCGCCGGTCGCGTGCAGCAGCGTCGTGTGCGCCGCCACGCAGAACGGGCACCGGTTCGCCAGCGACACCCCCAGCGCCACGACCTCCTTGCCGGTCCGCGCGACCTCCCCGGCCAGCAGCGACTCGCGCAGCAGGGCCCAGGTCGCGGCCAGCACCTCCGGCGCGGGCGACAACGTCAGGAAGACCGGCATGCGGGCCATGCCGAAGTCCTCGGCGAGCTGGGCGTAGACCTCGGCGACCCGGCCGGTCGCGGCCTCGGGGGGCACCGGGGTCACGTACCGGAACTGCCCTTTGCCCCGGCCGTCGTTTCTGATCGTGTCCATGGCCGGAATCGTGCGTCCCGGAGCGGCCCCCGGTCGTCGTGCGGCCGGATGCTTCTGCCCCTACGCCGGCGGGCGGGGACGCCCGGGACGTACTACGCCGGAAGTAGCCGGAGAATACGCCTCCCCGCCGAGGATCAACGCGACGAAACGCCCTAATCTGCAGAGGTGAGCTATCTGGAGCGATGGCGGCCGATCGCCCAGGACGGCCTGCTCGCCGGCGTCGTGGCCGTCCTGCTGGCGGTCAACGCGATCGCCGCGCGGAACCCGACCGTCCTCGACCTCGCGGCCGTGCTCGCCGGCTCGCTCGGGCTGGTGTGGTGGCGGCGGGCGCCGCTCGTCGCGTTGTCCGTCAGCACCGCCTGCATGCTCGTGTACGCCGTGCACGCCGTGCCGGGCCCGCCGGCCGCCTTCCCCGTGCTGGTGTCGGTGTTCGCCGCGGTCAGGTACGGCCACCGCCTGCCCGCCGCGCTGGCCGGCGCCGTGTTCCTGGGCGCGTACCTGAGCGCCGCCCTGGCCACCGTCACCGACCGGCCGGCCTTCGAGACCGTCCAGGGCACGACGCTGCTGCTCGGCTGGTTCCTCGCCGCCGGCGTGACGGGGACGGTGACCCGGCACCGGCAGGCGTACCTGGAGCAGGCCGAGCAGCGCGCCGCCGAGGCCGAGCGGACCCGCGAGGAGGTCGCCAGGCGGCGGGCGGGCGAGGAGCGCCTGCGCATCGCCCGCGAGCTGCACGACTCGCTCACCCACAGCATCTCGGTCATCAAGGTGCAGGCAGGGGTGGCGGTGCACCTGGCGCGCAAGCGCGGCGAGGAGGTGCCGGCGGCGCTGCTGGCCATCCAGGAGGCGAGCGGCGACGCCATGCGCGAGCTGCGCGCCACGCTGGAGGTGCTGCGCGACGAGCCGGCGACGGCCCCGCCTCCGGAGGCGACGGCGGGGGATGCGGAGGACGAGCCGCCCGCGGACCCGGCGCCGAGCGGGCTCGACCGGCTCGACGACCTGGTGCAGCGGGCCCGCTCCATTGGCCTGCCGACCACGGTGACCGTCGAGGGGGACCGGCGCGCGCTGCCGCCCGAGGTGGACCGGGCCGCGTACCGGATCGTCCAGGAGGCGCTGACCAACGTCTCCCGGCACGCCGGCGGCGCGGCGGCCGAGGTGCGCGTCGAGTACGCGCCCGCCGAGCTGGTGGTGCAGGTGGACGACGACGGCGCGGCCAGCGCCGACGCGCCGCCGGTGCCCGGCACGGGCCTGCTCGGCATGCGCGAGCGCGTGACGGCGCTCGGCGGCCGGCTCCGCACCGAGCCGCGCCCCGAGGGCGGCTTCACCGTCCGCGCCGAGCTGCCGCTGCGGGAGCCGGCGTGATCCGGGTGCTGCTCGCCGACGACCAGGCGCTCATCCGCGGCGGCTTCCGCGCCTTGCTGGACGCCGAGGACGACCTGGAGGTGGTGGCCGAGGCCGCGAACGGCGAGCAGGCCGTCGCGCTGGCCCTGGAGCACCGCCCCGACGTGGTCCTGGTGGACATCCAGATGCCGGTGATGGACGGCATCGAGGCCACCCGCCGCATCGCCGCCGACGAGCGCCTGTCCGGCACGCACGTGGTGATCCTCACCAACTACGGCCTGGACGAGTACGTCGTGGACGCCATGCGGGCCGGCGCGGGCGGTTTCCTGGTGAAGGACACCGAGCCCGCCGACCTGCTCCAGGGCGTCCGGGTGGCGGCCCGCGGCGACGCGCTGCTCTCCCCCGCGATCACCCGCCGCCTCATCGGCGAGTACGTCGCCCGCCGCCCCGGCCCCGCCGCCGAGGGACTGGAGGTGCTGACCAACCGCGAGCGCGAGGTCGTCGCCCTGGTCGCCCGCGGCCTGTCCAACGACGAGATCGCCGCCCACATGGTGATCAGCCCGACGACCGCGAAGACGCACGTCAGCCGGGCGATGACCAAGCTGCGGGCCCGCGACCGCGCCCAGCTCGTCGTGTTCGCCTACGAATCCGGGCTGGTCACGCCCCGGCGTGGTGGAATGGGGGCGGATCACTAGGAGGGGGCGTTTTCGTGGGCATTGTTTCGCGCGGCTTCCACGGGAAGCGGAGGGACGGCGGCGACCGGCTGCCGCCCGGGCAGTATCTGGTCGAGGACTTCCCGGTGCTGTCGGCGGGTCCGACGCCGCGGGTGCCGCTGGAGCGGTGGGAGTTCGCGATCGACACCGAGGCGGGGCAGACGCACCGCTGGTCGTGGGACGAGCTGATGGCGTTGCCTCAGGAGACCCCCACCGTCGACATTCATTGCGTGACCAAGTGGTCGAAGCTGGACACCACGTGGGAGGGCGTCTCCCTGGACGTGCTCTTCGAGGACGTCGAGAGCGCCGCCGACTACGCGCTGATCTACTCCTACGGCGGCTACACGACGAACGTGCCGGTCGAGGACCTGCTCGACGGCAAGGCGTGGATCGCGCACCGCTTCGACGGCGAAGAGCTGGCGCCCCAGCACGGCGGCCCGGCCCGGCTGGTCGTGCCGCACCTGTACTTCTGGAAGTCGGCCAAGTGGGTCCGCGGCATCCGCCTGCTCAACGAGGACTACCCGGGCTTCTGGGAGACCGCGGGCTACCACAACTACGGCGACCCGTGGCGCGAGCAGCGCTACGAGGGCGACTAAGGTGCGCCCGCGCCTGATCTGGCGGACCGCCCGCCTGCGCGAGGCCCGCGTGGAGACCGGCACCGCGCGCACGCTGGTGTTCGAGGTGCCCGGCTGGCCGGGGCACGCGGCCGGCCAGCACGTGGACGTGCGGCTGACGGCCGACGACGGCTACACCGCGCAGCGCAGCTACTCGCTGGCCGCGCCCGCCGACGGCGAGCTGCTGGAGCTGACCGTCGAGACGGTGCCGGACGGCGAGGTGTCGCCGTACCTGACCGAGGTGATGCGGCCCGGCGACGAGGTCGAGATCCGCGGGCCGGTGGGCGGCTGGTTCGTCTGGCGGCCGGCGAGCAAGGCCCCGGTGCTGCTGGTGGCGGGCGGGTCCGGCATCGTGCCGCTGATGGCGATGATCAGGGAGCGCAGGCGGGCGGCCAGCCGGGTGCCGTTCCGCCTGGTCTACTCGCTGCGCGCCCCCGAGAGCCGCTACTACGCCGAGGAGCTGCGCCGTCCCGAGCCCGGGCTGGACGTCACCTACCTCTACACCCGGGCCACGCCCGACGGCGTCTCCCGCCCGGCCGGCCGCATCCTGCTGGCCGACCTGGCGGAGGGCGGCTGGCCGGCCGGCTTCGAGCCTGACTGCTACGTGTGCGGCCCGACGGGGTTCGTCGAGGCCGCCGCCGATCTGCTGCTGGCGCTCGGGCACGCCCCCGAGCGCATCAGAACCGAACGATTCGGTCCGACCGGAGGTTGACCCATGACCGCTGAACACCTGGACGGCAACGCTTTGGCGGGCCCGCTCGGCGAGATCTTCGCCGTCGACGTCACCGCCGCCACCGGCCGCTGCGCGAGCTGCGGGCTGGCCGGCCCCGTCGGCGGGCTGCACGTCTACGGCCCGGAGCCGGGGCTGGTGGCGCGCTGCCCCGGCTGCGAGGAGGTGGTGATGAGGCTGGTGCGCGGCCCCGGCACGGCCTGGCTCGACCTGCGCGGCACGGTGTCCCTCAGGATGAGCCTGCCCGAGTGAGCTTCCTGACCTCGGGGTGAACATAACGGGGCCGATCAGGGCGAACGACCCCGTCCGGGCGCAGGAGCGCCGCCGACTGGGTACACTCGGCCTCGATCCACGGCCGAGAACTGTACGGCGAGGCTCTTGGCCAGGGGCGGCCGCCCTTCGGCCCCGTCCCTTGGGAGTCACGTGAGCAGCGGGGTTGTCGACGCGCCGCCTTCCGAGCCGGGCGCACGACCGCGCCGGCGCAGCCGCCGCTGGCTGCGCTGGGTGCTGGCGGTGTCGGTCACGGTCGTCCTGCTGGTGGTGGGCGTCGCGGTCGGCGTCCTCGCCAAGCTGAACGGCAACATCAAGCACGAGGACGTCACCGCCGACGACCTCGGCGCGACCCGGCCGCCGAAGGTCGCCGGCACCGCGATGAACGTCCTGGTGGTCGGCTCCGACCAGCGCGACGGCAAGAACGCCAGGTACGGCCACCACATCGCGGGCGAGCGCACCGACACGATCATGCTCATGCACGTGTCGTCCAACCGCGACAACGCGATGGTCATCAGCTTCCCGCGCGACTCGCTCGTCCAGCTCCCGGCCTGCCGCGCGACGGGCGCGTTCCCCGGCCAGCGGCCGCACCTCGGCATGATCAACGAGTCGTTCAACTCGGGCGGCATCGCCTGCACCTGGAAGACGATCGAGAGCCTCACCCACATCCGCATCGACCACTTCGTGAAGGTCGACTTCACCGGCTTCAAGGGCATCGTCAACGCCCTCGGCGGCGTCGAGGTCTGCCTGCCGCAGCGCGTGGACGACAAGAAGGCGCTGCTGCACCTGCCCGCCGGGCGGCAGACGCTGACCGGCGAGCAGGCGCTCGGCTACGTCCGCGCCCGCTACAGCCTCGGCGACGGCTCCGACATCGGGCGCATCCAGCGGCAGCAGATGTTCATCGCCTCGATGGTCAAGAAGGTGATGAGCGGCGAGACGCTCACCGACCCGGCCAAGCTGTTCGGCCTGCTCGACGCCGCCACCAAGGCGGTCACCACCGACCGCGACCTGACCACGGGCGTCATGAAGGACCTGGCGACCAGCCTCCAGGGGCTCAACGTCGGGAAGATCCGGTTCATCACCACCCCGTGGCACTACTCGCTCACCCAGCCGGGCCGCGTGGAATGGACGCAGCCGCAGGCCGGGCACCTGTTCCAGATCGTCGCGAAGGACCAGAGCGTCGAGGGCATCAAGGGCGGCCAGGCCAAGGTGGGCCGCTCCAAGATCCAGATCGAGCTGCGCAACGGCACCTGGCGCGGCGGGCTCGGCACCCAGGTCGCCGCCTTCCTGGAGCAGCGGGGCTACCACATCACCAAGATCGGCGACACGGCCCGCAAGCCGCAGGCCAGAACCACGGTCCTGTACGGCCCCAACGGCGAGACCCGCGTCCCCACGCTCACCGCCGACCTGCTCGGCGCGAAGCTGCGCGAGGTGCCGGCGGCCAGGACCAACCACCTCATCCTGGTCATCGGCGACGACTGGAAGGGCCTGAAGGCGCTGCGCCCGGACGACACCGAGGCCATCAAGGGCTTCGACGCCACCCACGACTCCTGCGCCACCTGATGTCCGGTTCATCGCCTGATTAGCTATAAAGTCCCTTCCGTGCTGTACGGCAGAGCCACGGAGACCGCCGCCGTCGAGGCCCTGCTCGCCTCGGCCCGGGCCGGCCGCGGCGGTGCGCTGGCGCTGCGCGGCGAGGCCGGCGTCGGCAAGTCCGCCCTCCTCGACCACGCCGCCGCCCTCGCCACCGCTCCCCCCGAGCCCGGCGCGGCGACGGCTCCTCTGGCCGTGTTGCGGGCCGACGGCATCGAGCCGGAGTCCGACCTCGCCTTCGCCGCGCTGCACCAGCTCCTGCACCCGCTGACCCACCTGCTGGACGCCCTCCCCGCGCCGCAACGCGACGCCCTGTCCGCGGCGCTCGGCCTGGCCCACACTCCCGGCCTCCGGGCGGACCGGTTCCTGGTGGCGGCGGGCGTGCTGTCCCTGCTGACCGAGGCGGCGGCGCCCGGCGGGCTGCTGTGCCTGCTGGACGACGTGCAGTGGATGGACCGCGCCTCGGCCGACGCCCTGCTGTTCGCGGCCCGCCGCCTGCGCGCCGAGCGCATCGCGATGCTCTTCGGCGTACGCGGGGACGCGCTGCTCAAGGGCGTGCCGGAGCTGCGGGTGCCCGGCCTGGACGAGCAGAGCGCCGCGGCCCTCCTCGGCGTCGCGCCCGGCGGGGTGGCGCCCGGGGTCGCGGCGCGGCTGTGGGCGTTGACCGGGGGCAACCCGCTCGTTCTGCGTGAGAGCCTGACCGCGCTGTCCCCGGCGCAGCTCGCCGGGCACGCGCCCCTGCCGGACCCTCTTCCGGGGGGCGAGCAATTGTTCGGCGACCAGGTCGCCCGGCTGTCCCCGCAGGCCCGCCGCCTCCTCCTGTTCGCCTCCCTGGAGGCCGACCTCGCCCTCGCCTTGCGCGCCGCGGCCACCGGCACGCCGCCCGCGCCCTCGAACGACGGCACGGGCGGCGGCGGCACGAGCGGCAGCACGAGCGGCGGCACGAGCGGGGGCGCGGGCGGCGGCGCGGGCGGGGGCGCGGAGCCGCGGCCCTCCGACAGCGCCACGATGTCTGGGGCTTTCGACAGCGCCACGGAGCCTGGGCCTTTCGACGGTGCGGCGGCACTGCACGCGGCGGAGGCCGCCGGGCTCGTGACGGCCGCCGACGGGGTGGTTCGGTTCCGGCACCCGCTCGTCCGGTCGGCCGTGCACGCCGCCGCCACCTCGGCGGAGGTGCGGGCCGCGCACGCCGTGCTCGCCGGGCTGACCTCCGGCGACCGGCGCGCCCTGCACCTGGCCGCCGCCGCCCTGGGCCCGGACGAGCCGGTCGCCGCCGAGCTCGCCGCCGCGGCCGCGCGGGCGGAGGCGCGCGGCGGCTACGGTGACGCCGCCACGGCCCTCGCCCGGGCCGCCGAGCTCACCCCGGAACCGTTCCGCAGGGCGGAACGGCTGAAGGACGCCGCCACGGCCGCCTGGCTGGCCGGACGCCCCGGCCAGGCCGAGACGCACCTCGCCGAAGCCCGCGAGCTGGCACAGGCCGCCTCCGCGACCGTCTCCGAGAGCGCCCCCACGACCACGTCCGGGAGCGCCCCCACGACCACGTCCGGGAGCGCCCCCACGACCACCCCCGAGAGCGCCTCCGCAACCGCGTCCGGGAGCGTCCCCGAGACCGCGTCCCCCGTCGCCGGGTTGCTGGAGGAGATCGCGCAGCTCCACGGCCGGTTCGAGCTGAACTCCGGCGACGCCGCCGAGGCCGTCCGCGTCCTGGCCGCGGGCAGCGGCATCGGGATGCTGGCCGACGCCTTCGAGGCCGCCAGCTACGTGGGCGACGTCCAGGCGATGGTGGAGCTGGGCCGCCGGGCCAGGAGCCACCCGCCCGGCTTCCTGCGCGACGTGATCGCCGGCGTCGGCGCCATGCTGGCGGACGGCAGCGGCGGCGAGCTGCTGCGCGGGGCCCTCGCCCGTACGGACGAGCTGACCGAGGCGGCGGAGCTGCTGTGGGCGTCGGCGGCGGCCAGCTACCTCGGGGAGGCCGACGTCTCCGCCGAGCTGGTCGAGCGGGCGGGCCGGGCGGCCCGGGTGTCGGGGATGGTCGGTCAGCTCCCGGTGGTGCTGGAGTTCGTCGCCACGGGCGAGCGGTTCAAGGGCAGGCTGAGCGAGAGCGCCGCCGTCGCGGAGGAGGGCCTGCACCTGGCCCGCGAGGCCGGGTACAGCAACTCGGTCGCCGCCCACCTGGCCAACCTGGCCGTCGTGGCCGCGCTCCGGGGCGAGGAGGAGCGCTGCCGCCACCTCGCCGAGGAGGCGCTGACCATCGCGATCCCGCACCGGATCGGGCTTCGCGCGGGTGTGGCCGCGTACGCGCTGGCGCTGCTGGACCTCGGCCTCGGCCGGTACGCGGCGGCGCACGCGCGCTTCAGCGCCCTCGCCACGGCCGGGCCCGGCGCCGGCCACCCCACGGTGACCTGGCGGTCCACCCCCGACCGGGTGGAGGCCGCGCTGGCGGCGGGCGAGCACGCGGCGGCGGCGGAGGCGGTGGCGGCGTACGAGCGGTGGGCCGCGCACGCCGGCACCGACGAGTCACAGGCGCTCCTGGCCCGCTGCCGCGCCCTGCTCGCCGCCCCAGGCACGGGCCAGGGAGCCGGGCAGGGAGCCGGGCAGGGAGCCGGGCAGGGAGCCGGGCAGGGAGCCGGGCAGGACGGCGTGGACGCTGAGCTGTTCGAGGAGGCGCTGCGGCGGCACGCCGAGCCGGTCGAGCGGGCGCGCACCGCCCTGCTGTACGGCGAGCGGCTGCGCCGCGCCCAGCGTCCCGGCCAGGCCAGGGACCATCTGCGCGCGGCGCTGGAGACCTTCGAGCGGGTGGGGGCCGCGCCCTGGGCCGAGCGGGCGCGCGGCGAGCTGCGGGCGGCCGGCGAGGCCGCGAGCCGGCCCGCGAGCGACGCGCAGACCCTGCTGACGCCGCAGGAGCTGCGGATCGCCCGGCTGGTGGCGGAGGGGGCGTCCAGCAAGGAGGTGGCGGCGCGGCTGTTCCTCAGCCCGCGCACGGTCGAGTACCACCTGTACAAGATCTATCCCAAGCTGGGCATCACGACCCGTACGGAACTGGCCCGGCTCCTGTGAGCACCAGTAGTCCTACTGAAGGCACGCGCCGCCGGGCCGGGCACTCTTGAGGCATGTCAACGAACATGATCGAGATCGACGGCGTGGAACTGTGGACCGAGGAGTTCGGCGACGCCGCGCACCCGCCGATCCTGCTGGTGATGGGCTCGATGTCGCAGGGCGTCCTGTGGCCGGACGAGTTCGTCGGGCGGCTGGTCGCCGCCGGCCGCCGGGTCATCAGGTACGACCACCGCGACACCGGCAGGTCGGCCACCTTCGACTTCGCCACGCAGCCGTACACCTGGCACGACATCAGGGACGACGTGCTGCGGGTGATGGACGCCTACGGGCTGGAGTCCGCGCACCTGGTCTGCCACTCGGCGGGCGGGCTGCTCGGCCAGTACCTGGCCGTGGAGCGGCCGGAGCGGGTGCGCACGCTCACCGTGATCGGCTCCTCGCCGCTCGGCGGGCACGAGGGCGAGGTGATCCTGCGGGCGCTCACCGGGCAGCCGCAGCCGGAGGGGAGCCTGCCGCCGCCGCGGCCGGAGTTCGTGGAGCTCTACACCCGGCTGATCGCCGCGCCGCCGCCCGCCGACCGGCGCGAGCAGGTGCAGCGCATGATCGACGAGGCCCGGGTGCTGAACGGCACCGCGCTGCCCTTCGACGAGGACGCCGAGCGGCGGATCCAGGAGCGGGTGCTGGATCGGGCCAGGGACCTGTCGGCCGTGGCCAACCACCGCCTGGCGCACGCCGCCTGCCCGGACTTCGAGCCGGAGGGCGTGCTGGACCGGGTGAAGGCGCCGACGCTGGTGATCGAGGGCACCCACGAGCCCGCCAAGCCGGGTCACAGCGCGATCATCGCCGAGCGGATCCCGGGTGCGGAGCTGCTGATGATCGAGGGGATGGGGCACATGCTGCCGCCCCAGGTCCACGAGGAGCTGGCCGCGGCGATCGTGCGCCACACGGCCCGGTGACGGCCGCCGTACCCGCGAAGTGATCTTCGAGGTGCGGGACGCCCGGGCGTGTCGCCCGGGCCCGCCGGGACTGATCGCGATCGGCAGCTCACCCTCCGTCGCGTCCGCGCCGCCGGCACGTCGCACCGGCGCCACGACGACCGCCGGACGGTGAGCGCCTGCCTCGACGCCCTGGTCGAGGCGGTGCTCCGCGTCCGGCCCGTCGTCCGCGCCGTCGTCCGCGCCGTCGTCCGCGCCGTCATGCGCGCCGTCGTCGCCCACGCGTCGCCTGCGCCGTCGTCTCCTGCGCCGTCATCTACGGGCGCCGTGCCTGCTCGCCGCGCCGTGGGAGCCCCGCCCGGAACCTCTCCTGGACGGTCCTGCGCACCGAGCCTGGACGCCGCCGGAGACATCGCCGAAGACGCTGCCGAAGACGCTGCCGAAGACGCCACCGGAGACGCGCGTCATTGCGCGCGCTCGGCCTCCGGCTCCGGCGCCGTGCTCGGGTACATCTCCTCGCGCCGCGTGTCGGCACCGAGCTCCTCGCGAAGCCGGTCGTAGTCGATGTTGTGGTTGGCGTACTTCAGCTGGCGAGCGACCTTCGTCTGCTTCGCCTTGGCTCTTCCTCGGCCCATGGCTACTCCCTAGTCCCCGCTGTCATGCTATCCAACAACGTTACGACTTGAAGAATTATGCAACTGCGCTGGATTAGTCTTGCAATATGCACGTGGAGGTCTATCAGGCCAAGGCCGACTTCTTCCGGACGCTCGGCCACCCCGCTCGCATCAGAGTGTTGGAGCTTCTCCAGGAAGGGCCGCTACCCGTCAGGGATCTTCTGGCCCAGATCGACATCGAGCCGTCGAGCCTTTCCCAGCAGCTCGCGGTCCTGCGCAGGGCGGGCATCGTGAGCGCCATCCGCGAGGGCAGCACCGTGGTCTACACGCTGGCCACCCCCGAGCTGGCCGACCTGCTCGGAGCCGCCCGCCGCATCCTCACCGACATGCTTGCCGACCAGGGCGAACTGCTCGCCGAGCTGAGAGCCGAGGTCACCTAGCGGGCGCCCGGGCGGGGCCCCCGTCCCGCCCGGGCGCACCGGAGATCAGCCCGCCGCCGGCCGCCGCCGCACGTGCTTCGGATACCAGGCAGTGAAGGCGGCGGGCACCACGAACGAGAGCACCTTGACGGCGACCACCACGGTCGTGGCGTGCGGCGAGAGCGCCAGCACGTACGTCAGGGAGATCGCCGCGACGGTGAAGGCCACCGCCCAGGCCACGGTGATGACCACGTTGACGCGGTAGAACTGCGGCGTGTCCCAGACCTCGCGCGGCGCCATGGTCCGCGCGATGCCCAGCGTGAACGGCCGCCGCACGGCCAGCGACCCCCACGCCGTGCCGGCCAGCCAGACGTTGACCAGCGCGGGCCCGTACGGCGTGAGCGGCGAGTGCGGGGCCACCAGGGAGAGCACCGTCAGGCAGGCGAAGAACAGCGCCGCGCTGGACTCGATGACCATCTCGTCCCAGCCCCGGCCGGCCCGCCGGTCCAGCAGGACGAGCGCGACGGCGATGACCAGGCCGGTGATGGCCCCCCAGCGCCACTCGTCGCTGGTGGCGACCACGGCGTAGACGATCCAGGGCAGGAAACCGAGCAGACCGCGCATTGCTCTCACTCTCTACATTCCTACAGTGACATGTCGAAGCTAGACCCTCCACTTTCGATGTGTCAATATAGGAATATGAGCCTCCGACACGCCGTGCTGGGCCTGCTCGCCGAAGGGCCGGCGAGCGGCTACGACCTGATGAAGCTGTTCGACGTCTCCCTGGCCAACACCTGGCCGGCCACCCAGAGCCAGCTCTACTCGGAGCTGGGCAAGCTCGCCGAGGCGGGCCTGGTCGCCGTTGCCGCCGAGGGGCCGCGCGGGCGCAAGGAGTACGCGATCACCGACGCGGGCCGCGCCGAGCTGCGCCGCTGGATCACCGACGTCGAGCCGACCCGGGTCACCCGCAGCGACATGTTGCTGCGGGTGTTCTTCCTGGCCCAGGTGTCACCCGAGGAGGCCCGCGGCTACCTGCGCAACCAGGCCGGGCTCGCGGCCGAGCGGGTGGAGCGCCTGGAGGGCATCCGCCCGTTCGTGGAGGACGGCGACGACAACCTGTCCCGCTACGGCCGGATCGCCCTGGAGTACGGCCTGCGCCTGGGCAAGGCCCAGCAGGAGTGGGCCGAGTGGGCCGAGAGCCAGATCAAGTAGGCTCCTGGCCATGGTCTCCGAGCTGTTCGATCCCAAGGCGTGGCAGGCGGTCGAGGGATTCGACTTCACCGACATCACCTACCACCGGGCGATCGACCAGGGCACCGTGCGCATCGCCTTCGACCGGCCCGAGGTGCGCAACGCCTTCCGCCCGCAGACCGTCGACGAGCTCTACCGGGCGTTCGACCACGCCCGGCAGAGCACCGACGTCGGCTGCGTGCTGCTCACCGGCAACGGCCCCTCGCCCAAGGACGGCGGCTGGGCCTTCTGCTCCGGCGGCGACCAGCGCATCCGGGGCAAGGACGGCTACCAGTACGCCGACGGCACGGCCGCGACCGGCCGCCTGCACATCCTGGAGGTGCAGCGGCTCATCCGGTTCATGCCGAAGGTCGTGATCTGCGTGGTGCCGGGCTGGGCCGCGGGCGGCGGCCACAGCCTGCACGTGGTGGCCGACCTCACGCTCGCCAGCGCCGAGCACGCCCGCTTCAAGCAGACCGACGCCGACGTGGCCAGCTTCGACGGCGGCTTCGGCTCGGCGTACCTGGCGCGGCAGGTCGGGCAGAAGTTCGCGCGGGAGATCTTCTTCCTCGGCGACACCTACACCGCGGCCGACGCCCACCGCATGGGCATGGTCAACGCCGTCGTGCCGCACGCCGAGCTGGAGGCCACCGCCCTGGAGTGGGCCCGCAAGATCAACGGCAAGTCGCCGACCGCGCAGCGCATGCTGAAGTTCGCCTTCAACATGATCGACGACGGGCTGGTCGGGCAGCAGGTGTTCGCGGGCGAGGCGACGCGGCTGGCGTACATGACGGACGAGGCGGCCGAGGGGCGCGACTCGTTCCTGCAGAAGCGCGAGCCCGACTGGTCGCCGTTCCCCTGGCACTTCTAGGGGCGGCCTCAGGCCACCTGGAGCACGATCTTGCCCTGGATGTGCCCCTGCTCGGCCCGCTCGTGCGCCTTCGCGGCGTCCGCGAGCGGGTGGACGCTGTCGAGGCCGACCCGGAGGAGCCCGGCGTCGGCCAGGCGGGCCAGCTCGGCCAGTTGCCCGCCGTCGGAGCGCACCTGCCCTGAGGGGAAGGTGATGCCGCGCGCGGCGGCGCGCTCGCGGTGGTACTCGCCGAGGAAGACCGGGCTGATCGTGCCGCCCGGGGCGACCACCGGCACGAGCCGGTGCCCCTCCGGGCCGCCGACGGTGTCGAAGAGGTGGTCCACGTCGCGGACGACGTCCTCGGGCGGCGTGACGGTGTAGTCCACGAACTCGGCCGCGCCGAGGTCGCGCAGGAAGCGCTCGTGGCGGCCGGAGGCGACCGCGATGACCCGGGCGTCCCTGGTGTTCGTCGCGAGCTGGATGAGGAAGTGCCCGACGCCGCCGGCCGCGCCGTTGACCAGCACGGTTCTGCCCGGTTCGAGCCGTACGTGGTCGAAGAGGAACTGGTAGGCGGTGAGCCCGGCCATCGGGATCCCGGCGGCCTCGACGTGGTCGAGCGCGGCCGGCTTGCGGGCCAGGTGGGACGCGGGCGAGGTGGTGTACTCGGCGTAGCCCCTGCCGCCGTCGCCGTCGACGGGCGGGAAACGCACCAGGCCGAACACCTCGTCGCCGACCTCCCACTCGGTGACGCCGGGGCCGAGCGCGGCGACCACGCCCGAGATGTCCGAGCCGGGCGTGAAGGGCAGGCGCAGGGCAGGGCGTAGCTCCTCGGGGATGTTGGCGAAGCCGGTCCTCGCGTACCAGTCGGGCGGGTTGAGACCGGCCGCGCGCACGCGCACCAGCACGTCGCCGGGGCCCGGCTCCGGACGCGGGACCTCCTCGGCCACCAGCACCTCGGGGCCGCCGAAGGCGTGCACGCGCACGGCCGTCATCGTCTGTTCCGTCATGGTCGCTCCCTTGTCGATAGGATGTGGAGCACTGCTCCGGAATATAACCGGAGCAGTGCTCCACATACAAGGGACGGTGCCGTGACGGACGAGGAACCCCGCGCCCCCAGAGCGGACGCGCAACGCAACCGCGCCCGCATCCTGGAGGTCGCCCGGACGGTCGTGGCCGAACAGGGCACGCAGGCATCGCTGCGCGACGTCGCCCGCCGGGCCGGCATCGGCCTCGGCACGCTCTACCGCCACTTCCCGACCCGGGACGAACTCCTCGAAACCCTCCTCAGCGACCGCTTCGACCGGCTCGCCGCCCGAGCCGCCGCACTGGAGTCCACCCGGCCGCCGGCGGACGCCCTCGCACAGTGGGTCAGCGACTTCGCCGAAGGCGCCACCGCCTACCGGGGCCTCGCCGCCTCGATGCTGGCGACCATCGAGGACGAGACGTCGTCGTTGCACGCCTCCTGCCTGGCCATGCGGCAGGCGGCGGGACGACTGCTCGGCAACGCGCAGGCGGCCGGGGCGGTGCGGGCCGACGTGGACGGGACGGACCTGTTCGCGCTGGTCAACGCCGTGGGCTGGATCGCCGACCAGGCCCCGTCCCTGTCGGCGCGCCGCGCCCACCTCCTCTCCCTCGTCCTCGACGGCCTCAAACCCCACTGACCCCCTCTCTCCCCTCAGGACCCCCGCCGCAGCCGCCGCAGTACGGCGAAGGGCACGGGGCCGGCGGCGCACCCGGCCCGGCACCCCACACTCCTCCCCCGAAAGGGCTCACCGGCGAGGTCGGCAAGCCAACCCGAGGAGCGTGCGCCTCCCCCGGAAGAGGGCGCGCCTCTCAGGAGGGCCGGGCTCTCCCGGAAGGACGCCGCCGGAGTACGGAGGGAGGGTGGGCCCTCGCCGCCCTTCCCCCGGCGAGGGGCCCCTGCCCGGAGGGCCCGCCGTAGCACGGCGGTCAGGCGCAGGTGCGGCCGATGGGGGTGGCGACAGTGGGGTGGCCGAGGTAGCGGTCGATGGAGTGCGGTTCGTTGCCGTTCTCCACCTCCACCTGCCGCAGCGGCGTCCCCCACGACCGCTCCAGCGGGTGCCCGAGCGCCACCACGTCGTTCACGTCGTACGTCGTCAGCCAGTCCACCCCGGGATGCACCGTCCCCCGCGCCAGCAGGTTCCGCTGGATGGTGGGCAGGCCCAGCGGCGAGCCGGCCGTCACCCACAGCGTCACGCGCCGCCGCACCGCCTCCTCCACCAGCAGGTCGCGGCCGACGACCGTCCCCAGGCTGTGGGTGACGAGCACGATCGGCCCGTCGGCGGGGAGCTGGCGGCGCACCTCGGCGAGCACCGGCTGCCGGCCGTGGCTGAGGTAGACGGCCACGTCCTGGAGGAAGACCTTGATGATCTCCTTGTCGACGCCGGTGCGCCGGCACACCCATTGGAGCATCTGCCGGGCCAGCGTCCAGGTCAGGATGTCCTCGATGCCCGCCTCCAGCGGCGAGCCGACCGCGCCGGCCAGGTCCGCCATCAGGCAGCGTTCCAGCGTGCCGGTCTCGGCCGGCAGGTACGGGTGGAACGGCACCTCCTGCGTGGCCTCCACCGGCACGGCCTCGGCGAGGTCGGGCAGGCCCGCGATCTCGGCGGTGACCCGGTGGAGCACGTTGCCGTAGTACGCCATCACGGCCTGGACGGGCGGGCGAGCCAGGCCGAGCCCGGCCGACAGCGCGTGGTCCCACTCCTCCAGCAGGGCTCGCGGGTCCTTGCCCTCCTGCCCCCGGCCGTGGATGAAGACGAGAGTCGTCACGTGGGCAGCGTAAGGACGGGCGGCCCCGGGGCGCGTCAGGGTGCGGATAGGGGGAAGCCCTAGCCCGCGCCCCGGGGCAGACTGGGAGCATGAAGATCGTGGTGCCGGAGGCGCTGACCGCCTCGCACGTCAGGTGGGACGGCGAGGCCGGCCGCGCCTGGACGGCCGGGCTGCCCGCGCTGGCCGGGCGCTATCTGGAGGAGTGGGAGCTGCGGCTGGACGGTGAGCCGGGCCACGGCGTGGTGTCCCTGGTGCTGCCGGTGGTCCGGGCGGACGGGACGCCGGCCGCGCTCAAGCTGCAGCCGGTCACCGACGAGAACGTCACCGAGGCGGTGGGCCTGCGCGCCTGGGCCGGCGACGGCTCGGTCCGCCTGCTCGCCGAGGACCCGGCCACCGGCACCCTCCTGCTGGAGCGCCTGCACGCGGGCCGCAGCCTGTCGGCGGTGCCGGACGACCTGGAGGCGCTGGCGGTCCTCACCGCCCTGCTGGCGCGCCTGGTCGCCCACCCCGCTCCGCCCGGCCTGCGCCGCCTGGCGGACCTCGCGCGGGGCATGCTGGACGGCGTGGACCGCGCGCTGGCCGCCCTCCCCGGCGAGGACGACCGCCGCAGGCTGCGCCGCTGGGCCGGCGCGCTCGCCGAGGTGGCCGCCGAGCCCGGCGACCGGCTGCTGCACTGGGACCTGCACTACGACAACGTGCTGGCCGCCGACCGGGAGCCGTGGCTCGCCATCGACCCGAAGCCGCTGGCCGGCGACCCGGGCTTCGACCTGTGGCCGGCGTTGCACAACCGCTGGGCCGACCTGGCGGCGACGGGCGACGTCGGACGGGCGGCGCTGCGCCGCTTCGACCTGATGGCCGACGTCCTCGGCCTGGATCCGCGCCGCGCGGCCCGCTGGACGCTGGGCCGGGCGCTGCAGAACGCCCTGTGGGACGTCGAGGGCGGCGCGGGCCGCCTCGACGAGGCGCACGCGACCCTGGCCGACGCCGTCGCCCGCCGCCTCTGACGAGATCCGGGATCGCCTCTGACGGAGCCCGCCGGCCGTCCCTCTGACGGATCGCCGCCGGTCAGAGGGTCAGCACGATCTTGCCGTGGCCGTGGCCGGTCTCGATCTCGCGGTGCGCGTCCGCCGCCTCCGCCAGCGGGTACGCCCGCCGCACCGGCCAGGCGAACCGCCCCTCGGCGTACCGCGCCGCGTAGCGGCCGAGCCGTTCGGCCGTGCGCTCGCCGCGTACGGTCTGGACGCCCAGCTCGGCGGCCCGCCCGTGCTCGACGAGCGTGACGATCCGCGCCCGGTCGGCGACCAGCTCCAGGGAGACCTCCAGGGCGTGGCCTCCGGCGCCGTCCAGCGCGGCGTCCACGCCGCCGGGCGCGAGCGCCCGCACCCGGTCGGCCAGCCCTTCCCCGTAGGTGACCGGCTCGGCGCCGAGCGCGCGCAGGTGGTCGTGGTTGGCCTCGCGGGCGGTGCCGATCACCCGCGCGCCGCGGGCCACGGCGATCTGCGTCGCGGCCGTCCCGACGGCTCCGGCCGCGCCGTGCACCAGCAGCGTCTCGCCCGCCTTGACGCCGAGCCCGTCGAGGGCGAGTTCGGCGGTCTGCACGCCGGCGGTCAGGCCGCCGGCCACCTCCCACGGCACGCCGGGCGGCTTGGGGGCCACGTCCGTCGCGTCCACCACGATGTACTCGGCGTAGCCGAACAGCCGCGAGAAGCCCAGCACCTCGTCGCCCTCGGCCAGGCCGGTCACGCCGGGGCCGACGCGGTCCACCACCCCGGCGAACTCGTTGCCCGGGATGCGCGGGAAGGGCACCTCCCCCAGGTACGGCGGCAGCCAGCCGGCCCGCACCGCCGTGTCGAAGGGCTGCACCCCGGCCGCCCGCACCCGCACCCGTACCTGGCCGGGCCCCGCCTGCGGGACCGGCAGTTCCATCACCTTCAGCACCTCGGGGCCGCCCGGCTCGGCGAACGCCGCCGCCCTCATCACGTTAGTCATGACCGCCAGCATGCAACCTCAACCTAGGTTGAGAGCAAGTCATCCCGACTTTCAGTCCCGTTTTGGGAACTATCTTCTTTAGTCGTGCTTTATCTAGATATAGTCCGTCGAGACATCGACGCGGGGGATGGGCACAACGGGGTGTGATGGCCGACTTCTTTAGTACGGCGTTGAGTTTTCCGACTGTCGTTTTCAGTTTCCTGCTCGTGGTGGTCGTCGGTTATTGGCTGATCGTCATCACCGGAGTGGTCGAGCTGGACGACGACGCGGCCTGGCTGGGGCTCGGGGGAGTCCCGGCCGGCGTCACGCTCTCGCTGCTGATCGCGCTCGCCTGGCTGCTGTGCCTGATCGGCAGCCAGGTCGCGAGCGGCGGCCCGCTGCTCGCCGTCCCCTTCGCCGCCGCGGGCGGCGCGTGGCTGGCCGTCCGGGGGCTCATCGGGCCGCTGCGCAGGCTGTTCCCCGAGGGCGACCGGCACTCGCGCGGCGACCTGATCGGCCGGCCGTGCGTGATCAGGACCGGCTCGGCGAGCCCCGAGTTCGGCCAGGCCGAGGTCTCCGCCGCCGACGGCTCCACGGCCGTCGTCCAGGTGCGGACGACGGGCGCGGACCGCCTCGCCCGCGGCGACAAAGCCCTCATCTTCGAATACGACAAAGACGGCGAATTCTTCTGGGTCATGCCCTACGAAAGCGAGATTTGATGGACGTCATCTCGACAGGTTTCGGTGTTTTCTTAGCGGTCGTCCTGGTCGTCGCGATCGGCCTGCTCGTCATCATCGGGCGCCTTTTCCGCAAGGTCGAACAGGGCAAGGCACTCATCGTCTCGAAGGTCAACAAGGTGGACGTGACGTTCACCGGCGCCGTCGTGCTGCCCGTCGTCCACAAGGCCGAGATCATGGACATCTCGGTCAAGACCATCGAGATCGAGCGCTCCGGCCGCGAGGGACTGATCTGCCGGGACAACATCCGGGCGGACATCAAGATCACCTTCTTCGTCCGGGTGAACAAGACCGCCGAGGACGTCATCAAGGTCGCCCAGGCCATCGGCACCGCCCGCGCCAGCGACGAGGGCACCCTCCAGTCGTTGTTCAACGCCAAGTTCTCGGAGGCGCTGAAGACCGCCGGCAAGCACCTCGACTTCGTCGACCTCTACACCAAGCGCGACGAGTTCCGCGACGAGATCATCCGCCTCATCGGCACCGACCTCAACGGCTACAGCCTGGAGGACGCCGCCATCGACTACCTGGAGCAGACCAACCTGCTCCAGCTCGACAAGAACAACATCCTCGACGCGCAGGGCATCAGGAAGATCACCGAGCTGACGGCCATCGAGCACGTCCGCACGAACGAGTTCCAGCGCAGCGAGGAGAAGGAGATCACCCGCCAGAACGTGGACGCCCGCGAGGCCATCCTCGAACTCCAGCGCCGCCAGGCCGACGCCGAGCTGAAGCAGCGACGCGAGATCGAGACCGTCAAGGCCCGCGAGGAGGCGGAGATCGCCCGCGTCCAGGCCGAGGAGCGGCTGCGCGCCCAGAGCGCCAACATCAAGGCCGACGAGTCCCTCGGCGTGCAGCGCGAGAACCTGGCCCGCGAGGTCGCGGTCGCCGAGAAGAACCGCGAGCGGGTGATCGCCATCGAGAGTGAGCGCATCGAGAAGGACCGCGTGCTGGAGGTCATCGCCCGCGAGCGGGAGACCGAGCTGTCGCGCATCGCGAAGGACAAGGAGGTCGAGTCCGAGAAGCGGGTCATCGCCGAGGTCATCCGCGAGCGCATCGTCGTCGACAAGACGGTGGCCGAGCAGGAGGAGGCCATCAAGCGGCTGCGCGTGGTCGAGGAGGCCGAGCGCACCCGCCAGCAGGTCGTCATCGCCGCCGAGGCCGAGGCCCAGGAGAACCTGGTCAAGGACATCAAGGCGGCCGAGGCCGCCGAGGCCGCCTCGAAGTTCCGCGCCCGCGAGGAGCTGGTGCTGGCCGAGGCCCGGCAGCAGGCCGCCGAGCTGGAGGCGCGGGCCAAGATCCGGCTCGCCGAGGGCGTGCAGGCCGAGGCCGCGGCGAGCGGGCTGGCGCAGGTGCAGGTCAAGGAGCGCGACGCCGCGGCCATCGAGCAGGTCGGCCGCGCCGAGGCCGCCGCGCTGCGCGAGAAGCTGGCCGCCGAGGCCGACGGCGCCAAGGCGATGGCGCTGGTCGAGGGCGAGCGGCTGAAGGCCCAGGCGGCGGGCGAGCAGGCGATGGCCCTGGCCGGCGCCGCCGCCGTGGGCGAGCGGCTGAAGGCCGAGGCCGAGGGCCTGACCGAGAAGGCCGCCGCGCTGGCCGCGCTGGACGAGGCGAGCCGGGCGCACGAGGAGTACCGCCTGCGCCTGGAGGCCGACAAGGAGATCCGGCTCAAGCACATCGACGTCTCCCGCGCGGTGGCCGAGTCGCAGGCGAGCGTGCTGGCCGCCGGGCTCGCCAAGGCCAACATCGACATCGTCGGCGGCGACACGATGTTCTTCGACAAGGTCGTCGGCTCGATCACGGCGGGCAAGGCCGTGGACGGGTTCGTGGAGCACTCGCAGGTCGCCGGCGCGATCGCCGGCCCGTACGTCAACGGCCAGGCCAGCCTCGCCGCCGACCTCGCGAACGTCATCAGCGGGGTCCGCTCCGAGGACCTCAAGAACGTCACCGTCTCCGCCCTGCTCATGAAGCTCATCGCGGCCGGCGGCCCGCAGGTCACCGCGCTCGGCGAGCTGCTGGAGACCGCCCGCCGGCTCGGCGTCGCCGACTCCCCGGTGAACGGCGCGCACACGGTGACCGCGCTGGCCGGGACGAAGTGAGCATGACCGTCACGGAGCTGGAGGCGGGGACGTACGAGGTCCTGCGGAACCGCCTCCAGGCCCAGGCCAAGGCCCTCGCGGCGGCCGCCGGGACGCTCAACGGCGAGCGGCTGAAGGTCTTCGGCGGCGCGGAGCTGCGCCTGCTCGGCACCGAACGCATCAGGACCGAGAACAACTGCGTCCCAAGGGACATCGTCTCGCTGGGCGGGGTGATGTTGTTCGGCTACAACGTCTTCATCGGGCTCAAGCCGGAGACGAGCGTGGCCGACGTGTTCGCGGTCCACCGCTTCAGCCGCGACGGCGACGCCTTCCGCTTCGACACCGGCACGCTGGACGCGCTCGGCGATCCGGCGTTCGCCAAGGACTTCGCCGAGCTCTACCGCTACTACAAGGAGACCCGGCTCCAGCAGCTCCGGCGGGTCGAGGGCAAGCTGCTGGCGGTGTTCCGGACCGGCCCGGCCGACCTGCGGGTGCTGCGCTGGGCCGTGGACGCCGCCGGGGTCCCCCGCTACCTGGACAACCGGGGCGAGCGCGACCACGTCTTCCCGCCGTCGCACGACTTCGCCTGGACGCCGACCACCCGCGACGACCACGTCCTCGGCCGGCACCCGCACATCTCCATCGGGGGCGAGGTGTTCGTCGAGACGGTCGGCGGCGACCTGACCATCAAGATCGAGGACAACACCGAGACCGGGGCCGGCATCTACAGCGAGCCGGTGAACGAGCCGCTGCAGAGCCTCGCCGACGCCGACGTCGAGCACGCCCGGGTGGGGCCGCTCGTGCTCATGCGGGTGCGGCCGTACAAGGAGAGCGAGTGGCGGCACCTGGTCTTCAACACCCGCACCAAGGCCGTCATCCGGCTGGACGGCATCGGGCAGGCCTGCCAGCGGCTGCCCGAGGACCAAGGGCTGATCTTCCCCGGCGGCTACTACCTGACGACCGGCATCAGCAAGACGTTCGACACCGACGTCAGCGACCTGGAGTTCGAGCGGGTGGTCCGGGCGCCCAACGGCGAGGACGTCCTGTACGTCTTCCACGCGCGCGGTGACGGGCGCTCGCTGCTGCTGCCGTACAACGTGATCAGGAAGGAGGTGGCCAACCCCATCGTCTGCCACGGGTACTCGCTGTTCGACGACGGCACGATGGTGGTCTTCCGCGCCACCTCCGAGGAGCCGACGCGGGTGCACCCGATGCAGGTGTGGCAGACGCCGTACGTCTCCGACACCTACGCCGCCGCGCAGCCCGCCGGGACCGGGCCGCTGGAGCGCATCGGCAACGCCGAGCTGGTGCGCGGCATCTCCGACTGCCTGTCCGTGGCCCGGATGGTCGAGGAGATGGCGCCCTCCTCGGCCACGTTCGAGGCGCTGATCGCCGCCTGCACCCGGGCCTTCGACTCCTACCACTGGCTCGCCGAGCACGGCCTGCGCGGGCCGCTCACCGACGTCCGGGCCACCGCCGAGCAGGTCCTCGACGAGTACGAGAACGTCGAGCAGCTCACTCGCCAGGCCCGCGACACCCTCGGCCGGACCGGCGAGGAGATCGCCCACCTGCTCCGCGAGGCGCGCGGCGGCAGCCCGGACAGCGCCGACGCCTGGGTGAGCACGCTCGCCACGCTGCGCCGGGCGCAGGGCCGGCTGGTGACGCTGCGCGAGACCCGCTACATCGACCTGGCCGCGCTGGACGGCCTGTCGGCGGAGGTGGCCGGGGAGCTGGACGCGACCGGGCGGCGGGCGGTCGCGTTCCTGTCCGGCGCGGAGGCGTTCACCTCCTACCATGCCGCCGTCGAGCGCCTGGCCGCCGAGGCCGCCGCGATCGCCACGGTGGCCGAGGCCGGGCCCGTCACCGAGCGGCTGGCCGAGCAGGCCGAGGGGCTGGAGGTGGTGACCGAGGTCGTCGGCTCGCTGGACATCGCCGACGCGACCGTGCGCACCTCCATCCTCGGCCGCATCGCCGAGGTCCTCGGCGGGGTGAACCGGGCGCGGGCCGTGCTCGACGGGCGGCGGCGCGAGCTGCTGGGCGCCGAGGGCCGGGCCGCGTTCGCCGCCGAGTTCGCGCTGTTCGGGCAGGCCGTCACCGGGGCGCTGGCGGCGGCCGGCACGCCCGCCGCGTGCGACGAGCAGCTCGGCCGGCTCATGCTGCACCTGGAGAACCTGGAGTCGCGCTTCGGCGAGTTCGACGACTTCGCCGCGCAGCTCGCCGCCAAGCGGGACGACGTCTACGAGGCGTTCTCGGCGCGCAAGCAGAGCCGGCTCGACGAGCTGGCGCGGCGGGCCGACCGGCTGTTCGGCTCGGCCGAGCGGGTGCTGGGGACGATCACCCGGCGGCTCGGGACGCTCGCCTCGCCCGACGAGGTCAACACCTACTTCGCGACCGACCCGATGGTGGCCAAGGTGGGCGCGGCGGCGGCCGAGCTGCGGTCGCTGGGCGACGCCGTACGGGCCGAGGAGCTGGACGGGCGGGTCAAGGCGGCGCGGCAGGAGGCGGGCCGGGCCCTCCGGGACCGCCTGGAGCTGTTCGACGACGGCGGCGAGACGCTGCGGCTCGGCCGCCACCGCTTCGCCGTCAACACCCAGCCCATCGACCTGACGCTGGTGCCGCACGAGGGCGCGATGCACTTCGCCATCACCGGCACCGACTACCGCTCCCCCGTGCCCGCCTCCTTCGCCGACACCCGGCCGTTCTGGGACCAGCTCCTGGTCTCGGAGACCGCGGACGTCTACCGCGCCGAGCACCTGGCCGCCTGCCTCCTGCCCGAGGTCACGGCCGGGGTCGCGGTGGCCGACCTGGTCCGGCGGGCCGCCGGGGCCCGCTACGACGAGGGCTACGAGCGCGGCGTCCACGACCACGACGCGGCCGCTATCCTGGACGCGCTGGTCCGCCTGCGCGAGGGCGCCGGGCTGCTGTGCCACCCGCCGGAGGCACGGGCGCTGGCCCAGCTCTTCTGGACGTTCGGGACCGACGAGGTTTCACGTAAAACATTGGCCACCCGGGCCGTGTCGCTGGCCCGCGCCCGCGCCCTGTTCGGGCCCACTCCCGCGCTGGACGCGCTCGCCGCCGAGCTGGGCGGCCGCATCACCGCCTTCGCCGAGAGCTTGGGTGTCAGCCCGGCCGAGGCGGCGGGCGAGTACCTGGTCGAGGAGCTGGGCGGCGCCCCCGACGGGTTCGTGACCGGCAAGGCGGCCCGTGACGTGCTCGACGGGTTCCGCGCCGGGCTCGGCCCGGTCAAGCTGCGCGAGTTCGAGGCGGACCTGCGGGCGCTGCCGCTGCCCGAGCGGGTGCAGCTCGCCCAGGCCTGGCTGACGGCCTACCACCAGGGCCCCGAGACGGCCGAGGCCGTCGCCGTGCTGCTCTGCGGCGACCTGCCCCGCTACGACTCCAGCGCCGCCACCACCGCCACGGTGACCGGCCTGCTCGGCACCCACCCCCGGATCAAGGACCGCGAGCTGAGCCTCCGCCTGGAGGAGTTCCTGCCGCGCACCCGCCGGTTCCGCGCCGAGCGGGTGCCGGCGTACCGGGCCTACCAGCGCCGCCGCACCGAGCTGGTCCAGGCCGAGCGCGCCCGGCTGCGGCTGGAGGAGTACAAGCCGAAGGTCATGAGCGCCTTCGTCCGCAACCGCCTGCTCGACGAGGTCTACCTGCCGCTGATCGGCGACAACCTGGCCAAGCAGGTCGGCGCGGCGGGCGCGGGCAAGCGCACCGACCAGATGGGCCTGCTGCTGCTCATCTCGCCGCCCGGCTACGGCAAGACCACGCTCATGGAGTACGTGGCGAGCCGCCTCGGCCTGGTCTTCGTCAAGGTGAACGGCCCCGCCCTGGGCCACCAGGTCACCTCGCTGGACCCGGCCGACGCGCCCGACGCGACCGCCCGGCAGGAGGTCGAGAAGATCTCCTTCGCGCTGGAGACCGGCAACAACACGCTGCTCTACCTGGACGACATCCAGCACACCTCGCCGGAGCTGCTGCAGAAGTTCATCTCGCTCTGCGACGCCCAGCGCCGCATCGAGGGCGTGTGGAACGGCCGGACCAGGACCTACGACCTGCGCGGCAAACGCTTCGCGGTGTGCATGGCGGGCAACCCGTACACCGAGTCGGGCACCCGCTTCCGCATCCCCGACATGCTGGCCAACCGGGCCGACGTGTGGAACCTGGGCGACGTGCTGTCCGGCAAGGACGAGCTGTTCGCGCTCAGCTACGTGGACAACGCCCTCACCTCCAACCCGGTGCTCGCCCCGCTGGCCGGCCGCGACCGGGCGGACGTGGAGCTGCTGGTGCGGCTGGCCAAGGGCGACCCGGCCGTCCGGGCCGACCAGCTCGCGCACCCCTACACGAAGCCGGAGCTGGAGCAGATCCTCGCCGTCCTGGCCAAGCTGGTGCGGGCGCAGGAGGTCGTGCTGGCCAACAACCGGGCCTACATCGCCTCGGCGGCCCAGTCGGACGCGGCGCGGACCGAGCCGCCGTACCGGCTGCAGGGCTCCTACCGCAACATGAACAAGCTGGCCGAGCGGATCGTCCCGGCGATGAACGACGACGAGCTGGAGGCGGTGATCGACGACCACTACCTGGGCGAGGCGCAGACGCTGACCGCGGACGCCGAGGCCAACCTGCTCAAGCTGGCCGAGCTGCGCGGCCGCCTCACCCCGGAGCAGGCCGCGCGCTGGGCGGAGATCAAGCGCGCCTACCTGAAGGCGAAGGCGCTCGGCGGCGCCGAGGACGACCCGGCCGCCCGGGCCGTGGGCGCGATCGGGCTGCTGGCGGACCGGGTGGGCGAGGTCGGCACGGCCATCAGGGAGTCGCGCACCTCCCCCTGGTTCAGCCCGCCCGCCCGCTGATCTCCAGCGCTCTGGACACCGCCGCGGGGCCGGCGGGCAGCAGCGGCAGCCGCACGTCCGGGGTCGGGATGAGGCCCCGGGCGTGCAGGACGCCCTTGAGCACGGTGGGGTTCGGCTCGGCGAACAGCGCGGCCGACAGCCCCGACAGCCGGTGGCCGAGCGCCCGGGCGCGGACCGCGTTCCCCTCCCGCCAGGCGTCGGCGAGGCCAGTGAACTCGCGCGTCCGCAGGTGCGCCGAGGCGAGGACGCCGCCCGCCGCCCCGAGGGCCAGCATCGGCGAGACGAACAGGTCGTCGCCGCACAACACCTCGAACCCCTCGGGCGGGTCGCGAAGCAGGTCGATGGCGTCCTGGTCGAGGCCGCCCGCGGCGTACTTGACCCCGGCGACCATCGGGTGCTCCCCCAGCCGCCGCAGCGTCGCCGCCCCCACGGCCTGCCCGGTCCGGTACGGGATGTGGTAGATCACCAGCGGCACCGGCGTCCGCTCGGCCAGCGCCTCGACGTGCGCGAGGACGCCGCGCTCGCCGGGCCGCAGGAACGACGGGACGGTCACCAGCGCCGCCCCCACCCCCGGCGGCAGGGCGTCCAGCGCGCGGGCGGCCGCGCGGGTGTCGCTGCCGGTCACGCCCACGGTGAGCAGCGCGTCCCGGGCGGCGCAGACGCGGGCGCAGGTCTCGATGACCAGGGCCCGCTCGTCCGGGTCGAGCGCGGCGGCCTCGCCGGTGGTGCCGAGCGCGACCAGCCCGGCCGCGCCCTCGTCCAGGACGTGGCCGGCGAGCTTCTCGACGGCGTCGGCGGCCACCTCGCCGCCGGGGGTGAAGGGGGTGACCAGCGGTACGTGGATTCCTCTCAGCATGCTCCGAGCCTGGCCCGGGCTCGACCTTAAGGTCCAGTTCGGATCGCTGACGTGGAGCGTAAGGTGAGCTTATGCTCGATCCGCGCAAGCTCCATCTGCTCCGCGAGCTGGCCGCGCGCGGCACGATCGCCGCGGTCGCGGAGGCCGTCATGTTCACCCCGTCGGCCGTGTCGCAGCAGCTCAGCGCGCTGGAGCGGGAGGCCGGCGTGCCGCTGCTGGAGCGCACCGGCCGGCGGGTGAGCCTGACCCCGGCCGGTCACCTGCTCGTCGAGCACGCGCAGGCCGTGCTCGAACAGCTCGACCGCGCCGCGGCCGCGCTGTCCGCGGCGCGGGGCGGCCCGTCCGGTCCCTTGCGGATCGGCGCGTTCCCGACGGCCGCCCGGGTGCTGCTGCCGTCCGCGCTGGCCGCGCTCACCGCCGGGCATCCCGGGCTGGAGCCGATGGTCGCCGAGATCGACCCCGCCGACGTCTCGGCCGCGCTGCGGGCCGGCGAGCTGGACGTGGCGCTGGTCCACGACTACGACTTCGTCCCGCCGGTCACCGACGCGGCCGTCGGCACCGAGCCGCTGTTCGCCGAGCCCGTCTACCTGACCGGCCGCCGCTCGCTGGCCGAGGCCCGCGACGACGCCTGGATCACCGGCAAGCCGGGCACGCTCTGCCACCTGATGACGATCCGGGCCTGCCAGGCGGCCGGGTTCGAGCCGCGGGTGCGGCACCACGTGGACGACTTCGACACCGTGCTGGCCTTCGCCGCGGCCGGTCAGGGCGTGGCGCTCGTCCCGCACCTGGCCGCGACCGCTCCGCCGGCCGGCGTCACGCTGACCCCCTTGCCGCTGAGCCGCCGCACGCTCGCCGCCTTCCGGCGCGGGCACGGCGGCCATCCGGGGGTGCGCGCCGCGATCGCCGCCTTCCGCACCGCCTTCCGTGCCGCCGCGGCGGACCTACCCCCGGCCCGCTGAGCCGCCCAGCAGCCCCCGCACCAGGTCGGCGTAGCTCGCGGCGAGCCGTTCGTGCGCGCCGGCCCGCAGGCTGCTCGCGACCGGCTCCATGTGCAGCACGCCGAGCAGCATGTGCGCGATCAGCCCGGCGTCCACGTCGGGCCGCCCCTCGGCGATCAGGGCCGTCACGTGCCGGTGCCAGGAGAGGTAGATCGGGTGCGACTCCCGGGGCTCGGGGCTCTTGCTGGTGAGGACGGCGTGCTCGTGGGCCGCCAGCAGGTTGCCGTTGCGCGCGGCCAGCGCGGCCACCTCGGCGAGGAAGGCGACCAGCCGCTCGGCCGGCGGCGCGCCCGGCCCGAGCGGCGGCGGCCCCTCGGCGACGGCCTGCTCCAGCTCGCGCGCCCGCTCGTTCATCAGCTCCCGCATGAGCCCGGTCCTGCTGCCGAACCGGTGGAAGACGGTGCCCTTGCCCACGCCGGCCTCGGCCGCCACCCGCTCGATCGACACCTGCTCGGGCGGGTGCCGCCGCAGCAGCTCCTCGGCCGCCCGGAGGATGGCCTGCCTGTTGCGCGCGGCGTCGGCCCGCTCCCGGCGTTCTTCCATCCGGTCATTCTTTCGCATGGACAAACTTGACCAGTGGTCCATATATTAACTGAACCAACGGTCCACTTACCCCTTGGAGACCTCCATGCGCGCTGTCGTCCTGACCGAGACCGGCGGCCCCGAGCAGCTCAAGGCCCAGGACGTGCCGCGGCCCGTCCCCGGCCCCGGGCAGCTCCTCATCCGCGCCCACGCCGCCGGCGTCGGCTACGCCGAGACGCAGATCCGGGCCGGCACGCTGCCCTTCCCGCTGCCGCTGCCCGCCGTGCTCGGCGCCGAGGCGGTCGGCGAGGTCGTGGAGACCGGCGACGGCGTCGCCCCCGAGCTGCTGGGCACCGTCCGCGTCGGCGTGACCGGCGGGCTGGGCGCCTACGCGGAGTACGTCCTCATGCCGGCCGCCCTGACCTGCCCCGTCCCCGAGGGCGTGCCCCCGCTGGACGCGCTCGCCCTGGCCGCGCCCGGCGCGATCGCGCTCGCCCTGCTGCACCGCGCCGGGCTGCGCGGCGGGGAGAGCGTGCTGGTGGAGGCCGCGACCAGCTCGGTCGGCACCCAGCTCGTCCGGCACGCCAAGGAGTTCGGCGCGGCCAGGGTGATCGCCACCGCCGGCTCGGCCGCCAAGCGGGAGCGCGCCGCCGGGCTGGGCGCCGACCTCGTCCTCGACCACGGCTCGGCGGACTGGCCCGATGAGCTGCCCGGCGACGTGGACGTGGTCTTCGACTCCATCGGCGGCGCGTCGGCCCGCGCGGTGCTCGACCATCTGACGCCCGGCTCGGGACGCCTGCTCTCCTACGGCCTGCTCAGCGGCGAGCCGGCCGCCGTCACCGCCGCCGACCTGATCGACCGCGGCCTCACCCTCATCGGCTGCGGCGGCCCCGGCTGGGCCGCGCAGGTGTTCGGCACGCACTACCCCGAGATGCTGGAGCGCCTGGCGGACGGCCGGAGCCGGGCCTTCGTCGAGCGCACGCTCCCGCTGGAGGCGGCGGCCGAGGCCCACCGCCTGGTGGAGGGCCGCACGCTCACCGGCCGCGTCCTGCTAGTCCCCTAGGACGGCCGCCAGGAGCGCCCACGAGCCGTTCGCGTCGCCGTCGTAGTTCCCGCCGGTCACCGCCACCACCAGCTCCTCGCCGGGCACCACGGCGAGCAGCTGCCCGCCGTTGCCGATGCCGAGGACGCGGCGGCGTTCCCCGGTGACGACGTACCAGTGGTAGCCGTAGGTGAAGGAGCCGTCGATCGGCACCCGCGAGCGCAGCGTCTCCCCCAGCCAGTCCGCCGGCACGATCCCGCGCCCGCCGTCGAGCACGAGCTGCCCGACGGCGGCCAGGTCCACCGGCCGCAGCCGCAGCCCGGCGGCGGCCGAGACGACCCCGTCGCCCCCCTTCGTCCACGCGAAGGACGTGATGCCGAGCGGCCCGAACAACGCCTCGGCCGCGTACTCCTCCAGCGGCCGGCCCACGCCCCTCGCGATGATGCCGCCGAGCAGCGCGGTCGCGCCGCCGCAGTAGCGCCAGCGCTTGCCCGCCTCCTCGGCGACCGGGCGCTCCAGCACGTACCGGTAGCGGTCGGGGGCCAGCTCCATGGCGATCTCGCTGTTGGCGGGGCTGGTATAGGGGGCGTCCTCGTTCCAGTCGAGGCCGAGCGTCATGGTCAGCGCGTGCTCGATCGTCAGGTGGGCCCGGCCGGGGTCGGCCGCCAGGTCCGGATAGTGCGGGAACTGCGCCAGCAGGCCGGCCCCGGGCTCCGGCACCAGCCCGTCGCCGAGCGCGACGCCGTACAGCAGCGCCACCACGCTCTTGCTGACCGACCGCACGTCGTGCAGCGTGTCCCGGTCGAACGTGACGTGCCCGAGCGCCTCGCCCAGCCGCCGGTCCTGGCCGGCCCCGTACCGCTCCAGCACCGGCTCCCCACCCCGCATCACCACCAGTCCGTGGAAGCCGGGCGCGCGCCCGTCCCGCAGCACCGCCTCGACCCGCTCCGCCATGCTCATGTCCATGCTTCAGGCATACGCCCTCACACCGTGTGAGACTCAACTCCCGCTGGTGGCGGGCCCAGCTCCTTCAGCGCGGGTCTCCAGGGGTCGGGGTCGGCGGCGTCGGCCGGGGGCAGGACGCGGACGCCGTCGGCGAGCAGGTCGGCGACCGCGCGCCGGAACGGCAGCCGGGCGGCCAGCGCCGCGTTGACGAAGGGCAGCACGACGACCGGGATGCCGAGCCCCGGCGCCTCGGCCAGCACCCCCAGCGCGTACGTGTCCGCGATCCCCTGCGCGAACTTGTTGACCGTGTTGTACGTCGCCGGCGCCACGATCATGGCGTCGGCCCGCGGCGGCTTCGGCTCCGA
Organism: Actinomadura luzonensis; assembly: GCF_022664455.2. Classification (NCBI taxonomy): domain Bacteria; kingdom Bacillati; phylum Actinomycetota; class Actinomycetes; order Streptosporangiales; family Thermomonosporaceae; genus Actinomadura; species Actinomadura luzonensis. Next base: position 2,132,632 of record NZ_JAKRKC020000001.1, read on the forward strand.
CGGCTTGCGGTAGCGGCTGCGGACCGGCCGCCCGGTGCGGGCCTCCAGGGCCGGGACGTCGATGAAGTCCAGCGCGGCCGGGGTGGCGACGACCTGCACGATCCAGCCGAGGTCCTGGGCCGCGGCGACGAGGCGGCCGGCGTCCGAGGCCGCGAAGGCGGCGCACACGATGACGTACAGGACCTTCCCGGCGGGCGGGGGTGGGGATGCGGTCACGTCCGCCAGGATCGCACGCGCCCCGCCGGAAGGCCCTGACGCACCCCCTGACGCCAACCAGTCGAGATTTGTTGGAACAAATGGTAGAAATCTTGGCCCATTCCCAAAAAATGCGCTCATACTGGAGGTACACACCTCCGGGAGCACGCCCATGCGGAAGACCCCCCAGCGTGACGACTGGGCCCCGGGCCAGTTCCTCCAGCTGGCCGCGGTGGACTTCACCGGCATCTACGCGGTGCACCTCGCCGCGAAGGAGGAGCGGCTGAAGATGACCAGGCTCGCGCTGAGCCTGCTCTCCGCCCCGTTCCTCGCCGCCGTCGCCCTGGCCGGCGCGAAAGTGGTCGACCCGCAGAGCCTGACGCGGTGGGAGCAGGTGCCGTGGTACCTGTTCGCCCTGGTGACCGCGTTCGGGCTGCTGAGCGTGCTGCCGTTCCTGCGCCTCATCGAGGCGGTCAACGCGCACGCCAGGACCGCGCGGGCGATCAACAACTTCCGGCTCCTGTACGCCACCCGGTTGCTCAAGGACCTGGACTGGAGCCCGAACCTGCCGATCGACCCGCGCTTCCCCGAGACGTACGCGCCGCTGGCCTGGCCGGGCATCAACGTCATGGTGCTCGCCATCGTCAACAGCACCTATCTGACCGTCGGCATGACGGGCCTGACCGGGCAGCGGCCCGGCCTGCCCTCGCTCATGACCGGCATCCTGCTGGTGGCACTGGTCCACTACGCGGTGTACTACGTGCGCTGCAACGTGAGCAGGCGCCGCCGGCTCCCCCGCAATCCGTACGAATTCCCGAATCTGGAGACCTGAATGCCCGGCCCGGCTCAATGGGCGTCGTGTGGGGAGGCGTGGATGTGGTTGATGCGCCACGTGTGGTCGGCGGGGACGCTCGCCCTCGACGACCGCGGCCCCGTCATCGAGGGGCCGGCCGTGCTGTTCGAGATCGCTCGGGTCAGCCGAGACGACCCGATCCTCGAACGGCACGGCGACCCCGAACGGCTGGCGTTGTACAGCCGCAAGTTCAGCGAGGAGGCGGTCGTGCCGCCGTTCAAGTACAGCTATGGAGCACGGATCAAGGGCCAGCTCCGGTGGGCGGCCGACCTGTTACGGCTGAAGCCGTACAGCAAGAGCGCGTGGATCTCGCTCACCGAGCCGGGCGAGGCGTACGACGCCGTGCCGTGCCTGGTGGGGCTGGCGTTCCGGATCAGGCAGGACGCGCTCGTCATGACCGCGTCGTTCCGTTCCCAGAACGCCTACACCAGCTACCTCAACTACGTGCCGCTCGCCGACGTGCACGCGCGCATGGCGCGCACGCTGCGCATGGAACGCGGCCCGATGCGGGTGTTCGTGGACGTGCCCCACCTGTACCTGGCCGACAGCACCCAGGTGCTGACGATCATGCGGCGGCCCGTGCCCCGGCAGCGGACAGCGGCTCGGCGATATCCTCAAGCCCCCTCCGCTCGGCCTTGACCCCGAGGAACACCTCGACCAGGCCGCCGACGATCATCACCAGCCCGCCGATGCTGAACGCGAGCGCCGTGTCACCCGGCACCCCGCTCTCGACCAGCGAGGAGAAGACCAGCGGGCCGGCGATGCCGCCGGCGGCGGTGCCGATCGCGAAGAAGAACGCGATGGCCATGGCCCTGGTCTCCATCGGGAAGATCTCGCTCACCGTCAGGTAGGCCGAGCTCGCCCCCGCCGAGGCCACGAACAGCACCACGCACCAGCAGGCGGTCAGCGTCACCGCGGTCAGCATGCCCTGGTTGAACAGCCAGGCCGTGCCGAGCAGCAGCACCCCGGAGCCGATGTAGGTGGCCGAGATCATCGGCACCCGGCCGACGGTGTCGAAGAGGTGGCCGAGCAGCAGCGGGCCGAGGAAGTTGCCGGCCGCGATGACCGCGAAGTAGTAGCCCGTGTGCGTGTCGATCTTGAAGAACGTGGACAGGATCTGCGCGTACCCGAAGGTGATGGCGTTGTAGAGGAACGCCTGCCCGATGAACAGCGACAGGCCCAGCACCGTGCGCTTGGGGTAGAGCGCGACCATCGTGTGCGCGATCCGCAGGAAGCCGATCGACCTGCGCGTGTGGATGGTCATCGAGCGCTCCGGCTCGGGCAGGTCGCCGCCGATCTGCCGCTCGACGTCGTCGACGATCCCCTCGGCCTCCTTGCCGCGGCCGTGGATGAACAACCAGCGCGGGCTCTCCGGCACGTGCCGCCGGACCAGCAGGATGGCCAGGCCCAGCACCACGCCCAGCCCGAACGCCACCCGCCAGCCGATGTTGACCGGCAGGTCGTTGAGCAGCGGCACGGTCAGCAGCGCGCCGCCGGCCGCGCCGAGCCAGTAGCTGCCGTTGATGATGATGTCGATGCGGCCCCGGTGCTTGCTCGGGATCAGCTCGTCGATCGCCGAGTTGATGGCCGCGTACTCGCCGCCGATGCCGAAACCGGTCATGAACCTGAACAGGAAGAACCACCACGCGCTGAAGGAGAAGGCCGTCATCAGCGTCGCCGCCAGGTAGACCAGCAGCGTGATGAGGAACAGCTTCTTGCGGCCGAAGCGGTCGGTCAGCCAGCCGAAGAACAGCGCCCCGGCGCAGGCCCCCGCGACGTAGAGCGCGGCGGCCAGGCCCGCGACCTGGGCCTGCGTGATGTCGATCCCGCTGCCCGGCTTGGCGAGCTGGGCGGACAGGTTGCCGACGATGGTGACCTCCAGCCCGTCGAGGATCCAGACGGTGCCGAGGCCGATGACGATCATCCAGTGCCAGCGGGACCAGGGAAGCCGGTCCAGCCGCGCGGGCACCTTGGTGGTGACGGTGCCGGTTTCCACGTCGCTCATAAAAGCGACCCGATACCCCGGAAAGCCTTTTCTACGCGGGTTTCCTGGCTTCCAACAGCCATGTGGCGAACCAGGGGCCGCCGTACCAGAAGCGCCAGCCGGCGTCGCGGCGGCGCACGTCCACGACGCCGAGCCCGCGTAAGAGCTCCTCGTAGTCGGGGGTGTGGCGGAAGTCGGCGACGAGCAGGAGCCCGCCGGGCCGCAGCACCCGGTGCGCCTCGCGCACGGCCTGGGCCCGCCCCTCGGCGTCGGCGATGTTGTGGATCGCCATGCTGGAGACGACCACGTCGAACGCGGCGTCGCCGAAGGGCAGGTCGCGCAGGTCGCCGGTGACCAGCTCCACCCGGTCGGCGACGCCCTCGGCCGCGGCGTTGGCCCGGGTCACCGCCTCGGCGTTGCCCGACTGGTCCTTCGCGCGCCACAGGTCGACGCCGGTGGCGCGGCCCTTCGGCAGGTGCTCCGCGGCCATGAGCAGCACCGCGCCGCGCCCGCAGCCGAGGTCGAGCAGGCGCTCGTGGCCCTCCAGCCGCCGCAGCTCGCCGGCCCAGACGGCGAACTTGCCGCGCCGGGTCGTGTAGAGGTAGCTGGCCGCGCTGGCCAGCGTGTAGAGCCCGCCGAAGAGGAAGGCGATGCCCGCCGCCACGATGTCGAGGGCGAACGAGACCACTGCGAGGGCCACCAGCACGACCGCTCCGAAGAGCAGACCCGCCAGGGCCCACGGCGCGTCGAAGCCGTAGCTGCCGTGTCGTTTGCGCACACTCACGTTATATCGCAAGATGGTTATTTGACGGCGACTTGACCTGACCCTTCCCTTTCGCAGCGGCAATCACGCACATCCCATTACTAGGGTGACGTGGATGGATAAACAGCGGGGATTCGGCCTCGGCGCCAGCATCGCGTTGACGCTGGCCTCGGCCGTGTTGTGGGGTGTGGCGCACCTGGCCGCCGAGCGGCGGCGGGCCGGGCTCGCGCTGATGGCGGCGTACATCCTCATGCTGGCCGCGATCCTCGTCGTGTTCACCGCCTTCAGCACGCGCCTGCTCTCGCTCGCGGTGCAGCCCCGCTGGATGATCGGGCTGACCGTCGGCCTGGTGGTGATCGCGCTGGCCTGGACCGGGGTGATCATCTGGTCGTTCCTGCTGGTCCGGCCGCCGCGCGCGGACGCCGTCGGCCGCGTGCTCAGCACCTCGCTGGTCATCGCCCTGTGCGCGCTCGTCCTCGGGCCGACGGTCTACGCCGCCCGGCTCGCCTACGTCTCGCGCGACGTCGTGGACAGCCTGTTCCCGTCCGGGGGCGGCGCCCCGGTCCTCGCCCAGGACCCGTGGAACGACGCCGACCGGGTCAACTTCCTGCTGCTCGGCGCGGACGCCGCGCCCGGCAGGCCCGGCGTGCGCACCGACAGCATGACCGTGGCCAGCGTGGACGTGCACACCGGCGCGACCACGCTGTTCGGCCTGCCGCGCAACCTCCAGCGCGTGCAGCTCCCCGAGGGCCCGGCGCGGGCCCGCTTCCCCTCCGGCTTCACGGGCGAGGGCCCGGAGACCCCGGGCCTGCTCAACGAGGTCTTCCAGTACGCCGAGGACCACCCCGACCTGGTGCCCGGCGTCGAGCGCGGCCGACGCGGCGCCGAGCTGCTGAAGCAGACCGTCGGCGACATCCTCGGCCTCCCGGTGAGCTACTACGCGATGGTCGACATGAAGGGCTTCGCCGAGATCATCGACGCCATGGGCGGCGTCGAGGTCACCGTCAAGGAGCCCATCGTGTACGGCCGCTACCGCGAGGGCCTGCTGCCCGCCGGCACCCGCAAGCTGACCGGCCAGCAGGCGTTGTGGTTCGGCCGCTCGCGCACCGACAGCGACGACTACGTCCGGATGGGCCGCCAGAAGTGCCTGCTCAACGCCGTCGCCAAGCAGGCCGACCCGATGACCGTGCTCAACAGCTTCGAGCGCCTGGCGGCCGCCACCAAGCGGGCCATCTCCACCGACCTGCCGCAGGACCTGCTGCCGGCCCTGGTGGAGCTGTCGCAGAAGGTGAAGGAGAACAAGATCCACAGCCTCAGCTTCGTCCCGCCGCTGATCAGCACGGTCGATCCGGACTGGTCGCTGATCCGGCGCAAGGTGGCCGACGCGCTGGACGAGCGCCGCACGGCCCGCTCGGCCAGGAACGCCACGCCGCAGCAGAGCCCGGAGGATCCGGTCAACCTCGACGCGGCCTGCCGGTAAGCCCTTTATCCCTACTTGACGTATCGGGAACTGTGCCCTTTAATCTGGCATAGCCGACTAAAAAAGTAGGAATAGAGGGTACGGCATGAACGCTCGCCGGGTGCTGGCCGCATTGGCGCTGATGGCACTCACCGCCGGGACGGCCGCCTGCGGGAACGACGCCGCCGGCAGCGCCGACGCGGGCGCCGACCAGGTGCGCCTCGGCTTCTTCCCGAACATCACCCACGCCACCGCCCTGGTGGGGGTCGAGAAGGGCTTCTACCAGAAGGAGCTGGGCGTCCCGGTCAGGACCAGCACGTTCAACGCCGGCCCCGCCGCCATCGAGGCGGTCTTCTCCGGCGCCATCGACGCCACCTACGTCGGCCCGAACCCGGCCATCAACGCCTGGCAGAAGTCCAAGGGCCAGGCCATCAAGATCATCGCAGGGGCCGCGTCCGGCGGCGTCGCCCTGGTCGTCAAGCCGGAGATCAAGAGCGTCGAGGACCTCCGGGGCAAGAAGATCGCCACCCCGCAGCTCGGCAACACCCAGGACGTCGCGCTCCGCTACTGGCTGCGCAGCAAGGGCCTCAACACCGACACCAAGGGCGGCGGCGACGTGCACATCGTGCCGCAGGAGAACGCGCAGACGCTCCAGACCTTCGCCACCGGCGACATCGACGGCGCCTGGGTGCCCGAGCCGTTCGCCAGCCGGCTGGTCCTCGAGAGCGGCGGCAAGGTGCTCCAGGACGAGCGTGAGCTGTGGCCGGGCAAGCAGTTCGTGATCACCCACCTGATCGTCCGGCAGGAGTGGGCCAAGGCCCACCCCGACCTGGTCAAGAAGCTGCTCAAGGCGCACGTCGCGGCCAACAAGTTCATCAACGACGACCCGGACGGCGCCGCCCAGGTCGCCAACGCCGCGATCGAGAAGCTGACCAAGAAGCCGCTCAAGCCCGAGGTGCTGGCGAGCGCCTTCAAGAACATCACCTTCACGAACGACCCGATCGCCTCCTCGCTGACCGCCAGCGCCAAGCACGCCGAGGAGGTCGGCCTGCTCGAGCCGGTGGACCTCACCGGCATCTACGACCTCAAGCCGCTCAACGAGGTCCTGGCCGCCGAGGGCCAGGCGGCCGTCTCGGACAGATGAGGTGACATGACCACCACCACCACGCAGCTCGACGGCGGGACCGCGGTCCGCCTGGAGACCGTCTCGAAGACCTACGGCCACGGCAGGAACGCGCTGCTCGCGCTGGACCAGGTGTCGCTGGAGGTGGGGCCCGGCGAGTTCGTCTGCCTGCTCGGGGCCTCCGGCTGCGGCAAGAGCACGCTGCTGTCGCTGGTCGCCGGCCTCGACCGGCCGAGCACGGGACAGATCTCCACCAACGGCCACAAGGTCGCGATGATGTTCCAGGACCCGGCGTTGTTCCCGTGGCTGACCGTCGGGGCCAACGTCGAGCTGGCCTTCCGCGCCGGCGGCGTGCCCAAGGCCGAGCGCAGGGCCAGGGCGGCGGAGTTCCTGGAGCTGGTGCACCTGGGCGGGTTCGGCGGCAAGCGCCCGCACGAGCTGTCCGGCGGCATGCGCCAGCGGGTGGCGCTGGCCCGCGCGCTCGCCCAGTCGTCGTCCTCGGAGGGCTCGGCGGTGCTGCTCATGGACGAGCCGTTCGGCGCGCTCGACGCGATGACCCGCGACCTGCTGCACGACGAGCTGGAGCGCATCTGGCGCGAGCGGTCGCTGTCGGTGTTGTTCGTCACTCACAACGTGCGCGAGGCCGTCCGGCTCGGCGACCGGGTCGTGCTGCTGAGCAGCCGGCCCGGACGGGTCGTGGAGGAGTTCCCCGTCGAGCTGGCGCGGCCCCGCCGCACCGACTCGGCCGAGGTCGCCACGCTCGCCGCGAGGATCACCGACCGGCTGAAGGAGGAGGTCGCGCGGCATGGCCGTTGACACGCAGCACGCCCAGCGGCTCGCCGGGCTGGACGCGCTGGAGCTGGGCGGCGAGCGGCGGGCCGGGTTCGCGGCGCGGGCGTGGGCGCGCACCTGGCCGATGCTGACGGCGGTCGCGCTGGTGCTGGTGGCCTGGCAGCTCGTCGTGATGAGCGGGCGCTGGCCCGAGTACGTCTTCGCCGGGCCGGTGGAGACGTTCCAGGCCATGGCCAAGCGGTTCGGCGAGGCCGACTTCTACCGGGCGATCGCCACGACCATGCGGCGGGCGTTCACCGGGTTCGCGCTCGCGGTGCTGGTCGGGCTGCTGGTCGGCGCGGCGGTGTCGCGGGTGAAGGTGCTGCGGGCGGCGTTCGGGGCGCTCATCACCGGGCTGCAGACGATGCCGTCGATCGCCTGGTTCCCGTTCGCGATCCTGCTGTTCGGGCTGACCGAGAGCGCGATCACGTTCGTGGTGATCCTGGGGGCGGCGCCGTCCATCGCCAACGGGCTGATCACCGGCGTGGACTACACGCCGCCGCTGCTGCTGCGGGCCGGGCACGTGCTCGGGTTCCGGCGGCTGAGCCTCTACCGGCACGTCATCCTGCCGGCGTCGCTGCCGTCGTTCCTCGCGGGGCTGAAGCAGGGATGGGCCTTCGCCTGGCGCTCGCTCATGGCGGGCGAGCTGCTGGTGATCATCGCCTACCAGTCCTCGCTGGGCGAGCAGCTCGCCTACGCCCGCGAGGTGTCGGACTCGCCGGGCCTGATCGGCACCATGATCGTGATCTTGGCCATCGGCATCGTCATCGACCTGCTCTTCGAGGCGGCCGACGGCGCGCTGCGCCGCCGCTGGGGTCTCGACCAGGCGTGATGCGCGTCTCCGCGAGAACCGACTACGCGCTGCGGGCGGTCAGCGAGCTGGCCGCCGCACCGCCCGGACCGGTTCCGGCCGAACGCATCGCCGCGGCGCAGAACATCCCGCGGAGGTTCCTCGACAACATCCTGCTCCAGCTCCGGCGGGCCGGGCTGATCCACAGCCTGCGCGGCCCCGAGGGCGGCTACTGGCTGGCCCGGCCGCCCGAGGAGATCACGCTGGCCGACGTCGTGCTCGTCGTCGAGGGCAAGCCGGAGTACCAGGAACGCGGCGGCTATCCCGGCGTGGCCAAGCCGCTGGCGGAGGTGTGGACGGCCCTGCGCGAGCACGAGGAGCGCCTGCTCGCCGAGATCACCTTCGCCCAGATCGTCGAGCGCTGACCGTCCCACCCGGCCCGAACCCACCCGGCCCGAACCCCCCTGCCCGAACCCACCGTGCGCCGGTCGTCGTTGTGGCATGATGATGCCGACGGAATGACAACGATTTTCATCCTCACCTGGAGCACGCGTGAGAGTGGCCTTCGTCGGCAAGGGCGGCAGCGGCAAGACGACGATGTCGGCGCTGTTCGCCAGACACCTGGCGAGCCAGGGCGCACCGGTGGTCGCCGTGGACGCCGACATCAACCAGCACCTGGCCCTCGTCCTCGGCCTCGACCGGCAGCCCGAGCCGCTCGGCGCCCACCTCACCGAGATCAAGGACCGCCTGCGCGGCGACAACCCGCGCATCCCGTCCGCGGCGGCCATGGTCAAGACCACCCCGCCGGGGCGCGGCTCCCGGCTGCTGAGCTTCGACGACCTCGCCGCCGACCCGTACGGGCTGACCACTCCCGACGGCCTCCGCCTGCTGGCCACCGGCCCCTTCAGCGAGGACGACCTCGGCGTCTCCTGCTACCACTCCAAGGTCGGCGCGGTCGAGCTGCTGCTCAACCACCTCGTGGACGGCCCGGGCGAGTACGTCGTCGTGGACATGACCGCCGGCGCCGACTCCTTCGCCTCCGGCCTGTTCACCCGCTTCGACCTGACCTTCCTCGTCGCCGAGCCCACCCGCCAGGGCGTCAGCGTCTACCGCCAGTACCGCGAGTACGCCGCGAAGTACGACGTGGCCCTCGCCGTGGTCGGCAACAAGGTGCACGGCCCGTCCGACGTCGCGTTCCTGCGCGAGCAGGCGGGCGGCGACCTGCTCACCTGGATGGAGCACTCCGCCGCCGTGCGCGCGATGGAGCAGGGCCGCCACTTCACCCTCGACGACCTGGAGCCGGCCAACGCCGACGCGCTCAGCCTGCTGCGCAAGACGCTCGACGAGCGGGAGAAGGACTGGGAGCGCTTCGGCCGCCAGACGGTCGAGTTCCACCTGCGCAACGCCCTCGCGTGGGCGAACGAGCGCACCGGCCTCGACCTGGCCGGACAGGTCGATCCGGGCTTCGTCTATGGCCCGCGATGACCATGACACTGTGCCCGCCAGGTATCTGGAGAGTCACCATTTTTCAACCTAGCGTCATTGATGACCCCTTTCGAGAGGAGAAAGCATGTCGCTGACCGTTCCGAACGATCTGCTCGACCAGGCCAGGGCCGGTGACGTCGACGACGCCGCCTTCGTCGCGTGCGTGCGCGACTCCCTGCCCTACGCGTGGTCGCTGATCAGCGAGCTGGTCAAGCAGCGTGAGCACAGCGGGGCCGACTTCGCCGACAACCAGGTGCCGCCGCCGTCCGAGGAGGCCCGCGGCCAGCTCCTGCGCTGCCTGGCGAGCGACTCGATGCGCGGCGCGCTGGAGCGTCACTTCGGGGTGCGGCTGGCCTTCCAGAACTGCCACCGGGTCGCCGTCTTCGACCCGTCGGCGACGGCCGCCCTGGCCGACTTCGTCACCCCGAGGGCACAGATCCTCAACCAGAAACCGGAGCTGGTGGACTGCTGAGGTCCCCGTCCGGCGGGCCGGCCCTGCCCGGCCCGCCGGCGCTCCGCACCAGGGGCAGCACCTCCGCGCCGAGCCGCCGGACGTTCTCCAGCGCGCGCCGGTGCCCGCCGCCGCCCTCGACCAGCAGGATGACGTGCCCGATCCCGGTGCGCTCCGCGGTGCGCAGGATCGTCGCGGCGCAGTGCGCGGGCGAGCCGACCGGGTGGATGCGGGTGAGCAGGTCCACGTAGTCGCCGACGTCGCGCGACGGACGCGGCCGGCCGTCCACCGGCCGGTAGCCCGCGAGCCCGGGCCCGAGCCAGCGCGGCATCGCCTCCTTCAGCTCGCGCACCGCCTCGGCGGTGGTGTCGGCGACGTGCCCGACGGCCGCCGCCACGTGCCCTACCGCGCGCCCGCCGCCCGCCCGGTAGGCGGCGACCGCGGCCGCCTTCTCCTCGTCGCCGACGTGCAGGCCGAGCAGCATCGGCAGGTCGCGCGCGGCGGCCAGCGCGACGGTGCCCGGCGACGTGCAGGCCACCACGGGCCGCAGCGGCGCGCGCGGCACCACGCGGACCTCGCGGAAGCGGAAGAACTCGCCCTCGGCGGCCACCCGCTCCGCCGAGAGCGCGGCCAGCAGCAGGTCCAGCGACTCGGGGAAGCCGCGCTCGTAGCGCTCCAGGCCGGTGCCGAACACCTCCAGGTCCACCCATGGGCCGCCCCGCCCCACGCCGAGCGTGAACCGCCTGCCGGACAGGTGGTGCAGCATCGCCGCCTGCTCGGCCAGCGCCACCGGGTGCTGCGTGGACAGCACGCTCACCGCCGTGCCGAGCCCGATGCGCGTGGTGCGGCCCGCGGCGACCGCCATCAGCGTGGTCGCCGACGGGCAGACGCCGTAGGACATGAAGTGGTGCTCGGCCACCCACGCGTCGTCGAACCCCGCCCGCTCGGCCGCCACGACCAGCTCCACCGTGTCGGCCAGCACCCGCCCGGCCTCCTGGCCGGGGAACTGCGCCGCGACGAGAAACACGCCTATCCGCACCCGACCGATGATGGCCGATCGGCCGGGACCGCCGCAGGTCGAGGGCGCTTTGTCGGTATTCGGGCCGACCGGGGCGTGGCTAGCCGAAGAGCGCGGCCTGGCCCTCGCCCGCCAGCGGGTCGCGGTGCAGCTTGAGGTGCCGCCAGCGCGGCAGGTCGTCGAGGTAGGACCAGGACAGCCGGTGGTGGGCGGTGGGGCCGAGCCGGGCCAGGGCCTCCTGGTGCAGGGGCGAGGGGTAGCCGGCGTTGTCGGCGAAGCCGTACTCGTCGCAGCCGAGCGTCGCCATGTAGGCGTCGCGCCGCACCTTGGCCAGCACCGACGCCGCCGCCACCGACACGCTGGCGGCGTCCCCCTTGACCTCCAGCCGCACCGGCCAGGGGGCGCCGATGTAGTCGTGCTTGCCGTCCAGGATCACCGCGTCGGGGCGGACCGGCAGCGCCTCCAGCGCGCGGCGGGCGGCCCGGCGCAGCGCCTCGGTCATGCCGAGCGCGTCGATCTCCTCGTGCGTGGCCTCGCCGAAGGCGGCGCCCGCCGCCCACGCGGCCAGCTCGGCGGCGAGCGGGCCGCGCCGGGCCGGGGTGAGCTGCTTGGAGTCGGTCAGGCCGGCCGGGGGCGCGGACAGGTCGGTGACGACCGCGCAGACGGTGACGGGGCCCGCCCAGGCGCCCCGGCCGACCTCGTCGACGCCGGCGACCGTGCGGACGCTCGGCTGGGCGAGCAAGAGCTGCTCGATCTCGTACGTCGGCGCCATGACAGCAGACGCTACCGCCTCCCCCGGTGCCGCGGGATCACTCCCCGAGCGGGCTGCCGAGGTGGCTGTCGAAGGACCCGTCCAGAGGGACGCCGTCGAGAGGGACGCCGTCGAGGGGGACGCCGTCGAGCGGCCGCCGCTCGGCCGCCCGCACCGGCTCCAGGTCGGCGGCGAGGTAGCGGGCGGCCACGTGGACGGCCCGCAGCGTCACCGACACCGACGGCCGGTGCACGCTGGAGCCGCGGGCGACGGCGTGCACGTCCCGGCCGACGGGGTTGCCCGGGATGGGCCGCACGGCCAGCCCGCGCACGCCCGCGGCCAGCGCCAGCGCGGGCACGGCCGCGATGCCGATGCCCTTGGCGACCAGCGACAGGATGGTGCCGAGGCCCTCGAACTCCCACGGCGTGGGCCGGGTGCCGCCGACGTCCACCAGCAGCCGGTCCACGGCCAGGCGTGACGGCTCGCCGTCGGGCGTCGCCATCCACGCCTCGTCGCGCAGCTCCCGCAGGTCGACCGGGACGAGCGGGTCGGCCAGGCGGTGCTTGCGCGGCACCACCAGCACCAGCGGGTCGCGCAGCAGCGGGAAGACGCGCAGGCTCTCGCTGTCGCGGACGCGCCCGTACCAGTCGTCCACCAGGGCGATGTCCACCTCGCCCGACTGCACCTCGCGCATGCCGCGACCGGAGCGGGCCTGGCCGAGCCGCAGTGTGAGGCCGGTGTGCCGGCGCAGCGAGCGGGCCAGCGCGGGCGCGAAGGCCACCGCCGCCGTCGGGAACGCGGTCACCGTGACCCGTCCCGACGGGGTGCCGGCGTGCGCCGACAGGTCGGACTCGGCCTCCTCCACCATGGACAGGATGCGCTCGGCGTGCGCGACCAGGCGGCGGCCCGCGTCGGTGAGCTCGGCGCTGCGCGCGGTGCGGTCGATGAGCGCGGTGCCGGCCTCCCGTTCGAGCGCCTGGAGCTGCTGCGAGACGGCCGACGGGCTGTAGCCGAGCGAGGCGGCGGCGCCCGCGATGCTGCCCCGGCGAGCGAACTCGCAAATCAGGACCAATCGCCGCAATTCAAGCATCGGACTTCCTTACGCCTACCCACGAAAAGCCTCGCTTGTGCTGATGCCTTCATCCAACCACGCTGGGAACGTGACAAGCATGACGGTTACCTTGTCCGCCACTTTGGCGGCCAACGAGGACATCGAACGAAGACGACGCGCCGGGGAACGCGTGCTTCATCTCGCCTTCGGCGAGGCCGGGCTGCCCGTCCACCCGGCGCTCCGCGACAGGCTGGCAGCCGCCTCCGGACGCAACGGCTACGGGCCGGTCGCGGGCGCGGAGGCGTTGCGGGAGTCGGCGGCGGGCTACTGGAGCCGGCGCGGCCTCCCCACCGATCCCGAGACGGTGGTCTGCGGGCCGGGCAGCAAGTCGCTGCTCTACGGCCTGCTGCTGGCGCTCGGCGGCGACATCGTGCTGCCCATGCCGAGCTGGGTGAGCTACGCGGCGCAGGCCGACCTCGTCGGATCCCGCCCCCTCCTGGTGCCCGCACCACCAGGAGAGGGCGGCGCGCCCGACCCGGACCTGGTGGCCGAGGCCGTGCGCGCGGCCCGGGCGGCGGGCAGGACGGTCAGCTCCGTGCTGGTGACGCTGCCGGACAACCCGACAGGACGGCTGGCCCCGCCCGAGGTCGTCGCCCGCCTGGTGGCGGTCGCCAGGGAGCTGGACCTGACGATCATCTCGGACGAGATCTACCGCGACGTGGTCCACGACCCGGCCCTGCCGTACACCTCGCCCGCCGACCTCGCGCCCGAGCGCACGGTCGTCACCACCGGCCTCAGCAAGAGCCTCGCCCTCGGCGGCTGGCGGATCGGCGTGGCCCGGCTGCCCGCCGGGGCGCACGAGCTGCGCAGGAAGCTGCTGGCGGTGGCGAGCGAGATCTGGTCGGCGCCCGCCGCCCCCGTGCAGGAGGCCGCGGCCTACGCCTTCGGCGAGCCGGAGGAGCTGGTGGAGCGCGTCGCGCTCAGCCGGCGGCTGCACGGCGCGGTCGCGCGGGCGGTCCACCGGAGCTTCACCGCCGCGGGGGCGCTGACGCCGGAGCCGCAGGGCGGCTTCTACCTCTATCCGGACCTCGGCCACCTCGGCCGCGGCGGCTCGGCCGAGATCACCAAGCTGCTGCTGGAGGAGCACGGCATCGGCGTCCTGCCCGGGCACGCCTTCGGCGACGACCCGGCGGCGGCCCGCGTGCGCGTGGCCGTCAGCCTGCTCTACGGCACCACCCCCGAGCAGCGCCTGACCGCGCTGACCAGCGAGGACCCGCTCCGGCTGCCGTGGATCGCGGACAGCCTCGACCACCTCGCCCGCGGCCTGGACGGGCTCGCCGGCGGCCGCCTCCGGCAGCCCGGGTGAACCCCGCCCGGCCGCCGTCCCGACGGGATGTCACGGTTAGGCGAATCTTTTCCCAAGGGGAGGTTGACCGTCCCCCAAAAGGGGCCTTTGACCTGCGAGAACACCCTGCCGGCCGAACCCCCTAAAAGATCTTCCCGCCGGCCTGGTCACATGCACCCATCGCACCCCCCATCATGTGCACATGCCCGCTCTTGTCACCTTGTCCGGGCGCCTCGTGCGCCTGGAGCCTCTCAGCCTCGCGGCGGTCGATGACCTGGTCGCCGCGGCGAGTGAAGACCGTGCCACGTACGCCTTCACTCGGGTCCCGAACGGTCGGGACGAGATGGTCTCCTATGTGGAGGCCGCCATGGCTGAGCAGGCGGAGGGCCGTTCGATGCCCTTCGCCATCCGGTGGCTGAACACCGACCGCGTGGTCGGTGCCACCCGTCTCATGCACCTGGAGTACTGGCAGGGCCCCATGCCCTGGCCTCCGGGCACGCGCGGCGCGGTGGGCGACATCCCGTCCGTGGCGGACATCGGTTACACCTGGCTGGGCGCGAGCGCCCAGGGCACGGGAGTCAACCGGGAGAGCAAGTTCCTCATGCTCTCGCACGCCTTCGAGACCTGGGACGTCCATCGCATCACGTTGAAGGCAGACGTACGCAACACCAAGTCCCGGGCCGCCATCGAGGCCCTCGGCGCACACTTCGACGGGGTGCGGCGAGCGGACAGCCGAGGCGCCGACAACACGGTCCGAGATACCGCGTTCTACTCGATCCTGAACTGCGAATGGCCGCTCGTGCGTGAGCGCCTGATCGCACGGATGGGACTGTTCGAGGCAGCCTGAGTCCCCGTTCACCACGGCCCCGCCCTCCTTCGGGCGGGGCCGGTATTTTTCCCGGTCTGTCCCGGCTCTGTCTGACCGCATGCTCAACACCCGATCTGGATCTAGGTGACGAGCGAGCATGGATCTATCATTTGGTCACAAAACGTTCCATTGGCTGGGAGACAGACGGCATGGCTGGTCAGAGCGGTGAGGGCGGGCTGTGGTTCGCCGTGCTCGGTCCTGTCCGCGCGTGGCGTGACGGCCGGGAACTCGACCTGGGCACCCCGCTGCAGCGGTCCATCCTCGGGATGCTGCTGCTGCGCGAGGGCCGCGCGGTCACGCCCAACGAGATGATCGACGCGGTCTGGGGCGAGGACGCGCCGCCACGGGCCCTCGGCGCCCTGCGCACCTACGTCTCCCGCCTCCGCACCGTGCTCGAACCCGACCGGCCCGCCCGCTCCCGTCCCGAGCTGCTGACCTCCATCGGCCGCGGCTACGCGCTGCGCCTGCCCGACGACGCCCTCGACCTCACCCGCTTCGAGCGCCGCATCGCCGCCGCCGAGGCCGCGCGCAAGGCCGGCCGCCCGCGCGAGGCCGCCGAGGGCCTGCGCGCCGCGCTCGCCCTGTTCGAGGGCGAGCCGCTGGCCGGCACCGTCGGCCCGTACGCCGAGCACCAGCGCGACCGCCTGGCCGAGCGCCGCCTCAGCGTCGTCGAGACCCTGATGGACGTCGACCTCGAACTCGGCGACCACGCCGCCGTCGTCTCCGAGCTGATCGCGCTCACCGCCGACCACCCGCTGCGCGAGCGCCTGCGCGCCCAGCTCATGCTGGCCCTCTACCGCTGCGGCCGGCAGGGCGACGCGCTCAACGTCTTCACCGAGACCCGCGAGGCGCTGATCGACGAGCTGGGCATCGAGCCCGGCCCCGAGCTGGCTGCGCTGCACCAGCGCATCCTGGCCGCCGACCCCACGCTCGCGCCGCCCCCGGCCCCCGCCGAGCCGGCGGCGCCCGCCACCGGAACCGCCGCCGGGCCCTCCGCCGCCCCCGCTCATGGGGCCGCCGGGCGTCCCGACGAGCCGGCGCCCGAGCCAGCCGACGACGACCAGCCCGCCCCGCCCGAGCTGCCGCGCCCCGCCCAGCTCCCCGCCGCCGTCACCGACTTCACCGGCCGCAAGGAGGTCGCCGGCCGGCTGCGCACGCTGCTGTCCACGGCCTCCGCCGACGGCGTGCCGATGGTCGCGATCTCCGGCATCGGCGGCGTCGGCAAGACCACCCTCGCCGTGCACGTCGCCCACCAGGTCGACGAGGTCTTCCCCGACGGCCAGCTCTACGCCGACCTGCGCGGCTACACCGACGGCACCACCGCGCCCGAGTCCGCGCTCGGCGGCTTCCTGCGCGCCCTCGGCATCCCGCCCGACGTCATCCCCGACGGCCTGCCCGAGCGCTCGGCGCTCTACCGCTCGATCCTGGCCGAGCGCCGCATCCTCGTGCTGCTCGACAACGCCCGCGACGCCGAGCAGGTCAGCCCGCTGCTGCCCGGCTCGCCTGGCTGCGCCACGATCGTCACCAGCCGGGTCAAGCTGGCCGACCTGCCCGGCGCCCGGCTGGTCGACCTCGACGTGATGGAGCCGGACGAGGCCCTGTCGCTGTTCGCCGCCGTCGCCGGGCCCGAACGGGTGGCCGCCGAGCACGGCGCGGCCATGGACGTCGTCGCCGCCTGCGGCTTCCTGCCGCTCGCGGTCCGCATCGTGGCCGCCCGGCTGGCCGCCCGCCCGTCCTGGACGGTCGCCTCGCTGGTGCCGCGCCTGGCCGACGAGCAACGCCGGCTCGACGAGATGCGGGTCGGCACCCTGGCCGTCGAGGCCACCTTCGCGCTCGGCTACAGCCAGCTCACCGCCGAGCAGGCCCGCGCGTTCCGGCTGCTGTCGCTGCCCAACGGGCCCGACGTCTCCTCCGGCGCCGCCGCGGCCGTGCTCGCGCTGAGCGCGTTCGAGGCCGAGGAGGTGCTGGAGTCGCTGGTGGACGCGAGCCTGCTGGAGGCCCCCGGCCCCGGCCGCTACCGCTTCCACGACCTGCTCAAGCTGTTCGCCCGGCGCGAGCTGGACAAGAGCGAGCGCCCCCAGGCCAAGGCGCTCGCGCTGCGCCGGCTGCTCGGCTTCTACCTGGCCTCCGCCCAGTCGGCGCACCGGCTGGCCTACGAGGGCAGCGCCATCGCCGACAACCTCGTGGTGGTCGGCAGCGGACGCACGTTCACGACGGTGGACGAGGCCGTGGCGTGGCTGATCGCCGAGGGCGACTCGTTGTTCGCCGCCATCGGCCAGGCCGCCGACTCCTCCCGCACCGGCGAGCAGCTGCTGCCCGCCGGCGACCTGCTGGTGGCCATGGAGCCGCTGCTGGAGTCCGGCACCCACACCCGCGAGTTCGACCAGGGCACCAGGGCCGTGCTGGCCGCCGCGCTCAAGCTCGGCGACCGGGGCAGCGAGCTGCGCTCCCGCTACGTGCTGGGCCGGGTGCTGTTCGCCGCCAACCGGCTGCGCGAGGCCGAGGAGCAGTTCCGGCGGGTGCGCGAGCTGTCGGCCGAGCGCGGCGAGAAGGTCGTCACCGGCGAGGTGCTCAACGCCCTGGCCGTGGTCGTCGGCAGGCAGCGCCGCCACGCCGAGGCGCTGACCCTGTTCGAGGCCGCGATGGCCTGGTACCGGGAGAACGGCGTGCCGGCCGGCGAGGCGCTGGTGCTCAGCTACTCCGCCCGCGACCACCTGGGCCTCGGCCACCCCGAGGACGCCATCGCCGCCGCCGAGAAGGGCCTGGCCATCTTCACCGAGATGGGCAGCGGCGCCGGCACCGCGCGGGCCCGCTACCACCTGGGCATCGTCCTCAGCAGGGTCGGCCGGCTCACCGAGGCCGTGCACCACCACGCCGAGTGCCTGGCCTTCTTCCGGGCCAGCAAGCAGCGGGTCTGGGAGCAGCGGGTGTGCTCGCGGCTGGCGGAGACGTTCATCGCCGCCGAGCGGTACCCGGAGGCGGTCCGCCACGCCGAGCAGGCGCTCGTCGTCTCCAGGGAGATCGGCCACCCGTACGGCGAGGCGCTGTCGCTGACCGTGCTCGGCAAGGCCCTGCGCGGGCTCGGCAGCACGGCGCGGAGCGTCGACTGCCTACGACGGGCGTTCGACATCTTCTCGCGGCTCGGCGCCCCCGAGGCCGGCGACCTCAAGGTCCTGCTCGACACCGTCGCTCTGACCGACCCCATGACCGGCCCCATGACCGGTGCCGCGGTCAGCGGTGTCGTCGAGACCTGAGTACAGCTCGTCGTCCAGACGTGTCATCCACACATGGTTGATCAAGGCTGTCCTCGGCATTCACGATCGCGCTCTCGATCGGAGCTGATGAGCAGCCCGGCCGGTCATCCTCGCCACCGCGCGTCGCTAGGGGGCCCGGTCATCCGGATGCTCCGCGCGGTGGCCAGCCGCCTCACTGATCAGACGACCGGCCGGACTCCGACACGGCCCTCGAACCCCCCAGGTCCGTGTCGTGCGTCACACTCTTCACGACCGGGGTCAACGTCCAATCAACGGCGGATTAAAGCAGGAAATAACCCTCCGCTATGAGCGGCCGGATGGCGTCGGCGTCGGGCATCTCACCCTGTCCGACCAGCTCGGCGATGACGTTGAGCAGCGGGCCGAGCGCCAGCTCGCCGTCGCACACCCCGGCCAGCGCGGCCTCCACCGTGCCGACCTCCCTGCTGCGCCGCAGCCCCTGGGTCTGGCGCAGCACGATGCGGATCGGGTCCTCGGCGCCGGGCAGGCCGATGCGCTCGTCGAGCAGGCCGTCGGCGGTGCGCAGCCGGGCCGCGTCGAGGCCCTGCGCCCGGTGCGCGGCGGCGATCGCGTCGAGCACGTCGTCCACGTAGTCGCCGACGGGGAGCGCCACCTGGTGGTCGAGGTGCTCGACCCGGACGACGGGGTCGAGGCTGCCGGACGCGCGCAGGCTGATCCAGCCGAAGCCGATCCCCTCGACCTTGTTGTCGTCGAACCAGCCGAGCCAGCGGTCGTAGAGCTCGGTGTAGCGGGCGGTGCCCTGCTGGGCGGCGTCCCTCAGCCACAGCTCGACGTACTCGGCCGGGTCCTGGACGTCGCGCTGCACCACCCAGCCGTCGCAGCCGGTCTCGCGCAGCCAGCCGCCCACCCGGTCGTGCCAGTCCTCGCCCTCGACGTGCAGCCAGTTGGCCAGGAAGTGGGCCTGGCCGCCCGGGTTGAGCCGGGCGGGGGTGCCGCGCACCAGCTCGCGGCAGAAGGAGTCGCCGGCCTGCCCCGACTCGCGGTAGGTCAGCTCGCCGCCGTCGCCGGGGGCGATGACGAACGGCGGGTTGCTCACGATCAGGTCGAACCGCTCGTCGCCGACCGGGTCGTACATCGAGCCGGCCCGCGCCTCCACGCCCTCGACGCCGGACAGCGCCCAGCTCAGCCGGGCCAGCTCCAGGGCGCGCGGGTTGAGGTCGGTGGCGACGATCCGCCCGGCCCGCCCGGCCAGGTGCAGCACTTGTACGCCGCAGCCGGTGCCGAGGTCGAGCGCGCTGCCCACGGGCCGGCGGGTGACGAGCTGGGCCAGGTTGGCCGAGGCCCCGCCGGCCCCCACGACGTGGTCGGGCCGCAGCGGCGGGTCGCCGGGCCGCACTTTGCGGTCGGAGACCAGGTAGCCGCCGGTCTCCCACGGCTGCAGGTGCACGGTGGCCCGGATCTCGCCGTCGCCGGTCTCCTCGACCAGCCCGGACCGCGCGACCTCCGGGGCCACGGCCGCGGCCGGGACGGGCACGCCGAGCCACCACAGCCTGATCAGGACGGCGAGGGGGTCGCCGTCGGCGGTCGCCCGCAGGGCGGGGACCAGCTCCTCGCGGGCCAGGGCCGAGGCGGCCATGCTGCCCAGTCGTTCGCGTACGCCGTCGATCGTGTAGTCGGTCTCGAGCAGATGATGGCGCAGTCGTTCCACGCGTCCATCCTTTCACCGCGGACGCTCGCGCATGATCTGATACCGACAGTGCCCATACTGTTACTTAGATACCCAAGTGAACTGCAAGCGGCGGATAAGTGGGACACGGTATCTCTAGGGGTGCACGGCACGACATCCCGAGGAGTGGACCCATGCTGATCCCTTGCTTGGCCTGCGAGTCCCGCTTCGGGCCCGACGAGTACTTCAGCGCCTGCTCCGACTACAACCGCGGCCTGGACCTCGTCTCCTGGACGTGCCCGCGCTGCGGCAATCGCGACGACCTGCGGGTGCTGCCCGGCGAGCTGGGCTTCGGCTACCCGCACCGGGGGCGGTTCGACGTGCACGACCGGCTGCGCGTGCCCGGCCTGCGGCGTCATCGTGGCGACCTGCGGCTCGACATTTCCTTGGACCGCTCCAGCTGGCGCGTCCCCACGCGGCTGCGCCAGCCGGCCTGAGCGGGCGGGATCAGGCGGGCTCGGCCGCCAGCGGCACGGCCCAGCCGTCCGGGTCGTCGCCGCGCAGCACCCGTTCGAGGTCGGCGACCAGCGCCTCGGCCAGCTCCTCCCGCGACTCCCCGGTGGCCGCGCCGAGCCGGGGCGTCAGCACGACGTTCGGCAGCCGGATCAGGGGGTGGGAGGCGTCCAGCCACTCGCCCTCGAAGTGGTCGAGCCCGGCGCCGCCCACCTGGCCCTGGCGCAGCGCCTCGACCAGGGCCGTCAGGTCGTGGAGCGCGCCACGCGAGGTGTTGAGGTAGATCGCGCCCGGTCGCATCGCGCCGAACTCGGCGTAGCCGAACAGGCCGCGGGTCTCGTCGGTCAGCGGCACGTGCAGCGAGACCACGTCCGACTCGGCGAGCAGGTCGGGGAAGGCGTGCGTGGCCTCGGGGTCGCGCGGGTCGCAGGCGATCACCCGCATGCCGATGCCCTCGCAGCGCCAGCGCATGGCCCGGCCGGTGCGGCCGAGCCCGACGATGCCGAGCGTGCGGCCGGTGAGCCGGCGCCCGCGGTGGCGCTGGGCGGGCGGCACCCTCCCGTGGTACGGGCGGCCCCTGCGGACCTCCCTGTCGGCCGTGACGATGTGCCTGCTGACCGCGAGCATCAGCGCCAGCGTCAGCTCGGCCACCGCGTCGGGGTCGCGGTCGCGGGCGTGCAGCACGGTGACCCCGCGCTCGGCGGCGAGGGCCAGGTCGACGCTGGAGGGCTGGCCGAGGACGGCCACGACGCGCAGGTCCAGGTCGAGGACGGAGGCGCGCACCTGGTCCCCGTCGGTGACGAGCACGGTGGCGCCGGTCGCCACGACCAGGTCGGCCAGCCGGTCGTCGGTGAACCCGAGGCTGGGGCGCGGCGGAACCTCGGTCAGCTCGGCCACCTCGCGCAGGCGGGCGAGCGCGCTCTCCGGCATGGCGGGCAGCACCAGAGCCCGAGGTCTGTTCACATTCAGGACAATAACACCACAGACCGTGCTCAATTCATCGCTCCCCGCGCAGGCATCAGAGCCCGTCAGGCAACCCCCTTGTCGCTCGCGGGGGCTGGCGCACGGGCACCCGATCCGCTCGCGCGGACTCCCGGCAGCCTCCTGGCCCGCCCCACGTCGCCGGCGTCACAGCGGCGCCGCGGCGGCCTCACGCCCGGGTCACCCGGCCGGCTGGCGGAGGCTGTGCCACGCGGCCTCGCCCAGGCCCTTGATCTCCTCCTCGGTGGGCGTGTGCGCCCCCGCGAACCACAACCGGCACATCTCCTGCGCCGGGCCCAGCCACAACACGTAACACATGGTCGGATGGACCGGCTGGAGCAGCCCGTTCTTCATGTGCGGCCGCCACCAGTCGGAGACCTGGCGGAAGAAGGCGCGGCGGGCCTCGGCCACCTCCACGCCGCCCGGCTCCTGCTTGCGCGGCGGGCGCTCGCTGATGAACAGCCGGGCGCGCTCCGGGTGCTCGCCGGCCCAGCGCATGTGGAAGGCGACCACGGCCTCGATGCCGTCGCGCGCCTCCTCGTGCCGCGTCAGCTCGGCGAGGAACGCCTCCTGGTAGGCGTCGAGGATCTCGGCGTACAGGACGCCGAAGACGTGTTCCTTGCTGGCGAAGTGGTGGTAGAAGCTGCCGACGCTTACGCCGCTCTCCTCGCGGAGGCTGGCCAGCGTCGTGGCCGAGACCCCGTCCTGGCTGAAGCGGCGGAGGGCGCCCTCGATGATGCGGGTCCGGCCGTCGCGTCCGTTCTTGGCACTCTTCACGCTGTCAATGGTGTGGCACCAGAACCTTGTTCCGCAAATAGCACCGCCTGATCGATCATAGCGGTCACTTCGACAGCACCCGAACTCACCGTCATCCGGGCGTCCGGCCACATCCTACGCACCAGGCGTAACATACGCCGGTTCTCCCCCATCACGTCGGCCGCCACCGTCCGCGCGCCCCGGACGGCGGCCCGCAGCACCAGCGCGTTGATCAGCCGCGGGCCGAGGCCGAGGCCCTGCCAGCGGTCGGTCACCACCACCGCGACCTCGACGTCGGCGAGGCCGCCCCGGTAGCTCATGCCGTGCCCGACGACCTCGCCGTCCGGCGTGGTGGCCACCAGCGCGTCACGCCGCTCGTCGAGCGCGATCATCGCGCGGACCAGGCTCGCCGCCGGCTGGGCGTACCCGGAGAAGAACCTCAGCGTCTTCGTGTGCAGCGACAGCCCGCACAGGAAGTGCCTGATCCGCTCCTCGTCCTCCGGGCGGACGGGCCTGATCTGAGTCTGATGCATGAACCCAGCCTGCTCCTCGACCCCTGAGTCTGTCAATCGAACTCAGGTATAATGCAAAGATGAACGTTCCCTTCCGGGTGGACAACTGCTCGATCGAGCGCACCCTGGACATCGTCGGGGAGAAGTGGACCTTCCTGGTGCTGCGTGAGGCGTTCAGCGGCGTGCGGCGCTTCGCCGACATGCAGGCCGTCACCGGCGCCCCCCGCCAGGTGCTCAGCGCCCGCCTGGCCCGGCTGGTCGAGGAGGGGTTGCTGCGCAAGGAGCCCTATCGCGAGCCCGGCCAGCGCCAGCGCGACGAGTACCGCCTCACCGACAAGGGCCGCGACCTCTATCCACTGCTGGTCGCGCTCATGCACTGGGGCGACAAGTACCTCGCGGGCGAGGAGGGCCCGCCCGTGCTGCTCACCCACCGCGACTGCGGCGCCCCCATCGAGCTGCACTTCCGCTGCGCCGACGGCCACGAGGTGGCCGGCCCGCGCGAGGTCACCCCGCTGCCCGGCCAGGGCGCCCGGGTCAGGAGCGCCTGACCAGGCGAGGCGCGTACGGGGGCACCGGTGCGGGTGCCTACCCTGGAGAGCGTGTACCGGTTCCTGCTGACGCCCCGATGGCTCGGGCTCACCCTGGTGGTGCTGCTCGTCATCCCCGCCTTCGTCCTGCTCGGGCGCTGGCAGTACGGGCGCTTCGAGGAGCGGTCGGCCAACAGCGAGCGGGTCACCGCCAACATCGAGGCCCCGCCGGTGCCGCTGGAGAAGCTGGCCGCGCCGGGCGGGAAGGTCAGCGAGGACGACCGGTTCCGCCGCGTCACCGTGGCCGGCTCGTACGACACCGCGCACGCGCTCGTCGTCCGGCGCCGCCCGCAGGAGGGCCGCCCCGGCTTCTACGTCCTGACCCCGCTCGTCACCGCCGGCGGCACCGCCGTGCTGGTCAACCGCGGCTGGGTCCCGGCCGGCGCCACCGCCGACACCCCGCCCGCCGTCCCGCCGCCGCCCACCGGTCAGGTAACTGTCACCGGCCGGCTACGGCCGAGCGAGACCGAGGAGTCGGCCGGCCTCCGCGAGGTCTCCGGGCTGCCGCCCGGCCAGGTGCTGCTCATCGACGCCGGCGCGATCGGCCGGCGGCTGCCGTACCGGGTGCTGGACGGGTACGTCGAGCTCATCGCCCAGCAACCGGCCGCCACCCCGGCGCCCGCTCCCGTCCCCGAGCCCGACGTGGGCGCCGGCGGCGGGCTCAACCTGGCCTACGCCTTCCAGTGGTGGCTGTTCATCGGCATCGCGATCGGCGGCTGGATCCTGCTCATGCGGCGCGAGGCCGCCGAGCTGCGGGTCAAGGCGCGGCCCGCCGCTCCCGCCGCCGCCGAGGAGGCCCAGACCCCGGCGACGTAATGTAAGGGCGTGATCCGGCACATCGAGTTCGCCAACCTCTGCAACTTCCGCGACATGGGCGGATACCGCACCGCCGACGGCCGCGCCGTCCAGTGGCAGCGGCTCTACCGCGCCGACTCGCTCGGCTGGCTCGCCGGCGACGACCTGCCCGCCTTCCGCGCGCTGCGCGTGCGCACCGTCATCGACCTGCGGCACCCGTTCGAGGTGGAGAAGATGGGGCGGGTGCCGGAGAGCGAGGGCCAGAGCTACCACAACCTGCCCATCGAGGGCCGCCGCTGGGACGTCGCCGCCTACAGCGACGCCCTGGGCGTGGCCCGCTACCTGGCCGACCGCTACCTCGAGGTCAGCGAGGACGGCGTCGCCAACCTCAGGACGGCGCTGGAGACCATCGCCGAGGCGGGCAACGCCCCGGTGGTGATCCACTGCGCGGCCGGGAAGGACCGCACCGGCGTGCTGGCCGCGCTGGTGCTGGCGCTGGCCGGGGTGAGCGAGGACGACATCGTCGCCGACTACGCCCTCACCGGGCTCGCCACCGAGCGCTTCGTCGCCGACTGGCGCCGCCGGCACCCCGAGGCGCCCATGTGGCCGGGCTTCGGCCTCGCCCCCGCCGAGGCGATGCGCCACTTCCTCACCGATCTGTCCGCCCGGCACGGCTCACCCGAGCGGTACGTCACGCAGGTCATCGGCCTTTCTCCCGACGCGATCGGCGAGTTGCGCCGGCATCTGCTGACTGAAAGCGCGCCGGAGGGGTAGTGGCGCGCCGGGGTCCGCATGAGCAGTACCCTCGCCGACGGCGGACCCTCGAACACCCGGGATCGCCAGCCATCCCCCTCCCGGCGATCCCGGGGTTCCAATCCGTCGGATATCCAACGGATACGTCGCAGCTTGTTCGACGTTATCCCGCCGTCGTACGGTTACCTGCGTGACTACGCCGCTGCTCCCCGACCCCGAACCCCGGCGGCGCGATTATGTGATCATCTCCGCCGACGACCACCTGATCGAGCCGCCCGACCTCTTCGAGGGCCGGCTGCCGGAGAAGTACGCCGACGTCGCGCCCAAGGTGGTGGAGACGGAGGCGGGTCACCAGGTCTGGCGCTACGGCGGCGCCACCTACCCGTGCGCCGGCATCGACGTCGGCGCGGGCCTGCCGCGCGAGCAGTGGACCCTCGACCCGGTCCGCTTCGAGAACATGCGTCCCGGCTGCCACGACATCGAGGCCCGCGTCCAGGACATGGACGTGGCCGGCATCTGGGCCGCGCTGTGCTTCCCCGGCATGCTGGCGCAGCAGGCCGGCATGCCGTTCGCCCGCACCCGCGACCAGGAGCTCGGCCTCGCCCTCGTGCGGGCGTGGAACGACTGGCACATCGACGTCTGGGCGGGCACCTACCCCGAGCGCATGATCGGCCTGCAGCTCCCTTGGCTGCCCGACCCCGACGTGGCCGCCAAGGAGATCCGGGCCAACGCCGCCCGCGGCTTCAAGGCCGTGGTCTTCCCCGAGTTCCCCAACCGGATGCGGCTGCCGTCGATCCACACCGGCCACTGGGACCCGTTCTTCGCCGCCTGCGAGGAGACTGGCACCGTCGTGTGCCTGCACACCAGCGACTCCTCCTGGTCGCCGGTGCCCTCGCCGGACACCCCGATCGAGGCGATCACCACGCTGATGCCCACCACGGCGATGTTCGCCTGCGCCGACTGGTTGTGGTCGGGGCTGCCGCTGCGCTTCCCCGCGCTGCGCGTGCTCATCGTCGAGGGCGGCGTGGGCTGGCTGCCGCTGCTGGCCGAGCGCGCCGACTACGCTCTCGACCACCCGGTGGCCGGGGAGGCGTCCTGGGACGGCGGGCTCAAGCCGAGCGAGGTGCTGCGCCGCAACTTCTTCTTCGGCACCCGCGACGACCACGCCCTGTCGGGGGTGCGGCTCGCGGTCGGCCTCGACCACGTGCTCCAGGAGAGCGGCTACCCGCACTCCGACTCCACCTGGCCCGACACGCAGAAGGCCGTCTCGCGCAACCTCGGCCCGCTGCCGCCCGCGGACATCGCCCGGGTGGCCTACGGCAACGCGGCCCGCCTGTTCGGGCACCCGCTGCCGTCGCGGGCCTGGCTGCGCATGGAGGAGATCTGAGCCCTTCCTGAGCTGGGCCTCTCCGGAGCTAGGCCTCTTCGGCGTGGCCCAGGATGACCCGGCGCTCGTGCTCGACGTAGCGGCCGCTCTCGCCGAGCAGCGACGCGGCCAGCCAGAGGAACACGCCGAAGTCGTCGGCGACGCCGATGAGGGTGAGGAAGTCGGGGACGATGTCGATCGGGGACAGAATGTAGACGACGCCGAGGGCGAGGAGGCCGAGCCGGCCCTTGCCCATGCCGCCGTAGTCGCCGCGCATCACCGCGCGGACCATCCGCGGGATGGCGCGCACCCTGGTCATGAGACCCGGCGACCCAGGCTTGGTCACCTCGCGGTACGTGCGCCACGCCGCCGCTGCCCGTGCTGCCTTAGCCATCATGTCGAACCCCCTACCCCCGGTTTTTCACGATATAACGCGACGCGAGGGTGAGAGGTTCCTGACGATCAGCCCTTGCCCCGCGCCGATCCCCCCATCGCGTCGTGCGTGACGGGCCGGGCCCGCTCGACCTGGGCCGCCACCCTGATCAGCAGGTCCTCCCTGCCGTACGCGGCCACGAGCTGCACGCCCACCGGCAGCCCGGCGGCCGTCCGGTGCAGCGGCAGGGAGATCGCGGGCTGCCCGGTGGCGTTGACCGGCGAGGTGAACGCCACGGCGTGCCCCGTCCGGCCGAGCGCGAGCCCGAGGTCGTCGGACGGGATCCAGCCCAGCCGGAACGGCGCGACGCCGAGCGACGGCATCAGCAGCAGGTCGTGGCCGGCGCTCCACCAGGCGGCCATGCGCCGGCGGAAGGCGTCCACCCACTGCGTGGCGCGGATGTGGTCGGAGGCGGTGCGGGTGCGCGCGAGGCTCACCATGGCGGCGTTGCGCGGCTCCAGCTCGTCCAGCTCGACCGGCTTGCCGCGGCTCTCGCCGAGGCCGTCCACCTGGGCGGCCAGGTTCTCGGCCACGATCGCGCCGAAGTGCCCGGCGAAGGCCGGGTCGGCCAGCGCCTCGGGGCCGCCCGGCGTCACGTCGTGGCCGAGCGAGGCCAGCAGCGCCGCCGCCGCGCCCACCGCCGCCGCCGGCTCGGGGTCCTCGGGCACGTCGCCCCTCGGGTGGGCGGTGAGGAAGCCGATGCGCAGGCGGCCCGGGTCGCGGCCGGTCTCGGCGGCCAGCGGGCCGGGCAGCGGCGGCGCGTCGTACGGGTCGCCCGGATGGTACCCGGCGACCACGTCCAGGGCGGCGGCGGTGTCGCGGACGGTCCTCGTGACGAACCCCGGGCACGAGAAGCCGCTCCAGCCCTCCCCGAGCGCCGGGCCCAGGCTGACCCTGCCCCGCGACGGCTTGAGCCCCACGAGGCCGCACAGGGACGCGGGGATGCGGATGGAGCCGCCGCCGTCGCTCGCGGTGGCCAGCGCCACCATGCCCGCCGCCACGGCCGCGGCCGAGCCGCCGCTGGAGCCGCCCGCCGAGTACGCCGGGTCGTACGGGTTGCGGGTCGGCCCGAACGCGACCGGCTCGGTGCTGATCGTGCTGCCGAACTCGGGCGTGTTCGTCCGCCCGAGCACGACGAACCCGGCCTCGCGCAACCGCCGCACGCCGTGGCCGTCCTCGGTGACCTCCGCGCCCTCGCGGACCGCCGAGCCGGCCGCGTACGGCTCGCCCGCCTGCCGCCAGCCCAGGTCCTTCAGCAGGATCGGCACCCCGGCGAAGGGCGCCCCGGGCGGGATCGCGTCCAGCTCGGCCAGCGCCCGCTCGAAGCGCGGGAAGACCACCGCGTTCAGCTCGCCGTCGCGGGCCGCGATCGCGGCGATCGCGGCCTCGGCCAGCTCGCGCGGCGACACCGCGCCGCTCCTGACCGCCTCGGCCTGGCCCACCGCGTCGAGCCGCAGGACCTCATGCACGATCGGCCTCCCCCGCCTTCGGCGACAGGTCGCGCACGGCCTGCTCGATCGGCACCTCGCCGCCCGGGATGGGGGCGAGGACCGGGGTGTTCAGGCCGTTGGCGACGTACTCGCGGATCCTCGCGCGGCAGGTCGCGGCGTCGCCGTGCACGATGAGGTCGTCCACCACCTCGTCGGGGATGGCCTTGAGCGCCGCCTGGCGGTCGCCGGCCGCCCACGCCTCGTGCATGGGGCGCAGCAGCTCGCCGCGGCCGAGCCAGTCGTGGAAGGCGGCGTACACGGGGACGGTCAGGTAGCTCGCCAGCATCCAGCGGGCCAGCTCGCGCACCTTGTCGGTGTCCTCGCTGACGCACACGAACAGGCGGGCGATCAGCTCGGTGTCCTCGCCGATCTCGGCGCGCACCTTGCGCACGTCGGCGGGCGAGAGCCAGTTGGTGATCGCGCCGTCGGCCTCCTCGGCGGCCAGGCGCAGCATGCGCGGGCGCAGCGCGGCCAGCACGATCTTCGGGGGGTTCTTCGGCGCGCGTTCGAGCTTGAAGCCCTTGATCTCGAACGTCTCGTACGCCTCGGTCACCTTCTCCCCCGCCAGCGCCTTCTTCAGGAAGCGGAGGGTGTCGCGGGTGCGCGCGTAGGGCTTGGTGAACCGGCCGGCGTTCCAGCGCTCGACGATCGCCGGGGAGGAGGCGCCGATGCCGAGCACGAACCGGCCGGGCGCGAGGTCGGCGACCGTGGCCGCGGACATCGCCAGCAGCCCGGGGCCGCGCGTGGAGACCGGCACGATGGCGCTGCCCAGCCGCACCCCCGGCGCCCATTCGGCGGCGAGGGCCAGGGGCGTGAACCCGTCCACCCCGTTGACCTCGGCGGACCAGGCGTCGGTGTAGCCGAGCCCGGGCAGCTCGGCGACGAGCTCCCGGGACCTCGCGAGCGATCGGTCGTAGAAGGGGATGGTCATGCCCCAGTTCTGCGTCATCGGCCAGCCTCCAGAATGATGTTCGACAGGCCGACCATACCAACCGGGTGGTATGTCCCCCTAGGCGCGCAGCTCGTGCACGGCGGCGATGAAGTCCTGGGTGATGCCCCGCAGCCCCGGCAGGTGCGACAGCCCCACCAGCCGGTCCACCAGCGGCACCGTCACCTCGATCAGCCGGTACGTCCGCGCGCACCCCGGCGAGGTGTCGTGCACCCAGAACAGCACCATCCCCATGGACAGCAGCCACAGCAGCTCCGGCAGCTCCTCGCGCAGCTCGGCGTTCATCCGGTCCCGCGAGCCCTCGACGACCTCGCGGTAGAGGGCGATGGACGCCTCACGGGCGGGCGAGGACTGCTTGCTGAACGGGCTCAGCGGGTTCGTCGGCTCGGCCGCGTGCTTGAAGAACTTCACGGCGAACTCGTGGTACGGGTCGGAGACGCGGACCCACTCGCGCAGCACCCCGCTCAGCCTCGCCGCGAACGACGTCTCGCCGGCCAGGAACTCCCGGCAGGCCGCCTCGTGCTCGGCCTGGGCGCGGTCGTAATACGCCTGGATCAACGCCTCCTTGCTGTCGAAGTAGTAGTAGGCGTTGCCCACGGACACCCCGGCCTCGGCGGCGATGGCGCGCATCGTGGTCTTGTCGAAGCCGCGCTCCCTGAACAGTCGCAAGGCCGTCTCGACGATGACCTCTCGGGTGCTCTCCGCTCCTCGGTTTCGGGCTTCGGACACGTTCGTCACTTTACGTCGTGAAACGCGGTTCAGTCATGAAGCCGCACGGTGATCACCGCCACAAGGCAAAGTTGCCTCTGCGGCGCGAGTTATCTCAGGTGAATGGTGGGATTGTCGTTTGTGGCGGAAGGGCTATTTCCGCGAAAAAGGCATCGACATGTGGATACGTGGAACAGTGCGGCTCGCAGTGGTCGCGCTCCTCGGCATTGAGATCACCATAATCGCGCTGGCCTCGGCCGCCTCCGCCGCTTCCCACCCCGAAGGGAGGCCGGCCGCGGGCGGCACGACCGGGGCCGCACTCCGCCACGGGACGTCCCAGCCGGAGAGCGCCGCCTTCCTGGCGGGGCTCACGGACGTGATGGGGCCCCGGGCGGACCGCTCGGCCGTCGAGCGTCTCCTGCTCGTGCAGGTGCGCCTGGACGGCGCCCGGAGCGCGCACGGGGACGTCACGCGTCCTGAGGCCGCGGCGACGACCCTCGTCCGGCCGCTCACCGCCGCCCTGCGGCCGCTCACCGCCGACGGGACCGTCGAGGAGACCGGCGACCAGGCGGGCACGCCGGCCGGAGAGCAGGCGGGGACACAGACGGGGACACAGACGGGGACACAGGCCGAAGCCCGGTCGTTCAGCGCCGGCTCGTCCGGCGCGGGCTCGTCCGGCGCGGGCTCGATCCGCCCGGGGACCGGGGCCGGGACTGAGGCCGGGGCCTGGGCCGAGCTCGGCACTCAGAACGGGACCAGGACGGGGCTCGGGACTCAGAACGGGACCAGGGCTGAGCTCGGGACTCCGGCCGGGGCCGGGACCGAGCTGGGGACCAGGACGGGGCTCGGGGCTCAGGCCGGGGCGCCGAGGCAGCCCGGCGGCCACGCCGCCCGGCGCTCCGCCCCTTCCGTGATCCGTTCCGCGACCCGCGCCGTCATCGGCGGCCGCACGCTCCGCAGCGCCGCCGTCGTCAAGGCCCTGGAGAGCCCGGTGCGCACCGGCGTGGTGCGGCTGCCGCGGATCCGGCCGCACGCCGTCCACGGCCGCGCCCGGGTGCTCGGCCCGCAGGCCCGGGTGGACCTCACGCGGGTGCTGCCCCGCCAGGCGGCCGTGCGCATGTCCCACGCCATCGCGAACGGCTGGCTGAGGAGCGCGGGCCTGCGCACCAAGTCCACCGGCAACTGCGCGAGCAAGCACCAGCACCACTGCACGTCGCTGGACAAGGTGCGCACCGGCACGGTCGCCCGGATCATCCAGCTCAAGCAGGAGAGCCGCTGCCCGATCATGGTCACCGGCGGCACGGAGGAAGGCCACGCGCCCGGCCGCTTCAGCCACGGCAACGGCTACAAGCTCGACATCAGCCACAACTCCTGCATCGACCACTACATCACGAAGAACCACAAGAAGTCAGGAGTGCGCGGCGACGGCGCCCGGCTCTACCGCTCCGCCTCGGGCACGACCTTCGCCGACGAGATCGACCACTGGGACATCCTGTTCCGGTGAGCACGACGCGGAAGTGGACGCCGCGCGACCCGCGCGACGCCCACTTCCCCGAAGGACCAAGTACCGCTACAGCTCGCCCGCGACCAGCTCGGCGATCTCCGCCGCGTTGAGCGCCGCGCCCTTGCGCAGGTTGTCGCCGCACACGAACAGGTCGAGCGTGTTCGGGAAGTCGATCGCCTGGCGGATGCGGCCCACGTAGGTCGGGTCGTTGCCGACCACGTCGAGCGGCGTCGGGTACACGCCGTTCGCCGGGTCGTCCATGAGGACCACCGTCGGCGCCGCCTCCAGGACGCGGTGCGCGTCGGCGACCGTGATCGGGCGCTCGAAGCGCGCGTGCACGGCCAGCGAGTGCGTGGTGATCACCGGCACCCGGACGCAGGTCGCGGAGACCTTCAGGTCGGGGATGCCGAGGATCTTGCGGGACTCGTTGCGGAGCTTGAGCTCCTCGGAGGCCCAGCCGTCGTCCTTGAGCGAGCCGGCCCACGGCACCACGTTGAACGCGATCGGCGCCGGGAACGGCGAGTCGGCGGGCAGCTTGTTGGCCAGCGCCTTGCGCACGTCGCCGGCCGCCTGGCCGATCGTGCGGTCGCCGGCCAGCGCCTCGACCTCGTCGTACAGGCGGGCCGAACCGGCCACGCCCGCGCCCGAGACCGCCTGGTAGGAGGCCACGACCAGCTCGGTCAGGGTGTACTCGGCGTGCAGCGCGCCCATGGCCGCCATCATCGACAGCGTCGTGCAGTTGGGCGTGGAGATGATGCCGCGCGGCCGGTTGCGCGCGTCGAGCGGGTTGACCTCGGGCACCACCAGCGGCACGTCGGGGTCCATGCGGAAGGTGCCGGACTTGTCGATGGCGATCGCGCCGCGCTCGGCCGCGATCGGCACCCACACGGCCGAGACCTCGTCGGGCACGTCGAAGATGGCGATGTCGACGCCGTCGAACACCTCGGGCGCGAGCGCCTGCACCACGACGTCCTCGCCGCGCACCCGCAGCACCTTGCCGGCCGAGCGCGGGGAGGCCACGAGGCGGATCTCGCCCCAGATGTCCTCGCGGGTCGACACGATGTCGCGCATGACGGTGCCCACGGCGCCGGTCGCGCCGATCAGGGCCAGATTGGGCCTGCTCATCGTCCACTACCTCCGTACACCACGGCTTCGACCTGGTCGGCGTCGAGATCGAAGGCGCGGTGCGCGGCCGCCACGGCCGCGTCGACGCCGTCCTGCTCGACGATCACTGAGATGCGGATCTCGGACGTCGAGATCATCTCGATGTTGACCCCCGCGTCGGCGAGGGCCGCGAAGAACGTCGCCGTGACGCCGGGGTGCGAGCGCATGCCCGCGCCGATCAGCGACACCTTCCCGATCTGGTCGTCGAAGAGCAGCGACTCGTAACCGATGCGCGCCTGGATCTTCTTCAGCGCCGTCAGCGCGGTCTGCGCGTCGGCCGTCGGCAGCGTGAAGGAGATGTCCGTGCGGCCCGTGGCCGCGGCCGAGACGTTCTGCACGATCATGTCGATGTTGATCTCGGCGTCGGCCAGCGTTTTGAAGATCGAGGCAGCCTCGCCGACCTTGTCGGGCACCCCGACAACAGTGATCTTGGCCTCGCTCCGGTCGTGCGCGACGCCGGAGATGATCGGCTGCTCCATCTCGGTTCCTTCGGTGTAAGGGTCGGAGACGACCCACGTGCCTTCCTTGGTGCTGAACGAGCTCCGGACGTGGATCGGCAGGTCGAAGCGACGAGCGTACTCGACGCACCGCAGATGCAGGATCTTCGCGCCGCACGCGGCCATCTCCATCATCTCGTCGTACGAGATCCTGGGGATCTTGCGGGCCGCGGGCACGATGCGCGGGTCTGCGGTGAAGATGCCGTCCACGTCGGTGTAGATCTCGCACACGTCGGCCTCCAGGGCCGCCGCGAGCGCCACCGCCGTGGTGTCGGAGCCGCCCCGGCCCAGCGTGGTGATGTCCTTGGTGTCCTGCGAGACGCCCTGGAAGCCGGCCACGATCGCGATGTGGCCCTGGGCGATGGCCTCCTGGATGCGGCCCGGCGTCACGTCGATGATGCGCGCCTTGCCGTGCGTGGAGTCGGTGATCACACCGGCCTGCGAGCCGGTGAACGAGCGGGCCTCGTGGCCGAGGTTGGCGATCGCCATCGCCAGCAGCGCCATCGAGATGCGCTCGCCCGAGGTCAGCAGCATGTCGAGCTCGCGGCCCGGAGGCAGCGGCGACACCTGCTCGGCCAGGTCGAGCAGCTCGTCCGTCGTGTCGCCCATCGCGGAGACGATCACGACGACGTCGTTGCCGGCTTTTTTCGTCGCGACGATCCGCTGCGCGACCCGCTTGATGCAGGACGCGTCGGCGACGGACGAACCACCGTACTTTTGCACAACGAGCGCCACGAGAGTCTCCCGGTCTGGACTGTGAGCTGCCAGTCTACTTGGGTCGTCTCATGCGCCTGCGGGCTCATACCACTATGTGGGACCAAGCCGCTCAGAGCGTGGTCACCTTCGCGGTCAGACCGTGGTCGCCTCGCCCGCCACGTCCAGGGTGCTCTCCTCCGCCACGTCGAGCCGCGAGTGGGCGGCCAGCGCCTGCAGCGCGCGCATCGCGGCGCCCGCGTGGTTGCCCCACGTGTTGAAGTAGGAGTACTGCCACCACCACAGCGCCTCGCCCGGCCGGCCGGCGCGGTAGTGCCGCAGGCCGTGGATGAGGTCGGCGGCGACCGCCGTCAGGTCGTCGGACAGCCGGTAGGGGGTCACGCCCGTGTCCTTGTACGGGTCGAACACCTCGGCGTAGTCGTCGACCGGCCCGAGCCGCTCGGCCAGCGCCGTGCGCACGCCGTCGATGTCGGGGTCCTCGCTCATCGGCGGCTCGTAGTTGCCGGAGAGGATGACGTCCCGGTTGGCGCCCAGCTTGGCGCCCGCGAGGCTCACCTGGGCGACCTCGACCAGCAGCAGCGACCAGATGGCGTCGCCGCCCTCGCCGCCCGCGACCCTGGTCAGGCCGTCCACGTAGTCCTGCGCGTGCCTGGAGATCTCCTCGGCGAGCGCGCTCCACTCGTCAGACATCCAGCAGCCTCCGTCCTTCGAACGCGCGGCCCAAGGTCACTTCGTCGGCGTACTCCAGATCGCCGCCGACGGGCAGACCGCTGGCCAGTCGTGTCACTTTGATGCCCATCGGCTTGACCAGACGGGCGAGGTAGGTAGCCGTCGCCTCACCCTCGAGATTGGGGTCGGTGGCGAGGATCAGCTCGGTGACCCGGCCGTCGGCCAGGCGGGTCATCAGCTCGCGAATGCGCAGGTCGTCGGGGCCGACACCGTCGATCGGGCTGATCGCGCCGCCGAGCACGTGGTAGGTGCCGCGGAACTCGCGGGTCTTCTCGATCGCGACGACGTCCTTCGGCTCCTCGACCACGCAGATCACGTGCGTGTCGCGCCGCGTGTCGCGGCAGATGCGGCACTCCTCCTCGGAGGCCACGTTGCCGCACACCCGGCAGAAGCGGGTCTTCTCCTTGACCTCCAGCAACGCGTGCGCCAGCCGTTTGACGTCGGCCGGATCGGCCGCCAGCAGGTGGAACGCGATCCGCTGCGCGCTCTTGGGACCGACGCCGGGCAGCAGCCCCAGCTCGTCGATCAGGTTCTGGACGACCCCCTCGTACATGCCTAGAACCCTGGCAACTGTCCGAGGCCGCCGCCGCCCAGCCCCTGGGCCAGCGGGCCGAGCTTCTCCTGCTGCAGGTCGGCCGCCGCGCGCACCGCGTCGCGGACCGCCGCGATCACCAGGTCGGCGATCGTGTCGGCGGTGTCCTGCGGGTCGCCGGCGTCGATCACGCTCGGGTCGATCTTCAGTTCGAGCAGCTCGCCCGACCCGTTGACGACGGCCGTCACCAGGCCACCGCCGGATGAGCCCTCGATCTGCGCGTCGTTGAGCTCCTGCTGGGCGCTCACAAGCTGCTGCTGCATGAGCTGGGCCTGCTCCAGCAGCTGCTGCAGGTTGACATCCCCTGGGTTCACCGTCGTGCGCTCCTCGTGGCTCCGCGTTCTTGACTGCCACGAGCCTACGGTGTTTGGGCGGCGACATGTACTGCGGGGACACCCCATGTTTCGCCGCCCGTCCGGTCGCCACCCCGCCGCCCGCCCGCGCCGCCCGGCGGCACTGGGACGCGTGGGACCCGTGTTCCCCGCCGGACCTGCCATGCGGGCCTCGGGGCTGCCGTGTGGGACCGATGTCATACCTGCCGTGGGTGTGCTTGGTGGTGTTATGGCCGGATCCCGGCCCCCCTCCAGTGTCCGAGACCCGGCCAACACGCCGACGGAGCGGCCGCACCACGCCGACGCGATGGGCCATGACATTACGCGGGGCGACGTTGCACACACGTTGCGTTCATTCAAACACCCTCCGCAATCCCCCGAACAGGTTGCGCAGATCGGCCGCAAGGCGGATGCTCTACATGACTACTTGGAGTGACCGATGAGTTACGCCCACCTCGACGCGTACTCCCGCCTGCTACGCGGGGCACACGAAGCCGCGGCCGCCGGCCACGTCTGGCCGGACGCGCCCCGCAGCCTCATCCAGGACTCCTGGCGCCGTTCGCTGGCCGCCGGGATCGACCTCGAGGCCAGGAGCGCGCCGCTCGTCTACGACGAGGCGCACCTCGACGACATCCGCAGGGAGCACCCGCTGCAGCCGTTGCTGCCCCTGCTCGCCACCACCCTCGCCGGCCTCGCCGCCGAGACCGGCCACGTGATGATCATCACGGACGGCCGGGGCCGGGTGCTCTGGCGCGAGGGCGGCAGCTCCATCCTGCGCCGCGCCGACCAGGTCGGCCTCGCCGACGGGCACGAGTGGGAGGAGGGCACGGTCGGCACCAACGGCATCGGCACCGCCCTCGCCACCGGCCGCCCCGTGCACGTCTACTCCGAGGAGCACCTGCTGCGCGTGCTGCACGTCTGGTCGTGCAGCGCCGCCCCGATCACCGACCCCGACTCGGGGCGGGTCATCGGCTGCGTCGACGTCAGCGGCACCGCCCGCACCCTCCACCCCGCCACGGTCGCCCTCGTCGGGGCGGCGGCCAAGCTCGCCGAGAGCCAGCTCGCGCTGCGCATGCACGAGCGCGACGAGCGCCTGCGGCGGCGGTACGAGTCGCTGCGGGCGCGGTCCGGCGTGCTGCTCTCGCCCACGGGCCGGGTCATCTCCGGCGACCCGGGCGGGCGGCTGGGCGAGCGCGTCCCCCTCTGGGACGACACCGCCCTGTCCGCCGCGGACGACCCGCCGCCCGGCGGCGGCTTCGCCCTGCCCGGTGACGGCGCCCTGCCCGGCGGCGGCCTCGCCATGCCCGGCGGCCTCGTCCCGCCCGGCGGCCTCATTCCCCCCGGCGGCCTCGCCCTGCCCGGCGGCGGCGCCTCTTCCCGCGTCACCGGCCTGTCCGCCATCGTGTCCGGCCCGCCCGGCCGGGAGCCCGCCGCCGGCCCACCGCTCTACCCCGGCCACCGCCCGCGCCTGTCCGGGCAGCGCATGATCCTGCGCGACGGCACCGTGGCCGTGCTGGAGCCCTTCTCCGAGGGCTACCTCCTGCGCACCCTGCCCGGCGCCGCGCCGGGCGCGCTCACCCTGACCTTCCTCGGCGAAGGCGTGCCGTCGATCACCCTGAACGAGCGCGACCGCCCCCTGTCGCTCCGCCACGCCGAGATCCTGGCCCTGCTCGCGCTGCACCCCCACGGCCTGACGGCCGAGCAGCTCTCCTTCCACATGTACGGCGACTCCGGCAACCCCGTGACCATCCGGGCCGAGATCCACCGGCTGCGCACCCAGCTCGGCAACGCCGTCTCCGCCAAGCCGTACCGGCTGGCCTGCCCGGTCGAGGCCGACTTCCTGGCCGTCCGCCGGCACGTGGCCGCCAAGGACGCGGCGGCGCTGGCGCGCACGTACAAGGGGCCGCTCCTGCCCCGCTCCGAGTCGCCCGAGATCCGCCGCGAACGGGACGAGCTGGAAGCCCAGGTCCGCGCCTGCCTCCTCCGCCACGGCTCCCCCGAACACCTGTGGACCTACGCGCAGACCCCGAACGGCCGGGACGACTACGAGGTGCTGGAACGCCTCGCCGCCCTCCACCCCACGGACAGCCGCGCCGCCGCCGCCCGCACCCGCCTCCTCCCCTGACCCTCCACCCGAAGCCCCCCACCCGTTCGCCCATCGATTCACCGGGCCCGCATGAGGGCCGAACGGCCGCCGGCAGGCCCACTGCCAGCAAGTTCACCACCAGCGGGTCCACCGCCACCCGACCACTGCCAGTGAGCTCGCCACCGGCGGGGTCCACCATGAGCAGATCCGCCGCCGGTAGGCACCCGCCAACAGGCCACCGATCAGCGGCTGCGCTGTCAGCAGGGTGCCCACCAACCGGCCGCCCACCAACAGGTCCGCCACTGGCGGATCCACCATCGCAGCCCACCCACCAGCGGTCCGCCGCCGCGACCACAGCCCCCACCTGTGCTTCAGCCCGCCGTCCTCGAACGGTCGGCATCAGCCACCCCCCGGCCGGCGCACCTCGCACCAGCGGCCCAGCAGGCGGTAGAGGCAAGGATCCAGGGATCGTGGACCCGAAGCGGCGGAATTTGGGACTCACGCCATCCGGGAGCCGCGAGGCTTGAGAATCCGAGGCCCGGAAGTCGGGATGCCCGAAAGCCGTGACATCCGCAGGTCACGACGTCCGGAAGTCACGCGTCCACGCGAGCCGCGCGTCCTGGAGCTACGAGCCGCGCGGTCAGCGGGTCACGTGTGGTCGATCTCGCCGATGACGCGAGCCCCCAGCTCGCGCTCCAGCAGCGCCATCCCCGAGACCGCATCCACATCGGCGTCCGCGTCGTTGAGCGGATCGACCTCGTCCGCGTCCGGCCCCTTGTTACGCCCGGGGACGGCATCGGGCCAGGCCGCCGCCGTGGCGCCCCGTCCGCCGGCCGCCACCCGGGGCCCGGCCTGGGCGGCCGCCTTCGCCGCCGACCGTGCGGCGGCCAGGCCCGCGCTCGGCATGGTGGAGACGGCCGCGGCAGGCGCGGTACGGGTCAGGTCGGGCGAGGGCGGCATGCCGGGGCCCGGGTCGTCCGGGGCCTCGGGCCAGGACTCGTCCGTGGTCGCCCGCGCCGCCGGCACCGCGGCGGCGACCACAGCGGTGGCCGCGGGAGGCCGCCCGGGGTCCTGCGCGCCCTGGTCGTCCTGGGAGCCGCCGTCGCCGTGCGACGACGTGCGCCCCTGAGGCCCGGGCGCGCCGTTCTGCGGGCCGGGAGCGGGGCTCTGCGCGTCCGGCGCGGCAGGCGGCACGTACGCCGGCGGCTGCGCGGGCGCCGGTGGACGGCCGCCCCGCCCGGACGGCGAAGGAGGCGGCGCGTTCCCGACGACCGCCTCGACGCGCCACGTCCCGCCGAGCACGTCGCTCAACGCGCTGGCCACGACGGCGTCCTTGCCCCCGCCCGTGAAGTTCTTCATCGCGCCGACCTGGCTGAACCCGAGCGTGACGATGTTGCCCTCGACGCCCACCACCTGGGCGTTGGTGCTCACGTTGGCCCAGACCACGATGCTGCGCTGCTTGAGTGAGGCCAGCACGGCGGGCCACTGCTGCTGCATGACCGCGGCCCCGGCTCCGGCCTGGCCCCCGCCGCCGGCGGGAGCTTCCGGAGCGGCCGCGGAGGGAGCAGAGACGGAGGGAGCGGACACGGGAGAAGGAGGCGCAGATGCAGCGGGCGCGGCGGCCGGGGCGCCAGGACGGGCCGGTTCCGGCCAGTCGTCCGCCCCACCGCCTCCACCGGCGGCCCCACCGGCGGCCCCACCGGCAGCGCCGGCACCGGCCCCTTGCTCCGCACGACCGGCCGCACCGGACGACGCCCCGCCGACGGCGGCCCCGCCCGGCGCCTGCTCGACGACACCCGGTCACCGGCCCCGGCCGGAGCCGGCTCCGGCGCGGCGTGAACCGAGACGGCACTCGCGCCAGGCGCAGCCGACGCCCCGGCCGGCTCGGCGGCCAGCCGCGCGGACGCCGCCCCCGGCCGCGGGATCGCCACGCCCCCGGAGACCGTTCCCCCGGAGACCCCTCCCCCGGAAGCGAGCGCCGGAGCGGCGGCGCGGGCGGCCATGGCGGCGACGGCGCCGCCGCGCTCCAGCCGTTCGAGGCGGGCCAGCAGCGCCGCCTCCCCCTGCGCGGCCCCCGGCAGCAGCACCCGGGCGCACATCAGTTCGAGCAGCAGCCGCGGCGACGTGGCCCCGCGCATCTCGGTCAGCCCGGCGTTGAACACCTCGGCGGCCCTGGTCAGCTCGGCGGGCCCCATGGACGCGGCCTGCTGCACGAGCCGCTCCAGCTCGTCGGCGGGCCGGTCGAGCAGCCCGCTGGTGGCCGCCTCGGGCACGTTGGCCAGGATCACCAGGTCACGGAAGCGTTCGAGCAGGTCGGCGGCGAAGCGGCGCGGGTCGTGGCCGCCCTCGATGACCCGGTTGACCGTCTGGAACACCTTGCCGCCGTCGCGCGCCGCGAACGCGTTGACGACCTCGTCGAGCAGGTCGCCGTCGGTGTAGCCGAGCAGCGAGACGGCCTTGGCGTACGTGATGCCGTCCTCCTCGGCCCCGGCGAGGAGCTGGTCGAGGATGGACAGCGAGTCGCGGGCGGAGCCGGCTCCTGCGCGCACGACGAGCGGCAGCGCGGCCGGCTCGAAGGGGACGTTCTCGGAGGTGAGGATCTCCTCCAGCAGCCCGCGGAGCGTCGCCGGCGGCATCAGCCGGAACGGGTAGTGGTGCGTGCGCGACTTGATCGTGCCGATGACCTTCTCGGGCTCGGTCGTCGCGAAGATGAACTTCAGGTGCGGCGGGGGCTCCTCGACGAGCTTGAGCAGCGCGTTGAACCCTTCGCGGGTCACCATGTGCGCCTCGTCGATGATGTAGATCTTGTAGCGCGCCGAGACGGGGGCGAAGAAGGCCCGCTCGCGCAGGTCGCGCGCGTCGTCGACGCCGCCGTGCGAGGCGGCGTCGATCTCGATGACGTCGAGGTGACCGGGGCCGGTGGGCGCGAGGGCGACGCACGACTCGCAGACGCCGCAGGGGTCGGGGGTGGGCCCCTGCTCGCAGTTGAGAGAGCGGGCCAGGATGCGGGCGCTGGAGGTCTTGCCGCAGCCGCGCGGGCCGCTGAACAGGAAAGCGTGGTTGATGCGGCCCATCCGGAGGGCCTGCCGCAGCGGGTCGGTGACGTGTTCCTGACCCTTGACCTCGGCGAAGGTCCCGGGCCGGTACTTGCGGTAAAGCGCAAGGCTCATGCGACCATCCCGCCTGCGAGGGGGCTCTCAACGAAGAGACCCCCCGCACACCCGCCAGAGCCCGCTTATCCTTGCTGCCTTCCGGCCCTGGGGAGGTTCACAGGATGACGCCGCGCGAGGGGTCCTTGGACAGTCTAGCCGGACCCGGCAGTGCTTGCTCCATGTCCGCGCCTCAGGAACGCGGAAAGTCGGACCCGGAAAGTCGGACCCGGAAAGTCGGACGAGGAAAGGTGGTCCGGACACCGCCGGAAGTCCGGTAAGCTCGTCGGCGGAGGATTCGCCTAGTGGCCGAGGGCGCACGCTTGGAAAGCGTGTATAGGGCAACCTATCGGGGGTTCAAATCCCCCATCCTCCGCGCCTGGTTGAGGCAGTAGTACGAAGGGGCCGACCCCATCCAAGTCGGCCCCTTCGTCGTTTCCGCCCTGGGAGGGTCCTCGGCGCGGAAGCCGGGAGCGGCGCGCCGGAAATGGTTCGACCGGAGGGTGTCCGGGCTGGTAACGTCCAGCGGACCGTGACCTGACGCCAGGAGGTGAGACCCATGAACGCTGTAACGACGTGGGTGCTCCGCCTCCTCGTCACGGTCGGGCGACTGACGTAGGTGTCGCCGGGAGCGCCTGGACGAGGCAATCCCGGAAAGGCGACAAGCTATGCACTCTGCTCATTTCTCTCCGGACACGGGCAAGCATGCCGTGTCCGTCACGCGGGTCGCGGAGACGCAGTGGCATGCCGTGGAGGACGACCTGACGGTCGGCCGCGGCCACACCTCGCGCCGCCTCGACGGACGCACCTTCCTCAGCATCGACGCCTGGCACGGCGCGGCCTTCGACCGGCTCGCCGAGGCCATGCTGGCGGA
The DNA here is from genome assembly GCF_022664455.2 of Actinomadura luzonensis. Taxonomy (NCBI): domain Bacteria; kingdom Bacillati; phylum Actinomycetota; class Actinomycetes; order Streptosporangiales; family Thermomonosporaceae; genus Actinomadura; species Actinomadura luzonensis. The sequence continues at coordinate 2,173,982 of NZ_JAKRKC020000001.1, forward strand.
CCTGCCGAGGCCGCTGTACACGGTGGTCGACGAGGCCGACCTCGACCTGGCCGCGCAGTGGCGGCGGGCCGGCTTCGCGACGCGCCGCCGCGAGTGGGAGTACGCCGTGCCCACCGACCCGGAGGTCACCGGGCTCGGCTCCGCGCTGCCGCCGCCGGACGTGACGATCGTGGCCGCGGGCGGCGCCCAGGCGGGGCCGCTGCGCGCGCTCGACCGTGCGATCAGGGCCGAGGTCGAGGCCACCGTCGGCTGGCAGGAGATGCCCGCCGAGGTGCTGCCCCTCCTGGACGAGGCCACCCGGCTGGACCCGTCGAAGTACGTGGTGGCGGCCCGGCCCGGCGCGTACGTGGGGCTGCTCCGGGTGGCCCACGTGCCGCGCCGGCCGCGCATCGGCCTGGTCGCGGTGCGGTCGGCCCAGCAGCGGCGCGGCATCGCCCGGGCGCTGCTCGCCCACACACTGAACGCGCTCCACCGCTGCGGCACCGCGACGGCGTCGGCCGAGGTGCACGAGTCCAACGCGGCGGCCATGGCGCTGTTCGAGGGGATCGGCGCCCGGCGCGCGAGCAGCAACCTGGAGCTGGTGCTCCGCTGACACCCCGCCGCCGCGAGCGCGGCGGCTCATCGACTTCGAGAAAGCGAGAGATCATGCCAAGAACAGCGAACGGCATCGAGATGGAGGGCACCGTCCTCGAGTGCCTCCGCAACGCCACCTTCCGGGTGGAGCTGCAGAACGGGCACAAGGTGCTCGCGCACATCAGCGGGAAGATCCGCAAGAACTACATCAAGATCCTCCCGTACGACCGGGTGCTCGTGGAGCTCAGCCCGTACGACCTCACCCGGGGCCGCATCCTCTACCGGTACAGGTAGCGGCGGCGGCAGGGGCGGCACGGTGGCGGAGCGGCTGGTATGCCGTCTTCGTCGGGTCACGGGCGTCGGCGGAAAGGCCCGCTTACGATCGGCTTTGTCGCCCCTGTCCGCCCCGTGAAGGGTGAGCGCGTATGGCCGAGTCGTACCGGGTCGAGGTCGTTCCCCTGCCGGTGAGCGTGGCGCGCATCTGCATGTGGGTTCAGGCGGGCATGGGCGCGCTGGGGCTGGCGCTGCTGCTCACGCTGGTCGGCGGGATGAGCGGCGAGGCCGTCGGGACGGCGCTGCCGATGCTGGCCGTCCCGCTGGCCGCGATCCTGGTGATCGGGTACGCCGCCTACCAGGTCCGGTCGCGCCGCCGCTGGGTGCGGGCGGCCGGCATCGTCGTCGAGTCGTTGCAGGTCCTGCACGGCATCTGGTCGCTCACCGGCGGGTTCGGCGTCAGCACGGTGCTCAACGTGGCGCTGGCGCTGGCCGTGGCGTACCTGCTGGTCCGGCCGGAGTCGGCGGCCTGGTTCGACCGGTCAGCGGTCAGGCGCTGACCAGGGCCTTGGAGCGGTCGGTCGCCATGTGCACCGCGAAGACGCCGAGGACGCTCCCGGTCACGTAACGCTGGACGCGCAGCCAGAGCGGGCGCGCGGCGAGGAACGCCGCGAGACCGCTCGCCGAGATCGCGATCAGGCCGTTGACCGTCGTCGCCACCACGATCTGCACCGACCCCAGCGCCAGGCTCTGCAGCAGCACGTGCCCCATCGCCGGGTCGATGAACTGCGGCAGCAGCGACAGGTACAGGATCGCGATCTTGGGGTTGAGCAGGCAGGTGAGCAGGCCCATCCCGAACAGCTTGGCCGGGCGCTCGGCGGGCAGCTCGCGCGGCTCGAAGGCCGAGGTGCCGCCCGGCTTGACGGCGTTCCAGGCGAGCCAGAGCAGGTACGCGGCGCCGGCGAGCTTGAGCGCGGTGTACGCGGCCGGCACGTACGCGAAGACGGCCGTCAGCCCGAGGCAGGTCGCGGTCAGGTAGACGGTGAAGCCCAGGAAGACGCCGGTGAGGGAGATCAGCCCGGCGCGGCGGCCCTGGGTGATCGAACGCGAGATGAGATAGATCATGTTGGGGCCGGGAGTGAGGACCATCCCGAGCGACACCAGCGCGATCCCGATCAGAGCACCCGTCATGGCGGCAGATTAACCGACATGCCGGACAAAAGATCACAGCGCCCCCTTCCCATCACCCTGCGTATCCGCCCCGCTACGGGGGAGAAACCGGCCAGGGAGGGAACACATGCAGTTCGACGACGATGCGCGGCTCGACCCGTCCCAGGTCGAGGACGTACGGGCGGGCGGCCCGCGACGGGGCGGCGGCATGCTGCCCGGCGGCGGGCTGCCCGGCGGGTGCATGCTGCCCATCGGCGGCCGGGCCGGTGGCTGCGGCGGCTGCCTGCTGCTCGCGGTGGCGGCGATCGGGGCGCTGGTGTTCGGGATCGTGCCGTCCCCCTTCAGCGGGGACGAAAGCGGCCAGCAGGGCGGGCAACAGGGCGGCCAACAGGGCGGGCAGGCGCCGAGCGCCCCCGCGCAGCTCAGCCCGTCGGGCAACCTGGGCGAGCGGTGCCGCACCGGCGCCGACGCCGACCAGTCCGAGGACTGCCGGATCGTCGGCACGGTCAACAGCATCCAGGCGTACTGGCGCCAGCAGTTCGAGCGGAGCGGGCGGCGGGCGTACACGCCGGCCAGGACCGTGCTGTTCTCCCAGGCCGTGAACACCGGCTGCGGCACCGCCGACTCCTCCGTCGGCCCCTTCTACTGTCCCGCCGACCGCAAGGTCTACCTCGACCTCAGCTTCTTCGGCACCCTCCAGCGCGACTTCGGGGCCGAGGGCGGCCCGTTCGCGCAGGCGTACGTCGTCGCCCACGAGTACGGCCACCACGTCCAGAACCTCCTCGGCACCATGAACCGGGTCGGCAGGAACAACCGCCCCGGCGCGCAGAGCCCGTCCGTCCGCCTGGAGCTGCAGGCCGACTGCTACGCCGGCGTCTGGGCGCAGAACGCCGTCAAGACCGGCTTCTACCGCGAGCCGTTCTCGCAGAGCGACATCGACCAGGCGCTCGACGCCGCCGCCGCGGTCGGCGACGACAGCATCCAGCGCCGCGCCCAGGGCCGGGTGACGCCCGACGCGTTCACCCACGGCACCTCGGCCCAGCGCAGGAAATGGTTCAGCACGGGCTACGACAGCGGCGACCCCCGGCGCTGCGACACTTTTTCCGGTGGCATCTAAAGCGTCGTTCTGGGAAGTGTGTCCAGCGGGCACCCCCCGGAAGGAACGTCAGCGATGGACTTCAAAGACCAGGTGGACCTCGACGCCTCACAGGTGGAGGACGCGGGCAGGGGCGGAGGCGGCGGCTTCTCAGGAGGCGGCTTCCCCGGCGGCATGGTCATCGGCGGCGGCGGCATCGTCAGCCTGATCGTGCTCGTGTTGGTGTTCGTGCTGAACAACGTGGGCGGAGGCGGCGGCGACGAGCAGCCCGCCCAGCGCCAGCCCGCCGCGAACCTCGCCGAGCAGTGCAAGACGGGCAAGGACGCCGACCAGAACGAACGCTGCCGCGTCGTGGGCGTCGTGAACAGCATCCAGAACTACTGGAAGGGCGAGCTGTCCGGCGAGTACACGCCGTCCAAGACCGTGCTGTTCACCGACCGCGTCAACACCGGCTGCGGCGCCGCCGAGTCGGCCGTCGGGCCCTTCTACTGCCCGAACGACAAGCGCGTCTATCTCGATCTGGCCTTCTTCGACCAGCTCCACAGCCAGTTCGGGGCCAAGGGCGGGCCGTTCGCGCAGGCGTACGTGATCGCCCACGAGTACGGCCACCACGTCCAGGACCTCACCGGCCAGCTCGACAACGGCGGCAGCTCGGTCCCGGTGGAGCTGCAGGCCGACTGTTACGCCGGCGTCTGGGCGCGCAACGCGGTCAACACCGGTTTCTACGAAAAGCCGTTCACGGACACGGACATCGCGGAAGCGCTCGACGCGGCGGCCGCGGTGGGCGACGACCGAATTCAGCAGCGGACGCAGGGCAGGGTGGATCCGGAATCGTTCACGCACGGCTCGGCGCAGCAGCGGGTCGCGGCCTTCCAGCGCGGCTACAAGAACGGCTCGCGCGGCGACTGCGCCCAGTCCGACCTGGGCTGACGCCGTCCGGCAGCACGAGGATCCCGATTTCCGCCTAAAATCGACAGGGTGATCTTCAAGCTTGTCGGCGACGGACGCCCATATCCCGACCACGGTCTCACACACCGGGAGTGGGCGCAGATCCCTCCGCGGCAGGTCCGGCTCGACTCTCTGATCACCACGAAAGCCATGCTGGACCTGCACTCGCTGCTCGCCGCCGACTCCACCTTCTACGGGGACCTTTTCCCGCACGTGGTCCAGTGGCAGGGCGAGCTCTATCTGGAGGACGGTCTGCACCGCGCGTTGCGTGCGGCCCTGCAGCAACGGTCGATCCTGCACGCCAGAGTCCTGGAACTGCCCAACTGAGGAAGGAAAAAGAGAGTCGCGAATCGCGGCTCTCTTTTGTTATGCCAACCATGAGGGAGTGCCGGACGTCGAAGCAGAGCGTTTCGCCATCATCGGGAGAATGCCGTGACCTATCCGCCGCCACCGCCGCCGTACGGGCCCGGGTACGGCCCGGCGTACGGGTACGGCCCTGGTCCTGGCCACCCTCCTGAGCCGCCCGCCGACCGGGGGAACCTCGGGCTGATCCTGCTGCTCGCGATCGGGCTGCCGCTGCTGCTGCTCAGCGGCGTCGGGTCCGTCTACTTCGTGCTCACCGCGGGCGAGGCGAGCGTGGCCGCCCGGCAGGCGACGGCGGCGGAGGGCGACGACGGCGCGCCGGACGTGCTGTTCGACCAGAGCCACCAGCCGGACCCCCAGGACAGCGCTCCGGCGGAGCCCGGCGCCTCAGGACCAGCCGCTTCCCAGCAGGCCACGCCGGAGCAGCCCGCCCAGGGGCAGCAGACCGCCGCGCTCGGGCAGGCGCTCACGCTCACCGGCGCCGACCCCGCGCTCAGGGTCGCCGTGACCGTCGAACGGCTCATCTCCCCTGCCACCCCGGCCGACGACGTCATGAAGCCCCAGCCGGGCAGCCGGTTCGTCGGGGTCCAGATGACGCTCGCCAACCAGGGACAGGCCGCCTACAACGACTCCCCGTCCAACGGCGCGGAGCTCGTCGACGCCGAGGGCCGGCAGTACCGCTCCTCGCCCGCGCAGGTGCGCGAGGGCCAGGCGTTCGCCGGCACGGCCAGCGTCAGCACGGGCGGCACGAGGACGGGCGTGCTCGTGTTCGAGCTGCCGGAGGCGGCCCGGCCGGTCACGTTCCAGTTCGCGCTGAACAGCGGCTTCGCCCAGCAGAAGGGCGAGTGGCGGCTCGGCTGAGGGGGGAACGCGAAAGGGCCCCCGGGATGCGGAGGCCCTTTCGGCGAGGCGGTGGTGGTGGGATTTGAACCCACGGATGAGTTGCCCCATCACACGCTTTCGAGGCGTGCGCCCTCGGCCACTAGGCGACACCACCGCGAACGAGCTTACCGGATCCGGCGAGTGGCAAAGAACCGCTTTAGGACCTCGGCGCACTCGTCGGCCAGCACACCCATGATCACTTCGGGCCGGTGGTTGAGCCTGCGGTCGCGGACCACGTCCCAGAGCGAGCCCACGGCCCCGCCCTTCTCGTCCACGGCCCCGTACACGACGCGCCCGACCCTGGCCAGCACGGCGGCTCCCGCGCACATCGTGCACGGCTCCAGCGTCACCACGAGCGTGCACCCGCTCAGCCGCCACTGCCCGCGCGCCGCGGCGGCCCGGCGCAGCGCGAGGACCTCGGCGTGGGCGGTGGGGTCGGCGGTGGACTCGCGGTCGTTGCCGGCGGCGGCGAGCGGCTCGCCGCGCTCGTCGAGCACCACCGCGCCCACGGGGATCTCGCCCCTGGCGGCGGCCGCGGCGGCCTCGGCCAGGGCCAGGCGCATGGCCTCCTCGTGCGTCACGAGCGCGAGGCGCGGGTCAGCGCAGCCGGTCGAGCTCGTCGGCGAACGACAGCCGCTCGGCGATCACCGACAGGATGTCGGCCGGCAGCAGGCCCTCCTCCATGGAGAGCTCCAGCAGCTCCTCCGAGCTCACGCCGAGGTCGCTGAGCAGCTCGAGGTCGCCCGCCGGGCGCACGCCGAGCCCGTTGTTCTCCTTGTCGGGCGCCACCCCGGCGAACTCCGCGAACAGCTCGCCGAGCTGGTCGGAGACGATGGCGTGCACGTCGGACAGGAAGACGCGGGGCTCGTCCTCGCCGCGGTAGCGCACCAGGGCGAACCACTCGTCCTCGACCTCGACGCACAGCAGGGCGAGCTCGTCGCCGCTCAGCCCCAGGGCCTCCGTCACGGCGTCGCCGAAGTCGTCGACGATCTCGGCGCCGCTCAGATCGACCTCGGCGCCGCTCCAGCCGTCAGAGGTCCGCACGAAAGCCGCAGAGAAGGTGTTGGCCGCCATGTCCGCGCTCCAGGGGGGTCAGCCGAAGACCGATTCAATGGCACGCTCGAACGGCTCGGAGAAGCCGAGCCGCGCGGCGATGCTGGACAGCACGTCTTCGGGCAACAGGTCGATGTCGCCGGAGAGGATGCCCAGCTCCATCTCGTCCAACCCGAGATCGGCGAAGATCGACAGATCTCCGGCGGGGAGCACGGTCTCCTCGTCCTGGAGGATCTCGTCGAGCTCCTCCTCGTCGGGGATCGGCACGTCGAGGTATTCGAGGACCTGGCGGGCCAGCGGGAAGTCCCAGGAGGCGGCGATGTCGGACAGGAAGACGTCCACCCGGTCGCCGAGGACCCGCAGCGCGACGAAGAACTCGTCGCCCACGGCCACGAGCCCGATCGTGCCGCTCTCGCTCGGCTGCTGCCTGAGCGCCTGGATCAGCCCCTGCAGGTCGGACGTGAGCGCCACGGGCAGCATCTCCGCGTGCCACACGTCGTCCTCGCGATAGATCACGATGGCGAAGTCGAGGGCATCGTCGTCCGTCATCGCCATCCCCACCCGATCTCTGACACGACAGGTCTCACCAGCACCCAATCGTTCCAGAACCGGGCACCCGCCGTGTGCCTCTCCGACCAAATTGTGATCAAAACCAAAACCGCGAGGTGCTGGCAGGTCTCCCAGGAGATACCGTTGTCCCTCATGGAAACCCTCGTCGTCGACCATCCGCTCGTGGCCCACAAGCTCACCGCGCTGCGTGATGCCGGCACCGACTCGCCGACCTTCCGCAGGCTCGCCGACGAGCTCGTGACCCTGCTCGCCTACGAGGCCACGCGCGACGTGCGGGTCACCGACGTCACGGTCCGCACGCCCGTGTCCGAGGCGCACGGGGTGCGCCTGGCCAAGCCGTACCCGCTGGTCGTGCCCATCCTGCGGGCCGGGCTCGGCATGCTCGACGGCATGACGCGGCTGCTGCCCACGGCCGAGGTCGGCTTCCTCGGGATGATCCGCAACGAGTCCACGCTCCAGGCGGAGACGTACGCCACGCGCCTGCCCGACGACCTGTCCGGGCGGCAGTGCTTCGTGGTCGACCCGATGCTCGCCACCGGCGGCACGCTGGCGGCGGCCGTGCAGTTCCTCTTCGACCGGGGAGCCGTCGACGTCACGGCCCTCTGCCTGCTGGCCGCCCCCGAGGGCCTGGCCTACATGGACAAGGTGTTCGCCAACTCCGGCAAGCCCATCCGGGTCGTCACCGCCGCCCTCGACGAGCGGCTCAACGAGAACGGCTACATCGTCCCCGGCCTCGGCGACGCAGGCGACCGCCTCTACGGCGTGGTCTGACCCCTCGCCCCGCGGGTCCTTGGACCGGTCCTGACCGCACGGGAAGATCCGTTTACCGTCACGCCCAGTCGTCGCTTCGTTACATACTGTGGTTGAGTGGGTACGAAGAGAACGGAAGGCAAACTTCCGCATGCGCGTGGGGGAGCACGATGAGCGACATGCCGGCAGCCGAGGTGTCCTCGTGAACGAGCACACCGAGGCCGATCCGACTCCGTACGCGGAGGTCGAGGCGGTGCTGCGCGACGAGTTCGCGGGCGTCCACTCGGCGGCGACGGTGACGCGCTGCGTCGAGGCGGCGCACTACGGCGCGCTGGAGGTCACCGGCTACGCGCATCCCAGCCTCGTCGAGCGCATCGCGCGCAAGCATCTTCACGTGCTGGCTCTCGTGGCCAGCGAGCGGGGCTAAAGCAAGATCGGAACTAACCTGCCAACTCATCTTTACCCGGGCACCCGGGTGGGTAATGTATACGGCGGGTGGAGTGGGTAAGTGGCACGGAGGCGACGGTGCAGGTCAAAAAAGTCCTGACATACGGTGGTATCGCATTTGTCGCGTACTACCTCTTGGCCCGACCAGCAGACGCCGCTGACGCGGTGAAGGGGGCGTTCGACACGGTGTTCAACGCGGCCGACTCGCTGGCCCAATTCGTGAACAGCCTCTCATGAGACTGGTGACCCACGGGGACTCCGCCCCGGCGTCGGTCAACCGCTACCTCCTCCCCCACGAACAACAAGTCCTCATGGTGCGGCGCCATCCTGCCATCCTGCTCCGGCCGGTCGCCGAGGTCTTCGGCGGCCTGATCGTCGCCGGGCTGCTCAGCAAATTCTTCGGCGGCACGGAGGCGGGCGGCACGGCGCTCGTCGTCGTGTGGTGGCTGTGGCTCCTGCTGCTGATCCGGTTCGTCTGGAAAGTCGCGGAGTGGTCGGTCGACTACTTTGTGGTGACGTCAAAGCGAATGTTGCTCACCACAGGTCTGATCACGCGCAAGGTCGCGATGATGCCCTTGGGCAAGGTCACCGACATGAGCTTCCAGAGATCACTGCTCGGGCGCATGCTCGGTTACGGTGAGTTCATCCTGGAGTCCGCAGGTCAGGACCAGGCTCTGTCAACGGTCGAGTACATTCCGTATCCGGAGACGCTCTACCTCGAGGTCTGTCAGATGCTTTTCCCCAGCAAGGACGACAGCGACGATTAATCTCCGCGCGGCAAATTCTTCACACGGGGATACCAGATTCGGCTACTTCATGCAATCATTGCGTGTTGTTGACCCTTCCCCGCCCTGAGAGATGAGATGCCGAGTCAGGGAACCATCGGTGACCGCGTCCGTGGATTGCGGCTGAACAGGCGGATGTCGCAGGCCCAGCTGGCCGGACCCGACCTGTCTGACAGTTATGTCTCGCTCATCGAGTCGGGTAAGCGCACGCCGACTCCCGTCGTCGCCCGGCTGCTGGCCGAGCGGCTCGGATGCACCACCGAGTTCCTCCTTCACGGGATCGAGCCTCGGCAGCGCATCGACACCGAGCTCGGGCTGCGGCACGCCGAGCTAGAGCTCCAGCACGGCGACCCGGTCGTCGCCGCCGACCGCTTCACGGAGATCGTGAAGGCGGCCGACGAGGAGAACGCCATGCTCACGGCGCAGGCCCGCTTCGGCCGGGCCCGGGCGCTGGAGGCGCAGGGCCGTCTCGGCCAGGCGGTGGAGGCGTTCGAGCGGCTGCGCCGGGAGGCCGCGGCGCACCCGGAGCGGCTGGCCGACCTGCCGCTCACCATCGCGCTGAGCCGCTGCTACCAGCGGGCCGGCGACCGGCTGCGCGCCTGCGACCTGGCCGCGTACGCCCTGCGGCAGGCCGAGCGGCTCAACGTCGCCGAGGGCGAGATCGCGATCGACCTGGCCACGGCGCTCGTCGAGGCGCGCGGCGAGAACGACGGCGACTCCCCCGAGCTGGCCTACGTCAAGAAGGTCCTCGACACCGTCGGCGTATCCCCGGTTGTGGACCGTTCCGGAGAGATCCGGTCGCTGTGGGAGGCGAGCACGGCCGCCGCGGCGGGCGAGGACTCCGCGCTGGCGGTCCGGCTGGCCGACGACGCGATCATGGCGGGCCGGGAGTCCCGGCTGGCGCTGCAGCTCGCCCGGGCGGCCACGCACTGGGCGCGCATGGCGACGGCGCCGGTCGAGGAGGCCGAGCGGCTGGTCGCGGCGGCGTCCGCGGTCTTCGCCGCCTTCCCCGCGGCGACCGCCGAGTACGCCGAGAGCCTGGTCGTGCACGCCCGCGTGCGGATGCGCTCGGGCGACTCGGTGCGCGCGGCCGAGCTGGCGAGCCAGGCCCTGGGGCTGGCGGTCGAGGGCTCGGCCGGCACCGCGGCCGCCGAGGCGCGCCTGGTGCTCGCCACGGTGGCGCTGGAGCTGGGCGGCAGCGCCGAGTCCGATCTCGCGGCGGCGCAGCGGCTGCTGTCCTCGCTGGAGCGGCCGGTGTACGGCACCGACCGGCCGGCCGCGCGGTGCTGGCGCGAGCTGGGCGACCTCCATGGCCGGGTGGGGGCCGTGGCACAGCAGACGGCCGCGTATCGTAAAGCCCTCGAAGCCGCGGGGGTCCGCTCGGCGATGGCGGGGGTGACGGCCGACGCCACCGTGTCCCGCTGAACCTCCGGGAGCTCCAGATTTGGCTTTTTCAGTCTGGAATAATTAGGGTCTACCAGTCATTGACTCATAGGATGACTGGTTTCCCCGGAGGAGGCGGACTGTGAGTCTGCGTACGGCGCAGCGGGCTTCGCTCGTCGACCAGGTGATCGATCAGCTCAAGGAGCAGATCACTTCAGGGTCGTGGCCGATGAACGGCAAGATCCCGACCGAGACCGTGCTGGCCGAGCAGCTCGGGGTCGGACGCAACACCGTTCGCGAGGCCGTGCGCGCGCTCACCCACGCCGGGCTGCTGGAGTGCCGCCAGGGCGACGGCACCTACGTCCGGGCCACGAGCGAGCTGTCCGGCGCAATGCTGCGCCGGCTCCGCCAGGCCGAGCAGCTGGAGATCCTGGAGGTGCGGCGCGCGCTAGAGGTCGAGTCCGCGCGCCTGGCCGCCACCCGGCGCACCGACGAGGACATCACCCGCATCGAGGCCGCGCTGGCCGAGCGGGAGCGCGCCTGGGACCTCGACGACCCCGACTACTTCGTCGAGGCCGACCTCGCCTTCCACATGGCGGTCGCGCACGCCACCCACAACCTCGTGCTGATCGACCTGTACGAGGACTTCTCGGCGGCGTTGCGGGCCAGCATCACGGCGGCCGGCACCTCGCTGAACAAGAGCTACATCCCGCACGACGCGATCGCCCGGGCCATCGCGGCCGGCGACGCGACGGCGGCCGAGCGGGCCGGCCACGCCTGCATGGAGCACATCCTCATCGCCCTCACCGACAGCGGCTCCTGACCCGCGCCAGCCCTCAGCGCCGGGCCCGGGATCACATCGTGCCTTCCTCGGCCGACACCAGGCTGTCGATGAGGTCGAAGAAGGCCCGGATGCCGGGCAGGTTGGCGCCCTTGGCGCGGGAGGCCGCGTAGTCCTCCGGCGTGCGCCACTCCACGATGTCGAGCCATTCGTCCTCGGCCATCCGGACCAGCCGGGCGTCCAGGAAGCCGGACCGGTCGGCCCGGAAGTCCGCCAGCATGCCCGGCCGGGCCGCGAGCAGGTCGGCGGCGCGCTCCGGCGCCACCCGGAATCTGGTGAGTTCCACTGTCGTCGTCATGCCTCCGACGATATAGTCAAGATCAGTGACGGTCAAGATTCGTGACTAAATGGAGGGCGTGAGATGCGCAGGAGCGAGCGCAAGCGGGAGCGGCCCGACCTCGGCATCCTGTCCAGCCGCACGCTGTTCGGCCTGCAGCGCGAGCTGTTCGCCAGGCTGAGCGAGCAGGGGCATCCGCGGGTCCGGCCGCGGCACGGGGCGGTGCTGGCGTACCTGGACGAGGAGGGCAGCCGGGCCACCGACCTGGCCGCGCAGTCGGGGCAGCACAAGCAGGTGATCGGCACGCTCGTGGACGAGCTGGTGGAGCTCGGCTACGTGGAGCGGCGCCCGGACCCGGCCGACCGCCGCGCCAAGCTCATCGTGCCGACCGAGAAGGGGCGCGACCACATGGCCCGCTCGGACGCCGTGCTGGCCGAGATGGAGGCCGAGCACGCCCGGGCGGTCGGCGAGCAGGCGTACGCGGAGTTCAAGCGCGTCTTCACGCTGGTCGCCGACCGCCAGGCCGGCTGAGCGCCGGCCCTCAGGTCTGCCGCAGGGACATGACCAGGTAGCGGAAGGACGGCTGCGCGTCGCCCGGGACATCCTGGATCAGGGCGGGGCGGGTGGGCGACTCCATGTTGATGCGGGCCAGCTCGCCCTCCATGCCCACCAGCCCGTCGAGCAGGAACTGGGACTGGAACGCGATCTGGATGTCGTCGCCGCGCAGCTCGCACGGCACCACCTCGGTGCCGCGCCCGATGTCGCCCCCGCCGGCCTGGATGAGCACCTGCCCCTGCGTGAACGACAGCCGCACCGCCGTGTTGCGCTCGGCGACCAGGGCCACGCGCTTGATCGCGTTGACGAACGGGCTCACCGCCACGTCGGCCCGGATCGACCAGTCGCTGGTGAGCCGGGCGCGATAGTCGATGAACTGCTCGTCGAGCAGGCGGACGGTGGTGCTGCGCCCGACGCTCTCGAAGCCCGCCACCCCGTCGCCCATCGCGACCGACACCTCGCCGCCGCGCAGCGACTTGGCCACCTCGACCAGCACCCGCGCCGGCACCATCGCCGAGACGGCGGCGTCGGGGGCGACCGGACGCCAGGTGAACTCGCGGGCCGCGATGCGGTAGCGGTCGGTGGCCGCCATCGCCACGGATTCGCCGTCGATGTCGACCCTGATGCCGGTGAGCATCGGCAGCGTGTCGTCGCGGCTGGCGGCCGGGGCGACCTGCCCGACGGCCGAGGCGAACACTCCCCCGCCGATCGCGCCGATGGCCGGCGGCATCGCCGGCAGCGCCGGGAAGTCCTCGACCGGCATGGTGATCAGCCCGAACTCGGCGCTGCCGCAGGTGAGCACCGCCTCGCCGCCCTCGGTGACGATCTCGACGTCGTCGGCGGGCAGGCTGCGGCTGATCTCGGCCAGCAGCCGGCCGGGGATGAGCACGCTGCCCTCCTCGGCCACGTCGGCGTCGATCGCGGCCCTGGCCGAGACGTCGTAGTCGAAGGCGGACAGGGTCAGGCCCTCGCGCGCCTCCAGCAACAGCCCGGACAGGACGGGCACCACAGGGCGGCTGGGCAGGACTCGGGCAGCCCACGCCACCGCTTCCGCCAGAACATCGCGGTTAACCCGGATTTTCACCTTTTCGCACCCCTTCGTCGCCGTGCCTCTACGAAAATAGCCGAGGCCACCGACAACCACGGGCCCCGCCGGGACGCGGGAGTCAGGTGCGGCTGTTGAGGTAGGCGAGAACGGCCAGCACCCGCCGGTTGTCGTCGTCCGACGGGGCTAGGCCGAGCTTGGCGAAGATGTTCGCGGTGTGCTTGGCGACGGCGCTCTCGCTCAGGTAGAGCCGCTGCGAGATGGCCGCGTTCGAGCGGCCCTCCGCCATGGCCTCCAGCACCTCGCGCTCGCGCGGCGTGAGCGCGGCCAGCGGCTCGTGCCGGGCGTTGCTGGCCAGCAGCTTGGCGATGACCTCCGGATCCATCGCGGTGCCGCCGGCGGCGACCCGGCGCACGGCGTCCACGAACTGCTCGGCGTTGAAGACGCGGTCCTTCAGCAGGTAGCCGATGCCGCCCGAGCCGTCGGCCAGCAGCTCGCGCGCGTAGAGCTGCTCGACGTGCTGCGACAGCACCAGGATCGGCAGGCCGGGCACGGACGTGCGGGCCGCCAGCGCGGCCTGCAGGCCCTCGTCGGTGAACGTGGGCGGCAGCCGCACGTCCACGATCGACACGTCGGGCCGCAGCTCCAGCAGCCCCTTCAGCAGCTCGGGCCCGCTCTCCACCGCCCCCACGACGGTGAAGCCGTGCGCCTGCAGCAGGTGCACCAGGCCGTCCCTGAGCAGGTAGAGGTCCTCGGCGATGAGCACGTTCATGAGCACCAGGGCTTGGTCGGGGTGGCCTCGACCATCCAGCGGTCCCGGTTGTGCACCGCCGGGATGCGGATGGCCATGATGTGCATGGTGAGCCCGAGCGCGATCATCGCGATGATCATCGGCCACTGCCAGGGGCCGGGCAGGTGGAGGGCCAGGAACCAGGTCTTCTCCTGCACCCCGAAGATCTTGAAGATGGCCGCCACGAACCCCTGCGGGAACGTCGGGCACCAGGCGGTCGCCCACAGCGCGCCGACCAGGATCAGCTTGCCGCGCGGCAGCTTCGGCAGGCCGCTCGCCCAGTGCTCGGGCAGCACTCTCGGCAGGTGCATGGTGACCGTGGTGGGGCCGCCGGGCGGGCTGTTCAGCGCGAGCACGCCGTCGAAGGCGGCCAGCCGCCGCTCGATGCCGGCCAGGCCGCTGCCCTTGGCCGGGTCGGCGCCGCCGAGGCCGTCGTCGGTGACCGTGATGCGGAGGTCGGAGTCCCGGGTGCTGATGTCGACGGTGGCGGAGCCGGCGTCGCCGTGCCGCGCCGCGTTGGACAGCAGCTCGCTGACGGCGAAGTAGGCCGCGGCCTCCACCGGCGGCTCGGGGCGGTCCGGCAGGTCCACGGTCACGCTCACCTGCAGGGGGCTGTCCATGGCGAGGGCGCGCACGGCGTCGCCGAGCCCGCGCTCGGCCAGCACCGGCGGGTGGATGCCGCGGATCACCCGGCGCAGCTCGGTCAGCGTCTCCGAGGACGCCTCCCTGGCCTTGGCCAGCAGCGCCTTGGCCGCCGCCGGGTCGTCCTCCACGAGCTGCTCGACCGCGCCGAGCGTCATGCCGATGGCCACCAGCCGCGCCTGCGTGCCGTCGTGCAGGTCGCGCTCGATGCGGCGCATCTCGGCCGCCTGGGAGTCGGTCGCCAGGTTACGGGTGCGCTTGAGGTGGGTGACCTGGTTGGCCAGGCGGCTGTTGGCGGTCGCGCCGAGCAGCAGGTCGCTCCACAGCGCGTACAGGCGCAGGCCCTGGCTCGGGAGCAGCAGGAACACCGGCACCAGGGTCAGCTTCACCATCGGGTCCAGCAGCAGCCACAGGTCGTCGCGCCAGGTGGCGGGGTCGGTGATCAGCCACTTCCAGCGGTCGTTCCAGGCGGGGACGCGCGGGGTCTTGTAGAGGGTGCGGTCGTAGCGGTAGAGGCCGTCCGCCTGGGGCACCGGGGGCGGCGGCTTCGGCAGGTACGGGGCCTCGATGGCGAGCCCCGTCCAGCGCCGCATGAGCTCCCGGTTGAGCTCGGCGAGCCGCCGTACCAGGCGGACCTGCGGCGGGAAGAGGAACACCATCCCGAGCGCCACCGACAACACCAGCATCACCACGGACACGACGACCAGCGGCGTCTCGACGACGACCAGCCCGAGCAACGCCGCGATCCGGCCGAACCTCCTGAGCATGTCCTCCAGTCTGCGCCAACAGCGACCTTCGGGTCACTGCACCTAGATACACCCTTGCCGGGCATCCAGCCGGATTCTCCGGCGAAGGCGGCGTTCCTACCGTCGGAGTCATGAAAATCATCGAGGTCAGGAACCTGCGCAAGCGGTATCCGAACCACGTGGCGGTGGACGACGTGTCGTTCGACGTCGCCGAGGGCGAGATCTTCGGCATCCTCGGCCCCAACGGCGCCGGCAAGACCACCACGGTGGAATGCGTCGCGGGCCTCCGCGCCCCCGACGGCGGCTCGATCCGGGTGACCGGGCTCGACCCCGCCAAGGACCGCGACGAGCTGCGTGAGGTGCTCGGCATGCAGCTCCAGAGCGCCAACCTGCCGGAGAAGATCAAGGTGTGGGAGGCCCTGGACCTCTACGCCTCCTTCTACTCGCAGCCGGCCGACTGGAACGAGCTGCTGGAGCGGGTCGGACTCGGCCACAAGCGGCACACGACGTTCAAGAAGCTCTCCGGCGGCCAGCGCCAGCGGCTGTCGGTGGCGCTGGCGCTGGTCGGCCGGCCCCGGGTGGCCGTGCTCGACGAGCTGACCACCGGCCTCGACCCGCAGGCCCGGCGCGACACCTGGGAGCTGATCGAGCAGGTCCGCGGCTCGGGGGTGACGATCGTGCTGGTCACCCACTTCATGGAGGAGGCCGAGCGGCTCTGCGACCGGCTCGCGCTCATCGACGCCGGCAAGGTCGTCGCCACCGACACGCCCGCCGGGCTGATCGCGCAGGTGAGCGGCGAGCAGCGGGTACGGTTCCGCCCCTCCGCGCCGGTCGCGGACGAGGTGCTGCTGGCCCTGCCCGAGGTGCGCGACGTCACGCGGAGCGGCGGCCAGGTCGTGGTCAGCGGCACCGGCAACCTCGCGCCCGCCGTCACCCTCGCCCTCGCGGGGCACCAGATCGTCCCCGGGGACCTGCGCATCGAGCAGGCCACGCTGGACGACGCGTTCCTCGCGCTCACCGGAAGGAAGCTGTCATGAGGAAGATGCTGCTCGTGGAGTCCAAGCTCTACCTGCGCGACTGGACGTCGCTGGCCTTCTCCGTCGCGCTGCCGGTCGCGCTGCTGATCGTGCTGGGGATGAGCATCCCGTCCATGACCGAGGCCGACGCCACCGGCGAGCGGTACGTGGACGCCCAGTGGCCGAGCCTCATGACCCTGCTCGCGCTGCTCACGCTGGTGTGCAACATCCTTCCCGCGGTGCTGACCACGTACCGCGAGCAGGGGGTGCTGCGGCGGATGTCCACCACGCCGGTGAGCCCGGCGCGGCTGCTGACCGTGCAGCTGCTCATCAACCTGGTCGTCGCGACGGTGGCCACGGCCGTCCTCGTCGTCGGCGCCATGCTGGTCTTCGGCGCCTCGGCGCCGAAGCAGTGGCCGGGCTTCGTGCTGGTGTTCCTGCTGGGGACGGCGGCGCTGATGTCGATCGGGCTGGTCATCGCCGCGCTCGCGCCCAACGGCAAGGCGGCGCCCGGGATCGGGTCGCTGGTCATGTTCCCGCTGATGTTCGTGGCGGGCATGTGGATCCCGCGCCAGGCCATGCCGGACGCCCTCCGCACGGTGAGCGACTACTCCGTGGCCGGGCCGTTCGCCCAGGCGCTCAGGGACACCTGGGCGGGCCACGCGCCGCAGCCGCTGCACCTGATCGTGATGGCCGCCGGGCTGGTGATCTTCGGCGGGCTCGCGGTGCGGTTGTTCCGGTGGGAGTGAACCCGGTGGAGCCGAGGTCACCGGCGCGCCCAGACGGGGGCCGCGCCGGTGACGTTGCACATGAGGGAGTACAGCGAGGAGGCCGCGGCGATGAACATGCGGTTGCGCTTCAGGCCGCCGAAGACCAGGTTGGCGGCGTGCTCGGGCAGCTTGAGCCGGCCGATCAGGGTGCCGTCGGGGTCGTAGCAGTGCACCGCCTTGTCCGCCACGGCCCACACGCGGCCCGTGTCGTCGAGGCGCAGGCCGTCGAAGCCGTCCTTCTCGCCGCCCTCGGCGAACACCTTCCCGCCCGCCAGCGTCCCGTCCTCGCCCACCTCGAACACCCTGAGGTGCCGGCGGCGGGTGTCGGCGACGTAGAGCAGGCTCTCGTCCAGCGAGAACGCCAGGCCGTTGGGCCGCTCGAAGTCGTCGGCCACGATCCGCACCTCGCCGGTCACCGGGTCGGCGCGGTAGACGTGGCAGCCGTCGATCTCCTGCTCGGCGGCCACGCCCTCGTAGTTGCTGGTGATCCCGTACGGGGGGTCGGTGAACCAGACGGAGCCGTCGGAGTGGACCACCGCGTCGTTCGGGCTGTTGAGGCGCCTGCCCTGCCAGCGGTCGGCGATGACGGTGATCGAGCCGTCGGGCTCGGTGCGGGTTACGCGGCGGCCGCCCTGCTCGCAGGAGATCAGCCGGCCCTGGCGGTCGAGGGTGTTGCCGTTGACGTAGCCGGCCGGCTGCCGGAAGGGCCCGACCGCGCCGGTCATCTCGTCCCAGCGCAGCATGCGGTCGTTCGGGATGTCGCTCCACACGAGGAAGCGGCCGGCGGGGAAGTACACGGGGCCCTCGCCCCAGCGGGTGCCGGTGTGAAGGACCTCGGTGCGGTAGTCGCCGCCGATGCCGGCGGCCCGGTCGTCGAGCACCTCGAACTGCGTGGGGATCGTGTCCGTCATGGCGACCACCCTACGAAGGCGGCGGGCCGGGATGAAGACGTCCGGGGCCAGGAACCTCAAGTAAACTTCCGGTATGACCAAGGTCGCCTGGAACACCAAGGAGCTCACGGTCGGGCAGCTCGCCGAGCGCAGCGGCGTCGCCGTCTCGGCCCTGCACTTCTACGAGGCCAAGGGCCTGATCAGGAGCCGGCGCACGGCCGGCAATCAGCGCCGCTACAGCCGTGACAGCCTGCGCAGGGTCGCCTTCATCCGGCTGGCGCAGCGCCTCGGCATCCCGCTCAAGACCATCAAGGACGCCCTGGCCGAGCTGCCGGACGAGCGCACCCCCACCCGCGCCGACTGGGCCCGGCTGTCGGCCGCCTGGCGCGCCGAGCTGGACGACCGCATCCTGCAGCTCCAGCGGCTGCGCGACGACCTGACCGACTGCATCGGCTGCGGCTGCCTGTCGCTGGACCTGTGTCCCGTGGCCAACCCGCACGACCGGCTGGGCGACGAGGGGCCGGGCGCGCGGCGCATCGACACCCGGCTGTGCCCGCCGCCGCAGGACTGCTGCGGGCCCGTCGCGGGCCAGGAGCTCAGCGCGTAACGGCCTGGGGCTCAGCGCGTAGCGGCCGGGAGCTCAGCGCGTAGCTGCCTGGGGCGGTGGCGGCACGATGAGCGTGGGCCGGTGCGCGTGGTGCAGCACGTGGTTGGAGACGCTGCCCAGCAGCACCGACCGCACCCCGGCCAGGCCCCGCGAGCCCGTCACGATCAGCGAGGCGTCCAGCTCGTCGGCGACGTCCACGATCGTCTTCCAGACCGACTCGTTGTCGGCCACGGCCCGGTAGGTGACGTCCGCGAGCCCGGACGCGGCGGCCAGCTCCGCGCCCTCCTTGGCGCTGGCCTCGGCCTGCGCCTGGGCCTCGTTCTCGACGTCGGCCGAGAGCACGCCCGCCGCCAGCGGATACTTGCGGAGCTGCACGAGCAGCGGCTCCCACACGGTGAGGACGACGGTGGGCTCGGCGGCGAGGTGCTTGGCGGCGAACTCGATGGCGGTGCGCGAGTCGGCCGAGCCGTCGTAGGCGACCAGGATGGTCATGGCGTGCTTCCCTTCGCTTCGGTCATTCGCTAGAGCACCGGGATGATCACGTCCATTCCGCCGTCCTTTGTCTCCTTTGTCACACTCGCCTGCGGGCCGGGGTCAGTGCTGGGCCATGTCCACGAACCGGCTGTAGTGACCCTGGAAGGCCACGGTCACCGTCGCCGTGGGGCCGTTACGGTGCTTGGCCACGATCAGGTCGGCCTCGCCCGCCCGCGGCGACTCCCGCTCGTAGGCGTCCTCGCGGTGCAGCAGGATGACCATGTCGGCGTCCTGCTCGATGGAGTTGTGGACGCTGATCCCGTTGGCCACGAAGTTGTGGGTGCCGAGGACGGTGGCGTCGTAGACCGGCTGTTCGCCGAGGCTCTCGACGGAGGCGACCTCGTCCCAGAACACGTCGTTCGTGGCCAGCATCTCCATCTGGGCGTGGTCCAGGATGGCCGCCACCCGCCCCAGCCGTGCCCGGCCGGGCTCGCGCGTCCGGATCGTGCTCCCGCGGAACCGGGTGCCCTGCTCCGTCAACACGCTGCGGACGTCGTCCCAGACCTCACCCGGGACCGTGGCGAGACTGGCGCCGGCCTTGGCGGCCCGGAGCGCCGGCAGGCAGCGCGCGGCCTGCTCGGCCCGTTCGCCGTGCACCCCCACCTCGCTCAGGAACCGGAGCTGATTCTCCGACCCGTGGATGTGGAGGCGGTAGTGACCCTTCCGCGCCACCTCGACGCGCGTCATCACGTTGAACCGAAGCAGCAGCCGCGCCACGTCGTCGACCAGCCGGCGGCTCGTGGCGGAGTAGGAGATCTGCGACCGCTCGGTCTTCTCGTCCCACCACACGCTTCCGCCGGTCGCCCACAGGTGCCGGAGGAACAGGGCCAGCTGCGCCTTCGGCAGGGCGAACACCCCGTCCGGGACGAACCGCTCGTGGCCGCGGACGTCTCCGATCAGGCGCGCCAGCAGGATCACCTCCGCCTCCGGCCACTCCTCGAGATTGCGCGGAGCGGGGACGTGACGGGGGACGGCGAGGCGCGCGCCGGGGGCGAGCTCCCCCAGGGGACGCCAGCCCTCGTAGGTCAGGAAGGGGTGGTTGGCCGTCGCCTTGATCTCCCTGCCGGACCTGAGCCGCAGCAGGAAGACCTCCTTCGTGCCGCTGGGGAACACGTGCGTCATCGTGCGCGGGACGAGCCGCAGCCGCTCGTCCAGCGACCACACCGGGATGTCGCGCGCGCCGGACTGCAGCAGCTCGCCCAGCGACACCTCCGCCCCCGTGTCGGCCCGCAGCACGCGGGTGTCGGCGGTGAGGCAGCCCGACTCGCGCAGGTCGCTGACCTGGGGGCGCTTGTCGGTGCGCTGCTCGGGGCCTCGGTTGAGCTGGGAGATCGCGATGACCGGCACCTCCAGCTCCTTGGCGAGCAGCTTGATGGCACGGGAGATCTCCGACACCTCGTTCTGGCGGCTCTCGGTCTTCTTCGGCGAGCTCATCAGCTGGAGGTAGTCGATGACCACGAACCTGAGGTCGTTGCGCTGCTTCAGGCGGCGGCACTTGGCGCGGATCTCCATCATCGACATGTTGGGCGAGTCGTCGATGAACAGCGGGGCCTCGGCGACCTCGCTCATGCGCCGGGCGAGGCGGGTCCAGTCGTCGTCGCTCATCATGCCGGAGCGCATGGCGTGCAGCGCGACCCGCGCCTCGGCGGACAGCAGACGCATGGTGATCTCGTTGCGCGACATCTCCAGGGAGAAGATGACGGTGGTCATGCCGTTCTTGATCGCCGCGGAACGGGCGAAGTCGAGGCCGAGGGTGCTCTTGCCGATCGCGGGGCGGGCCGCGACGACGATCATCTGGCCCGGGTGCAGGCCGTTGGTGAGCTGGTCGAGGTCGGCGAAGCCGGTGGGGACGCCGACCATCTGGCCGCCGCGGCTGCCGATCGCCTCCAGCTCGTCGAGGGCGCCGGGCATGATGTCGGCCAGCGGCGCGTAGTCCTCGGACGTGCGGCGCTCGGTGACCTTGTAGATCTCGGCCTGGGCGCGGTCGACGAGGTCGTCGACCTCCTCGTTCTGGCCGCCGTAGCCGTAGGAGACGATGCGGGTGCCGGCCTCGATGAGGCGGCGCAGGATGGCCTGCTCGCGGACGATCTTGGCGTAGTAGCCGGCGTTGGCGGCGGTGGGGACGACGGCGGTCAGCGTGTGGAGGTAGGCGGCGCCGCCGACCCGCGCCATCTCGCCGCGTTTCTGCAGCTCGTCGAAGACGGTGACGGCGTCGGCGGGCTCGCCGCGGCCGTAGAGGTCGGTGATGACCTCGTAGACCATCTGGTGGGCCGGGCGGTAGAAGTCGTCGGCGCGGATGATCTCGACGACGTCGGCGATGGCGTCCTTCGACAGCAGCATGCCGCCGAGGACGGACTGCTCCGCCTCGATGTTGTGCGGCGGCGTGCGCTCGAAACCTGGGCCCGCCGGGACCTCTTCGTCAATGCTCACCGCGCCCCCTCGAACAGCCGTGCAGGCGGTCGCACCACCCCCACTTGTAGTCGACCGGTCTGACAGTTTCGCGGACGCGGCGGCCGGACGCCAACGTGGCCTGTGGACAACCCTGTGGTCAACCTGTGCATGACGGCCCCGAACATGTGAAAGGCCTGTGGACGACGCCTGGGGATAACTTCTGGGACGTCCGACAATCATGAAGCTGACCTGCGGAAAGACTGTCCACCGGCTGTGGAGGAAAGAAAGTTGGCGCCGCATGTCGCGTAATGGGCATAATACTGGAATGCCCATTACGTCCAGAGATAGGGAGATCCTGCGGCTCGCGGTCCCCGCGTTCGGCGCGCTGGTGGCCGAGCCGCTCTTCCTGCTCGCCGACTACGCCATCGTCGGCCACGGCCTCGGCACCACGGCGGTCGGCGCGCTGGGCGTGGCGGGCACGGTCCTCGCGACCCTGGTGAACCTGTGCGTCTTCCTCGCGTACGGCACCACGGCGGCGGTGGCCAGGCAGACCGGGGCGGGCCGGCCCGGCCAGGCCATGCGCAGCGGCGTGGACGGCGTCTGGCTCGCCCTCGGCATCGGCGCGGCGCTGATCGCGCTGTTCTGGCCGCTCGCCCCGGCGCTGGTGGAGCTGTTCGGGGCGGAGCCTGGCCAGGCCGCGCAGGCGGTGACGTACCTGCGGATCAGCCTGCTGGGCGCGCCCGGGATGCTGGTCGTGCTGGCCGGCACCGGCGTGCTGCGGGGGCTCCAGGACACCGTGACGCCGCTGGCCGTGGCCGTCGGCTCGTTCGCGCTCAACGCCGCGCTGAACGCCTGGTTCGTGCTGGGCCTCGGCTGGGGCATCGCCGGGTCGGCGTGGGGCACGGTGCTCGCCCAGACGCTCGGCGCGGCCGTCTACCTGGCCGTGGTGGCGCGGGGCGCGCTGCGGCTCGGCACGTCGCTCGTCCCCCGTCCGAAGGGCGTCAGGCAGGCCGGCACGGCCGGGCTCGCGCTGCTCGTCCGCACGGTGTGCCTGCGGATCGTGCTGGTCGTGGCCACGATGATCGCCACCAGGATGGGCCAGGCCGAGCTGGCCGCGTACGCCATCGCCACCCAGGTGTGGACGCTGCTCGCCTTCGCCCTGGACGCCATCGCCATCGCCGGCCAGGCCATCACCGGCCGCTCGCTCGGCGCCGGCGACGTCGCGGCCACCAGGGACGCGACCAGGCGCATGATGCGGTGGGGCCTCTGGTCGGGCGTGGTGCTCGGCCTGCTGGTGCTGGCCGCCCGGCCGGTGCTGCCCGGGCTGTTCGACGCCGACCCGCGGGTCACCGCGCTGCTGCTGGCCCTGCTGTGGCCGGTGGCGCTGTTCCAGCCGGTGTGCGGGGTGGTGTTCGTGCTGGACGGCGTGCTCATCGGCGCGGGCGACCAGCGCTACCTGGCGTGGGCCGGGGTGTGGACGACGCTGGCGTACCTGCCGGCCGCCTTCCTCGCCTCCGGGCTGGGCGTCGTCGCCCTGTGGTGCGCGCTGGGCGTGTGGATGATCGCCCGGCTGGTCACCCTCACCCGCCGCGCGGCCGGAACTGCCTGGCTGGTAACCGGGGCGTAATCGTCCCGTGCTTGCTGTTGTCCAAGTGGTGAGACAGAGTGGGCGAGTTCCCTGAGCGGGGTGTTCCTTGTCCACGATTCTGCGACGATTACCGCCGTCCGCGGCCACCGGCCTGCGCACCGGCGCCCGGCACAGCCTGGCCGAGCTCTACCGCCCGGCCGACCTCGTCGTGCTCGGGCTCGGCGTGATGATCGGCGCCGGCGTCTTCTCCGTCGCCGGCCGCCAGGCCGCGACCGCGGCCGGGCCCGGCGTGATCCTCTCCTTCATGATCGCCGGCATCGCCTGCCTGCTGGCCTGCCTGTGCTACGCCGAGCTGTCGTCCACGATCCCGGCCTCCGGCAGCGCCTACACCTTCACCTACGTCATCTTCGGCGAGGTCTGGGCCTGGGTCATCGGCTGGGCCCTGATCCTGGAGCTGCAGCTCGCCGCGGCCGTCGTGGCCCGGGCGTGGGGCGAGATCGCGGTCGGCGCGCTGGCCCACGCCGGCGTGCGCCTGCCGGCGCCCGGCCTGGCCGCCGACCTGCTCGTGCTGGCGATCCTGGTGCTCCTGACCGGCGTGGTGGCGTTGAGCGCGCGGGTCGGGCTGCGGGCGTTGTGGGTCATGGTGGCGGCCAAGCTGCTGGCGATCGGCGCGGTCATCGTCGTCGGCCTGCCGCACGTCGACGCGCGCAACTTCGGCGAGTTCCACGTGCCGCCGAAGACGTTGTCCAGCGCCCCCGCGACCCTGCTGGAGGTCGTGGTGGGCGAGAGCCACGCGTTCGGCTGGTTCGGGATCTTCTCGGCGGCCTCGGCGATCGCCTTCGCCTACATCGGGTTCGACATCGTGGCGACGGCGGCCGAGGAGACCGTCAACGCGCCGCGCGCGGTGCCGAAGGGCATGATCCGCAGCCTGGTCGTGGCCACCGTGCTCTACGTCGCGGTGGCGCTGGTCATGGTGGGCATGGTGCCGTACACGAAGATCTCGGTGGACGCGCCGCTGGCCAGCGCGTTCCGGGCGGCGGGCGTGGGGTGGATGGCGCACGTCATCGACGTGGGCGCGCTGCTCGGGCTGACGACGGTCATCCTGGTGCTGATCGTGGGGCAGACGCGGGTGTTGTTCTCGATGGCCCGCGACGGGCTCATCCCGCGCGGGCTGGCCTCGGTCAGCCGCCGCTACCACACGCCGTCGCGGGTGACGCTGGTGATCGGCGGGATCGCGATCGTGCTGGCGGAGTTCGTGCCGGTGCTCACGTTGCAGGAGCTCGTGGTGCTGGGGACGTTGTTCGCGTTCGCGTTCGTGGCGGCCGGGGTGATCGTGGGACGGCGGCGCATGCCGCACCTGGAGCGCGGGTTCCGGGTGCCGCTGTCGCCGTTGCTGCCGGCGTTGTCGCTGGTGGCCACGCTCTGGCTCATGGTCAACCTGCGGGTGCTGACCTGGTTGTGGTTCGTCCTGTGGATGGTGTTCGGGCTCGCGGTCTACCTCGCCTACGGCCGCCGGCACAGCCTCCTGGCGCGCCCGGCCGAGCCGGTGGCCGCCGCGCGGAGCGGCGGCCGGCACCGCCGCTGACCGGCGGCCCTCAGGAGCGGCCCCCAAGAAGAGCCCTCAGAAGCGGCCCGAGTGCAGCACGCTCCGCAGGAACTCCTTGGTCCTGGCGTGCTCGGGCGCGCCGAAGAGCTGCTCCGGCGGCCCCTTCTCCAGCAGCACGCCGTCGTCCAGGAAGCACACGGTGTCGGAGATGTCCCGGCAGAAGCTCATCTCGTGGGTGGTCAGGATCATCGTCATGCCGGCGTCCTTCAGCTCCCTGATGATCGCCAGCACCTCCACCACGAGCTGCGGGTCGAGCGCCGAGGTCACCTCGTCCAGCAGCATCAGCCGGGGCTGCATGGCCAGCGCGCGGACGATCGCCACCCGCTGCTGCTGGCCGCCCGAGAGCCGGTCGGGGTAGTCGCGGGCCTTGTTCTCCAGCCCGAAGCGGCGCAGCAGCTCGTGCGCCTGCTCCTCGGCCCGCTCCTTGCCCACCTTGAGGACGCGGCGGGGGGCGAGCGTGATGTTGTCCAGCACGGTCATGTGCGGGAACAGGTTGAACGACTGGAAGACGATGCCGAGGCGCTTGCGCACGTCGTCCACGTTCACGCGGGGGTCGGTGATGTCCTCGCCGTCGAGCAGGATCGCGCCGTCGTCCACCGTCTCCAGCAGGTTGACGCAGCGCAGCAGCGTGGACTTGCCGGAGCCCGAGGCGCCGATGAGGCTCACCACCTCGTGCGGGCGCACCTCCAGGTCGATGCCCTTCAGCACGTCGTGGCCCTGGAAGGTCTTCCACACCCCGTCGATGGTCAGCAGGCTCATGCGCCGCGCCTCCTCCTGGCCCGCGCGGCCAGATGGTCGGTGAACCGCGCCAGCGGCACGGTGAGCAGCAGGAACAGCAGCGCGGCGGCCAGGTAGGGCGTGTAGTTGAACGTGCTCGCCACGTGGATCTGAGCCTGCCTGAGCGCCTCCAGCGGGCCGATCGTGGCCACCAGCGCGCTGTCCTTCTGCAACGAGACGAAGTCGTTGAGCAGCGGCGGCACCACCCGGCGGGTGGCCTGGGGCAGCACCACGTAGCGCATCGTCTTGGCGTGGCTCAGCCCCAGCGAACGCGCCGCCGCGACCTGGCTCGGGTGGATGGAGTCGATGCCCGCGCGGAACACCTCGGCCACGTACGCGCCGTACGACAGCGTCAGCGCGATGATCCCCAGCGTCACGAGGTTCGTGGGGATGCCCTGCAGCCGCAGCGCCGGCAGCCCGAACCCGATCAGGTAGATGACCAGGATCGTCGGCACGCCGCGGAACAGGTCGGTGTAGAGCGTGGCGAGCGCCCTGATCGGGAAGAACGCCGGCGTCCTGATGCCCCGGGCGAGCGCCGTCAGCAGGCCGATGACGAGCACCAGAGCCTCGGCGACGACGAAGATCTGGATGTTGAGCAGGAAGCCGCTCGCCACGTCGGGCAGCGCCGCGACGAAGTGGTCCCAGCTGAAGAACAGCTCCCGCACCCGCGGCCAGCCCGGCGAGCTCGCCACCGCCCACAACACGAGGACGAGGAACACGATCGTCGAGACCGTCGCGATCGAGGCCGAGCGGCGGCCGTGCGCGCGGCGGGCCCGCTCGCGCTCGCGCTGCCGCTCGGAGGGAACCCGTCCGGACGTGACCCGCTCGCTCATGAGAGCTCAGGCGCGCCCACCGCGGAGCCCAGCCACTGCTCCTCGATCTTGGCCAGCTCGCCCTTGGACCTGAGCGCGTCCACGGCCTTGTCCACGCACGGCTTGAGCGGGCTGCCCTTCTCCATGACCAGCCCGAACTCCTCCGGCGCGCCGCCGGTCGAGCTGAACTGGCCCACGATCTTGGCGTCCTCGATCTGCGCGGCCGTCACGTAGAACGCCGTCGGCAGGTCCACCACGAGGGCGTCCACCTGCTTGTTCTTCAGGGCGTTCACGGCGTCGATCTGCTCGTTGTAGACGTTGGGGTCGGCGGACGGCTTGATCACGCTCTTGACCGCCTCGAAGGACGTGGTGCCGACCTGCACGCCGATCTTGGCGTCCTTGAGCTCGGCCAGGCTCCTGGCCGCGGCGTACTTGCCGTCCTTGATCGCCACCACGGCCTGCTTCACCGTGTAGTAGCCCTTGCTGAAGTCGACGGCCTGGGCGCGCTTCTCGGTGATCGAGACCTGGTTGACGTCGAAGTCGAAGGTCTTCTTCCCCGGCGCGAACGCCGAGTCGAACTTGACCGTGGCCCACTGCACCTCGCTGCGGTCGAAGCCCAGCTCGCCGGCCACGGCGAAGGCGACCGCGCTCTCGAAGCCCTGGCCGTTGCTCGGGTCGTCGTCCTTGAACCACGGCTCGTAGGCGGGCTTGTCGGTGCCGATGGTCAGCTTCCCGGCGTTGACCAGGGTGAGCTGCTCCTTGGTGCAGGCCGTGGCGGACGAGGGAGCGGCCGAGGCGGTGCTCGCCGGTTCGTCCACGGGCGCGCAGCCGACGAGCGCCACGGCCAGCGCGAGCAGCATGAGGGGACGGGCCATGGCCAAGCCTCCAGGGGGAACGTGCCGAAAGACGAGCAGCATTCTACGAGGTCACCCGTCGGCCACGGCGGTCGGCCCAGGTCACGCCCTGACGGCGGCCCGCCGGGCGTTACCCGACGAAAAGGCCCCTCTCCGGGAGCGGAGAGGGGCCTTTCGCGAGAAGCGGCGGGTCAGCCCGCCACGACCTCCACGTCGAGGGAGGCCGACACCTCGGGGTGCAGCTTCACGGTGACGCGGTGGGAGCCGACGCTCTTGATCGGGTTGACGATCTCGATGCGGCGGCGGTCGAGCTGCGGGCCGCCGGCGGCCTTGACGGCGTCGGCGACGTCGCCCGTGGTGACCGAGCCGAACAGGCGACCGGAGTCGCCGGCGCGGGTGCTCAGGCGCACGCGCAGGGCGCCGAGCTGGCCGGCGACCTCCTTCGCGGTGCCGAGGTCGCGGATCTCGCGGGCGTCGCGGGCCTTGCGGATCGTGGCGATCTGCTTCTCGGCGCCGCGCGTCCACAGCATGGCGTAGCCGCGGGGGATGAGGTAGTTACGGCCGTAGCCGTCCTTGACCTCGACAACGTCGCCGGGGGCGCCGAGGCCGGAGACCTCGTTGGTGAGGATGAGCTTCATGTCGACAGAACCTCCTTAGCGCGCGGTGCTCGTGTAGGGCAGCAGAGCCACCTCACGGGCGTTCTTGATCGCGGTCGCGACGTCGCGCTGGTGCTGGGTGCAGTTGCCCGTCACCCGGCGCGCACGGATCTTGCCACGGTCGGAGATGAACTTCCGCAGCAGGGCCGTGTCCTTGTAGTCGACATAGGAGATCTTGTCGTGGCAGAACAGGCAAACCTTCTTCTTGGGCTTGCGCAGTGCCGGCTTGGCCATCGTGGTGCTCCTTTCAGAGCCCCGCCTTCCGGGCGGGAATGGTCTCGGACTGATGGACAGGGATTAGAAGGGAGGCTCGTCGCTGAAGTCGTTGCCGCCGCCGAAGCCGCCGCCGCCCTGCTGGCCGCCGCCGAAGCCGCCGCCACCGCCGCCACCGCCGAAGCCGCCACCGCCCTGGGGCGGGGCGGGCGTCGCGGAGGCCCACGGGTCGTCGGCCGGACCGCCGCCGAAGCCGCCACCGCCGCCGCCCTGACGGGAGGTGCGGTTGACCTTGGCGGTGGCGTTACGCAGGGACGGGCCGACCTCGTCGACCTCGACCTCGTAGACCGTGCGCTTCTCGCCTTCCTTGGTCTCGTAGGACCGCTGCTTGAGCCGCCCCTGAACGATGACCCGCATGCCGCGCTGCAGGCTCTCGGCGGCGTTCTCGGCCGCCTGCCGCCACACGTTGCAGGTCAGGAAGAGGCTCTCGCCGTCCTTCCACTCGTTGGTCTGGCGGTCCATGAACCGCGGAGTGGACGCGACGCGGAATCGAGCCACCGCTTGCCCCGTCGGGGTGAAGCGCAGCTCGGGGTCGTCGACGAGGTTGCCGACGATGGTGATAACGGTGTCGCCTGCTGCCATGGCTTGCGCTCGCCTTCCTGCACGCCTCTGCTTGGGTTACGGCTCAGACTACGACTGCCTCCCGACAAAAAGCCGGGAGTCAGTGCACGTCGGGGCGGAGGACCTTGGTGCGCAGAATGCCCTCGTTGAGGTTCATCTGCCGGTCGAGCTCCTTGACCGTCGCGGGCTCCGCGGACAGGTCGATGACGGCGTAGATGCCTTCCGACTTCTTGTTGATGTCGTAGGCGAGGCGGCGACGGCCCCAGACGTCGACCTTCTCCACGGTGCCGCCGTCGTTGCGGACCACGGTGAGGAACTGGTCAAGGGACGGCGCGACAGTGCGCTCGTCGAGTGAAGGGTCCAGGATGACCATTACTTCGTAACGACGCATGCGGACTCCAACCTCCTCTGGACTCTTGCGGTCACGACACTCTGCCGTGACAGGAGGACGCTGACGTATGGACCGGGGCGCCCACTTCGGCGCCGCCGGGGCGATGGATCACCCATCACAACGCAGCGTGCCCCAGGTTACCAGCCGCGAGTACGTGGGAAGGCCCCTAAGCAGAGAAGGGGGTGGTGGCAGTGCCACACGTGCTTCAGCCCTCCCAGAGGGAGAAGTTCAGGCTCACGCTCAACACCGACGGGCGTTCACACCCCGTCGAGAACATCATGTCCGTCGCCACGCTGGTGCTCGGGATCGTGGCCTTCGTCTCGACGTTCTGGCCGGCCGCGCACGCGATCTCGGCCTGGGTCGGCGCGCTCGGCTTCGGCGTCGGCCTGTTCTCCCAGTACATCTCGGCTACCACGCCGCAGCGCTCGCTCAACGTCATCGGGCTGGTGGGCTCGTTCGTGGGGGCCGCTCTCGGCATCGCCCACGGTGGGTTCCTGCCCATGTGACCCCTTCGCGCACAACTACGGCCCCGGAGTTCCGGGGCCGTCGTGCTATGTCGTTCAGCCGATGTGCAGGTTGATCCCGAGCAGGACGAGGAACCACAGGAACACCGCCAGCAACGCCTCGGCGACGTCCTTCAGCAGACCGGGCGTGATGTAGTCGTAGACCCAGGCCACGTATAACCCGATGATCACGTAGACCAGGACGATCAGCGCACGCACGCGCCATCTCGACATATCGCTCTCCTCGCATAGGGGGTCCCTGGCGACTGCCCGGTGGGGCCCGTACCAAACGGATAAGCTCGGTGACATGGTGCGCATCGGAGCTCATGTCGATCAGGACGATCCGGCCGCGCGGGCCGGCGAGATCGGGGCCGAGGTGGTCCAGTTCTTCCTCGGCGACCCGCAGGGCTACGCCAAGCCGGTGCTGCCCGCCAAGCCGGTCGAGGGCGTCGACGTCTACGTCCACGCGCCCTACCTGATCAACGTGGCGACCACCAACAACCGCATCAGGATCCCCAGCCGCAAGCTGCTGGAGCAGCACCTCAAGGCGGCCGCCGGGCTGGGCGCGAAGGGCCTGGTGGTGCACGGCGGCCACGTCAACAAGAGCGACGACCCGCAGACCGGCTTCGACAACTGGCGCAAGGTGTTCGAGCGCATGGAGTGCCCGATCCCCGTGCTGATCGAGAACACCGCGGGCGGCGGCAACGCGATGGCCCGCACGCTGGAGCGCATCGGCCGGCTCTGGGACGCCCTCGACGGCTTCGACGTGGGCTTCTGCCTCGACACCTGCCACGCGCACGCGGGCGGCGAGGAGCTGGTCGACCTGGTGGAGCGGGTCAAGGCCATCACCGGCCGCATCGACCTCGTCCACTGCAACGACTCCCGCGACGCCTTCGGCTCGGGCGCCGACCGCCACGCCAACCTCGGCCAGGGCACCATCGACCCCGAGCTGATCCTCGCCGTGTGCCGCGCGGCCGGCGCGCCGATCGTGGTGGAGACGCCGGGCGACGGCCAGGCCGACGACATCGCGTTCCTGAGGAAGAACCTGTAGCGGTTGCACACAGGCTGTGGATAACTTCCCTGGATTACCGAGACCAGAAAACGGGTAAAGACTTCAGCCCGCCCAGGCGCCACTGAGGAACCGGGTGGTGTTCAGCAACATCAGCGGCCCGCAGATCAGCACATACAGCGCGATCACCCACCGCCGCCCGGTCGCCACCTTCGCCACCAGCACCCACAGCGGGAACCACAGCAGCAGCGAACGCGGGATCGACAGGTAGTACGCCGAGGTCATCAGCGCCGCCGCCTGCGCCCCCGTGTAGACCACCTCGCTCCAGCGGCGCAGCACGAGCAGCCACACCAGCACCGCGATCGCGACCACCGCCCCGGCGATCTCCATGCGGAAGGCCACCGCGAAGTCGTCGCCGCCCATCGCCGAGCGCCAGGTCGTCCGCCAGGCGTCCCACGGCCAGACGAACTCCCGGCCCCAGCCGGCCTCCTGCGCGTGCTTCCACGCCAGCCAGTCGCCCGACCTGGAGTAGTGGTAGAAGGAGTAGGCCACCAGCGGCGCGAAGGGCACCAGCAGCCAGCCCGCCCGGCGCGGCGGCTCCCGCCGCACCCCGAACTCCACGATCAGCGCCACCGCCAGGAACAACCCGGTGATCCGCACGCACGACGCCCCCGCCGCCAGCAGCGCCGCCTGCGCCCAGCGCCCCTGCCGGGCGGCCAGCCACGCGGGGATCGCGAAGGCCAGGAACAACGCCTCGCTGTAGCCCGCCATCAGGAACACCGCCATCGGGAAGGCCAGCAGCGCCGCCACCGCCATCCACCCGTCGGCGCCCTCGTGCTCGGCCAGCCGGGCCAGCGCCACCATCGCCACCGCGCCCGCCACCAGCGAGATCAGCAGCCCGGCGGTCTCCCAGTCGGGCACCGCCAGGTGCACCACCCGCAGCGCGGCGGGCAGGCCCGGGAAGAACGCGGGCAGCCCCTCGTCCGGGGGCTTGCCCGGCTCGCCGTCGTAGCCGTACTGGGCGATGGTGATGAACAGCCCGGCGTCCCACTTGCGCCACTTGCCGGCGTACTCGGCGAAGCTCACGCCGAGCAACGTCGACATCAGCAGCCCGGCCCGGGAGCCGAACCAGAGCAGCAGCGCGTCCCTGCCGACCGCGCGAGTGATCATCTCAGGACGGTGGCCAGGGTGACGCGGTCGGGGGCGCCGTCGAACACGCCGCCGGCCTGGTCGTCGAGCTCCGCCTGGCGGACCACGTCCTTGTCGGGCCGCAGGACGTCCCGTACCACGAAGGCCATCATGATCCCGATGGTAATGATCCGTCCCCACACGGCGGTGAAGTACGTGTCATCACCGATGCCCAGGTCGTCCCGGCTGAGCGGCGGCTGGGAGAGCAGGTAGAGCCAGATCGCGGCGAAGTACCAGACCTCGGCGAGCTGCCACAGCACCAGCGGCTTCCAGTTGGGCCGGGCCAGCACCGCGAAGGGCACCAGCCACAGCACGAACTGCGGCGACCACACCTTGTTCGTCATCATGAACGCGGCCAGCGCGAGGAAGCAGAGCTGCGCGAGACGCGGCCGGCGCGGCGCGGCCAGCGCGAGCACCGCGATGCCGACGCACAGCAGCGCCAGCGAGACCGTGCCGAGCATGCTGACGTCCTTCTCGCCGAGGATCGGCCAGCCCTTGTTCTGGAAGAACAGCCACGGCGAGCCCCAGTCGATCCCGCGCTCGGCGGAGAAGACGTAGAACCTGCGCCAGCCCTCGAAAGCGAAGATCATGAACGGCGCGTTGACCGCGATCCACGCGCCCGCCGCCGAGCCGATCGTCACCAGGAACGGCCGCCACTTGGCGGTGCGCAAGGTGAGCAGGAACAACGCCCCGGCGAACATCAGCGGATAGAACTTCGTGGCGATCGCCAGCCCCAGCAGCACCCCGGCCAGCACCTGCCGCTTGCGCGCCCAGGCCAGCAGCATGCCCATCGACAGCGCGCCCGCCACCAGGTCCCAGTTGATGTACGCCGCCAGCACCACGGCCGGCGAGATCGCGTACCAGAGCGCGTCCCAGCGCCGGGTCGGCCCGGCCACCGCCGCCATCAGCAGCACGCCGGCCACCAGGCAGAGCCCGAGCAGGATGACGGTCAGGTCGTAGAACTTGACCGCCTGCCCCACCACGTCGCGCTCCGCCCAGCGCACGACCCAGCTGATGACCTGCATGACCTCGCCCAGCACCACCGGGTACTCGACCTGCTTGTCGAAGGGCACCTGGGCGAAGTAGGGGTTCTCGGTGGACAGGCTCCGGTCGAAGAACAGCGGGTAGATGTCGGTGTAGCAGAAGTTCGTGTACGTCGAGACCTGGTCGTTCCAGCCGCCGGTGCGGCAGGGCAGGCGCACCACGTACGCGAGGCTCGCCCCCAGGGCCGCGATCAGCCCCAGGGGCAGGAAAGGGACGGCACGCGCCGCCAGGGGGACGCGTGCCACGACGCTGGTCACCAGCCCTCTCGTCCCGAGGGCCGCGGCGCGGGAGCCAGGCCCCCGCCGCCGCCGAACCCGCCGCCGAACCCGCCGTTGTCCCCACCGTTGCCCTGGTCGGCGGCGCCGTCGTCGTTGATGCCGAAGTTGTCGCTGTTGGTGGCGTCGCCGTTGTCACAGGGCTGGACGAGGCAGTCCTGGTTGGCGTTGCCGTTGTCGCCGAACGGGTCCTGGTCGCCGAACGGGTCGTCGGTCTTCGTCGGCGTCGGGGTGGGCGTCGGGCTCGGCACGATGTTCTCGGGCAGGCCGACGTCGGACTTCTGCGGGAACTGCTCGATCGGCTTGCCCTCGTGCGCGGCCAGCATGAACTTCTGCCAGGCGATGGTGGGCGGGCCGGCGCCCTCGAAGCCGAGCGACACCTCGCGCGGCTGCGTGTAGGGGTTGTTGACGCCGTACTTCTTGCTCACCTTGCCGCCGGGCGTGATCGGGCAGTTGGAGTGCAGCGGCGGGACGACCTTGCCGTCCTTCCTGACGCACTGCTCGCGGTAGAACCCGACGGCGGTGGAGAGCTGCGGCGTGTAGCCGACGAACCAGGCGCCGTTCTCGTCGTTGTTGGTGCCGGTCTTGCCGGCCGCCGGGCGGCTGCCGAGGCCCTTGCCGGCCGCGGTGCCGCTGCGCAGCACCTCCTGCATGGCCACGGTGGCGTCGGCGGCCACGCCGGCGTCGATGACCTGCTTGGAGACCCGCTGCTCGCCGTAGACCAGCTTGTTGTTCTGCTTGACCTCGCGCACCACGTGCCAGCGGGTGTACTTGCCGCCGTTGGCGAAGATCGAGTAGCCGGCGGCCTGCTCGACCGGGGTCACCGGGGCGCTGCCGATGGCGAACTGGTAGTGGTGCCTCTTGACGTCGTCCTCCATGTCCTTGCTGTCGAACCCAGCCGCCTCGACGAGGTTCTTCACGTCGTCGAGCTGGTTGGGCAGCTTGTACGCCATGGACACGAACGCGGTGTTCACCGACTGGGCGGTGGCCTTGACGACGTCGACCGCCTGGCCGACGTTGTGGCTGTTCTTGATGCCGCCGGGCTGCTGGCCGGGCAGGACCTTCGGCACGGTCTCGTTGCCCGGCACGTAGCTCTTCAGCGAGTAGCCGGCCTGCAGCCAGGCGGCCAGCACGTACGGCTTGAACGCCGAGGCGGCCTGCTTCTTCGACTGGAAGGGCTCGTTCCACGGGTCGGTGATGTAGTTGGTGCCGCCGTAGAAGGCGATGACGCGGCCGTTCCTCGGGTCGACGGCGGCGAGCCCGGCGTGGAACTCCTTGCTCATGCCGGACATCGTGCTGGTGACGGCCTCCTTGGCGGCCTGCATCAGCTTGCGGTCGAAGGTGGTGTAGATGTGGAAGCCGCCGCTCCTGACCGCGTCCTCGGTGAGGCCGCGCGACTCCAGCTCGTTGAGCACCACCCGGACCATGTAGCCCTTCATGCCGCCCATCTCGTTGCCGGCGTTCTCCTTGACCGTCTTGGGGAACTTCGCCGTCTGCGGCAGGGTGCCGTACTTGTCCGGCCACTGCCTGGCCATGTAGTCGACGACGGTCTTGAAGCGGGCCTGCAGCGCGGCCGCGTCGGAGGACCAGGCGGGCTGCTGGATGCGGGCGGCGAGGTAGGCGCTCTGCTCGGGGGTGAGCTTGGCGGCGGTGACCTTGTTGCCGAAGTACGCCTTGGCGGCGGCCTCGACCCCGTAGGCGCGGCCGAAGGGCACGGTGTTGAGGTAGCGCTGGAGGATCTCGTCCTTGGGCAGCGACTCGCTGAGCTTGACCGCGACGAAGATCTCGCTGACCTTGCGCTTGATCGACACTTCCCGGCTGAGGCCGTCGTAGTAGTTGCGGGCCATCTGCTGGGTGATGGTCGAGGCGCCCTGGAGCTGCTGGCCGGTGGCGGTCATGTAGACCGAGCGGAAGATGCCGGAGATCGAGATGCCGGAGTCCTCGTAGAACGAGGGGTTCTCGATGGCGATCACGGCGTCGCGCATGGAGGGGGCCATCTGCGACAGCTTGACGATCTCGCGCTTCATGCCGAGGCTCGTGATCGGCTTGCCGTCGGAGAAGTAGATCGTGCTCTGCTGGGCGACCGCGTCGGCCTGGGTGCCCGTGGGCACCTCGGTGTTGGCGTAGGCCACCATGACCATGCCGAACAGGCCGGCCGCGATCACCACGAAGCCGGCCACGACGATCTTCCAGCTCGGCACGAACCTGCGCCAGCCGCCCCGGTCCTTCTTGGTGGGCGGCGCGGGCGGGCCGGGGGGCTCGGGCGGGCCGCCGGCGGCGGCTCGCCGGCGCGAGCGGCGCGGGCCCTCGCTGATCACGGTCTCCTGGTTGCTCGCCACGCGGGTGTCCGCCCGCTCCTGGCGGGCCCGCGAGCGGCCGCCGCGCCCGGGAGGAGCGCCCTGCCCAGGGGGAGCGCCCTGCCCAGGAGGAGCGCCCTGGCCCGGCGGGGGCACGGGCTCGCGGCGCGGGGGCGTCGGCTCGCGGCGCGGCGGCATGGGCTCGCGGCGCGGCGGGGGCTGCGCGTCGTACGGCTGCGCGGCCATCGCGCCCGTCTGCTCGTAGGCGGCTTCCGGACGACGCGGCGGCTGTGCCTGACTCCAGGGAGATTCACCGGTTTGAGGTGGAGAACCTTGGGGCACAGAACGGGATGAGCTGGAGCGACGGCGCCTCCCCGGGCGAGCCGTCCCCTCATTCATGCTGTTACTCACACGTCCTCGCACTGTCGTCGGAAACAAAAACGGCGGTTGGGCGTGAGGTTCCTCGGCGCCCTCGGTGGTCCGGTCACGCTTGGCCGGCGGGGTCAGGCGGCCCGTTCCCGAGGACGTACGAAACCGTCAGGTGGTTCCAGGAACAACCTTGACAGACCTCGACGACGTACACCCGGAACTCATCGTAATCATGAGCCATCGCGACGAGTTCCGATGCGGCCTTCGCCTGTCCGGCCTGCCTGCCGAGGGAATCCCCGTAGACATAGGTCACGTGAGTGACGTTCTCCCTCTCGCAGACCGGGCAGAGGCGTTCGGTCGGCTCGCCGAAGTGGCGCGCCGCGCGAAGGAGGTACGGCTGTGCGTCACAGACTTCGCCGCGCGACGTGCGCCCGGAACGCAGGGAGCGGACCACCGCCCTTTTCGCGAGGCCGTAATCCACCACCCTTCGCTGTGACCACATGAGCGCCAGACTACGGCGTTTCAGCGGATCATCCCAACGCCTTGGAAAATCCACAGATTGCAGCGATATAGCGGCTCGACGTATCCTGGGGATGTATCGGCTCGATACATCGACGCGAGAGGAGGGCGGTTCCCATGGCCGGCGGGCAGGGCAGGGTCTTGGAACTGGCCGTGCTCGGGTCGCTGCACGAGACGCCGCTACACGGCTATGAGCTGCGCAAACGCCTCAATGCCCTGCTGGGCATGTTCCGCGCGTTCTCCTACGGCTCCCTGTATCCCTGTCTGCGATCGCTGCTCGCGCGCGGCCTGATCACGGAGGAGCAGCCCGCTCCTGCCACGATCGTCGGCGGCCGTTCGAAGATCGTTTACAAGCTGACCGCCGAGGGCAAAGAACGGCTGCAAGAACTGCTGACACAGGCCGGGCCCTCTGCTTGGGAGGACGAGAGCTTCGGTGTGCATTTCGCATTCTTCCGGCACACCGAGGCCGAGGTGCGCCTGCGCATTCTCGAAGGCCGCCGTAGCCGGCTCGAGGAGCGGCTCGACGCCGTGCGGACGGCGTTGGCCCGCACCAGGGAGCGTCTCGACAGTTACACGCTCGAGTTGCAGCGCCATGGGCTCGAGTCGGTCGAGCGCGAGGTGCGCTGGCTCAACGAGCTGATCGCAACGGAGCGTCGGGCCTCGGAAGGGCCCGAAAGAGATACCACGTCAACTGATGAGTAAGGGAGCGAGTGCGATGGGTTCGGTTCGCGTGGCCATTGTCGGTGTCGGCAACTGCGCGTCGTCGCTGGTCCAGGGCGTTCACTATTACAAGGACGCTGATCCGAACACCCGGGTCCCGGGCCTGATGCACGTGAAGTTCGGCGACTACCACGTCGGTGACGTCGAGTTCGTCGCGGCCTTCGACGTGGACGCCAAGAAGGTCGGCCGCGACCTCTCGGAGGCGATCGTCGCCAGCGAGAACAACACGATCAAGATCTGTGACGTGCCGCCCCTGGGGGTGACGGTCCAGCGCGGGCACACCTTCGACGGTCTCGGCGAGTACTACAGCGAGATCATCGAGGAGTCCGACGAAGCCCCCGTGGACGTGGTCCAGGTGCTTCGCGACAACCAGGTCGACGTCCTGGTGTCCTACCTGCCGGTGGGCTCGGAGGAGGCCGACCGCTTCTACGCGCAGTGCGCGCTCGACGCCAAGGTCGCCTTCGTCAACGCGCTGCCGGTGTTCATCGCCTCCGACCCCGAGTGGGCCGCGAAGTTCACCGAGGCGGGCGTGCCGATCGTCGGCGACGACATCAAGTCGCAGGTCGGCGCCACGATCACGCACCGCGTGCTGGCCAAGCTGTTCGAGGACCGCGGGGTGGAGCTGCTGCGCACGTACCAGCTCAACTTCGGCGGCAACATGGACTTCATGAACATGCTGGAGCGCAAGCGCCTCCAGTCGAAGAAGATCTCCAAGACGCAGTCGGTCACCTCGCAGATCCCGCACGAGATGGGCAAGGCCGACGTGCACATCGGGCCGTCGGACCACGTGCCGTGGCTGGACGACCGCAAGTGGGCGTACGTGCGGCTGGAGGGGCGCTCGTTCGGCGACACCCCGCTCAACCTGGAGTACAAGCTGGAGGTCTGGGACTCGCCGAACTCGGCCGGCATCATCATCGACGCCGTCCGGGCCGCGAAGATCGCCCTCGACCGGGGCATCGGCGGGCCGATCCTGTCGGCGTCCTCGTACTTCATGAAGTCGCCGCCGGAGCAGTTCTCCGACGACGAGGCCCGCGAGTACGTCGAGAAGTTCATCAGGGGCGAGGTCGAGCGCTGACCCGTTCCCCCCGGCCGCCCGCCGGCCGCCCGCCGGTCAGAGGCGGGCGGCCGGGGGCAGCTCGGCGGTCGAGGCCGGCTCCCACGTGAGCGGGTCGGCGCCCAGCTCGGCCAGCAGCGGCACCTGCTGCCGGCACCACGGCGACAGCGCCAGCAGCCCGTTCTGCGCGCCCTCGGCGAACTCCTTCCACGGCATCCACACCGTCTCCCCCACCTCCTCGGGGTTGGCCGCCACCGGCCCGGCGACGACGACCCGGTAGACCGGGCACAGCTCGTGCTCGACGATGCCGTTGGCCATCACGGCCCGGTAGGAGAAGGCGGGCAGCATCAGGTCGGCGGCCTCGGCGCCGAGCCCCAGCTCGTACGACAGCCGCCGCAGCACGGCCCGGTCGACGGGCTCGCCCGGCAGCGGGTGGCCGCAGCAGCTGTTGGTCCACACCCCCGGCCAGGTGACCTTGTGGTCGGCCCGCCTGGTGAGCAGCACGCGGCCCTCACGGTCGAAGACGTAGCTGGAGAACGCCAGGTGAAGGGGGGTCTCCGGGCCGTGCACCGAGGTCTTGGGTGCGGTGCCGAGCGCGCGGCCGTCACGGTCGACCAGCACGACGTGTTCCTCTGTCGTCACGCTTTGAAGCGTACGCAATCGGAGTCACCGCGAGGAACATCGGCAGCGGCCTGCTGCACCAACCTCTCGGGCATCCTAGACGACGGCCGCCCGGCTAGGCTGACGGCGTGTCCTTCGTCGCCGATCTCCGCGTGGTCCTGCAGGGCAGGGACTTCCGGCGTCTGTTCGGCACCCGGCTGGTCTCCCAGTTCTCCGACGGGATCTTCCAGTTCGCGGTGGCCGGGTTCGCCTTCTTCAGCCCCGAGAGCCAGACCACCGCGCTCCAGGTGGCCGCCGGGCTGGCGGTGCTGCTGCTGCCGTACAGCGTCCTGGGGCCGTTCGTCGGCGTCTTCATCGACCGCTGGCCGCGCCGCCAGATCCTGGTGCTCGCGCCGCTGGTGCGCGGCGCGCTGCTGCTGGTGGCCGCCGGGCTGGTCGCCGCCGACGTGCCCGACCCGGCGTTCTACGCGGCGGCGCTCGGCGTGCTCGCGGTCAACCGGTTCTTCCTGGCCGCGCTCGGCGCCTCGCTCCCCCACGTCGTGCCGGCCGAGCGGCTGCTCGCCGCCAACGCGGTCGTGCCGACGGCGGGCACGGTGGTCACGTTCGTGGGCGCGGGGGCGGGCTTCCTGCTGCGCGCGCTCGCCGGCGGCGACGACCTCGGCGTGGCGGTGCTGCTGGTCGTCTCCGGCGTGGTGTTCGGGCTGAGCGCGCTGATCGCCAGGCTGATGGACCGGATGTTGCTGGGCCCCTGGCCCGACCCCGACCGGCCGCAGGCCCGCGAGGCGCTCCGCAACGTCGTCACGGGCCTGGCCGACGGCGCGAGACACCTGGCCGGCCACCGGTTCGCGGCGGCCACGGTCGGCGCGATGGCCGTCCACCGCTTCTTCTACGGCATGGCCACCGCGCTCGGCATCATCCTCTACCGCTACTACTTCACCGACGGCGACGCCGACGCCGCGCTCGCGGGCATCGGCCTGGTCGTGGCCACCTCCGGCGCGGGCTTCTTCGTCGCGGTGCTCATCACGCCGTGGGCGACCGGCCGCTTCACGATCGAGCGCTGGGTGCCGATCGCGCTGACGGCGGCCGGGGTGCTCAGCGCCGCGCTGGTGCTGCCGTTCCAGGAGTGGGGCCTCGCGGCCGCCGGGTTCGTGCTGGGGGTGGCCGGGCAGAGCGTGAAGATCTGCGCCGACACCGCCGTCCAGCGCGACGTCGAGGACATCTACCGGGGCCGCGCGTTCTCCCTCTACGACATGCTCTTCAACGGCATGTACGTGCTGGCCGCCGGCCTGTCGGCGGCCATCCTGCCGGCGAACGGCAAGTCGTACCTCGCCGTGGCGATCATCTCGGTCGGCTACCCGCTCGCCGCGTTCGCCTACCGGACGGTCACCGCGCGCTCACGCGCCCGGCTCGGCTGACCTCGCCCACTCCAGCAGCGCCTCGGTGGCGGCCTCCTTGCCGATCACGCCCTTGTCGAGCCTGAGGTCGAGCAGGAACTTGTAGGCCTTGCCCACCACCGGCCCCGGCCCGACGCCCAGCACCCGCTGGATCTCGTTGCCGTCGAGCTCGGGCCGGATCTTGGCCAGCTCCTCCTCCTCGGCCAGCCGGGCGATGCGCTCCTCGAGGTGGTCGTAGGTGCGCGAGAGGGCGGCGGCCTTGCGCTTGTTGCGCGTGGTGCAGTCGGCCCTGGTCAGCTTGTGCAGCCGGTCGAGCAGGTGGCCGGCGTCGCGGACGTAGCGGCGCACCGCGCTGTCGGTCCACTCGCCGGTGCCGTAGCCGTGGAAGCGCAGGTGCAGCTCGACCAGCCGGGAGACGTCGGCCACGACGTCCTTGGGGAACTTCAGCTCGGTCATGCGCTTCTTGGTGAGCTGGGCGCCGACCACCTCGTGGTGGTGGAAGGACACTCGGCCGCCCGCCTCGTGGCGGCGCGTCTTGGGCTTGCCGACGTCGTGCATGAGCGCCGCCCAGCGCAGGACGCGGTCGGGCTTGCCGTCCTCCTCCTGCGCGATGGCCTGGTCGAGCACGGTGAGCGTGTGGTCGTAGACGTCCTTGTGGCGGTGGTGCTCGTCGATCTCCAGGCGGAGTTTGGGCAGCTCGGGCAGGACGTGGGCGGCCAGGCCGGTCTCGACCAGGAGTCGCAGGCCCTCCCTGGGGTAGGTCCCGCAGATGAGCTTGTCCAGTTCGTCCCGTATGCGCTCCGCGGAGACGATCTCGATGCGGCCGGCCATCTCCGTCATCGCGGCCAGCGCGGCCGGGTCGACGGTGAAGCCGAGCTGCGAGGCGAACCGGGCGGCCCGGAGCATGCGCAGCGGGTCGTCGTCGAAGGAGCGCTCGGGCGGGCCGGGGGTGCGCATCACCTTGGCGGCCAGGTCGTCGAGCCCGCCGTACGGGTCGACGAACTCGTGGCCGGGCAGGCGCACGGCCATCGCGTTGACCGCGAAGTCACGCCGCTCCAGGTCGGCCTCCAGCGTCTCGCCGTACATGACCTCGGGCTTGCGCGACTTCGGGTCGTACGACTCGCTGCGGTACGTGGTGACCTCGATCAGCCAGTTGTCCTTGCGCAGGCCGACCGTGCCGAAGTCGATGCCGATCGTCCACACCGAGTCGGCCCAGCCCCTGACCAGTTCCAGCACCCGCTCCGGGCGGGCGTCGGTGGTGAGGTCGAGGTCCTTGCCGACCCGGCCGAGCAGGAGGTCGCGCACGGGGCCGCCCACCAGGGCCAGCTCGTGCCCGTGCGCGGCGAACAGGCGGCCGAGCTCGTCGGCCACCGGGGCGATCTTGCGGAACAGGTCCGTCATGGCCCGCCGCTGGCTGTCGGTCAAAGTTGAGTCCAGCACTGCCGGGTTGGTCCTTCGTCATCCGGAACATATCCCCCGGGCCACATGAGGTCCGGGTTACCTTCGGTCAAGGGACCGTCGGGGGCCATGGCAACGAGGCTAGGAGGTCTATATGAAGGACGCCCTCGCGATCCACCGCTGGCTCCTCGCTCACCAGGTCCATCATGAGATCGTACGCCTTCCGCGCCCCATGACTTGCGCGGACGAGCTTCCCGAGACGCTCTCCGCGGCGCCGGAGCGGTGCCTGATGGTCACGGTGTTCGAGGTAGCCACCAGGGTCGGCCGCGAGGCCGTCGTCGCGGTCGCCTCCCCGGTGTCCGCTCCTCCGCGTCCCGGGGGCGTGGGCGGCCTGCTCGGCGTGCGCCAGGTGCGCCCCGCCGCGGCCCATGTCGTCAACGCCGCCACCGACTACGCCCACGGGCTGGTCTGCCCGCTGCTGCTGCCGGAGTCGCTGCCGCTGCTCATCGACGACCGGTTACGCGCCGGCACCGAGCCGATCTTCACCGCCACCGGAGAGCGCCACACCGCCCTCAGCATCCGCGCTCTCGACCTGCTGACTCTCCTGCCAGGCAAGATGGTCGACCTGCGCGGCCCGCGGCCGAGAGGATCACGTGAGGCGGTCGCACGGCGGCACTGAGCCCGTACCATTGCGGGCGTGCGTCGTCGTACTCCAGCCCGGGCTGCCGCGTGATCCGTAAGACCGCGCTGCTCGCCGTGCTGTCCGCCGCGTTGCTCGCCCCCACCCTGGCGGCGGCGCCGAGCACGGCTGCCACGAGCG
This sequence comes from Actinomadura luzonensis, assembly GCF_022664455.2. Classification (NCBI taxonomy): domain Bacteria; kingdom Bacillati; phylum Actinomycetota; class Actinomycetes; order Streptosporangiales; family Thermomonosporaceae; genus Actinomadura; species Actinomadura luzonensis. The sequence goes on from NZ_JAKRKC020000001.1 coordinate 2,216,108, forward strand.
CCCAGACCCGCAGGCAGACGCTCTCCGTCGCCATCACCTCGATCACGCCCGCCGTGCCGCGCGCCCTCACCGACGTGATCAAGATCACCGGCACCGTGCGCAACGACAGCGGCGCCGACATGAGCGGCCTCAAGGTGCGCCTCCGCTACGACCCGCAGCGCGTCACCGACCGCGCCGCCATGACCGCCTACGCGAGCGACCAGACCACCGCGACACTCCCGGTCAACGTCTCCACCCGCAACTCCTTCATGGACCTGGAGCCCCTGGCCGCCGGGGGCACCGCCCGCTGGGAGTTCACCGCCACGCCGGTGCAGCTCGGCCTGCGCGAGTTCGGCGTCTACAAGATCGCCGTGGACGTCGCCCAGTGGGGCGTGCCGATCCAGGCGGAGCGCACCTTCCTCACCTACGCGCCGCCGACCACACAGAAGCTCCCGCAGACCAGGCTCGCGGTCGCGCTGCCCATCATCGACCAGCCCCACCGGGCCACCGACGACCCCGTCCTCGTCGACGACAAGCTGAGCCAGTCCATCACCGGCAAGGGCCGCCTGGCCGACCTGCTGCGCATCGCCCAGTCCGCGCCGAGCAGCGTCACCTGGTTCGTCGACCCCTCGCTGCTCGACGACCTCACCACCATGACCAAGGCGTACAAGGTCAAGACCAAGGACGGCGACCAGGACCGGCCGGCCAGCGCGGAGGCCGGGACGTGGCTCCAGGGGCTGCGCACGGCGCTCGCCGCCGCCCCCGTCGTCGCGGTCCCGTACGCCGACCCCGACGTGACCGCCCTCGCCCACCAGGGCCTGGACGACCAGCCCGACCGGGCGATCACGCTCGGCGGCCAGAAGGCCAAGGCCCTGCTCGGCCGCGACGTCAAGACCACCGTCAACTGGCCGCCCGCGGGCCTGCTCGACGCCGACGCGCTCGACCTGCTGTCGGTCAGCGACGCCAAGGTCGACACGGTCCTGCTCAACTCGACCAACCTGCCGCCGCAGCAGCAGCCGCTCACCTACACGCCCGACGCCGCCGCGACCCTCGACGCCGTCGACGGGCCGGTCACGGCGCTGGTCGCCGACCCCGAGCTGAGCCGCCTGTTCGAGCCGCAGGCCGGCACCTCGCTGCTGCTCAGCACGCAGCGGTTCGTCGCCGAGACCGCGATGATCGCCCTGGAGCCCGGCCAGACCCAGGCGAGGTCGCTGGTCGTCGCCCCCTCCCGGCGCTGGGACCCCAACCCGGCGCTCGTCAGCGGCCTGCTCAAGACCGCGCGCCAGCTCCCCTGGCTGCAGCTCACCCCGCTGGAGTCGATCAAGCCCGGCAAGGCGTCCGTCCCGCGCGCCGGGCTGACCTACACCGACCAGGACCGCCGCGAGGAGCTGAGCGCCAAATACCTGGCGCCGGTCAAGGAGATCACCGCGGAGGCGCAGCTCACCGCGTCCATCACGGCCACGCGCACGCAGTCGTCCTTCGACGCGGCGGTGCTGCGCGCCACCTCCTCGGCCTGGCGCAACAGCACGCGCATGGGCCGCTCGGTCACCAACGCGGTCAGCGGCGCCGTCACCGAACGCCTCCAGCGGGTCCAGATCACCGGCGTCGGCCCCGACCGGCCGCGGACGCTGGCCGGCAGCAACGGCTTCGTGCCCATCAGCGTCAAGAACTCGATGGGCGCCGAGGTCCGGCTCTTCATCGACGCCAGACCCGACGACCAGAAGCTGCTGCAGGTCAGCGTCAAGCAGGACGAGCCGCTGTCGATCGGCCCCGGCCAGAGCGGCACGGTCCAGGTCTGGATGAACGCCACCCCGGGCACCAGCGGCGACGCCACGGTGACCGTCCAGCTCAAGACCGCCGACGGCAAGCCGTACGGCAAGCCGCAGCGCCTGACCATCCGCACGACCGGCTACACCGGCATCGCCTCGGTGATCGTGGGCGCGGCGCTCACCGTCATGCTGGCGGCCGTGGTCACGCGGGTGCTGCGGCGCAGGGCCGAGCGCAGGCGCGCGGCGTCGGCCAAGAACCGGGAGAGTGAGACCGTATGAGCCGCATGTTGCGGGCCAGCGCCGTCATGGCGGCCGGGACGATGGTGTCCCGGGTCACCGGGTTCGTGCGGACCATGGTGCTCGCCTACGCCATCGGCACGGCGGCCCTGGGCGACGCCTACAACGCGGCGTACGCGATCCCGTACAGCATCCTCGACCTGCTGCTGCTGGGCGTGCTGAGCAGCGTCGTGGTGCCGATGATCGTGCGGGCGCAGCAGCACGACCCCGACGGCGGCCGGGGCTACGAGCAGCGCCTGCTGACCGTGGCGACGCTGGCGCTGACCGCCGTGGCGGTGCTCGCGGTGCTCGCCGCGCCGCTGCTCATCGACCTCTACACCGGCTGGGCGCCGGGCAGCAGGAAGTACGAGGTCGGCGTCATGCTGGCCCGGTTCATCCTGCCCCAGCTGGCCTTCTTCGGCATCGGCGCGGTGGCGGGCGCGATCCTCAACACCCGCGACAGGTTCGGCGCGCCGATGTGGGCGCCGGTGATCAACAACCTGGTCGTGATCTGCGTGTTCGTCATGTACGCGCTGGCCAGCCAGGCGCGCGACGACATCGGCGCGGTCACCACCGGCGACCTGGCGCTGCTCGGCCTCGGCACCACGGCCGGCATCGTGGCCCAGGCCGCGGTGCTCATCGTGGCGCTGCGCCGCATCGGCTTCTCCTTCCGGCCGCGCTTCGACCTGCGCAACGCGCGGCTGGGCGAGATGGGCAAGGCCGGCGTCTGGACGATCGGCTACGTCATCGTCACCCAGCTCGGCTTCCTGCTGACCACCAACCTGTCGTCCTCGGCGGGCGACGCGGTGCCCGGCCACGGCATCAGCCCCTACACGCTGGCCTTCCAGCTCTTCCAGCTCCCGTACGGCGTCATCGGCGTCTCGGTGATCACCGCCATGCTGCCCCGGATGAGCAGGGCGGTGAGCGAGGGCCGGCTCGGCGAGGTGCGCGAGGAGTTCGGCTCCAGCGTGCGGCTCATCTGCGCGCTGATGGTGCCGGTGTCGCTGCTGCTCATGGTGCTCGGGCCGGCGATCACCGTGCCGATCTACGGGCACGGGGCCAACTCCGTGGCCGACGCGGTCTACATCGGCAACGTGCTGCAGGTGTACGGGCTCGCCCTGGTGCCGTTCTCGGTGTTCCAGCTCCTGCTGCGGGTGTTCTACAGCTTCGGCGACACGCGGACGCCGGTCTACGTCGGGGCCGGCACGACCGCGGTCAACGCGGGGCTGATGGTGCTGTTCTACGTGCTGCTGCCGGCCCGGTACGCGGTGATGGGGCTGGCGCTGGCGTACGCGATCGCGTACGGGATCGGCGCGGTGCTCGCCTGGTGGCTGGCCGCCCGCCGGGTGCACGGCCTGGACGGCTGGTCGATCGGCATGTCGATGACCCGGATGTACCTCGCCTCGCTGCCCACCGCCGTGCTGGCGCTGGCCGCCGTGTGGGCGGTCACGCAGGCGTTCGGCGGTCTCGGTTTCGTCACCTCGCTCATCGTGCTGGCGGTCGGCGGCGGCCTCGGACTGCTGCTCTACCTCGGTGTGGCGCACAGAATGCGCATACCTGAGGTCAACTCGATCGTTGGGATGGTCGCCCGACGGGTAGGTCGGTAAAGAAACTCGGCACTACGATGGAGTCCGACACGCGCGAATGGAAGCAGGAGGGGCGTGGGCGGATCCACCCGGCATAGCGTGCCTTCGTGGGACACCACCACGCGGGAGTGTCGAGTCATGCCCGATCGGCCAAGCGGAGTGAGCCTGTGAGCACGTCGGCCGTCGAACCCGGCACCCGCCTCGCCGAGCGCTTCCGGCTCGAGGACCGCGTCAGCGAGTCCGACGGCGCGACGCTCTGGAAGGCCATCGACGAGATCCTCGCCCGTCCGGTGGCCGTGCACACCTTCGCCCCCGACTTCCCGCGCGTCCACGAGGTCGTCACGGCCGCCCGCGCGGCCAGCCGCCTCACCGACCCGCGCCTTACCCAGGTGTTCGACGCCGCCGAGGACGACAAGCACGCCTACGTCGTCAGCGAGTGGGTCACCGGCGAGACGCTGGCCGACCTGCTGTCCGGCGGTCCGCTGGAGCCCGAGCGCGCGGCCGGCCTGGTGGCCGAGGCCGCCGAGGCCCTGGCGCACGCCCACGAGTCGCGCCTCTACCACCTGTGCCTGCGCCCGGCCCACCTGGTGTGGACCACCGGCAATACCGTCAAGGTGCTCGGCGTGGCGGTCGACGCCGCCATGTACGGCCTGACCACCGACCAGCCGGCGCTCGACGACGCCGAGGGCCTCGGCCGGCTGCTGTACGCGGGCCTGACCGGCCACTGGCCGGGCGACGAGGAGGAGGGCGGCCTGCCCGCCGCCCCCATGATCGACGGCCACTTCTGCACGCCGCGCCAGGTCACCGCCGGCGTGCCCGGCTACTTCGACGCGGTGACGGTGCGGGCCTGCCTGCCCGAGTCGCGCAAGGGCCAGGGCGCGCTGTCCAGCCCGGCGGAGATCGCCGAGGCGCTGGCCGACGTGGCCCGCCCGATGCCGATCCCCATCGCCTACCCCGCCACCCCGACGGTGCCCGCCGCGTCCCGCTCGGAGGGCCTCGACACCGCCCACCGCCCCACGAGCACGCCTCCCCCGCTGCCGCCGGGCCCGCGGCGCCCGCAGGGCGGCGGCGGCACGCTCAACCGGGTGCTGATGACGATCGTGGTGCTGCTCGTCATCGCCGCGGTGGGCGTGGGCGCCTGGACGATCGGCCGCAGCCTGGGCAGCGGCACCGAGCCCGAGGCCAAGCAGGGCACGCCGAGCGCCACCACCTCCTCCTCCGCGCCGGTCCAGGCGATCGAGCCGGACAAGGCCAAGGGCTTCGACCCGCTCGGCGACGGCGACGAGAAGTCGGAGAAGGCCGGGCTGGCCCTGGACGGCAAGCCGAGCACGTTCTGGGAGACCGAGGGCTACACCAGCGCCGAGCTGGGCAATCTCAAGAAGGGCGTCGGCCTGCTGCTCGACATGGGCAAGTCCGTGCAGATCAGCGACGTGGTCGCTACGCTGTCCGACACCCCGGGCGCGAACGTCGAGCTCAAGGTGGGCGACTCCGCCGACCTCGGCTCGCTGAAGACGGTCGCCTCGGCGAAGGACGCGTCGGGCAAGACGACCTTGAAGCCCGACCAGGCCGCCACCGGACAGTACGTTTTGATCTGGTTTACACGTGTTCCGGCGGATGCAGGCAAGTTTCATGGCACCATCTATGAAGTAGTGGTGCATTCTCCCGGATCGGCATAATCAGGAAACTCTCTTGTGAACTCCCCACCCGAGACACCTTCAGCAGCGGATCGGCCCGCGGTCACGGACGCCGAGCTGCTGACCGCGCACATCAACGGGGATCCTCACGCCTTCAGCGAGATCGTCAAACGGCACCGCGACCGCATGTGGGCGGTCGCCCTGCGCACGCTCGGTGACCCTGACGAGGCCGCCGACGCCGTGCAGGACGCCTTCGTCTCCGCCTACCGCAAGGCCGGCACGTTCCGCGGCGAGGCGGCCGTCACCACCTGGCTGCACCGCATCGTGGTCAACGCCTGTCTCGACCGCATGCGGCGCAAGTCCGTCCGGCCGGTCGCCGACGACGAGCTCATCGAGGCGGCCGAGCGCGAGACGCCGCTGCCCGACCACACCGTGGAGCGAGAGGTCTCCCTGGAGGTTTCGGCCGCGCTGAAACTGCTGCCCGCCGACCAGCGCGCGGCCCTGGTGCTCGTCGACATGATGGGCTATTCGGTCGAAGACGCAGCTCAGGTGCTGGACGTGCCGAGCGGCACCGTGAAGAGCCGGTGCGCCCGCGGGCGCGCGAAACTTGCCCCAATTCTTTCGCATCTGCGGAACCGATCGGACCTCAATCGCGTCTCATCCGCGAAGGGAGCAGAACTTCGTGACGGGTGATACGCACTACGATCTGGAAACCCTCGCCGAGTTGGCCGAGGGTCTCCTGAACGCTGCCGAGGCATGCCAGGTCCGCGAGCATCTCGCGGTCTGCGACCCCTGCGGGGAGCTGCTGGCCGACCTGGCGGCGGTTCGCGAGGTGCTCGCGGCGACCCCCACACCGGCCATGCCGATGGGTGTCGCACTGCGCATCGACAAGGCCCTGGCGGCCGAGGCGGAGACTCGGCGCGCCGGCGTCGGCCTCATGGAGACACCGGACTGGGACGACCTCATGCGGGACGCCCCCTGGGAGCGGCCGGCCGAGCCGGTGGGCCGCCCGGGCGCCCCAGAGGACGCGCCCGAGCCGGTGCGCCTCGGGGTGGTCTCCGACGACGGCACCATCGTCCCCGCGCGCACGCGCTCGGCCCGGCGGCGCCGGTGGGCCCTGCCGGCGGTGGCCGCGGCAGCGGCGGCGGCCGTGGTCGGCACGGCGGTGGTCTCGACCAACCTGCTCGCCTCCGGCGGCTCAGGGCCCTCGTCCGCGCCGATCGCGCTGCCGTCCAGCGGTCCGTCCAAGAGCATGCAGATCGCGCCGGCGTACAAGCTGACCGACAGCGGCTACAACTACAGCGACAACGAGCTGCGCAAGCCCATGGAGCAGTTCTTCGGCTTCGCTCAGGCGCAGCAGCCGATCGGCGGCGACAGCTCGGGCGGCGACCCGGTGGCCAAGTGTGTGGCCAAGGTGGGCGACCGCAGCGGGCTGGAGGCCTTCGCGGTCGACCAGGGGCAGTACAACGGGCAGGAGGCGCTCATCGTCACCTCCTGGAAGAACCGGGCCGCCAAGCGGATCCGCATCGACATCGTCGACCCGTTCAACTGCAAGAACCTGCGCAAGCCGGCTCTCGGCCGCTGGTAGACCGTTCACGTCCGCGACGGCAGGGCCCGCTCCGGCGGGCCCTTTCGTTTTCCTGGGGATTACCCTGTGGAAAAGTACGCACAACGGCCTTGTCCGCAGGTCGGCGAGGCACGGAATCGGCTCGCGGCGGCGTCGCGGGTAGGGCGGGGAATCAGTGCGCCCTAGGATCTGTTGACGCCCGTGCAACAGCCAGACGAGGAAGGCGTGGGAGCGTTGAGCGACGTTCGTAACGTGATCATTATCGGATCCGGGCCTGCCGGCTACACCGCGGCCGTCTACTCCGCGCGCGCCGAGCTCAAGCCCCTGGTCTTCGAGGGCTCCGTCACCGCCGGCGGCGCGCTCATGAACACCACCGACGTGGAGAACTTCCCCGGGTTCCCGGACGGGATCATGGGGCCCGACCTGATGGACAACCTGCGCAAGCAGGCCGAGCGGTTCGGCGCCGAGCTGGTCGCCGACGACGTCGTCGAGGTGGACCTCAAGGCCACCCCCAAGGTCGTCAAGACGCACACCGAGACCTACTACGCCAAGTCCGTCATCCTGGCCATGGGCTCCGGCTACCGCGAGCTCGGCCTGGAGAACGAGAAGCGGCTGTCCGGCCACGGCGTGTCCTGGTGCGCCACCTGTGACGGCTTCTTCTTCCGCAACAAGGACATCGTGGTCGTCGGCGGCGGCGACACGGCGATGGAGGAGGCCACGTTCCTGACCCGGTTCGGGCGCATGGTCACCGTGGTCCACCGGCGTGACGAGCTGCGGGCCAGCAAGATCATGCAGGAGCGGGCGTTCGGCAACGACAAGATCCGCTTCATCTGGGACTCCGAGGTCACGGACGTGCTCGGCGACACCAAGGTCGAGGCCGTCAAGCTGCGCAACGTCAAGACCGGCGAGGAGTGCGAGCTGGCCACCGACGCGCTGTTCCTCGCGATCGGCCACGACCCGCGCACCGATCTGGTCAAGGGCCAGATCGAGCTCGACGAGAACGGGTACGTCAAGGTCGCCTCGCCCAGCACGGCGACCAACATCCCCGGCGTGTTCGCCGCGGGCGACGTCGTCGACCACACCTATCGTCAGGCCATCACCGCGGCCGGCACCGGCTGTGCGGCCTCGCTCGACTCCGAGCGCTGGCTCGCAGACAACGACAAGTAAGGAGCGCACCGTGAAGGCAGTCACCGACAAGACCTTCGACGCAGAGGTTCTCAAGAGCGACAAGCCCGTGCTCGTCGACTTCTGGGCGGAATGGTGCGGCCCGTGCCGTCAGGTCTCGCCCATCCTCGAGGAGATCGCCAAGGAGCACGGCGACAAGCTGGAGATCGTCAAGCTGAACATCGACGAGAACCCCGAGGTTCCGCGTCAGTACGGTGTGCTCCAGATCCCGACGATGAACGTCTACAAGGGTGGCGAGGTCGTCAAGCAGATCATCGGCGCCAAGCCGAAGGCCATGCTGCTGCGCGAGCTCGACGGCATCATCTAGGCCGCGTCCTGCGGCGGTCGTGATGATCGCCTCTCGTGGCTGATCGCCTCTCGCGGCTGATCGCCTCTTGTGGCGCGCTTCGCCTGGCACCGAGCCCCTCGCGGTCCTCCGCGGGGGGCTCGCCCATGAGGGGCCTCAGCACCTCTCAGACGGGACGCAGGGCCCGCTCCGGGCTCATGGAGCCGAGGAGGCGCTCCAGGGCCACCTCGACGTCCTCACGCCACGACACGGCGCTCTTGAGTTCGAGCCGCAGCCGCGGAAATCGCAAATGCGGACGAACAGTCTTAAATCCCACAGAAAGCAAGTATTCGGCCGGAACGACGCAACTAGGCTCTTCCCACTTGAGGTCGCCGAAGGCCTCGATGGCTTTCACCCCGCGCCGCGTCAGGTCCTTGGCGACGCCCTGGATGAGCATGCGCCCGAGGCCGCCGCCCGAGAACTCGGGGATGATGTGCGCCGTCATCAGCAGCACCGCGTCCGCGCTGACGGGCGAGGTGGGGAAGGCCACCGAGCGCGGGCTGTAGAGCGGCGGGCTGTAGAGCACGAACCCGGCCGGCACGCCGTCCACGTACACGATCTTGCCGCAGCTCCCCCACTCCAGCAGCGTCGCGGAGATCCAGGCTTCCTTCTCCAACCCCGGATCGCCCGAGTCCACCGCGCGCTCCCCGCTCATGGGGTCGAGCTCCCAGAACACGCACCGCCGGCAACGCCGCGGCAAATCTTCAAGATTGTCCAGGGTTATGTTGACCAGCCGGCGCGACAACTACGGCCCCTATCGTTGACCCGGAAAAGCGCGCGAAAACCGCGTCCACAGGTGGCATCGTAGCCCAGTGAAGAAGACGCCAGCGGACACCACGTCGGTCGAGCCCGGTCACGTACGACCCGTCCGTCTGGCGTAATCTGGTATTTCGACCCGATATGACACCTAGGAGGTGGGCCGTGACGGAAGAGCAGGATCACGGTCAGACACCCGCGCCGACCCAAGGGTCGCGCATCGACGCCTACGTCGATCGGTACGCCGCGCGAGCTACCGGGATGGTCGCCTCCGAGATCCGAGCTCTTTTCGCCGTCGCGTCGAGGCCCGAGGTGGTCTCGCTCGCGGGCGGCATGCCGTACGTCACGGCCCTTCCCCTCGACATGGTCGGCGAGCTGGTCTCCGAGCTCGTCACCCGGCGCGGCCCGGTCGCGCTGCAGTACGGCTCCGGCCAGGGCGACCCGCATCTGCGCGAGCAGATCTGCGACGTGATGCGCCTTGAGGGGATCCAGGCCACGGCGGACGACGTGGTCGTCACCGTGGGTTCGCAGCAGGCGCTCGACCTGATCACCCGCATCTTCATCGACCCGGGCGACGTGGTGCTCGCCGAGGGTCCCTCGTACGTGGGGGCGCTGGGTACGTTCGCCGCCTACCAGGCCAAAGTGGTGCACATCGCCATGGACGATCAGGGCATCGTGCCCGAGTCCCTGGCGCAGACCATCTACGCTCTGGAGACCGCCGGCGCGCCCATCAAGTTCCTCTACACGATCCCCAACTTCCAGAACCCGGCCGGCGTCACGCTCAACATCGCCCGCCGCCAGCAGGTGATCGACATCTGCCAGCGGGCCGGGGTGCTGGTCATCGAGGACAACCCGTACGGGCTGCTCGGCTTCGACGGCGAGCCCATGCCCGCCCTGCGCGCCGACAACCCCGACGGGGTCGTCTACCTCGGCTCGTTCTCCAAGACCCTCGCCCCCGGCTTCAGGGTCGGCTGGGCGCTCGCCCCGCACGCGATCCGCGACAAGCTCGTGCTCGCCATGGAGTCGGCCGTGTTGTCGCACTCGTCGTTCACGCAGCTCGCCGTGGGGCAGTACCTCGCGACGCAGCCGTGGCGGGAGCAGATCAAGACCTTCCGCGAGCTCTACCGCGAGCGACGTGACGCCCTCCTGGACGCCCTCGACTCCCTGATGCCGCCGGAGGTCACCTGGACCCGGCCCGGCGGCGGCTTCTTCGTCTGGGCCACCCTGCCGGAAGGGCTCGACTCCAAAGCCATCCTGCCGCGCGCGGTGGCCGAGCGGGTCGCGTTCGTCCCCGGCACCGGGTTCTTCTCGGACGGCAGCGGGGCGCGGCACATGCGCCTGTCGTACTGCTACCCGGAGCCCGACCGCATCCGGGAAGGCGTGCGGCGGCTCGCGGGGGTGATCGAGCAGGAGATGCAGCTCCGCGACACGTTCGGCACCGGCTCGGTCCGCGACCACAACGGCGTCGACACCCCGGGCCCCGACCTGGCCTGACCGCTCACCACCGGCCCGGGGCGGGCCACACCGCCCGCCCTGGCCGCTCTCCTCTTGCCGGACCCGGCGCGGAACCGCGGGATGACCACCTCACGTACACCATTCGCCCCCGACGCCGGTACGCTCGGACAGCGTTCTGTCAGCAGAGGAGAAGTGATGAGCGATCTGGGCCACGTGCTGGTGCTGGCCGGCGGCCTCTCCTACGAGCGAGAGGTGTCCCTGCGCTCGGGCCGCCGGGTCAGCGAGGTGCTGCGCGCCGCCGGCGTCGACGTCGAGACCCGCGACACCGACGCCTCCCTCGTGCCCTCGATCCTCGCCGACCCCCCGGACGCGGTGTTCGTGACCCTGCACGGCGGCGCCGGCGAGGACGGCGCCATCCGGTCCGTCCTGGAGCTCCTCGACGTGCCGTACGTGGGCGCCGACCCCGACGCCTGCCGCGTCGCCTTCGACAAGCCCACCGCCAAGGCGGTCGTCCGCTCCGTCGGCCTGAGTACGCCGGAGTCGGTCACGCTGCCCAAGGAGACCTTCCACGACCTGGGCGCCACGGTCGTGCTCGGACGCATCATCGAACGCCTCGGCCTCCCCCTCTTCGTCAAGCCGGCCCGGGGCGGCTCCGCGCTCGGCGCGTCGATCGTCCGCACCGCCGAAGAGCTGCCCGCCGCGATGGTCGGCTGCTTCGCCTACGGCGACACCGCGCTGATCGAACGCTACGTGGACGGCGTCGAGGTCGCCGTCTCCGTCGTCGACCTCGGCCACGGCCCCGTCGCGCTGCCCGCCGTGGAGATCGTCCCGGACGAGGGCGTCTACGACTACGCGGCCCGCTACACCGCCGGGCACACCGAGTTCTTCGCTCCCGCCCGCCTCTCCCCCGCGGCCGCCGCCGCCTGCGCCGAGACCGCCGTCACCGCCCACACCGCCCTCGGCCTCCGCGACATCTCCCGCACCGACCTCATCGTGGACGCCGACGACGTCCCGCACTTCCTGGAGGTCAACGTGGCCCCAGGAATGACGGAGACCTCCCTGCTCCCGATGGCGGCGGAAGCCGCGGGCCAGGACCTCGGCGACCTCTGCCGCACCCTCCTCCAGAACGCCGCCACCCGCTCCCACCCCTAACCCCTCCCCACCCCTACCACCAGCCCCCTTCTCCCCCCACCAACCCTCCCCCACCACCATCCCAGCCCAGTCCTTCCGCACGCCCAGCTCTCCCCACCGTCAGCGCTCCCGCAACTGCCCTCCCACCACTGTCCCTCCCGGGCCCAGCCCTCCCACCTCTGGCCTCTCACGCGCAGCCCTCCCACAGCCGCCTTCCTGGCTGCGCTCCCCCGCTCGACTCTCCTGCCGCCTCCCCTGATCGGCCTCCTGGCGCCTCCCCCTGCCCAGCTCTCCTGGCGCCTCCATGCTCGGCCCTTCTGGCGCCTCCATGCTCGGCCCTTCTGGCGCCTCCATGCTCGGCCCTGCCCACGGCGCTCTGCTCGGCCTTCCCGACGGCGCTCTGCTCGGCCTTCCCGACGGCGCTCTGCTCGGCCTTCCCGACGGCGCTCTGCTCGGCCTTCCCGACGGCGCTCTGCTGCTCGGCCCTGCCGACGGCTCCTCATGCCCGGGCCTCCTTGGCGCCTCCCCAGGAGGGTGGCCACCCGCGCCCAGCCCCCGCAACCCCCTCTCCAGGCGTGGGACTCCCCCCTGCACCGCACCCCTCGGGCCGGAGCCTCCCCGCCCTCCCTGCCATGTCCTCGGATGAGCGTCCCCGCCCTGCCCCTCCTTCCGCCCCCTCAGGCCCGGCGTCCCCGCCCCGCCACTCGGCCACCTCTCCACGGCCGCACAAGAACGCCGACCATCCCACCCTCGGCGCAGCCGACCTACCTCACCACCCGAGCAACACTCACTCCCCACCACACATCGCCCGCCGCGCACGCCAAGGACCAGCCCTTCCCCACCCACCGGGCCGAATAGCGCCCACGCCGCTCCGCATCCCCAACCCAGCCCTGAGCCCGGCACCTCGCCCCACCACCGCCAGGACGGCAACCACACCACGAGTCGTAGCCTTACCGTGTGCTGATCGATCCGCTGTACCCCAAGAGCTTCGCCAGCGACAACCACGCAGGCGTCCACCCGGACATCCTCGAAGCAATAGCCACGGCGAACCATGGCGACGCCCCCGCCTACGGCGACGATACCTGGACCTCCGCCTTCGAGGAGAAGGCCAAGGCGGTGTTCGGCCCGCATGCCCAGGCCTTCCCCGTTCTCAACGGCGCCGGCGCCAACATGGTGGGCCTCGCCCTCACCCTCCCCCGCCGGTACGACGCCATCATCTGCGCCGACAGCGCCCACATCGCCACCCACGAGGCGGGCGCCACGGAACGCCTCCTGGGCGTGAAGCTGGTGACGGCCCCCACCGAGCACGGCAAGCTCCGCCCGTCCGACATCGAGTCACGACTGGGCGGCATCGGCAGTCCCCACGAATCACAGCCGACAGTCGTCTCCGTCTCCCAGGTAACGGAGCTCGGCACCTGCTACTCCCCCGACGAGATCGCCGCCCTCGCCGACACCGCCCACGCCGCCGGCCTCCGCCTCCACGTGGACGGCGCCCGCCTCGCCAACGCCGCCGCCCACCTCGGCTGCGACCTCAGATCCATCACGACGGACGTCGGCGTCGACGTCTTCAGCTTCGGCGGCACCAAGAACGGCGCCCTGGCCGCCGAAGCGGTGATCGTCCTGGACCCTTCCCTCGCCGAAGCCGTCCCGTTCCTACGGCGCCAGTCCCTCCAGCTCGCCTCCAAGATGCGCTTCATCTCCGCGCAACTCACGGCCCTCCTGTCGAACGACCTCTGGCACCGCAACGCCCACCACGCGAACCAGATGGCCGCCCGCCTGGCAGCCGGCCTCACGGACATCCCCGGAACGTCTCTCATTCACCCCGTCGAGTCCAACGCCGTCTTCGCCAAGCTCCCGCACTCCGTCACGGAAGCCCTCCGCCGCCGCTACCTCTTCCACTACTGGAACGAGGAGGCCGGCTCAGTCCGCTGGATGACCGCCTTCGACACCACCCCGGAACAGATCGACGACTTCCTCGACGACCTCCGCAAAGCCGCCAACGCCTAGCCAGCCCACCCGCCGTTTCACGTGAAACATCAGGCCGTGGCCTTCCACCCCTCACCTGACCGCCCACCCGGCCACCCGGCGATTCAACCGTCCGAGCATCGCCCCGCACCCCACCCCGAATCCGCCAGCTCGACCGCCCATCGCTCAGACCCATCACCGCCCGACGACCGACCGCCCACCAACCCCCCGCCAAATGAGCACGACCTCCGGCTGAAGATTCACCCCACGACGACTGCGGGTCTGTTTCACGTGAAACAGGCCCACAGCCCCCTCAGGGCACCCACTCTCCAAAAACGACGCTGGGCCACTGTTCGCCTTATACCTGCGAACAGCGGCCCAGTCCCGCTTCCAGCTCTCCAGCCCCAACCGCCACCATCACCGATGTGTTTCACGTGAAACGACGAAAGGACGAAAGGACGCGACCTTACTCCTCGCTCTCCCGCATCGCCCGGACGGCCTCAGGCGCCATCGTGCCGATGATCCGCTCCAGATCATCGATCGTGGCGAACTCAACCACAATCCGGCCCTTCCTCCGACCGAGATCAACCTTTACCTTCGTCTCGAAGTGGTCGGAGAGCCGATCGGCAAGATGAGTGAGACCAGGCGCGGTCGGCTTGGCCACCCGCCGCTCCCGCGTCGGCCCCTGAGCCGCCTTGGCGCTGCCCATGGCGACGATCTCCTCAACCGCCCGTACCGAGAGCAACTCCGCGACGATGCGCTTGGCGAGCTCGATCTGTTCCTCCGCTGATCCGAGCCCCAGCAGCGCGCGGGCGTGCCCGGCGCTCACCTGTCCCGCGGCGACCTTGCGCTGAACCTCGGGCGGGAGGTTCAGCAGCCGGAGGGTGTTGGTGATGTGTGAGCGCGAGCGACCCACCTTGGCTGCCAGCTGCTCGTGCGTCGCCTGGAAGTCGTCAAGGAGCTGCTGGTAGGCGGCCGCTTCTTCGAGAGCGTTGAGCTGCTCGCGTTGCAGGTTCTCGATAAGGGCGTCACGGAGAAGATCGGTGTCCTGCGTGTTGCGGACGATGGCGGGCACCGGATCGAGGCCGACCTCCTGGCAGGCGCGCCAGCGACGCTCCCCCATGATCAGCTCGTACTGCCCGCCGCCGACAGGCCGGACCACGATCGGCTGGAGCAACCCCACTTCACGGATGGACGCGGCCAGCTCCTCCAACCGTTCCGGGTCGAAGATCTCACGCGGCTGACGCGGGTTCGGGACGATCGCCTTGAGCGCGACCTCCTTGAAGTACGCGCCGGCGATCGGCTTCGGGCCCGCGTCCGCCACCGTCGCCGTTCCGTTGGCCGGCGGCGCGGCAGTCACCGTCCCGGGGCCGTCAACGATGGGACCGGTCGGGATGAGCGCCCCGAGCCCCTTGCCCAATCCCCGCCGCTGCTGACTCACTGCGTCTCCTCATCCACCCAACCGATTTCCGGTCACCTCAGGAGAGGTTACCGTTGCAAGCCCGGCGCGGTGCCTCCTCGCCACACACCGCCGAGTTGGATTTACGCCGACACAGCCACAAACCTGCCCAAGCCCTGACTCCCCCTCCCCGTGCACCGCCCGACACGATCTCCATGCTCATATGGGACGATGCACTCCACTCCTTAAGAGCATGACGGTCAGGCCGCAAGGGCCAGCCGGTCGGCTGCCGCACCGCCCGGGCCTCAGGAGCAGTACCTCGCAACAACCCGCCGCCCGACCGCACCCGTCACCTCACGTGGTGATGAGCACAGACGGCACCACGAGTCCGCATCACTCCCGCTCAAGCATGGGCTTGTCCGGGCACAGTCCATCGCCATGCAGGCAGCAACCGCGCACGGAACCAGAGTGACGCACCGGATCGCCCTTCACAGAAGCACCCGCGCGTGATTCACCCGCATGCGCCAACGGCGCCCACCTATTGCCACCCGCCTATGCCGGCGGACCCGCACGCGCGCATCTCCACGGAAGCGAGGGCAGCACCGTCACGAAACGGCGCCGAGTCGCGGGGCGGCTGCTCCGGCCCACTCCCCCACCCGATGCCGGGAAGGGGGGTACGCGGCGCAGGGTGTCAGGCGACGTTGGCGCGGTGGGCGATCTCGCGGGCCGCGTCCATGTACGCCATCGCCCCGCTGGAGCCCGGGTCGTACGTCATCACCGACTGCCCATAGCTGGGCGCCTCCGACAGCCGGACGCTGCGCGGGATCACCGTGTTCAGCACCGTGTCCCCGAAGTGGGCCCGGACTTCCTCGGCCACCTGCGACGCCAGCCGCGTACGCCCGTCGTACATCGTCAGCACGATCGTCGACAGCCGCAGCGTCGGGTTCAGGTGAACCTTGATCAGGTCCACGTTGCGGAGGAGCTGTCCGAGGCCCTCGAGCGCGTAGTACTCGCACTGGATGGGGATCATGACCTCGTCCGCCGCCACCAGGGCGTTGACGGTCAGCAGGCCGAGCGACGGCGGGCAGTCGATGATGATGTAGTCCAGCTCGACGGCGTCGAACGCGGCCAGCGCCCGCCGCAGCCGCGCCTCCCGCGCCACGAGCGACACCAGCTCGATCTCCGCGCCGGCGAGGTCGATGGTGGCGGGTGCGCAGTAGAGGTTGGGCATCTCGGGCACCTGCTTGACGATGTCGGCCATCGGCAGGTCGTCCACGAGCACCTGGTACACGTCCGGCACGTCCCCGCGGTGCTCGGTGGCGAGGGCGGTGGAGGCGTTGCCCTGCGGGTCCAGGTCCACCACGAGCACGCGCTGGCCGTGCATGGAAAGCGCGGCGGCGATGTTCACCGATGTGGTGGTCTTGCCGACGCCGCCCTTCTGGTTGGCCACGGCGATCACCCGCGTCTTCGCCGGGCGTGGCCAGCCGCCGTCTCCCGCGCCGGGCGTGTCCCCGGGCTGGGCGGCCGTCTGGGTGGCGGATGTTTCACGTGAAACCACTGAGCTGAGCGCCTCTCGTACCAACGGCGAATCACCGGGGTTCAGGGGGGTCTGGGTCACGATGGCCATCCTTTCAACCGATGAGGTGCCGGTGCCGGGAATTGGCTGTCGCGACACGCCCAATTCGGGCCAGCCAACTCCGGTTGGACTCGAAGCTGGACGGCTGCCCGGCCATCCGAGACCGCATGACGCGACTGGCACAACCGTCACCTCCTCCGTCGCCGCCTGGCTCGCTCCGGCGCGCGACCCGCTACCACCCGAACCAGTGTTGCAGGCGGCTCGACCTTACCGCGCCCGACGGTCACAAGCTCGGCCGTTCGGGCTCCGCTGGCCTGCAATTGAGCCTCGGCCTCAGCCAGCTCGCCGGCCGCCCGCTCCCCCTTCATGGCGATGAGCTCGCCGCCCTCGCGCAGCAGCGGCATCGCCCACGTCAGCAGCCGGTCGAGCGGCGCGACGGCGCGGGCACTGGCCACGTCGAACACACGCTTGCCCGCCAGCTCCTCGGCCCGCCCGCGCAACACCTCGACGTTGCCGAGCTTGAGCGTCTCGACGCTCTCCTCCAGGAACACGGTACGGCGCAGCAGCGGCTCCAGCAGCGTGACCCGGATGTCCGGCCGTACGATCGCGAGCACGAGGCCCGGCAGCCCGGCACCCGAGCCGATGTCGACCAGCTCGACGTCCGGCGGCACGGCCTCGGCGACGACCGCGCAGTTGAGCAGATGGCGATCCCAGATCCGCGGGATCTCCCGCGGCCCCAGCAGCCCGCGGACCACGCCGGGCCCCGCCAGCAGCTCGGCGAACGCGTTGGCACGATCCCAAGCCTCCCCGGCGAAGACGTCCCGCGCTATGTCCGGCGGCGCCGGCAGCTCATCGCTCACTGGTTGGAGGCCCTTTCTCGGTGCTGGGTCGTGGCCGGGCGTGAACGTCCTGTCGGGAGATCGGCTTCTGTCGCCGGCTCCACACCAAGGCTATTCAGGCGATCACAAAGGAAGACTAGCGGGCTGGCCGCAAGGTGACCTTCGAGCGCGCCGCCGATCCGGCGGAGGCACCGGCCGGACGGGGATGCGGGTGCCGATCTCGACGGATGGAGTCGTTCGCGGCACGTACCAGGATAAAAGAGAACGGCTGGTTGGTGGGTCTCCGGGGCGTAGAAGGGATGGTGGGTGGGCCAGCGGGCGTGTATGAGACTGCCCGAAGGGCGCGGCGGAAGACGGCGGGCAGAGGGGTCATGGCGCAAAGAGGAGGGGGCGAACCCCTCGGCGAGCGGGCGCCGTCCCGACGAGCGTGCGAGGGCGAGGGCACGGGAGGGAGACGGGTCAGGACGCGAGGTGGTGGGCCACGTGGTCCTGACGGCGCTCGGGTGAGGACGCGAGGGGGGTGCGAGACGGCGAAGGCCGTAGCCCCGGCGGGTGCGTGGGTTCAGGATTCACGGTGGCGAGGAGGCGGAGGCCCGGCGGGCGCACGGCGAGGGTGCGGTAGGCGTTGGGTGGATCGATCGCTGTCCCCTGGGCAGACGCGCACAGCAGAAGCACGCAGGCCCCGGGACCAGAGGTGCAGGGTCTGAAGCGCCGCCGTCCAGAAGGCGGGCGCTGAGAGCGGAGCGACCGCGATCACGCAGAACGCGGGAGCCACAGGGCCGAAGGCGCGGGCATCCAGATGGGTGGTGCCGCGGTTGAAGGCGCGGGCACTGGAATCGGCGCGGCTGAGACTGCCGGGACCCGAAGACCACGAGACCCGAAGACCACAAGACCCGAAGACCACAAGACCCGGAGACCACGGGACCCGGGGCGCAGCGGTCCAGCGGCCCCGGTGGGTGGTTGCCGGACCCGGGGAAAAGGAACGGCCGCCTGCCGAGCCCCACAGGGGCGAGCAGGCGGCCGCATGAATGCAGGCGGTGCAGTGGTTCAGGTGGTCCGGTGGTTCAGGTAGTGCAGGCGGTGCAGTGGTTCAGGTAGTTCGATGGTGCAGGGGTTCAAGCGGTGCAGGGGTCCAAGTGGTGCAGGGGGTCAGGCGGGCAGGACCACCACGTACCGGTTGGGCTCCTCGCCCTCGGACTCGCTGCGGAGCCCGACGGCGGCCACCGCGTCGTGGACGATCTTCCGCTCGAACGGCGTCATCGGCTGCAGCGCCTTCGGCTCGCCGCGGTCCTTGACCTGGTTGGCGATCTCGGTGCCGAGCTTGGACAGCTCGGCCCGCCGCCGCTCCCGGTAGCCGCCGACGTCGAGCATGAGCCGGGAGCGCTCGCCCGTCTGGCGGTGGACGGCGAGCCGGGTCAGCTCCTGCAGCGCCTCCAGCACCTCCCCCGCGGGCCCGACGAGCTCGTTGCCCTTCAGGCCGACGACGGAGACCAGGGCCCGGTCGCCCTCGACGTCCATGTCGATGTCGCCGTCGATGTCGGCGATGTCGAGAAGCCCCTCGACGTAGTCGGCAGCGATCTCGCCCTCCTGCTCCAGGGCGGCGAGATCAGGAGCCTTCTTCTCCTCGGCCTCGGTCATGGCCGGCCTCTCCTTCGTGTTCAAGACTTCTTGCTGCCGGTGCGCTTGCTGCGAGGCTGGCGGCTCGGCTGCTGCCTGATGATCTTAGGCTCCGGCGGGGGCGGAGGGGCCTGCTCCTCCGGAGTGGTCTTGCGGATCTTGGCGATCAGGCCCGGCTTCGACTGCACGGGGATCGCGTTGCCCTTGGCGTCGAACTGCGGCATCGGGTGCCGGCTGTAGAACCAGTGCTGCTGGCCCAGCGTCCACAGGTTGGTGGTGACCCAGTAGAGGATGAGGCCGAGGGGGAAGTTCAGGCTGAAGAAGGCGAACAGCGGCGAGATGTACATCAGGATCTTCTGCTGCTGCGCCATGGGGTTGTCCGGCATCTGCGCCATGGAGCGGGTGACGCTCTGCCGGACGGTCAGGAACGTGGTCAGCGAGCTGATCGCGACGAAGCAGCCGATGACGACCTTCTGCGCGACCGAGGACGCCTCGAAGAACGTCGTGGGCAGCGGGGCGCCGATGATGAGCGCCTGCTTGGCGCTGTCGACCAGCTCCTGCGACATGCCGAACTTCGGCTGGTCCGCCGCGATCGCCCGGAGCACGGTGAACATCGAGATGAAGATCGGGAACTGGGCCACGACGGGCAGGCAGCCGCCGAGCGGGTTGGCCCCGGCTCCCTGGTACAGCGCCATGACCTCCTGGTTCATGCGCTGCTTGTCGTTCTTGTAACGCTTGCGGAGCTCCTGGACCTTCGGCGCCAGCTCCTGCATCTTCCGCGACGACCGCATCTGCTTGAGGAACAGAGGGAAGATCAGGATCCTCATGAAGATCGTCAGCGTGATGATGGTGAGCGCCCACGTCAAGCCGCTGTTCGGGTCGAGGACCGTACTGTACGCCTGGTGGATCCAGGTGATGACTTGGGCGACGGCTGTGTACAGCCAGTTAAGCCAGGACAGCTCCACCGAGCTATCTCCCTTGCGTTTCGTGGGACCGGACCGGGCGTGGGGGCACCGGGTCTATACCTCCGGGATGGAATGGGTGGCACCGCCCGATGCGCCGGACAGTCAGCCATATGCCACGCAACGCTCCGTGCGTGGCAATCGCCTCGAGTCCGTAGGCACTGCACGACGGATAGAAGCGGCAGCGTGGACCGAGCAGCGGGCTGATGAACGCCCGATAGAACCGGATCGGGACGATCAGCACCCGAGCCGCGAGGCTCGGCACCTCGTGCGCCTGCTCCGTCATCTCTGTCCACCCGTCGAGGACTCGCGCCGCCTGAGCAAACGATCCAGCGCGGTGTCGAGCTCGGCGGCCAGGTGCTCGAATCGCGCGGACGCGGCCGGTGGATTGGCGCGTACCACAAGCAGGCTACCTCGCGGCAGCCGGTCCAGACGCTCCCGCATCAGGTGTCGGAGGCGCCGTTTGACCTTGTTCCGGGTGACGGCTCCCCCGACGGCCTTGCTCACCACGAAACCCACAAGAGGTGGCTCTTCCCCGGAAACGCGGAGATGCACCACCAATGTGGGACGTCCCGCGCGTTTGCCACGCCGGACGGCCGCCTCGAATTCCTCCCCGCGCCGCATGCGGGATTGCCGGGACAGCACCGTATATGCCTATCGCCCGCCGGCGTGATGCACCGGCGGGCCGATTTTCTGGCGCGGGACGGTCAGGCCGACAGCTTCTCGCGGCCCTTACGGCGGCGGGAGGCGAGGATGGCGCGACCGGCCCGGGTGCGCATCCGCAGCCGGAAGCCGTGGGTCTTCGCGCGGCGACGGTTGTTCGGCTGGAAAGTACGCTTGCTCACGGGTGGGCTCCAGGTCGATGGTGCGCCCGGCGGGCGCGGTACACACATGGATGGCCTGCCAAGGAAGCGAGGGCACGCGAAATAGCCGTCGCGTGACAAGCCGACCGTCGTACGTTACGGGGCAAGCCGCTCCCAGGTCAAACCGGACGCGTTATCCACTATTCCACAGGCACGTTATCCCCAGGCCGCACACGTCCACAGTATGTGCACTCAGGTGCCACTAGGCTGTGGACAACGTCTTGAACACAGCTGTGCACATGGCTACTGTCGGCCCTTCTGGAGCCGCGGCAACGCAGCAGCAACACTGTGCACAACTTGTGGAGATCCTGTGGAGGAACGGGGCCCGACGCCCGCCTCCCAGGCTGTGGACAAAGGCGTCCGAAGATCAACAGCGGCCGCCGGCATGTGGACAGACTGGCGCGGGGGCCGCGAGAGGGAGGAGGGGGAACCGCACTGTGAGCAGTGTCGACCTCGGCACGGTATGGGCGAGGGCCCTGGGCAACTTCCTCAACGAGAACGTGCCGATCCAGCAGCGCACCTGGCTGTCGATGGTGCGCCCGATAGCGCTGGCCAACGACACGATCGTGCTCGGCGTCCCCAACGACTTCCTGAAGGACCTCATCGAGGGCAAGCTGCGCCCGCTCGTCGCGCACGCGCTGTCGCAGGAGCTCGGCCGGACGATGCGGCTGGCGGTGATGATCGACACGACGGCTCCCGAGCCGCCCGCCGGCGACGTCCATCAACAGCCTGTGGTCACGGGTTTTCCCCAGGGTGTGGAGAACCAGCCGCGTTTTACACAGCCCGCTCCGCCCCAGCACCAGCAGGCTTCGGAGCCGCCACAGTTCTATTCTCCACAGCCCGAGCCCGAGCGTTCGTCCACAGAATATCCACAGCAGAGCCTGAGTTTTGAACAGGCGCTGCCTTATTCTCCGCCCGGCTCACAGCCTGTGGAGAAAGCTCCGGAGCCGCCGCCGAACCGGTGGGAGGCAAAGAGCAACAAACCCAGCGAACCTGCCCGGCTCAATCAGAAGTACACATTCGAGACATTCGTCATCGGAGCCAGCAACCGCTTCGCGCACGCGGCCGCCGTCGCGGTCGCCGAATCGCCGGCGAAGGCGTACAACCCGCTGTTCATCTACGGCGACTCGGGGCTGGGGAAGACCCACCTGCTGCACGCGATCGGACATTACGCGCAAAGCCTCTACGACGGCGCGCGGGTGAGATACGTGAGCTCCGAGGAGTTCACCAACGACTTCATCAACAGCATCCGCGACCACAAGGCCGACGGCTTCCGGGGCCGCTACCGCGCGATCGACATCCTGCTCGTGGACGACATCCAGTTCCTGGAGGGCAAGGAGCAGACGCAGGAGGAGTTCTTCCACACCTTCAACACCCTGCACAACGCCAACAAGCAGATCGTCATCTCCAGCGACCGGGCGCCGAAGCAGCTCATCACGCTGGAGGACCGGCTGCGCAACCGGTTCGAGTGGGGCCTGATCACCGACGTCCAGCCGCCGGAGCTGGAGACGCGCATCGCCATCCTCAGGAAGAAGGCCATCCAGGAGGGCCTGGCCGCGCCGCCCGAGGTGCTGGAGTACATCGCGAGCCGCATCTCCACCAACATCCGGGAGCTGGAGGGCGCGCTGATCCGGGTCACCGCGTTCGCCAGCCTCAACCGGCAGGGGGTCGACCTGCAGCTCGCCGAGGTGGTGCTGAAGGACCTCATCACCTCCGAGTCCGACACCGAGATCACCATCGCGGCGATCATGGCGGAGACCGCCAACTACTTCGGCATCAGCATCGACGACCTGTGCGGCACCTCGCGCAGCCGGGCGCTCGTCAACGCCCGGCAGATCGCCATGTACCTCGCCCGCGAGCTGACCGAGCTGTCGCTGCCGAAGATCGGCCAGCAGTTCGGCGGCCGCGACCACACCACGGTGATGCACGCCGAGCGCAAGATCCGGTCGCTCATCGCCGAGCGCAAGTCGATGTACAACCAGGTCAACGAGCTGACAATACGCATCAAGCAGACACAGCGTGGATCTTGAGCTTTATGCACAGCCTGTGGATAACACTGTGGAGCAGCGGAAACGTCGAAAGAAGGCGTCTCGGCGCCCGGCAATGCACGGAAAAATCCACCCACAAGGGCTGGGGACAAAGGTGGGGACATCTGGGGGAAACCTGGGGACAGCCAGTGGATAACGTGTGGACAGCGTGTGCACAACCGATCTGGTGCTCCAGAACCGCCTCTTCTACCCCGTGGATAACCTGTGGAAACATCGTGGATAACCCCGGGTTCTCGGTGGATGAAGGGACCATGATCTGGGGACGGCCTGTGGGGAAAGTTTCGTCGTCCCCAGGCACCCCGAGTTACCCCCAGGCGTCACACACAGCCCCGGTGGATGAATTCAGCCCTGCTGACCAGGCAGAACGCAGGTTGTCCACAGTTTCCACAGCCCCTAGTGTGATGACCTCTTCTATCTCTAACTAAGAAACTCAAAGACCCATAGTTGGGCTCCTGCCCGAGCGCGAGTGCGGGAGGGTGGATCCTTGAATCAACGACAGACCCAGGAGGCCGATCACCGTGATGTTCCGAATCGAGCGAGACGTCCTCGCTGAGGCGGTGGCATGGACGGCACGCAGCCTCCCGGCGCGGCCGTCGGTGCCCGTCCTCGCCGGCATGCGCCTGGAGGTCACCGAGGACCAGCGGCTGAAGCTGTCCGGCTTCGACTACGAGGTCTCCGCCGAGGTGACGCTGGAGCTGCACACCGGCGAGGCCGGGGTCGTCCTGGTCTCCGGCAAGCTGCTCGCCGAGATCACCCGCGCGCTTCCCGCACAGCCTGTGGACTTCGTGGTGGACGGCGCCAAGGCCGTCGTCACGTGCGGCAGCGCCCGGTTCACCCTCCTCACCATGCCTGTGGAGGACTACCCGTCCCTGCCCGCCATGCCCCCGGCCGCCGGCCGGGTCGGCAGCGACGTGTTCGCCGGGGCCGTCGCCCAGGTCGCCGTCGCCGCCGGGCGTGACGACACCCTGCCGATGCTCACCGGCGTCCGCATGGAGATCGAGGGCGACACCGTCACCCTCGCCGCGACCGACCGCTACCGCCTCGCGGTGCGCGAGCTCAAGTGGCAGCCGGGCCAGCCCGACTTCTCCGCCATCGCGATGATCCCCGGCAAGACGCTCGCCGACACCGCCAAGGCGCTCGGCAGCACCGGCGCCGAGGTCGAGGTCGCGCTCAGCTCGGCGGGCGGCACCGGCGAGGGCATGATCGGCTTCTCCAGCGCGGGCCGGCGCACCACCACGCGGCTGCTCGACCCCGAGTTCCCCAAGTACCGCTCGCTGCTGCCCACCGAGTTCTCGGCGCGCGCCGACCTGTCCACAGGGCCGTTCGTCGAGGCGGTCAAGCGCGTCGCCCTGGTCGCCGAGCGCAACACCCCGGTCCGGCTGGCGTTCCGGAGCGGCGAGGTCGTGCTGGAGGCCGGCAGCGGCGACGAGGCCCAGGCCGTCGAGGCGCTGCCCGTCGACTACGAGGGCGAGGAGATGAACATCGCCTTCAACCACCAGTTCCTGCTGGAAGGTCTCGGCGCCATCGACTCCGACGTCGCGAGGCTCCAGATGACCACGTCCACGAAGCCCGCTATCCTCACCGGTGGCAAGCCTGTGGAGGACGGCGCCGCCACGGACTACCGGTATCTGATCATGCCCATCCGCCTGTCAGGCTGAACCTGTCATCGGGGATGATGAAAGCCTGACAAGGGGGTAGAGGACAGTCATGCAAATCGGCATGGTGGGACTGGGCAAGATGGGCGGCAACATGGCCGAGCGCCTGCGCCGCGGAGGTCACGAGGTCGTCGGCTACGATCGCGATCCTTCGATCAGCGATGTCGAGAGCCTGAAGGACCTCGTCGAACGCCTGGAGGCGCCGCGCGCCGTCTGGGTCATGGTGCCCGCCGGGAAGCCCACCCAATCCACGGTGGACGACCTCGGCGAGCTGCTGTCCGAGGGCGACGTCGTCGTCGACGGCGGCAACTCCCACTATGTGGACGACCAGAAGCACGCCGCCGAGCTGGCCCAGCGCGGCATCGGCTTCGTCGACTGCGGCGTCAGCGGCGGCGTGTGGGGCCTCAAGAACGGCTACGCGCTCATGTGCGGCGGCGACAAGGAGCACGTCGACCGCCTGATGCCGATCTTCGAGACGCTCAAGCCCGAGGGCGAGGACGGCTTCGTCCACGCGGGCGACGTCGGCGCCGGCCACTTCGCGAAGATGGTCCACAACGGCATCGAGTACGGCATGATGCAGGCCTTCGCGGAGGGCTGGGAGCTGCTGGAGGCCTCCGACGTCGTCAAGGACGTCAAGGGCTCCTTCTCGAGCTGGCGCACCGGCACCGTGATCCGTTCCTGGCTGCTCGACCTGCTGGTGCGGGCGCTCGACGACGACGAGCACCTCGACCAGCTCCGCGGCTACGCCCAGGACTCCGGCGAGGGCCGCTGGACCGTCCAGGCCGCCGTCGACCACGCGGTGCCGCTGCCGGTCATCACCGCCGCGCTGTACGCCAGGTTCGCCTCGCGCCAGGACGACTCCCCCGCGATGAAGGTCGTGGCCGCGCTCCGCAACCAGTTCGGCGGCCACGCGATCACCGCGACCGAGGGCAGCACCGGCAAGGGCGCCGACGCGCCGGGCGCGGACGTGACCCCGCCCAAGGAGACCGAGCGCTGAGCCGGGCGGCCGGACCGGGCGGGTTTTCCACAGACCGCACGCCGGTGACCCCAGCGGCGGGCGAGGCCGACTAACCTCTTTGAGGTGCACGTCGCCCACCTCTCGCTGACCGACTTCCGGTCCTACGCGTCCGTGGAGCTCGGCCTGGAGCCGGGCGTCACGGCCCTCGTGGGGCCCAACGGCCAGGGCAAGACCAACCTGGTCGAGGCCCTCGGCTACGTCGCGACGCACTCCAGCCACCGGGTGGCGAGCGACGCGCCCCTCGTCCGCCAGGGGGCCGCGCGGGCCATCGTGCGCTGCGCCGTCCACAGGGACGACCGGCGGGCGCTGGTCGAGCTGGAGATCAACCCCGGCAAGGCCAACCGCGCGCGGCTCAACCGCTCCCCCGTCTCCCGGGCGCGCGACGTCGTGGGCCTGCTGCGCACCGTGCTGTTCGCCCCCGAGGACCTCGCGCTGTCCAAGGGCGACCCGGCCGAGCGCCGCCGCTTCCTCGACGACCTGCTGGTGGCCAGGGCGCCCAGGTTCGCCGGCGTCCGGGCCGACTACGACCGGGTGCTCAAGCAGCGCGGCGCGCTGCTGCGCACGGCCGCGCAGGCCCGCAGGGGCAGCAGGAGCGCCCGCCGGCAGGACAGCGACACCGCCTTCGCCGCGGCGGGCGCCGGCGACGTCCTGAGCACGCTGGAGGTCTGGGACGCCCACCTCGCCCGGCACGGGGCCGAGCTGCTGAAGGCGCGGCTGGAGCTGATCGAGGCGCTGCGCCCGCTGGTGGCGAGCTCGTACGCCGCGCTGGCCCCCTCCAGCGCGCCGGCCACCATGGCGTACCGCACCACGTTGTCCACAGGTGGGGATGACGACGAGGGGGGTCCGGGAGGCGAAGCCCCCGGTGAGCGGGGATCTTTTGATACACAGACGTTATCCACAGACTTGGGGAAAACCCTTGAGGAACGTCTGCGGGAGCGGCTATTGGAGGTCCGCCAGGCGGAGCTGGAGCGGGGCGTCACGCTCGTCGGCCCGCACCGCGACGACCTGATCCTCGGCCTCGGCGAGCTGCCCGCCCGCGGCTACGCCAGTCACGGGGAGTCCTGGTCGTTCGCGCTGGCGCTGCGGCTGGCCGCCTACGACCTGCTGCGGGCCGACGGCGGCGACCCGGTGCTGATCCTCGACGACGTGTTCGCCGAGCTCGACAGCCAGCGCCGGCGGCGGCTGGCCGAGATGGTCGCGCCCGCCGAGCAGGTGCTGATCACCGCGGCCGTCCCCGACGACGTGCCGAAGGAGCTCGCCGGCGCCCGCTTCGACGTGGAGGAAGGGAGCGTGACCCGTGTCCGATGAGGAGAGCCCGGCGGCCAGGACGGCCCGGGGCGCCGCCATGGCCAGGGAGAAGCTGGCCCAGGCCAAGGCCGACGCGGCCAAGCGCGGCCAGCTCCCCCGCCGCGAGCCCCGGCGCCGCGCGGCCGGGCCGCGGCGCGAGGCCGGCGACCCGCAGCTTTTCGGACGGGCGATAGCCGACCTGCTGGCCGACCGCGGCTGGGAGCGCCCGGCGGCCGTCGGCGGCGTGTTCGGCCGCTGGCCCGAGATCGTCGGCCCTGACCTGGCCGCGCACACCAAGCCGGAGTCGTTCGAGGACGGCGAGGTGCTGATCCTGGCCGACTCCACGGCCTGGGCGACGCAGGTGCGGCTGCTCGCGCGCACCCTCGTACGCAGGCTCAACGAGGAGCTCGGCGACGGCACGGTCACGAAGGTCAAGGTCAGAGGGCCGCAGAACGCGCCGCGTCCGTCAGGGGGGTTGCGGGTGACCGGAAGCCGGGGGCCCGGGGACACCTACGGTTAGGCGCCGGGGGCGATCAGAAAGCCGCAGACGCGATAAGCCCCCTTTCCGGAGGGGGGATGCTGGACCGGGGGCAAAACGAGCTAGAGGCGACCACAGGCGCGTTCATTGCCACCTTGGGGCTCCGGAAGCGGTAGAATGAAAAAGGATTCCGGACACGTCCGCTTGCGTGTCACCCCGGCAGCAAGCCGACTCCCCTGGGTGACCGCGCATCGGGGCACTCACGACGGTGACGGGCACGGCAGGGGCAGCTTCGCAACACGATCGCCTCCCCCGCCGCGTGTCCGCGGCAGGAGGATTTCGCAGTTGTCCTACGACGCTAGCTCAATCACCGTACTCGAAGGGCTTGAGGCGGTTCGCA
Organism: Actinomadura luzonensis; assembly: GCF_022664455.2. Taxonomy (NCBI): domain Bacteria; kingdom Bacillati; phylum Actinomycetota; class Actinomycetes; order Streptosporangiales; family Thermomonosporaceae; genus Actinomadura; species Actinomadura luzonensis. Next base: position 2,243,878 of record NZ_JAKRKC020000001.1, read on the forward strand.
AGCGCCCGGGTATGTATATCGGCTCCACCGGCGAGCGCGGTCTCCACCACCTGGTCTACGAGATCGTCGACAACGCGGTGGACGAGGCCCTGGCCGGCTACGCCGACCGCATCGAGATCACGCTGCTCGCCGACAACGGCGTGCGCGTGGTCGACAACGGCCGTGGCATCCCCACGGGCATCCACCCGGTGGAGAAGCGCTCGGCCGTCGAGGTCGTGCTGACCACACTGCACGCCGGCGGCAAGTTCGACAGCCAGGCCTACGCGGTCTCCGGCGGCCTGCACGGCGTCGGCTCGGCCGTCGTCAACGCCCTGTCGACCGCCATGGACGTCGAGATCAAGCAGAACGGCCACTACTGGCGCCAGCGCTACGAGCACTCCAAGCCCGTCGCGCCGCTCGCCAAGGGCGAGGGCACCGACGAGACCGGCACCACGATCACGTTCTGGCCCGACGGCGAGGTCTTCGAGACCACCACCTGGAACTACGAGACGCTCTCGCGCCGCTTCCAGGAGATGGCCTTCCTCAACAAGGGCCTGACGATCACGCTCTCCGACGAGCGGCCCGACCACGTCAACGGCGAGCCGCACACCGTCACCTACCACTACGAGGGCGGCCTCGCCGACTTCGTCCAGCACCTCAACGCCAAGAAGGAGCCGGCGCACGCGTCGATCATCTCCTTCGAGGAGGAGGGCGACGGCATCGCGGTCGAGATCGCCATGCAGTGGAACAACTCCTACTCGGAGTCGGTCTACACCTTCGCCAACACGATCAACACGGCCGAGGGCGGCACCCACGAGGAGGGCTTCCGCGCGGCGCTGACGTCCATCGTCAACCGCTACGCGCGCGAGCAGAAGTTCCTCAAGGAGGGCAAGGACGACAACCTCTCGGGCGAGGACGTCCGCGAGGGCCTGACCGCGATCATCTCGGTCAAGCTGTCCGACCCGCAGTTCGAGGGCCAGACCAAGACCAAGCTGGGCAACACCGAGGCCAAGTCGTTCGTGCAGAAGGCCTGCAACGACCACCTGCGCGACTGGTTCGAGCGCAACCCCGGCGAGGCCAAGGACATCATCAACAAGTCCCTGCAGGCCTCCCGCGCCCGCATCGCCGCCCGCCAGGCCCGCGACCTCACCCGGCGCAAGTCGCTGCTGGAGTCCGGCAGCGGGCTGCCCGGCAAGCTCGCCGACTGCCAGTGGAACGACCCCGAGAAGTGCGAGCTGTTCATCGTCGAGGGCGACTCGGCCGGCGGCTCGGCCAAGGGCGGCCGCGACTCGCGCTTCCAGGCGATCCTCCCCATCCGCGGCAAGATCCTCAACGTGGAGAAGGCGCGGATCGACAAGGTCCTGAAGAACAACGAGGTCCAGGCGCTGATCACCGCGCTCGGCACCGGCGTCCACGACGAGTTCGACATCGGCAAGCTGCGCTACCACAAGGTCATCCTGATGGCCGACGCCGACGTCGACGGCCAGCACATCAACACGCTGCTGCTGACGCTGCTGTTCCGGTTCATGCGGCCGCTGATCGAGGCGGGCCACGTCTACCTGTCCTGCCCGCCGCTGTACAAGATCAAGTGGGACCGGAAGGGCGAGGACGCCTCCTACGCCTACTCCGACTCCGAGCGCGACGCCGTCATCGCCGAGGGCATGGCCGGCGGCAAGCCCGACCCCCGGCCGCGTGACAACGTCCAGCGCTTCAAGGGCCTCGGCGAGATGAACGCGGGCCAGCTCTGGGAGACCACGATGAACCCGGCGACCCGGCTGCTGCGGCTCGTGACGCTCGACGACGCGGCGCAGGCCGACGACCTGTTCAGCGTGCTCATGGGCGAGGACGTGGAGGCGCGGCGCGACTTCATCATCCGAAACGCCCGTGACGTGCGCTTCCTCGACGTTTAAGGACTTTCACCTGTGACGGACGTGAACACCACTCCCCCGGCTGACCGCATCGAACCGGTGGACATCCAGTCCGAGATGCAGCGCAGCTACATGGACTACGCGATGTCGGTCATCGTGTCCAGGGCGCTGCCGGACGTGCGCGACGGCCTGAAGCCGGTTCACCGGCGGGTGCTCTACGCGATGTACGACGGGGGCTACCGCCCCGACCGCGGCTACTTCAAGTGCGCCCGCGTGGTCGGCGACGTGATGGGCACCTACCACCCCCACGGCGACACCTCGATCTACGACGCGCTGGTCCGCCTGGCGCAGCCGTGGTCGCTGCGCTACCCCCTGGTCGACGGGCAGGGCAACTTCGGCTCGCCGGGCAACGACCCGGCGGCGGCGATGCGCTACACCGAGTGCAAGCTCGCGCCCATCGCCATGGAGATGCTGCGCGACATCGACAAGGAGACCGTCGACTTCCGTCCCAACTACGACGGCAAGTCGCAGGAGCCCGACGTCCTCCCGGCGCGCTTCCCGCAGCTCCTGGTCAACGGCTCGGGCGGCATCGCGGTCGGCATGGCCACCAACATCCCGCCGCACAACCTGCGCGAGGTCGCCGCGGCGGTCAAGTGGGCGCTGGAGAACCCCGAGGCCACCGACGAGGAGCTGCTCGAGGCCTCCATCAGGCTGGTCAAGGGCCCCGACTTTCCCACCAAGGCGCTCATCGTCGGCCGGCGCGGCATCGAGGACGCCTACCGCACCGGCCGCGGCTCGATCACGATGCGGGCCGTGGTCGAGGTCGAGGAGGACAAGGGGCGGCAGGCGCTGGTCGTCACCGAGCTGCCGTACCAGGTCAACCCGGACAACCTGGCCCTCAAGATCGCCGAGCTGGTCCGCGAGGGCAAGCTGACCGGCATCGCCGACGTCCGCGACGAGAGCTCCTCGCGGGTCGGGCAGCGCCTGGTGATCGTCCTCAAGCGGGACGCCGTCGCCAAGGTCGTCCTCAACAACCTGTACAAGCACACCCAGCTCCAGGACACCTTCGGCGCCAACATGCTGGCCCTGGTCGACGGCGTGCCGCGCACGCTGCGCCTCGACCAGTTCATCCGGCACTACGTGGCCCACCAGATCGAGGTCATCGTCCGGCGCACCCGCTACCTGCTGCGCAAGGCCGAGGAGCGCGCCCACATCCTGCGCGGCCTGCTCAAGGCCCTGGAGCGGCTCGACGACGTGATCGCCCTCATCCGGGCCTCGGAGTCCGCGGCGCACGCCCAGCAGGGCCTCATGGGCCTGCTGGAGATCGACGAGGTCCAGGCGCAGGCCATCCTCGACATGCAGCTCCGCAAGCTCGCCGCCCTGGAGCGCCAGGCGATCCAGGACGAGTTCGACGCCCTGATGACGCAGATCGCCGAGTACAACGCGATCCTGGCCAGCGAGGCGCGCCAGCGCGAGATCATCAACGAGGAGCTGGCCGAGGTCGTCGGCCGCTACGGCGACGAGCGGAAGACCGAGATCATCGCCTACGACGGCGACATGTCGATCGAGGACCTCATCGCCGAGGACGAGATCGTCGTCACCATCACCCGCGGCGGCTACGCCAAGCGCACCAAGACCGACTCCTACCGCGCCCAGAAGCGGGGCGGCAAGGGCGTGCGCGGCGCGCAGCTCCGCCAGGACGACATCGTCGACCACTTCTTCGTCACCACCACGCACCACTGGCTGCTGTTCTTCACGAACAAGGGCCGGGTGTACCGGGTCAAGGCGTACGAACTGCCGGAAGCCGCCCGTGACGCCCGAGGCATGCATCTTGCGAACCTTTTGGCCATGCAGCCCGACGAAACAGTCATGGAGGTTCTCGACCTACGCGACTACGACGTCGCGCCCTATCTCGTCCTGGCCACCCGCAGCGGCCTGGTCAAGAAGACCCGCCTGGCGGAGTACGACTCCCCGAGGTCCGGCGGCCTGATCGCGATCAACCTGCGGGAGGACGACGAGGTCATCGGCGCCCGGCTGGTCTCCGAGACCGACGACCTGCTGCTGGTCTCCAAGGGCGCCCAGGCCATCAGGTTCACGGCCTCCGACGACGCGCTCCGTCCCATGGGGCGGGCGACCAGCGGCGTCATCGGGATGCGCTTCCTGGAAGGCGACGAACTTCTCGCCATGAATCGCATCGCCGACGGTCAAGACGTGCTTATCGCCACGAAGGCTGGGTACGCAAAGCGGACGCCAGTGGAGCAGTATCCAGTTCAGGGCCGCGGCGGTAGGGGGGTGCTGACGGCGAAGATCGTGAGTTCCCGTGGGAAGCTGGTGGGAGCAGTCATGGTCAACCCCGAGGACGAGGTCTTCGCGATCACGTCCGCAGGCGGGGTGATCCGGACGAGTGCCGGGGAGATCAAGCAGTCCGGCCGCCAGACCATGGGAGTTCGATTGATGAATCTCGCCGAAGGCGACAGCGTGGTGGCCCTCGCCCGGAACGCTGAGTCCATGGAGACTTCGGTGGACAATGAGGAAGACGGGGGAGGAGAGTAGTCCATGAGCGCCCAGGGTGGCTCCGCCAGGACCAAGGCGGCTTCGGGTAACGGACAGCAGCCGAACAAGCCCGCAGAAACCGAGATTTTCAACCCGGTCGACGACGGACAGGACACCACCTCGCCCGCGCAGGGCAAGCCTCCCGTCCCGGCCCAGGACGACCCGCAGCAGCGGTCCCAGGCGCCCGCCCAGGCGCCCGGAGCACCGTCCGACGGCAACAACGACCCCATGCGCGTCCGCCCGTCGCTGGCCACCGAGGCCCCGCCGAAGGTGGAGCTGCCGGGCGGCAAGAGCAAGAAGAACGCCGCCAACAACTCCGGCGGCGGCCGGCTGCCCCGCAAGGCCCACCTGGTCCTGCGCCGCATCGAGCCGTGGTCGGCCATGAAGTTCAGCTTCGTGGTGTCGCTGGTGTGCTTCGTGGTGCTGTTCGTGGCCGTGGCGGTGCTGTACGGCGTGCTGCAGGCCCTGGGCGTCTTCGACTCCATCGTGGACCTGGTCAACCAGCTCGGCCAGGGTGAGCAGGGCCAGAGCTCGATCCCGATCGACATCGCCTCGTGGTTCGAGCCGGTGCGGATCCTGGGCTACACCGCGCTGATCGGCGCCGTGAACGTGGTCCTGATCACCGCCCTGTCCACGTTGGGAGCGGTCATCTACAACATCTCCTCCGACCTGGTCGGGGGCGTTGAGGTGACCTTCAGCGAGGCCGAATAACGCGCGTGCGCGAGGGCCGCTCGCGCCGTCCTCCCGGGGTTGCCGGGGCCGGGACGGCGCGAGCAGCCTTCCGAAGGCGGTAAGCTTTTCCTCGTCCGAACAACCGGTTCGCCTCCGTCCTGCGGATGCGATACCGTTCGGTGCAGCGGGGCTATAGCTCAGTCGGTTAGAGCGCTTCCCTGATAAGGAAGAGGTCCCAGGTTCAAGTCCTGGTAGCCCCACCCGATTTACCAGCGATGAAGAGCCGCTTTCGAACTAGGAAGCGGCTCTTTTTCTGTCTCTGGGAGAAATCTGGGAGATGACCTTGTCGGCCGTCCCCTTTCGCCATTTCGCGAGCTGCGCGTCCAGGAGCGGGATCGCGCTGTACGGGTAGATCTTGAAGCGCTCGGCCACCGCGTTCTCCCACAGCGCCTGCAGCAGCTCGACGAGCTCGGCGCGCATGGCCGGCGTCGGGTGCCCGTACCGGCCCTGGATCGATGAGTCCTCATGACCCATCCGCTCGACCTTCAGCGCCTTCTTGATGCCGCCGTCGTCCATCCAGGTCTGATGCCCGTGACGCAGGCCGTGCGGGGTGAGGCCGGGCAGCAGCGGTAGCCACGTCACCAGGTGCGGCCGCTCGGACTCCGGCCACGTCGACCAGTCGGGGGTGCCGCGTCCGACCGGCGGCACGAACACCTCGCCGGCGACTGCTCGGGGCCACTTCCACAGCGTCGGCCGACCGGGCCAGTGCTGCTCGCCTTCGAGGACCTGGCGGCGGCCGCGCGCCGGCCGCGGCCCGTATACCGCGGCGTCGGCCAGCACCGGCAGCGCCGGCCGCGCGTACCGCCCCTTCTTCGCCGGGTAGAAGCCGTCGGCGGCCGGCCGAATGACGCTGCCGCCGAAGTTGCCGCGCTGGAAGTGCGATCCGTCCGGGCTCAGGAAGAGGTACGGGCGTGCGCTGCACCACTCGACGGCCTCGTCTCCGTCGACCCGCGGCAGCTCCCGTTCGCCGCGTGGCACGCAGTGGCAGTAGCGCGCCCGCGCGGTCTGGTCGACCAGCATCGACCACAGGAACGGCGGCACGTCGATGATCCGCACCGACCCGTCCTTCGGGTGGTTGAGGTAGAAGCCCTTCAGCTCATACAGCTTCTGGTTGATGTTGAGCAGCTGGTCGGCCGGCAGAAGCTTGTCGGGCTGCAGCGCGGACACCTCCGACCAGCGCAGCCCCGTCCAGGCCTTCGTGACCATCTGCAGGAACACGTCGTCGTGCTGGGCCAGCAGCGCGCACCGCTCGGCGACCAGGAGCGCCTGCAACGGGCTGGGCCAGACCTTCGCGCCCCGCGCGGCCGCCTCGATGCGCCGCAGCCCCTTCATGCCGGTGCCGGCGCGCCGCTCGGCCGGGTTGAAGTGCATGTAGCGCGGGATGCTCGCGTTCAGGACGTTGACGAGCAGGTTGCGCGCCGCCCCCGCGGTACTGCGCTCGTAGCCGACGCGGATCATGTCCATCTCCCAGCCGTCGAACTCCTCGCTGGGCCAGTCATCGATCTGCATGCGCCGCTCACCGAAGCGGTGCAGCAGGTGGTTCTCCAGCAGGCTGCGGTACTTGGCCATCGTGGTCGGCTGCAGCCGCAGGCCCCGGTACCAGGCCCATGCGAACTCCGCGAACGTCGGAGGAAGCTCGGCTTCCTGCGCGGCCTGGCGGATGCCGCGGCGGATGAGGACCTCCTCGTCGCGGCCCCACTCCCGTGCCTCGTCTTCGCTGGCCCAGGGCTCGCCGGTGTCCGGGTTCTCGCTGACACCGCCCGAGTATTTGCCGTTGGCGAGTTTGTACCGCACACGGATCGTGCCGTTGCGGATCTCCGTGTAGGCCACTAGCGCTCCTCCTGCCTGGCCGCTCGCCGCTCGGATTCGATCTTCCGCCATACGGCGGGGTCGGGAGGGTCGAAGTACCGGAGTTGGTCAGTGCCGATTCTTTCGATGCCTCTGCGTAATCTGGCGGTCATCAGGCGAGTCGGTACACGGATCAAGAAACCGGATTCGGTCATCTGCCAATTGATCTCGCTCGGCGAGATGTCGTACTCCTCGAAGCGGATCTCGCCCCAGGGCTCACCCGGTGTTTCACGAGGTAGCGCCGAAAGAATACTGGCCGCATCGCTGCCGACGTCGTTGAGCCGTTGGATCACCTGCGGATCCCGAAGATCGATCTCGCTGGTGCTGATCTGCCAGAAGCTCCCTTCTCCTATGTGCTCGCTCGCCGCGACGTGTCCTGTCGGGAGTAAGCGAGCCGGCTTGGGCGTGAACCGCACGTACATGATGTGCCTTTCGGATGGTGCCTTTCCCGTGCATATGGAGCTAGTTCTGCCGAGACTGCATCATCACGCCCAGTATGTAATCAGTCACAAGCCGATTGTGACTGGACCGAAACAAATATGCGCAATACTCATATTTGACTTGTACGCTTACGCTGACCTGCCGCTTACTTGTCAGCAGGCTTGTCCTGGTGGTCGGCAGCGAGTTGCTGCTGATAGAGGGTCTCGGCCATCTCCTCACCCCAGGCTCGCAGGAGCTCGCGCCGGCTCTCCTCCAGATCTGGCCGCACCTCGAACCAGACCCGGCCGCGTCTCGTCTCGATCTTCAGCACTTCGAGTTGTTCATCGTCGTGAGGGTCTCGGAGCATGCGGGCCAAGGCCTCGGCCGCGTCCGGCCGATCAACCTTCCGCAACTCGTCGGACGTCAGGCCGACTACCCGAGCCGCACGGGCGACCACGTCTGCCTGGGCGACATACGGTGCTGGCGGCTGCCCCCTTCCGACAGGCTTGTGCCCGCGCTCCATGTGTCCCCAGGTCTCGGCGCTGATGCCCGCCTTCTCTGCTGCCTGCGGAATCGTCAGGCGCTCGGGAGTCGACTTGCGAGCGCTGCGGATCAGCGCTCCCTCCCTGGTTGCTGCCGGCACTTCTCGCGCCATGAGCCGGTGCTCCCTCGCGGTCCAGTTAGAAACAGTTAAGTACAGGCACAGGTTGGCGGATATCACGCTGACCAGCAAGTTAAGACACTTACTTACGAGTAGAGACACGTCAATACATCTACTGTCTTGCCTCTAACGGTTTCTAACTGTATTTTCCTGTCCATGTCCACGATCACACCGCGGCGCCGGGCTCTGTACCAGAACCCGGCGGCCGTACGCCGACATCGGATCCTGGCTGGGCTGACACAGATGGCCTTAGCCGCGCGCGCGGAAGTCACCGACGCTCACGTTTCCAAGATCGAGAACGGCAAGAGTTCTGTGAGCCCAGAAGTCCTCGCGCGCATCGCCAACGAGCTCGGATGCAAGGTCACCGATCTCCTCGCCCCAGAGCTGCAACCGCAGCAGTCAGCCGCGTTCAGCGTCGCCGACGAGAAGGTCAGCGCCCGATGACCGCGCTGCCCGACGACGCCTCCGCCGTCCGGCTGTACAGCAGCGCGGAGGCGGCGAAGATCGTCCGGGGCGGCGACGACAGCAACGACCCGGACCGTCTCAGGATCACCAAGGCGACCTTCGACCGTCTCGGCCGCTCGGGCGCGGTCGAGTGCACCATGATCGGCCGCAAGCGCGGCTGGACCCTGGCGCAGATTGCCGCGGTGGTCGCCTACTGCGCTACCTCCGGCGGCGGGGAGGCGAAGGCCCCGGCGCCGACCCCGCGCGAGTCCCGGTCCCACGCGGTTCCTGCCCTCGACCACCGTCGCGGCTCTGTCGCGCCGCTGGCGACGAAGCGCGGCAGCCGCTATGCAGCCTCCACCTGCTGACTCTCATGGAGATCTCCATGCCCCTGCCCAAGCAGGACCCGCCGGCCCGCGTCATCGATGAGCGGATCCGCAACTACCGCATGTCCACGCCGCGCGGGTCGATGATCACCGTCGCCCTGGGCGGTCTCGACGACCCGGTCACGGTGCTGCTGCACCGCCCTCTGGAGGAGGCGCTCGGCGTCGAGCGGCTGAAGGCCGAGTTCTCCGTCGAGGAGAGCTGGGCCGTCGTGGCCTGCCTCATGGACGGGCTCGCGAGCGGCAGCGACCTCCCCGACTGGGTCAACGCGACCATCGGCCCGGTGGACGCCGACGGCCAGCCGCTGCCGCCGCTGCCTGGCGCGCCGCCGGCCGAGCCGTTCTGAGGTCGTCGTGAAGCTCCGCATCATCGGCACCCTGGCGGAGATCCGGCAGGAGATCGAGCGGCTGGACGACCACTACGGACGCGACCGTGTGACGACCTCGAAGCCCTATCCAGCCCGGCGCGAGCCGCCCGGCACCTTCCGGGTCTACGCCGAGGTCGCTCCCGGGCCGGTCACCGTACCGGACCCCACCGACAAGACGAGCGAGGTCTCCCAGGCGCAGACCCAGGAGACCTCCGGCACGACATGAATCGAGACCAACGTGACAAATCCTACCGACCCGCCGCCGCCCGTCGCCGGCGCCACGCTGGCCACGGCCGCGCCGGACTTCGACTGGACCCGCCAGCTCCGCCCGGACGTCCGCGGCCTGGTGACCACGTGGATGGAGATCGGCGAGCGCGCCATCCGCCACGTCAGCATCGTCCCTCAGACGACGGGGGCCGGACGATGATGGACGCCGACTACTTCGGCTACCGCCTGATCCCGCACGCCAAGGGCTGCAAGAGTCCCCGCTGGGAGGTCCTGGACCGCACCGAGCGCCTGGCCGGCGGCGACCGCCGGTGGTTCATCCGCATCGTGTGCCCGCAGCCCAAGGGGTGCGGCGTCTACCACGAGTGGCGGGTCGACCTGTGCACCGAGTCCGACCCGGAGTCCGGCGACCCGCACTCGGGGATCGCCGCTTACACCGGCCCGGTCGAGGACATCGGCTACGGCACCGCGCCGGTCAAGGTCGACGGGGTGTGGCTGCACGCCGGCCGCCCGCTGCTGCTCAAGCGGGGCGAGCCGCCGGAGTACTACCTGGTGACCGCCTCGCCGGAGCGGCCGCGCCGCTGGCAGGACCTGCTCGGCGTGGTGGGCCAGCTCCGCAGCCCGCGCAGCGCGAGCGGGTTCAGCCGGCGCTGGTACGCCGCCACCGGCTACCGCGAGTACGAGTACGGCGGCGGCGCCAGTCCGAGCTGCACCGACGACCAGCGGCCCAGCCGCACCGCGGCGGTGCGCTGGGTCGTCGAGCAGACCGGCGCCTTCACTGCCCGCGAGGACAAGCAGGCCGCCCGGAAGTCCGTCGTCAAGTCGGGGAGGTTCCGGTGAGCGATCAGTTGCTGGAGGACGTGCTGACGGCCGTGCGGGTCGCGCTCGACATCCCGGCCGGTGCTGGCAGCGACGCCGCCCGCACCCGCGCCAAGATCGTGGCCTCCCGGGCCCGCCGGGCGCTGCCCGTGGTCGAGGCATGCCTGACCGGGTCGCCGGACGTGGCCAAGCGGCTGGAGGAGCTGACCAGCTGGCTGGCCGAGCACCCCCCGTACGGCTACGTGACCGTCTTCGACCGGGCGGCCATGATGGCCGGCCAGGGCGAGGGCGAGTGCGCGCTGCCGGTGCAGGACCTGCCACCGAAGATCGGCGTTTACGCCCTGGCCCGCGCCTGGATGCTCAACTGGCGCACCCTGCAGTTCTGGGTCGACGCCGGCATGATCCCGTCCACCCGGGGCCACAGCAACAACCGCGTGATCAGCCGCGCCAGCGCGGTCGAGTTCGCGCGCAACGCGACCAGGATCCGGGTACTGCAGCCGGGCGCCCGGGTGCGGCACCCGCAGTGGCACGAGGCCCAGCCGGTGGAGATCGTGACCGTCACCCCCGACGGGGCGAAGATGGCCGTCGTCTACCGCACGCCCGACGGCGAGGTGCACCACCCGCCGCCGTGCAGCCCCGACCGGATCGTGCTGCGCGCGTCGAGGACGCCGCGGTGACCCGGGCCACCGGCACGCTGCCGGACTCCCTGCACTGGCAGCGGCGCGCCACCCAGACGCTGGCCGCCATTCTGCGGGTGCATGCCGACCTCGACCCCATCGCCTGGCAGATCGAGCCGCACGGCTGCCACCTGACCGGACTGATCATCGGCAGCGACGGTGTCGTGGTCGAGCGTCGCTTCGCCGAGTGGGCCACGGCCCTGCGCCTGCGGGTGGTCGAGCAGGACCCCGACCTGCTGCGCGCGATCAGCAGCCGGTGCGCCGTCGACTGCCGCATCAACCTCATCGCCCTGCCCCCACGAAAGGACCCCACGTGAAGGTGTACGACACCGTCGTCAGCCAGCTGTCCGGCCCTCGCGGCGGCCGTATCGTCGAGCGGCACGGCCGCCTGGTCCCGATGCTGGACTTCGCCGGATCGGCGATCGAGCTCGACAGCCGCGAGGAACTGGTCAAGCTGGGCACCGACATCCGCCAGCTGATCCAGGACTACGACGCCGCCGAGGCGCGGCGCCAGGCCGGGCTGCGGCCCATCCCCGCGCACGGCCTGCCCGCCCGCCCCTACACTCCGGCCGGCGCCGACGCCGCGGCGCCGGCCGGGCAGCAGCCGCGCGGCGCGCACGCCGCCCCACCCCGGCCCCCGCGCCGCGCGGCGTCCGCCTCCGCCCGCTCCGCCCGCCCCGGGGGTGCGGGCGGAGCGGGCGAGGCAGGTGGTGCCGGACCCTCCCACGTGGCGGCGTCGTGATGGCCCGGCGCCGCCGTCCCGCCGAGACCCGGCCCGGCCGCCGCCGCATGCCGGTGCGGGTGTGGCTGGCCCGGGCCCGCGCCCGGGCCCGCACGGCCTGGCACGACGGCTACCGGAGCCTGACCTCCTGGACCTAACCCGCTGATCGTCCCCGCCCCCCACTTCCCCGGGCGGGCGGGGGCACCGGTCGCGGCAATCCCTCTCTGCCGCGCACGGACCTCCTGCGCACTCCCTACGACACCACCCCCACCGGCGCGGCCCCCGCCCCGCCGGACACCCTTCTCTACACCCGGAAAAGAACATGAGTTCGACATATTCGACGACGCCGGCGCCCGCCGTGCCGCCCTCCCGCGGCCCCATCCGGGCCCGTATCCGCCCGCACCTGACCGACATCCCGGCCGGCCCGGCCGAGACGATCGAGTTCTTCTTCGACGACGACCCCGACTACCGCTCCTACCTGGTGCTGCCCCGCGACGCCGCCTACGACGTCGTCTCCCGCATGCAGGACGTCCCGCCCAGCCTCAGCCTCATGACGGCCGAGATCGTCGGCCACGTCCGGTACGTGCTCGACACGGCCTACCGCGACGAGGCCGACGAGCCGCCCGCCCTGATCGCCGACCTGATCCTGTTCATCGCCGCCGCCGACGACGAGCACCGCCGCCGCATCGGCCGCGGCTACCCCGCGCACGTCACCGCGGTAGTGATCGGCACCGCGACCGACGGCCTGGCCGAGCTGCGCCACCTGCACGAGACGCTGCGCGCGCACGGCGGCCGCCGCGTGGACGAGGCCGGCTGACGTGCGGTCCTTCCTCGTGGTGTGCCTGCTCGTCCTGGTGGCCGCCCGGCTCCTGGCGGCCGCCGAGCGGGCCCGCCTGGCACATGATCAGGTCCTGGCGCTGCTGTACGCGGCGCCCGCGCTCGCCATCGTCGCCATGGCGCTGCACTCGGTGTGGTGGCTGAGCCGATGACCTCACCGCCCCCCGCGCCGGCCTCCGTCCGCGACCTGTACGAGCGCGTCGCCGAGCGCCGGCGCGCGCTCGGCCTGGCCTGGTGGGAGATCTCGGTGCAGGCCGACATCGGCACCGACGCCCTGCACAAGTTGCGCGTGGACGTCGCCAGCCTCCCCACCCGCCGCGCGCTGGAGGAGTGGCTGCGCCGACATCCCGCCCCCGCGCCCGCCTCCACCCCCGACACCTGAAAGGCGATACCCCTATGGCGGCGGTCCCGAGCCCGTACGGGCTCTTCCCGCGCACGCCCCGCCGGACGGCGGGCCGCGCATGACCCTGACCGGAACCTGCGTCCTGGCCTACCTCCACGCCGCGGACGCCCTCGACGCACTGGCCACGGCCGTGGGCCTGTCCCCGGCCGCGCTCGGCCTGCTGGTGCGCTACCTGGCCCGGCCGCCCGCGCCGGGCACCGCCCGCGGCGACATCGCGGCGGCCTACGGCATGTCGATCGGCGAGCTGCGCGCCGGTAACCGCGAGCTCGCCGCGGCCGGGCATCTGCTGCAGGTGCGCCGCTGCGTCGGCGCGGGTGCCTGGCAGCACCTCATCGTCGCCACCGACACCCCTGGGACGCTGCCCGCGCCGCACGAGGCGTGGGTGCTCCTGGACGCCGCGCTGGCCGCTGAGCAGGCCGCCCGGCACCCGGTCGACGACGACACCTCGCCGGAGGATGCACATGTGGTGACCTGCGACGACACCGAGACACCGCAGGCCACGACATGTGATCCACAACCGCGCATAGAACCAGTTACCCCCTTCTCCCTGGACCTTGACGCGAGCGAGCCGGGCGCGGCCGCCACGGTGGTGGCCACCGTGGCGGACCTGGCCCGCCTCGCCCAGCTTCCGCCACTACCAGCGCCGAAGGACCAGGCGAATCTGTGGCTGACCCCTGGCCAGGTGCTGACCCTCATCGGCCGCTACCCGCCGCGCTACGGCGAGCTCGCCCTGCGCACGCTGGCCCGCCGCGGCCTGCCCTGGTACCTGGCCCCCAGCGTGGTCGCGCTGCTCATCGCCGGCTACGACATCGGCCAGCTCGGCCGCGCTCTGGCCGGCGTCGAGCTGGCCGACCACCCGGCCGCGGTCGCCCGGTGGCGGCTGGACCAGCTGCTGCTGGCCGACCCGGTCGAGCACGCCGCCTGGCGGTCGCCGTCGACGTACGTGCCCGACCAGGCACCGCCCGCCGACCCGGCCGCGCCGAGCGTGCGCGAGCAGCTCGCCGCCGCCCGCGCCGCGATGGACGCCGCCCGGGCCAAGCACCGATCCCGAGGAGCCGCCGCGTGATCGCACCCGCCTGCCCGCACCGCAGCGCCGACCCGCGCATGTGCCCGGACTGCCGCCAGCAGCGCATCACCGGCCGGCCCGCGCTGACGCTGGTGCCCAGCCCGCTGGCCGACCCCGGCGAGCCGGACTACGCCCAGCTGGTGCGGGCCGAGATGCGCCGTGTCCTGGACCAGATCGGCTGGGCCGGGCTGCCCAAGGACCACCTGCGCGCCCTGCTGCGCGCCGCCCTGGCCGGGGCGCCCCCGCACACCGACGTGATCCTGAGCACCTGCCAGGCGCTGGAGGAGGAGCCCGCGCTGTACCTGACCGGCGCAATTGCCGTACCACTGCCCGATCAGGGAAGCGATCATGGAAATACGCCAACACCGTTGACACAGGACACAGGCTGACGACCAGGGAGGCCAGCCATGATCCCGACCCCCCACGACCTGGACCCCTGCCCGCACGGCTGCGGCGAGCTCGTGCTCTGGACCATCACCGAGCACGGCCGCCGGATGGCGGTCGACGCCGAACCCCACGAGCTCGGCAACCAGGCCGTGTTCCGGACCGGGCCCGGCGGCTGGCGCTCCCGCTCACTCGACGGCGCCGACGCTCCCCGTCTGGCCCCGTGGGAGCACCGGTACAAGCCCCACGTGGCCACCTGCACCGCCCCGCGCCCCGCCCAGCCGGCCATCCCCGGCCTGGGCGGCGGCCGCCCCCGCCCCCGCCGCCGGGCCCCCGCCCGCCGACCCATCTGGAAAGCGCGATGAGATCACCGCGCGAGGAAGGTTCTGATGGCGATCAAGACGATCTACCGTGTGATCCTCAACTGCGACGGCTGCGACGCTTCCTTCGCTGGTCTGTACGAGAACGCCGTCGCAGCCCGAACCGCGGCCGCAGCAGAGGGATGGACCCTCGTCCCCAAGCTCAGGGCCAACGGCAAGTTCGTCATGGTCGGTCGGACCATCGCCGAGACCGCGCCGCAGAACGTCAACGACGTATGCCCGGCGTGCAAGCCCACCTTCGAGCCTCGCCGTATCGCCCCCCGCAAGGGCGGCGGGCAATTCGTCATGGATCTGAAGGAGGACAACCTTCGGATGCGCGAGGAACTCGCCAAGCGAGGCATTTACCTGTGATCAGCCCATCCATCTCACCGCCTTCGTATCCGCCGCCGGGCTCCCGCCCGGCGCTACACCCGATGGACGCCACGATGACCGACACGACCACGACCGCCGCGCTCCCTGACGAGCTCGCCGCGGCCGTCGACGGCCTGACCGCCTACCGCCTGACCGCCGGGCTGCGCCTGGTCGATCGGCGCGCCTTCCTGGAGCTGCGCTGCCCGCACGCGATCGAGCAGCCGGGGCCGGTCACCGTCAGCGCACGCACCTGCGTCACGAACCTGCTCGGCGAGCAGGCCCGCACCCGCCCGGTCGACTTGCTCGCCCTGTTCACGGCCGCGCTGTTCCACCACGACGCGCAGCCCAGCCTCGAGCGCACCGCCCGCTTCGGCGCCCTGGACCGGCGGCTCGGCGAGCTCGCCTCCTACGCCGTCCACGTCGACGTCGACGACGACCCGTTCCTCGTCCTGGGCTGCCCGTACCGGGGCGGCCGCTGCCCCACCTCCGAGGACGGCGAGTGCTGCGTCAACATCATCCCGGCCGAGCAGCAGGCCACCATCGATCTCGGCGCGGTGCTGCAGCTCGCCAAGGCGCACGAGAACGCCCGCTACGGCGTGCCCCGCGACCCGCTGGAGGCCTTCCGCCGCAGCCTGGTGGAGCGGCAGCGGGGTGAGATCTTCATCCGGGAGACCTCCGACGGGTCGAGCGCCGGCCTCGCCAGCGCGTACGCGGACCTGCTCGGCCGGATCATCGGCGACTTCGACCGGGCGGTGAACGGTGCCTAAGACCGAGCGGCCACTGCCGCCGCCGCCCGCCCCCGAGCAGACGCAGTGCGTCTACGGCGGCACGGACCCGGCCCGCGGCTGGCTCTGGCTGCCGGCCCTGGGCCAGTGGGAGCGCGTCTGCGCCGCCCACTGGAGGCCCCGGCAGCTGACGGCCGGCCTGTACGTGCCCGACGTCCTCACGATCCCCAGGCAGGAGCCATGATCATCCCCGTACGCCTCCCCACGGGCTACGAGCCGCTCATCATCCGCGACGACTGCCTGCTGCAGTCCGATCATCCGCTGTACGGCCGGCCCTGCCCCGCCTGCACCCGGCCGCTCGGCGCCGACCAGCTGCCCGTCGCGCTGGTCGCCATCGGTATCGCCCCCGGCGACCGCGCTCGCGGCGGCCGCTACGCCACCGGCGCCGCCGTGGGCGTGCACACCGCCTGCGCCCGCCCGCCCACCGACGTGCAGGCCGTCCGTCGGGAGCCGTTCCTGGTCACGGTGCACGACCAGATCACCGGCGAGGTGGAGCAGAGGCGCGTGCCGCTGCACAACTACCTCATCATCCCGACGGGCGACTGCGAGATGGCCCACCACGGCATCTCCCCGGTGAACGGCGTCCACGTGGTCACCCTCAAGGGCGTACGGGAGCCGTCGCGGGAAGCCGGGGGTGGCCGTGAACATGGATGACGACGCCCTGAAGGCGGCGGTCGATCTCGTCGGCCGGACGGGCGCCACCGGCTTCGAGATCGGATACCTGCGCGACGGCGTGCCGGTCGAGGAGGCCGGCTGGTACGCGCACGCCCAGTACCGCGGCGCGCGCATCACCAGCGAGGAGCACCGCGGCCCGATCGAGGCGGTCGAGGCGCTGGCCCGCAAGCTGCTCACAGGCGCCAAGTGCACCCACTGCAAGAAGCTCGTAGCCCTGTCCGACGACGGCGCGATCGCCTACAACGGGCTGCTGGCGGACGGTACCAGGTGGACCGTCGAGCAGGCGCGGGCGGCCGGTCAGTGCCGGTGGAGGCGCATCGGCCCGCGCTGGGTACGCGGCTGCGAGCGGCCGGCACCGCCGCGCCCGACGGGCAAGCCGCGCCGGGCGAAGCGGAGGCGGCGTGGCTGACGAGCTCGCGACCCTGCAGGACATGATCGCCAACCTGCAGGCGTACATCGACCAGCGCGCCGGCGAGCTGGCCGCCCCGCACATCGCCGAAGCCGGCCGCCTCGCCGGCGAGGAGGTCGCCGCCGCCCGCGCCGCGCAGCAGCGCGCCGAGGACCTCGTCGCCGAGCTGCGCCGCCAGTTCACTGCGCTGGAGCGCCAACTCGACCGCTACCGGCAGGAGAACGAGCAGGACAAGGCGACGATCGGGAGGGTTCGCGCCCTGACCAGGCTCGGGGAGTGCCCCGCCGAGTATGACGACAACGTGACCGAGTGCCAGCGCGTCGTGAGCTGCAGCTGGGAAGAGGCGTACTGGCGCGAAGCGATGGCGCACGTTAACGCGGCCCTTGCCGTCCCCGAATCGGTCCCGCCGGGATGAGCGCGCAGCTGCCGATCTGGGAGCTCCCGGCGCCGCCACGGCGGCGGCACCGGTGGCAGCCGCGCTGTGACGACTGCGGCCGCCGTGTCCGGGCCACGGAGTCCCTGCGCGTCGGCCCCGACGGCAAGCGCCGCGGCGACAAGTGCCGGCGCGCCTACAACCGGGCCCGGCGTCGCCTGGTCGTGCCCATGGTGATCGTCGTGCGCGACCCGGGCCACATCCCGGGCCAGGGCGAGATCGAGCTGCCACGGGCGGGCCCATGATCCACATCCGGTGCCGGTGGGTCACCATCGAGACCATCGGCCGCGTCATCACCCAGCGCTGCAGCGTATGCGGCGCGACTCGCACCCGCGTCACCTAGCACCACCACGGGGGGAACCATGAGAATCACGACGATGCCGGGCGCGGTGGCCGGGTGACGGCGGCCGCGACGGACATGCGCGTCCTGGTCCAGGAGCTGATGCCGCTGCTGGCGATGCTGTGGGCGCTGGTGCCCACCACCGGCGCCGCCGCGCCGGCCGGCGGCGGGCATCACGTCACGGGCTCGCCGGCGCCGTGGCATCCCGAGGCGGGCCCGCTGCTGTACACGATCAGCGAGGAGGCGCGGCGGCTGGAGGCGTCGCTGCGGCGCGAGGTGACCGGCCACACCGGCGAGCGCCGCGGCGGCAGCGACGCCAACACCGTGGCGGCGCTGGACGCGATCGTCGCCCTGTCCTACGGCGTGCCCGAGGCCAGCGCGCGCCGCGCCGGCGCGATCGTGTCGCGCTGGATCCGCTCGGCCCGGCAGGTGACCGCGGTCGGCCTGGAGGCCCGGCCGACACGCATCCCCGTGCCGCCCGGCCAGCCACAGCCGCCGTGCCCGTACTGCAACACCTTCAGCCTGCGTGTCCTGCCGCACGACCGGGCCATCTGGTGCATCAATGGGGACTGCACCGACCTCGCCGGCAGGCGGCCGCGCGGCCGCCTCGGCTATGACCATCTGGGGGATCCCATGATCGTCTGGGACGACGGCCACATCTCACGCCGCCAGGACCTCGCATGATCACCTGGACCATCGCCGACGCCGTCGACCAGCTCGACCCGCCCCTGACCGAGGCCGAGGTGCGCGCCCTGGTGCTGCTGTACCAGGTGCCCGTCCGCGAGCAGCGCCGCACCCGCGGCCGGCCCGCCGACGCCTACGACCAGCCCGCGCTGCTGCGCGCGCACGCCGCAGTGATCGCCTACCGCCGCGGCCTGCTGCACGCCATCCTCGGGCCACGGCCGGCGGCCGGCGGCTGACCTCCTCGGCGGCCGCGGCCGCTGATCTTGACGGGCGACGACCTTTCTGGCTAACTTTGCCGCACCAGACCTATGCCCAGACCCGGCCACCGCGCCGGGTCTTCGCATGTCGGGCCTCGCAGTCGGCGGCTGCGAGCGGTAGGGGGGTCCCGTAGGGCGGCAGAGTGTCCCCGTCTCTGCCGCCCTACTCGCCGCCAGGCGAGGAGGTGGCCATGCCCTACCGCCAGCGCCAGCCCTGCACCACCCCCGGCTGCGACCAGCTCACCACCACCGGCCGCTGCGCCGACTGCACCGCCGACGCCGAGGCCCAACGCGGCACCGCCGCCGAACGCGGCTACGGCGCCGGCCACCGCCACCTCTTCCGGACCGGCGTCCTGCGCAAGCACCCCACCTGCGTGCTCTGCAACGCCGCGCCCGCCACGGAGGCCGACCATTATCCGCTCTCCCGCCGCCAGCTCATCGACCGCGGCATGAACCCCAACGACCCCCGCCACGGCCGCGGCCTATGCGACCCCTGCCACAACCGCGAGACCGCCGCCCGCCAGCCAGGCGGCTGGAACGCCCGATGACGAAGAGGACCCCATGACCCCCATGACCGGCGACATCGTCCGCTACCGCGGCAAGCACGGCATCCACGCCGTCCGAGCTGCCATCGTCACCGCCGACATCCGCACGCTCGACCCGCTCGGCGTCACCTCCGGCAACGTTCCTGCCCTCGACTCTCCACAGCACGTCCACCTCTGGGTCTTCACCCCGAGCGAGGCCGGCGGCTTCCCCGAGTACAACGTGCCCCCGGGCGACGGGCCTGGAGAATGGTCCCCGCAACCGAGCGCAAGGCCCCTGGCCTGATGACCGAGCAGATCAGCATCTACCGCGAGCGCGCCCACCTGGTCGCCCACCTCGCCGCGCTCTACCCGTCCGCCCTCGTGCACGGCGCCGACGCCGAGAACCCCGGCTGGCCCCTGATCTTCATCGACACGCCGCGCGGGCAACTGTCCTGGCACCTGGCCGTCGAGGACCTCGACCTGTTCGCCCACGTGCCCGAGCTCGCCGGCGACCAGGCCCCGACGTGGGACGGACACACCACACCCCAGAAGTACCAGCGCCTCGCCAGCCTGACAGCGGACATGGCCGACCCCGACAAGCCGTCTCTCCACGAGGAACTCCGGTTCGAGCGCAAGGCCCGCAACGGCGGCATCGTGAACGGGCGCCAAGACCGCCCATGAGCCGGGAAGCCGTCCACCTGCAGATCAGCGCCTCACTGAAACGCAACAACGGGCCCGAGGACGCCGAGCACCGTCGCCTCTACGACGACCTCGTCCAGCGCATCACCGCCGTGGTGAACAGCGCGGAGTTCGAACCGATCATCGCGATGGTCATGCAGTCGGGACAGTACTGGCACGAGGAGTAGACGGGCCGCCGCCAGGGAGGACGGCCAGCCATGCCGTACAAGCCGCAAGCCCGCTGCCCCGCCTGCCTCCAGCTGCACGACGGCACCGGCACCTGCGCCGGCTGCAGCACCCGCAGCAAGCGCCGGCGCCGCCCCTACACCGCCGCCGAACGCGAGCGCCGGGCCCAGGCCGTCGCCGAGCACCGCGCCCAGTACGGCGACTGGTGCCCTGGCTGGGGCCGGCCGGACCATACCGCGGAGCCGTGGAACCCGCTGACCGCAGACCACATCGACCCCGTGGCCAGGGGCGGGCCAGAGGACGGGCCGCTGCAGGTGCTGTGCCGCTCCTGCAACTCGGCCAAGGGCTCCGCCTGACCGGGCCCTACGAGCGGACGGCGTCGAGCAGGGCCCGCATGTCGGCCACCACGTGCTGCAGGAACTCGGCCACCGCCGCCTGCTCGGCGGCGTACTCCCTGTCCTCCGGATGGACCTTGTCGCCCTCAGTGTCGAAGTCCGTGGGGACCAGCACCGGGCCCACTCGGTAGAAGTCGCCGTACTTCTCTTCCTCGAACAGCTTGCCGATGTCCGACCAGTCCAACCCCTCGACCGCCTGCAAGCGGCGTGCGATCTCGTCCAGCTCCATCTGTCCAGTGTCGCAGGAAGGGAGGACACGCAGCATGAGCACGCTCGACCTGGCCAGCCCTCGCGTGGTCTATGACGTGCACGCCCAGTCGTGGGAGCGCATCCTCGCCGACCCCGAGCGCTACGCACGCCTGACGACCTGGGTACGTGAGCAGGGGCTCGACCCCGAGAGGATCTACAGGCTTGAGGTCTACCTGATCGACACCCCTCGCGCTCGCGTGTTCGAGTGGAAGCAGGATGAGCAGGGACGTAGGTACTGCGAGGTCGAGCACGATCACAAGGCGAGGTACGAGGCATGCCGCATCGCGCAGCGCGAGCCCTACGCAGTGATCTTGAAGGCTCTGCCACCCGACCTGTGATCCTGCGTTTGTGCAGGTCACAGCCTCGACGTTTCCGCAGGTCAGAGCGCTGACGTTTCCGCAGGTCAGAGGCCTGCACCCCCCGGGGGGTGTTTTCCCAGGTCACAGGGGTGGGCCGTGACCCGCGCCCCCCTCGGAATTTCGCGTCTCAGAATCCAACCTTTTTTCTGGAGGGAGTCGCGATGGCCGCGAACGCAGGCAGGAAGCCGACGCCGGCCGGGCTGAAGCTCGTCGAGGGCCGCGGGAAGGGCACCGACTCCGGCGGGCGGCCGGTCAAGGCGCCGCCGGCGTTCCGGCGGCTGCCGCCGGAGCGTCCGGCCGAGCTGTCGGAGGTCGCTGGCGAGCTGTGGGAGGAGTTCGTCGCCGAGCTGCAGCGGCTGCAGCTACTCGCTCCGGTACACGGGCCGGCGCTGCAGCTGGCGTGCGAGGCGTACGCGCGCTGGTCCGAGGCGCGCGCGCAGCTGGCGGCCGAGGGCCTGACCTACACCTCCCAGGGCGGGCTGGTGAAGCTGAACCCCTTGGTGGGCGTGGTCGAGCGGGCCTCGGCCGAGTTCCGGGCGTGGTGCGCCGAGTTCGGGCTGAGCCCGGCGGCGGAGCACAAGCTGTCGTCGCCCGAGACCGACCCCGGCGAGGAGAACCCGTTCGCCGGCGCGGGGTGACCCGGTGGCTGGCGCGACCCGTACGCCTCGTACGACGCGGCGCAAGGCCGGCTACCTGCCGTCGCCGGCGGAGCTCAAGCGGCTCAAGCTGTCGCCCGAGGTCGCCTGGTACCTGATCGACCGCGGCATCCCGCTGCCGGACTGCCCGCCGAAGTGGAAGACGCCCGAGCCCGGCGAGCTGCTCAAGACCGCCCGCTTCGACGCCGAGCGCGTCGACCGGGTGCTCAAGGCGTTCGGGCTGCTGCGCCACACCAAGGGACAGTGGGTAGGGCGGCCGCTGACGCCGGACCCCTGGCAGGTCGCCTACGTGATCGCGCCCGTGTTCGGGTGGATCCGCAAGAACCGGGCCGGCCGGTGGGTGCGGGTCATCACCGACCTGTACGTCGACGTGCCCCGCAAGAACGGCAAGTCCACACTGTGCGGCGGCCTGGGCATCTACCTGACGGCAGCCGATGGCGAGGGCGGCGCCGAGGTCATCGCCGCGGCGACGACCAGGGATCAGGCGGGCTACGTCTTCGGCCCGATCAAGCAGCTGTGCGACCACAGCCCGGCGCTGAAGCCGCACGTCAAGAGCCTCGCCCAGAAGATCATCCACAAGGCGAGCAAGTCGACGTTCTCCGTGGTGTCCTCGGTCGCCGAGTCCCTGCACGGCGGCAACCTTCACGGCGGCATCATCGACGAGCTGCACATCCACAAGAGCCCGGACCTGGTCGAGGCGATCGAGACCGGCACCGGCTCGCGCGAGCAGCCGTTGATCGCCATCATCACCACCGCCGACGACGGCCGGCCGAACACGATCTACGCGCGCAAGCGCAAGCGCATCGAGGAGCTGGCGCGGCGGGTCATCCGGCACCCCAGCACCTACGGCGTGATCTGGGGCGCCGAGGAGGACGACGACCCGTTCGCGGTGGCCACGATGCGCAAGGCCAACCCGGGGTTCGGGATCAGCCCGACGCAGGAGTACCTGGAGAAGAAGGCGGCCGAGGCCCGCCAGGACCCCGCCGCGCTCGGCTCCTACCTGCGCCTGCACCTGGGCATCCGGACCAAGCAGACCACCCGCTACATCACCCTGGCCGACTGGGACGCCGCGGCGGGCATGGTGCAGGAGACGGCGCTGGCCGGCCGGGAGTGCTTCGGCGGGCTGGACCTGTCGAACGTCGAGGACATCACCGCGCTGGCGTGGCTGTTCCCCTGCCCGGACGGCTCCTACGACGCGCTGTGGCGGTTCTGGCTGCCGGCCGATCAGCTGGAGACGCTGTCGCGGCGCACCGCCGGCGCGGCCGAGGTGTGGGTGCGCGAGGGCTGGCTGCAGCTGACCCCGGGCAACGTGATCGACAACACCGCGATCACGCACCAGATCGACCTCGACGCGGCCACGTTCCGGGTCAAGACGGTCGGCTTCGACCGGTGGGGCGCCACCGACGTGGTGCGCGTGCTCGGCGACGGCGGGCTGACCTGCGTCCCGATCTCGCAGGGCGTGGCCAGTCTCAACGACCCGCTCAAGACGCTGCTGCGGCTGGTGAAGTCGGGCGCCTTCCGCTCCGGCGGCAACCCGATCATGAGGTGGATGGTCGACAACCTGTCGATCACGTCGGACTCCAGCGGCAACGTCAAGCCCGACAAGGCCAACTCCGGCGACAAGATCGACGGCATCTCGGCCACGCTCAACGCGCTGAAGGAAGCGATGGCCGTCCAGGAGGCGGCCGCGCCGCCGCCCGCGACCGCGCCCCAGGCCGCCGCCGGCGGCGCCCAGACGCTCTGGCGCCCGCGTGGCCGCCTGAACCTGTAGGAGGACCCTCGTGGTGATCAGCATCAGGCTGCCGCGGCTCACGCTCGGCACCGTCTCCAACGTGATCGGCCTGGCGGGGCTGGCCGCCGTGGCGGTCGCGATCGGCGGCCTGACCGGCGTGTGGTGGTGGGCGCTGCTGGTGGCCGGGGTCGAGCTGGTGGCGGTGGCGTACCTGACCGGGCAGGCCGACGAGCAGCCCGCCGCGGGCGGGGTACGCCCGGCCGCCGCGGCGGCGTCCGGCGCGCGGCCGCCGGCGGCCAGTAAGGCGGCGTGATGGGGCGGTCGATCTTCGCGCCGCGGCCGCCGCGGCGTGCTCGCGAGGCAACGCCCGAGCAGCTGATCGCGACCGGGGCGCTCGGCGGCCGCGGCTACGACCCGGTCGACGGCGAGTCCGGCTGGACCCGGATGGGCACCTCGCTGCGGGAGGTGCCGCACTGGACGCAGGAGAAGGCCCGCGACGCGTCAGTGGCGGCCTACCGGTCCAACCCGATGGCGCGCGCGGTGATCGAGACCTACGTGTCGTTCTGCGTGGGCGACAAGGGCGTGTCGTTCGAGGCGACCAACGCCGACGTGCGCGAGGTGGTCGAGGAGTTCTGGAACGACCCTCGCAACCGGGTGGGCGATCTGCAGGAGCTGTGGCTGCGCGACCAGATGATCACCGGCGAGACGCTGCTGGAGCTGCTGCAGGGCCGGCACAGCGGGGTGGTGCGCTACAACCCGATCGAGCCGTCGCTGATCAGCGAGGTGAGCCTGCTGCACGGCAACCCGCTGTGGCCGCACGAGGTCAAGGTCCGCCAGGCCGACGGCGGCGATCTGGCCTACACCGTGGTCGCGGTCGACGACGTCACCGGCTTACGCGACGGCGAGGCCATGTTCTGGGCGCCCAACAAGACCCTGCTGTCCGACCGGCGCGGGATGCCGTTCCTGATGCCGATCCTGGACTGGCTGGACTCCTACGACGCGATCTTGTCCAACCTGATCGACCGGACCGCGCTGGCGCGCTACTTCGTGTGGGACGTCACGGTCGAGGGCGACCAGGGCCACGTGGACGCGTTCGTCGCGGCGCGGGGCGGCACGCACGTGCCGCCGTCCGGCTCGATGGAGGTGCACAACCAGTCGGTGAAGTGGGAGGCCAAGCACGCCGAGACCGGCGCCCAGGAAGACTCGATCGCCGGCAAGAGCGTGCTGACCGTCATCGCCGGCGGCGCCGGCCTGGCCAAGACGTGGCTGGCCGACCCTGAGGACAGCAACCGCGCCACGTCGCTGACGATGGCCGAGCCCGTACGGCGGCGGGTCGGCGGCCTGCAGAAGACCTGGTTGGCCTACCAGACCGAGCTGTGCCGCTTCGTCGTCGACCGGGCGGTGGCCGCCAAGCGGCTGCAGCCCGAGGTCGAGGCGACCGACCCCAAGACCGGCGAGAGCTACCGCATCCCGGCGGCCCAGTGCGTGACCGTGGTCGGGCCGGAGATCGCCGCGGCCGACAGCGAGCTGACGGCCAGCGTGCTGCTGAACCTGTCGACGGGGCTGGAGAAGCTCGTGGAGATGGGCGCTCTGTCCCGCGAGGCGGCCTCGGTCGCCGCCCGCAAGGCGTGGGAGGACTACGTCGGCATCCCGTGGTCCGCCGACCTGGCGGCCCCGGACGCCGAGCTCGACGACATCGCCACCGCGGTGGACGACGCCGGCCCCGGCGCCGGACAGCTGATCGCGCTCCCAGGAGCAGGAGGAGGAACCCCATGATGACGCCCGAGCAGGCGGCCGCGCGGCTGGGCATCGCGGCGCACCAGGTGGCCAGCGTCGCCCCGCTCGACGAGGACGGCCACTATCACGTCACGCTCGCCGGCGAGCGGGGCGAGTGGCTGGTGAGCGACCAGGTGGCCCGCCCGTACGTCGTCGACGTCGACGGCGAGCGCGTCGGCGAGGTCGACGCGCGGCCCGCCGGTGAGGCGGGCGACCTCGAGGACGAGGAACGCACGACCGAGCCCGCGCCCAAGCCGACCCGCCGGCGCGCCAAGCAGTGACCTGGGAGATGTGATGCCGTACACCACGCACGGCCACTGGGTCGGCGACGGGCCGCCCACCGAGCCGGGCCCGCAGCTCGTCGCCTGCGGTGGGCCCGGCCTGTGCCCGACGTGCAACCAGGAGGCCGCCAGCGCCGCGTTCTTCGAGGCGGCCGGCCGCCCGCAGGAGGCGCCCGAGGAGCGCGCCACCGAGGCCGTCGAGACGCCCG
The DNA here is from genome assembly GCF_022664455.2 of Actinomadura luzonensis. Taxonomy (NCBI): domain Bacteria; kingdom Bacillati; phylum Actinomycetota; class Actinomycetes; order Streptosporangiales; family Thermomonosporaceae; genus Actinomadura; species Actinomadura luzonensis. The sequence continues at coordinate 2,269,625 of NZ_JAKRKC020000001.1, forward strand.
CGGCCGAGGCGATGATCGACGGCCAGCGCTCGCACGCCGACCTGCAGAACATGGTGCGGCACGCGCTGGAGGAGCGGCTGCGGCAGAGCGGCGGCAGCCGGTATGTGTGGGTGTACATCGCCGACATGAGCGACGCGCAGGTGGTCTACAGCAGCGAGAGCGGCGAGGCCGGCGGCGAGCAGCTGTGGCAGTGCTCCTACGCGGTCGGCGACGGCGACGCGGTGACGCTCGGCGAGCCGGAGAAGGTGGCCCGCTCCTACACCAAGGTCGCCGCGGTGGCCACCGGCAACACCGGCGACGACCTGGGCGGTGACGACGGCCAGGAGGACGAGCTGGGCGCCGCGGCGGAGGCCTTCGCCGAGCAGCTCCATCCCCGCGGCGCCGCGGGCACCGCGGTCGGCGGCCAGTTCGTCGCCGGCAGCGCCGCCAGCGCCGCCAGCTCCAGCGGCTCGGCGAAGAAGGAGCCCGCCAAGAAGCCGGCGGAGATGGGCTTCGACGGCAAGACCGGCACCGGCTACGGCCAGAAGGGCGGCGACGCCACCGTCCGGCGGCTGCAGCAGGCGCTGAACGCCGCCGGGCTGAAGGACGCCGCCGGCAAGCCGCTCGTGGTCGACGGCAAGCTCGGCCCCAAGACCACGCAGGCGATCAAGGCGGCGCAGAAGCGGCTCGGCATGAAGCCCACCGGCAGGGTCACGGCGGACTTCGTCAACAAGGTGAAGGCCTCCAAGGGCGCCGCGGCGACGCCGGCGAAGTCCACCCGAGCTCTGCCGGCCAAGCAGCAGACCACCGCCAAGACCACGCCGAAGACCACGCCGAAGGCCACGACCAAGCCCGGGGCGGTCAAGGGCTCGACGGGCAAGGAGGCAGCGGTGGGCGTGCAGCGCGATCGGATCGTCGGCCGCGTCGTCGAGGCGCTCGACGACGACCCGGGCGGCGGCCGCGTCTTCCGGGTGCGGATCATCGCGCACGGCGACAGCAAGAACATGCGCCGCTACCCCAAGGCGGTGCTGGAGGCGGCGGCCGGCCTCTATCAGGGGGCCAAGGCCTACGACCACCACCGGTCGGACGAGGAGCTGGCGACCTCGACGATCGCCGGGCTGATCGGCCACTACCGCAACGTCGAGGCGGCCGAGGACGGCCTGTACGGCGACCTGCATCTGCTGCCGTCGGCGACGCACGCGGCCGAGACGCTGGATGCCACCCTCGCGGCGCAGGAGGAGGGCCTGCCGCCGCTCATCGGCGTCAGCCACGACGTCTACGCCCGCTACAAGCCGGTCACCGAGTCGGGCAAGCGGCTGCAGGAAGCCATCGAGATCACCCGCGTCAACAGCGCCGACCTGGTGGCCGACCCGGCCGCCGGCGGCAAGGCCGTCCGCATGGTCGCGGCCGGCACCGCAGAGGATGACCCGGGCACGGAGCCCGACGACAACGAGGAGGACGACGTGCCCACGAAGGAAGACATCCTCTCGGCGCTGGCTGAGGCCAGCGAGGAGGAGCTGGCCGCGGTCGGCCTGTCCAAGGCCGGCACCGCCGACGCCGGCGAGGGCGGCAGCGAGGGCGCCGGCGACGGCGCGGGCGATGAGGGCCAGGCGGCCGAGGCCACCCAGCCCAAGGGCGGGTTCATCGGCCAGCTGCTCATCAAGACCAAGGTCGAGGCGGCCGGGCTACCCGCCCGGGTGGCCGAGTCGCTGACCGAGGCGCTGCCGGACTGGATCACCGAGGCCGACGTCGACGCCCAGATCGCGTCCCTGAAGACCATGCTCGGCGTCGCGGAGCGCGCGGGCCTGGCACCGAAGGCCAGCCTCCAGGTGACGCAGGAGAGCCTGGACAAGAAGAAGAAGGCGCTGGACGCCTTCTTCGAGGGCAACTTCTCCGAGGGCTACACCAGCTTCCGGCAGGCCTGGGCCGACTTCACCGGCAACCGGGTCGTGTCGTGGGACGTCGACGTCAACCGGCTGATCATGCGCGAGTCGGCGCCCGCCTACGACAGCTCGTTGCGCGCGATTGAGGCGCTCGACACCACGTCGTGGGCGCAGGTGCTGGGCGACTCCATCACCCGCCGGCTGGTGGCGATGTACCGGCTGCCGGGCCTGCAGTCCTGGCGGCAGGTGGTCAGCTCGATGCCGCCGATCAACGACTTCCGCACCCAGCGGATCGGCCGCGTCGGTGGGTACGGCGTGCTGCCGGACGTGCTGGAGGGCGCGCCCTACCAGCCGCTGACCAGCCCCGGGGACGAAGAGGCCACCTACGCGATCACCAAGCGCGGCGGCACCGAAGAGCTGACGATGGAGATGATCGCCAACGACGACATCCGGGCCATCGCCGGCATCCCAGCCAAGCTGGGCCGCGCCGCGGCGCAGACGCTGTACCGGTTCGTGTGGGACATCCTGCGCACGAACGCCACCTGCACCTACGACAGCGTCGCGCTGTTCCACGCCAGCCACGGCAACCTGGACACCTCCAGCCCGCTGTCGGACAGCACGCTGCTCATCGGGCGGCGCAAGATGCGCGAGCAGGTCGCCTACGGCGACTCGGTCGAGGTCCTCGGCATGCTGCCGCGGCTGCTGGTGGTCCCGCCGGAGCTGGAGGGGCAGGCGTTCAAGCTGACCCGCTCCGCCGTGGCGGTCACCAGCACCGAGGACGCCACCACCCCGAACATCCACTCCGGCCTGGACTACCTGGTCGTCGATTACTTCTCCGACGCCAACGACTGGTTCCTGATCGCCGACCCCAACAGCGTGCCCACCATCGAGGTCGGCTTCTACAGGGGCAGGCAGGACCCCGAACTCTTCAGCCAGACGGATCCCACCCAGGGCGCGGTGTTCGCGGCCGACAAGATCCTCTACAAGATCCGGCACATCTACAGCGGCACGGTGCTCGACCACCGCGGCTTCTACAGCGGCCAGGGCTGACCCGTCCCGATCTGGGCGCCCGGCACCGTCCGGGCCGGGCGCCCCGTCATGCTGCCCCACAACCGCGAAGGGAACCATCGTGCAGCTCAAGGACATGCAGGGAGACCACACTCGGGAAATCCCGGTGGCCGGCCAGGGCACCGCCGCCACCACCGACGAGTGGATGGGCTTCAAGGCGCCGTTCCGGTGCGTGATCACCGGGGTGGTCTGGGTGCCGAACGCGAACGTCACCGCGGATCCGACCAACTATTTCAGCGTGGTAGTGAAGAACCGCGGCGCCGCCGGCGCCGGCAGCACGGCGATCGCCACCCGCGCCTACAGCGCCACCAACGGCGTGGCGTTCACGCCCGAGACGGTGAGCTTGTCGGGCACCGCGGCGGACCTGAACGTCGCCGCCGGCGACTGGATCTCCGTCGCCAAGACCGTCGGCGGCTCCGGCCTGGCCATGCCGGACGGGACGGTGCACGTCACCTTCCGGGCCCGCTGATGAGCGGCTCGCCCTCGCCCGCCCGCACGATCGCGCTGACCGGGTCCGACCAGGCGGTGCGCGCCGCCGGGCCGGTCCTGTACTGCGGGATCGTGGTGGCCGAGACCGGCGGTAGCAACGCCGTGACCGTCCGGGTCTACGACAACGCCAGCGCCGCCTCCGGCACGCTGATCGACGCGTTCAACCTGAACGGCGGCCAGTCGGAGTCGCGCATGTACGACCGGCCGGTCTGGTGCGAGAACGGCATCTACGTCGACATCGGCGGCACCGGCACGGCGGCCGGCAGCGTCCGGATCGGGTAGGCGATGCTGACCCGCATCGCCCGCACCCGGGCCGCGACGCTCCGCCACGTCTTCGAGGTCGACGAGACCCCGACCGACTCGGCCGGGCCCGTCACCGTCGAGGTGACCGACGCCACCGGCACCCAGGTGGCCGCCGGCCCGGCGACGTCGGCCGGGATGGGCGTCTACACGTTCGCGCTGCCCGCCCAGACCGGCCTGGCGCTGCTCACCGTGGCCTGGGCGGCGACGATCGACGGCGCGGACGTGGTCGAGACCGACGAGGTGGAGATTGTGGGCGGCTTCTACTTCAGCCTGCGCCAGGGCCGCGCCTCCGACAGCGCGCTGAGCGATACCACGAAGTACAGCACTGAGGACCTCATCCAGGCGCGCACCGAGGTCGAGGTGGAGTGCGAGCGGATCACGCAGCGCGCGTTCGTGCCCCGCTACCGGCGGGTCCTGCTCGATGGGACCGGGACCCGGGATCTGCTGCTGCCGGACGGCGGCGACGACCTGGTGGCCGGCGTGCAGCTGCGCGGCGTCCGGGTGCTGCGCTCGGCCACCATGTCGCCGCGGGCCGGGCAGCCCTACGTGCCGCTCACCACCGCCCAGCTGGGCGCGCTGGTGGTCACCCGGGACGGGCTGCTGCGCCGCGGCGACGGCAACGTCTGGACCGAGGGCATCGGCAACGTGCTGCTGGAGTACGAGTACGGGTCCGACGCGCCGCCGGAGGACCTGGTGCGCGCCAGCCTGGTGCGGTTCCGGTCCCGGCTCAACATCCACAAGAGCGGCATCCCGGATCGGGCCACGTCCTACACCGCGGCGGACGGCGGCACCTACCGGCTGACGATGCCCGGCGCCGCGGCGACCGGCATCCCGGAGGTGGACGCGGTCTACTCCCGCTACAGCCGGGGCGGCAACGCCGGCGGCGCCGACGGCCGGCCCGTCCCCGCGTCCCGGATCCTGGACTACACCCCGCAGCGCTGGTCGCTGTTCCACCAGGGAAGGACCTCCTGATGCCGGTCACGAACGCCACGGCGGCCAAGCGGGCGCTGCTCGACGCCCTGGCCGTGCTGCCCGTCCTGGCTGGGGTGCAGATCGCCTACGGCTACCCGGCCCGCGACGTCGAGCGGGAGCTGATCTACGGCGGCGCCGGCCGCTACAGCCGGACGCTGGACGGGATGGGCGGCGGCATGGGCGGCCTGGCCTACACCGAGACCGTCACCGTGGATCTGCACATCCAGGTCCGCGTGCCCGGCGGCACCGTCGAGCAGGCCGAGGCCCGCACCGTCGAGCTCGGCGCCGCGGTGGAGGAGTACCTGGCCACGCACGGACGGCTCGACGACCTGCCCGGCCTGCTGTACGCGGCGGTGACCGGCGGCGAGCTCGGCTACGCGCTCGACGACGACGGCGTCACCAGCGCCCTGCAGCTGCAGGTGGAGTTCACCTCCTACCCGACGTAGAGCAGGAGGTCGCGGTGGCGGGCGCGTCGCAGGAGATCCGGCGGCTGGTGCGCGACCTCGGCAAGATCCCGCCCGAGGTACGCAAGGAGCTGCGCCCGGCCATCAAACAGATCGGGAACGTGGTCGTGCAGGACGCCCGTGGCCGCGCCTCCTGGTCCACCCGCATCCCCGGCGCCATCAGGTTGGGCATCCAGTTCTCCACCGGGTCGCGCGCCGGCGTCACCGTGATCGGTTCCGTCGGCCGGGCGCCGCACCTGCGCGTCTATGAGCACTTGGGCTTCCGGGCGCCGTTCCGCCACCCGGTCTACGGCCGCAACGTCTGGGTGTCGGAGATGGCCCGCCCGTTCCTGTTCCCCGCCGTGGCGGCGCACGCCGAGGACGTCGACGCCAAGATCGGCGAGGCCATCGACAAGGTGGCCCGCGCGCACGGCTTCCGCTGACCCCCTGACCCCTTCTTCTCCGCGGCCGCCAGGCTGCGCCACCTCGCATGCCCGCATGTCCGCATGGAAGGAAGCCCATGTCCCTGTCCACGCGCCTGGAGCTCATCCTCCGGGCCAGCCAGACCAGCAGTCTGGACCTCGGCGCGGCCGCGTACACCCCGCAGATCAGCAAGACGCTGAGCCTGACCAGCGGCACCACGGCGGGCAAGGCCGATCGCTTGTTCACCGACCGGCGCACCCTGTCGGCCTCGGCCACCGAGAACCTCGACCTGGCCGCGAGCCTGGCCGACGCGTTCGGCGCCACGATCACCTTCGCCAAGGTCAAGCTGCTCTACGTCGCCGCCTCGGCCTCCAACAGCAACAACGTGGTCATCGGCGGTGCCGGCAGCAACGGCTGGATCACGCCGTTCGGCGACGCCACCGACAAGCTGGTGCTCAGGCCGGGCGCGTTCGTGCTGCTCGGCACCGGCGCGGCAGACGCCACCGGCTACGCCGTGACCGCCTCGACCGGCGACATCCTGCTGGTCGCCAACTCCGGCGCCGGCACCTCGGTCACCTACGACATCGCCATCGTCGGCACCTCGGCCTGAGAGGCGCACATGGAACAGGTCACGATCTACCACCCCGTCCTGGACCGCGAGATCAGCGTGTCCGCGGCGGCGGTGCAGCACTACCAGCTGGCTGGCTGGCAGGAGGGCGGCCGCCCCGCCGCCGACCAGCCCGAGTCCGCCTCCGACCAGCCCGCCGGCGGTCCGGCAGGCACCGAGACCGCGCCGCGGCGCCGCCGCCCGACCGAGAGGAGCCAGTAACCATGGCCGCACCGCTCATCGCCCAGACCACCCGCTACATCAACCCGGCCACGACCAAGCTGCTGCTGGTTCCCTCGATCGCCGACATCACGGCGGTCACCCGCAGCGAGATGGACGCCGGCCTGGACGTTACCCGTGAGGTGGCCGAGGTCGCCGGGTGGATGCTGCAGGGCGAGGCCGTGCCCACCCCGGACCTCGCCACGCTGTTCACCGGCTCGATCACCGGCCGGATCTCGGTCGAGAACAGCTCGATCACCTTCTACATGGACCGGGCCGGTGACGACATCCGGTCTTTGTCCGGGGTCGGCACCAACACCAACGTGCTGTGGCTGGATGGCGGCGACGTCGCCGGCTACCTGATGGACGTCTACCCCGTCCGGGTGCTGTCGGCCGGCAAGTCCCGGTCGGTGGAGGCGCAGCCGGGCCGCATGACCGTCTCCTACTCCGTCACCCGCGAGCCGGCGGTGGACGTGGAGATCCCGGCGTGAGCCGTCGTGACCGACTTCGCGGCCGCGGCCGACCCACTGCCCGCTACCCGCTGCCGGTCGACGACGTCGCCGCCGCCACCCGCGCTCTCCGGCTCGCCGAGCGGGCCTGGCAGCTGGCCCACCTGCGCACCGACGAGGGCGGGCCGGCGGCTGTGGCGGCGGCGCGGGAGGCGCTCGATCAGGCACAGCAAGCGCTCCAGGAGTGCTACGAAACGATCGAGCTGACCGCGCTCGCGCCGGAGGACTACGAGCAGCTGGTGGCCCAGCACCCGCCGCGCGAAGGCTCAGACGATGAGGAGTGGGACACCGAGCAGTTCCCCGTCGCGTGCTTCCTGGCGTGCGCGCCCGGCGACATGGGCGACCAGGAGTGGGCCGAGTTCCTGCGCCGCAACGTGTCCTGGCTGGAGCGGCAGGAGCTGCTGCAGCTGGCGGTAGCCGTCAACGTCAGGGCGGTGGATCCGGCCGTCCCAAAAGGCTAGACGCCAACCCCCAGCTCGCGCTGGAGATGGCCGTCTGCCACCACTACCGCATCCCGCACTCGCAGTTCCTGTCCTGGCCGGCTGATGACCGGGACAAGGCGATCGCGTACTACGTGCGCGAGCGATCGCGCTGCGGCACGTGCGGCACCCGGCCGGAGGAGTGGGACGAGGCCCGCGGCGGCGACCGGCACGCCTACTACGCCGTCGAGCGGTGGTGCGGCGGCTGCGCCCAGATCGAGGCCATGCGGGCGTCCATGCCGGGCGACACCGGCCGCGGCATCAAGATCAGCCTCAAGCCGGTGGCGAGGGCCGAGGAGGTGAGCCGGGATGCCGGGTCAGCTGATCCGTGATGTGCGGGCCACCCTCGACATCGACGTGCAGGCCGCCCAACGCGGCCTGGCCGCCCTGGAGAAGTCCGGAGCGGCGGCCGAGCGGGCGCTGCGAGAGCAGGAGGAGGCCGCCCGCGGCTACCAGCGGCAGCTGGAGAAGACCGGCACCGCCGCCTCGACGATGCGGCGCCGGCTGGAGGCCGCCACCCGCGCCCTGCCGAAGATCACCATCGAGGCCGACAGCAGCGACGCGGACAAGAAGCTGGCGGCCCTGCGCGAGTCCCTCGGGGAGCTGGCCGGCAAGAAGATCGGCATCGACGTCGACGGCGGCACGGCGCTGGAGGAGATGCGCCGGGTCAAGGCCGAGCTGGAGGAGCTGGCCCGCAGCGAGGCTGACCCGATCATCCGCGCGGACGTGCAGATCGCGCTGCGCGAGCTGCGCCGCGTCGAGGACGAGCTGGACAAGCTGGAGCGCGACTCGGCCGAGGTGAAGGTCGACGTCGACGTCGACCACGCGGCGGCCGCCGTCGGCGAGATCGCAGACAAGGCCGGCAGCCTGGGCAGCCTGTTCTCCGAGGGGTTCGGCGTGCTCGGCTCGGTGGGACCGGGCCAGGTCGCGGTGGCCGCCGCCGCGATCGCGGCGCTGCCCACCGTAGCCGGGGTGGCCGCCTCCGGCATCGTGGCCGCCCTGGGCGGCGGCCTGGCCACGGTCGGCCTGACCATGGCGGCCGACGCCGACCGGGTCAAACATGCCTGGTCGGAGACGGTGTCGGCGATCCGCGAGGAGCTGGCGGACGCGGCCGCGCCGCTGGAGGGCAGCGCCATCCGGGCCGCCGACGTCGCGGCGCGCACCTTCGAAGCGCTCAAGCCGCGCCTGGCCCGCATCTGGGAAGGGCTCGTGCCCGACGTCGACCGCTTCGTCGACGCCGTCGGCCGCGGCATCGAAACCCTCGGCCCCAGTTTCGAACACGTGGGCGATTCGTTCGGGAATCTGCTGTCGTCGCTGGCCGACCGGATGCCGTCGATCATGTCGCACCTCAACGACACCTTCGAGACCTTCGCCGACATCATGGACGAGCACCCGACCATGCTGGCCGACCTGATCGAGGACGCCTCCGCGCTGGTCGAGGCCGGCGCCAAGGTGATCAGCTGGGCCGATGAGCTGAAAGTGCTGTTCTCGGCGCCGCTCGGCCCGGCCGGCAGCCAGGCCTCCAGCGACTACTTCTTCCGGCAGCTGTTCGGCGGCACCCCGCAGGAGATCGCCCAGGGCATGGAGGAGCTGCCGACCACGCTGAGCCGCATGCAGGAGGAGGCGGGCAAGGCGGTCGCCGCGATGACCGGCGTCGGCCAGAGCGGCGACAGCGCCGCCGACGGGGTGCGGCACCTGACCCAGGCCCTGGAGGAGCACTTTGATCCGGCGCAGGCGGCCCTGGGCGCGGAGATCCGGCTCAAGCAGGCGCTGGAGGAGGCCGGGCGGGCGGCCAAGACCAAGGGCCTGTCCGATCTGGAACGGCTGCAGGCGGTGCAGAACCTGACCAGCGCAATCTCGGAGGCGGCCAAGGCCGAGTCGGAACGGACCGGCAAGACCGACCAGGCCGGCCGTTCCTTCGCCGAGCAGCTGCCCAAGCTGGTGGCGTGGGCGGGCAAGAACGACGCCGCCAAGGCGGCGGTGGGCGGGCTCGGCGAGAGCCTGGGCATCACCATCAAGCGCACCGACGAGGGCGCCGTGGCGGTCGACAAGTTCGGCCGGGCGGTCATCCAGCTGCCGAACGGCAAGACGGTCAAGGTCGACGCGGACACGGCCAAAGCCTTGGCCGCGATCCAGGACGCGCAGCGCAAGGTCGACGGGATGAAGGACAAGACCATCACCGTGCGGGTGCGGGTCGAGCAGGACGGCTCGGTGCGGCTGCCGGGCGGGCTGAAGGCATCCCCGAACGCGCGCGGCAGCATCTCCCAAGACGGCGTGCGCCTGATGGCGGCGGGTGGCGTGCTGCAGCCGATGATCACCGAGCGGGCGGTGTACTCGCCGCGGAACAACGCGATCTTCGGCGAGGCCGGCAAGGAAGCTTTCATCCCCTACGCCAGCGCGCACCGCGAGCGGGCCAGCGACATCCTCGCGAAGGTCGCCGACGACTTCGGCTACCTGTTGATCAACAAGACGGCGTCCAAGGCGCTGTCCGGCGTCGCCGAGTCGGTGCAGCTGTCGGCGGATCAGTACCAGATCCACATGGGCGCCGTCATCGATGAGCTCGATTCCACCCTCGGCCAGACGGGCAGCCTCACCGCGGCGATCGGCGCGGTCGGCGCGACCGGCGAGCAGCTGGTGGACGGGTGGACGAGCGGGTCGGCCGCGATCGGCGACAGCGTGAGCGACATGGGACAGCTGGTGTCGGTCAGCGTGAGCGGGATGGCCGACACCATGTCCGGCAGCATCGACGGGCTGACCGGCGCCGTCGAGCAGCTGGGCGACGCAGTCTCCGCCTCGATCAGCAAGACGACCGGCACCGCCAGCACGAAGAAGAAGGGCGGCGGCGCCTTCGCCAGCGCGTCGATCAGCTCCTCCACTGGCACCGTCAGCCGTAAGGGCGGGGTGGGCGCGTCGCTGAAGGAGGAGACCGGCGTGATCGACCTGGTGCCTGCCAAGACGGTGCTTCGGCCCGACCAGTACGGGGTGCACGTGGGCGGGGGCGGGGTCGCCTACAACACGGCCGCCTCCAGCGCCAGCGCCGGCAGCATGCTGGCCGCCGCCACGCTCAAGAGCGTGCCGGCCGGCGGCGGCCTGGCCACCACCTCGGCGGGCGCGGGCGGCGGCGCCGGCGGCGGGGTGTCGATCGGCGCGTTCTACGCCAGCCCGGACCAGTCGCCGTACGAGATCGCTCAGGACCTGGACTGGATCGCCCGCCGCGGCGGCTGACCCCCGGCGGCTGGCCCCCGGCGGCTGATCTCGGCGGTATCTCACATCACGTACCTGCAGGAAGGAGGGCGGGCCCTGCCATGCCATTCGATCCCGACCAGCACCAGACCTTCGGCCGCTACATGAGGGGCGGCGCCCCGCTCGGCCAGGGCCGCACGGTGGAGCACATCCGCGGCGGCCAGACCTGGCAGACCCGCGACATGGTCTACGAGGGCAGGACGGCCGACGGCACCCGGTTCAAGGAGACCGTCGACCAGCTCGGCCATCAGACGGTGGTGGAGACCACCCCCGACGGCCAGGAGCGCAAGAGCGTGCGCATCAACCTGCAGCTGGGGGGCTGAGCGATGGCCTTCGATCAGGACGGCTTCTTCAACGACACGTTCGTCAAGCTGTTCCGGCAGACCATCACCATCGACATCGGCTCCACCACCCCGGGCGTCTTCAAGGGCGCGCTGTTCCAGGCGAGCATCACGCCGAACTTCTCCCAGACCAACCCGGCCTACGGCAGTGCGCCGTGGAACAGCGGCGAACCCACCGGCCAGCCCGGCTATACCACCGGCGGCGAGAACCTGACCGTCATCTCCTTCGCCGAGCTCGCCGGCGCCGCCAACATGATCGGCTGGCGGTTCCAGACGGTCACCTGGAGCTCGGCCACCTTCGCCGCGGAAGGGCTGCTCGTCTACGCGCCCAGCCTGTCCAACCGGGCGTTCGTGTTCCGGTGGTTCGGCCAGTCCTACGACGCCTCCAACGGCGACTACGAGATCAACCCGCACACCGACGGCATCACCCGCTACAAGATGCGCAACGCCGCCTGACCACGGCGGTTCGACCTCGACCTGGTCCGCTTCTCCGACCCCGCCCGCGTGCGGGGTTTTCGCATGAAAGGAGGGGCGTCGATGCCTCTCTACATGGCCGCCAACGGCGCCATGGCCACCACGGCGGAACTCTCGCCCGTGACCACCGGCACGGCGATCAAGACGTTGTTGCAGATCGCGACGCCGTCGACGCGCGGCATCCGAGTCGTCGAGTGGGGGATCAGCTTCGACGGGGCGGCGGCCGCGACGCCGATCCGGTGCGAGCTGATCGACACCAACGTGGCCGCCACGGTGACCGCGCACGTCGCCGCCGGCGTGCAGCCCTACAGCGATCCGGGCGCGACGGCGTCGCTGATGACGCTCGGCACCAGCGCCACCGGCTACACCGCCACCGCCGAGGGCTCGATCACCGCCACCCGCACCGGCGACGTGCAGCTGATCGCGCCGACCACCCAGTACATCAAGCAATGGCCCCTGGGCAGGGAGTTCGCCGTCGCCGCCAGCCGGTTCCTCCGGGTCAGGGTCAAGGCCGGCGCGGCCGTCAACGCCTACTGCTACGTCATCTGGGAGGAATGACGGGTGGCGATCGCCCTCCACGCCTCCTCCCCGGCCCTGGTCACCGACGAGGTCGACGGCACCACCCCCACCGCGGCGTTCTCACCGCCGGCGCAGAGCCTGCTGGTGGCGATGGCGGCGGCCGCGGACGAGGACGGCTCGCTGACGATCTCCGGCGGCAGCCTGACCTGGACGCGGCGGGCGCAGCGCGACATCGGCGGCACCTTCGCGCTCGAGATCTGGACCGCGCCGTGCGCGGCCGGCGCCACCGGCATCACCACCACCTTGACCAACAACGGATTCCTGGGCTCGTTCGCCGCCGCGCTGAAGGTCGACGTCTTCACCGGCGCCGACCTCACCACGCCGACCGGCGCGACCGGGCAGAACCTGACGTCCACCAACGCCAGCAACGTCAACGCCTACACCGCCACCGCGATCGGTTCGCGCGGCGTGGCGGTCGCCGTCGAGCTGAACAGCCTCGGCCTGCCCTCCAGCACCGACGACGAGAGCGCGTTCGACCTGGCCCAACTCGACGGCATGATGATCCGCAAGGCCGCCAACAGCGCGTCCTTGGCGACGGTCACCTTCAACCTGGACGCCGCCGGCAGCAGCACCGCCAGCTGGGAGTGGCTCGCGGTGGAGATCATGCCCGGCGCGGAGGCGCTGGTGGCCGGTCGCGGCCGCATGCTCGGCCAAGCCGTCAACCGCGCCGCCTTCTACTAGCAGGGAGGGCGCGTGGCTCGTCTCGGCCGGTCCCAGCCGATCCCCGTCAAGAGTCTCGGTAAGCTGCGCTACTCGCGCGCCACCATCGACCTGCCGGCGTTCGAGGTCTCGGCCGAATGGCCGGACCTGTCCATCGTCACCCCGAACGTCAACCTCAACCTGCCCGTCTTCGAGATCACCGCCGAGTGGCCGGCGCTGTCGCTGACCCGGGACCAGATCCTCACCCTGCCCGTCTTCGAGGTCACCGCCGAATGGCCCGCGCTCACGATCTCCATCCCACCCAGCCCCGGCGACGCGATGACCGGCGCCGACGGCGAGATCGAGTGGAACGGGCCGCTCGCGCGGCTGGTGGCCGGCGGCGGACAGGACCTGTACCGGATCACCGAGCTGGAGGGCTGGGAGGACCTGCCCGGGGTGGAGTCCGGCAACACCTCCCGCCCGTCACGGCACGGCTCCTACGCCGGCCGCAAGTACGGCGAGGAGCGGGTCGTCACCGCCACCATCCAGATCGACGACAACAGCCCGACGTTCGCCGAGAGCCTGGCGTTCCTGCGCCAAGCCACCGCGATCGGTGACAGCGACGACGAATACCCGCTGGTGATCCGGCTGCGTGGCGAGACGCTGCTGGCCTTCGGCGCGATCACCGGCCGGATCATGCCGACCGGGCTGGTCGGCGCCGGCATCGTCCAGGCGTCCATCCGGTGGACGTGCTCCGACCCGCGCCGCTACAGCCTGGGCCTGCAGGGCACCAACATCAGCCTCAACACTCCGACCGCCCTGGCCAACACCGGCAACTGCGAGACGCACCCGCTGATCCGGCTGCCCGGCCCCGTCACCGACCCGGTCCTGGTCAACGCCGAGCTCGGGCAGTCACTGGGGTTCGACCTGGAGGTGCCGGACGGGTCGACGCTGGAGATCGACACCGACGGCGCGACCGTCACCATGGGCGGCGTCTCCCAGGCGCTGCAGCTGACCACCGCCAGCGTGCAGCTGGGCGACTTCGTGCTCGCCGCCGCCACCAACACCATCACCTACAGCGCCGGCGCCGGCGGCAGCGCGGGCGCCGACTTCCTGTGGCGCCACGCCCACCTGTGACACAAGAGAGGGGGCAGGGGTGGGCGCGTTCATCCGCTCCGTCAAGGCGACGACCCACCACGGCGGCAGCTACGCGGCCGCGCGCGGCGACGCCCGCGCCGGCGACGTGCTGATCGCCTGGCAGGCCGCCGACTCCGGCGGCCACGCCGCCATGGACCTGGCCGGCGACTGGAACGCCGTCGACTTCTATCCCGGCGGCAGCTGGCCCGGAGAGGCGTCCGGGTTCTGGTCCGGGGTCAAGGTGTGGGCGCGGCAGGCGGTGACCTCCGAGCCGTCCAGCTACACCGCCGGCCAGGGCGTCTCCGCCGACGGCGTCACGCTGATCGCCGCGGTGGCCGGCGCCGACTTCGCCAGCCTGCGCTCCGACAACAACCCCGGCCTCACCTCGCCGTCGCTGACGCCCGGCAGCGCGTCCGGGATCGAGTTCCGCTTCGCCGCCGGCGTGCCCGCGCCGCCCGGCACCAGCGTCTCCTTCTCCCACCCGCCCGGCACCGTCGAGCTGGCCGACGAGCAGTCGGACGTGTGGGTCGCCGCCGGGCTGGCCTGGGCGCCCATCATCTCCACCAGCCCGGTCGGCCCCGCCTTCTGGACCGGCAGCAACCTCGTCGCGAGCTGCGCGTTCACGCTGCTGCTCGCGGCCGCCGAGGACCCCTCGGCGCCGCCGCCCGTCGTCGCGCCGGGCGCACCCGGCCGCGGCCGCGCCACCTGGCGCTACCGGTTCATGCGCATGCTGACCCGCGAATACCTCGGCGACCTCGACCTGGTCGGCGTCGACCTCGACAAGCGCATCCTGTCGCCGGGCGTGATCAACGCCACCGTGCCGATCCCGTCGCCGCGCATCGCCGACAAGGTCGCCGAGATCATCCCCCGCGAGGCCGCCGGCGACCCCGACTCCTACCCCCTCGACCGCGGCCCGGGCGCGATCAGCGTGGAGGTGCTGCGGCTGGGCGAGCCGCAGGGCGAGTACTGGATCCACCGCACCCGGCTGACCCGCTCCCGCAAGGGCACCATGGCGATCGCGCTGCAGGGCTCCACCCTGGAGGGCTACCTGGGCGCGGTCGAGATCGAGGACGACCTGTCCTACAGCGCCGACCAGGCCGACATCCTGCGCAACCTGGTCAACCACCTGATGGCCCAGGACAACGCCAACATCTCGCTGGAACTGGCAGAAGGCACCACGGGTGTCACCCGGGAGGTCACCTACCCGGCCGACGGCTCCACCTACCTGCGCCGCCTGGTCGAGCTCGCCCAGCAAGACGGCGGCTTCGAGTGGATGATCAACCTGGAGAACATCGGCGGCCAGCTGGTGCGGCGCCTGGTGTGGGGGTACCCGACGCTCGGCCAGGCCGGCGGCCCGCACCACCAGTGGGGCGACGGCCTGTACTCCGGCGACATCCTGGAGCTGTCGGAGGAGGCCGACGCGCTGCGCGGCTTCACCCGGGTGCGGGCCCGCGGCAACAGCATCAGCGCCGACGCCTCCACCCCGTCCGTGCCGCTGATCTCCTCCGCGCATGAAGCGTCCGCGCACCTGGCCGCGGGCTGGCCGCGCACCAGCAAGACGCTGTCCTACAACAACCAGACCGACCTGGACACGCTGGAGGCCTACGCGGCGTTCTGGGCCGAGCGGGCCGCCGGCGCGATCCGCGTCGACATGGCCACCGTCGCCTACGGCCGCGACGTCACCTTCACCCCCAACCATCTCGGCGACCTGGCCCGCATCTACCTGCGCAACCAGTGGCATCAGGGCGTGTGGCGCACCCGCCGCGTGATCGGGATCGGCATCACCCCCGTCACCAAGACCGGCGCCGAGGAAGCCAAGCTCGTGTTCGAAGGAACGGAGGCACCCTAGGATGCCCGACGTCTACGCCAGCAACCTGGCCTCCCGGGTGGAGCAGCTGGAACGCGAGGTCGACCAGCTCAAGGCGCTGCTCGGCACCCGGCCCGCGCTCACCGCGGCCTCCCAGGGCTGGCTGCTGACCAACCAGGCCGTGCCCGACGTCGACGTCGGCCAGGTCCACATCGGCGCCAACTCCGGCGAGTTCTTCGCGGTCGGCTCCTCCGGCGTCGTGCGGCGCCTCTACCCGCAGGCGGCGACCGTGGCCGCGTTCACCACCCTGCCCTCGGGCACCCCCGACAACGTGATCGCCACGCTCGGCGGCACCTACGACGGCTCAGCGATCAACGGCAATTTCCTCGACGTCGCCACCAAGATCAACGCCATCCTGACGTCGCTGAAGAACGCCGACCACATGAACTCCTGACTCACCAGAGCTGTGACGTCGCTTCGACGGCGCGGTCATCGTCGGAACAGGAGGAGCGGGTGGAGTGGATCCAGACGCCGATCGCGCAGCTCGGCGCGTTCGGCGGTTTCCTCGGCGTGCTGTGGCTGGTGGGTCACCTGGTGTTCCGCGGCCACCTGGTGCCCAAGACGTTGGTGCCCCGCTCGACGCTGGACGATGTCCGCGCCGACCGCGACGAGCGGGTGGCCGAGGCCAACGCCGACGCCGACGAATGGCGCCGGCTGTGGGAGATCGAGCGTGACGCGCACGAGCTCACCCGCCGCGCGCGCGATGAGGAGATCCGTGCCGCGCTGGCGGCCGCGACCGAGGGCGCGCACGTCGCCGCGTCCCTGCTGCGCGAGATCAAGTCGAGGCAGATCGAGGCGGGCCCATGATGCGTGAGCAGCCAGACGAGCGCCCTTCCCTGGACGACGCCGCCCGGCAGGCCGAGCAGTCCCGCCGCCGCGCCGAGGCCGACCTGGCCCGCGCCCGCGAGCGGGCCCGGGCCTCTCGCGGCATCGCCGATCGGCTACGGCGCATGCGCGAGGACAACCACTTCGCGCGCATGTTCGACGAGGCGCTCGGAGGGGGCCGGCATGGCTGAACTCGTGCAGATCGCCGGCAGCGTGCTGATCTGCGTCTGCGCCGCGATGGCGATCGCCAGCGCCGTGGTGTACGGGCTGTGGGCCCGCTGGTGGACCTCGGTGGCCGGCCGGCACCTGTTCTCCTTCACCAGCGTGCTCGCCGGCGGGCTGACCCTGTGGTCGGTCCGGCTGATCGGCTCGCCCACGTTCACCACGGCCGAGCCCGGCGCCTGGCCTTACATCCGGCTGGCCGCCTTCACCCCGTTCGCCTGGGTGATCGCCTGGCGGCTGGTCCTGATCATCCGCGCCCAGTACGCCGAGCGGGCCCGCCGGCGCGACCACGACCGGAGGCAGCCATGAAACTGGTGCAGGCCCGCTGGTACCACCGGGGCCGTATCTCCCCGATCCGGCTGATCGTCGTGCACTCCATGGAGTGGGTCGAACGTCCGACCACCGCCGAGGAGTGCGCGAAGATGTTCGCCACCATGAACCGGCAGGCCTCCGCGCACGCCTGCGTCGATGCCAACAGCGTGGTGCGGTGTGTCCGCGACCAGGACACCGCCTGGGCTGCGCCCGGCGGCAACGCCGACGGCCTGCAGCTGGAGCTGGCGGGGTTCGCCCGGCAGACGCGCGCCGAATGGCTGGACGCCTACGGCAAGGCGATGCTCGGCCAGGCCGCCGGCGTGATCGCCGGCTGGGCGCGCGCCCACAAGATCCCGGTCAGGCGACTGACCCGGGCGGAGCTGCGCGCGGGCAAGCGCGGGATCACCTCGCACGCCGACATCAGCGCCGTCTACCGCCGCAGCGACCACAGCGACCCGGGCGGCAACTTCCCGTGGGACGTGCTGCTGGATCTCGTCGCCGGCGAGCTCGGCGACGCCGCCGGCCGCGAGGAGGTCGAGGTGCCGGCGTGGAAGCGGCCGCTGTCGTGGCCACCCACCACCAAGGGCGACGACGTCAAGGTCTGGCAGCGGCAGATGCGCAAGCGCGGCTGGCGGCTCGACGTCGACGGCTGGTACAGCGGCGCCGACGGTGAGGCCTGCATGGCGTTCCAGGAGGAGAAGGGGCTCAAGGCCACCGGCGTGGTCGACGAGGCCACCTGGCGCGCCGCCTGGACCGCCCCGATCACGTGATCGACAGCTTGGCCTGGCTGTACCTCCTCCGGACGGCACGGGCCTTCACCTGCGGCACATCGCCGCAGGTGCCTGATTTCCGCCCCGAGATGAGGGGCACGTCCCTGAAGGAGGGGCATATGCATCCCACCCCCAAGGTTCCCTTCACCGTGCGGTATCCACTGCTGGTGCGTGGCGGCGTCGCCCTGCTGCTGATGGGGCTGACCAGGCTCGCGGTCGCGCTCGGGTGGATCCCGCCGGATTGGGAACTGGATGAGACGGGCGTCGAGCAGCTGCTGGACGGCCTGTACGTCGGCTGGGCCTGGGTCAGCGGTCAGAGAAAGGTCACCCCGGTGGCCGACCCACGCGACGACGATGGTCGCCCGATGGTCGTGCAGGGATACGTCGAGCGATAGCCCAGCACGCCGCGACACAGTTCACAGCGCCGCCGTGGGCGGCCTGTGAACGCGAGGAGCCCCCGCCCGGTGACGACCGGGCGGGGGCTCTTTCGTCGTGCGCGGGGTCAGAAGGGCGGCTCCTTGGACAGCTGCTGCCAGGGGTCGGCGTAGACCCAGCGCATCCACACCGCCTTGGCCGCGTTGTTGGCCAGCACCAGGGCCGCCTGCTCATCGGTCACCAGCTCGGCATCGGCCGGCGGCCCGGGGCCGTCGGTGACGGTGTACTCCGCCCGCATGGAGCGTAAATCATCCGAGCAGCGGCGCTGCTGCAGCTCGGCGATCACCGACGGCAGCATGTCGACCAGCAGCCGGGCGTCCTCGCCCAGCGATCGGATCTGCAGGTGCGCGGCGTCCAGCGCCGCCTCGACGGCGTCGAGGTCCACCGGCGGCTCCTGCTCGGGCTCCTCGCGCGGCCCCGGGTCGTGCATCGCGTCGACGTGCGCGTCCCACTCGCGGATCTCGGCACGGTCGTCGTGGTCGCGCTCGTCCATCACGCCGCTCCCGTCATCACGCGCATGCTGGCGGCGTCGGCCGCCGCGAGCAGCTCGTCGAGGCGCTCGTCCGTGAGGCGCACCATGATCTCGTCGTTGCCGCCGTAGACGAGGCGCACCCACCGGCCGTCGTCGCTCAGCTCGCGCTGGGCGAGGGCCAGGAGCCGGTCGAGGTCCTCGGCCAGCGCGTGCCGGCCGACGTAGCGCAACATGCCGCGGTGGTAGAGGATCACCAGCGAGACGATCGGGGGATGGGACATCGGGGTCTCCTTCGGTGAGCGCCGCGACCAGTCGCGGCGGGGTGGGCTGGCGCTTGCCGGGCGAGCGCCCGGCAAGCGGTCGGGCAAGCGGTCGGGCAAGCGGGTCACACCGCGGCGGGCGAGCGATCCGGCGAGCGCAGCTGGCGGACGTCGGCGAGCACGCCCTGGCGTTCCTGACGGATCTCGGCGAGCACCGCGCGGGCGCGCTGCTCCGACATCTGGCCGCCCTCGGCTTGGACGGCGGCCGCGGCCTCGGGCGCCCGCACAGCCGGGTCGGCTTCGAACAACCGCAGAATGATCTTCCGTTTCTCGCCGGCGGGCAGGTCGCCGGCGCGAGCGAGCCGGGCACGCGCGGCGCGCTCGGCCTCGGCCTGCCGCTCGGCCGCCTCCCGCTGGGCGCGGTCCCGCTCGGCGGCCAGGCGCTCGGCCTCGGCCAGCTCGGCGGCCGCCAGCCGCTCCGACTCCGCGCGCTCGGCCGCCAGGCGCTCGGCCCGGCGCGCTCGGCGGCCGCTGACGCTCGGCGGCGGCGCGGCGAGCGGCCGCCTCCTCGGCCGCTCGCTGCTCGGCCGCCGCTCGTCGGGCCGCCTCCAGGCGCTCGGCGCGCGCTTGCTCGGCCGCCGCCGTCTGCTGCGAGGCCGCTCGCTCGGCGCTCGCCCTCTCGGCCGCCGAGCGCTCGGCCTCCGCTCGCTCGGCCGCTGCCGCTCGCTCGGCCGCCGCTCGCCTCGGCCGCCAGACGCCTCGGCCGCCGCTCGCTCGGCCGCCGCTTGCCGCTCGGCCTCGGCCCGGGCGGCCTCTGCCTCGGCGACCGCTCGCCGCTCGCCGGCGAGGCGCTCGGCCGCCGCTTGGGCGGCCGCTCGCTCCGCCGCTGCTTCCTGCTCGGCGCGCTCGCGCTCGGCACGCCGCCGCTCGGCGGCCGCCCGCCGCTCGGCCTCCAGCGCCAGCACGCTCTCGCGGCGGTCGCGCGCGCACTCGGAGATCAGGTGCACCAGCGCGCCGAGCGCGATCGGCGGCACAACGCTGACCACGATGACGAGGGTCACCAGCACGCCGCCGGCTAACTCGATCACTTCGGCCTCGACGAGGTGGTAGGCGGCGTTACCGATCACGCCTACACCGATCGCGATGCCACTGTGCACCATGGCGTGCTGGCGGGTGGCTTCGGCGTAGGAGCGGTTGGTCGCGATGCGCGCTGCCACCGCGCCGTAGGCGTCGATGCACAGTGGCAGCAGCAGGCTCATCTTGAAGCTCACGCCGATCAGCGGCAGCTGCCAGTCGGCGAAGCCGGCGTGGCCGCCCAGCCCCTGCAGGGCGCTGAAGGACAGCACCACCGCAGCGGCGACGACAACCACCAAGCCGCCGCGCTCGATCAAGTCCGGCTGCTGCTGCGCGGGGCGGCTTGGCGTGGTCCCCGCGCTGGTCATAAGGTCTGACACGTCGGTCTCCTGGGGAAGGGGGATCGATCATCACGGGCGCCCGGCGGAACCGGGCGCCCGTTTTGTCGTTCGAGAAGGCGGCACGCTACCGCGCGGCCGCGCGCCGGTGTGGGAGGCGCGGCCGCCGGCGGTATTCCTGAGGGGCGGCGCGGGGGTGGGTGGCATGGGTCCGCGCCGCCCCGGTCTGGTGGATGGGTGACCTCCGCCTGGCCCCTCCCGACCGAGGCGGAGGCCACCCGCCCGGCGCGCCGCCATTCCGCAGACGGCGCGCCGGGAGTCTTGAACTCAGCTCACGGCCTTCATGCCGTGCAGCTCGACCACGCGGCAGGTGGCCAGCGCGCGGGCCTGATCGCGGATGGCATCCCACGCGATGAAGACGTTTCGCTTGTCGAGCGCCGGCCACTGCGTGCCCAGCAGCGGCTCGTACAGGTCGGCCAGGACGCCCGCGCTCGTGCGTCCCGCGACGGTGTAGAGGGTGTAGTCGAGCTGGAGCATCGGGCACTGCTCCAGGGCCTTGGGTATGCAGGTCCAGCAGGTCGGCGGTGCGTTGGTGCGGCCGGAGTCGGGACCGGTCTGCTCGAGTACGGTGCTGGTGAGTAGCCAGGGGATCCGTCCGGTGAGCGGGTCGGTGGCCGGGTGGCCGCAGACCTGGCATAGCGCCCGGTCCATGCAGAGCTCCTGCCTCAGCCGGTTGAGCTTGCGCATGCGCTCCGAGCCGCGCCGATCTTGCCAGTCGCGCAGGTCGAGCACGCGGGCGTGCAGGATGCCGTGCACCCAGTCACGGCGGCGCGGTTTGAGGTAGGTCAACCGCATCTCGTCAGCGTGCCGTTCGAAGGCGATCGGGTCGCTGACCAGCTCGTTGGCGTAGGCGATGGTGTAGGGGACGATCGAGTATGTCACAGCCGCGCCCCCGCGTTCGCCTGGAACATCGCCAGGTTCAACATCCCGGCGTTCTCGCACGACAGCGACTGCACGCCGGCGGGCCAGTCTTCCCGGCGGGCGTACCACTGAGGGGTAGAGCGGAACGTTCGGTCGGTCCCGAGCCGCCAGACCGTCCACCCCGGATGCGCTCGCATGAGCAGATCGATCATGGACTGTGCGTGATCCGGGTCGTCGTAGTAGGTGATCGTCTCCGCCGGCGTCATGACCCGCCCGCCGACTGCAGCAGCCAGATGCGCACCCGGTTACGGACCGCCGCCTGGGTGAGTTCTAGCCAGGTCGGCGCGGTGACCTCCTGCTGGCACTCCTTCGCCAGCAGGGCCGGCGGCAGCGGTTCGATCCAGCGCGCGTGAAACCCGCCGCCCTGGTCCTGGGACACGGCGTAGTTCAGCAGAGCGGGCCGGACGAGAACGCCATAGGCGCCCGCTGCTTCCTGGTCGGGAGGAGCCATCGTGCCCGCCTCTCGCGTCCAACTTGGATATGCATGTTTGACACTAGACTCGGGGAACATGGATATGCAAGCTGTCTGGGGAGAATGACGCATGGAACCGGATCGAGCCCGAGCGCTCTTCGCTAACGAACGCATCGCCTGCCTCGCCACCGCATCAGCGGGCGCTGTCCCGCACGTCGTACCCGTCACGTTTGCCCTGGTAGATGACCAGATCGTGATCGCCATCGACCACAAGCCCAAGAGATCGACGAACCTTCGACGCCTGCGCAACATCCACGAGAACCCGCAGGTCAGCCTGCTGGCCGACTACTACGACGACGACTGGAGCCGCTTGTGGTGGGTGCGCGCCGACGGCGCCGCCGACATACATGAGGACGGCCCCGAGAGGGAGAGGGCCCTTGAGGCACTCGCCGCGAAGTACGAGCAGTACCGTCAGCACATCCCTGCAGGACCTGTCATCGTGACGTCGGTCGGCCGCTGGTCCGGCTGGGCGTACACCGAGTAGGACAGGCACAAGTGAGGAGCACCGATGGTGCCACCATTCCGGCGGATCGCCGACGACCTCCGCACCGAGATCCTCGACGGCCGGCTCGCGCCGGGCGAAAAGCTGCCGTCCGAGAACGACCTGGCCAGCCGTTACGACACCACCCGGACGACCGTACGCAAGGCGATAGCTCTGCTGCGTGCCGAAGGGCACGTGGTGAGCTCCCAGGGCGCGAAGACGCACGTCCGCAAGCGGCCGGCGATCATGATGGTGTCGACGGGCACCCAGTGGCGGTCACGCCGAGAGGGTGGCATCGCGAGCCTCAACGTCGAGCTCGCTGATCAAGGGTTCAACGCTGAGCAGCGGCTCGTCGAGGTCACGCAGGAGCCGGCCAGCGGCGAGGTGGCCGCTGCGCTCGGCCTATCCGGCGGGCAGGCCGTCATCGTGCGCCGTCGCGAGGTGCTCGTTGACGGAGAACCGATCCAGCTCAGCGACGGCTACTATCCCGCCGACCTCTTCGCTCGGACGCCGGTGGCCGAGGCCCGGCGCATCAAGGGCGGTGTGGCCGGCTACTACGAGGACGTGATGGGCGGTCGTATCGCGCGGTTCGTGGAGCAGGTGTCCATCCGCATGCCAACTCCCGGTGAATCGGCCACCCTCCGCATACCGCCGGGTGTGCCCATCGCTCGCACCCTGCGAATCGCGTACGACGGCGAGGGCCGGGCCGTCGAGCTCCTGGACTCGGTGGTGCCGGGCGACGCGATCACGTTCGAGTACGTCATTGACGTGCCACCGCCGAAGCGTGCTCAGGAGGGATCCGCAGGGGAGTGATCACGGTTGGGCCTTTGGGAGATTTCTGGGAGAGACGATCATGATTGGGAGAAACTGAAACGAAGCGAAATGCATCAGAACGGATGCAGAAATCGCCTCTACCAGCGCGTTTCTTGATCGCCCAGGTCAGGAAGATCCGGTGACTTATCTGATAAGGAAGAGGTCCCAGGTTCAAGTCCTGGTAGCCCCACCCAGCAAAAAAGGCCCGTTCCGGTTTGTCGGACGGGCCTTTGTCGATTACCTGTGCCACCGAGGTCGGTCGGCTCAACAGGCCCGCCTGTGCGTGATCCGGAGTCTCGCCATTTCTCGCCGGCTCCGCGCGCTTGGCGTTGGCTTGCACGTCGGCCTGGTCCGCTTGCCGGCAGCGGGCTTGACCGGGTACCCGGACGAGCTTGCCCTTGCATGGCCAACGGGGCAAGCACACGCTGACCATCGAGTTGCTGGCAAAGAGCGCCAGGACCGGGGTCCGATCCGAGTCCCCTGCGTGCGGGAGGCGGAGCGTTCATCGGCCTGCCACCGTTGGGCGCCACGATCGCCCTGGCGTGCAGGAAGTAGGCCATTCGGCCGGAACCGGCACTGCCACACGCGCAGACCGGTCAGCTTGTCCTTGGACGGGGTTTGCTCGCCCGTCCGGTCGTCGTAATCCTCGCCCTCCCTCCGGGGCCCGATCTTCCCACCTGTCACGTCCAGGCAGAGCCAGGGTGGAGGAAGGGATGGAGCTAAACGACCGCTCCCGAACCGCGAGAGGGCTTCGGGGGACGCTGAAGGCGCGCTACAGACCTGGGTACGAAATAGCAGGTAACGGCTGCCAGCACCCACGCAGTCCCGAGACCGATGCCGATCCACGAGATCATAAGTGGTGTCATGAAGGATGCATCGGCTTCGGCCGGCTCGACCGCCCGGGCATGCGCCCAGCTCTCCTTCACGCCCATCTGCATGAGGATGCTAGGAATGAGGATCAAGAGCCCGATCCCCATCAGCACCCGGCTGCACGCCCGTAAAATCATTCATTTCCCTGGTCGATCAGAGTGTTCGGCCAGGGTAGCGCGACAGGTCCCCAGGAGAAAGTGACGGCACCGCCACCGCACGATCCCGCATGATCTCAACTGTCCGCACCAGGCTTTCCGTGACGTGCGCCCCACAACATGACGAGTGATCATGCGGATGAGGTGCAAGTCCTGGTAGCCCCACCCAGCATGAAGGCCGTCCAGTGCGAGTTCGTCGCGGACTATCGTTGCGGCATGAACACCCCGGCGGCCGAGGCCGACATCGACGGCGATCTCGTCGACCGCCTGGTACGCCGGCAGCATCCCGATCTGGCGGGCCCGCTCACCCTCGTCGCCAACGGCTGGGACAACGTCATCTACCGCCTGGGGACGGACCTGTCCGTACGGTTGCCGCGCCGTCAGGTCGCCGTCGACCTCATCGTCAACGAGCAACGCTGGCTGCCGGTCCTGGCCCGTCACGTCGACGTCGCCCTGCCCGTGCCGGTCAGGGCCGGGGCGCCGGGCGAGGGCTACCCGTGGCCGTGGACGATCACGCCCTGGTTCGAGGGGCGCACGGCCGCCGACGTGCCGCCGTCCGAACGCTCCGGCATCGCCGGGCCGCTGGCGGACTTCATGACCGGCCTCCACCGGCCCGCGCCGCCTGAGGCGCCCCGCAATCCCGTCCGGGGCGTTCCGCTGGCCGCCCGGGACGAGGCGGTACGGCGGCGGATGCCGTCCATCGCCCGGTCGGCGGAGCTTCTTCCGGTCTGGGAGAAGTCGCTCGCCCTCCCGCCCTGGCAGGGCCCCGCGCTGTGGCTGCACGGCGACCCGCATCCGGGAAACCTCCTGCTCGACGGCGAAGGGCTGGCGGCCGTCCTCGACTTCGGCGACCTCACCAGCGGCGATCCCGCCACCGACCTGGCCGCCGCGTGGCTGGTGTTCGACGAGAGCGCCAGGGAGGTCTTCCGGTCGCGGGTGGACGCCGACGAGGCGACCTGGGAACGCGCCCGCGGCTGGGCCCTCGCCATGGGCACCGCTCTGGCCGCGAACTCGGGTGACCACCCGACCATGGCGGCCATCGGCGAGCACGTCCTCGACCAGGTGCTCCTCACCTAGCAAGGGGTGGAGCCGGGCTCCGGCGGCGCTCGCCGGAGCCCGTGCGGGTCGTGGTGGTCAGATCTCCTCGACGCTGCTCGGCTCACGCCGGGACAGGTCGATGCCGAGCTCCTCCGCGGCGCGGAAGACGTCCTCGTCGGTGTCGCGCATCTCGATGGACATGCCGTCGCTGGAGAGCACCTCGACGTTGAGGCACAGCGACTGCATCTCCTTGATGAGGACCTTGAAGGACTCCGGGATGCCGGGCTCGGGAATGTTCTCGCCCTTGACGATGGCCTCGTAGACCTTCACGCGGCCGAGGACGTCGTCGGACTTGATGGTCAGCTGCTCCTGCAGGGCGTAGGCGGCGCCGTACGCCTCCAGCGCCCACACCTCCATCTCACCGAAGCGCTGGCCGCCGAACTGGGCCTTACCGCCGAGCGGCTGCTGGGTGATCATGGAGTAGGGGCCGGTCGAGCGGGCGTGGATCTTGTCGTCGACCAGGTGGTGCAGCTTGAGGATGTAGATGTAGCCGACGGCGATGGGGTACGGGAACGGGTCGCCGCTCCGGCCGTCGAAGAGCCGGGCCTTGCCGCTGCGCGCCACCAGCCGTTCCCCGTCGCGGTTCGGGAGAGTGCGGTCGAGCAGGCCGACGATCTCCTCCTCGCGGGCGCCGTCGAAGACGGGGGTGGCCATCGTGGTGCCGGGCTCGACCCGTTCGAGGCCCTTGTCGCGCAGGCGTTCGGCCCAGGCTTCCTTGATGCCGGTGATGTCCCAGCCGCGGGCGGCGATCCAGCCGAGGTGGGTCTCCAGGACCTGGCCGATGTTCATCCGGCCGGGCACGCCGAGCGGGTTGAGGATGATGTCGACCGGGGTGCCGTCCTCCAGGAACGGCATGTCCTCGACGGGCAGGATCTTGGAGATGACGCCCTTGTTGCCGTGCCGGCCGGCCAGCTTGTCGCCGTCGGTGATCTTGCGCTTCTGGGCCACGTAGACGCGGACCAGCTCGTTGACGCCCGGCGGCAGCTCGTCGCCCTCCTCGCGGGAGAACACCCGGACGCCGATGACCTTGCCCGACTGGCCGTGCGGGACCTTGAGCGAGGTGTCGCGCACCTCGCGCGCCTTCTCGCCGAAGATCGCGCGCAGCAGCCGCTCCTCCGGGGTCAGCTCCGTCTCGCCCTTGGGCGTGACCTTGCCGACCAGGATGTCGCCCTGGACCACGTCCGCGCCGATGCGGATGATGCCCCGGTCGTCGAGGTCGGCCAGGATCTCCTCGGAGAGGTTGGGGATGTCGCGGCTGATCTCCTCCGGGCCGAGCTTGGTGTCGCGGGCGTCGACCTCGTACTCCTCGATGTGGATCGAGGACAGGACGTCGTCCTGCACCAGCCGCTGCGAGAGGATGATCGCGTCCTCGTAGTTGTGGCCCTCCCACGGCATGAACGCGACCAGCAGGTTCTTGCCCAGCGCCAGCTCGCCCTGCTCGGTGGACGGGCCGTCGGCGACGACCTGGCCCGCTTCCACCCGGTCGCCCTCGGCGACGATGGGCTTCTGGTTGAAGCTGGTGCCCTGGTTGGAGTGCTTGAACGTGGCCAGCCGGTACGTCGTGCCGGTGCCGTCGTCGTTCCTGACGGTGACGTAGTCGGCGCAGACCTCCTCCACCACGCCCGGCTTGCCGGCGAGCACGAGGTCACCGGTGTCGGTCGCGGCCCGGTACTCCATGCCGGTGCCGATCAGCGGCGCCTCGCTCCTGAGGAGGGGCACCGACTGGCGCATCATGTTCGCGCCCATGAGCGCGCGGTTGGCGTCGTCGTGCTCCAGGAACGGGATCATGGCCGTCGCCACCGACACCATCTGGCGCGGTGACACGTCCATGTAGTGGACCTCGGTCGAGCGGACGTACTCCGTCTCGCCGCCCTTGATGCGGACCATCACCCGCGGCTCGGCGAACCGGCCGTCGGCGGCGAGCGGCGAGTTCGCCTGGGCGATGACGAACCTGTCCTCCTCGTCGGCGGTGAGGTAGTCGATGCGGTCGGTCACCTTGCCGTCGACGACCTTGCGGTAGGGCGTCTCGATGAAGCCGAAGGCGTTCAGCCGGGCGAAGCAGGCGAGGTAGCCGATGAGGCCGATGCTGGGGCCCTCAGGGGTCTCGATCGGGCACATCCGGCCGTAGTGGGACGGATGGACGTCCCGCATCTCCACGCCCGCCCGCTCGCGCGACAGGCCGCCGGGCCCGACCGCGGTCAGCCGGCGGCGGTGGGTGAGCCCGGTGAGGGGGTTGGTCTGGTCCATGAACTGGGAGAGCTGCGAGGTGCCGAAGAACTCCTTCATGGACGCCACGACCGGGCGGATGTTGATCAGGGTCTGCGGCGTGATCGCCTCGACGTCCTGGGTCGTCATCCGCTCGCGCACGACGCGCTCCATCCGCGCCAGGCCCAGCCGGACCTGGTTCTGGACCAGCTCGCCGACGCTGCGCACCCGCCGGTTGCCGAGATGGTCGATGTCGTCGACCTCCAGGGGCAGGCCCTCCGCCTCCTCGCCGGCGTGCAGCCGCACGAGGTACTCGACCATCGCGACGATGTCCTCTTCGGTGAGGGTGCCCTGGGTGATCTCGGCGTCGACCCCCAGCTTCTTGTTGATCTTGTAACGGCCGACCTTCGCCAGGTCGTACCGCTTGGCGTTGAAGTACAGATTCTCCAGCAACGTCTGCGCCGACTCCTTGGTCGGCGGCTCACCCGGCCGCAGCTTGCGGTAGATGTCCAGCAGAGCATCGTCCTGACCGGCGGTGTGATCCTTCTCCAGGGTCGCCCGCATCGACTCGTACTGACCGAACCGCTCGAGAATCTGCTCGCTGGTCCACCCCAGAGCCTTGAGAAGCACGGTGACGGCCTGCTTGCGCTTACGGTCGATGCGCACACCGACACTGTCACGCTTGTCGATCTCGAACTCCAGCCAGGCCCCCCGCGACGGGATCACCTTGCACCCGTACAGGTCCTTGTCGGAGGTCTTGTCCACGGTGCGCTCGAAATACACACCGGGCGAACGCACCAGCTGCGAGACCACCACACGCTCGGTGCCGTTGATGATGAACGTGCCCTTCGGCGTCATGAGCGGGAAATCCCCCATGAACACCGTCTGGCTCTTGATCTCACCGGTGGTGTTATTGATGAACTCCGCCGTGACGAACATCGGGGCGGAGAAGGTCATGTCCTTGTCTTTGCACTCATCGACGGAGTACTTCGGCGGCTCGAACCGGTGATCGCGGAACGACAAGGACATGGTCCCCGAGAAGTCCTCGATGGGACTGATCTCTTCGAAGATCTCTTCGAGGCCCGACTGGGTCGGGACGTCCTTGCGCCCGGCCTGACGAGCCGCCTCTACCCGGGCCTTCCACTTCTCGTTTCCGAGCAGCCAATCGAAAGACTCGGTCTGCAGGGCCAGAAGGTCAGGAACTTCGAGAGGCTCCTGGATACGCGCGAAAGACACGCGACGGGGACCAGCGGGTACGGCGGAGGCGTTGCGCGAGGCTGCCAACAGATGTCCTTCCGAGGGCTCGCGGCGGACTGGCTGCACGCATGCCGGACGCCCCACGACGCGAGCGGGCATCGGAGGGTCGTCGAAAAGAAGGCAGCGTGGAAGCACGAGCGTACTCGCTTCAAATGCATTTGTCCACGCTTACGCAGACCCTGCCTCTCGGGTCGCATTTACAGGATGACGTATGGGATGCCGCTTGTCAACCCTCTTTTTCTCAGGCGCCGACGCGCCGCTCGGTGGTCTCCAGGACGCGGCGGAGGACGCCGCGGGTGCGGGTCAGGGTGTCGATGCGCTCGTCGAGGCTGCCGAGCCGGGTGCGGAGGGTGTCCAGCAGCTCGGGGCAGGGTTCGAGCTCCGGATCGGCGCCGGTGGCGCACGGCAGCAGGAACTCGATGTCCTCGGTGGACAGGCCCGCGTCCAGCAGTTTCCTGATCTGCGTCACGGTCAGGACCGCGTCCTCGCCGTACTCGCGGTAGCCGTTCGCGCCGCGGGCGGGCCGGAGCAGGCCCTGGGACTCGTAGTAGCGCAACTGGTGGGTGTGGACCCCGGTCCGCCGGCTCAGCTCACCGATCAGCACGCGCGCTCCCCCTTGACCTTCATACCGGTGTGAACGTTGAGGATTCTGCCATCACCATCGATCCGTACAAGGGGGCCGCAGTGATGGACAATTCCGGCGACGACCGCACGCCCGTGTCGGTCATCGGGCTGGGCATGATGGGGCAGGCGCTGGCCGGCGCGTTCGTGCGGGCCGGGCACCCGACCACGGTGTGGAACCGCACCGCGGGCAAGGCCGATCAGCTCGTCGCGCTCGGCGCGCGGGAGGCCGGCTCGGTGGCGGAGGCCGTCGCGGCCGCCCCGCTGACGGTCGTGTGCGTGCTGGACGAGACCGCGGTGGGGGCGCTCGTCGAGCCGCTGGAGGCGGTCGTCCGGGGGCGGGTGCTGGTCAACCTCACGTCGGGGACGTCGCAGGGGGCGCGGGAGCTCGGCGAGCGGGTGGAGCGGTGGGGCGGCCGGTACCTCGACGGCGCGATCATGGCGGTGCCCCAGGCGGTCGGGACGGACGAGGCCGTGCTCGTCTACAGCGGGGCGCGGGACGCGTTCGACCGGCACGCGGAGGAGCTGCGAGGGCTGGGCGGATCGACGTACCTGGGGGCGGATCACGGGCTTTCGTCGTTGTTCGAGGCGGCCGTGCTGAGCCTGATGTGGAACCTCCTGAACGGGTTCCTGCACGGCGCCGCCCTGCTGGGGGCGGCCGGGGTGCCCGCCACGACGTTCGCCCCGCTGGCCAGGACGGCGATCGGGACGGTGACCGGGTGGCTGCCCGACTACGCGCGGCAGGTGGACGAGCGGTCCTACCCGCCGCTGGACTCCACCCTCGACACGCATCTGGCCGCCATGGGCAACCTCGTCAAGGAGAGCGAGGCGCTCGGGGTCGGCGGCGAGCTGCCGCGGTTCGTCCAGGCGCTGGCCGAGCGGGCGGCGGCGAGCGGCCGCGGCGGCGACGGGTACGCGGCGCTGGTGGAGCAGTTCCGCGAGCCCTGAGCGCCGTCTTCGTCCACAGGCTGTGGGTGAACGGGCTCCTCCACCGGTGGATCGGGGTGCGGGCCGGCCCTGTCGCCTCGCCGGAGCGCTGGAAGTCCTGTCTGTACTGGGATGACGCGGAGGTGTGGGCGGTTATGGGTGCGGTGGGCAGGGGTGCGGCGTTGGCTGGGGATGCGGTGGTAGGCGGCACGTTATCCACAGGTGGGGTCGGTTATCCACAAGCTGTGGGTGACGGGTCCTGCCGGGCCGCCATCCGCCTGAGCTGCTGGGCCCGCGCGCCGGCGTCGCCCGGCAGGTCGCGGGCCGCCAGCCCGTCGGCGACGCGCTCGCGGAGGGCGGCCGGCTTGTGGTCGTCGTACTTGAACTTGGCCCGCACCCCCACCACCTGGAGCCGCAGGCCGCGGATCGCGGACAACATCTTCCGGTACGGCCCCTCGTCGGCCGCGACGAGGCCATGGCCGCCGTCCGGCTGGTGGTGGGCGAGCTGGCGGCGCAGGATGTCGGCCTTGCCGTCCTTGTCGTCCACGATCCTGGCCGAGCAGGTGAGCTGCACCGAGGCGTAGTAGCTGGTCGGGACGCCGCTGTCGGGGGAGTCGGAGCGCCAGGTGGACGGGATGTAGGCGTAGTCGTCGTGCACGCTCACCACCACGGCCGGATCGGCCTCCAGCGCCGGCCAGACGGGGTTGGGGCGGGCCAGGTGCAGCAGGATCGCCTCGTCGTCCGGGTCGAACAGGAAGTGCGTCGGCACGACGACCGGCGGGCCGCCGTGCACGCCGTTCACCGCCAGCAGACCGAAGTCGCGCGTCCGCAGCCAGTCCCGCCACTCGTCGCCGTCACGGGCGGCGTCCCAAGGATGAATGAGCACCCCGAACCCCTTTGTATTAGTACATAATGGCTTTTGTGCCAGGAAAATATCGGATCACCGGCGAGACGGCCAGCGAGATAGCCGCCGCGGTCGAGTCCGCCGTGTCCGGCGGGCTGCTCCCGCCCGGCACGCCGCTCCCCCCGGTCCGTGAGCTGGCCGGGCAGGCCGGGGTCAGCCCGGGCACCGCGGCGGCGGCGTACCGGCTGCTGCGCGAGCGCGGCCTGGTCGAGACCGCCGGGCGGCGCGGCACCAGGATCAGGCCCCGCCCGGCCACCACCGCCAGGGAGGACATCCGCATCGAGGCGCCGCCCGGCGTCCGCGACCTGTCCCAGGGCAACCCCGACGCCGCCCTGCTGCCGCCGCTGCACGCCGCGCTCGCCGCCGCGGCCCGCGCCCACCAGGAGCGGCCCGCCATGTACGGCGCCCAGGACGACGCGGACCTGCTCGCCCTGGCCGCCGCCCGCCTGCGCCGCGACGGCGTGCCGCCGGGCGACCTGGCGATCACCTCAGGCACCCTCGACGCGCTCGAACGGGTCCTGTCCGGCGCCCTGCGCCCCGGCGACCCGGTGGCCGTCGAGGACCCGGGCTGGTCCGCCCTGCTGGACCTGGTCACGGTGCTCGGCCTGCGGCCGGTGCCGATGCGCGTGGACGACGACGGCCCGCTCCCCGACGAGCTGGCCCGCGCGCTGCGGACAGGCGTCCGCGCGGTCGTGGTCACCGCCCGCGCCCAGAACCCGACCGGCGCCGCCGTCACCGCCGGACGCGCCGCCGCCCTGCGCGAGCTGCTGGCCGCCCGCCCGGACGTGCTGCTCGTCGAGGACGACCACGGCGACGGCTTCGTGGACCTGCCCCTGCACCCGCTGGCCGGCGTCACGTCCCGGTGGGTGCTCGTCCGCTCCACGGCCAAGGCGTACGGTCCTGACCTGCGGCTGGCCCCGGTCACCGGCGACCCGGTCACGCTGGGCCGGCTGCGCGGGCGGCAACGGCTTGCCGTGGGTTGGGTGAGCCACCTGTTGCAGCGGGCGGTGGCGCACCTGATGCGGACCGGCGCGGTGGACACGGCGGCCGTGGCGGCCTCGTACCGGGAGCGCAGGGACGGGCTGGTGACGGCGCTGGCCGAGCGGGGCGTGCGCGCGCACGGCCGCAGCGGCCTCAACGTGTGGGTGCCCGTCGCGGACGAGTCCGCCGCGATCACCCGCCTGCTGGCCCGCGGCTGGGCCGCCGCGCCCGGAGCCCGCAACCGGATCCGCACGCCGCCCGCGCTCCGCCTGACCGTCTCCACGTTGTCGCCGGCCGACCTGCCGCGCCTCGCCGACGACCTCGCCGCCGCCGTCCGCGCGCCGTCAGGCGGCCGGTACGGCTAGCTCCTCGGATTCACGTGAATCATCGAGCCGCCGCCGCGCGCGGATGACGCAGTGCCCGAGCACCCCCAGCGCCATCACCACGCTCACCCCGATCCCGGACGCCGCCGCGTCCCCCCATCCGTCGCCGAGCGCGCCGAAGAACGCGGCCCCGGCGAGCGTCCCCCCGATCACTCCCCCGGCCTCCTGCACCGTGCCCAGCACTCCGGCCGCCGCGCCGCCTCGCCCACGCGGCACCACGGACGCCAGCAGCGGCGACATCAGCAGCCCCATCCCGGCCCCGGCGACGGCCAGCGCCCCCGCCACCGCGGCCGCCGTACCCCAGCCGGCCGAGCCAGCGGACGCCGCGTCCCGCCCGGCCAGCGACGCCAGCAGCACCAGCCCGCCGACCAGCGTCAGCCCGCCCGCCACCCGCGGCACCCGGTGCGCGCGGAACGACGCCACGAAGAACCCCGCGTTGAGCGCCGTGGTCACGCACCCGGCCGCGAGCGGCCCGAGCCCGAGCCCGTCCTGCAGATACAGCGCCATCACGAACGACAACCCGGCCGACGTCCCGAACAGCAGCCCCACCGCCACCAGCCCCGCCGCGAACCCGCTCGCCTCGAACACCCGCAGGTCCAGCAGCGGCGTCCGCCCCCGCCCGGCCAGCGCGCGCTGCCGCCGGGCGAACGCCGCCAGCAACGGCGCCGCCGCCCCGAGGCACGCCCACGTCCACCACGGCCACCCCTGCTCCCGCCCCGCGGCCAGCGGCAGCACCACCGCGACCAGCCCGCCCGCGACGAGCGCCGCGCCCGCCCGATCGAGGTCACGCCGGTCACCGGTCGCCGGGACGCGGGGGAGCACCCGCACGGCGAGCACCGCGGCCGCGATCCCGATCGGCACGTTGACCAGGAAGCAGGCCCGCCAGCCGAGCCCCATCGGGTCGGCCGCGACCAGGAGGCCGCCGATCGCCTGCCCGCCGACGCCCGCGACGCCGACCGTGGTGCCGTACCATCCGAACGCCCGCTCCCGCGCCGCGCCCTGCCGCAGGACGCCCAGCAGCACGAGCACCTGCGGGGCCAGCAACGCCGCCGCCACGCCCTGCGCGACCCTGGCCGGGACCAGCGCGGCGGTCCCCGGCGCGAGGCCGCAGAGCCCGGAGGCCGCGGTGAAGAGCACGAGCCCGATCACGAAGATCCGCCGGTGGCCGTACAGGTCGCCGAGCCGGCCCGCCACGATAAGGCCGGCGGCGTAGGCGGTCCCGTAACCCGCGATCACGAGCTGCACGGCGGCCTCGCCCGCGCCCAGCTCGGCGCGGATCGACGGGAGGGCGAGGTTGGCGACGAAGAAGTCCAGCGTGGTCAGGTAGACGGCGACGAGCACGACGGGCAGCGCGAGCATGCGGGAGCTCCAGGGGGAGAGGCACAGGCAGGTGAGAGAACACCGGCGACGGCCGGCCGGTTGCTCCCACCCTGGAGCTCAGCGGTTATGGTCCCCTGCGGATCGGCTACGGGCGCGCCGGCTCGAACAGCTCGACCACGTTGCCCGAGGGGTCCTCGACCAGGATCTGCCGGCCGCCCGGCCCGGTCACCACGTCGTTGCGGAAGAGCACGCCCTCGGCGCGCAGCCGGGCGACCTCGGCCGCGAGGTCGGGCACGATGAGGTGGATGCGGTTCCAGCCGCCCGGCTCCGGGACGCGGCCGTCGGGCATCGGCCGGCCCGCCGAGCTCTTCGGCCCGGCGAGCAGCAGGCGCAGGGCGCCGCGGGTGACGTCGGCGAAGGCCGGGGCCGCGTCGGTGCGCAGCGTGAAGCCGAGGTGGCCGGTGTAGAAGGCGACGGCTTCCTTGACGTCGTCGACCATGTAACGGACGCCGACCATGTCGGCTGTGCTGGTCATGTCGGCCGTGCTGGTCATGTCGTGCGGGCTGGTCATGTCGTGCGGGCTGGTGGTCATCAGACCTCCTGGACATGTGCGTGGACGGGCGCCGCGCCGGCCGCGGCCAGCCAGAACCCGATGCGGGTGTCCAGCTCGGCCGCCATCGACTCGAACGCCTGGAGACCGCCGTCGCCGGCGGCCGGATCGGGGATGCTCCAATGCAGGTGCGCGGGATGCTCGGGACAGATCTCCCGCACCCGGTCGCACAGGGTGATCACGGAGCAGAAGCGGCGCCCGGCGAACTCGTCGAGATGCTTCGGCCGCTGACCGGCGAGGTCGATGCCGCGGGCGGCCATCACCTGCTCGGCGTACGGGTGCAGCGGCTTCGGGCGGCTGCCCGCGCTGGCGGCGGCGATCCGGCCGCCGGACCGCGTCCTGGCCAGAGCCTCGGCGACCTGCGAGCGGGCGCTGTTGCCGGTGCACAGGAACAACACGCTGCACGGAGGCGGCTCGCCGGCCGGCGCGCGGCCGCCGAGCCCCGGGTGCAGGGCCGCGCCCGCCGCCGCCAGCGACTCGGCGCAGCGCGCCAGGTCGAGGCGGTAGTAGGTGTCACGGCCGTCGAAGCTGCTGCGCCGCGTGGCGACCAGGCCGCTCGCGCGGAGCTGCTTCAGGTGGTAGGAGACGAGGTTCTGCGGCCGGCCGACCAGGGCCACCAGCTCGCGGACCCGGCGGTCGCTGCGGGCGAGCTCCTGGAGGAGCTGCCAGCGCAGCGGATCCGCCGCCATCCGGGCGAACGGCGGCGGGCCTGACCGGGTGCCTGCCATGTTCCGGACAATACATCAAGCTGAGTTGATGGACCAGACAGGTTCGCGTCCTGCCTGCCCCGCGCGACCGGTTATTCGTTCGAGACACGATCGCCATGATTCAGCGATAAGATCGCGACGTGTTGCGGTAGTGATGCTGGAAGAAGCGCACGACCTGCGGCGGAAATAGCACATCAGCCTTCATGCGGCGAATATCCCATTCGCAGTCGCCGAATAGTCGATGAACGGATTTTGGTGTCGAGTGCTCCAATCTCCCCACAGGGGACGGCGGGCCTGAGTTCGGAGTCCGCAGAGGCCGGGCCGGGCCTGGAATGGCCCATGGATCTCAACATCAACGCCCTGCTGGAGAGCGGCTGGCGTCCCACGCCCTTCCAGCAGTTCGTACTGAAGATCCACAGCCGGTGCAACCTCGCCTGCACCTACTGCTACATGTACGAGATGGCCGACCAGGGCTGGCGCCGCCAGCCCCGGCGCATGTCGCAGGCGACGATCGACGCGGCCGCGGCGCGCATCGCCGAGCACGCGCAGGCGAACAACCTGTCCAAGATTGACGTGATCCTCCACGGCGGCGAACCCCTGCTCGCCGGCGCCGAGCACATCCGCCACGCGGTGGAGACCATCCGGCGCGCGGCCGGCGCCGGCGTGACGGTCAACGTCCAGGTGCAGACGAACGGCGTGCTCCTGGACCCCGTCTTCCTGGAGACGTTCGCCGACCTCGGCGTGCTCGTCGCGGTCAGCCTCGACGGCGACCGCGAGGCCAACGACCGCCACCGCCTCGGCCCGGCGGGACAGGGCAGCTACGACCGGGTCCACGACGGGCTCGCCCAGCTCACCTCCCCCGCCCACCGGCACCTGTTCAACGGGCTGCTGTGCACGATCGACCTGCGCAACGACCCCGTCGGCACCTACGAGGCGCTGCTCGCCCACGCCCCGCCCACGATCGACTTCCTGCTCCCGCACGGCACCTGGGAGACCCCGCCGCCCGGCCGCCACCCCGACCGCGAGGACGCGCCGTACGGCGACTGGCTGATCGCCGTCTTCGACCGCTGGTACCACGCACCGCGCCGCGAGACCCGCGTCCGGCTGTTCGACGAGATCATCCGGCTCGTGCTCGGCCGCCCCTCGCGCAGCGAGGCCGTCGGGCTGTCCGCGGTCGCCGTCGTCGTCGTCGAGACCGACGGCGGCATCGAGCAGGTCGACAGCCTCAAGTCCGCCTACGACGGCGCCACCCGCACGCCCCTGCACGTGAGCACCCCCGGCGCCTTCGACACCGCGCTGATGCTGCCCTCCATCGCCGCCCGGCAGATCGGCGAGCGCGCGCTGTCGCCGGAGTGCCGGGCCTGCGACATCCGGCGCGTCTGCGGCGCGGGCCTCTACCCCCATCGCTACCGCCCCGGCACCGGCTTCGCCAACCCGAGCGTCTACTGCCGCGACCTGTTCCGGCTCATCACCCACATCCAGCAGACGGTGAACGTCGACCTCGCCGCGGTACGCGACCGCAGCCGACGCCGCCGGCTCACCGACTCCGCAGAGAGGCACCCGGACACCATGACGCTGGCACCTCACAGCCTGCCCAAAGAGGTGTTCTTCGAGCTCGCCGCCGGCCGGGGCGGTCGCGACGCCGTCGAACGCCTGTGGGCGGCGCAGGACAGCAAACGCCTGCTGCTCCTGCGCGGCGTCCGCGACCTCGCGAGGGACGACGCGCGGGTGCGGCAGGCGTACGAGCTGCTCGCCGACATCCAGGAGGCCTCGCCCGAGGTCGCCAGGCAGGTGCTCCGCTACCCGACCGCCGGGTCCTGGGGGCTGCGCACCCTGCAGGCGCTCGGCGGTCACACGTCCCCGGCGCCCTGGGCGACCCCGTCCGGGCTGGCGTCGCTGGCGGCGGTCGCGGCGATCCGATCGGGGCGCGGCGCGACGATCGAGGTGCCGGTCCTGGACGGCGCGGCCGTGCTCCCGTCCCTGGGGCGGGCGCTCTTCGACGGCGACGACCGGTTCGCCGTCGTCCGCACCGGCGACGGCGAGGCGGAGATCACCGCCGGCGGGGTCACCGTGCGCGTCGGCGAGGGCCCCTCGTGGGAGGGGCTGCGCCGCATCCGGGCCGCGCACGGCGGCCTGACGGCCGAGTTCGTCGTCGACGACCTGGATCCGGGACGGATGCCGGGCGCGCAGCACGCCGAGGGCCGGCTCAGCGCGGCCGACCTGCACCGGTGGGAGTCCACGCTCCAGCCGGCCTGGGAGATCCTGGCCGACCGGCACCCCCAGGTCGCCGAGGAGATCGCCGCCGTGGTCACGGTGCTGACGCCGCTTGCCGAGCCGGCGCACGGCACCGCGAGCGCCACGTCCAAGCTGGCCTTCGGCAACATCGGCATCTCCACGCAGCCCGACCCGCACGCGTTCGCGGTGACGCTGGCGCACGAGTCCCAGCACGCGAAACTGAGCGGCCTGCTCGACCTCATACCGCTGACCCAGCCGGACGACGGCAGCCGGTACTACGCCCCCTGGCGTGACGACCCGCGCCCGCTCGGCGGCCTGCTGCACGGCGCGTACGCGCACCTGGCGATCGCGGCGTTCTGGGGCGTGGAGCGGCAGCAACCGCACGAGGATGAGCTGCGGCTCCGCGCCCACACCGAGTTCGCCCGGTGGCGCGACGGCACGGACCTGACGATCCGCACGCTGCGCGCCAGCGGCCGGCTCACCCCGGAGGGCGACCTGTTCACCGCCGAGATGGCCGGCACGATGGCCGCGATGTGCGCGCAGCCCGTCCCCCCGGAGGCCGCGCACCGGGCGGGCGCCTCGGCCGACCGGCACCTGGCCGGCTGGCGCCGGCGCAACGGTGAACCGCCGGCCGGCCGGCTGCCGTCACCGGCCTGAGATGCCCGGCCCCGGACAGGTCAGATCGGCGGCGGGTCGAAGTCGAGGTCGAGGTGCCGTTCGGCGAGGAAGGCGGCGGCGTCGGGATGCTCAAGGCCGAGCCTCTGCGCATACCGGCTCCGGGTGTCCTCCCGGAGCAGCGCCCCCTCTTCGACGGCCTCCGGGGTGCCGAGGCGTTTGAGGTCGATCGAGAGATTGGCGGCACAGGCCAGGGCCATCGGATGGTTCTCGCCGACGAGCTCGACCAGGCGGCGATGGGTGTCGCGGCCACGCTCGACGGCGGCCTCGTACTGGCCCAACGCCGCGAGGTCGCTCGCCAGGTTCGTCGCCACCGTGAGGTAGTAGTGGTGGTTGCGTCCAAGGCGCTGCTCGATGCTGTGCAGCGTCTCCTCGTTCAGCTCGCGGGCCTTCGCCGGCTCCTGGCAGGTGCGGTACAGCAGCGCCAGGTTGCCCTGGCAGGTCAGGTAGTACGGGTGATTGGTGCCGTAGACCCGCGGATACCGGTTGACGGTGTCGGTCGCCAGCTCCAGCCCTTCCTGCTCCTGACCGTTGTTGCGCTGCACGTTGGCGAGGGACATGGCGGAGGCCAGCGTGTCGGGATGGTCGAGGCCGTACCTCCGCACGTAGCGGCCGTGCACGTCGGTGGACATCTCCAGCGCCTTGTCGAGCTCGCCGAGCCTCCGCCAGGCGATGGAGAGGTCCTTGGCGGTGTAGAGGTACATGGGATGCTCGCCGCCCAGGTATTCCAGGCCGTAGGCGAGCACCTCCTCGCCGATGTCGCAGGCCTCGGCATAGTCACCGTTGAGACGCACGGCCCGGGCAAGCGCGTTCCAGCACCCCACGATGGTCGCCGCGCCCGACTTGGTGTCCCGGATCTCCAGGAGAGTGTTCTCGTGCAGTTCGCGGGCCTGCTCGAAGCGGCTGGTGAGGCAGTAGTCGAGGCCCAGGTTGTTCTTCGCGCGCAGGGTCCGGTGATCGCCCGGGCCGAAGGCCGCGGCATGCCGTCGTACGGAGTCCTCGTCGTGTTCCAGGGCGGCGGCGAAGTCACCGCGCGCCCGCAGGTCGCCGCCGATGCCGCTGACCAGGAGCAACAGCTCGTCGTCGGGGGTGCCGACGCGCCGCATCTTGGCGAGGGTTTTCTGGTTGAGCTCGTAGACCTCGTTGTACCTGCCCAGCTGACGCAGGATGTTGCCCTGCTCACGATAGGCCCTCAGCACGTGGGGATCGTCGGGGCCGGAGTCCTTCTCCCACTGGTGGATGAAGAGGTTCACGAACTCCTGGGCGTAGCCGTCACTGGACATGAAGAGGTATCGGGCCAGGCTGAGCGCGAAGTCACGCACCCTCGCGTCCTGGCTCTCCTGCAAGCGGGAGGGCACGACGTGCGCCAGGACACCGCCATAACGGCCCCAGTTGACCGACTCGTCCGGGTTGCCGAGGTCCAGGCCCGTCAGCAGGTGGTGGACGTCCGCGAGATGCGTGGCCCGTTCCTCCGGGTCGAGCTCGTCGCGGACGAGCGCCTGGATCAGCCGGTGCACCTGGATGGTCCGGCTGCCGGGGTCGATGCGCGCGAGGGCGAAGCGGCCGAGCTCCCCCATCGACCGGCTCAGCTTGATCGGGTTGTCGAGCAGCTCGGCCAGCCCGGGGCTCAGGCCGGTGCCGCGCTGGCTGAACACGTCGCGGGGGATCGGCTCCGGCCCGAAGAACGCGCAGCAGCGCAGCAGGTCGACAGCCTCCGGCCGCCGCTCGCTCAACCTGCTCACCGAGAGATTCCAGGCCGCCGTCATCGAGATCGGGTACTCCGTCGGCTTGCCCTCGTCGAGGAGCTGGCTCGTGTGCTTGTTCAGCAGCTCGATGTACTCGTCGACGGGCATGCCCGTCTCGGCTTGGAGGGCGCCGGCCTGTTCCAGCGCCAGCGGGAGGTCGCCGAGCTGTTCGGCGAGCCGGTCGGCGTCCTCGGGCGCGATCGCCCTGCGGATGCGCTTGCTGAGGAACGCGACGCTCTCCTCCCGCGCGAAGACGTCGACCGGGACTGCCTCGACGACGTCCTCCCAGCGGTGGTTGCGCGAGGTGATCAGGACGTGACCGGGTCCGTTCGGGATGATGTCGAGGATCTCTTCCGGCTCGTCCGCATTGTCGAAGATGAGCAGCCAGCGGTCGTACGGCTTGCCGCGGCGCAACGCGTCGAGCGCGGCGTTGGCGGCGTCCTCGACGCCGATCGCCGCCGCGTCGGGAAGGCCGAGATGGGGAGCGAGCGAAGCCAGCGACGACCGGATCAGCACCCGCTGGTCGGCCGAGATCCACCAGACGAGGTCGTACTCGCCGCGATACCGGTAGGCGTACTCCACCGCCATCTGTGTCTTGCCGACGCCTCCGAGGCCGTGCAGCGCGTGCGGGAGGACCTGCGGAATGACCACGGTGACCTGGCCGCGGGCCTCGGCGGTCATTCCCGCCCGCAGTTTCTCGAGGAGCTCTTGCCTGCCGGTGAAGTTCTTGTTCCGCGGCGGAACTCTGCCCCACACCTCGGGGGCCGTTGACCGTCGTCCTTCGCCTGGCTGCGTACCGGCCACGAGGCCACCTCCGGATCGCGCGTCTCCAGCCTCAACGTTGACCATCGGGTCGATACAGGTCAATGGTGGGCCTGGATATGGCCACGTCATATCCAAACGCCAGCACAAGAATAAGGACCCTTGTGCGCGACAATTCAGAGTAGACGTGTGATCGGCCGGGCGGGTCTCGTGCTGGTAACCATTCCAAGATCGCCACAGCGGGTGCCGTCGAGCTTGTATGCTGGCGCGGTAACTGCCTCGTATTGCGTCAGGCTGGGAGTTCGGCATGCAGCAACAGGACAACGAGCTGGCGGGTCAGCTGCCCAATTTCTCCGGCCTGTCCCTTCGTGACCTGGACGGACTGGACGAACTCGGCGGCTCCGCCCTCGCTCTCGCTATCAGAAGCCTGACGGCGCCCGACATCCGGGATACCGAGGCGATCGCCCGATTCACGAACTCGGTATGACCTTTCCGGCGACGAATAAGACATACGCCGCATCTGGGCATAAGGGATACTTTTCCCCGCTTATTAAGCATTAGCGTCTCGACAGGATGTCCTCCGCCTGTTTGCGGTGGTGCTGAGTCAAGCGGGGATCGGTGGCGCGGAGAGCTTCACCGGCGAGCTCGGCCGCGAGCGCCAGGTCCCCGCGCCTTCTCGCCGACCGGGCGAGGTACAGCAGGACCAGGCCATGCGTCCGCCCCTCTGCGCGAAGCTCCTGGATCTCGTGCTCCGGGACGGGAGCATGATGGCTTCTCGCCAGGATGCACGCGGCCCGGGCCGACGGCGGGGCGGCCACGGCGACGCTGTTCAGGTCGTCCAGGGCCTGCTGTGGCCTGTCCCAGTCCGCGTAGATCTCGCCGCGGATGCGCAGCGCCTCGACATGCCCCGGATCCCTGTTGAGCGCCGCGTTCACCTCCCTGATCGCGGCCCGGTGCCGGTCCGTGTGCCAGAGAGCCTGGCCGAACTCCAACAGCGTGATCGTCTCGCCGGCGGGAATGACCCGGCCGGAACGCGCCTGGTCGAGTGCGCTGGTCGGATCCCCCCTGTGCAGGTGCACCCGCGCGAGCGCGGCGAACAGATAGGCGACCGTGGGTGACCTGGAGTCCGCTGTCCGCGCCACGGCCTGCTCATAGGCACTCAGCGCGGTCTCGTGCTCGGCCCGCAGGTAGGCGATGTCACCCAGGATCGTCTGCGCGGCGATACCGATCTCGCTGTGCCCCCTCCCGATCAGCGCCAGCGTGGCTCGCGCGTACTTGTCGGCGAGCTTCAGATCACCCGCGGACATCGCCTGCTCGGCCTCGCGCAGCAGATCGCCCGCGTGCAGATCGGGCAGCGCCGGCGACTCCTCCCCGAGCCGTTGGAGCGCGCTCGCCAGCCGTGGGTGCTGGAGTTGGAAGCCGTCCCCGCCGGGCAGCCGGCAGGGCTTCAGCAGATGCCGGTTCTCCACCGCGCGGACGACCGCGTCGGTGATCACCTGCGGCCGGTCGCTCTGCAGCGCGGGTACGGCCCGGTGCGGTGTGTTCACGTCGGGCGCGACGGTGAAGGTCCGGCGCATCCAGCCGCCGATCTCGCAGGTCGGCAGACCGTGGTCGGACGTCAGCTTGAACAGCGTCCGGGTGCAGTGGTCGGCCAGCACCCCGTCCACGTCGTCCAGCACTCTCCTGGCGGCGGCGGACAACGTCTCGCCTCGGAGCAGACCTCGCCTGAGCTCGGCGCACAACACCTGCAGCAGGACAGGCTCCACGCGTGGACCGACGGGTGGCCCGTGATCCACCGTGAGAGTGGCGACGATCTCCGCGGGCACGCCGTCGTCGAACTGCAGGTGCTGCGTGAGCGGCGGCCGCCGCAGGGCCTCGATCGCGGACGACGGCTCCAGCGGCGGCAGGACGTACTCGGCCGTGCTCGCCCCCAGCGCCCGTCCGAGGTCGCGCGCCTGCTGGGCGCAGTCCGGCCGCAGCGACAGCAGCAGGTGGACGTCCGGGAAGGCCCGGAGCGCGACCTCCAGCTCCTCGCGGAGGCGGCGGTGCTCCGGGCTCGACGTGGCAGGGCCGCGGAGGGCGTACTCGGCGCCGTCGATCGCCACCAGGATCGGCCGGCCGGACGGGGCACTGGCGGTCCGCCGCCGGAAGACCTCCGTGACCGTCAGGCCCACGGTGCGGGCGGGATCCTCCTCGGGCTGCCACGACGACAACAGGGCGAACAGGGCGCGTCCCCGGGCGGTGATCACCGGCGCCGGCAGGATCATCCGGTAGCTCAGGTCACCGATCGGCAGCACGCGCGCGCCGTTGCTGGCCAGCACGGGAACCACCCCCGCGTGCAGCAGCGAGGTCTTCCCGACGCCTGGATCGCCGATCAGCAAGGTCAGGCGATGTCCCTGCCAGAGGCCGGTCACGTCATCGATCTCAGTGCCGCGGCCGTAGAAGTCGGCCTGGTCGTCCTTGCCGAACGGCCGGAGCCCGACCCACGGGCCGGTGCCGTGCGGGATCACGAACGAGTTCCCGCCGCCGCCCCGATCTTTCGCATCACGCTCTCCCGTCCCCATTGCCGAAGACAAGAACGAATGCCCGCTGGCGCACACGTCCTGCCTGTCGTATACGCGTGGCCGTCCATGTCGAGGCTCCCCATGATGGCGACCTTGGCCAGATATCCGGCGTGATAATGACGCAATCATCCAAGGAAGTCATCCGTCATGCTATATCTAGCGCTGGAAGTCCTTCTCGGACGCAAGCAGAACCTCCCTGCCGGGAAAACCCTTTCCTTTACTCCTGGCCCACAACCGGATTTATGGTGACCTCAATTGTCGCCCCGGATCGCCGTCGTGGGGGTGCAGATGGGCGCGAAAGCTGATCGGCTGTCACCCGAGGAACTGGCCCGGGTCGCGCACGAGCTGCTGCGGCACGACGCCGAGCTGAGGTGCGACCCGGAGCTCCACCCCGACATCCTGGGCGACGTCAGGAAACGAGCCGACCAGATCCTCGCCCCGCTCGTCGATGAGATCGCCAACGTCGACGAAGCGCGCCGCGCGTGGCGCCGTCCGTGGGCCGTCGCCGCCCTGGTGCTCCTCGTGGCGGCTCTCCTCGTCCTCCGAGCTGTCTCCGGAACCGCCGTGCTCCCT
Source organism: Actinomadura luzonensis (assembly GCF_022664455.2). NCBI lineage: Bacteria > Bacillati > Actinomycetota > Actinomycetes > Streptosporangiales > Thermomonosporaceae > Actinomadura > Actinomadura luzonensis. The sequence continues at coordinate 2,313,326 of NZ_JAKRKC020000001.1, forward strand.
TCGTGGCCGAGCGCGGCCGTCATCACCTTCGCGGTCGCCCTGGTGGCGATGGGCTGCTTCGCCTTCGTGAGCTGGTGGAACGTGACCCGGCGGCGCAACAGAACCGCCGACGTCGAGCTCCGGGCGGCGCTGCTCCCGCCACTGCGCGCCCTGCTCCGCCTCATCATCAGCGAGCTGCAGGACGACGAGGCCCGCTGGTCCGGCACCCTCAGCACGACCAAGGCCCCCGCCCTGGTGGAGCTCAACCTCCAGGACACCATCCCCTCCCGCACCTATGAGCGGCTGCGGACCTTCATCGCCGAGCACGAGTCCTCGGCCACGGGCGTGGCCGGCGCCCGTGGCTCCGGCAAGACCACGCTGATGCGGCGGCTGTCGCTGGACGACACGCTCGGCTGCCACGTCGCCCTGGTCAGCACGCCGGTGAAGTACGCCGCGGTGGAGTTCACCCGCCTCATCCACGGCGAGCTGGCGCGCGCCGGTCTCAGATCCAGCGCGGCAGGCCTCGCCCGCCGGCACCTGGCGGCGCCGGCCCTGCGGGTGGCGTTGCGGACGCTCCTCATGGCGGCTGCGGCGCTCCTCCTGGTCACCTTGTGGCTCTACGACAAGAACCGTCCCGTGCCGACCTCGTTCGACCTGGGCTGGACGGGTTTGTCCGCCGTCGCGCTGGGCGCGCTGATCCTGGGGTTCGCGCTCAACCGGGCATGGGCCTTCTTCCGGATCCGCGCCGGGATGAGCACCTTCCCTCAGAGTACGCGTGAGCTCTGCCTGCAACAGCTCGAGTTCCTGCGCTGGTCCACGTCCGTCGAGAGGAGCGCGAGCGCCGCGATCAAGGTCAGCGGCTCCGGCTTCGAAGGCGGCAGCAAGCTCTCCCAGGCCGAGCGCGAGGTCACCCACGCCGACGCGGTGCAGGCGCTGCGGCAGTTCGTCGAGCAGCTGCTCGCGCTCGGCGGCAGACCTGTCGTCATCTGCGTGGACGAGCTGGACAAACTGGCCGATCCGGCCGAAGCCGTCGACGCGATCAACGGGCTCAAGGACCTGTTCCACGTGGCCAAGGCGCACTTCGTCCTGTCGGTGTCCACGGACGCCATGCTCAGCTTCGCCGCGCGGGGCGTGCCGATGCGCGACGTCTTCGACTCGGCATTCGACACCATCATCTCGGTCGCACCCCTCTCCCTGGACGAGTCGCAGACTCTCATCTCCCGGCGGGCCCGTGACTTCTCCCGGGTCTTCGTCCTGTTCTGCCACGCCTGGTCCGGCGGCCACGCCCGCGACCTCATCCGGACCGCCCGTTCGTGCGTGGACCTCAAACGCGACCTCCAGGACGGCGAACAGGCCGACATCGCGCTGCTGTCCCGGCGGGTGCTGCGCCACGACCTGCGCGAGGTGGTGGACGCGACCGTGGAGAAGCTGCGCGGCGACGACGGCGACCTCGCGAAGACGATGCTGGACCCGGTCCTGGCGTTCCAGGAGGCGCTCGAGGACGACGCCGCGAACCTGCACGACCTCCTCAAGAGGATCAAGTTCCCGCCGGACGCCGGGATGGCGGCCATGGCCGCCGAGGCCCGGCCGGCGACCACCTTGGCCCCGTACGCCCGGATCGCCGCCCTCTGCGAGCGCCTGTTCTCGATCTCCCGCCCGCCCGCGGCCTGGCAGGCGGAGGCGATGAGCGACGCGGTCATCGCGCTGGCGGAGGCCCGCGCCGCGCTCGGCCGGCACCCGCGGGAGATCGAGCGGAAACTGAGGCGCGCGGCCGACGCGTGCGCGCTGGCGGACGTCTCCGGGTGATTTGCATCTCGGGTGCGATAGAATATGAGGTACATTCCGAGCGGCCGACCGCCCGGGATATTTCTTTTCGTGCCTTTTCCTCATCGAATTGTCCTGACCGCTGCGGTGCCCCTGTTCGTTTCCATGAGTGCCGGTGTCGTCGCGCAACTCGTCAGCACCTCCCTTCTCGGCCGGCAGGCCACCGCGCAACTGGCGGCCTTCACCCTGGCGAACGCGGTGCTCAATCCGGTTACGGCCGCGGTGGCGGGCGGCCTGCGGGGGATGGCGCCTTTCATGGCCGCCTGTCGCGACCGCCCCGCCGAGGCGTTACTCGTCCTGAAGGACGCGCGATGGCTCTCGACGGCCCTCGGCGCGGTCGGCGCGGGTGTCATGCTCGCCGTTCCTCTCATCGCGCATGTCAGCGGCGCCCCGCATGCGGCGACAGCCGAGCTCGGCGCTCTGCCGCTGCTCCTGGCGCTCCATGTGGTGCTGTACGCCGCGGGCAGCGGGGCCATCGGCATGCTGATCGCGCTGGGACGCAGCCGGCTGGTGCTCTGGTCCGGCATGTCGAGCACCGGCATGCAGGTCGTCCTACTTCTCGTCCTGGTGCCTGGAATGGGCGTCGATGGTGCGGGTGTCGCGCTCGTGGCATCCACCGTCGTCGCTGTCGGCGTCTCCAATGTCCTCCTGCTGCGTCTGCCCGAACTGGCGGGACGATCGCCGTGGCCAGGGCGTCCACGGCTGCGGCAGGTCGTCCGCATGGCCAGGGTCGGGATCCCGATGTCCGCCGCCCTGATCGTCAAGTTCACCGTCATGGGCGGTGTGGCCTACACGGCCGCCCGGACGGGAGCGCAGGAGGCCGCCGCTCACGCGATTCTTCTGTCGCTGGACGGGTTCCTGGGATTGGCGGCCTTCGCCGCGGCGCAGGCGGTGACACCGGAGATCGCGACGGTCCCCTCCTCCCGCGAGGCCCGCCGGCTCGCACAAGCGGCGGTCACGATCGCCGCGCTCGGCGTGCTGGCAGGTGGGCTCGCCCTGTTGCTGTCCGGACAGGCGATACTCGGGCTGTTCACCTCGGACGCCGCCGTGCTCGCCCTCGCCGCATCGCTGCTGCCGCTGCTGGTGCTCTTCTCCTTGGCCGGCAACTGCGGGGCCGTGATCGCTTTCAGCCTGGCCGGGCTCAGGCGCACGACCTGGAATCTGGCCTCGGCCGGCACCGGATATGGCGTGCTCGCGCTGACCATGACTCCCGTGGCGTCCGCCTGGGGGCTCACGGGTCTGTGGATCGTATTGAGTGCGAGCAGTGTGCTGATTGCCGGGACGAATGTGCTCGGCCTCGTGAAACACCTCGATGCCCGGTCACAGCGGAGGCTGCTCAATTCGTGACTGTCGCCTCGCGGACGCGGAAGTAGTTCCAGTGGTCCTTGTGCAGATAGCGCTGGAACTGCGCGGCCTTCGCCTGGGCCGTCTTGTCGGCGGTGACGACCGTGAGGAGAACGTACGTCTTGGTCGCGCCAGAACTGGTCTTGCCGTAGACGTATTTGCTGAGCATCGTGTCCCGGCGCCATTTCACCGCACTGGACGATGTGGCCAGACGCGCGGCCGTGGCCTTGGCGGCTTTCACGGTGGGGAAGGACATGATGACCTGGACCGCTGTGAGATGCCCTCGATAAGCCGAATAGGCCAGCTGCACGGCACGCTCGCACTTGTTCCTGGCCAGCACGCCCTGCCTGTCGATCGATTTACAGGAGTCGTACGTCCAGCCACCCACCTTCTTCGCCTTAAAAGTGACGTTCCCCAGGCGGAAGTTCCAGTCGCTGAAATCGTCGTCATCCATCGGCGAGCCCGCGCGCTCGTTCTCGCTCTCGCTGGGACTCGGCTGGGCCGGCTCGGGTCCGGGTTCCTCGGCCGGCAGGGCCGCGGTGGTGTCCGGCGCGGAGGCGTTCAATCGTTTGTAGACGCTGAACGCGAAGCCGCCCGGCAGCAGCACCACCAGGATCGCGACCATGGTGGTGACCAGGCCGGGGTAGTCCCGCAGGTCAGGTTGCCGAGGCTGTCCCATGCGTCACTATTGTGCTGGACCTGGTCACCGACTGCCCCATTCATCCCCATAGTGAGGCTTTTCCAACCTGACCGCGCTGGTCAGCAGGGACGGCGCCGGCACGGGTTGGCATGAGAAGAGGCTCCCGGTAAGACAGCAGTCGACCAAGATCCGATGCCTCTACCGGAGAGCCTCGTTGCTGTCATACCGTGCCGCGATCCCTCTGGGGTGTGGCTCTTTCTCGGTGAGTGCAGCGATCAAGCCGTGAGGGAGTATCCGTCCTGGTAGTCGCTCTGGTGGACACGTTCGTGTTGCCGGGCGAGGTGAAAATGCCAGTACTTCTCAAGATGACCGTTCGCGATCAGAGCGCGGAGTTTCAGCACCGCTTCTGCTCCGGCCAGACCCCAGCGTGCCCCGGCCAGGTCGAATCTGTCTGCGATCAGATGACGGCACGCTCCCTCTATCACGCCGGTCGCGATCGGCCATCCCGCTTCGAGTACCTGGTCGTAGCGCAGGTGCTCGAAGTTGTTGGTCAGGTAGCGGATGCAGGCGTCGATGCCGTCGCGGCGCTGCGCGCCAGCTGTGCTGGCCTGCGCGGTTAGCGCGGTGATGACGTGGCCGGTGTGCCCGGCCAGCAGGGCAAGGGCGTGGCCGGCGACCCAGTCCTCCGCGGCCGGAGCCGCGGGCGGATGCAGGCTCCAGGCGGCAGCCCATAACTTCTCCAGGACGTGCACGAAATCGATCACGACATGGACGCCGATGCCGCGGCGGGCGGCCTCCGCCGCGATCAGATCGAGCTGGTGACGGGCTCCGTCGACGAGCACGACCCAAGGACGGGCATGGCCGGGGTCACGGGCTTCGGCGTGGTCGAAGACCTTGGCGATCACCGGGCCGGGGCCGGTGACGATCGAGCCGCACAGCCACTTACGCATCGCGGACGGCCTGGCCCGTGGCAGGCGCTGCCCGGCCCGGCCGCCAGGTACGGCGATCACATCGTGCGGCCGGCGGGGCGCGGGCTCGGCGTCGTAGACCACCCCGAGGGTGGCCATCCGCTTGCGGGCCGGTTTCTCCCCTGCCGCCAGCCGGGTCCGGAAGGTGGCGCGGGCGCGGGCGGCCTTGGCAGTCGCCGGCCGCAGCGCCTCGGGGCGCATCGCGATGCCCTTGCCGTCCACGCTGATCGCCAGCACCGTGGACGCGATGCACGGAACGGGCGTCTGCGCGGCGTAGAAGGCATCGACATCGACCGCGGCCGCCACGATAGCCTGCTCGATCTGCCGTTTGCCGATCACGCTGCCGCAGCGCGCGACGAGGGAGGCGTGGGCGGCGTCGAACGAGCCGCGCACCGTCTCGATGACCGCCAGCCTGGCCAGCCCGGCCGAGTGCCGCACCGCCGGCAGCGACAAGGCAACATCGGCCGGGTATACGTTGCGCACGCCGGGGGCGCGCCAGGCACATCGGGTGACCGTCACCGTCCCCACGACGGTGGCCAGCAAGCGGTGATGCCCGCTCTCCAGCCGCCGCCGCGCCACGCCGTCCGGCCCGGTCACTCCGGCGGTCGTGGCGTCCTGGCGGTCCTGGCGGGCGTGGTGCGCCTGCTGCCGCTCGCGCAACGCCCGCAGATCAAGGTGTGCTTGCAGCATCTGGCGCTGCAGCTCACGGCCCTGCTCGACGATCGTCTCCTCCAGCCGGTCATGGGTCAGCGTCGCGGACGCCGTGCCGGTGAGCTGTCCGATGAGACAGTTGAAGGTGTTCCTCGCCTCCGCAAAGACGTCAGTGGTGACCTCGGTGTCGTACGGTGCCTGCATAGGGCTCTTCTTCCGCCGGGGACATGTGGTTGGCACCTTTGAACCTGACGGCGGAAGAGCCCTGCCGCAATCACCCGCCCGGTGACGAAGCAGATGACGCCGCGATGCCGTCCCGTGACCATCCGTCGCCCTGCCCGGACACCTCACGCGCCACCGGCTCGATCACCATGAACAAGCCCGGTCCTTCCTCCCGGGCCCAGCCGCGTTCCACCAGGCGCTTCAGTTTGGAGCGCAGTCCTTCCCGCTTGGCGGCCTCATCCGGCAAGCCCATTGCCACCGCGATCTGCCCGGCCCGCATCGCCCGCCCGGCATCGGCCATGATCTCCACCGCGTCCCGGTACGCGCGCGGCAGCATCGCCGCACTCATGCCCGCCTGCCACGGCGGCACCGTCACCACACCGAGCACCGCTGGCCGCACCGGCACCGCACCGGCCGCGCTGATCGGGGCCGTTTCGCTGGGCTCAGCGGCCAATTCGGCTGCCTCACCCAAGATCTCCTCCACCGTCTCCCGGGTGATTGCCAGCCGTGACAGCCGATCGTGCTCATCCTCCAGCCGTGACTCCAACGCGGCGATCTGCTCGCGGATCTCCTCGATCCGCTGCCGGGCCACAGCCTCACGCCGTGCCAACTCCTCGAGCAACGAGCCCATCGTCACCACCGCCTCACCGTCTGCACTCACAGTAGAAGGCGGTTCTTGGACGAAACAGTCACGGCCACAAAAGTCCAGCTCAGGCACTCACTGAGAAAGAGCTACACCCATCCCTCTGTCCAATCACACCCTGATCCGCCTGGCCGAGCTGATCCGCGCTCAGCGTGCCGAGCGCCGCTGCCGATGGCGACGCCTGGACCCAGCCCGGCAAGCCCTGCTCGTACTCGCCCACCTGCGCAACGGCGACACCTACGCCCGCCTGGCCGCCGGCTTCCACGTCGGCACCAGCACCGCCTGGCGCTACGTCCGCGAAGCGCTCGACCTGCTCGCCACGCTCGCCGACGACGTCCAAGCCGCCGCCTTTATGCGCCGCCCGGCTGGCCTACGTCATCCTGGACGGCACCCTGCTTCCGATCGACCGACTGGCCGACGAACGCCCGTACTACTTCGGCAAACACCGACGCCACGGCGTGAACGTGCAGGTCCTGGCCGATCCGACCGGCCGGCTTATCTGGGCCTCACCTGCGCTGCCCGGTGCCACGCACGACCTGACCGCGGCCCGTGCCGTCGGCCTGGTCGACGCGCTGACCATCGCAGGGGTGAAGACCTTCGCCGACAAGGGCTATCAAGGCGCGGGCGGCAGCATCCGCACCCCGTTCAAAGGCCATCGGCTACGGCCGCCGCTGTCGCGCCATCAGCGCTCGATCAACCGCGCACACGCCCGCATCCGTGCTTGCGGCGAACGCGCCGTCGCCACCTTGAAGACCTGGAAGGTCCTGTCCCGGCTGCGCTGCTGCCCGCACCGCGCCACCACGATCGTGCAGGCCATCCTCGTCCTGCAACTCATCGAAGAAGGCCGCTACTCAGGATGAAAAGAGCTCAGTGATGCTTGATGGTGGAGCGCTTCGCGTTGACAGCTCACGGAGAAGGCGTACCTCGTGGGCGGAGGAGAGGTGCCAGGTCCTGACCCGTCGGCGAGCCGCGCTCGACAAGGTCAGGACGCAGCTCACCGGCCCGCAACCGCCGCGCAGACGCCTCCGCCCCCCCCGTCGCGGCATCTCACCGATCTCGAGCCTGGGGCGGTGCCGGCCTACAGAGGTCGAAAGTTCGGGGTTTCATGTCGATCTTGGGTTCATGATCAGGCCGGTGTGTGCCAGGAACGCATTCAGGAGACCTGGGCGGTACTGCAGCTGCTTGAGTCGGCTGCGGATGATCGCGGCGAGGTCATCAAGGGTGCAGGGGGCCAGGTTGCCCAGGCCGCCTTTGAGGTGCGACCACACCATCTCCATCGGGTTGAGTTCGGGCGCGTAGGCCGGCAGGTGGACCACCGTCAGCCACGCGCGGGTGTCGATCAGGCTGCGCATCAGGGCGTCGACGTGAATGTTGACGTTGTCCCAGATCAACACGATCGGCCCGCCGAGCTGCTGGTGGGCGGCGCCCAGCAGGCGCGCGTAGTCGGTCTCGTTGAACCCTTTGCGTTCGTACTTGCGGCGCCGGTAGATCATCATGCGGTAGATCAGCCGGGTCCGCTGCCCCGGCTTGCAGCAGATCAGCCCGGCCAGGTTGACGCGTCCGGAGCCCTTGCCCGAGACGGTGACGATCGGCGTGCATCCGCGGCGGGACCAGGTGCGGGCCTTGAGCGGCCTCAGCGATTGTCCTGCTTCGTCGGCGAAGCAGATCCACGCGTCCTGATCCCGCGCCGTTGTTCCGCCGACGGCCAGGTGTCCTTCACCCAGGTGGCGACGGCCTCCTCGTCACGTTCGGCGGCGCGGCGCTGAGGCACCTGCGGGCTCCAGCCCAGCCGATGCAGCAGATAGCAGATCCCGCGCGGCGTGTAGGAGATGTGGAACAACCGGCCGACCAGGGTAGTGACGCGCGCCAGGGTCCAGCGCTGATCCTCACTCCACCCCCACACGGCCGGACCGGCGTCCAGCGCCGCCTCCAACCGCTGCACCTGCGCATCGCTGAGCCGGCAGCGCTGCCCGCCCGGCCCCTTCGACTCCAGCGCCTGGGCCCCGGCGGTGCGCCAGGCCTTGTGCCAGACGTAGGCCGACTTGCGAGAGACCCGTAGCTTCCTGGCCACCTGAGGCGGCGCCATGCCCATGGCGAACAGCCCGGCAGCCTCTGAGCGGACCTGTTCACGCTTGGCTCGCGCCGCCGGAGTCAGACCACCACCATCCGGATAACGCATCCCACCGGCATACTCCCGAACCCCGCCACGAGCACGCAACCACGCGGTGACACCTCAGTCTTTCAACCTCTGTACACACCTTAATGGCCGCTTCCCCACGGGGAGCGGCCTTTAGCGCGACACCTGAGATTTGATCTTCGGAACCCTCACTACGATCGGTGTACATTTTCCTTAGACGTGGTGGGCAGCCGCCATAAACTCAAACACTGGACGAGGATATCGCATAAGTAGATCAAGTAATGAGCGGGATAGAGCACTGGAAGAGGCCTGGGCTGATGGACATCAAACCACTCATGAGACGTGCCAATACAGGGGGAAGCATTGAAGCAGCTTCCTTGAACACCTGCACAATCTTGCGATTTACTGGAAGGGTTCGCCTTGAAGTTGAGATCACGGGCCTTAGCTTCACGCGTCTCTGGGGCGCCCCTGCCCGGAGGGGAGAAGGGTGTGCAGGCCGAACTGCGGATCATCGGTGATAACGTGGTGGACGACTTGGTGTCGCTCACCACGTGGTTACAGAGTCAGCGCGAACTGCAGGGCCGTATACGCCCTGTGACGAGACCGCCTGACTCGGAGGAACTAGGCGGAGCCGTCGACCTGCTCACAGTCGCGCTAGGCTCAGGCGGTGCCCTGGGAATGGTATTGGCGCGAGCCCTTACCACTTGGCTGACCAACCGCCGCTCCGATGTGAGCCTTACGATCACCACCCTAACTGGAAGCGTGACCGTGGAGGCCAAACGGGTGAGCGATCCACTACCACTGTTGCAAGAGGTCCTCCAGCACGAAGCCGGCCACCATGACAGTCCTTGAGCCAGCCGAGTGGCGGAGTTCTCAGGCAATTCTGATCGGGGTCGCTGCCTATGATGATCAGCGTCTGCCTGACATCCCAGCCGCAGCCAACAGCCTCGCGGAATTGCAGACAGTTCTGACCGATCCACAGTTATGCGGTTGGCCAAACACCAAGGTCGTCGTTCTGGCTGATCCGCATGACAGTCGGGCTGTGGCCACGCGTATCCGGCGTCTGGCTCAAGGGGTCAGCGATGTCTTGCTGCTGTACTACGTCGGGCACGGCACGCTGACCCCCAGCGGGGAGTTGTGCCTGTCTCTCACCGACACCGATGCCGAGGCACCCGATCTAACGGGGTTAGAGTATGGCCGCATTCGATCGGCCTTCCGTGACAGTCCCGCGCGTGTCAAGGCTGTGATCCTCGACTGCTGCTATTCGGGCCGCGCCATCGAAACTCTCGCTGACCAAGCCGCTCTGGTAGCCGATCAAACCGACATTCGAGGTGTCTATACCCTCACCGCAAGCGATCTGGCGGCGCATGTTCCGCCCCCCGAGAAGCAGGCCGATGCCTGCACCTCCTTCACTGGAGAACTGGTCGAGTTGATCCGCATAGGTATCCCCGGCGAGGGAGATCAACTCAGTCTCGGAAACATTTATCTGGAGTTGCGCCGCCGCCTGCGCATACGTGGACTACCCGCTCCCAACCAGCGCGGCACCGACACCGCCCACAGCTTTGCCTTCACCAAGAACGCGGCCGCGGGACCTCCTGTTCCCAAGAAGGGGAGGTCGCAGACCTACACCGTACAGATCCCCATCGAACTCACCTCGACCCACAACCAGAATCTTCAGCCGTCGTACCGGCATCTGTGGCGCCGGGCACTCATAGCAGCGGTCCTTGGTATGGTGGTGAGCTTCTTGACAAGAGACTGGCGCCTTGGAGTATCGGTTGCCATCTTCGCGGCCATAGCCGAAGCGATCTATGAGGCATGGTCGTCCTCGTCTGTGCCCGCGTGGCGGCATGTCTCGGCGATGCAACCACGCACTGAAGCCAAGCTCAGAAGATTGGAACGCAGCGGCTACCGCATGCTGCATGCCCGGACAATACCTGGCACAGGGGTATTGATCGACCATATGATCATCGGACCCACTGGGGTGTACACGGTGACCTCCGAGAAGTGGAACAAGCGGTTGACGGTCCGCACGCAATTGCAAAGTGAGCTTTGGCGCGGGCCGTTCAGCCAGAGATCCCGCCTCGACGAGGTCCGCTCGACCGCGATCCAGGCTGGCGACCGTATTAGCGCGGCACTTGGCCTCCGGATTACGGTCACGCCATCCTTGTCGATCTACGGTCCGTCAACGCCGTGGAAGACAAACACGATCCGCGACGTCGCCGTATTTAAGAGCTTCCGCGTGCGCAAGTGGATCACTACACAGGTTGAATGCGTAGTGTCTTAGCCTCGTGACGGATCGCTTCGGGCGAGGTACGACCGGAGCATGCGGTACGGGCAAAGGGGTGGGTACACGCCCGCAGAGCAGGAACGGCGGGAGCGTGTACGGCTGCAGGCGGCCGAGTGGTTCAAGGCCGGGGAGTCGACCAGGGCGATCGCGGTGCGGTTACGGGTGCACGAGCGGTCGGTGACACGCTGGCGCAAGGCCTGGCGCGAAGGCGGTGGTGCGGAGGCGCTGCTGTCGAAGGGGCCGGTCTCGAGGGAGAAGCTGTCGGCCGCTCAGTGGGCACGGCTGGATGCCGAGCTCAAGCGCGGGCCCCTGGCCTGGGGCCATGTCGAGGATCAGTGCTGGACCTTGGGCCGGGTCAAGACGCTGATCGGGCGGTTGTTCCACATCGGCTACACCATCGAGGGGGTGGGCAAGCTGCTGCATCGGCACGGCTGGTCGGTGCAGGTGCCGGCCCGGCGCGCCATGGAGCGGGACGAGGAAGCCGTTGCGCTGTGGAAAGCCGAGGTGTGGCCGGCGGCAAAACCACCGCGGCGGACCTGGGTGCCTACCTCTGCTTCGAAGACGAGGCCGGGCAGGGACTGAGGCCGCCGAAGGGACGTACCTGGGCACCGGTCGGCGCCCGTCCGGTGGTGACAGTACGCGGCAGAGGCTCCGGCCGCATCAACATGGCCGGCGTCGTGGCCTTCCGCGACGGCGAACGGCCGCACCTGTTCTACAAGCTGCACGTCTACCACGGCCGCAAGGGCGAGCCGAAGACGTTCTCCTGGAGCGATTACCGGGACCTGATCGTGGCCACCCACCAGCAGCTCGGCGCACCGCTGGTCTGGTGCTGGGACAATCTCAACGTGCACCTGGACGGCCGGCTCGCCGCGTTCGCGGCCGAGCACGCCGACTGGCTGCGCCTCGTCCAGCTGCCCGCCTACGCGCCCGAGCTGAACCCGGCCGAGGGCGTGTGGTCGCTGTTGCGCCGTTGCCTGGCCAACTTCGCCGTCACCGACCTGTCCGGTCTCGCGCGGATCATCAAACGCAAGCTGAAAAGGATCCAGTACCGGCCCCACCTGCTCACCGGCTGTCTGACCCAGACCGGCCTCACCCTCGACACCCCGACAAAACCATGACCGACTCTACGAATTCAACCGGTGTAATCGCAAGCACACACTCACCGATGCCGACATCGTGAAAATCTATGAGACGGCAGAGCGGGAGCTTCCCTCTTACTATTGGCAGCGACGAACCGAGTAGAAAGTCGAGTCAGTTCTCCTCACCCTTCTGCTGATCGTCGAGATTTGGATCAGCAGGTGGATGAGACGGCGCAAAGTAACGCGTGTCTCACTCGACCCGGGTCGTATCTGCTCTGCGGACGTCCAGGCCCGCATCCGCAACTTCATCGAAGTGGCGAGTTCCGCGACGCTGTCGAGCTGATCCGCAAGGAACCCAAGGTCTCTGGGCGAACCGCGTTGGATGTCACAGAAACACTGCACGCTGGTGGGTCCGCTGAGTCGCTCACCCTCTAGGCAAGCAGGCCGCGAGCCACAAGTGAGTCATCACCGTAGCTGTACTTTGCAGCTGTACAAGATCGAAAAGGCCACCTCCCGATCAAGGGAAGTGGCCTTCAACGTGCAGTGGAGCCTAGGAGATTCGAACTCCTGACTTCCTGCTTGCAAAGCAGGCGCTCTGCCAACTGAGCTAAGGCCCCTTCGACGAAGATAGCTTACCGGGCCGATGAAGCCACCTGCGTCGAACCGAGGTCGTCGCTCAGGATGAGTCCTGGGAAGTCGATGATCGAGTCCAGGATGTGGGTCGCGCCGCCCTTGAGGAGGCGTTCGCGGCTGTGGACGCCGGTCATGAGGCCGGCCACGACCGAGGCGCCGGCGCGGCGGCCGCAGAGCATGTCGCTCTCCGAGTCGCCGACCACCGCCACGTTGCGGACGTCGTTCACGCCGAGGCGGAGGACGGCGTGCAGGACCATGTCGGGCCAGGGGCGGCCGCGGCCGCCCGCGTCCTCGGGGGAGATGGCCAGGTCGATCTTGTCGTGCCAGCCCAGCACGCCCAGGATGCGGCTCAGCGTGGTGCGGCTGAAGCCGGTGATCAGGGCGAGCTTGATGCCGGTGCCGCGGAGCTTGTCGAGGACCTCGAGGACGCCGGGCACGGGTTCGAGACCTGCGCGCTCCAGGGCGCCCTCGTAGGAGCGCTCGAAGGTCAGGTTCGCGGCCTGGGCCTGGGCCTCGTTGCCGGGGAAGATCCCGCGGAAGACATCGATCTTGGGGCAGCCCCGGGACCGGTGCACGTGAACCATGGCACGCGCGTAGGCTCCGGTCCCGGGCACTATGCCCTGTGTCGCGATCGCCTCGGCGAAGGCGCGTTCGACCATGGCGATGTCACCGACCGTGGTGCCCGCTAGATCCAGGCACACCAGCTTGATGGGGACGATGTCACTCATCGCCTCGCCGGTCGGTTAGTTCTCGCTGCCGGTCGCCTCGGTCCAGAGATCGAGCTCGGCGCGGTCGGCCTGCACCTTACGCCAGATCAGCAACCCCCCGAGGGCGATCAGCGCCAGAACGAGCAGCTTCTTCACGGTGTGACCCCACTTCTTCGACGGCCTCACCTGCCGGGGTGAGACCCAACGGTTGACAAGCAGCCTAGCAAGGGATGGCTGCGGTCCTTGTGTTGTGCGCGGACCAGATGTGTGGATTGGGCGGTGAGATGTGTGGATTGGGGGATGGGCTTGTGTTCAAGGGCCCACCATATCCAGCCCCCGGGGGTTCCATGTCCTGGTGGTTCGGTTCGGCGGCCGGGAAGGGTTAGACATACCCTCAGGGGGTATGTTACGTTCGTGGTGAGCGAACAGGGCGCCGTCGGGGCGCTCTCGTCCGTACGTCATAGGAGAGCCGGGTCGGCGGCATACCCTAGGGGGGTACGGTGTTAGACTCGGAAGAGACGAACGCGAGCATGGCTGAGGAGACCGTGATGACCATTACCGCCACCTACACCGTCAAGGGCATGACCTGCGGCCACTGCGTCAGCTCGGTGAAGGAGGAGGTCGGCGAGGTCGCCGGCGTCACCTCCGTCGAGGTCGAGCTGGAGAGCGGCCGGCTCACCGTCGGCAGCGACGAGCCGATCGACGAGGCGCGGATCGCGGCCGCCGTGGAAGAGGCCGGGTACGAGCTGGCGGGCCGGTCGTGAACGCGGCCGGCCGGGTGGGCGCCTACGTCCTGGGGCTGGCCGTGGTGTTCGGCGGCGCGCTGGGAGCCGGGCGTGTCGTGGGGGGCGAGCCGAAGCCCCAGGTCCAGGCCGCGGCCCAGCCCCAGGGCGACGGGCACGGCGAGGACGGGCACGGCGCCGGGCAGGACGAGGCGGCCGGGCAGCAACAGGTCAAGAGTGATACCCCTGGGGGGCTCCAAGTGTCGCAGGACGGGTACAGCCTCAATCTGCTCACCACACCGGTGGCGGGGCAGCCGGCGGACCTCACGTTCCGGATCACCGGTCCGGACCTGAAGCCGGTCACCGCCTACAAGGTCGAGCACGACAAGAAGATGCACTTCATCGTCGTCTCCCGTGATCTCACCAGTTTCCAGCACGTGCACCCGGAGATGGCGGCCGACGGCACCTGGAAGGTCCGCCTGGGCCTGCCCGCGGCGGGCGCCTACCGCGCCTTCGCCGACTTCGCCCCGGAGGGCGGCGCGAAGCTGACGCTCGGGGCGGATCTGCAGGCCGCCGGCGACTACCGGCCGCAGCCGTTGCCGCACGTCAGCCGTTCGGCGACGGTCGGCGACTACACTGTGAACCTCGCCGGGAACCTGGTCCCCGGCCAGTCCAGCAAGCTCACGCTCACGGTCAGCAAGGACGGCAGGCCGGTCACCGACCTGCAGCCCTACCTGGGCGCGTACGGACACCTGGTCGCGCTGCGCGCGGGCGACCTCGCCTACCTGCACGTGCACCCGGAGGAGAGCGAGCAGGCCGGGCCGGAGATCACGTTCTACGCGGAGGTGCCCAGCACCGGCACCTACCGCCTGTTCCTCGACTTCCAGCACGACGACCAGGTCCGGACGGCGAGCTTCACCGTTCCGGCCACCCTCGCCGACGGCCACGCGCCGTCGGCCACCCACAGCCACTAGCGATACAGGACGCAACGGAAGGAGAGGTGACATGTCCCCCATAACTGGCGAGGACCAGGCTGTCGAGCTCACGATCGGCGGCATGACCTGCGCGTCCTGCGCCAACCGCATCGAGCGCAAGCTCAACAAGCTCGACGGCGTGACGGCGACGGTCAACTACGCGACCGAGAAGGCGAAGGTCACCTTTCCCCGCGACCTGGACCCGCGGGAGCTGATCAGCGAGGTGGAGAAGGCGGGCTACACCGCCGCCCTCCCCGCCCCCCCGAACACGGAGGAGGGCGAGGAGGGCGAGGCCGACGAGCTGCGGCCGCTGCGGCAGCGGCTGGTCACCTCGATCGTGCTCGGCGTCCCCGTGGTGGCGATGGCGATGATCCCGCCGCTGCAGTTCGCGAACTGGCAGTGGTTGTCGCTGACGCTGGCGGCGCCGGTCGTGGTGTACGCGGGCTGGCCGTTCCACAAGGCGGCCTGGACCAATCTGCGCCACGGCACGGCCACCATGGACACCCTGATCTCCATGGGCACGCTGGCCGCGCTCGGCTGGTCGCTGTGGGCGCTGTTCTTCGGCACGGCGGGCATGCCGGGCATGACGCACCCGTTCGAGTTCACGATCGAGCGCACCGACGGCTCGGGCAACATCTACCTGGAGGCCGCGGCGGGGGTGACGGCGTTCATCCTGGCCGGGCGCTACTTCGAGGCCCGCTCCAAGCGGCGGGCGGGCGCGGCGCTGCGGGCGCTGATGGAGCTGGGCGCCAAGGACGTGGAGCTGGCCGACGGCCGCCGCGTGCCGGTCGAGCAGCTCCAGACCGGCGACCGGTTCGTGGTGCGGCCAGGGGAGAAGATCGCCACGGACGGCGTGGTCGAGGAGGGCACCTCGGCCGTGGACGCCTCGATGCTGACAGGCGAGTCGGTGCCGGTCGAGGTCAAGCCGGGCGACGCCGTGACCGGCGCGACGGTGAACGCGGGCGGCCGGCTCGTCGTCCGGGCCACCCGGGTCGGCGCCGACACCCGGCTCGCCCAGATGGCCAAGCTGGTGGAGGAGGCGCAGACCGGCAAGGCGCAGGTGCAGCGGCTGGCCGACCGGATCTCGGGCGTGTTCGTGCCGATCGTGATCGCGCTGGCCGTCGGGACGCTCGGCTACTGGCTCGGCACCGGCAACGGGGCGGGGGCGGCGTTCACGGCCGCGGTGGCGGTGCTGATCATCGCCTGCCCGTGCGCCCTGGGGCTGGCCACGCCGACGGCGCTGCTGGTCGGCACCGGTCGGGGCGCGCAGCTCGGCATCCTCATCAAGGGCCCGGAGGTGCTGGAGTCCACGCGCAAGGTCGACACCGTCGTCCTGGACAAGACCGGCACGGTCACCGAGGGCCGCATGACGCTGACCGGCGTGCACCTGGCCGAGGGGGAGACCCGCGAGGAGGTGCTGCGGCTGGCCGGGGCGCTCGAGCACGCCTCCGAGCACCCGATCGCGCAGGCCGTCGCCCGCGAGGCGCGCTCCGAGGCGCAGGTCGAGGACTTCGCCAACGTCGAGGGGCTCGGCGTGCAGGGCATCGTGGACGGGCACGCGGTGCTCGTCGGCCGGCCCCGGCTGCTGGCCGAGTGGCCGCAGCACCTGCCCGCGGACCTGGCGGCGAAGCTGGAGGAGGAGCAGGCCAAGGGGCGCACGGTCGTCGCGGTCGGCTGGGATGGCAAGGCGCGGGCGCTGCTGGTGGTGGCGGACGTGGTCAAGCCCACCAGCAAGGAGGCGATCGCGCAGCTCAGGGCGCTGGGCCTCACCCCGGTGCTGCTGACCGGCGACAACGAGGCCGTGGCCCGCACGGTCGCCGCCGAGGTGGGCATCGACGAGGTGATCGCCGAGGTGCTGCCCGCCGACAAGGTGGACGTGGTCAAGCGGCTGCAGAACGAGGGCAAGGTCGTGGCCATGGTGGGCGACGGGGTCAACGACGCCGCCGCGCTGGCCCAGGCCGACCTGGGGCTCGCGATGGGCACCGGCACCGACGCCGCCATCGAGGCCAGCGACCTGACGCTGGTGCGCGGCGACCTGCTGGTGGCCCCGGACGCCATCCGGCTCGCGCGCCGGACGCTCGCCACCATCAAGGGCAACCTGTTCTGGGCGTTCGCCTACAACGTGGCGGCCCTGCCGCTGGCGGCGCTCGGCCTGCTCAACCCGATGATCGCGGGGGCGGCGATGGCGTTCTCCAGCGTGTTCGTGGTGAGCAACAGCCTGCGGCTACGTCGCTTCAGCTGATCCTGACCGGGCGGACGCCCAGCGGACGGCCGGCGCCATCGCGGCGCCGGCCGTCGCGAACATGGCGCCGATGACCAGCCAGCCGGCCGTCCCGCCGTCCAGCACGAGAGCGGTCAGAACGGCCGGGCCGAGCATCCGGGCGACGGCGGTGCCGGTGCCGAAGAAGCCCTGGTACTGGCCCTGCCGGTCGTCGGGGGCGAGGCCGAAGCCGATCTCCCAGGAGCCGGCGGCCAGCAGCATCTCGCCGCCGACCAGCAGGGCCGCGCCGAGCAGCAGGAACGGCCAGCCGTACGGGGCGAGCGCGAACACCGCGCAGGCCGCCAGCATCACCAGCCCGGCCACGCGCACCGACGAGCACGCCTCCCGCAGGTCGCGCACCCGCCGGGCCACCCGCACCTGGAACAGCAGCACGCCGCCGGTGTTGATCAGCAGCAGCGTGGCCACCGCCCAGGACGGGGCGGAGGTGCGCCCGGCGATCCACAGCGGGACGACCACGCTCAGCAGCGGCATGTAGAACAGCAGGACCGCGTTGATCAGCGTGACGAGCGCGTAGGGGCGGTCCCTGAGCACGCCCAGGCGGGAGCCGGTGGCGGGGGCGGGCGCCGGGCGGACGGCGGGGAGCCGCAGCAGGAGGGCCGCGGCCACGAGGAAGCCGGCGGCGTCCAGGGCGAAGAGCGCGGTGTACCCGGCCGGGGTGTCCAGCCACAGCGCGACGCCGCCGAGCCCGGCCCCGACGGCGAGGCCGCCGTTCAGCGTGGACTGGAGGACGGCGCGGGCCGCGGTCCGCCCGGCGGGCGGGACGAGGGCGGCCAGCAGGGCCTGGCGGGCGGCCGACAGACCGGTCTGCGCGATGCCGTACAGGCAGGCGACCAGCAGGAACGCCTCGAACGAGCGGACCAACGCGAACGCGGCCACGGCGGCGGCGGTCGCGACCGCGAGCGCCACGGCGACGCCGCGTGGGCCGCGCCGGTCGGCGAGGTGGCCGAGCGGGACCCCGGCCAGCATCCCGGCCGCCCAGCCCACCGTGAGGCCGAGGCCGATCTGGGCGGGCGGCAGGCCCACGACCTTCGCGAAGTAGAAGGCGGAGACGACGAGGTAGGCGCCGTCGCCGACGGAGTTCGCGAACTGGGCCTGCGCGAGCCCGCGCCGGCTGTCCCGCCGGAGCGGGCGCGCGGTGGAGGTGGGGAGCGGGGTCATAGGACCATCGTGACGGCGGACTTGTCCCGAGATAAGCTCCAATTTCTGGCTAAACGATTGGGCCAAGATGGACGTGCACATCACCCTCCAAGAGGGCAGGACGAACCTGGCCGCCCAGGTGTACCGCCAGCTCCTGGACGCCGTCCTCGACGGCCGCCTCCGCTCCGGCGAACGCCTGCCCCCCACCCGCGAGCTGGCCCGCCGCCTGGACATCTCCAGGAACACGGTCGCCCTCGCCTACGACCGCCTCGTGGCCGACGGCTTCCTCGTGGGCCGGGCGGGCGCGGGCACGTTCGTCGCCGCCGAGCCGGTACGCCGCCGGGCCGCCCCCACGGGCGTCATCCGCCCGCGCGCGGTCTGGCGCGACCTCCGCCCGCCGGAGCCCGTCCCGCCCGCGCCGTACGACTTCCGGATCGGCACGCCCGACGCCCGCCTGTTCCCCATGCAGACCTGGCGCCGCCTGCTCGCCCGCGAGCTGCGCGCCGGCGCGGGCGGCTACGCGGACCCGGCCGGCCACGAGCCGCTGCGCGAGGCGATCTCCCGGCACATCGGGCTCAGCCGCTCGGTGCACGCGGGACCCGGCGACGTGCTCGTCACCAACGGCGCCCAGCAGGCCCTCGACCTCGTCGGCCGGGTGCTGATCGAGCCCGGCGCGTGCGTGGCCGTCGAGGAGCCCGGCTACTGGCCGGCCCGCCTGCTGTTCCGCTCGCTCGGCGCCCGCGTCGCCACGGTCCCGGTGGACGACGAGGGCATCGACGTCGCCGCGCTGCCGGGCGCGGCCCGCGTCGTGTACGTGACGCCGTCCCACCAGTTCCCGCTCGGCACGCCCATGTCCCCGGCCCGCCGCGCCGCCCTGCTGGCCTGGGCCGAGCGGCGCCGCGCGGTCGTCATCGAGGACGACTACGACAGCGAGTTCCGCTTCGGCGAGCGGCCGCTCGAACCCCTCCAGAGCCTCGACCGGGCCGGCCGGGTGATCTACGTGGGCTCGTTCTCCAAGACCCTGCTGCCCATGCTGCGGCTCGGCTTCCTCGTCGCGCCCGCCTCGCTCGGGCCCGCGCTGCGCGAGGCCAGACGGCTGTCGGACTGGCACGGGGAGCTGCCGACGCAGGCGGCCCTCGCCCGCTTCATCGACGAGGGGCTGCTGGCCCGGCACATCAGGAAGGCGACCCGCGAGTACGCCGCCCGGCACACGATGATCGCCGGGGCGCTCGGCGCGGACGACCGGCTGCGGTTGGTGCCCTCCAGCGCCGGGCTGCACCTGTGCGCCCGGTTCGCGCCCGGCGTGTCCGCCGAGCCGGCGCCGGGGCTGGCGGTGGAGCGGCTGGAGACGTACTGCGCGGAGGGCGCGCCCCAGCCGGGGCTGGTGCTGGGCTACGGCGGGATCTCCAGGGACCTGATCCCCGAGGGGCTGCGGCTGCTGCGGCGCTCGCTACGGGTGCCGGCGGCTCCAGAACCGCCGGCTGCGGTCCCCTGACAGCTCGGGGTCGTCGGGCGCCGACGGCTGCTGCACGATCACCACCGTCGTCCGCGCGTGCCGGGCGCAGTACATGCTGGTCGAGGGCAGGAAGATGCGGCTGAGCAGGCCGCGTCTCCCCCGGCCGAGCACCAGCAGGTCGCCCTCGCGGGCGAGATCGACGAGGTGGTAGCCGGGGTCGCCGACCCGGCCGATCGCGGCGGTCGTGAGGTCGTCGGGCACCCCGCCCGCGACGTCCTCGAACGCCGCCGTGATCACCTCGGCGCAGCGGGCCTCCTCGCCCGCCCGCACCGCGTGCTGCACGGGCAGCGCCTCGGGGAAGGGGTGGACCGGCGCGCGGCTGACGTGCACGGCGACCAGAGCCATCCGGTGCAGCCGGGCCGCCCCGATGGCCCAGGCCAGCGCCCAGCGCGAGGCCGGGGACTCGTCCACCCCCACGATCAGCCTCGCACCGCCGGGCAGATCCTGTTCCACGGTGCCTCCTGATGAGAAGTACGACCATAGTGCGCCACCCGGCCGGTTACCGGGAGGTGGCACTTTGCGAACTCTGGAGTCGCTCGCGACGGTGGGCGTAGCATGCGGGGGTGGACCGAGGGTGGGTGCGACCCCGTCCCGCCCTCGACCGGCGACTGGACGGGGCGCTGACGCACAGGCTCACCACGCTCGTCGCGTCCACCGGCTACGGCAAGTCCGTGGCGCTGGCCGGCTGGAGCGTCGCCGTCGGCGCCGTCCTCCACCTGCTCGGCCCGGCCGACCGCGACCTGCCCACGCTGGCCGGCTCGGTGGCCCGCGCCCTCGTTCAGGCGGTTCCGGGGCTGCCCGCCGACCTGGTGACGGTCGCGCAGGCGCCGCTCGGGCCCGACGCCGACGAGCTGTCCAGGGCGGCGGCGCTGGCGGGCGGGCTGGCCGAGGCGCTGTCCGGGCGGCTGCGGCGCTCGCTCGCGCTGGTCTTCGACGGCGTCGAGGCGATCGCCGGCGCGCCCGGCTCGGTGCGGTACGTGGAGACGCTGGTCCGCGCCGCCCCCCGGCACCTGCACGTGGTCACCGCCTCGCGCGCTCCCCTGCCGTTCCCGACCGCCCGGCTGCGCCAGGACCACGAGGTGCTCGACCTGGACGCCGGCGACCTGGCGCTCACCTCCGAGGAGACCGCCGCCTGGGCCCGCGAACGGCTGGGGGAGCCCGGCGCCGCCGTCGCGCCCACCCTGCACCGCGCCTGCGCGGGCTGGCCCGCCGCCGTGGTGGCCGCGCTCGACGCCCTGGCCCGCGACGACCCGGCCACCTGGCCGCGCACCGCCGCCGGGCTCGCCGCCACCTCCGCCACGCTGGAACGCCTCACGCTGGAGGCGTTCAAGGACCTGCCGGCCGCCATGCGCGAGCTGTTACGGGCCGCGACCGTGCTGCCCGTCCTGAGCGAGGGCCTCGCGGCGGCGCTCGGCGCGCCGGCCGGCACGCTGGAGTCGCTGGCCGGGCGCGGGCTGTTCCTGGAGACGGCGGAGGAAGGGCACCGGCTGACGCGCACCAGCGCGCACGTCCTGGCCGCGCACGCCCCGCTCGACCCGCACGAGGCCCACGACGTGGCCGCCGTCGCCGCCCGCTGGTACGCCGGGCACGACCGCCCCGAGCTGGCGCTGCGGGCCGCCGTCGCGACCCGGCACCCGGGCCTCGCGGCCGGCCTGCTCGACTCCTACGGCCTGCTGCTCGCCGAACGCGGCGACGTGGTGGCCGCGCTGACCCTGCTGCCCGAGGCGGTCCGCGGCTCTCCCCCGATGCTCAAGCTGGCCGGCATCGCCGAGCAGAGCCGCGGCCACTGGACCCGGGCCCGCGCCCTGCTCGCCCGCGCCGCCGAGGGCCCGGCCTTCGACGCGTTCGTGGCCCGCCGGCTCGCCTTCATCGACCACCTGCGCGGCGACTACGACACCGCCTACGCGATGTACCGGCGGGGCCACGAGCACGGCTTCCCGCCGGCCGACGCCGCCATGTGCGCCGCCTCGATGGCCTCCGTCCTGTGGCTGAAGGGGGAGCGGGCGGCCTGCGCCGAGCTGGCCGACCGGGCGCTGGAGGAGGCGTCGGCCGTCGGCGACCCGGCCGCCCTGGCGATGGCGCACACCGTGCTCGCCATGCTCGCCGCGCTCGACGGCGACCGCCGCGCCAACGACGCCCACTACCTGCGGGCCCTGGAGTACGCCGCGCGCGCCGGCGACGCCGTCCAGCTCATCCGCATCCACGCCAACCGTGCCTCCCGCCACCTCGACGAGGGCGCCTACGCCGAGGCGCTGGCCGAGACCGACTCCGCCGCGCGGCTGGCGGACCAGGTGGCCTTCGCCCCGTACGCGGCGCTCAACGCCTCCAACCGGGCCAAGGCGCTGATCGGGCTCGGCCGTCTGGAGGAGGCCGCCACCGAGGCCGCCGCCGCGCTCGCCGCCTGGGAGGCGATGGGCTCGCGGCTGGTCGGCTACGCGCTCGACCGGCTGGCCGAGGTGCACGCCCTGCGCGGCGACCGGGTGACGGCGGCCGTGCTCTACCGTCGCAGCGTCGCCGAGACCCCGCCCGACGACGTGCAGAAGTTGTCCAACGCGCTCAACGGGCTGGCCGGGCTGCTGGCCGGCGACGACCCTGAGGAGGCCGTCCGGGTGGCCGAGCGCGCTCTGGAGCACGCCGGCGGCATCGCGGGCGTCAGCGCGCAGGTCGTGGCGGCCCGGGTGGCGCTCGCGGCGGGCCGGCCCGGGCGCGCCCGCGAGCTGCTGGACGCGGTGGAGCCGCAGGCGGTCCGGCGCCGCGACCACGCCGCCGAGGCCGCGATCGTCGAGCTGCGCGCCCAGCTCGACGGCGACGCCGCGCAGGCCGACGAGGCCGTGCGCAGGTGGGCCGCGCTCGGCAACCCCGTCGGCCAGGCCAGGGCCGAGCTGATCAGGGCCGCCCTCGCCGACCCCGCCACCGGCAGGGACGCCGCCGTGCGGGTCCGCGAGCGGCTGCACGCGATCGGCTGCCGGGCGCTGGACGACCGCGTGGACGCGCTGATCGCCCGCGCCGCCCCCCAGCCGGGCGCCCGGGTCCTGGTCGAGACCATGGGAACGTTCCGGGTGCTGCTCGGCGGCGTGCCGGTGCCGCGTACCGCGTGGCAGTCGCGCAAGGCCCGCGACCTGCTGAAGATCCTGGTGAGCCGGCGGGGGAGCGGCATCAGCAGGGAGCGCCTGGTCGAGATCCTCTGGCCGGAGCAGGAGGACGAGGCCGTCGGGCTGCGGCGGCTCAACGTCATGGTCTCCACGCTGCGGGCGGTGCTCGACCCCGGCCGCGAGCGCCCGCCGGACGACCTGGTCGTCTCCGAGGAGGGCGCGCTGCGCCTCGACCTGTCCCGCGTGGACGTGGACGTCGAGGTCTTCCTCGGCCTGACCGCCGAGGCCGCCCGCCTCGACCAGGCCGGGCGGGCGGCCGACGCGCTGGAGCGGTGGGCGGCGGCCGAGAGCGCCTACGGCGGCGAGTTCTGCGAGGAGGACCCGTACGCGGACTGGGCCGTGGGCCTGCGCGAGCAGGCCAGGCTGGGCTACGTGCAGGCCGCCGCCCGGCTGGCCGCCGCCCGCGCGGAGGAGGGCCGCCACGAGGAGTCGGCACGCTACTGGCTGCGGCTGCTGGAGCGCGACCGCTACGACGAGCGCGCCCACCTGGGGCTGGTCCGGGTGCTCGACCTGGCCGGCCGCCGCGGCGACGCCCGCCGCCGCTACCACCTGTACGCCGAGCGGATGCGCGAGCTGGAGGTCGAGCCCGCCCCGTACCCGTCCTGAACGCCGCCTGAACCAGACCTGAACCGGGCGGCGAGATGGTGCCCCATATGAGAACGGTCATCGTCCGGCTGGTCGAGCCCGAGCAGTCCGGCGGCCAGCTCCGGGGGCTGCTCGAGGAGATCGGGGGCGAGCCGGTGCCGTTCAGCGGGCCGGAGGCGCTGCTGCATCTGCTGCGCACGGCGGCCGGCATCGACGGCGCGGACCAGGACCCGACCGGTGACCCGACCGGTGACGCGGCCGGTGATGGGGCCGCCTGAACCGGGCGCGAACCTCTCCCCTCCACCATGACGGTTGGAAGGAGGGGGCGATGAACGGGCAACTGGGAGGCTGGCCGTTCGCCGGGCGGCGGGGGCCGCTGGCGAGCGTACGGGAGGCGCTGGCCTCGGGCACGGGCGTGATGATCGCCGGTGAGGCGGGGGTCGGCAAGAGCAGGCTGGCGGCGCACGCGCTCGCCGGGCTGAAGGGGTACGCGGTCGTGCGGGCACTCGGCACGGAGACCGCGGCGATGATCCCGTTCGGCGCGTTCGCGCACGTGCTGACGGGGCCGCCGGCGGGCGGCGAGAACCTGCTGCGCTGGGCCGCGCGCCACCTGCGCGCGGCCGGGCCCGGCGAGCTGCTGGTGAGCGTGGACGACGCGCACCGGCTGGACCCGGCCTCGGCGGCGCTGGTGCACTACCTCGGCGAGGGCGGCCAGGCGCGGCTGCTGGTGACGGTGCGGAGCGGGGAGCCGCTGCCGCAGCCGGTGGCCGCGCTCTGGAAGGACGAGCTGGTCCCGCGGATCGAGCTGCCGCCGCTGAGCGAGGACGAGGTCGGCCGGGTGCTGGCGGGCGCGCTCGGCGGCGCGGTGGCCGCGGAGACCGTCAGGCACCTGGCAGGGGTGAGCGGGGGGAACGCGCTCTACCTGCGCGAGGTCGTGCACGCCGGGCTCGCGTCCGGCTGCCTGACCGAGCGGGACGGCCAGTGGCGCTGGCGCGGCCCGCTCTCGGTCTCCACCCGGCTGCGGGAGCTGGTGAGCGAGCGCATCGGCCACCTCGACGAGGACGAGCGCGAGGTGCTGGAGCTGGTGGCCTTCGGCGAGCCGCTGGGCACCGCGCCGCTCGCCGCGCTGACCTCGGCGCGGGCCGTCGAGCGGGTGGAGGACCGCGGGCTGGTCGCCGCCACCGGCGACGGCCGCCGCGAGCACCTGCGGCTCGGCCACCCCCTGTACGGCGAGGTGGTCAGGGCCGGCTGCGGCACCCTCCGCACCAGGCGGCGGCTGCGCATGCTGGCCGAGGCGCTGGAGGCGACCGGGCTGCGGCGGCGCGAGGACCAGCTCAGGGCGGCCGTGTGGCGGCTGGACAGCGGCTCGGCCACCTCCCCCGGCACGCTCGTCGCGGCGGCCCGGCTGGCGTGGGGCCGCGAGGACCCGTGGCTGGCCGCGCGGCTGGCCAGGGCCGCGATCGACGCGGGGGCCGGGGTGTCGGCGGTCGCGCTGCTCGGCGAGGTGCTCATGGTGCTGGGCGACGCGGACGCGGCGGTCGAGGAGCTGCGGCGGGCCTCCACCGAGGCGGCGACCGAGGGGGAGCGCGCCCTGCACGCCTGCAGCCTCGGCATCAACCTGGCGTGGGCGGGCGCGGACGCCGAGGCGTGCCAGGTGCTCGACCTGGCCGCCGAGCAGGCGAGCGACCCGGTCTGGCGGCAGGAGGCCTACGTGTACCGCTGCGTGGCCGAGTGCTTCGCCGGGCGGCTGTCCGGGGCGGCGCGGGCGCTGGAGCTGGCGCGCGAGAACGGGCCGCTGACCGTGCGGTCGGCGGCGCACGCCGACTCGATGGAGGCGTGGGTGGCGGCGTACAGGGGGCGGACCGCGCACGCCCTCGCCGTCGCCCGCCGGACGATGCCGGAGGCGGACGGCTGGAAGGACGAGGCCCCGCACGCGCTGCCGTCGTTCCTGGACGCGATGTGCGCGGCGCAGGTGTTCTCCGGCCGGCTGGCGGGCGCGGCGCGGACCGCCGAGCAGGCCATGGAGCTGCGGGCGGCCGAGCTGTCGGTGTCCGGGTTCGGGGCGCACCGGGCGATGGTCGGCCGGCTGCGCGGCGAGGTCGCCGAGGCGGTCAGGTGGTGCGCGGACGACCTGGCGCGGATGCCGGTCCGGGAGCCGTACCCGGGGCGGGTCCTCGCCGAGCAGGCGCACGCGCTGGCCTTGCTCGGCCGGGTGGAGCAGGCGGGGGAGTCGCTGGCGCAGGCCGAGGAGCTGGCCTCGCGGTGGCCGTTCACCCGGCAGCACGTGCTGCACGCGCGGGTCTGGGTGCGGGCGGCGGCGGGCGACCTCGACGAGGCGGTCCGGTTGTGCCTGGAGGCGGCGGCGCACGCCGAGCGGCACGAGCTGGCGGGCGGGCTCATGTTCGCGCTGCACGACCTGGTGCGGCTGGGCGCGGCGGGCGCGGCCGCCGGCCGCCTGGCCGCCCTGGCGGGCCTGGACGGGGCGGCCGCCGCAAGCGACCTGCGGGTGGACGGACCGGACGCGCCGAACGGGCTGCGGGTGGACGGGCCGGGCGCGTCGGGCGGGTTGCGGGTGGACGGGCCGCTCGCGCCGCTGCTGGCGCGGCACGCGCGCGCGGTCGGCGATCCGGCCGCGCTGGCGGCGGTGGCGGCCGAGTTCGAGCGGCGCGGCCTGCTGCTGTACGCGGCCGAGGCGACGGCGCAGGAGGCCGCCGCCTACCGGGACGCCGGGCGGGGCACCCTCGCCAAGGGCGCGCGGACCAGGGCGTGGGCGCTGGCCAGGCGCTGCGCGGGGGTGGTCACCCCGGCGCTGGTGGAGCTGGCCACGCCCGACCTGACGCCGCGGCAGCGGGAGTGCGTCCGGCTGGCCGCGGCGGGGCTGACGAACCGGCAGATCGCCGACCGGCTCACGCTCTCCACGCGGACGGCGGCCAACCATCTGCAGGCCGCCTACGACAAGCTCGGCGTCAACGACCGCACCCAGGTCGGGCGGCTGCTGACCGCTCTGTGAGCGGTGTCGTCAGACGAGCTTGAGCAGGCCGTCGTACAGGGTCTCGCGCTCCCCCGCGGACAGGGCCCCGTACGGCGCGCCCGCCCGCTCGTTCGTCTCCAGCTCGACGCCGGCGCGCAGCGGGCCGTCCCGCAGGCCGACGATCTCGGCCGCGGACAGCCCCGCCGCCCGCCAGGCGGCGGCGTGCGCGTCGGCCCGGTGGTAGCGGAGCGCGGCCAGGCGGTTGAGCAGCAGCACGCCGGGGGGCGTCCCGGCCGGCTCGTACGGCGGCGCCACCAGCTCCAGCGCGCCTCCGGGGACGCGTTCCGCGTGCGCGAGCACCCGGGCCGCCAGGCCGGCGAGGGGCGCGGGGTCGTGGGCGGCCCAGGCGCGGGCGGCGGCGGCCGCGTGCACGTCGTACAGGCGGTGGACGTAGGCGAGGCCCCGGTCGGTGAGCCGCAGCAGGCCGTCGCCGTCGTCGGTGAGCGTGCCCTCGCGCAGGTGCGCCAGGACGTCGGCCGCGCGGGCCGCCTCGTCGTGGTAGCGGCGGATCGCGGCGAGGCCGGACCGGGGCAGCGGGCGCAGGGGGAGCGCGAAGCGCAGGTCGGACAGCAGGCCGGGGGTGACGCCGGAGGTCTCGGCCAGCTCGGTGGCCGCGCGGTGGGCGGCGGCGAGCACGTTGACGTGGGCCGCGTTGATGACCGGGGCGATCGCCGCCGCATACTCGGACAGAGCCTGATATTTAGGCATCGGCGGCCATTATGCCGTGGCGAGCCGCCCGGCAGGTCGGAGATCATGGTGTTCGTGGCGGTCATCCGGTACTTGGCCCTCGGCCTGCTCTGCGGCCTGTTCGGCGTGTTCGGCGCGCCGCGCGGGGAGGGCTTCGAGCACGCGCGGCTCAGCGCGATCATGGGGATGGAGCTGGTCCAGCTTCTCACGGTCCCGCTCGGCCTGGTGATCGGCCTCATCGTCGCGGTCACCCGCCGGGGACGGCCGCCCGGCCGTCCGCTCGCCGCCGTCATGATCGCCTTCGGCGTGGTCCTCTTCACCCAGGCGGGGGCGACGGGGGCCTGGGTGGACACGGACCCGCCGGGGATCGGCGACCCGGACGGGGAGGCGGTGGTGGCGATGCTCGGCCGGCTCGAAGGGCTGTTCGCGGTGTTCGTCGGCCTGGTCGTCCTGGTCGTCCGGTGGGCGCCCGCGGTGCTGGGCGCCCCCCGGCGGCGCAGCCGCGGCGCTCCGGCGCGGGCGGGGGACGCGTGAGCGGAGGGATCATCGGGCAGGCGGCGGGCCTGTTCGCGGTCACGAACGTCGACGACCTCGTGCTGCTCGCCCTGTTCTTCGCCCAGGGCGCCGGACGCCGGGGCGCCGCCGCGCGGGTCGTCCTCGGCCAGTACCTCGGCTTCGCCGCGATCCTCGCGGTGTCGGTCGCCGCCGCGCTCGGGGCCACGCTGCTGCCCGCGTCCGTCGTCCCGTACCTCGGCCTGCTCCCGCTGGCCCTGGGCGTCAAGGCGGGCTGGCGGGCGTGGCGCGACCGCGACGGCGAGGACCATGAGGGGCCCGCCCGGCCGGGCGGGCCGAGGGCGCTGGAGGTGGCCGCCGTCACCCTCGCGAACGGCGGCGACAACGTGGGCGTGTACGTCCCGGTGTTCGCCACCGCCGGCGCGGGCGGCATCGCCGCCTACGCGGCGGTCTTCCTCGTCCTGGTCGGCGTCTGGTGCGCGGCCGGGCGCTTCTTCGCCACCCGGCCGGTGGTCGCGCGTGTGCTGAGCCGCTGGGGGCACGTGCTGCTGCCCGTCGTCCTGGTCGGCATCGGCCTGGCCATCCTGGTCGGCGGCCTGACCGCGTGACGGCGGGCTGTTCGACCATGCGGGCTGTTCGACCATGCGGGCTATTCGACCGTGCGCAGGATCTGCTCGATCGCGGCGGCGCGGGAGCGCAGCTCGGCCACGTCGGCGGCGGTGCGCTGCTGGGCGTCCAGCGACCCCTCGGCGAGCTGTTCGTAGCGGCGCACCAGCCGGCGCAGGTCCTCGGCCTGGTCGGCCTGGAGGCGGGTCTTGCGCCAGTCGAACAGGCCCACCACGACGATCGCGATCAGGAAGGTCACCAGCACCAGCACGCCGAGGTAGAAGATCGCCTCGGGCCAGGACATCGTGCCATCCGGCATCAGGAGTGCTCCTCGGCTCCGGGACCCTTCGCCGGGTCCGCCTGGGTGAGTGTCTTCGCCGCCTCGGCCAGCGCCGCGGCGGTCAGGTGCAGGTCGAAGTCCGCGACCTCGTAGAACTTCATCGCCTTGCCGTCCTCGGACAGCTCCAGCGTGCCGACGATCAGCCCGGCGGCCTCGAGCTTGCGCAGGTGCATGTGGAGGAGCGGGCGGCTGATGCCGATCTCGCGCGCCAGGTGGCTGACGTAGTCACGGCCCTCGACGGCCAGCCGCGCGACGATGCGCAGCCGCAGCGGGTTGGCCAGCGCCGCCAGCATCTCCAGCAGGTCGTCGCCGGTCGGCCCTGCCGCGTTCATGGCATCCCGTCACCTGTAAGAAATTATTGACAGGACGGAACGGTAGCACCGGCCAGGCGCGGACGGCAACGCCGGCTCAGCGGGTGGCCACGGGCTCCTGCCCGGCGGCGGCGTGGCGGCCGGGACGCCCCGCCCCGGCGGCGGGCCCGGCCAAGGTCAGGCCCAGCGCCAGGAAGATCAGCGGGATCGCGGGGATCACGTACCGGATGTCGTAGGCGGCGAGGAAGGGCGGCGCGACGACGAGCGCGAGCGCGGCCGTCGCCGGGAGCAGCGCGTCCCAGCGCCGCCGCCACGCCATCAGCCCGAACGCGGCCGCCAGCGCCGCCATCAGCAGCGGGAACGGCACGTACCCGAAGCGCTGGTAGGCCCGCAGCCAGCCGGCGTACGGCTCGACCACCCGGGTGGCCGCCGGCCCCGCCTCGTACGCCTCCGCGACGCCGCGCACCGACTCGCTGATCGGCCGTTCGGCGGCGGGCAGCTTGTACGGCGTCTTCTCGTCCACGGCCGTGCGCTCCCAGCGCAGGAGCTGCCTCAGGTCGGCGCCGACGGCGGCGAGGTAGTCGAGGGGCTGGGCGAGGATGGCCTGGCGGGCGAACTCCCCGGCGAGCTGGTTGCGGTTGGCCGTCCCCGGCACCTTGAGCAGCGGCGAGAAGTCCTCCCACAACCAGTGCGGCGGGTAGGGGCGCTGCTCGACGGGCATGCCGGGGCAGAGCACGGCGAGGCGCGCGGGCGGGTCGATCACCGCGCAGTCGGCGAAGCTCATGGTGCGCGACCACAGGAAGTTGCCGTCGGCCTCGGTGAGGGCGAACCTGCCCTTCTCGGCCTTGGTCCAGGTCGCGTACGCGCCGAGCGGGATCGCCCCGGCCACCACGAGCGCCAGCAGCGGGCGCCAGCCGTAGCGGCGGACCAGCAGGTACGCGGCCGTGAGCACGAGCAGCGGCAGGCCGACCGTCCTGGTGATGCCGGCCAGCCCGAGCAGCAGCCCGGCGGCCGCCGCCGTGGCCGGGGTGACCCGCCACACGACGAGTGCGACCGCCGCGGCGACGAGCACGGTGAAGACCGCGTCCGCCATGATCATGTGTTCCAGCAGGATCAGGAACTCGTCGTACAGCAGGGGCACGACCAGCAGCGTCGCCCCCCAGCCGGGCAGGCCGCGCCGCCTGAGCAGGGCGTACACGCCGATCGCGAGGGCGAGCCCGAGCAGGTGCTGCAGGACGGTCACGAGCGTGAGGCTGTGGGCCGGGCGCAGCAGCGCGAGCAGCAGCGAGTAGCCCGACGGCCGGGTGGTGCCGGGCTTCAGCTCCTCGCTGAGGAAGGCGAAGGAGTCGCCGTAGAACAGCAGCGAGGGCGGGTACCCGAGCACGGCGAGCACGCGCAGCCCGACGGCGGGCAGCAGGGCGGCGACCAGTGCGCGATGAGCCAAGGCGGTGAAGCTTCCTCGTGTTCCGGGCTTATCACCTTATCGGGGCCGGCTCGGTGGAAGCCCTTGCCGCCGTGCTTACCGAATGTGATTCTGGAATCTCCTCGGAAACCGTCCCGGAGGACGCATGACAGCCGTCATCGACAAAGAGGCCCTGCGCAGGAAGTACCGCGAGGAGCGCGACAAGCGGCTCCGGCCGGACGGCAACGACCAGTACCTCCGCCTGCCCGGCGAGTACCTGGGCGACCCCTACACCCCGCGGACCGGACGCGCGCCCAAGACCGACCACGTCACGGTCGCGGTCGTCGGCGGCGGCTTCGCCGGGCTGCTCACCGCGGCCCGGCTCAAGGAGGCCGGCGTCCACGACGTCCGCATCCTGGACAAGGCGGGCGACTTCGGCGGCACCTGGTACTGGAACCGCTATCCCGGAGCGCAGTGCGACACCGCGTCGTACGTCTACATGCCGCTCCTGGAGGAGACCGGCCACATGCCGACCGAGAAGTACGCGCACGCGCCCGAGATCCTCGAGCACTGCCGCCGCATCGGCAAGCACTACGGCCTCTACGACGACGTCCTGTTCCACACCGAGGTCGTGGGCCTGGAGTGGCAGGACGGGCGGTGGCTGGTCCGCACCGACCGCGGCGACGCCTTCACCGCCCAGTTCGTCGCCATGGGCATCGGCCCGCTGCACGTGCCGAAGCTGCCCGGCATCCCCGGCATCGGCGACTTCCGCGGCCACGCCTTCCACACCAGCCGCTGGGACTACGCCTACACCGGCGGCGACCCGTCCGGCGCGCCCATGGACCGGCTGGCGGACCAGCGCGTGGCGATCATCGGCACCGGCGCGACCGCCGTCCAGTGCGTCCCGCACCTGGCCAGGGCCTGCGCCGAGCTGTACGTCTTCCAGCGCACCCCGTCCAGCGTGGACGTGCGCGGCAACCGCCCCACCGACCCCGAATGGTTCGCCGGCATCGCCACGCCCGGCTGGCAGCGGCGCTGGCTGGAGAACTTCACCGCCATGCAGACCGGCGGCCAGGCGGCCGAGGACCTGGTCATGGACGGCTGGACGGACCTCGCCCGCCGGGTCCGCGCCAGGGTCGCCGAGCTGACCGAGATCACCCCGCAGACCCTGCTGGCCGCCTTCGAGGACTCCGACTTCGAGAAGATGGAGGAGATCCGCGCCCGGGTGGACGCCGTCGTCCGCGACCCGGAGACCGCGCACCGGCTCAAGGCCTGGTACCGCCAGCTCTGCAAGCGCCCCTGCTTCCACGACGAGTACCTCCAGGCGTTCAACGTCCCCGGCGTCCACCTGGTCGACACCGACGGCAAGGGCGTCGAGCGCATCACGCCGGCGGGCGTCGTCGCCGCCGGCCGCGAGTACGAGGTGGACTGCGTCATCTACGCCTCCGGCTTCGAGGTCGGCACCGACTGGACCCGCCGCGCCGGCTACGACCTGACCGGCCGCGACGGCCGCCGTCTGTCCGAGCACTGGGCGGACGGCATGCGCTCGCTGCACGGCATCCACGTGCACGGCTTCCCCAACGCCTTCCTCATCGGCCACACCCAGGGCGCGAACCTGCTCTCCAACATCCCCCACAACCTCACCGAGGCCGGCCGCACGGTCGCCGCCGTCGTCGCGCACGCGCTCGAACACGGCCACACCGAGGTCGAGGCCACCAAGGAGGCCGAGGACGGCTGGGTGGACCTGCTGCTGTCCGGGGCGGGCCCGCTGCTCGGCTCGCCCGACTGCACGCCCGGCTACTACAACAACGAGGGCCGCGACCTCGGCGTGCGCGGGCGGCTGAACGGCGGGTATCCCCAGGGCGCGATGGCTTTCTTCGCCTATATTGACCGGTGGCGGTCCTCCGGGGCGTTCGAAGGGCTCCGGTTCCACCCTTGAGCTGAGGGAGTCGCATGCACCGCGTCACGGCGAAAGACGGCACGTCCATCGCGTACGACCGGCTGGGGTCCGGCCCGGCGGTCGTCCTGGTCGGGGGCGCGGCGGTCGACCGCTCGCACCACGCGCCGCTCGCCGAGGAACTGGCCGCGCACTTCACGGTCCACAACTACGACCGGCGCGGGCGGGGCGACAGCGACGACACGCCGCCGTACGCGGTCGAGCGCGAGATCGAGGACCTCGCGGCGCTGATGGAGGCCGCGGGCGGGGCCGCCCACCTCTTCGGCGTCTCCTCCGGCGGCGCGCTCGCCCTGGAGGCGGCCGCGGCCGGGCTGCCGGTGGCCAGGCTCGCCGTGTACGAGGTCCCGTACGACCTGGCGGAGGACGCCGGGCAGCGCCAGAAGGAGTACGCCGAGCGCCTGCACGCGCTGCTCGCCGAGGGCCGCCGCGGCGAGGCGTTCGCCCTGTTCATGCGGCTGGCCGGCACGCCCGAGGAGATGGTCGAGCAGGCCCAGGCGTCGCCGGCGTGGGCCTCCTGCGAGGCGCTGGCCCCCACGCTCGCCTACGACGCCGCCGTCATGGGCGACGGCCGCCCGCCCCTCGACCGGCTCGCCAGGATCCCCTGCCCGACGCTGGTGGCCACGGGCGGCGCGAGCCCCGACTCCGCCGGGGCCTTCTTCGACCGGGCCGCCGACGCCGTCGCGGCGGCGTTGCCGCTGGCCGAGCGGGTGGTCGTCGAGGGCCAGACCCACCTGGCCGACCCCAAGGCCCTCGCCCCGGTCCTGGCGCGGTTCTTCAGCCCGTGACCTGACCGGGGAGTTCGATCGCGGTGTCCGGAGGGTGCGCCTTGCGTGGGCGCGGCGACGGGCCGGGGTAGGACCAGGCATGTGACTGATGGAAACGGTCTCTACGTGCGCTTCCAGGTCCGCTACTGCGGGCGTCTGGGCGTGCCGGTGGGCATCTTCGCCGCCTGTCACCACCTCCGCCGGGACGGCCGCCTGAGCGTGGCGGACGACGAGCTCTTCATGAGGGTCGACACCTGGTTCATCACTCGTCTGCCCCACCCGCCGTTCTACGCCGACGGCAACACCATCCGCGCCGTCCCCTGGTTCAAGCCGGCGGCCACGTCCTTCATGGCCGCCCTCGCGCCCCTGGAGGACCTGCTGCGCCGCTATCAGGTGCCGTACGACGTGGTGCGCTCCCCCGATCCCGGCACCCTCGTCTACGAGGACGACTTCCAGATCGGCGTGCTGCCGTACGTGCGGCCGGCCGACGCGGTCGCGGACGGGCGCGGCCGGGAAAGCTACACCCAGCACTACTGACCGGCCCGACCGGCCGTCGGTAGCGTCACCAGGGTGCTCAACAGGACCGCGCTGGAGGCGCTCACCCGCAGGCCGTTGCCGTTCCTGGGGTCCGCGTGGCCGTGGCGGTGCGTGGCGTACCTGGTGGCGAGCGTCGTGCCGGGCGCAGCGGCCGGGCTGGTCGCGGCGGCGGTGCTGCTGCTGCCCAAGCCGCAGGGCGTGCTGGCCGGGCTGGCGCTGCTGGCGGTGATCCCGCTGCCGCTCGCCAGGTTCGAGCGGTGGCGGCTGCGGCTGGTGGACGGCGTGCCCCTGCCGCCCGCGCCCGACCGGCGGCGGCGCGAGCTGGGGCTCGCGGTCATGACGTTGCTGGCCCTGTGGTGGATCGACCTGGTCATGGTGGCGGCCGTGGTGGCGGGGCCGGTGCTGCTCATGCTCACGCCCGTGGTGCAGCCGACCGTGGCGGCCGAGCCGGGCGTGGCGGCGAGCGTCGTGGGCGTGCTGCTGCTGCCGGTCGCGGCGTACACGGTGACGGCCTGGGGCGGCGGGCGGGGCGCGATGGCGCGGGCCGTGCTCGCGCCGCAGCGGTCGGAGCTGAGCGAGGTGCTGCGCTCGCGGGCCCGCCTGGTGGACGCGTTCGAGGTGGAGCGCCACAGGATCGAGCGGGACCTGCACGACGGCGCCCAGCAGCGGCTGGTCGCGCTGTCCATGACGCTCGGCATGGCCCGGCTGGACCTGCCGGAGGATTCGGAGGTGTCCCGGCTGATCGGGCTCGCCCACGACGAGGCCAAGCAGGCGCTGGCCGAGCTGCGCGAGCTGATCCGCGGCGTGCACGCGCCGATCCTCACCGACCGGGGGCTGGTGGCGGCGGTGCGCGACGTGGCCGGGCGTTCGCCGGTGCCCGTGGACGTGGCGCTGGACGTGCCGGTCCGGCTGCCCGCGCCGGTCGAGGTCACCGCGTACTACGTGGTCAGTGAGGCGCTGGCGAACATGGCCAAGCACAGCGGGGCCGCGCGGGCGGCGGTCAGCGGGCGGGTGGAGCGCGGCACGCTGGTCGTGGAGGTCCGCGACGACGGCAGAGGCGGGGCCGACCCGGCCGGGGGCACCGGGCTGACCGGCCTGGCCGACCGGTTGTCGGTGGTGGAGGGCAGACTGTCGTTGTCGAGCCCGGCGGGCGGGCCGACCCTGGTGCGAGTGGAGATCCCGTGCGCGTAGTGATCGCCGAGGATGTCGTCCTGCTCCGTGAGGGCCTGGCCGGCCTGCTCGAACGCTTCGGCCACACCGTGGCGGCCGCGGTGGGCGACGCGCCCGGCCTGCTGGCCGCCGTGGCCGAGCACCGTCCCGACGCGGTCGTGACCGACGTGCGGATGCCGCCCGGCTTCAGCGACGAGGGCCTGCGGGCGGCGCTGGAGCTGCGCGAACGCGACCCGGGGCTGGCGGTGCTGGTGCTCAGCCAGTACGTCGAGCAGACCTACGCGGCCGAGCTGCTCGACTCAGGCGCCGGGGCGGGCGTCGGCTACCTGCTGAAGGACCGCGTCGGCGACGTGCGCGAGTTCGTGGCCGCGCTCGACCGGGTGGCGGCGGGCGGCACGGTCGTGGACCCCGAGGTGGTGCGGCAGCTCCTGCGCAGGCGGCGCGACCCGCTCGACCGGCTCACCGCGCGCGAGCAGGAGGTGCTGGGGCTGATCGCGGAGGGGCGGACGAACGCCTCGATCGCGAAGGAGCTGTTCGTCACGGAGGCGGCCGTGGCCAAGCACATCGCGAACATCTTCGCCAAGCTCGACCTGCCGCCGGCCGCCGACGGGCACCGCCGGGTGCTGGCGGTGCTGGCGTACTTGCGGCAGGGCTGACAAGCGGGGCAAATGCGTAGAGTTCGGTGGCATGAACGAGAAGTGGCAGGAGATCGGCGACCGGGTGTACGTCCGCCGGCACCGGTCGTACGACCTCAACACGGGCCTGGTGGTGGGCGACGACGGGCACTGCCTGGTGCTCGACACGCGCTCCTCGCACCGGGAGGCGGCCGACCTCGTCGAGGCGGTCAGGACGATCGCCTCCGGCCCGTGGACGGTCGTCAACAGCCACGCGCACTTCGACCACTGCTTCGGCAACGCGCTGTTCCGCCCGGCCGAGATCTGGGGCCACCTCCGCTGCGCGGAGGAGATGGAACGCGACGGTGAGCGGCAGCGCGCGATCCTGGCCGAGCGCAGCCCCGAGCGGCGCGAGGAGTTCGAGGAGGTGACGATCGTGCCGCCCGACTGCACGTTCACCAGCGCCGCGAGCCTCGACATCGGCGGCCGCATGGTGCACCTGCGGTACTTCGGGCTCGGGCACAGCAGCAACGACGTCGTGGTGCAGGTGCCGGACGCCGGGGTGGTGTTCGCCGGCGACCTGGTGGAGGAGGGGGCGCCGCCGGCGTTCGGCGACTCGTACCCGCTGGACTGGCCGGGCACGCTGGCCGCGATGCTGCGCGAGATGCCCGAGCCGGTGGTGGTTCCGGGGCACGGCGCGGTGGTGGACCGGGCGTACGCGGTGGCGCAGCAGGCGGAGCTGGCGCTGGTGGCCGACCTGGCGCGGCGGGCGCACGCCGAGGGGCTGCGCGACCTCATCACCCGCTTCCCGTACCCGGAGGAGGCCAGCAGGGAGGCGATCGGGCGGGCCTTCCTCCAGCTCGACGCCTGACGGTGCTGCTCCATGCTCGACGCTCGGCGATGCGTCTGGCTATAGTGCAAAATGCACTATGGAAGGGGGCATCATGGCGCGACGCCACGACCTGGTC
This sequence comes from Actinomadura luzonensis, assembly GCF_022664455.2. Classification (NCBI taxonomy): domain Bacteria; kingdom Bacillati; phylum Actinomycetota; class Actinomycetes; order Streptosporangiales; family Thermomonosporaceae; genus Actinomadura; species Actinomadura luzonensis. The sequence goes on from NZ_JAKRKC020000001.1 coordinate 2,349,707, forward strand.
GGCCTGACCGTGCTGGCCTTGCTCACGCTGCGCGCCGCCCATCCGTACGAGCTGCACCGGCTCATCGTCGACTGGCACAAGGACTACGTCACCGGCCTGCCGCGCAGCCTCTACCACGCGGTCGAGCGGCTGGCCCGCGACGAGTTCATCGTGCCCGCGAAGACCGACCGCGAGGGCCGCAGGCCGGAGCGCACGGTCTACGAGATCACCGACGAGGGCCGGGAAGAGCTGGCCGCCCGGCTGCGCCTGCTCCTGGAGCGGCCCGACCCCGACCGGCGCGCGTTCGTCGCCGCGGTCTCGCTCATGGGCTGCCTGCCGCTGCCCGAGGCCCGCCGGGCACTGCGCGCCCGCGCGGCGACGATCGAGGGCGTCCTCGCCGGGATGGACGCCCACCAGCGGGCGATGGCCGACAACGGCCTGCCCGCGGTGCTCGGGCTGGAGCTGGAGTACGAGCAGGCGCTGCACCGGGCCGAGCTGGCCTGGCTCGGCGACCTGCTCGACCGGCTGGAGCGGGGCGAGCTCGACTGGAGCCCGCCCACCTGAGAAGAAACGGCCGCCGGGGTGCGCCAACACCCCGGCGGCCGGCATCCGAACAAGGCGCCTGCCCTGCCCGAACTCGCCTTCACAGGATAGGCGCCGCGACCGAGGGAGCTGTGCCATGTCCGCAGAAGAGATCCACCGCCTGCTCGCCCGCCTGACCGAGACCTGGAACGCCGGGGACTCCGCCGGCTACGCCGGGCTGTTCACCGAGGACGCCGACTACGTCACGTTCTTCGGCCTGCACCTGAAGGGCCGCCAGGCCATCGAGGAGACGCACCGCGGGCTGTTCGCGAGGGCGATCAAGCTCGGCGAGAGCGACACCGCGCCGAGCATCAGGTTCCTGACCGGCGACGTCGCCCTGATCGTCGCGGGCGGCACGTCGTCCGTGGACGGCGTGCCAGACCCGGGCCGGACCTCGACCGTCACCCTCACGGCCCTCCGCACGCCCGAGGGCTGGCGCTTCGCCTCCTTCCAGAACTCGCGGGTGGCCAGGCCGTGACCCGCCGGCTGATCGCCGAGGTCGCCGGGGTGGTGACCGCGCCCGTCGAGCGGGTGTGGCCGCTGCTGCGGCGGCAGGTGCCCGCCGAGGAGGTGGGCGAGCACTTCCTGGCCTACCAGGGCGGCTGGTGGTACCGGGGCGAGTGGCGGGTCGCCCCCCATCCGGACGGCACGCGGGTGGAGCACCGCGTCTACAGCGTGGCCGGGCCGTTCTGGGCGGTCGCGCTCGCCAACCGGCTGTTCGTCGGGTACGCGGGACGCACCCGCCGCTCGTTCGCGGCGGGCCTGGCGGGGATCGCCGAGCAGTTGGGAGGCACCGCCCGGCTCACCTAGGCTCCCATGTCATGGAATGGGGACCTTTGACCCGGGAGGACGCCCGGCCCTTGGCCGAGCTGCTGCACGCGATGGAGGCCGCGGACCGCACCGGCGTCGTCCACGGCGTGGACGAGGTGGCCGGCCACCTCGACAGCCCGCTGCTCGACCTGGCCGCGGGAACGCTCGCGGCCAGGGACGGCGACCGGATCGTCGCCTTCGGCCACCTCCCGGTCATGCAGTCGGCCGCGGAGACGCACACGATGCGGTTCTGGGGCGGCGTGCACCCGGCGCACCGCCGCCGCGGCCTCGGCCGGCGCGTCGTGGACTGGAGCCTCGGGGCCGCCCCGGGGCTCAGCGCGCGGGCCTTTCCAGGGGTGCCGGCGGAGGTCCACCTCAGCGCGGACGAGAGCGACCCGGGAGCGGTGGCGCTGGCCGAGGCCGCCGGGTTCGTCCCGGTACGCACCTTCGCCCGGATGACCCGCCCGCTCGCCGGCGACCTGCCTCCGGTCCGGCCGCCGGCGGGCGTGTCGCTCGTCCCCTGGTCGCCCGAGGTGGACGACGGCGCCCGCGAGGTGCGCAACCAGTCCTTCCGCGACCATTGGGGCAGCGTGCCGCACACCCCGCAGAGCTGGCGGTCGGCCATCACCGGCTCGCCCAGCTTCCTGCCGGACGCGTCCTTCGTGGCGCTGGCCGGCGAGCAGGCCGTCGGCGCGCTCCTCACCCACCGGCGGGACACCCCGGACGGCGAGCGCGTCGCCTGGATCCAGATCGTCGGCACGCTGAAGGAGTGGCGCGGCAAGGGCGTGGCCGGGTCGCTGCTCGCGCACGCGCTCGCCGCCTTCGCCGCCCAGGGCTACGACTCGGCCGGGCTCGGCGTGGACGCCGACAACCCGACCGGCGCGGTCGCGGTCTATCAGCGGGCCGGCTTCTCGATCGCGCGGCGCAGCACGGCGTACGCCTACAAGGTCGCGTGACAGCGGGCCGCGGGGAACCGGGCGACGAACCCGCCGCCCGCGTAGACCAGCGTGCCCTCGTGCAGGGTCGCGATGTCCCGCGCGATGGGCAGGCCGAGGCCCGCGCCGCCCGCGTCCCTGGCCCGCGCCTCGTCCAGCCGGGTGAAGCGGTCGAAGACCGCCTCCCGCTGCTCGAACGGGATGCCCGGCCCGTCGTCCAGCACCTCCAGGACGGCCTCCTCGCCGTCGGCGCGCACCCGCACCCGCACGGTCGAGGCGGCGTGCCGGACCGCGTTGTCGACCAGGTTCGTGACCAGCCGGTCGAGGTGGGCGCGTGAGCCCTTCAGCACCACGTCGGGCTCGACGTCCAGCTCCACCCGCACGTCGGGCCGCCGCCCGGCGCGCAGCGCCTCCTCGGCCGCCACCTGGCCGAGGTCCAGTTCGGCGGTGCGCAGCGGCTCGCCCGCGTCCAGCTTGGCCAGCATGAGCAGGTCGGCGGCCAGCGACTGCAGGCGCTCGACGTCGGCCAGCGCCTCCCGCGTCAGCTCGCTGGGCTCGGCCAGCTCCAGGCGGGCCCGCAGGGTCGCGATGGGGCTGCGCAGCTCGTGCGCCGCGTCCGCGACGAACCGCTTGTGCCGCTCCACGGCCGTCTCCAGGCGGTCGAGGGTGCCGTTGACGGTGGTGGCGAGGGCCGCGATCTCGTCCCGCGAGCGGGGGACGGGCACCCGCTGGTGCAGGTCGCGGGCGGTGATGTGGGCGACCTTGGCGCGGATGGCGGCGACCGGGGCGAGCGCGCGGTTCACCGCGAGCCACGTCATCACCGCCACCACCAGCAGCACGGCGGGCACGCCGGGCAGCAACGTGCCGTAGAGCGTGCGGAGGGCCTGTCCGACGCCCTCCAGCGAGACGCGGGACCACACCATGCCGGGGCCCGAGGCGGTGCTCACCTTCGCTCCGGCGACGGCGTACCGGCCGGCCGCGGCCCACGGGCCCGGGTCGTCCCTGGCGGCGGTCAGCACGACGTCGGGGTCCACGGCGGTGACCGTCCGGCCGTCCTGGAGGCGTACGACGCCTTCCTTGCCCGGCCGCCCCGGCGGCCGGTCCCCGGCGCCGGGCAGCGGCTCGGCGGCTTTCTTGAGCGCCTCCGCCGGCTCGGCCGGCCCTTCGCGCTGCTCGGCCGGCCCTTCGAGCTGGTCGGCGGGGGCCACGCTCAGCGTCGCCGCGTACGGGACCGCCGCCACCGCCTTGCGCGCGGCCTCGGCGCCCGCGCTGCTCTCCAGGCTGCCCCGCAGCACCAGGACCAGCACCAGGGCGACGATCCCGAGGGCGAGCGCCACGACCAGCGTCGCCGCCGCGGTCGCCCGCACCCGCACCGACGCCACCCCGGCCCCCATCCGCCGCACCCCGGCCCCCACGTGCCGCACCCCGGTCCCCGTGCGCCGCACCCCGGACAGCAGTCGCCGCGGCGGACCGCCCATCACTCCGCTCCAGCTCCTCACGCCGCCTCCAGCCGGTACCCCGCGCCGCGGACCGTCATGAGCGTCGTCCGCCCGAACGGCACGTCGATCTTCCGCCGCAGCGCGCTGATGTAGACCTCCACGATGTTGGGGTCGCCGTCGTAGGAGAAGTCCCACGCCTGCGCCAGCAGCTCGCTCTTGGACACCACCTCGCCCGCCCGCCGGGCCAGCGCGTGCAGCACCGCGAACTCCTTGGGCGTGAGCGCGACGTCCACCTCGCCGCGGCGGCAGCGCAGCCCGGCCGGGTCGATCACCAGGTCCCCCACGCTGATCGACACCGGCCGCTCCCGCCCGCCGCGCCGCACCAAGGCCCGCAGGCGGGCCAGCAGCACGACGTACGAGAAGGGCTTGGACAGGTAGTCGTCGGCGCCGTTGTCGAGCGCCTCGGCCTCGTCGTAGATGCCGTCCTTGGCGGTCAGCATCATGATCGGCGTCCAGTCGCCCGCCTCGCGCAGCCGCGAGCAGACCGCGTACCCGCTCATCCTGGGCAGCATCACGTCCAGGACGATCACGTCGTAGTCGTTCTCGGTGGCCATCCACAGGCCGTCGCGGCCGTCGTGGGCCACGTCCACGGCGAAGCCCTCGCCCGCCAGGCCGCCCTTGATGAGGCCGGCCAGCCGCTCCTCGTCCTCCACCAGCAGCACGCGCACGGCCACCAGCCTGCCTCAGGCCACCTAAAGCCAACCTGAAGATCGTTCAGGTGCTCTTCAGGCTCCTTTCAGCTTGGCCGCGCCACTGTCGGGACGTCCCGATCAAGCTCAGCGAAGAGGAGCGACCATGTTCAAGCGGCCCCTGGCCCAGTGGAGTCCGGCCAAGCGGCGTCTGGCGGTGCTCGGCGCGGTGTGCGCGCTCGCCGTCGCCGGCCTGTCCGGCTCGGCCCTCGCCGACCAGCCCGCGTCCCCCGCGCCCGGCGGCAAGGTCACCTGCACCACCGTCGACGGGGGGACGATCGAGCTGACCGCGCCGAAGCCCGGCGAGCGGGTGAAGGCGCGCGTCCACCTGGCGGACGAGCTCCCCGAGGGCGCCGAGCCGCCCGCCGGGGTCGAGCCCGGCGAGCGCATCGAAGCGCACACCACCGAAGCCGCGGAAGCGGACGCCCCCGACGCGGTGCACGCGGTTCCCGCCCTGCCCGCGGTCCCCGACGACGGGAGCGCGCCGCCCAAGGTGGCGCTGAAGGCCCCCGCCGGCAAGCCGGGCAAGGCCGTCGGCATCATCTGCAAGAAGCCCGAGTAGCCGGGAGGAGCCCTCACCCCTCCTCGAACGACGGGTGCGGGCCGAGCGCCCAGTACTCGAACAGGCCGTGCCCCACGTGCCCGTCGTACTCGAACCGGCCGACCGCGTCCACCAGGCCCCACATGCGGCCCGCGTCCTGCGGCAGCCGGTACGTCACCCCCTGCACCACCGGCTCCGGGCCCTGGTACATGCCGTGCCGCCAGTCCGGCTCCAGCCCGTAGCCGGTGCCCGCCATCAGGTGGACCGGCAGGACCGGGGTGCAGTGGACGTCGAAGGGCTTGCCCGTGGGCGGGGTGAAGGTGATCGTGGCCTCCACGACGTCCCGGGTGCCGGGGGCGTAGACGGGCCGGTAGTCGGGGCGGCCCAGGTACTCCTCGCGCCCGTCGGCCCACACCCGGACCGCCTCCTCCAGCAGGCGGCGGCCCCGCTCGTCCTCCTGGACGATGCACAGGACGGCGTGGTCGGCGAAGCTCATGGGGGCGTAGAGCCAGTAGAAGGTGCCGGCGTTCCTGGACTGGATGCCCGGCGGCTCGGCCTCGCCGACCGGGCGGATGCCCCAGGAGCGGTCCCTGGTGCCGAGCCAGCGGTCCGGGGTGACGGGGATCTCCTCCTCGCCGATCCTGACGTGCCCGGACCAGCGGCCGGTCTGGGCGAGGCGGACGGAGTCGAACATCACCCGCTCCTGCCACCGCAGGAAGTGCCGGGGCTCCAGGGTGGCCGGGATCGTGCCCTCCCAGCTCAGGTCGAACGACAGGCCGTGCTCGTTCGGCTCCAGGACCACGCGCAGCCGTTTGAGCCCTTCGAGGACCTCGACCCGGAACGGGCCGACGGCGGTGTCCATCCGGTCGGTCCCGAGCTCACGGGAGGCCCGCACGACCCGGTGCAGGCCGCCCCGGCGGGCCAGGGCGAAGGCGTCGGTGACGCCCAGGTTGGGGTACTGGCCGAGGCCGACGATCAGCATGAGCTCGTCGGTGCCGGCGTGGCAGTTGAAGTAGTAGCGGTCGTAGAAGTTGCGGTCGGACGTGGTCACGTGCCGCATGACCTGGGCCGCCTGGTGGACCGGGTAGTCGTCGAGGGGTGACAGCGCCATGCCCGGGTTGTAGCAAGCGCTTGGTATGCCGGTCAATGCGCCGGGACGGGAAAGCGCCCCCGTGCCGCAGCACGAGGGCGCTTCGCCGTACCGAATCAGGACATCTTGCGAGATGCCTCGTCGGCCTTGTCGGATGCCTGGGTCGCCATCCGGTCGGTGGACTCGGCGGTCCGATCCGCCTTCTCGTTGACCCAACGTGAGGCATCGGACGCGGAATCCTTCATGTGCTCGGTCCACTGCTGGGCATTGCGGCGGTAGGCCAGGTAGCCCATCGCGCCCACCGCGAGTCCGGTCATCAGAACGAGCATCGGCCAGCGGCGCGACCGGGTCGGAGCCGGATCGATCTTCCGGGCCGCCGCCGTCAGCATGCTGCTGACGGCCGGCGCGACCTGGTCCTCGATGCCGTGCGCCGCGGACTCCAGCCGCGGCGCCGCCCAGGAGCGGGCGCCTTCGATCCGTTGTACGGCCGCCGTCTTGGCCTGGTCGGCCATCGGCGCCATGCGTTGGCCGGTGGTCACGGCCCGGGTCTTCATGCGACCCATCCACGTGGCAGGTACTTCTATGACCACGCGGCGCTTTCTCAGTGTCAGGGACACGACAACCTCCCCTGTCGTTGGGGTCCCGAGCCTGACCTTCCCTGGGCGAGGCGGTCCATTCATCGTCGTCCGTGGGAGGATGGCTACGGCGGCCATAAGGCCATAGTCCTCAAAACACCACAAATCTAACCCTGTGCATAGAGGGGGGCAGCTGTCTCGTGGCTGAGAAGCTGATCGCAAACCTGCAGACCAACCGCGGCCTGATCAAGGTCGAGCTCTTTCCGACCAAGGCTCCGAAGACCGTACGCAACTTCGTGGAGCTGGCGGAAGGCACCCGCGAGTGGACCCATCCGGGCACCGAGAAGAAGAGCAGGGACCGGTTCTACGACGGCACCATCTTCCACCGCGTCATCTCCGGCTTCATGATCCAGGGCGGCGACCCGCTCGGCCAGGGCATCGGCGGCCCCGGCTACGAGTTCGACGACGAGATCCACCCCGACCTCTGGTTCAACCGCCCCTACCTGCTGGCCATGGCCAACGCCGGCATCCGCTTCGGCAAGGGCACCAACGGCTCGCAGTTCTTCATCACGGTCGTGCCGACGCCGCACCTCAACGGCAAGCACACCATCTTCGGCGAGGTCATCGAGGGCCAGGACGTCGTCGACGCGATCGCCAAGACCAAGACCGGCGAACGCGACCGGCCCGTCGAGGACGTCGTCCTGGAGTCGGTCACCATCGACCGCGTCCAGGGCTGACCCGGGAGCCCGTGGGGCGGGCGAAACGCGGCGGGCGTGCGCAGGCCATAGGCTTTCGGACATGACCAGCCAGCCGCCCAGCCCGCCCCCTCAGCCGGAGCAGCCGGCCGAGGCCGTGCCCACGTGCTACCGGCATCCCGACAAGGAGACCTGGGTCCGCTGCCAGCGCTGCGAGCGCCCGATCTGCCCCGACTGCATGCGCGACGCGGCGGTCGGCTTCCAGTGCCCGGAGTGCGTGGCCGAGGGCAACCGCGGCATCCGGCAGGCACGCTCCACGTTCGGCGGGAACGTCGTGCGCACGCCGATCGTGACGTACGCCATCCTGGTCATCAACGTCCTGGTCTTCGGCGCGCAGTACGTCACCGGCGACCGGATCACCGGCGAGCTCGCCATGTGGCCCGCGGGCGTGGCCCTCGGCGACCAGTACTACCGGCTCATCACCGCCGCCTTCGTGCACGGCGGCGTGATGCACATCCTGTTCAACTCCTGGGCGCTCTACGTCGTCGGCCCCTATCTGGAGCGCGCCTTCGGCCACGCCCGCTACGTCGCCCTCTATCTGATCAGCGCGCTCGGCGGCAGCGTGCTCGGGCTCTGGCTCGACCCGCTCACGCAGCCCACGGTCGGCGCGTCCGGGGCCATCTTCGGCCTGTTCGGGGCGGTGTTCGTGGTCGGGCGGCGGCTCAACCTCGACGTCCGCGGCATCGCCGTGCTGATCGTGATCAACCTGGTGCTCACGTTCGTGGTGTCGGGGATCAGCTGGACCGGGCACGTCGGCGGGCTGATCACCGGCTCGCTGCTGGCGGCGGCGCTGGCCTACGCCCCCAGCAGGAACCGGGCCCTGTGGCAGATCGCGATCATCGCCGGCGCGCTGGTCGTGCTGATCGCGCTCGTGCTGGTACGCGTGTCAGCCATCCAGGGCGTCGCGTGAGATGCCCACAGGGTGTGGAAAAAACTGTGGAAAGAACTAACGCCAGCGGGTGGAAAGCACCACACCGAAGATGATGAACACGAACCCGATCAGCAGGTTCCAGTTGTGCAGGTCGCCGATGAAGGGCGTCGACGGCGCGACGTAATAGATCGCGATCCAGAGGATGCCGATGATCCACGCGACGACCATCGTCGGCGCCAGCCACCGCGGGCTGACCTTGACCTGCTGCGACCGCTGCGGCGGGGTGTAGACCGCCTTCTTACGAGCCTTGGACTTGGGCACTGGGTAACTCCTGCTGAGGGCCTGGGGCATCCGGATCGTCCGCAGGCTGCTCGATTAGCCTAATTGAAGTGTGGCCCAGGATAGTCGCCACGCGCACGTCCTGGCGATCCCCCGCCGCCGCCGCTCCCCCGCTTACCCTGATCGGATGCGGGCTGCGCTCCGGGCCCTGGGGGAGACGAGCATCACCGCGGGCCTCATCCTCATGCTGTTCTGCGCCTATCTGCTCTGGGGCACCGGCGCCTACACGCAGAGCCAGCAGCTGCTGCTCCAGCGCGAGCTGGCGGCGGCCAAGGCGGCCCGTGACCGCGGCCGCCTCGACCGGGTGGACCTGGGCCGGGCGGTCGCCCTGCTCAGCATCCCGCGGCTCGGCCCCGACCACCGCTACGCCGTCATCGAGGGCGTCGGCGCCGAGCAGCTCAAGAAGGGCCCAGGACACTACCCGGGCAGCGCCATGCCCGGCCAGGTGGGCAACTTCGTGGTCTCGGGGCACCGCACCACGTACGCGGCCCCGTTCAACCGGCTGGACGAGCTGGAGCGCGGCGACGAGATCGTCGTGGACGCCCGCGAGGCCCGCTACACCTACCGGGTCACCTCCCAGGACGTCGTGGAGCCCGACGAGGTGGACGTGCTCGCCCCCGTGCCCGGCAAGCCGGACATCCGGCCCATCCGCGCCTTCATCACGTTGTCCACCTGCCATCCCGAGTACTCGGCCGCCCAGCGGCTCATCGTCTACGGCGTGCTCAAGGAGACGCTGCTCAGGAAGGAGTGAACGCGCGATGTACGCCTGGCTGTGGCGCAGGCTGCCCGGGCCGCTGCCCCGCCGCCTGCTGACGGCGGCCGTGCTGGTCGGCGCCGTGGTCGCCGTACTCTGGTATGTCGTCTTTCCGCTACTGGAGCCACTGGTGACGCTCGACGAGGTGACGGTGAGAGAGTGAGCGAGCCACTGGTGACGCTCGACGAGGTGACGGTGAGGGAATGAGCCGCGTGCTGGTCGTGGACAACCACGACAGCTTCGTCCACACGATCGTGCAGTACCTGCGCGTCCTCGGCGCCGACTGCGAGGTCCGGCCGCGCGACGAGGTGCGCCCGGCCGACGCCGACGGCTTCGACGCCGTCCTGGTCAGCCCGGGCCCGGGCACGCCCGAGGCGGCCGGCGTGAGCGTCCCGCTGGTACGCCACGCGGCGGCGCGGCGGCAGCCGCTGCTCGGCGTCTGCCTCGGCCACCAGGCCATCGCCGTCGCCTTCGGCGCGACCGTCGCCCGCGCGCCCGAGCTGTTCCACGGCCGAACCAGCGACATCCTGCACGACGGCAAGGGCGTGTTCGAGACGCTGCCCTCGCCGGTGCGCATGACCCGCTACCACTCGCTGGCGGTGCTGCCCGAGACCGTGCCCGAGGCGCTCGACGTGACCGCGCGGACCGCCGACGGGGTCGTCATGGGCCTGCGCCACCGGCGGGCGCCGGTCGAGGGCATCCAGTTCCACCCCGAGTCGGTGCTGTCCGAGCACGGCTACACGCTGCTCGGGAACTGGCTCAGGGAGACCGTGCGGCGGACGCCGGAAAATGGCTCAGGGGAAGCGTGTAACAAACCCCGCGCGGCCACCGACTAACAAGTGAGCGTCCCCGCCGTTGCCCCCGAGCGGCGGGGGCGTTCTCTGCGTGCGGCAGGGCCCGCCACGGCGGGCAAGAGCGAGGGCCGCCTCCCGTCCGGGAGAGGCGGCCCTCGTCGTCGCTGGGGCCCGTCAGAGCCCGTGAGGGCCCGTCAGAACCCGTCGCCGGGGTTGTCGTCGATCGGGTTGTCGTCCGAGGGCGGCTCGTCGATCGGGTTGTCGCTGGTCGGCGTGTCGGAGGGCTGCTCGGACGTCGGGTTGTCGCTCGGCTGCTCCGTCGGCTGCTGCGGCCCGGTGGACACCACGATCGTGATCGTCGTGTTGGGCGCCAGCTTGGCCCCCTCGCCGGGGTTCTGCTGGATGACGGTGCCCTGCGGCGCGTCGTTCGGCTGCTGGACGACCTTGACCCGGAAGCCGGCCGCCTTGATCTGCGACGAGGCGTCCTCCTGGGTGAGGCCGATGACGCCCGGCACCTCGCCGAGCTCCTTCGGCACGAAGAGGGTGACGGTGCCGCCCTCCTCGATCTCCTCTCCGGAGCGCGGCTTGGTGTCGATGACCGTGCCCTGCTGCTTGCTCGACACCTTGGTCTTGACCGTGCCCTGCAGCCCTTCCTTCTCCAGGGCGGCCATGGCGTCCTCCTGGCTCATGCCGATGAGGCCGTCCGGCACCTTCTTCTTGGCCGGGCCCTTCGAGACGTAGAGCTTGACCGCCGAGCCCTTGTCGACCTTGGTGTTCTCCGGCGGGTCGGTCTTGATGACGCTGCCCTTGTCGACGTCGGAGCTGTTCTCCTGGACCACCTGGACGGTCAGCCCGAGCGTCTTGAGCTGCTCCTCGGCGTACGCCCGCTCCTGCGAGACGAGCGACGGGATGGTGACCTGGGTGTCGGAGCCGGCGTTGTTGCCGTTGCCGAAGACCATGTAGCCGACCGTGACGAACGCGCCGATGATCAGCAGCGGGATGATGATCCACAATGCGGTCTTGAGCCCGTTGCCGCCGCCGCCGGAGGCCCGGCGCCGCCCGCCCCGGCCGCCGCCGCCGTCGCCCTCGCCGTAGTCGTAGGGCGGGATGGCGCTGGTGCGCTGCGTGGCCGGGCCGGTGGCCGCGTGCGTGGCGGTCATCATGCGGGTGCCCTGGCCGTAGCCGCCGGCGTTCATCGCCATCGTCTGGGCGTCGGTCGGCATGCCGGACATCGCCCGCTGGATGTCGGCCCGCATCTCGCCCGCGCTCTGGTAGCGCTGGGCCGGGTCCTTGGCCATGGCCTTGAGCACGATGGCGTCGGCCCACGCCGGGATCTCGGGATCGATCTGCGACGGCGGGATCGGCTCCTCGCGCACGTGCTGGTAGGCGATCGCGACCGGGGAGTCGCCGGTGAACGGCGGCTGGCCGGTCAGCAGCTCGTACAGCACGCAGCCGGTGGAGTAGATGTCGCTGCGCGCGTCGACCCGCTCGCCCCGCGCCTGCTCCGGCGAGAGGTACTGGGCGGTGCCGATGACCTGCGCGGTCTGCGTCATCGTGGCGGCGGAGTCGGCCATCGCGCGGGCGATGCCGAAGTCCATCACCTTGACGTCGCCGGCCCGCGTGATCATCACGTTGGCCGGCTTGATGTCGCGGTGCACGATGCCGCCGCGGTGGCTGTAGTCGAGCGCCCGCAGAATGCCGTCGACCAGCTCGATCGCGCGCTCCGGCAGCAGCCGGCGGTCCTGGCGCAGCAGGTCGCGCAGCGTGCGGCCGTCGACGTACTCCATCACGATGTACGGCACGGGCGTGCCGTCGGTGACGTCTTCGCCGGTGTCGTAGACCGCGACGACGGCAGGATGGTTCAGGGAGGCCGCCGACTGCGCCTCACGGCGGAAGCGGGCCTGGAAGGTGTGGTCTCGCGCCAGGTCGGACCGGAGGGTCTTGATCGCGACTATGCGGTCCAGCCGGATGTCTCGGGCGCGATACACCTCGGCCATGCCGCCGCGCCCGACGACACCGTCGAGCTCGTAACGACCTCCGAGTAGCCGAGGCTGAGTCATTTCCTGCACTGTCCCTTACCGTTCATCTTGGGTACCGGCCTGCTCGGGGGGCCGCCGGTGTCCATCATCGACCCCCTGGCGCGTCACGTCTCCTCCTTGGTCGGGTTTGTAACACCCGGGTCCGGCGAAGCGGTCGGTGTCGGAGTTGTCGGAGTGGTGCTGGGCTTCGGGGTGGTGGGCGTGGGCGTCGGGGTCCGCGTCGTCGGGGTCGGTCTCGGTGTCGGCTTCTTGGTTGGAGTAGCCGACTTGATTACCGTAGCCGACCGCGAGGGTATCGGCCGCGACGACCTGACCGGAACCACGGGCGGCCGGTGCGTGCGCGTCTTGGTCTTGCCCGGCCGCGGCTGCGGGGAGGCCGGCGTCGGCGGGAGCGGCGGCTCCGACGTGCCGGGCGTCGCCGACTGCAGCGGCTGGCGGGCGGCCAGCGTCATGGCGCTGAGCCCCACGGCGGCCACGCAGCCGGCCGTGGCGACCACGGCGAACGTGCGCGCCCCGCGCCGCCGGCGGGCCGGCTGCCCACCCGGTGGCCGGCCCGGCTGCTCGGGGGCGGTGGCCGGGGCGAGGTCGTCGGTCGCGCGCTCGTCCTCGGGCGACGGCTCACGCACCCGGAAGCCCCCGGGGTCGGTGAGCATGCTCAGGTCGGAGCCGTGCTCGGCGCCGGCCAGCGACTCGCGCAGCACGTACGCCCGGTCGGCCACCGTCAGCGCGGTGCGCGGCCGCTGCGCGGGGTCCTTGGCCAGCAGCCTCGCGACCAGGTCGCGCACCGGCGCGGGCACGTCGACGCCGAGCGGCGGCGGCGTCTCGTTGAGGTGCTGCAGCGCGATCGCCACATGGTTGTCACCCCGGAACGGGGTGCGCCCGGCCAGGCACTCGTAGGCGACCACGCCGAGCGAGTAGAGGTCGGTCGCCGGCGTGAGCGGGAAGCCCTGCGCCTGCTCGGGGCTGACGTACTGGGCGGTGCCGAGCACCGTGCCGGTCTGCGTGACCGGCGCGGCCTCCAGCGCCCGCGCGATGCCGAAGTCGGTGACCTTGATCACGCCCTCGGGCGTGACGAGCAGGTTGCCCGGCTTGACGTCGCGGTGGATGACGCCCGCCGCGTGGGCCACGTGCAGCGCCCTGGCGGTCTGGTGCACCACGTCGAGGGTCACCTCGGCCCCGATGGCGCCGTTGCGGGCCAGGATGGCCGACAGCGGCTCCCCGTGGACCAGCTCCATCACGAGGTAGGCCAGGTCGCTCTGTTCGCCGTAGTCGAAGACCTGGGCGATCCCGGGGTCGGCGAGCGAGGCGGTGATCCTGGCCTCGTTGCGGAAGCGTTCGCGGAAGGTGGGATCGACGTGGATGTGACTACGGAGGATCTTGACGGCCACCTCGCGGCCCAGGAGCTCGTCCCGGGCACGCCACACCTCTCCCATACCGCCCGTGGCGATGCGGGAGACCAGGAGGTAGCGGTTACGGAGCCGCATGATCCAGCAGGTTACCGTCACTCACTTGTTCAGCACCGCCTCCAGCACGGCCTTCGCGATCGGGGCGGCCGTGTGGCCGCCGGTCGCCTCCGCGCCGACGTTGGCCGCTCCGGACTCGACGATGACCGCGAGCGCGATCTTCGGGTCGTTCGCGGGCGCGAAGGAGATGAACCAGGCGTGCGGCGGCTGCCCGTCGGCGGTCTCCGCGGTGCCCGTCTTTCCCGCTACTTGGACGCCTGGAACCTGCGCGAGGTTGGCGGTGCCGTTCTGGACGACGCTGACCATCATCGTGCGCAGCTTGTCGGCGGTCTCGGAGCTGATCGCCTCCGACAGCTCCTCGGGGTCGGCCTCGTCGATCGCGTCGCCCTTGGCATCAGTGATCTTGCTCACCAGGTACGGCTTCATCACCGACCCGCCGTTGGCGATGCCGGACGCGATCATGGCCATCTGCAGCGGCGTCATCCGGTTGCTGCGCTGCCCGATGGAGGCCATGGCGAGCGCCGCCTTGTCCTCCTCCTTGCCGAAGTCGCTGCCCGCCACCGACATCGGCACGCCGAGCTGGGTGCCCATGCCGAACTTCTCGGTCTGCTCCTTCATCTTGTCGTAGCCCAGCTCCATGCCGATCTTGCCGAACGGCGTGTTGCAGGACTTCTCCAGGGCGTACTGGAGCGTGACCTGGCCGGAGCCGCAGGCCGCGCCGCCGTAGTTGGGCAGGCTGATGTTCGTGTTGGGCAGCGGCAGGTTCTGCGGCGCGTCCACCTGCGTGTCGGGGCCGCGCGAGGAGTCGTCCTCCAGGTACGCCGCCGCCGTCACGACCTTGAACGTCGAGCCCGGCGGGTAGGTCTGCGCGATCGTGCGGTTGAGCAGCGGCTGGCTCTTGTCCTTGGCCAGCTCCTCGTAGCGGGTGAACACCTTGCTCTTGTCGGTGCCCGACAGCTCCGTCGGGTCGTACGTCGGCAGCGACACCATGGCGAGGATCGCCCCGGTCTTGGGCTCCAGCGCGACCACCGCGCCCCGCTTGCCGCTCGCGCGCAGCGCGTCGTAGGCGGCCTTCTGCGCCTTGGGGTTGATCGTGACCTCGACGTTGGCGCCCTTGGTGGGCTCGCCGGTGAACAGGTCGATGCTGCGGCGCAGCAGCAGGTCGGCGCTGGAGCCGTCGAGCAGCTTGTTCTCGCTGGCCTCGACGGCGTCGGCGCTCTCCGGCGAGAAGAAGCCGGTGACGTGCGCGTACAGCTTGGCGTCGGGGTACTGCCTGATGAACCTGAACCGCTTGCTGTCGGTCTCGACGGACTGCGCGATCACCTTGCCGCCGGCCGTGATGCGGCCGCGCTCGATGGCGTAGCGCTCGTAGAAGTTGCGGGTGTTGCGCGCGTCGGAGCGGAGGTTCTCGGCGCGCACCGCCTGCAGCCAGTTCACGTTGAGCATCAGCAGCGCGATCATGGCCAGGCAGGCCACGGCCACGCGCTTCAGTGTGCCGTTCATCGCTGGAACACCTGCGTCAATCCTTCGTTCTGGATCGCCTGGGGTGGGGGGCGTCTCGCGGCGTCTGACGTTCTTACCAGGAGCGCGATAAGGATCCAGTTAGCGAGCAGGGCGGAGCCGCCCTGGGACATGAACGGGGTGACCAGACCGGTCAGCGGGATGAGGTTGGTCACGCCGCCGACGATGATGAAGACCTGCCACGCCAGCAGGAACGCCAGGCCGCCGCTGAGCAGCTTGCTGAAGGGGTCGCGGGCCGCCAGCGAGGAGCGCAGGCCGCGCTCCACCAGCAGCGCGTAGAGCATGAGCAGCGCCATCAGCCCGGTCAGGCCCAGCTCCTCGCCCGTGGCGGCGAAGATGAAGTCGGAGAACGACAGCGGGATCAGCTCGGGGTGCCCCTGGCCGAGCCCGGTGCCGAGGATGCCGCCCGCGCCGAAGCCGAACAGCCCCTGCATGATCTGGTAGCTCTTGCCGCACATCGCGTCGCCTGGCGGGTCTTCGAGGCAGACGTCGGCGTTGCCGTAGTAGACGTCGTTGCTGGGGTCGAGCCAGGCGTCGAACCGGGCCCCGACGTGGTCGAAGGCCAGCCCCGCCAGGTACGCGCCGCCGACGAAGAGCAGGATGCCGATCAGCACCCACGAGGTGCGCTGGGTGGCGATGTAGAGCATCGCGATGAACGTGCCGAACAGCAGCAGCGAGGTGCCGAGGTCCTTCTCGAAGACCAGCACGAGCAGGCTGAGCCCCCACGTCACGAGGACGGGGCCGAGGTCGCGGGCCCGGGGCAGGTCGATGAACAGCAGCCGGCGGCCCGCCAGCGCCAGCACGTCGCGCTTGGCCACCAGGTAGCCGGCGAAGAAGACCACCAGCGCCAGCTTGGCGAACTCGCCCGGCTGGATGGAGAAGCCGCCGATGCGGATCCAGATCTTGGCGCCCTGCACCTCGCTCAGCGAGCCGGGCAGGAGCGCGGGGATGGCGAGCAGCACGAGGCCGACCGCGCCCGCGGTGTAGGTGAGCCGCTGCAGCATGCGATGGTCGCGCAGCACGACGAGCGTGGCGGTGAACATCAGGACGCCGATGCCGGTCCACATGATCTGGTTGGCGGCGGACGCGCCGGCCATCTTGGCCGACTCGAGCCGGTAGATCATCACCAGCCCGAGGCCGTTGATCAGCGTCACCAGCGGCAGGATCAGGGGGTCGGCCCAGGGCGCGAACTTGGCCAGCACGAGGTAGGCGACCAGCATGATGCCGCCCAGGCCGAGGCCGTAGGCCAGCATGCCCGCGGGCACCCGGCCGTCGACGGCGAGGCCCACGTTGGCGTAGGCGCCCATGACGATCAGCACCGCGAGCGCCAGCATCACGAGCTGGGCCACCCGGCGCTTGGCCGGCATCGGTACGGGGGAAGCTGCGACTTCGCTCATCTATTGCTGTTTCGTCTTGGTCTTGGTCGCGGACGCCGAAGGCGTGGGGGACGCGGACGCCTCGGGGGTGGTGTCGTCGGTCTTGCCCGCGGGGGCCTTCAAGCTGTTGATCTTCGCCACGCCCGCGTCGGCGTTGGTCACCGGTATGCCGCTCCTGACCAGCGCCTGGTTCTCCTCCGACAGCTGCGAGAGCTGCAACCCGGTCGCCTTCGAGACTTCGAAGAGCTGGAAGGGGCCCACCTCCTTCTGGACGCCTTGGTACACGACCACTTCGTCGCCCCTAGCACCGACGAAGAACTGGTCCTGGGTCCACTGGTACCCGAAGTAGCCGCCGACGCCGACGGCCACGATGCCTATGCCGAGCACGGTGACCAGCACGGGCCACAGGCGGCGACGCCGGCGGCCGGTCGCCTGCGCGACCGGCTCGTCGAAGTCGTCGTCACTGAGGACCGGCTGGGGCGCGGTCACCGCCTCGGCTCGCCCCGGCTGGGTGTCCTGGGGGGCGCCCCGCAGCCGGGTCATGCCCGCGGCGCCGACCACGGCGGCCTCGGCGGGCACCGGCTGCCCATCGGTGATCTCCAGGACGTCGGCCAGCACGCAGGTGATGTTGTCCGGCCCGCCGCCGCGGTTCGCCAGGTCGATGAGCTGGCGGACCACCTCTTCTGGGTCGTCGATGTTGGTGAGCGTGGCGTGCAGTGTCTCCGCGCTCACCACCCCGGACAACCCGTCGGAGCACAGCAGGTAGCGGTCGCCCACCTGGGCCTCGCGCAGCGTGAGGTCGGGGTCGACCTCGCCGCTGCCGTCGAGCGCGCGCAGCAGGATCGAGCGCTGCGGGTGGGTGGCCGCCTCTTCCGGCGTGATGCGCCCGTCGTCGACGAGCTGCTGGACGAGGGTGTGGTCATGGGTGATCTGGTACAGCTCCCCGCGTCTCAGGAGATACGCGCGCGAGTCGCCCACGTGTACGAGGGCGACCTGGGTGCCGTTCCACAGCATGGCCGTGAGTGTCGTGCCCATGCCCTTGAGGCTGGGATCCCGCCCCACCATCTCGTGCAGCTTGCGGTTGGCATCGCGTACCGCTGCCTCAATGGCGTTGAGCAGGTCACCCCCCTTGGGGACCTCTTCGAGAGAGGCCATGGCGGCGATGGCGACTGAGCTCGCCACCTCGCCGTGTGCGTGCCCGCCCATGCCGTCGGCGACGGCGAGCAGGCGGCCGCTAGCGTACGCCGAGTCCTCGTTCCCTTCGCGGAGGAGGCCGACGTCCGAGCGGGCGGCGTAGCGGAGTGCGATGGTCATTTGCGCAATTCAATGACTGTTTTGCCGACGCGGATCGGAACACCGAGCGGCACCGGGGTCGGGCGGGTGACTTTCGAGCGGTCGAGGTACGTGCCGTTGGTGGACCCGAGATCCTCCACGATCCACTGGCCGTCCTGGGGGAAGAGCCGGGCGTGCCGGCTGGATGCGTAATCGTCGCTGACTACCAGCGTGGCGTCGTTCGCCCGGCCAATGGTGATGGGCGTCTCCGTGAGGTCGATGGTGGTGCCTTGCAGCGGGCCACCGGTGACGATGAGCTGGCGTGGCTCGCCCTTCTTGCTCTTGGGCTTCGCCGGGGCCTTGACGGGCCGTGCGGTCTTGCGCGGGCCCGCCGGAGCCGTGCGTGAACCGAACAAGTCAGTCCGGATCACGCCGACTGCGGCAATGACGAAGAACCACAGCACCGCCAGGAAGGCTAGCCGGATCAGCAGCAGCGTGAGCTCGGACATGGACCGTCTGTTTACCTCTAATCGCGCCGGAAAACCAGAGTCGTGCGTCCGAGCGTCACTCGCGTGCCGTTCTGGAGCTCGATCCTGCGTACCGGCTGGCCGTTGACGAAGGTGCCGTTCGTCGATCCGAGATCCACGAGGACCACGAGCTGGCCCTCGACGCGCAGCTCCGCGTGGTGCCGCGAGACGCCCGGATCGACGAGACGAAGATCGCAGTCGGTGCCCCTGCCGAGCAAGGTCACCGGGGTGGTGAGCTCGTAGGAGCGGTCGCCCTGCGGGTCGTCCTGGGTGGACACGAGCAGCCTGGGCCGCCCGTTGAACGCGTGGGGCCTGGACGGTGGCAGGTCGCTCGCCGGCTGGCGGATCTCGTCCTGCTCGACCGTCGCGCCGCGGATGACACCCGACCTGATGCGGAAAAGCCCCACGGCCAGGTCGCCGGCGGTCTCGAAACGCACCCGGACCGGTCCCACGAAGGAGTAGCCCTGTTCCTTGGCGTACTCCCTGGCGAGGTTCGCCAGCTCGTGGCTGATGCTGTCGGCGTAGACCTCAAGCCGTTCGCTGTCGGTCGTGGACAGCTCCACCACGAAGTCGTTGGGCACGAGCGTCCGACCCTGGGCCACGATCGCCGCGCGCTCGTCCATCTCCCGCTGGACCGCGCTCGCGACCTCGACCGGCTGGAGATCGGATTTGAACGCCCGTGCAAAGGCTCCCTCAACCAAGCCTTCGAGCCTTCGCTCGAAGCGCTGAAGGACTCCCACCGGGTACCTCCCTTCCTCCGTGCATATGATCGCGGCCCCCGGACGCTTGGGCGCCCGGTTTCCGCTTGTTCCACGTGGCGGCGTTCCTCGGCGCCCGTCGGCCTCCGCGCCCAGCTCCTCCGCTCCCGTGTCTTATGCGATCGTATCCGGGTTCAGTACCAGTGGCTGTTCCGTGCTAGTGTTCTTTCCGCACCCACAAGGGCGGGTGGCGGAACGGCAGACGCGCACGGTTCAGGTCCGTGTGTCCGAAAGGACGTGAGGGTTCAAATCCCTCCTCGCCCACCTCGGGTCACCGATGAAAATCGGCAGACCCACAGTGACGAAACAAGCCCCGGTTCGCAAGAGCCGGGGCTTTTTCTTTGTCCGGCCCTGGTGGTGCGCGGCTGTGCTCCGCAGGGAGGACGGTAGATGCCTCCGCTTGCAGATCGCTTTCGGGTGGCTTGCGTGATTTAGCTCACATTTGCCGGTGGTGCGGTCACGTCCCGAGGTAACGCAGCACCGCCAGCACCCGGCGGCTGTAACCGCTCGCGTGCGACAGCGCGAGCTTGTCGAACAACGCGTTGACGTGCTTCTCGACCGCGCTCTGCGACACGTGCAGGGCCTGCGCGATCGAGGCGTTGGTCAGGCCCTGGGCCATCAGCTCCAGGACCTGGCGCTCCCGGGCGGTCAGTTTGGCCAGCGGATCGGCGTGCGTGGTGCGGGCGAGAAGCTGGCGGACAACTTCCGGATCGAAGGCCGTGCCGCCCGCGCCGACCCGCTCCAGCGCGTCCAGGAAGTCGCCGACCTGGGCCACGCGGTCCTTCAGCAGGTAGCCGACGCCGTCGATGCTGCCGCTCATCAGCTCGGTCGCGTACTTCTTCTCGACGTACTGCGACAGCACCAGCACCTTGACCTCCGGCCAGCGCCGCCGGATCTCCAGCGCGGCCCGCAGGCCCTCGTCGGTGTGGGTGGGCGGCATGCGCACGTCCACCACCACCGCGTCCGGCCGCTCGCCGGCCACCGCCTCCAGCAGGGCGGCGGCGTCGCCGACGGCGGCCGTGACGTCGTGGCCCTCCTCCTTCAGCAGCCGCACCAGGCCCTCGCGCAGCAGCGCGGAGTCCTCGGCCAGCATCACCCGCACGCCCGCACCTCCGCCGCCCCATCGTTCCCGACTCGCACGACGACCATGGTGCCCTCCCGCCGCGCCGGGCGCGCCGGGAGGGGGTCGCTACGTGGCGGCCACGCCCGCGGCCCTGGTGTCCAGGAGCTGGCCCAGCAGGTCGGTCAGGCTCACCATGCCGATGACGGCGCCCGCGGCGTTCGTCACCAGGGCCAGGTGCGCCCTGGCGTCCTGGAGGGCCGTCACGGCCTCCGGCACCTGCGTGACGCACGCCAGGCGCGGCAGCGGCCGTTTCAGGCTCTCCGCGGTGGCCTCCGGGCGCAGCAGGGCGTCACGGGCGTGCAGCGCGCCCTCCACGCCGGACGGGCCCTCCACGAGGAGCCGCAGGTGCCCGCTGCCGGCCGCCGCCTTCCTGATCTCCTGCGCGGTCGCGCCGGCGCCCACCTTGACCGCCCGGTCGATCGGCACCATCAGGCGCTCGATGCCCTCGGCCTCCAGGCGGAGCGCCCGGGTGAGCAGGTCGTGCTCCTCGCGGTCGAGCAGGCCCATCCGGCCCGACTCGCCCACCAGCATGGCGAGCTGGCGCGGGGTGCGGGTGGTGGCCAGCTCGTTCCTCGGCTGCACGCCGAAGACCCGCAGGATGGCGTTGGTCAGCGCGTTGAGCGCCTTCAGCAGCGGGCTCATCGCGGTGGTGAAGGCGCGGAACGGCAGGGTCAGCAGCAGCGCCGCCCGCTCGGGGTGCGTCAGCGCCCACGACTTCGGGGCCATCTCGCCGATCACCATGTGCAGGAACGTCACCAGCGCCAGGGCGATGGTGAGCGAGATCGGCAGCCGCAGCCCCTCAGGGACGCCGAGCGCGGCGAACAGCGGCTCCATCGTGTGCTCCAGGGCCGGCTCGGTGACCTGGCCCAGGCCCAGCGTGCACAGGGTGATGCCGAGCTGGGCGCCGGCCAGCATCAGCGAGAGCTGCCTGCCGCCGCCGACCGCGGACTTCGCGGCCACCCTGACCAGCCGGTTGCCGCCCGCGGCCATCTCCTCCAGCCGGTGGCGGCGGGCCGAGACGAAGGCGAACTCCGCCGCCACGAACAGCGCGTTGAACGCGAGCAGGGCCACGCTCAGGACGAGCAGCGTCATCGGGCCGCCTCCGCGGGCGCGGGCTGCTGCTCGGGGACCAGGCGGACCCACTCGGGCACTCTTCTGTTCAGGGACATCACCGTCAGGCGGGCGGTGCGGCCGCCCTCCTCCTCCTCGAAGGGATCGTCGCTCGCCCGCGTGACGGGCACGGACACCGCGTCGCCCGGGTCGGGCAGCCGGCCCAGGCGGGCCAGCACCAGGCCGGCGAGCGTGTCGTAGTCGTCGCTCTCCGGCAGGCCGAGGCCGGTGGCGCGCTCGACCTCGTCCAGGCGCAGCCGGCCCGGCACCTCCCACACGCCGTCGGGCCGGCGCACCGCGCCCAGCGGCTCGGGGTCGTTCTCGTCCAGCAGCTCGCCGACCAGCTCCTCGGCCAGGTCCTCGACGGTGATGACGCCGGCCAGGCCGCCGTACTCGTCGATGACGCAGGCGATGTCGTCGCCCGCGGCGCGCATCCGGTCGAGCACCGCGGGCAGCGGCAGGCTGTCGGGCACCAGCAGCGCCGGGCGGGTGACCGCGCCGACGCGGCCCTCGTTCAGATCGGCGGCCAGCAGCTCGCGGACGCCGGTCACGCCCACCACGTCGCCGTCCTCGGCGATCACCGGGTAGCGGGAGTGGCCGCGCTCGCGCATGACGCCGAGCAGGTCGGAGATGGGCTGCGCCTCGCGCAGCACGACCACGCGGGGTCGCGGCACCATGATCTCCTCGGCCGTGCGGTCGCCGAACTCCAGCGCCCGCTCCAGCAGGTCGGACAGCCGCGGGGGCAGCTCGCCCGCGCGGGTCGACTCCTCGATGATGCGCGACAGCTCCTCCGGGGTCGCCCCGTGCTCCACCTCCTCCACCGGCTCGATGCCGACCAGCCGCAGCAGGCCCGTGGCGGCCGAGTCGAACAGCCGCACCACCGGGCCGACCACCGCCAGGTACGCGAGCGTCGGCCGGGCCAGGAACTTGGCCACCGGCTCGGGCCGGGCGATGCCGAGGTTCTTGGGCGCCAGCTCGCCGAGCACCATCTGCACCACGGTCGCCACGAGCACGCCCGCGGCGACGGACAGGCCGGAGATCATGGCGTCGGGCAGGCCCGCGCCCTCCAGCCAGGGGCGCACGATCACCGAGATCGCCGGCTCGGCCAGGAAGCCGACCAGCAGCGCCGTGACCGTGATGCCGAGCTGCGCGCCGGAGAGCATGAACGACAGGCGCGAGGTGACCTGGAGCGCCTTGCCGGCGGCGGTGTCACCGGCGGCGGCCTGCTCGCGCAGGACGCCCCGGTCGGCGGCGACGAAGGCGAACTCCTGGGCGACGAAGAAACCGGTCGCCGCGGTGAGGAGGAACAGGGCCAGCAGCCCGAGATAGGCGCTCACCGCGATGAGCCTTCAGAGGGACCCGTGCCGTGGCACGGGCGAAGACTCCAAGGGTCCGGAGCGGACACGATCATCCTTTCGACAGAGGTCGTCCTCTACGTAACGACACAGGTGGCGTCTATGTTTCCGCCGCCGCTCCGGTAACACCAGGCCCTGGCGCCGGGCGGGGATCGGGTGTGGAGTGGTGCGCATGGGGAAGGCCAGGGCCGGCGTGCGGGACGGGGGCGCGCGGTGAGCGGGCGGGTGGCGGGGCGGCGGTGGAAGGCCAAGGTCTGCGTGCAGGCGGCGACGGCGTACTGGGCGGAGCGGGCGGTGCGCGAGACGTTCCTCGCGCATCCGGCGGCCGGCGCGCCGGGAGCCGTGGTGGGGGTGAACACGCCCGGCGCGCTACTGCGCTTCCCCTGGCTGGAGCTGCCGCCGCCGGGCGTGGCCACCGGCGGGGAGGCCGTGGACCTCGTGTGGTCGTCGCTGCTGCGGATGTTCGCCGACGCCGGGATCCCCGCCGGCGACCTGCTCATGTGCTCGGTGCGGCGGGTGGCTGCCGATCCCGTGCCCCTGCCGGTGGAGCCGCTGCGCGTGGTGCGCCGGGACACCGTGTGGGCGGTCTCCGTCGTGGCGGACGTCCGTGGCGGAGGCCCGGGGATCTGGCCGGCGCTGCGCCGGGAATTGGTTCTTGCCGAGCGGCCGGAGGACGTGCCCGGGGTGGAGATGGAAATCGCCGAGAACACGCCCGGCCGGGCTTTCGACGCCGGTCTCGCGCGGATCCGCCGGGCGTGTTCCGGGCTTTCCGCGGAACTGGACGAGGAAAGCGTGCGGGGAGCGGTCGACGCGGTGCCCCGCGCGATCGGTTAATCGCCCCTGGCGTCCAGGAAAGGACAACTGCGGCTGCGCTTCGTCCCCCAGGTGACGCGCAGGTCGTACTTGTACCACCAGGAGGCGTTGACGCACCACAGCCCCCTGCCCGAGCGGGAGAAGAGCTCGGTCTCGCCGGCCGCGGTGCCCCGCAGCCGGGGCTTCATGTCGTCCTTCTTCTGCGCGACCCTGCAGTACCAGACGCCGGCGGGCTTGCGCACCGCGCGGGTGCTGCACAGCCAGAGATCGGCGATGAACTGCCCGTCGGTGACGTCGAGGCAGTTCCATCTCACCACCGACTCGACCTGGCGGCGCGGTTGCAGGACGAGTTTCGGCGTGCCGATGCTGAACTCGCAGCGGTCGTTCGCGGCGCGGGCGGGAGGGGCGGCGGCGAAGGGCGCCAGGAAAACGCCCGCCGCGGCGAGGCCGTGCGCGAATCTTCGATGAACTCGCATGACGGTCCCCCGTTTCTCGTGAATAGGATCCGTCCCCCGCCATGAAAGGCGGGTGAAAATGCGCGGTCAATGAAAGGGCGCCGGTTTGGTATGTCAGGTATTTCCGGTAATGGCGTCGGATTCTGGCGGTTGCGTACGGTCAGTGGCCAGATGTGGAGATCCCGGGGTGTGACCTCCCTTACGATCTCTTGGTTCCGGGTACTTTTCCGTGGAGCAACCTTGGTGACACTCCGCACAGTCGGGGGGATCGACGTACCGTCTATGGCATACCGAAGGGAAGAGGGCGAAGTGTCTGAGGACGACCGGACGCGGGCCATGCGCTCGCCGGGCGACGGGCGCCCGCTGCCGCCGAGGCCCGACGACGGCCTGCGCTCGGGCGGCGCCCCCGCGCACCAGACGCCGCCCATGAGGGGCGCGAACGCGCCCACCGCCAAGCTCCCCGCCGCCCCGCCATCGCCTGGGCCGTCGCCTGGGCCGTCGCCTGGGCCGTTGCCTGGGCAGCAGCCGCCCCAGGGGCGCTCGCGCGTGTACGGCCGGGAACGTTCCGGCAGCAGCCCGGTCCGGCCGCTGCGGGCGCCCGGCGGCGGTGGCGAACCGCCGCAGCGGGGCCAGGGCGGGCCCCCGCGCGCGCCGCGCAGGCGGCCGTCCGGCCGGCTGATCGTGAAGATCGTCGCCGCGTTGCTGGTCGCGCTGCTGGTGACGGCCGTGGGCATGCTGTTCTGGATCGACTCGCGGCTCACCGGCATCGACGGCGTGCTCGACGACTACGAGGGCCGCCCCGGCGACACCCCCGGCACCAACTGGCTGCTGGTCGGCTCCGACAGCCGCAAGGGCCTGTCGGCCGCCGAGCGCAAGAAGCTGGCCACCGGGCGGGCCGTCGGCCAGCGCACGGACTCGATGATGTTGCTGCACATCCCCGACACCGGCGACAAGCCCACGCTGGTCAGCCTGCCCCGCGACTCCGCCGTCACCATCCCCGGCAAGGGCCGCGACAAGCTCAACTCCGCCTACGCGCTCGGCGGCCCGAAGCTGCTGGTCCGCACTGTCGAGACGGTCACCGGCGTGCACATCGACAACTACATGGAGATCGGCTTCGCCGGGTTCGTGGACATCGTGGACGCCGTCGGCGGCGTCGAGATCAACGTCCGCGCCGACGTCGACGACCCCAAGGCCGGCCTCAAGCTGAAGAAGGGCACCCAGGTGCTCAACGGCGCCCAGGCCCTCGGCTACGTGCGCACCAGGAAGGGCGGCGCGCTGCCCGACTTCGAGCGCACCAAGCGGCAGCGGCAGTTCCTCGGCGCGGTCGTGAAGAAGGCGGCGAGCCCCGGCGTGCTGATCAACCCGTTCACCTCGATCCCGCTGGCCATGAGCGCCACGGACGCGGTCGCGGTCGACGGCGGCACCGGCGTGTTCGACATGCTCTCGCTCGGCCTGTCGATGGGCGACAGCCCGGTGACGACCGTGGTGCCGTTCGGCGGCAACGAGATCGTGCCGAGCGGCGGCACCGCGATCAAGTGGGACCGCACCAAGGCGACGGCCCTGTTCAACGCGCTCAAGGAGGACAAGCCGGTGCCGAAGGACGTCGCGGACGCGAGCTGAGGCCCCCGGCCGGGGTCAGCCCGAGGAGGCCGGGGTCAGCCCGAGGAGGAGGTCGTCGTCGCGGCGACGGTGGCGGCCGTGATCGCGGCCATCGCGGCGGCGTTGATGGCCGCGATGGTCTTCGCCACCGCGTCGGCCGCCCACGCGCCCTCGGCGATCTCCTTGATCCGCTCCTTGCTCGCCCCGGGGAACGCCTTGCGGTCGAGCTTGGCCGCGTGCATGATCGCGATCAGGACGGCGGTGCGGGCGTCGGGGTCGGCCCCGCCGAGCACGCTCGCCACCCGCTCCCTGACCTCGGCCTCCACCCCCGGGTCGGCCTCCGGCCAGCGCGTGACGGGGAAGAGGCCGAGCACCTTGCCGCGCTGCTCGCTCAGCACCCCGGCCTGGGCGAGCCTGGTGAGCAGCCGGTTGCGCAGCTTGGCCGACTGCAGGCGCTGCACCCACCAGGCGGGCTTGCGCTCCTTGCCGTCCTCGGCGACGCGGGCGAGCACGGCGTCCAGCTCGTCGTCGCCGAGCGGCTCGGCGCCGGACAGGACGAGCTTCTTGTCCGACAGCTCCACGCGCCCTTCGACGGCGAGCTCGGCCAGCAGCGCGCCCGCCAGCGCCGGGTCGAGCTGGACGGCGCCGACGAGCGGCTTGCCTTCGTCCTCGCTGTAGGCCAGCAGCAGGAGTTCCTCGGCGATCGTGACCTTCATGCCTCGACACTAACCTCCCAGTCATGAGCATCTCGGAAAAGTTGCACGCCCTCGGCGAACCGCTGCTGCGGGCGCAGCTCGACCACCCCACCGTGGCCGGGATCGCCCGCGGCGACCTGCCCGAGCCGGTGTTCCGGTCGTGGCTGGAGCAGGACTACCTGTTCCTGCTCGACTACGTGCGGGTCTTCTCCCGGCTGGCCTGGCAGGCGCCGGACGCGCACCTCGGCGACCTGGTGGACCTGGCGCACGCCACGTACCACGACGAGCTGAGCCTGCACCGCTCGCTGTCGGCCGGGTTCGGCGCCGACCTGGACGGGGCGGTCAAGGGGCCGGCGTGCGCGGCGTACACGTCGTTCCTGCTGGAGTCGGCGGCCGACTACGGGGAGGGGCTGGCGGCGCTGTACCCGTGCATGTGGGGCTATTCGCGCCTCGGCCGGCTCCTGGCGCAGGACCCGCCGGCCGAGCCCCGCTACCGCGCCTGGGTGGACACCTACGCCGACCCCGGTTTCGCCGCGCTGGCCGCGCGCATCGCGCAGCTCGTCGACGAGGCGGACCCGGATCCGGCGCGGGCGGAGGCGCTGTTCGTCCAGGGGATGGCCCACGAGCTGGCCTTCTGGGACGTGCCGTAGTTTCCACAGGCTGTGGACGGTCCGGCGGGCACCGTACCCTGGGAGCATGCCGGAACTTCCCGAGGTGGAGTCTCTGGCCCACTTCCTGCGCGAACGGGCGGTGGGCCGATCGATCATGGCCGTCGACGTCGTCGGCATCCAGGCGCTGAAGACGTTCGACCCGCCGGTCAGCGCGCTCGGCGGGCTGAGCGTCACCGGGGTGGCGAGGCACGGCAAGTTCCTCGACCTCGACTGCGATGGGCTGCACCTGGTCATCCATCTGGCCCGGGCCGGGTGGCTGCGCTGGCGCGACGACCTGTCGAACGCCAAGCCGGTGCGGCCGGGGAAGGGCCCGCTCGCGGTGCGGGTGCGCTTCGCGCCCGACGACGAGGGGCAGGCGCCGGGGTTCGAGCTGACGGAGGCGGGGACGCAGAAGCGGCTCGCCGTCTATGTCACGAAAAATCCGGACGAGGTGCCGGGCGTTGCCGCCCTCGGCCCCGACCCCCTCGACCCGTCCTTCACCGTCGCCGCGCTCAAGCGCATCATCGGCGGCAACCGCACCCAGATCAAGGGCCTGCTCCGCGACCAGAAGGTCATCGCCGGCATCGGCAACGCCTACTCCGACGAGGTGCTGCACGCCGCGAAGATGTCCCCGTTCAAGATCGCCGCGACCCTCACCGACGCCCAGATCGCCGACCTGCACGAGGCCATCGTCACCACGCTGGCCGAGGCGGTCGAGCGGGCGCAGGGCCTCGCGGCCAAGGACCTCAAGGCGGAGAAGAAGTCGGGCCTGCGCGTGCACAACCGGGCGGGGCAGCCCTGCGACGTGTGCGGCGACACGATCCGCGAGGTCTCCTTCGCCGACTCCTCGCTGCAGTACTGCCCCACCTGCCAGACGGGCGGCAAGCCGCTGGCCGACCGCCGCCTGTCCAAGCTGCTGAAGTAGCGCCTAGGGCACCGGCAGCGGCTGCCCGGCGCGCGGCCGGGCCGCCGCCCGCAGGCCGATCACCGCGATCACCGCGGCCACCAGCGTGGCCGTCACCGGCACGGCGAGCGCCGTGCGCAGCGCGGCCAGGCCCGCCTCCGGCGTGTCCGCGCCGCCCAGCGCGGCCACGTTCACGGCGGTGACCGCCGACAGGCCGAGCGCCGCGCCGAACTGGAACGACGTGTTGATGAGCCCGCCGGCCAGCCCCTGCTCGTGCTCGGCGATGCCGTCGGTGGCGACGATCGTCAGCGGGCCGTAGACGAAGGCGAACATCAGCCCGATCAGCAGCATCGACGGCAGCATGGCCGCGTACGCCCAGTCCAGGCCCACGCCGAGGAACAACGCGTAGGCCAGCAGCCCCGACAGCAGCCCGCCCAGCACCACCCGGGCGTTGCCGTACCGGTTGACCAGCCACGGCGTGAGCGTCGGCGCCAGCACCACGTCGGCGGCCGCCGCGAGCAGCGCGAGCCCGGTCTCGATCGCCGACCAGCCGCGCAGCTCCTGGAGGTAGAGCGTGAGGAGGAACTGGAAGCCGAAGAACGAGGCCGTGAGCAGGGCCGCCATGAGGTTCGTGCGGACCAGCGCGCCCGCGCGGAAGATCCCCATCCGGACGAGCGGGGCGGCCGAGCGCCGCTCGATCGCGGCGAACGCCGCCAGCAGGGCCAGCCCGCCGGCGAAGGCCGCGACGGTGAGCGGCAGGCCGTCGCCCGGGTGCTCCAGCCGGACGACGCCGTAGACCAGCAGCATCATCGCCCCCGTCACGGTGGCCGCGCCCGCCAGGTCGAAGCTCCGCGCAGCGGGCCGGCCGGCCGCGGGCGGCTCCTTGAGCAGGGGGATCGCGGCGAGCAGCAGCGCCGCCGACATCAGCACCGGCGCGAAGAACACCCAGCGCCACCCGACGGCGGCCAGCAGCCCGCCGATGACCAGCCCGAGCGCGAAGCCGCCGGCGGCGGTCCCCGCGTAGACCAGCAGCGCCCGGTTGCGCAGCGGGCCCTCGGGGAACGTCGTGGTGATCAGCGACAGCCCGGCCGGGGTCAGGAACGCCGCCGCGACCCCCGTCACGAACCGGGCCACGAGCAGCACCCAGCCCTCCTCGGCGAAGCCGCCCAGCCCGGAGAACAGCAGGAAGACCGTCAGCCAGAGCAGGAACATCCGGCGGCGGCCCAGCAGGTCGGCCGCGCGGCCGCCGAGCAGCATGAAGCCGCCGTAGCCGAGCACGTACGCGCTCACCACCCCGCTCAGCGCTCCGGTGGACAGGCCGAGGTCGGCCCTGATGGACGGCAGGGCGACGTTGAGCATGGCCACGTCGATGCCTTCAAGGAAGATCGCGCCGCACAACACGGCGAGCACGCCCCAGTGACGGGCAGGCATGGGAAACCCCCGGTTACTAATCGGCCTATCGGTTATCTCTGGTAACCGTCCACATCTTGGGCCAGGATGGGATGCCATGGAAGAAGGCACTTTGCCGGTACTCGGTTACTGCGAGAGCACCAAGGACGAGGACTACGACGTCCGCCAGTGGGACACCCGCGAGGACTGCGAGGTCCGCCAGATCCTCGACCGCGTCGCGGACAAGTGGTCCCTGCTGGTGATCGCCCTGCTCGACTGCAGCAGCCTGCGCTTCACCGAGCTGCGCCGCGAGATCGACGGCGTCAGCCAGCGCATGCTCAGCGTCACCCTGCGCCACCTGGAGCGCGACGGCCTGGTTACCCGCACGGTCCACCCCGTCGTGCCGCCTCGGGTGGAATACGCGCTGACGCCGCTCGGCCGTACCCTGCACGAGACCATCAAGTCCCTCGTGACCTGGACCGAGACGCACCAGCGCGAGATCGCCGCCGCGCGCGCCGCGTACGACGCGCGCCGCGCGGCGGAGACAATGGAGGCATGACCGTTCCTGAGACCGAGGCCAGCGCCGTTCCCGCAGACGCCTACCTGCTCGACGTCCGTGAGCAGGACGAATGGCTGGCGGGCCACGCGCCGGAGGCCGTGCACATCCCCATGACCCAGATCCAGGGGCGCGTCGAGGAGATCCCGGCCGACCGCACCGTCTACGTCGTCTGCCGGGTCGGCGGGCGCTCGCTGCAGGTCGCGGCCTGGCTCAACCAGCTCGGCCGCGAGGCCGTCAACGTCGGCGGCGGCATGCAGTCGTGGCAGGCCGCGCGCCGTCCCATGGTGAGCGAGACCGGCCAGGAGCCGTTTGTCGCATAACAGCCCCATATGGCGCTTCCGGCGCCGTTGAGGCATCATGAGGGCACAAACTACAGATCGTCGCGGGAGCTTGGGGCAACCAGGCTGAGAGGGCAGCTACCGCTGCTGCCGACCGCCTGAACCTGTCCGGGTAATGCCGGCGTAGGGAGTGAGCGATGACGCATGTCGCCGACGAAGTTCCGCTGACCCTCGAAGGAACCCCGCCCAAGACGCTGGGCGTCCTCGACCAGGGCGCCCTCTGGGCCAACCTCGGCGTCAGCCTGCTCGGCTTCTCCGGCGCGCTGTTCCTGCTCGACCCGCTCGGCGACGCCCCGCTCAGCCTGGCGGCCGCGCTCATGGCGGCCCTGGTCGGCAGCCTCATCGGCACGGCCATGGTGGGCCTGTCCGCCGTGCCGGGCACGCGGACCGGCAAGCCGGCCATGGTGCTGCTGCGCGGGCTGTTCGGGGCGAGGATCTCCTACGTGCCGACGGTGCTCAACATCGTGCAGATGCTCGGCTGGGGCGCGTTCGAGCTGTGGGTGATCGCCAAGGCGGCCACCGCGATCTTCGGCGGCGTGCCGTACCAGGTGTGGGTGCTCGTCGCGGGCGTCCTCACCACGGCGCTGACGATCTGGCCGCTCGGCTCGATCCGGCTGCTCCGCCGGTACGTGACCGCCGGCGTGATCGTGTCGATGGTGTGGTTCGCCTGGTTCTTCCTCAACGAGGCCCCGGCCCACGCCGGCGGCTCCTGGACCGCCTTCCCCGCCGCCGTCGACTACGTGATCGCGCTGTCGGTGTCGTGGGTGCCGATGGCCGCCGACTTCGCCCGGCACTCGCGCTCCAGCCGGGCCGCGTTCACCGGCGTCGTGGGCGGCTACACGCTGGCCCAGGTCGCCTGTCTCGGCCTCGGCGTGTACGCGGTGGCCATCGCGGGCTCGGCGGCGGTGACGGCCGACAGCACGGCGGTGTTCGCCCCGTTCGTGGCGGCGCCGCTCGGCGCGTTGTTCTTCGGCGTCCTGGTGCTGCGCGAGACCGACCAGTCGTTCGCGAACGTCTACTCGACGACGGTGTCCCTGCAGAACCTCATGCCGCGCGTGGACCGGCGGGTCTTCTCCGTCGCCATCGGCCTGCTGACCGTCGCGATCGCCCTGGTCGTGGACGTGACCTCCTACGGCGCGTTCCTCGGCGTGATCGGCGCGGTGTTCGTGCCGATGTTCGCGGTGCTGGCCGTCGACTACTTCCTCTTCGCCCGCTCCGGCCGCTGGGACACCGCCGAGGACGCCCCCTCGCGCTGGAGCATGCTGCTGCCCTGGGCGCTCGGCTTCGCCGCGTACTGGCTGACCACCTCGACGCCCACCCTGCCCGCCTGGGACGCTTTCTGGGCCGGCGCGCGCGCCGCGATCGGCTTCACCCGCGAGCCGTGGATGAACGGCGCGCTCGGCGCGGCCCTGGTGGCGGCGCTGGTGACGCTGCTGATCGGGCTGCTCAGCGGACGCCGGCCGCGGCCCGCCGTTCGACGTTGAGCAGGTGCTGCTTGGCGGCGAGGCCGCCCGCGTAGTCGCCGAGCGCGCCGTCCTCGCGCACCACCCGGTGGCACGGCACGATCACGCAGACGGGGTTGGAGGCCAGCGCGTTGCCGATCGCGCGCAGCGCGCGCGGCCGGCCGATGCTCTCGCCGATGCTCTCCAGCGTCGTGGTCGTGCCGTACGGCACCGCCATCGTCTTCTGCAGCACCGTGCGCGCGAACGGGGTGGCGAGCGACAGGTCGACCGGCGTGGCGAAGGCCCGCAGCCGCCCCGAGAAGTAGGCGTCGAGCTCGCGGCGCACCGGGTCGAGGCGGCGCGCGTCGGGGCCGATGAAGCGGCCCACGTTCCTGCTGATCAGCTCGAAGACGTCGTTCTCCGGCTCGAAGGAGCAGGCCACGATGCCCTTGGCGGTGACGGCCAGCACCTGGCGGCCCAGGGCGCCGTCGTAGGTGCCGAACGCGATGTCGGGCGTCTCTCCCCGGTAGGTGCTGGAGGTCACACGCAGCAGGGCGTCAAGGTCGCCGCTCGTCATGCCCGCACCCTCCAGGGAAATCGTCGTGACCGCAGCGTATCGGACGGATCGCCCGACGCACCCACCGCGCCACGTGCACTATGGAGGAGTGGGGGACCTATGGGCCGGTAGTGACGATGAGATCGCCCGCGCGGTGCTCGCCAGCTCGCCCAACGCCGTCGTGGCGGTCGACCGCGACCAGACCGTGCTGGTCTGGAACGAGGCGGCCGAACGGCTCTTCGGCTGGCCGGCGGCGGAGATGCTGGGGCGGCGGGCGCCGATCGTCCCGCCCGAGCTGAGCGCCGAGCACAACGCGGCGCTGGAGCGCGTGCGCACCGGCGGCCAGGTGTCGGTGCGCACCAAGCGCCTCGACAGCGGCGGCAGCCTGCTCGACGTGCGCGTGGACATCAGCGCGCTGCGCCTCGGCAGCGCCGTGGCCGGGTACGTGTGCGTCCACCACCTGGCGCGGGCCGACGAGGTCGCCAAGGAGCGCATGGCCCGCCGCGCCCGGCTGGTGCGCCGGCTGACCGACGTGGTGGGCGACCTCAACTCCGACCTGGAGCTGTCCGCCGTGCTCGACCGGATCTCGGCCAGCCTGACGGAGCTGACCGGGGCGGACGCCGGCGGGTTCGTGCTCATCGAGGGGGAGCGGCTGCGGCTGGTGAGCACGTACCAGCTGCCGGAGAGCATCCGCGGCACCACCACCGACCTGCGCACGAGCCTGGTGGACCGGCTTTTACGCACCGGCAAGACGGTGCTGCTGGAGTCGAGCGGCCTCGATGACCTGGTGTGGGCCCGGCTGGACGGCCTGCACACGATCGCGCTCGGCCTGGCCGCGGTCGGCGGGCGGCCCTACGGCGCGCTGTACGCGCTGTTCGCCCGGCGCACGCCCGGCCACCTGGAGCTGGAGCTGCTGGAGCTGCTGGCCGGGCACGCGGGCATCGCGGTCGGCAACGCCGTGGCCTACCAGGACGCGGTGCGGCAGCGGGCCCACGAGCGGGCCGTCTTCGACGCGAGCGCCGACGGCATCGCCGTGCTCGACGAGGCCGGACGGGTGGTGCGCTGGAACCCGGCCGCCGCCGAGATCACCGCGATCCCCGCGGAGAGCGTGCTCGGCGGGCCGCCGCCGTTCCCGCTGCCCGCGCCCGGCGAGAAGCTCACCTTCCAGCTGGAGACGGGCCGGTGGCTGGACGTGGTGAGCGCGCAGATCGAGGAGACCGGCGAGGTCGTGGTCGACTTCCGCGACGTGACCCGCGCCAAGGAGCTGGAGGAGGCCAAGGACCTGTTCCTCGCCACCACCAGCCACGAGCTGCGCACGCCGATCACGATCGTGCGCGGGTTCGCCTCGACGCTGGACGCGCGCTGGGACAAGCTGAGCGACCTCGAACGCCGCTCGGCCGTGCACACGATCGCCGAGCGGGCGAAGTCGCTCGGGCAGCTCATGGACCACCTGCTGCTCGGCGCGCGGGCCGGCGCGGACGAGCTCAAGGTGCGCATCGAGGAGTTCGACCTGGCCGAGCGCATCCACGCGGCGACGCTGGGGCTGCCGGTGCTGTCGGACCGGCACCGGGTGGAGGTCTCGATCGGCGACGGGCTGCCGTACGTGCTGGGTGACGCGCTCGCCACGGACATCGTGCTCGGCCAGCTCCTGGAGAACGCCTTCAAGTACTCGCCGAAGGGCGGGCTGATCAGCGTGGAGGCCTGGCCCGAGGACGACAACGTGGTCGTCGTGGTGGACGACGAGGGCGTGGGAATCGCCGCGCCTGACCGGGAAAGGATCTTCGAGCGTTTCGTCCAGGTGGACAGCGGCGACCGGAGAAGGTTTGGTGGAGTAGGGCTCGGGCTCTACATCGTCCGCAGCCTGGCGAGGGCACAAGGGGGAGACGTGAGCGCACATCCGCGGCCTGGAGGGGGCACCAGAATGCGGTTGGTCCTGAGGGGCTCGACCCCTATCGGATCCGACACACCGATGCGGTAACGAGGTGGTCACGGTTGAGCTGATCTATCTTCCAATGTGTACAAGCTGTGATCGAGATGCGGTTTCTGGGATTGAGTAACGGGGCATTTCGGTCGTACCGGGGAGTGTTCCCGCGGGGGGCACAGGGAACGGGGAGGTGGGTGTGTCAAGCGTGGTGCTGCTGCCGTACGCGCCGTCCAGCGTCGCCGTCGCCCGCCAGCGTCTGAGCACGGACCTGCAGGACAGCGGGGTCTTCTCCACCGCGATAGACGATGCCGTGCTCGTGGTGAGCGAGCTGCTGAGCAACGCGCTGCGGCACGCGCATCCCCTGCCCTCGGGCATGGTGCGGGTGGCCTGGCTGCGCAGCGACGACCACATCGAGGTGGCGGTCAGCGACGGGGGTGCGGCCACCGAGCCGCGAGCCGGCCGCCCGACCCTGTCCTCACTCGGCGGGCGCGGGCTGGGCATCGTGGAGTACGTGGCGGAGAGCTGGGGGGTGCGGCACGACGGCGACACGACGACGGTGTGGGCGATCCTGCCCGCTCCTCAGTCCACCTCGATGAACGGGCAGGTCGCTGCGGCGTTGAAGGAGGCCGGTTAGCCGGTCTCCCGTGGTGTGGCCGGCCCTGGGGAGGGCCGGCCGGGCGTCAGGCGGTCGCGCCGGCGGGCCGGCGGTAGAGCACGGCCCGCTCGGCGGTCGCCCACGCCGTCGACACCAGCAGGTAGAGCCCCGCCGCGAGAGGCAGCACCAGTACGGCGAGCACGGACCCGTACGGCGCCAGCCGCGCGAACCGCCGCAGGAGTTCCGGCTGCTCCTCGCCGATCCTCAGGTTCTTTGCGGACAGCCAGGCCACCGCCGCGACCAGCACGATCAGCAGAACAAAGACCGAAACCGGCACGCTGATCAGACCGAAATGCGCCACCGCGCCCGCGAGCTGCTCCCCGAGCGGCGCCCCGAACAACGTGTGCCCGGCCAGCGCGGTCGGATGCGTGGCCACCCGGTACATCAGCCACAGGAACGGCATCTGGGCCAGCATCGGCAGGAACCCGGCGAACGGCGAGCTGCCTTCCCGCGCGTACAGCGCCCGGGTCTCGCCGAGCAGCCGCTCGGGGTCGCGCGCGTGGCGCTTCTGCAGCTCGCGCAGCTTGGGCGCGAGGCGTTCGCGGATCCTCGCGGTACGGGCCTGACGCACGTTGAGCGGCAGCAGCAGGAGCCGTACGGCCAGCGTGAACAGCACGATCGCGAGCGCGGCGTCACCGCCGGACAGGCCGACGACGAACGTGACAAGAGAGTCGATCATGGGAGCGTGAGCCTTTCCATCCATCCTGGACGTGGTCGGGGATGGGGCCCACCGGTCGGCGAGCCCCGCTTACCTGGGGAAGCGGGGCATGCCTAAGGAGCTCGTGACCGACACCGCCCGGCGGCGTCGGGATCGCGCTGGCGCTGGAAGGCCGTGCGGCGCGCGTAGACCAGCGGGAAGCCCGCGGGCTCACCGCCGAGGACGGGCCGCAACGCGGCCGCCCACGTGGCCAGCAGCAGGATCGCCACCATCGTGATCCCGACCAGCCACGGGTCGAACAGGAACTGCGTCAAGACGATCGGCTCGATGCGATCGGGTCAATGCGACCGGGACTTGCCGACCACGGTGACCGCGACGAACACGAGCAGAGCGATCACCCCGACGATCAGGGCGAGCTTGAACAGGCCCGCCAGCAGCGGCAGGAGGAAGTTGAACACCACGAAGAGACCCAGCAAGGTCCCTATGACGAGCATCACGACTCTACTCATGAGGCCACCGTACGTCCTCCGGGCAAGATCCGCGAGGCTTACGGAGTGGTGACGTACCCGGCGCACGGGGCGTTGCCGGCCGTACCGTGAGGTGGTGAACACCCGCATCCTGGTGGTCGAGGACGACCCGACCGTCTCCGAAGTGGTCGCCCGCTACCTGGAGCGCGACGGGCACGAGGTCGAGTGCGTCGGCGACGGGGCCGAGGCGCTGCGCCGGGCGCTGGCCCGCCCGCCCGACCTCATGGTGCTCGACCTCATGCTGCCCAAGCTCGACGGACTCCAGGTGTGCAGGAAGCTCAGGGAGCGGTGGCCGGTGCCGGTGATCATGCTCACCGCGCTGGGCGAGGAGATCGACCGGGTGGTCGGCCTGGAGACGGGGGCCGACGACTACGTGGTCAAGCCGTTCAGCCCGCGCGAGCTGGCGCTCCGGGTGCAGTCCGTGCTGCGCCGGGCCAGGGGCGCCTCCGTCACCGGCGGCACCGGCGTGCTGCGCGACGACGACCTCGTGGTGGACGTCGGCGCCCACGAGGTGCGGCTGCGCGGCGCGGAGGTCATGCTGACCGCCAGGGAGTTCGACCTGCTGGCCTACCTCATGCGCAACCCGCGCCAGGCGTTCAGCCGGGCGGCGCTGCTCGACCAGGTGTGGGGGTGGTCGTTCGGCGACTCCTCCACGGTGACGGTGCACGTGCGGCGGCTGCGGGAGAAGATCGAGGCGGACCCGACCGAGCCGCGCAGGATCGTCACGGTGTGGGGCGTCGGCTACCGGTACGAGCCGCTGGAGGGCTGATGACGCGCGCGCTGCCGGCGCCCGCCGTGCCGGTCGGGGAGCTGCCGATGGTCGTGGCCGTGGCGGCCGGGCTCGGGCTGCTGGTGGCGCTGGCGGGCATCTGGGCGATGGGCCGGCTGCGCACCCGGTCCATCGGCGTGATGCTGGCCGTGGTCGTGGTGGTGGCCGTGGCCGCCACGCTGGCCGGCGTCGTGGCGATCATCGCCAAGATGATCATCGAGGGGCCGGTCAAGGACTTCGTGCTGAGCGTGGTCGCCGTCGGCGGGCTGGTGGGGCTGGGGGTGGCGTTCGTGCTGTCCAAGCGGGTCGTACGGGAGAGCAGCCGGCTCGTCGCGGCCGTCCGCGAACCGCCGTTCCGCGCGCCCCAGGGGCTGCCCGCCGAGCTGCAGGAGATCGCCAA
The DNA here is from genome assembly GCF_022664455.2 of Actinomadura luzonensis. Classification (NCBI taxonomy): domain Bacteria; kingdom Bacillati; phylum Actinomycetota; class Actinomycetes; order Streptosporangiales; family Thermomonosporaceae; genus Actinomadura; species Actinomadura luzonensis. The sequence goes on from NZ_JAKRKC020000001.1 coordinate 2,386,797, forward strand.
CACCCTGGAGGAGGCGTACGCGCGCGAACGGGCCCTGGAGGGCGCCCGGCGCGAGCTGGTCGCCTGGGTCAGCCACGACCTGCGCACCCCGCTGGCCGGCATGCGGGCCATGGCCGAGGCGCTGGAGGACGGTGTGGTCTCCGACCCCGCGACGGTCGCCCGCTACCACGGGCAGATCAAGCTGGAGGTGGAGCGCCTGTCGGCCATGGTGGACGACCTGTTCGAGCTGTCGCGCATCCACGCGGGGGCGCTGCGGCTCACGCGGGCCAGGATCGGCCTCGCCGACCTCGTCGCCGACACGCTGGCCGGCGCCGAGCCGCTGGCCAGGGCCAAGGGCGTGCTGCTCACCGCCGAGGCGGCGGAGACCGTGCCCGTCGAGGCCGACGCGGGCGCGCTCGGGCGGGCCCTCGGCAACCTGGTGGTCAACGCCATCAGGCACACCCCGTCGGACCGTACGGTGGTGCTGCGGGCCGGCGTCGACGCGGGCATGGCGTGCCTGTCGGTGACCGACTGCTGCGGAGGCATCCCCGAGGAGGACCTGCCCCGGCTGTTCGAGGTGGCCTTCCGGGGGGAGAGCGCGCGCACGCCCACCGCCGACGGCGGGGCCGGGCTCGGGCTGGCCATCGCCCAGGGCATCGTGGAGGCGCACGACGGGATGATCGAGGTGGTCAACGACGGGCCGGGGTGCCGGTTCGAGATCCGGCTGCCCCTGGTCAGCGGCTGACGGCCGCGCGGGCGGGCTCGTTCGCGGCCGGGCCGGGCGGTTCGTCGGGCGCCGGGTCCTTCGTGTCGCGCTGCGGGCCGAACGACTCGAGCATCGCCCGGAACGTCGGGCACGGCCAGCGCCACATGCAGCTCCGGCACCGCAGGATCGGGTGCGCGGCGTCGCTGGTGATGCCGCCCGCGTCGCGTGGCTGGTGCAGGTCGAGCAGCCGCAGCCCCAGCTCGGAGAACCTGAGCAGGTCGGTGCGCGCGCCCGCCAGGAACTCCAGGTCCTCGCGGGCCAGCCGGGTGCGGATCGGGACAAAGCCCTCATGGTTGAGCAGGCCGCGCAGCCGCGCCGCCTCGTCGTGCCAGGAGTTGGCCTTCTCGGTGCGGAGGAGAATGGACTCCAGCCGGTCGCGGAGCCCTTCGCGCTGGGGATCTTCAGGTTTCTCGGTCTTCATCGACGTGGGGCCCGTCAGCCGTGCCCTGGTCCCTCCTTCTCGGTGCCGCGGCGGGTGTTCAGGTGTCACGCTGTCAAGCTTCGCGTACTCTCCGTGCCTATGGAGCCCAAACGGAGGACAAAAACCTGTGCCTGCCCTCTCGGCGTGACAACGTGACCGAAAGCCTCCGCGCCGCTAGCCTGCCCATGTGGAGCTCAAGGTCTCGACCAGATCACATGCCGGGTTCGCGCTCGTCGCGGTCACCGGGGAAATCGACCTCTACACGGCGCCCCACCTGCAGTCCGAGTTCACTCGGCTGCTGCAGGAAGGGCCGAGCCGGGTGGTCATCGACATGTCCGCCGTGGATTTCTGCGACTCCACGGGCATGAACGTGCTGCTCTCGGCGCTCAAGAGGATGAAGGAGCAGGGAGGCACCCTGGAGGTGGCCTCACCGCGTCCCGCCGTGCGCAAGATCCTGCAGGTCACCGGGCTCGACTCGGTGTTCACCGTGCACGAAGAGGTGCCCCAGGAGTTCCTCATATCCGAGGGATCATGACGGGAGCCGCCCGCGGACGCAGGGGACACCCGTCCCCCGCGCCTCGCCCGCATGCCGTCCTGCCCGCCGCATGCCGTCCGGTCCGCCCAGCGAGGAGCCCCCACCAGTGAGCGGTGACACCGCCGTCATCATCCCGGCCGCGAACGAGGCCGAGCGCGTCGCGGCCACCGTCAAGGCGGCCTCGGCGCTGCCCGGCGTGGACCTCGTGGTGGTCGTGGACGACGGCTCGCGCGACCTGACAGGGAAGGTGGCGCGCGCCGCGGGCGCCCGGGTGGTGCGGCACAGCCGCAACCGGGGCAAGGCGGCCGCCATGGAGAGCGGGGCGGAGGCCGTACGGCTGCTGGACGGCGACGACACCCCGCGCCACCTGCTGTTCCTGGACGCCGACCTGGGCGACACGGCAGGGGCCGCGGCGCCGCTCGTGGAGCCGGTGCGCGCGGGCGAGGCCGACATGACGATCGCCGTCTTCAGCACCCGGGTGAAGCTCGGCGGGCACGGGTTAGTGGTGCGTCTGTCCAAGGAGGGCATCCGGCGGGCGACCGGGCTGGAGCTCGCCCAGCCGCTCAACGGCCAGCGCTGCCTGACCAGGGCCGCCTTCGAGGCCGCGCGGCCGCTGGCACACGGGTTCGGCGTGGAGACCGCGCTGACGATCGACCTGGTCCGCAAGGGGTACCGGGTGCGGCAGGTCGAGGTCGAGATGGCCCACCGGGCCACGGGCACCGACTGGCGGGCGCAGCTCCACCGCGCCGCCCAGCTCCGGGACGTGGCGCGGGCGCTGGCGACGCGCGACCCGGTGGTCGTCCAAAACCTGAACAAACTTCACTCCAACCGCTGACCACCTTCCCGTTTCGGGCGGCGATGCCACGAACGGGGCCGCTCCCCGCCGACCACCCTCCCCTTCTCGGGGTGGGGATGAGGTCGCTCGCCGTCGGCCACCCTCCGGCTTTCCGGCAAGAGGCGGGGCCAGGGAGTGGGGACAGCGCCGCCCGTCGCCCGCTCCCCGCCTGACGGCTCTCTGGACGAGGGGCTGCGGTCCCTGATGCCTTGCGTCCTTCGGGGCGCGAGGGCGGGCCGGCGGCTGGGCGCCTGCTCGTTCTCCCGCGAGTGTGAGGGGCCGTCGTCCCCGTTCCCGTCCTCAGGGCGGTGAGGGGAAGCGGCGAGCGGGCGGCGGCGGGTGTGCTGGAATACGCGGGTGAGTTCGGAGACGCGGCGGCGCGGCATCGCCGGGGAGCGGCGGGCGCGGGCGGCCACGGCGGCCACGGCCGCGATCGGCGTCTCGGCCCTGCTGACGATCGTCATCGGGCTGCTCGGCCCGTCGCCCATGGTGCCCGCGCTGGACGGCCCCGCCTGGCAGCCGCCGTACTCGCTGGCGGTCCACCCCGACCCGCACCTGGCGGTGGCCCTCGCGGCCGCCGCGATCGTCGTCGGCGGCCTCGGCCTCCTGGCCGCCCTGATCCTCCCGGACCAGGCCGCGGCCCCGGACGTGCGCCTGCTGGTAAAGCTCGGCTGCCTGGCCGCCGCGGTCCTCGCCTTCCTGCCGCCCTCCGGCTCCGGCGACCACCTCAACTACGCCGCCTACGGCCGCATGCTCACCCTGGGGCTGAACCCGTACACGCACGGCGCCGCCGACCTGGCCGGCGACCCGATCGCCGACGCGGTGGAGCGGCCGTGGCGGGAGGAGCCCAGCGTGTACGGGCCGGTCGCGACGGCGGTGCAGGCGTTCGCGAGCTGGGTGGGCGGCGACTCGATGCGGCTGACCGTCTTCGTCCTGGCGCTGGTCAACGCCGCCGCCTTCGTCGTGACCGGCCTGCTGCTCGACCGCGCGACCCGGCACGACGAGGCCGCCCGCCGCCGCGCCGCCCTGTTGTGGACGGCGAACCCGCTCCTCCTCTACCACCTGGTCGCCGGCCTGCACGCCGACACCCTGGCGGTGGCCTGCATGGTCGCCGCCCTCCTGGCGAGGGGCCGGCCGGCGGGCGGGGGCGTGCTGCTCGGCCTGGGCGTGGCGGTGAAGGTGAACGCCGGGCTCGTCGCCCTCGGCCCGGCCTGGGAGCTGCGCCGCCGTCCCGGCCGCCTGGCCGTCATGGCGGGCTGCGCTCTGGCGGTGGTGGCGGCCGGGTACGCCGTCGCCGGCCCGGAGGCGATCGCGCCGGTGACGCGCACCAGCAAGTCGATCTCGCACGCCACGGTCTGGAAGCTCGTCCAGGGGTGGTTGCAGGTGGTCGTGGGGCCGGGCAAAGCGTACCGGGGGGAGATCCAGGTCGGCTCGCTCCTGCTGCTGGCGTTGCTGGCCTGGCTGCTGCTCCGCTGGGCCGCTCGGGGCGGCTGGGGTGACGCGATCGGCTCGGCGCCGGTGGTGGCGGCCGGGCTGGCGGTCGCGTACGTGTTCGCCTCGCCGTACGTGCTGCCCTGGTACGACGGGCTGGCCTTCGGCATGCTGGCGCTGGTGGCGGCCTCGGCGGTGGACGGGTTCCTGGTCGTCCACCTGCTGGTCCTGTCGCTCGCCTACCTGCCGGCCCGGGTGGACGGGCAGCCCGCGGACCTCGCCTGGCTCAGCGGAGAGGTCCGGCCTCGGACGGGTTGGGTGCTGCTCGTCCTGACGATCGCCCTGGCGGTGTGGGCGTGGCGAGCTGCAGCGCGCGGACGCAGGCCGCGAGCGTCAGCGGCACCGCCACCGTCAGCGCCATAGCGGGGATCGCGATGCCGGAGTCGTTCATCAGGAAGCCGATGAACGCGCACGTCAGCGCCCCGAGCAGGCCGGCCCGCAGGGTGGGGGCCAGGGCGTAGGCCTGGCCGAGCGCCGCGGCGCCGTACCGGGAGGGCCGGGCCAGCACCAGGAACAGGAACGCCAGCGCCACCAGCGTCAGCAGGGTCAGCGACCAGTTGCCGACCGTCACCCCGATCATGGCGCTGAGCTTGCGGCCGACGACCGTCCACGCCTGGCCGTCGATGACCTGCTGCACGAATGTCCCGAGGTGGGTGCGCCGCGCCTCAGGGCGCAGCCAGTCGACCACCGACAGCGCTCCGATGACCGCCACCCCGGCGACGCCGACCAGCAGCAGCCTGAGCACCGACACCCGCCTGCCGGACAGCAGGATCAGGAAGACCGCCAGCCCGACCACGAACGCCGGCACCCCGCCGAAGTCCGCGCCCCACGACGGCCACCCGTCGGCGAACACCGCGAACATCCCGTACAGCGCGCACACCCCGACCGTGACCGCCCTGGGCAGGCCGCGGCCGAGCAGCCACTGCGCGACCCCGGCCAGGCCCAGGACGGTGCCGGTCGAGCAGACGGCGAAGGCGATGTTGCTGAAGCCGTAGAAGCGGCCGCCGGTGACGGGCTCGTAGCCGGTGACGGCGTTCACCTGGAGGGCGGAGCCGGTCATGACGTCGAGGAGCAGGGCCAGCGAGGTGATCCCGGCGACGACGGTGAGCGGGCCGAGGACGTGCGCCCGCCAGGGGCCGGCGAAGGCGAGCGCGGTGATCAGGCCCGCGATGCCGAGGATCGTCACGATGACCGAGATCATCGGCGTCGGCAGGGTCCACCAGGGCACGAGCTGCGCCAGGAAGGTGGAGACGGCGATCGCGCCGCTCAGCACCGCGACGATCTGTACCGCGCGCAGGAGCTTGGACGTGCTCGCGGCCCTGACGTCGGGCTCCGTGCCGGCGCGGCGGCGGCGCAGGGCGAGCGCGGCCCAGGCGTAGAAGAGCAGCTGGAGGGTGACCAGGACGGTGAAGAACGGGCCGCGGACCTCGCGGAGCACCTGGCTGGCGAGGTCGCCGTCGGCCAGCTCGGACACCGTCGCGGCGGGCCCGCCGGTGGTCGTGGCGGCGGGCTGCCACGGGCGGCCGACCACCTCGCGCGGCTGGGGCAGGCCGAGGAGCTGGATGACGGTGGCGGTGAGGTCGGTGACGGTGACCAGGGCGTCCTGGCGGGTGGAGGAGGCGGTGAGGCGGCCGTGCGGGTACGGCTCGCCGGACGGGGACGGGCCGGCGGCCAGGGCGAGGTGCAGGTGGGCGTTGGGGGTGACGTCGGAGAGACCGGCGACGAGGGTGGTGGTGCCGGGGGCGAGCAGGGGGAGCAGGGCGGCGATCCGGCGGTCGGCCTGCGCGGCGGCGGCCTGGCGGGCGGGGCCGGGCAGGGGGGTGGGGACGCCGTACTCGTCGAGGGGGCGGCGGGCCCAGGCGTCGGCGAGGTCGGGGGCCTCGAAGACGATCAGGCGGTACGGGGTGAGGTCGCCCAGGGCGACGGGGGTGGGGGCGTATCTGGCGATATTTCCGGACTTGTCGGCGGCGGCCAGGGCGGCGCCCGGACCGATCGCCGCCACCTTGCCCCCGGCGTCCGCCACCAGCTGGCCCAGCGTGCCGATACGGGCGTCGTAACCGGTCCCGGACTGATAGGCCGCCAGGGCGTCCCACCCGGGGACGGTCGCGCCTCCGCCGGCGGCGGGCCGCGGCTGAGGGGCGACCGGGGCCGGGCAGCCCTTGCCCGCCGTGCCCGCGCGCTGGCCCGCCGAGACCGTCAGCCAGCCCGCGGCGGGGCAGGTGATGCCGCGGTCGGGCGGCGGGACGGCGCGCGTCGAGAGGGAGGCCGAGGAGCCCTGGGCGGCGAGCTTCCACAGGGCGGGGGTGCGGGTCTCGTCGAGGTCGCTCCACTGCAACCCCGGCACCCCGACCACCACCACCCGCCCCTGCCCGGGGGCCCCTGAGGCGGAGGCGTGTGCGGGGGCGGCGAGGGCGAGGGCCAGGGCGGTGAGGACGGGCAGCAGGGAGCGGGCGATGCCGCGGAAGGGGCGTGGACGCGAACCGGCCCGGCCTCCGCGCAGGCCGGATGCGGTGTCGTGTGCCATGGACCGAACCCCCAGTGCTTGCCCCTCGAACGACAACAGCCACGGTAACGTGCCACACCGTGACGAGAGGCGAGGTGCGGGTGAACCGGCGGCAGTGGTGGATGTGGGCGATCGTGGCGCTGGCCGTCGCGGCGGCCGTCGCGCCGCTGGTGCACACGTGGCTCACGAACCCCGACGACCAGCGCCTGGTCGACCTGGACGTCTACCGCACCGGCGGCCAGATGTTGCTCGAAGGGCGGCCGGTCTACGACTACTACACCCCGGCCCCCCAGCTCCTGCCGTTCACGTACCCGCCGATCGCCGCCATGCTGGCCGTGGGCCTGGCCGTGATGTCCTGGGAGACGGCCCAGTGGGTGTGGACGGCCGGCGTCTACGTGACGCTGGCGGTGACCGTCTGGTTCTCCTTCCGGCAGGCCCTGGAGGGGGAGGCGGTCCGGAGGCACGCGCCGTGGCTGTTCGGGCTGCTCATGGTGGCCTGCGCGTACCTGATGCCGATCCGCGACCAGGTGCGCTTCGGCCAGGTGGACATCCTGCTGGTCGCCCTCTGCGTGGCCGACTGCCTGGCCAGGCGCCCCTGGTGGCCGCGGGGCTTCCTGATCGGACTGGCCACGGCGGTGAAGCTGACGCCGGGCGTGTTCCTGATCTACCTGCTGGTCACGCGGCAGTGGCGGACGTTCTGGATGGCGGCGTTCGTGACGACGGTGCTCACGCTGCTGCCGTTCGCGGTGATCCCGAGGGACGCGGCCGGCTTCTGGTTCTCGGCGCTGCTCGACCCGGAGCGCCTCGGCGCGAACGCGGGCACCACGAACCAGTCGATGCGCGGCATGCTGATCCGCCTCTACATGAACGGCGCGCTGGAGTCGGCGATCTGGGTGGTGCTGGTCGCCGTGGTCGCCTGGTTCGGCTTCCGCGGCGCGCGGGAGGCGTACCTGACGGGCGACCGGCTCGCGGCGGTGGCGCTCGTCGGGCTGATGGCGGTGCTGCTCTCGCCGGTCGCCTGGATCCACCACCTGGCCTGGATCGTCGTGGTGCTCGGCGCGCTCGCCGGCGACGGGCGCGACCCGGCGCGGCTGCGCGTGGCGGGCGGGGTGTGGCTGTTCTACGTGGTGCCGGTCCCCTGGTGGGGGGTGTCGCTGATCGCGGCCGGCATCCCGGGGGTGAGCGTGGTGCTGGGCAAGATCGTCCAGGACGGCTACGGCCTCGGCGCCCTGGCCCTGGTGTGGTTGTTGGCCGCCTGGTTGCCGAAACGGCGGCAGCTCGTCTGACCCAGCCGTTACCCTCGGTGCCGTGCTCGTTACGGTGTGGGTGATCGTCGGGGTCGTCGCCGGGGTCACCGGCGTGCTGATCGGCTATCTGGCGCTGCGGCAGGCCAGGGCCGCCGTCGAGGACTGGCAGCGGGCCCTGGCCAGGCAGAGCAGCGAGGGCCTCGGCGACCTGAGGGCCATCAGGGACGTCGCGGTCTGCCGGTACGACGCGCTGTCGGAGATGAGCGGGCGGCTATCGTTCTCGGTCGCCATGATCAACGGCCTGGGCGACGGCATCGTCCTGACCTCGATCAACGGGCAGAGCGAGACCCGCACGTACGTGCGGCCGGTGGTCGGCGGCAAGGGCGCGCAGCCGCTGTCGCCCGAGGAGGAGGAGGCGGTGCGGGCCGCCCGGCTGGGCCTCGGGCCGCTGGTGCCGTGCCGGTCGGCGGGGCCGCTCTGAGCCGTTCCCGGCGCGCTGCCGGCTCGCCTGCGGATACTCTGGACGCATGCCCAAGCTCGCCTATCTCGGGCCCGAGGGAACGTTCACCGAAGAGGCCCTGAGACTCCTCGACCCCACCGCGGAGCGGCTGCCCTGCGCCAACGTCAGCGCCGCGCTCAACGCCGCCCGCGCCGGCGAGGCCGACGGAGCCGTGGTCCCGCTGGAGAACTCCATCGAGGGCGCGATCACCACGACCCTCGACGAGTTCGCCTGGGGCGAGCCGCTGCTGATCACCGCCGAGCTGCTGCTGCCGGTGCAGTTCTCGCTGCTGGCCCGGCCCGGCACCGAGATCCCGCACATCAAGCGGGTCTACACGCACCCGGCCGCGATCACGCAGTGCCGGGGGTACATCGCGCGCGAGCTGCCGGACGCGGTCGTCGTGTCCGCGCCCTCGACCGCCGCCGCGGCGCAGGAGGTGTCGCTGCCGGGCTCGCCGTACGACGCGGCGATCGCCGCCCGCATCGCGGGCGAGCACTACGGCCTGACCGAGCTGGCCGGCGGCATCGGCGACCGGTCCGACACGGTGACCAGGTTCGTCAAGGTCGCCCGTCCGGGCGGGCCGCTGCCCGAGCCCACCGGCTCCGACCGCACCACGCTGGTCGTCTTCCTGGCCGACGACCACCCGGGCGCGCTGCTGGAGATGCTGACCGAGTTCTCGGTGCGCGGCGTCAACCTCACGCGCATCGAGTCGCGGCCGACCGGCGACGGCATCGGCCGCTACTTCTTCCACTTCGACTTCGAGGGCCACATCGGCGACGCGCGGGTCGGCGAGGCCATCGCGGGGCTCCACCGCATCTGCGGCGAGGTGCGCTTCCTCGGCAGCTATCCGCGGGCCGACGGCAGGCAGCCGCAGATCAAGCGGGGCACGTCCGACGCCGAGTTCGCCGAGGCGGGCGAGTGGCTGGCGCGGGTCCGCGCGGGCCGCGTCCAGTAGCCCCGGCTAATAGAGGGGCGAGGGGCCGTCCCGCGCCGGTAGCCTTTCCTTGTGATCGACCTGCGTACCCTTCGTGAGGACCCCGACCGGCTACGGGCTTCGCAGCGTGCCCGCGGCGAGGACGACTCCGTCGTCGACACGCTGCTCGACCTGGACGAGCGCCGGCGCTCCGCGCTGACCTCGTTCGAGTCGCTGCGCGCCGAGCAGAAGAGCATGGGCAAGTCGGTCTCCAAGGCGCAGGGCGAGGAGAAGGCCGCGCTGCTCCAGCGCGCCAAGGACCTCGCGAGCCAGGTCAAGGCCGCCGAGGCGGAGGCGGAGAAGCTCGGCGCCGAGCTCGACGAGCTGATGCAGTCGGTGCCCAACATCGTCGAGGAGGGCGCGCCCGCCGGCGGCGAGGACGACTACGTCGTGCTGGAGACCCACGGGCAGCCGCGGGTGTTCGACTTCGAGCCGAAGGACCACCTGGAGCTGGGCGAGGCGCTCGACGCCATCGACATGGAGCGGGGCGCCAAGGTGTCCGGCTCGCGGTTCTTCTTCCTCAAGGGCGTCGGCGCGCGGCTCCAGCTCGGGCTGCTCAACATGGCGATGCAGCAGGCGATCGAGGCCGGCTTCACCCCCATGATCACGCCCGTGCTGGTCAAGCCCGAGACCATGCAGGGCACCGGCTTCCACGTGGCCCACGACAAGGAGATCTACCGGCTGCCCGAGGACGACCTCTACCTCGTCGGCACCTCCGAGGTCGCGCTGGCCGGCTACCACGCCCAGGAGATCCTCGACGCCGGCGCGCTGCCGCTGCGCTACGCGGGCTGGTCGTCGTGCTTCCGGCGCGAGGCCGGCTCGTACGGCAAGGACACCCGCGGCATCATCCGCGTCCACCAGTTCGACAAGGTCGAGATGTTCTCGTACGTGCGGCCCGAGGAGGCCCACGAGGAGCATCAGCGGCTGCTCGCCTGGGAGAAGGAGATGCTGGCCAGGATCGAGGTGCCCTACCGGGTGATCGACACCGCGGCGGGCGACCTCGGCATGTCGGCGGCCCGCAAGTTCGACTGCGAGGCGTGGATCCCCACCCAGGGCCGCTACCGCGAGCTGACCTCGACCTCCAACTGCACCGAGTTCCAGGCGCGCAGGCTCGCCGTCCGCTACCGCGACCAGGACGGCAAGCCGCGACACCTGGCCACGCTCAACGGCACGCTCGCCACGACCCGGTGGATCGTGGCGATCCTGGAGAACCACCAGCAGGCCGACGGCTCGGTGGTGGTTCCCGAGGCGCTGCGCCCCTACGTGGGCCTGGACGTCCTCACGCCCGCCAGGTGACCCCGGGGTCCGCCCGCCCGTCGGCGGGCGGGCCCGCGGCGGCGGCGTCCCTCCTGATCAGGATCACGTCCACGGCCAGGACGAGCGCCGTCAGCAGGGCGGCCACCGCGACGGCCGTCCAGTATGTCGCGAAGGCGCCGCCCGCCCAGCCCTCGAAGGGCGTGTAGACGGCCAGGTAGACCAGCGGCGCGCTCAGCACGCCCACGGCGACGGGCGCGGGGCGCGCCCGCCCGGCGAAGAGCAGCGCGACGCACACGCTGAGGCCCGCCGGGATCATGAGCACCGCGAGCAGCCTGAGCAGCGTCAGGAGGCCGTCCACGGCGGCCAGCGCGTCCGTGACGGCCGGGTCGTCGGAGAAGGCGACCACCGGCACGCTCAGGCAGGTCGCCGCCGCGAAGCCCAGGTAGGCGCGGTGGTAGCGGCGCAGCCCGGCCCCGGCGGCGCCGAACAGCACGCAGCCGGCCAGGAAGATCGCGGCGGTGAGCTCGGAGCCGAGGTCCAGCGGGGGCGCCTGCTCGCCGGGCCAGCCGAGCCGCCGCCAGGAGCCGTGCTCGTCGCGCAGCAGGATGCCGTCGAGGCCGTTGGCGACGACGATCACGTGCCCGCCGCGCCAGGCCTGCACGGCGAGGCCGCTGGAGGCGAGCGGCCGGTCGCCGAACTGCCGCGACAGGCGGTCGCGGTCGTCGGCGGACGGCGACCACGCGGGGCCCCACGTCCTGCTGCCGTCGTCGGACTGCTCGACCGCGAGCCGGCCGGGCGTGACGCGGTAGCAGCGGGTCGCCTGGTAGGGCACGCACATCGCCGAGCGGGCCCGGCCGGCGTCGTCGGAGGAGCCCGTCCTGGTCCAGGTGGCGCCCCGGTCCGTCGTCTCCCACGCGTACGAGGCGTCGGTGCGCACGACGACGCGCTCGCCGCGGACCTCGACGGAGACGGCCGCGGGCGGGCCGGGGGCGGCCGAGGTGGCGGTGACCGCGAGGACGGCCAGCGGCATGGTCAGCAGGACCCGGGCGCGGGCGGTGGAGGGGGCGGTGGAGGGGGCGGCGAGGCTGCGGCGGCGGACCCACCAGGCGAGGGCGAGCGCCGGCAGTGCCAGGAGGTCCGTGGGATCGTCCAGGACGCGCGAAGGCCCCGCCATGAAGGTCCAGACATGGGAGGCGGCCTCAGCGCCCGTCTCCGTCGTTTTCACGAGCGCGAAGAGGATGCCGGTGACCGCTGTGGCGGCCAGGTCGGCGCGGCGCAGGAAGACCAGGGCCAGCAGCGGGGGCGCGACGAGGAGCCCGGCCACGTCGCTGAGCTTGCCCGTCACGAACCCGGGCCAGACCTGCTTGAGCAGGTGGTCGTTGACCAAGAGCACGATCACCCCGGCAACGGTCACGGGATGACATAACCACGCGTACCTCATGTAGAGGTCGATGACGGGGGGAGCCGGGGGGTTCGGCGGGCGGGCCACCCGTGACCAACCCGGTACATGCGAGAGCCGGAGCCCGCTGGAGGCGGACCCCGGCTCTCTACTTGCTAACTGTCAGGTCAAATGGCGCGGACCTGGGAGGCCTGCGGCCCCTTCTGGCCCTGCGTGATCTCGAACTCGACCCGCTGGCCGTCTTCAAGGCTGCGGTAGCCACTGCCGACGATCTCGGAGAAGTGCACGAACACGTCCGGCGCACCGCCGTCCGGGGCGATGAAGCCGAAGCCCTTCTCGGCGTTGAACCACTTGACGGTTCCCTGAGCCATAAAAGCTCTCCCTCAGGATGTGAATCTATGGGACCCACACCTCGTGGGTCCCGGTGTGTCGTACAGCAAGCACCCGGGGTGGCTCAGACAAAGTCATGCTGGTTTTCACTACGGGATCAGCTAATACAACGCCATCACATCTAACACCATTCTGGCGCGTCGGTGTTCCCGTCCCATCGAAGATTTCTGTCAGGAGGCATCACCGGGCAAACTGGAACCTGTTATGCACAGCCATCCCGCACCCCGTCTTGTGGCCACCGACCTGGACGGGACCGCCCTGCACCGCGACGGAACCGTGTCTCCCCGGACCGTCGCCGCCTTCGCCCGCGTCGAGGAATCCGGCGCCACGCTCGTGTTCGTGACCGGCCGGCCGCCCCGCTGGATGGGGGGTGTGGCGAGTGCGGTACGTCACCGGGGGCTCGCGATCTGTGCGAATGGCGCCCTGATCTACGATCTGCATACCGAGCGGATAGTGGAATCTCACCTGATCGCCGTGGACGTCCTGGAGGAAGTCGTCGCTCAGCTACGAGCGAACGTGTCCGATCTCGTATTTTCGGTCGAGTATGAAGCCGGTTTTGCGCATGAGTCCGATTTCCTGCTGGGCGGCCTGGACCGCCGGGCCGGAGCCGCGCCCCGCGCCGACTCGGTGACCGCCCGCCCCTGCGCCAAGCTGCTCGCCCTGCACCCCCGCATGGGCGCGGACGAGCTGCACGCCCTCGTGCACGACCTGGTCGGCCACCTGGTGACCGCCACCCACTCCAGCAGCCGCGGGCTCATCGAGATGAGCGCCCAGGGTGTGACGAAGGCCACAGCCCTCGCGGCGCTCGCCAAGGAGCAGGGCATCGACGCGGCCGAGGTCGTGGCGTTCGGGGACATGCCGAACGACCTGCCCATGCTGAGCTGGGCAGGCACGTCGTACGCCGTCGCCAACGCGCACCCCGACGTGCTGGCGGCGGTCGATCACGTGACCGCGGCCAACGACGAGGACGGTGTCGCGCAGGTGCTGGAGAAGCTCTTTTAGCCGCTCCCCCTACAGGTAGGGCCCGGAACCGCCGTGCGGCCGGCCGGACTCGTCCAGGTTGGCCTGCGGAACGCCGGGCAGCGCCCTGCGCATCTGCTCCAGCTGCGCCCGGGCGGCCATCTGCTGGGCGAACAGCGTGGTCTGGATGCCGTGGAAGAGCCCTTCGAGCCAGCCGACGAGCTGGGCGTGCGCGATGCGCAGCTCGGCCTCGCTCGGCGGCGTGCCGTTCTCGTCGGTGAACGGCAGGGACAGCCGCTCCAGCTCGTCCACCAGCTCCGGCGCCAGGCCGTCCTCAAGCTCCTTGATCGAGGAGGCGTGGATGTCCTTCAGCCGCTTGCGGCTGGCCTCGTCGAGGGGAGCCGCCCGGACCTCCTCCAGGAGCTGCCTGATCATGCTGCCGATCCGCATCACCTTCGCGGGCTGCTCGACCAGCTGCGTGACCGAGCGGTCCTCTTCGCCGCTATCGCCCTGACCTCCCTGGAAGTCGGGGCCCACCACCACGATGTGGGGGGTGTTGTTGTCCTCAGCATTCATAACACTCACCGTACTAGCAGGATCTTGCCGACGTGCTCGCCCGAATCCAACATACGGTGCGCCTCGGCGGCCTCCGCCATGGGCACCTCCGCGTACACGACGGGACGCACCGCGCCCGCCGACACCAGCGGCCACACGTTGTCGACCACGCTCCGCACGATGACGCCCTTCTCGTCCACCGGGCGCGCCCGCAGGGTGGTGGCGTGGACGGAGGCGCGCTTGGCAATCAGCGCGCCGAGGTCGATCTCGGCCTTGGCGCCGCCCTGCAGCGCGATGATCACCAGCCGGCCGCCGGTGCGCAGCGCCTTGATGTTGCCCGCGAGGTACTTGGCGCCGATGATGTCGAGGATGACGTCGGCCTGGACGTGCTCCGAGAAGTCCTGCTCGCGGTAGTTGACCACCTCGTCGGCGCCGAGCCGCCGCACCTGCTCGGCCTTCTCCTCCGTGCCGACGGTCGCGACCACGTGCGAGCCGAGCGCCTTGGCGAGCTGCACGGCGAACGTGCCGATGCCGCTCGCCCCGCCGTGCACCAGCAGCGTCTCGCCGCGGCGCAGCCGGCCCAGCATGAAGACGTTGGACCACACCGTGCAGGCGACCTCGGGCAGCCCCGCGGCCTCCTTCAGCGGGACGCCCACGGGCGCGGGCATGACCTGCTGCCAGGGCACGGCTACGCGCTCGGCGTAACCCCCGCCGCCGAGCAGCGCGCACACCTCGTCGCCCGGCTTGAACTGCTCGACGTCCGCCCCGACCTCGGCCACCACCCCCGAGACCTCCAGCCCCGGGTACGGCGGCGCGCCGGGCGGCGGATCGTAGTTGCCGTTGCGCTGCAGCACGTCGGCGCGGTTGAGCGCCGAGGCGGTGACGTCGATGAGCACGTCGCCGCGCTCCACCCACGGGTCGGGCACCTCGTGCCACTCCAGCACCTCGGGGCCGCCCGGCCTGGTGATCTCAATGGCTCGCATGCGATCCACGGTAGCCGGGCAAAGAACTTGTGGGTTGCCGGGCTGCGCGGTGACCGAGGGCGTTAATCTGCAAGGTATTTGCTGCCCCTTTAGACCCACCCGAGGGGGAACACGGTGGCAAGACACGATCGAGAGGAATCTCTCGAGGAACAGTTGGCCTGGCTCGACGCGATCAAGGAGACCGACGAGGCCCCGGTCTCCGTCGGGGCCTCCGCCGCGGCGGCCGACGAGCCGGTCTCGCCATACCCCCAGGACCCGTGGTCGCTGGTCCCCGCCCAGCCTGAGGCGCCTGCGCCCACGTTGTTCCGCGCGGCCGCCGACGCGGTGTCGGCCCCCGACGCCGTGACCAGTGACCCCGTGACCGGTGACGCCGTGACCCGTGAGGCCGACGCCGGGTGGCTCGGCGAGGCCGCCACGACGGACATCACGCGGGAGGCGCTGCGGGAGCTCCACCGCGACGAGCCGCCGGCGCCCGTCGCCGAGGACCCGTTCCACGCGCCGCTCAAGCCGCTGCCGCGGCCCGACGACACCGACTCCTACGGCCTGTCGTTCACGTCGCCGCCCGCCGAGCCGGCCGGCACCGCGGAGACCGCCAAGGCCGGAACGGCCGCCGAGACTCCCGAACCGACTCCCGAACCGGACGAGCGCGCCGACGCCACCTGGCCGCCGGCCGAGTGGTCGCGTCCGGCGGAGCTGGGGGGCTGGCGGCGCGGCACGTACGAGGAGCCGGCGCCCGCCGAGGCGCCCGAGGCGGAGGAGGAGCCCGAGCCGTGGGCCGCCACCCAGCCGGGCAACGAGCGCCCGAGCTGGCCCGAGCTCCACCTCGACCTGCCCGGCCGCTCCGGCGACGAGCCCGCCCCGCAGCCGCCCGCACCGTCCAGCCCGCAGTCCGGCCCCCAGCCTGGCCCCCACTCCGGCCCGCAGTCCGGCCCGCAGTCCGGCCCGCAGCCGGGCGCGCCGTCAGCTCCGCACGCGAGCCCGGAGCCCCCGCTTGAGGCCGACCGGCACCGCGCCGGGCTGCCCGAGAGGTCCGGCGAGTCCGCGACGTCCTCGGCGTTCTCGACATCCGCGACGTCTTCGGCGTCCTCGGCGTCCGAGCCGGCCGTCACGTCCGATCTGTCCCGCCGCCCGGAGCCGGCCCAGGAGAGCGACCCGTTCCCCAGGTCCGAGCCCGCCGCCTTCGGCCAGGAGCCGGCCAAGCCCGAGCCGCCGAGGGCGGAGCGCCGGCCGGACCGCCCGCAGTGGACCGAGCAGCAGGAGTGGCGCCCGGCGGAACGTGACATCCCGCCGATCGCCCGCCGCCGCCCGGCCCCCGTGCCGGTGTTCACCGCCCCGCCGCGGCCCCCTGTCGCCGGCCGGCCGACCGCCGACAGTCTCGACCCCGACACCCTGCTGCGCGGCCGGCGCAACGCCCCGTCCAAGGGCTGGCGCCGCCTGGTCTACAAGGCGTCCGGCGGCTGGATCAAGCCGGGCGAGCCGCCGGAGGTGCGCCGCCGCCGCGAGCTGATGAACCGCGCCCGCACCCCGGTCACGACCGGCCACCACCGGGTGGCCGTGCTGAGCCTGAAGGGCGGCGTGGGCAAGACCACGACCACCGTCGGCCTCGGCGCCACGCTGGCCCAGGTGCGCGGCGACCGCGTCATCGCCGTCGACGCCAACCCCGACCGGGGCACGCTGTCCGACAAGCTGGTGCTGGAGACCTCCGCCACCGTCCGCGACCTGCTCAACGAGCGCGACCAGGTCAAGCGGTACGTCGACATCAGGGCGTTCACCTCGCAGGCCCCGTCCCGGCTGGAGGTGCTGGCCTCCGACCGCGACCCGTCGGTGTCGGAGGCGTTCAGCGGCGCCGACTACCAGGCGGTCTCGCAGGTGCTGGAGAGCTTCTACTCCATCTGCATCACCGACTGCGGCACCGGCCTGCTGCACTCCGCGATGGGCGGCGTGCTCGGGCTGGCCGACCAGATCGTGCTGGTCAGCTCCCCGTCGGTGGACGGCGCGAGGGCCGCCTCGGCGACGCTCGACTGGCTGGAGGCCCACCACTACGGCGACCTGGTGAAGAACGCGACCGTGGTGCTGTGCAGCGTCCGGCCGCGCTCGAAGTCGGCGGTGGACATCGGCAAGCTGGAGGCCCACTTCGCGGCCCGCTGCCGGGCCGTGGTGCGGGTGCCCTACGACCCGCACCTGGAGGAGGGCGCGGAGATCGACCTGGACCGGCTCCAGGACGCCACGCGGGAGGCCTACCTGCAGCTCGCCGCGCACGTGGGCGACGGGTTCGCGAGCCTTCGCGACTGAGCGGAGGGTGTGGGATTCGAACCCACGAGGCCATCGCTGACCTGGCCGCTTTCAAGGCGGCTGCACTCGTCCACTATGCGAACCCTCCCGTGCGGGAACCACGATAGCGGCTGTGGTGCGGCCGGTGTACGTTCAGGAGGTGGCGGATCTCGACGTCGAGGTGGAGCGCGGCGGCTCTCGCGCGCTCGTGCGCGTGATCGGCGACCTCGACAAGCTCACCGCGCCGTTGCTGAAGGAGAGCCTGACGGAGCTCTTCGCCGAAGGCCGGATGGATGTCGTGGTCGACGCGTCCCTGCTGGACTTCTGCGATTCGAGCGGCTTATGGGCGTTGGTGGAGCATCAGCGCAGGGTGGCGGCGCACGCCGGCTCGCTCAGCCTGGTCGGCGTGCACGGCGTCCTGCAGCGCGTGCTGGAGGTCACGGGGCTGAAGGCCGCCTTCGACGGGGTGGCGTTAGCCGAGCTGTGACAGCAGCCACTTGGGGCCCATGGTCTCGGCGCCCAGCTCGCCCACCCGGTCCCGCAGCCCCCGGTCGGCGGTGACGACGACCACCCGCTCGCACGTCCTGGCCCGGCGCACGACGTCCACGATCGTGTCGTCGCCGCTCCCCGCGGCGGGCACCACCTCGATGCCGGGCACCTCGGGCACGCCCCTGGCCGCCCCTTCCACGACCGCGACCACCCGCGGGAACCACTGCGCCAGCACCGGGTGCCGCAGCCGGAGCCCGGCCACCTGCTCCAGCAGCCGCGTCGCGGCCCCCGCCCGGTCGCGCCACCAGCCGTGCTCGGCCCGCGCTCCGACGATGTTGGCCACGTCCAGGACGATCGTCTCGGGCCGCAGCGCCGCCTGGATCTCGCCCCACGTGGCGGCGAAGCCGGGGTGCAGCTCGCGCTCGGCGATCTCGGGCAGGGCGAGCCAGCGCAGCTCGGTGCTCTCCCGGTTGGCCGGGGCCGCCGCGAGCCGCTCGCGCGACTCGGCGATCACCGTCTCGAACGCCCATCCGCCGTGGTCGTCGAGGTAGACGCCCTGGACGCGCAGGCCGTCGGCGCCGAGCGCGGCCTCCTCGCGGGCCTCGCGGAGGGCCGTGGTGACGGCGTCCTCGTGGCTGTCGCGGGCGCCGCCGGGCAGCCCCCAGGTGCCGCCGTGGTGGCTCCACCAGACGCGTTTCTGCATGAGCACGTACGGCGTGCCCGCGGGGTCGTGGTGCACCAGGAGAAGCCCGGACGCGCCGTGCAGACCCCAGTGCCGGTGGCCCTGGGCGCACTCGGTCCAGCCGTCGCCGTCCTTGTCCGCCATGGCGTGATTCTCTCAGCCTCCGCCCTTGGAGAAGTGTTGCAGGTCCTTGGTGCCGGACCAGTAGCCGCCCCACTCCCAGCCGACGGCCGCGAATGCCTTGACAACCTTGTCACCAGGATTAATAACACCTTTACCCTTCATTGGGCGCTTGGTGAACTTTTCAGCGTTTTTGTGGGCTGTGCTCCCACTTGCGGTGACATACGGGTTCTGGCGGGGATTGATGTCGATTGCCGCGCCGTACGCGTGATTGGACCAATTGCTGGACCCGGTCGCGTTGCGGCAGTTGAAGGCGGAGGTGTTGTTCGCGTCGATGGAGGCGTAGTCGTCGGCCTTGAACGCGTCGACCAGCTTCATCTGCTGGATGGGCCAGCGCCAGTCGTAGAGCTTCCTGAAGACCGTCGTGATGTCGTCGGTGACGGTCTTGCGCACGACCAGCTCGCCCGTGTGCGGCGCGTCGTCGAACCCCCAGTACGACAGCCGCACCAGCCGCAGGTCCCGGTAGTGGACCGGGCAGCCGGGCCGCCAGGAGTAGGGCAGGCGGTCGCGGGACACCGCGGAGACCTTCGCGCTGAACTCCGGCGGCGCGGTGGGGCTCGGCGTCGCCTCCGGCTCCCCCTGCGCGGGCGGGGAGGTCGCGGGAGGCGCGGAAGTGGGTTCGGCCGAGGACGCCGGCGACGCGGCGGGCTCCGTCGCGCCGCACGAAACGGTCGTGAGCACTGCGAACGCCATGGCGGCAGCACGTCTCATCCCGCCACCATATGCGACGTCACCCCTGGTCAGGGGACTATCAGCACGGTGCGCCGCGCCCGCTTGGCGAGCGTCCCCGCCACCGAGCCGAACCGGCTGTGCCGCGAGCGGCCCACCACGATGGCGTCGGCCATGTACGTGCTGGCCAGCGTCTCCAGCTCCCTGGCCGCGTCGCCCCGGACGCTGACGAACTGCCACGGCACCCCGATGCCCCGCAGCTCGTCCTTCAGGTCCTGGGTGAGGTCGGCCGCGGTGTCGGGGACGATGGGCGAGCCGGCGAAGAACCACAGGGTCTCGCTGGTCAGCGACTCCACGAAGGCGATGAGCAGCGCCGCGTTGTCCCGGCGGGCCAGCCCGGCCGCGTACGCGAGCGCGTTGCGGCTCGGGTCCGACCCGTCGAAGCCCACCACCAGCAGGCCGGCGCCGTCCTTGCCGATCTCGAACTCCCCGGCGGGGAGCCTGCCTTCCAGCGGCTCCCCCTGGGGATCCGTACCACCGCCGAACACGGCAGGTCTCGCGTCAGCTCTCGGCGTGCTTGCCGCGGCGGGCCAGCTCGCGCAGCGCGTCGGCCGCGTAGATCACGAGGGAGACGAACGCGAGCGCGGCGAGCCCGCCGCCGACCCACAGGTCGTTGACGGTCGCGTCGACGTACTCGGCGCCCCTCGGCTGGTAGCCGACCGCGAACGGGGCCGCGACCAGCCACAGGCCGCCCAGGAACAGCAGCACGAGGGCGCTGACGCCCAGCTTTGCCTTCATCGGTTCTCCTCCACTCCCACCAGGGTGGCCTTGCCGTTCTGGCGGTGCTCGCCGCCGGTGCGGTCGGTGCGGTTGATGTCCTCACGAAGGGCCTCGACGAGCGGGGCGAGCAGGGTCGCCAGCTCGGCCGAGGACGCCTGCGGCGCGGCCGCCACGGGCTCGGGCTCCGGCTCGGCCTTGCGCGGCTTGACGACCACGAGGCCGCGGGTCACCAGGTCCTCGTAGATGGCGAGGGCGAAGGTGACGGCGCCGATCAGCCCGACTACGGCCACGCCGAGCCCGGTCCAGAACTCGGTGGTGGTCGGGTCGGTCCAGTCGGCGTTCTCGGGCTGGGTGCCGAGGGCCCAGGGGGCGATCATCAGCCACAGCCCGGCCAGCAGGGCCAGGGCGGAGGCGACGGCGCCCACGAACTTGCGAATCATTGCGAGATTCCTCCTGTGACGAGGTCTTTCTGTGGTGGCGTGGCCTGCGCGAGCAGGGCACGCGAGGTGGGCCGCAGCACCGTCTGCGCGACCGACCTGGCGCGCTCGCGCTCCGGGCGGGCGTCCGGCGGGGCCATCTGGGCGACCGCGGTGAGCAGCGCGGACCGCTCGCCGTTGGCCCGCTCGACCCGCTGCGCCACGAGCTCCAGCAGCAGCCCGGCGAGGACGAGGTCGTCCTTGCTGAGCGGCATCGGCCCCGCGGGCGGCGTGGTGGCGCCGCGGAGCGGGAGCTCCTTGAGGAAGAGCGTGGCGATGAAGCCGAGCAACGCGATGGGCACGCCCACCATGAACACGGTCTCCAGACCGCGGGTGAACGCCTCCAGCACGATGTTCTTGATCGGTGCCGGGAGCTGCTGGATGGCGCTCGGGCTGCCGAGCTTGATGTCGCCGCCGCCGGCCGCCTTGATGTGCGCCTCGGCGAACATCGTGGCGATCTCGTCCTTGAGCCGGTTGGTCAGGATCGCGCCGAAGGCGGCCACGCCGACCGCGCCGCCCAGGGAGCGGAAGAACGACACGCCGGACGTGGTGGAGGCCATGTCCCGCAGCTCGGAGCCGTTCTGCGCGGCCAGGATGAGCATCTGCATGGAAAGGCCCAGGCCGACGCCCAGCACGGCCACGTCGAGGCCGATCAGCCACTCGCTGGAGTCGACGTGCAGCCGCGACAGCAGGAACAGGCCGACGGCCACGATGAGCAGGCCGGCCACCGGGAAGATCTTCCACTTGCCGGTCTGGGTGACGATCTTGCCGGAGATGACGCCGGCCAGGAACAGCGCCACCACCATGGGCAGGGTCATCAGGCCGGAGTTCGTCGGGCTGAGGCCCTTGACGATCTGCAGGTACTGCGGCAGGTAGATCATCGCGCCGAACATCGCCATGCCGACGAAGAGCGAGGCGGCGCTGGTCAGCACGAACGTGCGGTTGCGGAACAGCCGCGGCGGCAGGATCGGGTTCTTGGCCGTCCGCTCGGCCAGCACCGCGAGCGCCAGCATGAGCAGCGCCATCGCGGACAGGAAGTACGTCCAGAACGAGTTCCACTCGAACTCGTTGCCGCCGAGCGTGAGCAGCAGCATGAGCGAGCTCGCGCTCGCCGTGATGGTCGTCGCGCCCCAGATGTCGATCGAGGTGCTGCGCTTGGCCGGCGGCAGCTTCAGCACCTTCTGGATGACGATGAACGCCACCAGCGCGAACGGCACGACCACGTAGAAGCACCACCGCCAGCCGAGCCAGTCGGCGTCCACGATGAACCCGCCGAGCAGCGGTCCGGCGACCGTCGAGATGCCGAAGACGGCTCCCATGTAGCCGGAGTACCGGCCGCGCTCGCGGGGCGAGACGATGTCCCCCAGGATCACCTGGGAGAGCGCCGACAAACCGCCCACACCCAGACCCTGCACGGCACGGGCCGCGATGAGCTGTCCCATGTCCTGCGAGAGGCCCGCCACCAACGAGGCCGACACGAACAACCCCAGCGCCGTCTGGAAGAGCAGCTTGCGCCCGAACAGGTCGGACAGCTTGCCCCACAGCGGCGTGGAGACCGTCATCGTCAGCATGGTGGCGCTCGCCACCCACGAGTACTGGTCCTGACCGCCGAGCTCCCCCACGATCGTCGGCAGAGCCGTGCCCACCACCGAGGTCGAGATCATCGACGTGAGCATCGCGAGCATCAGCCCGGACATGACCTCGAGGATCTCGCGGTGGGTGTAGGTCCGCTTCGCAGGGGGAGCGGCGGCGTGCGCCTGGGCTACCAAGACACCACATCCCCTTCTTACAGTTTTATCCGTGTTGAGTATACGTATGTTTACTAGCCGAGCGGCAAGTGGGGTCCCCTTACCTTCGCTTGAGTAGAGTGCGGGGCATGGAGGCCCAGGTGACTGAGGGCAGGCCGCGCGGGCGCGAGGCCACGCGCGAGCGCATCCTGCAGGCGGCGCGCACGCTGTTCGGCGAGTACGGCTACGAGCAGGTGACCGTGCGCATGATCGCCGCGGCGGCGGAGGCGAACATCGCCCTGGTCGGCCGCTATTTCGGCTCGAAGGCGGGGCTGTTCGGCGCGGTCCTGGAAGGCGAGCCGACGATCAGCTGGCTGCTCGGCGGCGACCGCGAGGGGCTGCCGCGCCGGCTGGCCGAGTACGCCGCGGAACGCATGCAGCACCCGCCGGACAGCCCCATCCTGCGCGCCCTCGAACGCTCGGCCCGCGACCCCGAGATCGCGGACGTGGCCCGCGAACGCCTGATCACCGCCGTGCTCCAGCCGCTGGAGGCCCGGCTCGGCGGCAGCCCCGGCGCGCTCGCCCGGGCCAGGATGGCGACCGCCGTCGTGCTCGGCATCGGCGCCATGCGCCGCCGCCTCGGCCCCGAGACGCCCACCGCCGCCGACGTGGACCGGCTGACCGCCGTCTTCGAGGCCTGCCTCGCCGAGTGACCCGGTGAAAGTTTCACCTGTCGCGGCCGCTCTGGCCTGCGGTGATGCGCGCGTCAGCGATCGGAGGTCTTTGAGCGGGCGGGAAGCGCTCCCTAGCATCCGGAATGCCGGTGGGAGCGCTCCCACATGACCAACGGAGTGATTGCATGTCTCGCAGAAGGCCCGTGTTGACGGCATTCCTCACGGCTGCCGCCGCGGTCGCGGCCGGAGCGGCCGTCCTGTCCACGCCCACCGCCCAGGCCGCCGACTCCGCTTTCTACGTCGATCCCCAGACCAACGCCGCCAAATGGGTCGCCGCGAACCCCGGCGACAGCCGCACCCCCGTCATCAGGGACCGCGTCGCCGCCGTGCCGCAGGGCCGCTGGTTCGCCAGCTACAACCCCTCGACCGTGCGCAGCCAGGTCGACGCCTACGTCGGCGCCGCCGCCTCGGCGGGCAAGATCCCGATCATGGTCGTGTACGCCATGCCGAACCGCGACTGCGGCGGCGCGAGCGCCGGCGGCGCCCCCGACCACGCCTCCTACCGGTCCTGGATCGACCAGATCGCGCTCGGCCTGGCCGGCCGCCCGGCCACCGTCATCCTGGAGCCCGACGCCCTGGCCATCATGACCAACTGCATGAACGCCTCCCAGCAGGCCGAGGTGAAGGCGTCCATGGCGTACGCGGGCAAGAAGCTGCGCGGCCAGGCCAAGGTCTACTTCGACATCGGCCACGACGCCTGGCTGTCGGCCTCCGAGGCCGCCTCCCGGCTCAACGGCGCCGACGTCGCCAACAGCGCCGACGGCATCGCGCTCAACACCTCCAACTACCGCGCCACCTCCGGCCTGGTGTCGTACGCCAAGAACGTGATCTCCGCGACCGGCGTCTCCCGGCTCAAGGCCGTCATCGACACCAGCCGCAACGGCAACGGCCCGGCCGGCAGCGAGTGGTGCGACCCGGCCGGCCGCGCCACCGGCACCTGGAGCACCACCAACACGGGGGACTCGGCCATCGACGCCTTCCTCTGGGTCAAGCCGCCCGGCGAGGCGGACGGCTGCATCGCCACGGCCGGGCAGTTCGTGCCGCAGCGGGCGTACGACCTGGCCATCGCCGCGCCCCCGCCCACGGACGGCCCCACCCCGACCGTCACCCCGACCGTGACGCCCACCGTCACCCCCACCTCCACCCCCACGAGCGGCCCCGACGGCTGCACCGCCACCTACCGGATGACCAGCCAGTGGCAGGGCGGCTTCCAGGGTGAGGTCACCGTCAAGAACACCGGCTCGGCGTCCATCTCCGGCTGGAAGGTCGGCTGGACGGTGCCGAGCGGCCAGACCATCACCCAGCTCTGGAACGGCACCCTGTCCGGCTCCGGCTCCGTCACGGTCACCAACCTGTCCTGGAACGGCAACCTCGCCGCGGGGGCGAGCACCACGTTCGGCTTCCTGGCCAACTCCAGCGGCCAGAACGCCACCCCGTCCCCGGTGACCTGCACCGCGTCCTGACCGTCCTTACCGTCCGAACCGTCCGTCGCCGGGTCCCGCCCAGGGGCCCGGCGAAATATCCGCGCCGTCGTTGCTGTTGCAATCAGCCGGATCACCGACGAAAGGCGCGTACCCATGGCTTTGCCGCTGTCCATCCTTGATCTGGCGCACATCGGCGAGGGCGAGACGGCCGGCGACAGTTTCGCCGCCAGCGTGGCCCTGGCCCAGCGCGCGGAGGAACTTGGGTACAAGCGCGTCTGGTACGCCGAGCACCACAACATGGACAGCATCGCGTCGTCCGCGACCAGCGTGCTCATCGCGCACATCGCCGCCCATACCCGGACGATCCGCCTCGGGGCGGGCGGCGTCATGCTGCCCAACCACTCGCCGCTGACGATCGCCGAGCAGTTCGGCACGCTGGAGACCCTGCACCCGGGACGCATCGACCTCGGCCTCGGCCGCGCGCCCGGCAGCGACCAGAACACCATGCGGGCCCTGCGCCGCACCCCGTCGGCCGCCGACACCTTCCCCCAGGACGTGCTGGAGCTCCAGGGTTACCTGACCGGGGAGACCCGCATCCCCGGCGTGCACGCCACCCCGGGCAAGGGCACCGACGTGCCGCTCTACATCCTCGGCTCGTCCCTGTTCGGCGCGCAGCTCGCCGCCGCGCTCGGGCTGCCGTACGCCTTCGCCTCGCACTTCGCCCCGGCGGCGCTGGAGGAGGCGGTCACGGTGTACCGCACCGAGTTCAAGCCGTCCGCGCAGCTCGACCGGCCGTACGTGATCGCCGCGCTCAACGTCATCGCGGCCGACACCGGCGAGGAGGCGCGCGAGCAGTTCCTCGCCGCCAAGCGGCTGCGGGTGAGCCGGTTCCTCGGGCGGGGGCGCACGTTCACCCCGGAGGAGGCGGACATGATCCTCGACTCGCCGGCCGGGCAGCAGCTCCTGCAGATGATGAAGTACTCGGCGGTCGGCGACCCGGCCGAGGTCAAGGAGTACGTGGACCGCTTCGCCGCGCACGCCCGCGCCGACGAGCTGATCGTCGCCTTCGCCGCGCCCGACCGCAAGGTGTGGCTGCGCTCGGCCGAGCTGCTGGCGCAGGCCTACGGGCTCTGACGTTTGTCGTGCTTGTCCTGCTTGTCGTGCTTGTCATCGGGACGGGGGCGCGTGCCGACCGCGTACGGGCCGGTGGTCTCGGAGATCGGCACCGGTGACAGCCCGGCCGCGACGAGCTGGGTGCGCAACGCGACCACCGTGCGCTCCAGGGCGCGGATCTGCGCCTGGAGCCGGCGGATGTGGTCGCGCATCGCCGTCGAGCTGCTCTGCTCGGCCAGCAGGTCGGCGCTGAGCTGGGACGACTGGGTGTGCACGCGCTCCATCTGCCGTTCGAGCTGGCTGAGCGCGTCCTCGTAGATGCTCTTGGCGCGGAGGAACGCCTCCGCGTCCACTTTCGACCGCTCCAGCTCCGCCTGACGCTCGGCCTGGAGCAGCGCGGTCTGCTGGGTCTTCTTGTTGGCGTCGGTCGCGGACCGGAAGGCCAGGTACGCCACTCCGAGCGGGACCGCGCCGATGGCGATCTGGACGAGCACGTCAGCGATACCGGACATCTCGGCCTCCTCCCAAGGGCCGGATGACGCCGGTGTAGGTGATGCCGTCGTCGGTGTGCCAGGCGTTGATCGTGAGCGAGATCGGGAACTCGGTGCCGTCGCGGCGCAGCCCCACCAGGGGGATGACCTCGCCCGCCAGGTCCGACTTGCCGTTGACGCGTACCCGGATCAGCCCCTCGTCGTGCTGGGAGCGGAAGCGGGCCGGCATGAGGACCGTCAGCGGCTGGCCGACGGCCTCGTCCGTGCTCCACCCGAACAACCTCTTGGCCTGCGGGTTCCACGACAGGATGGTGCCGGAGGCGTCGGCGACGACGACGGCCGCGCCCTCCGCGCCGGGCAGCCGGGTCACGTGCGCCGCCTCCGGCCACGTGGCGATCAACGCGATCCAGCCGCCGAAGGCCAGCCAGACCGCCCCGGCCACCCAGCCGCGCGGATTCTGTCCTGTGAAGGTGGAGGACAGGAAGATCAATCCGTACAGCAGGACCAGGGCGGTGGCGGCGGCGAAGGCGATCCTGTCGGACCGCATGAACGTCTGCACGAGGCATAACACGCCGAGGGCGAACCAGGCGACGGCCCAGACGGCCAGCGGGGCGAGCGAGGCCAGCACGCGGAAGCCCGGTGTGGCGAGCTGCTCGGGGCCGGCGATCACCAGGGAGGCGCCGATCACCAAACTGAGCAGCCCGACGAACGCCAGCGACGCCCCACGCCGCCCGATCCTGCGCAGCCACCGGGCCGCCAGCTCGTCACCCACGGTGGCAAGACTAATGCATTGCGTTAGCGGTCAGCCGGGAGAGAAACAATTTCGCCTTCTTCGTCTTCTTTTCGGGTGACCCTTTAGCCGCGTCATTTCAGCGCTCACGCAAACGTTTGTGGGGTGCGCGACGCGGCCCGGTCGTCGCGCCTGACGACCGGCACGTATCCGCCTCTGGCCCGCCCCTCCCCGGCCATGATCGTGAAGTCGCACGTGGGGAACCGTTTGTCCACGACCGCCACCACGGCGCCGCCCGCCCGCGCCACGAACCCCAGCCACGCGAACCGCCCGTCGGCCTCGTCGCGGTGCCCGATGCCCTCCACCATGAGCCGGAACCGGCCCGGCCCCTCGATGAGGCAGAACGTCACGCCAGGCGTGATCTCATAGCCCGGACAAGCCGCCGGTCTGCCATTTCCGACCAGCCGGAACCGGGGGAGCTGCACGACGGGCTCGGGCGAATACAGCACCATCGCGGGCAGGGCGCCGCCGAAACAGCGGACGTCCTCGCGGGGGATCCAGGACGGCACTCCCCGAGTATGCCATCCGTGACCGGACGGTCACGCTGCGAGAGTAAACGGTTATGGCGGGCCGCCGAGGTCGACCGCGCGGGCCCAGGACGGCGGCCCGTCCGGCACCCGGTCAGGGTCGTCCTCGTCCCATGACCGGCCGGCCCGCCCCCGAGGGAACAGGCCGACGACGGTCCGGCACGGCGGGCGTACCTGGGGCCAGGGCGTCTGCCCGTCGGTGAGCGCCACGACGACGTCCGGCGCCGGCCGGGCGCGCAGCGCCCGCGCGAACCCCCGCCGCAGGTCCGTCCCGCCGCCGCCCACCAGCGTGATCCCCTCGGCCCGGCACAGCGGCCCCACCACCCGGGCCGCCGCGTCGCACGACAACACGCTGACCAGCTCCCGCCGGCCGCCCACGGCGGCGACGATCGCGGCGACCTCCAGCAGCGCGGTGCCCAGCTCGGCGTCACTGACCGAGCCGGAGGTGTCGACGATCACGGCGACCCGGGGCGGCCTCCGGCGCAGGCTCGGCAGCACGACCCCCGGCAGGCAGGCCGACCGCCGCGACGGCCGGCCGTAGGTGTAGTCCTCGCCCGCGCCCGGCCCGGACACGGCCGCCCGGATCGCCGCGCCCAGCAGCTCCCGCCACGGCTGCGGCGGGTGGAACGCCTCCTCCGCCCAGCGGCGCCACCCCTGCGGGACGCTGCCGGGACGGCCGGTGATGCCCTGCGCCACCCGGAACCTGACCGCGTCCCGTTCCTGCTCGGTGAGGCCGTTCGCGCCACCGGGGCCGAGGTCCCACGCCCGTTCCAGCCCGTCGGCGCCGCTGCCGCAGTCCAGCCAGACCAGGCCCTGCGTGTACGGCCCGAGCCGGAACAGCCGCAGGTAGTCCTCCATCAGCTCGCCCTCGGGCAGCCCCAGCGTCGCCGGCTCGACCGCGCCCTCCGGCCGGGCCAGCCCGTCGCCGAACACGTCGTCGTTGATCTCCAGGTCGGCGGCGATGTTCATGCGCAGCCGGTCGCCCCGCCCGGTCAGCCCGCTTTCCCCGGCGACCCGGTCGCTGCGTCCGTGGTGGTCGCGCAGCAGGTGGGAGACCTCGTGGACCCACACCCCCGCCAGCTCCTCGACGGGCGTGCGCGCGACGAAGGCCGGGGAGACGTAGCAGCGCCAGTGCCGGTCCACGGCCATCGTCGGCACCTGCCGCGACTCGACCGGGTGCAGCGCGAACAGCGCGGTGGCCAGGTAGGGCCGGGCCCGGGCGGCGTGCAGCCGCGCGGCGAACAACTTCTCGCTGTCCAGCGTCCCCGCCGTCATCGGCCTCGCCCCGAGGCGGCCACGCGCGCCGCCGCCCGGTCGGCCCGCCTGCTCAGGGACACGATCCCGGCGACCCGCTCGATCGCGGGCGGGATGTCCCAGCCGGCCTGCCGCAGCGCCGCGAGCGTGGACGCGGGCACGACCACCAGGTCCGGCGGACCGCTCTCCAGCGCCCGGCCCAGCAGCACCCACGCCGCGTCCCAGCGGGCCTGGTCGGGCCGCCGCCGCACCGCCTCCACCACGCCGTCGAGCACGGCCTGCCGCAGGTCACCGCGCTCCGGCAGCTCGGCCGCCGCCGGGTCGGCCAGCACCGCCTCAGGGTCGGGCAGGTCCATCCGGTCCATGGCGGCCAGCAGCTCCAGCCCGGGACCGTCCCCCACCGTGCCTCTGACCAGCATGGACAGCACCTCCCGCGATGTGCCCGCCGCCGTCGCGAAGGCGACCAGCCGCAACGCCATCTCCCAGCTCCTCGGCGAGGGCCACGGCCCGCCCCGGCGGGCCTCGTTGTCCGGCAGCAGGTGCACGAGAGCGGGACGCGCGGCGAGCAGCCCGCACACCGCCCGCCGCGCGAACGCCACGGCCTCAGGCACCCGGTCCTGGTCGAGGCGCGGCAGCGAGGCGCGCGGCCAGGTGCCGCCCAGCCCCCGCACCACCACGTCGTGGTCATGCTTCCACTGCAGGTGGACGAAGCGGTTGGCCAGGGGCGGGCTCAGCTCCCAGCCGTCGGCGGCGGACGAGCGCGGGTTGGCCGCCGCGACGATCCGCACCCCGGCGGGCAGCCGCAGGGCGCCGACCCGCCGCTCCAGCACCAGCCGGAGGAGCGCGGCCTGCACCGCCGGCGGCGCCGTGGACAGCTCGTCCAGGAACAGCAGCCCCCGCCCGGCCCGCGCGAGCCGCACCGCCCAGTCCGGCGGGGCCATCGGGACGCCCTGCGCCGCCGGGTCGTCGCCGATCACCGGCAGCCCGGAGAAGTCGGACGGCTCGTGCACGCTCGCGATCACCGTGGTCAGCGGCAGGCCGAGGGAGCCGGCGAGCTGCGTCAGCGCGGCGGTCTTGCCGATCCCCGGCTCGCCCCACAACAACACCGGCAGGTCGGCGGCGACGGCCAGGGTCAGCGCCTCCAGCTGCGGATCGGCGCGCGGCTCGGTCGCGGTGTCGCCGAGCAGGGCGATCAGCTCCGCGGCCACCTCCAGCGGACTTTCGGACACGACGGACACGACGCATACGGACATGGCATCACCTTCAGGGGTCGAGGTTCGTGGTTAGTGGGTTCCGGCGTGGTGACCGGTCAACGGGACATGGCGTGGCGCGGGCGCCCACGGCCGGGGACGCGCTCAGGAGATCGCCGGACGGCGCGGGGGCCCTGCCCGGCGTCGTCCAGCCCCGCACGGAACAGCCCGTGGGCGACCCGCCGCCGCGCCGCCGCCTCCAGCTCGTCCCGCAGCCGGCCGCCGGGCACGGACGCGCCGGGTCCGAGCAGCCGCTCGACGGCCGCCAACGCGCCGTCCACGTCCCCGTGCCGCAGCCGCGCGCGGACGTCGTCGAGCGCGGCGGGATCCCGGTGCGCCTCGTGGATCACCCGCAGGCAGGGCATCGGGACGCCGCCGAGCGCCGCCAGCAGCTCCTCGCGCCGCACCTCGCCGGGGTCGTGGTCGAGCGGTACGAGGACGCCGTCCACCAGGCCGAGGCGGTGCCGCTCGCCCCGGCACTCGACCGTCCACGGCTCGCCGGCGTCCCCGGGCGTCCCGCCGGCCGGGTGGCCGGGCGCCAGCACGGACGCGACCAGCGGATGCAGCCGTTCCACGGGGATCAGCCCGGCCCGCAGCAGCGCCAGGTCGGGCAGCGCCCACGTCGCCGCGTCGGGCAACACCGGCACTCCGGCCGTACCGCGCCCGCCCCGGACGGCGGTGACCCGCACAGCCGGCCCTCCGCCGATCGGCCCTCCGTCGATCGGCCCTCCGCCGGCCGTCCCCTCGCCGGCTGGCTCCAGCACCAGGCGCCGCCGGCCGCCGAGCCGGACGGCGACCGGGCCGTCGTCGTCCCGGCCTTCGGCGCGCAGCAGCAGCCTCGCCTCGGCCGCCCACCGGTCCACGGCCCAGCCGCGGCCGTCGTCCACGTTCCCGGCCCGTTCACGCAGCTCACCGGCCCTGCGGACGTCCCAGAGATGGCGGTGCAGGTCGAGCCGGAAGCACCGGTGCGGACGGGGATGCGGATGCGCCGCCGCGCCCCCGTCCCACAGCGCCACGCTGATCCGCTGCCCGCCGGCCGCCCGCGCCGGAGGCGTACGGGCCACCAGCCACACCCCCGGCAGGTACCGGGCGAGCGGGACGGTCAGCCCCGGCCGCAGCAGCCCGTCGGGCGCGATCCGCGGCAGGTGCCAGCGCAGCAGGTCAGGAGCCAGATGCCGGAGGTCGTCCCGCAGTCGCGCGGCCATCTCGTGCCCGTGGGCGCGGGCCGCGGAACGCGGGTGGAGATCGACGTCGACGCGCGCCGCGGCGCACGCCCCCGCCCAGTCACCGACGGCGCGGCGAGCGGCGGCACGTTCGATCATGGAAGGCGGCACGGCGAACTCGCGCACACGCCGCCAGAACAGAAGGCGGGATTCCTCGTTCGCGGTCATGGAGCGCATCAGCACTCACCTTGCGCGAACGGAACCCCCAATCCACTGCAGGAGTTGTTCATCACGATCAGCATACATCCGACATAGGCTGCCTGCCGTGACCGAAACGACGGTGTCCGAAGTGCTCGCCGAGCTCGCCGCCCTGGAGGACCCGAAGATCCGCCAGGTGAACGAGAAACACGGCGACGACCACGGCGTCAACCTCGGCAAGCTGCGCGCGCTCGCGAAGCGGCTGAAGACGCAGCAGGACCTCGCCCGCCGGCTCTGGCGGACCGGCGACACCGCGGCCCGCCTGCTGTCCCTGCTGATCTGCCGCCCGAAGGCGTTCGAACGCGACGAGCTGGACGCCATGCTGCGCGAGGCCCGCGCGCCCAAGGTGCACGACTGGCTCGTGAACTACGTGGTGAAGAAGAGCCCGCACGCCGAGGCGCTGCGCATGGCCTGGTCGGCCGACCCCGACCCGGTGGTCGCGAGCGCCGGCTGGGCGCTCACCACCGACCGGGTCGCGAAGAAGCCCGACGGCCTCGACCTCGCCGGCCTGCTGGACGTCATCGAGTCGGAGCTGCGAGCCGCTCCTGACCGCCTGCAATGGGCGATGAACCACTGCCTGGCCCAGATCGGCATCGAGCACGCCGCGCACCGCGCCCGGGCGATCGCCATCGGCGAGCGGCTGCAGGTGCTCAAGGACTACCCGACCCCGCCCGGCTGCACGTCCCCGTACGCGCCCACCTGGATCGCCGAGATGGTGCGCCGCCAGGACGACAAGGGGAGCTGACCCCGCCGCCTGACGTCGCAGTGCTCGCCGATCGGGGTCTTTCGGCCCTGCTCGGCGGGCGGCGGCAGGCGTACACCGGGGGCATGGCCGGTCCGCCCCGGCGGCAGGAGGAGATCACGATGACCGTCCACGACCAGGCCGCGCGCCACCACCTGATGACGGAGTGCGGACGCGAGATCGTCGTCGGCCGGTTGCCCTTCGGCGGCGGCGCGCACCCGGCCGGCCGGGTGACGCTCGACGTCGGCCTCCGCGACTACGACCGCGACGAGGCGTGGCTCAGCCTCACGGCGGCCGAGAGCCGCCGCCTCGCCGCGCACCTGCTGGCCCAGGCCGCCGCCGTCGAGCGCCGGGCCACGCCGCCGGCGGAGGTCATCGAGGTCGCCCACGCCGGGGGCGAGGCGTACGCGATCGCCGTCCGGCAGCACCCCCTGCTCTGCGACCAGGGCCCCGACCTCGACGGCGACGACAGCGCCGGCACGCCGACCGAGCTGTTCGTGGCCTCGCTGGCCGCCTGCGCGGCCTTCTACGCGGGCCGCTACCTGGACCGGCACGGGCTGCCGCGCGACGGCCTGCGGGTGACGGCCGGCTACATCCTGGCCGCCGACCGGCCCGCCCGCGTGGCCGAGATCCGCCTGCGGGTGTCCGCGCCGGGGGTGCCGGAGCAGCGCCGGGCGGGCCTGCTGGCGGTCGCCTCGCACTGCACGGTGCACAACTCGTTGCGGCAGCCGCCCGAGGTCACCGTCGAGCTGGCCTGACCGGCAGGGGAAAAGGGACGATCGCCCGAAAGCTCCGGGACCTTTCCCGCTGCTCCACAAGGCGGGCGCGAGCGAGGCTGGAGGGTGGCCGTCTGGAGCGAGCGGCCCCGGGCCGGCCTGCCGGCGGAAGGCGCACGACGACCGACGGCCGTCACGCCCCGCCGGCGGCCGCTACCGGCGCCGCGACTGCGCCCTTACGGAGGCTGCCATGTCCGAACGTACGGAACTGTCCTTCGACTCCGGCGGCGTCCGCTGCGCCGCCGACCTCTACCTGCCCGCCGAGGCCGCCGCCGGGCCGGTGCCGTGCGTGGTGATCGCCCAGGTGCCGATGATCGACGGCCTGCGCCGCGGCCGCACCCTGCGCCGGCGGCTGAGCCCGGAGGTCACCGCACGCACGCTCGGCTTCACCGCCGCGGCCGTCCGCGACCTGCTGCGGGCCCGGCGCGGCGAGCCGCCGTACTACGTGCCGGTCGTCGCCCCGCCCGGCCGGGTGGCGGTCTTCACCGAGCCGGACGCCCGGGCCGCCTTCGAGGCGCTGGGCGGCGAGGCGTGCGGCTGGCGCAACCAGCTCGCTCCCCGCTTCGTCCTCGACCTGCCCCGCTACGTCCGGGGCACCGCCGAACGCCTGGCCATGCCGCTGCTCATGATCGTGGCCGACCGCGACCTGCAGGCCTCACCCCGCTTCGCCGCCGCCGTCGCCGCCCGCGCCCCGTACGCCGACCTCCGTCACTACCCGCTCGGCCACTTCGACGTCTACACCGGCACGCCCTTCGAGCAGATCAGCGCCGTGCAGGCCGCCTTCCTCCGCACCCACCTGCTCACCGGCACACCACGCCCCGCGCCGGAACCGCTCACACCGATGCCCGGTGCCGCATGAGCCCCGGAAACGCCGAAGGCCCGTCATCAGTGTTCCCACTGGTGACGGGCCTTCGCGTGGTGCGCGGCCGGAGGTACTCGAAACCCCAACCTTCTGATCCGTAGTCAGATGCTCTATCCATTGAGCTACGGCCGCTCGCTGCGTAAGCAAGCATAGCGGGTTTTGGGTAGTGCCTCGAACCATAAACGCGATCTCGGCGGCGGCGGGCGGGTCGTCGCAGGTCAGCGCGGGTGTACGGGCCGATTCACGGGGTGGGGTACGCCGAAGGGTGTAGGGGGAGGCCGGTCTTGTGGAGGAGGGTGGGCGGGGGGTGAGGTGGTGGGATGGGGGCATGAGGCGGGCGGCGTTGGGGGCCGGGCTGGCGTTCGTGGTGGGGGTGTTGCTCATCGCGGGCGGGGCGCGGCTGGAGCGGGGGGTGCCGGACTGGGTGCTGGCCGGGCCGCTGGCCGTCGCGTGCGCCGGGGTGGTGGTGCGGCGGCGGGCGCCGGTCGGGTCGCTGGGGCTCGGGGTCGTCGCGGTCGGGCTGGACGCGGTCGTGGGGCCGTCGCTGGGGACGGTGCTGGTGTTCACCGACAACCTGTACGCGGCCGCGCTCTACGGGCCGGCGCGGCTGGCGCGCGGGCTGCTCATGGCGACGGCGGTGCTGGCGGTCGCCGGCGGGGCCGGGGCCGGGTTCTGGGCGGCGGACTGGCGGCGGCCGGCGGTCATCGGGGTGCAGGCGGCGCTGGTGCTGGTGACGCCGGTCATGACGGCGCTCGTGGTGCGGGAGCAGCGGGACCGGGCGGGGGCGGAGCGGCTACGGGCCGAGCAG
The DNA here is from genome assembly GCF_022664455.2 of Actinomadura luzonensis. NCBI lineage: Bacteria > Bacillati > Actinomycetota > Actinomycetes > Streptosporangiales > Thermomonosporaceae > Actinomadura > Actinomadura luzonensis. The sequence continues at coordinate 2,421,056 of NZ_JAKRKC020000001.1, forward strand.
GTGGCGCGGCTGGCGGAGCTGGACCGGCGGGCGGCCATCAGCGCGGAGCGGACGCGGATGGCCCGGGAGCTGCATGACATGATCGCGAACCACTTCAGCGCCATCGCCATCCAGTCCACGGCCGCTTTGTCGCGGGCGGACCTGGATCCGGGGACGGTGCGGAAGGTCATGGAGTCCGTGCGGGAGAACAGCGTCAAGGGGATGGCGGAGATGCGGGCCATGATCGGGCTGCTGCGGCAGGAGGACGGCGAGCCGGATCAGGGGGACGGCGGCCCCGGGCAGGGCGATGGCGGCTTCCGCGGGGAGGTCGGGGAGGGGGAGGCGACGCGGCCCCGGCTCGCCGACGTGGAGACGCTGGTCGAGCGGGTGACGGCGGCCGGCATGGAGGCCGGGCTGCGGGTCGAGGGGGTGGCGCGGGAGGTGCCGGCGGCGGTGGATCTGGCGGGGTACCGGATCGTGCAGGAGGCGCTGACCAACGCGCTCAAGCACGGCCGGTCGCCGGTGGAGGTCGTGGTCGCGTACGAGCCGGATCGGGTGGTGCTGCGGGTGTGGAACGCCCTGGGCGGGAAGCGGACGGGCCTGCCGGGGGCGGGGGCCGGGCTGGTGGGGATGCGGGAGCGGGCGGCCCTGGTGGGCGGCGACGTGCAAGCCGGTGAGGACGCAGAGCGGGGAGGGTGGCGGGTGGTGGCGGCGTTGCCGACCGAGGACGAGCGCGCCGACACCAGCCCGGGCGGGCCGGGCGGGCCGGGCGGGCTGGGCGGGTTCTCGTCCCAGGTCGTCGGCCTGATGTTCCCGAGGGAGACGGGCTCGTGAGCGGGCGGCCGCGGATCCGGGTGCTGGTGGCCGACGACCACGCGGCCGTCCGGGCCGGGATCGTGCTGATCCTCGGCGGCGTCCCCGACGTCGAGGTCGTCGGCGAGGCCGCGGACGGCGAGCAGGCCGTGACCATGGCCCGCGAGCTGCGCCCCGACGTCGTGCTCATGGACGTCCGGATGCCGCGGCTCGACGGCATCTCGGCGGCCCGCGAGCTGGCGGGCGTCAGCGACGTGCTGATCCTGACGACGTTCGACCTCGACGAGTACGTCTTCGGCGCCCTCCGCGCCGGCGCCGCCGGGTTCCTGCTGAAGAACACCGACGCCGAGTCCCTGGTCGAGGCGGTGCGCCTGGTCGCCCGCGGGGACGGCCTGATCTCGCCGTCCGTCACCCGCAAGCTGATCGCCGCGTTCGCGACCCGGCCGGAGCCGCGGCCCAGGGACCGCGAGCCGGAGGGGCTGACGCCCCGCGAGCGCGAGGTGCTGGCCTGCATCGGCCGCGGCCTGTCGAACGCCGAGATCGCCAAGGAGCTGGACATGGCCGAGGCGACGACCAAGACGCACGTCAGCCGCGTCCTCGGCAAGCTGGGGCTGAAGAGCCGTGTCCAGGCGGCCATTTACTACTCAGAGGGCACTTAGGACCGTAATGTGTCCGGGGTGAGCAACCCACCACCGCCGTTCCCGCCGCCACCGCCGCCGGGGCGGGAGCCGCGGAACACGGGACTGATCGTCGGGCTGGCGTTCGCCGGCGTCTTCGGCTACCTCCTCGTCAACCTGATCGTCGGCATCGTCGCGCTCAGCGTGCAGCACACCGCCGCGATCGTGGTGGCGGCGGTGTTCCTGGCGTCGCTGGGGCTGGGCGCGGGGGTGACGTTCCTGCTGCTGCGCAAGTCGTGGTCGATCGGGCTCGGGCTCGGGCTGATGCTGGGGTGGGCGCTCGCGTCGATCGTGTCGGCGGGCTTCTGCACGGGGCTCAACCCGGGCCTGTACTCCTGACCCGCGCCGACCGCGATGCCCCCCTACCATGAGATCTTCGTCGGGCTCGGCGTGCTCGCCGCCTCCGTCGTCTTCGTCCGCGAGGCGCGCCGCCGCGGCGCGCTCAACGAGCACTCCCTGATGGCCGTGACCGGCGCGCTGGTCGGCGGCGCCATCGGCATGCGGCTCGCGGGCTGGCTGGAGACCCTGGACCTCAAGGACCTCTGGCTGTACGGCTCCCGCAGCATCCTCGGCGGCCTGACCGGCGCGTACGCGGGCGTCCTGGTCGCGAAGAAGCTCAGCGGCTACCGCGAGCGCACCGGCGACCTGTTCGCCCCCGCGGTCGCCCTCGGCATGGCGATCGGCCGCATCGGCTGCCACCTCACGGAGGCGCCGGGCCGTCCCACCGGCCTGCCCTGGGGCGTGCACGCCTCGCCGGCGACCCCCGAGTGCCCCGGCTGCCTGACCGGCCAGGCCATGCACCCGTCGTTCCTGTACGAGGTCGCCTTCCAGCTCGCCGCCTTCGCCGCGCTCATGTGGGCGCGCCGGCGGCTCACCCAGCCGGGCGAGCTGTTCACCCTCTACCTGGCCGGGTACGCCGCCTTCCGCTTCCTCGTGGAGTTCACCCGCGCGAACGAGATCCTGTGGCTCGGCCTGACCGGGCCCCAGTGGTTCCTGGCGGCCGGGCTGCCGCTGCTCGCGGCCCGGGTGACGATCGGCTGGCGGCGCGGCTACTACACACCCCTGATCCGTCGAAAGGTCATGACATGAGCGCAGGGATGGGTCTGCGGGGCGACCGCATCCTCAGGTACGTCAACGCCTTCTGCCCGCACTGCCACGACGACGGCCGCGACCTCGACCGCGTCGAACGGCTCAGCGGCTACCTGGCCGAGCGCGACGGCCGCGTGTGGCTGGAGCGCGGCTGCCGGGCGCACGGCCTGGTCCGCACCCTGTACGACGAGGACCCGGAGATCCTCGCGTACCTGGAGGAATGGACCGCTCCCACCAAGCAGCACGTCCCGGACGTCCGCGGCAACTTCGCGCCGATCCCGCTCGCCTACCTCGACGGCCTCCCCGAGCTGCAGACCCAGCACACCTGCATCCTCCTGGAGGACATCGCCGAGACCTGCAACCTGCGCTGCCCCACCTGCTTCGCCGACAGTTCGCCCGACCTGTCCGGCGTCGTCCCCGTCCCCGACGTCCTCGCCAACGTCGACCAGCGCCTGGAACGGGAGAACGGCAGGCTCGACGTCCTGATGCTGAGCGGCGGCGAGCCCACCCTGCACCCCGAGCTGAAGACGCTGCTCGCCGAGCTGTCCGCGCGGCCGGTCACCCGCATCCTCATCAACACCAACGGCGTGCTGATCGCCAGGGACGACTCCCTCCTCGACCTGCTCACCGAGCACCGCGAGCGGGTGGAGGTCTACCTCCAGTACGACGGCGTCTCGGCCGCGGCCTCCAAGCACCACCGCGGCGGCGACCTGCGCCACCTCAAGGCCCAGGCCCTGACCCGGCTGTCGGAGCGGGAGATCTTCACCACGCTGGTCATGACGGCCGCGCTGGGCGTCAACGACGGCGAGATCGGCGACGTCGTCCGCCTCGCCCTGGACACGCCCTACGTGGGCGGGGTGTCCATCCAGCCCCAGTTCGGCTCGGGCCGCTCGGCCGCCATCGACCCCATGGACCGGCTCACCCACACCGGCGTGCTCAAACGCCTCGGCCCGCAGACCGGCGGCCTCGTGACCTGGCGCGACCTCACCGCGCTGCCCTGCTCCCACCCGCACTGCTGCTCGGTCGGCTACCTCCTGCGCGACGACGCGGAGCAGTGGCGCTCGCTGACGGCGCTCATCGGCCACGACCGGCTCAAGGCCAACCTGGGCCTGGTCTCCAACCGCATCGCCGACAGCGAGATCCCGCGCGAGCTGCGCCTGGCCGTCCAGGAGTCGCTGCTCGGGCTGCTGTCTGAGCAGTCGTCGCTGTCCCACCCGCAGGTCGGCGACCTGTGGCGGAACATCTGCGAGAACTGCGACCTCGGCATCTCCACCCTGCTCACCCTCGCCTCCTCGGCGTTGCCCGGCCGCCGCAGGAAGCTGCGCAGGATGCTGGCCGAGCGGGTGGTGCGGATCACCGTGAAACCGTTCATGGACGTCCACACGATGATCGAGGAACGCCTCACGCAGTGCTGCGTGCACGTCGGCACCCGCGAGGGCGAGCGGGACCAGTGCGCGCCGTTCTGCGCCGTCCAGGCCTGGCCCCAGCTCTCCCGCCAGCGGCTGTCGGCGGTGGCGCGATGAGCGGCAAGGCCGAGCCGTACGACCCGCTGCGGCTGTGCGTGTACGCGACCGTCGCGCTGCTGGCGTGGCTGCTCGGGCCGTGGGCGGTGCTGGGGTTCGCGGCGCTGGGCTTCACCGGGTACTGGAGGGCGCGGCGGGCCGGGCTGACCCGGAGCAAGTGCCTGCTCCGGGACACCCGGCTGGTGCTCGGCTACCTCGCGCTGCTGGCGATCGTGGCGGCGGTCGCGATCATCCGGTGACGGCGAGCAGGTCGAGCACCGTCCACTCCTTCTTCGGCGGATCCGCGTCCCCCCAGAACAGGGCGGTCACGGTCGCCGTCACCGACAGGAGGCTGCCGGTCACCGGCCTGGCGGCCGTCGCGGACGTGCGCGTGCCGAGCCCGGCCCTGGTGCCGGTCTCCAGGTCGTAGAGGACGGCGAGCGGCCCGCCCGCCTCGGGCTCGCCGGTCGGGGCCGTCAGCGCGTACCGGCCGGCGTACGGCGGCCGCACCGAGTACATCCTCAGGTCGGGTAGCACGTGGCGGCCGGTGCCGTCCGGCCGTTGCGCCACCAGCCGGCCCTTCAGGTCGCCGACGCACCAGCGCCCGTCACAGCGCAGGAAGCGCGTGCCCTCCGGCGCCCGGACGTCGTACGAACGGCCGCTCGCCAGGTCGGCGACCCGATCGTCGTTGGCGAACGTGTTCCGGTCCCGGTGCGTCGCCCAGGGCCAGGCGGTCAGCGTGAGCCCGTCGCCGCCGGGCACCCGCGCAGGCTTCCCGCCGGTCAGCGGCATCCGGTAGACGCCGCCTCCTTGGGGCGACCACACCAGGGCGTCGGCCGTGACGTCGAAGGCCGCGACCGGGCCGGGCACCGTCGCCACCCGGGTGGCGGTCCCGCCGGCTCGCGGCGCGATCCAGAACGTGGTGGACTTGTCCGTGCCGCCGTACCAGGCGACGTGCCGGGGGCCCACCGCGACGCCTCCCAGGCGGGTCGCGCCCTTGATCGCCGACAGCTCGGCGATCGTCGCCGTCGTCGCGCGGCGCGCGATGTCGTAGACGTCGAGCCGCGCGGGCTCGCCCGGCACGAACAGCAGCAGCTCGGTCGGGCTCAGCGCGGTGACCGGGAGGATCAGCGCCCCCGTGGCGCGTCGCGCGGCGACCGTGGCCATCGCCCTCGGCCACAGCTCCTCCGCCGGGCGCGAAGCCTGCGGGGAAGGGCTGGACGACGGGCTGACGGTCGTGGCGGGCTGGACGCGCCGCGCCTCCCCGGACAGCGCCGCCGTCGTCCCTCCCGCCACCGCCACCACCGCGGCCGCCGCGAGCGCCACCGTCGCCCGCCGCCGGCCGCGCCGGGCCCGGCGGCGGGCCGCCACGCCCCCCGTGAGGTCGAGCGGCTCCACCTGGTCGGCGGCCGCCCGCAGGGTGCGGACCAGGTCCTGTTCGCCTCTCATCGTGCCTCCTGCAGCACTCGCCGGATCCGGAGCTTGTCCAGGGCGCGGGCGGCCTGGCTGCGCACGGTGCCGCGGGAGACGCCGAGGATGTCGGCGATCTCCTGGTCGGGCAGGTCCTCGTAGTAGCGCAGCACGAGCACGGCCCGCTGCCTGCGGGGCAGCCGCTGGAGCTCGGCCCACAGGTCGGCGTCGCCGTAACGGTCGGGGGCGCCGCGGTCGGGCACGTCGGCGACCAGGCTCTCGCGGCGCCGCCGGCGCCAGGACCTGATGTGGAGCCGGACCATCGTGGTGCGCACGTACCCCTCGGGGTCGTGTTTGTTGCGCACCCGGTGCCAGGCGTCGCCGAGGCGGGCCAGGGCCTCCTGCACGAGGTCGGCCGCGTCCTCGGGGTCGCCGGACAGCACGTAGCCGTACCGGAGGAGGGCGTCGCCCCTGGCCCGGACGAACTCGTCGAAATCTTCCACGAACCCAGGGAGCGACGGGGGAACGCTACTGTTGCACGGGCTACTCGGCGGGGACGTACAGGGAGAGGGTCTCGGCGACGCAGGCGGGCCGCTTCTCGCCCTCGATCTCGATCGTCATCTTCAGGTTGGACAGGTAGCCGGCCGGGGTGCCCTTGACGTCGGTCAGCTCGCCGACGGCCCTGATGCGCGCGCCCACCGGCACCGGCCGCGGGAAGCGGACCTTGTTGAGGCCGTAGTTGACGCCCATCGCGATGCCCTCGACCTTGACCAGCGAGAACATGAACGACGGCAGCAGCGACAGCGTCAGGTAGCCGTGCGCGATCGTGCCGCCGAACGGCCCCTCCTTGGCCCGCTCCACGTCCACGTGGATCCACTGGTGGTCGTCGGTGGCGTCGGCGAAGGTGTTGACCTGGTCCTGGGTGACGGTGCGCCACTCGGTGGGCCCGAAGGTCTCGCCGACGGCCGCCTTGAGCTCCTGTACGTTCGCGAAGGTCCGCATGGTCCGAACGCTATTGCCCGCCCGGCGCGGCTGCCAAGTCGGCCGTCACCGGCGGGGATCGGACACCGGTGCAAAGATCTTTTACCCGAAACCATCGCATGAGTGTTCGAGTCCGCGCTACAGTCTTAGGAGCGGCAATCGAACAAGGGTTCGGCCTGGTGAGAGGGGGTGTGTCCGATGACGGTGCTCGCGCCCGCCCCTGCTCGGACACGCCGTAGCACTTTCTTCCCAAATCTAAGACGGCCGCTATATCCGGCAATAAAGTCCGAGAGCGTGGACCCTGTGCGAAACCCCTACGCTCCCGGCGCGGGACAGCGTCCCCCGGAGCTCGCCGGCCGTGACCGAGAGCTGCAGCAGTTCGAGGTCGTGCTCGAACGCGTCGCGCGCGGCCGTCCCGAGCGCAGCATGGTCGTCACCGGCCTGCGGGGCGTCGGCAAGACCGTCCTGCTCAACACGTTCAAGTCCATGGCCATGCAACGGCTGTGGGGCACGGGCAAGATCGAGGCCCGCCCCGACCAGTCGATCCGGCGGCCCGTCGCGGCCGCGCTGCACATGGCCATCCGCGAGCTCGCGCCGCGGCACCGCGCGCCCGAGCGCATCGAGGAGTTCCTCGGGGTGCTGAAGGCGTTCGCGATGCGCGACCCGTCCGCGGCCAAGGGCACCTCGCACTGGTCGCCCGGGATCGAGGTGCCCGCCAGCCGCGGGCGCGCCGACTCGGGCGACCTGGAGATCGACCTCACCGAGCTGTTCGTCGACGCGGCGAGCGTGGCGACCGACCTCGCCGTCGGCATCGCGCTGTTCATCGACGAGATGCAGGACGTCCCGGCCGCCGACGTCTCGGCGCTCTGCGCCGCCTGCCACGAGCTGTCGCAGTCGGGCGGGCCGCTGATCGTCGTGGGCGCGGGGCTGCCGCACCTGCCGAGCGTGCTGTCGGCCAGCAAGAGCTACTCCGAACGGCTCTTCCGCTACGCGCGCATCGACAAGCTCGACCGCGACGCCGCCGACCTGGCGCTCATCCTGCCCGCGCGCGAGGAGGAGGTGGAGTTCACCCAGGAGGCCCTCGACGCGCTGTACGAGGCCGCCGACGGCTACCCCTACTTCGTGCAGGCGTACGGGAAGGTCGCCTGGGACCTCGCGCCGCGCAGCCCGATCACGCTCGACGACGTCAAGGTGTCCGCGCCGGAGGCGGAGGAGGAGCTGGCGGTCGGCTTCTTCGGCAGCCGCTACGAGCGCGCCACCCCCGCCGAGCGCGACTACATGCACGCCATGGCCCAGATCGGCGACGAGCCGGTCGCCACCGCCGAGGTCGCCGAGGCCCTCGGCCGCAAGCCGTCCAGCCTGTCGCCCGCCCGCGACAGCCTGATCAAGAAGGGGCTGATCTACAGCGCCGAGCGCGGCCTGATCGCGTTCACGGTGCCGCACTTCGGCAAGTTCCTGCGCGCCCAGCCGGTGTGAGCCGGGCACGCTCCTAGACCTCTATTGGGCTGTCTAGAGGGGAAGCTAGATAGCCCAATAGAGCTATATCCAGCCGCCCTTCGACCGGTGTCGAGGGGAATCTAAGGCTGTCTAGCGTCACGCCGATACGGGGGTATATTCCGGCAGAGACGTCCCGCTGTCCTCCCCGCCGCTCACCACCGCCATGCGCACGGCCGGCCGGCGGCCGCTCAGGTAGACCGCGAACACCACGTCGTCCTGCCGGTGGTTGCGGAAGGCGTAGAAGCGCCAGCACAGCTCGCGCCAGCTGTCGTACGGCTCGGCCGAGACCAGCTCGTGCCGGTGCGCCCGCCAGGTGCCGCTGGCCCGCAGCCGGGCGAGGGTCACCGACTCGGCCGGGCCGGGGCGCTGCTCGCAGGGGGCGCGGTAGCGGACGCGGTCGATCATCTCCTCGATCTCCGGCGACAGCAGGGCGAGCACCAGCAGCCCCGCCGCCGTCAGCCACGACGGATGCGTCACGGCCGTCCAGCCCGGCACCGGCGACCACACCGACACGCCCGCCATGCCGGTCAGCGCCACCGTCCGGCCGATCGAGCGCAGCCCGACCGGGGACGAGCTCACCTCGCCGAAGCACCCGCAGCCCGCGTCGGGCCGCCGCCTGCGCAGCTCCAGCAGCACGTACGTGGACAGCGCGAAGAACGCCACCGTGCCCCACCGGAAGAAGGGATGGGTGGTCAGCAGCAGCCCGGCCGCCAGCACCACCTCACCGGCCGCGCACACCAGCAACGACGGCGCCTGCAGCCGGCCCGGCATGAGCACGGCGGGCCCGAGCCGGGACAACGCACCCGGCTCGCCCCCGGAGCCCACCGTGCCGACCTTGGCCACCGTGCCCAGGCAGAGCAGCGCGATGAGGATCGGCAGCTGCGATTCCAGCACGCGGGTCACCCCAATCCGATCTGAGCGTTGAAGCAGCCATTCACCAGATCGCCACCGAGCTCCACGTACGAGTACGGCGACAGCTCCGCGACGCGGCCGCGCGGCGAGGTGTCGCACTCGACGCACCGGTCGCAGAACCGCCCCGCCAGGCACCCGCAGGCCACCACGGGGACGTTGGCCGAGCGGCCCGAGCACACGTTCCTGATCTGCAGCAGCGAGCCGAGGGCCAGGTACGGCAGGCCCGCGCAGGACACGCCGGCGTCGGCGCAGCCGGTGTCAGAACGTTCCAGCATGGGGTAGGCGGCGCCGCGTTCCTCCTCGTCGAAGGTGTCCGACCAGGTGGCGGTGCCGGAGATGCGCTGCTGCACGCCGGCGTACGCGGGCGGCGGGGGCGGCACCGAGCGGGCCGGGTAGGGCGGCTGCGAGGTCGCCGGCAGCAGCGCGAGCCCCGCGCCGTCCTGCCGCACGCCGATCGCGTCGAACAGGTAGCCGGGCTCGAACTTGGGATGCCGCACCTGCAGCCGTCCCGACGCCCGGTAGGGGATGACGACGGTGCGGTGGCCGCGGTGCGGCCCGCAGTCGAGCTCGACGGTGAGGTCCCTGCGTCCGGTGATGGACCGGATCGTGCCGGTGATGCGGGTCGTGTCGGCCCAGATGCGCTCCACGACGCGGCCCTCGCGCAGGGTGCGCATCATGACCATGGCGCCCACGGGCAGCTCGGCGGGCGGCACCTCGGCGCCGTGCCACGCCGTCGCCCAGGGCGCGATCACCAGGCGCTCCTGGGCGCCCTCGGGCGTCTCGATGATGACGAGGTGCGGGCTCACGTCGAGGATCTCGCCGGCGACGGCCCGCAGCGGCTGCTCCCCGGCGGGGCCGCCGGAGCCGTCGGGTCCAGGCACGCCGGGGTCACGGCCGAGCGCGGCCGCGGCCAGCACCCGGCGGCGCTCAACGCTCGGCTGTCCCATCCGCCCTCCCTCGCTCGTTACTAGGTTCACACGACTCGGGAGTGGGTCACGCCGAGCGGCACATAGGAGAGCAAAATACGCATCCCCGGGGAAGTGGCCTGACATCCGGCGGGGGAAGAACCGCCACCGACCTTGACGGACCTTTGTCGTCGGCGGGCCGAAACCTGAATTGCAGTTCAGCCCGAATAGGGCATCCGGCTGCGATTCTGGCCACGATGCAGACCACGGACTGGGAAGAAGAGTTCCGCGAGTACGTCACGACCCGCGGTCCTGCCCTGCTGCGCGCCGCCAACCAGCTCACCGGGCACCCCCTGGACGCCGAGGACCTGTTGCAGAGCGCGCTCACCAAGACGTACCTGGCGTGGGAGCGCATCGAGGACCGCGGCGCGCTGGACGGCTACGTGCGGCGGGCGATGGTCAACATCAACATCTCGCAGTGGCGGCGGCGCAAGCTGGAGGAGTACCCGTCGGGGGACGACCTGCCGGAGATCGTCTCGCGCGAGACCGTGGCCTGCGGCGAGGTGGGCGAGGTGCACGAGCGGCTGGAGCAGGCGCTCGACGCGCTGCCCGAGCGGATGCGGGCGGCCATCGTGCTGCGCTACTACGAGGACATGACCGAGCCGGAGATCGCGAGGACGCTGGGGATCAGCGTGGGGACGGTGAAGAGCACCGTCTCACGCGCGATGGGCAAGCTCCGCGCCGCCCTGGGCCTGTCCGCCGACGACTAACACCCCGGAACGGGCTCCACGTCCCCTGAGGTGGCCCCGGCGGTGGCGCACGGCCGTACGACGGCTCTGATCTTCCGCAGGCTGCCAAGGAACGCCTCCAGCTCCTTCGCCTCCAGCAACCCGGTGAAGCAGTCCTCGATGTCCTGGACGTGCTGCGGCAGCACCGACTCCAGCCGCTCCCGCCCGGCGTCGGTCAGCACCGCGTAGGAGGCCCGGCGGTCGTGGGCGCACGCCTGCCGCGCGACCAGCCCCTCGCGTTCGAGCCGGTCGACCACCCGGGTGACGCCGCTGGTGGACAGCCCGGTCTGCGCGGCCAGGTCGCTCATCCGCAGCCGCTGCTCGGGGGAGCGGGCCAGCCGGATGACGGTCTCGAAGTCGACCTCCGACAAGCCCGCCGCGGCCAGCGCGGGCTGCAGCCGGGCCATGAGGCCGGCGTGCACCTCGGCCAGCAGTCCCACGGCCGTCAGTCGGGCATCGTCAAAGTTCGTCACGTTCATACCTTAGCGGACGATAGTTGACGCGCGGAATATTCCTCGTGTAGACATTTGTTGCCGCAGACATCCGCACAGCAAGCGTTACTCGTAGCGAGGGAGAACCCCATGAGCACCCGTACCTGGGAGAGCCTGACCATCCCGGCCGCCGGCACCTACAACCTCGACGCCGCGCACACGCGCATCGGCTTCGTGGTCAAGCACATGATGGTCAGCAAGGTCCGCGGCCACTTCGACACCTTCAACGGCTCGGTCACCATCGCCGAGAACCCGCTGGAGTCGTCCGCCGAGCTGACCATCAAGACCGAGAGCATCAACACCGGCGCTCCCGACCGCGACGGCCACCTGCGCAGCGACGACTTCCTGTCGGCCGACAAGTTCCCGGACATCACCTTCAGGAGCACCCGCGTGGTGGGCCACTCCGGCGACGAGTTCACGGTCGTCGGCGACCTGACCATCCGTGACGTCACCAAGGAGGTCGAGCTCACCGTCGAGTACGGCGGCGCCGGCACCAACCCCTGGGGCGCCGCGGTATGGGGCTTCTCCATCACCACCGAGTTCGACCGCGAGGACTTCGGCCTGACCTGGAACCAGGCCCTGGAGACCGGCGGCGTCCTCGTGGGCAAGAAGGTCAAGATCGAGATCGAGGGCGAGGCCAACCCGGCCGCTTGATCCCCCGCCGCGCTACGGTTATCCACAGCCCCGAAGCCCGCCCACGCTCTGGGCGGGCTTCATCCACAGCAGGTTACCCACAGGCTGTTGATAACTCTTGGTGAAGGCGGGCGGCGGATTCGCTTTGCCGCCTCGCCAGAAGGCCGGTACGCTGTGCTGAGCCGCACCGGCTACCAGGAGGATTCGCCTAGTCAGGTCTATGGCGCCGCACTGCTAATGCGGTTTGGGTTTACCGCCCATCCGGGGTTCAAATCCCCGATCCTCCGCAGGCGAAAGCCCTTCCCCGAGACTTCGGGGAAGGGCTTTTGACTTGGGTACATCTCTCCGCAGTGGTGGTCTGGTGCGTGTCGTGCTTGATAGCCGTGATGACCCAGCTTCCTCGTAGGACGCAGCTCGCTCGGTAGAGTCCCGGCATGGTGTTGACCATGCCCAGGTCCCGGGCCGACTCAGATTGTTCAAGACGCGCGACTGACCTACCAGGATGGGCGTAGCGTCTTCGTCGCTCGTATCAGCGTCGACATCGGGTCGGCCTGGAAGGGCACGAGCCTGCCGCTGGTCGCGAACTGATCGAGGCCGTCGAGGCCGAAGGGTGGCGACTGGATCAGATGGCGAACGCCGTCTTCGGCCGCGGCTTGGACTACGAGAACATCACGTGCCTGTTCCGGCGCGTCGACCGAGCCGAGAGCGCTCCGCGGGTCTTTCGCCCGCCGGCACATCCCGAAGCGATCGACCCGTCCTGCCCGCCGTCCAGGTGTGCGGCCTGGGGGCCCGGGCCCGGCCGGCAGCGCACACCGGACCCGCCGCGACACGGACAGGAAAGCCCGTGTCGTCGCCGGAGAAGCGCGCCATGTGACGATCACCGAGGGCGGCACGACGGTCTCGACGGCGAAGAGCGTTGCGTGCCTGCACTGTCGCCAACACCCTCGACCGCCGCAAGTGCCTGGACGATTTGGCCGAGGACATGGCGAAGGCGGGCTGACGGCTCGTGCGTCCGGCGTCACCAGGGCCGGCAGCGTAGCGAAGTCAGATCGATCAGGTCGCCGCCGACGGCCGGGAGTTCCGTGCCCAGTTCGTCGTACAGCTCGTCCCAGTCGCTCAGGCCGAATCGCGGGTTCGGCGGTGGTGGCACGAGTGCGATCAGGCGGTCCAGAGCGCGTTGATCAGTCACGCGCCGACTGTAGCGGGGCGATCGGGCTTCGTCAGCGGAGGTGGTTCCGGAGCAGTCGCCGGTGGTGAGGGGGCAGGTGGCAGGCGGTTGTGGCGCGGTGGAGGAGGGCGGGGTCGAAGCCGTGGGTGCTTAGGTGGCGGAGGAGGGGGAGGTAGCGGTCGGGGCGGTCGCGGAGGAGTTCCGTGGCGAGCCGGAGTTCGAGGCGGACCACGGGGACCTGGTGGGGGCCGCAGCCGATCAGGACGTGGTGCTGCCAGGGGCCGGTGCCCGCGCATTCCAGGGCGTCCGCGTCGGTGGGGCGTTCGACGGTGCTGAGTTCGACCCTGACGCCGTTCACCGCGAAGCCGGCGAAGTACTGCGACGACTCCGGGAGCCAGGAGGCGGGGCGGAGGCAGGGGAACGGGGCGAGGGCCGCGGCGAAGGCATCCAGGTCGGCGCGGGTGGCGAGCAGGAGGTCGAGGTCCCCGGCGGGCAGCGGGACGCCTTGCAGGAGGGCGGCGCTCGTGCCGCACACGCGGTACGCGGGGGCGGTGGCCAGGCGGGCGAGGGCGTCGAGGGTCGTGGTCAGGGCGGTGGTCACGTCCGTGAGGTGCAGGGGCGGGTTGTTCATGCGGGGTCGACCTTTTCAGGGGGCGGTGGGTGGCGTGTCAGCGGTGGTGTCAGTGCGATGGCGGGGCGGTGTCAGGGGGGTCGGCGAGAGTTGTCGGCATGAGCGGTCGGGCGGACGGGGCCCGGCCGGTCGACCGGATCGCCTTCGCACGATGACCTGAACGGAGCACACCACCATGAACAACACCCTCACCGACCAGGACCAGCTCACCCTCCGGATCGCCGCCTGGGGCGCGGTGTCGCTGATGTCCGCCGCCGGTGCCGCCGGCTCGGCGCACAAGGCGGCCACCGAGGGCTCGATCGCCCTGGCCTCCGCGACCGGACCGATCGGGCACGTGCTGGCCAAGGCGCCCAAGGGCGTGAAGTACGGCAAGACCGTGGCCGCGCTCGCCGACCAGGTGCTGCCCGCCCTGACCGCGTCCATGACGCTGCTCAAGCGGCAGGACCCGGCCGAGGCCGACAACTTCCGCAACACCGTCGTCGTCGCCGTCCAGGCGGCCGGCCGGGTCCACCAGGGGCCGCTCAGCCCCACCATGGCCGACATGGCCCGGAAGATCACCGGGGCGCTCGACGCCGCCTGATGGGACGGCCGCGCGTGTCGCCCGAGCGAGGCCCTCTTCCCGGCGCGGGAAGAGGGCCTTCCGCTGTTCGTACGGCGTTCAGCAGGGGGTGAAGAAGACCTTCAGCGTGCCGTCCAGGGTTCCCCACTGGCCGGCGGGCTGGCCGCAGCCGAACCAGCGCTGCCCGACGACCTGGTCGCCGCTGTAGTAGGTGTAGACGATGAGGAGGTCGCCTCCCGGCGGAGGCGGCGGGATGGCGTGGGCGGGGGTCGCGCCGAGAGCGAGCACGCCGGCGGCCAGCACCGCCGCCAGAACTCCTCGCTTGACCTTCATGGAGGCTCCTCCTGCCTGTCGGGCGGCCCGGCCGAAGCGGAGGCCGCGGCCCTGGTCATGATCGAATATCAGGCCGGCCCGTCGCGCAAGACGCTGTCCGATCGCGTCCGTTCAACAGTTCGGGGGGCTCGGCCCGTCTACAGGGGGACGGACGAGGAGAGGGTGGCGGGTCTTGGCGGACGACTCCGGGGGGTTCGAGAGCTTCGTGGCGGATCGGGCCGACGCGTTGCTGCGCTACGGGTACGTGCTCAGCGGCAACGCCCACGACGCGGCCGACCTGGTTCAGGAGGCGTTGATCCGGTTGCACCGGGCCTGGCCCCGCGTACGGCGCAAGGAGGATCCCGAGGCGTACACCCGCACGATCATGGCCAGGCTGCACATCAGCGTCTGGCGGCGGCGCCGGCGCGAGCACCTGATCTGGGACCTGCCGGACAAACGCGACCATCGCGACCTGCTGCCGTCCGGCACCGAGCAGGAGCTGTGGAAGGCGCTGGAGGGGCTGCCGCGCAAGCAGCGGGCCGTGCTCGTCCTCCGCTACTACGAGGACCTGGCGGACGAGGAGATCGCCAGGGTGCTCGGGATCTCGCGCGGGACCGTGCGCAGTCACGCGTCCCTGGGCCTGGGGAAACTGCGCTCGGCTCTCGCGCCGGGCCGGTCCGATCGGGGTACGGCCGCCGCGGCCGAGGAGGGCATCGCATGACCGAGGACAAGTGGGTGGAGGGTCACCTGCGGAGCACGCTGCGGCACGCGGCGGCCGGGGGCGCGCCGCAGGCGCCGGTGGGGTTGCCGGGGCGGGTCGCGGCGCGGGCGCGGGCGCGGCGGCGTAACCGGGGACGGCTCGGGCTGGCGCTGGCGGGGGTGGCGGCGGCCGTGGTCGTCGTCCCGGTCGCCGCCGTGGGCACGGGGCCGGGCTTCGGGGGAGGGCTGGGCGGCGACGGGCCGGGCGGCGACGGGCGGGGCGTGAGCACCGGGAGGCTCGAATCCGGTCCGCCCGCCCCGAGTCCGGGCCTGGAGAGCCGGCGGCCCCTCGGCGAGCGGCTGATCGTGGACAACCCGTCGGAGAACCGGCCCCTGCAGTTGTGGTTCGCCAGGCGGGAGGACGGCTCGGTGGCCTTCTGCCGCCGATACGAGAGCCGGACGGGGGGCTCCACGTCCTCCTGCGGCGACGCGCCGGTCGCCGGGACCGCGTCCCTGGAGGGGTCCACCGAGTCGTGGCCGCCGCCGGAGCGGGTGATGTACTTCGGCGCAGCCGGGGACCGGGTCGCCGGGGTGTCCGCCGTCACGGCCGAGGGACGCCGGACGGCGGGGCGGGTCACGCACCCGGCGGGCGCGCCCCTGTCCATCTGGAGGGTCAGCACGGCGAGCGCGGCCCGCGTGGACTTCTTCGAGTTCGTCGACGCGGAGGGGAAGGTGGTGGCCAGGGTGGACAACACGCCCCTGATGGTGCCGGAGGCGACCGCCGAGCCGGTCGGCGAGGTGCTGCGGCTGGGCGACGGGCTGAGCGCCAACGTGTACGACGTCCCGGACCGGACCCTGATCTGGCGGCTGGACGGCGAGCCGGTCGGCTCCGACCTCGTACGGGCGAAGGATCTCATGCGCGACCTGGGCGGCCGCAGGCTGCCGGTGCTGCTGCACGAGCGGGACCGGCGATGGTTCGGCGTGGTCGCGGACGTGCGCACGGCCGAGGTCGAGCTGGTCTTCGCCGACGGGCGCAAGGTGAGGGCACCGGCCAGGAAGGACCCTTGGGGGATCGGCGTCCGGCTGTTCGGGGGCGCGCACGAGCGCGACGGGGACATCTACCTGAAGGGGTTCCAGGTGGTGGGGCGGGACGCCGAGGGGCGAGAGCTCTGGCGTGACGCGCAGCCCGCGCGGACGAGCGGCGGATAGGAGAAGCTTGACGGGCGGGCACCGGCGGGCCGCCCGCCACCGGTGCCGTCCGCGGACCTGTCAGTCGAGGATGTGCTGGGTGGCGCGGGCGTAGCGGGCGCGGATCTCCGGGATCGCCTCGCCCTCGTACGTCACCGTGTCCCCCGCCCCCCACTCCGGCTTCGTCACCAGCGTCGCCGCCTGGTAGGCGGCCCCGTCCGCGACGTACTCGGCAGGCGGCGGGACGGTGATCGGGACGCCGAAGACGGTCGGGGCGATGCGGCGGACCGCTTCCGAGCGGGCCGCGCCCCCGATCAGCAGCACCCGCTCCGGCTCCAGCCGCAGCGCGTCGAGGGCGTCGGCGAGGCCGCACAGCATGCCCTCGACGGCGGCGCGGGCCAGGTGGGCGGGGGTGGCGGTGGCGAGCGTCAGGCCGTGGACGGAGCCGGTGGCGGTGGGCCGGTTGGGGGTGCGCTCACCCTCCAGGTAGGGCACCAGGGTGAGCCCGCCGGCCCCGGCGGGCGCCTGGAGCGCGAGGTCGCTCAGCTCGGCGAGGCCGACCCCGGCGATGCGGGCGGCGGCGTCGAGGACGCGGGCGGCGTTGAGCGTGCACACCAGCGGCAGGAAGCGGCCGGTCGCGTCGGCGAACCCCGCCACCGCCCCCGAGGCGTCGGCGCTCGGCTGCTCGGCGACCGCGAAGACGGTGCCGGAGGTGCCGAGGGAGACCACGACGTCGCCGGAGCGGGCGCCGACGCCGAGCGCGGCGGCCATGTTGTCGCCGGTGCCGGGGGCGAGCAGGATCGTGCCGCCGGGCGCGCCGGGGTGGGCGCCTTCGTAGGCCCGCTCGGCGGGACCGAGCACCCGGGGGAGCAGCGGCGTCGCGCCGAAGGCGGTCTTGAGCAGGTCGGTGCGGTAGGAGCCGGTGAACGGCGACCAGTAGCCGGTGCCCGAGGCGTCGCCCCGGTCGGTGGTGAGCGTGTCGAGGGGCGCGAGCGGCGCGTCGGCCCAGCCGGCGCGCGAGAACGGCACGCCCGAGGCGAGCGCGCCGGCCAGCCGCCAGGTCAGCCAGTCGTGCGGCAGGCACACGGCGGCGGTGCGGCGGGCGTGCTCGGGCTCGTGCCGGGCCAGCCACCGCAGCTTGGTGACCGTGAACGAGGCGACCGGCACCGAGCCGACCGCGTCGGCCCACGCCTGCGCGCCGCCCAGCTCGGCGATGAGGTCGGCGGCGGCCTGGGCGGAGCGGGTGTCGTTCCACAACAGGGCGTCACGCACGACATTTCCGGACTCGTCCAGGCAGACCATGCCATGCTGCTGCCCGCCCACGCTGACGGCCGTCACGCCGTCGAGCCCGCCGGCGGCCTCCAGGGCCTCCAGCAGCGCCGCCCACCAGTGGGACGGGTGAACCTCCGTGCCCTCCGGATGCCGGGCCCGGCCCTCGCGGACCAGCGCTCCCGTCTCCGCGTCACGAATGACGACCTTGCAACTCTGCGTCGAAGAATCGACCCCAGCGACCAGCGTCACCCACGGACTCCTAACAAGTGCTCCAGCGCAAGCTGGTTCAGACGGGAGAAATGGTATCCGCGCCGTGCCGTTTTGTCCGGGTCGAAGGTGTCGTGAGCGAGATCGGCCAGCGTCTCGCCCCGGTTGAGGGTCGGCAGGCCGAGCTCGTCCACCCGCGCGGCCCGCTGCGCCTCGCGCACCTCCGGGTCGGCGCGGAAGACCCGGGCGCGCTCGCGCAGGACGAGGTAGGTGCGCATGTCGGCGGCGACCGAGACCCGGACGTCGTCGGCGTCGTCGGTGCGCGGCGGCTTGTGGCCGAAGTGGCGGGGGCCGTCGTAGCCGCCGGTCTCCAGCAGGTCGACCAGGAAGAACGCGCTCAGCACGTCGCCGTGGCCGGCCAGGCGGTGCACGGTCTCGACGGGGTCGAGGGGAGCGCGGGTGGCGGCTCCGAAGGGATCACGCGCCTGCCGGCCGACCGTCAACAGACCGAAGGTGAACCGGTCGTCAGGGGCGGGCTCGTACATGTACCCGATGCTCCCCTCGCGATCAGTTGTTCACAAGCCCGAGGGGTCGCGGCCGACGCTGATCTCCTCGGCGATCTTGCGGATCTCCGACACCTCGAGGCCGGGGGCCTTGGGCAGGCCGCGCAACAGCGCCTCCATGACCACGGGCACGGGCTGGCCGGCGAACCGCCCCGCGATGCCGTGGACCGCCCGGAACAGCGCCTCGTCGGTGTCGTGCATCGGCCTCTCCTCGCTCGGGTACGCGCAGCACGCTACGGCCTCCGGCCGACACTTTTCTCGCTACCCGGCAGTGTGTCCCCGCCGGGACCGCCGGGGACCGACAGGACGGCCGCGCAGATCTCCTCAAGAGCCTCGACCTGGTCGGGCTTCAGCACGTCGAAGAGGCTGCGCCGCACCTCCTCCACGTGGCCGGGCGCGGCGGCGGCGAGCGCGGCGTGCCCCTCGGCGGTGAGGACGGCGAGGTTGCCCCGGCCGTCGGCCGGGCACCGCTCGCGGCGCACCCAGCCGCGCTCCTCCAGCCGGGCCACGGCGTGCGACAGGCGGCTCTGCGAGCTGTGCGCCCGGGCGGCCAGCTCGCTCATGCGCAGCGCCCGCCCGGGGGCCTCCGACAGGCGCACGAGGATCTCGTAGTAGGCGTGCGGCATGCCCGCGTCGCGCTGGAGCTGGCGGTCCAGCGACTCCTGGACGAGCCGGGTGGCGGCCAGGAAAACCCGCCAGGTGCGCTGCTCGTCGTCGTCCAGCCATCGGGTCGTTCTCACCCTGCCAATCTAGTTGAACTCTCATATACTTCGGGCTGGACACCTCGGAAAGGGGATCACCATGCCGGTCCAGCGGCTCAACCACGCGGTCCTGTACGTCCGCGACGTCGAGCGCAGCGTCGCCTTCTACCGCGAGGCCCTCGGCTTCGAGGTCGTGATGGGCATGCGCGGCGCCGCCTTCCTCCAGGCGCCCGGCTCCACCAACGACCACGACCTCGGCCTGTTCCAGATCGGCGAGGACGCCGCCCCCTCGGCCGCCGGGCGCACCTCGGTCGGGCTCTACCACCTGGCCTGGGAGGTGGACACGCTGGAGGAGCTGGAACGGGTCGCGGGCAAGCTGGCCGAGCTGGACGCGCTGGTGGGCGCCTCCGACCACGGCACCACCAAGGCGCTGTACGCCAAGGACCCCGACGGGCTGGAGTTCGAGGTGTCGTGGCTGGTGCCGGCCTCGCTGCTGACCGAGGAGATCCTGGAGGCCCGCAAGAGCATCAAGCCGCTCGACCTCGGCGCGGACAAGGAGCGCTACGGCGCCCGCACGCGCGGTGGCGTGGGAGTGTCCATCCCCGCGTGAGAGGCGTGTCCGATCCCGTCTGGGTTACCGTGGTATCGACCCCTTTTTTCCGCGGACGCCGCAGGGAGCGGTCATGCCAAGCGACCCTGATCATGTGCTCGACGCCATCGACGGTGTCGTCGACGAGTGGGAGACGCTGAGCGCCGACGCCATGCGCTGGGCGCCTCCCGAGAACAAGAGCCCCGATCTGATGTCCGAGGTGTCCGAGATCTTCGGGCCGCTCGTCAACGCGTTCTCGCAGGCGCTGCGACCGGTCGGCGACGCGTTCGAACGGGTGCTGCACGCCGCCTTCCTCGACGAGGACGCCGACGCCGACGACGACGCCGACCACGACGGCGACGACGACCACGACGCGGACGCCGGCGAGCAGGCCCGCTGACCGGGCAAGAGCTCAGGCCCGGCGCCGCCGGGCGCGCCGCGGGTAGGCCTTGGCCGTCTCGGCCAGCCGCGCGGAGTGCTCGGCCTGCTTGCGCCAGTGCCCGTAGGCGTCGCCGCGCTGGGCCAGCCGGTCGAGCTCGCTCATCGTCGCGAGCGGGATGAAGGCCGGCTCGGCGTCGCGCCACGGCGTGCCGGGCAGCGGCATGAACGTGTGCGTGTGGATGCGGGCGCCCAGCTCGGCGAGGTCGGCGGCGAGCCGGAGCGAGGCGGCCTGGTCGCTCTCGTCCTCGCCGGGCATGCCGAAGATGAAGTCGACGTTGGGCCGGAAGCCGTGCTCGACCGCGATCCTGACCGCGTCGCGCACCGGCGAGGTGTCGTGGCCGCGCCCGGAGGCGGCCAGCACCCGGTCGGAGCCCGACTGGGCGCCGATGATCAGGTTGTCGTTGGCGACGTACCGCTTGAGCAGGCGCATCGCCTCCGGCGTGACGTGCTCGGGCCGCACCTCCGACGGGAAGCTGCCGAAGAAGACCCGGCCGTGCGGCGGCAGCTCCTCCTTGACCCCGGCCAGCAGCTCCTCCACCGCGCCGAGGTCGGGGTCGGGGCCGGGCGAGCCGTACGAGAGCGAGGTCGGCGTGATGAAGCGGATGTCCTTCAGCCCCCGCTCGGCCATGGCGCGCACGTGCTCGCGCACGCTCGCCACCGACCGGTGCCGGAACTGGCCGCCGAACATGAACGGCGTCTGGCAGAACCGGCAGGTGTAGCGGCAGCCGCGGGTGATCTCGATGGGGCCGTTGCGGCCGACGAAGGACGGGAACGCGTCCAGCGGGAGCTGCGGGGCCGGCCGGGTGCGGAGGGCGACCCCGTCGGCGTCCCTGACGGCCAGGCCGGGCACGGTGGTGAGCGGCGCGTCCTCGCGCAGCGCCCGGACCAGCGCGATGATCGTCGACTCGCCCTCGCCGATGCCGGCGAGGTCCCAGCCCGCGTCGATGACCTGCTGCGGCTCGGCGGTGGCGTGCACGCCGCCCGCGATGTGCAGCCCGCGCCCGCCGCTCAGCTCCTTGACGACGGCCAGCTCGGCGGCCATGGCCTCGGCGTCGGGCGAGTAGAACGACCACAGCGTCAGCACCCGGTCGGCCCCGGTGTCGGCGATGTGCGCGGCGGTCTCCTCCGGGGTGGTGCCGAGCCGCAGCTCGTGCTCGACCTCCGCGGTCTCCAGGGCGGCGAGCAGCGCGTGCACGCCGTACGTCACCGCCTTGCGGTACCGGACCACCACACACACTGCCTGGGCCACGTCCGGCAGCGTAGCAGGCATGTGCAACAGGGCTGTTAGATTGAGCCGCATGACCGGACTGGGGACGCTGCTGCGGCACGTCCACGAGCTGATGGACGGTGCGGTCGCGGAGATCTACGCGGAGCACGGCCTGCCCGGATACCGGCCCCGTTTCTCCCCTTACGTCCGGACGTTGGTGGCGGAGGGGCCGATGGCCATCCGCGACCTCGCGAGCGCGGTCGGCGTGACCCACTCGGCGGCCAGCCAGACGGTGGTGCAGATGCGCCGCTGCGAGCTGGTCACGCTGGAGAAGGGCGCCGACGCCCGGCAGCGGATCGTGCACCTCACCGAGCGGGCGCGGGCCGCGCTGCCGCTGATCGAGGCCGAGTGGGCGGCCACCGAGCGGGCGGTCGGCGAGCTGGACGGCGAGCTGCCGGTGCCGCTGACGGAGGTGCTGCGGGCGACCGTGGCGGCCCTCGAACGCCGCCCCTTCCGGGCCCGGGTCGAGGCCGCGCGGGCCCTGGGTCCGGCGGCCCGCGCCGAGGCGGGCGGGGCGCTAGACTCGCGGGCATGACCCGACGACATTGATGACCGACGGCCGCAGGCCCCGCCAGGGCGCGCGGACCTCCGGGGCGACCAGCTCCCGGAGATCCCCTTCGTCCTGCTGGAAGGCCTCATGTTCGTCGCACGACTGTACGCCTACGCATTCCTGGGCGAGTTCATCCTCATCTACCCGGTCTACACGCTGCTGTTCGCCGACGCCGGGTTGTCCGTCGCCGAGACCTCGTCCCTGTTCGTCATCTGGTCGGTGACGGGCCTGGTGCTCGAGGTGCCGTCCGGGGCCTGGGCCGACGCCGTGTCCAGGCGCCTGCTGCTGTTCCTCGGCCCGCTGCTGGCCGGGGCCGGGTACGCCCTGTGGGTCCTGATCCCGTCCTACTGGGCCTTCGCCGCCGGGTTCGTGTTGTGGGGCGCGCAGGGCGCCCTCGTCTCCGGCGCGTACGAAGCCCTCGCCTACGAGGAGCTGGCCCGCCGGGGCCGCGAGAGCCGCTACGCCGCCGTCATGGGGCGCGCGGAGGCCGCGGGGCTGGTGGCCAACGCCCTGGCCATCGGGCTCGCGGTGCCGGTGTTCGCGGCCGGCGGCTATCCCGTCGTGGGCGCGGCCAGCGTGCTGGCCTGCGTGCTCGGCGCGGTCACGGCCCTGACGCTGCCCGAGCGCCGCGGCGCGCGCGAGGCCGGCGAGGGCGGCTACCTCGCGGTCCTGCGGGCCGGGATCGCCGAGGCCCGCTCCGATCCCGGCGTGCTGCGGGCGCTGCTGCTGGTCGCCTTCGTCACGGCGATCTGGGGCGCGCTGGAGGAGTACGTCCCGTTCCTGGGCGTCGAGACCGGCGTCGCGAGGACCGCGGTGCCGGTGCTGGTGCTCGTCGTCTGGGTCGGGGCCACGGCCGGCGGGCTGCTGGCGGGAGCCGCGCGCCGGATGCCGGGCCGGGGCTACGCCCTGACCGTCGCGGCGGCGGCCGTCGCGCTCGCGGCCGGGGCGCTGTCCGGGCACCCGGCCGGGTTCGTGCTGATCGCCGTGGCGTTCGGGGCGTTCCAGCTGGCCGGGGTGGTGGCCGACGCGCGGCTGCAGGAGCGGATCACCGGCCCGGCCAGGGCCACCGTGACGTCGGTCGCCGGGCTCGGCGTGAACGTCGTCACGCTCGGCGTCTACGCCGCGTACGGGGCGATGTCCGGGGTGGTGTCGAACGGGGTCGCGTTCGCGCTGCTCGCGGCGCCGTACGCGGTGATCGCCGTGCTGGCGGCCCGCCCGGAGCGCGTCACCGCTCAGTAGCGGGACGGGATCCGCTTCGGCAGCGGCGGCGGCGCCGGGGTCTCCTCCTCCGTCACCGGCGGAGGAGGGGGCTCCTCGGCCGCCGGCACCGCCCGGGGCCGGCCGCGCCACCGCGACGGGAAGAGGGAGGCGGCCAGCAGCGCGCACCCGGCGACCGGCGCCCCGAGGTGGACCAGCAGCTGGTAGTTCGCCAGGTACCCGTCGGGCACCAGGCCGGTGTAGTACGCGTCGAGGCCGGCGGTCGCCGCCGCGGCGAGGGCGGTCAGGACGAGGCCGGGCAGCAGCGAGGCGAGCGGCGACAGCCGCGATCCGGCGAGGACGCCGGCGAGCAGCGCCGTCGCGGCGAAGAGGGCGACCGGCGGCCAGTCAAGTGCGGAGCGGAGCTGGGTGTGGCCGAACATGAATCCGGCCGCGAGGAGCGGGGTGGCCAGCAGTCCCGCGCCGGCGCCGAGCATATGACGAACACCATTACGCACAGAGAACACCTCCAGCACCGGGACCTTACCGTCCTACCTCGACGTTCGCCTTTAAGGCGAGAAATGTCCGATTCTGGGCATAGGCCAAAAACCCCTCCATAACACCGAAATAGGGGTCCATTGGTATCTCAACGCCGCCCCTACCAGCCGTTAACTTGACAGCACCCCCACCCGAGGAGTGCACATGTTGAGTAAACGCTGTGCGCTGGCCGGCGGCATCATCCTCGCCGTCAGCCTGGCCACCCCCCTCAGCCCAGCGGCAGCAGCAGAACCCGCGCCTCAATCCGCCTCCCCGTCCGTTCCCCCGGCCGTGATCGACGCCATGGAGCGCGACCTCGGCCTCACCGAGGCGCAGGTCGTCACCCGGCTCGCCAACGAGGAACGCGCCGCGGCCACCGAATCGGCGCTGAGCGGCCAGCTCGGCGGCTCGTACGGCGGCGCCTGGCTGAACGCCGACGCCTCCAGGCTCAACGTCGCCACGACCGACGCCAGTGCCGCCCCCGCCATCGAGGCGCGCGGCGCCCAGCCGGTCGTCGTCCAGCGCTCGCTGGCCGACCTCGACGCGATCATGAAGAAGCTGGACAAGGCCCCGAACCGGGCCAGGGCCGGCGCCTCCCTCTGGTACGTGGACGTGGCCGCCAACACCGTCTCCGTCCAGGCTCCCACCGTCGAGGCCGCGGAGGCGCTGGTCGCCGCCGCGGGCGTGGACCGGAGCCAGGTGAGCGTCGCGGCGACCGCCGAGCGGCCGACGACGTTCATCAACATCATCGGCGGCTCCGCGTACTACATCGGCTCCAGCCGGTGCAGCGTCGGCTTCGCCGTCACCCGGGGCACCACCCAGGGCTTCGTCACCGCCGGCCACTGCGGCCGCGCCGGCTCCCGGACCTCGAACCCGTCCGGCACCTTCCAGGGCTCGTCCTTCCCGGGCAACGACTACGCGTGGGTGGCCGCGGACGCCGGCAACACCGCCACGCCGTACGTGCGCGGCTCCGGCGGCGCGATGGTGACCGTCCGCGGCTCGACGCAGGCGTCCGTGGGCGCCTCCATCTGCCGCTCCGGCTCCACCACCGGCTGGCGCTGCGGCGTCATCCAGCAGCACAACGCCACCGTCCGGTACGCGCAGGGCACGGTCACCGGCCTGACCAGGACCAGCGCGTGCGCCGAGCCGGGCGACTCCGGCGGCTCGTTCATCTCGGGCAGCCAGGCCCAGGGCACCACCTCGGGCGGCTCGGGCAACTGCACGACCGGCGGCACGACGTACCACCAGCCGGTCAATGAGCCCCTGAGCGTGTACGGCCTCACACTCCGCACCGGCTGACCCGCACGCGGGTCCTCACGACGCCGCGCAGCGCGCCCACCAGACCCGGGCACGCTGCGCGGTCTTCTCATGCCCCGGACCCTGACCCCGTCAGGGTCGGCTCAGGGACGGCTCGGGGGCGCCGCCGGATGCCGGGGAGGGGGCGGCGGCGGGAGGGTGGTGACATGACCGCAGCAAAGAAGCTCCTCCCGGCCGTCGCCTGTGGCTCGATCGTGTTCGCGGTGATCGCGGTGGTGGCCGGGCAGTTCGGCCCCGACCCCTACCTCGACCCGATGAACGTGACCGTCAGCGAGTACGCCGTGTCCGACCGCGGGGGCGTCACGGAGGTCGCGATGGCGGTGCTCGGGCTCGGGTCGCTGGCCCTGCTGGCGGGGCTTCGCGCGGCGGGCGCTCCGGTCCGGGGGATGCCGGAGCGCCTGCTGCTGCTCTGGTCGGGAGCGCTGGTGGTGGCGGCGGTCATCCCGACCACCCCGATCGGCCAGGACCTCGACCTGGCCGCGCAGATCCACCGGTACGTGTCCGTCGCGGCCTTCGTGAGCCTGCCGGCCGCCGGGGCGCTGCTGGTGCCCCGCCTGGGCGCGCACGCCGACTGGAAGCCGGTGGCGCGGGCCGTGGAGTGGGTGTCGCTGGCCGGGGGGTTCGGGCTGCTGGCGATCACGTACGTGGCCCTGCCGGGGGAGCGGGTCATGATCGGGCTGGTGGAGCGGCTGCTGCTGGGCGCCGAGGTCGCGTTGCTGGGCGTGCTGGCGTTCTGGCTGGCCCGGCTGGCGTGGGGACGGCGGCCCGCGCTGGCGTCCCGGATGGCCGGCGGGCTGCCCGGCCGGGTGCGCGGCGACCTCACCACGGCGGCCTGAGCCCGGGGCGGGCAGGAGCGGGGAGCGGGGGCGGAAGTACGGTTCCGGACGGCCGAAAGGCCGGGACACCAGTGCTCCGAAGCCGCAGATTTCCCGACATATCACAGAATTATCGCTAGTCGATCTTAAAACCATGCGTTTCGGTGCTATTCTCTCCCGCGATCTTCTATCCGGGAGCAGGTGTCATGGCATCGGGCAGATCCATCCGATTCAAGATCTCGACGCTGCTCGTCATCCCCTTGATCTCCCTGGTCGCGCTCTGGGGCTTCGCCGCGAGCACCACCTCGGGAGAGGCGCTAAACCTGCTCAAGGTCGAGACGATCTGGACCGGCGTCATCAACAACGCCGACGGACTGGTGGGCAACCTGCAGACCGAGCGCCTGGCCTCCGCCGAGCGCATCGGGAACAACGTCACGGACCCCGGCGCCCTCGCCGAGGCCCGCGCCAAGGTGGACGCGAGCAGGAAGCGCCTCACACAGACCGCCTCGGCCGAGGACGTGCAGGCGGCGCTCACGCCGGACATGAAGAACCAGCTCCAGACCGTCTTCGCGGCCATCGACCGCATCCCGGACATCCGCCGCAAGGTGGACGAGCGGCGGCTCACCCCCGGCTCGCTCGTCACCGAGTTCGCCCGGATCTCCGACGAGGTCCACCTCCTCTACTCGCGGCTCAACATGAGCACCGACGTGGAGCTGTCGCTCCAGGCCCAGGGCGTGATCAGCGCCGACGAGGTGCGCGAGCTGCTGAGCCGCGAGCACGCCCTGATCATCGCCTCCGACGGCCGGGCCACCATGCACGACCTGCACATGCTGGCCGGCATCGACGGGTCCCGCACGTACCTGTTCCCGAAGGCCCTCGCCAACCTCGACACCGAGCTTCGCGCCCCCTTCGAGAAGATCTACTACTCCCCCAGGTACGTCACGATGGAGAACCTGGTCGAGAGCTACGTCTCCGGCCAGCCCCTCGACATCCAGCTCTGGCGGGGCGTCGCCGACCAGGTGCAGAAGGAGTACCAGGAGGCCATCTGGCGCACCGGCGACAAGCTGCTGGCCCGCATGGAGCCGGCCGGCGTCGCCATCGTCGTGCGGGCCGCCGTCGCGGGCGCGCTCGGCCTGGTCGCGGTCATCTTCTCGATCTTCATCTCGGTGCGGTTCGGCCGCCGCATCACCCGCGAGCTGGCGACGCTCCGCCGCACCGCGCTGGACCTGGCCGAGATCCGGCTGCCCGACGTCGTCGCCAAGCTGCGCAAGGGCGAGCAGGTGGACATCGCGGCCGAGGCCCCGCCCATCAGGGTGGGCAAGAACGCCACCAGCGAGATCGGCGACCTCGCCGCCGCCTTCGACAGCGTGCAGAGCACGGCCGTGGACGCGGCCGTCGAGCAGGCCAGGCTGCGCGAGGGCCTGTCCGAGGCGCTGCGCAACCTGGCCCGCCGCAGCCAGTCGCTGCTCCAGCGCCAGCTCCGCCTCCTCGACGAGATGCAGCGCCAGACGGAGGAGCCCGAGGCGCTGGAGCGGCTGTTCAAGCTCGACCACCTGACCACCCGCATGCGCCGCCACGCCGAGGGCCTGGTGCTGCTGTCGGGCGGCTCGGCCGGGCGCAGGTGGCGCGGCGTCATCCCGATGGAGGACGTGCTCAGCGGCGCGGCCGCCCAGGTCGAGGAGTACACCAGGGTCCGGGTCTACCCGATGCCCGAGGCCGGCGTCTCCGGGGCCGCGGTCGCCGACCTCATGCACCTGTTCGCCGAGCTCATCGAGAACGCCGCCGCCTTCTCCTCGCCCAGCAACGAGGTCTCGGTCCGGGGCGAGATGGTGGGCAGGGGCTTCGCCGTCGAGATCGAGGACCGCGGGCTCGGCATGGACGAGACCACCCGGCAGGCCATCAACTGCCGTCTGGCCCGCCCGCCGGAGTTCGACGCCGCCCAGACCGAGCGGCTGGGGTTCGCCGTGGTCGGCATGCTCGCCGCCAGGCACGGCGTCAAGGTGACGCTCAAGCCCTCGCCGTACGGCGGCACGACCGTCATCGTGCTCGTGCCGGGCTCGCTGGTGGAGCCGCTGGTGTCGCCGGCGCAGGCGCTGGGGTTCGAGCCGGTGCCGGTCTCGGTCGTCCGGCAGGAGAGCCCGGGGCCGGAGAGCGTCAGGAACGGCCACCTGCCGCGGCGCGTGCACACCAGCAGGCGCACCGGCACGCCGGCCCTCCCGCAGCCCGCGCAGCCCATGGACGACGAGCTCGGCCCGCCGCCGGCCCCCGCCGAGCCCCCGGCGCTCTTCCAGCCCCGCCACGAGGCCCCGGCGCCGGGCCCAGCGCCGGGCGGCCCCACGCTCAACTCCACGTCGGGCCCGGCCAAGGGCCCGACGACGCGCCGCGGCGCGACCGCGCGGGCGGGCCGCGCCGCCCCGCCGAGCACCAGGACCAGGCCCGGGCCGACCGGCCGGCCGGTCCCACTCCGATCGAGCGGCCGACGGGCCTGACCCCGCCCGAGCGCCCGCCGACCAGCCTGCCCCGCCGCCAGCGCCAGAACGGCCTGCCGCCGCGGTTGCGGGAGGCGCCGCCGCCCGAGCCCGCGCGTGAGACGCCGCCCGCCGGGGAACGTTCGCCGGAGGAGGCCCGGGCGCTGCTCACCTCGCTCCAGTCCGGTTGGCAGCGCGGGCGCCAGGAGAGCGGGCAGGACAGCGACCAGGACGGGGGATCTCAGCCGTGAGCCGCGAGCACGAGTGGGTCGATGAGGAGGCCGGGCCGGTCGTGCGGCCCTACGCGGTCGCGCGCGGCCGCACCAGGCCCGCGTCCTCCGCGCTGGACCTGCTGGCGAACGTCGTCTCCACGGGGCTGCCCGCCCCGGCCCACGCCGAGCTGAGCGCCCAGCACCGGCGGGTGCTCGGCTGCCTGTCCGGCGGGTCCAGGCCGGTGGTCGAGCTGGCCTCGGAGGTGGGCCTGCCGGTCGGCGTGCTGCGGGTGCTGCTCGGCGACCTGCTGGAGTACGGCCTGGTCTCGGTGCGCCCGCAGCGCGACCGGGCGTCCTCGCCCACGGAGAGCCTGCTGCGTGAGGTGATCAACGGCCTGAGGGCGCTGTAGGCGGCCCTCAGGGAGTCCGTCAGCCCGTGCCCGGGGCTAGTTCGCCGAGGTGAGCGTCCGCAGCGAGTGCTCGACCAGGGTGATCATCACTTCCTTGGCCGAGGCGCGGCGGCGCACGTCGCACAACATCACCGGGACGTCGTCGTCGAGGTCGAGCGCGATGCGCACGTCGTCGACGGTGTGCCGCTCGGCGCCGTCGAAGCAGTTGACGGCCACCACGAACGGCGTGCCGCGCTGCTCGAAGTAGTCGACCGACGGGAAGCAGTCGGTCAGCCGCCGGGTGTCGGCGATCACCACGGCGCCCAGCGCGCCGTAGGACAGCTCGTCCCACATGAACCAGAACCGCTCCTGCCCGGGCGTGCCGAACAGGTACACCACGAGCCCTTCGCGGATGGTGATGCGGCCGAAGTCCATCGCCACGGTCGTGGTGGTCTTGGCCTCGACGCCGTCGAGGTCGTCCACGCCGACGCCGCGGTCGGAGAGCACCTCCTCCGTGCGCAGCGGTTTGATCTCGCTGATCGACCCGACCAGGGTGGTCTTGCCGACGCCGAAACCGCCGGCGATGAGGATCTTCAGCGCGACGGGATCCTCAGAGAGCACGGAGTCCATTGATCACTTCCTTGAGAATGCGCTCATTCGTCCGCGTCCCTCCGGCGGAGGGCGAGGAGACGGTGATGAGGCCGTGGTCACGCATGTCGCCCAGGAGCACCCGGACGACGCCGACGGGCAGGTCGAGCTCGACGGCCAGGTCGGCCACCGAGATCGGGGTCCGGGCAGCCCGCAGGATCAGTCGCTGCTCGGGACCGAGCTCGCCGGCCGGCGCCTCGCCGACGGCGCGCACGGTCGCGACGAGGTCGAACACGTCACCGGTGGGACGCGTGCGACCACGGATGAGAGCATAGGGCCGGACGACCGGTCCGGCCTCCTCATCGAACCACTGCGGGCCGTCGCTCATGACGCTCCAGCGCGCGGGTTGGTGGTGATGTGCTGGCCCACCCGCTTGACCAGCATCGCCATCTCGTAGGCGATGTGCCCGACGTCCACGTTGGCCTCGGCGATCACGGCCAGGCAGGTGCCCTGCCCCGCCGCGGTCACGAACAGGAAAGCCGACTCCATCTCCACGATGGTCTGGCGCACGTCGCCGCCGCCGAAATGGCGCCCGGTGCCGCGGGCCAGGCTCTGGAAGCCGGCGGCCACGGCCGACAGGTGCTCGGCGTCCTCCCGGGTCAGCCCCTTGGAGTGGCCGACCGCCAGCCCGTCGGTCGACAGGATGACCGCCTGGCGCACCGCCGCCACCCGCGACGTCAGGTCGTCCAGCAGCCAGTTCAGCTCACCGATGTTGCTGGTCGGCAGACTCATGCATCCCCCTTGCTCATGGGCCCCTCCTCAGAGGCTTCTTCTCGGGCGCGCTGGGTCCCCCGCTGGAAGGCCGAGAACAGGTCGCGGACCTCGTCGGGGGAGCGCTCGGCCGGCTTGTCCTCCCCGGGCGGCCGGGGCGGCCCTGAGGACGTCTCCGCCGGCCTGGGTGAGACGGCGGCCTGGCGCACGCGCCTGGGCAGCCCCTTGTGGGTGCCCGAGGTCACGACCGCGAGCGCCTTCTTCCGCGTCCGGCTGGGCAGCGAGGCCATCTCCTCGCCGCCGTGGCCGGCCGTCAGCGCGGTCTGCTCGGTGACCAGGGAGCGCGGCACCAGGACGATCGCGATCGTGCCGCCGAACGGCGAGCGGCGCAGCATGACCTTGACGCCGTGCCGCTCGGCCAGCCGGGCCACCACGAACAGCCCGAGCCGGTCGCTGTCGGCCAGGTCGAACTCGGGCGGGTTGGCCAGCACGCGGTTGGTGGCGGCGTACTCGGCGGCGGACAGGCCGAGGCCCCTGTCCTCGATCTCGATGGCGTAGCCGTTGCTGACCTGGTCGCCGCGCACCTGCACGGCGGTGTCCGGCGGGGAGTAGATGGTGGCGTTCTCGACCAGCTCGGCGACCAGGTGGGTGAGGTCGGCGGCGGCGGTGCCCTCGACCGCGCTGACCGGCATCGCCTGCACCTCGACCCGCGTGTAGTCCTCGACCTCGGCGACCGCGGCCCGGACGATGTCGATCACCGGCACCGGCTTGCGCCAGGCGCGGCCGGGCGCGGAGCCGGACAGCACGATCAGGCTCTCGGCGTGCCGGCGCATGCGGGTGGTCAGGTGGTCCAGGCGGAAGAGCTCCTCCAGCCGGTCGGGGTCGTGGGTGCGCCGCTGCATGCCGTCCAGCAGCGCGAGCTGGCGGTGCAGCAGCCCCTGCTTGCGCCGGGCGAGGTTGAGGAAGACCTGGCCGACGCCGCGGCGCAGCGCGGCCTGGCCGACCGCCGCGGTGACCGCGGTGCGCTGCACGGAGTGGAAGGCCCTGGCCACGTCGGTGATCTCCGCAGAACCGCTCACCTTGATCGCCTTGGCCTCCTTCCGCACGTCGACGTCCTCGCCCTTGCGCAGCCGCGCGACGAGGTCGGGCAGCCGCCGATCCGACAGCTCGACCGCGGCCGCGCGCAGCCCGCCGAGCTCCCCTGCCAGGCGACGACCGAAGCGTACCGAGATGATGATCGAGGCGAGCACCGCGATCAAGCCGAGGCCGCCCGCGACCGCGATCTGCGCGACGGTGGCGGTGGCGGCGTCGGAGGTGCGCGCGGCGAGCGCCTCGGTGGCGGCCCGGCCGTCCTTGTCGAGCCGGCCGGTGAGCTTGTCGAGGGTCTCGTGCCAGGCGGCGCCGTCGGCGGGCGGCGTGCCGGTCTGGGCGATCCGCGCCTCCATGGCGGTGAAGGTCTGGAAGGGCTCGGAGGCGAAGATCTGCTCGTACGGCCGCCGCAGCGACACGTCGAGGCCGGCCATGCCGCGCGCGTGCAGGAAGCGGCGGGAGGCGGCGTACTCGGTGAAGGCCGTGACCTCGGGCGGGGTGAGCCGGTGGTCGGCGAGGGCGGCGAGGACGAGGGCGTGCTCCCTCGCGATCTGCTCCCTGGCCGCGCCCATCGCCTGCAGCGAGCCGGCCTGCTGGAGTATGGCCAGGTCGGAGACGGAGACGAGGTGGTCGTAGAGGGTGAACAGCGCGTCGAGGATGCGGTTGTAGGCGGTCAGGCCGGTCAGGCGGGAGCTGATGCCGTTGTCGATGTCCGCCCGGACGGGGCCGAGCCGGTCGAGCGCGGCGGTGAGCGCGGCGAGCGGGGCGTGGAGGCCGTCGGCGGCGTCCCCGGCCTCGGCGACCGCCCGGCGGAAGTCCTCGACGGCGCCGTCGGTGCGGGCGCGCTGGGCGCCGAGCACGCCGGTGGGCTCACGCGTCGTGATCGCCTCGGCGGAGCGTTCGCGCTCGGCCTGGAGCTGGGTCCCCAGGTCGGTGGAGGTGACGCCGATGGTCCGGTACAGCGTGTTCGCCCGGAGCAGTGACTGGGCGTCGCCCATGGTGAGGTTGAGGACGAAACCCCAGAGCGCGCTCAGAGACAGGAGGGGTAGCAGCAGCAATAAGAAGATCTTGAACCGAATTGACCGGTTTCGCGAGCCCATGTCCCAACCTCGAGTCGGGGGCATTTCCACACCTTGTGTAAATACACCTCCGGAAGATCGCACAGGAGACTAGCACCGTTTATGCTTCCGGCGCAGTGGGAGGAACACGTTCATTACCGTGATTATTGGGACAAGATCTCCCGATCCCGGCGTCCCGTGCGCACCGTCGACCACAGCCAGCCCAGCGCGACCAGCGAGATCACGATGAGCCCCGCCCAGTTCAGCAGCGTGTAGACGTGCACCTGCCAGGCGGTCACGTGCGGCACCCGGCCGATCCGCAGCGCCTCGAACTGCCACGGCCGCCCGGTCAGCACGAGCGTGACCGCGATGGCGATGGCGCTCATCGAG
Organism: Actinomadura luzonensis; assembly: GCF_022664455.2. Taxonomy (NCBI): domain Bacteria; kingdom Bacillati; phylum Actinomycetota; class Actinomycetes; order Streptosporangiales; family Thermomonosporaceae; genus Actinomadura; species Actinomadura luzonensis. The sequence goes on from NZ_JAKRKC020000001.1 coordinate 2,453,711, forward strand.
TCCCACAGCGCGTGCAGCGCCGAGACGCCGAGGTAGGCCAGCACCACGCGGTTGGTCAGCCGGCCGCCCGCCGCGAACAGCGCGCCGCCCAGCACGGCCGTCCACAGGCCGTGCCCGACCGGGGCCAGGATGCCGCGCAGCACCTCCGTCTCGACGAGCTGCCCCAGCGACAGGCCGTCGGCGGTGAACAGCGCGTTGAAGGCGTAGCCGGCGCTCTCGAAGGCGGCGAAGCCGAAGCCGACCGTCGCGCCCAGGATGACGCCGTCCATGGTCGAGCGCCGCTCCATCCGCCGGGTGACGAACATCAGCGCCGCCAGCTTCACGCCCTCCTCGATGAGGCCGACGGCGACGTACATGAGCAGCGAGGGCCGGAGCAGCCAGCTCTCCAGCAACGAGGCCCCGAGCACGCCCAGCACGCCGCCCACGACGAACGCCATGAACAGCAGCTCGACCGTCACCCGGGGCGAGCGCCCCCGCCCGTACGCCCACACCACGAACGTCACCGGCACCAGGAAGCTGCCGAACAGCACCACGGTCGGCACCAGGTTGGAGTTGCCCGTCCAGGCGGTCACCAGCACCGTGGCCGCCCACAGGACGAACCCGGTGACGAAGATCCGCACCCACAGTCTCTTCATTCGATCAGCTCCTCGACGGCTCGGAAGGCGGCGGTGACGGCGGCGTCGGCGCGGGCGGCGGGAGCGGCGTCGGAGCCCGCGATCGCGATGCGGCCGAAGCGCCGGCGGGCCACGTCGGCGGGGAACGGCCCGTCGGGGTAGAAGGCGTGCCACGGCCGGCAGTACTCGGGGGCGTTGCCATGGCCCCAGCGGTTGACCGTGATGCCCTCGACGTCCCTCGCCGGGTCGAAGCCGGCCGGGCCGAGCAGCCGGGTGAGCTGCTCGCGGATCGTGCGCTCCAGCACCTCGTACGGCGTCCTGATCAGCTCCCTCCGCCCCGCCACCGCGCCCGCCCGGGGCCCCAGCTCCGCCCGGCACGGCGTCGCCAGCAGGTGCACCTCGGCCGGGCCGCCCGGCCGCTCCGGCGGGTCCAGCTCGACCAGCGACCAGTACGCGCCCGTCCACCGCACCCGCCGCACCCCTGCCCGCCGCCAGGCGTCCCAGTCGCGCACCCGCACGCTCGCGTGCACCAGCGGCACCCGTACCGCCTCGCCCAGGGCCTCGCGCTGCGCGGCCGGCAGCTCCGGCACCAGGTACGGGATCACCGCGCTCCAGCAGGCCAGGACGACCGACCCGGCCGCGACGCTCCTGACCCGGTGGCCGTCGAAGTAGGCGACGCTCGCCGCCCCCTCGCCGTCGCGCACCGACACCACCGGGCTGGACAGCCGGAACCGCACCCGGTCCCCGGCCCGGTCCGGCGAGCCGGGATCGGGCAGCATCCGGTTGACCATCGCGCGCACCAGCGCCTGGTTGCCCTCGGGGAAGAGGTAGACGTCGGGGTCGCCGATCCCCCACTGCTTCCTGACCGTCGGCGAGTTGTAGCGCGAGGGCTTGTCCGTCTCCAGCCCGAGCCCCCCGAACCCCGGGTAGCCGGTGCCCCAGGCGTCGATCGCGCCGAGCGCCCGGGTGTCGTAGCCCCACTCGGGGCAGGACATGCTCCGGCAGAACCGCTCGACCTCCGGGTGCGCGCCGCAGACCTCCAGCAGGAACGCCGAGTACGTCAGCCCGGCCAGCCGCTCCTGCTTGGCCTCGGCGGGCAGCCCGGGGAACCAGTCGGGCGGGTCGTGGCGGAGCCGGCGCAGGTCGTCCCTGGCGCGGGCGGCGAGCGGCAGCCGCGAGACCCAGTCGCCGGTGAGCCGGACCAGGGTGTCCGCGCCGAAGGACTCCTCGTCGCACATCACCGCGTCGGCGAGCCCGGCCTCGGCCCCGCCCGTCCGGCCGCGGACGCTCTGCCGGTGGAACATCGCCCGCCGTGCCTGCCCGCCGATCTCGTCGTGGTTGTCGAGGACCAGCACGCTCGCGCCCGGCCGCCGGCGCCGCCACTCGTAGGCCGCGCTGACGCCGCTCAGCCCGCCGCCGACCACGACGAGGTCGTAGCTCTCGCCGGTGGGCTCGGGCGGGCCCGCGTACTGCCAGAAGCGGCCGTCCCTGAGCGCGTGCGGCACGCTCAGCGCTTCCGGGCCGCCGCCGCGGAACCCGGAGGGGCCGGGAGGCGGGGCGGCCTGGCGCGCCGCCTCGGCCGTGCCGCCGGAAACCACGCTCCCCAGGGTGCTCACCGCGATGCCGTCGAAGAAGTCGCGGCGGGAAATAGTCCGGTTCATCCCGAGGTCCCGTGGCGTCAGTGTCATGGCGCGATCATCGGCAGCCCCGGAATTGCGGGCGCAGGGACGCGCAGCGCCTCGAGAAACATTTTGCGCGGCCTATTACCGCGAATGCCGGTTTGGAGTAGCGTCCGGAAGAGCGAGACGGGGGGAGCCGGGGTGGTCGGCAAGCAGGGCAGGGTCACCGGACGGATCGGGCCCGGCCTCGTCGGCGAGGTGATGATCACCATCAGGGGCGGCAGCGAGGCCTTCTACGCGTACCCGAGCATCCCCGACGAGGAGATCCCGGTCGGCGCCGTCGTCGTCGTGGTCGAGTACTTCCCCCCGCGCACCGTCTACGTGGCCAAAGCACTCCTTTGAGGGAGGCAACCGATGTCCCCGGAGCTCTACATCATCGGCGGCGGGGTGCTCGTCGCCGTCGTCGTCGTGATCCTGCTGTTCAAAGCGGTGTGGCGGGTGGCGGAGCCGAACGAGGCGCTGATCATCTCCGGTCTCGGCGCGCGCCGCCGCGGCGAGGGCGTGGACAGCCTCGGCTTCAAGATCGTGACGGGCAAGGGCTCGGCGGTGATGCCCGGCTTCCAGACCGCCCGCCGCCTCCGCCTCGACACCCGGGCCGCCAACCTCCAGGTCTCCTGCGTCACCCAGCAGGGCATCCCCGTGCACATCCGCGGCGTGGTGATCTACAAGGTCGGCGACGACTTCGTCTCCATCGCCAACGCCGCCCGCCGCTTCCTCGACCAGCAGGACTTCATGACCAGCGCGATCCACGAGCTGTTCACCGGCCACCTGCGCTCGATCATCGGCAACCTCACCATCGAGGACCTCATCCTCAACCGCGAGCGCCTGACCAGCGAGACCCGCGCCTCGGCCGCCGACGAGATGAGCAAGCTCGGCCTCGTCGTCGACTCCCTCCAGATCCAGGAGATCGACGACGAGACCGGCTACATCGTCAACCTCGGCAAGCCCCACGCCGCCAAGGTCGCCGCCACCGCCCGCATCGCCCAGGCCCAGCGCGATCAGGAGGCCACCGAGGCCGAGCAGGTCGCCGCCGCCAACATGGCCGCCGCCCGCCGCGACGCGCGCATCAAGGAGGCGTCCTACCAGGCCGAGATCGACCGCGCCCAGGCCACCTCGCGGCAGGCGGGCCCCCTGTCGGAGGCCACCGCCCGCCAGGAGGTGGTGGTCCAGGAGACCAGGGCCGCCGAGCTGGAGGCCCAGCTCGCCGAGCAGCGGCTGCAGTCGCAGGTGCGCAAGCCCGCCGACGCCAAGGCGTACGAGACCGTCACGCTGTCGCAGGCCGAGCGCGACGCCCGCATCGCCCAGGCCGAGGCGGAGGCCAGGGAGACCGAGCTGCGCGCCGCCGCCCAGGCGTCCCAGGTCAAGCAGGCCGCGGCGGCCGAGGCGGAGGCCGTGCGGCTGCGCGGCGAGGCGGCCGGCGCGGCCACCAAGATCACCGGTGAGGCCGAGGCCCAGGCCGCGCAGGCGCGCGGGCTCGCGGGCGCGGCCGCGGCCAAGGCGCTCGGCCTCGCCGAGGCCGAGGCGGCGCAGGCCAAGGGCCTGGCGGAGGCGCAGGCGATCAGCGCGCGGGCCCAGGCGCTGAAGGAGAACCAGGAGGCCGTCATCGCCCAGCAGCTCGCCGAGCAGTGGCCGCAGATCGTGGAGGCGGGCGCGAAGGCGTTCGGCGGCGTGGACCACATGGTGGTGCTGAACGGCGCGCAGGGCGTCGAGGAGATGCTGGCCAAGGCGCTCACCCTGGGCGGCACGGGGCTCGGCCTGGCCAGGGCGCTGCTGAATGGCACCGGCCCGAACGGCAGTAATTCGGAGAACGGCGTCAAAAGCGCTGAATCCCGCGAATAGCGTCGTTGCCGAGGTGGTGGTGGCGCGATTCCTCTAGCGTTCTCGAGAATGCCGCCAGAGGAATTGGAGAACCATGCTTAAGGCCATTTCCGGCATATGTCTGAGCATGATGGCCGTCGCCGGATGCTCGTCCGGCGGCGGCGACGCCCCGCCCGCGCCCGCCGCCGCGGCCGTCAAGCCGGCGCAGGGCTCCGGGGCGTCGTCCGCCGACGCCGCCCGGCTGCGGGCCGCGCTGCTGCCCGTCCCCGAGGGCATGAGCATCTCGTACGGCCCCGAGCTGGGCGCGTTCGGCTCGCTCAAGTCCACCCAGCAGGGCCTCGCCGCGGTCCGCCAGGCCCGGCTGGAGCGGCCGGAGTGCGCCGGGGCGGCCCAGCTCGACGCCGCCAAGCCGGACGTCGCCAAGGCCCCGGCCGCGGTGATCGCCTTCGCCGCCGAGCGCGGCTCGATCACCCAGGCCGTGGTCTCGCTCCCGTCGGCGGCCTTTCCCGCGCCCCTGCCGCGGCAGTGCACGTCCTACACGGCCGACGTCGACGGCGCCAAGGTCGTCTACAAGACCCGCGTGCTGCCGATGCCCGCCAAGGGCGACCAGTCGCGCGCCTACCTCACCACGGCCGCGGGCGGCAAGGAGAACGCCGAGATCGGCTCGGTGATGATCCGGCGCGGCAACCTCATCATGAGCATGCTCGTGGTGGGCCGCCAGGTGAAGCCGGACGGCCTGTACGAGCTGGCCAAGCTGGCCGACCAGAACCTCGCCAGGGTCACCCGCTGATCCCTGGCGCGGTCAGCCGCCGAACAGGCCCATCAGCACGGCGGCGCGCTCGGTGCGCCGGACGTGGATCTCGCGTCCCTCGCGCCGCCGGCTGATCAGCCCCGCCGCCTCCAGCCGGTTGCAGTGGTAGGAGATCACGTTCGGCGCGTACGCCACCTGCCGCGCGAGCGCGCCCATCGACAGCGGACGCTCCAGGACGGCCAGGATGGCCGCCCGCACCTCGCCCAGCAGCAGCTCCAGCCGCTCGTCGGGCCCGGGCCGGCCGGCCGCCGCGCCGCCCGCGCCGGGCAGCGGGTATCCGATCCACACGGCGTCGGGCCCGTCGAGGCGGGCGATGAGCGCGTTCGGGCCCGCCAGCATGGGCATCAGCACCAGCCCGCGCGAGCCGATGGCGAACGTCTCGGGCTCGAAGTCGGGGAAGCTGAGCGTGCCGTCCCTGAAGCTGCACCCGTCGTGCAGGTCGTCGAGCACCACGTCGAGCGAGCGCCGGGCGGCGGCCACCGCCACCCGCTCGACCTCGCGCTCGAACAGCGGCCGCGCCTGCTCCCACACCGGCCGCATCGCCCGCCACGCCTCCTCCACCAGGTGGGCGTAGCCGTGCAGCCAGCGGCGCGGGCGGCGCAGCGCGGGCCGCCAGTGCTCGGGCGGCTCCCCGCCGGTGATCGTGTCCAGCTCCGCCAGCAGCGCGTCGGACGGCAGGTCGCGCAGCATCTCCACCTGCTCGGGCACGTCCAGGTCGCGGGTGAACTCGCCGGGCAGCACGAGGTCGGGCAGCACGCTGAAGCCCGGCGTGGCGAGGGAGCGCAGCACCATCGCGTCCGGGGCCCCGGCCGCCGCGCGCACCCGCCGCCGCCAGGGCTCGGGGGCGCCCCGCGCCCGCCCGGACAGCGCGTCGGTGATCAGCGCGAGCATGGACAGGCCCGGGGTCAGCGTCACCGACACCGGGATCCGGTCGAGCCGCTCGATGACCAGGTTGGTGGTGGTGCGCATCTAGATCAGTACGTGGTCGTCCGGTCTGCCGACGAAGGAGAACTGGGCGTTGCGGGTCAGCTTGATGTGGTCGGCCTGCCAGGTGTGCATGGAGGCGTCGGCGCTGCGCCAGTAGACGAAGTTGAACCGGTCGGCCGAGTAGATCTTGACGGAGTCCTCCTTGAGCCGGCGGACCAGGTCGGTGTCCTCGCCCCGGGTGATGTCGGCGAAGCGGTAGGAGCGGAACATGTCGCCCTTGCCGAGGAACGTGCCGCCCTGCACGAGGAACGAGTACCGGTGCTCCAGGCCGGGCAGCCGCAGCATGGTGGTGTTGGAGCCCTCGAAGTAGGCGTAGTGCGCGCCCTTGCCGACCAGCTCGGCGTCGGAGTAGTCGAAGGCCCGCACCAGGTCCGACAGGTAGTGCTCGCCGTAGAGGTTGTCGTCGTCCATCTTGGCGATCAGCTCGCCCTCGGCGGCCGAGATGCCGAGGTTCATGCAGGCGCCGAGCGACAGCTCGGCGGCGGCGGGCAGCACCACGACGTCGGTGATGCCGGCCATGCGGGCCTTGTCGGCGACCACCACGGGGTCGATGTCGAGGCCGTGCAGCACCATGACGAGCTGGAGCGGCCGGTGCCGCTGCCGGGCCACCGACGAGATCGCGTGCTCGATCTGGGAGGCGCGGTTGGTGGGCAGCACGACCGAGATCGAGCGGGTGCGCGGGGTCACGTGGTGGCCGAGGTCCTGGAGGATCTGGTCCACGCGGTGGGAGAACAGGTGCTTGTCGAAGACCTCGCGCATGGCGAGGTGGCCCATCCTGGCGCGCAGCTCGGGGCTGTTGATCAGGTGCAGCACCTGGTTGTACGACTCGATCGGCTCGCGCGCGATGGGGATGAGGTCGCCGAAGGTCTCCTCGATGGCCCGCGACCAGCCGGTGACCACCGGGGTCGCGCACGCCGACAGCTCGAAGACCCGCCGGGCGCACATGGTGGGCGAGTCGAGCACGGAGTTGACGTTGAGAAAGACCTTGTACATCCGGTACGCGGCGAGCATCTGGTCGTAGGGCAGCTCGCCGACGATGTGCGGGCGGTACTTCTCCGGCCAGGCGTACTTCTCGTCCACCTCGCCGTTGCGGGCGAAGATGTGCAGGCCCAGCTCGCGCACCGGGTCGAGGACGGTCTCCATCTGCTCGCGGCGCTCGGGGTGCTTGTCGCGGAAGTACATCCCGGCGAAGACCACGTCGTGCAGCCGGCCCTGCTTCTGCTGAATCGGGTTGTGGACGCGGGGCTGGGCGGCGAACTGGAGCACGTCCACCCGGTCGTGTCCAAGAATTTCGCGATACTTCGGCAGCATGTCGCCGTCGCACGTGAACACGTAGTCGAACAGCTTGGCCGTGTCGATGAAGAAGTCGAAGTTCGGCGGGTCCTCCTTGTTCCAGAAGACCGTCGGGATGCCCTCGCTCCTGCACCAGGCCACCAGCTCGCGCAGCGGCTCCTTGGGCGCGTTGGTGCCGGTCATCTGGTAGCGCCAGCGGCCCTGGTTGCCGTGCCAGGCCGACTCGCAGAACAGCAGGTCCGGGCGCTTGTCCGCGAAGATCTCCGGCCAGTCCTTGAGCCCGAACTCGATCTGGTCCCACTCGTAGCGGAAGGCCATGCGGGAGAAGTCGTCGAGGATCACCGCGACCTTGAGGCCGGGCCGGTTCACCGGGCCGTTCGGCCACTTGACCGGGGGCACCTCGACCAGCGGCGGCCGGTTGTTCGCCAGCTCGACGGCCTCGGTCACCGGCATCGGCGGCTTCGGCGCGCGCTCCTTCGACCGCACGGCCTCGACGATCTTCCCCGGGCTCTTCGAGCCCAGGGCCTCGCCCAGCTTGAACGTGCGCTTGGCCTGCGTGGCCTCCAGCTTCCAGCTCGCGTATGCGGCCTTGGCCTCGGCGATCTCCAGGCGCCGCCGCAGCTCCCTGAGCTCCGCCTCGTAGCGCTCGACGACCTTGCGCTCCTCGGGCAGCCAGTTGACGGGACCGAGGCGCTGGTACGAGGGGGGCTCAGGGGTTTCGGCCATGGTGATGACGCCTAACGCTCAGGGGAGATTTGCCATGTTACGCCGCCGGTGATGGCTATTCGGGGCGTTTCGCCTGGGAAGCCGGTGCCAGGTTGTCGCCCTTGAGCCAGGCGGCGATCACCGTGGCGATGCGCGGCCCGGCCTTGCCGTCCCACAGCACCGGCAGCTCGCCCGCCGGGGTGGCGGCGCCGTCGGCCAGCGCCTTCTCCGCCGCCGCCGGCAGCAGGGCGGGCGTGACCAGGCGGTTCGTGCCGTGGGTGATCGTGATCGGCCGCTCGGTGTTGGGCCGCAGGGTCAGGCAGGGGACGCCCAGCACGGTCGTCTCCTCCTGCACGCCGCCGGAGTCGGTGACCACCAGCGCGGCCCCGCGGACCAGTGAGAGGAAGTCCACATAGCCGAGCGGGTCGATCACCTTGACCGTCCCGCCGTCCACCAGGCCCGCCTCGGCCAGCCGCGCCTTGCCGCGCGGGTGCACCGGGATCACCACCGGCACCTGCCGGGAGACCTCCAGCACCGCGTCCACCAGCTCCTTGGCGGCCTCCGCGGTGTCCACGTTGGCCGGGCGGTGCAGGGTCGCGACGGCATACCGATCGGGTATGCCGAGCCGCGCCACCACCGGCGCCGGGTCCAGGCGGGGCAGGGCCGCGTACAGGCTGTCGATCATGGGGTTGCCCACCAGGTGCACCTTGGCCGGCGGCACGTCCTCGCCCGCCAGGTACGCCAGCGCCTCGGGCGAGGTGGCGAAGAGCAGGTCGGCGAGCGCGTCGGTGACGACCCGGTTGACCTCCTCGGGCATGCCCCGGTCGAACGAGCGCAGCCCCGCCTCCACGTGCGCGGTCGGCACGCCCAGCTTGGCGCAGACCAGGATGGCGGCGAGGGTCGAGTTCACGTCGCCGTACACCACGACCAGGTCGGGGTCCTGCTCCTGCACGACCTCCTCCAGGCCGACCAGCAGGGCCGCGGTCTGCCTGGCGTGGCTGCCAGAGCCGACCCCCAGGTTGGCCACCGGCTCCGGCAGGCCGAGGTCGGCGAAGAAGACGTCCGACATCAGTGCGTCGTAGTGCTGGCCGGTGTGGATGATGCCCTGCCGCACGCCGAGCTCGCCGAGTGCCCGCACCACCGGGGCCGCTTTCACGAAATTGGGACGAGCACCCAAAACGTGCAGGACCAGGGGGTTCTCCCTCATTGACCTCGCCTTTCATAGCGGAAGGGAAAAAACGCTGCCTATGGTACGGTCCCTGCGTGGCATCCGACGCCAGTCGTCAAGACTCCTCCCAAAGCGCCGGCAGGGTTTCCGCGAAGTCCGCCCGTGCCGGTGTCGGCGGGCTTCTCAAGGGCTTCGTCCAGCACCCGATCATCGTCTCCCGCGTCGTCGCGACCAAGGTCAAGGCCGACCCCGTCCGGGTCGCCCAGGCCGCCGCCGACGCGCTCCCGCCCAAGCTGCGCCCCGTCGTGGGCAGCGTGGCCTGGCCGGCCGCGCGCCGGGCCCGCCGCCTGGTGCGCAAGTTCGGCATGCGCGTGGTCAAGGGGCCGTGGGCCGAGGCCAAGGCCCACTGGGACGCCGGCCGCGTCAGCGAGGCCGCCGCCGTGCTGGAGGCCCACACCAAGTACCCGTTCGTCAAGCGCAGGGCCGCCTACTACCGCGGCGAGCTGGCCGCGATCAGCCCCGACCCGATCCCGCCCGGCCCCAAGGTGGCCATCCTGGAGCGGGTCCAGGGGCGGGTGCTGCACCTGGTCACCAACGCGCTGCCGTACACGCAGGCCGGCTACACCGTCCGCACCCACCGCATCGTCACCTCGCAGAAGGCCGCCGGGCTCGACCCGCACGTGGTCACGAGCTGGGGCTGGCCGATGATGCAGGGGCACGCCGACGCGCCGCCGTACGAGGAGATCGACGGCATCCCCTACTACCGGCACCTGCCGGACGGGCACGGCGAGGTGCCCTTCGAGATGCGCGGCCGCATGGTCAGGGGCGCCGACTCGGTCACCAAGCTCGTCACCCAGCTCCGCCCGCAGGTCCTGCACGCCGCCACCGACCACCGCAACGGCTCGGTGGCCCACGCCGTGCGCGACCGCACCGGCACCCCGTTCGTCTACGAGGTCCGCGGCTTCCTGGAGGAGACCTGGGCCTCCCGCGACCCGGTCCGCGTCGGCAGCGAGCGGCACGTGCTCCAGCGCGAGCGCGAGGCGTTCCTCATGCGCGAGGCCGACGCCGTGGTCACGCTGGCCGAGACCATGGCCGCCGAGATCGTCGAACGCGGCGTGCCGCGCGAGCGCATCCACCTCGCCCCCAACGCCGTGGACGACTCCCTGCTCACCGCCCACTACGACGGCGCCTCCTTCCGCGACGCCTACGGCATCGCGAAGAACGAGATCGTCATCGGCTCGGTGTCCAGCATCGTGGCCTACGAGGGCTTCGCCACCCTGCTGCGGGCCGCCGCGCTGCTGCGCGACGCGGGCACGCCGGTGCGGGTGCTCATCGTCGGCGACGGCGCCGAGCGGGAGAACCTGCTGGCGCTGGTCGAGGAGCTGGCGCTCAAGGACGCCGTCCTGCCCGGCCGGGTGGGCCCCGAGGAGGCGCTGCAGGCGCAGGACGCCATCGACATCTTCGCCTGCCCGCGCGAGGACCTGCGGGTCTGCCGCCTGGTCACGCCGCTGAAGCCGGTCGAGGCCATGGCGCTCGGCAAGCCGGTGGTGCTCAGCGACCTGCCCGCGCTGAGCGAGCTGGTGGGCTCCGACGGCGCCGGCCTGCTGGTGCCGCCCGGCGACCCCGAGGCGCTGGCCGAGGCCGTCGCGGGCCTGCGCGAGGACCCCGCCAGGCGGGCCGAGATGGGCGAGGCGGGCCGCGCGGAGGTCGCCGCCAAGCGCACCTGGAGCCGCGTTGCCGAGACTTACCGGTCTCTTTACCAGTCGCTCACCGAAAGATGACCTTCGTGTTGGCTGTACGTTCTGAGCGTTTCGGTCGCATTAGGCGTGAGCTAGGTGGACTTGAGATAACCTTTGCGACCATGAAGTGTTGTATCCGGCTCCCAAAGGCACAGCTGTGACAGAAATAGACTTGGCTGTCATCGGCCTGGGCTACGTCGGCATGCCGCTCGCCAAGGAGGCGGTGGCCGCCGGTCTGCGGGTCGTCGGCGTGGACGTCGACCCCCGCAAGGTCGAGGCCCTCACCGCCGGACGGTCGTACATCGATGACCTGACCGACGCCGACCTCGAGCACATGCTGGCTCACGGCTTCACGGCCACCCTCGACGAGAGCGTGCTGGCCCGGAGCAACACCGTCGTCATCTGCGTGCCGACGCCGCTGGACGAGGACCACCGCCCCGACCTGTCCGCGGTCGAGGGCGCCGCCAAGGCCGTGGCCCGCAACCTCGCCAAGGGCACCCTCGTCGTGCTGGAGTCCACCACGTGGCCCGGCACCACCGACGAGCTGGTCCGCCCCCTGCTGGAGAGCACCGGCCTGGTCGCCGGCGAGGACTTCCACCTGGCCTTCTCGCCCGAGCGCATCGACCCGGGCAACCCGAAGTTCGGCCTCCGCAACACCCCGAAGGTCGTCGGCGGCTACACCGCGACCTGCCGCGACCGCGCCACGGCGTTCTACGGCCGCTTCATCGAGCAGGTCGTGCCGGTCAGCGGCACCCGCGAGGCCGAGATGGCCAAGCTGCTGGAGAACACCTACCGCCACGTGAACATCGCCCTCGTCAACGAGATGGCGATCTTCTGCGACGAGCTCGGCGTCAACCTGTGGGAGGCGATCGAGGCGGCGGCGACCAAGCCGTTCGGCTTCCAGAAGTTCCTGCCCGGGCCGGGCGTCGGCGGCCACTGCATCCCCGTCGACCCGTCCTACCTGTCGTACACCGTGCGCAAGCTCGGCTACCCGTTCCGGTTCGTGGAGCTGGCGCAGGAGATCAACGAGCGGATGCCGTCCTACGTGGTGGCGCGCGTCCAGCGGTTGCTCAACAGGCATAAGAAGCCCGTGAACGGCGCCAAAGTGGTTATGCTCGGCGTCACCTACAAACCGGATATCGCCGACGAGCGGGAGACCCCGGCGCTGCCGGTGGCGCGTGCGCTGCTGGAGCTGGGGGCCGACCTCTCGTTCGCGGACCCGTACGTCAAGGAGTGGTCGGTGGACGGCACCCTGGTGCCGCGTGAGGATGATCTGGCCGAGGCCGTGACCGGCGCGGACGTGACGCTGCTGCTCCAGCAGCACGCCGCGTTCGACCTGGACATGGTCGAGGCGAAGGCCAGGCTCGTGCTCGACACCCGCGGCGTGCTCGCCGAGGGTGAACGCGTCGAGCGGCTGTAGCGACGGAGGGCTGCGCGCAGTGCACGTGCTCGTCATGACGGTGGTGCATAACCCCGAGGACGCGAGGATCCTGCACCGGCAGATCCGCGCGCTCGTGGACGCCGGTCATGAGGTCACGTATGCCGCCTCCTTCACCGGCTTCGGCGTCGTCCCGCGCCCGTGGGTGACCGGCGTCGACCTGCCGCGGGCCGCCCAGCGCAAGCGGGTGGCCGCGGTGTGGGCGGCGCGCAAGGTGTTCAAGCGCATGCGCGGCAAGGTCGACCTCGTCCTCGTCCACGACCCCGAGCTGCTGTTCGCGGTGTGGGGCGTGCGCAACCGGCCGCCGGTCGTGTGGGACGTGCACGAGGACACCCCGGCCACGCTGTCGCTCAAGCCGTGGCTGCCCTCGGCCCTGCGCCCGCCGGTGCGCTTCCTGGCCCGCCTGCTCGAAGGCACCGCCGAGCGCCACCTGCACCTGCTGCTCGCCGAGACCGCGTACGCGGGCCGCTTCAAGCACGCCCACCCGATCGTGCCCAACGAGACCTGGGTGCCCGACTCCGTCACGCCGCCCGGCGACGACCGCGTCGTCTACCTCGGCTGGTTGTCGCGCGCGCGGGGCGTGTTCGAGGCGGTCGAGGTGGCCAAGCTGCTGCAGCCGTACCGGGTGGCGGTGGAGCTGATCGGCTACGCCGACCCGCAGAGCCGTCCGATGCTCAACCAGGCCGTCACCGAGGGCCTGCTGGAGTGGCGCGACTTCATGCCCAACGACGAGGCGCTGAAGCGGCTCGACGGCGCCCTCGCCGGGCTGTCGCTGCTGCACGACGAGCCCAACTACCGCCACTCGATGCCCACCAAGATCGTCGAGTACATGGCGCACGGCATCCCCGTCATCACCACCCCGTCGCCGCGCGCGGTCGAGCTGGTGGAGCGCTACGACAGCGGCGTGGTCGTGCCCTGGCAGGACCCGAAGGCGGTGGCCCAGGCCGTGCTGACGCTGCGCGACGACGTCCGGGAGCGGCGGGCGCAGGGCGCGCGCGGCTACGCGGCGGCCCGCGCCAACCACCACTGGCCCAACTCCGCCAAACGCTTCGTCGCCCAGCTCGAAGCGTGGGCGGGGGTCAAGTCATAACGAACGGCGGGACGTCGAAGGTGCGCTGGCTGTTCCTCGTCGTGGGCGTGGCCGTGCTGGCCCTGGTGGCCGCCGTCGTCATCGTGCTGCAACCGGCCGGTGAGGAGAAGAAGGTCGCCGCGGTCGCGCCGACCACCCCGGCCAAGCCGTCGCAGACCGCTCCCACCCCGAAGGTCAGCGAGTTCACCGACCGCTGCGGCACCTTCGAGACCAAGGAGAAGGCCCCCTACGCCGTCACCGGCTACTGGATCACCCCGAAGTCGGACCCCTGCACCTGGCGCACCCAGCTCAAGGAGATCCACGACGTCGGCGGCGACACCATCATCAGGATCGGCTACGGCCTGCAGTTCCGCACCGTCTCGGCCGACGGCGAGGTGCAGACCAGGGACGGCGAGCTCGACTCCCTCTACAAGGCGTGCCGCGAGGACGGCCTCACCTGCCACGACGCCGCCGAGCGCGACCTGATGAAGGCCAACCCGGACAACCGGATCGGCCGCACCTACGTCTACCGCACCGACGAGTCGTTCGGCCCGAACCTGTTCCGCTGCCCCGAGATGGAGCACAGCGTGCGGGCCGGCAAGCGCACCTACTTCCGGCTGATCACGCAGCCCGACGGCTCCGACGACTCCACCTGCGACTTCTCCAGCAAGGGCGCCTCCTACGACCTGATCCTCGTCGCGGGCTCCGAGACCGACAGCCTGACCAAGCTCCTCGACCTCGGCGACCAGTTCGGCATGCGCGTCTTCCCCGCCCTGCCGCTGGCCCCGCGCGACCCCAAGACGCCGATCAGGGCCAACAAGAAGCACCTCGGCACGCTGACCACCCTGACCCGGCGCATCCTCCAGGACTACGGCGCCCGCTTCGCCGACCGGGCCTCCCTCGGCGGCGTCTACCAGCCGTTCGAGGTGCAGATGTCGGACACCCTGGCGAGCAACCCGACGCTGGAGGTCTACGCCGACCAGCACACCATCGTCGAGCAGGAGCTGCCGGGCAAGCCCATCCTCATCAGCCCGTACATGGACGCGCGCCGCCGGGTGGCCTTCGGCCAGACCCCGAAGCAGGTGGCCGAGGCGTTCAAGGCGCTGGCCAAGACCGGGGTCGGCATCATCGCCCCGCAGGACAGCCGCGGCACCGGCAAGGTGGGGCTGTTCTGGCCGGACGAGCGCGACGAGGAGGTGGACGAGCGGCTGCGGCCGGTCGTCGGCGAGTCCACCTACGGCACCGCGTACTACGGCTCCACCCGCGACTACTACCGCGAGATGTCGCTCGCCCGCGACGAGATGGTCCAGGCCGGCTACGAGGTGCAGCTCTGGGCCAACGTGGAGGCGTTCGAGCCGTCCGGCGAGCGGCCGTGCGCCCCGCAGGGCACCCGCGGCAAGACCGACAAGAAGCGCCTGGACCAGGCGGTCACCATGACCGGCCGGTACGTGCAGAAGGTCGTCTCCTATATGTGGAGCGACTTCATGACCTGCGGCCAGCCGTCGCTGGAGAAGGAGATCACCGCCGACTGGCGGCGGCCGGTCGCCGTGGACGCCATCCGGCGCTCGCGCGACATCCAGGACGGCGTCGAGGTGCGCGGCTACAACCTGGCGGGCTCCACGGTGTCCGTGGAGTGGTCCGGCGGCACCCGCGAGCTGTCGGTGCCCCAGGTGGGCTGGCTGGAGGAGGACCCGCTGGAGGAGCTGCCCGAGGGCATGGCGACGGCGTGGGTGCCGTTCGACTGGACCCAGGTGCCGGCCGACGAATGGGTACGGGTCACCGTCAAGGGCGCGAACGGCCTGGTCTCCAGCGAGCCGCTGCACGTCCGCATCGCGGCCTGAGCGGGCGTTCGCCGCCCCTCACGGGTGCGTGTAACGTGCCGTGCATGGTCCCGAGCGTCCCGGTCAGCGTCGACCTGGTCGTGCTCACCGTGCGTAACAACGCCCTGAGCGCCCTGGTGTGGCGCCGCGACAACCCGCCGTTCCTGCGGCGCTGGTCGTTGCCGGGCGGCTTCATCCAGCTCGACGAGGACCTTCCCGACGCGGCCCGCCGCATCCTCGCCGAACGGGCCGGCCTGCCGGGCGCGCCCGTCCACCTGGAGCAGCTCCAGACCTACGGCTACCCCGACCGCGACCCGCGCCAGCGCGTGCTGAGCGTCGCCTACCTCGGCCTCGCCCCCGACCTGCCCGCCTCCGAGAAGGCCCACATGAGCTGGCAGCCGGTCGACGCCCTCGCGGTCATGGCCTTCGACCACCGCCGCATCATGCTCGACGGCGTCGAGCGGGCGCGGGCCAAGCTGGAGTACACCTCGCTCGGCGCGGCCTTCTGCCCGGCCGAGTTCACGGTCGCCGACCTGCGGCGCGTCTACGAGATCGTGTGGGGCCGCCCGCTCGACCCGCGCAACTTCCACCGCAAGGTCACCAAGGCCGAGGGCTTCCTGGTCGAGACCGGCGGCACCACCACGCGCGACGGCGGCCGGCCCGCCAAGCTCTACCGGCGCGGCCCCGCCGAGCTGCTGCACCCTCCGATGCTGCGCTCGCTCAAGGAGTAATGTCGATCGCATGAGGGCGGGCTCGTTGGGCATCCTGCTGCTGGCCGCGCTGGTCGCGGCGGCCGGTGTCGCCGTCGTCCTGTCGCTCGTCTCGCCGCCCGCCACGAGACAGACGCTCTCCATCCCCGGCACCGACGCCCCGCTGGCGATCAAGACGGTGCCGTGGCGGCAGGGCAGCGACCCCGACCTGCCCCACCTGCTGGTCGTGGGCTCGGACATCGAGCCGGGCACCTACGTCGCCCCCGGGTACGTCCCGGGCCGTGGCCCGAACGAGACGTGCGCCTGGGCGCGGCTGCGCGGCCTCGACGGGCGGGCCGGCGACGTCATCGCCTACGGCACGGGCGCCGGGCCGGGGCCGGTGCGGGTGACGATCCTGCCCACCGACAAAGGGTTCGTCACGGGCGGATGCGGTGAGTGGGTGCTCAGCACGAACTAAGGTAGGTCCATGCCTCGTTTCCGCCAGATCCTGGACACCATGGCCCCCTACCGGCCGGGCAAGGCGGTCGCCGCGCCCGACGGGCGCTCCTACAAGCTGTCGTCCAACGAGTCTCCTTACGACCCGCTGCCGTCCGTGGTCGAGGCGGTCGCCGAGGGCGCGCGGCAGATCCACCGCTACCCCGACGCGGGCTCGGTCGAGCTGACCGAGGCGGTCGCGGCGCGGTACGGCGTACCGGCCGAGCACGTGGCGCTCGGGCCCGGCTCGGTGACGGTGGCGCAGCAGCTTTTGGAGGCGGTGGGCGAGCCCGGGGGCGAGGTCGTCTACGCCTGGCGCTCGTTCGAGGCGTACCCGCTGCTGGCCGACCTGGCCGGGGTGACGTCGGTACGCGTGCCGCTGGCCGGCGAGGACCACGACCTCGACGCCATGGCGGAGGCGGTGACCGACCGCACGAGGCTGATCTTCGTCTGCAACCCGAACAACCCGACCGGCACCGCGATCCGCCGCCGCGAGCTGACCGCCTTCCTCGACCGGGTGCCCGAGGACGTGCTGGTGGTGCTGGACGAGGCCTACCGCGAGTACGTGCGCGACGAGGACGTCCCCGACGGCGTCGAGCTCTACCGCGACCGGCCCAACGTGTGCGTGCTGCGCACGTTCTCCAAGGCGTACGGCCTCGCGGGGCTGCGGGTCGGCTACCTGATCGGGCCCGAGCCGGTCGCGACGGCGGTGCGCAAGACCACGGTGCCGTTCGCCGTCAACCACCTGGCCCAGCTCGCCGCCGTGGCCTCGCTGCGGGCCGAGGGCGAGCTGCTCGAACGGGTCGAGCGGGTGGTCAAGGAGCGCACCCGGGTCCGCGAGGCGCTGGTCGGGCAGGGCTGGACGGTGCCGCCCTCGGAGGCCAACTTCGTCTGGCTGCGGCTCGGCGAGCGCACCATGGACTTCGCGGCGGCCTGCGCGGCGGAGGGCGTGGCGGTGCGGCCGTTCCATCCGGAGGGCTGCCGCGTCACGATCGCCGACCCGGAGGCCAACGACGCCTTCCTGGCCGCCGCCGAGAGCTTCCCGCACCGCTGCTGAACCCGCAGCGGCCGGTCAGGCGGTCACCTTCGCCGGCTCCGCGGCCCTGGTCCTGTTGCGGCGCTCGGTGGAGACGACCAGGGCGACGCCCACCAGGATGACCGCGCCGCCGATGATCATCTGCGGCGTGGCGACCTCGTTCACCACGAGCACGCCGAGGACGACCGCGACGACCGGGTTGACGTAGGCGTAGGTGGACACCAGCGAGATCGGCGCGTTGCCGAGCAGCCAGGTGTAGGCGGTGAAGGCCACCAGCGAGCCGGCCAGCACCAGGTAGGCCAGGCCCGCCCACGAGCGGCCCGACACCGCCGCGAGGTCGAGCCGTTCGCCGAACGACAGCCCGGTCACGATCAGGCCGAGCCCGCCGGCCGCCATCTCGACCATGCTGGCCGCCCACACGTTCGGCGGCATGGGCAGGCGTGCGGACAGGAACGACCCGATCGACCACGACAACGACGCCAGCAGGATCACCACGATGCCGGTGGTGCTCGCCGTCCCGCCGCCGCCGTTGAGCGACAGCGCGGCGACCCCGCCGAAGCCGACCAGCACGCCGGCGAGCGTCAGCAGCGCGGGCCGGTCCCTCGCGACGATCCTGAACACCACCAGCCACAGCGGCACCGACGCGACGAGCAGCGCCGCGAGGCCGCTCGGGATGTGCTGCTCGGCCACCGCGACCATGCCGTTGCCGCCGGTCAGCAGCAGCAGCCCGACCAGTGCCGCGCCGCCGGCCTGCCGGCCCGACATCCGGAACGGGGCGCCGCCCTTGCGCACCAGCAGGAACGCGCCGAGCAGCAGGGCGGCCGTGAGGAAGCGCAGCGCCCCGCTGAGCATCGGCGGCATGGTCTCGATGACGATCCTGATGGCGAGGTACGTCGAGCCCCACACCACGTAGACGATGCTCAGCGCGCCCCACGTGAGGAGGGGGCGGGGGGTGTCAGTGGTGTTCGCGCTCATGGCTCATGACGATACCGGGCAGAAGTGACAGAACGCTCGCGGGTACCAGACTCTGGACTGTGGCGGGATATGAGCGATAAGCGGCAATCACGCCACTGTCCGGGCCTCCGGCGCGGCTGTCAGGATCGTCGCCAGCCGAGAGGAGTTCCCCATGTCCGACGCCATCGCTCACTTCACCGCCCGCCTGGCCTTCGAGACCGACGTCTCCGACACCGCCGCCGCCCTGGCCGCCGGACGTCCCGGCCTGGTGGTGGTCGACTCCCGCAGCCGCGAGAGCTGGGACCAGGGCCACATCGAAGGAGCCGTGCACCTGCCGACCGCCGAGATCCCGGCCAGGGCCGCCGAGCTGGTGCCGCCGGGCTCCCTCGTGGTCACCTACTGCTGGGGCCCCGGCTGCAACGGCGCGACCCGCGCCGCGCTGGAGTTCGCCCGCCTCGGGTACGAGGTCAAGGAGATGATCGGCGGCTTCGAGTACTGGGCGCGGGAGGGCTTCCCCGTCGAGACCGCCGAGGGCGTCGCCCGGCGGCCGGTGGACGCCCTCACGGCCCCGGTGGCGGCCGTCGCGTGCGGCTGCTGACCCTGGAGCCCCAAGAGGCCGGCGGTGCCGCGCAGCGCTGTCACAGCGCCGCGCAGCGCCCGTTTCCGCGGCCTGCCGCCCCGGTGGCCGAAAAAGTTGGCGCCCCCGTCCGAATCGTGTCGATCGGGGGCGTGAGGAACATACCCGCATCCAGGCGGGTCAACCAACAACCCGGCAAGAGTCAATGCGCAGGTGCGCAAAGGTGACAGCGTCGGTCAACGCGCGGGTCACCATGACCCCTTGAAACGGCCCGGACGGGGCCGTACCGGACGGGCCCGCCGCCGGTGAGGACGGCGGAACCGTCTACCGCGGGCCCAGCTTCTCCACGATCAGCCGGTAGAGCTGCCGGGGGCGGCCCGGTTGCGGCGTGCGGTTGGGCGGTAGCGGCCACGCGAGTCCCTCGTCAACCAACGTGCGCAGCAACCGCCGGGCCGTCCGCGGGGTGACCCCCAGCATCTTGCCCGCTCCTTCCGCGTCCACCACCGTGTCGCCGCCCTCCAGCTTCGCCGCCAGCCGGGCCAGCACCTCCACGCCCTTGGGCTTGAGCGCGGTGGAGCCGGCCGGTGGCATCCGCGGGGCCGGGATGAGCGCCCGCCCCTCGCGGTCCACGGCGAAGCCCTGGGCCTGCTTGCCCGCCTGCGTGCGGGCCAGCGCGGCCCGCGCGTGCGACTCCGCGTCATGCGTCGTGCGCCCCATGCCCACGCCGACCTCGACCGCCAGCCCCAGCTCGTCGCGGATCCTGGCGGCGAACGGCAACACCCGGAACCCGTCGGTGGCCGCCGCGATCGAGCCCCTGGTCGCGGTGACCAGGTAGCTGTGATCGTCGATCGGCCAGACGGTGGCGTTGATCCGGTTCGCCTCCTGGACCAGCAGTCGGTGCAGCGACAGCCGCAGCTCGTCGCGCCAGTAGCGGGGCGCGGCGCGGCGCACGGGCTCGCGCAGCGTCGGCACCTCCACCAGCACCACGGTGAGCTGCGACTCCTCCAGCCGGTGATGCGCGCCGAGCAGCGCCGCGGTGTGCAGCGCGGTGCGCACGGCCGCCGACGTGGGCCGGATCCTGATGACCGGCACCCCGGCCGCGTGCAGGCGTTCGGCCACCGCGGGCAGGCACGTCAGCGCCCCCGTGGTGACCCCCTGGCGGGCCAGGCGTTCGTGGTAGGCCGCGATCGTGCCGGTGGCTCCCGGCTCGTCGCGGCTGTGCACGTCCGTGGCCGGTATGCCGAGGTCGGTGTACGCCTCCTCGACGTCGGCCCTGCTGATCACGTCGATGCTGACCCGCTGGGGGTCGATGCGGGTGTCCAGCGCCGCCTTGGCCAGCGCCGCCACCAATGCTGCTCCGCCGAGTTGCACGTAGGTCGCCGGCATCGTCAGCACACCTGAACGCCTGGCCAGGTCATAGGGGACCGGGCTGGCGAACAGGCACGCGTCGACGCCGGGACCGAGCCGCGTCACCTTGTCGGGCGCCTCCTGCTCGTCGCGGTAAGCGGCGGCGACGAGGCGACACGGCAGCGGTGCAGCGGCGTGACCCATCAGCATGACCCGCTCGACGAGGTCGTGGGGTCCGACCACGCCGATGGTGAGGTCCGGTGTCATAGCGCCCGGGCGTGACACTCGGGGAGTTTCTTCGGCCCTCTCGACCAATGTTCGTCCCATCCTGCCGTCCGTTGCAGTGCTCTCTTTTGGAACGATCGCTCGCGGGGGCCGTAATGTCACGCCCGACTTTTCCGGAAAGCCGTTCTGGTTGACCGCCCGACAAGATGTCTCAGCAGCTCAACGAGGTTTTTCTCGCGTTTTTTAGCGTTCGGAAATCTCTCGTGTAATGTCCGCGCCGAGCGCCCGCATTCGCGCGGCGAGATGTGCGTGGCCGCGGTCGATCAGGTATCCGGAGTCGATGACGGTCTCGCCTTCGGCGGCGAGGCCGGCGAGCACGAGCGCGATGCCGGAGCGCAGATCGTGGGCGGTCACCCGGGCGCCGGTCAGCGGGGTGCGCCCCCGCACCACGGCGCGGCTGCCCCGCACCTCGACGTTGGCGCCCATCTTGTTGAGCTCGCCGGCCAGGGCGAAGCGGCCGTCGAAGATGCGCTCGTGGATGTAGCTGGTGCCGTCGGCGAGCGCGGCGACCGTCATCATCGGCGACTGCAGGTCGGTGGCGAAGCCGGGGTAGGTGTCGGTGATGATGTTGATCGGGCGCAGCGGGCCCTCGCAGCGCACGTGCAGCACCGCGCCCTGGCGGGCGAACCCGACGCCCATCTGCTCCAGCTTGTAGCGCACGACGCCGAGGTCGAGACCGGTGCCGACGAGGCTCAGCTCGCCGCCGGTGATGGCCGCCGCCATCGCGAACACGCCGGCGTCGAGGCGGTCGGGCATCACGGTGTGCTCGACGGCGTGCAGCTCCTCCACGCCCTCGACCGTGATGAACCCGGTGCCGCCGCCGCTGATGCGCGCGCCCATCTTGGTGAGCAGGTCGATGACGTCGAGCACCTCCGGCTCCAGCGCGGCGTTCTCGATCACGGTCGTGCCCTTGGCGAGGCAGGCGGCCATGATGAGGTTCTCGGTGCCGGTGTGGGAGGGGGTGTCGAGGTAGAGGGTGGCCCCGGTCAGGCCGCTGGCCTTGACGTGGATGACCGTCTCGCCCTCGTCCACGATCGCGCCGAGGCGCTTGTAGCCGAGGTAGTGGAAGTCGAGGTTGCGGCTGCCGAGGTTGCAGCCGCCGACCCCTTCCACGATCGCCTCGCCGAGGCGGTGCAGCAGCGCCGGGGTGAACAGCACCGAGCCGCGGAAGCGCCGCGCGATCTCGGCGGGCAGCACGGGGCTGCTCACCCGGGAGGCGTCGATGACCAGCGTGCGCTCCGACTCGTGCAGCTCGACGTAGGCGCCGACGGACTCGGCCAGCTCGACCGCGCGCCGGACGTCCTCGATGATCGGGACGTTGCGCAGGACGGTGCGGCCCTTCGCGGCGAGCAGAGCCGCGCCGATCATGGGCAGCACGGCGTTCTTCGCGCCCTGGATGAACGCGGTTCCACGCAGTGCGTTGCCACCGCGCACGCGGTAACGGACCATTCGTGCGGCTCCTTGAATTCAGCGGTGAAGGGCTTGATCGGGCCAACAGTAGTCGCTAACACCACATGACCCAGCCGAATCATCCGCTAAAGGGAGACCCCGTGAGCCGCTCATACGCTTCTAGGTATCGCTGCCGGGTGCGCTCGACGACGTCGTCAGGAAGCCGAGGTGGGGGGTTTCCCGATGATTTGTCCCATCCTGATTCGGGCGAAAGCAACCAGTCGCGTACATATTGCTTGTCGAAAGACGGCTGAGAACGGCCCGGCTTCCACTCGTCGGCCGGCCAGAAACGCGAGGAGTCGGGGGTCAGCACCTCGTCGCCCAGCGTCAGCACGCCGTCGGAGTCCCAGCCCAGCTCGATCTTGGTGTCGGCGAGGATGATGCCGCGCTCGGCGGCGATCTCCGCGCCGCGCGTGTAGACGGCCAGCGTGATGCGGCGCAGCTCCTCGGCGGTCTCCGCGCCGACCTCCGCCACCACCCGCTCGTACGGGATCGGCTCGTCGTGCTCGCCCTGCGGCGCCTTCGTGGACGGCGTGAAGACCGGCTCCGGCAGCCGCGAGCCGTCCTCCAGCCCGGCCGGCAGCCGCACCCCGGAGACCGCGCCGCCCGCGCGGTACTCGTTCAGCCCGCCGCCCGCCAGGTAGCCGCGCGCCACGCACTCGACCGGCACCATGGTGAGCGGCCGGCACAGCACGCTGCGCGCCTCGGGCCCGGGGGCCGCCACGTGGTTGGGCACGACGTCCTTGAGCTGGTCGAACCACCACAGCGAGAGCTGCGTCAGGATGGCCCCCTTGTCGGGGATGTCGGGCTCCAGGACGTGGTCGAAGGCCGAGATCCGGTCGGAGGCGACCATCAGCAGCAGGCCGTCCTCGGTCTCGTAGAGGTCGCGTACCTTGCCGGAGTGCACGCGCTTCATCGGGCGATGTCCGTCCTGTGGTGCGAGCCGCGCAGCTCGACGCGGCCCGCCAGCTCGTAGGCGTTGGCGCGGGCGCTCTCCTGGTCGGGCCCGTTGCCGACCACCGCGAGCACCCGGCCGCCGTTGGCGACGACCTGCCCGTCCTCGCGCCTCGCCGTGCCGGCGTGCAGCACGTACGCGTGGGCGGAGTCGGCGGGCAGGGTGATCGGGTCGCCCTTGACCGGCGAGTCGGGGTAGCCCTCGGCCGCGATCACCACGGTGACCGCCGAGCCCGGCCGGAACACCGGGTCGAGGCCCAGCTCGCCGGTGGCGGCGGCCATGAGCAGCCCGCCGAGCGGCGTCTCCAGCCGGTCGAGCAGCACCTCGATCTCGGGGTCGCCGAAGCGCGCGTTGAACTCGACGACCTTCGGCCCCTTCGCCGTCAGGGCCAGCCCGACGTAGAGCACCCCCTGGTAGGGCAGCCCGCGCCGGGACAGCTCGGCGATCGTGGGGTGCACGATCTCCCGCATGACCTGGTCGGTCAGGCCCTCGGGAGCCCAGGGCAGCGGCGTGTAGGCGCCCATGCCGCCGGTGTTGGGGCCCTGGTCGCCGTCGTAGGCGCGCTTGAAGTCCTGGGCGAGCTGGAGCGGCACGGCCGTGCTGCCGTCGCAGAGCGCGAACAGCGACACCTCGGGGCCGTCGAGGTACTCCTCGATCACCACCCGCTCGCAGGCCCGCGCGTGCGCGAGCGCCCGCTCGCGGTCGGAGGTGACGACGACGCCCTTGCCGGCCGCCAGCCCGTCGTCCTTGACCACGTACGGGGCGCCGAACTCGTCGAGCGCCGCCGCGGCCTCCTGCTCGGTCTCGCACGTGCGGGCCCGCGCGGTGGGCACGTCGGCGGCCCGCATGATCTCCTTGGCGAACGCCTTGGAGCCCTCGATCATGGCGGCGTCGCGGGAGGGCCCGAAGCAGGCGATGCCCGCCTCGCGCACCGCGTCGGACACCCCGGCCACGAGCGGCGCCTCGGGCCCGACCACCACGAGGTCGGCCCGCAGCCGGGTGGCCAGCTCGGCCACCTGCCCGGGGTCGAGCGGATCGACGGGGTGGACGGTCGCGACCTGCTCGATGCCCGCGTTGCCGGGGGCACAGTGGAGCTCGGTGACCTGGGGATCGAGCTGGAGCGAACGGCACAGGGCGTGCTCACGCCCTCCGGAACCAATGACTAGAACGCGCACGCGCCCCATTGTCGCAGGCCCGGGGGACCGGGAGCCGGTCCAGGTGCCCACTGCACCTTATGCCGGAACAGGCGACAAACTTTGTGCGGTTCTACCTGAGCGGCACGCCGCCGCGAGGGTATCGTCGTTTACGTTCACCCGCCTGTGGTAGTTTAAGGCGGCTTTGCGGCGTCTCTTGCGATTGGAGGTGGTCCGGGATGAATCCTGGTGATCCCAGCAGTACGTGCCACATCTGCACGTACTCCCCGTGTGCCCCCGACCACTCCAATCAGGCAGCCTGATCGTGCCTCCACGCCAGTGAGGTGACTTTTTCGTCGCGTGGAGCGTGCCATGTCGGGCGGAAAGGGACTGCCATGCGCTCGTCCACGCTTTTCCGTCGTATCAACCGCCACCCCGTGCCGCGGCGTGCCGCGCACCCGATCGTGAAGCCCGCCGGTCGTGGCGAGCCCTGCGTGCCGCCCGTCGCCTCCGTCGTCGAGTTCGGCGCGTACGTGCGGGGCAAGAAGGTCCCCGCCGCCGGCATCGTCGAGGCCCTCGACCTCGTCCGCGAGCACAACAAGGACATCGAGGGCGCCAACGCCTTCGTCTGGGTCGGGCTGCACGAGCCCGAGGCCCCCGAGGTCGAGTGGCTGTCGGAGGTCTTCGGCCTGCACCCGCTCGCCGTCGAGGACGCGGTCAAGGCGCACCAGCGCCCCAAGGTCGAGCGCTACGGCGACTCCCTGTTCATGGTGCTGAAGACCATCGCCTACCTGGACCACGACCAGCTCACCGACAACAGCGAGATCATCGCCACCGGCGAGATCATGGTCTTCCTCGGCGCGGACTTCGTGGTCACCGTCCGGCACGGCGAGCACTGCCCGCTCACCGTCGTGCGCGAGCGCCTGGAGGACAAGCCCAAGCTGATGAACCGCGGCCCGGCCGGCGTGCTGCACGCCATCGCCGACCACGTCGTCGACCAGTACCTCCAGGTGGCCGACCTCATGCAGCTCGAACTGGAGGAGGTCGAGGCCACCGTCTTCGCCGACGTCAGCTCCCGCGACATCAACCGCATCTACCAGCTCAAGCGGGAGATGCTGGAGATGAAGCGGGCGGTCACGCCGCTCCAGGCGCCGCTGTCGGCGCTGCCGCAGCGGCGGGTGATCCCGTCGGAGATGCGGGAGTACTTCCGCGACGTCGGCGACCACCTCTCGCGGGTGTGCGAGCAGGTGGAGTCCTCCAACGAGCTGTGCAGCTCGATCCTCCAGGCCGCGCTGGCCCGCTCGAACGCCCTCGCCAACGAGGACATGCGCAAGATCTCCTCCTGGGTGGCCATCCTGGCCGTGCCCACGATGATCGCCGGCATCTACGGCATGAACTTCGACTTCATGCCCGAGACCAAGCAGGTCTGGGGCTATCCGGCCGTGCTGGCCGTGATGGCGGCCGCCTGCGTGCTCCTGCACCGCGGCTTCCGCCGCAACGGCTGGCTCTGATCACACGCCCACGGGCTTGAGCGGGCCGACGGGCTCGGGCAGCTCCAGGCCGCGCTCGCGCCACAGCTCGCGCATGCGATCGGGATAGTCGGTCACGATGCCGGCCACCCCGAGGTCCAGCATCCGGGCGCCGAGCGCGGCGTCGTTGACCGTCCACACGGCGACGTCGAGCCCCGCGGCGGCGGCCTCGGCCATCAGCTTCTCGTCCACCATGACGTGCTCGGGCGAGAGCGTGGTCGCGCCGGCCGCGCGGGCGGCGGCGGGCACGTCGGGGCCGAGGTCGTCGTGCCAGTGCAGGGTGTCGGGCTCGATCAGCGCGAAGCGGCGGGTGCCGGGCGCGACGCGGGCGGCGTGCCGGATGACGCGCCAGTCGAAGCTCAGGATGGCGACGTCGCCGAGCCTGCGGTGCCGGTCGAGCTCGTCGAGCACGAGGTCGGTGAACATCTCGGGGTCGGCGGTCAGCTCCGGCCTGGTGGGGTCGGACTTCAGCTCGACGTGCAGCCGCACGTTCTCGGCGTCGTAGGCGTTGACCAGCCCCAGCACCGCGCCGAGCGTCGGCATGCGGGTCTCGGGGATGGGGACCTGGGTGAGCGCGAACGGGTCCTCGGGGTGCCGCGGCAGGCGCACGCCCACGTCGAGCGTGCGGAGCTGGGCCAGCGTGAGGGCGTTGATCGGTTTGCCGACGTACGGGTAGAGCGGGTCGCCGTCGCGCAGCGGCCGCCGGTCGGCACTGGTGACCGCGGAGACCGTCAGGTCGTGCGTGAGCACGAGCCGCCGGTCGGCGGTGAGCGCCACGTCGAGCTCCAGCGCGTGAACGCCGAGCTCCATCGTGCGGCTCATGCCCGGCAGAGTGTTCTCCGGCCACAGGCCCCGGGCGCCCCGGTGACCATGAATCTCAACGCGCACAACCGGACCCTATCTGGAGGGAGGCGTGTTCAGGAGGTGCCACGCCGTGTCCTTTTTATCCTGCTACGCCCGGTCGGGTCACGCGCAGCGGACAATAGGCTGTTCTTCATGGCAGAGGTTCTCAAACCTGCCCATTTCCCAACAGTCCGGGCATGGGTCGACGGCTGGGTCATCTCCCGCAACGCTCCCCGGCCCGTCCCCGAGCCCTGGGGCCTGCGCGTGGACGTCGGCCTGCCCGGCCACGTGGCCCGGCACGTCGTCGCCGCCCCCACCCCGGACGTCCTCCGCCGGCTGACCGCCACCATCACCGCGCCGGGCACCTGGCTCAAGCTCTGCGCCCCCGCCGAGGCCGTCGCCCCCCTGCTGCCGCCGCCCTGGACCGTCAAGGACCGCGAGTTCATGATGACCGCCCGCCTGACCCGCCACGCGCCCCCGCCCGAGCCCCCGCCCGGCTACGCGCTGGCCGTCACCACCCGCGCCGGCGTCACGGCCGCCCGCCTGCTGACCGCCGCCGGCGAGGTCGCCGCCCGCGGCCAGTTCGCCGTCGCCGGCGCGACGGCCGTGGTGGACCAGGTGGAGACCGCGCCCGGCCACCGCCGCCGCGGCCTCGGCACCGTCGTCATGCGCACGCTCGCCGCCCGGGCCGCCGCCCGGGGCGCCCGCACCGGCGTCCTCGTCGCCACCGCGGAGGGCCAGGCCCTGTACGAGACCCTGGGCTGGACCCTCCACACCCCGATGACGGCCGCCGTCCTCACCCATCCCTGACCGGCGGGCGGGACCGCCTCTCCCGAGAACAGGACTCGACCGCCGCACGTCGAGCGGGGCGAGGGCGACCGGCGGCGCGGGAGCGGCTCGCCCCCACGCGCGGTCCCGATCAGACGAGCGGGCGGATCACCACCGTCTGGTCGCGGCCGGGGCCGACGCCGACGGCGCTGATCGGGGCGCCGCTCATCTGCTCCAGCGCCCGCACGTACGCCTGCGCGTTCGGCGGCAGGTCCTCGAAGGACTTGGCGCTGGTGATGTCCTCCTGCCAGCCGGGCAGCTCCTCGTAGACCGGCTTGGCGTGGTGGAAGTCGGTCTGCGTCATCGGGATCTCGTCGTGGCGCACGCCGTCCACCTCGTAGGCCACGCACACCGGGATGCGCTCCAGGCCGGACAGCACGTCCAGCTTGGTGAGGAAGTAGTCGGTGATGCCGTTGACGCGCGTGGCGTAGCGGGCGATCACCGCGTCGAACCAGCCGCAGCGGCGGTTGCGGCCCGTGGTGACGCCGTACTCGCCGCCGGTGGTGCGCAGCCAGTCGCCCATCTCGTCGGTCAGCTCCGTCGGGAACGGGCCCGAGCCGACGCGGGTCGTGTACGCCTTGAGGATGCCGATGATCTTGGTGAGCCGGTTCGGCGGGATGCCGGCGCCGGCGCACGCGCCGCCCGAGGTGGGCGAGGACGACGTGACGAACGGGTACGTGCCGTGGTCGATGTCGAGCAGCGTGCCCTGCCCGCCCTCCAGCAGCACGAACTTGTCCTCGTCCAGCGCCTTGGCGAGCACCAGCGAGGTGTCGGCGATGTGCGGCTTCAGCCGCTCGGCGTAGGCGAGGTACTCCTCCAGCACCGCCTGCGGCTCGATGCCGCGCCGGTTGTAGACCTTGGTGAGCACCTGGTTCTTCTCGGTCAGCGCGACCTCGATCTTCTTGGCCAGGATGCCGGGGTCGAGCAGGTCCTGGACCCGCACGCCCATGCGGGCGATCTTGTCGCCGTACGCCGGGCCGATGCCGCGCCCGGTGGTGCCGATCTTGGCCTTGCCGAGGTAGCGCTCGGTGACCTTGTCCAGGGCCTTGTGGTGCGGCATGATCAGGTGCGCGTTGGCCGAGATCAGCAGCCGCTCGGCGGAGATGCCCCGCTCGGCCAGGCCGTCGATCTCGGCGAGCAGCACGCCCGGGTCGATGACCACGCCGTTGCCGATCACCGGCACCACCTCCGGCGAGAGGATGCCCGTGGGCAGGAGGTGCAGCGCGTACTTCTGGTCGCCGATGACGACCGTGTGACCCGCGTTGTTGCCCCCCTGATAGCGGACGACGTAATCGACGTCGCCACCGAGCAGATCGGTGGCCTTGCCCTTGCCCTCATCGCCCCACTGGGCACCAACGAGAACGGCAGCCGGCATGGTTCAGTCTCCCGAGCACAAAACGAAACCCCTGGCGCAAGCGCGACAGGGGCTCTTGCGTAGAGAGACTACCCGAACGTGCCCTTTCGTCCCAAGAGGCCGCGCGGTCAGCCCTTCGTCAGCGCCTCGTAACCCGTCTCCGTGCTGTCCTTGAGGAACTGCAGGCAGCGCTCGGCCTCGTCCTTCTCGCCGATCGCCTGCGCGGCTCTGGACAGCGCGTACAGGCAGCGGAGGAAGCCGCGGTTGGGCTCGTGCTCCCAGGGGATGGGGCCGTGGCCCTTCCAGCCGCTGCGGCGGAGCTGGTCGAGGCCACGGTGGTAGCCGGTGCGCGCGAAGGCGTAGGAGGTGACCGCGTGACCCTGGGCGAAGTACTCCTCCGCCAGCGCGGCCCAGGCCGCCGGGTAGGCGGGGTAGCGGGCGGCCACGTCGGAGGCCTTGGCGCCGGACTCCAGCGCCTCCTTGGCCTCGGGCAGGTCCGGCAGGTGAGTCGGGGGCGGCCCGGCGAGAAGGTTATCCATAGGACAAGTCATACCCGCCGGGCCATGGAAGTGGCTACGAGATCTTCGTCCCAGCGCTCTTCAGGTTCTGGCACGCCTCGACGACGCGGGCGGCCATGCCGGCCTCGGCCGCCTTGCCGTACGAGCGGGGGTCGTAGGTCTTCTTGTTGCCGACGTCGCCGTCCACCTTCAGGACGCCGTCGTAGTTGCGGAACATGTGGTCGGCGATCGGGCGGGTGAAGGCGTACTGGGTGTCGGTGTCGATGTTCATCTTCACCACGCCGTAGGAGATGGCCTCCTGGATCTCCTCCAGCGTCGAGCCGGAGCCGCCGTGGAAGACCAGGTCGAACGGCTTGTCCTTGCCGTACTTGGCGCCGACCGCGTCCTGGATCTCCTTCAGCACGCCCGGCCGCAGCTTGACGTGGCCCGGCTTGTAGACGCCGTGCACGTTGCCGAAGGTGGCGGCCAGCATGTAGCGGCCCTTGTCGCCGACGCCGACCGCCTCGGCGGTGGCGAGCGCGTCGTCGGGCGTCGTGTACAGCTTCTCGTTGATCTCGCCGACGACGCCGTCCTCCTCGCCGCCGACCACCCCGATCTCCATCTCCATGATGATCCGGGCGCGGGCGCACTTGTCGAGGAGCTCCTTGGCGATCTCCAGGTTCTCCTCCAGCGGGACGGCGGAGCCGTCCCACATGTGGGACTGGAAGAGCGGGTCGAGGCCCTTGGACACCCGCTCCAGGGAGATGTCGATCAGCGGCCGCATGAAGCCGTCGAGCTTGTCCTTCGGGCAGTGGTCGGTGTGCAGGGCCACCGTCACCGGGTACTTCTCCGCGACGATGCGGGCGTACTCGGCGAGCGCGGTCGCGCCCGTGACCATGTCCTTGACCGTCGCGCCGGACAGGAACTCGGCGCCGCCGGTGGAGACCTGGACGATGCCGTCGCTCTCCGCCTCGGCGAAACCGCGCAGCGCGGCGTTCAGCGTCTGCGACGATGTCACGTTGATCGCCGGGTAGGCGAATCCGCCGGCCTTGGCCCGGTCGAGCATCTCAGCGTAGACCTCTGGAGTCGCAATAGGCATGATTCATCTCCCTGAGAAGTTACGGCTGTGCGCCAGGGCCCAGTATTCCGGCTCCCTACCCGCCGTGGTAGAGACAACGCGTCTCCGGGAGACACGTCCCGCATGCCCGCTACGGGTAGGCTCTGCGCGTGGACT
This sequence comes from Actinomadura luzonensis, assembly GCF_022664455.2. Lineage (NCBI taxonomy): Bacteria > Bacillati > Actinomycetota > Actinomycetes > Streptosporangiales > Thermomonosporaceae > Actinomadura > Actinomadura luzonensis. The sequence continues at coordinate 2,484,057 of NZ_JAKRKC020000001.1, forward strand.
GGCTTTTGAATCTCCTCGACCCGACGTGGTGGCTCACGATTCTCGGCGCTTTCGCCACGATCGGGGTGCTGGCCATCATCTTCGCCGAAACGGGTCTGCTGCTCGGGTTCTTCCTGCCCGGCGACTCGCTGCTGGTGGCCGCGGGGATTTTCAGCTCCGCGTCGGTGGCGGCGGGGATCGGGATCGAGCCGCTGTCCTTCCCGCTCCTGCTGGTGGGCACGCCGCTGTGCGCGGTGGCGGGCGCGCAGCTCGGGCATTTCCTGGGCGTACGTTTTGGCCGGAAAATGTTCGACAAACCCGATTCGCGGTTGTTCAAGAGGGAGCACGTGCTCCGGGCCGAGGAGTTCTTCGAGAAGTTCGGCCCGGCCAAGGCCGTCATTCTCGCCAGGTTCGTGCCGATCGTGCGGACGTTCATGAATCCCGTCGCGGGCGTCCTGGAGATGCCCTCCCGGCGCTTCCTGCTCTGGAACAGCGTCGGCGGCGTCGTCTGGGTCGAGAGCATGCTGCTGCTCGGCCACTTCCTCGGCGGTCAGGTCGACCCCAAGCAGATCGACAAGTACATCCTGCCGGGCGTGTTCGTGATCGTGCTGATCTCGCTGATCCCGATCATCGTCGAGGTGGTCAAGAAGCGGCGGCAGGTCAAGCGGCTGCCCGAGCCCAACGGCAAGCACCACCGCGTGGGCGACCCGTTCTGAGCTGAGATCGGGAAGAGCGGCATACCACGCGGTACGCTCCCTGTGTGGGACGCCACAGGTCCGATCCGATGGGCCTCGCCCGCCTGGCGCTCGCCGTCGTGGCGGCAGGGGCCCTGGTGACACTCCTGGTCATCGGCGCTCGCGCGCTGATCGGCACGCTCGGCACGCCGTCGCAGGCGGAGCGCGAGCGCGCCTCCGCGCCGGCCACCCCCTCGGGGAAGTCCAGCGCGCAGGTGCCGACCGTGCGCATCGAGTGCCTGGCCGAGACGTGCCCCACCGTCACCGTACGGGTGCCGGGCGGCGACGTGCTCCAGCACCGCGAGATGAGCAGGGGCGAAGAGGTCAACTACTTCGAGCCCGAGCTGGACGTCGTGGTCAGCGACGCGGGCACGGTCCGCGTCACCGAGAACGGCGCGCCCCGCCCGCAGGGCGAGCAGGGCGCGAGGCAGGCGTTCACCGTGCGCGCCCGCGCGAAGAGCTAGAGCCCCAGGTCCTCCAGCGCGTACGCAGTGCGGTACTCCAGGCCCTCCCGCACGATGCGCTCCCGCGCGCCCCTGTCCATGATCGTCGCGACGGCCACCACCTCGGCCCCGGCCTCGCGCAGCGCCTCCACGGCGGTCAGCACCGAGCCGCCGGTGGTCGAGGTGTCCTCCACCGCCAGCACCCGCCGCCCCGCCACGTCCGGGCCCTCGATGCGCCGCTGCAGCCCGTGCTGCTTGGACGCCTTGCGCACCACGAACGCGTCCAGCGCCCGCCCCCGCGCCGCCGCCGCGTGCAGCATCGCGGCCGCCACCGGGTCGGCCCCCAGCGTGAGCCCGCCCACCGCGTCGTAGCCGAGGTCCTCGGTGAGGTCGAGCATCACCTTGCCGACGAGGGGCGCGGCCACGCCGTCGAGCGTGATCCGCCGCAGGTCGAGATACCAGTCGGCCTCGATCCCCGAGGAGAGGGTGACCTTGCCGTGGACGACGGCCTTCTTCTTGATCTCGGCCAGCAGGTTGTCGCGATCTGTCATGCGTCCAAGCTTAGGGTCCGGACCAGGGCGAGGGCCTGCCCGTACGCCTTCGGCAGCGGACGCACCCGGACCTGGGGGCGGGTGCCGTACAGGATCTCGGCGGCGCGGAGCCGGGCCAGCTTGCCCGCCAGCAGGTCGTCCGCGCGGGTGAGCGCGGCCACCCGCGAGGGCGCGAGCAGCGCCAGCGTCTCGTCGCCGGGGAAGGCCCGGCGCAGCGCGGTCGCCAGGTTGAGCGCGGCGGCCAGCCGCTCGGCCAGCTCGGGGGCCCGCCGGTCCGGCTCGGCGACCACCAGGCAGGTGCCCGCCGCCGAGCCCCGGTAGAGCTGCGCCAGCCGGGTGCGCAGGTACGCGGCGCTGGCCAGGCCGGTCAGCGGGTCCTCGCAGCCCAGCTCGCCCATCGGCGCGAAGCTGCGCTCGGCCCAGCCCGCCGCGAACGCCCGCAGCACCGCGAACGGCGGCTCCCCGAGACGGGCCGCCGTCCACAGGGCCGCGAGGTCGGTCATGGCCTCCGCGATCCCCACGCCGGCGCCGGCCCGCGCGGCGCCGAGCGCCCGGCAGGCGTCCGCGGTCAGGTCGTGCTCCCCGCCGCCCTGCTCCCGCTCGCCGAGCCGGGGGCGAGCCTCGCGCATCGCCTTGAGCAGGCAGTCCGCCTCCGGCGTCCACCAGTCGTCGGCCAGCGACCAGCCCGCCGCCAGGCTGCGGGCACGCCAGCGCGCCGTCATGTCGTCCTCCATCCGCTCCTCTCCCTTCACGGCCTCCGGACAGGGCCTTCACAGGTAAAGACGGACTCGCGGTTTAGTCATGACGGGGAATGCGGAATGATTGCGCGGGGCAACCCCACGTAATCAAGAGGTCACTATGGGTGTCGAAGTGCCGCGAAGTGACGCGGATCTCCTGCGGGCGTCCAGGGAGGGCGACGCCGCCGCCTTCGGGCAGCTCTACGAGCGCCACGTCGCCGCCGCCCGCGCGCTGGCCCGCCAGCTCGTCCGCGGCACCGAGGCCGAGGACGTCGTCGCCGAGGCGTTCACCAAGATCCTCGACCTGGTCGGCCGCGGCGGCGGCCCCGAGTCGGGCTTCCGCACCTACCTGCTCACCGTCGTGCGGCGCACCGTCTACGACCGCTCCCGCGTCGAGGGCCGCCAGCTCACCACCGGCGAGATCGAGGAGTACGACCCCGGGGTGCCGTTCGTCGACCCGGCCCTCGTCGGGCTGGAGAGGTCGCTCATCGCCCGCGCCTACCTGTCGCTGCCCGAGCGGTGGCGGGCCGTGCTCTGGCACACCGAGGTCGAGCGGAGCCGGCCCGCCGAGGTCGCGCCGCTGCTCGGCCTGTCGGCCAACGGCGTCGCCGCGCTGGCCTACCGGGCGCGTGAGGGGCTGCGGCAGGCGTACCTCCAGATGCACCTCGGCACGCAGCCGCGGCGCGAGTGCCGGCCGGTGCTCGGCAAGATGGGCGCCTACGTGCGGGGCGGGCTGGCCAGGCGCGAGTCCAGGTTCGTCGACGAGCACGTCAGCGGCTGCGAGGAGTGCCACGGCGTGCTGCTGGAGCTCACCGACGTCAACCGCGGGCTGCGCGTCATGGTGGGACCGCTGTTCGCCGGCCCGCTCTTCGGCGGGTACGCCGCCGCGCTGGCCAAGGGCGGCGCGGGGGGCGCGGCCGGGCTGCTGCGGGCCCTGGCCGCGCTGCGCCGGGCGCCCCGGCACCAGCAGGCGGTGCTGGCCGGGGGCCTCGCGGTCGCGGCCGCGGTGACCCTCGCGTTCCTGCTGGTCTCCGGCGACGGGCCGGCGCGCGAGCCGGCCACGGCGGCGCCCGGGCTCCTGGGGTGCCGATGTCGCCGACGTTCGCCGCCGTCCCGCCGCCACCGCCGCCCGGCGAGCGGCCCGCGCGGTGCCGCCGCCCCGGCCGGCACGCCTTCGGCCACGCCGCGCGGGCAGGCCCGGCTGCGGGCCGCCATCGACCCGCTCGGCTCGCTGGTGCGCGCCCAGGCCGGCATCGTCGGCATCCGGCTGCGCAACGACGGCGACGCGCCGAGCGAGGCGCTGGCCGCGCTGGTCGAGCTGCCGCGCGGCGTCACGCTCGTCCCCACCGCCCGCGACCACCAGGCGGCCGCGCTCAGCGGTCCCGCGGGCACCGTGGACGGCTGGGCCTGCCGCCCGACGGCGGCGGCGCCCGGTGCTCGCGGGCCCCGCTGCGGGCCGGGGAGAGCACGGCGGTGTTCCTGCGGGTGCTGGTCGCGGAGGAGGCGCCCGAGGGCGCGGGGCCGGCCGTGCGCGTCGAGGCCGGGCCGCTGCGGGTGCGGGCGCGGGCCGAGGACGGCGTGCGCGCGAGCGGCGCGCCCGCCAGGTTCGCCACCGACGGCAGGGTGACCGTGCGGGCCGTCGGCAACTCCCTGCTGAGCTGCCCCGAGGAGCGGGCGGGCTGCCTGGAGGCGCGGCGGCGGCAGGGCGACCAGCGCGACGACGACCTGTGGCCGATGACCGCGCTCGACCGCGACGACGTCCCCGCCACCCACCACTCCAGCGCCGCCCGGCTGACCCTGCCGAAGGGCGGGCGGGTGGTGTGGGCCGGGCTCTACTGGTCGGCGAGCGGCGAGGAGTCCGGGCCGATCAAGGTGCGGCCGCCGGGGCGGCGGTCGTACGTCACCGTCCGGCCCACCCATGTGGCCGTGCGCGACCTGCCCAACGGGCCCGTCTACCAGGCGTACGCCGACGTGAGCATGCTGGCGTCCGGGGCCAGGCGCGGCGGCCTGTGGTGGGCGGCCGACCCGCCGCTGCAGGAGGGCGTGGCGCGGCACGCCGGGTGGAGCCTGGTGCTGGTCGTCACCGACCCGGACGCGCCGTACAGCCAGGCCGTGGTGCTCGACACGGCCACCGTCGTCGGCGGGCCGCGGCGGCGGGTGCGCCTGCCCATCGGCGGGCTCACCCCCGCCGCCGCGCCCGCCCGCGCGGAGCTGGTCACCTGGGAGGGCGACGCCGACCTCACGGGCGACCGGGTCTCCCTCGGCACCGGCGCCCTCACCCCGGCGGGCGGCGACCGCGACCGCGCCAACGTCTTCGACGGCTCATCGGGCGGCGTGGCGGAGATGACGTTCGGCGTGGACGTCGATACGGTCGGCGCTGAGCTCGGGGCCGATCCCGGGCTGACGATCGCCACGGACAGGGACGTGGTCCTGTTCGGCGTGGCCGCCCTGAGCGTGCGTGCGCGGTCGTGACCACAAACGGGACAAACTGGTACGGTCTGCCTAAGTGGTCTGGCGCACCGGTGACCGAGGGGCGAATCGTCGGGATTCACCCTCGGACGATCACCTGCTTTCATTACCCTGAGAGAGGGCCGCCAAGTCCGGTCTCTGACGGTGCAGAGCCAGCAAGGTCGGACCACCAGGAAAGGGGCGGTGTCAGTGGATCGCTGCGCGCTGTTCGTGGACGCTGGCTATCTGCTGGCTGACGGGGCGATGGCCGTGCACGGCACGCGTCATCGCGAGGCGGTCGCCTGGGACTACCCAGGGCTGCTCCAGCTGATGACCCAGTTGTCGCGCGAGCGCACCGGGCTGCCGCTGCTGCGGTGCTACTGGTACGAGGCCACGGTCGAGGGCCGGCGCACGCCCGAGCACGACGCGCTGGCCGACATCCCGGGGCTCAAGCTCCGGCTGTCGCGCATCAGGCCCGGCCGCCGCGAGGGCGTCGACGCCCAGGTCCACCGCGACCTCATGACGCTCGCCCGCAACACCGCCATCTGCGACGCCGTCGTCGTCAGCGGCGACGAGGACCTCGCGCAGGTCGTCTGCGACGCCCAGGACCTCGGCATCCGGGTCACCGTCATCCACATCGCCGCCGAGGGCGGCTGGGCCGTCTCCCGGTCGCTGCGCCAGGAGTGCGACGACCTGGTCGAGCTGGGGGCGGTGCACCTGCGGCCCTACGTGGCGATGGTGTCGGGCATGGTCGAGCCGTCCTCCAACGGGCATCACCACCAGCCGATGAGCAACGGGCAGACGACGCACTCGCTGCCGCCGGCGCAGCCGTCCTCGCTGCCGCCGCCGTCCCTGCCGCCCTCCTCGCCGCTGCCCTCTTCCTCGCTCCCGTCCTCGTCGCTGCCCTCCTCGTCGCTGCCGTCGTCCGGGAGCCACGCGGCCGGGTCGTCGGGCTCCACCGGGCAGCACTCCGCCAACGGGTCGGGCTCCTCAGGGCGCGGGCAGTCGTCCTCGTCCACGCCGCCGGTGCTGCCGACGTACTCCAACTACCAGATCGAGCAGCCGCCCTCCGCGGCGCCGGTGACCGGGCCCATCCCGGCGCAACCGGCCGAACGGCCCCAGCCCGCCCCGCAGCCGCCGTCCCAGCCGCAGTCGCCCAGCACCGGGCAGTTCGCCTCGCCCTCCAGCAGTGGCACGTACCAGCCGTCGCAGCTCGGCCCCTACACCGGGCCGCAGGCCGCGCCCGTCGTCCCGGCGGCGGCCACGGCGGGCGCCACGACGCTGGCCGACGCCGTCAAGGCCGCCCACCGCGAGGGGCACGACTTCGGCGAGTCCGTCGCCAGGGACGCGCCCGCGCTGTGGCTGGAGGCCGTACTGGCCCGCAAGCCGCGCATGCCGTCCGACCTGGAGGCGCGGCTGCTGCAGGGGTCGTCGCTGCCGATCGACTTCCTGCTGCACGACGAGGTCCGGCACGCCCTGCGCCGCGGCTTCTGGGACGCCCTCGAACGCGCCCGCCACTGACCCGACGGCACCACCGGCACCACTCCTCCGCCGCGGCCCTTCCCCGCCGCATCACCCCACTCCCGCCATCCGGCACCCGCTCCGGCGTGCCCGCACCGCGCCCGCCGGGCGCGGAGCGGGCGGAGCCCGGGGACGCCGAGGGCGGGGTCAGGAGAGGGCGTCGAAGCCGGCGCGCAGGTGGGTGACCCGGTCCGTGAGATCGGACAGCGGCGCGGCCAGCGCCTGGTCCTGGGACTTGCGGACGAGCTCCCGCATCCGGGCCAGCTCGTCCTCCACGGCCGTCAGCCGCCGTGACAGCTCCGGCAGCACCGACGCGTGGTCGCCTGCCCCGGGCGGCAGCTCGCCGGTGAGCCGCTCGCGCAGCAGCGACGCCTGCTCGGCCAGCCGCTTGTTCATGTTGTACAGCTCGGTGAACACCGACACCTTGGCCCGCAGCACCCACGGGTCGAACGGCTTGGTCAGGTAGTCCACCGCGCCCGCCGCGTAGCCGCGGAAGGCGTAGTCGGGGGCGCTGTCCACGACGGTCAGGAAGATGATGGGGATGTTCCTGGTCCGCTCGCGCCGCTTGATGTGCGCGGCCGTCTCGAACCCGTCCATGCCCGGCATCCGCACGTCGAGCAGGATGAGCGCGAACTCGGTGTTGAGCAGCGCCTTGAGCGCCTCCTCGCCCGACCGGGCGCGCACCGGCACCAGGTCGAGCGAGCTGAGGATGGCCTCGAGCGCGATGAGATTCTCCTCGCGGTCGTCGACCAGCAGGATCTTGGCACGATCCGGCATCGATCACGCCCCTTCGGCTGATGAGTCGGATGTGGCGCCCTTGCCGCGGCTGAGCCAGCCCCGCAGGCGTTCGAGCAGCCGGTCGACGTCGACCGGCTTCGGGACGTAGTCGGACGCGCCGGAGGCGATGCTCTTCTCGCGGTCGCCGCGCATGACCTTGGCGGTGAGGGCGATGATCGGGAGGTCGGCGAACTGCGGCATGCGCCGGATGGCCGAGGTCGTCGCCCAGCCGTCCATCTCCGGCATCATGATGTCCATCAGCACGAGCGCGACGTCCTCGTTCCGTTCGAGCTGCTCGATCCCCTCCCGGCCGTTCTCAGCGTAGACGACGGTCGAGCCGTGCCGCTCCAGCACGCTGGTCAGCGCGAACACGTTGCGGATGTCGTCGTCCACGATGAGGATCTTGGAGCCGTTGAGCGGGTCGTCGCCCTGCCACTGCGGCGGGGTCTCGACCGGCGGCTCGACCAGCTCGGGCATCGGCAGGTCGAGCGGCATCGGCGGCTCGGGCAGCGCGGTCGGCTCGTCGGACGGCGGGCTCATGAGCTGGCGGCGCGCCACGCCGCCGTCGGTGGCGGCCAGCGGCCCGGTGTAGGAGGCCGGCAGGTAGAGCGTGAACGTGCTGCCCTGGCCGAGCTCGCTGTCGACGTGGATCTCGCCGCCGAGCAGCCGCGCGATGTCGCGGCAGATGGCCAGGCCGAGGCCGGTGCCGCCGTACTTGCGGCTCGTGGTGCCGTCGGCCTGGCGGAACGCCTCGAAGATGACGTCCCGCTTGTCGGGCGCGATGCCGATGCCGGTGTCGATCACCTGGAACGCCAGCAGGTCGCGGGCGTCGTGCAGGGTGTCGTCGTCGAAGTCGACGCCGGGCGGCGCCATCGACACGCGCAGCTTGACCGTGCCGCGCGGGGTGAACTTGACCGCGTTGGAGAGCAGGTTGCGCAGCACCTGCTGGAGCCGCTGCTCGTCGGCGCGCAGCTCGTGCGGCACGTCCTCCTCGACCTCGACCGTGAACTCCAGGCCCTTGTCCTGCGCGAGCGGCGCGAACGCGGCCTCCAGCAGGTCGACCATCTTCGGCAGCGACACCTGGATCGGATGGATGTCCATCCGGCCCGCCTCGACCTTGGACAGGTCGAGCATGTCGTTGATGAGCTGGAGCAGCGCCGAGCCCGCGCTGTGGATCGTGCGGGCGAACTCGACCTGCTGGGAGGTGAGGTTGCCCTCGGCGTTCTCGGTGAGCAGCTTGGCCAGCACGAGCAGGCTGTTGAGCGGGGTGCGCAGCTCGTGCGACATGTTCGCGAGGAACTCGGACTTGTAGCGCGAGGAGACCGCGAGCTGCTCGGCGCGTTCCTCCAGGGTGCGGCGGGCCTGCTCGATCTGGAAGTTCTGGATCTCGATGGCGCGGTTCTGCTTGGCCAGCAGCGCCGCCTTGTCCTCCAGCTCGGCGTTGGACCTGCGCAGCTCCTCCTGCTGGCGCTGGAGCTCGTCGGAGCGTTCCTGGAGCTCGCGGGTCAGGCGCTGCGACTCGGTCAGCAGGTCCTCGGTGCGGGAGTTGGCGATGATCGTGTTCATGGTGACGCCGATGGTCTCGACGAGCTGCCGCAGGAAGTCGAGGTGCACCTCGCCGAACGGCGTGAACGAGGCCAGCTCCAGCACGCCGAGCACGCGGTTCTCGAACAGGATCGGCAGCACCACGATCTGCGCGGGCGTGGACTGGCTGAGCCCGCTGTCGATGGTGATGAACTGCGGCGGCACGTCGTCCAGGACGATGTGCCGGCCCTCGGCCGCGGCCTGCCCGACGATGCCCTCGCCGATCGCGAACCGCCGGCGCGGCGCCTTATCGGGACGCACGCCGTAGCCGCCGATCAGCACCAGCTCGTGGTCGCCCTCGGGGTCGATGCCGTAGAAGGCGCCGTAGCGGGCCGAGACCAGCGGCGTCAGCTCGCTCATCGTCAGCTTGGCCACCTCGAACAGGTCGCGGTGGCCCTGCATGAGCCGGGAGATGCGGGCCAGGTTGGACTTGAGCCAGTCCTGTTCCTGGTTGGCCTGGGTGGTCTCGCGGAGGTTGGCCACCATCGAGTTGATGTTGTCCTTCAGCTCCGCCAGCTCGCCCTGCGCCTCGACGGCGATCGAGCGGGTCAGGTCGCCGCGGGCGACGGCGCTGGTGACGGTGGCGATGGCGCGCACCTGGGTGGTGAGGTTGCCGGCCAGCTCGTTGACGCTCTCGGTGAGCCGCTTCCAGGTGCCCTCGACGCCCTCGACGCGGGCCTGGCCGCCGAGCTGGCCCTCCGAGCCGACCTCGCGGGCGACGCGGGTGACCTCGGCGGCGAACGACGAGAGCTGGTCGACCATGCGGTTGATGGTGGTCTTCAGCGCCAGGATCTCGCCCTGGGCGTCCACGTCGATCTTGCGGGTGAGGTCGCCGTTGGCGACCGCGGTGGTCACCTCGGCGATGTTGCGCACCTGGTAGGTCAGGTTGTTGGCCATCGAGTTGACGTTGTCCGTCAGGTCCTTCCAGACGCCCGACACGCCCTGCACCCGGGCCTGGCCGCCCAGCTTGCCCTCGGTGCCCACCTCGCGGGCCACGCGCGTCACCTCGTCGGCGAACGACGAGAGCTGGTCCACCATCGTGTTGAGGGTGTCCTTGAGCTGCAGGATCTCGCCCTGCGCGTCGACGGTGATCTTCTTCGACAGGTTGCCCTGCGCCACCGCGGACGACACCGCCGCGATCTGGCGCACCTGCGAGGTGAGGTTGTTGGCCATCGAGTTGACGTTGTCCGTCAGGTCCTTCCAGACGCCGGACACGCCGCGCACCTGCGCCTGGCCGCCGAGCTGGCCCTCGGTGCCGACCTCGCGGGCCACGCGGGTGACCTCGGAGGCGAAGGAGGAGAGCTGGTCGACCATCGTGTTCATGGTGGACTTGAGCTCCAGGATCTCGCCCTGGGCGTCCACGTCGATCTTGCGGGTGAGGTCGCCGTTGGCGACCGCGGTGGTGACCTGGGCGATGTTGCGCACCTGGTAGGTCAGGTTGTTGGCCATCGAGTTGACGTTGTCGGTGAGGTCCTTCCAGACGCCCGACACGCCCTTCACCTCGGCGCGCCCGCCGAGCTTGCCCTCGGTGCCGACCTCGCGGGCGACGCGGGTGACCTCGTCGGCGAACGAGGAGAGCTGGTCCACCATCGTGTTGAGGGTGTCCTTGAGCTGGAGGATCTCGCCCTGCGCGTCGACGGTGATCTTCTTCGACAGGTTGCCCTGGGCCACCGCCGTCGCCACGGTGGCGATGCTGCGCACCTGCGACGTCAGGTTGTTGGCCATGAAGTTGACGTTGTCGGTGAGGTCCTTCCAGACGCCGGACACGCCGGTGACCTGGGCCTGGCCGCCGAGCTGGCCCTCGGTGCCGACCTCGCGGGCGACCCTGGTGACCTCCTCGGCGAAGCCGGAGAGCTGGTCGACCATCGTGTTCATGGTGGACTTGAGCTCCAGGATCTCGCCCTGGGCGTCCACGTCGATCTTGCGGGTGAGGTCGCCGTTGGCGACCGCGGTGGTGACCTGGGCGATGTTGCGCACCTGGTAGGTCAGGTTGTTGGCCATCGAGTTGACGTTGTCGGTGAGGTCCTTCCAGACGCCCGACACGCCCTTCACCTCGGCGCGCCCGCCGAGCTTGCCCTCGGTGCCGACCTCGCGGGCGACGCGGGTGACCTCGTCGGCGAACGAGGAGAGCTGGTCCACCATCGTGTTGAGGGTGTCCTTGAGCTGGAGGATCTCGCCCTGCGCGTCGACGGTGATCTTCTTCGACAGGTTGCCCTGGGCCACCGCCGTCGCCACGGTGGCGATGCTGCGCACCTGCGACGTCAGGTTGTTGGCCATGAAGTTGACGTTGTCGGTGAGGTCCTTCCAGACGCCGGACACGCCGGTGACCTGGGCCTGGCCGCCGAGCTGGCCCTCGGTGCCGACCTCGCGGGCGACCCTGGTGACCTCCTCGGCGAAGCCGGAGAGCTGGTCGACCATGGTGTTGACGGTGTTCTTCAGCTCGAACATCTCGCCCACGGCGTCGACCGTCACCTTGCGGCTCAGGTCGCCCTTGGCGACCGCCGTGGTGACCACGGCGATGTCGCGCACCTGGGCCGCCACGCGCGAGGACATCGTGTTGACGGCCTCGGTGAGGTCGCGCCAGCTTCCCGACATGCCGCGCAGGTTGGCGCTGCCGCCCAGCCGGCCCTCGGTGCCCGCCTCGCGGGCCACCCTGGTCACCTCGGAGTTGAACAGCGCGAGCTGGTCGACCATGCCGTTGATGGCCTTGCCCAGGCGGCGCACCTCGCCGCGGGCCGAACGGTCGAGGTCGATGCGCCGCGACAGGTCGCCCTTGGCGACGGCGTCGATGACGTCGGCGGCGCCGCTGACCGGGCTGACCAGGGCGTCGATCAGCATGTTGACCGACTCGACGCTCTCGGCCCAGGCGCCGACGCCCGGGCCGGGCGTCAGCCGTTCGCTGAACCGGCCTTCCTTGACCACTTCTTTACGTACGCGGACCAGCTCGTTGGCGAGGTGCTCGCGGCGGTCGGCCACCTCGTTCAGCAGCAGGCGCACCTCGCTGAGGATGCCCGGGGGAGCATGAGGCACCCGCCGCCGGAAGTCGCCGTCACGCCACGAGAAGAGGGTCTCCAGAATGGGCACGAGATCGGACTCGGTGTAAGTCCTCTCCTCCGGGGTCGGCGCGGCCTTGGCCGTGGTCATGGGGCCTCCTTCACTCGCTCTGGGCCTCGGCGAGTGATTCAAGTCTGTCACGATGAGTAGCTCGTAGTCCTGTCCTTGGATTTACCCCAAGTCAGTGAGAAGTGTGGTAGGCACGTTGGGATGACTGCTTCTCCTCAAGGGGTGCTCGCTGCGACGTTCGCGCCGGGTGAGACCGCTGTGACGGCCGCGATGAGGTTCACGCGCGAGGTGATGACCGCGTGGGCCACCGGTGGCGTGCTCCACACCGCCGAACAAGTCGCGGGCGATTTGGCGGAGCAAGTCGCTGACGAGCCATTTGAGGTGATTTGGAAGCATTTCGGGGACGCTGTGCAGGTCGAGTTCCGCCAGCGCCTCGTCTCCCAGGGTGATCCGAAAGCTCCTTCCGCGAATGTCGAAGAGTGGGGAGTCACCTTCAGGGGCGATTCCCGTGTCCACTGGGCAAGGCTCACGCTACCTGGCTCAGCGGACCGAGTGGCAGCCGAATGGTCGGAGGAGAGCGCTCGCGGGCCACATTGGCTGGGGTTCCTGGCTGACGCGAGTGACCTGCTCGCGGGCACCCTCGACCCCGACATGGTGCCCGCCATCATCGCCCAGATCGTGGTGCCGCGCCTGTCGAGCTGGTGCGCGGTCTACACCTCCGACGGCGACTCCGGGCCGCTGCGGCTGGTCTACCTGTGGCACGCCGACGAGGCCCGGATCGACGGGCTGCGCGTCCAGCTCTCCGACATGGACGTCGCCGCCGCCGACGACCGGGTCACCTCGCTCATCCACCTGACCGACTCGCAGGTGCTCGCGGTGCCGCTCACGGCGCGCGGGCGCGGCCTCGGCATGATGTGCCTCGGCCGCCCCGACCGCTTCCCCGACGAGGTCATCCAGTTCGCCGAGGACATCGGCAGGCGCGCCGCCCTCGCCATGGACAACGCCCGCCTGTACGCCCAGCAGGCCGCCGCCAACCGGGCGCTCCAGCGCAGCCTGCTGCCGCCCAACGAGCCCGAGGTGCCGGGGCTCGACTACGGCGTCATCTACGAGCCCGCGGGCGAGGTCAACGAGGTCGGCGGCGACTTCTACGACCTGTTCAAGGCGGGCGACGACTCCTGGCGCTTCGCCATCGGCGACGTCTGCGGCACCGGCCCCGAGGCGGCGGCCGTGACCGGCCTGGCCCGGCACACGCTGCGGCTGCTGGCCCGCGAGGGCTACGGCGTCGCCGCGGTGCTCGGGCGGCTCAACCAGGCGATCCTGGAGGAGGGCGAGCGGGCCCGGTTCCTGACGCTGCTGCACGGCGACATCACGCCCGTGGAGAGCGGGCTGGAGGTGCGGCTCGTGTCGGCGGGCCACCCCGAGGCGCTGCGGCTGCGCCCGAACGGCACGGTAGAGGCGGTCACGACGCCGCAGTCGCTGCTCGGGGTCTTCCACGAGGTCGTCTTCGAGGCCGACACCGTGCACCTCGACCACGGCGACGTGCTGCTCGCCGTCACCGACGGGGTGACCGAGCGGCGCAACGCCGGCCGGCTGCTCGACGACAACGGCGGGCTGGCCAAGATGCTGGCCGAGTGCGCGGGGCTGTCGGCGCGGGCGGTGGCGGAGCGGATCCGGCGGGGGGTGGCGGAGTTCGCCGCCGAGCCCAGCGCCGACGACCTCGCCATCGTCGTCCTCCGCGCCCGCTGACGCATTCGGGACGACCCGCGAAGCCACCCGCCCCCACCGGCCCGCAGCCATCGGCTTTCCGGACCCGTCCCCAGCCGGCGCCGATCGCCCTCCCGGCTCGCGACCGCCGCCCCCCCCCACCGGACGCTCATCGCCCTATGGACCCGAGGCCACCAGCCCTCCCAGTCGGCCTCTACCGCCCTTCCAGCCCCGCGGCCACCGAGCCCTTCCTTCCGGCCCCCTCCGGCCCTCCTAAGGGCTCCCAGAGACTCCTGCTGGGCCCGCCAGCCCCTTCACCTGGGCCCGCCACGTTCCGCCGGGCCCTCACCCGGCCCTGCGCACCCCCAGCAGGGCGTACGGCGGCAGTCGCCGCGCGCCGACCGTACGGACGCCGTCACGGGGCCCGTCCGCGACGGCGTCACCCCGCGAAAGAGGCCGGGCCCGCCCTCCGGGCGGTGGGCGCCGCTCGGGGCAGGACCGGGCGGCGGCGGGCCGGGAGGGCGTGGCCGGGCGCTCCGCGCGATGCTGGCAGCGCGGGCAGCCGACGATCAAGACGCCGGCGGGGCCAACTCTTTACGACCTGTCAGCGGTCAACGCCCGTTAACGTGCTTTTTCGCGAACTCCAGCTGCAGCGCCACCTGCGCGATCCGCTCCGACACCACCAGCGACTCCCGGATCGCGTCATAGGTGTAGACCTCGTGCTCGCGCCCGTGTTCAGCCAGTTTGGCCACGTATTTCTCGATCTGCCGGAACGGGCAGCGCGTGTCGTTCTCGCCTGCCAGGATCAGCAGCGGGCTGCTCACCTGCTCCACGTACGTGATCGGCGAGCTGGCCGCGTACCGCTCGGGCCGCTCGTCGGGCGAGCCGCCGAACAGCGCCCGGTGGTAGGCGCGCAGGCTCTCGACCTCGTCCTCGTACGACGTCTGGTGGCACGCGATCGGCGCCGCCGCGATGCCGGCCGCCCACAGCTCTGGCTGCACGCCGAGGCCGAGCAGCGTGAGGTAGCCGCCCCAGGCCGAGCCGGCCAGCACGAGCCGGTCGGGGTCGGCGATGCCGCGCTCGACGACGCGCCGGCGCACCGCGGCCACGTCGGCCAGCTCGATGTGGCCCACGTCGCCGTGCAGCGCGTCGCGCCAGGCGGTGCCGTAGCCGGTGGAGCCGCGGTAGTTGACGCGCACCACCGCGAAGCCCGCGTCCACCCAGGCCGCGACCTCGGGCGAGAAGGAGTCGCGGTCGTGCATGGTGGGCCCGCCGTGCAGCAGGAAGACGGCCGGGTACGGCGCGGAGCCGGTCTCCGGCTTGCTGATGAGCGCGTGGATGCGCCCGCCCTCGCCCTCGACGTCGAGGTCCTCGACCGGCACGCTGGGCGGCGCGGCCGGGCCGCCGGGGTTGACCACGACCTGGCCGTTGGTGGAGCGGATGACGGGCGGCCGGGACGCGCTGGACCACGCGTACTCGACGTGCCCGCCGGGCCGGGGCGCGGCCTCCTCGATGACGCCGTGCGGGGTCTCGATGGCGGTGAGGGTGCCGCCGGCCAGGTCGTAGCGGTGCAGGTAGCTGCGGGCCCGGTCGTCGCGCAGGATGAGCAGGCTGCGGCCGTCGTCGTACCAGTCGGCGTCGAGGTCGCCGGAGTCCTTGAGCCAGATCTCGCGCTGCTCGCCGGTGACCGGGTCCCAGACCAGCGGCTCGTGGCGCTGCCGGCGCTCGTGCAGGGCGAGCAGCCGGCGGTCGCCGGGCACCGGGGCGAACCTGAGCCCGATCACGCCCTTGCCGGGGCCGTCGTACAGCTCGCCGACGACGTCGCCGTCGGCGCGGACGACGCGCAGCCCCGGGTGGCGGAAGTCGCCGTACTCGCCGTGGTTGACGGCGATGAGGGAGCCGTCGAGCGACATGGCGGCCACCCAGGCGGCCTCGGTGTGCTCGTAGAGCAGGCGGAACGGCTCGCCGTCGCGGACCAGGTGGATGCGGAAGGTGCCCTCGCTGGCCCAGCTGATCGCGGCGACGCCGGTCATGGACAGCGCGATGCCGCCGGGCTGGCCCGGAGGCAGGCCGGGGGCGACCTGCTCGTCGGGGCCGCCGGTGAACGGCTGGCGCCACCACACGCCGTACTCGTCGCCCTCGACGCCGCCGAACCAGTAGATCCACTGCCCGGTCGGGTCGAGCGCGGCGTACGCGGTGCCCTTCGGCCGGTCGGTGACCTGCCGGACCGCGCCGGTCACCCGGTCCCAGGCGTAGACCTCCCACTTGCCGGTGGAGTTGGAGCGGTAGATGGAGCGGTGCGGGGCTTTGGGCGCCCAGGACGGCAGCGTCATGCGCGAGGCCCGGAACCTGGCCTGCCAGCGTTCCTCCGCCTTCATGCGGCGCGCCCCCTCCCATTGATGTCCCGGGCCTCTGGGCTCGGGATGCCGTCCAGTATTGCGCCTGTGTGGGAGAAATACTCGGGGAATGTGGGGGAATTTCGGACTAAATACCCCATCAGTAACACCAGTCGCAGCAGCCCGTCAAGGAACAGGTCTTGAACGGGGTGCGGGCTCGAAGATAGACAGATGAAACGCCGCGCGCGTTACTACTTTCGCGCCATTCGCCGCCACATATGCGGCTATGCGGGCGTCGAGCTCGGCCGCGCCGGTGTGCCACGCGCTGGGTCCCATGCCGACCACCTGGGCGATGCCGCCCGCGTCCAGCTCCATCTCGAACGCGACGCGCCGCCGCCCCGCCGGGACGAAACCCGCCATGCTCCGCTCGACCCGGCGCTCCTTCTCCGCGTCCACGGAGAGCAGCCCCAGCCCGGACACGAGCGGGCTCAGGTGCTCCGCGGCCGGCGTGACGACCACCGCGACGCCGCCCGGCCGCAGGATCCGCCCGAACTCGGGGCCGTTCCTGGGCGCGAAGACGTCGATCAGCACGTCCGCCACCTCGTCCCTGATGGGCAGCGGCCTCCAGACGTCGGCCACGAAGGCTCCCGCCCTCGGATGCACCCGCGCCGCCCGGCGTACTGCGTGTTTCGACACATCGAACGCCATCCCGATGCCATCGCTCACGGCATTGAGCACGGCCGCCAGGTAGTGCCCGGTGCCCGCGCCCGCGTCGACGACCACCGGCGCGGACCTGCCCTCCGCGCGGCGACCCTCGGCGCCGTTCCGGCCCGGCACAGAGCCTCCTGCTGACCCCACGCCATGACCGGCCTCCATTCCCGCCCCACGGTACGCCCTCAACCCGCCGCCGTCATTGGTTTCGGTAATCGACTCATGTTCTGCCGCAAGGTGCTCGCGCACCGCGTCGGCCAGCGCTTCGGTGAGGGGCGCGTAATGCCCGGCATCGAGGAAGGCGGCCCGCGCCGCGACCATCTCCGCACTGTCAGCCGTCCCGGGCGGACGGGAACCGACGAGCAGGCTGACATACCCCTGCCGGGCGACGTCGAAGGCGTGCCCGCCGTCGCAGCGCAGCGCGCGCTCGCCCAGCCGCAGGCCGGCCCGGCACACGGGACAGGCGAGGTATTCGACGATGTCAGCCAGCATGCCGCCCATTCTCGCCCACAAGGAACTCCTATCCGGGAGGGGAGGGATAGGTGCCCCGGCCTGCCACCGTGAACACCACCCCCTGGTCGCGCAGCAGCGCCAGCGCGCGCCGAACGGTGCCCTTCGCCACCTCGTAGTGCTGAGCGAGCTGGGTCTCGGACGGCAGCGGCACGTCCTGCTGGAAGTCTCCGGCCCGGACCCGCGCGGCCAGGTCGTCGGCGATCGTCTGGAACCTCCACCCCGACCTGGCCTGGCGCGACGCGCTCTCCGGCCCGACATAAGAGCCTTCGCCCCTGATCGTGTAGATGACGCCCGCATCGCGCAGCTCCCGGATCGCATGCCGGGCGGTGATGCGCGCGACGCCGAACTCGCTCATGAGCTCGGCTTCAGACGGCACGAGTGCCCCCGGCTGAAGCTCGCCGTCGTCGATCCGCTTGCGAAGGAGGTTGGCGAGCTGCCGGTACAGCGGCACGGGGCCTCGGGGGTTGAGCACGGCGTCATGCTAGATGTCCTAATACGTGCTTCACCGACCGACTACAACCCATAAACCGGCCAGTACTGACGCAGCAAGATCTAAGACAAGCCCTGTACCGGACAGGCCACGTCCTGTTAGTCTGGGCCGCGCCGCACCGAGATGGACTGGGGCGGTGCTCGCGAATCCTTCAGAAGACGGCAGAGGTCCAGGTCATGGCTGACATCCCTGCAGATTCACGCTTCGAGCCCCTCGCGGCCGAGATCAGGACCCTGCTCGAAGCTCGCGGATACCGGCTGCCTCCAGGTGGCGATCACATCCGTGAGCTCGTCCTGGAGCGAGTCGACCTGGCGCTCCAGAACCTCGTCGAGATCTTCGAGGGAAGGACGCGGTGACGCGGCAAGCAGGACAGTTCCCCGACTTCCACGGAACGCATGCCGGACCGCTTCTCCCAGGCCACCGCGTATTGACCTGGTACGAGCCGGCACAGCGGACGTCGCGCATCCGCGTTGTCTCTTGGACGTGCGCATGCCGACCGACGGCGTACGAGCTGTGCAGCATTTCAGGCCAGGGCTTCGTCCGCCGAATCGTTCGCGGCATGCTGCATGAGACAAGATGGACGTTGACCGCGAACGCCAGACGCACCTTCGACCAGATACTGCGTGGCGAGGCCCGGTGAGAGTCGACCATCGTCACAGTGACGCCTCAGCCCTGTGGCTGGCCACCGGGTTTGCACCTGAACATCTCGGCGAACCGCCGCTGAGCTATGCGCATGAGCTGAACGAGGTCCTGGTCCTGGTCTCGGGCTGGATTCTTGTTGACGTAGATGGTGATGAGCGAGTTCTCGTTCCCACATCGGAACAAGGTGCCGGCCGAACGGAACGAATAGCCTCGGACCTCGTAGCTGTCTATCGCGCCGATGCCCAGTTCCTGCGGGAGCTTGATGCGGCCGTTCTCCTCCCCGTTCTGCATCCATTTCTCGATGACATCCCGTTCTGCCGCGCGCTCGTACCCCGTGAGGAGGATGCTCTGCGCGTCGTTCATGACCGCACAACTGTGCGCGGCGGAGATCTCGCCGGGACCCGCTGTGTAGTGGCCGGTGTAACCGGTGACATCGGCCACGGCGGCCTGCGGGATGAAGTCACACAAGTAGGGAGGTCGGTCGATGACGTCGCCGTGTGCAGCCGAAGGCGTGGAACTCGGATGGTCGGGCGTACACGAGACGGTCAGCAGGACCAGAGCGGTCGCCAGGCAGACCCGTGCTCTCCGCCGGCTAGTCACCGTCCCCCGCCTTCCGCCCGGAGCCCCCGATGTTGATCGTGAATTCGTCTGCGCCTACTTTGACTTTGGTCTGGGCGCTTCCGAAGTCGTCGGGCACCCTGGAATGGCGATCCAGCCAGCCTACGAAGTTGTCGTACTCATATCTGGTCATCTGGTCAGGCGCCTTGACACGCGGCGGGCTGCCTTCCGCAAAAGGCTGCCGCTCCAAACCGCCGCGATCGTGGTATCCGTGGGCGACGGAGGACGATTCAAGCATCTGCCGCAACATCTGCTCGGCTGCCTTTTGATCGTTCGCGGCCACACGGAAGCCCTTGGCCGTCCGCCCGCCACCGTGCCCGGCCTGTTCCACCAGCCAGTCCCCGGCCTTCGCGTAGCCGTCCTTGACGAAGTCCTCGAAAAGGCTGCTGGCTGCTTCGAGCCCCACTTTCCCCACCTGCCCGGCGAAGGGGACGGGAACGAGGCCGATGCCCTCCTCGACCATCTTCCGGAAAGTCGCGTCCGTTGCGTCGGCCTCTTTGCCTCGGCTCACCAAAGCTTGTTTGCGTCCCTCGAGCAGGTGTCCGAGCGCTCGGGAATCGTTGGTGATCACGTTTTGCAGGAAGGTGTTGTCGTGCGTCGCGATCGCCTCGTCGATCCTGCCCCGCATGTGTGCGATCTGCCCAAAGAGCAGTGCCTGATATCCCTTCTCGTCGGCGGCCACGTCGAGCAGGACGAGGTCGATGTCCGGAGGACTGAACTGGGCGATCGGCCGCCCGTCGACAATGCCCGTGAGTTCATCATCCGGTGCTCGTCCGTAGTTCTTGTAGAAAGAACTGACGATGTCGTCGGTGTGCTCGGCGAGGATGCGGCCCAGGTTGTCGCGGATGCCGGAGAGCCAGTCGAGGTCGGACGGGTCCGTGAGCTCGACGTCCCCGGCGTCGTTGAACGACACGTGCGGTTTCACGTCGTCGGCGAGGAACTGGGTGGCGAGGACCGCCAGTCGCTTGGAGGTCTCGTCGGTGCCCTTCATGGCGGACTCCATGGCGGCGCCCAGCGACTCGCCGTGATCGCCCATCGCCCATTGCGGGCGCCGGTCGCTCATCAGGTACTTCAGCAGGTCCCTGTCGCCGAGCAACGCCTGGGCGCGGTCGCGGGAGGTGCCGGCGACGGTCAGGAGGGCGGCTATCGGGTCGGCGGCGCCGATGGCGTCGGAGCCCTGGAAGGGGTGGGTGTCGGTGGGGGCGGGGAGGTTGTAGACGTCGGTGTCCTTCGGCAGGAAACGGGTGCGGTGCTGCTTCAGGTAGTCGCGGTCCCAGCGGATCATGTCCTGGCCGACGGTCTTCATGAACCACTCGCTGTACGCCTGCTGGGGCGCCGCCGCGAGGAGCTGGCCGAGGGACCAGTAGCCGGGGTTCGTCAGGCCGCCCATGTCGGGGGCCGGGAGCTCGGTGCGTCCCTGCTGCTTGAGCTCTCCCAGGAACTTGCGGCCGAGGTGCGCGTTCCTGGCGGGGTCGGTGGCCGTGGCGAGGGCCTGGCTCAGCATGGCGAGGACGTCGCGGTTCTGCCGGCGGAGGGTCGCCGCCGAGCCGTCGTCGGCGTCGAGGGCCTTGCGCACCCGGGTCCCCATGGCGGCGGGGATCATGAGCAACGTGCGCGGGCCGAGCTGTTCGAGGAGGGCGGTGGCGAACCGCGGGTCGGAGAGGCGGGCCCGGAAGGCGGCGAGCTTCTGCAGCGCGCCGGCGTCGCCGCGGGCGGCGGCGGTGAACAGCGGGGCCGCTCGGGCCGCCTCGGCGCGCACCGCGGCCGGGATGATCCTCGCCTCGTCGATCCGCGTCATGCCGGTCGGGACGACGGCGCCGGGCAGCGGGTTGCCGAAGACGTCCACGTCGACCTTGTCGGCCTCGTACGCCAGGTCGCGCCGCCGGTAGAGGTCGGGGGCCTGGTCGGTCAGCCACTGCCCGATCCGGCCGATCGCGGCGGCGCCGGGGTGGGTGAGCTCGACCTCGTCCAGGATCGCGCGGAGCTGCGCCGCGCATTCGGTCAGGCTCTTTCCGGCGGTCTGCACGCCGTGTCCGAGCTGGTGCATCTCTCCGGCCTGGATCGAGGAGTACGTCATTCGTCCCTCGGCCCCATCACGGTCTGGTGGGAGATCGTCTCGTGGAGGTGGTCGATGACGCCGCGCAGCCCCCGCCACAGCTCCGCGCGCTGGTGCGCCAGGTCGCCGGCGAACCGGTCGGCGGCCGGCCCCGTCCACGTGCGGCCGCTCGAAAGCTGCAGCATCGGCCGGTCGAGGGAATGCCAGTGCTGGTCCGACAGCTCCTGCGCGCGGCGCAGCGCGTCCAACAACTCGGCACGAGTAGCCATGCTGACCTCCCACCGCAGTTGTACGCGGACCGTGCCCCGCCAGTCTCGAATACATGCGGATTGACTCTGCGAGGTTCAGGCGGCGGCGGCCGTCTCCAGGAGGAAGGCGGCGTTGGAGGGGGTGGCGCGGAGCTTGTCCATGAGCATCCGCACGGCCTGCTGCCTGTCGAGGCCGGACAGCGAGCGGCGCAGCCGCCAGACGAGCCTGCGCTCCTCCGGGTGCAGCAGGATCTCCTCGCGCCTGGTGCCGGAGGCGTCGAGGTCGACGGCGGGGAACAGGCGCTGCTCGGCCAGTTCGCGGAGCAGGTGCAGCTCCATGTTGCCGGTGCCCTTGAACTCCTCGTACAGGCTGTTGTCCATGCGCGAGCCGGTGTCGACGAGCGCGGTGGCGAGGATGGTGAGCGAGCCGCCGTCCTCGACGTTGCGGGCGGCGCCGAAGAAGCGCTTGGGCGGGTAGAGGGCGCCGGCGTCGAGGCCGCCGGTGAGCACCTTGCCGCCGCCGGGCGCGAGGTTGTTGTAGGCCCGGCCGAGCCGGGTCAGGGAGTCGAGCAGCACCACGACGTCGAGGCCGTCCTCGACGAGCCGCTTGGCCCGCTCGATGGCCAGCTCGGCGACGGCGGCGTGGTCGCGGTCGGGGTGGTCGAAGGTGGAGGAGAAGATCTCGCCGGGGATGCTCGCGCGCATCTCGGTGACCTCCTCGGGACGCTCGCCCACCAGCACCACCAGCAGGTGGGCCTCGGGGTGGTTGCGGGCGATCCCGGCGGCGAGCGCCTGCAGGACCATCGTCTTGCCGGCCTTGGGCGGGGCGACGATGAGGCCGCGCTGGCCCTTGCCGATGGGCGCGAACAGGTCGATGACGCGCGTGCTGAGCGACTCGGTCTCGACGCGCAGCCGCTCGGTGGGGTGGACGGGGACCAGGTCGGCGAAGGCCGGCCGGTCCCGCCACCGGTCGGAGCCGTTGACGGACTCGACGGCGGCGAGCCTGCCGCCCGCGTACGACGCCACGACGTGGTCGCCGGGACGCAGGCCGAACTGCCTGATCTTCTCGGGGGGCACGCGCACGTCCCCCGCTCCTGGCAGGTGCCCGGCCCTGAGGAACGCGTTCTTGTCGCGTACGTCGAGAAGGCCGCTCACCCGCCGGTCGGCGGAGTCCGCGCGCTGCTGAGGAAGGGTGTGCACAGACATGGTGAACCTCTTGGGAATGTGCCGGGCCGATGCGTGGGCCGGCGGATGATGTGAGAAAGCCGGGCCTGCCGGAACGAGCCGGGGCGAGGCTGAGATGAAGATCGGCGGAGCTAGGAAGCTCAACGCTTGGTGGCAACATACCACACGATCCGACCTACGAAACGTCTAGCCCTCTCGGACTATTCCCGGGCGGTTCTCGCCTTTTCTGCCCCGGATCCGCGACACGGCGCGTGACAATGGTCTTCTCAGCGGCCGGCGCCGTGGAAAATTACCTCGGCCCGGTGTCTCGCAGGGCACAGAACCCCCAGCGCGGCGGCGTCATCGTGTCAAGTGACATGCAGGGCCCCTGCAACTCGGTGAGGGTTCCATAGAGCAGGACAGAAACTCCTTGGGGGAGCACCATCATGAAGACCGTCAACCACTGCCCGCGGTGCCACCACGAGCTCGACGAAGGCCCGATCATGTACCGCTGCGCGAACTGCCGCCGCGCGGTCTACGCCGCCGACCTCGACCACGAGTACGTCGCCCCGCGCGAGCCCGTCGCCGCCTGATCCGCGGCGTGCCGCCGGCCCGTAGTCTGGGCCGCGTGCCGCACACACCGATCACCGTCTCCGGCGTCGAGGTGACACCGCTCTGCGACGCCGTGGGCCCCATGGGGGCGGCGATCCGCCGCCCGCTGCCCGAGATGTTCCCCGGTTCCGGGCTCCCGGACGAGCCGTGGGTCCTGCACTTCCACTGCTATCTGCTGCGTTCCGCGACGGGCCGCCTGACGCTGGTCGACACCGGCATCGGCGGCACCGGCTCCCCGGCGGCGAGCTGGGCGCCGGTCCCGGGCACGCTGGCGGGCGAGCTGGCCGCGGCCGGCGTGGCGCCCGCCGACGTCGAGACCGTCGTCCTCACCCACCTGCACAGCGACCACGCGAGCGGGGTGGTGACCGACGACGGCCGGCCCGCCTTCGAGAACGCCCGCCACGTGCTCCAGCGCGCCGAGCTGGACGCCGCCCAGGGCGGCACGCTCGACCGGCTGATCGCCCCGATCAAGGACCTGGTGCAGGTCGTCGAGGGCGACGCCGAGGTCGCGCCCGGCGTGCGCGCGCACCTGGCTCCCGGGCACACGCCCGGCCACCAGATCGTCCGGGCCGGCGATGTCGCCATGACCGGCGACCTGGTGCTGCATCCGGCCCAGCTCGCCGACCCCGCCGTGCGCTACGTGTACGACGACGACCAGGAGGCCGCCGCGCGCACCCGCGCCGAGGTGCTGGAGCGGCTGCGGGCCGAGCGGGCGGTGCTCGCCACCGCGCACTTCAGCGAGCCGTTCGTGCGTCTTTGATCGCATCCGGCACCATGTCTTCTCATGAAGACTCGCATCACGGCCGGCGTCGCGCTCGGCCTCGCCCTGACGGCCCCCGCCGCGGCTCCCGCAGAGGCGGCCGCGCCCCGGCCGGTGTCGGGCGCGGCCGTCTACGGCGGCGCCCAGCTCGCCCGCTACCAGGGCGGCGGCTGGAGCACGCTGGCCAGGACCGGCGCCCTGCCGCAGGTCGCCGCCTCGCCCGACGGCAAGAAGGCGGCCTGGGTGACCGACGGCGGCCGGCTCCAGGTCCGCCAGAACGGTAAGACCACCACCCTCGTCAGCGGCCTCCAGGGCGGCACGCCCTGCCTCACCCCCGTCTGGTCCCCCGACTCCACCCGCCTCGCCTACGCCGGCGGCGCCGACACGATCATGTCGGTCCCGGCCGACGCCGGCACCGCGCCGCGCGAGCTGGGCCGCTCCAAGGGCGTCTGCCACCTCGCCTGGTCGGCGAACGGCCGCTACCTCGCCGGCTACACCGGTACGGCCGACGCCGTCTACCGCCTCGACGTGCGGACCGGCAAGGCGGCGAGAGCCAAGGGCGTCAAGCTGGTCACGCACGTCCAGAGCCTGTCGCCGGACGGCCGCCGCGCCGTCGTGGAGTTCCCCCGGAACGCGGACGCGCTCGGCGACGGGAGCTGGCCGGCGGCCTTCAAGCCGGTCGTGCTCGACCTGGTGTCCGGCAGGCGGCAGGCCCCGAAGGTCAAGGGCCGGCTGATCGGCGCGACCTACCTGCCCGACGGCCGCCTCGTGGTGCGGGTGGCCGGCGCCGCCCACAACACGCTGGTCGTGCTCGACGCGGCGGGCAAGGAGCTGCAGCGGCTCGCCGAGCCGGCCAGGGCGAAGGACCGGGCGCTGCTTCAGGTTCTGCCATAGTGGCTGCTCCAGGTTCTGCCATAGTGCGTCTGTGAGCGATTTCTGGGCCACGGTCAACCGGCCGATCGCCGGGGCGGCCGCGTACATCACCGACGAGCGCGGCCGGGTCCTGCTGGTGGACCCCAACTACCGCGAGTTCTGGGGCTTCCCCGGCGGCATCATCGACGCCGGGGAGCACCCCGCGCAGGCGTGCGCGCGGGAGGTGACGGAGGAGGTGGGGCTGACGGTCGAGGTCGGCCCGCTGCTGACGGTGGCCTGGGTGGACGGGCAGCCCCGGGTGCCCTACGCGATGGTCAACTTCATGTTCGACTGCGGCGAGGTGGCCTCGGACACGCCGATCACGCTCCAGGCCGAGGAGCTGGACGACTACGGCTTCTTCACCGTCGAGGAGGCCGGGAAGCTGCTGGCCGGCCACGCGCACGCGCGGCTGATGGCGGCCGCGGCCGCCCGGGTCTCCGGGTCGATCGCCTACCTACCGCCCGGCGAGGGCCGGCTGGTCGGCCAGTAGCGACGACGGCAGGGCCACCATCGCGGTCAGGCCGCCGTAGGGCGAGGGCGTCAGGGTGACCTTGATGCCGTGCCGGGCGGCGAGCCGCGCCACCACGAACAGCCCGAGCCGGTCGCTGCGCGCGAGGTCGAACTCGGGGGTGTGGGTCAGCCGGTCGTTCAGCTCGTCCAGCTCGGCGCGCGGCAGGCCGAGCCCGCGGTCCTCGATCTCCACCAGGACGCCGTGCGGCCCGGTGGAGGTGCGCACGTCCACGCGGGTCTGGGGCGGCGAGAAGAGGGTGGCGTTCTCGATCAGCTCGGCCATGAGGTGGGCCACGTCGGTGACGGCCGGGCCCAGCAGCGCGACCGGCGGCGTCGAGAGCACCTCGACCCGCTCGTACTCCTCGATCTCGGCGACGGCGGCGCGCAGCACGTCGTGCATCGCCACCGGGTGCCGCCAGCCGCGTCCGGGGGCCTGGTCCGACAGGATGATCAGGCTCTCGGCGTGCCGGCGCATGCGGGTCGTCAGGTGGTCGAGCTTGAACAGGTCGGCCAGCATGTCGGGCTCCTCGGCAGCCCGTTCCATGCCGTCGAGCTGCAGGAGCTGGCGGTGCAGCAGCGACTGGTTGCGCCGGGCCAGGTTGACGAAGACCTGGCTGACGCCGTGCCGCAGCCGGGCCTGGTCCACGGCGGCCTCGACGGCGGTCGACTGCACCCGGTTGAAGGCCGCCACGATGTCGTCCACCTCGGAGCTGTGCGTCTTGACCTCCAGCGGCGCGGTCTCCTGCGGCGTGGGCCTGGAGGTGTCGGTGCGCAGCCGGGCGACCAGGCCGGGCAGGCGCACCTCGGCCAGCTCGGTGGCGGCGTCGCGAAGCCCGGCCAGCTCGCGCACGAGCCGGCGGCGGAAGCGCAGCGAGAGCAGGATCGAGGCGATCACCGCGACCAGGCCGACGCCGCCGGCCACGCCCACCTTGATCAGCAGCCCGATCGCGGCCGGCGTGACCCGGGCGGTGATGCCCTTCGTGGCGAGGGACTGGTCGCGCTCGACCAGCTTCCACAGGTTCTGGCCGTCGACCGGCCAGGTGGCGGCCGCCGCGGGCAGGCCGTCGGCCGCCGCCTGGCCCCTGATGGCGTCCTCGGTGTCCAGGAACTCCTTGTACGCGGGCGAGGTGGCCAGCTTCTCGAACGGGCCGCGCAGCTTGCCGTCGAGGTGCGAGAGCGCCTGCGTGTAGAGCAGCCGCCGGGTCGCGACCATCCCGGTGAACGCCTCCCGCTCCCGCGGCCCGACCTGGCCGGCGGCCAGCACGACCGCGATGACCGCCCGCTCCCGCGACAGCACGTCCTTGGCCTCGCCGAGCATGGTGACGGCCCTGGCCTGGCGGTAGAGCGCCGTGTCGGGGACCAGGATCATGGCGTCGTACATGCGGAAGGAGGCGTCGACGATGCCGCTGTAGCGGTCGATGACGTCGAGCGGCGCCGCCGAGCGGGCGTCCACGCCGCGGCGGACGTCGGTGAGCTGGTCGAGCTTGCCGTTGAGCGCGTTGAGCTGGGCCGCCATCTCCGGCGACAGGTCGCGCAGGGTGCTCGCGGCGGAGCGGAAGGCGGTGACGGCCCGGTCGGTGCGGCCCCGCTGCTCGGCGACCTCGTCGGCGGCCCGGCCGCTGACCAGGAACTCGACCGAGGCCAGCCGCTCCTGCTGCAGCTCGATGTTGACCTGTTCAGAGGGGATCGCCACTTTCGTGGCCAAATCGTTGATCGAGAGCAGGCGCAGCCCGTCTCCGCCGGTCAGGCCCGCCGCGAACGCCCACAGGCCCACGAGGGACAGCAGGGGGACGAGCAGCAGGACGAGGAGTTTCACCGCGATGGGACGGCCACGCTTGGGGGGCATGCGACCTCCGGGTGCATGATGAGATCGCCTCGCAGATTACACCCCCCTTCGGAAGGATTTCTGTGCGTCTTCCGCGTTCCCTCTCCGGCTGGACCATGGCGGTCTTCGGGTTCCTCGCCCTCGCGCTCGGCCTGCTCGGGCTGATCTCGCCCGCGACGCTGCTGGCCATGCTGGGGTTCGAGGTCCTCGACGTGCGCCCGCCCGGGGACTACACGCTCGTCTACATGGCCGCCTCGTCCATGGCGGCGGTCAACATGGGCGTGTACTACCTGTTCGCGGCCTCGGCCGACTACACGCCGTTCTTCCGCTGGACCGTGCCGTTCCGGCTGGTGACCTTCGCGGTCTTCACCACGCTCGTGCTGACGGGGGCCGCGCCGGCGAAGTTCTTCGGCGTCGGGCTCTGGGAGGGAGTGGGGGCGCTGGTGACGGGGCTCGCGCTGTGGCGCGAGGGCAAGCTTCTGCCCTCGCGCCAGCAGCACAGCGTGGCCTGAACGCCGTTACGGGCGGGTGTCCTCGGCGCCGCGGGAGACGAGCCGGTCACCCTCGGGCACCGTGTGGCGCCCGGTGGTGTGCTCGCGCTGCGCGGGGACCTGCTTGGCGGCGTGCTCGCGCTCGAGCTTGCGCTGCAGCTCGCGCTTCTCGTCCTCCAGCTGGGCCACCCGGCTGGAGGCTTCGGCCCTGGCGGCGCGCAGGTTGCGTCGCTGCTTGGCCGTACGGCGCGCGCCCGAGCTCATCATCCAGAGGCCCAGCACCAGGACGGCCGCCGCGACCGCCCCGAACAGGAACATCTCGACCTGGTTGAGCTCGAAGGTGTATCCGAACAGGATGTACCTGGTGCTCTCCTCGCTGAAGACCAGGACACCGGCGCCGACGGCGAGCAGGACCAGGATCAGACCCAGGAAAATCATCCGACTCACCCCTTGTCGTAAGAGTGGGTTTCTCCTGCCCGTCGGGCGAAGGGGTATGCGCGATGATGACTTTCATGAGACCAGAGCCCGGTCAGGTGCTGCACTTCTCCGAGGACCCGTCGATCGAGCGGTTCATTCCGCACGTGGCGGTCACCACCGCGCTCACCGAGCCGTACGTGTGGGCGGTCGGCCCGGAGCGCTGCCCCGACTACTGGTTCCCGCGGGCCTGCCCGCGCGCCATGGCGTGGGTGGGGCCGGCGACGACGGAGGAGGACCGCGCGCGGATCGTCGGGGCGGGCTGCGGCCAGCGGGTGCACGCCGTCGAGTACTGCTGGCTGCAGGCCATGCGGGACGTCAAGCTCTACGCCTACCGGCTGCCGGAGGCCGAGTTCGCGCCGATCGGGGAGCCGCCGCACGCCGTGGTGGCCACGGTGCCGGTCGAGCCGCTGGGCCCGCCCGAGCCGGTCGGCGACCTGTTCGAGCTGCACGAGGAGGCGGGCATCCAGCTCCGGGTGCTGCCCAACCTGTGGACGTTCTGGAACGCGGTGACGGCCAGCACCCTGGAGTTCAGCGGGATCCGGCTGCGCAACGCTCGTCGATGAGCGCGTTCAGCGTCTCCAGCGGCATCGAGGCGGGCGGCAGCTTCTCCCTGGCGTGCCGGTTGGCCTCGCGCTGCAGCACCTCGTTGACCGGGGTGGGCACGCCGTGCAGGCGGCCGAGCAGGACGATCTCGCCGTTGAGATGGTCGGCCTCGATCGAGCCCGCGCCCCTCGCCAGGCTCTGCCAGGACGAGCCGCCGCCGCGCCGCACGCCCTCGATGGGCTGGGCGTCCACCTGGTGCCCGCGCACCTCGGCCTCCTCCTCGGGGGTGGAGTAGGCGATGCCGGCCCGGTCGAGGACGGCCCGCGCCTCGGCCCTGGCCCGCTCGACCACGGCGGCCATGCCGTCGGGGTGGCCGACCAGGGCCTCGACGGCGTTGCCGAGGTTGCCGAGCAGCTTGCCGTGCTTCCAGCGCATCACGTCGGGGGCGGCGCGGGCCACCAGGCCGTGCTTGCCGAGGTCGGCGACGAGCTGCGCGGTGAGGTCGTCCACACCCTGGGGGTAGCGGCCGACGTGCAGCATCCCGGAGTACGGGTGCCCGTGCGCGGCCACCACGCCGGGCTCCAGGTGCTGGGCGGGCAGCCACACGCACACGCCCTGGACGGCGGCGAAGCGGCGCAGCGCCGTGCGCTCGTTGGCGACGCCGTTCTGGGCCAGCACCACGGGCAGGTCGCGGGACCAGCCGTCGAGGGCGGCGACGGTGTCCTGGGACTTGGTGGCCAGGATGAGCACGTCGCCGGCGCGCGGCGGCACCGGGCCGCCGGTGGCGGGGATGCGAAGGGTCTCCTCGCCCTCCGGGGTGATCAGGCGCAGGCCGTCGTCCCGCAGCGCCGCGAGGTGGGCGCCGCGGGCGACGAGGAGGACGTCGTGGCCGCCCTGGTGCAGGCGGGCCCCGATGGTGCCGCCGACTGCTCCTGCTCCGATCACTATGTAGCGCATTGTCGAAGAATGTCATCTTTCATTTCGCGAGGGCCACCTGGGTCGGCGCCGGAACGGCTGACCTCCCGGCCCGCTCCCTGACGATCGTGCGCAGCACCCGCCAGCCGTCGCGGACGGCGTTGAGGTTGCTGGTGCCGTGGATGCGGGAGCGCTCGTGGCTGGGCACCTCGCTGATGACGAGCCCGGCCTTGGCGGCGCGGACGTTCATCAGCGTCTCGATCTCGAAACCGTCGCAATCGAGGTCCAGTGCCTCCAGGTGGCGGGCCCAGAAGGCGTTGTAGCCGTAGCACAGGTCGGTGTAGCGGGTGCCGTAGAGCAGGTTCGTCAGGCCGGTGAGGACCTTGTTGCCGAGCGAGCGCCACGGGCTCAGGTCGTCGGAGCCGCCGCCGGGCGCGTACCTGGAGCCCTTGGCGAAGTCGGCGCCGGCCAGCAGCGCGTCGACGAAGCGGCGGATCTCCCTGCCGTCGGTGGAGCCGTCGGCGTCGATCATGACGATGATGTCGCCGGTGGCGGCGCGGAAGCCCTCGATGAGCGCGTTGCCCTTGCCGCGCCGGGACTGCACGACGACCCGCAGGTCGGGGCGCAGCCTCCGCGCGACGGCGACGGTGTCGTCGGTCGAGTTGCCGTCGACCAGGATCACCTCGTCGATCCATTCGGGCAGCGTGGCGAAGACATGGGGCAGGTTCTCGGCCTCGTTCATCGCGGGCACGATGACGCTGACGCTGGCGGCGGAAGGCTGCTTGTTCATGGGTCAAGGTTCTTCGGCACACATGCAAGCCGCTTGACATTGCCTTGCAGAGATCGTTCCTATGACTTGACGATCACCGCTTGGTCCACTTTAGTGATGATTTCTGCCACTGTTTCGTCCGGAGTCTGGCCCGACGTGTCCAGCCACAGCCCGAGACGCGGGGTCTCGTGGCGGAGCACGCGGTCGAGCGCGGCGGGCGTCCAGCCGCCGCCGTAGCCGGTCTTGGCCCGCGCCCGCTCCCGCTCGGCCACCACCGCGGCCCGCGGCAGGCGCTCGGCCAGCCGCTGGGCCACCGTGGACTTGCCCGAGGCCATGATGCCCGTGACGAGGAAGGCGCCCCTCACGCGCCCACCAGCTTGCGCACGCGGCCGGCGCCCACCGCGAGCAGCAACGTCGGCAGCCGGGGGCCGGTGTCGCGGCCCACCAGCAGCCGGTAGAGCAGGACGAAGAAGGCCCGCTGGGCGGCCTTCAGCTCCGGCGTCGCCGGGGCGTCGGCCGGCAGGCCCGCCCGGAGCTTCGGGACGCCGTACACGAGCGCCGTCAGCCCGTCGGGCGACCAGTCGTCCAGGCCGTCGGCCAGCAGCCGCAGCGACTCCCGCTCGTCGGGCCCGAGCGAGTCGAGCAGCTCCTCGTCCGGCTCCTCGCGCACCCGGGTGCGCTGGTCGGGGGGCAGGTGCAGCTCCACCCAGCGCGCCGCGCGGTCGAGGCGGGGGCGGGCGGCGTCGAGGTCGCCGATGCCGTCGAGGTCGCGCAGGATGCGCAGGATCTGCTCGCCGTGGCCGGTGGTGATGTCGGCGATCGAGGCCAGCGTGCGGTAGGGGACCGGGTGCGGGGTCAGCGCGAGCGGGCCCTCGGCCGTGGTGACCGCCCGGTCGTGGGCGGCCAGCTCGGCGGGCTGGCCCTGCCCGGCGGCGATCTTGCGGCCGAGGGCGTCCCACTCGTCGTACAGGCGGTGGATCTCCTGGTCGAAGGCGATCTTGAAGGACTGGGCCGGCTTGCGGCGGGCGTACAACCAGCGCAGCACCGGCGCCTCCATGATCTCCAGGGCGTCGGACGGGGTCGGCACGTCGCCCTTGGAGCTGCTCATCTTGGCCATGCCGGTGATGCCGACGAAGGCGTACATGGGGCCGATCGGCCGCTCGCCGCCGAACACCTCGCCCACGATCCGGCCGCCCACTGTCCACGCCGAGCCGGGCGAGTGGTGGTCGACGCCGGACGGCTCGAACAACACGCCCTCGTACGCCCACCGCATCGGCCAGTCGACCTTCCACACCAGCTTGCCCCGGTCGTGCTCGGCCAGCCGCACCGTCTCGCCGAAGCCGCACTCGCAGGTGTAGGCCAGCTCGGTGCTCTCGTCGTCGTAGGCGGTGACCGTGGTGAGGTCGCGCCCGCACAGCTCGCAGTACGGCTTGTACGGGAAGTAGTCCTCGACCTGCCTGCTGCGGTGGCGCGAGAGCACGGCGTCGATCGCGGCCCGCTCGCGCACCGCCAGCAGGATCTGCTCGCGGTAGGCCCCCGAGGTGTACTGCTCGGTCTGGCTGATCATCCGGCACCGCACGCCGAGGGCGTCCATCGCCTCGATCATCGGCGCCTTGAAGTGCTCGGCCCAGTTGGGGTGGGGGCTGCCGGGCGGCGCGGGCACCGCGGTGAGCGGCTTGCCGATGTGCTCGGCCCAGGACGGGTCGACGCCCGCGGGCACCCTGCGGAAGCGGTCGTAGTCGTCCCACGACAGCAGGTGCACGCAGGGCACCCCGCGCCGGCGCAGCTCGTCGGCCACGAAATGCGGGGTCATGATCTCGCGCAGGTTGCCCAGGTGGATCGGGCCCGAGGGGCTGAGGCCGGAGGCGCAGACGATCGGTTTCCCGGTGCCGCGCCGCTCCGCCTCGGAGATCACCTCGTCCGCGAACCTGGACACCCAGTCGCCTTCGCCACGTTCAACCATCGGGCCATTGTCCCGGTTTCGGAAGGTCCGGGCCAACGAGTCAGGAAGGTTCGATCCGCGGATCGGAGAAGACCTGCCCGGCGGCCCGGCGGCCGGCCTCCTCCGTGACGCGCAGGACGTACAGGCCGGCCTCGGGGAGGAGGGCCACCAGCCCGTAGCCGGTGTCCACCTCCTCCTCGGCCAGGCCCAGGACGTCGAGCGCGTCGGCGAGGGTGGCCCCGGGCGGCAGGCTCACCTGGAGCAGGACCATGTCAGGCCGCGCGCTCACCGCGCGTGCGGCCGAGCGCGGCCACCGCGGCGGGCGGGTCGATGACCCCCCAGCCGTAGTCGTAGTCGTAGCCGACGGTGCTGCGGTCGTCGGCGGTGCGGTTGAGCTGGGTGCGGAGCTGCTCGGGGGAGAGCTGCGCCGCCGGGCGCTGGGCGCGGATCGCGGCCACCACGCCGGCCGCGGTCGGGCAGGCGGCGGAGGTGCCGGTGTCGGCCTCGCCGACCGCGCCCGAGCCGGCGAAGTGCGTGTACGCGCACAGGTCGGGCTTGCGGTCGGCCAGCCGGGCCGGGCCCTGCGAGGAGTAGCCGACGCGCTCGCCGTGGGTGTCGACGCCGCCCACCGACAGCACGTCGGGGTGGCCGTTGGCGCCGACGATGGGCCGCTCGCGGAAGCCGCAGCGCCGGTCGGGGCAGTCGCGCCCGCAGTTGCCGGCCGCGAAGACGATGTCCGCGCCGGCGTCGGCCAGGCTGCCGACGATGACGTTGAACGGGTGCGAGGGGTTGTCGGAGTAGTTGCCGGGATGGCCGGGCGGGAAGTCGTTGTCGGGCGAGAACAGGCCCCAGCTGTTGGAGACCACGAGCGAGCGGGAGTCCTCGGGCATGGCGTTGAGCACGTCGCGCAGGTGGGAGTAGGCGGCGACCGCGTCGGACAGCAGGCCCGCCATGTCGCCCTGCTGCGACAGCAGGATCGGGATGTCCAGCAGCGTCGCCTTCGGGGCGGCCAGCAGCACGTCGAAGGCGCACATGGTGCCGTGGTTGACGGGGTAGCGGCCCGGCTGCTTGGGCACGCCCTGCGGGGCCCAGCTCCGCTCGGCGTCGATCGTGACGTCCTCGCCGAGGACCGAGCGGACGTGCTCGGCGTTGATGCCGGTGTCGCAGATCGCGACCGCGACGCCCTCGCCGTCGTAGCCCTGCTCCCACAGGTCGGAGGCGTGCAGCAGCCGCCTGACCTCGTGCCAGTCGCCGACCGGGCCGTCGCCGCCGCAGGTGGGGGCGACCGGCACGATCTGCGGGTCGACGAAGACGCCGGTGACCTCGCGGACCGCGGACTGCAGCCGGGAGAGGCGGGCGGGCAGCTCGGCGTCGGGGATCTCGCCGCGCACGAGCACGGAGGCGTGCTCGGGCGAGAGCGAGAACTCGACGCGGGCGGACAGCGAGTGCGCGCCGCCGTGGGCGGCGCTGGGCCGGGCGCGCGGCACCGCGACCGGGCTGAACGCCTCGTCGAGGCGGATGCCGGGCAGGTCGGAGACGACGTCGGCGACCGTGCTGGCGACACCGGGGTCGAGCACGGACGCGACGACGTCCGCCGCGGGACGGAGCTGGATCAGGACACGCATGCGATCTCCCTTGACGTGGGACGAGCGTTGCCATTTGATTACGCTCAGTCATACATGCCCGCCTGACCTGTGACGATGTCGCCGGGTAAGGATTATGTAACGGTGTGCGGGGCGGCCCGGGCGGCGCCGCCCCGCGCTCAGCCGAGCGTCGCCGCGTACGGGTCCCAGCCGTCCGGCAGCGGCTCCGGCGCGGTCAGGGTGGAGGCGATCGGCCGGAACTCGCCGCGCTCGCCCGCCTCGGCGATCGCCGCCATGAGGTCGAGCACGTGATAGGCCAGCTCGCCCGAGGCCCGGTGCGGGGTGCCCGCGCGCAGCGACCTCGCCATGTCAAGGACGCCGATGCCCCGGCTCGCGGTGGTGCCCGACACCGGCAGCTCGCGCCAGTCCGCGTCGTGCGGGCCGCGGACCAGCAGCGGCCCCTCGAAGGTGTTGGGGTCGGGCAGGGACAACGCGCCCTCGGTGCCGATGATCTCGATCAGCCGGCGGTTGACGGGCGAGTCGAAGCTGAACGTGGCCGCCGCCGTCGCCGTGCCGGGGAAGTCCAGCAGGGCGTTGACGTGGGTCGGCACGTCCACGGGGAACCTCTGCCCCGCCTTGGGGCCCGAGCCCACGACCCGCTCGGCGCGGGCCCGCCGGCTGCTCGCCGCCACCCGGGCGACCGGGCCGAGCAGCGAGACCAGGGCGGTCAGGTAGTAGGGACCGAGGTCGAACAGCGGCCCGCCCCCCGGCTGGTAGAAGAACTCCGGGTTGGGGTGCCAGGACTCCGGGCCGAGGCTCTGCGTGGCCGCCGTGACCGCGACCGGCTCGCCGATGAGGCCCGAGCGCAGCGCGTGCAGGGCGGACTGCAGCCCGGCGCCTAAGAAGGTGTCGGGCGCGCCGCCGACCCGCAGGCCGAGCGCGGCGGCCTCGGCCATGATCTTGGCGCCCTCGCCGGGGTCCATCGCGAACGGCTTCTCCCCGTACACGTGCTTGCCGGCGCGCAGCGACTCCAGCGCCACGGCCGCGTGCGCGACCGGCACGGTGAGGTTGACCACGATCTCGACCTCGGGCAGGCCGAGCACCGCCTCGAGCGGGCCGGACACGGGCACGCCGTGCTCGCGCGCGACCGCGGCGGCCCGTCCGGTGTCGAGGTCGGCGACGCCGAGCACGCGCACGTCGGGGAACGAGGTGAGGTTGCGGAGATACTGGCCACTGATCACTCCGGCGCCGACCAGGGCGACGCCGACGGGGCCGTCGGTCAAGAGGCCTCCAGGGAGGTGAGGTAGGCGTGGCTGTCGGCCAGCGCCGCGAAGACGTCGGTGGCGCACTCGTCGAGCTCGACCACGCGCCAGGCGTCCGGCGCGGCGGCGAGGACCGCGGGCACGTCCATCGCGCCCGCGCCCACCGCCGTGTGCGGCTCGCCCTTGACCACCGGGCCGTCCTTCACGTGCAGGGCGAGGGTCCGCCCGGCCAGGCGGCCGAGCAGGGCGGGCACGTCGGCGCCGCCCACGGCCGCCCAGTAGGTGTCGATCTCCAGGAAGACCTCGGGCGCGAGCAGGTCGGCCAGCGCCTCCAGCGCGTGCCGGCCGTCGATCCGCGGCTCGATCTCCCACCAGTGGTTGTGGTAGCCGATCCGCACGCCGTGCCCGGCCGCCCGCTCGGCCAGGCCGTTGAGCCGTTCGGCCACCCGCCGCAGGCCGTCCTCGGTGGTGAACTCCTCGTCGGCGAAGCCGCCGGGCACGATCGCCAGGTCGGTGCCGACCGTGGCGATCGCGTCGAGGACCTTGGAGGTGTCCTGGCTGAGCAGCGCGTACGCGTGCGTGGCCGACACCTGGAGCCCGAGGTCGTCGGCGACCCGGCGGAAACCCTCCGGGTCGGTGGTCGGGTCGAACGGCTCGACGGCCCGGTAGCCGATCCCGGCGAGACGCCGCAGCACGGCGTCGCGATCGGCGGCCAGCGCATCCCTGACGGTGTAGAGCTGGACGCTGACCGGTCGGCTCATCCGCGTACCCCCATCAGGTGCTCGAGCGCGAGCTGGTTGAGCCGGGTGAAGTGGAAGCCGCGGGCCGCGGCGGCCTCGACGTCGAAGTCGTCCTTGGCGAGGTCCTGCCAGGTCTCGCCGGCGGCCAGGGTGGGCTGGGCCAGCTCGGTCACGCGGGAGGCGGCCAGGGCCTCCTGGACCTCCGGGTCCTGGCGGAACTTGGCGGACTTGTCCTTGAGGATGAGGTAGGTGCGCATGTTGGCGGCGGCGGAGTCCCAGACGTCCTGCGGGTCGTCGGTGCGCAGCGGCTTGTAGTCGAAGTGGCGGGGGCCGTCGTAGCCGCCGTTCTCCAGCAGGTCGACCAGGAAGAAGGCGCTCTTGAGGTCGCCGTGGCCGAAGATCAGGTCCTGGTCGTACTTGGGGCCGTGCTGGCCGTTGAGGTCGATGTGGAAGAGCTTGCCGTGCCAGAGGGCCTGGGCGATGCCGTGGACGAAGTTCAGCCCGGCCATCTGCTCGTGGCCGACCTCCGGGTTGAGCCCGACCATCTCGGGGTGCGCCAGCTCGCTGATCAGGCCCAGGGCGTGGCCGATGGTGGGCAGCAGGATGTCGCCGCGGGGCTCGTTGGGCTTGGGCTCGATGGCGAAGCGCATGTCGTAGCCCTTGTCGAGCACGTACTGGCAGAGGAGGTCCAGGCCCTCCTTGTAGCGGTCGAGGGCGGCGCGGACGTCCTTGGCGGCGTCGGACTCGGCGCCCTCGCGGCCGCCCCAGCACACGTACGTGGTGGCGCCGAGGCTCGCCGCCAGGTCGATGTTGCGCATGACCTTGCGGAGCGCGTAGCGGCGCACGTCGCGGTCGTTGCTGGTGAACGCGCCGTCCTTGAAGACGGGGTGGGTGAAGAGGTTGGTGGTGGCCATGGGGACCTTCATGCCGGTCTCGTCCAGGGCCTTGCGGAAGGCGGCGACGGCCTTGTCGCGGTCGGGTTCGACGGCGAGCAGGTCGTCGTCGTGGAAGGTGACGCCGTACGCGCCGAGCTCGTGCAGCTTGTGGACGGTCTCGACCGGGTCGAGCGCCGGGCGGGAGGCGTCGCCGAACGGGTCGCGCGCCTGCCAGCCCACGGTCCAGAGGCCGAAGGTGAAGCGGTCGTCGGGGGTCGGGGTGAATCCGGTCATTTTCCTGCGCTCCGATTGTTTAGTCCATAATCTGTACATAATCCTGAGGAGGTGGACGGGGTGTCGTCAAGAGGAGTTCGGCATGATTCCATGCGCGCCCGTAACCTGGCCGTAGTGCTGGACGCCATCCACCGCACCGGACCTCATACCCGCGCCGCGCTCGCCGAACGGACCGGGCTCACCAAGACCACCGTCTCCAGCCTGGTCGCCGACCTGCTGGAGGCCGGGGTGGTCGCCGAGGGCGGGGCCGTGCGCGGCGGCGAGCGGGGCCGCCCCGGCGTGGCGGTCGGCCTCAGCGGGCAGCGCGTGGCCACGCTCGGGCTGGAGATCAACATCGACTACCTGGCGGCCTGCGTCGTCGACCTGACCCGCGCCGTCCGGCTCCGCCGCACCACGCCCGCCGACAACCGCAACTCCGACCCCGCCGAGATCCTCGGCCGGCTGCGCGCCCTCGCCCGCGACACCATCGCCGCCGCCGAGGCCGGCGGGCTGCGCGTCATGGGGGCCGCGCTGGCCGTGCCCGGCACCGTCGAGGGCGGCGTGCTGCGGAGCGCCCCGCACCTCGGCTGGCGCGACGTGCGCGTCGCGGACCTGGCCGGCGACCTGCCGATCACCATCGACAACGAGGCCAACCTGGCGGCGCTCGGCGAGCTGTGGTTCGGCTCGCGCGAGGCGGACTTCCTGTACGTGTCAGGGGAGATCGGCATCGGCGCCGGCCTGGTGGTCGGCGGCGCGCTGTTCAGGGGCACGTTCGGGCTGGCCGGCGAGCTCGGCCACGTCGTCGTCGTGCCCGACGGGCCCGCCTGCCGGTGCGGCGGGCGGGGCTGCCTGGAGGTGTACGCCGGCCAGGACGCCCTGCTCGGGCCGCTCGAGTCGGTGACCGCGCTGACCGGGCGGCTGGAGACGGGCGAGCCGCGCGCGCTGGAGGCGTGCGAGCGGGCCGGCCACGCGCTCGGGGTGGCGCTCACCTCGGCCGTGCACCTGCTCGACCCCGGCCGGATCGTGCTCGGCGGCGTCTTCGCGCCGCTCTTCCCCTGGCTCGCCGGGCCCGTCACCGACGGGCTCGGCGCGCGCCTCGCCCTGATGCGCGGCACGCCGCCCCCGGTCGTGGTGTCGGAGACCGGCGCCGACGCCGCCGTGCTCGGCGCGGCCGGGCTCATCATCCAGCGCATCCTCGCCGACCCGGCCCAGGCGCTCGGCCTCTGACGAGGGGTCCCTACGATGACGGGCATGCTGATCGAGGAACGCGAGACCGGCGACGGGGAGCTCGCCGCGCTGCTCGACGCGGCCTTCGCCGAGCTGGTCGCCCGCTACGGGCCCGAGGGCCGCTCCCAGGTGCGGCCCGGCGCCCGCTTCCTGGTGGCGGTCGTGGACGGGCAGGCGGTCGGCTGCGGCGCCGTGCAGCCGGTGGACGAGCTGACCGGCGAGCTCAAGCGCATGTACGTCCGGCCCGGCCACCGGGGCCGGGGCATCGCCAAGGCGCTGCTGGGAGCGCTGGAGGAGCTGGCCGCGGGCATGGGCCACCGGCGGCTCCGGCTGGCCACGGGGCTGCGGCAGCCGGAGGCGATCGCGTTGTACGAGCGGTGCGCGTACACGCTGACCGAACCCTACGGCAAGTACGTGGACGCGCCCCTGACCCGCTGTTACGCGAAGGCGTTAACGGCCGAACGACCCTAGCCGGGCACCGGGCGGACGCCTGCAATGGAGGGAGATCTCGGTAAGGAGGGACTCCGATGTCCGAGGTACTCATTCCCGGCGACGCGGTCGATGAGAAGGGGCGCGACGTGGCCGCCCCCGCCGCGGATCTCATGCAGGCGCTCAACCTGCAGTCGGAGGGCCAGCCCGCGGGCTATGACCTCATCAAGGCCGACGCCCTCTCGCTCACCAAGTGGATCACGAGCCTGATCGGCGGTGGCAGCGTCACTGTCGGCGGACTGGGCACGGCCCTGCTGTCCGGCACGACGGAGGTCGCCGAGCGGGTCGCGCTCATCGCCGGGCTGGCGCTGCTGCTGAGCGCCGCCGCCGTCAGTGTCGCCTGGGTCGTGATCACCGACGTCCGAACCAGGGCCGACGTCCAGAAGGCCCGGATCGAGGCGCGCACCGCCCTCGGCCACGACTACCTGGGGCTCGTCGACCGGTTCCAGCCGCCGCCCATCGTCCTGGTGCCGGACGGGCACGATCAGTAGGAGCCCGCGCGGGTCGGCCGGCGCCAAGTCAGGTCCAAGAGGGTGCTAAGAGCGGCGGCGCACCCTGGTGCCATCGACGACGACCAGAGGAGCGACGACCATGGCACCCGACACTCTCGGCTTCCGCATCGGCCACCGCGCGATGCGCGGCGACACCCGCCGGCTGGCCCGCCTGATGGACGGCGTGGCCGCCGGCGACGAGCGGGCCGACGCCGCCCGGCTGAAGGCCGTGGCCACGTTCACCAGGAAGCTGTGCGCCGGCATCCACCATCACCACCAGGCCGAGGACAACGTGCTGTGGCCGGTCATCGTCCGCTCGGCCGGGGCCGAGGTGGACCTGAGCGACCTCACCGACGACCACGCCCAGCTCGACCCGCTGCTGGAGGAGATCACCGCGTGCGCGGCCCGGCTCGGCCGCGACCCGGCCGCCGCCAAGCGCCTGGCGCAGGGCCTCGGCGCCCTCGCCGACCTGCTGGACGAGCACATCGAGGAGGAGGAGCGGCTGCTGTTCCCGATCATCGAGAAGTACGTGTCCGAGGAGGACTGGAAGGCGGTCGAGAACGAGGTGCGCAAGGGCGGCGACATCGCCTTCGACCTGCCGCGCATCTTCCAGTACGCGCGGCCTGAGGAGATGGCCGAGCTGCGGAGGCTGGCCGGGCCGGTGCTGGTCGCCATGCTGGCGCTGCTCAACCGGGGGCACCGGCGCCGCCAGCGGCTCATCTTCGGGGCAGCGGCATGAGGCGGGCGCGGGGGCGGCGGGTCAGCCGGTGCCGGTCAGGCGTTCGCGGGCGGCCTTGGCCCAGTGCGGCGAGCCGACCCGCTCGGCGACCTCCGCCGCCCGCGCGTAGTGCCCGTCCGCCTCGGGCAGCCCCAGCAGCCGGGCGAGGTCGCCGAGCACCAGCGCGACCGGCCCGAGGGTGACGGAGCCGCTGTTGAGCCCGGCCACCCGGTCGTCCCAGGGCAGCAGGGCGGCGTAGCAGCGCCGGGCCACCTCGCGGTCGGCGAGGGCGACGGCGGTCTGCGCGCGCAGCGCCTCCCACAGCAGCCAGTAGTAGTCGCGCGAATGGCGGCCCTGGGGGTCCCAGACGCGCCGGGCCGCGTCCAGGTCGCCGGCCGCGGCCAGGGCGCCCGCGTACAGCTCGCGGGTGCCGTCGTTCGGCAGGCGCGCGTGCAGGGCGGCCAGCTCGGGCAGCGAGGCGCGCACGTCGCCGCGCGCCATCCGCACCACGAACCTGCCGAGCATGCCCATCGCGTCGGCGTTGACCGCGCCGCGCTCGGCCATCTGCCTGGTGACCCCGGTGTAGATCGCCTCGGCCGTGTCGAAGTCGCCCTCGACGAGCTTACGCAGCGCCCCGAACAACGACAGGATGACCAGTGACAGGCCGAGCTGGCCGCTGGTGGAGACCGCGAGGCCGCTGTCGGCGTGCCGGCCGGCCGTCTCCAGGTCGCCGCGGCCGAGCGCGGCCATGAGCAGCGCGGAGTGGGCCAGCGTGAGGTAGCCGAAGAGCCGGTGCGTCGTGGCCAGCTCCAGCAGCTCCTCGCCGAGCGCGGTCAGCTCGTCGCGCCGCTCGGGGGCGAGGACGGCGAAGTAGCGGGCGTTCAGCGCCAGGCACAGCAGGTCGGGGCGGCCCAGCTCGCGGGCCAGCGCCACCGCCTCGGCCCCGGCGGCGTCCACGCGCGCGTCGTCGTGGCCCTCCACGGCGAAGACGAGGGCGGCCAGCAGCCGGCAGCGCGCCTCGGGTCCTGGGCCGGCGGCCAGCTCCCGCTCCACGTGCGCGACGAACTCCTCGTCGTAGCGGGTGTCCGGCTGGATGGTCCAGATGACCGGCGCGTCGTACGAGGTGAGCGCGCGCACGCCGGGCGACAGCCGGACCGCCTCCGCCCGCGCGGCGAGTGCCCCCGACACGTCGCCCGCGTGGCCGAGCGCCGACACCAGCCCGCACAGCAGCTCCAGCCGGGTCGCGTCGTCCGCGGCGAACGGCAGCGCCGCCCGGTACAGGGCCGCCGCCTCGCGGTGCGCGTGCAGTCCGGACGCCTGCGCGGCCGCCGCCCTGGCGTGGCCGACCGCGCCCGGCGCGCCGGCCTCCAGCGCGTGGTGGGCCAGCGCCGCCACCTCGCCCGGCCGCAGCCGCTCCAGCGCGGTCACCACGCGCCCGTGCAGCCGGGTGCGCCGGATCCGCGCCGTGTCCTCGTACAACACCTCGCGGACCAGGACGTGCGTGAACCGGACCCGTCCCGGGCCCGGCTCGGACAGCAGGCCGGTCATGACCCCGGCCTCCAGGCCGTCGAGCACGGTGTCCTCGTCGCCGTCCTGCAACGCGACCAGCACGTCCACGTCGGCGTCCCGGCCGACGACGGCGGCGTTGCGGAGCACGGTCTGCGCGGTGGCGGGCAGGCGGGTGATCCTCCGCCTGATCAGGTCGCGGACGCCGGGCGGCAGGGCCCGCGCCGCCCCTGGGCCCTCCGTGGCCAGCAGGCGGGCGATCTCGCAGACGAACAGCGGGTTGCCCAGCGTGCGCTCGCGCACCGTGCGCACGGTCGCGGCGTCGGGGACCTGCTCGGTGTGGCGTTCCAGCAGCTCGGCGACCGCGTCGTCGGCCAGCCCCGGCAGCTCCACGTGCCGGCTGCCGGCCGCCAGCGCGGCGAGCGTGGCGGCCAGGTCCTCGGTGGTCTCGGCGGGGCGGTGGGTGGCGACCACCAGGAGCCGGGCGGTCTGCGGCAGGTGGCGCAGCAGGTGCAGGGTCTCGCCGTCGGCGCGGTGCACGTCCTCCAGCACGACCAGCAGGGGCGCGCAGGAGGCGAGGTAGCCGGCCACGGCGCGGGCGAGCTGGAACTGGTTGGGGATGGGCACGCCGTCGTGCAGCAGCGGGGCCAGGCCGGCGGGATCGTCCGGCGGGCAGGCGGCGGCCAGGTGCCGGACGATCTCGCTCCACGCCCAGGCGGGCGGCGCGCCGCCGTCGATCTCGGGGCAGCGGCCGACCGCGACCCGCCAGCCGCGCCCGGCCAGCTCGGCCGCGAACGCCTCGGCCAGCGTGCTCTTGCCGGCGCCCGGCTCGCCGCCGAGCCAGACGGTGCGGTGGGCGGGCTGGGCGGCCTCGTCCCTGAGGATCGCGAGCTCACGCGCCCGTCCGACGATGACGGGCCCGGCGGCCTCCTCCCGCACCGGCTCCGGTGTCCTGGTCGGCTCCGGAGTCCTGGTCGGCGCTGTCCGGTGGGCCGGCGCCGGCTCGGGCGCGTGCAGCGTGTCGGACTGGCGAAGGATGTCCTGCTCCAGCGCCCGCAGCTCCGGCCCCGGGTCCACCCCCAGCTCCTCGGCCAGCCGCTCGCGCGCCCGCCGCAGCACCGCCAGCGCCTCCGCCTGGCCGCCCGCCCGGTAACAGGCCAGCGCCAGCAGCCGCACCCCGCTCTCGCGCAGCGGGTGACGCTCGACGTGCCCGCGCAGCTCGGGCACGACCTGCGCGTGCCGGCCCAGCAGCAGCGCGGCCTCCGCCCGGTGCTCGACGGCGAGCAGCCGCAGCTCGGCCAGCCGCTCGGTCTCGGGGACGGCCCACTCCTCGTCGGCGAACTCCCCGTAGGCGGGACCGCTCCAAAGCGCGAGCGCGCCGTCCAGCAGCTCGTACGCCACCTCGCCCGCCCCCCGCCGCAGGGCCGCCGCCGCCTCCTCGATGAGGCCGGGCAGCCGCCAGGCGTCCACGGCGTCCGCCGGCAGCCGCAGCCGGTAGCCGGGCGGGGCGCTCACCAGCACGCGGGCGGGGGCGCGCGGCGGCCGGTCCGGCTCGACGACGCGGCGCAGGTTGGAGACGTACACCTGGAGCGCGGCGAGCGCCTTGGGCGGCGGCTGCCCGCGCCAGAGGTCGTCGATGAACCGGTCGGTGGACACCACCTGCCCGCCGGCGGCGGCCAGGCGCGCGAGCACCGCCCGCTGCCGCGCCGAGCCCAGGTCGACGGGCCGGCCGTCGAGGTCGGCGTGGAGCGGTCCGAGCACGCGCAGGGCGAGCCGGGGTTCGTCCCGATCGGGGTGCCACCCATCTGTCACCAGCACAGAGTGGGGCAAAAGGCCCGCTCATGACAATGGCCGTCCAGCCGCTTCCCAACCAGCTCCAAGCGACCTCCAACCGCTCAGGAACAGCGGTAGCCGGCGGGCACCTGGGAGTCGCCGTTCGGGCGGCTCGCCTGGAAGCCGAACGTCGTGCTCTGCCCCGGGCCGAGCGCCCCGTTGTGCGCGGCGTTCCTGGCGGTCACGGTCTGGCCGCTCACCGTCAGGACGGCGTT
This sequence comes from Actinomadura luzonensis, assembly GCF_022664455.2. Lineage (NCBI taxonomy): Bacteria > Bacillati > Actinomycetota > Actinomycetes > Streptosporangiales > Thermomonosporaceae > Actinomadura > Actinomadura luzonensis. The sequence goes on from NZ_JAKRKC020000001.1 coordinate 2,527,344, forward strand.
CCACGAGCCCGTGACGGCGTGCCCGGCGGGCAGCGTGAACGTCACCGTCCACCCGGTGGTCGCCGAGGCGCCGTTGTTGGTGACCGTCACCGGCTGGATCACGTAACCGCCGCCCCACTGGGTCTGCGTGGTGGCGGTCACCGCGCACCCGCCGCCGGTCGCCGTCGTCGTGACGGTGACCGTGCCGGAGACGGGGGAGAGGTTGCCGGCGGCGTCGCGGGCGCGGACCTGGTAGCGGTAGGTGGTGCCGGCGGCCAGCCCCGAGTCCGTGTACGAGGTGCCGGTCGCGGTGCCGACCTGCGCGAACGTGCCGCCGGACGGGCCCGTCGCGCGGAGGACGTCGTAGCCGGTGACGCCGACGTCATCGGTGGCGGCGGTCCAGGCGAGGGTCGTGCCGCCCGAGGTGGTGCCGGAGGCCGTCAGGCCGGTGGGCGCGGTGGGCGGCGTGGTGTCGGTCCCGCCGGACGGCGGGACGCGGATGATCCGGTCGTCGGCGGCCACGGGGGTGCCGCGGCCGTCCCGGTTGCTGGTCGACAGCCACAACCAGCCGTCGGGGCCGACCACGCTCGCGCGCAGCCGCCCGTAGTCGCCCTGGAGCTCGGACACCGGCGTGCCCGCCGTGCCGCTCGCGGTGAGCGGCACCGCCCACACGCGCTGGCCGCGCAGCGCCGCCGCGAAGAGCGTGCCGTTCGCGTACGCCAGGCCGCTCGGCGACGCCTCCGCCGTGGGCCAGGTGACGATCGGGTTGCGGAAGGAGGTGCCGGAGCAGACGCCCTCGCAGGTGGGCCAGCCGTAGTTGCCGCCCGCCACGATCTGGTTGATCTCGTCCCAGGTGTTCTGGCCGAACTCGCTGGCGTACATGCGGCCCTGGGCGTCCCAGGCGAGGCCCTGCACGTTGCGGTGGCCGTAGCTGTAGACCCGCGAGCCGGGGAACGGGTTGCCGGACGGGACGCCGCCGTCGGGCGTCATGCGCAGGATCTTGCCGGCCGGGCTGTCGAGGTTCTGGGCGTTGGCGCTGTTGTTGGCATCGCCGGTGGACAGGTAGAGCAGCCCGTCCGGCCCGAACGCCAGCCGCCCGCCGTCGTGGATCGTCGCGCTCGGCACCCCGCTGAAGATCACCTGCTGTGTCTGGGGCGCGCTGAGCCGCAGCCTGACCAGCCGGTTGTCCCCGGCCGTGCTGGTGAAGTACGCGTACACCCACCCGTCCTGCGGGTACGACGGCGACACCGCGAGCCCGAGCAGCCCGCTCTCCCCGGACGCGCTGACCCCGCTGACCGTGGCCACCGCCGTCGCCGCCTGCCCCGGGCGCACCTGCATGATCCGCCCGGTGCCGCGCTCCGACACGAGGGCGCCGCCGTCCGGCAGGAACGCGATCGCCCACGGCACCTGCAGCCCCGTGACGGCCACCTCCGCCCGATCGAAGTCGAACCCGCCCACCGCCTGCGCCCGCGCCCCGGGCGCGGTCACGACGAACGCGAGCAGGGCCAGGACCAGGGCCGAGATGACGCGACTGCGCCGCATGACGGGCTCCTTGACCGGATCGGGGCACACCGATGTCAATACGGTAGGCATCCCGCCCGTCCCGCCTCAACGCCCCAGGGCCGCCGACCCCGCCGGCCTGCGCGGACGCCGGCCGCCTGATGAAACTTTCAACCTCCGGCCGCTCGGCGGGGGCGCGCTACGGCAGGACGGAGCCGGTCCAGAGCGTGGCGGCGGCCTGGTCGGTTGCGACCGCGCCGCAGCCTTCGCCCGGCCACCGGGAGTCGACGGAGGACGTCCCTGGAGCCCAGCGGCTGGTTCCATGAGAAGCCCTGCGCGCCGGCGTGGTCAGGGACGAAGACCCACCTGCCGAACGTCCCGCTGCCCTCGGGGTCGAGCACGGAGTGGCCGGATCGTCCCGAGGACCGACGCGATGACGTTCGACGGCGAGCGGGCGGCGGGTCAGCTCGCGGCCTGCTTCACCAGGGCGGCGATCCGCTCCGCGTCCTGCTCGGACAGGCCCTTGAGCGCGAAGGCGGTGGCCCACATGTCGCCGTCGTCCAGGTTGGCGGCGTCGTTGAAGCCGAGCGTCGCGTAGCGGGTCTTGAACTTGCGCGCGGGCTGGAAGAAGCAGACGATCTTGCCGTTCCTGGCGTACGCGGGCTGCCCGTACCAGAGCTTCGGCGTCAGGTGCGGTGCGACGGAGGTGACGATGGCGTGGACGCGCTCGGCCATCTCCCGGTCCGAGCCCTCCATCTCGGCGATCTTCTCCAGCACGTCCTGCTCGCCGTCGGCCTTGCCGCCGCGCCGGGCGGCCTTCTTCAGCTCCTGGGCGTGCTCCTTCATGGCGGCCCGCTCCTCCTCGGAGAAGCCGTCGAACGTGGTGGTCTGCTGCTTGTTGTCCGCCATTGGGTTCTTCCTCACGTGTGCGGCTGTTTGCGTGTTCTCAGACTAGTGAGCCGCGCACGGCGGAGGCTTCTTGAAAACTGACCAGTCCGCTCAGCCGGACAGGGGGCCGAGGTCGGCGACGATCCGGGCGAAGGCCCGGATGAGGTCGTTCTCCGTCTCCGCGCGCCACACCGCGGCGTAGGGCAGCACGCCGAGGTCGCGGACGGGCAGGTAGGCGATGTCCGGCCGGCTCCAGTAGCGCCTCATGTGGGCGGGGAAGAGGTTGACGATCTGCCCCGTGCTCGTCAGGGTGAGGACCTCCTCGGCGCTGCGCACCACGGGGCCGCGTTCGAGCAGCCGTCCCGAGCGGGTGTGGGGCGGGAGGTAGGCGTCGAACCAGTACTCCGGCCGTGAGGGGGTCTCGGCGTGCCGGAAGTCGGCGAGCATGTCCAGGGAGACCGAGTCGCGGCCGGCGAGCTCGTGGTCGGCGGCGACGGCGACCACCCGAGGCTCGGCGAGCATGACCGGGCCGGTCGTCAGGTCGGGCTCCTCGACCGGCAGCCAGGAGACCAGGACGTCGACGTCGCCGCTCCGCAGGCCGGCGAACGGGTCGACGAAGGGCGCGTGCTGGATGCGCAGCTCCCACTGCGGGTGGCGGCTGCGGAAGGTGTCCCAGTAGGGGCGCAGGTCGTGGGCGTTGACGGGCAGCATGCCGACCCGCAGCACGGCGGTGACGCCCTGCGCGGCCAGCTTGGCGCGGCGCATGCCGTCGTGGAGGCCGGTGTAGACGGGCCACAGGTCGTCGCGGAGCTGCCGGCCGAGCGCGGTCAGCCGGACGGTGCGGTTGGTGCGCTCGAAGAGCGGCGCCCCGATCTGGCGTTCCTGCTTCTTGATGGCCTGGGTGACGCGGGCGGGGGTGACGCGAAGCCGCTCAGCGGTGCGCCCGAAGTGCAGCTCGTCGGCCAGGGTCAGGAAGATCTCGATGTCGCGGAGTTCCACGGTCCTCCCTCCGTTAACGCGGGGGTTAATGCTGCCTTGCGCGGTTTGTCGTTGTTCCCGGCCACCGGTCGCGTTGATCCTAGTCGCCGGAGAGAGCGACCACTCCGGCGCTGTCAGCGGCCGCGTCAGGACGGCGACGGCCCGGCGTCAGCACGGTCCGCCATCGTCATCCCGTACACAGCACGACGCCACTGAAGGAGACCCCGACATGTCCGTCACCCTCACCCCCGAGGACAAGACCACCCTCCGCACCGCCGCCTACGGCGCCGTCACCCTGCTGGCCGCCGCCGACGCGGCCGGCAAGCCCCACAAGGCCGCCACCGCCGGCAGCATCGCCCTGGCCTCCGCCACCGGCCTGGTCGGCCACGTGCTCGCCGAGAAGACCAAGGACATCACGGTGGAGGGCAGGACGACGGCCGCGATCGCCGACCGCGTGCTGCCCGCCCTGACGGCCGCCATGCACCTGCTCAAGCAGCACGACCCCGCCGAGGCCGGCAACTTCCGCAGCACCGTCCTGGTCGCCGCCGACGCCGCCGCGAGCAGCCACCGGACCCCGCCCAGCCCCACCGTCGCCGACATGATCCACAAGATCACCGCCGCCCTCGACGCCTGACCCGCCGCGACCGCACCACCGAAGGAGCACCCCCATGGCACACACCGGCTTCACCCAGAGCGGCCTGCGCAGGCTGCGCGAGGTCCTGGACCGGCACGTCGAGTCCGGCAGGATCCCCGGCGTGGTCGCCCTCGTCGGCCGCGGCGACCACACCCACGTCGAGGCGCTCGGCACCATGCACCACGACGGCGGCGACCCGATGCGCCGCGACACCGTCTTCCGGATGGCCTCCACCTCCAAGCCGGTATCCATCGCCGCCGCCATGGTGCTCCTGGACGAATGCCGCATCCGCCTCGACGACCTCGTCCAGACGTGGCTGCCCGAGCTCGCCGACCGCCAGGTGCTCACCCGCCCCGACGGGCCGCTGGACGACACCGTGCCCGCCCGCCGCCCGATCACCGTGCGCGACGTGTTGACCTCCACCTTCGGCCTCGGCATGGACATGACCTCGATCGGCACCCCGATCATGAACGCCGTGTTCGCCAACGGCCTCACCCCCGACCTGCCCGAGCCCATGCCCGAGCCCGACGAGTGGCTGCGCCGCCTGAGCACCCTGCCGCTGATGCACCAGCCCGGCGAGCGCTGGCAGTACCACATCAGCAGCGACCTGGTCGGCGTCCTGGTCGCCCGCGTCACCGGCCGCCCCTTCGAGGAGTTCCTGCGCGAGCGCGTCCTCGGCCCGCTCGGCATGGACGACACCGGCTTCTCGGTGCCGGAGGACCAGATCGACCGGCTGCCCACCCTGTACGCCCCCGACCCGCAGACCGGCGCGTTCCAGGTCTGGGACGAGGCCAAGAACGGCCGCTGGAGCCGGCCCCCGGCGTTCCCCGGCGGGGGCGGCGGGCTGGTCTCCACCGCCGACGACTACCACGCCTACTTCCGCATGCTGCTCAACGGCGGCGTGCACGAGGGCCGGCGCGTCCTGTCCCGGGCCGCGGTCGAGCTGATGACCACCAACCGGCTCACCGCGGAGCAGCAGGCCGCCCGGCACGCGATGGCGGTGAACAATGTGCACATCTCCTTCGGCCAGGGCCAGCACGGCGGCTGGGGTTTCGGCATGGCGGTGCGCACGTACCGCGGCGACTACGCCCCGCTCGGCCAGTTCGGCTGGGACGGCGGCAGCGGCACCAGCACGTACGCCGACCCGGCCAACCAGCTCACCGGCCTCCTGCTCACCCAGGTCGGGATGTCCGTGCCGAACGCGGCGCACCTCATCCACGACTTCTGGACCACCGTCTACCAGGCCCTCGACGACTGACACCGCCCCCTGAGCCCGCGGCCGCGCCCCGCGGGCTCATCGCGTTCCGCCACAGCCGTCCGTCATGGCTACAGTCGTCCGTCATGGCCGAACCTTCCCCCTACCTGACCGCGACGGCGGACGCCTACGACGCCCTCGCCGAGATCTACGCCGACTTCGCCCGGAACTCGCTCGACCGCCTGCCGCTGGACCGCGCGATCATCGCCGCGTTCGCCGAGCTGGTGCGGGCCGGCGGCCCCCGGCCGGTCGCCGAGGCCGGCTGCGGCCCCGGCTACCTGACGGCGCACCTGCGCGACCTCGGGCTGGACGCCTTCGGCGTCGACCTGTCCCCCGCCCTGATCGACATCGCCCGCCGGGACTTCCCCGGCGTGCGCTTCGAGGTCGGCTCCATGGGCGCCTTCGACATGCCGGACGGCGAGCTGGGCGGCGTGGTGTCCTGGTACTCCGTCATCCACACCCCGCCGGCCGAGCTGCCGCCGTACCTCGCCGAGTTCCGCCGGGTGCTCGCCCCGGGCGGTCACCTCCTGGCGGGCTTCTTCGAGGCCGAGGACGGCCCGGTGGCGCCGTTCGACCACAAGGTGACCACGGCCTACCGGTGGCCGATCGACGAGCTGGCCGCCCTGGCCCGCGAGGCGGGCTTCGCCGAGGTGGCCCGCATGTCGCGCGAGCCCCTGGAGGACGAGCGCTTCCGCCGCGGCCACCTGCTGATGCGCGCGATCCAGCCCGACCCCGCGGCCACCGGGTGAGCCGTCAGGCCGGCCGCAACGCCACGTCGTCGATCTGGAACGCGGGCCCGGCGGCGCTCGCGTTCCAGACGAAGGTCCAGTCGACGCGGGTCGCGCCCGCGGGAGCGGTGAACGTGTCGGCCGCCTGCGTCCAGGCCGTCTGCCGGGCCAGCGTGATCGGGTCGGTACGCAGCACCGTGCCGCCCTCGTCGTGCCAGCGCAGGTTCCACGTGACGGCGGGCATGGGCGCCACGGCCTCCCGGTGCCACAGCGACGCGCGGTAGCTCGTGCCGGCGATCACGCCGCTGAAGCCGGGGAAGTTGTCCAGCGCCACCGCGCTGCCGAACGCCTCGGCGCTGGTCAGCCGCAGCGAGCCGGTGCCGCCGTGCGCGTCGCCGGTCCGGTGCTCCACGGCGGCGCCGTACCACGGGGTGTAGGGCGAGGTCGTGGCGGACTCGAAGTCCTGCGCGGCGATCGCGGGCGGCTCGGGAGCGGCGCCGTCGAACGTGCTGCGGGCGTCCTGGCCGTACTGGGGGCCGGCCCACTCGCCGGGCGTGATGCGCTTGCCCATGTCGGTGACCCTGAACTGCCACGGCCCGGTGTAGGTGTTGTCGTGCCAGGAGTTGTTCGACTCGTGGACGATCGCCTGCTGGATCACGGCGCCCTTGTACGGGGACCAGTCCGGATATGTCCCCCAATTGGACAGCAGGGCCATGTGCCCGCAGTACTGCGTCGGGCAGCCGCCGTGCACGTCGGCGGGGTCGAAGGCGAACGTGTTGTGGTGCACGTCGACGTTCTTCGTCCACCAGCGGCAGTCGGTGTAGAGCGGCTCGCTCGCGATGGCGGGGGCCGCGCACCGCGCGGTGTTGGTCGGCCCGACGATCAGCGTGCAGTCGCCGGTCGTCGAGGCGGGGCTGTTGCAGAACCGGTCGGCGTTCGCCCAGGCGGTGATCCCGCCCCAGTTGTTCTCCAGCAGGTTGCCGGTGATCTCGATCTTGCTCGTCCGGGCCGGCACGCGCGGCTCGCCGTCCGCCTCCGACAGGTAGATCGCCGCCTCCGGGAACGGGTCGCCCTTGGCCGCCCGCTCGGCGCCGGAGGCCCAGGCGTTGCCGCGCAGCGTGTTGTTCCTGATGATGGCGTTGTAGCTGATCTCGTAGAAGATGCCGAGCGAGTCGTTGTCCTCGATGAGGTTGTCCTCGATGAGGAAGTCGTTGTCGTTGGTGTCCGCCCAGACCCCGGGGCCGTGGTTGGCGTGGACCCAGTTGCCGGTCACGTCGGCGCCGTTCACCGCCCAGAACTTCATCCCGCCGGTGCACCCGCACCCCGGGATCTGGTGCTCCCAGTCCTGGGTGTTGTTGCCGGTGAACTCGTTGTCCGCGACGACCAGGCCGGTGATGGTGTTGCCGGCCTTGTACGCGTTCAGCCCGTACTGGCCGTTGTCCTTGAGGCAGTTGCCGCGGATCTGGTTCTCGGCCCCGGCCATCAGCCCCGCGCCGGCGTTGTCGCGGATCGTGTTGTGCTCCACGATCCACCGGTCGCCGGAGTCGTGGTTGACCGCGCCCTCGTCGTGCCGCGGGATGAAGCCCTTGATCGTCAGGTACCGGATCGTGACGCCGGTCGCGTCCCCGCCGAACGCGTACCGGTTCAGCCCCCGTCCGTCCAGCACCGCGCCGGGCGCCCCGATGAACGTCGCGCCTTTACCGGGGATGATCTGCGCGTACTCGCCGTCGCCCAGCTTGTGCGTGCCGGTCTTGAAGTAGTACGTGGTGTTCTCCTTGCGTAAGTCCACGCCGCTGTTGTCGCCCTCGGGCACCACGACCGCGCCGGCGGGCGGCGCAGTCGGCCCGTCGAGCGACGAACTGCCGCACACCGCCGCCTTCGCCGCCGCCGAACCGGCCGCGGACCCGGTCGTGGGCCCGGTCGTGGGCCCGGCCGCCTCGGCACTCGCCGGCGCCGTCCCGCCCATGACCACCAGGGCGAGCGCCGCGAGGGTCACCGGCCAACTTCTTCGCATCCCTGTTCCTCCAGGTTTCACGCACGTCTTGACCGCACTTGACCGCCGGCCGTCGCCAGCGTAGTGAGGACGGACGCACACTCTCAAGATCGCGGAGGCGAAGATCCCGGAAACACGTAAGGCCGCTTCCGACAATCGGAAGCGGCCTTCTCTGTGGCTACTGCTGCTCAAGTGATCCATCCGCTGGCCGGTCCTAGTCCCAGTCCTGCAGCTGCTGGAGCAGGTCGGCGTCGCCCTCCATCCGCAGCGAGCCGGCCGGGATGCGCTTGTACATGAGCAGGGCCATCTCGCTCGCCGTGCCGTGGATGGCGGCGGTGGGCTTGCTCTCGGCTGCCTCCGCCGCGGTGAGGCGGGTGAAGCGGGAACCGGCGGCGTCCACCGTCTGGCGCCAGGAGCCGGCCTCGGCCGCGTGGTAGTCCATGGTGGCGGGCTCGCCCGGCCACGGGATCGTGCCGGTGCAGACGGTGGCGAGGAACTCCTCGATGGCGTCGCCCGCCTCGGTCGTCGGCAGCTCCTGCGGGGTGCCGGCGGCCAGCTGGGCGTCGTAGGTGTGGATCAGCGACTCCGGGACGCGGCGGCGGGCCACGGCGGCCACCGTGTGCGGGGAGGCCAGCGGCTCCCACCAGGCCCAGCAGCCCCGGTCCGGGCCGGCCTCGCGCAGAGCGGCAAGCAGCTGCTCCGTCGAGTCGGCCAACCAGGTCATGAGGGCCTCGCGCTCTCTGGGCGCCGCCAGCCCGTCCTTGCTCGGCCGCTCGTCGCCGGGCGCGGTGTTCAGCACGATGTAGGCCCAGAAGCGGTCCCCCTCACTGAGGTGGTTCGCCAGGTCGTACAGCGTCCAGCCCGGGCAGGATGGGACGTCGGCGTCGAGGCTGGGGGCCGCGGCGACGGTGGCGCGGAACGCGGCGGACCGCTCGTCGATCATCCGCAGCAGGGTGGGGAAGGCGAGATGCTCAGTCATGTAAACCTTGTCTCACTCTGGGATCGGGACTCTCGCGCGCGGGAAAGCGCGCCGGACGCTCTCAGGCGCTTCGTGCCGGTGACTTCTCGTGGATGCTCGGTCACGTAGTCACGCAGTCAGTCACTCAGAGGACAAGAGAGGCCGCTTCCGAGCTTCGGAAGCGGCCTTCTACCTGCGGCGATACTGTCGGGGTGGCGGGATTTGAACCCACGACCTCTTCGTCCCGAACGAAGCGCGCTGCCAAGCTGCGCTACACCCCGGTGCACGCGCCGATCGGTGCGTACCTGGAAAAGTCTAGCGGACTCCCAAGGTGGTTGTGACCGTCTTCAGGGGCGGCGCGGGACGAGGGTGAGGAGGGAAGCCTCGGGGAAGCAGGCGAAGCGGGCCGGCGCGTACGGTGACGTGCCGAGACCGGCCGAGACGTGCAGCCAGGCGCCGTCGTGGCGGCTCAGCCCCTTCACGCGGGCGCGGTCGATGCCGCAGTTGGTGACCAGGGCGCCGTAGAAGGGGACGCAGAGCTGGCCGCCGTGTGTGTGGCCGGCCAGCAGGAGCTGGTAGCCGTCGGCGGCGAACAGGCTCATGTTGCGCGGCTCGGGGGAGTGCATGACGCCCAGGCGCAGGTCGGCGTCGGCCGGGGCCGGGCCGGCGACCAGGTCGTAGCGGTCGCGCGAGATGTGGGAGTCGTGGATGCCGGCCACCGCCACGTCGAGGTCGCCGACCTTGATGCGGGCCGTGGTGTTGTTCATGTCGAGCCAGCCCTCGGCGGCCATGCCCGCGCCCAGCTCCTCCCAGGGCAGGCTGGGGACGTGCTGGCGGCGCTCGTTCTTGGAGGTGCGCCACAGGTAGCGGGCCGGGTTCTTCGGCTTGGGGGCGTACAGGTCGTTGGAGCCGTAGACGAACAGGCCCGGGCGGGAGAGCAGGGGCTCCAGGGCGTGCAGGAGCGCGGGCACGGCCTCGGGGTGGGCGATCGAGTCGCCGGTGTTGACCACCAGGTCGGGCTTGAGCGCGCCCAGCGAGCGCACCCACTTGATGAGCATCGAGCGGCGCGGCGTCAGGTGCAGGTCCGTCAGGTGGAGGATGCGCACCGGACGCTGGCCGCGCTCCAGCACCGGCACGTCGAAGCGGCGCAGCCGGAACCAGTTGCGCTCGACGACGGACGCGTAACCCAGCCCGGCCAGGCCGAGACCGAGCATGGACAGGGGGACTGCGGCGGCTTTCCTCACCCAATCATGATGCCCGACATCCGGCACGAGGTGTCCGCGCAGGCGGCAAGATGGACCGCATGAGCGCATTGAAGGACAAGCTGAAGGCCGACCTCACGGCCTCGATGAAGAGTCGTGACGAGGTCCGCCTCCGGACGATCCGCATGGCGTTGGCCGCCGTCAACGTCGAGGAGGTCTCCGGCAAGCAGGCCAGGGAGCTGACCGACGACGAGATCATCAAGGTCCTGACGAAGGAGGCCAAGAAGCGGAAGGAGGCGGCCGAGGCGTTCGGCAACGCGGGGCGCGCCGAGCAGGCGCAGGCGGAGCTGGACGAGCAGGCGGTGCTGGAGGAGTACCTGCCGGCGCAGCTGTCCGACGAGGAGCTGGCCGAGCTGGTGGACGCGGCGATCGCGGAGACGGGCGCGTCCGGGCCGCAGGCCATGGGGCAGGTCATGAAGGCCGTGAACCCGAAGGTGGCGGGGCGGGCCGAGGGCGGCCGGGTGGCCGCGACGGTGCGGGCGCGCCTGGCCGCCACCTCGTCGTAGGCCGCTGGCCCGCGAGCCGGCCGGCCCTTCGCCATCAGGCCCCGGGCTCCCACGGAAGCTCGTGGCGGGTCCTGGAAGGGCCCTGGGGTTCCTAGGGGCTTTCCCGAGGCACCGGGGGGCTGAGCGCGTTTCTGGGCTTCCTGGCGACGGCAGGAGGCCCAGCGCGGCGCCCGGCGGCTCCCGGCGACGGCAGGAGGCCAATCCCAGCGCGCGGCGCCGCGCCCGCCCGGCGGCTCAGTTGCCGCCGAAGCCCGGCACGATGATCGGCCCGGCGTCGCCGCCGCGCCCGCGTCCGGTCCCGCCGTCGCCGCGCCCGTTGCCGCCCTGCCCCTGGTCGCCGTTGTCGGGCGGGTTGAAGATGTCGAACGGGTTCCCGTCCCCGTGCCGCCCCTCCTCCGGCTTCTTCTTCTTGGGCTTCGGCGCGCAGTGCTCGGTGCAGCCGCCGAACCGCGACCGGTCCACCGGCGTGAACTCGACCGGCTCGACCCCCTTGAGCGCGCTCAGCATGGAGTCCTTCCAGATGCGCCCGGAGATCGACGCGCCGTACACGTACGAGTAGTAGCGCCCGCCGATGGTGATGCCGATCAGCTCGTGGTTGGCGGCGCCGCGCGGGTCGCCGAGGGAGACCGCGGAGGCCAGGTTCGGGGTGTAGCCGGCGAACCAGGCGGACATGTAGTTGTCGGTCGTGCCGGTCTTGCCGGCCGCGTCCCGCCCGATGCCGCCCACCTCGGTCATCGTGCCCTTGGTGAACACGCCGGACAGGATGCCGCTGACCGCGTCGGCGACCTCCTCCTCCAGCACCTGCGAGCACTTCGGCTTGTACTGCTTGGCCTTGCCGTCGCGGTCCTTGATCTCGGTGATGGCGAGCGGCTTGCAGTACTGGCCGCGCGAGGCGAACACCGCGTACGAGCTGGCGATCGTCACCGGGTCGACCTCGTTGACGCCGAGCGTGAACGTCTCGACCTCCGACAGCTTGTCGCCGTCGGCCCGCTTGACGCCGAGCTTCTTGGCCATCTTGACCACGTCGCAGAGCCCGACCTGCTGTTCGAGCCGCAGGAAGAACGTGTTGACCGAGCCCCAGGTGCCGGTCTCCAGGGTCTTGAAGCCGCCGCCGCCCTCGCTGGAGTTCATGACGGTGTGGGAGGGGTCGCCGACGTTCTCGCCCTTGCAGTTCTTGAACGTGCTGTAGCCGTCGGCCTCGTAGCCGGCGGGGGCGGGGAAGCCGTCGCCGTACTTCAGGCCCTCCTCCAGGGCGGTGGCCAGCGTGTACACCTTGGCCGTCGAGCCCTGCTGGAACCCGCGGCCGCCGCCGTGCGCGGCGTCGGCCACGATGTTGTAGCTCATCTCGTTCTTCTTCTTGCTCCCGCCGAACTTTCGGGAGGCGGCCATCGCCTTGATCTCGCCGGTGCCGGGAACGACCATGGCCTGCGCGGCCACGGGCTTGTCCTTGGTGGACACGTACTTCTTGATCGCCTTCTCGGAGGCGGCCTGCATCTTGGGGTCGATCGTGGTCTTGATCGTCAGGCCGCCGCGCTGGAGCAGCTTCTTGCGCTCCTCGGGGTTCTTGCCGAACTCCTCGTTGTTGAGGATCTCGTACTGGACGTACAGGCAGAAGTACGGGTATTTGCTCTCTTCGCAGCCGCCGGGGAACTCGACGTCCTTGTAGCCGAGCTTCTTCGCCTTGGCGTCCGCGGCCTGCTGCGGCGTGATCTTGCCGATCTCGACCATCCGGTCGAGCACGGTGTTGCGCCGCTGCAGCAGCCGCTCCCGCGACTCGGCGCTGACGTTGGGGTCGGTGCGCGCCGGGTTCTGGACGGCGCCGGCCAGCGTGGCGGCCTCGGCGAGGTCCAGCTCGGAGGCGGGCTTGTCGAAGAAGCGCCGGGCCGCGGCCTGGATGCCGTGCGCGCCGGCGCCGAAATAGGCGATGTTGAGGTATTTCTCCAGGATTTGGTCCTTGGAGTACTTCCGCTCGATCGCCATCGCGTAGCGCAGCTCGGACAGCTTGCGGGAGACCGTGGTCTCGATGGCCGCCGCCCGCTCCTCGTCCGTCTCGGCCTTGTTGAGCAGCACCTGCTTGACGTACTGCTGGGTGATCGAGGAGCCGCCCTGGGTCACGCCGCCGCTGGTGAGATTCTTGACCAGCGCTCTGGCCGTTCCCTCCACGTCGATCGGCCCGTGCTGGTAGAAACGGAAGTCCTCGATCGCGATCAGCGCCTCCCGCATGATGGGCGCGACCTTGTCGAGGGTCACCGACTGGCGGTTCTCGTAGTAGAACTGCGCGATCTGCTTGCCGTTGGCGTCCATGATCTTGGTGCGTTCGGGAAGAGGGGGCTCGTCGAGCTCTTGGGGCTGAAGGTCGAGCCCCTCCAGCGCGCTCTTGGTCGACATCCCGGCTCCGCCGACCGCGGGCAGGGCCACGGCGGCCGCCAGCACCCCGGCCGCGGTCGCCGCGATGATCAGTCGCACGACGGCCAGAACGGGGTTGGAGCGATCTTTGCGCTGCGCATGCACGGTACCAAGGGTACGTCTAAAGGCTGACCGAATCGGTAGCCGCGCCACATTTCGCCTTGACGAGCCCGGGTGACTAGTCATTCCCGGTCAAGATGGCCGCGAGAAATTGGTCCTCTGGGGTCTGTCGGCCCGAACGTGTCGTTGCGTACGTTCTCCCTGCGGCAACTGAATACGGAGGCTCGGCGCCCGCGCCCGTCGGCCCCAAATGACGACTGACCACCTAAGGGGAGTGGGGTCGAAAAATGTGGATCACGGATTGGACCTCCCGTGCCGCCTGTAAAGGTGCGGATCCGGATGCCCTGTTCGTGCAGGGCGCCGCGCAGAACAGGGCGAAGCTCATCTGCCGGGGTTGCCCGGTCCGTACTGAGTGCCTCGCCGATGCGCTGGACAACCGCATCGAGTTCGGGGTGTGGGGCGGCATGACCGAGAGGGAACGACGCGCGCTGTTGCGCAGGCGTCCCGACGTTGACTCGTGGCGAGAGCTGCTCGAGTCGGCGAAAGAAGAGTACGAGCGTACGAATGAGCTGATCGCGGGCTGATCTGGCCCGGCGAGCGCGTGAGTACGGCCGGCGCCGTCCGCCGGCCGTACTTCCATGAATCACGCGGGGCAAGACCCCGCTACGCGCTCGCCAGCAGCTCCCCGATCTGCCGCAGACCGGCCAGATCGTGGACGTCCTCGGACATGGCGCGGACCTTCGCCACCGGCACCGTGGGATGTGCCGAGACGAAGTGCTCCCGTTCGCGGCCTTCGCGAGCGGCGAGCTGCATCCGACCGGCGTGCAGCCGCAGCACGGCGGCGGTCAGCTCGTGCTCGCCCCTGGATTCCAGGTCCTCGGCCGCGGCGGTGCTCCGCGCCGCCGAGAGCGCGGCGGCGGGGGACGTGTGCACCCGGTTGACCACCAGGCCGGCCAGGGGCATGCGTTCCTCGGCCAGCCGCTCGACGAAGTACGAGGCCTCGCGCATCGCGTCGCGCTCCGGCGCGGCCACCACCACGAAAGCGGTGCCGGGGGCCTGGAGCAGCCGGTACGTCATCTCGGCCCGCTGCCGAAAGCCCCCGAAGACGGCGTCCAGCGCGGAGACGAACGTCTGCAGGTCCTTGATGACCTGCGCGCCGAGCAGCTTGGTGAGCGCGCCGGCCATCAGCCCGAACCCGGCGTTCAGCAGCTTGAACGCGCTGCGGCCCCCGGCCTTGGCCGGCGCCGTCAGCAGCCGGATGAACCGGCCGTCCAGGAAGCGTCCGAGCCGCTCGGGCGCGTCCAGGAAGTCCAGCGCCGAGCGCGACGGCGGCGTGTCGACCACGATGAGGTCCCACTCGTCGGAGCGGCGGAGCTGGCCCAGCTTCTCCATCGCCATGTACTCCTGCGTGCCCGAGAAGCTGGAGGACAACGACTGGTAGAAGGGGTTCGACAGGATCTGCCGGGCCCGCTCGGGGTCGGCGTGCGCCTCGATGATCTCGTCGAACGTGCGCTTCATGTCGAGCATCATGGCGAAGAGCTGGCCCCCGCCGGCCTCCTCCTGCACCAGCCGCGGGGTGTTGTCGAGCTCGGTGAGGCCCATCGACTGCGCGAGCCGCCGCGCGGGGTCCACCGTCAGCACGACCGCGCACCGGCCGCGTTCGGCGGCCCGCAGGCCGAGCGCCGCGGCGGTCGTGGTCTTGCCCACGCCGCCCGCGCCGCAGCAGACGATGATCCTGGTGCCGCGGTCGTCGAGGATCGCGTCGATGTCCAGCCGGGCGGGCTCTTTCACGCTGCTCCCTGGGTGCGGATGCTCTCGGCCAGCTCGTACAGGCCGGCCAGGTCGACGCCGTCGGCGAGGAGCGGCAGCTCGAAGCTCGGCAGCCCGGCCTCGGCCAGCGACGCGCGCTCGGCGCGCTCCAGCTCGGTGCGGTGGGCGTGCTCGACGACCTCCTCGGCGAGCGCCTCGGCCAGCGCGTTCGCCTCGGCGCCGTCGGCGACCCCGGCGGCCTTGAGCCCGAGCACCAGCTCGCCGACGTCGAAGCGGCCCTTGACCGCCGCGTCGAGAGCGGCCCGCGGAAGCTGGGACTCCCGCACCATGTTGACGAAGATGCCGCCGGCCGGGAGCCCCGCCGAGCGCAGCTCCGCCACGCCGTCGAGGGTCTCCTGGACCGGCATCTCCTCCAGCAGGGTCACGAAGTGCACGGCCGTCTCGGGGCTCTTCACGACGCTGCTGACCAGCTCGGAGTGGTTCTTGATCGGGCCGACCCTGGCCAGCCCGGCGACCTCCTGCGTGACGTTGAGGAAGCGCGTGATGCGGCCGGTCGGCGGCGCGTCCAGCACGACCGTGTCGTAGACCCGGCGGCCGTTCCTGTTGCGCCTCCGCACGGCCTCGGTGGTCTTGCCGGTGACCAGCACGTCGCGGAAGCCGGGGGCGATGGTGGTGGCGAAGTCGACGATGCCCATCTTGCTCAGGGCGCGGCCGGCCCGGCGCATGCCGTAGAACATCTCCAGATATTCGAGCATGGCGTCCTCGGGGTCGATCGCCAGCGCGTACACGTCGCCGCCGCCGGGCGCCACGGCGATGCGGCGCTCCTCGTACGGCAGCGGCGGCAGGTCGAAGACCTGCGCGATGCCCTGCCTGCCCTCGACCTCGACGAGCAGCACCTTCTTGCCGCCCGAGGCCAGGGCGAGGGCGAGGGCGGCGGCGACGGTCGTCTTGCCCGTGCCGCCCTTCCCGGTGACGACGTGCAGCCGCACGTCCGCCCGATCCGTGTGCGGAAAGTCCACGATTCGAGGCTACCGAACGGTCACTTGTCGAAAGCCGGTGACCACCCTTTGAGATTGCTCACACTACTCTGGCCCTCATGAAGAAATGGGAGTACCTCACCGCCCCCCTGCTCATCCACAACACCAAGATGATCCTGGACAACTTCGGCTCCGACGGGTGGGAGCTGGTCCAGATCGTCCAGGGCGCCTCCCCCGAGCAGCTCGTCGCCTACTTCAAGAGGGAGAAGCAGTGACCCCCGAGGAGCGGCTGGCCGAGCTGGGGCTGACGCTGCCCGAGGTGGTGCCGCCGGTGGCGGCGTACGTGCCGGCCGTGCGCACCGGCAACCTGGTCTACACCTCCGGCCAGGTGCCCATGGTGGAGGGCAAGCTGGCGGCTGGTGGCAAGCTGGGCGCCGGGGTGAGCCTGGAGCAGGGCTACGAGATGTCCCGCATCTGCGCGCTCAACGCCCTGGCGGCGCTGAAGGCGGAGGTCGGCGACCTGTCGAAGGTCGTGCGCATCGTCAAGGTCGTCGTCTTCGTGGCCAGCGACCCGTCCTTCACCGACCAGCCGAAGGTCGGCAACGGCGCGAGCGAGCTGCTGGGCGAGGTGCTGGGCGAGGCGGGCAGGCACGCGCGGAGCGCGGTGGGCGTGGCCGCGCTGCCGCTGGACGCGCCGGTCGAGGTGGAGCTGATCGCCGAAGTCGGCTGAAGCGGGATATGTCACCATGACCGAGTGACGTTCTAGGAGGAGGTCATGTGACCGGATTTCCGCTTCCAGCCGAGCTCGCCGAGCGAGCCAGGGACCTCATCGCCGGGAAGATCGCCCCGGTGCCCCCGCGGGACGCCGCCACGGTGGTGATCCTGCGGGACGGCCCCGAGGTGTACCTCCTGCGGCGCAAGGCCACCATGGCCTTCGCGGCCGGCGCGTACGTCTTCCCCGGCGGCTCGGTCGACGTCCGCGACACCGACCACGCCGTGGCGTGGGCCGGGCCGTCGCCCGCCGAGTGGGGCGCGGTGTTCCGCGCCGACGAGCAGCTCGCCCGCGGGCTGGTGTGCGCGGCCGTGCGCGAGACGTTCGAGGAGTCCGGGGTGCTGCTGGCCGGCCCCGACCCCGGCTCCGTGGTCGCGGACACCACCGGCGACGACTGGGAGGCCGACCGGCTGGCCCTCATCGACCGCGACCTCGCCTTCGCCGACTTCCTCGCCCGGCGCGGGCTGGTGCTCCGCTCCGACCTGCTGAAGCCCTGGGCCCACTGGATCACCCCGGAGATCGAGCAGCGCCGCTTCGACACCCGCTTCTTCGTCGCCGTGCTGCCCGAGGGCCAGCGCACCCGCGACGTCGGCGGGGAGGCCGACCAGGTCGCCTGGACGCGGCCCGGCGAGGCGGTCGAGCGGGCGCACCGCGGCGAGATCTTCCTCATGCCGCCGACCTACCGCACGCTGAGCGAGCTGGCGGAGTACGCGAGCGTGGCGGACGTGCTCGCCGCGCCGCGCGACATCGTGACCATCCTGCCGAAGGCCGTGGAGATCGAGGGCGAGATGCGGCTGGTGACCACGTGAGCGGGCTGCACATCCCCATCGACACCCCCGACGGCTCCCGCACCGAGCACGCCGTCAACGTCCTGGCCCCCAACCCCGGCATCATGACGCTCGACGGCACCAACACGTGGGTGATCGGCGCCGGCGAGGAGGTGATCGTGGTCGACCCGGGCCCGGACGACCCCGCACACCTCGGCCGGGTGCGCGACCGGCTCGACGGCCGGCACGTCACCACGATCCTGCTCACCCACGGCCACTTCGACCACAGCGGCGGCGCCAGGAGCTTCGCCGCGATGGTGGACGCCCCCGTCCGCGCCCTCGACCCGCGCCACCGGCTCGGCGAGGAGGGGCTGGCCGACGGCGACGTGCTCACCGTGGACGGCCTGGAGCTGCACGTGTACGGCACGCCGGGCCACTCGTTCGACTCGCTCTGCTTCTGGCTGCCGCGCGACGGCGCGATGCTCACCGGCGACACCGTGCTCGGCCGCGGCACCACGATCATCGCCCGCGACGGCGGCCTCGCCGACTACCTGCGGAGCCTTGACCGGCTCCGCTCGGCCGCGGAGAGCCTGGAGGCGCGGGTGCTGCTGCCGGGCCACGGCCCGGTGCTGCCCGACCCGATCGCGGCGCTCGACGGCTACCTCGTGCACCGGCGCGAGCGGCTGGACCAGATCAGGGCGGCGCGGGCGCAGGGCGCGCGCACGCCGCGCGAGATCGTCCGCGTCGTCTACGCCGACGTGGACCGCTCGCTCTGGGCCGCCGCCGAGATGTCGGTGCGCGCCCAGCTCGACTACCTGGAACGGTTGTAGAGCCGGTCCATGTCGAGGATCACCACGGCCTTGGCCTCGATGCGCAGCCAGCCGCGCTGGGCGAAGTCGGCCAGCGCCTTGTTGACCGTCTCGCGGGAGGCGCCGACGAGCTGCGCCAGCTCCTCCTGGGTGAGGTCGTGGTGGACCCGCAGGCCGTCGTCGGTCTTGGCGCCGAACCGCTCGGCGAGGTCGAGGAGCTGCTTGGCGACGCGGCCGGGCACGTCGGTGAAGACCAGGTCGGCCAGCACGTCGTTGGTGCGCCGCAGGCGCTGCGCGAGCGCGCGCAGCAGGTGCAGCGCCACCTCGGGCCGGCCGGTGAGCCAGGGGCGCAGGTCGTCGTGGCCGAGACCGGCGAGGCGCACCTCGGTCAGCGCCGTCGCCGTGGCCGTGCGCGGCCGCGGGTCGAACAGCGACAGCTCGCCGAACATCTCGCTCGGCCCGAGCACGCTCAGCAGGTTCTCCCGGCCGTCCGGGGACGTGCGGGACAGCTTGATCTTGCCTTCGAGCACGACGTAGAGGCGGTCGCCCGTCTCGTTCTCGTGGAAGAGCGTCTGCCCCTTGGAGAGCTGGACCTCGGTGATGCTCGTCCGCAGCGCCGCGGCGCTCTCGCGGTCGAGCGCGGCGAACAGGGGGGCCTTGCCCAGCACATCGTCGGTGTTCACTCTGCCTCCTCTGCTGCCATTGTGACTCACCCCACTCCAGGCGGCACACACAGGTTATGGGAATGCCGGAGTGTTCTGGCTCGTCCGGGTGTGTCGAGTCTGCGTCGAGTCCGGGTCGAGTCCAGAGGGAAAGTTACCGGAGGCCCGGGTTCAGCAGGCGAGCAGGTCGTCCACGGAGGCCATCGCGGTCGCGACGGACTGGCCCAGCAGGACGCGCAGCACGTCGGCGGCGCGCGGGCGGGACCGGTGATCGGGGCGGCGGCACTGGGCGACCGCGACGCGCAGCGTGGGCGGCAGGGCCGCCGGGTCGCCGTCGCGGACGCCGGTCGCGGCGAAGACCACCAGGTCGGCCCAGGCCCGCACGTCGTCGGCCACCGCGCCCTCGTACCCGGCCGCCGAGGGCAGCCAGCCGATGAAGACCTGGCCGTGCGCGCCGAGCGCCACGCTGTCCTGGCTGAGCCGCAGCCCGGCCATGCCGCGCTCGTGCAGCCTCGCCATCGTCGCGGCGCAGGCCAGCGCCAGCCGGTGCAGCGCCTGCCCGCGCAGCGGCCCCGAGGCCCGGACGAACTCCGCCACCGTCGCACCCTGACCGCCCATGGCCACCCCTCCCGTGTCGCCAGCTTGTACGGGACCGGACCCGTCCGGGGTTCAAGCACGGGCGGAACCTTCTACCCTTGCGGTCATGGCGACGACAGCGGCGGGGCGCAAGCCGGAGACGCAGCTCGCACTCGTGCGGCGGGCACGCAGGATGAACCGGATCCTGGCGGAGACGTACCCGGACGCGCACTGCGAGCTCGACTTCCGCAACCCCCTGGAGCTGCTGGTCGCCACCATCCTGTCCGCGCAGTGCACGGACAAGCGGGTCAACATGGTCACTCCGGTGCTGTTCGCGAAATATCCGACGGTCGAGGACTACGCCGCCGCGGACCGCACCGAGATGGAGGAGATCATCCGCTCGACCGGCTTCTTCCGGGCCAAGACCAACAGCATCATCGGCATGGCCCAGGCCGTCTGCGAGCGTTACGGCGGCGAGGTGCCCGGCCGGCTGAAGGACCTCGTCACGCTGCCCGGCGTGGGCCGCAAGACCGCGAACGTGGTGCTCGGCAACGCCTTCGACGTCCCCGGGCTCACCGTCGACACCCACTTCCAGCGCCTCGTGCGCCGCTTCGGCTGGACCGAGGAGACCGACCCGGTCAAGATCGAGCAGGTCGTCGGCGAGCTGCTGCCGCGCCGCGAGTGGACGATCTTCTCGCACCGGGTCATCTGGCACGGCCGCCGCATCTGCCACGCCCGGCGTCCGGCCTGCGGCGTCTGCCCGCTGGCCGCGCTGTGCCCGTCGTTCGGCGCCGGGCCGACGTCCGAGGCCGAGGCCCGCAAGCTCGTCAGGTCCGGGCCCTTCTCCTGAGGGAAGCGGGTGAGGCGCCGGCGCGTTGGAGGAGGAGTGACCCAAGTCCCCGACTGGCTGATCCGCCTGGCGGAGCAGGCCCAGCAGCTCCCCGTCCCCCAGACCATGCTGCCCCCGGACGGGAGGGGACGGCCCGCCGCGGTGCTCATGCTCTTCGGCGAGGGACCGCTCGGCCCCGACGTGCTGCTCATCCAGCGCAGCACGCGCGGACGCAGGCACGCCGGGCAGCCCGCGTTCCCCGGCGGCGGCGTCGACCCCGAGGACGGCGGCCCGATCGAGGCGGCGCTGCGCGAGGCCGAGGAGGAGACCGGGGCCGACCCGCGCGGCGTGCACGTGCTGTGCACGCTGCCCGAGCTGTACCTGACCTACAGCGACAACCGGGTCACGCCCGTGGTCGCCTGGTGGCGGGAGCCGTCCGCGGTGCACGCGGCCTCGCCCGACGAGGTCGAGTCGGTCGAACGGGTGCCGATCGGCGAGCTGGTCGACCCGGCCAACCGGGTCATGCTGCGGCACCCGAGCGGCATGAAGGGGCCGGCGTTCCAGGTGCGCGGCATGCTCGTGTGGGGGTTCACCGCCATGATCCTCGACTCCGTGCTGCGCGCGGGCGGGCTCGAGCGGCCCTGGGACACCTCGCGCACCGCGGAGCTGCCCCCCGACCTCGACGGCCGCCCCCGCTAACGCCCCGACCACAGGGCGACCCCGAGCGAGGCCCAGCCGGCCACGTCGGCGTCGGTGTCGGCGGCCAGCACGCGCAGCGCGGCCAGCCCGGACGGGTCCGGCGGGTCGCCGAGCACGTGCTGCAGCGCGTACGCGGCGCCGTACCTGACCCGGGCGTCCCGGTGCGCGGCCAGGTCGATCACGGACGGCAGCGAGCGCGGGTCGGCCAGGTGCCCGAAGGCGATCAGCACCGAGTAGAGCACCATGGCGTCGTGCTCGCTGGCCGCGAGGTAGCGCAGCACCGGCAGCGTGCGGTCGGCGAACGGCCGCAGCATGCCCATGATGTCCACCCCGAGCAGGCGCTCGGCCACGGTGTCCGCGGCGCACAGGCGCCGCGCCTCGATGAACGACTCCAGGTCGCCGCGCTGCCGCAGCACGGAGATCACGTGCCAGCGCAGCGGGCCGTCCGGGTCGTCGTCGAGCAGGGCTGCCTGGATGAGATCGCGAACTGTTCCCTCGACCGGCGGCATAGCGCCCAAGGTAGCCAGGAGGGTGACGCGGTCCTGGCCGAAGACGTGCACGCTTGACCGTATCCCTGGCTACCTTTGAAGCGTGCGCGGTGATCTGCTTGACCTCATTCTGATCGGCCTCGTGATCGCCTTCGGCGTCTCGGGGTACCGTCAGGGGTTCATCATCGGGGCGATGAGCTTCGTGGGGTTCGTGGGCGGAGCCGTGCTCGGGGTCTTCATCGCGCCGCCGGTCTCGCGGGCCGTGGTCGACGGCGACACGCCGCAGGCGCTGCTGGCCATCGTGATCGTGTTCCTGTCCGCCACGATCGGGCAGTTCGCCTCCTCCACCCTCGGCGCCGTCGTGCGCAGCCACGTCACCTGGGAGCCGGCGAAGGTGGCCGACGCGGTCGGCGGCACGTTCGCGAGCGCGCTGTCGGTGCTGGTCATCGCCTGGCTGATCGGCTCGCTGATCGTCTCGACGTCCTTCTCGCCGCTGGTCGACCAGGTCAAGAACTCCGCGCTGCTCACCACCGTCGACGACGCGATCCCGCAGGCGGCCCGCAACTGGCAGGCGCCGTTCAAGAAGTTCATCGACCGCTCGGAGTTCCCGCCGGTCTTCGACGACATCGGCGCGGGGCAGCTCTTCGACGTGCCGCCGCCCGACCAGAGCGTGCTGCAGGGAAACCGGCTCGGCCGCGCCCGCCGCGCCATCGTCAAGGTGCAGGGCGACGCCCAGAGCTGCAACAAGCACATCGAGGGCACCGGCTTCGTCTACGCCCCCGGCCGGATCATGACCAACGCGCACGTCGTCGCGGGCGTCACCCGCGACCTGGAGGTCATCGACCACGACAACGTCCGGCACGAGGCCGTGGTCGTGCGCTACAACCCGCGCCGCGACATCGCCATCCTCTACGTGCCCGGCCTCGACCTGCCCCAGCTCACCTTCGACGGCGAGGGCAGCCGCGGCGACAACGCGATCATCGCCGGCTTCCCCAAGGGCAAGGGCTTCACCGCCGAGCCGGCCAGGATCGGCGGCAAGCTCGACGCCGAGGGCCCCGACATCTACCGCGACACCACGGTGACCCGCAAGGTGTACCAGATCCGCGGCATCGTCCTGCCGGGCAACTCCGGCGGCCCGCTGCTGACCGCCGACGGCCGCGTGTACGGCGTGATCTTCGCCGCCGCCGTCAACGAGAAGGAGACCGGCTACGTCCTGACGGCCGAGGAGGTCGCCCCCGACGCCGCCCTCGGCCGCACCGACACCTCGCCGGCCAGCACCCAGGAGTGCGACTGACCGCCCGCTAGCGCGGCAGCCGGTCCAGGATCAGGGCGATCGACTCGTCGGCGTCGCTGTCCTGGCCCAGGCCGGAGGCGGCCTTGCCCACCGCGTCGTACGCGCCGCCGTACGCCTGGGCGCGCGCCGCGCCCCGCGCGAACAGCGTCACCGCGCCGCGGCCGTTGCCGCGCTGCAGGTGCGTGAGCCCGACGCAGATCTGCGCCAGGCCCTGCCACAGTTCGCGCTCGTCCTCGGGGGCGCACTTCCAGCGGCCCTCGAACACCTCGTGGGCGTTGAACGGCAGCCCCTCGGCCAGGAACCGCCGCGCGTCGGCGAGGGCCTGCTCGGTGGTGGGCGCGTAGTCGTCGGGGACCCGCGGCATGCCGGGCGAGCCGTAGGGGAGCGGCCTGCCGTACGCGTCGCGCGGCCGGGCGTTGCGGGGCCGGCCCTCGGGGTCGCGGTCTCTCATCTCTCAGGCTCTCTCGTCAGGTGGGGGGCCCGCTCACCGGTCGGGCTCGTCGTCGGCCAGCCAGCCGAGCAGCTCGGTGTCGAACGCGTCGGGGATCTCCTCGTGCGGGAAGTGGCCGGCGCCCTCGAACAGCCGCCACCGGTAGGGGGCGGCGACGTACCGGCTCGATCCCTGGGCGGTGCGCGGCAGCGCGCGCGGGTCGAGCGCCCCGTGCAGGTGCAGCGTCGGGGCCTCGATCTCGGTGCGCATGGCGCGGGCGAAGCGCCGCCCGTCGGGCCGGAGCTGGGAGCGGCCGAACCAGCGGTGGTACTCCAGCGCGCAGTGCGCCACCGTCGGGATGCGGAACGCCTCGCGGTAGACCCGCGCGTCGCCGGCCTCCGGCCAGCCGGGTCTGGCCCACTCCTCCAGGTAGCGGCCCACGAGGGCGCCGTCCTTGCGGGTCAGCCGGTGCTCGGGCAGCAGCGGCACCTGGAAGCCGAGCGCCTGCCTGCTGGCCTTGAGCTGGCCCAGCGGGTCGGTGAGCAGCGCGTTCCTGAGCCGCAGCGGGTGCGGGGCGGACACGGCCACCAGCCGGCGCACGCACTTGGGGTCGAGCACGGCCATCGTCCAGGCCAGCAGCCCGCCCCAGTCGTGGCCGACGACGATCGCCCCGGTCTCGCCGAGCGCCCGGATCAGCCCCGCCGCGTCGGCGGCCAGCGTGGGCAGGTCGTAGCCGCGCGGCGGCTTGTCGCTGCCGCCGTAGCCGCGAAGGTCGGCCGCGACCGCCCGGTAGCCCGCCGCGGGCAGCGAGACGAGCTGGTGCCGCCAGGTCCACCAGAACTGCGGGAAACCGTGCAGCAGCAGCACCAGCGGGCCCTCGCCCGCCTCCACGACGTGGAAGCGGGTGCCGCCGGCGTGCACCGCCCGGTGCGTCCAGGGGCCCTGGATCTCGATGACCGACTCGTCAGGGCGCGTCACGGGTCACCGGCTCGCGCTCGCGGCTCGCCGCCTGACCGTCGGGGCTGACGGCCGGGAGCGTCGCCTCCTCCTCGGGGGTGGCGATCTCCTTCAGGCCCTTGATCGACCGGGCCGTGCGCTTCATCCCGGCCAGGCCCTTCAGCCGCCGGATCCCGACGAACACCAGCAGACCCGCGACCAGCAGGTAGAACACGGTCACGATGAGGAAGGCCGCCCACGTCGGCAGCCACTGGGCCAGCACGTAGGCGATCGTGAACGAGGCGAGGATCAGGCACAGGTGCGCCATGAAGGCGGCGGCGGCGAACAGGCCGCCGGCCATGCCCACCCGCTTGGCGTCGAACCTGAACTCGGCCTTGGCCAGCTCGATCTCCGAGCGGACCAACGTCGAGATCTGACTGCTCGCCTGGGCGACCAGGGAGCCCAGGGATTCTTCCTCGGGAGTCTGCGGCATGAACGTCTCCTATCGAGGCCCGGTGGCCGTGTCAATCATCATCCAGCGCATTGCGACGGTTGCGTACCCGAATGTGCAGCAGCCCCGCCGCGAGGACCGACGCGACCAGGCTGGCCGCGAGGATCCCCGTGGTGACGGCCTCGGCGCGCTGCCGGTCGTCGCCGTACGCCAGGTCGCCGATCAGCAGTGACACCGTGAACCCGATCCCGGCCAGCAACGACACGGCAGCCATGTCCCGCCAGTGGAGCTCGTCCGACAGCTTCGCCAGGCCGAGCCGCACCGACAGCCACGCGCCGCCGAACACGCCGAGGAACTTCCCAAGGATCAGTCCCGCTATCACTCCCAGAACTACCCGATCGGAGAAGATAGCGCCGAGGCTGGACCCGTCCAGCTTCACCCCCGCGGAAAGGAACGCGAACACCGGCACCGCGAGACCCGCCGAGACCGGGCGCAGGTAGTGGTCGGCGGCCTCGGCGGGGGAGCGGGGCTCGTCGTCGCGGGCGGTGACCCTGGTCAGCAGGCCGAGCGCCACCCCGGCCACCGTGGCGTGCACGCCGCTCGCCTCGACGGCCCACCAGGCGGCCACCGCGAGCGGCGCCAGCAGCCAGGGGTTCGTGACGTGGCGGCGCTGGAGCAGGCCGTACGCGGCGATGAGCGCCGCGCCGAGCAGGAGCGCGGGGACGTTCAGGTCGTGGCTGTAGAAGACGGCGATGACGGTGATCGCGCCGAGGTCGTCCACGACCGCGCAGGTCAGCAGGAACGCCCGCAGGGCCGCCGGCATCGCGCCGGCCGTGACCGCGAGGACGGCGAGGGCGAAGGCGATGTCCGTGGCCGTCGGGATCGCCCAGCCGCGCGCGGCGCCCTCCGCGCCCGCGCTGACCGCCAGGAAGACGAGCGCGGGGACGACCATGCCGGACAGCGCGGCGATGACGGGCAGCGCGGCCTTGCGCAGGTGGGCCAGCTCGCCGTGGACGAACTCCTCCTTGACCTCCAGCCCCGCCACGAAGAAGAAGACCGTCAGCAGGCCGTGCTGCGCCCATTCGTAGAGGGCGAGCGGGCCGAGCCGGACCCCGCGGATCGCCTCGTAGCCGTCGAGGGAGACGTTGGCCCAGATCAGGGCCCCCAGGGTGGCGGCGAGCATGATGACGCCGCCGATGGTCTCGGTGCGGAGGGCTTCGGCGACGGTACGGGCGTAGCGGGCGGTGACGGGCATGAGGGCTCTTCCGGGATCGGCGGATGCTACGCCGACCCGACTTCCCGGCACACCTGCGTACGACTGTACACAAAAGGGGCGCACACCACCTTTCGCGGCATGCGCCCCCTTTCTGGCCGGATCAGTCCTCGGACTTCGCCGACGGGAGCTTCTCCGAGATCAGGTTCATCACCGTGCTGTCGGCCAGCGTCGTGACGTCGCCGATGCTGCGGTTCTCCGCCACGTCGCGGAGGAGCCGTCGCATGATCTTGCCGGAGCGGGTCTTCGGCAGCTCGGGCACGACCAGGATCTGGCGGGGCTTGGCGATCGGGCCGAGCGTCTTGGCCACGTGGTTGCGCAGCTCGGTGGCGATGTCCGCGTCCTCCTCGGCGCTGCCGCGCAGGATCACGAACGACACGATGGCCTGGCCGGTCACCGGGTCCGTCGCGCCCACGACCGCCGCCTCGGCCACCTTCGGGTGGCTGACCAGCGCGCTCTCCACCTCCGTGGTCGAGATGTTGTGGCCGGAGACCAGCATGACGTCGTCCACGCGGCCGAGCAGCCACAGGTCGCCGTCCTCGTCCTTCTTGGCGCCGTCGCCCGGGAAGTACATGCCGGGGAAACGGCTCCAGTAGGTGTCGATGTAGCGCTGGTCGTCGCCCCAGATCGTGCGCAGCATCGACGGCCACGGGTCGCGGACCACCAGGAAGCCGCCGCCGCCGTCCGGGACGCTGGTGCCCTGGTCGTCCACCACGTCGGCGGTGATGCCGGGCAGCGGGCGCATCGCGGCGCCCGGCTTGGCGGCGGTCACGCCGGGCAGCGGGCTGATCATGACGGCGCCGGTCTCGGTCTGCCACCACGTGTCGACGACCGGGCAGCGGTTCTGGCCGATGTGCTCGCGGTACCAGACGTACGCCTCGGGGTTGATCGGCTCGCCGACCGAGCCCAGGACGCGCAGGCTGGACATGTCGTACTTGGCGGGGATGTCGTCGCCCCACTTCATGAACGTCCGGATCGCCGTCGGGGCCGTGTACAGGATCGTCACCTTGTACTTCTGCACGACCTCCCAGAACCGGCCGCGGTGCGGGGTGTCGGGGGTGCCCTCGTAGATGACGCTGGTGGCGCCGTTGGCCAGCGGGCCGTAGACGATGTAGGAGTGGCCGGTCACCCAGCCGATGTCCGCCGTGCACCAGTAGATGTCGGTCTCCGGCTTGAGGTCGAAGACCGCGTGGTGCGTCCAGGCCGTCTGCGTCAGGTAGCCGCCGGTCGTGTGCAGGATGCCCTTCGGCTTGCCCGTGGTGCCGCTGGTGTACAGGATGTACAGCGGGTCCTCGGCGCCGTGCGGCTGCGGCGTGTGCCGGTCGCTCTGGCGGCCGACGACGTCGTGCCACCACAGGTCCTTCTCGCCGAACGCGACGTCCTGGCCGGTGCGGCGCACCACGAGGACGTTCTCGACCTGCGGGCACTCGGCGACGGCCTCGTCCACGGTCGGCTTCAGCGCGCTCGGCTTGCCGCGACGGTAGCCGCCGTCGGCCGTGATCACCAGCTTGGCGTCGGCGTCGTCGATGCGGCTCTTCAGCGCGCTGGCGGAGAAGCCGCCGAACACCACGCTGTGGATCGCCCCGATGCGGGCGCAGGCCAGCATCGCGATCGGCAGCTCGGGGATCATCGGCATGTAGATCGCGACCCGGTCGCCCTTGGCCACGCCCAGCTCCTCCAGGGCGTTCGCGGCCTTGCTGACCTCGGTCTTGAGGTCGTTGTAGGTGAGGACGCGGGTGTCGTCGTCCGGCTCGCCCTCCCAGTAGTAGGCGACCTTGTCGCCGCGGCCCTCCTCGACGTGCCGGTCCACGCAGTTGTAGGCCACGTTGAGCTCGCCGCCGACGAACCACTTGGCGAAGGGGGCGTTCCACTCCAGGGTGGTGTCCCACCGCCTGGCCCAGGTCAACCGCTCGGCCGCGCGCTCCCAGAAGGCGAGACGGTCAGCGGCGGCCTCGTCATATGCGGCGGCGGTCACGTTCGCGGCCGCCGCCAGGTCAGCCGGAGGTGCGAACCGGCGGTTCTCCTGCAGCAGGTTGGACAGCGCCTGGGTCTCGTTGCCAGGGGTCTCCGGGGCCACCTCGTGCTCCTTCTATGGCCAGATTGGTTGGTCGTGTCCCACTTCACCAGCTCACGGCCTCCGCACACAAGAGGTCTAGACAGGTCTGTACCTGGGAGCGGTGAGGTGGGGACGGGGTTATCAGAGAGGCTTACCTTCGCAATTGAAATGTTGTCATCCTGAAATCCGGAGAATATGCGAGTTGGTCATGGCGGCTTTATCGGGCGGGGCGGAACGGCGGCCGGAAACCTCCGGCCCTTTCCCTCCCCGCGCCCCGACCCCTAACCCCTTTTCCTCGCTGTACGCCCCGTTCCCCTTCCAGCCCTGACTCCACTTGACCCCTCGCTCCGTTTCCCCTCGTTCCTCCCCGCCCCGGCCTCTTCCCCGGCCCCTGGCTCCCCTTCGGCCTCGGCCTCTGTCCGACCCCCAGCCTCTGTCCGACCCCTGGCTTCCCTTCGGCCTCAGCCTCTCCGACCCAGCCTCGCTCCGACCTCAGCCCTCAGTGGTCCCTCGCCCCGCACCGACCGCCGCTGCCTTGCAGCCCTCGCCCCGCCTTCCTGCGGCCTTCGCTGACCTGCGCCCCTCACCCTCGCGCTTCGCCTCTCCGCAGCCCGCACGTCACGTCCCCGCGTGCCCCGCTTCCACGCATCTCGCGACCCCAGCCCAGCACGCCGCCGGGTTCGACTTCCGCACGCCGACCTACTGCCGCTCACCTGCCTGTCGCCATCCCTTTCGCCCTGGCCCGGTTCCGTCCTGTCCCGTCCTGTCGCGTCCCGCCCCAGCCTCGCTCCAGGCATCGCCCAGCGCCTCCGCCCTCCCCTGAGCCACGCCCACCGACGACCCTCGCCGCTGGCCACCACCCCAAGCCGACACCCCACCAGCCGCCCAAGCCCTCAACCCTGACCCCCGCAGCCACAGCCCGACCTCACAGAAGACCCTCCCGGCCTCCGACCTCCAACGCCCCGATCGGCCGACACTCTGCAAGTCAGGCGCCCTGCGGCCGGTGGACCATACCGGCCGGTAGGGTCAGTCCTCGTGAGCGACCCTCTGGCCATCATCACGACCTTCCCCGGCGTACAGGAGGCCGTGGACCAGGCCCGTCAATCCGTCGACCGGCTCTACCGCCACCGCGTCCTGCGCCGCGCGAGCCCGGCGGTCTCCACCGAGTCGTCCCTGCGTGGCGCCCGCGCCTCGGCCGCCATCGAGGGCGTGGACGTCCCCCTGGACGCCCTCCGCCGCGACGAGGTCCACGACCCTCTGGTCCAGGGCGCCCTGCGCGCGTCCGCGGAGATGGGCCGGCTCGGCCCGACCTGGCGCCGCGCCCCCAGGCAGGTGCTCGCCCGCCTGCACACGGTCGCCGCCGCCGGCCTCGCCCCGGAGGCCGCTCTGGGCAGGCCGAGAGCCGAGGACGAGGCCCCGGACCCGCTCGGCCTCGGCCCGGCCCCGGACGCCAAGGAGACGGCCGCCCGCATGGACGGCCTCATGGACCTCCTCGAACGTCCCACGAAGGCGCCGGCGGTCGTGCTGGCGGCCGTGGTGCACGCCGAGCTGGCGGTGTTGCGGCCGTTCGGCGTCGTGGACGGCGTGGTGGCGCGTTCGGCCGAGCGGCTGACCCTGGTCGAGTACGGGCTGGACCCGAAGTCGCTGGTGGCCGTCGAGGTGGGGCATCACGAGCTGCCGTACGCGGAGGGACTGCGCGCGTACCTGAGCGGCACTCCGGAGGGCGTCGCCCAGTGGGTACAGCAATGTGCCTCCGCGGTAAGCCTCGGCGTCCGTGAGACGACCGCGATCTGTGAGGCGATGCAGAGGGGCTGACCCGCCCACGCGAGGAGCGGTCACCGGCAGCGCAAGGGAACCGGCCTCGGCCGCATAACGCCTGGTGGGGCAGGGTCACCGACATAGCTGACGGCGTCTCAGTCCTGAGACGCCGTCTGCCGGTGCATCACGCCGGGTTACCAAGCGTGCACCTCTATTCGTCGGAGCGGGTCAAGCCCGTCACGACGCGCCTCCCGCGGCTGGTCGCGCGTGGGTACCCGGCCGATGCACCCGGACAAGTGGTCCGTGACCCCTTTCTACGTCGGATCCGTCCTGATGGGAACCCCTCGGACCAAGACCTTTACCCGCACCCGCCATCCCCGCTGCCCGCCCGCGCGGGCACTCGATCCAGGTCCGGTTACCAATTCGTGATGATCACTCTCTGTGATCGCCTTTATGTGATCGTTATCAGTCCGCGAAAAAACTTGGCGAAAATGCGAGATTGCTGCTCGACGAAACTCGTTCGGATCGGGCAGCATACGGTGGTATCGCCCGAAACTGGAGCGCCGTTGCTCGGGATAGCTTTGCAAGTCCCTTGCCAGGCTCCGGTGAAGTGATGAAAGCTTTCTTCTGAAACGGGACCGGCTCTACCCCCCCGGAGCCGGACCGATCAGGCGACCCCCGCTCTCCCCCCCGGCGGGGGTCGCCCCTTTTTCCGCCCCAGCATCACCGCGCACCCCTCCGCCGCGCGCCTGCATTCCCGCGCCCGCACTTCCTCCGCCGCACGCCCAGGCCCTCAGCCCTGGCGCCTCCTCCGCTGTACGGCCGGCCATGAACCCGCACCCCTCCGCTGTGCGTCCCGGCCCTGAGTCCCGGCGCTCCCTCCGTGGTGCATCCCGGCCCTGGACCCGCATCATTCCCTGGCGCGGCCCTGCCCTGGACGCGCACCCCTCCTGGCGCGGCCCCGCCCTGGACGCGCACCCCTCCTGGCGCGGCCCTGCCCTGGACCCGCGCCCTCTTCAATGCCTTGCGCATCCTCCTCCCGCATGTCTCCCGGGTTATCCACAGGCTCCCCGCACTCCGAGCCACCCATCCCCAGAACCCCGTTCGCCCCCTCGCCGCACCCACCCTCCCCCTCACCCTGGACCTCCCACCGCTCCACCCGACCCACCCCGGGAGGCCCGATGCACCGCCCTCTGGTCATCACCGACGACCACGCCCTCCTCGACGACCTGGTCCGCATAGCCGCCGCCGCAGGCGCCCAACTCGACGTGGCCCACCTCCCCGCCCACGCCCGCCCGTACTGGAACCTCGCTCCTCTCGTAGCGATAGGCGCCGACCAGGCGGACGCGGTGGCCGCGACCGCACCCCCACCCCGCGACCAGGTCCTGCTGGTCACCCGCACCCCAGACGACCACGACACCTGGCGCAAATGCGTCACAGCGGGCGCCCAGGCCGTCATCACCCTCCCGAACGACGAACGCCACCTCGTCGACCGCTTCGCCGACGCCATGGAGCCCGAGCCCCGCTCAGGCCCCGTCCTCTGCGTGCTGGGCGGCCGAGGCGGGGTGGGCGCAAGTGTCCTGTCCGCCTGCCTCGCCCTGCACGCCTCCGGCAGCGCCCACCTCCGCACCCTTCTCGTGGACGCCGACCCGCTGGGTGGCGGCATAGACGCGTTGCTGGGCCACGAGGAGGCCTCGGGCGCCCGCTGGGGTGACCTGGTGGCCAGAGAGGGCCGCATCAGCAGCAGCGCGCTCCAGAAGGCCCTGCCCGCGTTCGGCGACCTCGCGATCCTGTCCTTCCACAGGGGCGACGGGGCTCCGATCCCCGCTCAAGCCATGCGCTCCGTCCTCGACGCCGGTCAACGAGGCTTCGATCTGGTGGTGGTGGACCTTCCGCGTCACTTCGACCCGGCCGCCCTCGAAGCGCTGTCCAGAGCGAAAACCACCCTGCTGGTGGCGGCGGCCGACGTCCGCGGCATCCTCTCCGCGGCCCAAGTGCTCGACCAGGCCTGCAAACACACGACGGACCTCCGCACGATCCTCCGCCCCGGCATCGTCGACACCGACACCGCCACCACGTCCCTGGGCATCCCGTACGCCGGCATCCTCCCCGACCAGCCCCGCCTCACCGCCACCCTCAACCGCGGCGAACTCCCCAAACTGGGCCCCCGCACCGCCCTCGGCACCCTCTGCACCGCCCTACTCCACGACCTCCTCCCAACCTGACCCAACCCCCGCCAACGCAGCCCTCCTACAACCTCAGCCCAACCACATCCCCCACCCGCCCAACCCCTGCCTCCATCCCAAGCCCCAACCCCCAACCCCTATCTCCCTCACCCCGCAGCGAACCCCCGCAGTCCCAGCCCGTAGCCCAATCCCGCGGCCCCAACCCCGCGGCCCCAACCCCCCCACCCCTCCGAATGCCGCAACCCTCAGATCCCGATCCCGATCCCGATCCCGATGCCTCAGAGCCCCATATCCATCCCCAGACGACTGGTCCCTCCATGACCGCCACAGCCCCAACCCCAACCCCAACCCCAACCCCAAGCGTGTCCCCAGAACTCGTCGAAGCCGTCCGCGTCCGCCTCGCCCGCACCGGCACCGAGCCCACCCCCGCCCAAGTCGCCGTCGCCCTGAGAGCCGAGAGAGCGGTCTACGGCGACGCCGAGATCCTCGCCGTCGCCCGGGCCCTCTGCGCGGACCTGATCGGCGCCGGCCCCCTGGAGCCGCTCCTCGCCCGCCCCGACGTCACAGACGTCCTGGTCAACGGCCCCGACGAGGTATGGGTGGACGACGGCAGCGGCCTCAGCCGCACATCGACCCGGTTCACCGACGACGCCGCCGTCCGCCGCCTGGCCCAGCGTCTCGCCGCCACGGCGGGGAGACGCCTCGATGACGCCTCCCCGTACGTGGACGCCCGGCTCACCGGCGGCGTACGCCTCCACGCCGTGCTCCCGCCCATAGCCCCGGAAGGCACCTGCCTGTCCCTGCGCCTGCCGCCACGCCGCGCGTTCACCCTGCACGACCTGACCACAGCGGGAACGGTCGCGCAGCCGGCCGTCGCGATCCTCACGGCCATGGTCACCGCCAGGCTGGCCTTCCTGGTGACCGGCGGCACCGGCACCGGCAAGACGACCCTCCTCTCGGCCCTGCTCTCGCTGGCCGATCCCGGCGAACGCCTCCTCCTCGTCGAGGACTCCGCCGAACTACGCCCTCTCCACCCTCACGTGGTCCGCCTCGAAACCCGCCCGCCGAACCTCGAAGGCGTCGGAGGTGTGGGCCTTCGCGACCTGGTACGTCAGGCACTCCGCATGCGTCCGGACCGTCTCGTGGTCGGCGAGGTCCGAGGCGCCGAGGTTGTGGACCTTCTTGCCGCCCTGAACACCGGCCACGAGGGCGGCTGCGGCACGCTGCACGCGAACACCGCCGCCGACGTCCCCCCTCGCCTGGAGGCACTGGGCTGCGCCGCCGGGCTGAGCCGCGAGGCCGTCCACAGCCAGTTGGCAGCAGCGCTCGACGCCGTCATCCACCTGACGCGCGACCGCCACGACGGCCGTCGCCGCATCGCCGAGATCTGCCTGCTCACCAGAACATCCACAGGCTTCGTCGAATCACTCCCGGCCCTGACCTTCGACCCGTCCGGCGCCACACATCCCGGCCCTGGCTACGAAGCCCTCGCCAGCGCCGTGCAAATCGCCCCGCACCCCCCGACAACGCACTGCCCGCCACAGCACAGGACCCCGAAAACTCATGACCGGAAGGAGAACCAACCTTGCCTCCCGCCGCCTGGCTAGCCGCGTTGTCCACAGCCTGCGCCCTCTGGCTGTGGACAACTCCCACCGCCGCCACAACCCGTCTCGCCAAGCTGACGACCCGGAGCCGCACCCCAAAAGTCACCACCCAACGCCGCAAACTCCTCGATCTCCTCCTCACCCCGCAGAGCCCGAAACGCCGCGCCGAGGCCTGGCGCCTGGCCTCCATCGAGCTGTGCCAGGCACTCACCGCCGAACTATCCACAGGCCGCACCCCAGGCGAGGCCCTGACCAGAGCGATTCCGGCCGTCAGCTTCCCCGACGCGGACGTCCTCCGCCCGGTTCTCGCCGCGGCCAGGGACGGCGGTGACGTCCCAGCAGCCTTGAGGACCGCAGCCCCTCAACAGGGCGGCGAAGGCTTATGCCACCTGGCTGCCTGCTGGCAGGTGAGCCTCACCGCGGGAGCTGCCCTGGCAGCCCTGACCGAACGGGTCGCCGCCACGTTACGGACAGCCCAGATGCACCGCCAGGACGTCGCAGCCCAACTGGCCGGCCCCCGCACCACGGCCAGAATGCTCGCCGTCCTCCCCGTGCTCGGCCTCCTCATGGCCGCCGCCCTCAACATGCACCCCCTGAACTTCCTCTTCGGCAGCCTCCCCGGGCTCGCCTGCCTGACCACAGGCACAGCTCTGAACGCCTGCGGCCTCTGGTGGACCAACCGCCTATCCACCACAGCCGACCCCTGACCTACCAGACCACCGAACCGCATCCCTAACCGCCACTACCGCCCCGAACTGCTGCGCGCCACCACCTCGTCCATCACCCACCGCACGGCCTTCGCCGCCTCGCGCCCCAACGCCGCCTACATCACACCGCCCCGACTTGGACCACCCCGACTTGGACCACCCCGACTTGGACCACCCCGACTTGGACCACCCCGACTTGGACCACCCCGACTTGGACCACCCCGACTTGGATCACCCCGACTTGGATCACCCCGACTTGGATCACCCCGACTTGGATCACCCCGACTTGGACCACCCCGACATGGACCGACTCCATCTGGATCGCCCCGACCTGGACCACGCCGACCTGGATCGACTCCATCTGGATCGCCCCGACCTGGGCCGCCTCCAACTGGGCCGTCCAACAAGCGACGGTCTCTCATCGGACCGTCCTCGCGCCGCGCCCTCCTAC
This sequence comes from Actinomadura luzonensis, assembly GCF_022664455.2. Lineage (NCBI taxonomy): Bacteria > Bacillati > Actinomycetota > Actinomycetes > Streptosporangiales > Thermomonosporaceae > Actinomadura > Actinomadura luzonensis. The sequence continues at coordinate 2,561,986 of NZ_JAKRKC020000001.1, forward strand.
TGAACCCGAGCTAAGTGGTCCTCGCGCTGAGTCGTGCCCGTTGTTGTTGGGCCCCGCTGGTCCGTCCCGTCGGGGCCGTCTTCTGCGCTGGGCCGTTCTCACCGCGCGGGTGCCCAGCCGGGCGGGTGCCTAGCCGTGCGGGCCCCAGCCGGGCGAGTCCCCAGCCGACAGGTCCCGCGCTGGGCCGTACCCGCCGTCTGCTTTCTGCTGGTCGTTCCCGTTGGGCCGTGCCTCTGCGCCGCCCCCCTCACTGTGCCAAGCCCGCCCGCCACCAACCCCCCAACGCCCTACCTATCGGGACGACAACCCATGCCCCAACTGCTCTCCGCCCTGTGCATCGCCCTAGCCACGTGGCTCTGGTTGCCATGGCGCACTCCACAAGATCGCCTAGCCCGCCTGCGCCCTCCCACCCCCTCCGAGACCGCAAAAGGCCTGCTGCCCCCGGCGACCCCCCAACCTTCCCCCTCCGATTCAGCCGCACGTCCTCTCCGCGGTGCACAGCCACCCCCGACCTGGCTCAATCCCCCCGACGCCCAACCTCGTCCACCCATAACCCGCAGAACGATCATCACAGCCACAGCCACCGGCCTACTGATCGCCGTACTGCTCGGCGGCGCCCTAGGCGTCCTCGCCGGCCTCCTGATGACCCCCGCCACAGGCTTCTACCTGCACAAGAAACAACCGACAAAGACACAACACGACCGCCGACGGATCCTCGCCGACCTCCCGTTCGCCACCGACCTGATGACCGCCTGTCTTCTCGCGGGCCGCCCCGTCAGCTCCGCCACCGAGATCGCCGCCAACGCCATAGGCGGCCCTCTCGGCCAATGCTTGACCTGGGTGAGCAGTCAGCTCCGCCTCGGCGCAGACCCAGAGCCCACCTGGGCCCTCTTAGCTCAGGACCCCGCGCTGGGCCAACTCTCCCGCACCATGATCAGGGCAACCCAGAGCGGCACCCCCGTGGCCGACGCCCTGACCCGCCTCGCCGACGACGCGCGCGAAGCAGCGAGAGCGTCCGCCGCGGCAGCAGCGAGGCGCGTCGGCGTGAAAGCAGTGGCTCCTCTGGGCCTGTGCTTTCTCCCGGCGTTCGTCCTCCTGGGCATCATCCCGGTAGTTGCCGGCCTCGCCTCGGCAATCGTCCTCCCTTGACCGGCCTCACACCGCTTACCCGTTTCGCTGCCTAACCCCGCATCCTTATATCGCGCCTCCGCATTCTCGCCCTGCCGGAACTCAACGTCCCCGTTATCCACAGAACGCCGCTCGGCGACTACGGCCTGTCCGCATCCAGCGAAGCTAGGACCCAGTCAGCCGGAAAGCCCGGCTCCACCGAGCACCTGGAGGCACGATGCACAGTCCCGCCACCACGCCAGACACCATCAGCGCCGCCCCAGAAGGAACCACCACGGTCATTCCGCCGTCCGACTCCGGAAGCCGGCAGTCCAGCCACAGCGATATGCCGCGAATCGCAATCAGTAACCTCTCTTACCAGCAGGCCGCGAAGCCGGGCCACGTCATCAAGAAGAAGAGCCGGGCAGAGGCAAAGCCGACGCGTATCAGCGAATTTCCGATCACCGCGCAATCGAAGATCGAACCCAAAGCCCCGCATCCCGAGAAGCCGCGCGGAGCCGCTACCGCTGTTCCCGCTGACAGCCGTCAAGCGGCGCATCCCCAGCCTCGTCATCGCTACAACAGGTGGCTGTACTACGCGAGCAGGAACCGCGAACGCGGTATGTCCACAGCCGAATACGCCGTCGGAACCATCGCCGCCTGCGCTTTCGCCGCCCTTCTCATGAAGATCGTGAGCAGTACGGAGATCCAAGAACTCCTGTCCGGCATCATCAGCCGCGCTCTGAACACCAGCGCATGACTCCCCGCCCCAAGCGGCTCCTGCAGGGCAGGCCGTCGACGCGAGGGTCGGTGACCGCCGAGACGGCCGCGGTGCTGCCGGCGCTCATGATCGTCCTGGCCGCTGCCCTGTGGGCCATCCAAGCGGTCGCAGTCCAACTGCAATGCGTGGACGCGGCCCGCACGGCAGCCCGCGCCGCCGCGAGGGGCGAGTCGTTGGACGAGGTACGAATTGAAGCCCGGTCTGCCACGCGCCCAGACGCCCAAGTAGAGGTAAGTCGCGACACGGAGAAGACGACCGTCGAAATCGCGGTTCAAGTACGGCCGGCATGGGGTTCTGTACTACCGGCCGTGCGTGTATCCGCGTCGGCGACAGCAGACACAGAGCCATAACACAGTATCTGACCCTCCTGATTATTGATGCCGTGAGGACCATGGGACGGATGATGCGCGCTCATGCGAGTCACTTCGCACCGTGCTGAGACGCCACCGTCCCATGGTCGCAGCTAGCAGGAAGAGGACCCGGCCGCTGCAACAGCCCTTCGCGAAAGGGAAGAGCAAGTGAGCGAAGTATCGAGAGACGGAATCAACCCTCATACGCCAGAGCCGACGAACCGTAGGTCGCGTCAGGAAAAGCGTTTGTGGTGGCGAGGAGAAGTCGCGGCATTCGAGCATCACCAGTTGCAATTGGACGAGCCAGGCGTACGGGCGGTCGGTGGTGAACGGGGATCGGCCACTTTGTGGGGCGTGGCTCTGATGGGGCTTCTCATGGCTGTGGCCACGGCTTTCGCCATCGTGGGCACCGTACGGGTTGCCCGCTACCGGGTTAACAGCGCGGCCGATCTGAGCGCTCTGGCCGCGGCCCGGCTGGCGCTGCTCGATCCGCAGGAGGCGTGCGCCAGGGCCGGTGCGTTGGCGGTCGAGAACGGGGTCGAACTGACTCGATGTGAGATCAAGGACGAGGTGGCCGATGTCTGGACCTCGTTGTCGATCTCGCTACCGATCGGCGGCGCACGCACCGTCAAGGGCAGAGCGCGTGCGGGGCCGGTGACGTGACCGGTGCCTACGCAGCTCGCAGGGAGGCCCGCAGCGCGGTCGCCGACGTGCTCCCGGTGATCGGGCGCAACCCTTCACGTTCCTCGGTCACGGGGAGGCGGGGGCCGACGCGCTCGCGTCGGCGGCGCTGAATCGCTTCGGAGGATTAGGCGTCGTCACGATCCCGAGGGAATCTCGCGCGCCGGGACTTTCCGGCAGTGCAGGGCTGACGACGCTCACGTTCTGGTCGTGTGGTGAGACGGCTGGGGTGGGTCGAGGTTCCGGGGGTCGTTCAGGGAAGGCGCGAACGAGCGTCGCGTTCAGACCTGAAATGGCGGTGGCTCTGGGGCTTGTGAGGCTAGGTCGCAATCGAGTCACGACTTCTTGGACTCGGTGTCCAAGAGTCTGGTTGCTCACGTAACGTTCCGCTTACCCTCGGTCCATGCCGTTCGTGACGAAGGGTCTGGGAGAGCCGGAACGGAGTCGCTAGGGTGCGGGGCCGGGGGCGGTCGGTGACCGTATCGCCGGGCGGACTGCACTTCCGGTCGTCGCACGGAGCGCCCCCGACGGGGCGGCCGGGCGGCGCGAGGCTCTCGATGGAGGGAAGCGTCGTGACGGTAGTTGGCAGAGTGGCGGCCGCGGGGATCGTCGCGGTGGGATCCATGGTGTTCGGTGGATCAGCTCATGCGGCCGTGACGGCGGGAAGCAGCTCCTCCGGGCAGATCACTTCGCCGTCGGACGGCCAGGTCGTCTCCGGGTCGTCGGTGACCGTCTCCGCGCGTACGGGGCTCATGCAGCTGCGCATGGGGCTGTACGTCGACGGTCCCTCGACCTCGTCCCAGAAGGTGGCAGGCGGGGGCGCCAACCAGACGATCTCCGGGACGTTCGACACCGGCAACGCGCCGAACGGCACCTTCACCGTCACCCTCAAGGGCGAGATCACCGGCACCAGGTACGACAGCGTCACCTTCAAGCTGCGACGGCCCGCCGACACCCCGAGCAACGTGGAGGCCAACCTCCAGGGCACCAGCAAGGTCGTCGTGACCTGGAGCAAGGGCGCCGAACCCGACCTGCAGGCGTACCAGGTCTCCAACACGCAGTCGGGGGTCGTGGGGCGGCTGTCCGCGGACAGCGCGTGCTCGGGCGGGTCGTGCAAGGCGGTGCTGGCGGTGCCGGCCAAGGCGGCGGGGCAGAAGGTGGGATTCACGGTCAAGGCGTTCAGGAGCGACGGGGACGGAGGGACGGTCGGGTCCGGCGAGTCCGGCGCCGCCTACGTCAGCGTGCCTGCTCCGCCCGCCGCCCAGCCGAAGAAGGAAGTGGACAGGACGCAGCAGACGCCGCCGAAGGTGTCGAAGGAAACCAAGAAGGTCGATCCGCTGCCGACGTTGCCCGCCAAGAAGCAGACTCTGCCGTCGAGCCAGGCGACCGTCCACAAGCCCAAGGCGACGGCCAAGGCCCCGGCGATGCCAGACACGGACGCAGAGGGCAATCTGCCCATTCCGTCCGCCGATGCCCGGCAGGGCGAGGACGGTGGGCTGACGCCGTCGGGCGGCGCCGGGGACGGGGACAACAGGGCGACCGGCGAGGGCGACGGGGCCGGCAACGGCCGGGACGGTGACGGCAAGGACAGTGCGACCGTGCAGGTCGACGGGGTGAAGGCGCAGGCGGGCGAGTCCGCGTTGGGGAACGTCGGGCAGTACGGGCTGTATGTCGCCGGTGGGCTGTTGTTGCTGCTGCTCGGTGCGCATGCCGGGGCGTGGGCTCGGCGGCGGGCGTTGGCCGGTGAGGGCGGTGGCGGGCGCGCACCGGCGTTGGGAGCTCAGCCGGTGGCGGCCTCGGGTGCGGGGAGCCCTTCGGGGACGGGTGCTGCCGTGGGGCTGCGGACGGAGGCTGCGGCCGGGCTTGCGGCGGGGGCGGAAGGGTTACGAGGCGCCGCCGGTGATGTGGCGACGTCCGCCGGCGCGGGGGCTGGCGCCCTGGCCGGGGCGGGAACCGGGGCGGGAGCTGCGGCTTCTCGACGTAGACCTACGGTGATCCTCGCGGTGGCCAAGACGCGGATGCCGCAGGCGGAGAGGGAGAACCCAGCGCGGGGAGAGGCGCCGGGCGGTAGGGGGCAGGGGGCCGGGCGGGTTGAGCCGGCGGTCGGAGGGCGTCGGGTGGATGAGCCCGAGAGGCTGCCGCTTGGTGCGAGTGAGGGGCCGGGCGACGCAGCCGAGCGGCCTGGCAAGGACGGACGTGAGGGGCGGCAGGAGCCGGTGCGGATCGCGTTGCCCAGCTCGGCGGTGATCGACGTGTCGGAGCCGTCCGAGGCGGTGCCGCCGCAGCCTGCGGTGCGGATCGAGGAGCGGTGGGACGACTACCTGCCGCCTTCGCCCAGGTCGATGGAGGACAGCGGGTTCTGGGAGCGGCCGTTGCCGGGTGCGCTGGACTTCTGGGCGCCGGATGACGAGGGGAAGGGCGAGATCGGGAACGCCGACGGGACCGCAAACGGAAAGGGAAACGGGACTCGGGCTGGGGCGGAGGCTGGGGCTGGGGCTGGAAAGACCGCTTCCGCAAGGCGACGACACCAGGACGGACTCAGCTAGGAGCAGGGTGGCCCGGCCAGGCTCGGTCCGACGTGGCTGGGCCAGGGTCTTGGGCTGAGCGGGAGTGTCGGGTTGGGCCGGGGTTTCGGGCTGAGCCGGGGTCTCGGGTTGAGCCGGGGTTTCGGGTTGGGCCGGGGTTTTGGATTGGGCCGGGGTCTCGGGTTGGGCCGGGGTTTCGGTCGGATTGGGTCAGGGTCTCCGGGTGGGCCGGGGTCTCGGATTGGGTCAGGGTTTCCGGGTGGGCGGGGTCTTGGGGTGGGCCGGGGCGGCGGGGCTGGTTCGGGTGGCTGATCGGGAGCCCTGAGAACCGGTGGTGCGGGCGGCCGGGCTGGTGGGCGGCCTTGAAGGGCGGCGGGGATCTCGGGGGCGGTCAGCCGGGGGTGAGCAGGGTGTTCAGGAGTTGGATGGCGCCTCGCTTGTGCAGGGGTTCGTTGCCGTTGCCGCACTTGGGGGACTGGATGCAGGACGGGCAGCCGCGCTCGCACTCGCAGGAGGTGATCGCCTCGCGGGTGGCCGTCAGCCAGTCGTGCGCCCGGGCGTAGCCGCGTTCGGCGAAGCCGGCGCCGCCCTCGTGGCCGTCGTACACGAAGACCGTGAGCAGGCCCGTGTCGGCGTGCAGCTCCGTGGAGACGCCGCCGATGTCCCAGCGGTCGCAGGTGGCGAACAGGGGGAGGAGGCCGATGGAGGCGTGTTCGGCGGCGTGGGCCGCGCCGCCGAGGTCGATGCCCGCCTCCGCGAGGGGGGCCACGGCCGAGGCGGGGAGGGTCCACCAGACGGCTCGGGTGCGGAGGGTGCGCGGCGGCAGGTCGAGGGGTTCGTCGCCGAGCATCTCGCCCGACTGGAGGCGCCGCTTGAGGTAGGAGACCACCTGCCTGGTGACCTCCACCTCGCCGAAGTGCAGGGTTCCGGGGCCCAGCGGCTGGGAGCGCTGGGTGCCCAGGATGGAGATGTCGGTGATGTCGCGGGCGAAGGTCGAGTAGTCCGGGTCGGCGGCCGTGACCAGGGCCACGCCGGCCTCCAGGTCGAGGAGTTCCACGAGGAACGTCTCGCCCTGGTGCAGGTAGACCGCGCCCGTGTGGACGGTGGTGTGGGCGGAGGGCTCGTCCACGCTGCCCAGGAGACGGCCGGTGGACGCCTCCACCACCTGGATGGGGGCACCGCCGCCGCCGCGGATGTCGGCGAGGTCGGTGGCCCGCTCGCGCCTGGTCCAGAACCAGCCCGCCGGGCGTCTGCGCAGCAGGTTACGGCGGACCAGGTCGTCGAGGACGTCGGCCGTCGTCGGGCCGAAGATCGGCAGGTCGGCCTCGGTCAGCGGGATCTCGGCGGCCGCGGCGCACAGGTGGGGGCCCAGGACGTACGGATTGTCGGGGTCCAGGACGATCGCCTCCACCGGCCGGCCGAACAGGGCCTCCGGGTGGTGGACCAGGTAGGTGTCCAGAGGGTCGTCCCTGGCGATCAGGACGGCCAGGGCGTCCTGGCCGTCGCGGCCCGCCCGGCCCGCCTGCTGCCAGAGCGAGGCGCGGGTGCCGGGCCAGCCCGCGATCAGGACGGCGTCGAGGCCGGAGACGTCGACGCCGAGTTCGAGGGCGTTGGTGGTGGCCAGGCCCATGAGGGTGCCGTCGCGGAGCGCCTTCTCCAGGACGCGGCGGTCCTCGGCGAGGTAGCCGGCCCGGTAGGCGGCGATCTTGTTGGGGAGGTCGGTGAGGTCCTTCAGGTCGGGGAGGGCCCAGGAGAGGGGGTTCGCCGGGTTGCCGGTGCCGGTGCCGGTGGTGGAGGAGGAGGAGGCGAGGTTGTCGACGTCGGCGGGAGGGGCGGCGTCCGCAGGGGCGACGGCGTTGGGGCCCGGGCCCGTGTACGGCATGGAGAAGGCGACGTCGGCGAGTTTCGCGCGGGCGGTCAGTGCGACCGTCTCCGCGCCGCGCCGCGACCGGACGAAGGCCAGCGTGCGGACGTCGGCGAGCACGAGGTCGGCGAGGAGGTCGGCGGCCTCCGCCGTGGCCGTCCTGCGCACAGGTGCCCCTCCCTCGCCCCGTAGCTCGGTCAGGGGCGGCTCCCACAGCGCGACCGTGGTGGAACCCTTGGGAGAGGCGTCCACGGTCACCTCGTCCATCTCAAGCCCCGTCAGCCTCATGGCGAACGCGCCGGGCTCGCTGGCCGTCGCCGAGGCGAGCAGGAACGTGGGCGTCGAGCCGTACCGGGCGCACGCCCGGCGCAGGCGGCGCAGGATCTGGGCGACGTGGGAGCCGAAGACGCCGCGGTAGCCGTGGCACTCGTCCACGACGACCATGCGCAGCCGGCGGAAGAACGACGACCACTGCGCGTGCCTGGGCAGGATGCTCCGGTGGAGCATGTCGGGGTTCGTCAGGACGTAGTTGGCGTGCTGGCGTACCCAGGTGCGCTCCTCGAACGGCGTGTCGCCGTCGAACGTGGCCGCGCGCACCTGCGTGATGCGCAGCTCCCGCAGCCCGCGGAGCTGGTCGGCGGCCAGGGCCTTGGTCGGCGTCAGGTACAGGACCGTGCCGCCGTCGAGACAGGAGGCGACCGCCGGGGTCAGGTACGCCAGGGACTTGCCCGACGCCGTGCCCGTTGAGATGATCACGTTTCGGCCACGGAAAGCCAGGTCGGCGGCCTCGTACTGGTGAGGCCAGAGTCCTGTCACCCCGCGGTTCGCCAAGCGCGTAACCAGGACGTCCGGCGCCCAATCAGGCCAACGGGCTTGACCCGCCTGACGTGCTGGAACATGCTCCACATGGGTGACGCGCTCATGACGTGCGGGAACACCGAGCAGATGGCGGAGGAGTGGACCTGCTCGTTGTGGGGAGGATGCGGAGGAAGTCACTGTTTCCAGTCTTGCATCAGTGGGCAAAGTCGCCGGGAATCGTGATTTCGTATAGACACAAGCCAGGCACGTGGTTGAATGCCGCGCGTCAGGGTCGGACAGTCTGGGGCCACGCTCCAGATTGCCAGGCCGGCAAGAGTACTTTCGCAGGCGAGGCGCTGGAGGATCTGTGGATCTGAAGTTGGATCACCACAACGAGGACCGACTCACCATCGTCGAGGTCGAGGGTGAGATCGATGTCTACACGGCGCCGAGATTGCGTGAGCTCCTCATCGACCTGGTGAACAAGGGCAACTTCCACCTTCTCGTCAACATGGAGAAGGTCGACTTCCTCGACTCGACGGGTCTTGGCGTCCTGGTCGGCGGGCTCAAGCGGGTCCGGGCGCACGACGGCTCCCTGGAGCTCGTCTGCACCCAGGAGCGCATCCTCAAGATCTTCCGGATCACCGGTCTGACCAAGGTCTTCGGGATCTACGCTTCGGTCGACGAGGCCAAGGAAGCTCACGGCAAAGACAAGTAGCATGGCTACCGTCGAGCTGACGTTCAGCGCCCTCCCCGCGCACGTGCGCACCGCCCGGCTGGTCGCCACGGCGATCGCCCGCCGCACCGGCGTGGAGGAGTCCCTGCTGGACGAGGTCAGGCTCGCCGTGGGTGAGGCGTGCTCCCGGGCGGTCGAGGCGCACCGCGCCCACTGCCCGGGCGAGCCCATCCGCATCGAGCTACGTGACGATTCCGGGCGGTTCGAGGTCACGGTCAGTGACCAGGCCCCCAGCGACGAGATCCACCAGGAGCAGCCGCTCGACCTGGGCATGCTCTCCGACTCGTTCATGACGGGGTTCGGCCTCGCGGTGATCTCCGGGCTGGCCGACGACGTCGAGGTGTTCCCCACACCCAAGGGCACCGACATCCGGATGAGCTGGCCCGCCTCCAACGGGATCCCCAGGCACTGAGGGTGCCCCGCCGCTTTCGGGCGCCCCGCTTCGCGGGCGCCTGAAACCCCTTTTTCCCTCCTTGTACGGCAAGCCACCCTGGCGCCACCCGCCGACCATGGCGGGGGGCCTCCAGGGGGACGCCCTCTGACCCGCACAGGGCCGGCCGCCGCAACGGCGCACAGGCACCGGCTGCCGTGGTGAAGCGAACCCGCTGGCGTGCCGGACCCCGTGACGACCGGGGAATCTGCGCCGCCGACCGGGAGCGTCCCGCGCTGTCGAGAGCCGTGCCGGGAGCCGAGGGCCGACGATCGAGGGCCTCGGTTGAGGGCCGTGCCGAGAGCCGAGGGCCCCAGGTTGGGGGTCTGGGGAGGGCCGACGGTCAAGGGCCTGGGTCGAGGGTCTGGGGCAGGCCGACGATCGAGGGCCTGGGTCGAGGGCCGTGCCGAGAGCCGAGGGCCCCAGGTTGGGGGTCTGGGGAGGGCCGACGATCGAGGGCCTGGGTCGAGGGTCGTGCCGAGAGCCGAAAGCCGAAGGCCCAGGTTGAGGGTCGTGGGGAGGGCCGACGGTCAAGGGCCTGGGTCGAGGGTCTGGGGCAGGCCGACGATCGAGGGCCTGGGTCGAGGGCCGTGCCGAGAGCCGAGGGCCCCAGGTTGGGGGTCTGGGGAGGGCCGACGATCGAGGGCCTGGGTCGAGGGTCGTGCCGAGAGCCGAAAGCCGAAGGCCCAGGTTGAGGGTCGTGGGGAGGGCCGACGGTCAAGGGCCGTGATCCAGGAGTCGCAGGGCTGCCCGGGTGCCGGCGATCAGGTCGGGGTCGCCCGAGGCCAGGCGCAGATCCAGTGCCTCCCGCAACGCCTCGCGGGCTTCGCCGGGACGGTTCAGGTCGGTGAGGGTCTTGCCGAGGTGCTGGAGCGTGAAGGACACCAGCTCGGGCGCCTCTGCCCTGGCGAGGGTGAGCATCGCGCGGCACAACGGCTCCGCGGTTGCCGGGTCGCCCGCGTAACGGTGGGCGTCGGCCAGGTTGAGGGTGGTGGCGATGCGCCGGCGGGTGGTGTCGGCCAGGGCGTGGGCGCGGACGAGGTGATCGATCGCGGCTTCGTGCTCGCCGAGGACCAGCATGCCGACGCCCAGGGCGCGGAGCGTGGCGTGGTCGGCCGGGGCCTGCGCGCGGGCTGCGGCGAGGAGGGCGGCGAGCCGGTCGCGGTCGCGGGGGATCATGCGCTGGCGCTCGTCGTAGGTGATGAGCCGGTTGATCTCCTGGAAGAGCACCTTCCGAGCCTGAGGCGCGTCATGGGGCTCGACGGGCGATCTCTCCGGCGGGCGGCGTCTTCGTGGTGAAGAGGGCTGGTAGGGGCCGGAATCGTGGGGAGGGTCCGTCCTGTGTCGTGCCGGGTGCGTGTCCGGTGCGGGCGGCGCCCTTGACGGGCTCGTCGTGGGTCCCGGGCAAGCGTTCGATGGAGACCATTTTCGGTCGGTCCGAATCCTGTCCTTGTCTTGACCCTAAACCAACGGAAATTCCGCGTGTCAGACCGCAAACCGCCCCCCTGACCGGCTCTTACTGGACTCGCGGATAATTAGTGACCTTCGGAGCCTTCATATCCGTTCACTGCCTGCGTAGACTCCCGGCACCGGCCAAGGTGATCCGGCGGAACAGCGGATTCAACCGGAAGCGGCACCCACAACCCGGATGGTGCCGCAACACCCGCCGAGGAGGGGCGCAGCACCGCCCGGGCAGGACGACCGGTCTTGCCGAGGAGAACCATGAGCAGGCACATGCTGGCAGCGGAGCCAGCGTCAAATCTGGCCCTGAGTGGAAACAATCTCACCATCGTGATCGTGGTCGCCGCGGTCGCGCTCATCGCGCTGGCCGTGGCAGGTGGTCTGGTACGGGAGGTGCTGGGCGCGGGCCAGGGCACCGAGCGCATGCAGAACATCGCCCGAGCCGTGCAGGAAGGCGCCGCCGCCTACCTGGCCCGCCAGTTCCGCACGTTGGCGATCTTCGTCGTCGTGATCCCGTTCCTGTTGCTCCTGTTGCCGGGGGAGACGGACGTCCGCATCGGGCGGTCGATCTTCTTCGTGGTCGGGGCGGTCTTCTCCGCGCTGACCGGCTTCATGGGCATGTGGCTGGCCGTGCGCGGGAACGTGCGCGTGGCCGCCGCGGCCAAGGAGGCGGGCGAGAAGCGCGCCATGCGGATCGCGTTCCGCACCGGCGGTGTGGCCGGCATGTTCACGGTGGGCCTCGGCCTGCTGGGCGCGGCCGTCGTCGTGCTGCTCTACCAGGGCAACGCGCCGGGCGTGCTCGAAGGGTTCGGCTTCGGCGCGGCGCTGCTGGCGATGTTCATGCGAGTCGGCGGCGGCATCTTCACCAAGGCCGCGGACGTCGGCGCCGACCTGGTGGGCAAGGTCGAGCAGGGCATTCCCGAGGACGACCCGCGCAACGCCGCCACCATCGCCGACAACGTGGGCGACAACGTCGGCGACTGCGCCGGCATGGCGGCCGACCTGTTCGAGTCGTACGCGGTCATGCTGGTCGCCAGCCTCATCCTGGGCCGGGCCGCGTTCGGCGAGGAGGGCCTGGTCTTCCCGCTGATCGTGCCCATGATCGGCGTGATCACCGCGATCATCGGCATCTTCGTCACCGGCATGCGCGACCGCGACCGCAGCGGCATGGCGGCGATCAACCGCAGCTTCTTCATCTCGGCCGCCATCTCGGCGGTGCTGGTGACCGCGGCGGCGTTCTGGTTCCTGCCGTCGAACTTCTCCGGCCTGACCGGCTCGCGCGTGCAGTCCGACGCCGACCCGCGGCTCATCGCGATCGGCGCGGTCCTCATCGGCCTGGTGCTGGCCAGCGCCATCCAGCTGCTGACCGGCTACTTCACCGAGACCACGCGCCGGCCCGTACGGGAGATCGGCGAGAGCTCGCGCACCGGCGCCGCCACCGTCATCCTGTCCGGCATCAGCGTCGGCCTGGAGTCCGCCGTCTACTCGGCCCTGATCATCGGCGGCGCGGTCTACGGCGCGTTCCTGCTCGGCTTCGGGAACGTGACGCTCGCGCTGTTCGCGGTGGCCCTGGCCGGCACCGGCCTGCTGACCACGGTCGGCGTCATCGTCTCCATGGACACCTTCGGGCCGGTCTCCGACAACGCCCAGGGCATCGCGGAGATGTCGGGCGACATCGACGGCGAGGGCGCGCGCGTCCTGACCAGCCTCGACGCGGTCGGCAACACCACCAAGGCGATCACCAAGGGCATCGCGATCGCCACGGCGGTGCTGGCGGCCACCGCGCTGTTCGGCGCCTTCCGCACGGCGGTCGAGACCGAGCTGGCGCAGGCCGACACGGCGATCAAGAACGCGCTCGGCATCTTCCAGAACTTCAGCCTCAGCATCGACAACCCGAACGTCCTGGTCGGCCTGATCATCGGCGCCGCGGTGGTGTTCCTGTTCTCCGGCCTGGCGATCATGGCCGTCGGACGGGCGGCGATGCGGGTGGTGTTCGAGGTGCGCGACCAGTTCCGCAACAAGCCCGGCATCATGGACGGCACCGAGAAGCCGGAGTACGGCCGCGTCGTCGACATCTGCACCCGCGACTCGCTGCGCGAGCTGGCCACGCCCGGCCTGCTGGCGGTCATGACGCCGATCGCGGTCGGCTTCGCGCTCGGCTACGCGCCGCTCGGCGCCTTCCTCGCCGGCGCGATCGCCTGCGGCACGCTGATGGCGGTGTTCCTGGCCAACTCCGGTGGCGCCTGGGACAACGCCAAGAAGCTGGTCGAGGACGGGCACCACGGCGGCAAGGGCTCCGAGGCGCACGCCGCCACGGTCATCGGCGACACGGTCGGCGACCCGTTCAAGGACACCGCGGGCCCGGCCATCAACCCGCTGATCAAGGTGATGAACCTGGTGGCGCTGCTGGTGGCGCCCGCGGTCGTGCTGTACGCGGGCAACCCGGTGCTGCGGATCGGGGTCACCGTGGTCGCGGTGGCCGTCGTGGTCGGGGCGATCATCGTCTCCAAGCGGCGCTCGGCGACGGCCGAGCCGGCCAGCAACAACAACGACCGCAAGCAGGAGCCGGTCGCGTCCTGACGCCCGGCCGCGGCCCTTCTTCGGCAGTGGTGAACGCCCGCTTTCCCCGTGACCGTGACGGGGAGGCGGGCGTTCCGTCTTCGCAGGAAAGGGGCCGGTGCAGGCGGCGTTTGGGCGGTATTCCGGGGGAAGAGGGAAGATCCAGTTCAGGGGGTGGAAGGGGTTCGGCGATGGCCGGAGACCGGACGGGACGCGGCGGATCGGCCTGGCGGCACGGGCACCGGGGCAGGTGCGCGCGGCCCCGGGGGCCCGTGGTGGGAAACTGTCCCGGTGGAGAGCGAGAAGCCGCCCAACGGCGCGAAGACCTTGGGCCTGATCCTGCTGGCCATGATCGTCATCCTGGCCGTCCTGGTGGGGCTGTCCGTCTGGGCATCGAGGAGCGGGTGATCCGGTGCGGACGCTGATCGTGCTGCGGCACGCCAAGGCCGCCCACGTCGCCGGCCTGGCCGACCGGGAGCGGCCGCTGACCGACCGCGGCGAGCGGGACGCCGAGCGGGCGGGCGAGGAGATCAGGGCGGCCGGCCTGGAGCCGGACGCCGTGTTCTGCTCCCCGGCGGTCCGCACCAGGCGCACCGCCGAGCTGGCCTTCCCCGGCGCGGAGATCAGCTACGAGCGCGAGATCTACGAGGCCTACCCCGAGGACCTGCTGAGCGTGCTCCACCGGGCCGACCCCGAGCTCGGCACGGTCGTGTTGTGCGGGCACAACCCGGGCGTGCACGAGCTGGCCCTGAGCCTGGCCGGAGGCGAGTACGGGTTCCGGCCCGGGTCGTTCGCGGTCATCGAGCTCGACGCGGCCTGGGCGGACCTCCACCCGGGCGAGGGCCGCCTGGTCAGCCGCTGGGACCCCAAGGGCGAGGACTGACGCTTCGGAGAGCTAGCGCGGGGTGAGGACGCCGTCCTCGGCGTCGGCGGCCTCCACCTCGTCCCGCGAGATCCCGAGCAGGTAGAGGATGGAGTCGAGGTAGGGCGTGTTGACCGCGGTGTCGGCGGCCTGCCGCACGACCGGCTTGGCGTTGAACGCGATGCCGAGCCCGGCCGCCGCGATCATGTCCAGGTCGTTGGCGCCGTCGCCGATGGCCACGGTCTGGGAGATCGGCAGGCGGGCCGCGGCGGCGAAGCGCTCGAGGGCCCGCGCCTTGCCCGGCCGGTCCACGATGTCGCCGACGACGCGGCCGGTGAGCCGCCCGTCCACGACCTCCAGGACGTTCGCCGCCGAGTAGTCGATGCCCAGCTCCTCGACCAGCGCGTCGGTGATCTGGGTGAAGCCGCCGCTGACGATGGCGAAGCGGTAGTCGAGCCGCTTGAGCGTGCGGACGAGCGTGCGGGCGCCAGGCGTCAGCACGACCTCCTTGCGCACCTCGGCGAACACCTCCTCGGGCAGCCCCTCCAGCAGCGCCACCCGCTTGCGCAGCGACTCGGCGAAGTCGAGCTCGCCGCGCATGGCCTGCTCGGTGACGCGGGCGACCTCGTCCAGGCAGCCGGCGTGGGCCGCCAGCAGCTCGATGACCTCGCCCTGGATGAGCGTGGAGTCGACGTCCATGACGATGAGCCGCTTGGCCCGGCGGGACAGGCCGGTGCGCTGCACGGCGACGTCGACCTCCTGCGCGGCGGCCTCGGCGGCCAGCTCGACGCGGAGCGAGTCGGGGTTGGCGCCGGAGACGGACAGCTCGATGCAGGTGACGGGCCACTGGGCGAGGCGTTCGATGCGGTCGATGTTGGCGCCGGCGGCGGCGATGCGCCCGGCGATGCCGGCGATCGCGGCCGGCTGGAGCGTGGCGCCGAGGACGCTGACCGACAGCCGCCCGCGGCGGCGCTGCTCCTTGGCCTGGGAGCCGGTGGAGAGCTCGACCTCCATGCCGAGGTCTTCGGCCACCCGCTCGACGGCGGTCCACATGGCGCCGAGCGTCGTGCCGGTGCCGGTGGACGGCCCGCCCGCGTAGGCGACGAGCACGCCGAGCGTGAGCCTGCCTCGGATGACGACCTGCTCGATGTCCGCCACTGTCACGGGAAAGCCGGACAGGACGGAGAAGAGGCGCGAAGTGACGCCGGGCCGGTCGGGGCCGGTCAGGGTGATCAGGAGGGTGCGCTGGTCCACATCCAGCCACGGTACTGCGCCCGGTCCGATGCTCGCGCAGCAGGCTCGCCATTCGGACGCGGGCGCGGCAGCCGGAGGCGTCAGCGCACGACCGTGGTCTTCACGGACTTGGCGAAGAGGTAGCCGGGCACGCCGAGCCGGTCGAGCTCGCGCATGTCCATGTCCTCCATGCCCTGGTCGAGGTTGTAGGAGATGACGCCGAGGGCGGCCCGCTGGGTGCCCCGCGCGCTCTTCTTCGTCTTGGCGTAGAAGGTGACGGAGAACGAGGCGCCGACCTTGATGTCCTTGTCGGCCCAGCAGAAGAAGCCGCGGTCGGAGACCAGCATGCAGTCCATCTTCTTGCCGGTGGAGGAGTAGCGGATGTACCTGGGGTCGACGCCCTTGGGGAAGGCGCCGCCGACGAACCAGGCGTCCGCGGAGGCGAAGTACGGGCCCCTGTTGGTGGCCGAGATCTTGTACTTGATGTAGCTGCCGGCCTTGACCTTCTTGGTCGCCGACACCTGCACCGCGAACGCGGAGTAGGGCTTGGCCGCGGTCTTGGCGGTGGTCGCGGCGGTGGTCGCGGTGGTGGCTGAAGCGGGAACAGCGGGGACGAGCAGGGCGCCGGACGCCAGCATCGCCAGCACGGCACCCTTGGCAAGGGACTTGTGCATTACCTCTCCGGGTAAAGGAATTGGACATGGGGCCGTGTAATACAACAAGCCCCCCGTAAATTGCCCGCTGTGTCTATCACGATCTTAAAATCTGTGTAAAGCGTATTACTTCAGAATCAGGTGCGTGTCGCCGAACTCGTGCCACAAGTACCCCTCCCGCAACGCCTCCTCGTACGCCCGGGCCAGCGCGTCCACGCCCGCGACGGCCGACAACATGAGCAGATGGCTCGACCGCGGCTCGTGCAGCCCGGTGAGCAGCCCGGTCACCGCCCGGACGCCGGTCTCCGGGGTCACCACGTGCCGGGTCCAGCCGGACGCCGCCCGCACCAGGCCGGCCGCGTCCACGGCGCTCTCCAGGGCCCGCACCACGGTCGTCCCGGCCGCGACCACCCGGTTGCCGCTCTCGCGGGCCAGGTTGACCAGGCGTGCGGTCGGGGCGGGCACCGCGTACCGCTCCGCGTAGGGCGGCTCGTCCTTCTCCGGCGAGGCGACCCCGGTGTGCAGGGTGATCGGCGCGATCCCGATCCCGCGCGCCACCAGCGCCGTCACCAGAGCCTCCGTGAACGGCCGCGCCGCGCTCGGCATCTCCGCGCTGCCCGGCACGGTCGCGAACACGGTCTGGTACGCCTCGATCGGCCAGTCCTCCTCCACGTACGAGTACCGGATCGGCGCCCCGTACGCCCGCAGGTACGTCTCCACGTCCCGGTCCAGCTCGGCCCGCCACAGCCGGGGCGTCTCCCGCTCGACGAGCCGCAACGTGGCCCGTCCCGGCAGCGGCAGCCACTCGCCCGGCTCGCCCCCGGCGTACGGCTCGCTCGCCCTGGCGGTGCGCCGCCGCAGCTCGACCAGCCAGGTGCCGTCCTCGCGGGCGGTCGAGAAGTGCACCGCGAGCCGGTCCAGCCGGACCGCGGCGGGCAGCGTCGCCGAGTTGTTGACCACGATCAGGTCGCCGGGGGCCAGCAGGCCGGGCAGGTCGCGGAAGCGGTGGTGGCCGGGGGCCTGGTCGCCGCGCGACACCAGCAGCCGCACGTCGTCGCGCGAGCGGCCGCGCACCTCGGGCGGCTCGTGCGCCGACAGATCGGGCGGCAGCTCGAAGTCGGGCGCGAGGGCGGTCGGTCGGGGGCCTGCCTCGCCGTCGAAGCCGGTGGCGGTCATCGGGCGCTCCCCTCGCTGGTGGGATCCGGTGGAGGTCAAGGGGGTGCTCCCCTCGTTGTGGAGCCCGGTGGCGGTCATTGGAAGGTCACCCGGCCGCTGGCGGGGCGGGACGAGACGAGGTCGTGCAGGGCGGCGGCCACCTTGGCCGGGTCCGCGGCGCCGGCGGCCTCCTCGGCGCCGACGGCGTCGGCGAGCATGCGGGTGTTCATCTCGCCCGGATCGACCCACCAGACCCGGACGTCCGGCTCCTCGGCGGCCAGCACGTTCGAGAGCTGCTCCAGAGCCGCCTTCCCGGCGCCGTAGCCGCCCCAGCCTTCGTAGGCGCCGGTCGCGGCGTCGGAGGTGACGTTCACGATCGCGCCGCGCGCGGCCCGCAGCGCCGGCAGCGTGGCCTGGGCGAGCGCGAGCGGCGCGGTGACGTTCGTGGCCAGCAGCGCGGCGAACGCGTCGAGCGGGAGGTCGGCGAGGCGGGGCAGCGGCGTCGGGCCGAGGTCGCTGGCGTTGTTGACCAGCAGGTCCAGCTCGGGGGCCGCGCTGGCCAGCCGCTCGACGTGCGCGGGGTCGCTCACGTCGCCGGGGATCGCGACGGCGTCCAGCTCGGCGGCGGCGCGTTCGAGGTCGGCGGCGCCGCGGGCGGTGAGCACGAGACGCCAGCCGGCGCCGGCCAGCGACCGCGCCAGGGCCAGGCCGAGCCCGCGGGAGGCCCCGGTGATGATCGCGGTGCGGGTGGAGGTGGTGTGTGTCATGCCTCCGACGCTAGGAACGCGGCGGCGTGCGGACATCGGGCGCGGGACGGGCCCGCCCTGGGCACTTGGTCCTAGGACCCGCGAGCGGGACCAGCACCAGGACCGGAACCAGCACCACCGCCCGGCCCGGCCCGGGGCCGCCGGGTCGCCGGCGGATCCTAAAGTGGATGCCGTGACGGCCGACCGAGACGAGATCCTGCAGGCGGTGAGCTCCGCCGTGCTCGCGGTCACCCGGCACCTGTCCGTCCGTGAGGTGCTGCAGGTGATCGTGCGCTCCGCGCAGCGGCTGCTGGACTGCCGCTACGCCGCGCTCGGCGTGCCCGACGAGGACGGCTCGTTCGCCGAGTTCGTCGCCGAGGGCCTGACGGACAAGCAGTGGGACGCCATCGGGCCGCTGCCCCGCCAGCACGGCATGCTGGGCGCGATGTTGCGCGACGGCGCGCCCGTCCGGCTGCCCGACCTGCGCGCCGACCCGAGGTTCGAGTGGTGGCCGAAGGCGCACCCGGTGATGAAGGACTTCCTCGGCGTCCCCATCCGCGACGGCGAGCAGGTGCTCGGCATCATCTTCCTGGCCAACAAGCGCACGCCGGGCACCGGGTTCACCCAGGCCGACCAGGAGCTGCTGACGTTGTTCGCCGCGCACGCGGCGATCGCGCTGACCAACGCCCGCCTCTACGAGTCCGGCCGCGAGCTGGCCATGCTGGAGGAGCGCAACCGCATGGCGCGGGAGCTGCACGACGCCGTCACGCAGAAGCTGTTCTCGCTGCGGCTCAGCGCCCAGGCGGCGGGCACGATGCTGGCCAAGGGCCCCGACAGCGCCGGCCAGGTGGCGGCGGAGCTCGAACGCGTCCAGCGCCTGGCCGGCGAGGCGCTGGCCGAGCTGCGCGCGGTGATCGTGGAGCTGCGCCCGGCCGAGCTGGACCGGCACGGGCTGGCCGAGACGCTGCGCAAGCACGTCCGGCTGCTGGACCGGCTGCATCCGCCGGCGTTGTCGTTCGAGTGCGGCGAGCTGCCGCCGCTGAAGGCGGCGGTCGAGGTGGCGGTGCTGCGGGTGGCCCAGGAGGCGCTGCACAACGCGCTGCGGCACTCGGGCGCCGCCACGGTGGGCGTCCGCCTGGCCTTCGAGGACGACACGCTGAGGCTGACCGTGCGCGACGACGGCGGCGGGTTCGAGGAAGGGGAGTCGCGCGGCCTCGGGCTGGTCTCGATGCGCGACCGGGCCGAGGCGGTCGGCGGCGTGCTGAGCGTCGAGTCGGCGCCGGGCCGGGGGACCACGGTGCGCGTGGAGGTGGGCGGGTGATCCGGGTGCTGATCGCCGACGATCATCCGGTGGTGCGGCAGGGGCTGCGGACGTTCCTCGACCTGCAGGACGACATCACCGTCGTCGGCGAGGCGGGCGACGGCGCGCAGGCCGTCGAGCTGGTCGGGGAGCTGGCCCCCGACGTGCTGCTGCTGGACCTGAAGATGCCGGTGCTGGACGGCCTCGGCGCGCTGGAGCGGCTGACCGGCGGCCCCACGCGGGTGGTGGTGCTGACGTCGGTGAGCGACCGCGGCGACGTGGGCCCGGCCATGCGGGCCGGCGCGGCCGGCTTCCTCTACAAGGACGTCGACCCCAATGCCCTGGTGCAGGCGGTCCGGGCGGTGCACGGCGGCCAGGTGCTGCTGGCGCCCGAGGCCGCGGAGGCGATGCTGGCCGGGGAGGGCGCCCGGCAGGACGGGCCGGCGCCGGTGCCGCTCACCGAGCGCGAGCGCGAGGTCCTGCGGCTCATCGCGGCCGGCCGGTCCAACCGGGAGATCGCGCGGGCGCTGGCCGTGGCGGAGAAGACGGTCAAGACGCACGTGTCGAACGTGCTGATGAAGCTCGGCGTCCAGGACCGCACCCAGGCGGCCCTCTGGGCGGTCCGCCACGGGCTCGGGTGAGCACGTGACGCGGCTCACGTGGTGAGCGCGTACTTGTGCGCCGAACGAAGCACCGCCGCGGCCTACCGTCGGGGGCGTCGATCGGACGCACGTCGAACGGAGAACACACCATGTCCGTCAAGTCTCGAACCGCGCTCGCCAAGCGGCTGACGGCCGTCGCGGCCGCCGCCGTCGCCACGGGAGCCGTCCTGGCCGGGCCGGCCCGGGCAGCCGGTGAAGACCTGCAGGTCACGCTCAGGTTATGCACCATTTTCGCGAACAACATCAGCTGCGCCCAGGACTACGTCCTGGACAAGGACCCGGTGCCGGCGGGCTCGCCGTTCCGCCGGAACTACTTCCTCATCCACCGGCCGAACAGCGTGGTGCAGAGCAATTTCAACGTCCAGGTCTTCAGGAACGACGCGAACGGTCCGGTGATCGCGCAGACCAAGTCCGTCCTGCTGATCGACCAGCAGACGGGCAAGACGCTCGCCTCGGCGACCGGGCCGCTGGTCACGCTCGCGCCGAACGTGTCGACCATCAAGAACCTGTCGGTGTCGGAGCCGAGCAACCCCAGCCAGGCCAACAGCGGCTACCAGATCACCTGGCACAAGTGATCAGGGGCTGCGCAGCGGCTCGAAGATCGCGTGGTGCGCGGCCACGAGGGCGCGGCGCACCGCCCGGTCCAGCTCGCGCAGCGCGTGCCCCCGGGCGGCCACCTGCCCCGAGGTGATGCCCCGCTCGTCGGCCAGCCGCAGCACCGCCGCCAGCCGGGCGGCCAGCGCGGAGACGCGGTGGGCGCGGGCGGGGTAGCCGGGGGCCAGCTCGCCGCCCCGGCCGCCCAGCTCGGGACGGGCCTGGGCGGGGCCGTCGACGGACGACAGCGCCTCGGTGGCGGCGCGCATGGCTCCCGACAGCTCGCGCTCGGCCTCGGCCAGCGACGGCAGGTCGTGCCGGGCCGGGCCGGACTCGTGCACGTCGAGGCGGACCCCGACGTAGGACGAGCCGCGCCGGTCGGGCGCGGGCACCAGGCCGAGGTTGCGGTCGTCGAGCACGGCGATCGCGGCCTGGCCGGCGTCCACCGCCGCCGCGTTGAACGAGGCCGGCCCGGACAGCCCGAGCGGGTCGCCGGGCGCGGGCAGGGCCAGGCGCAGCTCGCGGAGGCCGCCCGCCCGCAGGTTCGCGAGGTAGGCCCGGAGCGGGACCTCGCCCGCGACGGCGGGCCCGCCGGCGGCTTCCACGTGGTCGGCCGCCTCGTCGAGGCCCACGTGACCGGCGAGCCACGCGTTGCCCCAGGCGACCAGGGAGGGACAGACAGGCGATTCAGGGCGCACCGATCCACGATAAGCGCTCGCCCTGCAATAGGTTTGTCCCGAGGGTGACTCCTGAAGGAGGTAACGGGGATGGGTGGTCAGGTGCTGCGGCTCCAGGACGTCGCCGTCAGGCGGGACGGAGCGGCCCTGCTGCGCGGCATCGACTGGACGGTCGGCGAGGACGAGCGGTGGGTCGTCATCGGCGCCAACGGTGCGGGCAAGACCACGTTGCTGCAGGTCGCGGCCACGTTGTTGTATCCGAGCGAGGGCGTGATCGAGGTGCTGGGCGAGCGGCTGGGGCAGGCCGACGTCTTCGAGCTGCGGCCCCGCATCGGCCTGGCGAGCGCGGCGCTGGCCGAGCGCATCCCGCCGGAGGAGAAGGTCATCGACCTCGTCCTGACGGCGTCGTACGGGGTGATGGGCCGCTGGACGGAGGAGTACGACTCCAACGACGTGACCCGGGCCGTCGAGCTGATCGACATGATGGGCGCGGCTCACCTGATCAGGCGCAGGTTCGGCACGCTGTCGGAGGGCGAGCGCAAGCGGGTGCAGATCGCCCGCGCCCTCATGCCCGACCCCGAGCTGCTGCTGCTCGACGAGCCGGCCGCCGGGCTCGACCTGGGCGGGCGCGAGGACCTGGTGCGGCGGCTGTCGGCGCTGGCTGGCGACTACCGCTCGCCGACGCTGGTGCTGGTGACGCACCACGTGGAGGAGGTGCCGATCGGGTTCACCCACGGGCTGCTGCTGCGGCACGGCTCGGTGGTGGCGCAGGGGCCGCTGGAGCACGTGATGACGGCCGACAACCTGTCGCAGACGTTCGGGGTGCCGCTGACATTGGAGCGCAGCCCGGAGGGCCGGTGGTATGCCCGGGCGTACTAGGCCCGGCCGTGCTTACTTGATCGCCATTTATCGACATAAAAAACGAATTAGGATCTCCGCAGCCGGTTCCCTCGACTTCGGAGCGTCGCCATGACCGTCGAGCAGCTCGTCGTGGTCCTCGTCGTGGTCCTCGCGGTGATCTTCGGGGTGGTCCGCACCGTCCGCATCATCCCCCAGGCCACGGCGGCCATCGTCGAGCGGCTCGGGCGCTACCACCGGACGCTGCGGCCCGGCCTCAACCTGGTCGTGCCCTTCATCGACCGCATCAAGGACATGATCGACCTGCGCGAGCAGGTGGTGTCGTTCCCGCCGCAGCCGGTCATCACCTCCGACAACCTGGTGGTCTCCATCGACACCGTGATCTACTTCCAGGTCACGAACCCGAAGGCGGCCACGTACGAGATCGCGAACTTCCTCACCGGCGTCGAGCAGCTCACGGTCACCACGCTCCGCAACGTGGTCGGCGGCATGGACCTGGAACGCACGCTGACCTCCCGCGAGGACATCAACACCGCCCTTCGCGGCGTCCTCGACGAGGCCACCGGCAAATGGGGCATCCGGGTCAACCGGGTGGAGCTGAAGGCCATCGACCCGCCCGCCTCCATCCAGGACTCGATGGAGAAACAGATGCGCGCCGACCGCGACAAGCGGGCCGCGGTGCTGGCCGCCGAGGGTCAGCGGCAGGCGGCGATCCTCCAGGCCGAGGGCGAGAAGCAGGCGTCGGTGCTGCGGGCCCGCGGCGAGGCCGAGGCGGCCGTGCTGCGCGCGCAGGCCGAGGCCGAGGCCCAGGCCATGCGCGCCAAGGGCCAGGCGGACGCGATCGGCATGGTGTTCCGGGCCATCCACGACGGCAAGCCGGACCAGCAGCTCCTCGCTTACCAGTACCTCCAGACCCTGCCTGAGATCGCCAAAGGCGAGGCCAATAAAATCTGGATCGTCCCATCGGAGATGGGAAAAGTCCTGGAGAGCCTTGGCGGCCTGTTCACACCCCCCAAGAGCCCAGACACGTAAGGAGTGCTCGTGACGGGGTGGGAACTGGTCGCGGTCTGCGCGGCCGGCGTGGTGGCCGGAGCCATCAACGCGGTCGTCGGGTCGGGCTCGCTGATCACGTTCCCGACGCTGGTGGCGATGGGCGTCGACCCCGTGACCGCCAACGTCTCCAACACGATCGGCCTGGTGCCCGGCTCCTTCACCGGCGCCTACGGCTACCGCGCCGAGCTGAGCGGCCAGCGCGAGCGGCTGCTGCGCCTGGGCCTCGCCTCGGCGCTCGGCGCGCTGATCGGCGGCGTCCTGCTGCTGTTCCTCGACCCTGACGTGTTCCAGATCGTGGTGGTCGTGCTCATCGCCCTCGCCTGCGTGCTGGTCGTGGTGCAGCCGCGGCTCAACCGGTGGCTGGCCGACCGGCGCGAGCACGCGAGCCCGCACGGCGGCCTCGCGCTGTGGCTGGGCGTGCTGGCCGCCGGTGTCTACGGCGGCTACTTCGGCGCGGCCCAGGGCGTGCTGCTGATCGGCCTGCTCGGCAGCTTCCTCGACGAGCACCTGCAACGCGTCAACGCGGCCAAGAACGTGCTCGCGCTGATCGTCAACGGCGTGGCGGCCGTGCTGTTCGTCCTCGTCGCCGACGTGGACTGGCAGGCCGTGGCCGGCGTGGCCCTGGGCGCGATCGCGGGCGGCTTCCTGGGGGCCCGGATGGGCCGGCGGATCCCGGCCCCGGTGCTGCGCGGCGTCATCGTGACCGTGGGAGTCGCGGCGATTATCGTACTGGTGTACGGATAGCGTGAAACGGGTATGACCCGGACATGAAGGGTGACCGGGTGGAGATCGTCATCGACGCGGGGGGCTCGCCCCGCACGTACGAGATCGCCGCCACCCGCGCGGGCCGGCGGGTGGAGATCGCCACGCGCCGGGGGCTCGTCGAGGTGAGCGAGGTCACCCGCGGCGGCACCCCCGTGCGCACGGCGAGGTTCATGTCCAGCCGGGTCCTCGCCCTGGTCGAGCATCCCGCCGCCGAGCCCGCCGACGGTTCCGGCGGAGCTAGCTGAAGTCCGCCGCGTGGTCCTCGGCCCACTGCCGGAAGGTCAGCGCGGGCCGGCCGAGCAGCCGCCGCACGGTGTCGGTGACGACCTCGGGGGCGCTCACGAAGCTCTCCCAGGTGCGCAGCGCGCTCTCCACGAACGCGGGCGCGCCCCACACCGCCGTGAGCTGCTCGCGGGCCTCCTCCGGCGGCTGCTCCTCCCAGCGCACCTCGCGCCCGATCGCCTCGCCGATCACCCGCACCTGCTCGGCCTGCGTCAGCCGGTCCGGGCCGGTCAGCACGTATGCCGCCCCGTTGTGCCCCGCCGAGGTCAGCACGTGCGCCGCCACCGCCGCGATGTCCCTCTCGTGGATCAGCGAGCGCGCCGCCCGCCCGAACGGCCAGCGCACCACGCCCCGCCGCACCTGGTCCGCCCAGAGGAGGGTGTTGACGGCGAAGCCGGCGGGCCGCAGGAACGTCCAGCCGAGGCCCGAGTGCCGGACCAGCCGCTCCAGCTCGTGGTAGTGGCTCTCCGGGGCGTCGGCCCCGGTGGCCGACAGGAGCACCACGCGCCGGGCGTGCTTGGCGATGGCGGTGACCACCTGGTCGGCGCCGTCCGCGGTGAAGGCGGGCCAGAGCAGGAAGACGCTCTCGACGTCCCGCAGCGCCGGTTCGAGGGTCTCGGGCGCGGTCAGGTCGCCCCGCACGGTCTCCACCGGCAGTGCCGCCCGCCCGGGGTCACGGGCGAGCGCCCGCACGTCCAGCCCGCCCTCGCCGAGCTGGGAGACCAACTGCCTGCCGACATTCCCGGTCGCGCCGGTCACCAGAATCTTGCTCATGACACGACCGTAGAACCTCAAGCAAGGTTCAGGTCAACGGTCGCACCTGGATCGTGCCGTCACGCCTGACGCGCGTCTCGAACGTGGGCGCGGGCGCGGTCGCCGGCCCGTGCCGCACCGAGCCGTCGTTCAGCCGGAACGTGCTGCCGTGCCACGGGCACACCACGCACGCCTCGCCGTTCTCCATGACCAGCCGGCCCTGGTGCAGCGGGCCCGCGAGGTGCGGGCAGAGGTCGGCGAGCACGGTGACGGCCTCGCCCTGCCGCAGCACGAAGAGCTGGATGTAGCCGAGCCGCCGGGCGACGGGCCGGCCGTCCGGCAGGTCCTTGATCGGGCACAGGTCGTGCCAGCCCAGCGGCACCAGGTGGGTGACCTGCGGCGCGTGGTTGGCGCCCGCGGCCTGGCGGTAGGCCAGGTGGCCGCCCAGGTACGCCCCCAGCATGCCGACGCCGAGCCCGGCGAAGGAGAGCATGCGGCCGGTCCGCTCGCGTCCGCGCAGGCGGACCAGCAGCGAGGCGGAGAACAGCCCCAGGGCGGTCAGATTGCCGGCCATGTGGACGAAACCCACCCGCTGCTGCTCGCGGTGCAGCGACGACCAGTCGGTCAGCCCGGCCGCCGCCGTGGGCAGCGAGCCGGCGATGCCGGTGGCCAGCAGCAGCCGGGCCGCGCGCGGGTCGGCGCCGGCCGCGTCCAGCACGGCGGCGGACACCCAGCAGCCCAGCGTGACCGAGGCCAGCGGCGGGTGCAGCGGCTCGCCGATCGGCACGCCGTGCAACAGGTCGCGCAGCCAGCCGGGCTTCACCCGCTCGCGGACGGTCTTGGCCAGCCCCCTGATCGGCGCGTCCATGGCCTTCGACTTCTCCAGCCGATCGGCCAGAGCGACCGGACCGGCGAATCCCTTCAATTGCCGACGCTTCGCTCGTACTGTCTCTTTCACGACAAGTCCCCTACCCCGGGCATACGGGGATCACTCGGCGAGGTGTCCCCTGGCCACCGAGAGTTCGACCAGTTCCAGGGCGTACCTGCCGAGCGTGGGCGAGCCCTCCTCGATGATGCGCACCTTCTCGCGCACCTGCGCGGCCCGCACCTTGAACAGCGGCCAGGTGCCGCCCTCGGTGTGATGGTTGGCCAGGATCGGGGCGAAGCGGTCGAGCGCCTTGGCGAACTTCGCCTCCGGCGTCTTGCGCTCCTCGAACTCGTCCCAGAGCGCCCGCAGCTCCATGCCCTGCTCGGCGGGCAGCAGGCCGAAGATGCGGTCGGCGGCGGCCCGCTCGGCGCCGGCCTGCGCGGCGACCTCGACCGGGTCGTAGATGAACGTGTCACCGGCGTCGATCTCCACCAGGTCGTGCACCAGCAGCATGGCCGCCACCCGCTGGAGGTCGGTCCCCGGCGGGGCATGCTCGCCGAGGACCATCGCCAACGTGCCCACGTACCAGGAGTGCTCGGCGGTGTTCTCCCGGCGCGAGCCGTCGATGAGATGGTTGCGGCGGATGATCCGCTTCAACTTGTCGATCTCGATGGCGAAGGCGATCTGGGCGTTCAGGCGGTCCTCTTCTGGCGCGATAGTCACGCGCAGCACCCTAATGTGCGCTGATCACCCCGGTTGGTGAAATCGTGACCGGAACTCCGTTGAACACCGCGTTGCCGCTGGGCGCATCGACGGCGTCGTCGTCGGTGAGATCGTTCACGCTGACGCCCGCGTGCTCGGCCGCGACGCGCTGCGCGCTGCCCGCGTGACCCCACCCGTGGGGCAGGCTGACCACGCCCGGCATGATCGTGTCCGTGGGCTCCAGCGCCACCGTGAGCCGCCCCTTCGCCGAGCGCACCTCCGCCTCGCCGGCCAGGCCCAGCCGGGCCACGTCGGCCGGGTTGATCTGCAGCGTGCAGGCGTTGCTGCCGCCGACCAGCGGGCCGACGTTGTGCAGCCAGCTGTTGTTGGAGCGCAGGTGCCGGCGGCCGATGAGGACCATCTCCGGCGGCTCCTCCTCCAGCTTCGCGCGCAGCCGCTCGACGTCGTCGAGCAGCCGCGGCGGGGCCAGCTCGATCCGCCCCGAGGGGGTCCTCAGCACCTCGCCGAGCCGCGGCTCCAGCGGGCCGAGGTCGAGGCCGTGCGGATGGTCGAGCAGCTTGCGCAGCGACAGGTCGCCCTTGCCGGCCCACTCGCCGTACGGGCCGAGCCGCAGCATCAGGTCGAGCCGCCGCTCGCCGCCGGTCTCGCCCTCCAGCGCGGCGCGCAGCTCGGCCACGTCCCGGCCCTCGACGCCGGAGCCGGGCGTCTCGGTGGCCTTGCGCAGCGTCTCGTCGATGACGAACGCGTCCAGGTCGCCCTCCAGGCCGCTGGCGATCATGGCCAGCCTGGCCAGGATCTGGGCCTCCGAGGGCTGCCCGTCCAGCGGCAGCAGCGGGGGCGAGTAGCGGGCGTAGTTGCGCACCGCGAAGCCGAGCAGCGCGAAGTCGTAGTGGCCGGACTGCAGCACGCGCGGCGGCGGCAGGATGACGTTCGCGTGCCGGGTGGTCTCGTTCAGGTACGGGTCCACGCTCACCATGAAGTCGAGGCGTTCGAAGGCCGCGTCCAGCCGGGCCCCGTGGGGCGCCGACAGCACCGGGTTGCCCGCGATCGTGAGCAGGAAGCGCACCTGGCCCTCGCCGGGCGTCTCGATCTCGTCGGCGAGCGTGGCCACCGGCAGCTCGCCGTTGGCCTCCGGCAGGCCGCGCACCCGGCTCTTCCACCGGCCCAGCGCGTACGGCCGCCGCCGCGCCGCGAACTCCGTGGCGGGCTTGGGGAACATCGCCCCGCCCGGCCGGTCGAGGTTGCCGGTGAGCACGTTGAGCACGTCCACCAGCCATTGGGCCAGCGTGCCGAACTCGGCCGTGCAGGTGCCCATCCTGGCGTACACGGCGGCCGTGCGCGCCGCGGCCAGCTCCCGCGCCAGCCGCCTGATCACCTCGGCGGGCACGCCGGTGCGCCGCGCCACCGCCTCCGGCGGGAAGTGCTTGGCCGCCTCCCGCAGCTCCTCCAGGCCGTTGAGCGCCTGCGCCGGCCGCGCCAGGTCCTCGGCGAGCAGAGTGTGGACCATGCCGAACAGCAGGTACGCGTCCGTTCCCGGCCGGACGAAGACGTGCTCGTCGGCCAGCGCGGCGGTGCGCGTGCGGCGCGGGTCCACCACGACCAGCCGCCCGCCGCGCCCGCGCAGCGCCTTGAGCCGCCCGGGGAAGTCGGGCGCGGTGCACAACGAGCCGTTGGACTCCAGCGGGTTGGCCCCAAGCATCAGCAGGTGATCGGTGCGGTCGAGGTCGGGGACCGGGATGGCCAGCGGGTGGCCGAACATCAGGCCGCTCGCCACGTGCTTCGGCATCTGGTCGGCGGTGGCGGCGGTGAAGACGTTGCGGGTGCCGAGCGCCTTGATCAGCGGACCGGCGTACAGCGCGCCCGCCATGGTGTGCGCGTTCGGGTTGCCCAGGTAGACGGCGACGGAGCTGCGGTCGGCCACGCGGTCGAGGCCCGCCTTGACGGCCGCGAACGCCTCGTCCCAGCCGGCCTCGCGCCACAGCTCGCCCTCGCGGATGATGGGCTTGCGCAGCCGGTCGGGGTCCTCGTCGAGGCGGCCCAGACTGGCCCCCTTGGGGCAGATGAAGCCCTTGCTGAACGGATCGTCCTTGTCGCCGCGGACGCTGGTCACGTGCCCGCCCTCGTCGAGGGTGAGCGTCAGGCCGCAGACGGCCTCGCACAGGGGACAAGTCCGGTGGACGGTCGACGTCATCACGACTCCTGAGTTCGCCAGATGAACTCATCTTGGCCCGAGCCGCGCGCATGGGGAAGCCCCGGAGCCCCCGCGGTCTCCGGGGCTTACCCCCTGGGGAAGGCCCCATTTATCCCCAGGCTTCTAGCCGATCAGCGCCGGCTCCCGTGGACGGCGCAGATCAGGCGGCTCCTTCAGGTCGGGCCGGAGCGGGACCCAGGCGCGCCGGCCGAAGAGCCGGTCGAGCCCGGGGCCGGCGGCGCCGGGCGTCTCGTCCCGCCGGACGACCTCCACGACGACGAACTGGGCCCGCGCGCGGTGCCGGTAGACGCTCGCGCTCCTCGCCCAGCAGGCCGCGGCGATCTCCTCGCTGTAGGCCTCGAACTCCTCGGCGCTGATCCCGGCCCGCGTGAGGATCAGCGCCTTCTCGCCGGTGGCGGTCGGGGTGATCCACAGGATCAGCGGGATGCGCCCGGCGCGGGTGTGCATCGTCGTCTCCAGGCAGACCCGCTGCAGGCGGTGCCGGGAGACGACGCACCAGTAGTGCGCGGCGATCCAGCCCCGGCCGGCCCTGGTGGCCGCCGGGACGGAGATCGCGCCGGCCGTCAGCGCGAGGGGCAGGAGGTGGCCGTCGCCCGCGGCCCGCACCAGGAGCGTGCCCGCCAGCCCGAGAACGGCGGCCAGCAGCAGCTCGGTGCGCGCCCGCCAGAGCCGGACCAGGGGCCCGCCGCCCCGCGCGGCGGGCAGGTCCTCGTTGGCGGGGTAGATCTGGTTGCGCGGGTTCCTCGGCACCTCACGTCACCTCCTCGTGCACCCTGCCGGGCACGCGGAGCTGGTCGAACCGTGGGTCGCGGTAGCGGCGCGCGCCGAAACCCGTCCTGGTCACGGTCCAGCCGACGTGGTAGGCGAACTCGTCGGGCTCCATGCAGATCTCGCGGTCGGCATAAGCGAGGAGTTCCCGAATCCGGGACTTGATTCGGCCAGGTCCCTTGGTACCTTGTGAGTACATAGAAGACCCCTTTCGCGGCATTTCTAGAGGTGGCTTCTTTGCCGGTCCGTCGGCTGGCGGCCGGTGCTCCCGCAGGGTGGCAGCCCATATGCGGAAGCCAGGTCGTCAGCCGCGGCCCGGCCTTTTTCGTGCCCGTGGCACGGGGTGCGCTGATCGCTCAGCGCTGCACTCGTCAGGTGGTCACACGTTCCTTCCGGCGGGGCGCCTCCCAGGTGGTGAGTGTCGATTCCGGGACGGCGACGTTGCCGGAGGAACGGCCCGGCATGCTCGGGCGCGTGGTCACAAGGGGGAGGCCCGGTACGTGCGGCGAAGTCGTCATGCCCGGCCTCCTCACATCCGAGAAAAACCTTTCTGGCTCGATCGTCCTCCGCGGGAGGGCCTGCTGCAATACCTCAAGCAAGGAAGATTTGCATTTTTTCGCTTCTTGCGCGGACGATTGCGGTGCAAGTTGCACGGAGGCATCGATCAAGGACGTTTCCTTGCTCCTACGCTCTCTCCGTGACAGCCTTCTCGCAAGGGCGTGTGGCACTGCTCGTGCAACTTGCAGTGTAAGATTGGGCGAACGGCCCAAAACGCCGTCCTCGAAACGGTCCCCGCCGGCTACACCTTCCTTACGGACAAGGAGAGCGGACGGTGCCATCGCAGCAGGGCAGTCCGACGGTACGCAGGCTCCGGCTCGGCCAGGAGTTGCGTTTGCTGCGTGAGCGTAACAAGCTCACCGGCGCCAAGGCGGCCAAGGAGCTCGGCTGGTCCGCCAGCAAGGTCAGTCGCATCGAGGCCGCCCGTACGATGCCCAGTGCCGACGACATCAAGGCCCTGGTGAAGCTCTACCGCGTCGACGGCGGCAAATTTGACGAACTCATCGGCCTGTTGCGGGATGCGGAGCAGCGCGGGTGGTGGGAGGATTACGAAGAAGCCCTGCCCGAGGAGTACACCAGATTCCTGGGGCTGGAGGCGGAGGCGATCTGCCAGCGATCCTGGGAACCGCAGATCGTGCCGGGCCTCCTGCAGACCGAGGATTACGCGCGGGAGGTCATCCTGGCCACCCGCGGCATCGCGCGCATCACGCACAGCGGTGTCCGCAGCCGCGTCGAGGCCCGCCTCGATCGGCAGCGCCGCGTCCTGCATCGCCCGGAGGCGTGCCGGCTCACGGTCGTGCTCGACGAATCGGTGCTGATGCGCCGCTTCGGCGAACCCTCGGTGATGCGCGAGCAGATGGAACATCTGCTGGAGATTTCACTGCTGCCGCACGTGAAGCTGCACGTCCTGACCCTGGACTCCCTGCACCCGGTCAACACCGGGCCTTTTATTCATCTGCAGTTTGCGGCGTTTGACGATGTTGTGTACCTAGAACAGCTGTATACTGCCAGCTTCGTCGAAGACCTCCAACTCGTGGCCGGATACGAAACCGCCTTCGAACACATAAGGGCGGAGGCCCTGGACGAGGACGAATCACGCGTTCTGATCCAGCGCAAGGCCATGGTGTGGCGCCGTTGACGACGACCACCTCAACAAGGGGCAATGACGCCCCTTCAGCTATTTGGGGAGATAATGCACAACCACCTTTCCAGGGCGGCTTGGCGGAAGAGCACCTTCTGCAATGGCGCAGACGCCTGTGTCGAGGTAGCGCCCCTCTCCGACGGCAACGTCGCGCTGCGTGACAGCAAGGTGCAGGACGGCCCGGTCCTCGTGTTCACTCCGGCGGAGTGGGCCGCGTTCACCTCGGGCGTCCGTGACGGCGAATTCGACCTGTCGACGCTCGCCGGAGCCTGAGAAAGGAAACGGCCCGGCGACGTTGTTGACGGCAACACCGCAGGGCCGGCCCCCGCTGGACCTTTTGGACGCAGCTCGGTTTTCGCAGACATCATGGCACACCATCCCCCCGGATGATCAAGCACGCCCGGACGTCGTCCCGCCGTGTGATAAGCCTCCTTATCAGATCTTCCCGAACGGGCCGCCGGGCCCGTAAGAATTGCGCCGGAAAGCGCATGCGGCGCGCCCTTTTCGCGAAGGGCGCGCCGCGTCGGCGTTCCACGGCGGTCAGGCGGCGCGGCGGCGCACCAGGAAGACCGAGCTGATCCCGGCGAGCACCGCGAGCCCCGCCATCGCGAGCGCGGCGCCCAGCGAGGCCGACACCGTGCCGTGGCCCTGGCTGAGCGAGATGAACAGGGTGCCGACCGTCGAGACGCCGATCACCTGGCCGAGCTGCATGACGGTGAGCAGGGCGCCGCTCGCGTCGGCCGCGTACGCGCCGTCCACCCGCTCGGTCGCCATGTTGGTGACCGCGACCTGCACGCCCAGCCCGGCCCCGATGAGGGCGCTCATGACCGCGTACGGCAGCCCGCCCCCGGCGGCGAGCCCGAGGCCGAGGTAGGCGGGGGCGGCCACCACGTAGCCGAAGGGCACCAGCGGGCGCTGCAGCCCGGCGGGCAGGCGCGGCCAGAGCAGCCCGACCAGCCCGAAGGCCAGCGCGCACGGCACCAGCATCAGGCCGGCGGCCAGCGGCGTGAGGTGCAGCTCGCCCTGGAGGTGCAGGGCCGAGGTGAACAGGAAGGAGCCCCAGGTCGCCGGGCCGAACAGCAGGATCGCGAGCCCGGGCCGCATGCCGGGGGCCCTTAGCACGCGGGCGTCCACCAGCGGCCGCCCGCCGCGCGCGGTCACCCAGCGCTCGATCCAGACGAACGCGCCGAACACGGCCACGCTCGCCCCCATCGAGATCCAGCCCCACACCGGCCAGCCGAGCTCGCGGCCGAGCATGAGCGGCACCACGAGCAGCAGCACCGCCGCCGACAGGCTGACCAGGCCGAGCGGGTCGAGCCCGGTGCCGCCGCCGCCCTGGTCGGCGGGCAGCACCTTGAGCCCGGTCGCCAGCAGCAGCGCCCCGACGGGCACCAGCACCAGGAACACGATCCGCCAGCCCGCGCCGAAGCCCAGCAGCACGCCGCCGAGCGCCTGGCCGACCACGATGCCGCCGCTGACCGTCAGCGACCACAGCCCGATCGCCCGGCCCCGGGCCGCGCCCTGGTAGTTGCGCTGGATCAGGGTCAGCACCTGCGGCATCATCATCGCCGCGCCCGCGCCCTGGACCAGCCGGAAGGCCACCAGCCAGCCGGTGGACGGGGCGAGCCCGGCGGCCAGCGTGGTCAGCGTGAACACCGCCAGGCCGCCGAGGAAGGCCCGCCGGTAGCCGAACAGGTCGCCGACCCTGGCCCCGGTGATCAGCAGGACGGCGTAGACAATGGTGTAGCCGGCCACGATCATCTGCAGGCCCGCACCCGAGGAGTGCAGGTCGGCCTCGATGGTCGGGGTGGCCACGTTGACGATGTTGACGTTCAGGATGGCCAGGAACTGTCCCACGAGGATGATCGCGAGGAGCAGGCCGCTGGCCCGGGTCCGTTCCTGTGGCTGCTTGGTGGGCAACGGGGACGTGACATCAGCGGTTTGCGTCATGGAGATCAGTTTGCCGCGCGTTCGATACCAGTAACGAGAGCCCACTTATACTGGTATTGAGGGTAACTGGATAACCGGTCCCGTCTGACCCCATAGTGGAGGAATGACGGTGGTGGAGGCGAAGCGCTCGGACCTGTCCGCGTTCTTGCGGACGCGCCGCGAGCGGATCACGCCGGAGATGGTGGACCTCGTCCCCGGCTCGCGCCGGCGCACCCCGGGGCTGCGGCGCGAGGAGGTCGCCCAGCTCGCCGGGGTCGGCGTGACCTGGTACACGTGGCTGGAGCAGGGGCGGCCCATCAACGCCAGCACGCAGGTCCTCGACGCCATCGCCCGCACGCTCAGGCTCGACCCCGCCGAGCGGCAGCACCTCTACCGGCTCGCCGGACACGCCGAGCTGCCCGTGCCGGTCGATTCGGGGCAGGTCACGCCCGAGATGCGGGCCATACTCGACCGGCTCGGCGACATGCCCGCCTGCGTCTCCAACAGCCGCTGCGACGTCCTCGCCTGGAACGCGGGCTACGCCGCGCTCTTCCCCGAGCTGGTCGCCGCCCCCGAGGGGGAGCGCAACTCGCTCTGGCAGGTCTGCGTGAACCCGCGCCCCGTCACCGAGCTGGTCGAGCTGTGCCAGGAGCTGGCGCGGGCCGTCGCCGTCTTCCGCGGCGCCTACAGCAGGCACGCCGACGACCCCTGCTGGCAGGACTTCGTGCGGCGGCTGTGCGCGGAGAGCGCCACGTTCGCCCGGCTCTGGGCCCGTCAGGACGTGGCCGAGCCCGGCCCCCGCGTCAAGCGCTACCGGCACGTCGAGCACGGGCCGCTCAGCTTCAGCACCACCAGCCTCACGGCCGGGCCGGAGATCCGGATGATCGTCTACACGCCGACGGACGAGGCGACCAGGTCCGTGGTGGACAAATTGGTGCGCTCTGCCATGTAATACGCCGCTCATGGCATGCTCAATCCCTGGAAAACAGGATTCGAGCGGAAGTGCGGCAGATGAGACTCCCCCGTGCCCTCCCGTTGTTCGCCGTCGTCGCCTCGGTCGCCTCACTGGCCGCGTGCTCGTCGGCGGCCCCGGAGAAGGAGCCGCAGGCCAAGCAGGTGGACCAGCAGGCGGCGGTGTCGCCGGAGGGCGAGCCGACGCCGGAGCGGCGGCCGTACACGATCTCCTTCGGCGGGGACGTGCACTTCGAGGGCGTCCTGCGGCCCCGGCTGGCGAGCCCGCGCACCGCGCTCGGGCCCATCGCGAGCGTCCTCCGCCAGGCCGACCTCACCATGGTCAACCTGGAGACGGCGATCACCACGGGCGGGACGCCCGCGCCCGGCAAGCAGTTCACCTTCCGCGCGCCGGCCAGCGCCTTCACCGCGCTCAAGGCGGCCGGGGTGGACGTCGTGTCCATGGCCAACAACCACGGCATGGACTACATGGAGAGCGGCCTCGCCGACTCGCTGGCGGCGATCAAGCGCAGCCGGTTCCCCGTCGTCGGGATCGGCAGGAACGCGGCGGAGGCGTACAAGCCGTACCGGAAGACCGTCAACGGCAACCGGGTGGCGATCATCGGGGCCACCCAGGTGCTCGACGCCGAGTTCATCCAGTCGTGGACGGCCACCGCCGACAAGGGCGGCCTGGCCTCCGCCAAGGACGAGGCGAGCCTGCTGCGGGCCGTGCGCCAGGCGCGCAAGAGCTCCGACACCGTCATCGTCCACCTGCACTGGGGCACCGAGATGCAGAAGTGCCCGAACCAGGCGCAGCTCTCGCTGGCCCCCAAGCTGGTCAAGGCGGGCGCGGACGTCGTCGTCGGCGGCCACGCGCACATCCTGCTCGGCTCCGGCTACCTCGACGACGCCTACGTCAGCTACGGCATGGGCAACTTCGTCTTCTACAACTCCAACCCGGCGACCACCGGCCGCACCGGCGTGCTGACGCTCACCATCAACGGCCGCAAGGTCCTGAAGGACCGCTGGACGCCCGCCACCATCCAGGGCGGCGTGCCGGTGCCGATGACCGGGGCCGCGAAGACGCAGGCGGTGGCCGACTGGCGGGCGCTGCGCTCCTGCACCGGGCTTTCCGCGAAGCCCTAGGCGATCTATATTTTGGACGGGAGGTCCAACAGGGGGGCGCGATGCGGTGGGTCGAGTCCGGTGACGTGCGGCTGGCGCTCCACGAGGACGGCGACCCCGCGAACCCGACGGTGCTGCTCCTGCACGGCTATCCCGACACGCACCGGGTCTGGGACGAGGTGGCCGCGCGGCTGACGGGCCGCTTCCACGTCGTGCGGTACGACGTGCGGGGGAGCGGCGCCTCCACCGCGCCACGGGACCGCCGGGACTACGGGCTCGACCGGCTCATGGCCGACCTGGAGGCGGTGCTCGACGCCGTGGGCGCGAGCAGGGCGCACCTGGTGGGGCACGACTGGGGGTCCATCCAGGGCTGGGAGGCCGTGGGGCGGCCCGGGCTCGCCGCGCGGCTGGCCTCGTTCACCAGCCTGGGCGGGCCGGGCACGGCCGACATCGCGGACTTCGCGCGGCACGGCCGGCGGCGTGACCGGCTGACCCAGCTCGTCCGGTCCTGGTACATCGGGGCCTTCCAGGTGCCCGTCGTGCCCGAGCTGGCCTGGGGCGCGCTCGTGCCCCGCCTGCTGGCGCGGGTGCTGCGGCGCGAGGGCGCGCTCCCGAGGGACGGGCACCCGGCCCCGACGCTGGTGCGGGACGGGCGCAACGGGCTGTGGCTCTACCGGGCGAACCTGCGCGGCCGGCGCCCCGCCGGCACGCCGCCGGTCGCCGTGCCGCAGGTCGACGTGCCTGTGCAGCTCGTCGAGGCGGCGCACGACGGGTTCGTGACCCCGGCGCTCGCGGGCTGGTGCGAGCGGCGGACGGCCCGGCTGTGGCGGCGCGTGATCGACGCCGGGCACTGGGCGCACCGCGGCCGGCCGGAGGTGGTGGCGGAGCTGATCGCCGGGTTCGTCGCGCACGTCGAGGGCGCGCCTCCGGGGCGGGAGCTGCGGCGGGCGCGGGCCGGGCGCGCGCCGCGCGGGGCGTTCGCCGACCGGCTGGTGGTGGTCACCGGCGCGGGGTCGGGGATCGGGCTGGCCACGGCGCGGGCGTTCGCGGCGCACGGCGGCGAGGTGGTGTGCGCGGACGTGGACGGCGCCGCGGCGGCGCGGGCGGCCGAAGGGATCGGGAAGGACCTCGGGGGCACGGCGTGGGCGGTGCAGGTCGATGTGGCAAATATCGATCAGATGGCTGCTTTTTCGCGAAATATCATCTCGGAATACGGGGTGCCGGACATTGTGGTCAACAATGCCGGGATCACCGTCGCCGGCCCCATTCTGGATCACACGGCCGAGCACTGGCGAAGAACGATCGACGTCAATCTGTGGGGCGTCATTCACGGCTGCCGGCTGTTCGGGGCCGCCATGGTCGAGCGGGGGCAGGGCGGGCACCTCGTCAACGTCGCCTCCCTGGCGGCGTTCGCGCCGACGCGGCTGCTGCCCGCGTACTCGGTGTCGAAGGCCGGCGTGAAGGCCCTCAGCGACGTCCTGCGGGCCGAACTGGCCGGGCACGGCATCGGGGTCAGCGTCGTGTGCCCGGGGTTCGTCTCCACGCCGATGGCCGGGCACACGACGTACGTGGGCGAGGACCGCAGGGAGAGCGCCGTGCGGTGGCTGGCGCGCCGGGGCTATCCGGCCGAGCGGGTGGCCGCGCACATTCTGCGTGCCGTGCACCGCGACGAGGCCGTCGTCCCGGTCAATCTGGAAGGCAAAATCGGTTATGCGCTGTCGCGGATTTCGCCCCGGCTGATGCGCAGGGTGGCACGGCTGGGCTGATCCCCGAGAAATCCATAAATTCCGCACCTAACGATCGCCCGTACAGGAGAAGATGAATCCGTGTCTTCGCCGCAAATCGATGATGACTGCTCACGGTCCCAAGCTCTCAGGCGGCGGCCCGCGCAGCGCCGCAGCGCGCGACGGGTCGAGCGCATGCTCGACGCCTGCGCCGAGTTGCTCGACGAGTCCGGGTACGAGGCCCTGTCCACCACCCGCATAGCGGAGCGGGCGGGCGTGGCCATCGGCTCGGTCTACCAGTTCTTCCCCGACAAACGGGCCATCACCCAGGAGCTCACCCGGCGCAACGTCGAGGAGTTCGTCCGCAGGGTGGACCGCCGCTTCCTGGACGAGGACTACCGCGGCTGGTGGGAGGCGGTCGACGCGATCATCGACGTGTACGTCGACATGCACCGCACGGTCGCCGGCTTCAAGAGCCTGCACTTCGGCGACGCCGTCGACCTCAACCTGCTCGACTCCGACTCCGAGAACAACACCGTCATCGCCGGACGGCTGCGCGGGCTGTTCCTGAAGGAGTTCGGCCTGGCCGACAGCCCGCAGCTCGACATCTCGGTGCTGGTGGCGGTCGAGGCCGGCGACGCGGTGCTCAAGCTGGCCTTCCGCCGCGACCCCGAGGGCGACCCCGAGATGATCGAGGCGGCCAAGCACCTCATCCGCGGCTTCCTGTCGCGCCGGCTCAGATCCTGGTCGCCGGTGTAGCTACTCCGCGCGGACGGCGTTCTCGGCGTCCCGCGGCAGGCCGGGCAGCCAGTCGGGCAACTCATCGCCGGACCGGCGCCCGGCGTGCCGGCCGTCGCCGAGCGCGCTGGCGGAGAACTCCTGCAACTGCGGGGTGGACGGCGTACGCGTGCACGGCGTGTAGGAGACGGGGCGCGCGTCGCGGGCCTCGCGGAGCTCCAGGCGCGCCTCCAGCGCGCGCAGGTTGCGCTCGGCGGCCTCGATCGCCTCCATCCGGGCCGTCAGGTAACCGGCGACGCCGGGCACGAGAGCCGACAGTACGACCGTACAGGCCAGCGCGAAGGTCATCTGCTTGGACATGCCCATCACAGCCCCTTCCGCTCGCGGGGACGCAAAGCAAGACGTATATCCCCATCGAGCAGGCCGAACACGCGGAGCGTGACCAGCCTTGAACG
The DNA here is from genome assembly GCF_022664455.2 of Actinomadura luzonensis. NCBI lineage: Bacteria > Bacillati > Actinomycetota > Actinomycetes > Streptosporangiales > Thermomonosporaceae > Actinomadura > Actinomadura luzonensis. The sequence continues at coordinate 2,600,063 of NZ_JAKRKC020000001.1, forward strand.
GGAGGTTACCGAAACTGGAACCGACCGGCGATGTGCATTGACCGGGCAAAGGCGCACGTGGCTCGGTAGTCTCGCGGTGTGGCGCATGTGACCCGTGAGCACCTTGATCGTCTGCTTGAGCAGGCCCTCCTGGCCGACGACCATGATTCCCTGGCCAGTCGGCTGTACGACGTCGCCCTCGGATACTCCTCCGGCGACGTCTCCAGGGCGTCCATCCTGGTCCTCGCCGCCGAGGAGTGGCGAGCGGCCGGACAACCGGCGCGCGCGATGGAGTGTTTCCAGCGCGCGGTCGAGGACGGCGGCGAGACCGGGTTCGATCCGCGTGCCGGCATCGCCGACACGCTCTTCGAGCTCGACCGGCCCGACGAGGCGAGGGAGGTCATCGAGACGATACGCGCCGAAGGCGGCATCTCCACGGCGACCGCTCACACCATCGCCGAGACGCTGGTGGCGTACGGAGACCTGCAGGGCGGGCTGGAATGGGCGACCCAGGCCGCCCTGGGGTCCGACGAGAGCGACCCCGAGCACGAGGCGGCGCTGCGCACGCGGTACCGCATCCGGGTCGACCTCGGGCTCCCCGAGGACGAACTGGACGCTCTCGTCCACTGACGGCCCGCCCGGCCCCGCCCGCGGGCCGGGCGCCGGAGCGGCGCGTGCATCGCCCCTCCACGGTGCACGGGCCATTCCGCCATGCTCCCGCGCCCGGGGCTGCCACCAGGCGCTCACGGAGGGGCTGAGCGGCTCTGAGGGGGATTGTGCGGGCGTGGGGAGAGGCGGTCAGCGTAGGCCGAGGCCCTGGACCAGGCCGGTGAGGCCGGCGACGCCCGGATCGCGGCCCGGCAGGACGGTGGAGCCGCCGAGGTCGCCGATCGCCCGCGGCAGCAGCTCGCCGATGACCCGCGAGCCCACCTCGCTCACCGGCTTCTCCAGGCCGATCGGGTCCTTGGCCCCCGAACCGATGATCCGGTTGTGCGGCTTCGGCGCGCCGCCGAGCGTGACGTCCTGCGGGATGCGCTTCTGCAGCGGCACCCCGGGCAGCCTGGGCACCATGGGCAGCGTCGGCAGGGCGGCGACGTGCGCCGCCGTGGACAGGTCCTCCATGCCGGCCGGCCCGGCCGCCGCCGGGAAGAACCGCGGCGAGGTGGAGGCCAGCGACGGCATGCCCCAGGTGGCGGCGAGCCCGCCGAGGTCGGCCATGCCGGGCACGGAGCGTCCCATGGCGAGCCCGGTCAGCCCGAGCTGGCGGGCCAGCCGCCCGGCGGCCATCGCGAGGTCGTTGACCTCCGGGGTGAACTCCTTGGTGCCCGGCACGTCGTTCAGATGCAGCTCGGTGCGCCCGGAGCAGCCGGCTAGGCCGTCGCGGGTCATGATGGCCCGCCTGCCGCAGGTGTCCGCGCCCGTGGGGCCCGCGGCGAGCCAGGTCACACCCGCGGCCAGCGTGGCCAGCGCGGCCGTCGCGACGATGGTCCGGATCTTGTGGGATGGCACCGCACGCCCCCTGGTCGTTGTCGGTGGTCTGACGAACGCAGACCGTAGTAGCCCCGGAGGCGCGGCGTGCGGCGCTTGTCCGAAGGGTGGGGCGAACCTTAACGAGACGGCGGCCCGATGACCGAGCGTGCACCGGGCCATGACACGCCGGAGCCCGGGAACCACGCGGGTTCCCGGGCTCCGGAGGTGTCTCAGGCGGCGCGCTGCACGAGCAGCTCGTCGTCGCCGAGCTCCACCGTGACCTTGTCGCCGTCGGCGACCTCGCCCGACAGCACGGCCTTGGCCAGCTTGTCGCCGATGGCGGACTGGACCAGGCGGCGCAGCGGGCGCGCCCCGTAGAGCGGGTCGTAGCCGGTCAGCGCCAGCCACTCGCGGGCCGCCGGCGTGACCTCCAGCGTCAGCCTCCGGTCGGACAGCCGCCGGGCCAGCCGCTCGACCTGGAGGTCGACGATCTGGGCCAGCTCCTCCGTGCCGAGGGCGTCGAAGAGGATCACGTCGTCGAGGCGGTTGAGGAACTCCGGCTTGAAGGCGGTGCGCACCGCCGCCATGACGGCGTCGCGCTTGGCGTCGTTCTCCAGCTTCGGGTCGATGAGGAACTGCGAGCCGAGGTTGGAGGTGAGGATCAGGATGGTGTTGCGGAAGTCGACCGTGCGGCCCTGGCCGTCGGTCAGCCGGCCGTCGTCGAGCACCTGGAGCAGGATGTCGAAGACCTCCGGATGGGCCTTCTCCACCTCGTCCAGCAGCACCACCGTGTACGGGCGCCGCCGCACCGCCTCGGTGAGCTGGCCGCCCTCCTCGTAGCCGACGTAGCCGGGAGGCGCGCCGACCAGCCGGGCCACGCTGTGCTTCTCGGAGTACTCGCTCATGTCGATGCGGGTCATCGCCCGCTCGTCGTCGAACAGGAACTCCGCGAGCGCCTTGGCCAGCTCGGTCTTGCCGACGCCGGTCGGGCCGAGGAACAGGAACGAGCCCGTCGGGCGGTCGGGGTCGGCGATGCCGGCCCGGCTGCGCCGCACGGCGTCGGAGACGGCCCGCACGGCCTCCTGCTGGCCGATGAGCCGGCGGCCCAGCTCGTCCTCCATGCGCAGCAGCTTGGCGGTCTCGGCCTCCAGCAGCCGCCCGGCGGGGATGCCGGTCCAGGACGAGATCACCTCGGCGATGTCGTCGGCCCCGACCTCCTCCTTGACCATGGCGTTCTCCGGCTGCTCGGCCTCGGAGGCGGCCTTCAGCGCCTGCTCCAGCCGCGGCACCTCGGCGTACATGAGCCGGGAGGCGGCCTCGAAGTCGCCGTCGCGCTGCGCCCGCTCGGCCGCGCTCTTGGCCTCGTCGAGCTGCTTCTTCAGCTCGCCGACCTTGTTGAGCCCGGCCTTCTCCTGCTCCCAGCGGCCGACGAGGGCGTTGAGCTCCTCCTGGCGGTCGGCCAGCTCCTGGCGGAGGCGGTCGAGCCGCTGGACGGAGGCCTCGTCGGTCTCCTTGGACAGGGCCAGCTCCTCCATCTTCATCCGGTCCACGGCGCGCTGGAGCTGGTCGATCTCCACGGGACGGGAGTCGATCTCCATGCGCAGCCGGGAGGCGGCCTCGTCCACGAGGTCGATGGCCTTGTCGGGGAGGAAGCGGTTGGTGATGTACCGGTCGGACAGCGCGGCGGCGGCGACCAGCGCGCTGTCGGCGATCTGCACCTGGTGGTGGGCCTCGTAGCGGCCCTTCAGCCCGCGCAGGATCGCGATGGTGTCCTCGACCGAGGGCTCGCCCACGTACACCTGCTGGAAGCGGCGCTCCAGCGCCGGGTCCTTCTCGATGCGCTCGCGGTACTCGTCGAGCGTGGTCGCGCCGATCATGCGCAGCTCGCCGCGGGCCAGCATGGGCTTGAGCATGTTGCCCGCGTCCATGGCGCCCTCGGCCGCGCCCGCGCCGACGACCGTGTGCAGCTCGTCGATGAAGGTGACGATCTGCCCGTTGCTCTCCTTGATCTCGGAGAGCACGGCCTTCAGCCGCTCCTCGAACTCGCCGCGGTACTTCGCCCCCGCGACCATCGCGCCGAGGTCGAGCGAGATGAGCCGCTTGCCCCGCAGCGACTCCGGCACGTCGCCGGCCACGATGCGCTGGGCCAGGCCCTCGACGACGGCGGTCTTGCCGACGCCGGGCTCGCCGATCAGCACCGGGTTGTTCTTGGTGCGGCGGCTCAGCACCTGCACCACGCGGCGGATCTCGGTGTCGCGGCCGATGACCGGGTCGAGCTTGCCGCCCCGGGCGCGCTCGGTCAGGTCGACGCCGTACTTCTCCAGCGCCTGGTAGGTGTCCTCGGGCGTCTCGCTGGTGACGCGGGCGTTGCCGCGCACCTTCTCGAACGCGTCGAGCAGCGCCTGCGCGGTCGCCCCCTGCGCCTTCAGCAGGTCGGCCACCTGGCCGCCGTCGGCGGCGAGGCCCACCAGCAGGTGCTCGGTGGAGACGTAGAGGTCCTCCAGCCGGTTGGCGTGCTGGGCGGCGGTGTTCATGACCGTCAGGAGCTGGCGGGAGCTCGACGGCGCCCCCACCGTCGCGCCCTGCGCCTTCGGCAGCCCGGCCAGCAGCTCCTCGGCGCGGGCCCGCAGCGTGCGCCAGTCGGCGCCGACGGCCTCCAGCAGCGGCACGGCGGTGCCGCCGGTCTGCGAGAGCAGGGTGGTCAGCAGGTGAACCGGGGCGATCTCGGGGTTGCCCTCCGCGGCGGCGCGCCGCATGGCCCCCGACAGCGCCTCCTGGCTCTTCTGGGTGAGCTTGTAGTCCATGTCTTTCTCAGGCCCCCGGTGGCAGCTCGTAGCGGATCAGCGCTCTGACCATCCGCATCTCGGCACGCAGGCGATGGACCTCCTCGCGCAACCGCAGGGTTTCGTTCTCGAGCTCGAGAATCCGCTTGATGCCCGCGAGGTTGATGCCCTCCTCCTGGGAGAGCCGCTGCACCTCGCGGAGCTGGATGATGTCTCTTGTGGAGTAGAGGCGGCCGCGCCCGGCCGTGCGGCCGGGGCTGACCAGCCCCAGCCGGTCGTACTGCCGCAGGGTCTGCGGGTGGAGACCGGACAGCTGCGCGGCCACCGAGATCACGTAGACGGGTGTGTCGTCGGAGAGATCGAAGTAGTTGGCGTCCATCGGCTCACTCGCTTCTGGCTCGCTGAATGAGGTCGGCGCGCGGGTCCTCGCCCGCGGTCGCGGTCTGGAACTCGTTGAGGAGCTCGCGCGACTTGTCGTCCAGCGTGTTCGGCACGAGCACCTCGACGGTGGCCAGCAGGTCGCCCTTGGTGCCGTCCTTGCGGGTGACGCCCCTGCCGCGCACCCGGAAGGTGCGCCCGTTGGGGGTGCCCGGCGGGATGCGCAGCGTGACCGGCATGCCCTTGAGGATGGGCACCTTGATCTCGGCGCCCAGCGCGGCCTCGGTGAACGTCACCGGCACGGTGACGGTCAGGTTGTCGCCCGACCGGCCGAACACCGCGTGCGGCTTGACGTTGGTCTGGATGTAGAGGTCGCCCGCGGGCCCGCCGTTCTCGCCGGGCGCGCCCTTGCCCTTCAGCTTGACCCGCTGGCCGTCGGCGACGCCGGCGGGGATGCGGGCCTGGATGGTGCGGGTGCTCTTGGCCCGGCCGCTGCCCTCGCACACGGGGCAGGGCACGTCCACGATCAGCCCGCGCCCCTTGCAGTCGCGGCAGGGCTCGGAGAAGGCGAAGTTGCCCAGGTTGCGGCTGGCCGCGCCGGTGCCCTCGCAGGTGGGGCAGACCCTGGGGGTCGTGCCCGCCTTGGCGCCGGTGCCGCTGCACGCCGTGCAGGCGGCCGAGCTGGTCAGCCTGAGCGACACCGTGGTGCCCTCGACGGCTTCGGTGAACGACAGCGAGACCTCGGACTCGATGTCCTGGCCCCGCCGCGGCCGGGTGGTGGTGGTGCGGGTGGACGCGCCGCCCTGCCGGTTGAACAGCCCGCCGAACAGGTCGCCGAGCCGCTCTCCCGCACCCCCCTGATGGGTCTGCCCGGTGCCCCCGAACAGGTCGCCGAAGTCGAACGAGAAGCCGCCGCCGCCCGGCCGCTGGCCGCCCACCCCGGAGCCGAACAACGTCCGCGCCTCGTCGTACTCCTTGCGGCGCTTGGTGTCGGACAGGACGTCGTACGCCTCGGAGACCTCCTTGAACTTGGCCTCCTTGGCGGGGTCGCCCTGGTTGCTGTCGGGGTGGTACTGCCTGGCCAGCTTGCGGTACGACTTCTTGATCTCGTCGGCGGTGGCGGTCTTGGGCACACCAAGGACGGCGTAGTAGTCCTTCTCCAGGTAGTCCTTGGTGCTCATCTACGGCCCTTCGTCCTCGTCAGCTTTCGTCTTCGGTTTCGCCCTGGGGGCCGGCGGCGGCCTCCTGGGGCTCTGCGGGCTCGGCCACGGCCACCCGTGCCGGGCGCAGGATGCGGTCGCCCATGCGGTAGCCGGGCTGGAACACCTCGACCGCGGTGGCCTCGCTCACGTCCGCTGAGTAGCTGTGCATGAGCGCCTCGTGGACGGTCGGGTCGAAGGGCTCGCCCTTCTGCCCGAACGGGGCGAGGCCCAGCTTGGTGAGGGCCGCCTCCAGCGACTCCGCCACCTTCGCGACGCCTCCCGTGAGCTCGCCGTGGTCGCGGGCCCTGCCGATGTCGTCGAGCACGGGCAGGAGCTCGGTCAGCACGCTCGCCACCGCCTGCTCCCTGACCGCCTGCCGGTCGCGTTCGACCCGCTTGCGGTAGTTCACGTACTCGGCCTGGAGCCGCTGCAGGTCAGCGGTGCGCTCGGCGAGCTGGGCGGCCAGCTCGCCGTCGGCGGCCGGACCGGCGGCCGGGCCGGCGGGCGGCGCCTCGGCGGACGGCTGCCCGTCCGCCTGCTGGGCGCCGGCCTCGCGCGGCTGCCCCGTCTCCGGGTCGATCTTGCGGTTGTCGCGGATCACCGGCTCCTCGTGCCCGTTGTCGCGCGGCGGCATCACTTGTCCTTCTTCGGCTCGTCGTCGACGATCTCGGCCTCGACCACGTCCTCGTCGGCCTTCTGGCCCTCGCCGCCGGCCGCGGCGTCCTGCGGGGCGCCCTCGGGGCCGGCCTGCTGGCCCTGGCTGGCAGCGTAGATCGCCGAGCCCATCTTCTGGCTGACGGTGGCGAGCTTCTCCGCGGAGGTGCGGATGACGTCGGTGTCGGTGCCCTCCAGAGCCTTCTTCAGCTCGGTGAGGGCGTCGTTGACCTCGGTCTTGATGTCGCCGGGGACCTTGTCGTCGTTCTCGCGGAGGAACTTCTCCGTCTGGTAGGCGAGCCCGTCGGCGTTGTTGCGGACCTCGGCCTCCTCGCGGCGCTTCTTGTCCTCCTCGGCGTACGACTCGGCCTCGCGCATCATGCGCTCGATGTCGTCCTTCGGCAGCGCGGAGCCGCCGGTGATGGTCATCGACTGCTCCTTGCCGGTGCCGAGGTCCTTGGCGGAGACGTTGACGATGCCGTTGGCGTCGATGTCGAAGGTGACCTCGATCTGCGGGATGCCGCGCGGCGCCGGCGCGATGCCGGTCAGCTCGAACGTGGCGAGCTTCTTGTTGTACGCGGCGATCTCGCGCTCGCCCTGGAAGACCTGGATCTGCACCGACGGCTGGTTGTCCTCGGCCGTGGTGAAGACCTCGGAGCGCTTGGTCGGGATCGTCGTGTTGCGCTCGATGATCTTGGTGAAGATGCCGCCCTTGGTCTCGATGCCCAGCGACAGCGGGGTCACGTCGAGCAGCAGGACGTCCTTGACCTCACCCTTGAGCACGCCCGCCTGGAGGGCGGCGCCGATGGCGACGACCTCGTCCGGGTTGACGCCCTTGTTGGGCTCCTTGCCGCCGGTCAGCTCCTTGACCAGGTCGGTCACGGCGGGCATCCGGGTGGAGCCGCCGACCAGCACCACGTGGCTGATGTCGGAGACCTTGATGCCGGCGTCCTTGATGACCTGGTGGAACGGGCCCTTGGTCCGCTCGAGCAGGTCGGCCGTGAGCCGCTGGAACTCCGAGCGCGTGAGCTTCTCGTCGAGGTGCAGCGGGCCCTCGGAGGAGGCCGTGATGTAGGGCAGGTTGATGCTGGTCTCGGACTGGCTGGACAGCTCGATCTTGGCCTTCTCCGCGGCCTCGCGGAGGCGCTGGAGGGCCATCTTGTCCTTGGCCAGGTCGACGCCGTGCGCGTTCTGGAAGCGCTTGACCAGCTCGTCGACGACGCGCTGGTCCCAGTCGTCGCCGCCCAGGTGGTTGTCGCCGGAGGTGGCCTTGACCTCGACGAAGCCGTGGCCGTCCTCGGAGCCGACGTCGAGCAGCGACACGTCGAAGGTGCCGCCGCCGAGGTCGAAGACCAGGATCGTCTGGTCCTGCTCCTTGTCGAGGCCGTAGGCGAGGGCCGCGGCGGTCGGCTCGTTGATGATGCGGAGCACGTTGAGGCCCGCGATCGTGCCGGCCTCCTTGGTGGCCTGCCGCTGGGCGTCGTTGAAGTAGGCGGGGACGGTGATCACCGCGTCGGTGATCTTCTCGCCCAGGTACGCCTCGGCGTCCTGCTTGAGCTTCTGCAGCACGAAGGCGCTGATCTGCTGCGGGGAGAACTTCTTGCCGTCGATCTCCTTGGACCAGTTGGTGCCCATCTCGCGCTTGACGGAGCGGATGGTGCGGTCCACGTTGGTGACGGCCTGCCGCTTGGCGACCTCACCGACCAGGACTTCGCCGTTCTTCGCGAAGGCGACCACGGACGGCGTGGTCCGCGAGCCCTGCGCGTTGGCGATGACGGTGGGCTCACCGCCCTCGAGGATCGAGACGACGGAGTTGGTCGTCCCAAGGTCGATACCTACCGCACGTGCCATGAGTACGTCCTTGTAGTCAAAGTTGAGTCGGTTGGACTCAAGCTACGGATGACTGTCGTCTTTGTCAAACGACTTGAGCCTACTCGACTCAACCCTCGTGAGCGTCACCGCATTCCCCCATCCTGCCCCGAATTTCGCGCGACAGAGCAGGCCCCCGGGCGGTGGGCGCGCTCCGGGGGCCTGCGGGTGCGGTGGCTCAGGTGATCGGGGTGTTCATGTCGGTCTGGATCTGGGCCGCGGTGAGCGCCCGGTCGTAGACGCGGACCTCGTCGAGCAGCCCGCTGAAGTACTCGCCCCACACGCTGTTGCCGCCGATCCGCAGCACGCCGTTGTCGGTGCGGATCGCCCCGGTCTTGTAGGTCTGGCCGACCTGCGTGCCGTTGACGAACAGCCGGAGGTAGCCGCCGTCGTAGGTGGCGGCGAGGTGGCTCCAGGCGTTGAGCGGGAGCTGGCTGGGCGCGCCGACGTCGGCGCCGCTGGTGGTGTGGATCGCGGTGTGCGGGCGGTTGCTGTCGCTGCCCGCGGTCAGCGTGTACGCCTCCCCGCCCGCGTGCTGCTTCATCACCACCGTGCGCCAGCCGGTCACCGCCGCCGGCCGGACCCACGCCTCCAGCGTCATCCCGGTCGTCAGCCGCAGGCTCGCCGCGTCGGGGACGGTGACCCAGCTCGACGTGCCGTTGAAGGACAGCGCCTGGCCGTAGCGGCCGGCGGCGTTCCACGTGGTCGCGGTGAGCGTGCCGGTGTTGCCCCTGCCGGAGGCGTCGGCGGTCGTGGCGCCCGCGCCCTCGTTCATGCCGTACGCCGCCACCAGCCCCGGCACGCCGGTCGCCGGCGCGTACGTCGCGGTGTAGGTCGTCGCGGTGGCCGGGGCGGCGATCTGGTGGGTCGCCGCGCCGCCGTCGGACCAGGAGGAGAAGGCGAGGCTCTGGCCGCCGGAGGTCTGCGGCGAGGGCGCGGAGACCGAGTTGCCGGAGCCGACGATCACCGTCCGGGTGAACGGGGTGGTGGCCTGCTCGCTGTTGAAGCCGAGCTTCAGGCCGGACGGCGCGGACTGGAAGGTCAGGTTCACCGTGCGGGGCTGGAGCAGCACGCTCTCGGTGTCGGTCAGGCCCTGGGCGTCGGTCACCGTGAGCCGCAGCTCCAGGTGCGACGGGTAGTCGTGGTCGGGGGCCTGGAAGGAGCCGCTCGCGCCGGTGAACGTGGTGATCTCGTGCTCGTGGCAGGTGCTCGGGCAGTGGTGCAGGATGAGCGTCCAGGTCATGCGGGAGCCGGGGATCGTGCCGTCCTGGGCGTCGGTGCCGGTGCCGGAGAACGCGATCGTCTGGCCCACCGCCCAGGTCGTGGTGGCGGCCGGCGTGGTGATGGCGGCCGTGGGCGCGGTGTTGTCCACGTTGACGGTGACCGTCGCGTCGCCCTGGCCGCCCCTGCCGTCGCGGACGCGGAGGCGCACCTCGTACGAGCCGGGTTGCGCGTAGGTGAACGTGGGCGCGGCGGCCGTGGAGTCGTCGAGGTCGCCGTCGCCGTCGAGGTCCCAGGCGTAGGTGAGCGGGTCGCCGTCGGCGTCGCTGGAGGAGACGCCGGAGAAGGACACCGTCAGCGGGGCGTCGCCCGAGGTGGCGCTCGCGTTGATCACGGCCGTGGGCGGATTGTTGGCGTAGAGGTAGCGGACGAGCGTCCCGTGGTCGTAGTCCACGGCGAACAGGTCGCCGCCGGGGCCGGTCACCAGCTCGACCGCCGGCATGCCGGAGTCGAAGGTCTGGATCGTGGCCGGGTCGGGCAGGCCGTTCGCGCCCTTGGTCATCACCCACACGCACTGGCGGCTGTAGTCGGACAGGAACAGCGCGCCGTCGTAGGCGGCCGGGTAGGCGCCGCCGGTGCCGTGGAAGGCGACGCCGCTGGCCGACGAGCCGCCCGAGGGGCAGGGGTCGTTCGGCGCGGGGCGGCTGTTGTGGTTCCAGGCGAAGTACGGCGTGACGTGCGCGGACGCGCCGGCGGCGTACAGGGTCTCGCACAGGGTCAGGTCGAGGTTGTCGTAGCCGCCCTGGCGGCCGGAGCCCTCGTAGCAGGGCCAGCCGAAGTTCGAGACCGGCGCGGTGGGGCTGACGACCCGGTTGATCTCCTCGAAGCTGTTCCAGCCGACCTCGGCGAGCCAGAGCTCCGAGGTGCCGGGGCGGACGGTGAGGCGGAACGGGTTGCGCAGGCCGTGGGCGATGATCCGGGCGGTGCCGGGGTCGGGGCTGGCGGCGTTGGGGTTGCCGGCGGCCGCAGCCCCCGTGTCCGGATTTATCCGGATCAGGGTGCCGTCGAGGCCGGCCGGGTCCGCGTTGGTCCGCACGTCCTGCGAGCGCAGCGCGCCGCCCTCCGCCGACGGCGGCGACAGGGCCGTGCCGACCGGCGAGGGCGGGTCGCCGCACGGGTTGTCCGGGGTCACGTCGGAGGAGGTCAGGTTGTCCTGGCCGTAGTCGGCGAAGTTGAAGCTCGCGCCGTCGCCGGCCGAGGCGTACAGCGCGCCGTCCGGGCCGAAGCGCAGGTCGCCGACCGAGTGGCTCGGGTGCTGCTGGCACCAGTCGGTGATCAGCGGGGTCTCCGCGCCCGTGGGGGAGATGACCGACAGGCGGCCGGTCACCAGGCAGCCGTCGCCGGTCGCGCCCGGCGGGGTGGGGCAGGGGTCGTCCGTGGCCCCGGCGGTGCCCCAGCGCGGGGCCGTGCCGCCGGGGACGGCGTCGTAGGTGTAGAGCACGTACAGGCGCGGGTCGGCCGGGAAGTTCGGGTGCAGGGCCATGCCCAGCAGGCCGCGGTCCCAGAAGTTGTGCACCTGCGTGCGGAGGTCGGCGTAGATCGCGGGCGTGGTGTCGGACAACGAGTCGAACACCTTGATCAGCCCGCTCTTCTCCGCCACGAACACCCGCCCGTCCGCGGCGAACTCCACGTTCGTCGGACGGCTGAGCCCGCTGATCACGGTCTGCCGCTGGAACGCCGGCGGCAGCGCGTGCGCGGGCGCGCCCGGCAGCGCGATCCAGCAGACGAGAGCGAGCAGGAGGGACGACGATAAATGGCCGAGTCTTCTCACAGGGACCCCCATGGCAGCGCGCGGCGTCACCCTCGACGCCCCCGCGCCTCCAGGTGCCTGATCGATGTATCGCAAGCAATCGATCGATTGTCAGCAGGGGTGTCCGCTGTTGGACACGGCGGATGCCGGGCGGGTCAGTGCTTGGCGCCGTCCACGAGCGTGCGCTTGCCGAGGGGCTTCTTCAGCTTGACGGTGGTGGTCTTCTGGATCGCGATCATGATGCAGGAGACGTTCTTCGCCTTGGGGGAGGCGCCCTCGTACAGGGTGATCGTGACCTTCCTGCTCGTCTCCTTGACCTTCACCCGGTCGAGCACCGTGCACGGCGCGACGCCCGACCACCAGGTGAGCTGCACCTTCCGGCCCTTGGAGACGGGCTTGGCCTTGGTCCAGCGGACCTTGTGGACGTTGACCGCGTCGCCCGTCGGCTTGACCGGCTTGGGGGTGTCGGCCGGGGTCGTGGGCGCGGTGGTGACCGGCGTCACGGTGACCGGTGACGGCGGGACCGGGGTCCGAGTGGGGGCGGCTGCGGGCGCTGTGGGCGCTGTGGCACAACTCGTCGCGAGCACCAGGGATCCGGCCAGCAGAGTCGCTTTCGTCATTGTGCGCATACCCTTACGACGGATCAGGGGCGCCCGCGGTTCAGCGGCCTGCCGGGGTTAGTGTGGTTCCCGTGCTCCGTCAGGCCATGCTCGCCGTCTCCAAGAGCGGACGCGCCGAACGCGTCATCTCCACCTCGCCTCTGACCAGGGACGTGGTCAAGCGGTACGTAGCCGACGACATCGCCGCCGTGATCACCGCGCTGACCCGCCGCGGGCTGCTGGTGACCGTCGACCACCTCGGCGAGGAGGTGCGGGACCGGGAGCAGGCCGGCGCCGCCGTCAGGGAATACCTCACGCTGCTCGGGGTGCTGCCGGCCGGCGCCGACGTGTCGGTCAAGCTGACCGCGCTCGGGCTGCGGCTGTCGGAGCAGCTCGCCTTCGACCACGCGGCCGCCATCTGCCGGGCCGCCGCCGGCCGCGGCGTCACCGTGACGCTCGACGCCGAGGAGCACGACACGATCCGCGGGCTGCACGCCGTGCACGCCGCGCTGCGGCGCGAGCACCCGGACGTGGGGGTGGTGGTGCAGGCGTACCTGCCGGACTCGCTGGAGCGGTGCGAGAAGCTCGGCGGGGCCCGGGTGCGGCTGTGCAAGGGGGCCTACACGGCGCCGGGGGCCTACCGCTCGCCGGGCGACGTCGACCGGTCGTTCGTGCGGTGTCTGCGGGTGCTCATGGCCGGGACGGCGTACCCGATGGTGGCCACGCACGACCCCCGGCTGCTGCGCATCGCCTCGACGCTGGCGGTGCTCGACGGGCGCGACGTGACCGGGTTCGAGTACCAGATGTTGTACGGCGTCCGGCCGGAGGAGCAGGCGCGGCTGGCCGGGCTCGGGGCGCAGATGCGGGTCTACGTGCCGTACGGGGACGACTGGTACGCCTACCTCATGCGGCGGCTCGCCGAACGGCCGCGCAACCTGGCGTTCTTCCTGCGCTCGCTGGTGTCCCGCCGGTAGCGGGCGGCTGTGGATAGGCTGCCAGGATGATTGCGATTCTGGGCACGGGCAAGATGGGCGAGGCCCTGCTGTCCGGGCTGCTGCGGGCCGGGTTCAAGCCGGGCGACGTCCTCGCGACCACCCGCCGGCCCGAGCGGGCGCAGGCGCTGCGCGAGACGTACGGCGTGCGCACCGTCACCAACGCCGAGGCGGCCAAGGCGGCCGACACGCTGATCCTGGCCGTCAAGCCCCAGGACATGGCGACGCTCCTGGCCGAGATCGCCCCGTACGTCCCGGCCGACCGGCTGGTGATCAGCGCCGCGGCCGGCATCACGACGGCGTTCGTGGAGCAGCGGCTCGGGGTGGAGGTCCCGGTCGTGCGGGTGATGTCCAACACGCCGATCAGGTTCGACGAGGCGATGAGCGTCATCTCGGCCGGCGCGCACGCCGACGAGGAGCACCTGAGGCTCACCGAGAACCTGCTGAAGCCGGTCGGCAAGGTGCTGCGCATCCCCGAGTCGCAGCAGGACGCCGCGACGGCGCTGTCGGGCAGCGGCCCGGCCTACTTCTTCTACCTGGTCGAGGCCATGGTCGACGCGGGCATCCTGCTCGGCATGCCGCGGGCGGCCGCGCTCGACATGGTCACCCAGTCGATCGTCGGGGCGGCCGTGATGCTGCGCGACTCGGGCGAGCACCCGGTGATCCTGCGCGAGGCGGTCACCTCGCCGGGCGGCACCACGATCGCGGCGATCGCCGAGCTGGAGCGGCACAGCGTGCGGGCGGCGTTCCTGGCCGCCATCGAGGCCGCGCGGGACCGCGGACGGCAGCTCGCGGGCGGCTGAGCCCGGTCCCCGGGCGGCCCACGGCGGGCCGGCGGGCGCGGACCATACGATGCTCGGGTGACGCCACGTCGCGGCCTCGCGCCGCTGCTCGTGCTCTTAGCATTGACCGGCTGCACGTCCGAGCCGACGCCCTCCGTCCAGGTCGGGGACGTCCGCCGTGCGCCGGTCACCGAAGTCGTCGAGGCCCCCGCCACCATCGGCGCGCGGGCCTCGGCGACCCTGCGCGCGCCCGCCACGGGCACGATCGCCAAGCTCTACGTCCGCGAGGGCCAGCGGGTGCGCAAGGGCGACCTGCTCGTCCGGATCAGCTCCCCCCAGGCCCGCGCCCAGCTCGGCCAGGCCCGCCGGGCGGCCAGGACGCCCGCGCCGCCGAGCCCCGCCACCTCTGTGCGCCTCCCCTCGCTGAACACCGCCGGCTTCGACCGCAAGGTGGCCGCGCACTTCGCCAAGGCGCGCAAGGCGGCCAGGAAGGTCGCCGACGCCCGCGTCCGTAAGCAGCTCCTCAACGCCATCGACCTCGCCCAGGCCCAGCACCGGGCGCAGACGGCCGCCCTGTCGACGATCACCGCCCAGCTCGGCCGCTCGATCAACGGCGTGCTGTCCGGCGTGACCAGCGGGCTGGCCGGCTCCATGGCCTCGTTGCAGGCCGCCTCCAAGGCCCAGGCCAGGGCCGCGGTCAAGGCGGCCGAGAGCACGGTGGCGGCGCTCACCGTGAAGGCCCCGTTCGGCGGCGTGGTCACGCTGGGCCGCGTCTCGGGCGGCGGCGCGGCGGGCGGCGTGGAGAGCCTGCTCGGCCAGTTGCCCGGCGCGGGTCAGGAGCTGCCGTCCCTGCCGGCGGGCGGGTCGGGGCCGGCCGGCACGCCGGTCGCGGCCGGCGTCCCGGTGGCGGCGGGCGACCCGCTCGTCACCGTCACCGACGTCTCCACCCTCCTGCTGGACGCCGACGTGGACGAGACCGACGTCCTCATGGTCAGGAAGGGCATCGAGGCGCAGGTCGAGCTGGACGCGGTGCCAGGGGCGACGTACTCGGCCCGGGTCACCGGCATCGGCGTCACCCCCAAGCAGGGCACCACGGGCGGCGTCAGCTACCCGGTGCGGCTCACGCTCGGCGCGGGCGCGTTCGACGACGGGACCCGCGCGCCGACCCCGAAGCCGGGCATGAGCGCCGTCACGCGGCTGACCGTGCGCGAGTCGCCGGCCGCGATCTCCGCGCCCGCCTCGGCCATCGTCTCCAGCGGGCGCGAGAGCGTGGTCTGGGTGGACAGGAACGGCGTCGCCGAGCGGCGCGTGGTCAAGCTGGGCGCGCAGGGCGAGGCGGTGGTCGAGGTGCTGACCGGGCTGTCGGTGGGCGAGCGGATCGTGGTCAAGGGCGCGGACTCCGTACGGCAGGGGCAGCGGCTGTCATGACGGCACTCACCACGGGAGGGCCGGCCATCGAGGCCGTGGACCTCGCCCGGCGCTACCAGCTCGACGGCGTGTCCGTGGAGGCGCTGCGCGGCGTGTCGCTGACGATCGGGCAGGGCGAGTTCGCCGCGATCGTCGGCCCGTCGGGCTCCGGCAAGTCGACGCTCATGCACCTGCTCGGCTGTCTCGACCGGCCGACGTCCGGGCGGCTGCGGATCAACGGGACGGAGATCTCCCGCCTGTCCGACGGCGAGCTGGCCGAGCTGCGCAACAAGACGATCGGCTTCGTCTTCCAGTCCTTCCACCTGCTGGGCCGCACCAGCGCGCTGGACAACGTGGCCCTGCCCCTGGTCTACCGGGGGATCGGCCGGGCGGAGCGGCGGGCGCGGGCCGGGGCGGCGCTGGAGTCCGTCGGGCTCGGGCACCGCCTGGGGCACCGGCCGGCCCAGATGTCCGGCGGCGAGCAGCAGCGGGTGGCGATCGCGCGGGCGCTGGTCGGCGAGCCCAAGGTGCTGCTGGCCGACGAGCCGACCGGCAACCTCGACACCGCCAACGGCGCCGAGATCATGGCCATCCTCGACCGGCTCAACGGCGAGCACGGCATGGCTGTGGTGCTCGTCACGCACGAGGGCGCGATCGCGGAGCGGGCCAGGCGGCAGATCCACGTCCGCGACGGCCTGATCGAGCTGGACACCGCCGCATGAGGGCGGGCGAGGCGCTGGCCATGGCGCTGGAGTCGCTGCGGGTCAACCGGCTGCGCAGCGCCCTGACCATGCTGGGCGTCATCATCGGCGTGCTGGCCGTGGTGGTGCTGGTGGCGATCGGCACCGGCGCCAAGGACGAGATCGAGAAGCAGATCTCCGGCCTCGGCACCAACATCATCCTGGTCGTCCCCGGCCGCATCAGCCTGGGCGCGGCCCCGACGCAGAGCAAGCTGGGCCTCGCCGACGTCGCGTACGTGCGCCGCGTGGTCGGCGACCCGGCCAAGGTGACGGTCTCGCTCCAGTCGGGCGAGACCGTGCGGGCCGGCCGGACGGAGGCGTTCGTCACGGTCGTCGGCACCGACCAGAACCTCGTCAACATCTTCGAGCGGCCGGTCGCCAAGGGCCGCCCGCTCAGCGGCACCGACGTCGACACCCGCCGCCGGGTGGCGGTGCTGGGCTCGGAGGTGGCCGACCGGCTGTTCGGCGACCTGGACCCGATCGGGCGGCAGATGTCGATCGCGGGAGCCAGGTTCCGGGTGGTCGGCGTGTACGCGACGGTGGGGCAGACGTTCGGGCTCTCCCGGGACCAGGAGGTGCACGTCCCGGTGACGACCGCGCAGCGGCTGCTCGG
Source organism: Actinomadura luzonensis (assembly GCF_022664455.2). Taxonomy (NCBI): domain Bacteria; kingdom Bacillati; phylum Actinomycetota; class Actinomycetes; order Streptosporangiales; family Thermomonosporaceae; genus Actinomadura; species Actinomadura luzonensis. The sequence goes on from NZ_JAKRKC020000001.1 coordinate 2,616,562, forward strand.
AATCGCCCGGATCAACGGGATGGCGGTCGGCGCGAGCGGCCCCGACGAGATCCAGCCGCTGTCGGACCGGGTCACGGCCGCGCTGCGGGCCCGCTACCCGGGCGAGCAGTTCTCGGCGGTCACGCAGACGGCGCTGCTCGGCACGGTCGGCAGCGTGCTGGGCATGCTCACCGGCGTGCTGGCCGCGATCGCGGGCATCTCGCTGCTGGTCGGCGGCGTGGGGGTGTCGAACATCATGCTGGTCAGCGTGCGCGAGCGCACCGCCGAGATCGGGCTGCGCAAGGCGCTGGGGGCCAGGCAGCGCGACGTCCTGGCCCAGTTCCTGCTGGAGGCGGTGCTGCTGACGACCATCGGCGGGCTGATCGGGATCCTGCTCGGCGTCGGCGGCTCGCTGGCCATCGCCGCCACCACCGAGGTGCCGGCCTCGATCACCTGGTGGTCGATCGTGCTGGCGTTCGGGGTGTCGGCGGCGGTCGGGATGTTCTTCGGCGTGGCGCCGGCGCGGCGGGCGGGCCGGCTGGACCCGGTGATCGCCCTCCGCGCGGAGTAGGCCGCGGGCCGGGTCAGGCGTCGCGGCGCTGCATGAGCACCGCGCCGGCGGCCACGGCCACGGCGATCCACACCAGGTAGACGCCGAACCCGGCCCACGGGGCCAGCGACGAGCCCGGGTCGCCGCCGGGCACGATGAGCTGGCCCGCGTTGGTGGTGAAGTACTCGGCGACGGTCCTGCCCCACTGGCCGGGCAGCTGCCTGGCCACGAGGGGCAGGACCATCATCAGCGCGATCGCGCTCACGATCGCCCCCGGCGTGTGCCGGACGAGCGTGCCGAGCCCCACGCCGAACAGCCCGCACGCGGTCAGGTAGAGGCCGGCCCGGACGGCGGCCCACGCCACCTCGCCCGCCGACACCCCGGCCGGCTGCATGATCGCCAGGCCGACGGCGAGCGCGCCGGCCGCGGAGAGCGTGCAGACGACCAGCGCGGTCGCGCTGAAGACCGCGATCTTGGCGGTGAGCAGGCTGAGCCGGCGCGGCACGGCCATCAGCGAGGTCCTGATGCCGCCCGTGCGGTACTCGCTGGAGATCACCAGGACGCCCAGGGTGGCGATGGACAGTGCCGCGAACATCACGCCGAGCAGGCTCACGCCGAGCGCCTGCGCCGCGTCGACCGGCCCCCGGCCGCTGCCCCTGATCGAGGCGGCGAGCAGCGCGCCGAAGCCGACCATCATCGCGGCGGTGACGACCAGCGTCCACACCGTCGAGCGGACCGAGCGCAGCTTGGTCCATTCCGACCTCAGGATGTCGATCATGACGTGAACTCCAGGCTGTCCTTGGTGAGCTCCATGTACGCGGCTTCGAGCGAGGGCTGCACGTACGTCAGCTCCTCCAGCGGGATGCCGGCCCGCGCGGTGAGGGTGCCGATTTCCAGCGTGCTCATCGCGGTCACCCGCAGGTGGTCGGGGTGCAGCTCGCCCACCTTCACCAGGTCGGCCACCTCGGCCAGGCGCGGGGAGCGCACCCGCACGTACCCCTGGGAGCTGCGGCCGATGAACTCCTCGACGCTCGTGTCGGCGATGAGCCGGCCCTTGCCGATGACGACGAGGTGGTCGGCGGTCTGGGCCATCTCGCTCATGAGGTGGCTGGAGACGAAGACCGTGCGGCCCTCGGCGGCCAGCTTGCGCATGAACGTGCGGATCCACAGGATGCCGTCGGGGTCGAGGCCGTTGACCGGCTCGTCGAACAGCAGGATCTCCGGGTCGCCGAGCAGCGCCGCGGCGATGCCGAGCCGCTGCGCCATGCCGAGCGAGAAGCCGCCGACACGGCGCCTGGCCACCTGGCTCAGGCCCACGGTCTCCAGCACCTCCGTCACGCGGCTCGCGGGCAGGCCGTTGCTCTGGGCGATGGCCAGCAGGTGGTTGCGGGCGCTGCGCCCGCCGTGCACGGCCTTGGCGTCGAGCAGCGCGCCGACCTTGCGGAGCGGGTGGCGCAGCTCGTGGTACGGCCGTCCGGCCACGAGCACCGAACCGCCGGACGGGCGGTCGAGCCCGAGGATCATCCGCATGGTGGTGGACTTGCCCGCGCCGTTGGGGCCGAGGAAGCCCGTCACCTGGCCGGGCTCGACGTCGAACGACAGGTCCGCCACCGCGACGGTGGCGCCGTACCGTTTGCTCAGGTTCGTTGCTCGGATGGCGGTCATGATCCCAGCGTGCCGTCGCGGCCCGCCGGTTTCGTCCTGCCCGAGGACCGTCTTCGCGCCGCGGCCGTAGGACCTGGGTCCTACTCTCCAGGGTGGACGAGCGCCGCCTCGTAGGCGACGATCACCGCCTGCGCCCGGTCCCTGACGCCGAGCTTGGCGAACAGGCTGGTCACGTGGTTCTTCACGGTCGAGGGGGAGACGGCGAGGTCGGCGGCGATCTCCGGGTTGGAGCGGCCCCTGGCGATGAGGACGAGCACCTCCCGCTCCCGGTCGGTCAGCCCTGGCAGCCCGGCGGGCACGTCCCTTCGCCGCGAGGCGCGCACGAACGTGCCGATCAGCCGGGTCAGCAGGCGCGGCGCGACGGCCGACTCGCCCCGGTGCACCACCCGCACGCCCTCGACCAGCTCCTCGGGGGAGACGTCCTTGGGCAGGAAGCCGTCGGCGCCCGCGCGGAGCGCCGCGACCACGTTCTCGTCGAGGTCGAACGTGCTCAGCGCGAGCACCCGCACCTCGGGCAGCTCGGCGGTGATCAGCTCGGTCGCGCGGACCCCGTCCATGGCCGGCATGTGCAGGTCCATGAGCACCACGTCCGGGCGCAGCCGCCGGGACAGCTCCACCGCCTCCGCGCCGTCGCCGGCCTCGCCCACCACGGACAGGTCGGGCTGGGCGTCCAGCATGAGCCGGTAGCCCGTGCGCACCAGCTCGTGGTCGTCGGCGAGCAGCACTCGGATCATGGTCTCTCCAGGGGGATGCGGGCGTGGACGCGGAAGCCGCCTCCGGGGCGGGGGCCGGTCGAGAGCTGGCCGCCGCAGAGCGCCACCCGCTCGGCCATGCCGCCGAGCCCGAACCCGGGCGCGCCGCCGCCCTTCACCGACCCGTCGTCCAGCACCTCGACCTCGACCGCGTCCGGCCCGTAGGCCAGCCGCACGCTGGCCCGGGCGCCGAGCGCGTGCTTGCGGGTGTTGGTCAGCGCCTCCTGCACGATCCGGTAGACGGCGAGGTCCACCGGCGCGGGCAGCGCGACGGGCTCGCCGGTGACGCTGAGGCTGGCGGGCAGCCCGGCCGACCTGGCCTCCTTGATCAGCGCGGGCAGCCGCTCCGCGCCGACGCCGGTCGCCGCGTCCGGCCCCTCGCCGGCGCCGTCGGCCCGCAGCACGTCGAGCAGCCGGCGCATCTCGGTCATCGCCTGCCTGGCGGTCTGCTCGGCGCTTTCCAGGGCGTTCCTGGTGACCTCCTGCTCGGCGGGCAGCGTCGCCCGCGCGCCGCCGACCAGGGCGTTGATGACGGTGATGTGGTGGGCGACGACGTCGTGCAGCTCCCTGGCGATGCGCCGGCGCTCCTCGCGCACGGCGGCGTCGGCGGCCTCGCGCCTGCTGCGCGCGGTCAGCTCGGTGCGCAGCCGGACGAGCTGGCCGATGCCGACGGCGGCGCCGACGGAGAACAGGTAGCCCACCCAGTTGCCGCGTCCTGGCCAGAAGAGCTCGCCCGCGACGGTGTAGGCGGCGTAGGAGGCGAGCGCGGTCAGGGCGGTGGTGCGGCCGGAGGTGTAGCGGCCGACGCTGTAGAGCGCGACGGCCGACGGCACGTTGGCGAGCTGGGTGAGGTGCGCGGCGAAGGCGGCGGCGTCCAGCGCGGTGACGAGCGCGGCGGTGAGGATCGGCCGGCGGCGGCGCATGAGCAGCAGCGACGCGCCGACCAGGTAGTGCGCGGCGCCCAGCGCCTGCCAGGCGAGGCCCTGCACGATCATGGAGACCAGGCCGATGACCGCGGGCACCGAGATGACGATCACCAGCGCCAGGTCGGCGACCTTGGGGCGGCGCAGGAACCGCACGGCTCTCCCGACCGCTCGCCCCATCCCCACGCCCAAACCCTAAATCATGAAATAAGCCCTTATCCGGCCGAGAGCCCGGGCTACAACGAGGAGTCCGCGCTGCGGTAACGTCGGCCAGAGGCGAGGCGGCACGCGGAGGGGTTGGCATGAGCCGGTCGGTACGGGTGATCTGGGACGACGCTCTCACCTCCTACGACTTCGGCCCCGGCCATCCCCTGGCCCCCGTCAGGGTCGAGCTGACGATGGCGCTCGCGCGCGGCCTCGGCGTGCTCGACAAGGTCGAGCTGGCCGGCTGCGACCCGGCGAGCGACGACGAGCTGGCCATGGTCCACAAGCGCGACTACGTCGAGGCCGTCAAGCGGGTGTCCGTCTCCGGCTTCCCCGACCTCGGCTGCGGCCTCGGCACCACCGACAACCCGGCCTTCAAGGGCGTGCACGAGGCCTCGGCGCTGATCTCGGGCGCCTCGCTGGCCGCCGCCCGCGCGGTCTGGGAGGGCACGGCCGAGCACGCCCTCAACATCGCGGGCGGGCTCCACCACGCCATGCCCGCCATGGCCAGCGGCTTCTGCGTCTACAACGACCCGGCGCTCGCCATCGCCTGGCTGCTGGAGCGGGGCGTGGAGCGGGTCGCGTACGTGGACGTGGACGTCCACCACGGCGACGGCGTGCAGACGGTCTTCTACGACGACCCGCGGGTGCTGACGATCAGCCTGCACGAGAGCCCGCGCACGTTGTTCCCCGGCACCGGCTTTCCCGAGGAGACCGGCGCGCAGGGCACCTCGGTCAACGTCGCGCTGCCGGCGGGCTGCGGCGACGCCGGCTGGCTGCGGGCCTTCCACGCGGTCGTGCCGCCGCTGCTGCGCGAGTTCCGTCCCGACGTCCTGGTCACCCAGCAGGGCTGCGACAGCCACGCCCTCGACCCGCTGGCCAACCTCATGCTCAGCGTCGACGGCCAGCGCGCCGCGTACGCGGCCCTGCACCGGCTGGCCCACGAGGTGGCGGGCGGGCGCTGGGTCGCGGTCGGCGGGGGCGGTTACGAGCTGGTCCAGGTCGTCCCGCGGGCCTGGACGCACCTGCTCGCCGAGGCGGCGGGCCATCCGGTCGCCCCGGCCACGCCGACGAGCGAGGAGTGGCGCAGGTACGTGCGCGAGCGCACGGGCGAGACGCCCCCGCTGACGATGACGGACGGCCGTAATCCGGAATTTCATGACATCTCGGGCGGTTATGACCCTGCGGACCCCATCGACCGTGCGGTCATGGCGACCCGGAAAGCGGTGTTCCCCCTGCACGGCCTCGACCCGATGCCCTAGCGCTCGACGTTCTGCGAAGGAAAGCTGTGCTGAGCCGCGACCAACTCCGTGATCATCTCGTCCGGACGCGCATTGCCGGCGATGTCGCGACCCCCCGGGAGAACAACCTCGACCACTTCAGCTCCCTGGCGAACGGCGACCCGTACTACGCGCTCGGCCTGACCTTCGACCAGCCGTGGTCCTTCCGCGACGTGCTCGCCCTCATGGCGAAGTCCTGCGGCGTCGTCGCCGACCCCGGCCACCGCTGGGGTCAGGACACCATCGACCCCGACCTGACGATCGACGCGATCGACGCCATGGCCGAGCGCGTCGCCGCGGCGCTGTCGCGGCCCGAGCCGCGGGTGATGTTCGCCACCGGCCACCCCACCGGGCTGCTGGCCGTGCACCTGCCGCTGGCCGCCCTCTGCGCGCGGCACGGCGCGCGGCTGGTGACGCCCGCCGAGGGCTGGACGTACGCGGGCTCCGGCTTCGGCCGCCCCCGCCGCATCCGCTACCTCCAGGACATCGCGATGCTCGACGACCGCGGCAACTTCGTGCACACCCACGACGCCGCCCCGATGCGGCACATGCTGCACGAGCTGGGCGACGAGCTGCCCGACCTGGTGATCGCCGACCACGGCTGGGCGGGCGCGGCCGGCAACGCCGGCGTGCCGACGGTGGCCTTCGCCGACTGCAACGACCCCGGGCTGTTCGTCGGCGAGGCGGAGGGCAAGATCGACGTGGTCGTGCCACTCGACGACAATGTGCTACCCCGTTTCTACGCTCCGTTGACCGAACGTTTGGTCACTCTGGTCACTCGCGCCCTCTGAGTTCAATTCGGCCCTCCCGATACCGTCTTTTCGCGCCTGCATTCCAAGGGGCTCGCCGTCCCTTTGCCAACTTTTGATACGGCTCCGGCGACTCTTATGTGTGGCAACTTGGACAGTTCCAACGTCCAGGCGAGGTGCTCGGCCCGGCTGCTCACCAGCGATTTCGCTGGTTCGGCTGACAGGAGGCTCCGGTGAGAGAGAAACTAGGGGGTTTGCGCACCCGGAGTCCCGACTTACGCTGACGGCAGTACACGTGCGTGAGCAATGGCACCAGTGGGGATAACCCGGAAACACGTGCGGAAGAGGCGTCCGATGGGTGCAGGCGAAAGACCTCTCAGCGAGGTGAAGTTCCTGACCGTCGCAGAAGTGGCGACGGTCATGAGGGTGTCCAAGATGACTGTGTACCGGCTCGTACACTCCGGCGAGCTCCCGGCCATCAGGGTAGGCCGGTCGTTCAGGGTGCCCGAGCAGGCGGTACACGACTATCTGCGGGAGGCCTACATCGAGGCAGGTTGACGTAGCGACGTGATGATCACGCCGTGAATGCTGTCGCGGGAGAGGCCCGGCCGCTCGCCACGCGCGGCCGGGTCCTCACCCCCCGAGGGGCGATCTACCGTGGATCGCCGGTAGTCTTGTGAGCCGGTGTGCGCTCGCACTCCGATCAGACTTGCTATCAGTACCTGGGGGTCCCGTGGGCTCTGTGATCAAGAAGCGCCGCAAGCGGATGGCCAAGAAGAAGCACCGCAAGCTGCTCAAGAAGACGCGCATCCAGCGGCGTAACAAGAAGTAACCTACGCAGCTGCGAGGCGCTGATGACCCACACCGTGCTCGTCACCGGGGTCTCGCGCCACATCGGCGCCCGGGTGTCGAGCGTTCTGGCCGCGGACCCGGACATCACCCGGGTCATCGGAGTGGACACCGTGCCGCCCCCCTCGCTGACGCGGGACGGCGGGGTCTCCCTCGGCCGGACCGAGTTCGTCCGGGTGGACCTGCGCAGCCCCGACATCGCTCAGGTGATCGCGGCCGCGGACATCGACACCGTTGTGCACATGAGCCTGGTCAGCGCTCCCTCGCGGGGCGGTGGCAGGGCCGCCATGAAAGAGCACAACATCATCGGCACCATGCAGCTGCTCGGCGCCTGCCAGCGGTCGGCGACCGTGCGGCGGGTGGTGGTCCGCTCCACCACCGCCGTCTACGGCTCGTCCCCGCGGGACCCGGCGGTGTTCACCGAGGACCTGGAGCCGCACGACGGCCCCAGCCACGGTTACGCGAAGGACGCGTGCGAGGTCGAGGGCTACGTGCGGGGCTTCGCGCGCCGCCGTCCCGACGTCACCGTCTCGCTGCTGCGTTTCGCCAACTTCATGGGGCCGGGCGTCGACTCGCCCCTGACGCGTTACTTCACCCAGCCGGTGCAGCCGACCGTGTTCGGCTTCGACCCGCGGCTGCAGTTCGTCCACGAGGACGACGCGGTCGAGGTGCTGCGCCGGATGGCGACGGAGGACCACCCCGGCACGTACAACGTGGCCGGGGCGGGCGTGCTGCTGCTGTCGCAGTGCGTGCGGCGGGCCGGCCGGCTGTCGCTGCCGCTGTTCTCGCCCGCCTTCGAGGCGCTCGGCAACGCCGCGCGCCGCGCCGGGCTGGTCGAGTACTCACCCGAGCAGCTCAAGCTCATGTGCTACGGCCGCGCGGTCGACACCTCGCGGCTGGAGGCCGAGCTCGGCTGGAAGCCCAAGTTCACGACGGGGGCGGCCTTCGAGGACTTCCTGCGCTCTCGCGGCCTGCGCCCGATCGGAGGTGTGACCGGTTGAGCGTTTCCCGCGAGTCGCGCGAGGAGGACGACGGACGCGTGGTCCCCATCAGCGCGGCGCCCTCCTTCGAACAGGCCGGGCCCGACCCGCTCGCCGAGCTGCTGGCCTTCGTCCGGCGGCGCGTCACCGGCGACTACGAGGTCGACGAGTTCGGCTACGACCCCGAGCTGACCGACAAGGTCTTCCTGGAGCTGGTCCGGCCGCTCTACACCCACTGGTTCCGGGTGGAGACGGTGGAGCTGAAGAACGTGCCCGACGAGGGCGGCGCGCTGGTCGTCGCCAACCACAGCGGCACGCTGCCGGTCGACGCGCTGATGCTCCAGGTCGCCATGCACGACGACGTCCGGCGGCCGCTGCGGCTGCTCGGCGCCGACCTGGTCTACCAGCTCCCGCTGCTCAGCCACCTGGCCCGCAAGACCGGCCACACCCTCGCCTGCCGCGAGGACGCCGACCGGCTGCTGCGCAAGGGCGAGCTGGTCGGGGTGTTCCCCGAGGGCTTCAAGGGCGTCGGCAAGCCGTTCTCCGAGCGCTACAAGCTGCAGCGCTTCGGCCGCGGCGGCTTCGTGGCCTCGGCGATCAGGGCCGGGGTGCCCATCCTGCCCACGGCCATCGTGGGGGCCGAGGAGATCTACCCGAAGATCGGCGACCTCAAGTCGCTGGCCCGGCTGCTCGGGCTGCCCTACCTGCCGATCACGCCGTTCTTCCCGCTGCTCGGGCCGCTCGGGCTGGTGCCGCTGCCGTCCAAGTGGATGATCGAGTTCGGTGAGCCGATCCGCACCGACGAGTACGAGCCGGACGCCGCCGACGACCCGATGACGGTCTTCAACGTCACCGACCACGTGCGCGAGACCATCCAGCAGATGCTCACCGAGCTGCGGCTGCGCCGGGGGCACGCCTTCCCGCCGTTCCTCTGAGCCCTGCAACCGCGCTCCCCTCCGCGGTGTTCTCGATGGCGAAATGTCGTGAACACCGAAGGGACCCACCATGGATCTCGAACTTTCCGGGCGCGTGGCGATCGTGACGGGCGCCTCCAGGGGCATCGGGCTGGCCGTCGCCCGCACCCTGGCCGAGGAGGGGGCGCACGTCGTGGCCGTGTCCCGCACCGCGGGCGGCGAGCTGCCCGGCAAGGCCCTGCACGTCGCCGCCGACCTCATGGACCCGCAGGCGCCCGCCAGGGTCGTGGCGCGGGCCGTCGAGGAGTTCGGCGGGGTGGACGTGCTGGTCAACAACGCCGGCGGGCCGCCGCCCGGGGTGACGCTGCCGCGGGTCGGCTTCCTGACGCCGGACGAGGAGGACTGGCAGGCCATGTTCGCCTTCAACCTGTTCTCCGCCGTGCGGATGATCCGGGCCGTCCTGCCGGTGATGACCGGGCGGGGCGGCGGCTCGATCGTCAACGTCTCGTCCGGGACGGCCCGGCAGCCCGGGCCGATGAACGTCGACTACGGCGCCGCCAAGTCCGCGCTCAACCACGTGAGCAAGGCCGTGTCGGAGGAGTTCGGCGGGCAGGGCGTGCGCGTCAACACGGTCTCGCCCGGCCCCGTGCTCACCGACTGGTGGACGAAGGAAGGCGGGGCGGCCGAGGTCATCGCGGGCATGGCCGGAGCCTCCAAGGAGGCCGTGGTCGCCGAGGTCGCGCCCGGCATGATGAAGCTGGTCACCGGACGGCTGGTCCGGCCGCAGGAGGTCGCCGACGTCGTCGCGCTGCTCGCCTCGCCGCGCTCCGGCAGCACCACCGGCGCCGAGTTCGCCGTGGACGGGGGCTTCCTCAAGGAGCTGTGAACCCGGGCGGCGGGTTGTGGCAAGACATGCGTGACCGATCCCCCACAGAAGGGCGGAGATGATCCTGCAACCCGCCACCCGAGGCGCGGACGCGGAGCTCGTGAACGCCTCGTGGACCGACCCCGAGGCGTTCGCCGAGCTGTTCGACCGCTACGCCGGAATGCTCTACCGCTACGTCTCCAAACGGCTCGGCCCCGAGCCCGCCGAGGACCTCGTCGGGGAGACGTTCCTGGTCGCCTTCTCCCGCCGCAGGAGCTACGACCTGGCCTACCCGGACGCCCGCCCCTGGCTGTTCGGCATCCTCACCAAGCTCATCTCCCGGCACCACCGCAAGGAGGCCGCCCGCTACCGGGCGCTGCTGCGGGCGCCGGTCGACTCCGCCGTCGAGTCGCCCGCCGACCGGGTGGCCGCCGGCGTCACCGCCCAGGCGGTGCGCGGGGAGCTGGCCGGCGCGCTCGCGTCCCTGCCCGCCAAGGACCGGGACGTGCTGCTGCTCATCGCCTGGGGCGACCTGACGTACGAAGAGGTCGCGCAGGCGCTCGGCATCCCGATCGGCACCGTGCGCTCCCGCCTCAACAGGGGCAGGCGGAAGGTGCGGGCCGCGCTCGGCGACACCAACCCCATGGAGGAGGAGTGACGATGGACGACCTCAGACTGCTCCGCGACCTCGGCGTGGAGCTGGAGCACGAGCCGCCCGCGACCCTCCTCAGGCAGCGTGAGCGGCTGCTGCGGGCCCGTACGCGGCGGTGGCGGGCGAGCTGGTGGGCCGCCGGGCTGGTCGCCGTGGCCACGGCCGCCGCGGTCGTGGTGCCCACGGTGCTGCTCGCCGGCCGGCAGACCGCCGTCCCGCCCGCCGGCTCGCAGGCCGTGGAGGTGCGCGGCGCCGTGAACATCCTGCTGATCGGCTCCGACAGCGTCCAGGGCGCGAACGCCGAGTACGGCCCCCACCGCGCGCGGCAGGCCGACGGCGGCGGGCAGCGCGCGGACACCATCATCGTCCTGCACGTGCCCGAGGACCGGCGCACCGTGACGGCGGTCAGCGTGCCCCGCGACTCGCTGGTGGCGATCCCCGCCTGCGCGGGCCGGGCCGCCCGTACCGACCTGATCAACTCGGCGTACGACAAGGGCGGCCTGCCCTGCCTCCGCGACACCATGCGCAAGCTGACCGGGCTCAGCTTCGAGCACACGGTGGAAGTGGACTTCACCGGCTTCAAGGGCATCGTGGACGCGCTGGGGGGCGTTCAGCTCACCCTGAGCCGCCCCGTGGACGACCCGCGCGCCAAGCTGCGGCTGCCCGCCGGCAAGGTCACGCTGAACGGCGAGGCGGCGCTCGGCTGGATGCGCTCACGGGCCGCCGGGGACGGCTCCGACATCGCCCGCATCAAACGGCAGGCGCAGCTCCTGCGCGCGATGGCGAAGAAGGTTCAGGGCGCGCTCGGGGAGGAGCACCGGCTCAAGGCCCTGCTCGGCGAGGTGCGCGAAGCGGTGCACACCGACCTGAGCGTGGAGGAGATGGCGGGGCTCGCCGGGTCGCTGGCGGAGGCCAAGGTCACCATGGCGGTCGTGCCGTGGAGACCGGCCGCGACCGACCCGAACCGGGTCGAGTGGCAGCAGCCCCAGGCCCGCGAACTGTTCGACACCCTGAAGTGACCCCCGCCCGCCCCGGTCACGGCCGGGGCCGTCGCGGGAGGGCGCGGAGGGATGGGGGCGGGGTGAGGGTCAGTGGCGGCGGTAGTGGCGGCGGAGGGCGATGCCGGCCGCGACGCCGCCCGCGACCGCCCCCACGCCCGCCGCGATGGGCAGCGCCGTCAGCGTCGCCTTGCGCCCCGTACGGAAGTCCTTGACCGGCCAGTCGTGCTTCCTGGCGTGTTCGCGCAGCTCGCTGTCGGGGTTGATCGCCACGGCGTTGCCCACTAGCGACAACATCGGCAGGTCGTTCGCCGAGTCGCTGTAGGCGGTGCAGCGCGTCAGGTCGAGGCCCTCGCGCCGGGCCAGCGCCCGCACCGCCTCGGCCTTGGCGGGGCCGTGCAGCAGGTCGCCGACCAGGCGGCCGGTGTAGATGCCGTTGCTGGTCTCGGCGACGGTGCCGAGCGCGCCGGTCAGCCCGAGCCGCAGCGCGATGACGCGCGCCAGCTCGACCGGCGTGGCGGTGACCAGCCAGACCCGCTGCCCGGCGTCCAGGTGGGACTGGGCGAGCGCGCGGGTGCCGCCCCAGATGCGGTCGGCCATGACCTCGTCGTAGATCTCCTCGCCGAGCCGTACGACGTCGTCGACCTTGGCCCCGGCCACGAACGCCAGCGCCGTCTCCCTCGCCACCGCGATGTGCTCGGGGTTCTCGCTGCCGCGCAGCCGGAACACCGCCTGGCCCACGGCGAACTTCACCAGGTCGGACGTGGTGAACATGCCGCGCGTGGCCAGGCCGCGGGCGAAGTGGTAGATGGAGGCGCCGCGCATCATCGTGTTGTCCACGTCGAAGAAGGCCGCCGCTTCCAGGTCGGGCTCGACCGGCCGGGCCGGCGCGACGGTGACCGCCGCCTGCGCCGCGGCCTCGCCCGCAACCTCGGGCTGGACCTCGTGTCGTCGTCCGAAAAGCCGCATGAGCTTCAGCTTAGCTACCTACTGCGGGGCGGCCAGACCCTCGATGTAGTCGAGGTAACCCTCGGCCTGGGCCTGCTGATCGCCGTTGAGCTGCGGAAGCATGGGGCCGACCATCTCCTTCTGGTCCCGCGCGAATTTCTTGATCTTCGGTGAGCGCGGTTCGGCCCGTTCCAGGCGGCTGATGCCCGAGCGGGTGGAGTCCTCCATGTCCTTGAGGGTCTTGCTGACCAGCGGGCCGTCGTCGGCGGAGCCGAGCAGGCTGGCGACCTCCCTGGCGCGGGTCTTGGCCGAGTCGAGCTCGCGCTCGCCGCGCTCGGCGTCGTCGGCGCTGAGCCGGACGAGCGTGCTCTCGGCGGCGCGCTTGAGCGGGTAGAGGGAGTCGCCGGGCACCGCCTGGTACGTGGCGAACGCCGAGACCATCATGCCCGCCGCCAGCCCGAACGAGGCCAGGTGGGACAGCAGGGGCCGCCGCCGCGCCGGTCGCACGGCCGGTCGCCGTTCGGACCGGGCGGGCCGGGGCCGGGCGTGCCGCGCGCCCCTGCCGTGGCCGAGCGGCCCGCGCCCGGTGCGCACGTCCCGCTCGCCCTCCCGATCGCCCCGCCGATCGACCCGTCGATCGACCCGTCGATCGACCCGCCGATCGACCTCGCCCGCGAGGGGCGACTCCTCCGCGAGCAGCGTCCGCTCGGCGAGGGCGACCTCCTCGGCGAGCGCGGCCCGTTCGGCGAGGCGCCCGGAGAGCAGGTCGGCGCGCAGCCGCGCGCGAAACGACGGCTCCGGAGCCCCGCCGATGGGCAGGCTCCGCAGCTCCGAGAGGTGTTCGAGCACGCGTTCCCGCCGCCTGCGCGCCCTACCCATGACAGTCGCTCCCGTCTGGCCGTGACACATGCTCAACGAGGAGCCGATGGTGGAGGTTACGCCAGGTCGTGCTTGAGCGCCCGGGCCAGCGCCCGGACGGCGCGGAACTGCAGCGCTTTGATCGCTCCACTCTTCTTCCCCATGATCAACGCGGTTTCCGCGAGTGAGAGTCCGTGCAGGAAACGCAGGACGACGCATTCCTGCTGTTCGGGATTGAGCTCACGTACGGCACGCAGCACGCGGTCGTTGATGATGGCCGTGACCACGGCGTTCTCCGGGATGTGCGAGCCGTCGAGCGGAACGTCGATGATCTCCCCAGTGGGGATCTCCAGCCGATATCGCCCCGATTTGAAGTGGTCCGTCACCAGGTTGCGGGCGATCGTCACGAGCCAGGCGCCGAAGTCGCGGCCCTGCCAGGTGAAGTCGGCGATCCTGCGTAACGCCCGCAGGAAGGTCTCGCTGGTCAGGTCCTCGGCGAGCTGGTGGGAGCCGACGCGGAAGTAGATGTAGCGGTAGACCAGATCCACGTAGCGGTCGTAGAGCGTGCCAAACGACTCCGTGCAGCCGTTCTTGGCGTGCAGCACCAGCGCCCGCAGGTCCACGTCCGCGGCCTGGTCCACCTCGTGCTCCGGCGCTTCTTCGCGCACGGCGAACTCGCCCGTCCGGGCAGGTCCAGCGAGCGCTGGCGCAAGCAGCCCGGCGAACGGCGACGAGTCAGGCATCCGGTATCCCTAGGGGTAAGGGGTGCGGCGTGCTCGAACACTCTAGAAATCAACCGGAAATTCCACAATCCACAGGGTGCTGGCATGACTAGGCGTAACCGACAGATAGCGTGAGGATCGACCTGTTCCCTCTTCGGCTACCGGCTGGGAGGCATCGTCCGGCAGCATTGGAGTCACCATGGAGATCCTCGTTGCTGTCATAGGTTTCGCCGGTGCGATCCTCGCCGGGTTCGCGACAGGTGCCCTGATCAAGCGGCTGCGCGACGAGCCCGAGGGCTGGCTGATCGGCTGGGTCGTCGCGGGCGTGGCGCTGTGCCTGTCACTGGCGGTGATCGGCATCGGCAGCCTCATGGGGTTCGGGGCGGTGACGTTCCGGATCTACCAGGTGACGGGGTCGCTGCTCGCGCCGCTCTGGCTGGCCGTCGGCATGATCCAGCTCCTGGCCGAGCGGGTGCCGCCGCGCTTCCTGGCGTGGCTGATGGGCATCGCGCTGACCATCGTCACCGGCGCGATCATGATCTTCGACCCGCTCAAGTCCCAGGACATGAGCAAGAGCGTGCCCGCCGGAGCGGCGTTCTGGGGCATCGTCCCCGGTTACCTGCTGATCGGCGTGCACGCGATCGCCGTCGTGATCATGCTGGCCATGCTCGTGGTCGCCGCGCTCAAATGGCGCAACGGCGACGAGTACGACACCGACAACCTGCACGCCTCCCTGGTCATCGCGCCCTCGGGCATCGCCCTGGTGGGCGCGATGCGCTTCACGGTGCCCCCGCTGTTCACCGCGGCGCTGCTGGCGGTGGCCGCGGCGGCGATCTGGTACACCGTGCTGCGGCCGCTCGCGCCGTACGACGACGAGGACGAGGACGACTTCCCCGACCGCGACGCGCCCGCCCGGCACGGCCAGGGCGCCGCGGCGCGGCACGGCCACGACGCCCCCGGGCGGCACGGCGACGTCAAGCGCCCGCTGCCGCCGGAGGACCACGACCGCACGGTCCCGCGCGGGCGCAGGGCCATGCCCGAGCCCGTGCCGGCCGCCGACCTGCCGCCCGCCGCGCCGCGCCGCGCCACCGGCCTCGGCGACCTGGTGGCGGAGTACCGCGCGGGCGAGCGCGAGGTCGACTACGCCGCCCGCATGGCGCCGCCCCCCGAGGACGGCCCCGCGACCGGCTACATCATGAACGGCCCCTCCGGCGCCCACGGCCTGAACGGCCCCTCAGGCCCGCACGGCATCCAGGGCCCGCACGGCACTCAGGGCCCGCACGGCATCCAGGGCCCGCACGGGACGCCCGGCGCGCACGCCTCCCAAGGGCTGGGCGGCCCTTCCGGCCCGCAGCGCCTGGGCGGCCCCTCCGGCCCGCAGCGCCTGGGCGGCCCCTCCGGCCCGCAGGGCACGCCCCGCCCCGAGTACGCCATGCCGCCCACCCCGCCCCCGCCCGGCCCGGCCACCGGCATGCTCTTCTCCGGCGCCGACCTGTTCTCCCCGTCCCAGCAGAACCAGCAGGGCCAGCAGAGCCAGCCCCAGCCCGGCGGCGGTGGCGGCCGCCCGTCCCCGAGCATCTACGGCCTGCTCACCGTCTTCACCATCATGGACGGCGCGGGCGAGGCGTTCGACCGGCTGGCCGAGAGCACGGTCGAGGCGGTGCGCCGCGGCGAGCCCGACACGCTCGTCTACGCCTGCCACGCGGTCAAGTCGGCCCCGCTCCAGCGCATCGTCTACGAGCTCTACCGCGACGAGGTCGCCTACCGCGACCACCAGCGCCAGCCGCACGTGGAGCGGTTCGTCAACGAGCGGCAGTCGATGGTGCTGGCCACCAACGTGATCGAGCTCAACGTCAACGCCGCCAAGGTGGTGCCGCTGCCCACCGTCATGTACTGAGCGCCGCCCGCAGCCGGGCCTCGTCGACCCGCCAGAAGTCGTGCTGCACTCCGTCGACGAGCGTCACCGGGATCATCTCCCAGTACTTCTCCCTCAGCTCCTCGGAGGAGTCGATGCTGATCTCCTCCCAGGACACGCCGAGCTCGCCGGCCACCCGGGCGACCACCTCCCGCGCGTCGTCGCACAGGTGACAGCCGGGCTTGCCGAGCAACGTGATGCGGTGCATACGGCAACCGTACCGCCGCGACTTTGTGCATCGGTTCACAAAGGGATTAACCTGAAAGACGGTTCTCATCCGTTTTCCGCGGCCTCAAGCCGCCTGTCCCCTGGAGCTCCGGCACGTGAAGAGCCCGTCCCAGCCTCGTGACCGAGGCATCCCCGAGGCGACGGTCGCGCGGCTTCCGTTGTACCTGCGGGCGCTGCACGGCATGGCGGAGCGGGGCATCGCGACGGTCAGCTCCGAGGATCTGGCCGTGGCCGCCGGGGTGAACTCCGCCAAGCTGCGCAAGGATCTTTCGCATCTCGGCTCCTACGGCACCAGAGGCGTAGGCTATGACGTGGAGTACCTCGTCTACCAGATCTCCCGTGAGCTGGGCCTGACGCAGGACTGGGCGGTCGCCATCGTCGGCGTCGGCAATCTCGGCCGCGCGCTGGCGAACTACGGCGGCTTCGTCTCCCGTGGCTTCCGGGTGGCGGCGCTCGTCGACGCCGACCCCGAAGTCGTGGGCGACACCATCGCGGGGTTGAATGTTGAGCACATCGACGAACTGGAAGCCGTCATCCAACGGCGTGGAGTCTCGATCGTGGTTCTGGCGACACCGGCGGAAGCGGCGCAGGAAGTCTGCGATCGCGTGATCGCCGTGGGCGTCACCAGCATCCTGAACTTCGCCCCCGTCGTGCTCACCGTGCCCGCCACCGTCGATGTCCGTAAGGTCGATCTCTCGATCGAGCTGCAGATTCTCGCGTTCCACGAGCAACGCAAGGCTGGAGGGCCACTCATGGCGGTGGACAGTCAATGAGTGTTCTGGCGATCGGACTCAGCCACCGCACCTCGCCGGTGGCTCTGCTTGAGCGCGTCTCCATCACCGGTGACGCCCTGGTCAAGCTGCTGCACGACGTGCAGGACGACCCGAGCGTCGCCGAGGCCATGGTGGTCTCGACCTGCAACCGGGTCGAGGTCTACGTCACCGTCGACCGCTTCCACGCCGCGGTCACCGCCGTGACCGGCCTGCTCGGCAGGCACTCGGGCATCCCGGTCGAGGAGCTCACGCCCCACCTGTACGTGCACTACGAGGAGCGCGCGGTCGAGCACCTGTTCTCCGTGGTGTGCGGCCTCGACTCCATGGTGGTCGGCGAGGGCCAGATCCTCGGCCAGGTCCGCCAGGCGCTCAAGCTCGGCCAGCGCCAGGGCACCGTCGGCGCCACCCTCAACGAGCTGGTCCAGCAGGCGCTGCGGGTCGGCAAGCGGGCGCACGCCGACACCGGCATCGACCACGCCGGGGCCTCCCTGGTCACGGCCGGGCTGTCGCTGGCCGGCGAGATCGCGGGCAAGCGGGCGCTGGTCGTCGGCGCGGGCTCGATGAGCTCGCTGGCCGCCGTCACGCTCCAGCGCGCCGGGGTCACCGACATCGTCGTGGCCAACCGCACGTACGAGCGGGGCGCCCGCCTCGCGGCGAACGTCGGCGGCCGGGCGGTCGAGTTCGCCGACATGCCCGCCGAGCTGGCCGCCGCCAACATCGTCATCACCTGCACGGGAGCGGGCCGGCACATCATCACGCCGGATATGCTGGACGGGCCCGCGTTCCTGCTGGACCTGGCGCTGCCGCACGACATCGACCCGGCCGTGCGCCGGCTGCCGGGGGTCCGGCTGGTCGACCTGGAATCCATCCAGGAGTCCGGCATCGGCTCGCGCGAGGTCGACGCGGTCGCGTCCGTGCGCGCCCTCGTCGTGGAGGAGCTTCGCGCCTACCTCGACGCCGAGCGGGCAGCCAAGGTCACCCCGACCGTGGTCGCGCTGCGCAGCAAGGCGGCGAGCGTGGTCGAGTCCGAGCTCGGCCGCCTCATGATGCGCATGCCCGACCTGGACGAGCGGGCCCGCGACGAGGTCGCCATGACCGTGCAGCGCGTCGTCGACAAGCTGCTCCACGAGCCCACTGTGCGTGTCAAGCAGCTCGCCGCCTGCCCGGGGGGCGATCATTATGCGGAGGCGCTGCGTGAGCTGTTCAACCTGGACCCGAAGGTGCCCGAGGCCGTGAGAGAGGTGGAGTTGTGACGTCCGGACCCCTGCGGCTGGGCACGCGCCGGAGCTCTCTGGCGACGACCCAGTCCCAGATGGTGGCCGACGGCTACACCGCCCGCACCGGGCGCGCGGTGGAGCTCGTCGGCGTCACCACGTTCGGCGACGTCACCAAGGCCCACCTCGCGCAGCTCGGCGGCACCGGCGTGTTCGTCAGCGCGCTGCGCGACAGGCTGCTCGACGGCGAGATCGACCTCGCCGTGCACTCGCTGAAAGACCTCCCCACCCGGCAGGACCCGCGCTTCACCCTGGCCGCGATCCCGGCCCGCCACGACCACCGCGACGCGCTGGTGGCGTCCCGCAAGTTCGCCGACCTGCCGGCCGGCGCGCGCGTCGGCACCGGCTCGCCGCGCCGGGTGGCCATGCTGAGCGCGCTCCGCCCCGACCTCGAGTACGTCGCCATCCGCGGCAACGCCGACACGCGCATCGGCAAGGTCGCCTCCGGCGAGCTGGACGCCGTCGTGCTGGCCTCCGCCGGGCTGCACCGGCTCGGTCGCGACGCCGAGATCGCCCAGATCTTCGAGGTCGACGAGCTGCTGCCGGCCCCGGGCCAGGGCGCGCTCGCGGTCGAGTGCCGCGCCGACCGCGCCGACCTCGTCGCCTTCCTCGGCGTGCTCGACGACCCGCGCACCCGCTCCGCGGTGAGCGCCGAACGGGCGCTGCTGGCCGCGCTGGAGGCGGGCTGCGCCGCACCAGTGGGTGCTTTCGCGGCCGATGACGGGCACACTCTGAACTTGACCGCCACGGTCGTCGCGATCGACGGCCGCGAGGCGGTCCGCAAGTCCGCCGCCGGCTCTCCTTCGGAGGCTGTCGATCTGGGCCGCCTCCTCGCGGCCCAGATGATCGCCGAAGGGGCCGACAGATTGATGGGGGAGCATTCCCATTGAGCTCCGATAGTCCAACCTCCGGTTTCGTCGCGTTCGTCGGCGCGGGTCCCGGCGACCCCAACCTGCTCACGCTCCGCGCCGCCGAGCTGCTCGGCAAGGCCGACGCCGTGGTGCTCGGCGACGAGACGCACCGCGCGCTGCTGCGTCACGCCCGCGAGGGGGTGCAGGTCGTCGAGGGCGGCGACGCGCTGCCCGGGCTCGTCAAGCGCGCCAAGGACGGCGGGCTGGTGGTCCGCCTGTGCGCGGGCGACCCCATGCTGTTCTCCTCGATCACCGAGGAGGTCGCGGCCTGCGCGGCGGCGGAGGTGGACTTCGAGGTCGTGCCCGGCGTGCCGCCCGCGACCGCCGTGCTCACCTACGCGGGCATCCCGCCGGCGACGGCCGTGCCCGAGTTCCGCGTGGTCGACGCCGCGCAGGAGCAGGACTGGTCCTCCCACGCCGCCTGCCCCGGCACGCTGGTCGTCTACAACGGCATCGCCGACGCCGTGGCCATCGGCAAGGCGCTGATCGCCGGCGGCAAGCCCGACACCACGCCCGTCGCGGTCAGCAGCGCCGGCACCACCACCGAGCAGTACACCGTCGTGTCCTCGCTCGGGCGGCTGCAGGCCGACCTCAAGCACGCCGGGTTCACCGAGCCGGCGCTGATCGTGGTCGGCGAGGCCGTGGGGCAGCGCGAGAAGCTGTCGTGGTTCGAGACCAAGCCGCTGTTCGGCTGGCGGGTGCTGGTGCCGCGCACCAAGGAGCAGTCGCGCAGCCTGTCGGAGCAGCTCGTCGCCTACGGCGCGGTGCCGGAGGAGGTGCCGACCATCTCGGTCGAGCCGCCGCGCACCCCGCAGCAGATGGACCGCGCGATCAAGGGCCTGGTCACCGGCCGCTACGAGTGGGTCGCCTTCACCAGCGCCAACGCCGTCAAGGCGGTGCGCGAGAAGTTCGAGGAGTACGGCCTCGACGCGCGCGCCTTCGCCGGGCTCAAGGTGGCCGCCGTGGGCGACGCCACCGCGCGGGCCCTGGTCGAGTTCGGCGTCAAGCCCGACCTGCTGCCCTCGGGCGAGCAGTCGTCCGAGGGGCTGGTGGCCGAGTGGCCGCCGTACGACTCGATGCTCGACCCGATCAACCGGGTGCTGCTGCCGAGGGCCGACATCTCCACCGACACGCTGGTGGCCGGGCTCACCGAGCTGGGCTGGGAGTGCGACGACGTCACGGCGTACCGGACCGTGCGGGCCGCGCCGCCGCCCGCGCCCATCCGTGAGGCGATCAAGGGCGGCGGCTTCGACGCCGTGCTGTTCACCTCGTCCTCCACGGTGCGCAACCTCGTCGGCATCGCCGGCAAGCCCCACAACGTCACCGTGATCGCGGTCATCGGGCCGCAGACGGCCAAGACCGCCGAGGAGTTCGGGCTCCGGGTGGACGTCATGGCCGACAAGCCGTCCGCCTCCGCGCTCGCCGCCGCCGTGGCCGAGTACGGAGCCAAGCAGCGCCAGGCGGCGCTGGCCGCCGGCGACACGCCGCGCCGGCCCTCGCAGAACCGCCGCGGCGCCAGAAGGAGAGCCAGATGAGCGCGCAGTACCCCGTCGCCCGCCCCCGCAGGCTCCGCCGCGACCCCGCCCTGCGGCGGATGGTCGCGGGCACCCGGCTGCACCCGGCCGAGCTGATCCTGCCGCTGTTCGTCAAGGAGGGCATCGACGCGCCGCAGCCGGTCGCCTCGATGCCGGGCGTGTTCCAGCACACCCGCGACTCCCTCCGCAAGGCGGCCCACGAGGCGGCCGAGGCGGGCGTGGGCGGGCTGATCCTGTTCGGCATCCCGGCGGTCAAGGACGCGCGCGGCTCGGCCGCCGACGACCCCGACGGCGTGCTGCAGCAGGCGCTGCGCGACGTGACCGCCGAGGTCGGCGACGCGCTCGTGGTGATGGCCGACACCTGCCTCGACGAGTTCACCGACCACGGGCACTGCGGCATCCTCACGCCGTCCGGCGACGTGGACAACGACGCCACTCTGGAGCGCTACGCCGCGATCGCGGTGGCCCAGGCCGAGGCCGGCTCCCAGATGATCGCGCCGAGCGGCATGATGGACGGCCAGGTGGGCGCCATCCGCGCCGCCCTCGACGGCGCAGGCCACGCGAACGTCCCGATCCTCGCCTACTCCGCCAAGTACGCCTCCGCCTTCTTCGGCCCCTTCCGCGACGCCGCCGAGTGCGCGCCGCAGTTCGGCGACCGCAGCACCCACCAGCAGGACCCGGCCGGGCCGCTGGAGGAGGCGCTGCGCGAGGTGCGGCTCGACCTGGCCGAGGGCGCGGACGCCGTCATGGTCAAGCCCGCCCTGGCCTACCTCGACATCATCGCCGCCTTCCGCCGCGAGGTGAACGTGCCGGTCGCCGCCTACCAGGTGAGCGGCGAGTACGCGATGATCGAGGCGGCCGCGGCCAACGGCTGGGTGGACCGCGAGCGGACGATCATGGAGTCGCTGGTCGCGATCAAGCGGGCCGGCGCCGACCTGATCCTGACCTACTGGGCCACCGAGGTGGCGCGGGCGCTCTAACCAAGGGGTTTCCCGTCAACTCGTGTGGCCTGTGCGTTAGAGTGCGATGAGAAGTGCTGGTGTGTCCCGCGTGAGCGAACGCCTGCCCGGAGCCGGGACCTCCTGAGGCGCGGGACTCGACGGGAGACACCAATGGTGGGGGTACCTCTGGCTCGGCGTACCAAAAAGCGGGCCCAGAAGCAGGCACGGCCGACGCGCATCGCGGCGGTCCTCGACTACGCGGCCCTGGGCTGGCCGGTGGTGCCGGGCGCGTATCCGCTGGCCACGGGGCCGCGGGCGTGTTCCTGCGACCGGCTCGGCTGTCCCGACCCGGGCGCCCATCCGCTCTCGCCGGCCTGGCCGCTGCTGGCCACGACCGACTCCGCGCAGCTCTCGCGCTGGTGGCAGGCCGACCCCGAGGCCGGGGTGATCCTGCCCACCGGGCGCGTCTTCGACGTCTTCGACGTACCGCTCACCACCGGCCTGTCGGCCCTGACGAGGATCGACGAGGCGGGAGCCCACTCCGGCCCGGTCGCCGCGCAAGGCGACCGGGTCTTGTTCTACGTGGCCACCCGAGGCAACCCCGAGGACGAGGACGAGTGGTGGTCCTGCCACCTCGACTGCGACCCGGCCACCATCGACGACACCCCGGGGCTGCGCTGGCACTGCCGCGACAGCTACGTGCTCGCGCCGCCGTCGCTGCTGCCCGGGGGCCGGCCGGTCACCTGGCTGCGCCCGCCGGACGGCCGTCCCCTGCCCGACCCGCTGCGCGTCCTGGAGTGGCTGGCCGACTGACGGGCCTGCCACGGGACGGCGGCCCGCCCCGACTAACCTGGTCGGGTGAGCCGCATACAGAACTCCGAGGACCTCTTCGCCCGCGCCCGCCGGATCGTGCCGGGAGGCGTCAACTCCCCGGTGCGCGCGTTCGGCGCGGTCGGCGGCACCCCGCGCTTCATGGCGGCCGGCCAGGGCCCCTACCTGACGGACGTCGACGGCAACCGCTACGTGGACCTGGTGTGCTCCTGGGGCCCGATGATCCTCGGCCACCGCCACCCCGCGGTCGTCGAGGCGGTCGCGGACGCGGCCGCCCACGGCTTCTCCTACGGCACCGCCACCCAGGGCGAGGTCGAGCTGGCCGAGGAGATCGTCTCCCGGGTGGCGCCGGTCGACAAGGTGCGCCTGGTCAGCTCCGGCACCGAGGCGACGATGAGCGCGGTGCGCCTCGCGCGCGGCTTCACCGGCCGGTCCAAGGTGATCAAGTTCGCCGGGTGCTACCACGGGCACGTCGACGCGCTGCTGGCCGCGGCGGGCTCGGGCGTGGTGACGTTCGGGCTGCCCGACACGCCGGGCGTCACCGGGGCGTCGGCGGCCGACACGATCGTGCTGCCCTACAACGACGTCGCGGCCGTCGAGGAGGCGTTCGCGCAGGCCGAGATCGCCTGCGTGATCACCGAGGCGTGCCCCGCCAACATGGGCGTGGTGCCGCCGCGCGACGGCTTCAACCGGCGGCTGCGCGAGCTGTGCACGGCCCACGGGGCGCTGCTGATCATGGACGAGGTGCTGACCGGCTTCCGCGTCTCGGCGGCCGGCTGGCACGGCCTGGACCCGGTCCAGGCCGACCTGATGACGTTCGGCAAGGTGATGGGCGGCGGGCTGCCGGCGGCGGCGTTCGGCGGCCGGGCCGACGTGATGGCCTACCTCGCGCCGGAGGGCCCGGTCTACCAGGCGGGCACGCTGTCGGGCAACCCGCTCGCCTGCGCGGCCGGGCTGGCGACGCTGCGGGCGCTGGACGCGGAGGCGTACGCGAAGGTGGACGCCGCCGCGCTGGCGGTCGGCGACGCGGCCGCGGAGGCGCTGGCCAAGGCCGGGGTGCCGCACCGGCTGCAGCGCGCGGGCAGCCTGTTCTCGATCTTCTTCACCGACGCGGAGGTGACGAACTTCGCCGAGGCCAAGACCCAGGACACCGCGGCGTTCACCGCGTTCTTCCACGCGATGCTGGACCAGGGCGTCTACCTGCCGCCGTCGGCGTACGAGGCGTGGTTCCTGTCCGCCTCCCACGACGACGAGGCGCTCAGCCGCGTCGCGGAAGCGCTGCCCGCCGCGGCCGAAGCCGCCGCAGGGGCCGCCGCAGCGGCGAGATAGCGGTGCCGGCGTAGAGCACGCCGCAGACGATGAGGGCCGCCGCCGCCAGCTTGAGCGGGGTGAGCGGCTCTCCCGTCACCAGGGCGGCCGACGACATGCCGAAGACCGGCACGAGCAGCGTGTACGGCGCCACGGTCGAGGCGTCGTAGCGCCGCAGCAGCCAGCCCCACACGCCGAACCCGCCGAGCGTCGAGACGAAGGCGACGTACAGCAGGGACAGCCATCCCTCGGCGGGGGCGGCGAGGTCGGGCACGCCCTCCAGCCACAACGACAGCAGCAGGAGCGGCGGCGCCGACAGGGCGCTGACCCAGACCATGAAACGCAGCGAGTCGGGCGGCGCGGCCCGGCGCTGCGCGACGTTGCCGAGCCCCCAGCAGGCCGCGGCGGCCACGCAGAGGACGAAGGCGAGGATCGGCCCCGAGACGCCGAAGTCGTAGGCGACCAGGGCCAGGCCGCCGAACGCGACGGCCAGCCCGAGGACGCGACGGGCGGTGAGCCGCTCCCCGAGCAGCGTCACCGCGAACACCACGGTGAACAACGCCTGCATCTGCAGGACGAGCGAGGTCAGCCCGGCGGGCATGCCGGCCCGCATGCCGACGAGCAGCAGGCCGAACTGTCCCACGCCGATCGTGGCCGCCACCCCTGCGACCCAGCGCCACGGGACCTGGGGCCGTCCCGCCAGCAACAGGGCGGGGAACGCGGCCATGGCGAACCTGAGGCCCGCGTAGAGCAGCGGCGGGAAGTGCCGCAGCCCTACCTGCATGACCACGAAGTTGACGCCCCAGACGGCCGCGAGGCCGACGGCGAGGGCGAGGTGGCGGGGGCGCACTCAGCGGGTGGGCTTCTGGTAGCGGATGCGCTGCTCGCGAGCCTGCTCGGCGAGCTCCTTGAGGTACGAGGGACCGGCGGGCTGCTGCTTCTTCGACTTGATGATTCGCATGCATCTATTTTCGCCTGCTACACATTCGACCACAAGCGAGACTTTCTACGCTAAACCCTTTAGTCTGGCTTACATGTTGGACTTGAACCGGCTCAAGGCCCTTCACGCTGTGCACGTCTACGGTTCGGTCGGCGCGGCCGCCGACGCGCTCATGGTCACCCCGTCGGCGGTGTCCCAGCAGATCGCCAAGCTGGAGCGGGAGACCGGCGCCCGGCTCGTCGAGCGCAACGGCCGCGGCGTGCGGCTCACCGACGCGGCCGGCCTGCTCGCCGAGCACGCCGAGCGCATCCTCGCCCTGGTCGAGACCGCCGAGGCCGACTTCGAGGCGCTGCGCGGCGCGGTCGTCGGCCGGCTCAACATCGCGGCCTTCCCCACCGCCGCCCGCGGTCTCATGCCGCACGCCCTGGTCGCCCTCCGTGACCGCCACCCCGACCTGTGGATCCAGCTGACCGAGCGCGAGCCCGAGCGGGTGGTGCGCGACGTGGCCAGGGGCGAGCTGGACCTCGGCGTCATCCAGGACTGGATGAACCGGCCCATGGCGCTGCCCGACGGCCTGTCCAGGGCCACCCTGCTCGACGACATCGCGGACGTGGCCCTGCCCGCCGCTCACCCGCTGGCCGGCTCGCGGGAGATCGAGCTGGCCGCCCTGCCCGGCGAGCGGTGGGTCAGCGGCTCGCCCGGCACCGTGTGCCACGACTGGCTGGTGTTCACCCTGCGCAGCGCCTCGCTGGAGCCGGAGATCGCCTGCATGGCCGACGAGTACCCGACCCAGCTCGCGCTGGTCGCGGCCGGGCTGGGCTGCGCGATCGTGCCGCGCCTCGGCCGCCACGTGCCCCCGGGCGTCGCCATGGTGCCGATCAGGCCGCGCCAGTCGCGCCGCATCTACGCCGTCTGGCGCGCCGACGCCGCCCGCCGTCCCGCGATCCGGGCCCTCGTGGACGCCCTCATGGAGGCCAGCAAGGAGCAGGAGAACGCCTGGGCCGTCCAGTAGCCGGGCCTTCGGCCGGCGGCCCGGCTCCCGGCCAGGAGCCGGGCTCTCAGCTCAGCGCGATGGCGGCCACCCCGCCGAGGATCACCCCCGCCGCCAGCAGCCGCCGCGCCAGGTCGCCCTCGGCCAGCAGCCGCCCGCCCAGCACCACGGCGATCAGCACGCTGATCTCCCTGGCCGGCGCCACCACGGTCACCGGCGCGAGCGTGAACGCGATCAGCACCAGCAGGTACGACACGAAGATCAGCACGGCCGCCCCGGCGATGCGCCACCGGTGCTCCCGCCACACCGGCGCGACGAGCGCCCGCCGCCGCGCCCCGAGCGCCACCGGGGCGAGCGCCAGCGCGCGCCCCACCTCGCCCAGGTAGATGAGCGTGACCGGGGCCACCCCGAAGGGCCCCACCACCTGCGAGTCCCACACCGTGTACGCCGCGATGAACACCCCGATCACCAGCCCGGCCGTCACCGAGCGCAGGTCGCCGCGGGCCGTGCCCCCGCCGAGCAGGAACACCCCCACCCCGACCAGCACGATTCCCGCCACGTTGGCCGCCGACGGCCGCTCGCCGAGGAACAGCACCGCGACCAGGCTCGCCAGCATCGGCCCGGTGCCCCGCGACACGGGGTAGACCACCGACAGGTCGCCGTGGCCGTACCCGCGTTGCAGCAGCACGAAGTACCCCATGTGCAGCGCCGTGCTGCCGCAGACCACCGCGAGGTCCCGCCAGGACGGCAGGTCGCCCGTCACCACCAGGAACCCGGCGAACAGCGGCGCCCACACCGCCGCCGAGGTCACCGCCACCAGCCAGACGAACACCAGGCCGTCGGCCCGCGAGGAACGCTTGCTCAGCAGGTTCCAGGTGGCGTGGGCGACGGCGGCGACGAGCACGAGGAGCAACGCCCAGGGACTCACCCCGGGACCCTATCTCCCGGCGAGCCCCGGCGGGCGAGCGGATAGGCTGTGCCCACCATGGCTGAAACCACCGTCGTCCACCTTCTGCGCCACGGTGAGGTGCACAACCCGAAGGGCATCCTGTACGGCAGGCTGCCCGGATACCACCTGTCCGAGACAGGTCAGCTCATGGCCGAGACGGTCGCCAAGGCGGTCGGCGGCCGTGACATCGTCGCCATCTTCAGCTCGCCCCTGGAGCGGGCCCTGGAGACCGCGGCCCCGCTCGCCGACAAGCTGGGCCTGGAGATCCAGCGGGACGACCGCCTCCTCGAAGCGGGAAACCTGCTGGAGGGCCGGCCCGTCGCGCAGGGGGTGGGGTTGTTCCGCGACTGGCGCAACTACCGCTACTTCTGGAACCCGCTGCGCCCGTCGTGGGGCGAGCCGTACCCGGCGATCGTCCGCCGGATGAAGGCGATGGTCGACGACGCGCGGGCGGCGGCGCGCGGGCACGAGACGGTGCTCGTCAGCCATCAGCTCCCCATCTGGGCGATCAGGTCGGCCGCCGAGGGCCGCCGGCTCTGGCACGACCCGAGGCGCCGGCAGTGCGCGCTGGCCAGCCTGACGACGTTCACGTTCGACGGCGACCGGCTCATCAGCGTCGGCTACAGCGAGCCGGCCGGCTCCCTGGACACCGGGCCGTCCGTGCCCGGCGCCTGATCCCGGTGTCCGGAGCGTCGGGGCCCGCCGGTAGAGTTGCAAGCTCTACCGGTTGTAGTACAAGGAGATCTCCCTCCGTGCGCGCCAAGTCCCTCTCCCTCGTCCTCCTGGCCCTGCTGGCCGGAGGTTGCGCCGGCAACCAGAGCGGCCAGCCGCAGGCGGGCGACACCCGGTTCGTCGCGGGCGACGGGAAGATGCAGGTGTTCGCTGTGAGCGAACGCAAGCCGGCGCCGGCCGTCCAAGGCCCCACCCTCGACGGCGGCTCGGCCTCGCTGGCCGCGCACAAGGGCAAGGTCGTCGTGCTCAACTTCTGGGCGTCCTGGTGCGGGCCCTGCCGGGCCGAGGCGCCGGTGCTCAAGGAGGTCGCGGCCAAGACCAAGGGCGCCGGGGTCGAGTTCATCGGCGTCGACTTCAAGGACCGCCAGGCCGACGCGCTGGCCTTCGAGCGCACCGAGCAGACCGGCTACCCGTCGATCTACGACCAGCCGGGCAAGGTCGCGCTGGCCTTCCAGGGCACGGTGCCGCCCGCGGCCATCCCGTCCACGCTGGTCATCGACGAGCAGGGCCGCATCGCCGCCCGCGCGCTCGGCGCGGTCAAGTACACCGACCTGATGAACACCGTCACCAAGGTCCGCGATGAGTGACGTCGTCGCCTCGGGCTCGCTGCTGCTGGCCGTGCCGATCGCGGTGCTCGCCGGGGTGGTGTCGTTCCTGTCGCCGTGCGTGCTGCCGCTGGTGCCGGGCTACCTGTCGTACGTGACCGGGATGAGCGCCGCCCCCGGGCGGGGGCGGCTGGTGCTCGGCGCGGGGCTGTTCGTGGCCGGGTTCGGGCTGGTGTTCGTGCTCAGCGGGGCGCTGTTCGGCGGGCTCGGGTCGCTGATGCTGCTCAACGCCGGCATCATCACGCGGGTGCTCGGCGTGCTGACCATCGTGCTCGGGCTCGCCTTCCTCGGCGTCGTGCCCGGGCTCATGCGCGACGTGCGCATCCACCGCCTCCCGGCGGCGGGGCTGGCCGGCGCGCCGCTGCTCGGCGTGGTGTTCGGCCTCGGCTGGACGCCGTGCATCGGGCCGACCCTGGCCGTGGTGCTGGCACTCGGGCTCAACGAGGGCAGCGCCGGCCGCGGCGCCCTGCTGGCCGTGGCGTACGCGCTCGGCCTCGGGCTGCCGTTCGTCGCCGCCGCGCTGGCCTACAGCAAGGCGCTGCGCACGTTCCGGGCCATCCGCCGGCACTCCCGCCTCATCACCCGCATCGGCGGAGGCATGATGGTGGCCGTCGGCGTGCTCCTGGTGAGCGGCCTGTGGGGGGAGATGATCGCGGCCATGCAGGGCGTGATCGGCGCGTTCGAGCCGGTGATCTGATGAGCGTCAAGGAGCTGGAGCGCGAGCAGGCGCCCAAGCAGGCGGGCTTCGGCCTCACCGGCTGGCTGCGCTGGGCCTGGCGCACGCTCACCTCGATGCGGACGGCCCTCATCCTGCTGTTCCTGCTGGCGCTCGGCTCCGTGCCCGGCTCGCTGGTGCCGCAGCGCAGCGTCGACCCCGACAAGGTCGCCCGCCTGTACGACCAGAACCCGGCGCTGGCCGAGTGGTACGACCGCCTCCAGCTCTTCGAGGTCTTCACCTCGGTCTGGTTCGCCGCCGTCTACCTGCTGCTGTTCACCTCGCTGGTCGGCTGCATCATCCCGCGCACCCTCACCTACGCGCGCGAGCTGCGCCGCAAGCCGCCAGCCGCGCCCAAGCACGTCACCAAGCTGCCCCACCACGCCGTCATCGAGCACGGGCCCGGCGTCGAGGAGGCCGCGCGGCGGCTGCGCCGGCTGCGCTTCCGCGTGGTCACCGGCGACGGCTGGGTCTCGGCCGAGAAGGGCTACCTGCGCGAGACCGGCAACCTGTTCTTCCACGTCGCCCTGATCGGCATCCTGCTCGCCATCGGCGCCGGCTCCCTGTACGGCTACCGCGGCAACGTCCTGGTCGTCGAGGGCGACGGCTTCGCCAACACCGTGGCCGCCTACGACCGGTTCATCCCGGGCAGCCAGGTGTCGGCCGAGTCGCTGGAGCCGTTCTCGCTGCAGCTCGGCGACTTCGCGGTGTCCTACCAGGTCGAGGGCGAGAAGCGCGGCCAGGCGCTCGACTACACCGCGCACCTCAAGGTCAACGACTCCCCGTCCGCGCCCGCCCGGGACGTCGACCTCAAGGTCAACGACCCGCTGGAGATCGGCGGCACGCAGACGTACCTGATCGGCAACGGCTACGCGCCGGTCTTCAAGGTCACCGACGGCAAGGGCCAGGTGGCCTACGAGGGGCCGGTGGTCTGCCTCATCGAGGACAAGGCCACGATGACCTCGGGCTGCGTGCTGAAGGCGCCCGACGCGCAGCCGGCGCAGCTCGGGTTCCTGCTGCGCTTCCTGCCCAGCAGCGTCGCGCTCCGCGACGGCACCTACGCCTCCGCCTTCCCCGGCGACCTCAACCCCGAGGTGCAGCTCCTCGGGGCCTTCTCCGGCGACCTCGGGCTGCGCGACGGGCAGCCGCAGTCGGTCTACGAGCTGGCCCCGCCGGAGAAGCTGAAGAAGCTCAAGCCGCTGCTCATGGGCACCAGCGTGCCCAAGCCGCTCGCCGTGGGGCAGTCCGTCGACCTGCCGGGCGGCGCGGGCAGGCTCCAGTACACCGGCGTCAAGCAGTGGATCACGCTGCAGATCGCCTACGACCCCGGGCGGCTGCCCGCGCTGCTGTTCGCCGGCACGGCCGTCGTGTCGATCGCCCTGTCGCTGCTCATCAGGCGGCGGCGGGTGTTCGTGCGGGTCACCGCGGACGGCGCCGCCGAGGTGGGCGGCCTCACCCGCACCGAAGGCTCCGCGGCGGGCTTCGCCGAGGAGTTCGCCGACATCGTCAAGGTTCTATCAGCAGGAGAGAAGGATGTCCGCTGAACAACTCGCCGAGCTGAGCGACCTGACCGTCGTCGCCGCGGTGCTGCTCTACGTCCTCGGGATGGTCGCCTTCGCGACGGAGCTGGCCTTCGGGCGCTACGTCGCGGGCAAGAAGGCTGCCACCGGCGCTGCCGCGGGGGCTGAGGGCGCCGCGCTGGCCGCCGCCAAGCGGCCCGTCGCGGTCGGCGCGGCCGGGGCCGACGGGCCTGAGGGGGCCACCGGCGTCCTCGACGCCGACGCCCCCGCCGACGCCCCCGCCGACACCGTCACCGGCGCGGCCGCGAACGCCCCGGCCGAGGCCGGGCAGGGCGGCGTGACGGCGCCGTCGCCGCTGGCGGCGCGGGCCGGCACCGTCGCCCTCGCGCTGGGCTGGCTCGGCTGGGCCGCCAACCTGGCCGCCATCATCACCCGGGGCCTGTCCGCCGGCCGGTGGCCGTGGGGCAACATGTACGAGTTCGTGGTGGCGATCTGCTTCGCCGCCGTCACGGCGTTCCTGCTCACCCAGCTCCGCCACAACGTGCGCTTCCTCGGCGCGTTCGTCATGGTGACGGCCGCGCTCGGGCTGGGCCTGGCGTCCAAGGTCTTCTACACCGCGGCCGGCCCGGTGGTGCCGGCGCTGAACTCGTACTGGATCGCCATCCACGTGACCGCGGCGATCATCGCCAGCGGGCTGCTCACGCTGGCGGGCGTCGCGGGCGTGCTCTATCTGGTGCGCGGCGAGGGCATGTCGCGCCTGCCCGCCCGCGAGGACCTGGAGCGGGTGGCGCACCGGGCGATCGTGTTCGCGTTCCCGCTGTGGACGTTCGCGGTGATCGCCGGCGCGCTGTGGGCGGACCGCGCCTGGGGCCGCTACTGGGGCTGGGACCCCAAGGAGGTGTGGTCGTTCATCACGTGGGTGGCCTACGCGGCCTACCTGCACGCGCGGGTGACGGCCGGCTGGAGGGGGAAGGCCGCCACCGTCGTGCAGCTCGTGGCGTTCGGCTGCCTGATGTTCAACCTGATCGGCGTCAACATCTTCATCAGCGGCCTGCACAGCTACGCCGACGTCTGAGCCGGGCTCAGGCCTCGTCGCCGCGCAGCCGCCGGTCGAGGTCCCGCAGGAAGTCGGGGTCGTCGTCGGGCCCCTTCGGCATGCCCGGGCCGTGGGTGACCGGCCAGGCCTGCCGGGGCGCCCGCGGCCGGCCGCGGGCCATCCAGACCAGGCCGCCGACGAGCGGGATCAGCACGACGACCATGATCCATAGAGCTTTTGGTACGTTCCGAACCTCATCTTCCGGAGTGGTGACGACGTCGAAGAGCGAGAAGAGCCAGAAGGCCAGCAGCGCCAGGCCGATCAGAACACCTGCCATGCCCGAACTGTAAGCCATCCGCGACGTGATCGTGCTTCCCGATGTCCCATTTCGGGTGACTAGGGGAAGATCCGCGTCGTACGGTGGTACCTGAAACGGCGGAGCCCACGGGGTTCCACGGGCGTTGAGAGGTGCGATGGCCTTTTCTCAGGACAAGGGCCGGCATCGTCGTGGTCGCTGGTGGCGGCGTGGGTCGTACCTCTTCTCGCGGCGGTCCGAGGCGCCCAGGGGAGCGGACCGTTCCTTCTGGTCCGACGTCCGTGAGAAGCCCAGGGAAGCGCCCGACGGCCCCGCCGAGGGTGAAAGGGTCAACGGGGCAGGGCGAGGCCGCAGACCGGGCGCTGAGCGGCCGGAACACCGCTCCTGGCCGGGCGCGGAACACCGTCCCGAGCAGCAGAGCTGGGACGGCTTCGCGCTCCGCGAGCGCCCCGAGCGACTGCCGGCCGCCGTCCTGGAACGTCCCCGCTACTCCTGGTACGACTTCGAGCTCGACGACCGCCCGCCGCGCGCCGAGCCGCACCGCCCGGACGCTCCCTCCCTGGGCGACGGCCTGCGCCACTGCGGGAAGCTGGAGTCCATCCTGCACCGCCAGTGGGACGCCCGGCAGGGCCCGCCGCCGCCCGACGTGGTCCGCGCGGTGGAGAGCCTGGCCCGGCTGCCCGACCGGCTGAAGGAGAAGCTCGCCGAAGGGCTGGAGGGCATCTACGTCGGTCCTGGCGGCGTCCCCGACCTCGACGACATGGGCTACTTACGCGGCGCTCCGCTGCCCTCCGGCCGCGCGACCTGGGACATCTGCGCCGGCGCGTACGGCGACCGGAAGATCGTCGTCGGCGACCGTCCCTCGCCGACCCCCGACGTGATGATGCACGAGGTCGGCCACGCCATCGACGACATCGACTCGGCGTACGGCGCCTGGGTGTCGGACTCCCCGGAGTTCGTCTACCTCTACGAGAAGGCCCGGCCCATCCTGGCCTCCGCCTTCCACCGCCAGGGCGGCGGGCTCGGCCGCAAGGAGTTCTTCGCCGACGCCTTCGCCGCCATCGCCGCCCGCCAGCGCCCGGCGCTGGTCGACATGCTCGGGGGTGACACGCGGATGGCGCTCGACGTCATGCTGTTCTTCAACCGGCGCTACGGAATCTAGGTGATTCGGTCATGTACGTCATCCGGCTCGCGGACGGGACCGTGCGCGTTCCGCAGAGCCTGACCAGCGAGGACGGCCGGCTGATCGGCAACGCCTACGCGGAGCTGCGGCCGGGCGATCCGGACTACGAGCGATGGCTGGCCGAGTCACTGACGGAGGAGGAGCTGGAGGAGCGCCGCCGGCGCTGGGAAGAGGAGAACGACGACCTGGAGCGCGAGTTCCTGGCGTTCAAGGCGCAGCAGGAGGACGCCTGAGGGTCACCGGCGGGACTCCGGACAGGCGCCAGCCACGGTCGGCGGTTGGCGCCGCCCCGTGCTCGCCGTACGCAAGTGTGGCCGGGAAGCACGCGAAACTCGGGTTCCGCAGGCGGTGACCCTGCCGGGTCGCAGGATCACCGTCTCGGACGGAACGTCAGACGCGCGGGGACTCACCTGCTGGCCTGTCGGCCGTGAGAACGTCCTCGCCTCGGAGAAGGGCGTGCACTTCCGACTCGCGGAAACGCCGGTGCCCTCCGGGGGTGCGGATACTGCTGATGCGGCCTGCCGCAGCCCAGCGCGTAACCGTCTTTGGGTCTACCCGGAAGAGGGCGGCAACCTCTCCAGGGGTCAGCAGACGCTCGCTGCTACTCTCCACCAATCTCTCCCCCTCGCATCCCGCTTCCTGCCAGCGGGCGGACAGGTAACCAGTGTGTCGAGCGAAGCCTGATTTATCCGTGGTTTTCGGAGAAGATCACGGGTTGTTATCAGCTGACTGCCCGATTGTTATATGATAGAGCCTCTTTGGGGCTCTCGTGGGTGTTTCTTTACGAAACTCCCTAACTGGGAACAGTAGCAGCGCACGTGCCCGATGCGAAGAGCGACCGGGACACAGGTCCGAGTAACCTCGAAGCCGTGCATCCCGTTCTCGTTTACACCGCGTCACGCATCGGCCTGTTCGTCGTGACCCTCGGGGTCTTGCGCCTGCTCGGCCTGCAAAACCCGCTGGTGCTCATCGCAGCGTCGTTCTTGATCAGCGGAGTGGCCAGTTACGTCCTGCTGTCCAAGCAGCGCGACGCCATGAGCGCGCGAATCAGCGACAGGCTCGACCGGCCGAAGCCGCAGGACGACTAGGGCAGGGGGAACATGCCAATCCGGGCATGGTACTCCCGTCCGAGTCTCGTTGTGTCACTACCGACAAGTAGTCCGCCAGGTTGCGCCGAAAACGCCTTCACGCCGATCCCTCGCTCCCGCGTGGGATTCCAGCCGAGCGCCATTCCGGTCCGCGGATGAATGGCGCCGATGCCCTCGCGTGACACCGCCCCCGGCCCGGCCGTGTCGCGTCCGCGCGGGTTGTTCAGCCAGCGCTGGTGCCCGCCCACGTACACCGCGGCCCCGGTCACCGCGACCGCGTAGAGCGAGTCGCCGCCCGTCGCGTTGACCCAGGTGGGACGGATCGCGGAGCCCTTCGCGTAGGTCTCGAAGCGGGCCGCCGTGTCGCACATGCCGCCCCGCGGGCCGCCCGTGGTGACGACCACGAAGTAGCTCCCGTCGGGGGAGAAGTCGAGGCCGCGCACGTACGACGGGAACGCCTCGGCGCACCTGCGCGCGTAGGCGTCGGTGCGCCAGGGCGCGACCCGCGCCGTGGGGCCGCTGACGTCGATCAGGCCGAGCTGCGGCCGCGACTGCCCGTCGAGCGTGGTGAACGAGCCGTCCACGGCCAGCCGGCCGCGCGACAGCGCCAGCGCGTAGACCTTCACCCGGGACGTCAGCGGCGCCCCCGGCGTCACGGCGAAGCCCGGGTCGGCCGCGCCCGTGGCGGCGTCGAGCCGGGCCAGGCCCTCGCGCGGCCCGGTGAAGTCGCCGCCCACGTAGAGCGCGCGGCCCTGCCGCACGACGGCGCTCACCGAGCCGCCGGTGAGCTGCGGCGCGAAACCGGTGTCGAGGGCGCCGTCGGACAGCCGGACC
Source organism: Actinomadura luzonensis (assembly GCF_022664455.2). Classification (NCBI taxonomy): domain Bacteria; kingdom Bacillati; phylum Actinomycetota; class Actinomycetes; order Streptosporangiales; family Thermomonosporaceae; genus Actinomadura; species Actinomadura luzonensis. The sequence goes on from NZ_JAKRKC020000001.1 coordinate 2,651,075, forward strand.
CTGGCCAGGCCGCGGGCGCGGACGTTGTCGACCCCGTAGAACTCGCCGCCCAGGTAGACGGTGCCCTGGTCGCCGGCGGCCAGCCCGTAGACGGGGCCGGTGACCACCGGGGCGAAGTCCGGCAGGACGCGCCCGGTCGGCAGGTCGAAGGCGAACAGGTTGTCGCGCGGCACGACCTCGGCGCGCGCGGCGTCGCTCACCTCGCTGAAGGAGCCGCCGACGACGGCGGTGCGGCCGACGACGGCGATGGCGTTGACGATGCCGTCGAGGACGTGCGGGGTGTAGTCGACCGGGTCGGCCGACACGACGCGGGTCTGCGTCACGTGGCCGTGGGCGGCGGGGGCACCGGCGATGATCGCCGCAAGGGCGACACGGGCAAGCATTCCCCAACAACTAGCAGACTCTCGGTAATATGACAGTCACTTTCCGTTGATTGTCCCGATAGCCATAAGCTTTCCCGCATGACGCGCGCTCAGTTGGACAAGCAGCCCGGCGAGGTCGCCGCGATGTTCGATCGCACCGCCCGGCGCTACGACCTCGTCAACGACGTGATCTCCCTCGGGCAGGTCAGGCTCTGGCGCAAGGCGGTGGCCGCCGCCGTGGACGCCGGCCCCGGCGAGGTCGTGCTCGACCTGGGCGCGGGCACCGGCACCTCCACCGACTCCTTCACCACGCTCGGCGCCCGGGCCATCGCCTGCGACTTCTCGCTCGGCATGCTGAGCACCGGCGTGCGGAGGCACGGCGGCAACGCGCTGAGCGGCGAGGGGGTGCCGTTCGTCGCGGGCGACGCGCTGCGGCTGCCGTTCGCCGACGACGCCTTCGACGCGGTGACGATCTCGGTGGCGCTGCGCAACGTGCACGACACCGAGCAGGCGCTGCGCGAGATGCGCCGGGTCACCAGGCCGGGCGGCCGGCTGGTGATCATGGAGTTCTCGCACGTCACCGTGGGGGCCTTCGACCGGGTCTACCGCGAGTACCTGATGCGGCTGCTGCCGCGGGTGGCCCGGGTGCTCGGCTCCAACGACGACTCCTACGAATACCTCGCCGAGTCGATCCGCGACTGGCCCGACCAGCGCACGCTGGCCGCCGCCATCCAGCGGGCCGGCTGGGAGCGGGTGGCCTGGCGCAATCTGTCGATGGGCATCGTGGCCGTGCACCGGGCTTTCAAGGCATCCGATAGGGCCTGATTTCGCAAAATTTCAGAAAATTCCCCCGCGCCGGATTTCCCCCCATGTCGACGCTCGGCCCGTCACGGGCGACACGCCGTCCCCAAGGATCACAGAACGGCCCCCCGACTGCCACTATGTACAGGAAAAGCAGTAGACTGCGGGCCGACAAGTTTGTGAAGGGGTTCACAAAGGAACGAAGGCGCCACACCCCGAGCCTTCGCGTGTGTAGGACAGGACAGTCCAGTGACCGTGCCAACAGCCAATCAGGCTGACGCCGACGTCATCGTCGTCGGCGCCGGTCCCGCCGGTTCCGCAACCGCCTTTCACCTCGCCCGGGCCGGTCTCGACGTGCTGCTCCTGGAGAAGACCAGGTTCCCGCGCGAGAAGGTCTGCGGCGACGGCCTGACCCCGCGGGCGGTCAAGCAGTTGCTGAACATGGGCGTCGACATCGACGCCCCCGGCTGGATCAGGAACAAGGGCCTGCGCGTCGTCGGCGGCGGCCTCCGCTTCGAGCTGGACTGGCCGCAGCTCGACCGGTTCCCCGACTTCGGCCTCGTCCGCACCCGGCAGGACTTCGACCAGATCGTCGCCGCCAACGCGGTCAAGAACGGCGTGCGGCTCATGGAGGGCGTCACCGTCACGGCGCCCGTCCTCGACGACCGCAGCGGCCACATCGTCGGCGTGGAGACCAAGGACGGGCGCACCTTCCGCAGCCGCCTGGTCGTCGCCGCCGACGGCAACAGCACCCGCCTCGCGCTCGGCATGGGCCTGCACAAGCGCGAGGACCGCCCCATGGGCGTGGCCGTGCGCACCTACTTCGAGAGCCCCCGCCACGACGACGACTACCTGGAGATCTGGCTGGAGCTCTGGGACGGCGACACGCTGCTGCCCGGCTACGGCTGGATCTTCGGCGTCGGCGACGGCACCGCCAACGTCGGCCTGGGCCTGCTCAACACCAGCGCCCAGTTCAAGAACATCGACTACCGCGACCTCCTGCGCCGCTGGACCAGGTCGATGCCGGCCGACTGGGAGTTCACCGAGGAGACGATGACGGCCCCGATCCGCGGCGCCGCGCTCCCGATGGCCTTCAACCGCCAGCCCCACTACACGCGCGGCCTGGTGCTCGTCGGCGACTCCGGCGGGGCGATCAACCCCTTCAACGGCGAGGGCATCGCCTACGCGATGGAGACCGGCGAGATCGCGGCCGAGGTCGTCGCCAAGGCCCTGCGCGGCACCACCCCCGCGCAGCAGGAGCGGATCCTCCGCACCTATCCTCAGACGCTGAAGGACGCCTACGGCGGTTACTTCACGCTCGGCAAGTGGTTCGTCGAGGCGATCGGCAAGCCGGGCGTGATGAGCTTCGGCACCAGGCACGGACTGCCTCACCCGAGGCTGATGCGCTTCGCCATCAAACTCCTTGGTAATCTCACCGACCGGCGAGGCGATGCGTCAGACCTGATCATCAACGCACTCTCGAAGGTCGCCCCACCAGCATGAATCCCGCAATCAACAGATCCGGCTGCGCGCCCGCGCGCGCGGCGACTCCAGAGGAGGCGTAGCGATGGACCTTTACGTGCCCATCCTGGTGCTCGCCGTTCTCGCGGGGGGCTTCGCGATCTTCTCGGTCGCCATCGCTCCCTTCACCGGCCCCAAGCGCTGGAACCGCGCCAAGCTTGACGCCTACGAATGCGGCATCGAGCCGACGCCCCAGCCCGTCGGTGGTGGACGGTTCCCGCTCAAGTACATGGTCACCGCGATGCTCTTCATCGTGTTCGACATCGAGATCATCTTCCTTTACCCGTGGGCCGTCTCGTTCGCGCCGCTGCGCAACGACGCCGGCCAGGTGATCATGCCGGGTCTCGGCCTGTTCGCCCTGGTGGAGATGCTCCTGTTCATCGTCACCGTGCTCGTCGCCTACGCGTACGTGTGGCGCCGCAAGGGTCTGGACTGGGACTGAAAATGGGACTTGAAGAGAAACTCCCCAGCGGGTTCATCCTCAGCACCGTCGAGGCGGCGGCCGGATGGGCGCGCAAGAACTCCGTATGGCCGGCCACCTTCGGCCTCGCGTGTTGCGCCATCGAGCTGATGGCCACCGGCGGCCCCCACTACGACCTGGCGCGCTTCGGCATGGAGCGCGCTTCGGCGTCTCCCCGGCAGGCCGACCTGATGATCGTGGCCGGCCGGGTGTCGCAGAAGATGGCGCCCGTGCTGCGCCAGATCTACGACCAGATGGCCGAGCCCAAGTGGGTCATCGCGATGGGCGTGTGCGCCTCCAGCGGCGGCATGTTCAACAACTACGCGATCGTCCAGGGCGTGGACCATGTCGTGCCGGTCGACATCTACCTGCCCGGCTGCCCGCCGCGGCCCGAGATGCTGATCGACGCCATCGTCAAGCTGCACGACAAGATCCAGAACATGAAGTTCGGCGCGCACCGGGCCAAGCAGATCGACGAGCTCGAACTGCAGGCGCTGCGCACGCTGCCGGTGATCGACCAGGGGGCATCGAAGTGACCTCGCCCGACAACCTGCCCGAGGTCCCCGACGCGCAGGTGCCCGACGTCCCGAAGGCCCCCGAGCCGCCGATCGCCCGTCACGGCATGTTCGGCGCCCAGGACTCCGGCGACACCTCGGGCTACGGCGGCCTCGTGGTGCGCCGCGCGCCGCAGCTGTCCACGCCCCGCCCGTACGGGAGCTACTTCGACGAGATCGTCGACACCCTGGCGCTCGACGACGCGATCGAGCGCGTGGTCGTCGACCGCGGCGAGCTGACCCTGCACGTCAAGCGGGAGCGCCTGCCGGAGGTCGCGCGGAAGCTGCGCGACGACCCGGCGCTGCGCTTCGAGCTGTCGCTCGGCGTCAGCGGCGTGCACTACCCGCACCTCGCGGGCGAGGAGCTGCACGCGGTCTACCACCTGTGCTCGATCACCCACAACCGGCGGGTGCGGCTGGAGGTGTCCTGCCCGGACGCCGACCCGCACATTCCATCCACGGTCAGCGTCTACCCTGGTCACGACTGGCACGAGCGGGAGACGTACGACTTCTTCGGCATCGTCTTCGACGGCCACCCGGGCCTGACCCGGATCATGATGCCGGACGACTGGGACGGCCACCCGCAGCGCAAGGACTACCCGCTCGGCGGCATCCCGGTCGAGTACCGCGGCGCCACCATCCCCTCGCCGGACCGGAGGAGGTACTACTCGTGAGCACGTCTTACGACGAGGCGACCGAGGGCAAGGTCTACTCGGTCAACGGGGCCGACTGGGACCAGGTCGTCAGCGGCGTCCGCGACTCCGAGGACGAACGCCTGGTCGTCAACATGGGCCCGCAGCACCCGTCCACGCACGGCGTGCTCCGCCTGGTGCTGACGCTCGACGGCGAGACGGTGACCGAGGCGCGCGGCGTCATCGGCTACCTGCACACCGGCATCGAGAAGAACATGGAGTACCGGACGTGGACCCAGGGGACCACGTTCGTGACCCGCATGGACTACCTCTCGCCGATCTTCAACGAGACGGCGTACTGCCTGGGCGTCGAGAAGCTGCTCGGCATCACCGACCGCATCCCGGCCCGCGCGCAGGCCATCCGCGTGATGATGATGGAGCTCAACCGCATCGCCTCGCACCTGGTGGCGATGGGCACGTTCGGCATGGAGCTGGGCGCGACCACGCCGTTCCTGTTCGGGTACCGCGATCGTGAGATGATCATGGACCTGTTCGAGTACATCACCGGCCTGCGCATGAACCACGCCTACGTCCGCCCCGGCGGCGTGAGCGTCGACCTGCCGGCCGGCGCGGTCGACAAGGTCGGCGAGTTCCTGAAGGAGATGCCCAAGCGGATCAAGGACATCCGCAAGCTCCTCGACGAGAACCCCGTCTACGTGCGGCGCACCAAGGACGTGGCCTACCTCGACCTGACCGGCTGCATGGCGCTCGGCGTCACCGGCCCCATCCTGCGGGCCGCCGGCCTGCCGTGGGACCTCCGCAAGTCGCAGCCCTACTGCGGTTACGAGACCTACGAGTTCGACGTCGCCACCGAGCGCGGCTGCGACGTCTACTCGCGCTACCTCGTCCGCATGAGGGAGATGGAGGAGTCCCTCAAGATCATCGAGCAGGCCCTCGACCGGATCGCCGGCGACCTCAAGGGCCAGCCCGTCATGATCGAGGACAAGAAGATCGGCTGGCCCGCGCAGCTCGCGCTCGGCCCCGACGGGTTCGGCAACTCGCCCGACCACATCGCCCACATCATGGGCACCTCGATGGAAGCCCTCATCCACCACTTCAAGCTGGTCACCGAGGGCTTCCGGGTGCCGGCCGGGCAGGCGTACGCCAGCATCGAGTCGCCCAAGGGCGAGCTCGGCGCCCACGTGGTCAGCGACGGCGGCACCCGGCCCTACCGCGTGCACTTCCGCGAGCCGTCCTTCTGCAACCTGCAGAGCTTCCCCGCCATGGCGGAGGGCGGCCAGGTCGCCGACGTGATCGCCGCGGTCGCTTCAATCGACCCCGTCATGGGAGGTGTGGACCGGTGACCTACTCGCCGGAAATCCGCGAGCGGCTCGAACGAGACGCCAAGGAGATCATCGGCCGCTACCCGAAGACGCGGTCGGCCCTGCTGCCGCTGCTCCACCTCGTGCAGTCGGAGGACGGCTACGTCTCCGACGACGGCCAGGAGTTCTGCGCCGAAATGCTCGGCATCAGCAAGGCCGAGGTCACGGGCGTGGCCACCTTCTACACCATGTACAAGCGCAAGCCCGCCGGCGAGTACCACGTCGGCGTGTGCATCAACGCGTTGTGCGCGGTGATGGGCGGCGACCAGATCTGGGAGGAGCTCACGGAGCACGTCGGCGTGGGTCACGAGGAGACCACCGGCGACGGCAAGGTCTCCCTTGAGCGCCTGGAGTGCAACGCGGCCTGCGACTTCGCGCCCGTCATGATGGTCAACTGGGAGTTCTTCGACAACCAGACGCCCGAGTCGGCCAAGCAGCTCGTGGACGACCTGCGCGCCGGCAAGGACGTGGCGCCCACGCGCGGCCCGAAGAAGCTGTGCACCTTCAAGGAGGCCTCGCGGGTGCTCGCGGGCCTGCCCGACGAGCTGGCGGGCGAGGGCCCGTCGGCGGCCGGCCCCTCGCTGGAGGGCCTGAAGGTGGCCAAGGCCAAAGGATGGAAGGCCCCCGAGGCATGACGACCACGCTCACCCCGGTCCTGACCGCGAACTGGGACCGGCCCGACTCCTACACCCTCGACGCCTACGGCGAGTACAAGGCGGCCAAGAAGGCGCTCGGCATGGACCCCGACGCCGTCATCCAGGCCGTCAAGGACTCCGGCCTGCGCGGCCGCGGCGGCGCGGGCTTCCCCACCGGCATGAAGTGGGGCTTCATCCCGCAGGGTGACGGCAAGCCGCACTACCTCGTCGTCAACGCCGACGAGTCGGAGCCGGGCACCTGCAAGGACATCCCGCTCATGATGGCCAACCCGCACGCGCTGGTCGAGGGCGTCATCATCACCTCGTACGCGATCCGGGCCAGCCACGCCTTCATCTACGTGCGCGGCGAGGTGCTGCACGTCATCCGGCGGCTGCACGCGGCCGTGCGGGAGGCGTACGAGAAGGGCTACCTCGGCAGCGACATCTTCGGCTCCGGCTTCAACCTGGAGCTGGTGGTGCACAGCGGCGCCGGCGCGTACATCTGCGGCGAGGAGACCGCGCTGCTCGACTCGCTGGAGGGCTTCAGAGGTCAACCGCGACTCAAGCCCCCGTTCCCCGCCGTGGCGGGCCTTTACGCCTCGCCGACTGTGGTGAACAACGTCGAGTCGATCGCGAGTGTTCCCTCGATCATCGCCAACGGCGCCGACTGGTTCGCCGGCATGGGCACCGAGAAGTCCAAGGGCTTCGGCATCTTCTCGCTCAGCGGCCACGTGACCAGGCCCGGCCAGTACGAGGCCCCGCTCGGCATCACGCTGCGCGAGCTGCTCGACATGGCGGGCGGCATCCGGGCCGGGCACCAGATCAAGTTCTGGACCCCGGGCGGCTCCTCCACGCCGATCTTCACCGACGAGCACCTCGACGTGCCGCTCGACTTCGAGGCCGTCGGCGCGAAGGGCTCCATGCTCGGCACCCGGGCCCTGCAGATCTTCGACGAGACGACCTGCGTGGTCCGCACCGTGCTGCGGTGGACGGAGTTCTACGCGCACGAGTCGTGCGGCAAGTGCACGCCGTGCCGCGAGGGCACCTACTGGCTCAAGCAGGTGCTCAAGCGCCTGGAGGCCGGCCAGGGCACCGAGGACGACCTCGCCACGATCACCGACATCGCGGACAACATCCTGGGCCGCTCGTTCTGCGCCCTCGGCGACGGCGCGACCAGCCCGATCCACTCCTCGGTGAAGTACTTCCGCGAGGAGTACCTCAAGCACTTCGAGATCGGCGGCTGCCCGTTCGACCCGAAGAAGTCCACTCTCTGGGGTGAGCAGTGACCGTCGTAGAGACCGAAACGAACCTGGTGACCCTGACCATCGACGGGTTCCAGGTCAGTGTCCCCAAGGGCACTCTGATCATCAGGGCCGCCGAGCTGCTGGGCATCCAGATCCCGAGGTTCTGCGACCACCCGCTCCTCGACCCGGCGGCCAACTGCCGCCAGTGCCTGGTCGACATCCCCGACGCCGGCAACGGCCGCGGCTTCCCCAAGCCGCAGCCGTCGTGCGCGATCGAGGTCGCCGAGGGCATGGTCGTGCAGACCCAGCTCACCTCGCCGGTGGCCGAGAAGGCGCAGCGCTCGGCGATGGAGTTCCTGCTCCTGAACCACCCGCTCGACTGCCCGGTCTGCGACAAGGGCGGCGAGTGCCCCCTGCAGAACCAGGCCATGTCGAACGGCCGCGGCGAGTCCCGCTTCCAGGAGCAGAAGCGCACCTTCCCCAAGCCGCTGCCGCTGTCCACGCAGGTGCTGCTGGACCGCGAGCGCTGCGTCCAGTGCGCGCGCTGCATCCGCTTCTCCGACCAGATCGCCGGCGACCCGCTCATCGAGTTCTTCGAGCGCGGCGCCAAGGAGCAGGTGCGCACGGCCGACGGCAAGCCGTTCAACTCCTACTTCTCCGGCAACACCGTGCAGATCTGCCCGGTCGGCGCGCTCACCGGCGCGGCCTACCGGTTCCGGGCCCGCCCGTTCGACCTGGTGTCCACGCCGAGCGCGTGCGAGCACTGCGCCTCCGGGTGCAGCCTGCGCACCGACCACCGGCGCGGCCGCGTCACCCGCCGCCTGGCCGGCAACGACCCGCAGGTCAACGAGGAGTGGAACTGCGACAAGGGCCGCTGGGCGTTCACCTACGCCACGCAGCCCGACCGGCTGAAGACGCCGCTGGTCCGCAACGAGGAGGGCGTGCTCGTGCCCGCCTCGTGGCCGGAGGCGCTGGCCGTCGCCGCCGAGGGCCTGGCCAAGGCCCGCGGCAAGGCGGGCGTGCTGGTCGGCGGCCGGGTCACGGTCGAGGACTCCTACGCCTACGCCAAGTTCGCCCGGCTCGCGCTCGCCAGCAACGACGTCGACTTCCGCGCCCGGCCGCACTCGGCCGAGGAGGCGCAGTTCCTCGCGCACGCGGTGGCCGGCAAGGGCATCGAGATCAGCTACGCCGACCTGGAGAACGCCCCGCACGTGCTGCTCGTCGGGTTCGAGCCCGAGGAGGAGTCGCCGATCGTCTTCCTGCGCCTCCGCAAGGCGGCCATGAAGAAGGGCCTCAAGGTCAGCTCGATCGCCCCGTTCGCCACCCCCGGCCTGGTCAAGATGGGCGGCATGCTCGTCCGCACCGCGCCGGGCGGCGAGGCCGACGCGATCGGCGAGCTGGTCGGCCGGCTGCCCGAGGGCACGATCGTGCTGGCCGGCGAGCGCCTGGCCACCGTGCCGGGCGCGCTGTCGGCGCTGGTCCGGCTGGCCAACGCCACCGGCGCCCGGCTCGCCTGGGTCCCGCGCCGGGCCGGGGAGCGCGGCGCGGTCGAGGCCGGCGCGCTGCCCAACCTGCTGCCGATCGGCCGCCCGGTCGAGGACGAGAGCGCGCGGGCCGAGGTGGCCCGCGTCTGGAACGTCGCCTCGCTGCCCGCCACCCCGGGCCGCGACACGGCCGGCATCCTCGCCGCCGCCCGCGCCGGCGAGCTGGACGCGCTGGTCGTGGCCGGCGTCGACCCCTACGACCTGGCCGACCCGGCGGCGGCGCTCGACGCCCTCGAGCACACGCCGTTCATCGTCAGCCTGGAGATCCGCGCCAGCGCCGTCACCGACCGCGCCGACGTGGTCCTGCCCGTCGCCGCGGTGCAGGAGAAGAGCGGCACGTTCGTCAACTGGGAGGGCCGCGGCCGCTCCTTCGACGCGCCGCTCAAGGTCCCCGGCCTGCTGAGCGACCTCGCCGTGATCGCCAACCTGGCCGACCGCATGGACGTGCACCTCGGCCTGCCGGACGCCAAGGCCGTCCGCCGCGAGCTGGCCTCGCTCGGCTCCTGGCGCGGCAGCCGGGTGCCCGCGCCGCAGCTCGCCACCCGCGCCCAGGCGGCCCCCGCGGCCGGCCAGGCGCTGCTGGCGACCTGGCACCAGCTGCTCGACGAGGGCAGGCTGCAGGACGGCGAGCCGTACCTGGCGGGCACCGCCCGCCCCGCCGAAGCACTGGTCTCCGAGAGCACGGCCGCCGAGCTGGGCGTCGCGGACGGCGACAAGCTGGTGGTCGGTGGCATCGTCACCCTGCCGGTGCGCGTCGCCGACCTGCCGGACCGCGTGGTCTGGGTGCCGGCGAACTCCGGCGGCTGCTCGGTCACCCGCGACCTGCGCGCGGTGGCCGGCGACATCGTCACCATCGGGAGCGCCTCATGACCCACGTTCTCGCGGCCGATCCCACCCTCGCCGACTTCGGCAAGGACCCGCTGTGGATCACCATCATCAAGGCCGTGATGCTGTTCCTCTTCCTGATGCTGGGCATCCTGTTCGGCGTCTGGTACGAGCGCAAGCTGATCTCGCGGATGCAGCACCGCTACGGCCCCAACCGGGCCGGCAAGTTCGGCCTGCTGCAGTCCGTGGCCGACGGCCTGAAGATGGGCCTCAAGGAGGACATCTTCCCGCGGACCGTGGACAAGGTGCTCTACCTGCTGGCCCCGGTGATCATGGTGATCCCGGCGTTCCTGGCCTTCTCCATCGTGCCGTTCGCCCCCATGGTCAACCTGTTCGGCGTGCAGACGCCGCTGCAGCTCGTGGACCTGCCGGTGGCGGTGCTGTTCATGCTGGCCATGGGCGCGGTGTCGGTGTACGGCGTGGTGCTGGCCGGCTGGTCGTCGCGCTCGCCGTACGCGCTGCTCGGCGGTCTGCGCTCGGCGGCGCAGGTGGTCTCGTACGAGATCGCGATGGGCCTGTCGTTCGTGGCGGTGTTCATCTTCGCCGGGACGCTGTCCACGTCCGAGATCGTCAAGGCGCAGGCCGACACCTGGTACGCGGTGCTGCTGATCCCGTCGTTCCTGATCTACGTGGTCTGCATGTTCGGCGAGGCCGCGCGCATCCCGTTCGACCTGCCCGAGGGCGAGGGCGAGCTGGTCGGCGGCTTCCAGACCGAGTACTCCTCGTCGCTGAAGTTCGCCCTGATCATGATGGGCGAGTACCTGCACACGTTCACCGCCTCGGGCATCGCCGTGACGCTGTTCCTCGGCGGCTGGCGGGCTCCGCTGCCGGCGTCGTGGGAGTGGGCGCACACCGGGTGGATGCCGGTGCTGTGGTTCTTCATCAAGTTCGTGCTGACCTTCAGCTTCATCGTGTGGGTGCGCGCCTCGCTGCCCCGCGTGCGCTACGACCAGCTCATGTCCCTGGGCTGGAAGGTGCTCATCCCGGTCAACCTGGCCTGGATCCTGCTCGTGGCGGCCGTGCGCAACGTGGTGGTCAACGAGGACAACCGCATGATCGGCGTCGCGCTCGGCGCGGTCATCGTGGTCGGCGCGCTGGCCATCTGGATGCGGTTCGACACCGTCAACCAGCGGCGCAAGGAAGCCAGGAAGGCCGAGGCCGAGGCCGAGTTCGAGCAACTGTCCAACGAGCCCGCGGCAGGTGGCTTCCCGGTGCCGCCGCTCGATCTGCCGCACTACCACGGGGTGCAGCACAAGGAGATTCCCAGTGGGACTAACTGATTGGCTGAACCCCGTCAAGGGCTTCGGGGTCACCTTCCACACGATGTTCAAGAAGCCCGTCACGACGAACTACCCGGAGGAGAAGAAGCCGACGGCTCCGCGCTTCCACGGGCGTCACCAGCTCAACCGCTGGCCGGACGGGCTGGAGAAGTGCGTCGGTTGCGAGCTGTGCGCCTGGGCGTGCCCCGCGGACGCGATCTACGTCGAGGGCGCGGACAACACCGACGCGGAGCGCTACTCCCCGGGCGAGCGCTACGGGCGCACCTACCAGATCAACTACCTGCGGTGCATCCTGTGCGGACTCTGCATCGAGGCGTGCCCCACCCGCGCGCTCACGATGACCAACGAGTACGAGCTCGCCGACTCCAGCCGCGAGAGCCTCATCTACACCAAGGAGATGCTGCTCGCGCCGCTGACCCAGGGCATGGAGCAGCCGCCGCACCCCATGCGGCTCGGTGAGACCGAAGAGGACTACTACCGGCTGGGGCGGACCAATGGGTGAGACCATCACGTTCTGGGTGCTCGCCGTCGTGTCCGTCGGCGCCGCGCTCGGCATGGTCTTCAACCGGAAGGCCGTCTACTCCGCGCTGATGCTCGGCACGGTCATGCTCAGCCTCGCGGTCCTGTACGCCGTGCAGGACGCGCCGTTCCTGGCCGCGGTGCAGATCATCGTCTACACCGGCGCGATCATGATGCTGTTCCTGTTCGTGCTCATGCTCGTCGGCGTCGACTCCTCCGACTCCTTCGTCGAGACGCTCAGGGGCCAGCGCTTCTGGGCGGTCATCGCCGCGCTCGGGTTCGGCACGCTGGTCGTCGTGGCCGTGGGCAACGCGGTCTTCGCCCCGCAGGCCGGCCTCCAGCAGGTCACCGGCGCGGGCGGCTACATCCGCTCGATCGCGCTCGAGCTGTTCACCAAGTACGTGTTCGCCTTCGAGATCACCTCGGCGCTGCTCATCACCGCCGCGCTCGCCGCGATGGTGCTGGCGCACCGTGAGCGGCTGATCGAGAAGCCGACCCAGAAGGACCTGTCCAGGGCCCGCTTCCAGGGCGACCACCCCTCGCCGCTGCCGGGGCCGGGCACGTACGCCAGGAACAACGCCATCGACATGCCGGCCCTGCTGCCGGACGGGTCGGTGGCCGAGTCCTCCGTCAACCGCTACATCGCCCGCTACGACGTCGAGCACGACCACCTGCCCGCCGACCCGCGGCTCGCCGAGGCCATCAGGCACACGGCCGAGCACGAGGAGGCCCCCACGGAGGCCGAGCAGGACGCGACCGAGCACGGCAGTGAGGTGACCAAGTGACCACGCACTACCTCGTCCTGTCCGGTCTGCTGTTCGCGATCGGCGCCATGGGCGTGCTGATCCGGCGCAACGCGATCGTGGTGTTCATGTGCGTCGAGCTCATGCTCAACGCCTGCAACCTCGCCTTCGTCACCTTCTCCAGGCAGGTCGGCAACCTGGAAGGCCAGATCATCGCGTTCTTCGTGATGGTGGTGGCCGCGGCCGAGGTCGTCGTCGGCCTCGCCATCATCGTGACGATCTTCCGAACCCGCAGGTCCGCGTCGGTCGACGACGCCAACCTGCTGAAGTACTAAGAGGTGACTGGTGGAGTCTATCGCTCAGATCACCCAGCACACCGGCGGCGTGATCGGCAACGCCTGGCTGATGATCGCCCTCCCGCTGGTCGGGGCGTTCATCCTGCTGGTGTTCAACAAGCTGACCGACCGCTGGGGCCATCTGCTGGGCGTGGCCATGTCCCTCGCCTCGTTCGTCGTGGCGGTGCTGGCGTTCTTCGAGCTGATCGGGTTCGGGGAGGCCGAGCGCCGCCGTGCGGTGCACCTGTACGAGTTCATCCCGAACCTCAACCTCGACATGGGGCTGCTGATCGACCCGCTGTCGATCAGCTTCGCGCTGCTGATCACCGGCGTGGGCTCGCTGATCCACATCTACTCGATCGGCTACATGGCCCACGACGAGCACCGCCGCAGGTTCTTCGCCTACCTGAACCTGTTCGTCGCGGCGATGCTCCTGCTGGTGCTCGCCGACAACTACGTCGGGCTGTTCATCGGCTGGGAGGGCGTGGGTCTCGCGTCCTACCTGCTCATCGGCTTCTGGCAGTTCAAGCCGTCGGCGGCGGTCGCGGCCAAGAAGGCGTTCGTCGTCAACCGCGTCGGCGACTTCGGCCTGCTGGTCGGCATGTTCGTCATCTGGACCTCGTTCGGCTCGCTCGCCTTCAAGGACCTCGCCGAGAAGACCTCCGGCGTCGAGAACGGCACCACGCTGGCCATCGGCCTGCTGCTGCTGCTCGGCGCGTGCGGCAAGTCCGCGCAGCTCCCGCTGCAGTCCTGGCTCCTCGACGCCATGGAGGGCCCGACCCCGGTCTCGGCCCTCATCCACGCCGCGACCATGGTCACCGCCGGCGTCTACCTGGTGGTCCGGTCCGGGGCGTTCTTCTTCCACGAGGGCTCGGGCGCGGCGCTCGCCGTCGCGATCGTCGGCGCGGCCACGCTGCTCGCCGGTGCGATCATCGGTTGCGCGAAGGACGACATCAAGAAGGGCCTGGCGGGCTCGACGATGTCGCAGATCGGCTACATGATGCTCGGCGCGGGCCTCGGGCCTGCGGGGTACGCGTTCGCGATCGGTCACCTGATCACGCACGGCTTCTTCAAGGCCGACATGTTCCTCGGGGCCGGCTCGGTCATGCACGGCATGAACGACGAAGTCAACATGCGCAAGTACGGCGGGCTCCGTAAGTTCATGCCGATCACGTTCATCACGTTCTTCATCGGCTACCTGGCGATCATCGGCTTCCCGCTGCTGTCCGGCTACTTCACCAAGGACGGCATCATCGAGACCGCCGTCGAGCACAACCAGGTGCTCGGCTGGCTGGCGGTGCTCGGCGCCGGCATCACCGGCTTCTACATGTCGCGGATGGTCTTCATGACCTTCTTCGGCGAGAAGCGGTGGGCCGAGGACGCGCACCCGCACGAGTCGCCCGCCGTCATGACGGTGCCGCTGATCATCCTGTCGATCGGCTCGATCTTCCTGGGCGGCTACCTCATCCTGAGCAACACGCTCATGAAGTTCCTCGGCCCGGCCGTGGGGCTGCCCGAGGAACTGCCGTCGTTCCACTTCGCCAGCGTCCCGGGCCTCGCGACGCTCGCGCTGGTCGCAGTGGGGGCGGGCTTCGCCTGGATGCGGTACGGGCGGGTCGAGGTGCCGTCGGTGCAGCCGCGCGGCTCGTTCCTCACCACGTTCGCCCGCCGTGACCTCTACGGCGACGCGCTCAACGAGTCGTTGTTCATGCGTCCCGGCCAGTGGCTGACCCGCATCGCGGTGTTCTTCGACAACCGCGGCATCGACGGCCTGGTCAACGGGCTGGCCGCGGGCATCGGCGGCAGCTCCGGACGCCTCAGGCGGATCCAGACGGGCTTCGCCAGAACGTACGCGTTGTCCATCTTCATCGGTGCCGCCCTGCTGACCGGCGCCCTGCTCCTCGTTGGGACCATCTGATGTCACCCTGGCTTCCGATACTCATGGCGGTGCCCGTGGTGGGCGCCATCGTGGTGGCCCTGCTCCCCAAGGGCAGCGACAAGCTGGCCAAGCAGGTCACGCTGCTGGTCTCGCTGGTGGTCCTGGTGCTCACGGGCGTCGTGGCGGCCGGGTTCAAGCCCGGCGGCGAGCGCTTCCAGTTCCGCGCCGAGTACGACTGGATCCCGAGCTTCGGCGTGAAGTTCGGGGTCGGCGTGGACGGCGTGGCGCTGGTGCTCATCGCGCTGTCGGCGGTGCTGGTGCCGATCGTGGTGCTGGCCTCCTGGCACGACGCCGACGGCGTGAAGACCGCCGACGGCACCCTGATCACGCCCAAGCGGTCGGTGAAGACGTACTTCTCGCTGCTGCTGGTGCTGGAGACGATGATGATCGGCGTCTTCGCGGCGACCGACATCTTCCTCTTCTACGTGTTCTTCGAGGCCATGCTCATCCCGATGTACTTCATGATCGGGTCGTACGGCGGGGCGCAGCGGTCGTACGCGGCCGTGAAGTTCCTGCTGTACTCGCTCTTCGGCGGCCTGCTCATGCTGGTCGCGGTCATCGGGCTGTACTTCGTGGCCGGCAAGTCCACGTTCATGTTCCCGCAGCTCGTCGGGGCCATCCAGGACCCGACGATGCAGAAGTGGCTGTTCGGCGGCTTCTTCATCGCCTTCGCCATCAAGGCGCCGCTGTGGCCGGTGCACACCTGGCTGCCCGACGCGGCCGCCCAGGCCCCGGCCGGCGCCGCGGTGCTGCTGGTCGGCGTGCTGGACAAGGTCGGCACGTTCGGCATGCTGCGCTTCTGCCTGGAGCTGTTCCCCGACGCGGCCAAGGCGTTCACGATGCCGATCGTCGTGCTGGCGGTCATCAGCATCATCTACGGCGCGATCGTCGCCATCGGGCAGACCGACATGAAGCGCCTCATCGCGTACACGTCGATCTCGCACTTCGGCTTCATCGTGCTCGGCGTGTTCGCGATGTCGTCCACCGCGTCCTCGGGCGCGGCGCTCTACATGGTCAACCACGGCTTCGCGACCGGCGCGCTGTTCCTCGCCGCGGGCTTCCTCATCGCGCGGCGCGGCTCGCCGTTCATCGGCGACTACGGCGGCGTGCAGAGCGTCGCCCCGGTGCTGGCCGGCTTCTTCCTGGTCGCCGGTCTGGCCGGGCTCTCGCTGCCGGGCCTGTCGTCGTTCGTCAGCGAGTTCATGGTCATGATCGGCACGTACCAGAGCGAGGCGCACGGCTCCGGCGCACTGACCGTCGCCGCGGTGATCTCGGCGCTGGCCGTCATCCTCGCCGCCGTCTACATCCTGTGGATGGTCCAGCGGACGCTGAACGGGCCGACGGCCGAGCCGGTCAAGGCCTTCAAGGACCTCAACGCCCGCGAGATCTGGGTCCTGGCCCCGCTCGTCGCGCTGATCATCGGGTTCGGCTTCTTCCCGAAGCCGCTGCTCGACGTGATCAACCCGTCCGTGCACCAGACGCTGACCAACGTGAAGGTGCCGGTCTCCACCATCGCTGAGAAGGGGACAGGTCAGTGAACCCCGCCATTAACGCGCCGACGATCGAGTACGGCACGCTGGCGCCGCTGCTGGTGGTGTTCGGCGCTGCCTGCATCGGCGTGCTCGTCGAGGCGTTCGCGCCTCGCTACCTGCGCAAGTCCATCCACGTGCCGCTCACCCTGCTGAGCCTGGCCGGCGCGTTCGCGCTGGTGCTGGTGCAGGTGCTGCGCGGCAAGGTGCCGACCGCCCCGTCCGCCATGGGCGCGGTGGCCGTGGACGGTCCTTCGCTGTTCATCTGGGGCGTCATCCTCATCCTGTCGTTCGTGTGCGTGCTGCTCATCAACGACGAGGGCCACTTCGTCGCCTCGGCCGCGGCCGTGCCGGGCAGCTCCGACGAGGAGGAGGCCGAGGCCGCCGACAACGGCTCCGGCCACACCGAGGTCTACCCGCTGGTGCTGTTCGCGGTGGGCGGCATGCTGCTGTTCCCGGCCGCGCACGACCTGCTGATGATGTTCGTGGCCCTGGAGGTCATGTCGCTGCCGCTGTACCTGCTGTGCGGCCTGGCCCGTCGCCGCCGCCTGCTGTCGCAGGAGGCGTCGATGAAGTACTTCCTGCTCGGCGCGTTCTCCTCGGCGTTCTTCCTGTACGGCACCGCCATGGTCTACGGGTTCGCGGGCACCGTCTCGCTGCCCGGCATCAACCAGGCCCTGGCGGCCGGCTCCGGGCTCGACCCGCTGCTGATGATCGGTCTGGCGCTGCTCGGCGTCGGCCTGATGTTCAAGATCGGCGCGGCGCCGTTCCAGGCGTGGAAGCCGGACGTCTACCAGGGCGCCCCGACCCCGATCACCGCCCTGATGGCCTCCGGCACGCTGATCGCGGCCGTGGGCGCGGTGCTGCGGGTGTTCTGGGTGGGTCTCGGCAACCTCGACTGGAACTGGCGTCCGGTGATCTGGGTCGTGGCGGCGCTCACCATGATCGTCGGCTCGGTGCTGGCGATCACGCAGACCGAGATCAAGCGGATGCTGGCGTACTCGTCGATCGCGCACGCGGGCTTCCTGCTCGTCGGCGTGATGGCCACGTTCGGCACCGCCCAGCAGAACGCTGTCTCCCTCAAGGCGATCCTGTTCTACCTGGCGGTCTACGGCGTCACCACGGTCGGCGCGTTCGCGATCGTCACGCTCGTCCGCGACCCGGGCGGCGAGGCCGGTCACCTGTCGCGCTGGGCCGGGCTCGGCAAGCGGTCCCCGCTGCTCGCCGGCACGTTCGCCTTCTTCCTGCTCGCCTTCGCCGGCATCCCGCTGACCAGCGGCTTCTTCGGCAAGTACGCCGTCTTCGCGGCCGCCCTGGACAGCGGCACGCAGGCCGGCGACTCCATGGGCGGCTGGATGGCGGGCCTGGTCGTGGTGGGCGTGATCGCCTCCGCGGTGGCCGCGTTCTTCTACGTCCGCGTCATCGTGCTGATGTTCTTCAGCGAGCCCGCGGCGGACGGTCCGGCGATCGCCGTCCCCAGTATGGGGACCGTGGCCGTCATCGCCGTTTCGCTGCTGGTTACCGTAGGAGTGGGGCTCTACCCGGAGTCCGTGCTCGGTATCGCCAACGACGCTGCTAGCAGCCTGTTCATTAGATAAGGGGAATCTCTATGTCTGCGCCTCCCGTGGTTGACCTTCCCATTGAGGACGAGCGGTTGGCGCAGGACGTGGCCAACGGTCTGGCCGCGGTCGAGAAACTCCTGCGCTCGTCGGTGGAGAGCGAGGACGCCTTCGTCACGGAGGCGTCCAAGCACCTCATCGAGGCGGGCGGCAAGCGGTTCCGTACGCTGATGGTGCTGCTGGCCGCGCAGTTCGGCGACCCGTCCGCGCCGGGCGTGGTGCCCGGCGCGGTCGTGATCGAGCTGACCCACCTCGGCTCGCTCTACCACGACGACGTCATGGACGAGGCCCCGGTGCGCCGGGGCTCGCCGTCGGCCAACGCCCGGTGGGACAACACCGTGGCGATCCTCACCGGCGACTACCTGTTCGCCCAGGCCAGCGACCTGCTCGCGGACCTCGGCCCCGAGCTGATCCGCATCCAGGCGCAGACCTTCTCCCGCCTGGTCCAGGGGCAGATCCGCGAGACCGTCGGCCCGCGCGCCGGCGAGGACCCGGTCGCGCACTACCTCAACGTCCTGGCCGACAAGACCGGCTCGCTGATCGCCGCCTCCGGCCGTTTCGGCGCGCTGCTGTCCGGCGCTCCCGCGGACGTGGAGGAGCGGCTGAGCCGGGCCTGCGAGGCGATCGGCGTGGCCTGGCAGCTCGGCGACGACCTGCTGGACGTGGCCTCCTCCGGCGCCGAGTCCGGCAAGACGCCGGGCACCGACCTGCGCGAGGGCGTCAAGACCCTGCCGGTCCTGTACGCGCTGGCGGCCGGCGACTCCCCGCGCCTGACCGAGCTGCTGTCCGGACCGGTCGCCGAGGACGACGTCGCCGAAGCCCTCGACCTGCTGCGCGCCCACTCCGGCATGGACCAGGCGCGGGCCGAGCTGGAGGCGTGGGTCGACCGGGCCCGGGCCGACATCTCCGGCCTCCCGGACATCCCCGCCCGGGACGCGTTCCTAGCCCTGTGCGACTACGTGGTCCGGCGCTCCGGCTGAGCGCGCCGTCTCCCGCCTGACCCGGGCGGCCTGGCGGGCCGTCCGGAGGCTGTCGTAGGTGAAGATCGCCAGGGCCAGCCACACGACCGAGAACCCGATCCACCGGCTGGACGGCATGACCTCCCTGGCGATCAGCACCCCGCAGGCCATCTGCAGGACCGGCGCGATGTACTGCAGCAGGCCCATCGTGCTGAGCGGCACCCGGATGGCGGCCGCGCCGAAGCAGAGCAGCGGCAGCGCCGTGATGATCCCGGCCCCGACCAGCAGCGCCGCGTGCCCGGCCCCCTGCCGCGCGAACGTGCCGTCCCCGCCCGCGTGCAGGAACACCAGGTAGCCGAGCGCCGGGAGCAGCAGCACCAGCGTCTCGACCGTCAGGCTCTCGGTCGCCTCGACGTTCGCCTTCTTCTTCACCAGCCCGTAGATCCCGAAACTGAACGCCAGCGTCAGCGCGATCCACGGCAGCCGCCCGTAGTCGAACGTCAGCACCAGCACCGCCAGCGCCCCGAACCCGACCGCCGCCCACTGCAGCGGCCGCAGCCGCTCGCGCAGCAGCACCACGCCGAACAACACGCTGACGAGCGGGTTGATGAAGTAGCCGAGCGCGCTCTCCACGACGTGGCCGCTGTTGACCGCGTAGATGTAGGTGCCCCAGTTGATGGTGACGGTGATGGCGGCGAGCGTCAGGAGCGCCAGCTTGCGCGGCTGCCGGCCCAGCTCCTTGACCCAGGACCAGTGGCGGCGCACCGCGAGCACCGCGACGACCGCCACCAGCGACCACACCATGCGGTGGGCGAGGATCTCGACGGCTCCGGAGGGCTTGAGGAGAGGCCAGTAGAGGGGGAACAGGCCCCACATGGTGTAGGCGGCGATCCCGAACAGCACACCGCGCCGAGAGTCAGGCATGTAACCCATCCTGGCTGATTACCACCCTTTACCACAAATTCCGTCCACTAAGTGGAAATGTGTAGCTGACCTAAAGCGTTGGGCGGAGTGAAGCCCGCCGACCCCTCCCGCGAGGGCGTGGGTAGGCTGACAGGAGGAGCGCGAGCGCACCTATGGAGGTAGTGCGATGGGCTGGCTTTTCGGCGGCAACAAGACATCGATGGTCCGGCCGGAGGACGCCCTGCCGGGCCGCGCGGAGCAGATGCCCGTGGCGCCGCGCCACGCGGTGCTGGACGCTCCGCTGGCCCCGCCGTACCCGGAGGGGCTGGAGGTGGCCGACTTCGGGCTCGGCTGCTTCTGGGGCGCCGAGCGCAAGTTCTGGCAGACCCCGGGGGTCGTCACCACGGCCGTCGGCTACCAGGGCGGCTACACGCCCAACCCGACGTACGAGGAGGTCTGCTCGGGCCGCACCGGCCACACCGAGGCCGTCCGCGTCGTCTACGACCCCGCCCGGATCTCCTACGAGGAGCTCCTCAAGGTCTTCTGGGAGGCCCACGACCCGACCCAGGGCATGCGCCAGGGCAACGACGTCGGCACCCAGTACCGCTCCGCGATCTACTACCACTCGCCCGAGCAGCGCAAGGCGGCGGAGGCTTCGCGGGACGCGTACCAGAAGGTCCTGAAGGCGGCCGGCTACGGCGACATCACCACCGAGATCGCCGAGGCGGGTCCGTTCTACTACGCGGAGGACTATCACCAGCAATATTTGTACAAAGTGCCCAACGGGTACTGCGGCATCGGCGGTACGGGTGTCGCCTGCCCGGTGGGCCTGACGTCCGGCGAGGCGTGAGCCGAACGCGGGCCAAGCGTCGCGCTTCTGTGCAGATAGATATACAGTTCATGTATGACTGTTCTGCACGACGCTACTGAGCTGAGCGTGACGGAGGCGGCCCAGCGAGGGGTTGCCCGCCTAGTGGCTGATGCGGAGCAGGGGACCGATCTGGTGGTCACCCGTCGGCGTCAGCCAGTGGCGGCCGTGGTGAGTATGCGCCGGGTCAACGAGCTGGAGGAGGCGGCGGCTGATCTGCGTGATCTGGCGCTGGTGCTCGCCCGGTCGGTTACGGACACGGGGGAGCGGGTCTCGCTCGATGAGGTGCTTGCCGCTTTCGGGCATACTCGCGAGTCGCTGTCCGCCATCCCGGACGATGAGTGAATCGTGTCCGACGTCGCCTTCACGGCGCCGGCGGTCGACGACCTTCGACGATCGGCCCAGACGCGGTACCCAAGGTGCTCAAGAAGATTCTTCTCCTGCTGGACAACCCTGAAGCTGGTTATCCGCTCGGCGGGGAACTGACCGGTTTCCGGAAGCTGGTGGTCGGTCGCAACACCTGGCGTGTCGTCTACCGCATCACCGAGGACAAGTCGGTGGAGATCTGCGAGGTGTGGGCTGTCGGTGAACGTGCCGACGCCGAAGTGTACGAGGAGGCGGCGGCGAGGGTCCGGGAGGCGGGTGCAGGCCGGCCCGAGATCATCCAGCTCGGCCAGGTGATCGAACGCCTCGGCGCACTGACCGATCACATCCGGGTGGAGAAAGCATCTCCCAGGGAACCCGTTCCAGATTGGCTCGCGGACCGCTTGATCTACACGGTCGGGATGGCGCGTGAGGATGTTGCCGCTCTTGACCTTGAAGAGGCGGTCGACACGTGGGCTGAGTACCGGTCCAAGCAGCCCAAGCGAGTTCAACCTGGGAATATCGACGCCGAGGTGGCCGGACGCCGTGCGCCGGATCAAGGACTACCTGACGCGGTATCCCGAGCAGTCCACCGTCCGGGTGGCCGGTGAGCACCGGCGAATTAGGTATGAGGACCTCCAGGAGTACAAGCGTCGCGATGACGCCAAGCACCGGAGGAGTCGTGATGAGGGAGCGCACCGATTGGAGTGAGCTCCGGGACCGACGGCTGTCGGAGCCCGGGCCGCCGAGGCTTATGACGCTACTCGTCTTGCCTGCGAACTCGTTCGCGCGGTATGGCGGATGCGGGAATCCCGCGGGTGGAGCCAGAGCGAGCCGGCCCGCGCTGCCGGGATGACGCAGTCGGCGGTCGCTCGTTTCGAGGCGGGAGGGACCGTCCCGACATTGCCTGTTCTCGAGCGTCTGGCCAGGGCCCTCGAGGCCGATCTGGAAGTACGCCTCAACCCACGTGCGTCTGCGGGCTCAGTTTGATCTGATCTGCGCGCGGGCGTAGCGGGACGGGTCTGGTGGGCGGCGCCGGGGGCCGGGTCAGGGGCGGTTGAGGTAGAGGAGGACGGCCTGGACGCGGCGGTGGTCCTCGTCGGAGGTGGTGAGGCCGAGTTTGGCGAGGATGGAGCTGACGTGGGTCTCCACCGTGCGGTCGGTCAGCCAGAGGCGGCGGGCGATGCCGACGTTGGTGCGGCCCTCCGCCATCAGGGCCAGCACCTCGCGTTCCCTGGCGCTCAGCGCGGCCAGCGGGTCGGGGGCGCGGCGGGTGTCGATGAGGCGGGAGACGACCTCCGGGTCGAGGGCGGAGCCGCCGGCGGCCACGCGTTGCAGCGCGTCGAAGAAGTCGTCCACGTCGAAGACTCGGTCCTTCAGCATGTAGCCGAACCGGCCCCGGGACACCAGGTCGACCGAGTGCCGGGTCTCGACGTGCTGGGAGAGCAGGACGATGCCGAGCGACGGGTGGGCGTCCCGGATGCGGCGGGCGGCGCGGGCGCCGTCGTCGGTGAGGTCGGGCGGCATGCGGATGTCGATGATGACCAGGTCCGGGTCGGCGGCGGCGACGGCGGCGACCAGGCCGGGGGCGTCCTGGGCCTTGGCCACCACCTCGTGCCCGGCGTCGGCGAGCAGGCGGGCCAGGCCCTCCCGGAACAGGGCGGAGTCCTCGCCGATCACGATGCGCACGGCAGCTCCGCCTCCACCAGGGTGCCCCCGCCCGCCGGGCTGCGCAGGCGTAACGCGCCGCCGGCCGCCTGCACGCGGTCGGCGAGGCCGGCGAGGCCGGTTCCGGGGCGGATCTCGGCGCCGCCCGGCCCGTCGTCGCTGACCCGTACGGTGACCCGGTCGCCGGCGCGGGCGACGCGCACCCCGATCGAGGCCGGTCCGGCGTGCTTGACGGCGTTGGTCATGGCCTCGCTCGCGACGTAGTAGGCGGTCATCGCCACGTCCTCGGGAAGGTCGTCGGCGGCGACGTCGAGCGTGACCGGCACCGGCACCTTGCGGGCCAGCATGACCAGCGCGTTGCCGAGCCCGTCGTCGAGGCTGCTGGGACGCAGGCCGTGCGCGATCTGGCGCAGCTCGGTGACCGCGGCGGCCAGCTCCGCCACGCACCGGTCGAGCAGGTCGCCGACGTCGACGGTGCCGTCGTGCAGGTGGCGCTGGGCGAGCCGGATCGCCATGCCGAGGGAGACCAGGCGCTGCTGGGCGCCGTCGTGCAGGTCGCGTTCGAGCCGCCGCCGCTCCTCGTAGCCGGCGTGCAGCAGCCGGGCGCGGCTGGCCTCGGTCTCGTCCAGGGCCCGGCTGACCTCGATGCGCAGCCGGACGACCTCGATGAGCAGCGCGCCGGCGTCGGCGGCCTCGCGCAGCAGCTCGCGGGTGCCGGTGGAGCCGCGCACGACGGCGCCGATGGTGTGGCCGCCGAGCCGTACGGGCGCGACGTGCGCGTCGCCGGGCTCGACCGGCGCGCCGCCCGCGTCGACCAGCCGGGACGTGCCGGGCAGCAGGTAGCCGACCCGCAGCGCCGGGTCCCGGAGCGCGGCGCGCAGGGTGGCCTCCAGCTCCTCGGGCTGCGCCAGACCGGCGTGCGTACGGTCGCGCAGCTCCGCGATGGCGGTCAGCACCGCCTGCCGCTGCGGGTAGAGGCGGCGGTCGACCTGGCGTTGCAGCCGCACACGGAGGGGGGACAGCGCGGCGGCGCAGATGGCCGTGCCCGCGGCCGCGGCGACCGGCGAGCCGCGGCCGGCGCCGAGCCCCACCAGGAACGAGGCGGCCGTGTAGAAGCCGAGCAGGATCGCCGTCACCAGGCCGTAGGTGACGGTGGCGCTGATCGCCCGGTCGATGTCGTAGAGGTCGTGCCGCAGCACCGCGATCGTGGTCGCCACCGGGATCGCGAGGGCGGTCACCGCCAGGCCGGCGAGCGCGAGGTCCGGCCCGCCGATGAACAGGTAGCTCGCCCAGCAGAGCAGCAGCGTCAGCGGCAGCGCGGCGGCGCCGAGCGCGAACCATTTGAGCTGCGCCCGCCGCACCTCCTCGCGGGTCCGCCGGTAGCGCAGCACCACCGCGGCGGCGGAGGCGACCAGCAGGCCGAGGAAGACCGGCAGCAGCGACAGCCCCGCCACCATCAGCGCCGGCCGGTACGCCTCAGGGAGCTGGAACAGGTGCGGCAGCGACGCGAACGGCTGCCGGTACGGACTGGGATCGAGCGCCCCGAACAGGATGAACACCGCAGGCACCACCAGCAGCCCGGCGACCACCCACCGCCATCGCCGGCCCGGCAGCCGCCCGTCGGGGAAGACCAGCATGAGCAGCGCGGCGGGCACGTACAGGAACATCCAGTCGCCCTGGGACAGGGCCACGTACAGCTCGGCGAGCGGCAGGCCGGGACGGCGGGCGATGGCCGCGAAGTACAGGTCGCCGGCCGTGACCCACACCGCCGTCGCGCCGACCAGCATGAGCAGCGGCCCGACCGCGCTGCCCGGCCGCCGGACGGCGACCACCATGCCGAGCACCACGGAGGGCAGCGCCAAGGTCGCGCCGGCCGCGAACTCGGTCGTGGCGCCCGCGTCCCCGGCGATCACGGCCAGCACCACCCCGGCGGCGGCGAGGACGCCGATCAGGGGCGCCAGGACGAACGCGAACAGACGCGGGATGGCCACGCCTCCACGGTAGGACCCGGGCGCTCCCGGATGAATACGTGCCAGCACGGAGCCGGTGAACACGTGGCAGCACGGAGCCCGGTCCCGTGCCCGCCCGGATCCGCCGGCCGGGTCGCGCGGCCGAGACTGCGAGCAGGCAACGAACCGAGGAGGAACCGATGAAACGCTCCCGTCTGCTCGTCACCGGCCTGGTCCTGGGCGGTCTGCTCGGCGTCGTCGACGTCGTCACGCTGCCGTTCGGCGACGGCGAGCACCCGCCGGTCGCGGTGGCCGTCGCCGGGGCGGTGCTCGGGCTGATCACGCTGGTCGGCGTCGTGTTCGCCTGGCGCGGCAGCCGGGCCGGGGTGGTCGCCGTGGTCGTCTCCAGGCTGCTGTCGGGGCTCACCGCCGTGCCGGCGTTCTTCGCGGACGGGGTCCCGGTCGCGGCGATGGCAGCGGCCGGGGCCGGCCTCGCGGTCACGCTCGGGTGCATCGCCCTGGTCGCGCCGTCGCTGCGGGTACGCGGCTGAACGCGCGACGTCCGGAGGGGGAGATCATGGACACGTCCGTCCGGGTCGCGGCGTCGCGCAGCGTCCCGCTCGCCCTGGCGCTGTTCACCGCGCCGTGGGGGCTCGCCGCCGCCAACGCCGCCTACGCCTGGGCCACCCGCGCCGGGGGTGGCGACGAGACCGGCGCGCAGACGCTCGCCCTGGCCGCGGCCCACCCCGGGCTGTACCGGCTGGGCAGCGTCGCGGCCATGCTGGGGAGCCTGCTCATGGTGCCGGCGGCGCTCGGCGCCCACCGGCTCCTGGCCGGCCGCAGCCCGAGGCTCGGCACCACGGGCGCGGTGCTCATGGCCGGCGGGTACGTCTGCTACTTCGCGATCGCCTTCACCGGCGTCATCGAGCTCGCCATGGCCGAGCGCGGCGGGCCCGTGCCGGACTACGCGGCCGTCCTGGACAGGGGCCAGGACGACCTGACGGGTCTCTGGGTGTTCCTGCTCTTCGTGCTCGGCAACCTGGTCGGGACGCTGCTGCTCGGCGCGGCACTGCTCCGCAGCCACCGGGTGCCCGCGTGGGCGGCGGTGGCGGTCCTCGCCTGGCCGCCGCTGCACGTGGCGGGGCTGGTGGCCGGCAGCGAGTGGTTCGAGGTGGCGGGCGGCGTCCTCCAGGCGGTGGGGCTGGGGGCGGCCGGGATCCGGCTCCTGAACGCCACTGGTTGAGCCGCCGGACCCGGTCCGGCGAAGCGGGGCCGCGTCCCGAGGAGGGGAGGGACGCGACCCGATGGGGGAGACGCGGCCCTGGGACGGCTGTCAGCGCAGCCACCTCAGGGCCGCGTCGGCGCAGTCCACGGGGGTGCTGTTGAAGGCGATGGCCGCGTTCGGGGCGTGCCGGCGGATCAGGTTGACGACCTGCTCGAACAGCGGGAGCAGCGGCTCGTGCGCGCGGATGCCGCCGCCGATCACCACGCAGCCGTACTCCGTGCGGGTCAGCGCCTCGGCGACGGCGGCCTCGGGGGCGTCGTCCGGCGCCAGCAGGCAGTAGTCGGCCTCGATGCCGAGCTCGATGAACCGGGCCTGGCCGCGCGCTATCGCCGCCTGCACGGGCTCGGGGTCCCAGCCCTCCAGCTTGGCGGGGTCGAGACCGAGCACCAGGACTCGTGCTGCGCTCACCGTGTCCTCCCGTCTGGTCGTGGAACGTCCTCCCGCATTGTGCCCCTGCCGGGCCTCAGCCGGTGGGCAGACCGGCCTGCCGGGCCAGGGTGGCCGGCGCCCGCCGCAGGCTCTCCGCCTCCTCGGCGGGGAGGCGGGCGGTCAGCTCGGCGTCCAGCACTGCCAGCAGGCCGGCGTGCTTGGGCTTGAGGTCGTGAGCCGCCAGCCGTTCGGTGAACCGGTCGGTCACGGCGGCCCCCAGTGTGCCGAGCCGGCGGTCGGCCCGGGGTGATCGAGGAGGTGCCCGGGGGGGAGCCGTACGTACGCACCGGGCCGTCCTGCTGGGACGACGCCGCCTGGCGCGCGGCGGGCTCGACCGGCGCACCGGGGACGCCGCCCTGCGGCAGCTCGAGGCCGCGGGCGGCGTGGTGACGTCGGTGGCGGGGTTCGCCGCCGACCTGGTGCGCGACTTCGCCCCGCCGGCGGGGCGGCGGGTCATCGCCGCCCTGCACGAGCTGGTGTGAGCCGCCCTGCACGTGCCGGCGTGAGCCGCCCCGCACGAGCCGGAGTGAGGCGTCAGCGTTGCGCGGCGGCCAGGCCGGTGCGGATCGTCGCGGCGTCGGCCGGCACCGCCGGCGACTCCCAGAAGTTGGCCGGGTCACCCGAGTACGGGGTGCCGTAGACCGGCGTGCCCGGCTCGAAGCGCCAGCTCTCCGCGAGCGGCCCGGCGTCGACCGCGTCGTAGCCGATCGCGTCCAGGAACCCGGTCGCCTCGCGCTTCGCCGCGTCGTCGTCCCCGGCGATCGCGAGGGCGCTGCGGTCGGGGGAGCCCGCGGGCCGGCCCAGCTCGGCGAGGTGCCGCCAGTTGATGTGGTTGAAGACCTTCACCACCTTCGACTCCGGCAGGTGCCGCTGCAGCAGCTCGCTGGAGGTGGTCGAGCCGTCGTCCAGCTCGGCGAAGTGGCCGTCGCGCTGCGGGTAGTAGTTGTTGGTGTCGAGGACCGTCTTGCCGGCCAGCGGCTCGACCGGCACGTCCCGGTACGCCTTGAGCGGGACGCTGACCACCACCAGGTCACCGGCCGCCGCGGCCTCCGCCGAGGTGGCCGCGCGGGCGTGCGGGCCCAGCTCGTCGACCAGGTCCCGCAGGGTCTCCGGGCCCCGCGAGTTGCTGAGCACGACGTCGTAGCCGGCCGCGACGGCCAGCCGGGCGACGGTGCCGCCGATATGTCCACTGCCGATGAAGGCGATTGTCGTCATGAATGCTGTATCTCCGGACACGGGCCGGGCATTCCCCGCCCGCGTCCGCGCGCCTCAGCCTGCGGCGGCCAGCTCTTCGAGCGCGCGCAGGCTCGGCAGCTCGAAGGGCGCGCCGACGGGGACCCGGCCCGCCCGCGCGTCCTCGCTCTCGCCCGCCCAGTGCCGCAGGGCCGCGAGCGGCGTGACGCCGCTGGCCTTGGCCCAGCGCAGCCGGCCGGTCCAGGCGACGGCGGCGTCGAACGCCGGGTCGCCCGCCTGCTCGCGGGGGACGTACTGGGCCGCGTCGTCGCTCGTCGCGGCCCACAGGTAGCCGATGACGGTGTCGTCCTTGAGCACCGGCACGTAACGGACCGGTGCGGACGTGGTGCGCGCGTAGCTGTCCGGCGCGTGGATGGTCCGGAACTGGGGCTGGTCCTTCAGTGACACGTTGTCTTCGTCTCCTCCGTCAGCGGCCGGCGCCGGACGCTCCGGGCGGCAGCACCCAGCCGTAGACATGCCATACGCCGTCACGTCGCTGCACGTCCTCGGCCAACCACGATACGCCGGTGCCCAGCAGCAGCTCCTGTTCCCCCAGCCGGCTGACCAGCTGCAGGTAGAAGGCCGGGGTGCCGGGAGGGACCCGCAGGTGCAGGTTGACGTTGCCGTGGAAGACCGGGCTGTCGCCGAGGTTCGTCGAGAAGAAGCCCGGGTCGTGCTGCACGGTGCCCGGCAGCTCGTGGACGGGCACCGTGAACAGGTCCGCGGTGAGGTCGACCGACCGGAACACGTCGATCGTCGCCGGGACCGGCTGGCGGTGCATGATGCCGTTTAGCAGCTCGATCTGCTCCTGGATGTATGCCTTCCTGGTGGCGAACTCGTTCGTGGGGCCGGTGATGGCGGAGTCGCCCTTGCGGAGGAATCCGTTCATCTCGATGTAGCCGTGGCCGGCGTAGAACCTCGACGCCTCCTGCTCGGGCAGCGTCAGGTCGCGGTACACGTCCGCCCAGACCGCGTCGCCGAAGGTCGGGCCGACGAGGCGGGAGCCGAACGGCGAGTCCACGGGGACGTGCGGGGCCGGGCCGGTGAAGTACAACGACCCGCTTCTGTGGATGACCTGGCCGGTCGAAGGGTGCGGTCCGTCGGCGACGAGCCCGGAGTAGGCCGCAGGCTTGCCGCCGGACGGGTGCGCGAAGGGATCGCCGGGAGCGGTGCGGGCGCCGAAGTCCACCGGGGGCTTGATCGCGTGCGTCGTGGCCTGCGGCGTGTAGTGCGCCTGCGCGGGCGGGGCCGCGTCCTGGTGGTACAGGGCGAGGATGTCCGGCAGGGCCTTGGCCAGGGCGGGGTGCAGCCTGTTGTTGTTGGCGAGGGAGTTCAGCTCTTTCAGCGTGAACCACCGCGCGTCGCTGGTCTCGAACGAGTCGAGCTTCGACGGCTCGAACATCGGCCCCTCGGCGGCCAGGTTCGTGTACGTCCAGCCGTCGTCGCCGACGTGCACCGCGTGCTCGCCCTTGAGCTGCAACGTGTTGAGGTAGTCCTGGCCGACGCCCAGCTCCTCGCTCAGCTCGCGGGCGGCGCCGTTGATCGGCTTCTCCAGGCTGTCGAGGGCGCCGCCCGGCAGCTGCCACTTGCCGGCGTTGGAGACGTACTCGCTCTGCTGCATGAGCAGGTAGCGGGCCTGGCCCTGCTCGTCGAAGGCGCGGATGAGCACGCCTGCGGCGCCGTACTTGCCCCATTGGCCGCCCGGTAGATAGCCGTCGCCTGATTTACCGGGATTTTCCAGGATTCGGAACGGCCCGGGCGAGGACTGCTGGTGCAGTGGGGGCGGCACGTCGAAGCCCGGCGGTTTCGCGCTCGCCGGCACCGTGGAGTCGCCGGAGTGCACCGGGGCGGGCGGGTCCGCGGTGTGCGAGCCGTTGATGAGGGCGTCGACGCCGAGGTTGGACTTGAAGGAGATGTCCTGCTTGGCGGGGGCGCCGGCGAAGGTGGTGCTGTCGGCGGCCGCCTGGGCGAAGGGGTGTGAGGCGGTGTTCTGTACGAAATGCCCGGTCGGGGTGGCGGCGGCGCTCGACGCGGACGGGTGCGCGGTGGTCGGGTGCGGGGTGGCGGGCGCCGGCTGCTGCGTCCAGCTGGGGGGCAGCTTGGACGAGGTGAAGGAGTGGCCGTCCTTGGGGTAGGGGGCCAGGGTGACGTCGTTCACGGGGCCGGCGGGGGGCGTGTGATCGGCGGACGGGCCGGCGCCCGACCTGCCGTGCGCGAGCGGGTTCCAGCTCGCCCAGTGCGCGTCGGCGCCGCCCAGCGCGCCCGAGGTGAGGCTCTTGAACAGCCGGTCCCAGTCGAGCGGCCGGCCACTGGCGAGCTGCGTCGTCAGGTCCGTGGCGGCGCTGGCCCCGGCCGACCGCGCCATCAGCCCCCACATCGACCTGGCGGGCAGCAGCCCGGTGAACCCCGTCAGGAAGGTGCCGAGCAGCGCGCCGGTGCCGCCCGACGCCAGGATCTGCTCCCAGTCGAGGTGGTCGCGCCGCGACTGGGACGCCTGGACCGCCAGGTCCATGCCGGCCATCAGACCGCCGAACAGGCCGATGTTGATCAGCAGCCGTCTGCCGAGCTGGGCGATCGCGAGCCGGGTGAGCTGGATCCGGGTGTTGGCGATGGACAGGGAGAGCGCTCCCCAGGGGCCGTTGGCGGCGGCCAGCAGCCAGGCGAGCTGGAAGATCAGGAACCAGACCGAAACCTCGATCATCCGTTTCGTGTACTGGACCTGGACGCCGAGGTCGTTGTACTGGAACGCGGCCGAGAAGAGCTCCTGGAGGAGGTCGCGCAGCGCCGGGTCCAGCACGTAGTCGACGCGTTCGCGGAACGCCTTGAGCGCCTCGCCGTCCCAGTCGTCGCCCGGCTGCACGTACGGCGCCATGAACTGCTCGGCCATGATGGTCTGCGCGGTGTGCGCGCAGGCGTCGGCGAGCCGGAAACAGCCGTCCTCGTCACCTTCGGGCCAGTCCATGCCGACGGCGTAGCCGACGTACGGCTTGGCCCAGTCCGGCACGAGGAAACCGTCGAATCCCAACGACGTTCACCAGCCCTGCGGGTAGGCCGGGTCGGTGGGATCGCTCGGGAGGTCGTTCAGCGACGTGTCCGGCAGGTCCTCGGTCCCGCTGCTCCCGTAGCCGTCGTAGCCGTCATAGCCGTCGTCGCGGGTGTAGCCCTCGGCGTCCTCGTAGTTGCGGGAGTTGTCCCTGAGCCCGTCGCGCATGTCCTCCACCTGCCAGATGTAGGTGGTGAAGGCATCGAAGACGCCGTCCTCGATCTTGTAGCGCTTCTTCTCCAGCTCCGCGCCGTAGTGGTCGTCGCCCAGAGGGTTGCCCACCTCGGCGAAGGTCTCATCCAGCCGCGAGCGCAGGTTGAACAGCAACGTCGCGTAGTCGTGCGCCTGCGAGGACCGCGTCCGCAGCCCGCCGAAGACGGCCTGGTACCCCTGGGACCGCGGGTCACCCACGCGCGCCCTCCTCCTCGTCCTCCTCCGAAGGCAGCTTGACCGGCTGGGGCAGGAACGACTCGACGCTCGCCCCCTCGCCGAACACGTCCTCCAGCGGCAGCCCGGCCGGCATGAACGGCGCCATGAGCTCCTTCGTCCGGCCGGCGACCTGCTCGGTGGCCGCGCCGATCTGCTCCATGATCGACCGGGCGAGCTGGGACGGCGACAACTTCCGGTACACCCGGGGGTCCAGCTTGATGCCCTGCACCTGACCTCGGGGCCCGACCGTCACGCTCACCATGCGGTCGCGGGACTCCGCCGTCACCGCCAGCTCGGACAACTCGGTGTAGGCCTGGCGCAGCTGGGCGGCCTGCCGGTTGTACTCCTTGGCCAACGCCTCGATGGTCAGCCGGAACTCGTCGCTCAAGCAGCTACCTCTCGTCCCACAGCACCGGAAGTCACATGTGCCACTGCCGTAACGTGGACGATATACGGTACTAAGTCCTTCTGCGGGGTGAAAGCGGGCGATGAGGCGGACCGGGTGACGGGCCCCCGGCCCACCCGCGCTGCCGAGGGCGTGGATGGGCCGGGGAGTGCGGGCGGTCAGGCGCAGGTGTAACCGGAGGGGAAAGAGGCGTCGCCGCTCGGGCGGCCGGCCTGGAAACCGAAGGTGGTGGTGGCGGCTCCGGGGGCGAGGGTGCCGTTGTAGCCGACGTTGCGGACCGTGACGGTCTGGCCGGAGACGCTGACGGTGCCGTTCCACGAGCCGGTCAGGGTGTGGCCGGCGGGCAGGGTGAAGGTGACGGTCCAGCCGTTCATGGTCGTGGTGCCGGTGTTGGTGATCGTCAGGGGTTGGATGACGTAGCCGGTGGACCACTGCGTCTGCACGGTCGGGACGGCGGCGCAGCCGCCGGTCGGGGTGCCGGGCTGCGTGGTGACCTGGACCGTGTTCGAGACCGGGGACAGGTTGCCGGCGGCGTCCCTGGCCCTGACCTGGTAGCGGTAGGTGGTGCCCGGGGTCAGGCCGGTGTCGGTGAACGAGGTCGTGGCCGAGGCGCCGGCCTGGGTGAAGGCGCCGCCGCTCGCGCCGGGCGCGCGCAGGACGTCGTAGCCGGTGACGCCCGTGTCGTCCGTCGCGGCCGTCCAGGTGAGGGTGGCGCCGGTGGACGTGGTGGCCGAGGCGGCCAGCCCGGCCGGCGCGGTGGGCGGCGTGGTGTCGGTGGTGGTGTCGCTCAGGGCCGGCGTCGTCCAGTCCCGCCACTCGGCGAGGTTGCCGCTCTTGACTGCCGCGATGCGCATCGTGCCCGTGGAGCCGCCCGAGCCGAGGAGGAACTTCTGGATGTTCTGCTGGAGCGGCGTCCGCCATTCCGGACGGGTGGCGCAGTGCGTGCCGTCCTGGACGTCGGACCAGTACGTGATGTTGCCGCCCGCGCCGAGCGCCTTGTAGATCTCGGCGCCGCCCAGCGCGGCCACGCTCGCGGACCTGGCGGCCAGCCAGTCGATGTGCGGGTTGTCCATGATGAACAGCCCGCGCGGCGCGATCATGCCGACGACCTCGTGGGTGTCCACCGGGAGCCGGGCCGGGCTGCCGGTGAAGGAGCTGAAGGCGTCGCCGAGCCACGGCTGCTCGGAGTACGCGCTGCTCAGCGGCTGGGCGCCGCTCTCGCCGGGGATCGCGCGGAGCGCGGCCACGCCGCCGCTGCCCGACTCGATCGGCATGGTCAGCGCGATGCGCTGGTCGAACGCGCCGGCCACGAAGGCGCCTTTGCCGTAGCGGGAGCAGCCGGTGACGCCGGTCGCGTCCGCGCGCAGGATGCCGCCGCCGGACTGCTCGATGACGTCGATGATCCGGCTCACGCCCCACGCCCAGGCGGCCAGCAGGCCCGTGCCGCTGGTGGCGCCGTAGATCGTGTAGAACGCGCCCTGCTTGCTGGTGCGGGCGGTGCCCTCCTTGCCGACGGCGAGGGGGTCGTAGCTGATGACGGCGGCGCCGGCCGCGCGGATGGTGGCCGTGTCCGCGCCGAGGCCGCCGAGGACGACCACGGCCGGGTACGGCCCCGAGCCGCCGCTGGTCGGCAGCTGTACGCCGGCGGAGAAGCCGGCGCTCCGGCCGTTGTGGGCGACGTTCACCGTGATGGAGCTGCTGGAGACCGTGCCGGTGACGCTGGACGGCTTCGGCGGCTTCTCGCCGTAGACGAACTTCTCCGCCAGCTTCTTGATCTCCTCCCTGCGGCAGCGCCAGTCGGCCTTGGCGGTGACGCGGCCGCCGCCGAGCTTCGTGAACGGGTCGGGCAGCTTCGTGACGGTGGGCAGCGATCCCGCGTCGGGCAGGCCGGGCACCGCGCAGCCGGCGCCCTCGTCCTCGACCCCGGCTGCCGCGAGGGGGGCCGTGGCCCCGGCCGTCGCCCCGGAGGCCGCGAACGTCACCGCCGCCGTCAGCGCGGCGACGGTCCAGCGCAAGGGGGAGCGGCTCAAGCTCGTGATCACCGGAGTTCTCCTTCCGGGTGGGCTGTCCAGCCGATGATCAGTGTGCGAAGGCGTATGAAAAGTGTCAAGAATTCTTTGAAATGTTTCGGTCGGCTGTTCGGCCACCTGGTGACGGAGCGACCGCGCCGATGAAAGTTTCCTCGTGGTCCGGTGAGGGAAGCCCGGCGGCTCGGGTCGGCCGAAACTTTCGAAGCGGCGCGGCGGCACGCCGGGAGCGCGAACGGCGCGTTACGCGGCCCTTTCGGGCAGGCGGCGGTTGCCGCACGGTTGCACCCGCCGGTGGACAGCGTGATCGAGGCGAACGATATTGGAGCCAAAGGAGGTTCATCCATGGAGGCACGCCTGGACCATCTCGTCTGCTGGGTCGCCGATCCGTCCGCCGCGCTGCGCTTCTACGAGCAGGTGGTCGGGTTGCCCGGGGTACGGGCCGAGGAGTTCCGAGAAGGCAAGGCCGGGTTCCCGAGCGTACGGGTCGCGCCTGAGACCATCCTCGACCTGATGGCCTACGAGAGCGCCACCGGCGTGGACGAGGGCACCGGGGTGCGGGGAACCGCCGGGCATCCGCTCAACCACTTCTGCCTGGCCGTCAACCGCGAGGACTTCGACGCGCTGCAGGTACGGCTCAAACAGCACGAGATCGAGGTCACCGGCACCGGCACGAACTCGTTCGGCGCGCAGGGCATCGCGCCTGAGGCCATCTACTTTCCCGACCCCGACGGCAACGTCATCGAGGTCCGCTACTACGAGTGAGGCGGCGGCGTCCGGAACTGTCGGAGGGCTCTGGTAGACAGGCGGGCATGGGTGTGAGCGTCGATGAGTTCCTGCAGATGCTTGACGAGCTGCCCGGCGTCAAGCTGAGCCACGGCGGCGAGTGGATCGGCCTCAAGGTCCGCGACAAGGGCTTCGGCTACCTGTGGGAGGCCACCGAGACGGTCGGGCTCAAGGCCACCATCGAGGAGCAGGTCGCGCTGGTGGCCGAGCGGCCCGAGGTGTTCGAGGTGCAGTTCACCGCCGGGCGCTTCGGCTGGGTGGTCGTGCACCTCGACCGCATCGACGCCGACGAGCTGTTCGAGCTGGTCGCCGAGGCGTGGTGCCTCACGGCGCCGCGTCAGATGGTGGAGGAGTTCGAGGCCACCCATCCGATCGGACAGCGGGTGCAGTCGGGGTAATCTCGGACATCGTGACCACCATCGCGATCTCCGATCACGCGTTCGGCGGCACGGTCCGGCTGCGGGCGTGGCGGGAGAGCGACGCTCCCGTCGTGCTCCGCGCGTTCCGGGTGCCCGACCTGCGGGAGCAGAGCGCGTTCCCCGTCGTCACGCCGCAGGACGCGATCGGGTGGATCGCCGGCTGGGAGGGGACGGGGCACGCCTTCGCCGTCACGGTCGGCGACGGCGGGCCCGTGGTGGGCAACGTGGCGATCACCGGCGTCGACGACCGGCAGAACGGATGGGTGTCGTACTGGGTGCTGCCCGAGGCGCGGCGGCTCGGGATCGCGGCGGCCGCCACCGACCGGCTCGCGCGCTGGGCCTTCCGCCGGCTCGGGCTCTACCGGCTGGAGCTGGTGCACCGGCTGGACAACCCGGCCTCGTGCCGGGTGGCGACCAAGGCCGGGTTCCGGATGGAGGGGATCGAGCGGGGCAAGGCGTACGGCGAGGGCGGCCTCCGGCACGACGTCGAACGCCACGCCCGCCTCGCCACCGACTGACTCCCGTTCGCGCCCCGACCCTCACCCGCGCCCCGGCCTGCGCCTCGGCTCGCCAGTGAAGGGGCGGCTGATCTACCCTTTCCGGGTGGACAGTGAGAGTCTGGCCGCGGCCGGCCTCCTGGCGGCGCTGAGCCGGACGGCGGAGATCTTCGCCGGCTTACGGCATCCCTTCGTCCGGCACGAGCACATCTCCACGTTCTTCCCGCCCGCCGGCGTCCGCGTCGGCCTCGCCTTCATCCTGCCCGACGGCCGCGAGGTGCGCTTCGAGGTCTCCCTCGCCGCCGTCGGCGACGCCTTCCAGGTCGAGGGCTCGATCACCGCCGAGAGCGAGACGATCCTCGCGCTGCCGCGCAGGGCCCTGCCCGACGTCCGCGACGCGCTCGCCGTCCTCGACGACTACGCGGACGAGGTCGCCGAGGCCGCGAACCGCACGATCGACCAGTTGCTGGAAGAGATCGTCTGACCGCGCCCCTGGAAGAAGGCCCAGCAGGCGGAGATTGGACATCGCTGTCTGGTTGTCAGACAATGTGCGCATGAGGAACGGACCACTCGCCGTCGTCGCCGCAGCCGTGCTCTGGGGGACGGCCGGCACCGCCGGGCTGCTCGTCTCGGCCGACAGCATCGCCCTCGCCGCCGCCCGCCTGGTCATCGGCGGCGCGGCCCTGGCGCTGCTGGGCGGCGTCGCGGTCCGGCGGGTGGCCGGCCCGGGGCTGCTGCTCGGGGCCGTCGCGGTGGCGGCGTACCAGCTGTGCTTCTTCGCGGCCGTGGCGCGCACCGGCGTGGCGATCGGGACCGTGGTCGCGATCGGGAGCGGGCCGGTCTTCACCGGGCTGCTGTCCTGGCTGCTGGAGCGGCGCCGGCCGAGCCGCCGCTGGACGGCGGCCACGGCGGCGGCGATCAGCGGCTGCGCGGCGCTGATCGTCGGCGGCGGGGCCGAGGCGGGCGGGCAGGTGGTGTCCGGGGTGCTGTTCGCGCTGCTCGGCGGCCTGCTGTACGCCTTCTACGCGGTCATGGCGGCGCGCGCGATCGGACGAGGGGGCGAGTCGAACGCGGTCATGGGCGCGATGTTCGGCGGCGCGGCCGTGATCATGTTGCCGGTGCTCGTCGTCAACGGCGGCGTCGGCTGGCAGCCGCGCGAGCTGCTGGCGGTGCTCTACCTGGGGCTCGGCTCGACCGCGTTGTCCTACTTCCTGTACGGGCGGGGCCTGCGCACCACGCCGGTGTCCACGGCGGCGACGCTGGCGCTGGCCGAGCCGGCCGTGGCCGCGTTGCTCGGGGTGGTGGTGCTGGGCGAGCGGCTGGCCCCGGTGTCGGTGGGCGGGCTCGTGCTGCTCGCGCTCAGCCTGGTCGTGGTGGCGGTGCCGGAGCGGCGGGCGCAGGCGGCGGCCGAGGCCCGGGTTCCGGCGGCGGCGGGCGTACCGGAAGGGCGTTAGAGTCGCAGGCGTGACGTTGCCGCTCAGACCCGTCTCCACCGTCGGGGCGCTCGCCGACGCCCTGCGCAGCAGGGTGCTGTCGGGCGAGATCCCGCCCGGCACGCCGCTGCCGGAGCAGGAGCTCGCGGCGTCGTACGGCGTCGCCCGCCCCACCGTGCGCGAGGCGCTGGCGGTGCTGGTGCACGAGGGGCTGCTGCGGCGGGAGCGCAACCGCAGCGCGTATGTCCCCGAGGTGACGATCTCGGACCTCGACGACCTCATGTACGTGCGTCGCCCCCTGGAGGACCTGATGGCGGGGGCGGTGGCCGGCCGGCGGGTGCCCCGGGCGGAGGCCGCGCTGCACCGCATGGCGGCGCTGCCCGCCTCGGCCCCGTGGTCGGAGAGCGTGGCCGAGCACATGGCGCTGCACGAGGCGCTGATCGAGGCGGTCGGCAGCCCGCGCCTGGAGCGGCTCTACGGCGTGCTCGCGGCCGAGACCCGGCTCGGCCTGGTACGCCTGCGCGAGGTCTACACCGACCGCGACGTGCTGATCGCCGAGCACCGCGACCTGCTCGACGCGATCGCGGAGGGCCCGGCGGACAGCGCGCGGGCGGCGGTCGCGGCGCACCTCAGCCATTCCTGGGGCGGGCGGCACTGAGCGGGCGATGCGCCTTTGAGCGCGAACCCTTGCGGGACTGCCACCGAACTCGCAAGAATCGCGGCCATGCACGGCAATCCGGTGCCGGACTCCTACGTGTACGTCACGGAAGAAGGCGTCACCCGTCACTACGCGGACGGTAGCGTCGAGGCCCTCGCGTGGGAGGACGTCGTGGAGGTCCGTGTCGTCACCGAGTCCGGCGAGGATGTGCTGTTCATCCTGCTCGACCGCGACGGCGAGGGCTGCGTCGTGCCCCGCTCGGCGACCGACGCCACGTTCCTCGCGCGCCTGCGCTATCTGCCGGACTTCGACCTCGACCGGCTGACGCTCGCGGCCGAGTCCGCGCACGACGGGGTCGTGGTGGTGTGGCGCAGCCCGGACCCGCCGTCGGCGCTGCCGGATCTGGAATACGACTAGATCAGCCAACGGCCCCGGCAATAAGCCGAAATATCGCCGTAAACCTCCTAATTCACCCTTATGGACCGCTGCACCAAATGGAGCGTTCCGTCAAGCCCTCGGCGTCCCCATCAAACGTCCGATTGTGGACGTTTGTTGTTATTCCCCATGCCGGAATCGATCTTTAATCTTTAGTGGGGGCCGCCGCCCTTAGGCAAGGGACGTCAAGACGTCGCGGAGCGCGGAGTTCACAGGGTGGTGCTATGAGGGTGGGGACCGGGGAGTCCGCTGTCGTGCTCCTCAAGGCCGTGCCACGCCGTGCGTCCAGCATCTGGACACGGGCGTACCTACGGCTTCTGCTGTACGGAGACACGACGTGCGCGCTGGCCGCCTGCGTGTGCGTGGTAGGGACACGGCTGCTGAGCGGCGCGTTCGTCCCGTGGGTGGAGTACCTGCTGGGGTTCGCGCTGGTCGTCGGCTGGCCGGGCGCGCTCGCGATGGGCGGCGCGTACCGCCAGCGGGCCAACGGGGAGGGCACCGAGGAGTTCAAGGCGGTCTTCAACAGCGGCGTCGCGCTGATGGCGACGGTCGCCATCCTGGCCTACGCCACGCAGACCGCGATCGCCCGCAGCTTCGTCATGGCGATGCTGCCGCTGGCGCTGGTCGCCACGCTCGGGTTCCGCTTCCGGATGCGCAAGCGGCTGCACCGCAGGCGGGCGGTCGGCGACTACATGCGCCAGGTCATCGCGGTCGGGCACCGCGAGTCGATCCTGGACCTGGTCGTGCAGTTCAGGCGGCAGCCCTACCACGGGATGCGGGTCGTGGGCGCCTGCCTGCCGCCGCAGCACGACCTGGACGCGGACCTCGACGGCGTGCCGGTGCTCGGCTCGTTCGGCGACGTGGCCCGGGTGGTCGAGCGGGAGCGGGCCGACGCCGTCGCCGTGCTGGCCTGCCCGGAGCTGGACGGCGCGGCGCTGCGCCGGCTGGCGTGGAGCCTGGAGACCGCCCGCACCGACCTGTTCGTCGCCCCGGCGCTGCTCGACGTGGCCGGGCCGCGCATCAGCATCAGGCCGGTCGCCGGGATGCCGCTGTTGCACGTGGAACATCCCGAGTTCGACGGCACCAAGCAGCTCGCCAAGGCCGTCTTCGACCGGCTGGTGGCCGCGCTCGCGCTGCTGCTGCTGGCGCCGCCGCTGCTCGGCATCGCGCTGCTGATCCGCCTCACCAGCGACGGGCCGGCGTTCTTCCGGCAGACGCGGGTGGGGAAGGGCGGGGCCGAGTTCAGTCTGGTGAAATTTCGTACGATGGTCGCCGATGCCGAGCGGCTCAAGGGCACCCTCCTCGAATCCAACGAGTTCGACGGAGTGCTCTTCAAGATTAGGAACGATCCAAGGATCACCCGCGTAGGCGCCTTCCTGCGCAAATACTCGCTCGACGAGCTGCCCCAGCTCCTCAACGTGCTGCGCGGCGAGATGTCGCTCGTCGGCCCGCGTCCGCCGCTGCCGCAGGAGGTCGCCGAGTACGGCGCCGACGTGCGCCGCCGCCTCGTCGTCAAGCCGGGCATGACCGGCCTCTGGCAGGTCAGCGGGCGCTCGGACCTGACGTGGGAGGAGTCGGTCCGGCTCGACCTGCGCTACGTCGAGAACTGGTCGCTCATCCTCGACCTGCAGATCCTCTGGAAGACCTGGTCCGTCGTCACCCGTGGAGAAGGGGCGTACTAGCCGTGAAAGCAATCGTGCTCGCCGGGGGGTCGGGCACACGGCTCCGGCCGATCACGCACACCTCGGCCAAGCAACTCGTGCCGGTCGCCAACAAACCGGTGCTGTTCTACGGCCTGGAGGCCATCGCGGCCAGCGGGATCACCGAGCTGGGCCTGGTGGTCGGCGACACCCACGCCGAGATCGAGGCGGCGGTGGGCGACGGGTCGGCGTTCGGGCTGCAGGTGACCTACCTGCGGCAGGAGGCGCCGCTCGGGCTGGCGCACGGCGTGCTCATCGCCCGCGACTACCTGGGCGACGACGACTTCGTCATGTACCTGGGCGACAACTTCGTGGTGGGCGGCATCAGCGGCCTGGTGGAGCGGTTCGCCCGCGAGCGGCCGGCCGCGCAGATCATGCTCACCAAGGTCGGCGACCCGCGCCAGTTCGGGGTGGCCGAGCTGGACGGCGCGGGCCGGGTGGTCGGCCTGGAGGAGAAACCGGAGCGGCCCAAGAGCGACCTGGCGCTGGTCGGCGTCTACCTGTTCAGCCCGGCGGTGCACGCGGCGGTGGCCGAGCTGAAGCCGTCCTGGCGGGGCGAGCTGGAGATCACCGACGCCATCCAGTGGCTGATCGAGGCGGGGCTGCGGGTGGAGTCCTCGGTGATCTCCGGCTACTGGAAGGACACCGGCAACGTCACCGACATGCTGGAGGTCAACCGGCTCGTCCTGGAGTCGGTCGAGCCGCGCGTCGCGGGGCACGTGGACGCCGGCAGCGAGCTGGTCGGCCGGGTCGTCGTCGAGCCGGGCGCGAGCGTCGAGCGCTCCCGCATCGTCGGCCCCGCCATCATCGGCGAGCGCGCCCGCGTCCGCGACAGCTACGTCGGCCCCTACACCTCGCTCGGCGCCGACTGCTCGCTCGCGGACGCCGAGATCGAGTACTCCATCGTCCTGCCGAGGGCGTCCATCGCCGGGGTGGGCCGGGTCGAGTGCTCGCTCATCGGCCACGACGTCGAGGTCACGCCCGCGCCCAACACTCCCCGGGCCCATCGTCTGGTGCTCGGCGATCACAGCAAGGTACAGATTTCTTCATGACAAGAGTCCTGGTGACGGGCGGTGCGGGATTCATCGGCTCGCATTTCGCCCGGAGCCTTCACGACGTGTACGTGACCGTACTCGACAAGCTCACCTACGCAGGCAACCGCGCCAACCTCGACGGCGTCCGCCACGACTTCGTGCACGGCGACATCTGCGACCCCGACCTGCTCGCGCGGGTCGTGCCCGGCCATGACCTGGTGGTGAACTTCGCCGCCGAGTCCCACGTCGACCGCTCGATCGAGGGCGCGGCGGAGTTCATGCGCACCAACGCGCTCGGCACCCAGACGCTGCTCCAGGCGTGCCTGGAGGCCGGGGTGCCGAAGGTGGTGCAGGTGTCCACGGACGAGGTCTACGGCTCCATCGACATCGGCTCGTGGGACGAGGCCGCGCCGCTGCGGCCGCGCTCGCCGTACGCGGCCTCGAAGGCGGGCGGCGACCTCATCGCCCGCGCGTACGCCATCACCTACGGGATGAACGTCTCCATCACCCGGTGCGGCAACAACTACGGCCCCCGCCAGTACCCGGAGAAGATCATCCCGCTGTTCGTCACCCGCCTGCTGCGCGGCGAGCAGGTGCCGCTGTACGGCGACGGCGGCAACGTCCGCGACTGGATCCACGTCCAGGACCACTGCGCCGGCATCCGCCTGGTCGCCGAGAAGGGCGCGCCCGGCGAGGTCTACCACATCGCGGGCACCGCCGAGCTGACCAACAGGGAGCTGACCGAGCGCCTGCTGGAGGCGTGCGGCCGCGACTGGGACGCGGTCCGGCAGGTCGAGGACCGCAAGGGCCACGACCGCCGGTACTCGCTGGACGACCGCAAGCTCCGGGCGCTCGGCTACCGCCCGGAGATCCCGTTCGAGCAGGGGCTCAAGGACACCGTCCGCTGGTACGCCGAGCACCGCGACTGGTGGAGCGGGGAGGGCTGATGAGGTGGTTGGTCACGGGGGCGGGCGGCATGCTGGCCGCCGACGTCCTCGCCCGGATCACGCGGACCGGCGAGCCCGTGCTCGCGCTCGGCCGCGCCGAGCTGGACGTGCGCGACCGGCGGGCGGTGCGCGACTTCTTCGCCGCCTACCGGCCCGGCGCCGTGATCAACTGCGCGGGCTGGACCGCCGTGGACGACGCCGAGACCCACGAGGCCGAGGCGCTGGCGGTCAACGGCGATGCGGTGCGCTGGCTCGCCGAGGCGTGCGAGCGCACCGGCGCCCGGCTGGTGCAGGTCTCCACCGACTACGTCTTCGACGGCACGGCCGCCGGCCCGTACGCGGAGGACGCCCCCACCGGCCCGCTGAACGCCTACGGCCGCACCAAGCTGGCCGGCGAGCGCGCCGCCCTGGAGCACGGGCAGTACGTGATGCGCACCGCCTGGCTCTACGGCGCGCACGGCGTCAACTTCGTCCGCACGATGATCCGCCTGGCGGAGGAGCGGC
This sequence comes from Actinomadura luzonensis, assembly GCF_022664455.2. Classification (NCBI taxonomy): domain Bacteria; kingdom Bacillati; phylum Actinomycetota; class Actinomycetes; order Streptosporangiales; family Thermomonosporaceae; genus Actinomadura; species Actinomadura luzonensis. The sequence goes on from NZ_JAKRKC020000001.1 coordinate 2,693,034, forward strand.
CCTGCCTGGACGTCGTGGACGACCAGCGCGGCCAGCCGACGTGGGCCGCCGACCTGGCCGACCGCCTGGTCCGGCTGGCCGGCGCGGACCTGCCGCCCGGCGTCTACCACGGCACCAGCGCGGGCGAGACGACCTGGTGCGGCTTCGCCAAGGAGATCTTCGCGCTGCTGGGCGCGGACCCCGCCCGGGTGCGGCCGGTGCCGTCCAGCGCCTTCCCCCGGCCCGCCCGCCGCCCCGCCAACAGCGTGCTGGCCTGCGGCAGGGGCGAGCCGATCCGGCACTGGCGCGAGGCGCTGCACGCGGCCTGGCCGGCCCTGATGGGGAGCCGTCAGTGCAGCGTGGCGTAGAACTCCCGGCACTTGTCGTAGTCGGGCAGCAGCCCGGCCGCGAGCGCCTCGGCGAGCGACGGCGCCGCCGCGTCCTTGTCCGACAGCACCGGCTCCAGCCCGGCCGGCCAGGCGATGCCGAGCGCCGGGTCGAGCGGGTGCACGCCGTGCTCGCCGCCCGGGTTGTACGGCTGCGAGCACAGGTAGACGACCGTCGCCTGCTCGCTGAGCGCCATGAACGCGTGCCCCAGCCCCTCGGCGATGAGCACCGCCCGGCGCGTCCGGTCGTCGAGCACCGCCGACTCCCAGCGGCCGAAGCCGGGAGAGCCCGCGCGGAGGTCCACGACCACGTCGAGGACCGCCCCGGACGCGCACGTCACGTACTTGGCCTGGCCCGGCGGCACGTCCGCGAAGTGCACCCCGCGCAGCACCCCGGCGCGCGACACGGAGCAGTTGACCTGCGCCACGTCGAGCCGGTGCGGCAGCCCCGCGGCCCGGAACGCCTCCAGAAAGGCGCCGCGGGGGTCGGTGTGAACGCGGGGGGTGAAGAGCCACGAGCCTTCGATCGAAAGGCGATCCACGAACGCAGCATGCCAGACCGCCGCTCGGATGCAAGCCGTCCCGGGAGGGATCTCTGATGATGACCGCAGTCTTCTCCAACAGCGCGGTGCCCGACGACCGCCGCCGCGAGCTGCTCTACCAGGGCGAGGTGTTCGTCTACTCGGCCTCGCCCGCCACCACGGAGCTGGTCGGCTTCGCGAGGGAGCTGATCGAGGACGCCTTCGGGGGCCGCGACCCGGAGACCGCCCAGCACGACATGGACGTCGAGGAGTTCGCCAAGCTGCTCGCCGACCTGAAGCCCCGCTTCATCCACCACCCGGAGTGCAAGCGCCTGCTGCCCATGGTCGTCGCCGAGCGCGGCTGCGACCTCGGCCAGACCTACTTCGACGTGCCCCGGTTACGCACCTCGACCTCCGACGACTACCTCGTCTCCGGCATCTCCTACGCCTTCCACCCGCACCGCGACTGCTGGTACTCCGCGCCGTTCAGCCAGGTCAACTGGTGGCTGCCGATCTACCCGGTGGTGCCCGAGAACGTCATGGCCTTCCACCCGAAGTACTTCGACCGGCCGGTGCGCAACGGCAGCGCGGGCTACGACTACGCCGAGTGGAACCGCACCAGCCGCCTGAGCGCGGCCGCGCACGTCCGCAGCGACACGCGGGTGCAGCCGCGGCCGGAGGAGCCCATCGAGCTGGAGCCGCAGGTGCGGGTGGTGCCCGAGGCCGGCGGGCTGCTGATGTTCTCCGGCGCGCAGCTCCACTCGACCGTGCCCAACACCTCGGGCCGCACCAGGTTCAGCATCGACTTCCGCACGGTGCACCTCGGCGACGTGCGCGCCCGCCGGGGCGCGCCGAACGTGGACGCCCGCTGCACCGGCACCACCCTGCGCGACTTCGTGCGCTGCGCCGACCTCGCGCCGATGCCCGAGGACCTCGCCCTGGACTACGAGGCCGCGGCCCTGGCGGGAGTGAGCTGACGTGACGACCTGCCGCCTGTGCGGCTCGGACGAGCTCATCGGCGTCGTGGACCTCGGCGCCACCCCGCCGTGCGAGCTGTTCCTGACCGCCGACCGGCTCGACGCGCCGGAGCCGACCTACCCGCTGCACCTGCGGGTCTGCACGCGCTGCTGGCTGGCGCAGCTCCCGCCGCTGATCACGCCGGAGGAGACGTTCACCGAGTACGCCTACTTCTCCTCCTACTCGACCTCCTGGGTGGAGCACGCGCGCCGCTTCGTCGAGGGCGCGGGGCTGCGCCAGGACGCGTTCGTGGTCGAGGTGGCCAGCAACGACGGCTACCTGCTGCGGCACGTGGTCGAGCGGGGCGTGCGCTGCCTCGGCATCGAGCCGTCGGCCAACGTCGGCCGGGCCGCCGCCGAGAAGGGCGTGCCGACGCTCACCGGCTTCCTCACCCCGGAGACCGGCCGCCGGGTGCGGGCCGAGCACGGCCCCGCCGACCTGGTGGTGGCCAACAACGTCTACGCCCACATCCCCGACGTGGTGGGCTTCACCGAGGGCCTGCGGGCGCTGGTGGCCGACGACGGCCGGGTGTCGATCGAGGTGCAGCACCTGCTGACGCTGGTGGAGCTCAACCAGTTCGACACGATCTACCACGAGCACTTCCAGTACTACACGGTGGCCTCCGCGCAGCGCGCGCTGGCGAGCGGCGGGCTGCACCTGGTGGACGTGGAGCTGCTGCCCACCCACGGCGGCTCGATCCGGCTGTGGGCGCAGCCGCGGGAGGCGCCCGTGTCGCAGCGGGTGGTGGACGTGCTGGCGCTGGAGAAGGCGGCCGGGCTGCACGAGCCGTCCGGGTACGCCGACTTCGCCGCCCGCGTCGCCAAGGTGCGCCGCGACCTGCTGCGCTTCCTCATCGACGCCGCCGACGCGGGCCGGACCGTGGTCGGCTACGGCGCCCCGGGCAAGGGCAATACGCTGCTGAACCACTGCGGGGTGCGGCCGGACCTGCTGGCGTACACGGTGGACCGGAACCCGTACAAGCACGGCCGCTACACGCCGGGCTCGCGCATCCCGATCCACCCGCCCGAGCGCATCGCCGCCGACCGGCCCGACTACGTGCTGGTGCTGCCCTGGAACCTGCGTGACGAGCTGGTCGAGCAGCTCTCCTACGTCCGCGAGTGGGGCGGGCGGCTGGTCTTCCCCATCCCGAGTCTGGAGGTCGTGGAATGAAGGTCGTGCTGTTCTGCGGCGGGCGCGGCACCCGCATGCGCAGCGACCTGCCGGGCGGCGAGCTGCCCAAGCCGATGCAGCTCGTCGGCCCGCGCCCGCTGGTCTGGCACGTCATGCGGTACTACGCGCACTTCGGCCACACGGAGTTCATCCTGTGCCTCGGCTACGGGGCACAGCACATCAAGGACTTCTTCCTGACATATCAGGAAACGGTGTCGAACGACTTCGTGCTCCGGGACGGGAACGTCGAGCTGCTGTCGACCGACATCTCCGACTGGCGGGTGTCGCTCATCGACACCGGGCTCGACTCCTCCATCGGCGAGCGGCTGCGCCGGGTGCGGCCGTACCTGGGGGAGGACGAGGTGTTCCTCGCCAACTACGCCGACGTGCTCACCGACGCCCCGCTGCCCGACATCATCGCCCGCTTCACCGCCTCGGGGGCCGGCGCGTCGATGATGGTCGTGCCGCCCACCAACACCTTCCACGTCGTGGACGTCGGCGAGAGCGGCCTGGTCGGCGCCATCACGCCGGTCGCCGAGCTGCCGCTCTGGGTCAACGGCGGCTTCTTCGTGCTGCGCCAGGAGGTCTTCGAGCACATCCCGGAGAACGGCGACCTGGTCGCGGACGGCTGCGCCGAGCTGGCCAAGCGGGGGCGGCTGATGGCCTACCCGCACCGGGGCTACTGGCGGCCGAGCGACACCGTCAACCAGCGCCTGGAGCTGGACCAAGCCTGGGCGAGAGGAGAGCGCCCGTGGGCGCTGTGGGAGAGCTGACCGGCCTCCGCCCGGCCCGTCTGGAGGCGGTGGTGGCGCTCGGCGCGCACTGCGACGACCTCGCGATCGGCGCGGGCGGCACGCTGCTCACGCTCTGCGCCGGCCGGCCGGGGCTGCGGGTGGACGCGCTGGTGCTGTCCGGTGGCGGCACCGAGCGGGAGGACGAGGAGCGGGCGGCGCTGGCCGCGTTCTGCCCGGGCGCGGACCTCGCCGTCACCGTGCTCAAGCTGCCCGACGGCCGGCTGCCCGTCCACTGGGACGAGGCCAAGGACGCCCTGGAGGACCTGCGCGCCCGCACCGCGCCGGACCTGATCCTCGCCCCCTGGCCGGGCGACGCCCACCAGGACCACCGCGGCCTGGCCACGCTGGTCCCGACCGTGTGGCGGGGCTGCCCGGCGCTCGGCTACGAGATCGTCAAATGGGACGGCGACCTCGGCCGCCCCTCCGTCTACCAGCCGCTCGCCCCCGGCGTCGCCGAGACGAAGGTGCGGCTGCTGCAGGAGCACTACCCCTCACAGCGGCACCGCCCCTGGTACGACCGGGAGGCGTTCCTCGGCCTGGCCCGCATCCGCGGCATCGAGTGCGGCGCGGCGTACGCCGAGGCGTTCCACACGAGCAAGCTCATCATCGATCTGGCCTCCGGAGGCTGACGTGCGGATTCTGTTGACCGGGCATCAGGGGTACCTGGGCACCGTGATGGCCCCGGTGCTGGCGGCGGCCGGGCACGAGGTGGTCGGCCTCGACTCCGGCCTGTTCGCCGACTGCGTGCTCGGGCCGGCCCCCGACGACCCGCCGGGGCACGCCGTGGACCTGCGGGACGTCCCGGCGGAGGCGCTGGCCGGCATCGACGCGGTCGCGCACCTGGCGGCGCTGTCGAACGACCCGCTCGGCTCGCTCGCGCCCGAGCTGACCTACGACATCAACCACCGCGCCTCCGTCCGGCTGGCGCGGCTGGCCAGGGACGCCGGGGTGCGCCGGTTCGTCTACGCCTCCACCTGCTCGGTCTACGGGGCCTCCGGCGGGGACGCGCTGGTGGACGAGGACGCGCCGCTCCGGCCGGTGACGCCGTACGCCGAGTCGAAGGTGCGGGTGGAGGACGACCTCGCCGGGCTGGCCGACGACGACTTCTCGCCGGTGTTCATGCGCAACGCGACGGCGTTCGGGTTCTCGCCCCGGCTGCGGGCCGACATCGTGCTGAACAACCTGGCCGGGCACGCCGTGCTGACCGGCGAGGTGCGGGTGCTGTCCGACGGCACGCCGTGGCGGCCCCTGGTGCACGCGCGCGACATCGCCGAGGCGTTCCTGCGGGCGGTCGAGGCGCCGCGCGCGGCCGTGCACGCCCAGGCGTTCAACGTCGGCACCGAGGCCAACAACGTGACGGTCAGGGAGATCGCCGAGGAGGTCGCGGCGGCCGTGCCCGGCGCCAAACTGACGATCACCGGCGAGACCGGCAGCGACCCGCGCTCCTACCGGGTGGACTTCTCCCGCATCCGGCGCGCGCTGCCCGGCTACGACGCCGGCTGGACGGTCAAGGCGGGCGCCGACGAGCTGGTGCGGGCGTACCGGGCCCATGGCCTGACCGCGCCCGACTTCGAGCGGCGCTACACCCGGCTGGCCCGCCTGGCCGACCGGCGGGCGGCGGGCACGATCGACGCCGGGCTCCGGCCGTGACCGGCGAGGAGATGCACGACCTCGTCCGCCGGCTCTACCCGCTGTGCCGCAGCATCACCGGCGACGGCGTGCGGCGCACGCTGGAGATCGTCGGCGAGCGGCTGCCGCTGGCCGTGCGCGAGGTGCCGACCGGGACCGAGGTGCTGGACTGGACGGTGCCGAAGGAGTGGAACGTCCGCGACGCCTACGTCAAGGACGCCTCGGGGCGGCGGGTGATCGACTTCCGGGAGTCGAACCTGCACCTGGTGGGCTACAGCGTGCCGGTGTCGGGGACGTACACGCTGGAGGAGCTGCGGCCCCGCCTGCACACGCTGCCCGACCGGCCCGCGCTGATCCCCTACCGGACCAGCTACTACGCCGAGACGTGGGGCTTCTGCCTCAGCCAGGACGCGCTGGAGCGGCTGCGCGAGGAGGACGGCCCGTACGAGGTGCGCGTCGAGTCCACCCTCGCCGACGGCTCGCTGACCTACGGCGAATACGTGGTCCCCGGCCGGTCGCCGGAGGAGGTGATGATCTCCTGCCACGTGTGCCACCCGTCCCTCGCCAACGACAACCTGGCGGGGATCGCGGTGGCGGTCGCGCTGGCGTCGCGGCTGCGCGCGCCCCGCTACACCTACCGGTTCCTGTTCGCGCCGGGCACGATCGGGGCCATCACCTGGCTGGCGCTCAACCGGGAGCGGCTGCACCTGATCGCGGGCGGGCTGACGCTGGCCTGCGCGGGGGACCCGGGGGCGCTGACGTACAAGCGGAGCCGGCGCGGCGACGCGCTGATCGACCGGGCGGTCACGCACGTGCTGCGCGGGCGGCCGCACGAGGTGCTGGACTTCTCGCCGTACGGGTACGACGAGCGCCAGTTCTGCTCGCCGGGCTTCAACCTGCCGTTCGGCGGCCTGACCAGGACCCCGTACGCCGGATACCCGGAATATCACACCTCGGGGGACAACCCGGAGTTCGTCACCCCCGAGGCCATGGAGGACACCCTCGACGCCCTCACGCGCGTCGTCGAGGTGCTGGAGCACGAGCGCACGTACGTGAACCTCAGCCCGTACGGCGAGCCGCAGCTCGGCCGCCGCGGGCTCTACGGATCACTGGGCGGCCGGAGTGACACGAAACAGGCCCAGATGGCGATGTTATGGGTGTTGAACCTGTCGGACGGGGAGCACGGCCTGCTCGACATCGCCGACCGATCCGGACTGCCGTTCGCCGCCGTGAAGGAAGCGGCCGAGTCGTTGCTGGAAGCCGGGTTGCTGAAGGAGAAGGCGTGATGGACCTCAAGGTCGGGGACGTGGTCGAGGTGCGGGGCGAGGCCGAGATCCGCGCCACCCTGGACGAGCGCGGCGAGCTCGACGGCCTGCCTTTCATGCCGGAGATGGCCGCCTACTGCGGCAAGCGCCTCACCGTCCACAAGGTCGCGCACAAGCTCTGCGACACCCAGACCAGGACCGGGCTCCGCAGGATGGAGCGGGCCGTGCACCTCGCCGGGGCGCGCTGCGACGGCTCCGCGCACGGCGGCTGCCAGACGGCCTGCTCGATGTACTGGAAGGAGGCCTGGATCAAGCGCGCCGACGACACGCCCTCGGCGGCCGAGCCCGACTCGCGGCTGCTGCCGCTCCTCCAGATCGGCACCCGCAAGCCGGACGACCCCGACCGCTACGCCTGCCAGGCCACGGAGCTGCTGCGGGCCGCCCCCGTCTGCCTGCCGGTGCGCAGCATGGGCCAGTACGTCACCGACGTGCGCACCGGCAACGCCGGCCTGCTCCGCACCCTCCAGGCCCTGCTGATCGGCGTCTTCGACCGGCTCCAGGACGTCAGCAAGCGGGTGCTGCCCCGGTGGATGTGGTTCAGGGAGGGCCGCCGCTGGGGGTTCCTCAAGCCGGCGCTGCACGGCAGGACCCCGGCGGCCTCGCTCGGCCTGCGGCCCGGCGAGCTGGTCAGGGTCCGCTCGAAGGAGGAGATCCTGGCCACGCTCAACCAGCAGATGCTCAACCGCGGCATGGGCTTCGAGGAGGAGATGTCGCGCTGGTGCGGCCACGTCGCCCGCGTCCAGACCCGCGTGGAGCGCTGCATCGACGAGCGGACCGGCGAGCTGCTCACCATGAAGACGCCCTGCGTGACGCTGGAGGGCGTGGTGTGCCAGGGCCTGCACAGCCTCAACTGCCCCCGGGAGTTCGTGCCCTTCTGGCGGGAGATCTGGCTGGAACGCGTCTGAAAGGACTCCATGGAAGAAGAGACACAGCGCGTCGACGAGGTGGGGGCCCGGGCGGGCCGCGGGCTGCGCTGGACCGTCCTCGGCAGCCTGGTCACCCGGGCCGGCTCCTTCGCGATGGGGCTGGTGCTGGCCCGGCTGCTGGCCGCCGACGACTTCGGCACGTACGCGGTGGCGCTCGCCGCGACGCAGCTCGTCATGCACGTCAAGGACATCGGCATCCAGGCGGCGATCATCCAGTGGCGCGGCCGGATCGAGGACATCGCGCCCACCGCCAGCGTGCTGAACTTCGCGGTCACCACGGCCGCGTACGGCGGGTTCTGGCTGTTCGCCCCGGTCTTCGCGCGGATGGCCGGCAACGAGGCGGCCACCGGCGTGGTGCGGCTGCTCACCGCGGTCGTGCTGGTCGAGGCGTTCACCGCCGTGCGCAGCGCGTCCCTGCTGGTCCGCTTCCAGCAGGACCGGCTCACGCTGGCCATCATGATCGGCTTCGTGGCGAACGCGGCGGTGGCCGTCACGCTGGCCTTCGCCGGGGCAGGGGCCTACGCCTTCGCGTGGGGGCAGGTCACGGCCTCGGTGGTCACCGGCGTGCTGATCTTCTTCTGGGGCCGGCTGCCGATCCGGGTCGGCTGGGACCGCGAGACGGCCGGCAAGCTGCTGCGCGTCGGCATCCCGTCGGCCGTCGGGTTCGGGCTGGAGGCCCTGCTCATGAACGCCGACTACGTCATCGTCGGCAACGTGCTCGGGGCCGGGCAGCTCGGCTACTACCTGCTGGCCTTCAACGTGTCGAGCTGGGTGCCGGGCATCATCGGCACCGCGCTCCGCTACGTGTCGCTGCCCAGCTTCTCCCGCCTGTCGGAGGACCCGGTGGCGCTGTCGGAGGGGGTACGGCGGGCCGTGCCGGTGATGGTGGCCTTCGTGCTGCCGCCCGCGCTGGTCATGGGCCTGCTCGCGCACCCGCTCATCGCGTTCCTGTACGGGGACCGGTGGGACTTCTCGGCCGGCGTGCTGCGCTGGCTGGCGGTGCTCATGGTGGTGCGGATGCTCATCTCCTTCCTGGCGGTGGACGTCCTGACCGGCCTCGGCGCCACCAGGACCACCGTCTGGCTCAACCTCGGCTGGGCCGTCGTCCTGCTGCCCGCCCTGCTGGCCGGGGCGCACCTCGGCGGCATCAGAGGCGCGGCCGTCGCCCACGCCCTGGTCGCCGTGCTGGTCGCGGTGCCCATGGCGCTGGTCATCCTGCACCGGGTGGGGGTGCGGCTCGCGCCCGTGCTGCCCGGCCTGGTGCGCCCGGCCGCCGGCGCGGTCGCGGCCGGGCTCGTGATGGCCCTGCTGGAGGGGGCCACCAGGACCGGGCCCGCCCTGGTGCAGCTCGTCGTCGCCGGTGGAGCCGGGCTGCTGGTCTTCGTCCTGATCGTGGTGCCGGGCGCCGCGCTGAAGAAACTCGTCACAAGGAGCGCTTGATGGCCGCATCCGAGTCGCTGGTCTCCGTGGGGGTGCCCGTCTACAACGGGGCCGGCCGCATCGAGGGGACGATCACGTCGGTCCTCGCCCAGGACCACGCCAACCTGGAGCTGGTGATCTGCGACAACGCCTCGACCGACGGCACCGAGGAGATCTGCCGCGACTGGGCCGCGACCGACCCCCGGGTGGTCTACCACCGGCAGCCGGAGAACATCGGGCAGATCCCCAACTTCACCGACGCCATCCGGCGGGCGCGCGGCGAGTTCTACCGGTGGGCGGGCGACGACAACTGGCTCGCCCCCACGTACGTCTCCCGCTGCCTGGAGGTGCTCGCCGCCGACGAGCGGCTGCTGCTGGTCACCACCCAGCAGGCCTACGCCTGCCCCGACGGCTCGACCAGGACCGCCGCCTACACCGGCACCGGCTACCTCTCCGGCGACCCGGTGGACCGCTTCGCCGAGAGCCTGCGCATGCTCAACGAGAACCCGCTCGCCATGGACCCGCTCTACTCCCTCATGCGCCGCGAGCGGGTCATGCGGGTCGAGCGCGGCCGGGTCATGCTGCGCGAGGACGAGATCTACGCCGCCCGCATGGCGCTCGCCGGGCCCTGGGGACACGTGCCCGAGATCCTGGCCGGGCGGGAGTGGGAGGCGCAGCCGCAGGGGGACATCGCCCGCAAGCTCGGCGTGCCCGCGTGGCAGGCCAGGTTCGCCACCCTGTTCCAGTGCAGGGAGCTGCTGCGCGCGCTCGGCGAGGTCCCGCTCACCCCGGCGCAGCGCCGGCGGGGGCGGGCGCTGGTGGCCCGGATGTACCTGCGGCGGCACGGGGTGACGGCGGCGCGCAGGGGCCGCAAGCTCATGTCGACGACGAGGCTGCTCGGCTCGCCGCGCTGACCCCGCCGCCGGGCCCTGGCCCTGGCCCCGATCAGGTCAGCTCAGGTGCTCCAGGAGCCGGTCCAGCGGGCGCGGCACGCGGCCGGGGTCGAGCGCCGCGACGAGCAGCGCGGAGTAGCGGATCTTCCGGCCGCTGCCCGAGCCCATGAACCGGCGCAGCTGGTCGTGCGGGTCCCGGCCGCGCCAGCCGGGCTGCTTCTGCAGGGTGCGGAACGAGCCCAGCTCGCCCTCGGCGTCGATGACCCGTTCGACGGCGGCCGGGCCGAGAGCGCGGATCAGCTCGTCCTCCAGGTCGGCGTCGCACACGAAGAAGCCGAGCCCTTCGAGGCTGTCAGGATCGGGAGCGAGGCCGGCGCGTTCGAGGCCGCGGCGGAAGTCGTCCTCCTCCCGGGCGTCGCACAGGCCCGCCAGCCGCAGGCCGCTGCCGGCGTACTTGCGGAGGTAGGCCCCGATGTTCGTGGCGCCGCCCATGGCCACGACGGTGACGCCTTCGGCCGCGAGGTCGCGGCCGCGGCGCGCGGCCAGCGCCTCGACCGCCGCCTTGTCGCTGACGCCCTCGACCAGGACCACGGTGCGCGTGTCGATCACCGGCCCAGCATCGCAGCCGGCCTGCGGACTTTCATCCGGTTTTAGGGCGGACGGCGGCCAGCCGCTCCCGCACGGCCACGCGCAGCGCGGCCGCGCTGCGATGGCGCTGGAACGGCAGCTCGCACACGGCCGCGAACCCCCGCGCGAACACCACCGAGGCCGGCACCGCCACCGCCAGCAGCACCAGGAGCCTCGCCACGCCCGGCCCCAGCAGCGGGGCCACCAGGAAGTGGTTGAGCGCGACCACGATCGGCGCGTGCACCAGGTACAGGCTGTAGGAGAACGAGCCGAGCGCGCGCACCGGCCGGGTGTCGAGCAGCCGCACCAGGGGACGCGGCCGGCCGCAGGCGACCGCGGCGAGCAGCAGCCCGGCGGCGGGCGCGAGCGCCAGGTCCACCCAGAAGAAGTTGGCCACCGTCCACACCGAGCCCCGCACGACGATCAGCACCAGCACCGGCACGGCCGCCCCGGCCGCCGCCCAGTGCAGGAACGCGCGCGGCCGGCCGCGCAGCACGCCCGCCGCCAGCACGCCGGCCGCGAACAACACCGCGAACTGCGGCGTCAGCCGCATCAGCGTCGCCACCGCCGGCACGGACGCGGCGAGCACGCCCACCGCCGCGACCACGACGGTGACGGCCCCCGCCATGGCCCACGCGCCGAGTCGGCGCACCAGGAGCAGCAGGAGCGGGAAGACGAAGTAGAGCTGCGCCTCGACGGCGATCGACCAGAGGGCCCCGTTGGGGCTGGGCGAGCCGAACACGTCCTGGAGCAGCAGGCCGTACACGACCACGGTCCGGCCGGTGGGCACCGGCTGGCCGGGCTGGGGCACCAGCAGCCAGGCCACCGCCAGGCTGAACGCCAGCGCCGCCCAGTACGGCGGCAGGATGCGCCAGGCGCGGCGGCGGGCGAACCTGCGCACCCCGCCGAGCCGCCAGCCGGCGCGGGCCGGGGAGACGGCCAGGGAGAAGCCCGACAGGGTGATGAAGACGACGACGGCGAAGTGCCCGTACAGCAGCCAGCCCGCCCAGCCGGGGCCGGTGTCGGCGGGGAAGCCGGGGAAGGACAGCAACCAGCAGTGGTGCAGGACGACGAAGAGGGCGGCGAGCCCCCGGATCCCGTCCAGCCCGCCCAGCCGCGCCCGCCCCGCCCCGCCGACCCCCGAAGGCGCCCCACCTACCTCGCCCGAAGCCGCCCCGCCGGTCTCGCCCGGAGGGCGGGAGGGCGCGGTGGTCGCCGGGTCGGGTGAGGAGCCGGTGCGGGAAGCGGGGGGAGGGTCGGCGGGGGAGCCTGCGGTTGCGCTCGTGACCGAGTCCATCCCCACCCCACCCCCGCCCCGGCCGCCCGCGGCAGCCGCCCTGGGTATATCGCGGCCTTTCCCGCCCGCGTAACAAGCAGAGCGAAAGCGGCGATGTCCTGATTGGAACGGTTTTTTTGGGGGGATGAACGACGCCCCGTTGCGCTGCATATCGGGCTGGGGATATATGGAATTCTGGAAGGCCATTCTGGGCCTTGCCCGTAACAAGTTCATCGGCGTCCCGGTGGCCGTCCTCGCCGCGGCCCTGGCCCTCGCGGGATATCTCGCCTTACCCGAGCGCTATGTGGCCAGCGCGTCCATGGTGCTGGTGACGCCGTCGGGCGGCGGCTCGATCGACCGGACGAAGCCGGTGGCGCAGACCAACCCGCTGCTGCAGTTCTCCGACGACCTCCGCACCACCGCCAGCATCCTGATCCTGGCCATGAACTCGCCCGACGTCTTCAAGTCCGTCGGCGTCACCGAGGACGGCTCCACCGACCTCACCATCGACGACGGGCGCAGCAACCCGACGCTGCTCGGCGTGGGCACCACCGGCCCCTTCATCTACGTCCAGGTCGAGAGCGGCACCCCCGCCGGGGCGACGAAGGTGCTGGCGGCCACCCAGGAACGGCTCCGCCAGGAGCTGGACGACCGGCAGAACGAGCTCAAGGCCCACCCCATCACGTTCGTCCAGCTCGACGACGTGGTACGGCTGGGGCCCGAGGCCGACGCGTCCACCAAGCTGCAGGGGGCCGTCGGGGGCGCGTTGTTCGGCCTGGTGGCGGGGTTCGGGGTGGCGTACGCGTTCGTCCGCGGCCGGCTGCGGCTGCCCGCCCGCCTCCGCCCCGCCCCCGAGGACCCGCCGGCGGAGACCCCGAAAACCACGGAGACCCCGGAGACCCCGCACGAGAACCACGAGAACGGCGTCCCGCAGAAGGTCGGCAGCCCCAACGGCAGGGCGCCGGACCGCGAAGCCGGCCCCGTCGAGGACGGGACCGGCTCCAAGGACGGCGACGCCGTGGACGTCGTCAGCGGCGCCGACGGCCGCGACCCCGACTGAGCGTCCCGGCAGGGGTCACTTGCGCGGCCCCATCAGGTCCGCCAGCGCCGGCGGCACCCACCGCTTGGCGACCTGGCGGAAGCTGCTCTTCCACTCCTCGCCCGGCCGCTGCTTGAACTTGGTGTCGTGCTCGTCGAGGACTTCCTCGGCCGGGCGCCCGTTGGTGTAGTAGTACAGCGCCATCGAGCGCCGCGCCCGGTCCTCGGGGCAGGTCAGCGGCTCGGGGTGGCCGTGGTTGGCGTCGTCGGTGGTGGCGAAGAGCACGAACCGGTTGAACACCGGCAGGATCTTGTGCTCGCAGCGGCTCATGTCCTTGTTCCAGAGCTGCAGGTGCCCGCCGTAGGACTCCTCCCAGTCCTTGTTGAGGTAGAGCAGGCCGTTGAGCCGGCGGTCCAGGTTGAGCCTGCGGTGGCGGTTGAAGTCGACGTGCACCTTCAGGTAGCCGCCGGGCTTGATCTGGTGCAGGCCGCCGCCGTCGTAGTGCGGGTCGGAGACCAGGTGCTCGATGCCGGTGAGCCGTTCGAGGAAGTCGATGAAGACCTGGCCGTTGAACTCCGCCAGCAGGTTCCTGGTCGCGGGGCCCATACGCTCGGTGTCGGCGAGGGCGAGCTTGATCTCGCGGGCGTTGTCGAACCGCTGCCACTCGGCGTCCCGCGGCTCCGGGAACTCGGCGAGCACCGGCTCCAGGACCTCGGGGGGCAGGAAGTCGTCGATGACGACGTGCCGGAACGGGCTCGCCTTGAGGAAGGACTCCCGCAGGCTGTCCGCCAGCGGGAGGAGATTGTCACGTTTGAAGGTGAATTCCGGAAAAGGCATTGCTGCTCCCCACCCTACGGAATTGGCGTGAATTCCCCGGGATGACATCGGGATATACCGTGATCTCGTTACGTGTTCACCGGTAACGCCGCATACGTCCGACGCCGATGACCGTATCGAGGGCTCGGGTCGTCCGGCTCGGGGGAGAGGGAGACGCCGTGGACTTCTGGGGGACGGTCCTGGTGGTGTTCCGGCGCTGGTACGTCACCGTGCCCGCGTTCCTGCTGGCACTGGGCGCGTCGTTCGCCGTCTACCGCACGGTCCCGACCGTCTACCAGTCGAACGCGGTGCTCGTGCTCACCATCCCGGTGACGGGCGGGAGCGTTCCAAGCAACCCCGACTACCCGAACCCCCGCACGAACCCGCTGCTGAACTACAACGGCTCGCTCAACGTCGCCGCCTCGATCCTGCTCCAGGCGCTCAGCGCGCCGGAGACCGCGGCCCGGCTGGGCGCGCCGCCGGGCGGGCAAACCACGTACGTCGTCCACAACGGCAGCCCCAACCCGGAGCTGCTGGCCAGCGGCCCGTTCGTGATCATCGCCGCGAAGTCGCCGTCCGCCGAGACGGCCCACACGCTGGTCACCCGGCTCGTCGAGCAGGCGCGGGCCGAGCTGGCCGCCCGCCAGAGCATGCTGGGAGCCCCGGTGAGCACGTACATCCAGCTCACCCCGATGGTGCCGCCGACCGCGCCGCAGGAGCAGCGCGGCGGCAAGAGCAGGACGGCGATGGCGGTGCTGGCGCTCGGCCTGTTCGCCGCCCTGACCGCCGGCTTCGCCGCGGAGAGCCTGGCCCCGGCGCTGCGGCGGTGGCGGACCGGGCCGCCCGCGCCCGAGCCCGCGCCCGAGCCCGGCGAGCCCCTGGTGCTGCGCCCGTGAAGGCGCTCGCCCTGACCAGGACCCCGCCCGGCGCCGACGTGGCCGCGCTGCCCCGCCCGCACCCCGCCGACGGCGCCACGCTGGGCGTCGTCTTCGTGGTCGTCCTCATGATCGTCCCGGCCCGGCTGGTGTTCCGCGGCCTGTCCTTCGCCATCACGCCCGCCGAGGCCGTGGGCCTGTTCGCGCTGATCTGGTGGTTCTGCGCGCAGCTCACGACCACGCTCGGCGCGGCCAAGGGCCGCACCCTGGTCCGCGGCGCCGTCTTCGGCTACGCCTGCTCGCTGCTCGCCACGTACGCCTACGCCGCCGCCGGCAACCTGCCGAGGGACGAGCTCGACCTGGCCGACCACTTTCTGATCACCGCGTTCGCGATGGTCGGCGTCGTGCTGGTCGTCGTGGACGGCGTGCGCGGCCGGGCCAGGCTCGACCTGGTGCTGAAGACCGTCGCGGTGATGGGCGCGGCGCTCGGCGTGATCGGGGCGGTGCAGTTCCTGCTGAAGTTCGACCCGACCAGGTACATGGTGCTGCCCGGCCTGCGCTTCACGCAGGAGGAGCTGTTCATCGTGGAGCGCAACGGGCTCAGCCGGGTGGCGGCGACCACCGGGCATCCCATCGAGTTCGCCGTGGTGTGCGCGATGATCCTGCCGATCGCGCTGCACTTCGCCTTCCAGGCCATGGAACGCCGGCAGCCGCACCTGCGCTGGTGGGCGTGCGCGGGCCTGATCGCGGCGGGCATGGTGTTCTCGGTGTCGCGCTCGGCCTTCGTCGGGATCGCGGGGGCGGCGGTGGTGCTGCTCGCCGGCTGGCCGCGCCGGCGGCGGCTGCTCGCGCTCGGCGCGATGGTGCTCTTCCTCGGCGCGGTGAAGGTGGTGGTGCCGGGGGTGCTCGGCGCCATCGTGGAGCTGTTCACCGGCCTGTCCAACGACTCCAGCCTGCGCTGGCGCACCATGGACTACACCGCCGCGGCCACCGAGATCTCCCGCCACCCGTGGCTCGGCCGCGGCCTCGGCACCTGGTACGCCCCGAAGTACCTGGTCTTCGACAACCAGTACATCCTGACCACGGTCGAGACCGGGATCATCGGCGTGCTGGCCTTCGCCGGGCTGTTCCTGGCCGGCATCTGGTCCGCCCTGCGGGCCCGCCGCCTGCTCGCCGACCCCGGCGACCGCGACCTCGGGCTGACGCTGGCGGCCTGCCTGGTGGTGCCGCTGATCGGCGCCGCCACCTTCGACCTGCGGGCCTACGCGGTGATCACCGGGCTGTCGTTCCTGCTGGTGGGGGCGGCGGGCGCGCTGATGCGCGAGGCCCGGCGCGGGCGGGCGGCCGCGGCGGGCCCGCTCACGCCAGCAGCCGCGCCTGCGCCTCCCGCCACGAGCCCGCCGACAGGTCACGGGCGCTGATCGCGGTGACCGGCAGCGGCCAGGCGAGGGCGAGGTCCGGGTCGTCGTAGCGGACGGAGACGTCCTCGGCCGGGTCGTGCTCGCGGTCGATGCGGTAGCAGACGTCGGCCTGCTCGGTGAGCGCCTGGAAGCCGTGCAGGAAGCCGGGCGGCACGTACAGGCAGGCGAAGGTCTCGTCGTCCAGCACCACGCTCATGCTCCCGCCGTACGTCGGCGAGCCGGGACGGGCGTCCACCAGCACGTCGTGGATCGCGCCGCGCGCGCACCTGACGAGCTTGGCCTCGCCGCGCCCCACCCGCCCGTGCAGGGCCCGGACCGTGCCGAGGCGCGAGCGCGACTGGCTGTCCTGGATGAAGGCGGCCGGGTCGAGCCCGTGCTCCTTCGCCACCGCCGCGTCGAAGGTGCGGGTGAAGAAGCCGCGGTCGTCGTGGTGCGGCGCCGGGACGAAGAGGAGGACGCCGTCGAGGGCGCCGCGCTCCGCTCTCATGGCCCTCATCCTCCTGGCTGGAGTGCACTTCCTGCCAGACCCACGCGTAACGGATTTCTCCGTCATGCCGATGATCCTGCGAAAGGTCGGGCTGGGCTGGGCCAGGCGAAGGAGCGAGGACATTCCGGCAGACCCCTTCACCGCGACCAGTCCTCCCGCGCGCGTCCGCGTGGGAGCCGTGCACGTCATGGCGCTCACCGAGACCGGGGTGGCCGACCACGTCTCCCGCGAGTGGGCCGCCGGCCGGGGCGGCGCGATCGTCACCGCCAACGTCGACATCGTCCGCGCCGCCACCCGCGACCCCGCGCTCGCCGCCCTCGTCGCCCGCTCGGAGCTGGTCGTCGCCGACGGCATGCCGGTCGTGTGGGCGGGCCGCCTGGCCGGCACCCCGATCCCGGAGCGGGTGACCGGGGCCTCGCTGGTGCACACCCTGTCGGAGCGCGCCGCGCGGGACGGCCGGTCCGTTTACCTCCTGGGCGGCGACGAGGGCGTCCCCGAGGCCGCCGCCGCCGTCCTTCTGGAACGTTGCCCGGGGCTGCGGATCGCGGGAACGCACGCCCCGCCGTACGGCTTCGACGCCGACCCGGCGACGCGGCGCGAGGCCGTGGAGCGGGCCCGCGCGGCCGCCCCCGGCCTGGTCCTCGTCGGCCTCGGCTTCCCCAAGCAGGAGCGGCTGATCCTGGAGCTGCGCGCGGCGCTGCCCGCCGCCTGGTTCCTGGGCTGCGGCGCGGGCATCCCGATGGCCGCCGGCCAGTTCCGCCGCGCCCCCGAGGTCCTGCAGCGCACCGGGGGCGAGTGGCTGCACCGGCTCGCGCTCGAACCCCGCCGCCTGGTCCGCCGCTACCTGCTGCACGACGCGCCGTTCGCCGTGCGCCTGCTGGCCGGCGCGCTCCGCGCCCGCCTGCTGGGCCGCGTCCGTCTCCTGGGAAGGTGAGCATGCTGGCGGTAGTGATCGTCACGTACTTCAGCGAGCGCGTCGTCGGCGACTGCCTGCGCTCGCTCCAGGCCGCCGGCGCGGGGGACGCCCGGGTGCTGGTGGTCGACAACGACTCGGCGGACGCCACGGTCGAGCGGGCGCGCGCCGCCCTGCCGGCCGTCGAGGTGGTGCGGACCGGCCGCAACGCGGGCTTCGCGGGCGGCGTGAACGCCGGGATCGCCGCCGCCCCCGGCTGCGACGTGCTCGTGCTGAACCCGGACATCCGCCTCGCCCCCGGCGCGATCACCGCGCTGCGGGAGGCGCTGGCCGTGCCGGGCACCGGCATCGCGGTGCCCCGGCTGACCGCCGAGGACGGCACGGTCCACCCGTCGCTGCGCAGGCGGCCCACCGTGCTGCGGGCGCTCGGCGAGGCGCTGCTCGGCGGGTACCGGGCCGGGCGGGTCCCGGCGCTCGGGGAACTGGTCGTGGATCCCGCCGCGTACGAGCGGCCGGGCACCGCCGACTGGGCGACCGGCGCCGCCTGGCTGGTCTCCCGCGCCTGCCTGGACGCGCTCGGGCCGCTGGACGAGCGGTACTTCCTGTACTCGGAGGAGACCGAGTACATGCTGCGCGCCGGCGACCACGGCCTCGCCGTCCGCTACGAGCCGCGGGCCGTGGCCGTGCACCTCGGCGGCGAGCAGGCCACGTCGAGCACGCTGTGGGCGCTCGCCACCGCCAACCGGGTGCGGCTGCACCGCGAGCGGCACGGCCGGGCCCGCGCGCTCGCCATGCGCGGCGCGGTCACGCTCAACGAGGCGGTCCGCGCGCTCGCCCGCCGCGGCGGGCCGGCGCCCGGCACCGGGCGGCCCTCCGCGCGCTGGTCCGGCTGCCCGCCTGGCCCGCGCCGCCGGGCGGGCCCGAGCCCCCGGGGTACGTCTGCTTCGCCGCCCAGGACTGGTGGTACCACAACCGGGCGCACTCCGACTTCCAGCTCATGCGCTCGATCGCCGCGCACCGCAGGGTGCTCGTCGTCAACAGCATCGGCATGCGCATGCCCGCGCCCGGCACCACCACCCACGTCGCCCGGCGCATCCTGCGCAAGCTGCGCAGCGTGGCCAAGTTCCTGCGGCAGCCGTACCCGGGCTTCCACGTGATGTCGCCGCTGCCGCTGCCGTTCTACGGCTCGCCGGTCCTCCGCCGGGTGAACGCCGTGCTGGTGCGGGCCCAGGTGCGGGCGGTGTGCCTGGCGCTCGGGCTGCGCCGGCCGGTGATGGTGGTCACCATCCCCACGGCGTGGGACGTGGTCCGGCCGATGCCCCGGCGCGCGCTGCTCTACAACCGCTCCGACCGGCACTCGGCCTTCCCCGAGGCGGACGCGGCCGTGATCGGCGCCCTGGAGGACGAGCTGCTGGCCCGCAGCGACCTGGTCCTCTACGCGAGCCGTACGCTGATGGCCGACGAGCGGGAGCGCACCGGCGAGCGCGCCCGCTTCCTCGACCACGGCGTGGACCTCGACCACTTCACCAGGGCCGCCGAGCCGCCCCCCGAGCTGGCCGCCGTCCCCGCGCCCCGCGTCGGCTTCTTCGGCGCGCTGGACGAGTTCGTGGTGGACGTCGGCCTGCTCGAACGCCTGGCCGCCGAGCTGCCGCAGGCGTCGCTGGTGCTCATCGGCGACGCCACCGCGCCGATGGACCGGCTGACCGCCCACCCCAACGTGCACTGGCTCGGCTTCCTGCCCTACGAGCGCGTCCCGGCCTGCGCCTCCGGCTTCGACGTGGCGATCATGCCGTGGCAGGACAACGACTGGATCAGGCACGCCAACCCGATCAAGCTCAAGGAGTACCTGGCCCTCGGCCTGCCGGTGGTCAGCACGGACTTTCCCGAGCTGGCGCACTACCGGGACCGGGTGCGGATCGCGGACACGCCGGACCGGTTCGTCGCGGCGGTCAAGGAGGCCCTGGCCGAGGGCGGCCCGCGCCCGGCCGCCGAGCTGCGGGCGTCGGTGCTGGGGATGTCGTGGGCGTCGCGGGCCCGGCGGCTCATGGAGCTGGCGGAGGGCGGTCGCCTCACGGGGCCGGCGGAGGGCGGCCGCTGATGCGGGGCGGCCGGCTGCTCCTCGCCGCGGCGGTGATCGTCGTCGCCGTGGCCGTCGTCTGGGCGGTCGTGGGCAGCTCGCAGGGCCGGTCGGAGGCTCCCCGGCCGTCGGCCTCCCGTTCGCGGGAGGCCGGCGCGCTGCCGCGCGTGCCGTGGGAGGGCGGCCCCGCCTACTACGACCGCTTCGCGAGCACCAAGGCCGCCGGCTGGACCGACCCGGCCTTCTTCCCCGTCGGCGTCTGGTACGAGTCCGTCATCACCCAGGACGACGTGAACAAGGACCGCGAGGCCGGGATCAACACCTACGTCGAGCTGACCGAGACCAGCGACCTGGCGCTGATCAGGAACAACGGCATGTTCGCGATCCCGAGCAAGCCGCTGCCCGGCTACGGCCAGGAGACCGTGGCCTGGCTGATCACCGACGAGGCCGACATGTGGGCCGGCCCCGGCGACGACGGCTGGACCGGCAACTTCCCCGGCCAGGGCCCCCTCTGCATCCCGGACGACCCGCACAAGGAACGCTGCGGCTACACGGTGATGAAGACGCTGAAGGACAAGCTGCCCAAGGACGGCCGGCCGCACTACGCCAACTATGGCAAAGGCGTCATGATCTACCAGAACGACCGTCAGGCCGGCCGGTTCGTCAACGACTACACCGACCTCGTCTCCCTCGACGTCTACTGGTACACCAGCTACTACGCCTGCGTGGACGCCCAGAACTCGCTGCGCATGACCGAGGAGCAGTGCCGCCGCTCGGCCAACTACGGCCTGCTCATCGACCGCCAGCGCAAGCTCGACGCCCAGGACGGCAAGCTCCAGCCCGTCTACGCCTTCGTCGAGGTCGGCCGGCCCGCCGCCGAGGACCGGCGGCAGATCGAGCCGGCCGAGGTCAAGGGCGCGGTGATGAGCTCGCTCATCCACGGCGCGCGGGGCGTCATCTACTTCAACCACAGCTTCGGCGGCCCCTGCCAGAGCCAGCACGTGCTGCGCGACGGCTGCGGCGTCAAGACCCGGCCCGTGGTGATCGAGGTGAACGCCCAGATCAAACGGCTCGCCCCGGTGCTCAACACCCAGTCGCTCGAGTACGACTTCGGCCCCGGCGTCGACACCATGCTGAAGGAGCACCAGGGCGCCTACTACCTGTTCGCCATGCCGTCGGCCACGGGCACGCCGGGGGCGCACACGTTCGCGCTGCCCCGCGGCCTGTCGCCCGGCCAGGTCGAGGTGCTGTTCGAGAACCGCCGGCTGCCCGTGGACGCCGGAGGCCGCTTCACCGACACCTTCACGAGCGAGAGCTCCTACCACGTCTACCGGATCACGGCCTCCTGAGCGGCCTGCTGAGCGGTCTCCTGGGCGGCCTGCTGAACCGCCGCCTCGGCGCGCGCGATGAGCCGCTGGAGGTGCAGCCCGCGCCGCACGTCGATCGAGTGCGGCCGGCCGCTCCTGACCGCCGCCGCGAACTCGGCCCGCAGCGCGGCCCTGGTGGGCGCGGAGTCCGGCGGGACGGCGGCGAAGTCGAGCGTCAGCTCGCCGTCCGGGCCGTAGAGCTCGAAGACCGTGCGCTTGCCCAGCCCGGGGACGTGCCCGCAGAGCGAGAGCTGGCTGACCGCGCCGCCCTCGTGGCGGCAGGTGAGCGCGAGGAAGCCGTCGCGGTCGCCGGCCGCGTCGAGGCCGGTGATCGGCCCGAGCGCCGCGTCGATGAGGTCGAGCGTGTGGGGGGCGTTGTTGTAGAGCACGCCGAGCCGCATCCGCCACGGGCTGTCCAGGAACGGCCCGGCCACGAACTCGCCGTTGACCACGCACGCCCGCGCGCCCAGCACGCGCATGCCGCGCGCCCGGTCGAGGAAGGCGCGCACCGCGGGCCGGTAGCGGTTGGTCATGACGAGCTGCGTGACGACCCCCGCGGCGGCCACCGCCGCCGCCAGCTCCTCGGCGGCGGCGAGGTCGAGCGCGATCGGCTTGTCGAGCAGCAGCGCCCGCCCAGCCCGCGCGGCGGCCGTCGCCAGCCCGGCCTGCACGTCGGGGGGCAGCGCGAACGCCACCGCCTCGCTGCGCTCGACCAGCTCGGCGTAGTCGGCGTAGAACGGCACGCCGAACCGCGCCGCCAGCTCCTCGCCCGCCGCCGCCCGCCGCGCCCACACCCCGGCCAGCCTGGTCTCCGGCCCCTGGGCGAGCACCGGGGCGTGGAAGTTCGCCGCCCACGGCCCCGCGCCGGCGAGGCCCACCTCGACAGGTCTCATCGCCCGCAATTCTGGCAGCAGGCGCGGCGCGGTGTCTCCCCCAGGGATTGGATCGGTCCTAATGCGGACGCCGGGCGCACAGCGGGCAGCCGCGCGCGTGCCGGGGGTCGGCGCGGCGGTGCACGGGCCGGCCGCGCACCGCCGCCGCCCGCCCGGCGGCCAGGGACGAGTCGCTGCTGAGGATGGCCACGTGCAGCTTCTGCAGGTCGGGGCCGGGCTCCAGGCCGAGGTCGGCGGTGAGGATGCGCCGGCCGGCCTGGTAGACGTCCAGGGCCTCGGCCTGCCGGCCGCTGCGGTAGAGCGCGAGCATGAGCTGGGCGCGGAAGTTCTCGCGCAGCGGGTGCTCGCGCACCAGCGCGGACAGCTCGCCGACCAGGGCGGCGTGCCGGCCGAGCCGCAGGTCGGCCTCCACACGGTCGCCGAGCGCCGCGAGGCGCTGCTCCTCCAGCCTGGTGGCCTGGCGGTGCAGCAGCGGGATGTCGTCCAGCCCTGACAGCGCCGGCCCCCGCCACAGTTCCAGGCCCTCCCGCAGCAGGTCGCTGGCCTGCGCGTCGTTGCCGGCCGAGATCGCCTGGCGGCCGCTGCGGGCGAGCCGCTCGAACGTCCGGGCGTCGACGTCCTCGGCGGGCACCCGGAGCTGGTAGCCGGTCGACTGGTGGGCGATGGCGACGTCGTCGCCCAGGGTGCGTCTGAGCCGGTGGAGCTGCAGCCGCAGCCGCTGGTGGCCGGCGTCGCCGGCCTCGGCGCCCCACAGGGCGTCGATCAGGGCGTCGCTGTGCGCGACGGCGCCGTCATGGCAGAGCAGGAGGGCGAGGAGGCTGCGCTGCTTGACCGAGCGCAGGGGTAAGGGTAACCCCCGGTCGGTCACCTCCAGGGCGCCCAGGATACGGAACTGCATACGTCCCCCCGCTGCACGGTCCGATCGGTTTTCTCGCTGACCGGTTGAGGATATGCCGCGCGAATGCGGCGGAAAACGCTCGTGAGGAAACTGTGCTGAAACGTAAGTGAAATCGGTCATGCGCACACTCGGGGCTGGCCGATGGTGCCTGCGTCGGCCTAGTGAGCATTCGTGCCTTCAGCGCCGAATGGGGGGATATGGTGGGTTCTTTTCGGCATTTCCGTGTTACCGCGTTAAGGACGTCGCGCCGCGCGTTGGCCCTGGCCAGCGCCACTGTCGTGGTTTTCGGTCCGGGTGCCTACGGCGCTTCCGCGACCGCAACAAAGCCCGACGGCGGACACGCGCACGCCGCTCCTTTGCGTGCGCCTATCGCGCGTCCAGAAGTGGACAAACTAGGCCCGCTGCCGAAGAAGAAAGGCACGTTACCGATCATCGGCTCGACCACCACCGCGCAGACCACCGCAGCACTGGCCGCCGCCGCCAGTGACCGCGTGGGGCTGCGGGTGCTCGTCGTCGCCGTGGACCAGGACGACTGGGGCATCGCCACCTGGCGCGCCACCCTCGACCGGGTCGGCGCCCAGTACGACGTCCTGCTCAGCAAGACCCAGCCGCTCACCGCCGCCGACCTCGTGCAGGCCGACGGCACCGGCAAGTACAACGCCGTGCTGCTGACCAACAACTCGCTGCTCTACGACGACGGCACCGGCTACGTCAGCGGCCTCGACGCCACGGAATGGAACGTTCTCTGGGCCTACGAGCGCGACTACGGCGTCCGCCAGGTCTCGCTCTACACCGCCTACGGCACCTGGCCCGAGGACTACTGCCTGCGCGCCGGCAGCGAGGGCGGCGTCGGCGACACCCCGATCGACACCGCGCTCACCACGACCGGCGCCGGCGTCTTCGACTACCTCAAGAGCGGCGCCGACGTGCCGGTCTCGCTCTCCTACGTCTACCGCTCCACGCTGGCCGCCGGCTGCACCGCCGACGCCGTGCTCACCAGCGGCTCCGACGTGCTCGGTGTCCGCAGCACGTCCTCCGACGGCCGCGAGCGCATGGCGCTGACCTTCACCAGCAACCAGTACCTGCCGCAGGCCGACCTGCTCACCTACGGCCTGTTCCGCTGGGCCACCCGGGGCCTGTTCCTCGGCGAGCAGCGCCACTACCTCAACGCCGACGTCGACGACTGGTTCAACTCCACCGACCACCTGTACGCCGACGGCCACCTGGAGACCGACCCCGGCTACCGGATGAGCAGGTCGGACGCGGTGAGCACGTACAACCAGCAGAACGGCTTCCGCGCCGCGAACCCGCTGGCCGGCGGCTTCAAGCTGAACATCGCCTACAACGGCGAGGGCGCCGACCCCAACGCCCTGCCGAGCTGCCTGCTCACGCTGCCCGGCCAGGACGGCCTGACCAGCTACTCGCGCTGCCGGGCGGCCTCGTTCACCTGGATCAACCACACGTTCTCGCACCCGAAGATGAACTTCACGGACTACCCGACGAGCTACGCCGAGATCCACGACAACCTCACCAGGGCGGCCGCGCTCGGCCTCAGCGTGGACCCGACCGTGCTCAAGACCGGCGAGTACTCCGGCCTCGGCGTCTACAACCCCGACCCGACCAACGACATCGACCCGCCCACCGACTACGGCCTGGCCGCCTCCAACCCCAACCTGTTGCAGGCCGCCAAGGACCTGGGCGTGAAGTACCTGCACGGCAACATGTCCTTCGCCAGCCACCGGCCGTCCTGCTTCAACTGCGGCATCCGCCACCCGCTGGAGCCGTCGCTGACGGTCGTGCCCGACTGGCCGACGAACATCGCCTACCACACCACCACGCCGGCCGAGGAGACGCTGTTCTACAACTCCTACTACGGCCCGAACGGCAAGTTCCCCTACTGGCCCGCCGACCAGACCTACCCGCAGGTGCTCGGCCACGAGAGCGACGTGGCGATGCAGCACGTGATGTCCGGGTCGGTCTACACGCACACCTTCCACCAGGGCAACCTGCGCAACTACGGCTCCAACCACAGCCTGGTCTTCGACTGGCTGAACGCGGTCATGGCCAAGTACAACGCGTACTACAACGTGCCGCTGCTCACGCCGAACTGGGGCACGCTCGCCCAGTACGTCGACCACCGCACCGACCACTTCGCCGGCCTGTCCTCGGTCAGCGCGGTCTACGACCGGGCGGCGGGCACCGTCACCTTCACCGCGAGTGCCGGCGCCATGGTCTTCGCCACCGACGTGACCGCCCCCGGCGCCGCCGCCTACGGCACCGACAAGGTCGCCCTGCTCAGCCTGACCGCCGGCACCCCCGTCACGGTCCCCGCGAGCGTGCGGCCGTGAAGGTGACGCTGGTGTCCGAGGGCACCTACCCGTTCGCCATGGGCGGGGTCAGCGTCTGGATGGACCAGCTCATCCGGGGCATGCCGGACTGCCGCTGGGACGTCGTGACGATGACGGTGGACGGCGAGGAGCGGCCGGTCTGGGACCTGCCGCCCAACCTGGACCGGGTGATCCCCATGCCGCTGTGGGGCCGCGTGCCCCGGCGCCCCTCGCGGGCGCCGGGGGTCGGCTTCGGCGAGGCCTACGGCCGCTTCCTGGAGATGGTGCTGACGCCCGCCGTCATGGGCGACGGCAGCGCGGAGTTCCTCGCCGTCCTGGAGGCGCTGCACGGCTACGCCCACGACGGCGGCGACCTGGTCGGCGCGCTCACCGCCAACGAGTCGCTGACCCAGCTCATGGACGCCTGGTACTGGAACAGGACCGACGGGCTCACCCTCGCCGACGCCGTCACGGCCGGCCACCTCATGGGCCACATGCTGCGCCCGCTCGCCGAGCCGCCGCCGCGCACCGACCTCGTGCACGTGGCCATGAACGGCCTCAGCATGCTGACCGCGATGACCGCCAAGTGGCGGCACGGCACCCCGGCCGTGCTCTCCGAACACGGCGTCTACCTGCGCGAGCGCTACCTGCAGTACGTGGACGAGCCGGTCTCGCACGCCGTGCGGGTGCTGCTGCTCAGCTTCTTCCGCCGCCTGGCGGGCGCCGCGTACGTGGCCGCCGACCGCATCGCGCCGCACTCGTCGTACAACCGGCGCTGGCAGATCCGCAACGGCGCCGACCCGGACCGCATCCGGATCATGTACAACGGCGTCGACCCGGACGACTTCCCCCTGGCCGAGAGCGACCCCGACGAGCCGACGCTGGTCTTCATGGGCCGCATCGACCCGCTGAAGGACCTGCACACGCTGCTGCGCGCGTTCGCGATCGTGCGCGACAAGGTGCCCGGGGCGCGGCTGCGGGTCTTCGGCGGCGTGCCGGCCGGCAACGAGCCGTACCACGCGAGCTGCGTGGAGCTCGCCGACGAGCTGGGGCTGGAGGACGCGGCGTGCTTCGAGGGCCGCGTCTCGACGCCGGCGGACGCCTACCACGCCGGCCACGTCGTGGCCCTGACCAGCATCTCCGAGGGCTTCCCCTACACCGTGGTGGAGGCCATGGCGTGCGGCCGTCCCGTCGTCGTCACCAACGTCGGCGGGGTGGCCGAGGCGGTGGGCGAGGCCGGGCTGGTGGTGCCGCCGCGCGACCACGTGGCCGCCGCCGAGGCGATGGTGCGGCTGCTGCGCGACGCCGGGCTGCGCCACCGGCTCGGCGGGCTCGCCCGCGAGCGCGTGCTGGAACGTTTCACGCTCCAGCAGTCGCTCGACGACTACCGCTCGGTCTACGAGGAGCTGCTGGGGGTCTCGGCATGACCGCGGTGGAGCCGTCACCCTCGCGCTCCATGGACGACCTCATCGAGCCGATGGGGACGGGGATCTTCCGCGCCGTCGAGCCGTTGCAGGTCGCCGCGATGCTGGAGTCCCAGGGGCTCAGCGACAAGATCGCCCGCGAGCGGTACGGCCACGACGACGTGTTCTCCCTGGCCGAGGCCGCGTACTCGCACATCAAGACCATGGAACGGCCCTCCCCGCCGGCGGGCGCGCCGCTCCGGCGGGCCAGGCCGCTCGCGCAGATGGCGCACGGCCTGCTCTACGGCCTGCCCGCCGCCCTGCTGCCGGCCGCCTCCGGCCTGGTCGGCACGCAGTTCCTCATGCCCGGCCTGGTGCTGACCACGGGGCTCGGCTGGGTGGTGGGCAGCGCGGCGGCGCAGCTCGCGTACACGCTGGTGGGGCGGGGCCACCCGCGCTCGGCGGGCCGGGTGCTGCGGACCGGGCTGGTGCTCGGCGTGCTCGGCGCCATGACGATGGCCGGCGCGCTCGCCCTGGCCAGGAACGCGCCCGTCGCGCTGGTCGCGCTCTGCGTCACGCAGATGGCCTTCCAGATCGCCTCCGGCCTGCTGCTGTTCTACCGGCGCGAGGGCTGGCTCGGCGTGATCATGCTGCCCGCGGTCGTGGCCGGCCTCGCCTACGTCGCCATCGGCGACCGGTGGGTGGGCCTGCTCGCGGTCTGCGTCGGCGTGGTGTGCGTGGCCGGCGTCGTCGGGGCCGCGCTGCTGCTCACGCTCGCGCAGGGCGAGGACGCCCCGGCCGAGCCCCCGCTGCGCCGCCTGGCCCGCGGGCACCTGCGCGGCCTGCTGCCCTCGTTCGTCTACGCCGCGCTGACCGCGCTCTTCCTGCTCCAGGCCGAGGCCCGCTACGTGCTCGACCGCACCGACATCGCGGTGGCCGGCGCCGGGCTCGTGCTCGGCATGGGCATCCTGGAGTACCGGGCCCACCGTTTCGACGACGAGGCCAGGGCCGCCGTCCGGGACGTCTGCTACCCCGCCGACTTCACCCGCCGCGGCCGGTGGCTGCTGGCCAAGGGCACGCTGGCCTGTCTCGCCGCGCTGTCCCTGCTGTCGGCGCTGCCGCTGGTCTTCCTGCACGTCACCGGCACCCTCACCGACGCGGGCCTGGCCATGGCCGGCGCGCACGTCACCGTCGGAGGCGCCTACTTCGTGGCGTTCCTGCTCGCCAACCAGGGCAAGGTCGTGCACCTGTGCCTGGCCCAGGCGGCGGCGCTCGCCGTCCATCCCGCCGGGCGCCTCCTCCTGCCCGGCGGCGGCTCGGCGACGGCCGACGTGCTGCTCTTCGCCGCCGCCGCGCTGCTGTTCCTGCTCATCCTGCTGGCCCTCATGGGCCACGGGCTGCGGGACGTCAGACAGTACTGCTGAACGAGATCCGACCGGAGGCAACCCCCATGCACGTCGTCATCCTCGCAGGCGGCAAAGGAGTGCGCCTGCGCCCGTACACCTCGGCGCTGCCCAAGCCCCTGGTGCCCATAGGCGAGGAGTACGCGATCCTCGACATCATCCTGCAGCAGCTCACCACGCAGGGCTTCACCCGGGCCACGCTCGCGGTCGGGCACCTCAGCCCGCTCATCCGCGCGTTCGTCGGCGACGGCTCCCGCTGGGGCCTGGAGGTGGACTACACCGAGGAGGTCGCGCCGCTGTCCACGATCGGGCCGCTCTTCCCCATCAGGGACCGGCTGCCCGAGCACTTCCTGGTCATGAACGGCGACGTCCTGACCACGCTCAACTACGCCGACCTGCTGGCCAGGCACGTCGGCACCGGCGCGCCGCTGACCGTCGCGACCAGCCCCCGCGTGGTGAAGATCGACTTCGGCGTGCTGGAGGCGAGCGGCGGCCAGATCGTCGGCTTCAAGGAGAAGCCGCTGCTCAGCTACCTGGTCAGCATGGGCGTCTACGCCCTGTCCCGCGACACCATCGCCCGCTACCCGGACGGCATGCCGTTCGGCTTCGACGAGCTGGTCCTCGACCTGCTGGCGCAGGGCAACCGGCCGGGCATCTACGAGTTCGAGGGCTACTGGCTCGACATCGGCCGCCCCGACGACTACGACGAGGCCAACGCCCGCTTCGACGAGTTCCGGCCGCTGCTGCTGCCCGCGGCGCGGGAAAGGGTGCGATGAGCACGGTCGTGGTGTTCGGGGCCACCGGGTTCCTCGGCCGGCCGGTCGCGGAGCTGCTGGAGGGGGACGCGCGGGTGACGCGGCTGGTCCGGCCGCGCCGGGCCGAGCTGGACCTGCTGACCGCCGCGCCCGCCGACGTGGCCGACCTGCTCGCCGCGGCCCGCCCGGCCGCGGTGCTCAACTGCGTCGGCCGGCTGTCCGGCGGCTACGACGAGCTGCTGCGCGGCAACGCCGGGGTGGCCGCCGTGCTGCTGGAGGCCGTGGCGCTCGCCGTGCCCCGCGCCCGCCTGGTCCGCCTCGGCTCGGCCGCCGAGTACGGCCCCGCCCTGCCCGGCGCCCGCCAGCGGGAGGACGGCCCGGCCCGGCCGACGGGCGCGTACGGCATCAGCCACCTCGCCGGCACCCTGCTGGTCGAGCGGGCCCGCGAGGTGGACGCCATGTCCCTGCGCGTCTTCAACCCCGTCGGCCCCGGCGTCTCCGCCGGCAACGTGCTCGGCCGGGTCCTGGAGCTGATCGGGGCCGCGACCGGCGACGTCGAGGTGGGCCCGCTGGGCGCGGTCCGCGACTTCGTGGACGTGCGCGACGTCGCCCGCGCGGTGGTCCGCGCCGCCTTCGCCGCCGAGCCCGCCGAGCGGGTGGTCAACGTCGGCAGCGGCCGGGCCGTGCTGGTCAGGGAGGCGGTCGCGCTGCTCGCCGAGGCGACCGGCTTCACCGGCGAGATCCGCGAGAGCGCCCCGGCCCCGGGCCGCTCCGACGCCGACTGGAGCCAGGCCGACACCGGGCGGGCCGAGCGCGTGCTGGGCTGGCGGGCGACCGTCCCGCTGACCGAGTCGATCAAAGCGATGTCGATCAAGGCGATGTCGACCCGGGCGACGGCGTGAGGGGGCTGCTGATGGCCGCTCTCCTCGCCACGCTGACCGGCTGCGCCCCCCGCGTGCCGCTGAACGAGGTGCGCACCTTCACCTACGTCCTCCAGAACTACCGCCACGGGCGGCTGGACGACGTGGCGAAGGCGCCGCACCAGCTCGCCGTCGTCGACCTGTCGCGCGACGGCACGGCCAAGGGCTACTTCACGCCGGCCGAGATCGCCCGCGTCCGGGCCACCGGCAAGATCGTCCTGGCCTACTTCGAGATCGGCTCGATCGAGAGCTTCCGCACCGAGGCCCGCACGCTGCCCGCCGGGCTGCGGCTCAACCTCTGGCCGGACTGGCCCGAGGAGCACTTCGTGCGCTACTGGGACCCGCGCTGGTGGGACCTGGCGGTCCGGCCGCGGGTGGACCAGGCGCTGCGGGCCGGGTTCGACGGGGTCTACCTCGACACGCCGCTCGCGTACGAGGAGATCGACCTCAGGCGGGTGCCCGGCGAGAGCCGGGCGAGCCTCGCCGCCCGCATGACCGGCCTGATCGTGCGGATCAGCCGCTACGCCAAGGCCGCCAGGCCCGGCTTCCTGATCGTCCCGCAGAACTCGCCCGAGCTGCGGCTCCAGCCCGGCTACGTTCAGGCGATCGACGGCGTCGGCATGGAGGAGCTGTTCTTCCAGGCCACCGGCCGGCCCTGCGTGCAGGACTGGTGCCGGGAGAACCTGGCGCACGCCCTCGCGCTGCGCCGGCTCGGCAAGGCCGTGCTCGCCACCGACTACGCCACCCGTCCCGCCGACGTCGCCGCCGCCTGCGCGAGCTACCGCCGCCACGGCCTCGCGGGCAACGTCACCGTGGTCGACCTCGACCGCGTCAGCCCGCCCTGCACCGCCACCAGACAAGGAGCATGAGATGCCGAAGACCGTCGGCGTGATCGGCATGGGGTACGTGGGCCTCACGCTGACCGCCGCCCTGGCCCGCAAGGGGTACGTCGTCCACGGCGTGGACGTCAGCCCGCGCGTGGTCGAGGCGCTGTCCAACGGGCGCGTCCACGTCTACGAGCCCGGCGTCCAGGAGGCGTTCGCCGAGCACCTGGGGAGCGCCGTCACCGTCTCCGACCGGCTGCCCGAGCAGCCGCTCGACGCCGCGATCCTGTCCGTCTCCACGCCCGTGGACCTGACGACCGGCGTCCCCGACCTGAGCCACCTGGCCGCCGCCGCCGAGCACGTCGCCGAGACCTGCGCGCCCGGCACGCTGGTCGTGGTGCGGAGCACCGTGCCGATCGGCACCAGCCGCGCCGTCGTGCTGCCGACGCTCGCCGCCCGCTGGGGCGAGCACGTGCGGCTGGTCATGGCGCCCGAGCGCACCATCCAGGGCCAGGCGCTGCGCGAGCTGGTCGAGCTGCCGCAGGTGATCGGCGGCCTGGACGAGGAGAGCCTGCGCGCGGGCGTCGAGCTGTTCGCGGGCCTGGCCGAGCAGATCGTGCCGGTCAGCGGGCTGGAGACGGCCGAGATGGTCAAGCTGTCCAACAACTGCCACACCGACCTGATCTACGCCTTCGGCAACGAGCTGGCGCTCATCGCCGAGCAGCACGGCCTGGACCCGCTGGAGGTCATCCGGGCCACCAACCTCGACTATCCGCGTCCCGACCTGGCCAAGCCGGGGTACGTGGGCGGCGGCTGCCTGTCGAAGGACCCGTACCTGATGATCGCCAGCACGTCGCGGCCGCCGTACCTGGTGGACCGGGCGCGGGCGCTCAACGAGCGGCTGCCGGGGCACGTCGCCGAGCGCGTGGTCGAGCTGGTCCGCCAGGCGGCCGGGCGCACGGAGGGGGTGCGGCTGTCGGTGCTGGGCTGGGCCTACAAGGGCTGGCCGGCCACCGACGACATGCGCGGCACCCCCGTCGCCGACATGATGCCGGTCTTCCGGGCCGCGGGCCTGACCGTGCTCGGCCACGACCCGCTCGTCGCCGACGACGTCATCCGCGCCTACGGCGGGGAGCCCGTCAGCCTCGACAAGGCGTTCGCCGACGCCGACGCGCTGCTCGTGGTCAACGACCATCCCGACTACCGGGGACTGGAGGTCGAGTCCCTGCTCGCCGGCTCCGGGGTGCGGGTGCTGTTCGACTCCTGGCGCATCCTGGACGAGGCCGCGGTGCTGCGGCACGGCGTCCGCTACGCCGGCATCGGCTACCTGGCGGGGGAGCGGGCATGAGGGCGCTGCTGCTGGGCGGGGCCGGGTTCATCGGGCTGCACCTGGCCCGCCGGCTGCTCGCCGACGGGCACGAGGTCACCGTCGTGGACGACTTCTCGCGCGGCCGGCGCGACGACGCGCTCGCCGGGCTGGCCGTCGAGGTGCGCTCGGCCGACCTCACCGACCCGGCCGCCTACGCCGGGCTCGAACCGCGGTGGGACCAAGTGTTCATGCTGGCCGCGGTGGTCGGGGTGCGCAACGTCGAGTCCGACCCGGCCCGGGTGATCCGGGTCAACACGCTGGCCCTGATGCACCTGCTGGACTGGATGGGGCCGGGGCGCGGGCGGCTGTTCTTCGCCTCCACCAGCGAGGCGTACGCGGGGGCGGTCAGCACCGGCCTGGCCGCGGTGCCCACCGCCGAGGACGTGCCCCTGGTCATCGAGGACGTCGGGTCGCCGCGGCACACGTACGCGATAAGCAAGCTGCTCGGCGAGGCGGCGGTGCTGCACACCGCGCGGGCCAAGGGGTTCGAGGCGGTCGTCGGCCGCTTCCACAACGTCTACGGCCCGCGCATGGGCGCCGACCACGTCATCCCGGAGCTGTCGCTGCGGGCCGCCCGCCGCGAGGACCCCTTCACCCTCTACGGCGCCGACCAGAGCCGCGCCTTCTGCCACGTGGACGACGCCGTCGAGGCGGTGGTCCGGCTCATGGCCGAGCCGCGCGCCGCGGGCCGGATCGTGCACATCGGCAACGACGCCGAGACCGGCGTCGCCGACCTGGCCAAGCTCGTGCTGCGGATCGCGGGCCACAGCCCGGAGATCCGGCACGTGCCCGCGCCGCCGGGCTCGGTCGCGCGCCGCTGCCCCGACCTCGCGCTGCTGCGCGAGCTGACCGGGTACGAGCCGCGCGTCGCCCTGGAGGAGGGCGTGCGGCGCACGTACGCCTGGTATCGGGAGTCGTGGACGGAATGACGCAGCCCATCGCGTTCTACTACGGGGCGGGCGAGCTGGAGCGGCTGTCCGGCTTCGACAAGGTCGTGCTCCAGGCCGACTTCTACGGCCCGGAGGAGCTGGAGCTGCTGCGCGGGCGCGGCGTGCAGACGCTCGGCTACCTGTCGCTGACGGAGGACGTGGGACCGCCCGCCCCCTGGCACCGCGCCGAGCGCAACCCCGACTGGGGCGGCGCGTTCGTCCACACCGGCGACCCGCGCTGGGTCGCGCACGTGGTGGAGCAGGCGCGCGCGGCCATCGGCAAGGGCTTTCGCGGCCTGTTCCTCGACACGCTCAACATCGAGCAGACCTACCCCGAGGACCTGCCGCACCTGCTGTACCTGATCGCCGCCGTGCGCGAGGAGACGCAGCCGGAGTACCTGCTGGCCAACCGGGGGTTCGGGCTGCTGCCGCAGCTCGCCGACCTGGTGGACGGCGTGCTGTTCGAGTCGTTCTCGGCCCGCTGGGTGGACGCCGGGAGCTACGCGCCCTGGCCGGAGGACGTGCTGGAGGTGCACGCCACGGTGGCCGAGCGGCTGCTCGGCCTCGACGTGGACCTCTACGCCCTCGACTACGCCGACAACGACGAGCTGTGCGACTTCGCGCGCCGGCGGGCGCGCGAGTTCGGCATGCTCTGCTTCGTCAGCGACCGGGTCCTGTCGCGGATCTGACGCGCCGCCGGCGCGTCAGATCCGCCGGCCGGTGTGCCGGCCAATGTGCCGGTAGGGCGCTCAGTTGATGCGCCAGGTGTCGCCGCCCATGAGCAGCTCGCCGAGGTCGCCCGCGCCCTGCCGCTGCGCGGCGGCGTCGAGCTGGTCGCTCATCAGCGACTCGTACGACGGCCGGTCCACGCTGCGGAAGATGCCGATCGGCACGTGCTCGAAGGCCGGCTCGTCCAGCCTGGACAGCGCGAAGGCCACCGAGGGGTCGGGGTCGTGCGCGTCGTGCACGAGGATCTGCTCCTCGCCCACGCTCGCGCGCGGCACGACCTCGATGCCGCCCCTGGCGCCGCGCACGACCGCCTTGGACGCGCTCGCGATCGGCTGCCCGTGCTCCAGCCGGATCGTGATGTCGTCGCGGACCTCGGGGTCCTTGAGCGGCTGGAAGGCGTCGTCGTTGAAGATGTTGCAGTTCTGGTAGATCTCCACCAGCGACGTGCCGCGGTGCGCGGCGGCCTCGCGCAGCACCGACTGCAGGTGCTTGCGGTCGGAGTCGATGGTGCGGGCCACGAACGACGCCTCGGCGCCGATGGCCAGCGACATCGGGTTGAACGGCTTGTCCAGCGAGCCCATCGGGGTCGACTTGGTGATCTTGCCGACCTCGGAGGTGGGGGAGTACTGGCCCTTGGTCAGCCCGTAGATCCTGTTGTTGAACAGCAGGATGTTGAGGTTGACGTTGCGCCGCAGCGCGTGGATCAGGTGGTTGCCGCCGATCGACAGCGCGTCGCCGTCACCGGTGATCACCCACACGCTGAGGTCGGGCCGGCTCGCGGCCAGGCCCGTGGCGATCGCCGGCGCGCGGCCGTGGATCGAGTGGAAGCCGTAGGTGTTGAGGTAGTACGGGAACCGCGACGAGCAGCCGATGCCCGACACGAACACGATGTTCTCGCGCCGCAGCCCCAGCTCCGGCAGGAAGCTCTGCACCGCGGCGAGGATCGCGTAGTCGCCGCAGCCGGGGCACCAGCGCACCTCCTGGTCGGACTTGAAGTCCTTCAGGGTCTGCTTGGCGTCGGTCTTCGGGACGAGCGACAGGCCCCTCCCGTTCACCAGCTCACTCACTGTCGATCACGTCCTGGATGACTCCGGCCAGCTCCTCGGCCTTGAACGGGAGCCCGCGCACACGGTTGTAGCTGATCACGTCGACGAGGTAGCGGGCGCGCAGCAGCAGCGCGAGCTGGCCCAGGTTGATCTCGGGCAGCAGCACCTTGTCGTAGCGCCTGAGCACCTCGCCGGTGTTGGCCGGCAGGGGGTTGAGGTGGCGCAGGTGGGCCTGGGCGACCTTGCCGCCCTCCCGCCTGATGCGCCGCACGGCCGCGGCGATGGGCCCGTACGTCGAGCCCCATCCGAGCACGAGCACCCGCGCGTCGCCGTCGGGGTCGTCCACCGCGAGGTCGGGCACGTCGATCCCGGCGATCTTGGCGGCCCGGGTGCGGACCATCAGGTCGTGGTTGTCCGGGTCGTAGGAGATGTTGCCGGTGCCGTCGGCCTTCTCGATGCCGCCGATCCGGTGCTCCAGGCCCGGGGTGCCGGGGATGGCCCAGGGGCGGGCCAGCGTCTCGGTGTCGCGCTTGAACGGCAGGAACGCGCCGTCCTCGCCGTTGGGCTCGGTGGTGAACGTCTGCGAGATGTCGGGCAGGTCGGCGACCTCGGGCAGCCGCCACGGCTCGGAGCCGTTGGCGAGGTAGCCGTCGGACAGCAGCATGACCGGCGTGCGGTACTTCACGGCGATCCTGGCCGCCTCGACGGCCGCGTCGAAGCAGTCGCTCGGCGACATCGGCGCCACGATCGGCACCGGCGACTCGCCGTTGCGGCCGAACATGGCCATCAGCAGGTCGGTCTGCTCGGTCTTGGTCGGCATGCCGGTGCTCGGGCCGGCGCGCTGCACGTCCACGATGATCAGCGGCAGCTCGGTGGTGACCGCCAGGCCGACGGTCTCGGCCTTCAGCGCCACGCCGGGGCCGGAGGTGGTGGTGACGCCGAGCGCCCCGCCGAACGCGGCCCCCAGCGCCGCGCCGACGCCCGCGATCTCGTCCTCCGCCTGGAACGTGCGAATGCCGAAGCGCTTGTGCTTGCTCAGCTCGTGCAGGATGTCGCTGGCGGGGGTGATCGGGTACGAGCCGAGGAACAGCGGCAGCTTGGCCTGCACGCTCGCGGCGATCAGGCCGTAGGCGAGGGCCTGGTTGCCGGAGATGTTGCGGTAGACGCCGGGCGCGAGCCGGGCCGGCTTGACCTCGTAGGAGACCGAGAACGACTCGGTGGTCTCGCCGTAGTTCCAGCCCGCCTGGAAGGCGGCGATGTTGGCCTTGGCGATCTCGGGCTTCTTGGCGAACTTCGTCTCAAGGAAGCGGATCGTGTGCTCGGTCGGCCGGTGGTAGAGCCAGCTCAGCAGGCCGAGGGCGAACATGTTCTTCGACCGCTCGGCGTCCTTCTTCGAGATGTCGAAGCCTTCGAGGGCCTTGACGGTGAGCGAGGTCAGCGGGACCGCGTGCACCCGCCACTCGCTGAGCGTGTCGTCCTCCAGCGGGCTGGTGGCGTAGCCGACCTTCTGGAGGTTGCGCTTGGTGAACTCGTCGGTGTTCGCGATGATGTCGCCGCCGCGGGGCAGGTCGCCGAGGTTGGCCTTGAGCGCCGCGGGGTTCATGGCCACGAGCACGTTCGGCGCGTCGCCGGGCGTGAGGATGTCGTGGTCGGCGAAGTGGAGCTGGAAGCTCGACACGCCGGGCAGGGTGCCCTGCGGGGCGCGGATCTCGGCCGGGAAGTTGGGCAGGGTCGACAGGTCGTTGCCGAACTCCGCCGTGCCCGCGGTGAAACGGTCGCCGGTGAGCTGCATGCCGTCGCCGGAGTCGCCGGCGAACCTGATGATCACGCGGTCGAGTTGCTGGACCTGCTTTGTCACAGCGGCTCAGTCCTCCTCGACGCGCCAAGGCGCGGTTGCATTGGGCGCGTTCTCTGTTTCCATGCTAGATCCTCGAAAGGTCACGCGTTTGCGAGCCGCCAAATGCGGGTAAACGCGGTCGGAGTCAGGGTGAGGTCGGAGAACTACGACGACACAGCCCCGACGCGAGCCTGCAGAGGTCTACATGCAGGCGGGCGAACAGGACGGTTCGGGTCACGAGCGCCAACTATACGTCCCCCCAACACGTGCGCTACGTCAGGGGCTGCTTACGGGACGGCTCGCTCCCTGACCTGTACAAGCGTCCGGCCTGCATGCCGGCAGGTCCGTACAACTCAGGAACGGTGACGAAGCTGTAACCCTTCCCGCGCAACCTTTTGAGGATGTCCGGAACCGCGGCCACGGATTCCCGGTGGATGTCGTGCAACAGGATGATCGCACCCGGGTGCGCGCCGCGGACACCCCTATCGGCGATGTCAGGGGTCGCGCCGCCCTGCTGGTCCATGGCGTCCACGTCCCAGGTCACCAGCGCGTACCCCTTCTCGCGCGCGACGTTGCGAAGGCCCTTGCTGACCGCCCCGTACGGCGGCCGGACCAGCGTCGGCGCCTGGCCGATGGCGGTGGCGACCGCGCTCCTGGTGCGCTCCAGCGAGTCGGCGATCTTGGGATTGCCCTGTTTGGACAGGTCCGTATGCGACCAGCTGTGGTTGCCGACGAGATGGCCCTCGTCGCTCATGCGGCGCAGCAGGCCCGGCTGGGCGGCCGCGTTGCCGCCGACGACGAAGAAGGTGGCCCGGACCTGCTCGCGTTTCAGCAGGTCGAGCAGCTCGGCGGTGTAGGGGCCCGGGCCGTCGTCGAAGGTCAGCGCCACGCACTTGGCGACGGCGCAGTCCACGGTGCCGGCCCGGCTGCTGGTGGCCTCGGGGCTGCGCGGCGGCACGGCGAACGGGCTCGCGGCCGGGCCGCCCCGCCGTCCGGCGGGCCCCTTCGCGGCCGCCTGCTGCGCCCGCCGGCCGAACGCCGACAGCAGCGGCGTCGCCCGCTTCGCGGGCACGGCCACGGCGACCCGGCCGAGCTGGCACGGCGCGAGCTGGCAGTCGTCGAACTCGACGACCAGGTCGCCCTCCCGGTTGAAGGCCATCGAGTCGAACTGGTCGCCGCCGCCCGTGACCTCGCTCCGCTCGACCTGCGCGCCGCGGCCCGCGAACTGCTCCTTGACCAGCTCGGCCAGCCGGCGCAGCGCGTCGCCGCCGGCGACCAGCCCGGTGGAGCCGGTGGTCCTGCCGGTGCTGGGGTCGTACCAGAGCGTGCGGGTGGCGTTCTCCCAGCTCGCCCGCAGGTACTCGCCGCTCCGCAGGCGCACCGCGATCGCCTGGGGGGAGGCGGCGGCGAGCTGCCAGTCCACGTTCAGCTCGGGGCGCGGGTCGGCGGGCTCGCCGCCCGCCCGCGCGCGGAAGTCGCCGAGCTCGCGCTGCGCCTGCTCGCGCAGCGCCCGGCCGAGCGCGGGCGCGCCGGACAGCTCCGGGTAGGTGATGTGCACGTAACGCGACCCCCGGGTGGCGTGGCCCTCCGTGATCGTCTCGGTGGTCAGGCCGGGAACGGTCGCCGGGTCGACGAAGTCGATCAGCGTCGGCTCTGCCGGGACCAGGACGTCCCGCTCGGGGGAGGCCGCGGCCAGGCCGCATCCTCCGGTCGAGAGGGCCAGCAGAGCGATTCCGGAGAAGAATCGCGTTTTGTGCATGCTTAGAGGCTATTGGGGCGATCTTACTGATTGTTGCGTTTTGCCCCGTTTTGAAGGGATGGGGTGGGAGGCTTTGACGGATCCTGGGTTTACCGCGCCGGCCGGGCTACGATCACGTCATGGACGGCTACTTCGGGTCGTACGCGCTGGTCGCCGCGCTGTTCGCGATCGGCGTCGCCATCGTCGCCGGCGCCCTCATGGCCAACCGGCTGCTCCGCCCGACCCGCCCCACGCCCGACAAGCTGACCACGTACGAGTGCGGGGTCGACCCCGTCGGCGAGGGCTGGGCGCAGTCGCAGGTCCGCTACTACGTCTTCACCTACCTCTACGTCGTCTTCGCCGTCGACGCGGTCTTCCTCTTCCCCTGGGCCACCGTCTTCGACGCGCCCGGCTTCGGCGTGGCGACGCTCGTCGAGATGTTCGTCTTCCTCGGCTTCATCGCGCTCGGCATCGTCTACGCCTGGCGCAAACGCGTGCTCACCTGGACCTGACGCTTGCGGAGCCGGTGATCCGCGCGAGAATGGACGGCATGGCAGCGACGGATCTCCCGATGCCCACCGTGGGCCCGGTCTCGCGGCTGGCGCCCAAGCCGATGCGCTTCGTGCTCAACTGGGGCCGCCGCTACTCCCTGTGGGTGTTCAACTTCGGGCTCGCCTGCTGCGCGATCGAGTTCATCGCCACGTCGATGAGCCGGCACGACTTCATCCGGTTCGGGGTCATCCCGTTCGCCAACGGCCCGCGTCAGGCCGACCTCATGATCGTCTCGGGCACGGTCACCGACAAGATGGCGCCGGCCGTCAAGCGGCTCTACGAGCAGATGCCCGACCCCAAGTACGTCATCTCGTTCGGCGCCTGCTCCAACACCGGGGGGCCGTACTGGGACTCCTACTGCGTGACGAACGGGGTGGACCAGATCATCCCGGTCGACGTCTACGTGCCCGGCTGCCCGCCCCGCCCCGAGGCCCTGCTGTACGGCATCACCAAGCTCCAGGAGAAGATCGCCGAGGAACGGCTCAGCGACCGGTACGTGTGGTCCCGGCCGCACGGGGACACCACATGACCGCCCCCGACCCCTCCGCGGCGGCCTCCCGGCTCGCCGGCGCGCTCCACGACCGCTTCGGCGAGCGCGCCCGCGTCTCGGAGTCCTACGGCGACCTCACCGTCGACGCCGGGCCCGACCTCTGGATCGACCTCCTGACCTTCGCCCGCGACGACCTCGGCCACGCCTTCTTCGACTGGCTGACCGGCGTCGACGAGCCCCCCGACACCTTCCAGGTCGTCGCGCACGTCTACAACCCCGACACCCGCGAACGCCTGCTGCTGCGCACCGCCGTCCCCCGCGCCGACCCCCGCCTGCCGTCCGCGGTCGCCGTCTACCGCGGCGCGAACTGGCACGAGCGCGAGACGCACGAGATGTTCGGCGTCGTCTTCGACGGCCACCCCCACCTCGTGCCCCTGCTGCTGCCCGACGGCTTCGAGGGCCACCCGCTGCGCAAGGACTTCGTCCTGGCCGCCCGCGTCGCCAAGGCCTGGCCCGGCGCGAAGGAGCCGGGCGAGTCCGGGCACGGCGCCCCGAGCCGCCGCAAGACCCTGCCGCCCGGCGTCCCCGCCGACTGGGGCACACCGCCCACCTGACCCTGCTGCTGGGAGCCGCCCGATGCTGCTGCACGTGGTGCTGAGCTTCGCCGTCATCCTCGTCGTGTTCCTGGTGCTGCCCCTGATCGTGGGGCAGACCGAGCACAAGGTCATGGCCCACATGCAGTCGCGCCTCGGCCCCATGTACGCCGGCCGCTTCCACGGCTGGGCGCAGCTCATCGCCGACGGCGTGAAGTTCGCCCAGAAGGAGGACGTCATCCCGGCCGCGGCCGACCGCCGCGTCTTCATGATCGCCCCCGGCGTGGCGCTCGTCCCGTACCTGGTGGTGCTCATCGCCATCCCCTTCGACCGCGACTTCGTGGCCGTCGACCTCGACCTCGGCCTGTTCTTCGTGCTGGCCGTCATGGGCGTGGGCGTGCTGGGCGCGATCATGGCGGGCTGGGCGTCGGCCAACAAGTACTCGGTGCTCGGCGGCATGCGGGCGGCGGCCCAGCTCATGTCGTACGAGCTGCCGCTCGTCCTCGCGGCCTCCTCGGTCGCGATGGCCGCCGGGACGTTGTCCATCCCCGGGATCGTCGAGGCGTGGCAGTGGTGGTGGCTGCCGTGGCAGGCGGTCGGGGGCGTGGTGTTCTTCCTCGCCGGCCTGGCCGAGCTGCGGCGGCCGCCGTTCGACATGCCGATCGCCGAGTCCGAGATCATCATGGGCCCGATGACCGAGTACACCGGCATGCGCTTCGCGCTGTTCATGCTGTCGGAGTACGTCGGGATCGTCGTGCTGTCCTTCCTGACGACCGTCCTGTTCCTCGGCGGCTGGCACGGGCCGCTGCTGCCCGGCTGGTTGTGGACGCTGGTGAAGGTGTTCGCGCTGGCGTTCGTGGTCATCTGGCTGCGGGTGACGTACCCGCGGCTGCGTGAGGACCAGCTCCAGAAGCTGGCCTGGGCCGTCCTCGTGCCCCTGGCCCTCGGCCAGCTCGCCCTGACCGGCGTGGTGAAGGTGCTGCTGTGAGACTCCCCCCCGCCGGCCGTTCGTCCCTCACCCCGAACGCCCGGCCCCCGCCCCGCCACCCCAAGGCGGGGTATTGCGAACGGGAGGTACGGCACGTGCGCGAACTCGCCCCGGTCTCCGGCGCCACACCGGGAGTCAGACGCCCGCTCGCCACGATGACCGCCGGCGCGGGCGCCCTCACGGTCACCGACCACGCCACCGACCACGCCACCGACCACGCCACCGACCACGCCACCGACCACGCCACCGACCACGCCACCGACCACGCCACCGACCACGCCACCGACCACGCCACCGACCACGCCACCGACCACGCCACCGACCACGCCACCGACCACGCCACCACCACGCCACCGACCACGCCACCGACCACGCCACCGACCACGCCACCGACCACGCCACCGACCACGCCACCGACCACGCCACCGACCACGCCACCGGCCGGACCGCCCAGGTCCCGCCCGCCGCCCTCCGCTCCTACCGCTACAAGCGCCCCGGCTCCGCCGAGCCGCACGGCGTGGCCGCGCTGGACGCCGACGGCCTCGTCCTGCTCGACCTCCCGGGCGGTCGACGCGTCCCCGACCTGAAGGACCTCGCCGAGCAGGCCGGCATCCCGGTCACCGAGAGCCGCCACCAGAGCGCGGGCGCGGTCGGCGCGAGCCGGGCCGCCTGCCGACCTCGACCGCTTCGCCCGGCGCGACGACCTGACGCTCGCCGTCCACACGATCACCCGCGACGAGCACGTCACCCTCGCCATCAGCCACCCCCTGACCCCGAACCCCGACCCTCCGTGTCCCTCCCTGTCCTCTTCCTGCCCTCTCCCTGTCAACCGGACGCGCCTCCCAGGCGGTAGTCATCCCTGGAGACGACGAGACGGAGACGACAGATGGACGACGGGTTCGCCGAGTACGTGGCACACCGCCACCTGCGGCTGTGCCGAATGGCGTACCTCCTCACCAGGGACTGGGACGCGGCCGAGGACCTGGTGCAGACCGCCCTCGCCAAGGCATGGGTGGCCTGGCGGCGGATCGAGGGCAACCCCGATCCGTACGTCTACCGCATCATCGTGAACACCCACGCCTCGTGGTGGCGGCGGCTGTGGCGGGGCGAGGTGCCGGTCGAGACCATGCCCGACCCGGCCGACCCGCGTGACCAGGCCGCCGCCGTGGACGACAGGACGGCGCTGTGGACCGCCATTGGCGCCCTGTCGCCGCGCCAGCGGGCGGTGATCGTCCTGCACTACTTCGAGGAACGGACGCTCACCCAGGTCGCCGGCATCCTCGGCTGCTCCTTGGGCGCGGTCAAGAGCCAGCTGAACAGGGCGCTCACCCGTCTCCGGGTCGACCCCGACATCCGCACCATGAACCTGGAGGAGCTGCAGCGATGAGGCACTCGGAGAACGACCTGCGCACGCTCTTGGAGCAGCACGCCCACGACCGGACGGGCCGCGAGCCCACCCTGCACCTGGACGCCATCGTCCGCCGGGGCCGCCGCGCCCGCCGCACCCGCCGCGCCCTGACCACGGCGGCCGCCCTGACCACCGCCGCCACCGCGACCACC
Organism: Actinomadura luzonensis; assembly: GCF_022664455.2. Taxonomy (NCBI): domain Bacteria; kingdom Bacillati; phylum Actinomycetota; class Actinomycetes; order Streptosporangiales; family Thermomonosporaceae; genus Actinomadura; species Actinomadura luzonensis. The sequence continues at coordinate 2,735,245 of NZ_JAKRKC020000001.1, forward strand.
GCCGCCGTCCTGCTGACCCCTCCCCTCGGACCGGACCGGACCGTGATCGCCCAGCAACCGGCCGCGCCCCACACCGGGACGACGCAGCAACCCGGCGTGCCACGTACCGAGCTCCTGCCGCCGGCCGCGCCACGTACCGAGCTCCCGCCGCCGGCCGCGTCACCTGTCAGCACGAGCCGGCAGCCGGACTCGGCGCAGCTCCAGACCTCCCCGAAGCCGCCCGCGAGCTTCCTGGTGCGGCTGGGGTCCAAGGAGATCCCCCTGTCCCTGATCCACTCCGAGAGCTTCACCACGACGGGCGCCGCCCGCACGGTGAAGTTCACCCCGACCAGCGTCTACACCGGCCACAAGGTGGTCTGCGCCGACCCCCGTGCCTGGGTCGTCGTCCAGATGCCCCTCAAGGGCGGCGAGAAGGGCGGCGCCTCCGGCCGATGCGGCGACGGCCTGACCGGCCACCACGACCGGCTCTCCGTACCTTCGGGCTGGCTCAAGCGCCCGCAGACGTTCCAGGTCTGGGTCTTCCCCGCGGACGCCCCCATCGTCGAGGTCGCCGACGAGCTCGGCCGCTGCCGCCGCTACACCGACAAGGCGGTCTGCGACGAGCAAGCGGCACAGGCGGCACTCTCCTTCCCGGACGTCCTCGACCGCCTCTCCACCAGAACCGGCACCCAACCGGGCAACTGGGCCATAGGCGTCTACGACCGCCCAACCCCTGCACCCCCGACCACCTCTCCTACGAAAGCCCGCAAAACCGCCAGCACACCCCCAACCCCGTAATCACCCACAACCGAGCCACACACCTGACCCACCCGGTCGGGTGACCCACCCCGGCCCACCTCGTCCGGGTCCGGTGTCCCCGTCCGGGTCCGGTGTCCTCGTCCGGGTCCGGTGTCCTCGTCCGGGTCCGGTGTCCCCGTCCGGTCCACCCGGCCGCGCGGTCCGCTTGACCCGCTCGCCTGTTTGGTCGGCATGGTCCGCTCGGCCGCTTGGCCGGTTCGCTCACTCCACCGGTCCGTGGTCCGCACGATCCGCTTAGCCGCTTGGCCGGTCCGCTTGGTCCGCTTGGCCGGTTCGCTCACCCCACCGGTCCGTCTGGCCCGCGCGGTCCGTCTGGCCCGCGCGGTCCGTCTGGTCCGCGCGGTCCGTCTGGTCGGCCTGTCCGCATGGTCAGCCTGGTCCGCTTGGCCGGTTCGTCTGGTCCGCTCGGTCGGTTTGCTCACTCCACCGGTCCGTGGTCCGCACGATCCGCTCAGCCGCTTGGCCGGTCCGCCTGGTCCGCTCGACCGATTCGCTCACTCCACCGGTCCCGGTCCGCATGGACCGCCTGGTCCGTTCGGTGCGCCTCGGTTCGCCGTTCCATCGTCCGCTCGCCAAGCGCGCTACACAGGTCCGTCCGTCCAGTGCACTCGCTCGTCCGGGTGCACTCACCGGTCCTGCACAGTCACCTGTCCGGCACGTCTGCCAATCCGACTCGACATACCCGTCCTACGGGCCCGCTTACCCGGGCCCGCCCGTCCCCAGACCCGCTTGCCCGAGCCCCATCGTCCACCAGATCCGCTTGCCTGGGCCCACCTGCCTACCAGGCCCGCTTGCCTGGGCCCACCTGCCTGGGCGCGCTTGCCTGGGCCTGCTTGCCTGGGCCCGCTGGCCCGGGCGGCCCGCTGGCCGGGCGCGCCCGGCCACCCGACCCGTCCATTTGCCGGGTGTGGCCCGTGTGGCCGTCAGCCTGAGCGCGCCGCCGACAGCCCGCTCTCGGCCTCTCCGCCCGAAGGTGGACGGTGAGCTTCAGTGGATGATCGCCAGCATCACGTCCGAAGCCGCCGGCCGTTCCTGCGGCCGCTTGTTGAGGCAGGACCCCACAACCCCCCGCAACCCAGGCGGCAACGGCGACAGGTCCGGGTGGAACGTGAGCACCCGGTTGAACACCGCCGGCACGGTGTCCTCCCCGAACGCCGGCCGCCCCGTGGCCGCGAACATCATCGTCACCGCCCAGCTGAACACGTCCGAAGCAGGCCCCACCTGCTCGCCGGTGAGCTGCTCCGGCGACATGTAAGGCGGCGTCCCCACCATCTTCCCCGCCGTCAGTGTCACCTGGTCCAGCCCCCGGGCGATGCCGAAGTCGATCACGCGCGGCCCGTCCGGGCCGATGAGCACGTTGCTCGGCTTGAAGTCCCTGTGGACAACTCCGGCCTTGTGGATGGCCGCCAATGCACCGGCTGTGGATAACGCGAGTCGCGTGAGCCCGTCCTCATCCCGCGGCCCGTGCTTCTTCACCAGCTGCTCCAGCGAGGGCCCGTCGACGAACTCGCTGACAATGTACGGGAACTGCCCGCTGATGTTGACGTCCAGCACCCGGGCTGTGGAAAACGTGGCCACCCGCCGCGCCGCCTCGACCTCCCGCGCGAACCGCGCCCGCGCCGTCTCGTCCACGAGGTCGTGCAGCACCTTGACGGCCACCCGCGCCCCGTTGGGCGCCGCCGCCAGATACACAGCCCCTTGCCCGCCGCGCCCGAGCGACCTCACGACCCGATAGTGCCCGATCCACTCCGGCTCGCCGGGCCGCCGCTGGTAGGTGGGCTCGGTGGTGCGCTGGTGCACGCTCTCCCGGGGCCCGTGCCGCTGGTCGCCCATGAGGTGCGGCCCCGGCCGCCGTTCCCCCGTCGAGGGGACGCGCGTGTGACCGCCCATCGGAGGCATGTGCCCCTGGGGACGTACACGCTGGTGTGGATGGACGGGAGCCCGCAGCCGCGCCTTGACCATGATCGGCACCAGCACCGCCGAGTGCACGACACCCCCGAACCAGGCCACGACGAGCCCCAGCGACACCAGGAACTGGAGCGGCTGCGGAATGTCCTCGATGTTGTCGTACGCGACCGCGCCGATCACGAAGGACCCGATGCAGACGAGGTAGACCGAGGCGGCGACGGCCTGGAAGGCACTACGCAGCCAGTACGCGGCGAACCCGATGCTGAACGGGGTCGCCAGCCCGCACGTGAACAGGGGCAAGCAGGCCCACGCGACGGCGGCCGCCCACGCCCCGCCACTGGGACGGACCGCTTGGCTGTGCTGCATGGCGGGAAGACTATCGTCCCGTCGTGGTTCATACCGGGCATGTGCTCAGCTTGTGGATAACCACCCCTCATCCTGTGGATGGCTGTGGAAAACCTGGGGACAACGCCCCTGCACATTCACGTCCGCGCCCACTTGCGTCATGATGTTGAACCATGGCGCGGATACCGGGAGTCGGACTGGCGAAGGGGCTGTCCATCACCCTTCGCCACATGCTGCGCAAATCGGTCACGCAGCAGTATCCCGAGGTCAAGCCCGCCCTCCCGCCGCGCAGCCGGGGCGTTATCGCCCTGGTTGAGGAGAACTGCACCTCCTGCATGCTCTGCGCCCGCGAATGTCCCGACTGGTGCATCTACATCGACTCCCACAAGGAGACCGTCCCGGCCCCGGAAGGCGGCCGTCCCCGCCAGCGCAACGTCCTCGACCGCTTCGCCATCGACTTCGCCCTGTGCATGTACTGCGGCATCTGCATCGAGGTCTGCCCCTTCGACGCGCTGTTCTGGTCCCCTGAGTTCGAGTACGCCGAGGGCGACATCCGCAACCTCCTCCACGAGAAGGACCGGCTGTCCGCCTGGGTGCAGACGGTCCCGCCGCCGCCCGCCCACGACCCGGGCGCCGAGCCGCCCAAGGAGCTCACCGCCGCTCCCCGCCGCCCGGCGTCCCGAGCCGGGACAGCCGCCCCTGCCGGCGCCGGGAGCGAGCGCCCCGCCCGCGCCCCCCGGCCCGCGACCGACCGTCCCACCAGGGAGTCTCGCACCTCGCAGCCCGCCCCCACCTCGGCTTCCGACGCCTCCACGACCGGCACAACGGGCCCGCGCCCCCTCGCCACGCCCGAGTCGTCCACAGTGCCCGAGTCGTCCACAGCGCCAGAACCGGGTGCCGAGGTTGAGCCGCACACCGGATCGGCCGTTCCCGAGCCTCCCTCCGACTCCGGCCAGGGCACAGGCCCGGTCGGGGGATCGGGCGCGGGATCGGGCGCGGGATCGGGCGCGTCCGGCCGGCCGCCGCGCGCTCGCCGGGCGACGTCCAACGTCCGTGGCATCCGCCCACCTGGCGCCCTCCCCGCCGCCGACCGCAACCAGGAAGAGGGCGCAGGCGCTGCCGCCCCCTCGGAGCCCCCTCCTCCGGACGCCGCCGCAGAGCCGAGCGTCTCCGAGCCGAGCGTCTCCGAGTCCGCACCCTCCGACGGCGACGGCGACGGGAAGCGTGACCCCGCCGCCTCTCGCGAGCAAGCTTCATCCACAGACGAGCCAACCTCAGAAAAGTTGTCCACAGCTTCGGGCGAGCCGCAATCGGAGGCCGATCCGGAGGTGCAGACTGCTGCCCCGAGTCCTCGCCGGCGGCGGATGGCCGACCCACGGTCCATACGTCCGCCCGGCAGGCTCGGCCCTGACGATCCGAAGGAGCCTGAGGAGGAGTCGTGACCGAGGCGGTGCCCTCCTACCTGTCGCCCACAGGGCAAGAGATCGTCTTCTTGCTCCTGGGCGCGGTAGCGGTTGGATCGGCGCTGCTCGTCGTCACGACCAGGCAACTGGTGCACGCGGCCCTCTGGCTCGTGGTCTGCTTCGGCGCCCTCGCGGGCTGCTATCTCGTGCTGACGGCCGAGTTCGTGGCCTGGGTGCAGGTGCTGATCTACGTGGGCGCGATCGTGGTGCTGCTGCTGTTCGGCATCATGCTCACCCGCGCCCCCATCGGCCGTTCCGACGACCTGAACAGCGGCAACCGCCTCGTCTCCGCCCTGGTCGCGCTCGCGACGGCGGCCGTCCTGGTCACCGTGGTCATCGACGGCTTCCGCGCGGCGTACACACCGCTCAATCCCGGCGAGGGCGCGGCCCGGTCGCTGGGGGCGAGCATCTTCGCGACCTGGGTGCTCCCGTTCGAGGCGCTGTCGGTGCTCCTGCTCGCCGCCCTGATCGGCGCGATCGTCCTGTCCCGTACGGACATTCCCGGCGGCTCGCCGCCGACCGCCACCGACACGCCCGCTCCGGCCGCGACGGACGGCTCCGCCCCACCTGACCAGACGACCGGGGGCCAGTAGTGCACATCGTCTACCCGGCGGTCGTCTCCGCGCTCCTGTTCTCGATCGGCGTCTACGGCGTGCTGGCCAGGCGCAACACGATCCTCGTGCTCATGTCGGTCGAGCTGATGCTCAACGCCGTCAACCTCAACCTGGTGGCGTTCGACGTGTGGCTGGCCGACCGGCTGCACAGCGGGCAGGTCCTCACGCTCTTCGTGATCGTCATCGCGGCGGCCGAGGTCGGGCTGGGCCTGGCGATCATCCTGGCCCTCTACCGCAACCGCCGTACGGTCGACCTCGACCGCCTCCGCGCCCTGGCCGAGCCGCCGGCATCCGTCCCGGAGGCGTTCCAGGGCGCGGGAGGGGCCGACGCGCCGGCCGCAGCCGACGGGGTGACGCGGCACTCAGGCGACGCGCCACGGGCCACGCCCGGTGCCGCGGGAACGCGCACGCCTGCGGAAGAACCGACGATCAGGGCGACGCCCGCGACCGACGATCCGTACGCGACCAACGATCCGTACACGGCCGACGATCCGTACGCGGCCGAGCGGCGCGGGGCGGCCGAGGAGAGCGGGCCCGCCGAAGAGCGTGGGGCGGCCGAGGCCGATCGGGGTCGTGGCGGTGGGCAGACCGTCAGGCGAGAAAGGCGAGAAAGGCGAGAAAGGGGCACGCCATGACGACGTTCCCGCTCCTGGCGGTCCTCCTCCCCTTCGTCGCCGCCTTCGCGGGCCTGCTGCTCTCCCGCCGGCCGCACCGGACGGGACGAACCCTCACGAAGCAGTCGGCGGACAGGCGCGCCAACACCCGGGCCGCCTGGATCGCCATCATCCCGACCACCGCCTCCACCGCCCTCGCGGCCTGGCTCGCCTGGGGCCACGGGTTCGCGTTCCTCACGGGCGACGGCACCACCCCGGCGACGGCCACCGGCCGGACGTACGGCACGCTCACCACCGGCGGCCTCCCGATCTCCCTCACCCTCCAGGCCGACGACCTGTCCGCGATCCTCGGCGTCCTGGTCACCCTCGTGGCCCTCGCCGTCCAGGTCTACTCGGTCGGCTACCTCGCCGACGACCCGCGCTACCCCTCCTACAGCGCGTTCATCAGCCTGTTCACCAGCGCCATGCTCCTGGTCGTGTACGCGGGCGACCTCCTGGTCCTCTACGTCGGCTGGGAGGTCATGGGCCTGTGCTCGTACCTCCTCATCGGCCACTGGTGGGAGGACAGAAGCAACTCGCGGGCCGCCGTGAAGGCGTTCCTGGTGACCCGGCTGGGCGATGTCGGCTTCCTGTTCGGCATCTTCGTCCTGGGCATGGGCGCGGGCAGCTTCCGCATCGCCGACGTCCTGGCCAAGGTGCCCGGGATGTCCACGGGCACGCTGGTGACCGCCACGCTGCTCCTGCTGGCGGGCGTGGCCGGCAAGAGCGCCCAGGTGCCGCTGCACACCTGGCTCCCCGACGCGATGGCCGGCCCGACCCCGATCAGCGCCCTCATCCACGCCGCCACCATGGTCGCCGCGGGCATCTTCATCGTGGCCCGGCTGTTTCCGGCGTTCCGCGCCGCGCCGCCCACGATGGACGTGCTCGCGGTGCTGGCCGCCCTCGGCATGCTCGGCGCCGCCCTCGCCGCCCTCGCTCAGGACGACCTGAAACGGGTCCTCGCCTACTCGACGGTCAGCCAGCTCGCCTACATGGCGGGCGGCCTCGCGGCCGGCTCCGACACCGCGGCGATCTTCCATCTGCTGACGCACGGAGCGTTCAAGGCCCTGCTGTTCCTCTGCGCGGGCGCGGTGATCCACCACGTCGGCTCCAACCTCATGACCCAGATGGGCGGCCTGCGCCGCGAGCTGCCGGTCACGTTCACGGCGATGACGATCGGCCTGGCCGCGCTGATGGGCCTGCCGCCGGCCAGCGGCTTCTTCAGCAAGGACGCGATCCTCGCCGCCATGGACGACGCCGTCGCCACCGGCACGCTCACCGACGCCGCGGCCCTGCTGCTCTACGGCTGCGCGCTCGCCACGGTGGCCGTCACCGGCGCGTACGCCACCCGCGCCTGGCTGCGCACGTTCTTCGGCGAGGCGCGAGTGGTCGCGCTCCCCGAGCCGGAGCCCGGCACGGCCCACGTCGTGGACGTCACCGAGGCCCCGAGGACGATGCTCGTCCCCGTCGTCCTCCTCGCCGCGCCCGCCCTGCTCCTGGGCCTGGCCGGCGGGCTGCACGTGGACCTCGGCGTGGCGACGGCCGGCGTCGTGCTCGCGCTGCTCGGCGCGGGGGCGGTGTACGTGTTCTGGCGCATGGACCCACTGGCCGACCCCGCCCGCCTCCTCGGGCCGCTGCGCACCCCCTGCGAGCAGGCGTTCTATGTCGACCACGCCTACTCCGCGCTGTTCGTCCGGCCGGTCCTGGTCCTCGCCCGGCTGGTGGTCAGGACGGACGACGCGGTCGTGGACGGCGCGGTGCGCGGCTCCGGCAGGTCGGCCCGCGGCCTGGCGGGCGTGCTGCGCCTGGCCCAGAACGGCAACGTCCAGCTCTACGTGAGCGGCCTGCTGGCGGGTGTCCTGTTGATAGCGGTAGGGGCGGTGGTGCTCACATGAGCGGGATGACCGGGATGGGCTGGGTGCCGGTCGCGCTGCTGGCCGTGCCGCTGCTGGGCGCGCTCGGCCTGGTCGTCTTCCCGTATGCCCTCCGCCCGGTGCTCCGCGCGTACGGGCTGGTCCTGTCGGGCGTCACGCTGGCCCTCGCCGCGCTGCTGGTGGTGACGTTCGACCACCGGCGGCCGGCCGGTCCGCAGTTCGAGGTGGACGTGCCCTGGATCCCCGGGCTCGGCCTGCGCTTCCATCTCGGGATCGACGGCATCTCGCTGCCGCTGGTCGCGCTGACGGCGCTGCTGACGTTCCTGTGCTTCGTCTACCTGTCCTGGGGCAGCGCCCGTGCCACCGGCCAGTTCCTGCGGGCCCGGCCGCGGGCGCTGGTGTTCACGCTGCTGGTGCTCGAAGTCGGCATGATCGGCACGTTCCTCGCCCTCGACCTGCTGCTCTTCTTCGTCTTCTTCGAGATCGTGCTCGTCCCGATGTACTTCCTGATCGGCGTCTGGGGCGGCGAGGGGCGGCGGGCGGCGTCGGTCAAGTTCCTGCTGTACACGCTGCTCGGGTCGGTGGTGATGCTGCTCGGGCTGCTGCTGGTCTGGGCGCAGACCGGCACGCTCGACATCGAGGCGCTGGCCGCGGCGCACGGCAGCGGGATGGCCAGGTCGGTGCAGGTCGTGGCGTTCGTGGCGATCGGTGTCGGGCTGGCCGTCAAGACCCCGATGTGGCCGCTGCACACCTGGCTGCCCGACGCCCACACCGAGGCGCCCACGGCGGGCTCGGTGCTGCTCGCGGGCGTGCTGCTCAAGATGGGCACGTACGGCTTCGCCAGGATCGCGATCCCGGTCCTGCCGGAGGGGGCGGTCGCCGTGGCGCCGTGGCTGGGGGCGTTCGCCGTGGTCGGCATCGTGTACGGCGCCCTCGCCTGCCTGGCCCAGCGCGACCTCAAACGCATGATCGCCTACTCCTCGGTCGGCCACATGGGCTTCGTCCTGCTGGGCTTCGCCACCCTCACCCCCACAGGCATCAACGGCGCCCTCTTCGCCAACGTCGCCCACGGGCTGATCACCGGCCTGCTGTTCTTCCTGGCCGGCGCGGTCAGGGAGCGCTACCGCACGGTCGACATGACGGTCCTGGGCGGCGGCCTGCTGGCCACGCTGCCGCGGCTCGGCTCGGTGCTGACGTTCGCCTCGATCGCCTCGCTGGGGCTGCCGGGGCTGGCCGGGTTCTGGGGCGAGATGCTGGCGCTCCTCGGGGCGTTCCGGCCTGCGGACGGGCTGCCGCGCGGGCTGTTCCTGACGTACATGGTGATCGGCGGGCTCGGCGCGGTGCTGACGGCCGCGTACTTCCTGGTCATGCTCTCCCGCGTCACCCACGGCCGGCCCGCGGCCGCCGAGGAGACCCCGTCCGGGTCGGTGGACGACCGGCTCGTCGGCGAGACCCCGGACGAACGCCCGGTCGTCCCCCTCGGCACCGAGGTCGCGCCCGGGGCCGCCGGGCGGACGGCCATCCTGGAGCCCGTCCTCCGCACCGACGACATCCGGCCGTACGAACTGCTCGCCTGGACCCCGCTCGTGGCCCTGATCCTCCTGTTCGGCCTCTGGCCCGGCCTCCTGCTCTCCCTCACCACCCCGGCCGTCCAAGCCCTGCTGGGAGCCGTCTCATGAGCCAGCAGATCGACTACTTCGCGATCGCGCCGCCGCTCGCGCTGGCCGTCACGGCCGCCCTGGCGCTCCTGCTGGACGCGTTCCTGCCGCAGCGCCAGCAGGCCCGCACGACCATGCTGGGCCTGGTCACGCTGGCCGGCGTCCTGACGGCGCTGGGCTTCGTCGTGGCCCAGGCGGTCGCGGGCCGGGAGCTCACCACGTTCTGCGTCCCGCCCGCGATCGACGTCCTGGGCCTGGACCCGTGCTCGTTCGTCGTGGACGGCTTCACCCTGATCTTCGCGGGGCTGGTGCTGGCGGCCTCCGTGGTGATCGTGCTGATGTCGATGACCGAGCTGGCCGGCGGCGCGATCCCGCCGGGGGAGTGGTACTTCCTCCTGCTGTGCACCCTCGTGGGCGCGGTGACCCTGCCCGCCTCCCGCGACCTGATCATGCTGCTGGTGGCGCTCGAACTCGTCTCGCTGCCGGTCTTCGCCCTCACCGCGCTCAAGCGCTACGACGGCCGCGCCTCCGAGGCGGCGGTGAAGCTGTTCGTGGTGTCCGTCGTGTCCACGGCGGTCATGTTGTTCGGCCTGTCGCTCCTGTACGGGATGACGGGCGCGGTCCACCTGTCCGAGCTGGCCGACGCGCTCGGGAAGGGGGCGCGGGCCGAGGCGCCGGTCGTCACGGTCGGCGTCGTGCTGGTGGTGGCCGGGTTCGCCTTCAAGATCGCGGCCGTGCCGTTCCACGCGTGGGCCGCCGACGTCTACCAGGGCGCCCCGGTGCCGGTGGCCGCGTTGTTGTCGGTGGTGTCCAAGGCGAGCGGGTTCGCCGGGCTGATCCTGGTGCTCGTCACGGCACTGCCCGGCCAGGCCGGCACCTGGGGCCCGATCGCCGCGATCGTGTCCGCGCTCACCATGACGGCAGGCAACCTGCTGGCCCTGCGCCAGCGCTCCGCCGTACGCCTGCTGGCCTGGTCCTCGGTCGCCCAGTCCGGCTACATCCTGGCCCCGCTGGCCGTCGCCGGTTCCCCGGCCGCCGCGTCCCGGGCGGTGGGGGCGTCCGTCGCGTACCTCGTCATCTACGCCGCCATGAACCTCGGCGCCTTCACCGTCGTCCTCCTCGTCTCCAGGGCCGCCGGACGCAACGAACTCGACGACTACCGCGGCCTGTCCCACCGCAGCCCCGCGGCGGGCATCGCGCTCGCCTTCTGCCTGGTCTGCCTGGCCGGCCTGCCGCCGGGGCTCGCCGGGCTGTTCGCCAAGGTGTTCGTCTTCCGCGCGATCGTCGAGGGCGGCGCCGGCTGGCTGGCGCTGGTCATGGCGGTCAACACCGTCATCGGCCTGTACTACTACGCGGTGTGGGCCGCCCGGCTGTTCACCCCGGCCGCCCCGCGCACGCTGGCCGCGCACCGCGCTCCTGCCGCGCTCTGGCCCGCGATGGGCCTGTCCGTGACGGTGGCGATCGTGTTCTCGTTCGCGCCGCAGCTCGTCCTCGACCTGGCGTCGTTGTGACGGACGGGCAGGTCGCGCTCCGCCCCCGGCTGAGCACTCCGGGGAACGAAGAGCCGGGTCGTCTTCGTTGGACGTGGTGAACCCAGAGCACGAAGGGGGGAACCTTGCACCACAACGGTCTGCGCACAGCCGTCCTGCTGGGCGGCATGTCGGCGCTGATCCTGCTGGTGGGCGCGTGGTTGGGCGGGGGCACCGGCGTCCGCATCGCGTTCGTTCTCGCCCTTGCGGGCAACGGCTTCGCCTACTTCTTCTCCGACCGGATCGCGCTGTCGGCCATGCGGGCCAGGCCGGTCAGCGAGGTCGAGCACCCCACGCTCTACCGGATCGTCCGCGAGCTGTCCACGCAGGCCAGGCAGCCGATGCCGCGGCTGTACATCTCGCCGACGGTGCAGCCGAACGCGTTCGCGACCGGGCGGAGCCCGCGGCAGGCGGCGGTGTGCGTCACGTACGGGCTGACCCAGCTGCTCGACGAGGCCGAGCTGCGCGGCGTGATCGGGCACGAGCTGTCGCACGTGTACAACCGGGACATCCTCGTCTCGTCCGTGGCCGGCGCGCTGGCCACGATGATCACCTGGCTCAGCTACATCGCGGTCTTCTTCGGCGGCTCCGACGACGACGAGGGGCCCGGCTTCCTGGGGGCGTTGCTCATGATGGTGCTCGGCCCGGTGGCGGCCGGCATGGTGCAGATGGCGATCTCCCGCACCCGCGAGTTCCAGGCGGACGAATCGGGCGCCCGGCTCACCGGCGACCCGCTCGCGCTCGCCTCGGCCCTCCGCAAGATCGAGCTGGGCGCGCGCCGGCTGCCGCTGCCCGAGAACAGCCGGCTGACCTCCGCGTCCCACATGATGATCGCCAACCCGTTCGCCGGCTCCGGCATCGGCCGCCTGTTCTCCACGCATCCGCCCACGTCCGAGCGGGTGGCCCGGCTGGAGCGCATGGCCGGCTACCGCCGCTGATGGCCCCCTTCCGATTAACCGAAGCCGAGCGGAAGGTGTGGAACGCCTTCCCGGCAGGCCAGTTCGTCGACCTCGGCCCGGTGACGCCCAGCAGGCCCGGCTCCGGCGCCGGCGACAACGCCCCCAAGGACGGCGACACCTGGGGCCCCGAACGGACGGTACGGGCCAAGGTCATCGCGTCCCTGCTGCTCGGCGCCAGGGAGGCGGGCGGCGGCTCGGTCCCGGCGGTGCGCCTGCGCGGCGCCCGCATCACCGGGCAGCTCACGCTCGTCGGGGGGACGGTTCCGTACGAACTGGTCATGAGCGGCTGCCACCTGGAGCAACCCGTCCAGCTCACCGGCGCCACCACCCGCACCATCCGGCTGACCGACTGCGCCCTGCCCGGCCTCAGCGGCGGCGGCCTGCGCGTCGCCGGCCACGTCAGCCTGTCCGGCTCGAACATCACCGGCACCGTCCGGGTCGCCAGAGCCGTGTTCGAGAGCGGCCTGTGGCTCGGCGGCACCAAGATCGTGAGCGACGACGGCGAGTGGGCCCTGTACGCCAACGCCACGGTCGTCGACTCCGGCCTCTTCCTCCGCAACGCCGACTGCGAGGGCGGCGTCAGCCTGGTCGGCGCCCGCCTGAACGGCGGCTGCTTCATGGAGGGCGCCACCCTCCGCAACCCGGGCAAGGACGCCCTGACCGCCGACAACGTCGTGGTCGAGGACGTCATGCGCCTCACCGACGGATTCCGGGCGGAAGGCTGCATCCGGCTGCGCGGCGCCCGCATCAACGGCAGGTTCGCCCTGCGCGGCACCGTGACCAGCCCCGACACCCGCTACGCCCTCCACATGAGCTACACCGAGATCCGCGAGGCGTCCCTGCTGCCCGCCGCGCCCATCGACGGCGTCGTCACCCTCGCGCACAGCAAGCTCGGCACCCTGCACGACGACCCCGACACCTGGCCCGCCAAGCTCCGCCTCAACGGCCTCACCTACGAACGGCTGCGCGGCCACGGCGTCGTCCGCCGGATCGAGTGGGTCACCCGCGACCCGGAGGGCTTCCGGCCGCAACCGTACGAGCAGCTCGCCGCCTGGTATCTGGGCGACGGCAACGACGCGCTGGCCCGCCGCGCCCAGCTCGCCAAGCTGCGCGCGCGCCGGCAGACGCAGGGGGTGGGCGGGCGCGTCTGGGGGCGCCTGCTCGACGTCGCGGTCGGGTACGGCTACCGGCCGTGGCTGGCGGGCATGTGGTTCGCGCTGCTGCTGGCGATCGGCACGGCCGTCTTCGCCGCCGTCCCGCCCCGAGCCCTCAAACCCGACGAAAGCCCCCACTTCAACGCGTTCGCGTACGCCTTCGACCTGCTGCTGCCGCTGCCGGCCTTCGGCCAGCGGGAGGCGTTCGACCCGATGGGGTGGACGCAGTGGCTGGCGTACGGGCTGATCGTCGCGGGCTGGATCCTCGCGACGGCGCTGGTCGCGGGCGCTACCCGCGTTCTCCGCCCGCAGTGATCTTGCGCAGGATGCCCGCCAGGTCCTCCGGGAAGTACGGCTCCTCGGTGCTCTCCAGCTCCTCCAGGCTCCACCACCGGAAGGCGAGCGTGGTGTCCTTCTCGATCTGCTCCATGTGCTCGAACGACACGGACGCCGTCTCGCCCACCCGGACCGCGTAGAACGTCTGGTCCTGCGTGATCGCGTACTCGCCCCACTCGAACGTGACCGTGACGGTGCCGTACGGGCCGCTGAACTCGTCGGCGTGGGCCCGGATGCCGACCTCCTCGAACAGCTCCCGCGCCGCCGCCTCGACCAGCGTCTCCCCGTCCTCCATGGCTCCGCCCACGGTGAACCAGAACGGCCGGTCGGGCCGAACGGGATCGATGCCGTGCAACAGGAGCACCCGATCCTGGTCGTCGAGGGGCAGGGCACGTGCCGTGAACCGGCGCAGAGGGATCTTCGTCACATTGTCGAGCTTACGGCGACGCTTTGCCCTTCCGGGCGAACGTCCAGGAAAAGGCACATGGCCGCCATCACCGCCCAAACCGCGACCACATGCCTCAACCCCGCCCGGAACCGCCCGGACCCGGACTGGAACCTCAACCGGCGCGCCCCACCTACCTCCGCACACCTCTACGCCTGCGTTGGCGAGCCGGTGACATCGGTGACCCACGACCTCCGCGACCCCCACGACCGCACGCCACGCCGGCCGCCACCGCCAAACAGACCCGAGCCCGCGCGAACAGCGACCCGACGCCTACCTACCGGTAATTCACGAACTGCAGCGCGATGTCCAGATCCTTACCCTTGAGCAGCGCGATGACGTCCTGCAGATCATCCTTCTTCTTGGAGCTGACCCGAAGCTCCTCGCCCTGGATCTGCGCCTTGATCCCCTTGGGCCCTTCGTCGCGAATCAGCTTCGAAATCTTCTTCGCGTTCTCCTGATCGATGCCCTCCTTGAGCCCGACCATCATCCGGTACTCCTTGCCGGACAGCTTCGGCTCCCCAGCATCGATGATCTTCAGCGAGAGCCCGCGCTTGACGATCTTCTCCTTGAAGACGTCCAGCGCCGCGTTGGCCCGCTCCTCGCTGTTCGCCTTGATCTCGATGTTGTTCTGCCCCGACCCGGACCAGCTGATGCTCGCCCCGGTGCCCTTGAAGTCGAACCGGTGCCCGATCTCCTTGACCGTCTGGTTCAGCGCGTTGTCGACCTCCTGCCGGTCGATCTTGCTGACGATGTCGAACGACGAATCAGCCACAACACCCACCCTCTCCACTGCTCCACTACGAAGTCCTCCGCCGGGCCCGCCCACCGCCCGAGCGCGCCGCCGCGTCCGGCGCCCCGGACCACTTCACCACTCCGGCACACCGACGACCCCGACACGCCCGAACGTACGGACCCAGCGAACGAGCCTAGCCAGCATCGCCGCCACATGCAGGCCGCCGCCCCCCTACCCCGATCATCCCGTCCGCCCCGCCTTCCCCCCAATCACACCTTTCACCCCCGTCCACCCACCCGCGCCCCCTCCACACCCCGCCGACAGATCCCGCCACGGGACAAACCGGTGTCACGTACACCTCCGAAGTCCGCTATCCTTCTGTGTGTCGCCGCGAGAGCGGAAGACAAGGCAGGTTGCCCGAGTGGCCAAAGGGAGCGGTCTGTAAAACCGTCGGCTCAGCCTACGCAAGTTCGAACCTTGCACCTGCCACACCAACGGGGAAGAGGCCCGTCACCAGCGGAAACGCGGTGACGGGCCTCTCGCTTTGTATCCGGCTGTCCACGGCCAGCACCGGCGCCCTACGGTTGATCGTTCCCAATGCGTTCCCATTCGATCAAGCCTTCAGAACGCCGGGTGATTCGTAAGCCGACGACGACCCCCTACACGAGCGCGGAGAGAAGAGCCGGGAACGTACGGTCGCTGAAGACCCAATGAGTTCCCCCACGAGCGCGGAAACCCCAGCGCCGCACCTACCCGCACCGCGGGTCACCCCCACTTGCTTGGGGAGGAGGGCCGTGCAAGGCCCTCGCGCTTCGCGCGACCCGGGTCACCCCCACGGGCGTGGGGAGGAGGCTGCTCGACCCCGTCCGGTCCGTAGCCGACCGGGTCACCCCCACGGGCGTGGGGAGGAGGTCCAGCACGTCCTGCTGTGCGGGCCGATCACCGGGTCACCCCCACGGGCGTGGGGAGGAGCCGTTGACCAGGTCTGATCCGAGCGACCAGAGCGGGTCACCCCCACGGGCGTGGGGAGGAGGATCGCCTGCTGGCAGCCGAGCTCAAAAGGATCGGGTCACCCCCACGGGCGTGGGGAGGAGACTTCCTGAGCTGGGCGAATATCGGTGGCCTGCGTAAATGTGGATGTCGGGGTTTGTCGTCATTCGAACCGGGGCCGGGAGAGGTGCTGGTGTCATTGAGTTGCTTCCCAGATTCGACGCATGGCGTCCCGTTGCTGACCGTAGATGCACTTGGCGTAGACCCGCAAGAGAACGTCAACGCTATGCCCTGCCCACTCGGCGACCTGAGGTGCGGGTACTCCGGCGTTGAGCCATGTGGATACGCAGGCGTGCCGGAGGGAGTAGGGAACCTCCATGAGAGGGGGACTTGGCCTCCGCGGAGGTGAAGGCCTGCGTTCTGGCTTCGTGAAAGACCTTCAGGTAGGCGCGGTCGGTCATCTGGCCGCCGCGCGGGCCGATGAAAATGCGTCCATCAGGGCCCGTGCCGAACTGCTGCAGGTGCTCGCGGAGCATCGCGCAGAGTTCCGGGTGGATGGGAACGGGCCGGGTCTCGCCTTTGGCTCGGTGCTTGAGTTCGCGACGCTCGCGTACCTTGCCGCTGTCGGTCCAGCGGCTGCCGGCACGAGGTTCGGCGTTGGTGCGCCGCATCTCGCCCCAATCGCCCTCGGGGAGACTGCTCAAGTGCTCCTCCCGTAGGTCCACCACTTCTTCCGGGCCTAGGGCGGCAAAGTACATGCAGCCGAAGAACGCCTTCATCCGCCTGCCGCGCTCACCGTACTTTTCGACGGCGTTGAGGAAGCGGCGTGCCTGGTCGATGTTGATGACCACGCGCGGGTCAATGGTGGTCAGGGCTCGGGGTTTGGACCACTTCACTGCCTTGAGCGGATTGGAGGGAAGGGCGCCGATCTCACAGGCGTACTCCATGGCGTTGTTGAGAACCATGCGCTTGCGGTTCGTGGTGTTCGCGGCGGCCGGCTTGCCGTCCTTGGTCTGGCTGATGCGGGCCAGGATCGCTCGTGTGAGTACGACTCCGGACCCCGGCTCAGTGAGGGCGGTGATGGTCGTGGTGTTCGCGTGCAGCCATTGGATGGCGTCGGCCAAGCCAGGAGGAGGCTGCTCGTTGTCCCGGATCCGACCGCTGTAGGACCAGCGGAGGGCGGCACGCAGCTTCTCGCGTGGCTGGTCATCGCTGGTCAGCAGTGCTTCAGTTGCATCGGTAAGTGCCTCAGCGATACCGCGCCTTGCCCGGCCCATTCGTAGGCGCCGCAGCACGAGGTCTCGGTGATGCGGATGTGGTCCTTGGGCAGGCGTTGGTACGGCTGCCACCGCACCGGTGGTGGTTCAGGAGGCTGGCTCACGGGCCTCGCTCCTTTGGGCGTACTTCTGCAGGTAGCGGTAGACCTTGCGACGGCTCCGCTGCCAGGTGCACTTGTAGGCGAGCTGCATGGGAGTGTCGGCGACCAGCTCCGGGAGTATCCGATAGGCGATCTCACCGCTGGTCGGCTTGGGGAGCGGCCTGGCGCGCCAAGTGCCGTCGGGGTGGCGCCAGACGTAGAACCGCCTGAACGCGCCGCGGAGATCGGGGGCGGACAGCGCTTCGCGGGCAGTCGTCATGTGAGTTTGCGTCCTCCGTCACGATTTTGGATAATTAGGTCTCTTAAAACTCTTCGAGAGAGGCGTTTGCCCACGTTAACGCTAGGGCCTCATGGCCACAAGGGTCATGGCAACATGGCCCTGTGACACTTGTGTGCCGTGATCGACTACAGCTCTGGGGTGCCGGTCTACCGGCAGGTCGCAGCTGCGATCCGCGACGACATCACGGCCGGCCGCTACCGGCCCGGAGCATGGTTGCCCTCGGAGTCCCAGCTCGCACAGATGTACGAGGTCGGCCGCGACACCGTACGCGAGGCCCTGGCCTACCTCCGCGCCGAAGGGCGGATCGCCACGGTGCGCAAGCGGGGGTCGATGGTGGCCACTGAGCCGGCTCGCGAGCCGCACCACATCCCGAGCGGGGCCAGGGTCATTACGCGCATGCCGACGCCGGACGAGCGGCGGGACCTGGCCACGTCAGCGGAGCTTCGGGAGTTCGGTGGCATGCCGGAGGGCGTACCGGTGTTCGAGGTCGTACCGGGGCCGCGGAAGCACCGCAAGGTTCTGCGCGGGGACCACGTGGAACTGATCGTTGAGAACGGGTCAGACGGGGACTGATCGCCGGCGGGCGACGATTGTGCGGGATAGCGCGGCAATGTGCGAACGGTGAAGGAAGAGTCCTGCCGAGCGTTGCCCTTGCCGCCTTACCTGCGCTGCTCCGCCTTAAGAGCGATTTTGCGGATTGTGCGGACGCTCTCTCCCGCACCTTCGACGCGGCGTCGGGGCTGCGGCTTCAGGGCAGCCCGTATCTTTTCCTGATCGTCACCGCTTCTTCCTCGGTCACCTCGGTCGGTGTCCGGCCCAGCGCCGTCTGCAACTCGCCGATGATGCCCTGGCCGGAGGCCCTCACCCGCGCCCGGAACTGGGCAAGCTGGGTGCCGAACAGCTTCGCCGTCGGCCCGGTCCATACGTTTCCGCTCTGGAACTGCTGGAAGGGCGTCTCGATGCCGCGGTCGATCTCCTCGACCATCGGGCCGACCATGCGCAGAACGTTTTGCAGTGCCTCGCGCAGCGGGTTGGACACCATCGTAGCCATGGTCAGTCCTTCGTCCTGCGGGGAGCGTTGGCGTCAGCGATCAGCTTTGGGGCGATCAGCTTCATCAGCGCGATCACATCGGCCGCGTTGTCCCGGCCTTCCACGCCCTTCGACATTCCGATGAACAACTGGGCTTTCCCTTTCACTAGCACGGCGCCGGCCTGAGTCTTCTCGGTTCTCCCGCCTTGGGTGTAGAACCCGATACCGCCCGAGAGGATCTCAGGTAGCGGCTTGCCGCCCGCTTTGAGCTGCGCCTTAACCCAGTCCTCCCCTCCCTCCGGAGTCAGGTCGATGTCCAGCAGCTTCTTCTTGTCGCCCGTGGACTCGAAGACATGGCAACCACCCACGCCCAGGCCATTGCCGAAGTTCAGGTTGAAATAACCGCTCGCGAACGGCTCCCGTACACCTGTCATCAATTCGACGGCGCGAAGCGGAATGTGGTCGCAGATGTAGGGCGGGGCGGCGGTGGTCGGCAGCGGTGTCTTGTCGACGGGCGGCTTCGAGGCGCTTGTGCAAGCGGTCGCCAGAGCCAGGGTCGCGCCGAGGGCAGCGAGCGTTCTTGTCATTTGTGCTCGCTGAATCCGCCCTGGTATGCATCGTTCAGCTTGTCTTTCGCGTCCTTCCATATCGTGCCCTTGTGATCGTCGTCGGCCCACTGCTCATAGGCTTCGAAGTCCGGATGCTGGACGGTGCCCTCAGGCGTCATCTCGGCCAGTGTCATCAGGCTTCCGTCGGGTTTGAGGAAGCTCAAGGAGCGGCGAGTGTCCTTTTTGAAGAGGTTGTGGTCGAACATCGCCTGAGCTACGAGTTGGGTCGCCAGGAACTTCGATCTCGCCTTCGTGGTGTTGGCGTCGTAAGTGGCCTGGTTCGTGTTGACATCGGTGTGAGCGCTATCTTCAAGCAGGCTGTTCCAGGCACCCACGACACCGACTCCAATGGGCCAAGCGCCTTGCTGCGGGATCGCCAGCCCCGAGTTGACCACCATCATGAATTCCTTCATCTTGCGCTCTTGGGCCTCGTCCAACTCCTGGCCTCGGGCTACGGCGGCAAGTCCGGTGGCATCGGTGATCAATCCGAATCCCGCGCCGGTCTCCTTCACGGCGGTCATGAAACGCTCGGCGTCGCCGGTTGCGGCGGTATGGCCGAGAGACCTTTTCGACCAGACGGTTTGGGCGGCCATCAGCGTCCCAACAGTTTCAGGGTCCTCTTCGAAGGCTTCTTTCATCACTGTGCGTATGTCCTCGGTGGCGAACTCGGCACCCCATGGATCGTCGGGTGGCTGGGTGGGATCTCTGACGGTACGAACACCGGTGCTGCCAAGCCCGGAATGCGACTGGTCGCGTCTTCGGAGCGGTGTAAAAGGCTCAACGAGGTAGGTGCCGTGGAGCGATCTTAGGCGGCCACCGTGTCGGGTGTCGACTCGGCCGTCGTGGTGCTGGTCGGGCGAAGCTGGGCGGGCGGGTGGAGCAGGGCACGGCGCAGGTCTTGAAGGATGCGCAGGCCCTTGCTGGTCATGGCGAAGCCGCGCCAGCCTCGCGCGGCCCGGTCCAGCACCGCCCACACGAGGGAGACGCAGGAGGTCTCGCCGGGGAAGCGGCCGATGACCTTGACGCGGCGGCGGGTCTCCCCGAAGGTGCGCTCGATGAAGTTGGAGTGGCGGATGCGTTTGTGGTGCTCGGGCGGGAAGCGCAGGTAGGTGGTCAGGCTCTGCCGGTCGGTCAGCAGGCTCTTGACCGCGGCCGGGTAGCGTCCGCCCCAGGTCTCGGCGAAGGCGTCGATGCGGGCCTGTACCCAGGCCACCAGGGCCGGGCCGGGCTCGATCTCCGTGCCGTCGTTGTTCAGGCTGCTGGTGTCGAAGATGTTCCAGAAGGCGGCCTTGACCTCGGCCTGGTCGCCGGCGCTGACCTTCGACAGGACGTTGCGGCATTTGTGGATCACACAGCGCTGGCGCAGCGAGCGGGGAAATGCCTGCTCGGCAGCGGCGATGAGGCCGGGCGCGCCGTCGGAGATGACCAGGAGCGGCGGACGCAGCCCGCGGATGGCCAGGTCGGTTAGGAAGTCGTGCCAGGCGTCGGTCGACTCGGCCGCGGCGGCCGACAGGCCGATGAAGACGGGTTTGCCCTCGGTGGTGATGCCCCAGGCGGCCAGCACCGGCTCGGCGCGCTGGCCGTCGTGCATCTTGAAGTGGCTGGCGTCCAGGAACAGGTAGTCCAGCTCGATGCCGGTCAGGTCGCGCCGGCTCCAGGCGTCGTACTCGGCGACGATGGCCTGGCAGATGGTCGAGACCGTCGACTTCGACAGTGCTGCCTCGGGGCCGAGGGCATCGGCCAGGGCGCCTTCGACGTCGCGCACGGACAAGCCACGCACGAAGGAGGCGATGACCAGGGTCTCCAGGGCGTTGGTGCGGGTCACGCCGGTGCCGAACAGGCGGGAGGCGAACGCCTCGGTGGTGCCGCGCAGCTTGGGCCGTGCGATGGTGACGGCTCCGGTGGTGGTCTTGATGGTGGTGGGGCAGTGCCCGTTGCGGTGGCCAGGTCGTACCACGGTCTCCTCTTCGCCGCTGCCGGTGACGGCGGCGGCGCGCTGGTAGCGGGCGCGGCCGAGGAAAGCGTCCACCTCGGCCTCGACGGCGGTCTGGATGATCAGGCGGGCGCCGAGCCGGGCGACGTCCTCGATGACCTCGACCAGGTCACGGCCTTCGGCGAACAGGGCGTCGATCTCGGCGCGGATGGCCTGAACGGGCGGTAGTGTGCGTGCCACGAGCGTAGGTCCTTGCGTAGTGCGAACTTTGGACGGTTCAGCACGGCAACCTACGCTCGTTCCCTTTTACACTGCATCTCGGACGCGACCGAATGCGACGCGGCATAAGCGACATCAGGGATGTAGGCGGAGAGGATGAGTGCTGTCGTGCTGGCTGGGACGGCGGACTTGGCGCCCTTAAGGGCTCGCTCGGCCTGCAAACCGACGAATTCCGAGGCCAGCCGGGCGGATAGGAAACCACGAGAGGGATGCTCTGCCGTGCCGTCGCGGTCTCGGAAGATCGTGGTGGCAGCTTCTATCGCACTGCCCACTGCCTTCTTGCCGTCCACCGTGGGGCGTTCAAGAAGATACCGCCTGAGCGCCGTGGGATCCTGGGCGAAGAAGTCCTGGGCGGCGGCGGGATTGTGACCCAGGGCCATCATCATGTCCACGATCGGATCGTCGTGAGGGTCGCGCAGGGCGATTCCGCCTTGAGCGGGGAGTTTACGGTCGTGGGCGTCGATGGCCTTCGCCACCTGCAGAAGGAAGGACGAGTCGAACGAGCCGTGTTTGATCGCCTTCGCCAGCGCTTGGTGGTCCTGCGGCCTCAGGCCGGTGGTGAACTCCTTGCGCCAGTCGGCGTCCAGCCGGGAACTGGCGGTGCCAAGGGCCTTGCTGAGCGCCGTCTGGAGGCGGATGAGCGTCTTGTTGCCCTTCACCGTCTTGGCCATGACGTTCCGGAACGTCGTCGCGCCCAGCGCGTTCATGAGCATCGTGGCGAAAGCGGGATCGCTGATGTGTTTCTCCAGCTCGGCGACGGTCTTCTCGTCAACCTTGCCGGTCTTCGCGGTTTCGGCCAGTTGGGTCGCGGCGGCATAGACGTCGGGGCTGCTGGAGGCCCGGTTGTAGAGGGCTTCGTCGAAGGGGACCATGTCGGCGGCGTCAGCGCCCCAGGTCGTGGTCAAGGACTGGATGGTCTCGTTGCGTTGCCGCAGTTCGGGACGTTTGGAGCTGATCCAGTTGCCCATCTCGCGCAGGGCCGTCAGGGCGGAGGTGTCGAGCTGGAGTTGGGTCAGGGCTTGCCGGATGCGTGGCTCGTGGACGCCGAGCGCGGTTTCGAGCCTGGCAAGGTCACGCTCAAAGTGGTCCATTTCCGAGGGCGTGATGCCGGAGTAATTCCAGTTCGGAGGCTTGGGTGTGAGCGAGGGCTTTGCCGGGTCGGGATCGCCGGTCTTGGCCGGCGGCGGTGTGGGTTGGCCGGGAGGGCGATCGGATGTG
Organism: Actinomadura luzonensis; assembly: GCF_022664455.2. Classification (NCBI taxonomy): domain Bacteria; kingdom Bacillati; phylum Actinomycetota; class Actinomycetes; order Streptosporangiales; family Thermomonosporaceae; genus Actinomadura; species Actinomadura luzonensis. The sequence goes on from NZ_JAKRKC020000001.1 coordinate 2,757,433, forward strand.
GGTAACGGGGTGGGGGTCGGCTCGGCTAAGTCCCCGGGCGGCTGGTCGGACTTGGCCAGCGGCGGTGGGGTCGGGGAAGGATCGGGCACCGGCGGACTCATGACGGGTCTCCAGCACGGAACGGCACGCGAACAGCCGGATTATCGCCGATGCGGGCATGCCTCGTCAGGCGCTCATAACGCAATCGCATGATCGTCGTCCCTGGCATGGTGAAGTGCGCGGTCGCCAGGATGTACGCGAAGCTCGCTCGCAGGGTTCGTTTCTCGAGCGACATGGTCTGAGGCTGATTTGGCGGGCCTTTCAGAAGGTCAGAGAGCGCCCGGCTGACCTCAGTCAGCATCCTTGAGATCCGCGTTCGCGGCTTCTGAGTGGAACACCCACGCCCGTGGGGAGGGCTCGGCCAAGAGTCACGAGATCCTGATCGAGATCGGAACACCCCCGTGTGTGGGGAGAACTGGGCACTCGGCATCCTCATCCACCACGCCGCCGGAGCACCTCCACGTGCGTGGGGAGGACGTGGTCCTCTCGTGGCGGCCCGCGTTGGCCGCCGGAACACCCTTACGTGCGTGGGGGAGGACCGTTGTCAAAGTTGTAGGTGAACGGCTCCTCGCGGAACACCCCCACGTGCGTGGGGAGGACGTCAGGGGACCCGGCCCTGGGCTCGAGGGCGGAGGAACACCCCCACGTGCGTGGGGAGGACATTGCGTGCGCGACCACGGCTTGCTCTGCCGTCGGAACACCCCCACGTGCGTGGGGAGGACGGCCCTCTGCCGTTCGGTGACCGCAAGGGGGCCGGAACACCCCCACGTGCGTGGGGAGGACCCTTCGTGGCCTGCTGTTTCACATGTTCACATGCGTTTCTCCCTGAACAAGCTGCGGCCCAGTGGCAGCGGCGAACTTGATGAGCTGGAGGCCGTCGAAGTCGACCACGTGACGCCGTCGCTGTCCCGATGTCTGCATGGTGAATCCCTGCTCGTTGTCGGCAGGGTGGATCAGCACCGCCATGCCCTCGCCCACGCTCGCGCTGACCGCAGCCCACAGTTCATCGCGGACCCGAGCAGAGACTGTACCCACGAAGAGACCCGGGCACGGTTCTATGAGCCACCGTGACAGCGCTCCACCGACATGATCGGGGACGGCGGTGGTGGAGATGACGATCATCGATGCCATCAGTCACTCCAGTGGAACATCGATGAACTCGTATCCGTAGTTGACCCCTGCGGGCAGCGCGCCGGCGTCCGGGTCCCACAGGTGGACCAGGTCCGTTGTCCGATCGCCGGAGTCGTTGCCGCTGCTGCTGTCAGGGTCCAGCAGGCTTTGGATATCGCGAACGATCTGCGGCATGAGCTTGAGCGCTCGAAACTCCTCACGAAGCCGCCTACGTGCCTCTCGCTCAGGGTCCTGCGAGCTGTACAGCGAGAAGGCCATCGGGATGGTGACGCGCGCCTTGTACAGGTCGGCCACGTCGTAGACGAACGCCATTTGGGTGCCGCTGTGGATGAACCCAAGAGCTGGGGAGCAGCCCAGCGCCAGGACGGCTGCGTGAACGACGCCGTACATACAGGCATTGGCTCCCGACAGCGCTTTGTTCACGGGGTCCTGGTCGTCCCAGGAGTCGGGGTCGTAGTTGCGGGTGAAGCGCTTGAGCCGGTATTTGATGGCCATCATCCGGTACAGCGCCTTGATCCGCTGTCCTTCCAGGCCGCGTAGCTGGGCAAGCGTGGCGCCCGGAGGGGCTGTTGACTGGCCGAACCGCATCTCGTACATGCGCACCGCCACTTGCAGGCTCAGGTCGTCACTGGCCCATGCACGGACCTGCTTCTCTAGCCAGGCAGTGGTGAGCGACGACGGCACGATGCCCGCGTAGCTGCGTACGCCGCCGGCGCCGACGCATACCAGAGAGGTCCCGTGCCGGGCGATCGTGGCCATGGCCGGCTGCGTGATGGACGTCCCAGGGCCGAGCAGGATGCACGCCAGGGAGGCGGTCGGGAGGTAGACACGATCGGTCCCGTTGCGGGAGGCGACTTGAGCACAGACGCCCGTGTCGTCCTGCACGATACGGACCGCCTCGGCGTACAGGAACGAGAGCGAGTCGGCCACCCGCGGCAGCATGGCCAGCGTGGGCGAGGCCAGCTTGCGGCGCGCGTTCGCGCTCACCGGGCCACAGCCAGGCTGAGCAGGCCGCAGCCGTAGCTCTTCCCGCGGCCGATACCACTGAGCACCGCCGCACGCAGCGCGTCAGGGTCGGTGACCACACCGCTGCCGTCGAAGCGAACCACCGCGTGACGGACGCTGCCCTTCGCACGGATGTCGCGCTCGGACAGAGCTTGGACGGTCGCGACGGCCAGGCCGTGGCCGGCCGCCTTGGCCCCCCACCACTCCTCGGCGTCCGGGCCCCGCAGAGCTTGGATCTTCCCGGCGTTCTCGCCCGCGCTCTTGCCCAGCCTCTTGGACGGGTTGGCGGCGATGCGGTACTGCACCCGCAGGCCGGCGCGCAGGTTGCCGAGCAGCGTGCCCAGTTCCCGCACGCTGATCTCGCCGTAGCCGTCCGGTAGCCGTTCCAGCTCGGGCTTCATGCTGCTCTGCACGAGCAGTTGGGTGCCCTGGCGGGTTTCCTCGACGCGGAACAGCACTCCCGCCGTGGCACGCGCCCGGTCGCCGATGTCGTCCGGCACGAGCAACATCAGCCGCTTGTGCAACCGGTCCGGGTCGCGCAGGTCGTTGTTGACATCCCGGCGGGTGAGGTCGGGAAGGATGCGCATCAGCCAGGCGGTCATCGTGCTCCCTCCTCGCCGATGTAGTCGACGAGGCAGTCCCAGAACGCCGCACCGCTGACGAACAGCCCATCAGCGACGGCTTGCGTGGTGATGCTGACTGCTCTGGTCCGGTAGCGCCGGTCGCAACGGCTGAAACTCTCCGGAACGTCGGCCAATTCGGTGACGGAGTCGGCCGTCTCTTCGGCGGACTCCGTGACGAACTCCGCCTCCGGCTGATCAGATCCGCGAAGAGCTCGCGCTATGGGCACTCGGGTCCGCAGGTCCGCCACCGGGTCAGCGGCAGTGCTGCTCAGCAGCAGAGGCTGGTCGGGCGGGCATGAGCGTCTGCCCAGGTACGGTTGCCAGCGCGGCTGCCGCAACGCTTCTGCGATCTCGGCCAGCCGCTCGTCCGGTCCCTCGACGGCCACGGTGAAGACGGCGTCCGAGAGGTACTGGCGCCGGGTCACCATGGTGGCCGTCCCCTGTGGTCGCTGGGTGCCGTCGGGCCGCGGCACGCCACGCGACATGCCGCCGCCGATCGTGTGGAAATCCAGCAGACGAACGCCGGGACGATCGATCCTGACGGTGAACCGCAGACCCTCGTAACCGGTCAGGGACCGTCCGCGTTCGAAACCCTCGGCGCTGGCCAGGAGGCCGATGAGGCCCGAGCGGGTCGGGAAGCGCAGCGTGTCGCGCTGGGCGAAGACGCTGTGCTCGCCCCACGACTGCAGCGGCCCGGCGAGCCGCAGCACCAGACCGCTCATGCCGCGGCTCCGCCGTGCGCCGCGGTCACCGCCCGCTCGATGAGCTGGAGGTAGGAGTCCATGGGGTCGCCGAGCCCCGTCAGCGGCTTCTCATCGATGCATGCGTACGCGTGGTCGATGATTCCGGTGGTGTTCCACAGTTTCTCCAGCCGGCCGGCGTGGTGGCTGAGCTGCTCGCGTGAGGGAGCGGCGAGGCCGCGCTCAGCGCGTACCGGTGCTTCGAAGGCAGCGGCGAAGGAGATCGGCCGGTCAGCGCGTACGGCGACGTGAACCAGGTCAGGCAGGGTGTTGGCGGCCGAGGCCGTCTGCTTCCCGGTCGGGAGGGAGGAGATGAACGCCGTCAGGAACGCCTTGGTCAGTTCTTCGGCCATGGCGAGGTCACCGCCCAGGTTGTCGCGCAGTCCGACGAGGTCCAGGCTGGCGTAGCGGTAGAAGACTCCCGCGCTGAACTCGGCGCTGTTCATGTGCCCGCTGCCGACCTCGTCCTCGGGGAGGCAGTCGTCCACCGCGGTGAAGAAGTCGATCTCCGGAGCCACCTCGTGCGTGGTGAAGGCGTGCGCGACTTGGACGACCCCCGCGACGCCGGCGCCCGGAAGTTCGGCCAACATGCGGCCGAACAGGTTGATAACGCCGTTACGCTCCGACAGCAGCTCGCCGACCTTGTCCACGGGCAGCGCGGCCTTGGGCTTCTTGACGCCGACCGTCTGCTCGATGGCCTGCCGGTGCTCGTCGGCCAGGTCTGCCAGCGCGTCCAGCGCCGCCCTGGGCAGGTACAGCAGCACGGAGGTGCCGCCCTTGTCCTCGAGCTTGAGTCCGTCTTTCTTGTTCGCCGACAGCACCACCTGGGCGCCGGCCGCGATGGCGGCCTCCTCGGACCAGCCCCGGTCCTGGAGCCGGGCGGCGACCTCGGCCGGCACACGCCGCGTACGGACGGCAGGGTCGCCGATGGCTCGTTCCACGTCCAGACGGACAGCGCGCTTCCAGCACTGGCTGGAGACGCGGGTACGTGTGGCGCCGCCGTAAACCAGGCTCTTGGGGGATCCGAGGTCGTCGCGGTTGAGGTTGGCGAACGGCACGGTCTGGAGGATGTGCACGTCGAGGTATCGGGGGGTGGTCACTGGTCCTCGCTCTCGGATTGGTCGTCGGCGTTGGGCGGCTCTGGCGCGTCGGCGCGGCGGTAGAAGTCCTGGAGCCATCTCTTGGTCACCAGATTGCGATCGTGCTCCCACCGGCTGAGGTCGCGCAGCAGCCGGCCCCAGTCGGGGTCGATCTCCTTGGTCGCCAGTTGACGGACCACGGAGGGCAGCTTGCGGTGAAGACCGGAGACGTCCTGACGGCACAGCAGGTGCAGCCGAGCTTCTACGGTGTCGCGGTTGAGCTTCTTGTCGCGGACGGCAGTGCCGAGCGTGGCTCCCAGGCTGACGGACGGACGTTCGGTCTTCTTGCGCGCGGCTTCCGGTTCGTTCGCGGACTCGTCCTGGACGAGTGGAGGAACGTCCTCTGCGTCCGCCTGCTCATCACGTCGGCGAGGCTGGGCCGCGATCATGGCCGCGACTCCGTAGTAGGCGTTCTCGACAGCCGATCGCGTTCGCTCCGACGGCAGCCACGCGGCGACCACAGAATGCGCTCGACGGGTCGCGGCATCGTCCACCGGTCGTCCCAGGCTCCGACGCAACGCCGCCCTGCTGCCGGGAGCGGTGACTTTCTTGTGGATGTAGGTGACGTACTTGTCCGCTGTCTCCAGCGAAACCGCCATCACCCCACCTCCCTTCAGTCGTTAGGTTCGCCTTTGCGCTTCAGGGCGAAGCGGATGAGGCCACGCTTGAGTTCGACAGCGCGCCGGACACGGGGAAGAACAGCGGCCTGATCGGTCACCTCGTCGTAAACCATCAGGGCCAGCTTGAGGAGCTGCTGTGCTGCGTCGTCAAAGGCCCGCGTGCGCACTCGCTGCCAAAAGAGCCGCTCGGCTCGCGGCCAGTAGCGGAACGAGCCGTCAGCCGGCCAGGGGCCCTCGGGGATGTCCTTGCGCGCAGGCTTGCCGTTGCCGTTGGACGGATCGTTGATGGCGATCCATGCCTGTCGCAGCGCGTACCGAAGCTGCGATTCCAGCTTCTCGGCTGTCTGCCGCATAGTGCTGATGGCCGCCGGCACGCCGTCTTCCTTCGCCAGGCCGAGCAGGGCCGGCGTCACGCCGACCGTCCACTCCTTGTCCCGTGTCTGGCCGTCCTGGTCGAAGCCGAAAGCGCGTGCTCTGAGACTCGGCAGGAGGAACAGGCGCAGGTCTTCGACGGCGGCCAGGACCATCGGGCGACGCGCATGGTTGTCCCCGGTGTCCTCCATGATCAGGGCGTCGAAGTCCCGTCACAGTGCGCGATTGCTGTCGGCCTGCCGCGCGTAGCGGTTACCGTCCTTGCTCTGTTGATAGATGAGGTACGGGTCTTCCGCTGGGAACTCTTCGTCTCGCCACGCCCAGGTGATCCAGGCGTCGGCGACGTGTGCGCCATCGGGAGAGCCCTCGAGGAGGACCGCATGTTGGAAACGGCCCGTGAGCACCCCGCCCAGGCCGCTGGGACACGGGGCCAGGCGTGTGGGGTCAGGCAGGTCGTGTGCCTCCCAGGGGGCTCGGTCGGTGCCCCCTGTGGCGAAGTGGTGCGCCGGCGGGATACCCGCCACCAGGGATTCGAAGACACTGGTCCCCACGGGATGGAATGAGACCGTCCGCCGCAGCGGGCCGGCCTTGCTGTTCCCGCCGGATACCGTGCCGGCCGTTCGTGGGGTGCATTGCCCGGAGGGTCCGTAGTACAGCTGGGTCAGCAGGTGGAAGATCGCATCTTCTGTGGGCAGCGGAGGGGGGTTCAGGGCTGTCGAATGGTTGAACCAGACCTGGTTGTTGCCGGCCGGCCTGGACATGACGAGCTTGTTCACCCCGGAGCTCGTCTTGCACTGGTCACGAAGGCGGGGGTCCTGCAGCCAGGGCCGGCTCAGGTCGAAGAGGTTGAACCGGTGTGCGTACTTGTCGAAGTAGTCCTCGGCCTTGTCCGGGTCGAAACGGCCCTTTTCCAGCACGTCGGCCTGGAGGTCGTTCCACCTGTCGCTCCCGCAGGTCATGTCGTCCAGGCCGGTGATGCGGGCGGCGATCACGGTGAGCACTCGCCACAGCCCGGCGGCGGCGGGGGGAGGAGATGCCTCGATGTCCGTCAGCTCGTGTGCGGTGCCGAAGAGCTCCCGCAGCCCGACCTTGCGCTGCTGAGGGCCTTCTCGTACGGGCAACCAAGAACGCTCCAGGAGGTCATAACCAGGGGCCTCGGGCGGACCGGCGATCGGGGGAGGTGGCACGTTCGGTCCGCCTTTCGATCGGTAGGCTTGGGGATGTAGCTACGGGTGGTTCGGGAGTGACGTAGAGCAGCGCTATGGTTTCGATCGTCAGTGCTGGTCCGTTACGGCTCGTCGTGCTCAAGGGATGGGGCGTTGTCCGTGGTTGCATCGCGGTCATCGCTGCTGAACTCTGACAGCCCAAGCTCTGGGGAGAGCCACACTTCCCGCTCGCCGAGCGCACCGGACGACTGCGGGTCAGTCAGCCGGACTACGACGAGGTCACGCAGATGTGCGCTGTCACTCCAGGACTCAGGAGTGGCGTCGCTTTCAGATCGCCCTCGTAGCCAATTCCCTGGAACAGGGATGGCGTGCAGAAGCACCTGACGTACCTGATCCTTGGTGAACCAGGTGCGGTTACCCTTCCTGCCGTTCGGCTTCACCGGCAGCGGCCGGTCCCCGAGCATGAGCTGTCCCTCGGCACCGGTTGTGCAGCACACCACGCGGCCAGAGTCCGCGCCGAGCCGCGTGGAGTATTCGGTCACGAAGTCATCGCCGGTGAGCTGGCTCAGATCATCCACGGCGCTGGGCACCGGGATGGCGGCCATCTTGGCGTACAGGTCCTTGGTCTGCTCGTCCGCGAGCCGGGCGAGGTCTTCCTCACGGGGAGCGGAGGCCGCGTCACCGAAACCTTCGTCGTACACCTGGTCAACGAGTTTCTGGACGTCGTCCGGGATGGCCACCTGACCCGCAGACAGAGCCGTGAGGGCGCTCCAGGTACGGCGTAGTAGCGCGGCGGGATATACGAACGGCCATGACCGGGGTATCTGCAGTGCCCCCGACTCGTCGACCGGTGTCAGCACCACGAGAGTCATCCTCGGCCGTAGCTGTACGTCCGCTTCGTGCTCTTCTCGGTCGACGGCCCAGCTTGGCCGCCACTTGTCGTACTGCTTATGCCGCTGGCAGCGGCCGGCCCGCTGCAGCAGCATGGCCATCGGCGCCAAGTCGCTGATCACGAGGTCGAAGTCCAGATCCAGGGATTGTTCGATCACCTGTGTGGCGACGAGGATCGCCGCGGTCGGGCGAGCATCCTGGGCGTCCTTGCCGAACCAGCGCACGGCCTCCTCGGTCGCCTCTGCTCGACGGCAGGCGGGGAACGTTAGTGCAACAAGCGGAGCGCCGGGACGGCACCCTCCTGTTCACCGAGCCATGACCTCAAGTCCAGATACGTGCGTTGCGCTTCCGCCACCGTGTTGCAGATGACGGCCGCACAACCGCCCTGCTGCACAAGAGGGTGCAACACCTGGCGCAATGTCGTCGTTCGCCGCAGGCGCTGCCTCGCGTCGAGCGGAACCTTGTGCAGATCGACGTGCAGCCTTCGCTCCCGGCTCTTGACCGGTACGGACTGCGCCGCGGTCGGGCTGACGTACAGCCAGCCCGGATAGGTCAGCTGGGGCACCTTGTTGTTCTTGTAGCCGGCGCCGGCCAGGTACGCCTCCGCCAGGCGCCGGCCCGTGGCCACGGGCAGCGTCGCTGACAGGAGGACAACGGGCACCTTCAACAACCCGAGCCACTCCAGCAGGACCTTGAGCAGGCCCTGCATGTAGGCGTCGTAGGCGTGGACCTCATCGATCACCAACACCTTGCCTGCCAAGCCGAGCATACGTAGCACGTTGTGCCGTCCGCGTAGCACGGCCATGAGCGCTTGGTCGATGGTCCCCACCGAGAGATTCGCCAGAAGTCCTCGTTTGCTTCCGCGCAACCAGGGGGTCGCCATGGGATCGCCCGTCACCACCTGGGCTTCGTCGCCTTCGGCTGTGTATGCGCTGTTCAGCCAGGCCATGCCGTGCAACAGCGTCAGCGAGGTGGCTCCTTCGACGCGGCGGCCTCGGAACTCATCCACCCGCCGGAGCATCTGGTCTGAGGTCGCCATGGTGGGGAGGCCGATGAAGTAGCCAGGCATGTGCGCTGCCTCGCCCATCAGACGTCCCGCGTGCAGCGCGGTCTCCGTCTTGCCCTCGCCCATCGGCGCAGTGATCAGTAACAGGCCGGGGTTGCTGCTGAGCAGGGCCGGCAGTTGCTCGCTCACTGAGAGCTGCAGATCGTTCGGGATGAACGGGAAGTCGTCGCTGTCAATCCCCTGAAAGCGTGGAGACGGTTCTATGCCACAGTGGCCCTCAGCAGGGCCGATGAGGCGTGTCTCTTCTCGATCATGTGACGTTCGAATGTGATGGGCGGCAGGTCGTCGTTGGCGCTATGCCGCCGAATGGTGTTGTAGAAGTCGGCAATCCAGGTCGCGATCTTCAGGCGCGCCTCGGTCCGGGTGCGGAAGCGATGGCGGTGCACGTACTCAACCTTCAGTGTGCTGTTGAACGCCTCAGCCGCGGCGTTGTCCAGCGCGCAGCCGACCCGGCCCATGGACTGCACCACGCCCAGGCGCTGGCAAAGCTCCTGGTAGCGAGCCGCAGTGTATTCCGAGCCGCGATCGGAGTGGAAGATCACCCCGTCCACATCGCCGCCGCGGGTGGCCACCGCCATCTGCAGCGAGGCGCAGGTCAGCGCGGCATCGTGGTGTTCGGACAGGGCATAGCCGAGCAGCCGGCGGGAGAACAGGTCCTCGACGGTGGCTAGATACAGCTTGCCCTCGTCGGTGTCGATCTGGGTGACGTCGCCGCACCACAGCACGTCCGGCGCCACCGCGTCGAACCGGCGGCGGACCAGGTCCGGGGCGGCCGGCCGTCTGCCCTGCCGGGTCAGCGAGCGCGGCCTGCGCCGCTTGCGGGCGACCAGGCCGAGCTCGGCCATCCTTGCTGCGACCGTGTTCTCCGACACCCGCCAGCCCGCCTCATGCAGGTCACAGGTGATCCGCGGCGAGCCGTAGGTGCCGCCTGAGGCGTTGAAACAGCGGGTGATCTCGGCGTCCAGGTCGGCTCGCCGCTGCTGGCGAGTGGTGGGTGTGTCCCGGCCGATGCGGTTCTTCCACTTGTAGAACCACGACTGCGACACCCCCAGCGCCCGGCAGGAGGTGATGTGGTCGATGTCGTACTCGGTCTTCTGGGAGCTGATGAAGGCCGCCACGCTTACCGGCCCATCGCCTCTTTGACCCACAAGACCACGGAACGCTTGAGGACATCACGCTCATCTTCCAGCTCGGCGCGTTCCTTCTCCCACGCCGTCCGCTCCTTGGCGTGCTGCTTGACCAGCTCGGCCTTCTCCCGCCGCAGCCGGGCCAGCTCCTCCTGCTCGGACTCCTCCAGCGTCTTGCCCCCGTCGCCGTTGTACTGCTCGTTCAGCCGGTCCATCTGCACCCAATTGTGCAACGTGTACGGGCTGATCCCCAGATCCCGCGCCACCTGGGCCACGGGCTTAGCGGTTTCCTTCACGATACGCACCGCGCCCGCCCGGAACTCCGGATCAAAGCGCCGCCGCGTGACTCCTGTCACGACCAAACCTCTTCCGGTTCGGTCTCCACGTTATGAGGGGAAGGCCAGAGGTGACAAGCCAACGGGTAGGGGGACGGCAGCCCTCGCGACTTGCCCCACAGAGCGAGATCGATGTCTGTTTCGCTCATCCGAGTCCTCAATCCGGCAGCATCCAAATGACGATCAGCAGCCCACTGCACCAGCCACTGGCCAAGAGTCCACACAGTAGAGTCGAGTGCCGACAAAATCCGTTGAAGGGACGGAGGCAGGGCCGTTGCGTTCTCATGTGATGAAACCGAGTAGCTGAAGAGCGTCGGCGGGGTGGCTGCGGTAGTGGTCGGTGGCGGCGGCGATGTTGGTCCAGCCGATCAGGCGGGCCAGGCCGATGGCGAGGTTGCGGAGGCCGGCCATGATGCGGGGTGCGGTGCCGGTGCGGATGCGGGAGGCGTCTTCGCGGTAGGTGACGTCGCGGATGTGGTGCAGGGCTTCGATGCTCCAGTGGCCGCGGATGAGTGCGGCGAGTTGGGCGTGGGTGATCCGGCCTGGTGGCAGGTCGGTGATGGCGTAGATGGTGACGATGGTGGTTTTGCCGGTGCGGTGGTCGGTGCGGCGGCGTTTGATCTGGATCGCCTGGGCGGCGTGCGGGAAGGGCAGGTGGGGGCGGGTGGTGCAGATCTTCATGCGGCGAATCTCGCGGCGGCCGTGCGCGGTCTGGTCGGTGCGGTCGTTGAGGATGGCTTCGCGCCAGGGCAGGGCCTTGAGCCGGTGCAGGAGCGTGGGCTGGTTGCCCTTGACGATGAACAAGTAGTGGCCGCCGGCGGCGATGACGTGGTGGGCGTGGTCGTGCTGGGTGTGCAGGGCGTCGGCGGTGACCACCACGCCGGTCAGGTCCAGGTGGGACAGCAGGGGTGTGAAGGCGGGGATCTCGTTGCTCTTGGCCTCGACCTGCCGTTGGGCGACGACGGTCTGGGTGTCGTGGCGGGTGGCGGCCAGTAGATGGATGACACCGTCCGGGGTACGGCTGCCACGCAGGGTCTTGCCGTCCACGGCCAGGCCGGACAGCGCCGTCCGGGCCGGGAGTTGGATATCGGTGGTGGGCGGGCCGCAGTCGGCGAGTGTGGCCAGGTAGGTGCAGGTCGCCGTGTCGAAGGCGTCGCCGTCCAGCCGGGCGAGCAGCCGTCCTAGGGTGCTGGCGGCCAGGCGCACGGTGCCGGGCAGGCCGGCCCGGGCGCGCAGGTCGGGGTCGTATCCGGTGATGAATCGGGCGATCTTGGTCAGGGAGGTTGCGCCGCCGAGCACGGCGAGCAGGGATATCGCCAGCAGCGGGCCGAGCCGGTAGCGGCGGCCTCGTCGGCTGCGCGGGTCCGGGATGGCGTCCAGGAGCTCGGCGAGTGTGGGCAGGTCAGCCGGTGGGTCGGTGATGGTGACGTGCTCCAGGTGGCGGGTGAGCACGTCGATCGGGGATGATGGCACGCGAACGCGGCCCCTGTTCTTGATCGACTGGCGTAGACACCCAACGATCTTCAGGGGTCGCGTTTGCCGTCTGCCTGCCGGGGTGCCCTCAACCGCCCGGCTTCATCGAGCCCGTGTATGTCTCGTCAGACGAGAACGCTTCGGCCCTGGGGACGGAGGGCGTGATTGCATTTGGCTCCGCGGTGGCCTGAAGCGGGGGCATGGCCAAGGTGGATCAATCGTCGCTCTCGGACAAGCCTTTACGGGTCCTGCAGTCCAGGAGGGTCCGTCTGTCCGTAGGAATGCCGTCAAAACCCGACACCGACTTGGTGATGGGTTGGTATAACTGCAGGTCAGCAAGTGTCCTCCCCACGCACTTGGGGGTGAGCCTTCCTCCGCGCCCACCGCGACCAGATTCGCCGCGTCCTCCCCACGCACTTGGGGGTGAGCCGACGCACCTGTACGGCGAAGGCCACGAGGAGACGTCCTCCCCACGCACTTGGGGGTGAGCCGCGACCCGCGCGCCGGGGGAGGTCCGCATCCTCGTCCTCCCCACGCACGTGGGGGTGAGCCGATCCGCGCGTCCGTCAGGGCGATGGCCGGCATGTCCTCCCCACGCACGTGGGGGTGAGCCGTCCGATGAGACACCTGGTGCAGATGACGCGGCGTCCTCCCCACGCACGTGGGGGTGAGCCGTCGTGGCAGGTCATGAGGACGATGTCGGAGTCGTCCTCCCCACTCACGTGGGATGAACTGGTTCACCGGTACCGGCCGCTACCTTGTGCGATGTGTCCTCAGCCTTGATCGTTCCCAGGGCGTTCCCATAAGGGCTTACTGCTATGAGAAGCTGCAGGTCAGACGCTTATTGCGATGGGACTGTGAAACCGTCGGCTCAGCCTACGCAAGTTCGAACCTTGCACCTGCCACCAGCAGTAAGTGCAGCTCAGAGGCCCTACGGGGCCTCTTCTGCGTTTCGGGGGCATGTCGCTGTAGGCAGCCCTGAGCGGCCGTTTGTCGGTGGTCGCGCAATACATGCGCAATGATCTTGGGGCTGTTTTCGCAGGTCGAGGCGGGCGTTTTGGGGGTCGTGTGCCCCAGGAAACGCGAACGGGCCCCGGAGATCATCCGGGGCCCGACGGCTTGTGGGTGGCGTGTCATGCCGCCAGTGCGTCGTCTATTCGTCGGTTCGCGATCTCCTGTTGGCCGTCGATGCACTTGGCGTAGACGCGGAGGAGGACGTCAACGCTGTGGCCCGCCCGCTCGGCTACCTCCGGGGCCGGAACGCCTGCGTTGAGCCAAAGGGAGACTGCCGCGTGCCGGAGATCGTAGGGGCGCTTGGCGAGCGGCGAGGCGACCTGGGCAGGCGTGAAGGCGAGCTTCCGGGCCTCCTGCCAGACTTCTGTGTAGGCCGTCGAGGCGACCACCCCGCCGCGCTCGCTCTGGAAGAGCCGGCCGTTCGGACCGAGCCCGAATTCGGCTATGTGGTCGCGGAGGATCTTGACCAAGGTCGGCGGGATGGGCACGGGCCGGACGTCATCCTGTCCGCGGTGCTTGAGTCCGCGTTCCTCGTGGGCATCGCCGGTGTCCGTCCACTGTGTGTTGACCTTCGGCCGGGAGGCGTCGATAAGGAGGCGTCCCCAGTCCGCCTTCGGAAGATCGCAGTCCTCCTTACGCAGGGCAATGGCCTCGGCGGGTCGGAGGGCGGCGTAGTACATGCACGCGAACAAGGCCGTGAGCCGCCTCCCGCGTCCCCGCCTGCCTATGTAGGTCACCGCGGTCAGCAGCTCTTGCGCCTGTCGAGGATTGACCACGATGCGTGGATCCACGGTCTCGGTGGTCTTGGGCGGCTTCCAACTTGATCCGGTGCAGCGGATTTGCCGAAGCTCATCCAACTCCACGGCGTACTCCAAGACTGCGTGCAGGACGGCTCGCCGCGTCGGGTGTCTGGGCCGTAAGTGGCTGAGCTGGAAGCTTGATCATCCCGTCCGTCATCGACCCGGGACAAGCCGAGCAGACCTTGACCCCGTGGCCCAGGCCCGCTTCCCCTCCGGGCGGGTCGAAGGCAGACGGGATGATCAAGTAGGGTCAGTCGTCAAATGCTCCCGTTGCGCCTGCCGCGAACCACATAACCGCGAACACGCCGATGTTGCCCCATGCCCACGGCCAGAGGGCCTCGATGTTGTAGATGTAAGCCAACAAAGGCAACGCTATGAGGATGATCACCCAAGCGACGCCGATTATCGGTATCTTCTTCCAGACTAGGGCGAAGGCGCCCCCGATCAAGCCCCATGCTACGACCGCTACCACACAAAACACGATGAAGCCGATGATCCATAGCGCGACGGTTAGGATGGTCCCGGCTCGATCGCTCGGAGTGTCGAGTGCGCTGAGGAGGATTTGCTGCACCATGGCTCGTGCCTCCGTGAGGGCCACTAGATGATGTGTGGTGCCTCCTACTGTGCGTGTCGGGCCAGTTGCAGATACAAACTGGCGCTTTTTGTCTAGAACATCTGCAGGCTGATCGTCCTGGCGCGCGCCTCGTGTGCATGCTCTGGGTTCGGCGGCGGCCACTACAACTGCTGGGCATGCCCCAGAAGGACGCCGGGACGCAGGTTCGATCGCTGTGCAATATGCGTGTAATGATCATGCCCACTGCGTATCCGCGTGGGGCTACGTCGCAGCTCGCATGCCGTGTCGGCTTGAGAAGAGTCACGAGCTGTAAAACCATCAAAGGAGGTTGCGGTGGTCGACCCCCTCGTTCAGTTTCGTTGGTTGGAAGCTTCGCCAGGAGTAGGAGACCGTGAGGATCTGCTCGGCGAGATTTTCTGTGTGTCCTTTTTTCGCGGCTCGAACCTGCTGAGGTGCTGCGACGCTTCGGGGCCGGACGCCCAGGGCGGGAGATGACCTTCCATGAACTCCGTGTCAAGGTTTGGGAGTCGGCAGGGGTCGGCAACGACTATGTCGGTGTCGTCCAGGTCGGTGAACCGCCCCGGCTTTGATGGAGACCTCAGCGGTTGATTGCTAGGGCTTCGTTGGGGTGGTGCTGAGCGTAGTAGATCGCCTCGAACTCCTCGGGCGGGAGGTGTCCGATGGCTGAGTGCAGGCGGGTCGTGTTGAACCAGGCCACCCATTCAGCGGTGGCCAGTTCCACCTCAGCCAGGCTGCGCCACGGGCCCCGGGGCTTGATCAGCTCGGTCTTGTAGAGGCCGATATGCGATTCCATCAGGGCGTTGTCGAGCGCGTCGCCGACCGTGCCGATGGAGGCGTCGATGCCGGCCGCCAGCAGATGGGTGGTGAACCGGAAAGAGGTGTATTGACTGCCCGCGTCCGAGTGATGAACCAGTCCCGGCCCGGCCGGGTGGCCGGTGCGCTCACGCCGCCACAGGGCCATGTCCAGGGCGTCCAGCACGAGCGTGGTGTGCTTGGTCAGCGAGGCGGCCCAGCCGACGATCGCCCGGGAGTAGATGTCGACGACGAACGCGACGTAGACCACCCCGCACCAGGCCGTCACGTGGGTGAAGTCGGCCACCCAGGTGGCGTTCGGCTGCTGGGCGGTGAAGTCGCGCTGCAGCCGGTCGGCCGCCCGCTCGTGCCCGGGATCGGGCGTGGTGGTGCGGATCTTCTTGCCCCGCCGGGCGCCGTGCAGGCCGAGTGCGCGCATCCGGCGCTCGACGGTGCAGCGGGCCACCCGATGCCCCTCGCGCAGCAGTTGCTGCCAGACTTTGCGGGCGCCGTAGACGCCGTAGTTGGCGGTGTGGATGCGCTGGATGTGGGCGTCCAGTTCGGCGTCGCGCACCGCCCGCGTCGAGGGCGGGCGCCTCTTGGCGGCGTAGTAGGTGCTGGTGGAGATGGGGCAGCCGTGCTCGGTCAGGACACGGCAGATCGGCTCGACACCGAACACGCCGGCGTGCTGGTCGATGAAGGTCACGAGTGCGTGTGCGGCCGGTCGAGCTCGGCCGCGAAGAAAGCCGATGCGGCCTTCAGGATCTCGTTCGCCCGCCGCAGTTCGGCGTTCTCCCGGCGCAACCGCTTCAGCTCGGCCGACTCGTCCGTCGTGCGGCCGGGCCGGCTGCCCTCATCGATCTGCGCCTGGCGGACCCAGGTACGCAGTGTCTCCGCGGTGCCGATGCCGAGCTTGGTCGCCACCGCGTTGATCGTGGCCCACTCGGTCGGGTAATCCGGCCGCACCTCGGCGACCATCCGCACCGCCCGGCGGCGCAGCTCGGCGGGATAGGGAGACTTACCAGGCATGGACTTGATCCTCTCAAGAGATCAAGTCTCCACCGAACCCGGGGCGATTCACGGTGAGTGGAGCGTGGCCGTCGAACCGGGAGGCTTCCAGGCGGTGCTGGCCGAGCCGCTGACCGGGCTGTCTCGGGGATGCGAGGTGGTTACCGTGGGACGGCACGATTATGCGGAGGACAGCTTCGTGTATGCGGTAGATGGCGAGGTCGTCACGAGGTTCGCGCCGCACCTGCCAGGCACTCGGTGGGGCAGTGACCCGGACCGGATCAACGAGCTCATGCGTGAAACCGGCTTGCCTCCGGAGAAGTTGGATAAAGAGGCATGGGAGGCGACCTGGGATGACAGGTTCACCAACAGGATCTCGCGTGCGTTCTTGCTGGCAGCCAAGATCACTGGCGTGGTGTTCACTCCCAGCGTCCTCGACGAGCCCCTACTTGTCGGGGCCATCAGTCAGTGATCACGAGGAGCGTGCACTGGTGTTGCGGGTGGCTACCAAGTCCACCCGGTTTACCGCCGATCCGAGTTCAAAGCGCCGGTCCTCTACAGGTGGAAGGCCCTCTCTCCCGATAGATCGGGCGGTTCCTGGGGGCGATCGTGGCTGGCTAACACCATGTTCGACTGCATTCCGGCCGACGAGTGGCGCATCCACTGACCCGCTCGTGTGGGACGACCACTCAGCGCGCTCCATCTAATGATCCGGAGTATGCCCGGAATGATCTTAGAGGTACATGGCTTGGGTACCGCCCCACCGCACGTGGGTGGGCAAGTGGAACCGGAACGTGTGACGCCCTGTGAAACCGTCGGCTCAGCCTACGCAAGTTCGAACATTGCACCTGACACATCAGCGGGAAGAGGCCCGTCACCAGCGGAAACGCGGTGGCGGGCCTCTCGCTTTGTGTCCGGCTGCCCACGGCCGGCACCGGCGGCGTACGGCTGATCGTGCCCAACGCTGCATCATTCGTAAGCCGACGACGGCCCCCTACCGAGCGCGGAGGGAAGAGCCGGGGACGCACCAGACCACGACGCGGTACGTGGTGTGGTCGAAAGGTGCGTCATTGGTGAGGGGATGTTCGAAGTCGGCCAGACGATCCAGGTCCATGAACAATTCCGCAGCTCTGGGCGTGGTCTCAGTCAGGGGTATGAACTTCGCAGGCATGCTGGCTGATGCCAAGGCAGGCGACCACACGTGATGCGTCCGGAGCTAGGAAAAGCTGAAAGTGATAGGCGAGTTCCGGACGATGCCCGGGATGAGGTGTTGCCGTCCGTAGGAGCTGAGCTGGGTGACTGCCTCCTCGAAGCCGAGGGATGGGATCTCTAGCCGGTGGGTGAGATGGGCGCGGCGCTGGTAAGTCCTGGTCAGGTGGAGGGCCTCGACCGGGTCCGGTCATATTTTGAAATGGGTGTAGCTCTTTCTCAGTGAGTGCCTGAGCTGGACTTTTGTGGCCGTGACTGTTTCGTCCAAGAACCGCCTTCTACTGTGAGTGCAGACGGTGAGGCGGTGGTGACGATGGGCTCGTTGCTCGAGGAGTTGGCACGGCGTGAGGCTGTGGCCCGGCAGCGGATCGAGGAGATCCGCGAGCAGATCGCCGCGTTGGAGTCACGGCTGGAGGATGAGCACGATCGGCTGTCACGGCTGGCAATCACCCGGGAGACGGTGGAGGAGATCTTGGGTGAGGCAGCCGAATTGGCCGCTGAGCCCAGCGAAACGGCCCCGATCAGCGCGGCCGGTGCGGTGCCGGTGCGGCCAGCGGTGCTCGGTGTGGTGACGGTGCCGCCGTGGCAGGCGGGCATGAGTGCGGCGATGCTGCCGCGCGCGTACCGGGACGCGGTGGAGATCATGGCCGATGCCGGGCGGGCGATGCGGGCCGGGCAGATCGCGGTGGCAATGGGCTTGCCGGATGAGGCCGCCAAGCGGGAAGGACTGCGCTCCAAACTGAAGCGCCTGGTGGAACGCGGCTGGGCCCGGGAGGAAGGACCGGGCTTGTTCATGGTGATCGAGCCGGTGGCGCGTGAGGTGTCCGGGCAGGGCGACGGATGGTCACGGGACGGCATCGCGGCGTCATCTGCTTCGTCACCGGGCGGGTGATTGCGGCAGGGCTCTTCCGCCGTCAGGTTCAAAGGTGCCAACCACATGTCCCCGGCGGAAGAAGAGCCCTATGCAGGCACCGTACGACACCGAGGTCACCACTGACGTCTTTGCGGAGGCGAGGAACACCTTCAACTGTCTCATCGGACAGCTCACCGGCACGGCGTCCGCGACGCTGACCCATGACCGGCTGGAGGAGACGATCGTCGAGCAGGGCCGTGAGAGCGGAAGAGGAGGACAGCGAGAGGAGGGAGGGAGGAGGAGCTGCAGCGCCAGATGCTGCAAGCACACCTTGATCTGCGGGCGTTGCGCGAGCGGCAGCAGGCGCACCACGCCCGCCAGGACCGCCAGGACGCCACGACCGCCGGAGTGACCGGGCCGGACGGCGTGGCGCGGCGGCGGCTGGAGAGCGGGCATCACCGCTTGCTGGCCACCGTCGTGGGGACGGTGACGGTCACCCGATGTGCCTGGCGCGCCCCCGGCGTGCGCAACGTATACCCGGCCGATGTTGCCTTGTCGCTGCCGGCGGTGCGGCACTCGGCCGGGCTGGCCAGGCTGGCGGTCATCGAGACGGTGCGCGGCTCGTTCGACGCCGCCCACGCCTCCCTCGTCGCGCGCTGCGGCAGCGTGATCGGCAAACGGCAGATCGAGCAGGCTATCGTGGCGGCCGCGGTCGATGTCGATGCCTTCTACGCCGCGCAGACGCCCGTTCCGTGCATCGCGTCCACGGTGCTGGCGATCAGCGTGGACGGCAAGGGCATCGCGATGCGCCCCGAGGCGCTGCGGCCGGCGACTGCCAAGGCCGCCCGCGCCCGCGCCACCTTCCGGACCCGGCTGGCGGCAGGGGAGAAACCGGCCCGCAAGCGGATGGCCACCCTCGGGGTGGTCTACGACGCCGAGCCCGCGCCCCGCCGGCCGCACGATGTGATCGCCGTACCTGGCGGCCGGGCCGGGCAGCGCCTGCCACGGGCCAGGCCGTCCGCGATGCGTAAGTGGCTGTGCGGCTCGATCGTCACCGGCCCCGGCCCGGTGATCGCCAAGGTCTTCGACCACGCCGAAGCCCGTGACCCCGGCCATGCCCGTCCTTGGGTCGTGCTCGTCGACGGAGCCCGTCACCAGCTCGATCTGATCGCGGCGGAGGCCGCCCGCCGCGGCATCGGCGTCCATGTCGTGATCGATTTCGTGCACGTCCTGGAGAAGTTATGGGCTGCCGCCTGGAGCCTGCATCCGCCCGCGGCTCCGGCCGCGGAGGACTGGGTCGCCGGCCACGCCCTTGCCCTGCTGGCCGGGCACACCGGCCACGTCATCACCGCGCTAACCGCGCAGGCCAGCACAGCTGGCGCGCAGCGCCGCGACGGCATCGACGCCTGCATCCGCTACCTGACCAACAACTTCGAGCACCTGCGCTACGACCAGGTACTCGAAGCGGGATGGCCGATCGCGACCGGCGTGATAGAGGGAGCGTGCCGTCATCTGATCGCAGACAGATTCGACCTGGCCGGGGCACGCTGGGGTCTGGCCGGAGCAGAAGCGGTGCTGAAACTCCGCGCTCTGATCGCGAACGGTCATCTTGAGAAGTACTGGCATTTTCACCTCGCCCGGCAACACGAACGTGTCCACCAGAGCGACTACCAGGACGGATACTCCCTCACGGCTTGATCGCTGCACTCACCGAGAAAGAGCCACACCCTTTTGAAATAGGCTCCAGCGGTGAGCGCTTGACGGCACGCAAGGCATGCTTTTCCTCCTGTGCTGTCGAGAAGTTGAACGAGTGTCTCTCTATCCACCAGGGCAGCGTACGCATGACCCGGTCCCCGGGAACCGTGCGATACGCGTCTAATGATCATGTTGCGGGAGAGTGCCGGTATCGCTCTGCACCCGCCGTGATGGTCATTAGCGCAACCCTCCAAGGAGGTTGCGGTGGCCGATCTCCTCGCCCCGCTCCGTGGGTTGGGAGCCTCGCCAGGAGACGGCTTGCTGCGCCGTTCGCCCAAGGCGGGAGATGACCTGCGGGCGGTGGATTCACAGGGCGGGTACTTCTGGGGCGGTCATGCAGCGGTCCAGGTGGTGGTACGGGAGCCGGCGCATGCCCGTTTGGTCGTGGGTGACGGTCAGCGCGGTCACCGCGGCCATGACGGAGCTCGAGCGCCGGACCCGTCACAGGAGGCGGGAACTCCCCAGCTCCACTCCGCACGTCAGAGGACCCCGCGCTGTTCGGTGCGGGATTGTCGGCGGGGTCAGGTGGTCAGGTGGTCAGTTGGGCGAGGGCCAGGGTGTGTGCTCGGGTGAGGGATTCGGGGGCCGGGCAGGGGACGTCCGGTTGTACGCCGGTGCCCTCCCAGTTGGTGCCGGAGACGGGGTTGATGGCGCGGCCGGTGGGGACGGTGGCTTCCAGGTGGGGGTGGACGGTCCAGCCTTTGCAGGGGTGGGCGCCGCCGCGGGTGGGTTCGCCGACGACGGTGGCGCGGCCGAGCTGTTGCAGGTCGTAGGTCAGTTCCTCGGCGGCGGAGAAGGTGGTGGCGCTGGACAGCACGTACAGCGGTTTGCTGCCGCCGAACCGCGCGCCGGGGACGTGCGGCAGGCTCCAGGACTGTTCGGTGCGCTCGCCGCTGCGCCAGTACATGGTGTTGAGGTGGGTGCGTTCGTCCAGGAGGTAGCTGCAGACGAAGGCGACGGTGTCCGGGTCGCCGCCCCGGTTGCCGCGGAGGTCGACGATCAACGCCTGGGCGCGGGCGGCCAGGGTGAGGGCGGCGGTCAGGGGCTCGGCGGCCCAGTCCAGCGGGAACAGCATCGGAGCCAGCTCCACCACGGCGACTCCTCCGTGGAGCAGCTCCACGCGAGGTGCGCCGCCCAGGGAGGTGTCGAAGTCGCGGCGGATGGATTCCAGGGTCGCCGCGCCCTGCTCGGGGGAGACCGGGTCGGCGTGGTACTTCAGTCTCAGGTGTTTGTCGCCGTTGACGGACTGCAGGTCCGCGGTGACCAGCCGGGCGAGTTTCTCGGCGTCGCCGACGTCGTAGGCGCCCTCGGCGAGGCGTCGCCGTAGCAGGTCGGCGAGCTGCTCGGCGGTCTCGGGGAAGACGTAGTGCTCGGTCACCAGCCGGGCTGTCTCGTCGATGACGGGGGCGGGTCGCAGGTGGGTCAGAGTCGTCATGGCCGGGAGTAGATCAGGGGCGTGACGAGAGCGTCAAAGCCGCTCGGACGCCTTCGGCAGGCGCGGTCGGCCCTGCCGGGTCGTGGGCGGGTCAGGTCCACGTCGCCGTATCGGGGTCGATGCCGTGGTCGCGGGCGTTGGCGTTGATGATGTCGCGGAGCCAGGTGGTCAGGCCGGGCTCGATGGCGTCGTAGTACGCCGTGAAGCCCGGGTCGGTGACGTAATTCCTCGCCAGGCAGACCTGCATGGCATGGGTGCAGTCGAAGTACACGTCCATCGAGGCCCTGTGCCGTTCGGCCAGGGTGTTGGCTTCGGCGCTGCCCGGCCGGACGCCGGCGCGCTTGGCCGCCGCCAGGTCCTGCTCGAGCGAGGCGATGTTGCCGGCGATGTGCTGCCACCTTTCGGGGGTCATGCCTGCGGCGCGTTCGGCGTACTGCGCCCATTGGGTCGTGTCGCCCCATCGGGCGCGTGCGCCGGCGGCCAGTGACGGGTTCCAGCGCTGCCCGAAGATCGCCACCTGCTCCTCGGCGGAGAGCAGGATGCCGGCGTTCGCGGCTTCGATCATGCGGTCGACCGCGTCGACCATCGTCCGCAGGCGGGAGATGCGGTCGAGGAGCTGGGCCCGCTGTTGTCTCAGCGGCACGGTCATGTCGGTCGCCGGGGCGTCGAGGAGTTCGCCGATCGCGTCGAGCGGCAGACCGAGCTCGCGGTAGATGAGCACCCGGTGGACGCGGGCGAGGTCGGTCGCGGAGTAGAGCCGGTAGCCGCCGCTGGTCCGCCCGGACGGGCGGACCAGTCCGATCGCGTCCCAGTGGTGGAGGGTGCGGACGGTGACTCCCGCGTGTGCGGCCGCGGCCCCGACGGTGAGTCCGCCGAGCTCCGTGGCGTCGTCGTCGTTCGTCGCGGTGCTGGTCACGCCGTCGAGTGTGCCACGCTTGTCCGGTTTCATGCCTTGGGGAGCATGAAGCCGTTCTCGTCGAGGTGGCGTTCCTCGGCGCTGTCGGCGGTGAGAGGGAGGGCGGCGGTGACGGTCACGCGGGCGTTCTCCGGCGTGGTGACGTTCAGCTCCAGGGCGTTCCATGGCATCTTGCGCGGTCCCGTCGCGGAGCCGGGCACCAGTGCGTCGCACGCCCGCGCGATCTCGTCGATCTGGCTCATCACGCAGCTGAGGCCGATGCCCACCGTCCCGGCGGCCGGGACGAGCAGGACGTCCTGGAACGCCCACCGCCGGAGGTGCGTGACCTGGCCCGGCATGGTGAACAGGTCGACGAACCCGAGTCCGCGGGTCCAGAACTCGACGGACGCGGACAGGTCCGCGGTCGGCACCGTCACGTACATCGGCATGCCGTAGATGCCGCGGAAGACCTCCGGCGGCGCCACGTCGGGGCCGGGCGCAGGGACAGGGCTGATCTCGAATGCCTCGTAGTGGTCGGCCATGTGTTCATGGTCGGGCCTGACGCGGCGTCAGGGTCAAGCTCGGCGCCGGGTCAGCGGTGGCGTCGGTAGTGCAGGTAGACGATGCCGTTGCTGGAGGTCGTTGTGGAGACCAGGTCGAGCTGGTACGACTTGGGGATGCCGTCGAACAGCCGGGTGCCCTCGCCCGCGATGTAGGGGAACATGCTCAGCTGGAGCTCGTCGAGCAGGTCGAGCCGCATGAGCGAGCGCCAGAGGCGAACGCCGCCCCAGACGATGATGTGACCGTCGCCGCCCTGCCGGAGCTTGTCGATCTCCTCTGTCGTGTCGCCGGCGGCGATCGTGGTGCCGGCCCAGCCGGCCGTCTTCATGGTGCGGGAGAAGACGACCTTGCGTCCGGAGTTGAGCAGGTCGGCGAACGGGTGGTCGGTGGCCGTCGTCATGGCCGCCGACATGCCCTCGTAGGCCGTGCGGCCCATGAGGTGGGCGTGCGCGCCGCGGAGGAAGTCGAGGTGCGCGGAGTCGTCGGGGTCGCGGTTCTCGGGCAGGTCGAAGCAGAACTTCCAGAAGTCGGTGTCCTCGTCGGCGAGGAGGCCGTCGAGGGAGTGGTTGAACACTGTCGCTATCAGCTTGCGCATGGTGGTCACGGCTCCGTGGGTCTCGGGTGTCCCTGATGCTTCAGACGGCGGTGCCGTCCGGAAGTCATCGGTGCCGGCGGGCTCAGAGGCCGGCCGCAGGCGGGGCACGGGAGGACGACGTCGTGGCCCTCGGCCCAGCCGTGCACGACGTCGCGGAAGGGCTCCCACGCCGCGTCGTCGAGCTGGAACTACTCGTCGACCAGGTCGAACGTCGTGGCACGCGGTGCGTTCGGTCAGGACGACTCCTGAGGAGATCAGCCAGTGCCGGACGTAGCGATGCGAGACCGGGGCCTTCGACGCACCGAGTGATACCTTCTGGGCATGGCCTACACCTTGGAGCAGCTGCGTGGCTTCGTGGCTGTGGCCGAGGAGTTGCACTTCGGGCGGGCGGCCATGCGGCTGCGCATGACCCAGCCGCCGCTGAGCCGGCAGATCCAGAAGCTGGAGGCGGCCGTCGGCGTGCAGTTGCTCGAACGGGACAACCGGCACGTGTCGCTCACCCCGGCGGGCGAGGCGTTCCTCGGCGAGGCGCGCCGCCTGCTGGCCATCGCCGAGGCGGCGCCCGACCTGGCGCAGCGCGTGCACCTGGGCACCCGCGGGCTGGTGCGGCTCGGGTTCACGGCGGCGTCGACGTTCGGGGTGCTGGGCGGGCTGCTCAACAGCCTGGAGTCGAAGCTGCCGGACGTCCGGATCGAGCTGTTCGAGATGGTGACGCGCGAGCAGATCACCGCCCTGGCCGCCGAGGACCTGGACCTGGGGCTGGCCCGGCCGCCGTTCGACCCGGAGCTGTTCAACTCGGTGCTGCTGCACCGCGAGGCCCTGATGCTGGCGGTGCCCGCAGGGCACCGGCTGACCCGCCTCGACCGGCCCGCGCGGGCGGACGACCTCGCCAGCGAGCCGCTGATCTTCCACTCCCAGCAGCGGGCGCGCTACTTCTACGACCTCGTGGTCAGCATGGTGCCGCTCACGCAGGAGCGCGTGGTGCACAGCGTCAGCCAGGTGCTCACCATGCTCTGGCTGGTCTCCGCGGGGCGCGGCATCGCGTTCGTGCCGGCCTCGGCCACCCTGCTCAACATCCCGGACGTGGCGTACGTGCCGCTGACCACGCACGTTCCCGAGCCGGTCGAGCTGCACCTGCTGTGGTCGCGGCACTCGCGCAACCCCGCGCTCGACCGGGTGCTGACCGTGCTGACCGACGATGCCGGCACGGTATCACGCGATACGTAAACACCATTGGACAAGTATCGTCCGTGGTTCTTACGGTGGCGGCGTGACGCTGACTCCTCCTAACGAGCTGGCCGGCCGCCTGACCACCGGCCTGCTGTCGTTCCCCGTGACCCATTTCGACGAGCACCTCGCCTTCGACGAGCCCCGCTACCGCGAGCACCTGGCGTGGCAGGCCGGTTTCGGTGTCGCCGGGCTGTTCGCCGGCGGCGGCACCGGCGAAGGCTTCTCGCTGACGTCGGAGGAGATCGACCGGGTGGTGCGCGCCGCCGTGGACGAGGTCGGCGACCGGCTGCCGGTCATCGCCCCGGCGACCGGCGGCACGGCCCAGGCGAGCGCCCAGGCCGTCGCCGCGCAGCGAGCCGGGGCCGCCGGGCTGCTGCTGCTGCCGCCGTACCTGACCGAGGCCAGCCAGGCCGGGCTGATCGAGCACGTGAGCGCGGTCTGCCGGGCGACCGACCTCGGCGTCATCGTCTACAGCCGGGCCAACGCCGTGCTGGACGACGACACCGTCGCCGAGCTCGCCGACCGCAACCCCAACCTCATCGGGCTGAAGGACGGTGTCGGCGACATCGAGCGCATGACCCGCACCTACGCCAAGGTCGGCGACCGCCTCATCTACATCGGCGGCCTGCCCACCGCCGAGACCTTCGCCCTGCCCCTGCTCCAGCTCGGCGTCAACACCTACTCCTCGGCGATCTACAACTTCGTGCCCGAGTTCGCGCTGCGCTTCTTCGCGGTCGTCCGCGCCCAGGACCGGGTGGCGGTGTACCAGATGATCAACGACTTCATCATCCCGTACATCGACATCCGCAACCGGGCGCGCGGCTACGCGGTCTCCATCATCAAGGCCGGGCTCACCGCCGTCGGGCGCGACGGCGGGCGGGTGCGGCCCCCGCTGACCGACCTCACGGACGACGAGCGGGCGGCGCTGGCGACCCTCATCGAGAAGGTCGGCGGGACGTCATGAGCCCGCGCACCCCCACCGTCGCCCGCGTCGAGGCGATCCCCGTGGCCGGGCGCGACAGCATGTTGCTCAACCTCAGCGGCGCGCACGGGCCGTTCTTCACCCGTACGCTGGCGGTCGTCACCGACAGCGCCGGCAACGTGGGGGTCGGCGAGGTCCCCGGCGGTGAGGCGATCCGGCACACCGTCGAGGCGGCCGGTGAGCTGCTGGCCGGCCGGCCCGTCGCCGAGTACGCGAGCCTGCTGCGCGAGGTGTCGGCGCGCTACGCCCACCTCGACGCGCGGGGGCGGGGGCGGCAGACGTTCGACCTGCGCACCGCGATCCACGCCGTCACGGCGCTGGAGAGCGCGCTGCTGGACCTGCTCGGGCAGCACCTCGGCGTGCCCGTCGCGGAGCTGCTGGGCGAGGGGCGGCAGCGCGCCGAGGTGCCGGTGCTCGGCTACCTGTTCTACGTCGGCGACCGCACCCGCACCGACCTGCCGTACGACGCGGGGAGCGACCCGGCCGACGACTGGGAGCGGCTGCGTCGCGAGCCCGCGCTCACCCCCGAGGCGATCGTCGCGCTGGCCGAGGCCGCGCGGGCGCGCTACGGCTTCGCCGACTTCAAGCTCAAGGGCGGCGTCCTCGACGCCGAGCAGGAGATCGCCGCCGTGCGCGCGCTGGCGGCGCGCTTCCCGGACGCCCGGATCACGATCGACCCCAACGGGAGCTGGCTGCTGGCCGACGCCGTCGAGGTGTGCCGCGACCTCGGCGGCGTGGTGGCCTACGTCGAGGACCCGGTCGGCGCGGAGGGCGAGCTGTCGGGACGCGAGACGATGGCCGAGTTCCGGCGCGTGACGGGCCTGCGCACCGCCACCAACATGATCGCCACCGACTGGCGGCAGCTCGCGCACGCCGTCCGCGCCGACGCCGTGGACATCCCCCTCGCCGACCCGCACTTCTGGACGATGCGCGGCTCCGTCCGCGTCGCGCAGCTCTGCGACGACTTCGGGCTCACCTGGGGGTCGCACTCCAACAACCACTTCGACGTCTCGCTGGCGATGTTCACGCACGTCGGCGCGGCCGCGCCCGGCCGGATCACGGCTCTCGACACGCACTGGATCTGGCAGGACGGCCAGCGCCTGACGCGCGAGCCGCTGCGCATCAGGGACGGCCGCATCGCCGTGCCGACCGCCCCGGGGCTCGGCGTGGAGCTCGACCTGGACGCGGTCAAGGCCGCCCACGAGCTCTACCTGGAGCACGGGCTGGGCGCCAGGGACGACAGCGCGGCCATGCAGTACCTTCACCCCGGCTGGCAGTTCGACCCGAAACGGCCGTGTCTGCTGCGGTGACCGGGGCGATCCGCCCTGATACGTCACAGTCCGGCGAACGTTGTCGATCACCTTGGGAACGGGCGCGCGGTGAGACGCATGCTTGCGGACGATCAGGGTAAGCCGGGCGCTATGTCTGCTTCGCGTTATGAGGGCTGGTTACTGGCGGGTCGTTACCGACTGCAGGCCGAACTCGGCCGGGGCGGCATGGGCCGGGTCTGGCGAGGCCGCGACGAGCTGCTCGACCGGCCGGTGGCCGTCAAGGAGGTCGCCCTCGACCACCGGCCGCAGTCCGAACGCGAGGCGCTGCTCCGCAGGACCATGAGCGAGGCCCGGCTGGCCGGCCGGCTGAGCCACCCGAACATCACCACCGTGTACGACGTGGTCGAGGCCGACGGGCGGCCCTGGATCGTGCTGCAGCTCGTGCCCGCGCCCACCCTCGCCGACGTCCTCGCGCAGGACGGCCCCCTGCCGCCCGCCACCGTCGCCGGGATCGGCCTCCAGATCCTGGACGCGCTGGCGGCCGCGCACGCCGCCGGCGTCGTGCACCGCGACGTCAAACCGGCCAACATCCTGCTGGACGACGACCGCCGGCACGCCGTCCTGACCGACTTCGGGCTCGCCACCAGCGTGGAGCGGCCGGTGGGCGTCACGGAGGCGGGCATCGTGGTCGGCACCCCGGCCTACATCGCGCCCGAACGCGCCCGGGGCGGCACGCCCACCCCGGAGAGCGACCTGTGGTCGCTGGGGGTGACGCTCTACACGGCGGTCGAAGGGCGGTCGCCGTTCGAACAGGGGGCGGCGCTGGCCACCATCAGCGCCGTGCTCACCGCCGACCCGGAGCCGTTCGAGCGGGCGGGGGCCCTGGCGCCGCTCATCGCCGCGCTGCTCAGCAAGGACCCGGCCGGGCGGCCCAGCGTCGCGGAGGCCCGCCGGCGGCTGCGGCGGGTCTGCGCCGTCGCCGCCGGTCCCGGTCCCGCTTTCGGTTCCGGTTCCGCCTCGCGGACCCGCGTCCTCGAGGTCGCCCCGCCCGAGCCCGTTCCGGCCGCGCCCGCCCTTTCCGCGTCCATTCCGGCCGCGCCCGCTCTTTCCGCGTCCATTCCGGCCGCACCCGCCCAGGCCGAGCGTGCCCCGGCCGAGCGTGCCCCGGCCGAGCGTGCCCTGGCCGTGTCTGTGCCGTCCGGGCCTCGTACGGCCGAGGCCGTCACCCGTGCGCCGGGGCGGCGTCGTTTCGGGGTCAGAGCCGGGGTCACGCGGTTCCAGCCGGACCACGTCCGGCATGTCGCGCTGGTGGGCGTGCTGGTCGCCGCGGCCCTGGCCGCCGCGAGCTGGCACACCGAGGCGCCCCCGACGGCCGCGGCGCGGCCCATGGCGGGCACCCCGCCCCGCCGGCCCAGCCGTCGCCCGCCGGGACGACGGAGACGCGGCCGAGCGGGGTGCTGCAGGCGCAGCCGGCGGCGGCCCGGCGGCGCACCGCCGACCGGCGCCGGACGGCCAGGCCCGCGGCGGCCCGCACCGCCGCGACCTCGTCGCCGCACGGCGAGGCCAGGAAGCTCGCCGAGCCGGCCAAGCACGTGCCGCCCAAGCACGTGCCGCCGGGGCTCGCCGTCGCGCACCCCGGGAAGGGGAAGGCCAAGGGCCGGAAGTAGCCGTCGTCAGCAGGCCCGCGCGCGGCTCTCCGACGGCTTCTCCCCGGCGGTCATGACGTAGCGGAAGTCGCACAGCGGGGCGCCGCCGGCCAGCGTACGGGTACGCGCGAAGCGCACGCCCGGCGGCAGGTAACCGCTGATCGCGAGGTCGCCCGCGCACATCAGCGGCGCCAGCTCGGGCGCGCCCTGGGCGGCGAGGAAGGCCACGGCGCCGCAGCGGGTGACGTCCACCCCGTAGAAGCGGCCGGGGGCGGGGGCGAGGTAGCGGAAGCGCCAGCCGGCGGGCTCGTCGAGCAGGTTGGCGCTCCAGAACCACCAGCGGCGCAGCAGCAGATGGGCGCGCCGGTGGCGGTAGACCCAGCGCACCAGCGGGCTGTCGAACTGGGCGCGCATCCAGGCGGTGACGAAGCGCTCGACGAGTGCCAGCCGCTCGGCCCGCGACAGGGCGGTGGGCAGGGCGGTGGGCAGGCCGGTGGGCAGGCCGGTGGGCAGGGCGGTGGGCAGGGCGGTGGGCAGGGCGCGGTAGAGGGCGAGGGAGTCCACCGCGATGCGCAGGGTCATCCGGCTCATCGGGGCGCGCAGGCGGGGGACGGCTGCTTCGAGGGCGTCGTACTGGCGGGACATCGACCGCCGCAGCCCGGCCCGCTGGGCCGGGCCGGACAGCAGGGGAACGGCGAGGCGCAGCGCGTGCCTCCGCTGCCGGCGGGAGATCGTGCTCATGTCCGCTCCCCGGACAGGGCGAGGCCGAGATGGGTGGTCAGGAGACGGGTCTCGCCGGTCACCAGGGCAGGGGAGGCGGCGGCCACGCGCGGGTGAGCCGTCACCAGGCACGGGCCGGGCCCCGGCGGATCGGGAGGTTGCGAGGTGAAGGTGACCTCGGTCCGTTCGGTCATGACGGTCTCCGGTCGCGGGGCGGCGGGACGGGCTCGCGGTGCAGGACGCGGTCCAGGCGGGCGGCGGCGTACCCGAGGACCGACAGCGCGGCCACGACGAGCAGGTCCGGCAGGGTGAGGGGGACGGTGCCGAGCAGGTCGCGGAGCAGCGGCACGTACAGGCCGGCGAGCTGGAGCCCGAGCGCGCCGGCCACGGCGAGCAGCAGCGCCGGGTTGGCGAGGGAGCCGGGCCGGGCGCGCGAGCCGAGCGCCACGCCGAGCTGCACGGCGCCGAGCGCGAAGAACGCCATGCTCTGCCAGGGACGCCCGGTGTGCAGGGCCCAGACGGCGACGCCGAGCGTGACGGCGGTCAGCACGACCGCGATGCGGATCACCCGCTGCCACAGGCCCGCGCCGAGGATGCTCTGGTCCGGCGGGCGCGGCGGGCGGCGCATCACGGCCGGGTCGGCGGGCTCGCCGCCGAGCGCGACGCCGGGCAGGCCGTGGGTGAGCAGGTTGACCCAGAGGATCTGGGCGGGCAGCAGCGGCAGCGCGAGCCCGAACAGCGGGCCGAGCAGCATGACGGCGATCTCGGTGGCGCCGCCGGACAGGCCGTAGACGAGGAAGCGGCGGATGTTGGCGTAGACGCGGCGGCCCTCCTCGACGGCGGCCACCACGGTGTCGAGATCGTCGTCGGCGAGGACCAGGTCGGCGGCCTGGCGGGCGACCTCGGTGCCGCGGCCGCCCATGGCGACGCCGATGTCGGCGCGGCGCAGGGCGGGGCCGTCGTTGACGCCGTCGCCGGTCATCGCGACCACCTCGCCGCCGGCCCGCATGCCCTCGACGAGGACGAGCTTCTGCTCGGGGGTGGCGCGGGCGTACACGGTGGCCCCGGCCGGCGGGCCGGGGGCGTCGCGGCAGTCCACGATGGGGTCGGCGGGGCCGATGACGCCGAGCTCGGTCGCGACGGCCCGCGCGGTGCCCGGATGGTCGCCGGTGATGAGGACGGGACGGATCCCGGCGCGGCGGCAGGCGGCGACGGCCGCGGAGGCGGCCTCGCGGGGCGGGTCGAGGATGGCGACCAGCCCGAGCAGCCGCAGCCCCTCCTCCGGCACCCGCTCCGGTACGCCGTCCAGGTCGGCGACGGCCACGGCCAGCACCCGGTACCCCTCGTGCGCGAGCCGTTCCGCCTCCGCCGTGGCCCCGGCCACCAGGGCGGGATCGGCGGCGAGGACCGGCGCGCGCAGCAGCGCCTCCGGCGCCCCCTTGCAGATCACCCGGGACCGGCCGCCGGGCAGCCGGTGCAGGGTGCTCATCCGCTTGCGCACGCTGTCGAAGGGCCGCTCGGCCAGGCGCGGGCAGCGCTCG
This sequence comes from Actinomadura luzonensis, assembly GCF_022664455.2. Classification (NCBI taxonomy): domain Bacteria; kingdom Bacillati; phylum Actinomycetota; class Actinomycetes; order Streptosporangiales; family Thermomonosporaceae; genus Actinomadura; species Actinomadura luzonensis. Next base: position 2,788,062 of record NZ_JAKRKC020000001.1, read on the forward strand.
TTCAGCTCGTGCCGGTCCAGGCCCAGCTTGGCCGCGGCGGCCAGCAGCGCGGCCTCGGTGGGGTCGCCGAGCGCCCGCCACTCCTCGCCGTCGTCGCCGCGCAGCAGCCGGGCGTCGTTGCACAGGGCGGCGGCGGTGAGCAGGCCGGTGAACGCCTCGGCGGGGGCGTCGCCGTCGAGCCGGCCGTCCGGGCCGTAGCCGGTGCCGGTGAGCGCGGCGCGGGCGGCGGGCGTCCACAGCCTGCGGACGACCATCTGGCCCTCGGTGAGGGTGCCGGTCTTGTCGGTGGCGAGGACGGTGACCGAGCCGAGCGTCTCGACGGCGTGCAACCGGCGGACGAGGGCGTGCCGCGCCGCCATCCGCCGCGCCCCGAGCGCCAGGCTGAGGGTGACCACGGCCGGCAACGACTCCGGCACGGCCGCCACCACCAGGCTGATCGCGGTCACCACCATAAGCTCGACCGGCTGCCCGCGTACCAGGCCCAGGGCCCCGACCACCACGCACAGGAACACCGTCACCCCGGCCAGCAGCCGCCCCACTCCGACCAGCCGCCGCTGCAACGGCGTCAGCCCGGACCCGGTCGCCATCAGGCCGGCGATCCGCCCGGCCGCGCTCGCGGCGCCGGTCGCGCACACCTCGGCCCGGCCGCGTCCCCTGACCACGACGGTGCCGGAGGCGACCTCGTCGCCGGCGCTCTTGTCCACCGGCACCGACTCGCCGGTCAGCGCGGACTCGTCCACCAGCAGCGCCGCCGCCTCCTCCAGCCGGGCGTCCGCCGGGACGATGTCGCCTTCGGCCAGCACCAGCACGTCGCCGCGGACCACCTCGGCCGCCGGGACCTCCTGCTGCGCGCCGTCCCTGACCACCCGGGCCACGGGCGCGGTGAGCGCGGACAGGGCGGTGATCGCCCGGTCGGCGCGCACCTCCTGCGCCACGCCGACGGTCGTGTTGACGACGATGACCAGCAGGATCACGGCCATGTCGGTCCAGTCGCCGGTGATCGCGGTCAGCGCCGCGGCCACCAGCAGCACGACGATCAGCGGGTCGCGGAGCTGCCCGGCGACCCGCCGCCACAGCGGGGCGGGCGGCTTGGCGGGCAGCAGGTTCGGGCCGTCCCGGTCCAGTCGCACGGCGGCCTCCGCCGACGACAGCCCACTGCGCGACATGACCATCGGTGCCCCCAAACCCGTTCCGCGGCGCGCGTCTCCCCCTATCCTCGCTGCTCACAGCGGTACGGCCAGGGCCGAAGGTCCCGCGCGCCGCCGTCCGACGACCTCACGCGGGCACCTCGGCCACGGAGTGAGGACCTTCGGCTCTGCTGCGCGCCGGCCGGGGTGCCTACCGTTGGGCTCGACCCCGTTCCTCGCCGTCGGAGGCTGCTGGAGGTCACGTGAACACACTCGCACCGGCGCGCCGGCCGCTCGCCGCCCGCCGAGCCGGTTACACCGTCGCCGCGGTCATCGACGCGGCCCTGCTGTACGCCGTCAACGTCCGCCCGGGGTGGCAGGTGGTGCCGTTCCTCACGGCGGGCACCGTCCAGGTGGTGTGGCTGGTCAACCTCTCGATGATCGTCGGGCTGGCCGCCAACCTGATCTACGTGATCCACGACCCGCGCTGGCTGCGCTCGGCGGGCGACCTGGCGGGGGCGGTGGTCGGCACCGCGGTGCTGATCAAGACCCTGCGGGTCTTCCCCTTCGCCTTCGGCGAGTCCGCCGTGAACTGGGAGCTCGTCGCGCGGACCGTGCTGATCGTGGCGATCGTCCTCACCGCCGTGGCGGCCGTCGCCCACCTCGTGTCCCTGCTGCGGCAGGCGTCCGGGAGGTAGCCGGCCCGGGGGCGGCGTGCCTGCGCCTGTGCCGTACGGCGAGCGCCGCGGTGGCCGCGGCGCCTGCCAGGGCGACGGCCCAGACGTGGGGCAGCAGCGCGGGCGGCGCCTGCTGGACGAGGACGAAAGCGCCCATGGCCAGCACGAACCACCCGAACCCTTTGCGTAGCCGGTCCGCGTCGACCCGGCCGGCGAGGGCGCCGCCGATGAGCCCGCCGACGACGGCGGCCGCGGTCACCGGCAGGGCCAGCGCCCAGTCGACGGGCGTGCTCGCCAGGTATCCGGCGAGGCCGGCCAGCGACTTCATGGCGATGACGAGCAGCGAGGTGCCCACGGCCACGCCCATCGGCAGGCCGCCGAGCAGGACCAGCGCGGGCACCACGAGGAACCCGCCGCCCGCGCCGACGAGCCCGGTCACCAGGCCGACGCCGATCCCTTCGGCGATCACCGGCAGGACGGGCAGCTCGTGCCGCGCCGGCCGGGCGGCCGGGACGCGGCGGTCGCGGATCATGGCGACGGCGGTGGCCAGCATCATGGCCGCGAAGGCCGCCATGAGCAGCGCCTCGGGCAGGTGCGGGCCGAGCAGCCCGCCGCCGTAGGCGCCCGCCATGCCGGCCGCGCCGAAGATCAGCCCGGTGCGCCAGCGGATGCGTCCGGCCCTGGCGTGGCCGACGGCGCTGACGGCGCTGGTCACCGCCACGACGAACAACGACATGGCGATGGCCTGCTTGGCCGGCACGCCGGCGAGGTAGACCAGCACCGGCACGGTGAGGATGGAGCCCCCGCCGCCGAACAGGCCGAGCGTCACGCCGACCACGACGGCGGCGGCGAGGGTCAGGGCGAACATTTATACCCCCCGGGGTATGCAGAAGTCATGGGAAAGCGCCTCCTCACGCGTTCGCCCGCGTCCCGCGCAGGCGGGTGAGCGCGGCCTCGACGTCCACGCCACCGGCCTGGTTGTACGGCAGCCTGGACAGCAGCAGGCCCATCGCGCAGGTGTCGGTGAGCGCGGCGACGGCCAGGCCCGCGCCGACGAAGGCGGCGACCAGCACCACGGCGGGGATCCACAGGCTCGCCAGCGCCGAGGCGAGCACGATGCCGCCGGCGACCAGGCGGACCTGCCGCTCCAGCGCCCAGCGGGGGCGCCCCCGCGTGACGGACCCGCCGAGGGCGGTCCAGGCGCTCATCCCGCCGTCGAGGACGACGACGTCGGCCAGCCCGGCCTCGCTCAGCGCCGTCCTCGCGCGCTCGGCGCGGCCGCCGGTCTGGCAGACGATCAGCAGCCGGCCGCCGGCGTCAGCGACGATGCGCCGCAGGTGGGCGTCGATCTGGTCGAGGGGCAGGTTGATGGCGCCGTCGAGGTGCGCGGTCGCGAACTCGGCCGGGGTGCGGACGTCCACGACGAGGACGTCGGGGTTGGTCGCGAGCAGATCGCGGGCGGCGGCGGCGTCGATGCGGGACACGGAAGGGGTTCTCCTGTTCGAGAGGCGGTGAGGGGATGGGTCAGGCGGCGCGGTGGTCGCGGAGCGCGGTGCCGAGCTCGGCGACGCCGGCGCCGGTGAGCACGATCGGCCGGTAGCCCTCGCGGGCGAGCAGGGCGGCGGCGATCGCGGCGCGGCGGCCGGAGGCGCAGGCGACCAGGACCGGCCGGGCCGGGTCGAGCTCGCCGGGGACGCCCTGGGCGAACAGGTCGGGCAGGAACCGCTCGACCGCGCCCGCCAGCGGCGTCTGCTCCCGTTCGGCCGGCATCCGCACGTCCAGCAACTGGGCGCCGGGCCGGGCCAGGAGCTTGACGAAAGCGTCGAGCCCGGCCAGCTCGTACGTCTGCGTGGCGGCCGCGCCGGGGCCGCGGAGCACGCCGCGGACGGTGTCGACGCCGATCTGGGCGAGCTGGGTGACGGCGGGGGCGACGTCCTGGCCGGGCTCGGCGACCAGGGTGATCGGCTCGGCGTAGGGGAGCAGCCAGCCCGTCCAGCTGCCGAAGTCGTCGTCCAGCTCGATGCCGTACGAGCCGGGCAGCATGCCACGGGCCTGCGCCTGGCGCGGCCGGAGGTCCACGACGTGCGTGCCGGGCGCGGGCGCGTCCAGCTCGGGCACCTGAACGGGGGGCATGGGCGGCACGCCGAGGGTGTTGGCCGGGCCCATGTGCCGGTAGAAGGCGGGGATGGGCATGGGGGCGGCGAGCAGCGTGTCCGCGAGCGTCTCGGGGTCGCCGATGGCGAGCAGCGGGTTGGTGCGCAGCTCGGCTCCGATGGTCGAGGTGAGGCGGCCCGCGCCGGTCGCGGTGCAGAACGAGCCCTCGCCGTGCGTCGGGTAGAGGGCGACGCCGGGCGGGAGCGCCGCCAGGCGGCGCAGCGAGACGTGCTGCAGACGGGCCAGCGAGCGGGCGCGCTCGGGGCCCAGCAGGTCGGGCCGGCCGGCCGAGGCGACCAGCAGGCTGCCGCCGGAGAACAACGCGACCGGCTCGCCGTCGATGAGCACCAGGTAGCTGGTGTGCTCGGGCGTGTGGCCCGGCGTGTGCACCGGGCGGACGGTCAGGCCCGCGCCGCCGTCGAGGTCCTCCAGGTGGAAGGCGGGCGTGTGCCGGTAGGCCGGGGCCGCGGCGGCCGGCAGGACCAGCTCGGCGCCGGTGCGCAGGGCGGCCTGCTCGCCGCCGGAGACGTAGTCGTTGTGCAGGTGGGTCTCCAGCACGAACCGCAGGTCCACGTCGCGTTCGGCGGCGGCGCTGAGGAAACGGTCGATGTCGCGCTGGGGATCGACGAGAACGCCCTTGCCCTCGTGGACCAGCAGGTAGGTCTGGTCGCCCAGGCCCGGTGTGCGGAACGCCGTGACGTCCGTGCTCATGCTTGCTCTCCTTATACCCCCGGGGGTACCTCCATGTGCTTCGAATATACCCCCAGGGGTACAGGGGTAGGCAAATCAGGCCTGGCGCGTCAGGGGGTGGTCGTGTAGCACTTCGCGCCGGCGCCCGGCGCGTAGCCGATCTGGCCGAGGGCGTCGGTGGCGACCGCCTCGTACACGGCGGGCCGGCTCGGCGAGCAGGCGAAGGTCTGGCTGACCTCGCCGACGCTGCCGTACTGGTCGGCGCTGGTGCTGTAGTGGACGCCGTCCACGTACCAGTCGACCCGCCACGGGCCCCAGCCGCCGATGACGGTCGCGGTGCACCTGATCTTCAGCCTGGTCCAGCTCTCGCACCCGACATGCAGGTACACGGCGAGGCTCCGGCGCGAGGCGGCGTCGGCGCGGTGCGCCGTCCCGCCCGCCAAGAGCGTGGCCGCCGTTGTCAGGGCCAGGGCCAGCGCGAGGGCGCGGCTCCGGTGGGCGTGTCGCATGTCGTCCCCCAGTGATCTCGGTTCCTGAGCACCAAGGGAAATGCATCGGGCCGGGCGGTGACAGGGCCACTGCCCAGCCGGATCACCGCCGCAGTGGCCCTGACGCGAGCCGGGTGGAACGCGGTGGAACGCCCTGCCGGGTGCACCAGCCCGCGCGACGACGGAGGTACCCGCCCCATGCCCAGGCCGAACCACACGACCACCCGCAGCCCGGACGTGCCCGTGCACCTCAGGCGGGACGGCCTCGACCCGGCCCCCGAACTGGCCCGCCTGCGCGCCGAGCGGCCGGTGACCAAGGTCCGGCTGCCCCGGGGCGCGGAGGTCTGGCTGGTCACCCGGTACGACGACGTCCGCGAGGTGCTGGGCGACGCCGCCCGCTTCAGCAGCGCCGACGGCGTGCGCGCGGGGCTCGGCAGGCCGACGCCGCGTCAGGGCGCGTTCGGGGTGCTCATCGGCTACGACCCGCCCGATCACACGCGGCTGCGGCGCCTGCTGGCCCCGGAGTTCACGGTACGGCGGATGGAACGCCTGCGTCCCCGCGTCGAGGCCATCGTGGCCGGGCACCTGGACGCCATGGCCGCCGCCGGGCCGCCCGCCGACCTGGTCACGTCCTTCGCGCTGCCCGTCCCGTCCCTGGTGATCTGCGAGCTGCTGGGCGTGCCGTACGCGGACCGGGCGGAGTTCCAGCAGCGCAGCGCCCGGCGGCTCAGCGTGACGCTCGACGCGGAGGCGCAGGTCGCAGCGGGCCTGGAGTCCCAGGCGTACCTGCGGGAGCTGGTCGCCCGGCAGCGCAGCGACCCCGGCGACGACCTGATCGGCATGCTGGTCCGCGAGCACGGCGCCGGGCTCGCCGACGAGGAGCTGGTCGGGCTCGCCGACCTGCTGCTGCTCGCCGGGCACGAGACCACCGCCAACATGCTCGCCCTCGGCACGCTCCTGCTGCTCCGCGACCCGGAGCAGCGGGAGCTGGTACGCCGGGGGCAGGACGTGGACCGGGCGGTGGAGGAGCTGCTGCGGTATCTGTCCGTCGTGCACGCGGTGCTGCCGCGTACCGCCCGCGAGGACGTCGTGCTGGCGGGGGAGCGGATCAGGGCCGGGGACGTGCTGCTCTGTTCGCTGCCCGCGGCCAACCGCGACCCGGCGGTGGGCGGCGACCCGGAGCGCTTCGACGTCTCCCGCCGCCCGGCGAGCGGTCATGTCGCCTTCGGGCACGGCGTGCACCACTGCCTGGGGGCGCCGCTGGCCCGCCTGGAGCTGCGCGTCGCCTTCCCGGCGCTGCTGCGGCGCTTCCCCGGGCTGCGCCTGGCGGCGCCGGTGGAGGAGCTCGCGTTCAAGAGCCTGGCGGTCATCTACGGGGTGGAGTCACTGCCCGTCACCTGGTGAACAGCCCTGCTGTGCGTGGCGGTCAGGAGCGCGCCCGTGCGGATCAGACCGGCCAGCAGCACCGGGACGCCGACGGCCCAGCAGCGCAGGCCGGCCAGGGGTCCCTCGTTCACGTGCCGCCCGTTGCCCTGGACCTCGGGCGCGAGCGCGCCGGCGATCACCGGCAGCAGGAGCAGCGCGACGCCCGCGAGGAGCAGCGCCAGGCTCGCCGCGAACGACTGCCGCGGCCGGTAGGGGCGGGCGGCCAGCAGGGTCAGGACGACGGCGCAGCAGGCGGCGGGCGCGGCCACCTTGCCGGCCCAGTGCAGCAGCATGGTCGTCCCGTACCACCGCTCGTCCGGCAGGGGCTCGGCGAAGTAGAGGACCGGATCGGGCGGGCCGTTCAGGTCGCGGGCCGTGCCGAGCAGGCTGCCGCCGACGAAGGCGCCGGCCAGGACGGCCCAGCGCCGGGTCGCCGAGAGGTTCGCGGGCGGCAGGACCGCGAGGGCGGCCGTGGTGGCGAGCAGGCCGAGCACGACGCCCTTGGCGGTGCCGTCGGCGAACGGGATCCACGCGTTCCAGGGGTAGTTGCGGACCGTGGCGGCGGTCCAGGCGCCTACCGCGCCCCAGGCCAGGGCGCCGGCCGCGACCCCCGCGCACAGCAGGTCCCAGATGCGGCGGTCGCGGTCGAGCGCGGGAGGTCGGGGGGCCATCGGATCACTATGGCGGGCGGGAGGCCGATGGGCAATCGCGGGCGGATGCGAGCGGAGACGGGCGGAACGGTACGTGGTTGCGAGAGGAGAGGGGCGGTCAGGGTGGTAAATGCGGGCGGTATGGTGCACGCTTGTGATGATGTTCCGGATCAGCGAGGCCGCCGCGCTGCTCGGCGTGAGCGCCGACACCGTCCGCCGCTGGGTGGACGCCGGCCGGCTGCGGGCCGAGCGGGACGAGCACGGCCACCGCCGCGTCAACGGCCCCGACCTGGCCGCCTTCGCCCGCGCCCAGGTGGAGGCCCCCGGCGGCGGGGGCAGGTCGTCGGCGCGCAACCGTTTCCGCGGCATCGTGACCGAGGTGCTGAGGGACGCGGTGATGGCGCAGGTCGAGATCGCCGCGGGCCCGTTCCGCGTGGTGTCGCTGATGAGCCGCCAGGCGGCCGACGAGCTGGGGCTGGAGGCGGGAGTGGTGGCGGACGCGGTGATCAAGTCCACCAACGTCGTCGTGGAGATCCCCGGCCACGAGCGCGTGGCCGGCGGCCAGTGAGGAGCCTGCCTTGGTGACCGGACGACTCTCCCGGCGGGCAGCCGCGTTCGCCGCCGTGCTCCTGCTGGGCACGGCGGGGTGCGGCGCCGGCCCGACGGCCGCCACCCACGCGCCGGCGGACGGCGGCGGAGGGGGCGGGAAGGTGACGGTGTTCGCGGCGGCGTCGCTGACCGAGACGTTCACCGCGCTCGGCAGGACCTTCGAGGCCGCCCACCCGGGCACGAAGGTGACGTTCAACTTCGGCTCCAGCGCGACCCTGGCCCAGCAGATCACGCAGGGCGCGCCGGCGGACGTGTTCGCCGCCGCCAGCCCCGCCACCATGAAGACGGTGACCGACGCCTCCCTGGCCGCCACGCCGGCGACGTTCGCGCGCAACAAGCTGCAGATCGCCGTCCCGGCGGACAACCCGGCGAAGGTGGACGAGCTGAAGGACCTCGCCGACCCCCGGGTGAAGGTGGCCCTGTGCGCCGAGCAGGTGCCGTGCGGGGCGGCGGCCGTCAAGGCGCTCGACGCCGCCGGGTTGAAGGTCACGCCGGTCACCCTGGAGCAGGACGTCAAGGCCACGCTGACCAAGGTCGAGCTGGGCGAGGTGGACGCGGCGCTGGTGTACCGGACGGACGTGATCGCGGCCGCGGGCAAGGTGCGCGGCATCGCGTTCCCCGAGGCCGACCAGGCGGTCAACGACTACCCGATCGCGGTGCTGACGAAGGCGCCCGCCGGCGACCTGGCCAGGCGGTTCGTGGCCCTCGTACGGTCGTGGCAGGGCGCGGACGTGCTGGCCGAGGCCGGTTTCGAGGCCCCTTGACCGCGCTGCGAAGACGCCGGGGCGTCGCCGGCCGGCTGCCGTGGATGCTGGTCGTGCCGGCGCTGGCCGGGCTGGCGTTCCTGGTGCTGCCGCTCGCCGGGCTGCTGGTCCGCGCCCCCTGGGCCACGCTGCCGCGGCGGCTGGCCGAGCCGCACGTGCTGGAGGCGCTGCGGCTGTCGCTGGTCACCGCCACGGTCGCGACCGCGGCGTGCCTGCTGCTCGGCGTGCCGCTGGCCTGGCTGCTGGCCCGTACCGACTTTCCCGGCCGCCGCGTGGTCCGGGCCCTGGTCACCGTGCCGCTGGTGCTGCCGCCGGTCGTCGGCGGCGTCGCGCTGCTGCTGGTGCTGGGCCGGCGCGGGCTGCTCGGGCAGTGGCTGGAGTCGAGCTTCGGGGTCACGCTGCCGTTCACCACGGCGGGGGTGGTGGTGGCCGAGGCGTTCGTGGCGATGCCGTTCCTCGTCATCAGCGTCGAGGGCGCGCTGCGCGCCGCCGACCAGCGCTACGAGGAGGCCGCCGCCACGCTGGGCGCCTCGCGGTGGACGGTGTTCCGCCGGGTCACGCTGCCGCTCATCATGCCGGGGGTGGTGGCGGGCGCGGTGTTGTGCTGGGCGCGGGCGCTCGGCGAGTTCGGCGCGACGATCACGTTCGCGGGCAACTTCCCCGGCACCACGCGGACCATGCCGCTCGCGGTCTACCTGGCGCTGGAGACCGAGCCGGAGGCGGCGATCGTGCTCAGCCTGGTGCTGCTGGCCGTGTCGGTGGTCATCCTGGCCAGCCTGCGCGAGAGGTGGGTGAGCGCGCCATGACGTTGCGGGCCCGGCTGGTGGTGGAGCGGGCCGCGTTCACGCTGGACATCGAGGTGGCGGCCGAGCGGGGAGAGGTCGTCGCGCTGCTCGGCCCGAACGGCGCGGGCAAGACCACCGCCCTCCGCGCGCTGGCCGGGCTGACGCCGATGACCGGCGGGCACATCACGCTCGACGGCAGCACCGTGCACGCCCTGCCGGCCGACCGGCGGCCGATCGGCATGGTGTTCCAGGACTACCTGCTGTTCCCGCACCTGTCAGCCCTGGACAACGTCGCCTTCGGGCCGCGCTGCCAGGGCCTGTCCAAGGCGGAGGCGCGCGCGATCGCCGCCGGGCTGCTGGAGCGGGTCGGGCTGGCCGAGCACGCCGCCGTCCGGCCGCGGCGGTTGTCCGGCGGGCAGGCGCAGCGGGTGGCGCTGGCCCGTGCGCTCGCCGTCCGGCCGCGGCTGCTCCTGCTGGACGAGCCGCTGGCGGCGCTGGACGCGCACACCCGGCTGGAGATCCGCTCCCGGCTCCGCCGCCACCTGACGGACTTCGACGGCGCCACCGTCCTGGTCACCCACGACCCGCTGGACGCCATGGTGCTGGCCGACCGGCTGATCGTCATCGAGCGCGGCGCGGTCGTCCAGCAGGGCGCCCCGGCCGAGGTGGCGCGCCGGCCGCGCACCGACTACGTGGCCCGGCTGGTGGGGCTGAACCTGTACCGGGGCGTGGCGGACGGGGCCCGGGTGCGGGTCGGCGAGCTGCTGTTCAGCACGGCTGAGCAGCTCGCCGGGCCGGCGTTCGTGGCGTTCCCGCCGGCGGCCGTCGCGCTCTACCGCTCCCGGCCGGACGGCAGCCCGCGCAACCTGTGGCAGGGCCGCATCGAGGGCATCGAACGGCACGGCGACAACGTCCGCGTCCACCTGGACGGGCTGGTCGCCGCCTTCGCCGACATCACGCCCGCCGCCGTCGCCGAGCTGGACCTGAGCCCGGGGCAGCAGGTGTGGGCGTCGGTGAAGGCGACCGAGACGCACGCCTACCCGGCCTGAGCGCGGCGCCGGCTCAGAACGCGGGGTCGCCCGGCGGCGCGGGGTGCGGGATGTCGGGGAGCTTGGGCCGGGAGTGACCGTTCGCGGGGACGTAGAGGTGCCCGTCCTCGCTGAGGGACCAGCCGAGCAGCTTCAGCAGCCGGCCCACCACGGGCCTGATCGCGTCGAGCACGAGCTTGCGCGGCGCGGGCAGCCCCGCGGCCGTCGAGGTGATCTTGCGCAGGCCGGTCACGTCGATGAAGGTGAGCGCGCCCAGGTGGAGGTGCACGTCACCGTCGCCCTGGCGGACGGCCCACGCCAGCGCGCGGGCCAGCAGGTCATGGCTGTCCCGGTCGATCTCGCCGCTCACGCGCAGCCCGAACGGGTGCACGACCGGCGAGATCCGGGCGTTGCCATCGAAGGTGAAGGACGTCATCACGCCTCCGGCGGATCCAGGACCTGATCCGGGCGCGGCTGAGCACCCCGTGCCGGGGCGTGAGCGCAGCGGCCGGCGCGCGCGGACGCGCGCGGGCGGCACCGGCGCCACCGGACACCGGTGATCGGCCGTGTGCTCGCAGTCGCGCCCGGCTCAGCTCGCTTACGAGGTCACGCGTCGCTACTGCCCGCGACGGAGCGTTCCATGCCTGTCACCCCCGCACGCTGGGCTTCCCCGGCGAACCGGACGGCGGTGAGTTTAACGATCGCAAGCCCGGTAACCCGTTAGACGCCCGGCTTTTCCACTCAATGACCCCTGACCCCGGGTGTGACGACATGACTGCTGAGTACGAGCTGCGCCGCCCGGGCGGCGCCGACCTCGGGTACGTGCGCCGGCTGGTGCGCGCGCACGCCGAGCACAGCGGGCTGGCGCCCGAACGGGTGGAGGACCTCGTCCTGGCGGCCAACGAGGCGGCCACCAACGTGCTGGACCACGGCGGCGGGCACGGCAGGATCGCGGTGCGCGAGCACGACGGCGACCTGGTCGTGGAGATCACCGACGCCGGCGGCCGGCTGCGCGAGGAGCACCTCGCCGCCGCCGACGGCTCCGGCCTGTGGGTGGTGCGCAACCTGTGCGACGAGGTCAGCGTGGCGCGCAACGGGGCGGGGTCGTCGCTGCGGCTGCGCATGGCCAAGGTGCGCGAGCCCGCCGGGCCCCGGCCTGTCGCGACGGGCTCAGGGGCGTTCGGCGGCGGCGTCGCTCGGGCGCGGACGTCCTGAGCCGTCCTCGGGCGGCTCGCCCTCGCCCCGGCCGTCAGGGGACAGCGGCGTGGCGCGGTGGCACCGCAACCGGATGACCCGCCGCGGCCCCGGCCACTCGCGCGGCGGCACGTCCGCCGACGAGCGCTCGCCCGGCGGCTCCGCCACGGACCGGTAGGCCATGAACAGCTCCAGCCGGGAATGCCCCTCCGGATGGTCCAGCCGCACCTCGTCGCACACCTGGCGGATCACCCAGAGCCCCATCCCGCGGGTGGGCGGCCACGGCGGCGGGCGGTCCAGGTCGGCGGGGCGCAGCCGGCCGGCCGGGTCGACGATCTGCACCCGCACGCCCCGCGCCTCCCGCCACAGGTGGATGGCGCCGGTGCCGGCCCCGTGCTCCAGGACGTTGGTGACCGCCTCGTTGACCGCGAGGACGAGGTTCTGCAGCCGGTCGCCCGCCAGCCCCGCCTCGGCCGCGAAGGCGTGCACCGCCTGACGGATGGTGTGCAGGTCGGCGTCGATCGGCAGTGACCTGCCAATCGGCTTGTCCATCACGTCCTCCGTCCTCACGCCGGCAGCCGGAGCGCTCCCAGACAGGGATACGGCTCCGGGCGCGGCGATGGTCGCCGCGGAAGCCGAAAAACCATCGAAAGCAGCTCGCATCAGCCAGTGTCCCGCTTCAGCGTGACGAACGGTTGCAGATCGCTTAACCCGGACGAGCCTGCTTCAGCAGGCACAGCGTTGGGGGGCGCGTCGGGCCACGCCCCCGGGCGGGCCTCACAGGGCCAGGAGGTGGCGGGCGGCGGTGCGGGCGCCGTCGTCGCGCATCTTCCCGGCGAGGGCCTGGGCGCGGGCCGCCACGTCCGGTTTGAGCGCGCAGTCGAGCGCGGCCGTCAGGGACCCGGCGGACGGGACGCCGGGCGGGTGCGCCGCGCCGATCCCCAGCTCCTGGACCCGTCCCGCCCAGTAGTGCTGGTCGTAGAGCTGCGGCAGCACGACCTGGGGAGCGCCGGCGCGGGCGGCCGCGGTCGTGGTGCCCGCCCCGCCGTGGTGCACGACGGCGGCCACCCGCCGGAACAGGGCCTGGTGGTTGACCTCGTCGACGGAGAGCAGCCCGGGCGGCGCGAGCTGCCCCCAGCCGCGCGCCACGACCGCCCGCACGCCGAGCTCGCGGGCCGACCCGGCGACCGCCTCGGCGAGGCCGTCCGGCACCCGCATGCTGCCGAAGCCGTAGTAGACGGGCGGCTCGCCGGCGTCCAGGAACGCCTCCAGCTCCGCGGGCAGGGGACGCTCGTCGGGGAGGAGCCAGGCGCCGGTCTGGAAGACGGCGTCGTCGCCGGGGGACGGCCAGGGCGCGAGCGCGGGGTCGGCGGCCAGCCACGGCAGGCCGGTGAGGACGTGACCGCGCACGTCACCGGCCGGCGGCAGGCCGAGCGCGGCCCGCCCGGCGTCGAGCGCCGCGCCGAACAGCTCGTTGAAGCTCTCGGCGTCGCGTTCCCACAGCTCGCGGTTGCCGGACGCGGGCGGCCGGCCCGGCACGAGCGGCGGCGCGTGGTGCGGCGAGGGCAGGACGGCCGGGCAGTAGGCGGTGAAGACGTAGGGGATGCGCAGGGACTCGGCCACCGAGCGGGCGGCCAGTTGCAGGGCCGTGGCGGCCACGATCACGTCGCAGCCCCCGGCGGCCGGGACGAGCGTCGCGAACTGGGCGGCGACCGTCTCCTCCGCGAGTGAGCGCCGGTGCTCCCGCACGCGGGGCGCGGCGGTGGCCGTGCTCCGCAGCTCGGGGCCGATGGCGACGACGGGGAAGCCGAGCCCCTCGATCCACGCGCGGAAGTCGGGCGGCACGCAGAGCCGGGCCTCGTGGCCGAGCTCCCGCAGCTCCGTGGCGAGCGCCACGAGCGGCTGCACATCGCCGCGCGACCCGATGGTGGACAACAACACGCGCATGGCGAGACCCCCAGAGCATCCGGCTCACGACCTCCCGATTGTGCGGGAGGGCCGGGGTCTTGCGGCAAGTCCCCCTCGCCGCTGTACGGTCAAAGCGGCGAGGGGGACGCGGCACGGGGTCGCGGAGGGTTTACGGCACGCGACGCCTGCCCCAGAGGCCGGCCGCCAGGGCCACGCCCACTCCGGCGAGCACCACCTGGAGGATCAGCTCGATCCAGTCGATGCCTTTGGTGTCGGCCACCCCGAACGCGGCGGCCACGGCGGTGCCGATCAGGGCGGCGACGATGCCGATCAGGATGGTGAGCCAGATCGGGATGTTCTGTCTTCCTGGCACGACCAGGCGTCCGAGGACGCCGATGATGAGCCCGATGACGAGGGCGGAGATGATGCCGGTGACTGCCACGCTGCACGCTCCTGTCGCTCGGCGACCTGACCTGGGGGCAGGTGCAGGTCCTCGCGTCTTTACCTGACAGTGCGGTTGCTGCCCATTTGCGCAATATAGAAACAACGGCCTGATCGCGGGCCCGGCCGGGGCGACGGCCGTTTGCGCAAAGCACCGGACCCAGGCGTTCCCGCACGCTACCGTGACCACCGCGGTGACCACCGCGGACAGGGCATGACCTGCACAAACCGTGGGAGGTGCGATGGACGCCGACCGCCTGCTCGCCGCGGCCGTGGACGCCGTGCCGCGCGCGCACTACACCGACCATCCCGAGCTGGGCGCGCCGCCGCAGACCTCGCCGCCCAAAGTCGTCCAGCGCGACCTCGCCCGGGCCGGGGCCGGCCTCAGGGGCGCCCGGGTGCTGGAGATCGGCACCGGCACCGGCTACACGGGCGCGCTGCTCGCCCAGCTCGTCGGCCCGGCGGGGCTCGTGGTGTCCGTGGACGTGGACGGGCGGCTGGTGGAGCGGGCCCGGCGGCTGCACGCCGAGCGGCGCTGCCCGGTCACGGTCGTGTGCGGCGACGGCCACGACGGCGTCCCCGACCACGCGCCCTACGACCTGGTCATCGGCTGGTGCGCCCCCGCCCTGCTGCCCGACGCCTGGCTCAAGCAGACCCGGCCGGGCGGGATCGTCAGCACCCCCGTGTACGTGGCCCCGGCCGCCCGCGCGGTCGGCCACGTCCGCGCCGAGGTCACCGGCGACGGCGGGCTGACCGGCGTCCGGCTCGCCACCGCCTCCTACGTCGACATGGGCGACGCGGCGAACGTCACGCTGGGCGCGCCCCTGCTGCACCTCGACGCCACGTGCGGGCCCTCGTACGTGTCGGTGGCCTGGCGCGGGCGCGCCGGCGGCGAGCCGGCGGCGGCGCTCGCGCTCCTCGACCGGCCGGGCCACGCCGAGCCGCACCCCGTCGGCCTGCACGGCGAGCAGGCCGCGGCGGCCTGGCACACGCGCGCCCTACGTCGCCGCCCGCGACCACGCGCGCGGCGAGGGCGCGTTCAGCACGGGGCAGCGGCGCGCCGGCGGGAGTCGGCCTCGGCCTCACCGGCGGCGGGGACGCCGCCGTGGTCACCGGCTCCTGGGGCTGCGGGCCGCCACCCCGGCTCGGCCGCGCTGGCGGCGCTGCGCGAGCACCTGCGGGCCTGGGACGCGGCCGGCCGGCCCGGCCTGGACCGGCTGGCGGCCGAGGTCACGCCCGCCGACGGCGGCCGGCGCGTCCAGGTGACGCTGCCGCCAGGGGCGGCGTGAGCGCGGTCACGGCGACGGGCTGGCGGTCGGGGACGGCTCCTGCGCCGGGGCGCTGACCTGCGGCAACGGCGCGATGACGTTGTTCACCAGGGCGGTGGCGACCGTGGTGCCGGCCGCGATGACGACCGCGGTCACCGGCGCGGCGAGGGCGCGCAGGCTGCGCACGTTCCGCAGCCGCCCCCACGGCTCGCGCGCCAGCGACATGAGCCGCCACTCCCACCACAGCCCCAGCCCGATGCTGACCACCGCGATGTCGCCGAGCGCCACCAGCATGCCGATCAGCGCCTCCCGCACCGTGGGCGCGCCCGGGTCCGCGGACATGGCCGCGGCCAGCGTCTGGAGGTATCCCGGCAGCTCCACCAGGGCCGCGGCGACCAGCAGCGTCAGCGACTTCGCGATCGGGTCGTCGCCGCGCACCCGCGGGTAGAAGTAGCCGAAGACCAGGCACAACGCGGGCAGCGTCAGCAGCGTCATCGCCGCGAGCAGGATCTGCCCCGGGGTGCTGCGCCAGGTGTCGAGCGACTCGTAGACCCGCAGCGCGGAGAAGGGCAGCGACAGCAGGATCCCCACCCCGAACGCGGCCAGCCCGTTGCGCCAGGGCGAGTGCCCGGCGAGCGTGGTCAGCGCCAGGTCGGAGTCCAGGGGCCGGGCGCTGCCGTCGGCGGCGCGTTCGAGCGCCGCCCGCCGCTCCTCGAACGCCGCCACCTCCAGCCCCTCGGCCGGCGGCCGGCGCAGCAGGTTCGTCAGCGCCGCCCGGACCGTCCTGCGCCGGATCAGGTCACGTACGAGCAGCCGGTGCTCGGCCCCTGACACCTCGGCCCCCTCGGGAGGCGGGCGGGACAGCAGCCAGGTGACCCCCGCCCAGGCCGTCACCGGCAGGACCAGCAGGCCCCCGGTCGGCTGCAGCCGCAGCACCAGCAGGAGCAGCACCGCCGTGTGGTAGGCGGTGGCCGCCGTCAGCGCCGCGCCGCCCGCCCCGATCCTGCGCAGGCGGAGCAGCAACATCGCCAGCACCAGCGCCGGCAGCCCGACCAGCATGATCGGCAGCAGCGTGGCGGCCGGCTCCTCGCCCGCCTCCTGGGTCCACGGCCGGAGCAGCCAGGACTCGGGGAAGATCGCGTAGACGACGACGGCGAGGCTCAGCGCGACCGCCGCGCCGCCGCCCGCGGTCCACGCCGCCGACCAGCGGCGGTTCACCTCGGCGAGCCAGCCGCACGCGGTCAGGGCGAAGGACGTGGCGAGCAGGACGGTCCACACGGCGATGCCGGGGAAGGCGCCCGTCCACACCGCCCGGCCCGCCGGCAGCACGCCCGACCCGGCGAGCAGGAGCACCGCCCAGGGCAGCAGCCGCCGCCACGGCCGCACGAGCGCGCAGCCGGTCAGCAGGGCGGCGGCCCCCGCCAGCCACCAGGCCACGGCCGCCGGGCCGAGCAGCACGCCGAACGCCCACAACGCGAGCGTCGCGCCCGACACGGCCACCGCCGTCCAGGCCGCGACGGCCGCCGGGCGCCGCCCCTCGCCGCCGAGCGCGCGGCCGGCCGAGCGCAGCGCGAGCACCGGCAGGCCGATCACCAGGAGGGCGAGCCCGGCCCAGCGCGCCGCGCCGGCGCCGCTCAGCCCCAGGACGAGCGCGGCGGCGGGCAGCGCCGCGAGCAGCCGGTTGCGGCGCCGCCGCCACCAGTCCCGGCCGAGCGCCCGCGCCAGCGACATCCCGACGAGCAGCGTGCCGGCGATCGCGGCCGCCCAGGCCAGCGCGGTCCCGGCCCGGGTCAGCGGGGCGACGTCGGAGCGCTGGAACTCCTCGCCTGAGCCGGTCGCGGTGTCCCGGCCCTCCTCGACCCGGGCCGCGATGACCGGGTCGTCGGTCAGGTAGTCGGCGACCGAGGCGGTCTCGCCGTCCCGGACGAAGGCGGCCCTGAGCGCGCCGCCGCCGGCGTCCAGGCGGGCCGAGCGCGCGTCCTGGGCGAGCGGCGGCGGGCCGGTCACGCCGGCCAGCGTCCAGCCGTGCGCGGCCACGACGAGCTGGTGGGAGGAGAAAGGCAGCCGGCCGGCGTCCGGGTCCGGCGGGGTGAACTCGATCCCGACGAACGTGGCGCCTCCGTCGGCGGCGTAGTTGCCGTAGCCGACGCCGGTGAAGGTGACGACGGCCTGCCGGGACCCCGGCTCCACCCGGATCGCGGGCGGGAGGAAGGCGGCCGGGTAGACCGTGTTCGTCTCGGCGGCCTCGGTGTCGCCGAGCCTGCTGGTGACGAACGCGGTGGGCGCGCTCGCCGCCGCGCCGAGGCGCAGGGCCGCGAGGTCCGGGTCGTCCGCGGGCAGGCGCAGCTCGTGCGTCACCCGCAGCTCGTAGACGCGGTCCGTCAGGTCGCCCCGGTCGAGGACGGCCCGCGCGGCGGCGGGGTGGCGGCGCCAGGCGCCCGGCGCGGCCTCGGCCAGCGACACCCACGTCGTGGCGGTCCGCGGGACGGGCGCCGGCGTGGGGGAGGCGCGCGGCGGCTCGACCACCAGCAGCGCCCTGCCGGCCGCCGGTCCGGGGGCGGGGTCGCCGGCGGCTCCGCACGCGCCCCACACGTCGTACCGGCCGGCCGGCAGGCCCGTGCGCAGTGTGGCGACGCCGCGCAGCCCGCCCGTGGCCGCCCGCTCGTCCAGCAGCACCGGCTCGGCGAAGGCGGCGGAGCCGGCCGTGGCGTCCGTCGCCCCCGCCCCGCACGAGACCGTGACCGCCACCTCGGCCGCGCCCGGCGGCACCAGCGGCGGGTCGAGGACGACCGCGGCCTGCGGCGGCGCGGGCTCCTCCGACGGCGGGCCGGCCGCTCCCGGCGGGGGAGCGGGCGCGATACGGCCGACCAGCCACACGCCGGCCGCGAGCAGGACGAGGGCCACGCCGAGCCACCCGAGCGGGCGGCGGCGTGGCCGGGCGGGGGGCTTGTCCACATCCGGCATCATCGGGGGAGCCGGGGCTCCCGCTCAACGCCGGCGACGGATTCCTCGCGCGCCGCTGATCAGTCGGCGACCTCGATGGCGAACGCCGGGCAGACGGCGGCGGCCTCGCGCACCGCGGCGTGCCGGTCCTCGCCCGGCTCGGCCTCCAGCAGGACGACGATGCCGTCCTCGTCACGCTGGTCGAACACCTCGGGCGCGATCAGCACGCACTGCCCGGCGCCGCAGCACTTGTCCTCGTCGACGGTCACTTTCATGCGGTGTCTCCCTCGATCGGTGATTACCAGCGGACCGGTACGGTGCGCAGACCGCCGACGGCCAGCCCCTCCACGCGCTCCAGCTCCGCCTCCGGCACGGCCAGCTCCAGCGTGGGCAGCTTGCGCAGCAGCACCTCCAGCACGACCTGCAGCTCGGTGCGGGCCAGCGCCTGCCCGAGGCAGGAGTGCGCGCCCGCGCCGAAGGCGAGGTGCGGGTTGGGGCTGCGGGTCAGGTCGAACTCGCCGGCCGCCTCGAAGGCGCTCTCGTCCCGGTTGGCGGCGGCCATGCTGCAGATGACGGTGGTGCCCCGCGGCAGCTCGGTGCCGTCGATCTCGGTGCCCTCCTTGAGGTAGCGGGGCAGGCCGAAGCCGGAGTTGGCGTCCAGGCGCAGCGACTCCTCGACGGTGCCGCGGATCAGCGTGGGGTCGGCCAGCAGCGCCTCCCAGCGGGCGCGGTCGGCGAGCAGCATGGCGACCATCTTGCCGATCATGTTGGCGGTGGTCTCGTGCCCGGCGACCAGCAGCGCCATGCCGGTGACCAGGATCTGCAGGTCGCTCAGGCCGCCCTCGTCCGGGCCGCCCGCCGCGATCAGCTCGCTCAGCAGGTCCTCGCCCGGCTCGGCGCGCTTGCCGGCCAGCAGGTCCGTCATGTACTGGAAGAACTCGGCCTGGGCGGCCTCGATCTCGTCCTTGCCGTAGCGGGTGAGGTTGAGCAGCGTGTCCGACCAGTACGAGAACCGGTCGCGGTCCTCGGCCGGGACGCCGAGCATGTCGCAGATCACGTACACCGGCAGCGGGAAGCCCAGCGACGCCTTCAGGTCGCCGGGGGCGCCGCGCCCGACCATCTCGTCGATGAGGTCCTCGGCGATCCTGGCCATGGCGGGCCGCATGGCGTTCATGCGCTTGGCGGTGAACCACTTGCTGACCAGCCGCCGCCAGTGCTGGTGCTCCTCGCCGCCGTCGGGGATGATCGTCGCCATCTCGCTGCTGAAGACGCCGCCGCCGTCGGCCGACAGCCGGGCCGCGTCGGGCGCGTTGAGCTGGCGGGTGAAGCGCGGGTCGGCCAGCACCCGCTTGACGTCCTCGTAGCGGGTCAGCAGCCGGGCGCGGTCGCCGCTCGGCAGCTCGACGTGCGCGACGGGACACTTGGTGCGCAGCTCGGCCCACTCCGCGGGCGGCTGGAGCGCCGCGTCGTTCGGGATGGGGTAGGGCAGGACCTGCTCGTCGATGGTCATGCGTCTCCTTGGGAAGAGGGGTGGGGCGCTCGTCACGCGGGCGTGAGCGGCTGGCCGGCCAGGACCTGCTGGCGCAGCAGGCGGGCCTGCTTGGGCATGTTCCAGCCGAGCACGGCGGTGACCCGGCCGCCCTCGCGGTAGAGAGCGGCGAAACGGTGCTGCTCGGGGTCGCCCTCGGCGACGGTGACGGCCGCCGCCGGGGACGGCAGGCCGTGGGCCTGGATCTTGACGTCGTACTGGTCGGTCCAGAAGTAGGGGATCGGCGTGTACGGGCGGTCCGCGCCGAGGATGTTCGCCGCGACCGTCTGGGCCTGCTCGGTGGCGTTGGTGCGGTTCTCCAGGCGCAGCCGCCGGCCGAGCCCCTCGTGGTGGAAGGAGGCCACGTCGCCGACCGCCCAGACGCCGGCGGCGGCGCGGCAGCGGGCGTCGCACTCCACGCCGTCGCCCAGGCCGAGGCCGCTGCCGTCGAGCCAGCCGGTGGCCGGGCGGGAGCCGACGGCGACCACGACGGCGTCGGCGGGCAGCAGCTCGCCGGTGGCCAGCCGGACGCCGGTCACCCGGCCCCCGTCGCCCACCAGCTCGCGCACCGCGACGCCGAGCCGCAGCCGCACGCCGCGCTCGGCGTGGACGCGGGTGAGCAGGCCGCCGACGTGCGCGCCGAGCTGGTCGCCGAGCACGGCCTGGCCCAGGCCGGCGAGGGTGACCTCCAGGCCCAGGCCGCGGGCGGTGGCGGCGATCTCGCCGCCCAGCACGCCCTCGCCGACGACCACCAGCCGGGTGCCCGGGGTCAGGTGGGCGCGCAGGGTCAGGGCGTCGTCGAGGCCGCGGAGGACGTGCACGCCCGCCAGGCCGTCCTGGCCGGGTAGCCGGTGCGGGACGAGGCCGGTGGCGAGGACCACGGCGTCGGCGCGCAGCACGCGCCCCGAGGCGGTGGTGACCGCCCGCGCCCCGACGTCGAGCGCCACGGCCGGCTCGCCCCTGACGAACTCGGCGCCCAGCGCGTCGAGCTGCGGCCGGCCGCGCAGCCGGGCCCGCTCCGGCTCCCAGGCGCCGGCGAGCACCTGCTTCGACAGCGGCGGCCGGTCGTAGGGCAGGTGCGGCTCGGCGTCGAGCAGCGTCAGCCCGCCGTCGTGGCCGAGCCGGCGCAGTGCTTCGGCGGTGCTCAGGCCGGCGGCCGAGGCGCCGACGATCAGAACGTCCACGTGATCCTTTCCGTCGGTTCCGACCCGACCACAGTACCTTACAACTGCAAGTTAACTGACAGATGTAAGCCAAGGGTAAACTCAGTAGGTGGCCACCACGAAAGACAGCAGGACCCCGTCCGTAGACCGCCGCGTCCTCCGCACGCAGGCGACTCTCGCGCGGGCGCTGCTCGCCCTCGTCGAGGAACGGGAGCTGTCCCGGATCAGCGTCTCCGACGTGGCCGAACGCGCCGGCGTCAGCCGCACCGCCTTCTACGACCACTACCGCGACGTGCACGAGCTGGCCGAGGCCGCCAGCACCGCGATGATCGACGGCCTGATCAGGTCGCTGCCCTCCCCGGGCCCCGGGTCGGCCGATCCCGAGCGGGAGGCCACGCGCTCCCTGGAGGCGTTCTTCGCCAGCCTGGCCGAGCACGCCGGGCTCTACCGCAGCCTGCTCGGGCCGCAGGGCAGCGCGCGGGTGGCCGACCACATCCGCCGCCGGCTCACCGCCGCCGTCCACAACCGCGTCCGCCAGGCCAACGACGGCACCGCCCCGGCCGACCCGCTGGACATCCCGCACGACGTGCAGGCCGCGTTCACGGCCGGGGCGATCTTCGGCGTGGCGGCCGACTGGCTCCAGCGCGAGTGCCCGGAGCCGCCCGCGCGGATGGCCGCCCTGACCTGGCCGCTCTTCCACGCGCTCTACGGCGTCGTGAACCCGCCGGGGGCCGCCGCGTCCTGAGCCGGGCGGCTTCCCAAGTCGGCTCCAAGCCATGGACAAGAGCGGTCACGCAGCATGGCCGTCCGTGAGCGGATATTTCACGAGAACTCTGACGAAAATCGCCGCGGGTGCGGCGGTCGTCCTGGCGGTCGCGCTGCCCGCGGCCCCGGCGGCGGCCGACGAGTCGCCCGACGCGCGGCCCGACGTGCCCGTCGGCACCTGGCTCGCCGCCCGGACGCAGCCCGCGGTGCAGCTGACCAGCTTCACCTACACCGGCACGGTCGCCGTGCCGACCAGCAGCATCAACGAGAACGCCTTCAACGCGCTGACCCAGCAGGCCGTCGTCGCCGTGCAGAACGGCAAGATCTCCTCCGACGAGCGCAGCATCGCCAAGTGGCTCTTCCAGCGCATCGCCGCCGACGTGGACGCCTACCTCGTCGAGAGCACCCCGGAGCGCACGGTCGAGGCCGAGGTCGGCGGCATGTGCACCGGCTGGTGGGTCACCCCCGACGGGTACATGGTCACCGGCGCGCACTGCGTCCAGGTCGGCGACAAGGAGCTGAACCAGCTCTTCGCGCAGCAGGCGCTGGCCAAGTTCAACGAGCAGGACGCCAAGGAGATCATCAAGGGCCTGCAGGGCATCGAGGCCGACGAGGAGATGGTCAAGCTCGCCCAGCAGATCTACGTCACCTTCAACAGCACCCACATGCGCCTGCGCGACCTCAAGCAGAGCCTGTCGGTGCTGCAGAGCCTGCCCGGCGGCGGCGTGGACAAGACCGCCAAGGCCGTCCCTGCGGAGCTGGTCTCGGTGGGCGAGAGCTACCCGGGCAAGGACTTCGCGCTGCTCAAGGTCAACGGGCAGCAGAACCTGCCGACCGTGCCGCTCGGCGAGGACGCCGACGTGCGCACCGGCGACACCCTCTACATCAGCGGGTTCCCCGGCCTGGTCACCAACACCCCGTTCTTCAGCCTGGAGTCGAAGCTGGAGCCGGCGCTGACCGAGGGGCCGTACAACGCCAAGCGCACCACGCAGACCGGCGTGCCGTACATCCAGACGCAGGCCCCGTCCTACCACGGCAACTCCGGCGGCCCGGTGTTCAGCAAGGACGGCAAGGTCGTCGGCATGCTGATCGCGGGCACGGTGAGCGAGGGCGGCGAGGCGTCCGAGAGCGAGAGCTTCGTCCTGCCGGTGAGCATTATCAAGGAGAAGCTGGGCGAGAAGAACATCAAGGCCGCCCAGGCCACCACGACCACGCGCTACAACGAGGCGCTGAACGACTACTTCCGCAACTACTTCGAGGACGCGCTGCCGAAGTTCCGCGAGGTCCAGGCGCTCTTCCCGAACCACCCGTACGTGGCCAAGTACATCAGCGAGTCGCAGACCGCGATCTCGGCGGGCAAGGACGAGTCGCCGAAGCCCGTCCTGCTGTGGGTGCTGATCGGGGCCGGCGTGGTGGTCGTGCTGGTGCTGGCCCTGGTGCTGTTCCGGGTGCTGGGCAAGCGGCGGCGGTCGCGGCCGGCGGTGTCGTACGGGCCCGCGCCGCAGGCGCCCGCGTACAACGCGGTGCCGTCGCCGCCGTGGCCGCAGCACCAGCTCCCGGCCGCCCCCGGGCACCACGGCCAGGGCGCGAACGGCTACCAGCACGGCCCGGGAGCCCAGCCCCAGTACGGCTCGGGCCCCCAGTACGGCCCGCCGCCCACCCCGCAGCCCCAGCAGCCCCAGCAGCCCCCGCACGACCCTTACGGTCAGCACGGCTCCTACGGTCAGCAGGGCTCCTACGGGCAGTCCGGCCCGCAGGCGCAGCCCGGCCCGTACGGCCAGGCGGGCCCGTACGGCGAGCCGACCCGCAACGTGCGCTACGGCCAGTTCGCGCCCCCGCCGGATGGCCGGCAGCAGTGACGGCCGGGGCGCCTCCCGGCACGTCACGGGACCGCCCCGAGCCGGATATCCGGTGATAGCCGGTAGTTTGACGGCCATGCGACTGCGTGTGCCGGCATTGCCCGGGTCCCTCGTCCGCCTGGAGCCGCTGGAGGAGCGGCACGTCGCCGACCTCGCGGCGGCGGCCGAGGAGGACCGTTCCTCCTACGCCTTCACCCTCGTCCCGAGGAGCGCCGACATGGCCGCCTACGTGCGGGGGCAGCGGGAGCGTCCGGGGCTGACGCCGTTCGCGCAGGTGCGGGTGGCCGACGGCAGGGCCGTGGGCTGCACCGGCTACTGGGACCCGCGCACCTGGCCAGGGCGGGAGGCGCTGCTGGCCGTCGAGATCGGCTGGACCTGGCTGGGCGCCTCGGCGCAGGGCACGGGGATCAACGCCGAGGCCAAGTACCTGCTGTTCGAGCACGCCTTCGAGGTGCTCGGCGCGGCCCGGGTGGACCTCAAGACCGACGCGCGCAACGCCCGCTCGCGGCGGGCCATCGAAAGGACCGGGGCGCGGTTCGAGGGCGTGCTGCGCAAGTGGTCGCCGTCGTGGGCGCCGGGCGAGGAGGGCGGGGTGCGGGACTCCGCCATGTTCTCGGTGATCGACGAGGAGTGGCCGGACGTCAAGGCCGCGTTGCGGCTCCGGCTCGGGTCGCGGCGATGAGACGTCCGATGGCCGCCAGCGCGCGGGTGTGACCGGCGGCGACAGTGGGAGGCATGAGCAACACCACCACTGCCGCGGCGCATGTCCGCATCGAGCCGAACATCCTCTACTTCGGCACCCCGGTCGTGCTGGTCTCCACGGCCAACGAGGACGGCTCCCCGAACCTGGCCCCGATGTCGTCGGCGTTCTGGCTCGGCTGGCGCGCGCTGCTGGGCCTCGGCGCGCGCTCCCGGACGGCCGGGAACCTGCTGCGCACGCGGGAGTGCGTGCTGAACCTGCCCTCCGCCGCCCAGGCCCCCGCCGTGGACCGGCTGGCGCTGACCACGGGCGCGGACCCGGTGCCCGAGCGCAAATGGGAGCGCGGCTACCGGCACGTCGCCGACAAGTTCGGCCGCGCGGAGCTGACCCCGGTGGCCTCCGAGACGGTCGCGCCGCCCAGGGCCGCCGAGTGCCCGGTCGCGATGGAGAGCGTGGTCGAGGCGGTGCACCCGATCGGCGACGACGGCGGCACCCTGGCCTTCGAGGTGCGGGTGCAGCGCGTGTGGGCGCACGAGGAGATCCGGCTCGCGGGCACGGACGACCACATCGACCCCGACGCCTGGCGTCCGCTCATCATGAGCTTCCAGAAGTTGTACGGGCTCGGCCCGCAGGTGCACCCGTCGACCCTGGCCTCGATCCCGGAGCGCATGTACCGCAGCGACGACCTGGAGCGGGCCAGGGAGGTTCAGAGCAGGTCGAGCCAGGTGTGATCGGGGCACACCCGCTCGATCTCCGCGCGCGGCAGCCAGGCCGCGCGGGTGCTCTCCGAGCCGGCCGGCGGCTCGGTGGGCGCGCCGGGGCCCGGCAGGACGGCGCGGAACATGGCCATGTAGGCCAGCGACGGGTAGCGGTAGCCGGCGGGCGGCGGCTCCAGCAGCTCGATGCGCTGCCAGGCGAAGGCGGACAGCGCGGCGGCCGGCAGGCGCAGCCCGGTCTCCTCGTACAGCTCGCGGGCGGCGGCCTCGGCCGCGCTCTCGCCCGGCTCCAGGTGCCCGCCGGGGATGTCCCAGCCGCGGCCGGCCCGGTCCACGCAGGTCAGCAGGGTGCGGCCGAGCCCGTCGGAGACGAAGGCGAAGGCGGACGTCGTGCTCCCGGCGGGCGGGGTGTCGCCGGTGAGGATGACGTCCAGGCGGTGCGCCACGGGGATCCAGGGGACGGTCTTCGTCGCGATCGGCTCGGTCACCAGGCAACCTTCAGGTCCGCGCGAAACGCATGTCAAGGCATCATTGGGGTGAAAAGTCCTTTCCGTCCGTGAAGATGGGGGAACGCCCTGTACTTGATCCGTAACGCCGCGAGACTTTGGACCGTTCTCATCCCCGCCCTGGCGCTGCTCGCGCTCGGGCTCTCCTGGGGCCGCGAGCTGCCGGGCGCGCTCGTCGTCCTCGTCGCCCTGCTCCTGGCCGGCGCGGTGCTGGCCGCCGTGCACCACGCCGAGGTGATCGCGCACCGCGTCGGCGAGCCGTTCGGCTCGCTCGTGCTCGCCGTGGCCGTCACGGTGATCGAGGTGGCGCTCATCGTCAGCCTCATGATCTCCGGCGGCGGCCAGACCGCGACGCTGGCCCGCGACACCGTGTTCGCCGCCGTGATGATCACCTGCAACGGCATCGTCGGCCTGTCCCTGCTCACCGTCACCCTCAAGCGGCGCACCGCGGCGTTCAACGCCGAGGGCACCGGCAAGGCGCTGGCCACCCTGGCCACGCTCAGCACGCTGAGCCTGGTGCTGCCGACGTTCACGACGAGCGCGACCGGGCCGGCGTTCTCGGGCCCGCAGCTCGCCTTCGCGGCGGTGGCCTCGCTCGCGCTGTACGGGTTGTTCGTCGTCACGCAGACCGTCCGCCACCGCGACTACTTCCTGCCGGTCGCGCGGGACGGCGCGGTCCTCGACCCCGGCGAGCACGCGCCCCGCCCCTCCGGCCGCACCGCGCTGACCAGCCTCGGCCTGCTGCTGGTCGCGCTGGTGTCGGTGGTCGGGCTGGCCAAGGTGGAGTCGCCGGTGATCGAGGCCGCGGTGTCGTCGGCCGGGCTGCCGCAGGCCGTCGTGGGCGTGGTGATCGCCCTGCTGGTGCTGCTGCCCGAGACCATCGCGGCCGTCCGCGCGGCCCGCCGCGACCAGGTGCAGATCAGCCTCAACCTGGCGCTCGGCTCGGCGATGGCCAGCATCGGGCTGACCATCCCGGCCATCGCGATCGCCTCCCTCTGGCTCGACGGGCCGCTGCTGCTCGGGCTCGGCGGGACGCACCTGGTGCTGTTCGCGCTGACGGTGGTGGTCTCGACGCTCACCGTCGTGCCGGGGCGGGCCACGCTCATGCAGAGCGGGGTGCACCTGGTGCTGTTCGCGGCGTTCCTGTTCCTCGCCGTCAGCCCCTAGATCACGCCCTCAGACCACGCCTGTCCGCATCGCGCGGACCCCGAGGCGCAGGCCGAGCGCGGCGATCAGGCAGGCGGACGCGGTGCCGTACAGGACCGAGGGGGCGGTCAGCTCCCCGGCGAACAACGCGCGCTGCGCGTCCACGATGTACGTCACCGGATTCGCCCGCCCGATCGCCCGCAGCCACGCCGGGGCGGTGTCCAGCGGCAGCAGCACGCCCGACAGCAGCAGCAGCGGGAACAGGATCGACTGGCTCACCATGTAGAACAACGTCCCGTTCGGGGCCGACCTGAGCGCCAGCACGAACGAGAACGCCCCCAGCCCCACCCCGAACACCACGAGCTGGGCCAGCCCCGCCAGCACCCCGGCCGCGTGCAGCTCGAAGCCCAGCGGGATCGCCAGCAGGATGATCAGCACGGCCTGGGTCAGCAGCAGCACCATCGCCTTCAGCGCCCGGCCGACCAGCATCGCGCGGCGGTCGAGCGGCGTGACCAGCATCCGCTCCATCGAGCCGCCGAGCAGCTCGACCAGCAGCGAGTAGCCGGCCCCCATCGGCCCGGTCAGGCACATCATCACCAGGATGCCCGGCACGAACCACTGCCACGACGTCCCCGTCGCGCCGTCCAGCAGCGCCCCGAACAGGAACAGGAACAGCAGCGGCTGCCCCATCTCGAACAGCAGCGCGGCCGGGTTGCGCAGCGAGGGCCGCAGCTCGCGCGAGAAGACGGTGGCGGTGTCACGCAGGAAGGTCGTCATCGGTGAGGCTTCTCCCGGTCAGGGTGAGGAACACGTCGTCGAGGGTGGGGCGGACGGTCTCGGCCGTGACGACCTCGATCAGCTTGGCGTCGAGGGCGCGCAGGAGGCCGGGCAGCGCGGCGGGGGCGTTGGGGACGCGGATCCGCACGGTCGTGCCCTCCGCCGTGCCCTCCGCCGTGCCCTCCGCCGTGCCTTCGAGGGCGCTCGCGGCGCGGCGGGCGTCCTCCTCGGTGCCGGTGGTCAGCGTGACGCGGTCGCCGGCCAGGTCGTTCTTGAGCTGTTCCGGGGTGCCGTCGGCGATGACGCGGCCGTGGTCGACGATGACCACCCGCTCGGCCATCGCGTCGGCCTCCTCCAGGTAGTGGGTGGTGAGGAACAGCGTGGTCCCGTACGCCTCGCGCAGCCGCAGGATGTGCTGCCAGATCTCGGCGCGGCTCTTCGGGTCCAGGCCGGTCGAGGGCTCGTCCAGGAAGAGCAGGTCGGGGCGGTGCACGAGGCCGAGCGCGAGGTCGAGGCGGCGGCGCTGGCCGCCGGACAGCGTGCCGGGCGTGCGGCCGGCCAGCGGGGCCAGGTCGAGGAGGTCGAGCAGTTCGTCGGCGCGGGCGGCCGCCGCGCGCGCCGGCAGGCCGTAGCAGCGGCCCTGGGTGACCAACTCGTCGCGGACGCGGAACTCCTCGCCCGCGCTGTTGCGCTGGCCGACGTAGCCGATGCGGGAGCGCACGCCCGCCGGGTCGGTGGCCACGTCGTGGCCGGCCACCGTGGCGGTGCCGGAGGTCGGGGGCAGGAGGGTGGTGAGGATGCGCAGAGTGGTGGACTTGCCTGCGCCGTTGGGGCCGAGGAAGGCCACGAGCTGGCCGGCCTCGACGTCGAGGTCGAGGCCGCGCACGGCCTCCACCTTCTCCTTCTTCATCGTGAACGTGCGGGTCAGCGCCCGGGCTCGGATCATGTCGGTCGGTCTCCTGCGGGCATGACGAAGAAACCCCTGGTCGGGGGCTCGGTGGGCGGGATCCGCACCAGTTTGCGCAGGGAAAACCCGCTTTGGCAAACGTGAACATCACGTATATATACGGCGCTGACCTGCGGAAACACCGGGTGCGGGGGTGAGTCGCGGACGGCGATTTCCGCCGCCCCGACCTGCGGTTTCGCGGGACGTGGGGCACCGATTCCAGCGCCCCGGCGCGACGGCGTCGCACCGGCCGGCTCGGTGGAATGATGCGATCTGTTGATATTCGCGGCCTTGCGAAATTCCGCGGAACCCCGCGATGATCCTGGCCGTGAAACGTCTGGGATTATTAGCGGCGATCGCGGCACTGGGCATCGGGGCCGGTAGCGGGAGCGCGTACGCGGCCGACGGGGTGCCCGGCGTCGACGTCAGCAACTGGACCGGCGAGATCGACTGGCCGAATGTCGCCTCCGGCGGCGCGAAATTCGCGTTCGTGCAGCTCACCGAGGGCACGGATTACCGTAACCCGAGTTTTGACGCCCAGTACGGCGGCGCGGTGTCGGCGGGCCTGTATCGCGGCGCATATCACTTTGCGCAACCGCACGAATCCGATGGGGCGACGCAGGCGGAATTCTTCCTGCAGAACGGCGGCGACTGGATCTCGGACGGCATGACGCTGCCCGGCGTGCTCGATATCGAGGACAACCCGTACCAGGACAAGAACGGAAAGAACAACTGTTATGACCTGTCCGCCAAGGACATGGTCACCTGGCTCAAGGATTTCACCAGGCGCTACAAGGAGCGCACCGGCCTGCGGGTGATCATCTACACCACGACGAGCTGGTGGCGCACCTGCACCGGCGACTCGGCGGCCTTCTCGGCCAACCCGCTCTGGCTGGCCCGGTGGGGGTCCGACCCGGGCGAGCTGCCGAAGAGCTGGACGGCGTACACGTTCTGGCAGTCGGCCGACAAGGGGCCGCTGGTGGGCGGCGGCGACGTCTTCAACGGCGCCGAGGACGGCCTCAAGGCCCTCGCCAACCCGCCGGCCGAGATCTCGGTCACGGCGGCGGCCAAGAGCCGCAGGAAGTACACGGTGACGCTGCGGAACACCGGCCCGTACCCGGTGACGAACGTCAAGGTCGCGGGGCGGACGTTCGGCGGGCAGCGGGTGACCGGGGCCTCGGGCGGCTGCCGGTTCAGCGGCACGGCGGTGCGCTGCACGGTCGCGGAGGTGGAGCGCGGCGGGAAGGTGACGCTGACGTTCACGACCCGGCCGCGCAGGGCGCGGGGCGCGGTGGGCATGGACGTGACCGTCGGAACGGCGAAGTTCACCATCAAGGTGCGATAAGGCACCATAAAACGCGGAATCTGCTGTCACGGGGACGGAGACGGGATGACGCGCCACCGCACGGACCCGGTCGCGCATCCCCGCACACCCCTCGGCCCGCGGGCGGTCGCGCGCCCCCGCCCACCCCTCGGCTCGCGGGCGGTCGCGCTGCTCGTGCTGGCGTCCCTGCTGCTGGCCGCCACCGCCTCCGTCCCGGTCTCGACCTGGACGCAGCCGCGCATCGTCCGCCTGGCGTACGAGATCGAGCGTCGCGGCGTCGTCTACTCGTGGGGCGGCGGCCACGCCGAGCGCCCGGGCCCGTCCAAGGGCACCTGCCAGGGCTACCGGGGCCGCATCAAGCCCTGCCCGGCCGCCCGGACGCGCGGCCTCGACTGCTCCGGCTTCACCCGCTGGGTGTACGCCCTCGCGCACGGCCGGGACGTCCTCGGGCCGGGCAACACCGACGACCACGTCCGCCGCCTGCACCGGGTGGACGCCGCGCCCCGCCCCGGCGACCTGGTCTTCTTCGGCGTCATCACCCCCACCAGGGTCAGCACCCACCACGTCGGCGTCTACCTGGGCGGCGGCAGGATGATGAACGCCCCGGAGACCGGCGCCGAGGTGCGCGTCGACGCCGTGGACCGCCTCAAGGACTTCGCCGGTTTCTACCGGTACTGATCCGGTATGGCGGTAACGCCTGTGGCGTGGCGAAAATTGAGAGACCCGGAGGCTACTCTGTGCCGCTATGGAAAGGCGATGGGTCGGTCTCGACGGATACGAGGTCGTGGGCGCCGTGCGAGCCGGGCGCCAGGTGCTCCGGGTGCGCAGGCACGGCCGGGTGGTCGCCGACTGCTCGTCGGTGGCCGAGGTGGCCCGGCACGTCGATCTGGCCGACCTCTGTGAGGTCGTCGAGCTGCCGGTGCGCGCCCCGGCGGCGGAGATCGTCGCGGAGGCCGGAACCAGTTCGCATCATCGCTGAGTGCCGTGTATGGTTACACCTGTCCGCAGCGCCGGACAGGCCCCTATAGCTCAGTCGGCAGAGCGTCTCCATGGTAAGGAGAAGGTCAACGGTTCGATTCCGTTTGGGGGCTCCACTCCTGACAAGGCACGACGCCCGGTCCGAGATCACTCGGAGCCGGGCGTTCCTCGTCTCCGGGGGACGATCCCTGAAAGGGCCGGCTCAGACCCGCTTCGGCACCTTGCCGGCGCTGCTGAGGACCAGGCGCATCGCCCGGTGGCCGAAGTCGGCGGCCGGGGCGAACATCAGCGGGCAGCCGCCGTCGATCACCGTGACCCCGTTGCGCCGCCCGTACTCCGTCGCCGCGGCCGAGACGCTGCCGGCGCCGAACGCCCGGTGCATCCACACCTGCCGGATGCCGAGCCCGACGCACTCCCGCATCGTCGCCTCGCCGGTCTCCGGGCGGGTGGCGATCACCACCGCCTCGACGCCGTCCGGGATGGAGGCCAGGTCCGGGTAGCACCTGTCGCCTTCGACCTGCTCGGCGTTCGGGTTGACGGCGAAGACCTCGTAGCCGAGCTCGCGCAGCCGCCGGTAGACGACGTTGCCGCCGTGCTCGCCCGGGCTCCGGGACACTCCCGTGACCGCGATCCGCTTCGCGCTCAGGAACTCCGCCGCCGCCTGCTTCATGGTCGTCATGGCCGCCTCCCGCGTGCCCGGGACGCCCCTCCGCGGACGCGTCCCTGCCGTCAGGCTCCGCCCGCCCCGCCGGGGCCGCCAGGGCCCAAGGTCCCGATCTGAGGCTCCTCTAAGGTTCGCCGACGGTTGGGTGAAGGCGGGCGCGGTTGGGTGGCCTCGTGGCCGGCGTCGGAGCCGGCCGGGACGAGGGAGAGATCATGGTTCGAGGCAGGACCGCGCTGGTCATGGCCACGGTCGCGACGCTGCTGCTGGGCGGGTCCTCGGGGGCGCTGGCGGCCTCCGGGCCCCGGCATCCCGGCAAGGACGAGATCCGCCCGCCGGCGGTCGTCAAACAGGACGACTTCAAGAAGCGGGAGGCGTGCGGCACGGACACCAAGGATCCGGTGCGGAAGAAGCAGACCCGGGCCGACCAGCTCAAGATCGCCAAGGCGCTCGCCGACGAGCTGGGGGTGAGCCTCGGCAAGGCGATGCGGGCCGTGAAGGAGCTGGACGCGCTCTCCGAGCAGGGCGGCGTGGACATCGACTCGGCGGAGTTCGCCGCCATCGCCGAGCGGCTCGGCGTGTCGCCGGCGCGGCTGGACAAGGCGATGCGGGCCGTCAAGCGGGCCTTCGCCGAGAACGAGGGCCAGGACAAGATGGACAAGCGGACGGACCCGGCGGACGGCTCCTGACACCGGACGGCGGCTCCTGGCAGTGGGCGGCGGCTCCTGGCGACGGGGGGCGGGCTCCTGACACCGGACGACGGCTCCTGGCGACGGGCGCTGGCCCCGGAGCGGGTGAGGCGGGGAGAGTGGCGGCATGAACGTCCTTGTGGCCGACGACGACGAGGCGGTGCGCCGGTCCCTGGCCCGCGCCCTCGCCCGCGAGGGCTACCACGTCAGCACCGCCGCCGACGGCCTGCGCGCCCTGGAGGCGGCGGGCGGCGGCCGGCAGGACGCGGTGGTGCTGGACATCATGATGCCGGGCCTCGACGGCCTGGAGGTGTGCCGCCGGCTGCGCTCCGGCGGCGACCGCACCCCGATCCTCATGCTCACCGCCCGCGACCTGGTCGCCGACCGGGTCGCGGGGCTGGACGCCGGCGCCGACGACTACCTGGTCAAGCCGTTCGCGCTGGAGGAGCTGCGCGCCCGCCTGCGCGCGCTGCTCCGGCGCAGCGGCGCCGCCCAGGAGGTGCTGCGCTTCGCCGACCTGGAGCTGGACGCCGCCGCCTGCCGGGCCCGCCGCGGCGCCCGCGTGCTCGACCTGACCAGGACCGAGTACACGCTGCTCAAGGTGTTCCTGCGCAACCCCGACCGGGTGCTGAGCCGCGGCGTCATCTTCGACGCGGTCTGGGGGTACGACTTCGGCCCGTCCTCCAACGCGCTCTGGGTCTACATCAGCTACTTACGCGCCAAGCTGGAGGCAGGGGGCGAGCCGCGGCTGATCCAGACCGTGCGCGGCCTCGGGTACGTGCTCCGGGAGGAGCCGTGACGCTGCGGACCCGGGTGGCGCTGGCCGGCGCGGCCGTGGTGGCGGCGGCGCTGCTGGCGGCCGCGCTGGTGCTGTACCCGGCGATGGCGGCCGGGCTGGCCCGGCAGCACGACGGGGAGCTGGTGCTGGCCGCCGGGCAGGCGCCGCGCCTGCTGAAGGCGCTGAAGGTCAACGCGGACCCGCTGCCCGCCGGCCCGGTCCAGGTGGGGAACACGCTGCTGCAGTTCTACCCGCCGCCGGTCGAGGCGGGACCGGTCCGCGGCTTCGCGCCGCTGGAGGAGGTCGACGTGGCGGTCGCCTACGGCAAGAGCAGCCCCTACTTCAGGGAGCTGACCTACGGCGGGGAGCGGTACCGGGTCTACACGGCGCCGCTCGCCGAGGTGGAGGAGGGCCTGGTCCGCACCGCGTTCCCGCTGGACCGCGACGCGGCGACGCTGAACGGGCTGAAGATGTTGCTGGCCGGGCTGACGCTGGGCGGCGCGCTGGCGGCCGGGGCGGGGGCGCGGCTGCTGGCGGGCCGGGTGCTGCGGCCCATCGGCCGGCTGACGGACGTGGTGGAGCGGGTCACCGCCACCCGCACGCTCGCCGTGGACGGCCTGGACGGCCTGCCCGGCTCGGGCCGCGACGAGGTCGCCCGGCTGGCCCGCTCGTTCGCCACCATGGCGGGCGCGCTGCACGAGTCGCTGGTGGCGCAGCGGCGGCTGGTGGCCGACGCCTCGCACGAGCTGCGTACGCCGCTGACCAGCCTCATCACCAACCTGGAGCTGCTGGGAGAGGGCCGCGGCACCGCGGACCCGCAGGCGCCGGCGCTGGTGCGCGAGGCCCGCGAGCAGGCGGGGGAGCTGCGGGCGCTGGTCAACGACCTGGTCGAGCTGGCCCGGCACGGCGACGCGCAGCCGCACGTCGAGGACGTCCGGCTCGACCTGGTCGCCGATCGGGTGATCGAGCGGGCCCGGCCCCGCGCGCCGCACGTGCGCCTGCGGGCCGAGCTGGCGGAGTGCCTGGTGCCCGCCGACGCCGACGCGGTGGAGCGGGCGGCCGCCAACCTGGTGGACAACGCGGTCAAATGGAGCCCGCCGGGCGGCGAGGTGCTGGTGCGGGTGACCCCTGACGGCACGCTGTCGGTCGCCGACGAGGGGCCCGGCATCGCGCCGGCGGACCTGCCGTTCGTCTTCGACCGCTTCTACCGCGCCGACGCCGCGCGGGCGCTGCCGGGCTCGGGGCTCGGCCTGGCGATCGTGCGGCAGATCGCCGAGGCGCACGGCGGCTCGGTACGCGCCGAGCCGCTGCCGCGCGGGGTGCGGCTCGTGCTGGTACTGCCGCCGGCCGCCTGACGTCACTCCTCGATCTCGGTGCTCACCGTGCCGGCGGCCGGGGCCTTGATCGACACGCGGCGGCCCCACGAGGTGAAGCGGGTGTCGAAGGACAGGGTCTTGCCCTCCATGGCCGAGTTGTCGAAGACGCCGGTCGCGTCGTACGAGCTGGTCACCCGGGTGACCAGGCCCTTGCCGCTGAAGGTGAGGCGGTAGGACACCTTGGTGTCGTCGTGGAAGCGGATCGGGACCGAGCCCGCGAACCACTTCGAGACCTTGTCGAGCTGCTTGAACGTGATCGTGCCCGTGAGCGTGTTCCCCTTCCGCGTGCCCTTCTTGACCAGGGCCGCCAGCGTGGACGGCTCGACGGGGTTGATCACCTGGCCGTAGAAGCCGGAGCCGCCGCCGTGCAGCCCGCCGGTCCGGTACCAGCGCTTGCCCTCGGGAAGCTGCTCGGCCCAGAAGCCGCCGGACAGGTAGGTGTGCTTGCCGATGGTGATGACCCGCTCCGCCTTGTCGGTGATGAGGTCGGTGGAGGTGAGGTCGGCGGCGGCCAGGCCCTTTTTGTCGAACTGGAAGGTGCCGGTGCGCCGCTGCATCACCTTCTTGGTGGTGCCGCCCATGAGGGTGGTGGTCTCGGTGAAGCGGACGCCGTGGCCCGGCTTGAGCTGGGCCTTCAATGCCCGTACGGGGTCGGTGGCCGCCTGGGCGGGGGCGGGGGCCAGCAGCAGGGCGCCGGCGGCGGCGGTCATCATGGCGATCATGCGTCTCATAGCGGGCGATCGTGCCAGCTCCTGATCACGGTTTCGTGCAGGACCGGTCCCCGGAGGGAATAGGATTTCAGGTAATGGAGGTTCCTGAGGCATACTGGTCCTACCCCTGCCCGATCAGGTGAGTTACGACTCTGGTCGCCGCTTCGGGTATCCTCTACGGGGCCGGGTTCGTACCGGCCCAAAGGCGGAGTAGCTCAGTCTGGCAGAGCAAACGGCTCATAATCGTTGTGTCGCCGGTTCAAGTCCGGCCTCCGCTACTGCCCAGTCCCAGGTCACCGACCTGGGTACGGGTATGTCCCTGTCCCGAACGTAGAAAGGCACTCCCCAGTGGCTGCCACCGACGTTAGGCCGAAGATCACGCTGGCCTGCCAGGAGTGCAAGCACCGCAACTACATCACGCGGAAGAACCGGCGCAACGACCCGGATCGGCTTGAGCTGAAGAAGTACTGCCCCAACTGCCGCTGCCACCGCGCGCACCGCGAGACCCGATAGCAGCTCGCCAGGGGGGGCTCTTCTCCCATCCTGCATACCACCGCACAACCGGCGTCCCCGTTGTGGGCGCCGGTTTGTCGTGTCTGCTCCCGTTTCCGGCGACGCCGTCCGGCCGCGTAAAAACCCGGCCAACCGCAGGGGACAGCCGAACCTTGTTCTGTTACCGTCGCCTCAGCAGCGCTCGGCTGACGGACACGCGAGGGAGCACTGATGGCCTTGAACCGTGACTTCGTGGGCAGAACCTACCCACCCGGCGCACCCTACGAGGTCAGCCGGGTGAAGATCAGGGAGTTCGCGGCGGCGATCGGTGACGGCAACCCGCTCTACCGGGACAAGGAGGCCGCCCAGGCGGCCGGCTACCCCGACGTGATCGCGCCGCCCACGTTCCCCATCGTGTTCAGCCTCCAGAGCGGCGGCGAGGCGCTGGCCGACCCCGACCTCGGGCTCAACTTCGCGATGGTGGTCCACGGCGAGCAGCGGTTCGAGTACGCCCGTCCCATCTGCGCCGGCGACCAGCTCGTCACCACCGCCACCATCACCGACATCCGCTCCGCCGGGCGCAACGAGCTGCTGACCGTGCGCAGCGAGGTCACGACCGTCGAGGGCGAGCCGGTCTGCGTCACCTACAACACGATCGTCGAGCGCGGAGGGGCGGGCTGATGGCGGCCACGGTCAGGTACGACGAGGTGGAGGTCGGCCAGGAGATCCCGGCCGTGGACTACAACGTGCGCCGGCTCAACCTGGTGATGTACGCGGGCGCCTCGGGCGACTTCAACCAGATCCACTGGAACGAGCGCTTCGCCAAGATGGTGGGGCTGCCGGACGTGATCGCGCACGGCATGTACACGATGGCGCAGGCCGGGCGGTTCGTCACGGACTGGGCCGGCGATCCGGGCGCGGTGGTGGACTTCGGGGTGCGGTTCTCGTCCATGGTGGTCGTGCCGGACGACGACCAGGGCGCCACGATCTCGGTGAGCGGCGTCGTGGAGGAGAAGCTGGAGGACAAGCGCGTGGTCGTCGCGCTGACCGCCAGGGCCGGCGACGCCAGGGTGTTGTCCAAGGCGCAGGCGGTCGTCCAGCTCGCCTGACTTTGTGATGATAAGTCGGGCGGCTCTCGGGTACCCGTGTGCCTATGACTGAAGCTGCGCGACAGGTATGGCCCACGGTCCGGTCGATCCCCGTCTCCGCCGTGACCGACGCCAAGCCGCCCGGGCGGCTGCGACCGGCCCACCCGGAGCAGGTGGCGGGCGGCACCGGAACGGGACGCGACACGGCGGGCGGCGCCCCCGGCCCCGACGGCACGGGCGGCGCCGCGTCGGACACCGGCGGCGCCGTGTCGAGCACGGGCGTGGGGACGGCGGGCGCCCGGGGCGCGCACGCCCGCATGAACCCGGCCGCCGAGCTGGGCTTCTCCGGCGACCCCGGCCAGCACGGCGACCACGGCGACGAGCTGCTGCACGCCCAGCGCATCTGGGACGGCGCCCTCGCCACCAACCGCCTCGACGACGCCGGCGTCAACGCCGAGCGGCAGCGCGTGGAGACCAAGGACGTCACGGCCGCCGTGAGCCTGCTGGTGGACGGCTGGCCCGCCGACGTGCGCGCCTGCGTCGAGTCGTTGCTGGAGCACACCCGGGCCAAGGTGCTCGCCTTCGACCTCGGCGACGTGGACGGCGCGGGCGACGTGCTGGACGAGCTGGCCGCGCGCGACCCGGAGCGCGTCGCGGTGTGGCACGTGGCCGAGCGGCCGCACTGGCGCGGCGGCACCGCCACGTGGGGCGAGAGCCGCGCCAAGCTGCTGCGGCTCGACGAGTCGGACGTGCACGTCCTCATGGAGACCACGGTGGCGCTGCGCGGGGACGCGCTGACCCCGCTGCTCGCGGCCATCGCCGAGGGCGCGACCGCCGCCGGCTGGCAGGGCGTGGACCTCTACGACGACGGCCCGCGCGAGGCCGGCCCCGGCCGGGTCCAGGCGCTGACCGGCGAGGTCGTCGCGGTGCGGCGGCAGGCGGCGCTCGGCGCGCTCCCCGAGGACGCGCACTGGGGCCGCAACGCCGACCTGGCGCTGTCGCTCGGCCTGCGCGGCGAGCTGGTGGTGCCCGAGGGCCCGGCGCCCGTGGCGCGGCTGGGCGCCCACGACGTGCCCGCCGGCTACGCCGACCAGGAGTCCCGCCGCAACTACGACGGCGTCCTGCGCCTGCTGAGCGCCCGCACCCCGTGACGGGGACGGCACGGCGTGCTGACGAGGCCGCGCGGCTCATAAGCTAGTGGCCCATGGAGATGCTCGCGCCGTACACCACGCTGGGTCTGGGCGGCCCGGCCCGCGACTTCGCCGAGGCGACGACGGCGGAACAGCTCGTGTCCCTGATCGCCGAGGCCGACGCCGGGGCCGTGCCCACGCTGGTGCTCGGCGGCGGCAGCAACGTCGTGGTGGCCGACGCCGGCTTCGACGGGCTCGTGGTGAAGGTGGCCACGCGGGGCGTGTCGGTCTCGCGCGATGGCGAGCAGATCGTCGTCACCGTCGAGGCGGGCGAGGACTGGGACGCCCTGGTGGCGCGGGCCGTCAGGGAGGGCTGGTCGGGCATCGAGTGCATGTCCGGCATCCCGGGCCTGGTCGGGTCCACGCCCATCCAGAACGTCGGCGCGTACGGGCAGGAGGTCGCCCAGACCGTGCGCTGCGTGCGCGCCTACGACCGGCGCACCCGCCACGTCGTCGACCTGGAGGCGCGGCAGTGCGGCTTCGCCTACCGCGACAGCATGTTCAAGCGCGACCTCGGGCGCTACGTCGTGCTGGCGGTCACGTACGCGCTGGAGCTGTCCGACCGGTCCGGCCCCGTCCGTTACGAGGAGCTGGCCAGGCGGCTGGAGGTCGAGCCGGGCGAGCGGGTGCCGCTGGAGCGCGCCCGCGAGGCGGTGCTCGGGCTGCGGCGCGGCAAGGGCATGGTCCTCGACCCCGGCGACCCCGACACCCGCAGCGCCGGCTCGTTCTTCACCAACCCCGTCCTGACCCCCGAGCAGGCCGCCGAGCTGGCCGTCCGCGCCCCCGGCCACCCGGGCTGGGCGATGCCCGACGGCTCGCTCAAGGTGCCGGCCGCCTGGCTCATCGAGCAGGCCGGCTTCCCCAAGGGCTACACCCGGGGCCCGGCGCGCATCTCCACCAAGCACACCCTCGCCCTGACCAACCCGTCCGGCGACGCCACCGCCGCCGACCTGCTCGCGCTGGCCCGCGAGGTGCGCGACGGCGTGCGCGAGAAGTTCGGCGTCACGCTGGTCAACGAGCCGGTCCTGGTGGGCTGCGCCCTGGGGGAATAGGCGCCTGGCCGGGGCTGTTATGGTTGGTTGCAATTACCGAAGGGGAGTAGTCCCAATCGGGTGATCGACATACTGGCGGCGCCTTCGCGCGGCGCCCGGTCATCCGGGCCTTCATCGCAGGGCGGACGAGACCTTCGGCCTGGCAGTCAGTTCATCTACGGAACAGGACGCTGCCGGGCCGAAGCCGTCGTGCCCGACATCTCCCCGGGTTCACGCTTCCGGTCCGGCTCGCGTGCGAGAAGAGGACCCTGTGGAAGCGTTCTGGATCAGTCTCGTCGCCATCTTCGTGGCCGAGCTGGGCGACAAGAGCCAGCTCATGGCGATGACGTTCGCGACCCGTTTCAAGACCCGGACCGTGCTCCTGGGCATCACGATCGCCACGACCGCCGTGCACCTGCTGAGCGTCGCCGTGGGCG
This sequence comes from Actinomadura luzonensis, assembly GCF_022664455.2. NCBI lineage: Bacteria > Bacillati > Actinomycetota > Actinomycetes > Streptosporangiales > Thermomonosporaceae > Actinomadura > Actinomadura luzonensis. The sequence goes on from NZ_JAKRKC020000001.1 coordinate 2,827,073, forward strand.
GCCTGCTCGGCGACGCGCTGCCGACGACGGCCATCTCCGTCGTGGCCGGCCTCGCCTTCCTCGGCTTCGCGGTGTGGACGCTGCGCGGCGACGAGCTGACCGAGGAGGAGTCCAAGAAGGCCCAGCGCACCACCAGGAACGCCCTGATCGCGGTGACGGTGGCGTTCTTCCTGAGCGAGCTGGGCGACAAGACCATGCTGGCCACGATCACGCTGGCCACGCAGCACGACTGGGTGGGCACCTGGATCGGCTCGACGGTCGGCATGGTGGCCGCCGACGCCCTCGCCATCCTGGTCGGCCGCCTGCTCGGCAAGCACCTGCCGGAGAAGGTCATCCGTTACGGCGCCGCCGCCGCCTTCGCCGTCTTCGGCGTCGTGCTCCTGGCCGAGGCCCTGCTGTAATCGGATCCATGGAGATCTGGATCAACCCGCACTGCTCGCACCAGGACGGGTGAGCCGACGCCGGCGTAAGGTGAACGTTCTTGTGCGGAGAGTAGTCAATTCGATACCCTGTGTGATTCTGTGGAAGGTACAGGACGACCTCTCACAGAAAAGGATCGACATGTTCACCCCCAAACGCCGGCTCGGCGTCGCGGTGCTTGGCGGCGCGCTGCTGCTCCCCCTGGTCCCGGCCGCCCCGGCCGCCGCCGCCAACGGGCTGCTGGTCAACTCGGTCACGAAGACGGGCGACCTCGTCCACATCAACATCTCCTACAACTGCGACAAGCCGGTCGACAGGGTCCTGGGGGTCGCCTTCAAGGACCAGGACAACCTGGCGACCAAGACCGCCGTCCCCAAGTGCGACGGCGTCACGCACAAGGCCGACCTGAAGGCCGTCGTCAAGAAGGGCGCGATCGCGAAGGGCGACAAGGTCCACGTGGTCGCCGAGCTGTACCACCAGGTCGACAAGACCACCAAGACGGTCTACGTGCAGAAGCTCCGCACGCTGACCGTGCAGTGATCGCTCACGACAGCAGCGACAGCCGGTGGGCGGCGGCGGCCGCCTCGCCGCGGGTGGTGGCGCCGAGCTTGGCCAGGATGTTCGACACGTGCACGCTGACCGTCTTGGCCGAGATGAACAGCTCGGCCGCGATGTCGCGGTTGGTGCGGCCCTGGGTGACCAGGCGCAGCACCTCCAGCTCGCGCGGGGTCAGCAGCTCCGACGGCTCCTGCGCCTGCGGCGCGCCCCCGCCCACCCGGCGGGCCAGCGTCTCGATGTCCTCGACGAGCGGCGTGGCCCGCAGGCCGCGGGCCAGGGGCAGGGCCACCTTGAGCCGGGCCGCGGCCCCTTCGCGGTCGCCGGCCCGCGCGGCCGCGGTGGCGGCCCGCAGCAGGGCCTTGGCCTGGTTGTGCGGCCGGTTGAGCCGTTCCCAGCCGGCCGCCGCGGCGTCGAAGTCCCCGCTGTAGGACAGCCGGTACGCCTCCACCACCGGCCCGATCACCGACAGCTCGGCGGCGACCTCGGCGGCCCGCGCCCGCACCGCCGCGGCCCGTTCCGGCTCGGCGGCCTCGGCGGCGTCGCAGACCGTGCGCAGCAGGGAGAGCAGCCGCCAGCCCAGCATGGCCTTGCTGGAGCGCGCCGGGTGCGCGAGCACCCGTTCGGCCGTGGCCAGCGCCTCCGACGGCTCGCCCCGCAGCAGGTGCCAGCCGATGTGCAGCCGGGCGTTGTTGGTGATGTCCTGGACGAAGTCCTCGGCGCGTCCCTTGAACACCCCGATCTCGGACAGGATGTCCTGCACCAGCTCCACCTCGCCCCGCGCGAGGGCGATGTCGGCGCGCACGCGCAGCAGCGCGAACCGGGTGCGGAGCGCGGGCCCGTAGGCGAGGGCCGACTCGACGATGTCGATGGCCTCGTCCCACCGGCCGATGGTCTCCAGGCCCTCGGCCCAGTTGTTCATGATGAACAGGCCGCTGCCGCGCAGCCTGCCCCACTTCTTCGCGGTCTCCCAGCCCTGCTCCGACAGGCGCAGGGCCTCCTCGTGGCGGCCCATCTCGATGAGGGAGTCGATGTTGTTGCCGATCGCCCGCAGGATGAGCCGGTGGGACTGCTCCTCGCGGCCGATCTCCAGCGCCTGCTCGTTGAGCGAGATCACCGACTCGGTCTCGCCGTTGAGCGAGTGGCCGAGCGCCAGGTTCATCAGCAGATCGGCCTCCATGGACCGGTCGCCGTGCTGCCGGGCCAGGCGCAGGGCCTCGGGGATCAGCTCGCTCGCCTCGGCGACCGCGCCGCGCAGCATGAGGTGGCGGCTCAGCGAGGTGACGACCTCGGCGCGTTCGAGACTGTCCTCGGGGACGAGCCGCAGGGCGTGCCTGAGGTCCTCGATGATGCCCGGGTGGCCCTTGGAGTTCTTGAAGTTGGCCCGCCGCACGATGAGCTGCGCCACCCGGCCCGGCTCGCGGGTCTCGTCGAGCTGCTTCAGCGCGGCCTTGACGAACTTCATGCCCTTGTCGACGTCGCCGCCCGCGTTCGCGGCCTCGGAGGCGCGCTCCAGCACGGCCGTGTGGTCGGCGCCGATGCGCTCGGCCGCGCCGGGCACCCGGTCCCAGAGCATGAGGACGCGCTCCAGCAGCGGCACCGCCTCGGTGTAGGCGAACGCCCTGAACGACTTCTGCGCCGCCTCCCAGGCCGAGATCAGCGCCCACAGGTCGTTGCGGGCGCCGTACCAGTGGTGGGCCAGCTCGACCGCGGCGCGGCCCGGCGGGACGAGCGTGCGGTCCTTGGAGATCTCCTCGGCGTAGCGGGCGTGCAGCCGCTGGTGCTCGCCGGGCAGCAGCTCCTCGTGCACCGCCTCCTGGATGAGGGAGTGGCGGAAGACGTACGCACGGTTGTCGGCGACCTGGAGCACGTTGCCCGCGATGGCGGGGCGGAGCGCGGTCTCCAGCGCGACGTCCGACAGGCCGCTCACGGCGGCCAGCAGCGCGTGGCCGACCCGGATGCCGCCGGCCGCGGCGATGCGCAGCACGCGCTGGGTCTCCTCGGGCAGCCGCTCGACCGAGTTGAGTATGAGGTCCTGCATGGACTCGGGGAAGGCGCACTCCTCGCCGCTCTCCAGCATGGCCTCGACGAACAGCGGGATGCCCTCGCTGCGCTCGTAGACCTTCTCGACCTTGGCGTAGGCGGGGACGCTGCCGAGGATGCCGGCCATCTGCTGGGCGACCTCGTCGCGCGACAGGCGGGGCAGGTCGAGCCGGTGCACGCCCTGCACCCGGCCGAGCTCGGCCAGCACGGGCCTGAGGGGATGCTGGCGGTGCAGGTCGTCGCTGCGGTACGTCATGACGATCAGCACGTGCGGGATGTGCAGGTTGCGGCTGAGGAAGGCGATGAGGTCGCGGCTGGACCGGTCGGCCCAGTGGATGTCCTCGATGACCAGGACCGTGGGGCGGGTGTCGGCCAGCCGCTCCAGCAGCGTGAGGATCTGCTCGAACAGCCGTGCCCGGCCGGTGTCGGTCTCGCCGTCGCCGAGCGGCTCGCCGAACTCGGGCAGCAGCCGGGCGAGGTCGCGCTGGGCGCCCTCGGGCAGCAGCGCGGCGACCGCGGCGGGGCCCTGCTCGCGGACGAGCTGGCGGAGGGCGGCGGTGAAGGGCGCGTAGGCGAGGCCCTCGGTGGACAGCTCCACGCAGCCGCCGAGCAGCACCTGGGCTCCGTCGGCGGCGCAGCGCTCGGTGAAGCGCTGGACGAGCCGGGTCTTGCCGACGCCGGCCTCGCCTCCCAGCAGGACGGCTGTCACCTTGCCCTTGAGCGCCTCGTCGAAGCTCTCCGAGAGGGCCGCCAGCTCCTCTTCCCGCCCGACGAAGACGGGACTGACAGATCGTCCCCGCATGTCATCCAGCATGTCATGCCTTCTCAGATGCTTTCGCCGAATTATGACGCTTTATGGGGGGAGCGAGGCCCGGCCGCGAGGGAGGTGGCGGCCGGGCTCTCGTGGGGCGGTCATGACGAGCGGCGCTTGCCGAAGACCGAGCGGCGCTCGGCCTTGTTGGCCTGCTCCGCCTCGCGTACCCGGCGGTGCTCGGCGGCGGCGCGGCGCAGCTCGTTCGCGTGGCTCTTCATGAGTTCGTACTCGATCTCGGGATTCATACCGTGTCTCCTGACACTTGGTGCGTCTTCCTGACATTTCTAGAGTCGGGCTAAGGTGCCCTTCGTCACATCGGGTGGATGCCCTATCTCTCAAGCCGGGAGCGCACGCGGCATACCTAGGGAGACCCCGGTTGCGCCTTAGGCGATCGGTTTGGAGGACGCGGGGCCGGTCGGCGATGCTGTGATGGTGTCAACTATGACGACTTCGCTCGCGGACGTCGCCGCGTCCGGCGCGACGCTGCGGGCCTTCCTGCACGGCCTGCCCGGCGTCGACCGGGTCGGCGCGGACCAGCGGGCGGCCACGCTCGGCACCCGATCGATCAAGACCACCGCCAAGGCCACCGCCATCGACCTCGCCATCTCCATGGTCGACCTGACCACGCTGGAGGGCGCCGACACGGCCGGCAAGGTGCGCGCGATGTGCACCAAGGCCGTGCGCCCCGGCGGCGACGCGCCCCGGGTGGCGGCCGTCTGCGTCTACCCCGACCTGGTCGCCGTGGCCGCCGAGGCGGTGCGCGGCTCGGGGGTCAAGGTGGCCTCCGTCGCCACCGCGTTCCCGAGCGGGCGCACCTCGCTGGAGGTCAAGGTGAGCGACACGGCGCTGGCCGTCGCCGCGGGCGCCGACGAGATCGACATGGTGATCGACCGCGGCGCGTTCCTGTCCGGCGACTACCTGAAGGTGTACGAGGAGATCGTCGCCGTCAAGGCCGCGTGCGGCGCGGCGCACCTCAAGGTCATCCTGGAGACCGGCGAGCTGGCCACCTACGACAACGTGCGGCGCGCGTCCTGGCTGGCGATGCTGGCCGGCGCCGACTTCATCAAGACCTCGACCGGCAAGGTCTCCCCGGCCGCCACGCTGCCGGTGACGCTGGTCATGCTGGAGGCCGTGCGCGACTTCCGCGCGGCGACCGGGCGGCAGGTGGGCGTCAAGCCGGCCGGCGGCATCCGCACGACGAAGGACGCGGTCAAGTACCTCGTGCTGGTCAACGAGACGGCCGGCGACGACTGGCTGACCCCCGACTGGTTCAGGCTCGGCGCGTCCTCGCTGCTCAACGACCTGCTCATGCAGCGGCAGAAGCTGGCCACCGGGCGTTACGCCGGCCCCGACTACTTCACGTTGGACTGATGATGGCGATCTTCGAGTACGCACCCGCCCCCGAGTCCCGCGCCGTCGTCGAGCTCCAGCCGGCCTACGGGCTGTTCATCGACGGCGAGTTCACCGACGGCTCCGGGCCCGCGTTCAAGACCGTCAACCCGGCCACCGAGGAGCCGCTGGCCGAGATCGCCACGGCCACGTCCGACGACGTGGACCGGGCGGTCCAGGCGGCGCGCAAGGCGTTCGGCGTGTGGAGCGCGCTGCCCGGCGCCGAGCGGGCCAAGTACCTGTTCCGCATCGCCCGGATCATCCAGGAGCGGGCCCGCGAGCTGGCCGTGCTGGAGTCGCTCGACAACGGCAAGCCCATCCGCGAGTCGCGCGACGTGGACCTGCCGCTGGTCGCCGCCCACTTCTTCTACTACGCCGGGTGGGCCGACAAGCTGGAGTACGCCGGGTTCGGCCGGAGGACGACGGACGGGCGCGGCGGCACCAAGCCGCTGGGCGTCGCCGGGCAGGTCATCCCGTGGAACTTCCCGCTGCTCATGCTGGCCTGGAAGATCGCCCCGGCGCTGGCCTGCGGCAACACCGTCGTGCTGAAGCCGGCCGAGACCACCCCGCTGAGCGCGTTGTTCTTCGCCGACATCTGCCGGCAGGCCGACCTGCCGCCCGGCGTGGTCAACATCGTGACCGGCGCGGGCGAGACCGGCGCGGCCGTCGTCGCGCACCCCGACGTCAACAAGGTCGCCTTCACCGGCTCCACCGAGGTCGGCCGGCTCATCGCCCGCGCGGTCGCGGGCACCGACAAGAAGCTGACGCTGGAGCTGGGCGGCAAGGCCGCGAACATCGTGTTCGAGGACGCCGCCATCGACCAGGCCGTCGAGGGCGTCGTCAACGGCATCTTCTTCAACCAGGGCCACGTCTGCTGCGCGGGCTCGCGCCTGCTGGTGCAGGAGTCCGTCCAGGACGAGCTGCTGGCCGCGCTCAAGCGGCGCATGGCCACGCTGCGCGTCGGCGACCCGCTGGACAAGAACACCGACGTCGGCGCGATCAACTCGGCGGCGCAGCTCGCCAAGATCCGCGAGCTGGCGGAGCTGGGCGAGAGCGAGGGCGCAGAGCGCTGGTCGGCGCCGTGCGAGCTGCCCGAGCGCGGCTTCTGGTTCGCCCCGACCGTCTTCACCGGGGTCGCGCAGTCGCACGCCATCGCCAGGGACGAGATCTTCGGCCCGGTGCTGTCCGTGCTGACCTTCCGCACCCCGGCCGAGGCCGTCGAGAAGGCCAACAACACGCCGTACGGGCTGTCGGCCGGCATCTGGACCGAGAAGGGCTCGCGCATCCTGTGGATGGCCGACAAGCTGCGCGCGGGCGTGGTGTGGGCCAACACGTTCAACAAGTTCGACCCGACCTCGCCGTTCGGCGGCTACAAGGAGTCCGGCTACGGCCGGGAGGGCGGCCTGCACGGGCTGGAGGCCTACCTTGACGTGTGAGCATCGCCGCCCGGAGCGCGGGAGACGGCGTGCGCAGGCCACCCGCGGTCACGCCTTCGCCCGCGCCGGGCGGCCCGTCCGCACCGGCTGGTACGCCCACCGCTGCGGCGTGAGCCGGTGCGGCCAGGTCTTCGTGCCGGTCCAGATGTCGCAGGAGTCCACGTGGAGGGGGCGGGGCGATGAGTAGGTTGTCCGTCAGAAAGACCTACAAGCTGTACATCGGAGGGGCGTTCCCGCGCTCGGAGAGTGGGAGGTCCTATCCCGTGACCTCGGCCAAGGGCGACTTCCTCGCCAACGCCTCGCTCGCCTCCCGCAAGGACGCCCGCGACGCGGTGGTGGCCGCGCGCAAGGCGTTCCCCGGCTGGTCGGGCGCGACGCCGTACAACCGGGGGCAGATCCTCTACCGGGTCGCCGAGATGCTGGAGGGGCGGCGGGCGCAGTTCGCCGACGAGCCGGCCTCGGGCGGGGCGGGCGGCAAGCGGGCGGCGCTGGAGTCCGTGGACGCGGCGGTCGACCGGCTGGTCTGGTACGCGGGCTGGTCCGACAAGATCGCCTCGGTGCACGGGGCGGCCAACCCGGTCGCCGGTCCCTACTTCAACCTGTCGGCGCCCGAGCCGACCGGCGTGGTCGCGGTGGTCGCGCCCGCCGATCCGCTGCTCGGGCTGGTGTCCGTGGTCGCGCCGGTGATCGTCACCGGCAACACCTGCGTGGTGGTGGCCTCCGAGCCGTCGCCGCTCGCCGCGATCACGCTGGCCGAGGTGCTGGCCACCTCCGACCTGCCCGGCGGCGTGGTCAACCTGCTCACCGGGCGGCAGGCCGAGCTGGCGCCCTGGCTGGCCGCCCACATGGACGTCAACGGGCTCGACCTCACCGGCGTCACGGACACCGAACTGGCGCTGCGCTGCGAGCAGGAGGCGGCGGAGAACCTCAAGCGGGTGCTGCGGCCCGCCCAGGAGGACTGGACGGTCGATCCGGGGATCGGGCGGATGACCCGGTTCCTGGAGACCAAGACGGTCTGGCACCCGAAGGGCGCCTGAGGCCCAGGGCCGCTCAGCGGCGGCCGGCCGGGCTCGCGGGCCCGGGAGGCCGCTCAGCGGTAGCCGGGCGGGCGCAGCGGCGGGTGGGCCGCCTGGAGCTGGGCGGCCAGGCCGAGCAGGTGCGGCTCGCCGCCCGGCGGGGCGACCAGCTGCACCCCGATCGGCAGCCCGCTGGAGTGGGTGGCGATCGGCACGGTGAGCGCGGGCCAGCCGCACATGTTCCACGGCCCGGCGCCGGGGGCGAAGCGCACGTTCAGCAGCACGTTGCTGACGAACCCGCGCTCGCCCCACCGCTCCGCCCGCGGCGGGACGGCCGCGAGCACCGGCATGACCAGGGCGTCCGCGTCGCCGAACCACTGGTCGGCCCCGTAGGCGCGCCAGCGCTCCCGGCCCCGCGCCCCGCCGGCGCGCAGCCTGGCCAGGCTTCGCCCGGCGCGGGCCAGGGCGCGGGTGCGCCGCTCCAGCCGGGCCGGGTCCAGGCCCTCGGTCGTGGTCGCGGCCAGGCTGAGCCAGGTGGCGATGGTGGCGGGGCCGAGCCAGACGGGCAGCCTGCGCGTGTGCTCGACCACCGTGTGCCCGGCCACGCGCAGGGACTCCGCCGCCGCGCGCACCGCGGCCTGGAACTCCTTGTCCACCGGCAGGCCGGGCGGCAAGGGCTGCGGGGCGTAGGCCACCCGCAGGTCGAACGGCTCCGGCCCGTCGGGCGGCGGCTGCGGCCGCCACACCTCGTCGTCGTCGGCCCACACCGACCGCAGCATCGGCGGGCGCGGGTCCACGCGGCGGCCGGCTTGCCACGCTCCGGCCAGCGTCGGGTCCGCGGCCAGCACCGAGAGCGCCAGCGCCAGGTCCTCGGCGGTGGTGGCGATCGGGCCGTTCTCGGTCAGCCCGTTCCAGTCCTGCGCGGGGGCGGGCACCAGGCCGGCGCCGGGCTTGACGGCGAGCACCCCGCAGGCCGCGCCGGGGATGCGGAGCGAGCCCAGGCCGTCGTTGCCGAGCGCGAGCGGCGCCATGCCGGCCGCCACCGCCGCCGCCCCGCCCGAGGAGGAGCCGCCCGGGGTGCGCTCGGGGTTCCACGGGTTGCGGACGGTGCCGTACGCGCTGTCGCCGACCGCCACCAGCCCCAGCTCGGGCATGTTGGTCAGCCCGATGACGAGCGCGCCCGCCGCGCGCAGCCGGGCGACCGTCTCGTGGTCCTGCGCCGCGGGCGTGGCGGAGGACGCCGCCGAGCCGAGCCGGGTGGGCTCGCCCGCCACCTCCAGGTTGTCCTTCACCGCCACCGGGACGCCGGCGAGCGGCAGCTCGGCGAGGTCCCGGCGCTTCTGGAGGGTCTGCGCCTCCTCCACGGCCTGCTCGCGCACGGCCCGGAACGCGCCGACCCGCGCGTCCCGGGTCGCGATGGCGTGCAGATGCTCCTCGACGACGGTCACGGCGGTGACCTCGCCCTGCCGGACGGCCGTCGCGATCTCGATAGCGGACCTGCCTGCCCACAACATGTCTAGAGTGTGCAGGTTTTCACTCTTTGTTGCGACCCCTAGCCCTGAGGCTCTTCCGCCGGGCAGCGGGTGCCCCGGGCGGGCACGGTCAGCGAGATCAGGTAGTCGTCCATCGCCCGCGTGGTGCACTCCGTCATGCCGTAGACGCCGTGACCCCAGCCCTCGTACGTGAGCAGCCTGGCCTTCGGGCCGAGCTGACGGGCCACGTTCGCCGACCACTCGTACGGGGTGTCGGGGTCGTGCTTCGAGGTGGCGACCAGCAGCGGGGCGCTGCCCTTGTAGCGCAGCCGGTGCTGCGGGTTGTTGACCGGGTGGCCCTGGCAGATCGGCATGTCGCCCATCGGCATCGGGTTGTAGCGCATGTCGGGCGCGACCGCGTTGGAGGCGCGCATCACGTCGGCGTACTGCGCGTAGCTCCGCAGCCCCAGGTTCCAGTCCTCGCACAGGATCGCGGTCGGCAGCTCGGCGGTCTCGCCGCCCACCTGCCAGTTGCCGGGCGGGCCCGGCATGTCGTCCGGCACCGGGCCGCCGTCCAGGGCCAGCAGCACCTTGGCCTCCAGCCGCCAGGAGGGCGCCTCGTTCATGATGACGCCCAGCCACAGCAGGTTGTGGGCCGGCACCGGGCGGCCGTCGCCCGGCCACAGCAGCTCGCCGCGGTCCGCCTTCTCCAGCAGGCTCTTCCACAGCGCCCGGACGTCACGCCCGTGCAGCACGCACTCGCTGTCGCGCTCGCACCAGGCGACGAACTCGTCGAAGCTGTCCTGGACGGTGGCCGCCTCGGTCACCTGGAACGCCTTGACGTCCAGGCTGTGGTCCATGTTGCTGTCCAGCACCATGGCCCGGACCCGGTTCGGGAACAGCTCGGCGTACATCTGCTGGGCCAGCGTGCCGTAGGAGACGCCGTACGAGGTCAGCTTCTCCTCGCCGAGGGCGGCGCGGATGGCGTCCATGTCGCGGGCCACGTTGACCGAGTCGAGGTGGTCGTACAGCGGGCCGGTGCGCTTGCGGCAGTCGGCGCGCAGCTTCCTGTCGAAGGCGACCCACTTGTCGTAGTCGGCCTGGCTGGTCATGACCGGGTACGGCATCTCGTTGTAGACCGAGGCCGAGCAGGTCACCGAGCCGCTGCGGGCGACGCCGCGCGGGTCGTAGCTGACGATGTCGAAGCGCCGCTGCACGTCCTCGCTGAAGCCGGAGGGGCGCAGGATGTCGTTCACGCCCGAGTTGCCGGGGCCGCCGGGGTTGGTCAGCAGCGACCCGATGCGCGCGGCCGGGTCGGTGGCCTTGCGCCGGGCGAGGACCAGGTCCACGGTGCGGCCGTTCGGCCGGGACCAGTCGATCGGCACGGCCAGGGTGCCGCACTCGACGCTGGGCTCCTCCTCGCACGGCGCCCAGGTGATGCCGCGCCTGCCGACCTCGTCGGTCACGTCCTGGCCGGTGATCGCGGCGAGGGCCGCGCCGGGGGCCGTTAACAGCGTGGCGACCGTCACGAGGGCGGTGGCGATCACGGTGGTTCTTCTTGGCACAGTGCTCCTGTCGTCGATCGACCGGCGGAAGATCATGACCCCGAATCTAACAGGTGGTGGTTCCGCCCATTGACATATGACTCGTTAGCTTTTATGCCATACGCGCAACGGGCCGGCGACGCGGAAACCGTGCCGCAGGGCGTCGGACGGGTCCTGCTCGTACCCGACCAGCGGGCGGCCGGGGAACAGGCCAGCCGCCGCCGAGACGACCGCCGCCCAGACGTCGTCGGCGTCGCAGCCCGCGGCGAACACGTTGGAGACGCCGACCACCCGCGCGCGCGGGGTGAGCACGCACCCGCAGACCACGTCGCCGCCGCCGATCCGGCCGCCGAGGATCGTCACCTCGTCGAGCAGCGCGGCCGGGAACAGGCCGCGCACCTCGCCGCCGAAGCACGCCTGCTCCCACGCGGGCAGCGTGCCGGGCGTGACCCGCTCCCACGTGACCCGGCCGGGCCGGGGCGCGGGCGCGGGGTGGTGGATCCACCGGGCCTCGAACAGCACGTCGAAGCCGGGCAGGTCGAGCGCGGCGAAGCTGTCCTTGACCGAGGCGCCGGGGCCGGCGTCGATGCGGCCGAGCACGTCGGCCGCCGTCGCGGCGGGGGAGAGCGTCACGGCGTCCGGGTAGTAGAGCGGGGTCCTGACGGCGCTGGTCCAGGCCCGTTCGGCGAACACCCCGCCGCCGCCGTGGGCGCGGCACATGCTCGCGCACCACTCGGCGTTGTCGCGGGCGGCCAGGGCGGTCACGGTCACGGGCGGGTCCTCGGGTTCGTGCGGCGGGTGGGCGGCGCGGTGAGCGGGTCCTCGGGCCAGGGGTGCCTAGGGTAACGGCCGCGCAGCTCCGCGCGGACGGCCCGGTAACCCTCCCGCCAGAACGAGGCCAGGTCCGCCGTCACCGCCACCGGACGCCCCGCCGGGGACAGCAGGTGCACCAGCACCGGCACGCCCGCGATCCGCGGCGTCTCCCGCAGGCCGAACACCTCCTGCAGCTTCACCGCCAGCACCGGCTGCTCGCCCGAGTAGTCGACCCGGACCCGCGACCCGCTCGGCACCTCGACGCGCTCGGGCGCGACCTGGTCCAGGCGCGCGCTCCACGGGACCAGCCGGAGCAGGGCCTGGGCCACGTCGATGCGCTCCAGGTCGGCGCGGCGGCGGGCGCGCGACAGCTCGGGCTCCAGCCACCTGTCGGCCAGGGCGACGAGGTCGTCCACCGGCGGCCAGGGGTCGCCGAGGGCGCGGTGGCAGAAGGCCAGCCGGTCGCGCAGCTCCCTGGCCTGCCTGGTCCAGGTCAGGACGTCCTCCGTGCGCAGGCCGTGCAGGACGGCGGGGCGGACGTCGGCGTCCGTGAGCGGGGTCGCGGACAGCTCGATCGCGCCCAGGCGCTCGACGGTGCGGGCCGTGACGTCGCCGCGCCGGCCGCCCGGCGGGACCCGCCACTCGACCTCGTCCTCGACGGTGACCGGGTGGGCGCGCCTGGCCGTCTCCTCGTCGATCGGCACGGCCTGCCGGACGCGGGCCGACGCCGACCCCGTGGGCCGGTCGGCCACCGCGATCGCGAGCCATTCCGCGCTCCGGAGGCGGGAGCCGTCGGCGAGCTCGGCCCGCGTCCCGGACGCCATCAGGTAACCCCCGCCCCGCCGCCGCGCCACCCGTTCCGGGAACGCCAGCGCCACCACCAGCCCGGCCACCTCCTCGTCGGACCCCTCGGGAGAGGAGGCCGCGGCCCCGGCCGGCTCGGCCGGGCGGCCGGGCTGCCTGGGCTCGGCGGGCCTGGTGGGTGCGGGGGCGGCGGATGTGTTGCGGAGGCGGCGGGTCTCCTGGCGCCAGCGGGCGGCGAAGCCCGTCCCGCCGCGCCGGGCCGCGCGCCAGACCTCCACCAGGTCGTCCCCCGCGTCCCTCGGCAGTTGCTCCGAGAGCAGCGCCACCACCTCGGCCGCGCGCGGGCCGCCGTCGAGCAGCGCCCGGGCCAGCCGCGGGTGCACGCCGGCGAGCGCCATCCGCCGCCCCCGCCCGGTGACCTTGCCGCGCCCTGGGCCGGGGCCGGGCTCCAGCGCGCCCAGCTCGCCCAGCGTGCGGACGGCGGCCGCCAGGGCGGCCGGGGGCGGCGGGTCCAGCAGCGCGAGGCCGCTCGCGTCCGGGTCGCCCCAGCAGGCCACCTGCAGCGCGAACCCGGTCAGGTCCGCCAGCGCGATCTCCGGCCGGGGATGCTCGGCCAGCCGCTCGTGCTCGGCCTCGGTCCAGCAGCGGTACACCGCCCCCGGGGCCTCGCGCCCGGCCCGGCCGGCCCGCTGCCCGGCCGCCGCCTTCGACACCCGGACGGTGGTCAGCGAGCCGAGCCCCCGCGCGTGGTCGGTGCGCGGCTCGCGGGCCAGCCCCGAGTCCACGACCACCCGCACCCCGGGCACCGTCAGGCTCGACTCGGCGACGGACGTGGCCAGCACCACGCGCCGGGCCGTACCGGGGGCGAGGACGGCGTCCTGCACGTGCGCGGGCGCCCGTCCGTGCACCTGGAGGACGTCCACGCCGGCCCCCGCCAGCAGCCCGGCCACCCTGGCGATCTCGCCCACGCCGGGCAGGAAGCACAACACGTCGCCGTCGCGCTCGCCGAGCGCCCGGCGGACCACCGCGGCGACGTGCGCCAGCAGCGCGGGATCGACGCGCAGGCCGTGCGGCGGGGCGACCGGGCGCGGCGGCGGCGCCCACACGGTCTCGACCGGGTGGGTGACGCCGCTCGCCGCCACCACCGGGCCGCCGAGCAGCCGGGCCCAGCGCTCGGCGTCGGCGGTGGCCGAGGTGGCGAGGACGCGCAGGTCGGGGCGGAGCGTGTCGCGCACGTCCAGCAGGAACGCGAGGGCGGTGTCGGCGTCCAGGTGGCGTTCGTGGCATTCGTCCAGCATGACCGCGTCCACGCCGGCCAGCTCCTGGTCGCGCTGGAGGCGCTGGAGCAGCACGCCGGTCGTGACCACCTCGACCATCGGGTTGGCGCCGGTGTGGCGCTCGCCGCGGATCGTGTAGCTGACGCCCATGCGCCGGGCCGCGGCCCGCACCGCGAGCCGGCGCGGCTCGGCGACCAGCACCCGCATCCCGGCCTCGGCCAGGGCGAGCGGGACCACGGTGGTCTTGCCGGTGCCGGGCGGCGCGGTCAGCACGGCCGTGCCGCCCGCGGCGAGCGCGCCCAGCAGGCCGGGCAGGACGTGCCGGATCGGCAGCCCGTCCCCCAGAGCGCCGGTCACGGGAGCGTCGCGTTCAGGGCCGGTCCCGGCAGCGTCGCGGTCGGCGCCGGTCACGGGAGCGTCGCGTTCAGCACCGAGTCGAGCAGGCCGGGGAAGCGGCGGTCGAGGTCGTCGCGGCGCAGGCTCATGTACTTCAGCCTGCCCACCTGCTTGGTCAGCACCACGCCCGCCTCGCGCAGGGTGCGGTAGTGGTGCGAGGCCGTGGACTTGTGCACGCCGAGGTCGTCGCCCGCCACCCCGCACGACATCTCGCCGGCCACGGCCAGCCGCATGACGATCTCCAGCCGCACGGGGTCGGCGAGCGCCCGCAGGACCTCGGTGAGCTCGATGTCCTCGGTGGCGGGATGCGGCAGCAGGCGCATGGGTGAAACCTTATCTCGGTTCAATGGTTTGACAACAATCCAACTATAAGTCAGTTTGATGAGCATCCAACTGTTCTGTCGTGGAGGCTCCATGAGTTCGCGGCTCTACTCCCTGGCTGTCGGGAATTTCGCCATCGGCACCGGCATGTTCGTCACCGCCGGGCTGCTTCCGCCCATCTCCGCCGACCTCGGCGTCTCGCGTTCGGCGGCGGGGCAGCTCATGACGGTGTTCGCGCTGGCGTACGCGGTGCTGTCGCCCCTGCTCGCCGCGCTGACCGCGCGCCTTTCCCGCCGGCGGCTGCTGCTGCTCGCCCTCGGCGTCTTCGTGGCGGGCAACGCGCTGACCGCGCTCGCGCCGACGTACCCGCTGGTCCTGGCCACGCGGGTGCTCGCCGCGGCGGGGGCGGCGATGTTCACCCCGACCGCGTCCGGGGTGGCCAACGCGCTCAGCACGCCCGAGCGGCGCGGCCGGGCGCTGGCGCTGGTGATGGGCGGGCTGAGCGTGTCGTCGGCGATCGGGGTGCCGCTCGGCACCTGGCTCGGCGGCGCGGCCGGCTGGCGGGCCACGCTCTGGCTGGTGACCGGGCTCGGCGTGCTCGGGCTGGCCTGGGTGGCCGCCGCGGTGCCCGAGGTCGTGGTCGCCTCCTCCGGGCGGCTGAAGGAGCGCTTCGCGCCGCTGGCCGAGCGGCGGGTGCTGGCGGTGCTGGCGACGCAACTGCTGATGTTCGCGGCGGGGTTCACCGCCTACACCTACATCGGGTCGCTGTTCGACCTGCCGCTGACGGCCGTGCTGTGGGCGTGGGGGCTCGGCGGCGTCGCGGGCAACCAGCTCGGCGGGCGGCTCACCGACCTGTACGGCCCCCGCCGGATGATCATCCTCGGCCTGGCCGCGTCCACGGTCTTCCTGGCCCTCATCCCGGTCGCCAACCTCGCCCTGCCCGTCGCGCTGGTGTGGGCGTTCCTGTGGGGCGCGCTCGGCTGGCTGGTGGCCCCGGCGCAGCAGTTCAGGACCGTCGCGGCGGTGCCGGGCAACGTGCCGATCGGGCTCGGGCTGCTGTCGTCCGCGCAGTACCTCGGGCTGTTCGTGGCCGGGCTCGCGGGCGGCGTCGCGCTCGACGCCTACGGCCGCGCCGGCGTGACCGCGCTCGCCACCGCGCTCGGCCTGACGGCCCTGCTGGTCACCCTCGCCACCTACCGAGACCTGGCGAAGGCGCCGGTCGCCGAGCGGGCCTGATCTTCTCCCTCTGCCAGCGGACGCCGCATCGTCCCCGCGGCGGACGACGGCCCGCGTCCCCGGCGCCTACCGTCGGCGGCATGTTGAACAACCAGGTGACCTTCCGCCGCGTCGCGGCAGGCGTGCTCCTCATCGCGGCCCCGCTGTTCCAGGCCGTCGCCGTCGTCGTCGACCCGGGCACCTGGGGCGACGACCGCGAGGCGGTCAGCTACGGGGCCAACCCCGCGCTCGCGCAGACCGAGTCGGCGCTCTACCACTGGAGCTGGCTGCTGATGGCCGTCGCGGCCCTCGGCCTGGTGCACGTCACCAGACGCCGGGCGACCGTGCTCGGCCATCTCGCGGGCGCGGCCACCGTCGTCGGCTACATCTCGGCGTCGGCGCTGCTCATGGCCGATCCGGTCGAGTGGTGGCTGGGCCGGCACTACCCGCCGGACCGGGCGCAGCAGATCCTCGACGAGATGCTGAACCTGCCCGGCGTCGTGATCGGCTTCCAGATGCCGTGGATGTTCTTCGCGCTGCTCGGCCTGCCGCTGCTGACCGTGGCCGTGTGGCGGGCGCGCTTCGTCGGCTGGTGGGTGCCGCTGCTCGTCTTCGCCGGGTACGTGCTGTCGTTCCCGGTGCCGTACGGGCCGGTGACCGTGGCGTTCTGGGTGCTGCCCGTCATCGCCCTGGGCCACACCGGCCTCAAGATCCTCAAGATGGGCGACGAGGCGTGGGCGGCCTACTACCCGGCGCCCGTGCCCGCCCCCGCCGTCGCGCCGGAGACCGCGCCGGCCTGAGGGTCGAGCCAGCCCATGGTGACCGCGAAGAGGATGAACAGCCCCAGCAGGATTCGGTAGACCACGAAGCCGGTGAACCGGTGGGTGCTGATGTAGCGCAGGAACCAGGCGACCGCCGCGTACCCGACGGCGAACGAGATGACCGTGGCGAGGATGGTCGGCCCCCACGCGGGGGCCGGCCCCTCGCCGATGTCCTTCAGCTCGAACAGCCCCGACGCCAGCACCGCCGGGACGGCCAGCAGGAACGAGTACTTCGCGGCGTCCTCGCGCCGGTAGTCGAGCAGCAGGCCCGCCGTGACCGTGCCGCCCGAGCGGGACACGCCGGGGATCAGCGCCAGGGCCTGGGCGAAGCCGTAGATGATCGCGTGGGTGAAGCTGAGGTGCTTCTCCAGCGTCAGCTTGTTGCGCGCGGTGTGGTCGGCGAACCACAGGATGATCCCGAAGACGATCAGCGTGGCGCTGACCAGCCGCAGGTCGCGGAAGACCGTCTCGATCTGGTCCTTCAGCAGCAGGCCGAGGATGCCGATGGGCAGCGTGCCGGCGATGACGTACCAGCCCATGCGGGCCGCCCAGTGCCGCCGCAGCTCCTTGTTCCACAGGGAGCGGGTCCAGGTGGAGATGATCTCCCAGATCTCCTGGCGGAAGTAGATGAGCACGGCGGTCTCTGTGCCGAGCTGGATGACCGCGGTGAACGCCGCCCCGGGGTCCTCCCATCCGGCGAAGGCGGAGACCACGCGGATGTGGGCGCTGGAGGAGATCGGCAGGAACTCCGTGAGCCCCTGGACCAACCCCAAGATCACCGCTTCCAGCCAGCCGATCACGAGGACACCTTTCCGGGACGCGCGCGCGTAGTGACGAAGGCGAGGTTAGCGGAACTTCGCCCGCAGCTCGCGGCGGACGGCCACACAGCGCGGGCTCCCGGTGGGCCCCCGGCCGGGTGCCGTTAGGACTTCCAGACCGGGGCGTTCGCGCGGGCGAAGCCGGCGAAGTCGCGCGCGGGGCGGCCGAGGGCGCGCGGCACGCCGTCGGCGACGCTCGCGTTGCGGCCGTCCAGGACGCCGGTGAACAACGTCGCCAGGCCCTCGGCCTCCTCGCGCGGCAGGCCGGCGGCGACGGCGGCGGCCACGTACTCCTCGGGCGTCACCCGGACGAACTCCACCCTCCTGCCGGTCGCCGCCGACAGCTCCGCGGCGGCCTCGGCGAAGGTCAGCAGGCGCGGGCCGGTCAGCTCGTACACCTGACCGGCGTGGCCGTCCTCGGTGAGCGCGGCCGCGGCCACGTCGGCGATGTCGTCCGCGTCCACGAACGGCTCCGGCACGTCGTCGGCGGGCAGCGCGATCACGCCCGCGCGCACCGGCTCCAGGATGAAGCCCTCGCTGAAGTTCTGCATGAACCAGCCGCAGCGCACCACCGTCCACTCCGCGCCGGACTCCTGGACCGTGCGCTCGCTCGCCCGCGCCTCCGGCTCGCCCCGGCCGGACAGCAGCACCAGCCGCCGCACGCCGGCCCGCACGGCCAGCCCGGTGAACGCCCGCACCGCGTCGTACGCGCCGGGAAAGGCGAGGTCGGGGTAGTAGGACACGTACGCCGCCGTCACGCCCTCCAGCGCGGCGGGCCAGGTCGAGCGGTCCGCCCAGTCGAACGGCGGGGTGGCGGAGCGGGAGCCGAGGCGTACGGGCAGGCCGCGGGCGGTGAGGTGGTCGGCGACGCGGCGGCCGGTCTTGCCGGTGCCGCCCAGAACCAGAATCGTCATGTGTCCTAGTAAGCCGCGATACCGGAAAGACTCTCCATGGTTGAGAAGCGCATTGGCATATGCGATCGTCTAGCCATGGATCAGCTCGCGGCGTTGCTGGACGGCCCGCGGGCCCGGGGCGCGTTCCTGCTCCGCTGCGTCCTCGACCCGCCGTGGTCGATCCGGGTGCAGGACGAGGCGCCGCTGTCGGTGACCGCCCTGGTGCGCGGCGAGGCGTGGGTGCTGCTCGACGGCGCCGAGCCGGTACGCCTCGGGCCGGGCGAGGTCGCGGTCAACCGGGGGCCGGCGCCGTACGTGGTGGCCGACCGGCCCGGCACCGAGCCGCAGATCGTCATCCACCCCGGCCAGCGCTGCACCACGCTCGACGGCGCCTCCCTCGCCCAGGCCATGGACCTCGGGGTGCGCACCTGGGGCAACGACCGCGACGGCGGGACCGTCATGCTGACCGGCACGTACACGATGGAGGGCGAGGTCAGCAGGCGGCTGCTGGAGGCGCTGCCGCCGCTCGTCGTGCGGCCGGGCGGGCCGGTGACCACCCTGCTCGGCGCGGAGATCGTCAAGGACGAGCCGGGCCAGGAGGCGGTCCTCGACCGGCTGCTCGACCTGCTGCTCATCGCCGTGCTGCGCGGCCACTTCGCCACCCACGACGCGCCGGCCTGGTACCGCGCGATGGGCGACCCGATCGTCGGCAAGGCGCTGCGCCTGCTCCACAACAACCCCGCCCATCCGTGGACGGTCGCCGCGCTGGCCGCCGAGGTCGGCGTCTCGCGGGCGTCGCTGGCCCGGCGCTTCACCGACCTGGTCGGCGAGCCGCCGATGGCCTTCCTCACCGACTGGCGGCTGGCGCTCGCCGCCGACCTGCTGCGCGAGCCCGACGCCACGATCGGCGCCGTCGCGCGGAAGGTCGGCTACGGCAGCCCGTTCGCGCTCAGCGCGGCCTTCAAGCGGGTGCGCGGCGTGAGCCCGCAGGAGTACCGGCGGCAGCCGGCCGGAGCCGCCGGGTGAAACCCCTGCTGCTGCTCGACGTGGACGGCGTGCTCAACCCGATCGGCCGCCCCGCCCCCGGCTACCGGCAGTTCCGCTGCCTCATCGACGACGAGACCTACGTCGTGCACCTCGACCCGCGGCACGGCCCCCGCCTGCTCGGCCTCGCCGCCGCCACCGGGGCCGAGCTGGTGTGGGCGACGACCTGGGAGCACCACGCCAACGACTGGATCGCGCCGCGCATCGGCCTGCCGTCGCTGCCCGTCATCGGCGTCAACGCCGCGGCCGGGCCGGTCAGTGAGCACGGCGAGATGTTCAAGACCCCGCACGTGGCGGCGTACGCGGGGCGGCGGCCGTTCGTCTGGTTCGACGACCAGGTGTGGGCCGAGGACGAGGAGTACCTCAGGGTCCATCAGGGTCTCGGCGATTTCCTGCTCGTGCACGTCGACCCCGCACGCGGACTGACCAGCCGTCATCTGGGCATGGCACATGAGTGGCTGACCCTTACAGGGTTTTCTCAGGGTTCCTGACGGGAGTTCCGCGACCGCCCCGTCCGTTCTCCTGACAGAACGAGAAACGGAAGGAACATCATGTACCGCTCACGAGAGCACAGGATCCTCGCCGGCGTCTGCGGCGGCATCGCCGACAAGCTGGGCCTCCCGCCCACCCTGGTCCGGATCCTCTGGCTGCTCCTTTCCCTCATTCCCGGACCGCTGTGGGTCGTCTACGTCGCGATGTGGATCCTCGTCCCCGAGGAGCCGAAGGGCTACCGCACCGTGTGACCCGGGACGACCGGCCGAGGGCGGCCCGCCCTCGCGCCCGACGCCCGCGACCCGCCCGGGTGCCCCGTCCCCGGGCAGGTCCGGGGCGGCTTATCCTCGAAGCATGAGGGCAAGGCCGCTGACACTCCTCCAGGACGATCTCGTCGACTACGACACGGCGATGCGGCGCATGACCGACCTCGTCGGGCAGCGCCAGCGCGACGAGCGGCCCGACACGCTCTGGCTGCTCAGCCACCCCTCCATCTACACCGTCGGCCGCCGCACCCCGGCCGCCCACCTGCCCGACCCCTCGCACGGCATCCCCGTCGCCGAGACCGGCCGCGGCGGCCAGCTCACCTACCATGGGCCCGGGCAGCTCGTCGGCTACCTCATCGTCAAGCTCGGCGAGGAGGAGGGCATCGTCGACTACGTCCGCGAGGTGGAGCTGCGCCTGGTGGAGGCCCTGGGCAAGCTGGGCCTCCCGGCCGAGCGGCGCGACACCCCGCCGGGCTCCGAGCTGCTGACCGGCGTCTGGACCACCGAGACCGGCCGCAAGATCATCTCGATCGGCATGCGGCAGAGCCGCGGCGTCACCAGCCACGGCTTCGCCCTCAACGTCGACGGCGACCTCACCCCGTGGAACTGGGCGGTGGCCTGCGGCATGCCCGACGTCGACATGACGTCGGTGCAGCGCGAGCTGGGCACCGCGTCGATGCCGCAGGTCCGCGAGGTCGTCGCCGAAGCCTTCGAAGCCGCCTGACGCGGCCGGCCCCGGCGTCTCAGACGGTCTCGGGCTCGTCGACGGTGCGGCGGGGGCCGGTGAACCAGTGGCGGGCGGAGAGGGTCCACCACAGGGCGATGAGGATCAGGACGACGCCCACCGCGATCGGCGCGTAGTTGAACGACGTCCAGGTGAAGCCCGGGTTCCCCGGCACCCCGGCCGGGCTGAACGGCATGATGAAGTAGATCGAGACGACCACGATCTCGACGCAGGCGATCCAGCACATCGCCTTGTACTTGCGCCCCAGCGTCCACGGCCCGGGCCGGAAGGCGGCGCCCATGCGCAGGCGGAGCCAGATCGGGATGAGGAAGGCCAGGTAGAGGCCGATGACGGCGATCGAGACGACGGCGTAGAAGGCGACCGGGGTGGTCAGGCCGGCCGGGGCGTAGAGTGCGGGCAGGGTGATCAGGGCGGCCACCACGCAGCCGGCGACGATCGCGTTGACGGGCGTGCGGTTGCGGTCCACCTTCGACCACAGCCGCCAGCCGGGCACCGCGCCGTCCCTGGAGAAGGCGTACGTCATGCGCGACATCGAGGTCACGCAGCTCATGCCGCAGAAGAACTGGCCGATGGTGGAGATGGCGAAGATCGCGGTGGCGAGCGGCGAGGACAGCGCGGTCTCGAAGATGGCGCCGACGAAACCGGACTGTTTGTTGAGCTCGTCCACGTTCGTCGCGGCGAACAGGAACGCCAGCAGCAGGATCCAGCCGCCGATCGCCGAGTAGAAGATCGACTGCCACAGGCCGCGGGCGGCGGTCCTGGCCGCGCCGTGGGTCTCCTCCGAGACGTGGGCGCAGGCGTCGAAGCCGGTGATCGTGTACTGGGTGAGCAGGAAGCCGAGCGGCAGCACGTACAGCCAGAACGGCACGCCGTCGGCGCCGGAGCCGAAGCCGGAGTTGTTGTTGGTGCCGAAGAAGACGAAGGACGCCGACTGGTGGCTGTCCGGGGCGAAGATCAGGATGGCGACGACGATCGCGGCGCCCGCGACGTGCCACCAGACGGAGACGTTCTGCAGGAGCGAGATCAGCTTGTGGCTGTAGATGTTGATCAGCGCGTGCAGGGCGAGGATGACGACGAACAGCAGGAACGCCTGCGGGAGGGTGGCCTCCCAGCCGCCGCCGGTCAGGCGGTTGAGGGTGATGTTGAGGAACGTGGCGCAGCCGTAGTCGACGGAGGCGGTGACGGCGACGAGCCCGATGAGGTTGAGCCAGCCGGTGAACCAGCCGTGGACGGGCTTGCCCATCGTGGCGGCCCACCAGTAGATGCCGCCCGCCGTCGGGTACGCCGAGACCAGCTCCGACATGCAGAGGCCGATGATGAGGATGAACAGCGAGATCACCGGCCAGCCCCACGAGATGGCGATGGGGCCGCCGTTGTTCCAGGCCTGTCCGAAGGTCGTGAAGCAGCCGGCGAGGATCGAGATGATGGAGAAGGAGATGGCGAAGTTCGAGAATCCGCTCCAGGTGCGCGCGAGCTCCTGCTTGTAGCCGAGCTCGGCGAGTCGCCTGGAATCCTCGTCAACGGTCATTGAGGTCTCCCTGGGGGGCGCGGAGGACGCTCCTTTTGGTCTACGTCTAGACCATTTCCGGCCCAGGGACAAGGCGTTACGAGTGAGTTTCGGATCTGTCAGGCCGCCCCGCGGCCTCTCGGGGAGGCCGCGGGGGCCGCGCTGCGGCGGCTACTTGCCGAACGCGTCGATCGCGGCCTGGCAGAACGCCTTCAGGTCGTCGGGCTTGCGGCTGGTGACGAGGGTGTTCTGGCCGTCCTCGTCCACCACGACCTCCTGGTCCACCCAGGTGGCCCCGGCGTTGCGGAGGTCGGTCCGGAGGCTCGGCCAGGACGTGACCGTGCGGCCGCGCACCACGTCGGCCTCGACCAGCGTCCAGGGCGCGTGGCAGATGGCCGCGACCGGCTTGCCGGCGTCGAAGAACGCCTTGGCGAACCGCACGGCCTCCGGCTGCGTGCGCAGGAAGTCCGGGTTGGCCACGCCGCCGGGCAGCACGAGGCCGTCGAAGGACGCGGGGTCGGCGTCGTCCACCGTGTCGTCCACGGCGAAGGTGTCGGCCTTGTCCAGGTGGTTGAAGCCCTGGATCTGCCCGGAGCCGGTGGAGACCAGCCGGGGCGTGCCGCCCGCCTGCTTGACCGCCTTCCACGGTTCGGTGAGCTCCACCTGCTCCACTCCCTCGGGAGCGACGAGGAAGGCGATGGTCTTGCCGTTCAGCATGAGAACTCCCCTGGGATCTGTGCGTTTTCTCCCCTCTATCCGGGCGTGTCGAATGTATGCGTCTTTACCCCGAGGGGGTATGCTCGGTCCCATGACTGTCACGACATACCAGGTTGAGGGCATGACCTGTGGCCATTGCGTCAGCTCCGTGACCGAGGAGGTCGGGGGCCTGGCGGGGGTCAGCGGGGTCGAGGTGGATCTGGCCTCCGGGGCCATGACGGTGACCAGCGCGGCGCCGCTCGAACGGGCCGCGGTGGAGGCCGCCGTCAACGAGGCGGGCTACGAGCTGGCCGGCAAGGTCGAGCTGCTGCCCCTGGCGGGCGGCGGGGTGAACGGCGGGGCGGACGGCGGGTCCTGCTGCGGCTCCGGCGGCTGTCACTGACCTGGCGGCCGGGCGCGGGCGGCCGTGTGGAGCGCCCACGCGGCGCCCGCGCCCACGGTGTACCAGAGCAGGTCGGGCGGGTTGAACGTGCTGCCGAGCAGCGGCCGCAGCACCGCCGGGATCTCCCCGAGCTGGGCGAACTCGATCGCCCAGCTCAGCCCGGCCGACGCCAGGGCGGCCGCCCACGGCCGCGTCCGGGGCAGCGCGAGCAGCACGAGCGCGTAGATCAGGACGGTGTAGAGCGCGTCGCCGGCGTACTTCGGCACCGGGCCGTCCCACAGCAGGCGCACGCCCAGCCCGGCGGCGACGGTCAGGACGGCGGCGAGAGCGGTGATCGGGCGGGGCACCGGTTCACGGTAGTGCCAGGAGCACTGAAAATTTACACCGCCAAAGGATACGAAGATGAAACAATTTTCCGTGTCTCGTTGACACGCGGTCTCCGTATGGTGTGCCTTTCCATACACAGGAACCCCCGCCTGAAGGTGAGGCACTCATGAGGAAATGGCTCGCGCGCCTGGCAGCGCTGGGCGTGGCGGTGTTAATCGCAGGTCAAGGCACAACGGCGGCCCTCGCGCAGGATCCGTCGGCGGGGAAGAAGATCCTGAAGGTCGGCGCGACGCAGGCCATGGACTCCATGAACCCGTTCCTCGCGGTCCGCCTGGTCTCGACCTCGATCCACCGCTGGATGTACGGCTACCTCACGGTGCCCGACTCCAAGACCCTCCAGCCGAGCCCCGACCTGGCCGAGTCGTGGACGACCTCGCCCGACGGGCTCACCTGGACGTTCAAGATCCGCCAGGCGAAGTGGTCCGACGGCCAGCCGATCACGGCCGACGACGCCGCCTGGACGTTCAACAAGATGATGACCGACGAGGCCGCCAAGACGGCGAACGGCCCCGCGGTCGAGAACTTCGAGAGCGTCACGGCCAACGGCCAGGACCTCGTCATCAAGCTCAAGGCGCCGCAGGCGTCCATGCTGGAGAACCCGGTCCCGATCATGCCCAAGCACGTCTGGGAATCGGTGACCGACATGGCGAACTACGACGCCGAGAAGTACCCGTCGGTGAGCAGCGGCCCGTACATCGCGGTCGAGCACAAGAAGGACCAGTACGTCAAGCTGCAGGCCAACCCCAACTACTGGCGGGGCAAGCCGAAGATCGACGAGCTGCAGGTCATCTTCTACGACAACCCGCAGGCCGCCATCGCCGGCCTGAAGAAGGGCGACATCGACCTCATCGGCCGGCTCAGCCCGCCCGAGTTCGAGGCGATCCAGAACGACCCGAACATCGAGGCCTGGAACACCCAGGGCCGCCGGGCCGCGTACCTGCAGATCAACCACGGCGCCACCACCAACGACGGCAAGCCGCTCGGCGACGGGCACCCGGCGCTGAAGGACCTCAAGGTCCGCCAGGCCCTGCACTACGCCATCGACAAGCAGAAGCTCGTCGACGAGGTCCAGAACGGCCTGGCCAAGCCCGCCGACGGCTCGATCGTGCCGCCGCTGTACAAGGACTGGTTCTGGGAGGCCACCGGCGAGGAGAAGGTCACCTACGACCCGGCCAAGGCCAACCAGATCCTCGACGACGCCGGCTACAAGAAGGGCGCCGACGGCGTCCGCACGATGCCCGACGGCAAGCGCAAGCTGGAGTTCCGCTTCAGCATCCACACCGACACCCCGATCGAGGACAAGCTCGCGGAGTACCTGACCGGCTTCTTCAAGGAGATCGGCATCACGCTGACCACCAAGAAGCTCGACTCCAGCAAGTTCACCGAGGAGACCGGCGTCACCGGCCTGTTCGACATCGCGATCAGCGGCTGGTCGGTCAACCCCGACCCCGAGGAGGTGCTGGCCACCCACCTGTGCAGCAGGCGGCCGGCCCCCAACGGCGAGGGCGGCGGCACCGAGTCGTTCTTCTGCGACGACACCTTCGAGAAGCTCTACCAGGAGCAGCTCAAGGAGCTCGACCGGCCCAAGCGCGTCGAGCTGATCAAGCAGATGCAGGAGCGGCTCTACACGCAGGCGCCGATCATCGCGATCTACTACACCAACGACCTCGAGGGCTACCGCAAGGACAAGATCACCAGCATCACCCCGATCCCCGAGGACAAGGGCCTGCTCTACGGCGGCAGCGGCTACTGGCCGTTCTACACCGTGGACGTCAAGGCCACGTCGGCGGCGAGCGCGGGCGGCGGCGGCGGCTCGAACACCGGGCTCATCGCCGGGATCGTCGGTGTCGTGGTGGTCCTCGGCCTCGGCGCCTTCTTCCTGACCAGGCGGCGCAAGAGCACCGCAGACGAGCGCGAATGACCACACCTCTGGAGTCAGCGGAGCCCGCCGTCCAGGCGGCGGGCCCCGCTGACGACCGCCCCGCCCGCCACGGCACGCTGCGCTACGCGGCGTCCAAGGCCGGCGGGGCGCTGTTCAGCATCGCCATGGTGATCGTCGGGACGTTCTTCGTCTTCCGCCTGCTTCCCGGCGATCCCGTACGCAACCTCGCGCAGGGCCGCAACATGACGCCCGCGCAGCTCGACCTGGAACGTCACCGGCTGGGCCTGGACAAGCCGCTGATCGACCAGTTCCTCGACTTCGTCGGCAAGACCCTGCGGCTCGACCTCGGCACCTCCTACGAGTACAAGCGGCCGGTGCTCGACCTCATCGGCGAGCGCCTCGGCCCGACCCTGCTGCTGACCGGCACCGGCCTCGCCATCGCGGTCAGCCTCGGCATCTGGCAGGGCACCCGGGCCGGCTGGCGGCACGGCACCCGCTTCGACCGCTTCTCCACCGGGGCGTCGCTGGTGCTGTGGTCGGTGCCCACGTTCTGGCTCGGGTTGCTGCTCATGATGGTCCTCGGCGTCGGCATCGGGCCGATCCCCGGGCTGTTCCCCTTCCGCGGCATCGAGAGCGTGGACGCGCCGGACGGGTTCGCGTACGTGCTGGACGTGGCCTCCCACATGGTGCTGCCCTGCCTGACCCTGGTCGCCGTCGTCTACGCCCAGTACCTGCTGGTCATGCGCTCCTCGCTGCTGGAGGAGGTCAGCCAGGACTACATCACCGTGGCCCGCGCCAAGGGGCTGCGGGACGACGAGGTGCGGCGGCGGCACGCGGTGCCGAACGCGCTGCTGCCGACGGTGACGCTGGTGTTCATGCGGATCGGGTTCGTCGTGGGCGGCGCGGTCACGGTGGAGACGATCTACACCTGGCCCGGGCTCGGGCAACTGTTCTACGAGGCGGTGCGGGTGCCCGACTTCACGCTCATGCAGGGCACGTTCCTGCTGATCACGGTGGCCGTGATCGTCATGAACACGCTGGCCGACGTGGTCTACCACTTCCTGGACCCGCGGGTGAGGTCGGCATGACCAGCCTCGCCGCCACGCGCCGGCGCCTCGCGCTGAGCCGCTTCTGGGCCGAGTTCCGCACCCACAAGGCCGGGCTGGCCGGGGCGGTCGTCCTGCTGGTCGCCGTGGTCCTCGCGCTCGCCGCCCCGCTGTTCATCAGCGAGGACGTGACCAGCGTCGTCCAGGGCACCGGGCAGAAGTGGGCGGCGCCCAGCCTCGCCGAGCCGTTCGGCACCGACGAGTCGGGCCGCTCGATCCTGCTCATGGTGTGGTGGGGCTCGCGCACGTCGCTGCTCATCGGCTTCCTCGCCGCGCTGCTCAGCGTCGTGATCGGACTGGTGGTCGGCGTCGCGGCCGGGCACTTCCGCGGCTGGGCCGGCGGCGTGCTCATGCGGGTGACCGACTGGTTCCTGGTGCTGCCGTCGCTGGTGACGGCGCTGGTGCTGGCGGCCATCCTGGGCGGCAGCACGTTCACGATCATCATGGCGATCGGGATCACCACCTGGCCCTCGACGGCCCGCCTCATCAGGGCGCAGACCCTCGCGGTGGAGGCCCGGCCCTACATCGAGCGGTCGAAGGCGCTCGGCGCGGGGCACTGGCACGTCACCACCCGGCACGTCCTGCCCAACGTGGCGCCGCTGCTGCTGGCCAGCACCACGCTGGAGGTCGCCAGCGCCATCGTGACCGAGTCCACGCTCGCCTTCCTCGGCGCCAGCGCCAACAAGACGTCGTGGGGCACGATGCTGCGCGGCTCCTACGACTACGGCGCCGCCACCAACGCGGCCTGGTGGTACATCTTCATCCCCGGCCTCGCCATCCTCACCGTGGTCATGGCGTTCACGCTGGTCGGCCGGGCGCTGGAGGCCGTGCTCAACCCGCAGCTCAGGAGGGCCGCATGAGCCTCTTGGAACTCGACGACGTGTCCGTGACGTACCGCATCGCGGCGGGCGAGGTGCCCGCCGTGCGCGGCGTGTCGCTGACCCTCGGCTCCGGAGCGGCACTCGGAGTCGCCGGCGAGTCGGGATCCGGCAAGTCGACGCTGGCCATGGCGCTGCTCCGGCTCCTGCCCCGGGACGCGCGCGTCGGCGGCCGGATCCTGCTCGACGGCGAGGACGTCGCCGCCATGAAGTGGGGCCGCCTGCGCGCGGTCCGCTGGGCGGAGGCGTCGATCATCTTCCAGGGCGCCCAGCACGGGCTCAACCCGGTGCGCAGGATCGGCGACCAGATCGCCGAGCCGCTGCTCACGCACAACCTGGCCAGACCGGAGGGCGCCCGCAAGCGGGTGACCGAGCTGCTGGAGCAGGTCGGGCTGCCGGCCTGGCGGGCGCGCAGCTACCCGCACGAGCTGTCGGGCGGGCAGCGGCAGCGCGTGATGATCGCGATGGCGCTGGCCTGCTCGCCCCGCCTGATCATCGCCGACGAGCCGACCACCGCGCTCGACGTGATGGTCCAGGCGCAGGTCCTGACGCTGATCAAGGAGCTGGTGGCCGAGCACGGCATCTCGCTGATCATGATCTCGCACGACCTGTCGGTGCTCGCCGACGTCTGCGACCAGCTCGCCGTCATGTACGCCGGCCGCGTCGTCGAGCACGGCCCCTCCGCGCAGGTCTTCCACGACCCGAAGCACCCCTACAGCAGGGCGCTGGCGGCGGCGTTCCCGACCGTGGGCGACCCGGCCTCGCGCATGGCCCCGAAGGGGCTCGGCGGCGACCCGCCCGACCCCATGCAGCTCCCGACCGGCTGCGCCTTCCACCCGCGCTGCCCGGTCGCGCTGGCGGAGTGCCCCACCCTGGACGTGGAGCTCTGGCCGGCCGGCCCCGGCCGCAGCGCGGCCTGCGTGCACGTACGGGCGAAGGAGGAGGCTCGATGACCGAGACGCAGACCCCCGCCGAGTCGGTCGCGACCTCGCGGCCCACCCTGCTGGAGGCCCGCGACCTGCACGTGGAGTTCAGCTCCCGGGGCCGCAGGGCGCGCGCCGTGGACGGCGTCAACCTGGCGATCGGCAAGGGCGAGATCGTCGCGCTGGTCGGCGAGTCGGGCTGCGGCAAGACCACGCTCGCCCGCACCCTGCTCGGCCTGGAACGCCCCTCCTCGGGCGAGGTCCGCTTCGACGGGGCCGCGCTCGACTACCGCTCGCGGGCGCTCAAGGCGTACCGGCGGCAGGTGCAGCTCGTCCTCCAGGACCCGATGGGCTCGCTCAACCCCCGGCACACCGTGTACGAGGCCGTCGCCGAGGGCCCGCGCATCCACGGCCTGGCCGACGAGCGGGACGTCGTGGCCACGGCCCTGTCCCGGGCCGGGCTCCGCCCGCCGGACCGCTTCTTCCTGCGCTACCCGCACGAGCTGTCGGGCGGGCAGCGGCAGCGCGTGGTGATCGCGGGCGCGCTCGCGCTGGACCCGAAGGTGCTGATCGCCGACGAGCCGGTGGCCTCCCTGGACGCGTCGGTGCGCGGCGAGATCCTGGCGCTGCTGCTCCGGCTGCGCGACGAGCTGGGCCTGTCGGCGCTGGTCGTCACGCACGACCTCGGGCTGGCGTGGAACATCGCCGACCGGGTGGCGGTCATGTACCTCGGCAGGATCGTCGAGTCGGGGCCGGTGGAGCAGGTGCTGACCGCGCCGCGGCACCCGTACACGCAGGCGCTGCTGTCGGTGCTGCCGGAGTCGCCCGAGCGGGTGGTGCTGACCGGCGAGCCGCCGGACCCGACCCGCATCCCGGGCGGCTGCCGCTTTCACGCCCGCTGCCAGGTGCTCGCCTCCGGGCGGGCGGCCGAGGCCGGGGTGGACGGCCGGTGCCGGGGCGAGCTGCTGTCCGTGCTGCCCGCGCGGCCCGAGGCGCAGGCGGCCTGCTACTACGCGGACGCGGTGAGCTAGCCGAGGTCGGCGTCGTGCACCAGGATGGCCGCCTGGACCCGGTTGGCCAGGCCCAGCTTGGCCAGCACCCGGCTCACGTGCGCTTTCACCGTGGCCTCGGTCAGCCGCAGCTCGCGGCCGATCTCGGCGTTGGACAGGCCGCGGGCGAGGGCCCTGATCACGTCCTCCTCGCGGCCGGTGAGCGCGGCCAGACGGCGGCGGGCGGTCTCGGCGCGGGACGGCGCGCGGTCGGCGTAGGAGGCGATCAGCCGCCTGGTGACCGACGGCGACAGCATGGCCTGGCCGGCCGCGACCGTGCGGACGGCGGCGGCCAGCTCCCTCGGAGGCGTGTCCTTGAGCAGGAACCCGACCGCGCCGAGGCGCAGCGCCTCGTGGACGTACGCGTCGAGGTCGAACGTGGTCAGCATGACCAGCTTGGGCGCGCCGGGCGCGGCCAGCAGGCGGGCGGCGGCGGTCAGGCCGTCGACGCCCGGCATGCGCACGTCCATGAGCACGACCTCGGGGCGCAGCCGGGCCGCCGCCGCGACCGCCTCCGCGCCGTCGCGAGCCTCGCCGACCACGGCGATGTCGCCCGCCGCCTCCAGGATCAGCCGCAGCCCCGAGCGCACCAGCTCCTCGTCGTCGGCCACCAGGACCCGGATCACGCGGGGATCCTCGCCGCCACGAGGAAGCCGCCGCCGTCCTCGGCGCAGGTGCGGAGCGTGCCGCCGAGCAGCTCCACCCGTTCGCGCAGGCCCACCAGCCCCCAGCCCGCGCCGGGCAGCCCCGCGGGGGCGGCGGGCGGCGGCCCGTTGCGCACCTCGACCTCCAGCGCCTCGGGGCGGTAGCGGACGCGCACGTCGGTGCGGGCGTCCGCGGCGTGCTTGTGGACGTTGGTGAGCGCCTCCTGCACCACCCGGTACGCGGTCCGTCCCACGGCCGGCTCCACCGCCCGCGCCTCGCCCTCGTCGCGCCGGACGACCTCGATGCCGAGCGCCCGCGACTGGTCGAGCAGCCGGTCGAGGTCGCCGAGCGTCGGCAGCGGGGCGGAGACGGCCGCGGCGGGCTCGGGGGAGCGCAGGACGCCGAGGACGTCGCGCAGGTCCGCCAGCGCCTCCCGGCCGATCCCGCCGATCAGCGCGGCGGCTCGCGCGGCCGCCTCGTCGGCCGTGCGCACCTCCAGCGCCCCGGCGTGCAGCACGATCAGCGACACCCGGTGGGCGACCACGTCGTGCATCTCCCTGGCGATCCTGGCGCGTTCCTGCGCCCTCGCCTGCTCGGCCCGCATGACCTGCTCGCGTTCGGCGCGCCGGCGCACCTCGTGCCTGGCCCGCGTCCACAGGCCGAGCGCGAACGGCAGCCCGATCACGGCCACCGCCAGGAACAGCGCGTTGCCGGGGGTGGCGGCCAGCATCTCCTGCGGGCCGGCGCGCCACGCGCCGACCAGCGCGGACGCCCCGCACACGGCGGCGCAGCCCCCCAGGTACGCGGCCGAGTCCCGGCCTTTCGCCAGGTCGCGGCCGGCGAAGTAGGAGGCGGCCAGCAGCGGCGGCCACAGCAGGAACCAGACGTAGGCGGCGGCCCCGAGGGCGGCGAGCGGCCACCAGGAGCGCCGCGCCCACCACGCGGCCGCCCCGGCCGCCGCGGCGACCGCGACCGCCGCCGGCAGCGGCAACCCCGACGGCGCCCCCGCCTGCCCCTGGAGGACGGGCAGCGAGAGCGCCGAAACCGCCGCGCCGAGCAGAACGAACCGCATGCCACCAGCGTAAGGGCCGGTCCGGCGCCGGCTTTACGACGAAAGTAGCGGTCCCGCCCGACGATCGGCGCTCCCGCCCGCGCGGCCCCCGCCGCCAGCCTGGAACGCATGCTGAAGACGCTGATCGCCCTGTCCCTCGTGGCCACGCCCCCGCAGGCGGACCTCGCGCTGCCCGCCCCCACCGGTCCGTTCCCCGTGGGCGCCGCCGCCCTGCACCTGGTGGACGCGGACCGCCCCGACCCCTGGAACCCGGCGGCGGACGAGCGCGAGCTGCTGGTCACCCTCTGGTACCCGGCCCGCGCGGACAACGGGAGACGGGCCCCCTACCTCACCCCGCAGGAGTCGGCCGCCGTCCTCGCGCCGTACCAGGACGTGCCTCCCGACGCGCTGACCCGCGTCAGGACCCACGCCGGGCAGGACGCGCCGGTCCGCGCGGGCCGGCTGCCGCTGGTCGTCCTGTCGCCCGGCTTCAGCTTCCCCCGCGCCACCCTGACCTCTCTCGGCGAGGACCTGGCCAGCCGGGGCTACCTGGTGGCCGCCGTCGAGCACACCTACGAGTCGGCCGCCACCACGTTCCCCGACGGCCGCACCACCACGTGCCTGGCCTGCGTGCCGGGCCAGGACGGCGCGAAGGTCGCCGCGAGCAGGGTCGCCGACGTGCGCTTCGTCCTGGACGAGCTGACGGCGGGCCCCTGGGGCCGCTCGATCGACGGCTCGCGGATCGCCATGGCCGGCCACTCGATGGGCGGCAACAGCGCGGCCCTCGCCCTGGCGAAGGACCGGCGCATCAAGGCGGGGGCGAACCTGGACGGCACCTTCGACCCGCTGGTCAGGCGGCTCGACCGGCCGTTCCTGCTGGTCGGCGCGCCGAAGTCGCACGCGTGGAACGGCACCGACGACTCGTGGAAGAAGTCCTGGGCCGGGATGAAGGGCCAGAAGAAGTGGATCACGGTCACCGGGACCGACCACAGCGCCTTCGTGGATCACGCCGTGCTCCGCCCCCAGGTCGGCCTGCCGGCCCAGGAGCTCGACGGCGAGCGGGCGCTGCGCATCACCCGCGACCACCTGGCCGCCTTCCTCGACCTGCACCTGCGCGGGAGGAAGACGCCGGTCGCGCACTACCCCGAGGTCGTGGCTCAGCCGTCGAGGTAGTCCTTGAGCGTGATGGCGTTGGCCGCGCGGTGGATCGGCCCGGCGACGCGCTCGATCATGCGGTCGCGGCCCGGCAGGTGGGGGAGCAGCCGGATCATCCGGAGCTGGAACCACAGGGCGAGCCGCGACGGGACCACCATGCCCTTGAGGTTGGGCTCCGCGAGCGCCTGGTTGGCCTCGGCGAACGCGCGCAGCTCCCGCTCGTAGCCCTCCGGCCCGCGGCCCGCGGCCAGCTCGCCGGCCAGCACGTACGCCCCCACGATCGCCAGGCTCGTGCCCTGCCCCGAGGCGGGGGAGGCGCAGTAGGCCGCGTCGCCGAGCAGCACGGCCCGCCCCCGCGACCAGCGGTCCATGCGGATCTGGCAGATCGCGTCGAAGTAGAAGTCGTCGGCCTTGCGCATGTCGTCCAGCAGGCGCGGCACCTGCCAGCCCATCCCGGACATGGCCTCGGCCACCAGCTCCTTCTGCCGCTCGACGTCGCGGTGGCCGGTGGCGAGCGGCGGGGCGGACCAGATGAACGCGGCCTTGGCCACGCCGTGGTCCTGGCGGGTGCTGTAGACGTTCGCGGTGCGGCCGGGGGCGGCGTGCACGGCCTCCTCGCGGTCCAGGCCGAGCGGGTCGGGCACCGAGCAGATCGAGATGTAGTGGCCGAGGTGGCGCAGGTAGCGCCGCTCCTCGCCGAAGGCCAGCCGGCGGACGTTGGAGTGCACGCCGTCGGCCCCGATCACCAGGTCGAACCGGCGGGGGCGGGAGCGCTCGAAGGTCACCGTGCCGTCGTCGGCGATGGCGGTGATCGAGTCGTCGAAGACGTACTCGACCTCGTCGCGGGTCAGCCCGTACAGCAGCTCGTTGAGGTCGCCGCGCATGATCTCGGCGTCGTCGCCGGTGCGGCCGCCGAACAGGTCGGCGTCCATGGTCGCGACCGGCCGGCCGGCGGCGTCGTAGTGGGTGGCGACGCGCATGCCGGTGCCGCGGGCGCGGACCGCGTCCATGAGCCCCATGCGCTCGACGACGCGCAGCGCCGCGCCGCGGATGTCCACCTTGTAGCCGCCCTGGCGGACGGCGGGGGCCCGCTCCACCACGGTGACCGTGAAGCCGTGCCTGCGCAGCCAGTAGGCCGCGGAGGTGCCGGCGATGCTCGCGCCGGAGATCAGGATGTCCGTCATGCCGAGAACGGTACAACTGTCTAAGACGCTTGTCTAGGACGAATGTGCTACCGTTCCCGGCATGGGAAACAGGGAGGACCTGCTGGCCGGCGCGAAGCAGTGCCTGATCGACAAGGGCTACACGCGCACCACGGCACGCGACATCGCCCGCGCGTCCGGCGTGAGCCTCGCCGCGATCGGCTACCACTTCAAGTCGAAGGAGACGCTGCTCAACGAGGCGTTGTTCGAGGTCATGCGCGAGTGGGGCGAGGAGCTGGCGGCGACGCTGCCGGCCGGGATCGAGCCCGGGGCGGCCCGGCTGGACCGCTTCGCGGCCGTGTGGGACCGGGTGCTGGAGTCGTTCGAGCGGCTGCGCCCGCTCTGGGTGACGCAGCTCGAACTGCTGGGGCAGGTCGAGCACCTGCCGGAGGTGCGCGCGCAGCTCGCCGCGGCGAGCGTGGAGGCGCAGGCGGGGCTCGCCGAGCTGTTCGGCGGCGGCGAGCCGGGGGCCGATCCCGAGCGGGAACGGCTGACCGGGGCGCTCTACCAGGCGCTGCTGACGGGGTTCCTCGCGCAGTGGCTGCTCGACCCCGGGCGCGCGCTGTCGGGCCGCGAGGTGGCCGCGGCCCTGCGCATGGTGACCGCCTGACGGGCGCTCGTCCTGAGCGCCCGAAAGGCTCAGAAGCTCAGAGGCTCAGAAGGCGCTGATCGTGGCCGGGGCGCGCTCGGCGCGGCTCAGCGTGCGGATGACCGCCGTCGGGCCGTGCCGGTGCACCGCGAGGCGGGCCAGCAGCTCCACCACCGGCCCGATGACCTGCTCGGGCAGCGCGGGCGTCTCGATGCCGACGCTCGCCGCCAGGTCGTCGGCGTGCACCACCAGCTCGACCAGGCGGGTGAGCAGGAAGTCGTCGAGGGTGAGCGCCCAGCCGGACGCCTTGACGAAGACGACCCGGCCGGCGGGCTCGGCGGGCAGCGCCGCCGTCTGCGCGCCGAGCAGCTCCCGGGCCCGCTCCACCAGGGCGGCCGGGCCGTCGGCGGCGGCGGCCTCGCCCCCGCGCCGGATGCCGACGTTGATCTCGTGGTCGAGGCCCGCCTCCACCCACGGCGAGCGCGAGTAGTGCTCCAGCAGCGTGATCGGCCGGTGGCCCGTGCCGTCGGAGCCGAGCACGTCGCGGACCCGGACGAGCTGGTGGGCCAGATGCCCCGCCAGCCCCGCGACGCTGAACTCGGTGAGCGCGCTCGGCTTGTCCCAGGCCGCGGCCACGGCCGGCGCGCCGAGCAACGACACCGCCGACGTCGCGGCGATCAGATACGACTGCCTGATCTCCCCCATGTGCCGCCCTTCCCGTGTCTCAGGTCGTGACCCGGGCCAAGACTATCCCTCCCACGATCAGCGCGAGCGCGGCCATCCGCCCGGCCGAGACGGGGTCGCCGTTGAGCACGATGCCCAGCGTGATCGCGCCGACCGCGCCGATGCCGGTGAAGACGGCGTACGCGGTGCCGACCGGCAGCGTGTTCATGGCCCGCGACAGCAGCCACACGGCGGCGGCCATGAGCATGAGGGAGACCAGCGTGGGCAGCGGGCGGGTGAAGTTCTGCGTCGGCTTGATGCTCTGCGACCAGGCCACCTCGACCAGCCCGGCCAGCACCAGGATCAGCCAGTTCACCGCGCCGCCGCCTCCTTCCGCACCGCCTCCGCGGCCGCCGCCACGGACTCCTCGTGCTGCTCGCGCAGGTGCGCGAGGGCCGGGTCGAGCCGGGCGTTGACCAGCTCGGCGTGGATGAAGGTGACGTCCTCGACCCGGAAGTGGCCGCGCAGGAAGTCGCGCAGGTAGCGCTCCTCGTGGTCGTACGGCTCGCGCGGCGTGCCCGGCCCGTACGCGCCGCCCCTGGCCCCGGTCACCACGAACGAGCGGCCCGCCAGCGACATCCTGGGGAAGGTGATCTGGTCGAGCCACGCCTTCAGCGCCGACGGGATCGAGTAGTTGTACATCGGCGTGCCGATCAGGATGACGTCGGCGGCCACGACCTCGGCGAGCAGCGGCTCCACGATCGCCCACGCGGCCCGCTGCGCGGGCGTCCGGACGGCTTCCGGGTAGCGGGCGAGGTCGGTGATCTCGTGCTCCAGGACGTGGTCGCACAGCTCCGTCCACGCCTCGCCGATGTGCGGCACGGGATGGGCGGCGAGGTCGCGGTAGGCGTACCCGGCTCCGGGGTGGGCCGCGCGCCAGGTGTCGGCGTACAGGGCCGACAGGCGGCGCGAGAAGGAGTTGCGGCGCGCGCTGGCGTCCAGGTGCAACAACATGACGGGTTCTCCTCAGCTATGTGGACACCGTGTCCGCTTACTATAAGCGGACGTCGTGTCCACATACAATGGGCGCATGGAAAGAGCCGACGCCGCCCGCAACCGCGCGCGGATCCTGGAGGCGGCCGCCGCGCTGTTCGCCGAGCGCCCGCCGCAGGACGTGACGATGGACGACATCGCCAGGAAGGCCGGAGTGGGCCGGGGCACGCTCTACCGCCGCTACCCCGACCGCGCCTCGATCGCCGTCGCGCTGCTCGACGAGCACGAGCGCGAGCTCCAGGAACGGCTGCTGCGCGGCGACCCCCCGCTCGGCCCCGGCGCGCCCCCCGCCGACCGGCTGGCCGCCTTCTACGCCGCCATGGTGCGCCTGCTGGAGGACCACGCCCACCTGGTGCTCGGCACGGAGGTGGGCCGCTCGCGCTTCGCGACCGGCGCGTACGGCTTCTGGCGCGCCCACGTGCGCGCGCTGCTGGTGGCGGCCGGCACCCCCGGCCCCGACGCGCTGGTGGAGGTGCTGCTCGCGCCCCTCGCCCCCGAGGTGTACGGCTACCAGCGCACCACGCTCGGCCTCACCCCGGACCAGATCGCCGCCGCGCTGGCCCGGCTGACCGCCGTGCTCAGGTGAGGATCTTGCGGATCGCCGACCGGATGAACGCGCGGGCCAGCTTGGCCCGCCGGAACCGGCTCAGCCCGGGCCGCGGCGTGCCGTACCGGCGGGCCCGCACGTCGGCCACCACGATCTCGGGCGCGCCCAGCCCGGGCAGCAGGTCCAGCGCCTCCCGCTTGCTGATCAGCCGCCCGTCGGCGAGCGTGACCGCGGCCCGCGCGACCGTCACCGTGCCGAGGTCGACCCAGACGTCGCGCAGCCAGCGCCGCCGCCCGCGCGTCATGACCAGCCAGAAGTCCCGCAGGTCGGCCCGGACGAACTCGGCCAGCTCCGCGTCGGAGACCGGCGGCAGCAGCTCGGCGGGCGGCGGGCCGTACAGGTGGAGTGCCTTGGTGTGCAGCTCGCGCCGGGTGACGGGGGTGACCGGGCGGCGGAAGATGCGCTCGTGCGCCCACGTCACGTGCTCGGCCGCGAGGTCCGCCAGCTCCTGCCGGGCCAGGTACGAGCAGTGCAGCTTGTCGGCCAGCGGCAGATCGATCGCCCGGTGCGCGGCCTTGAGCCGCCGCCACTGCTCCATCGTCACCGGCTCGGCCACGACGGCGATGAGGTCGAGGTCGCTGCGGCCCGGCTGGTAGTCGTCCGTCGCCAGCGACCCGTGGGCCCATAACGCGACGAGGGGGACGGTGGGCTCCACGGTCTCCAGGAAATGCCTGAGCAGGCGGTCGGTCGCTGCGTGCATGATGGCCACTATGATCGATCCTCGCCTGACTGGGAAGGTCGCGTTGATCACCGGCGCCAATCACGGCATCGGGGCCGCGACCGCGACGGCGCTGGCGGCCCAGGGCGCCGCGGTCTTCCTGACGTACAAGAGGCTCCGGCCGCTGAAGCATCCGGCCTATCCCGAAGCCTACGACCTGGCCCGCGCCGGCGACGCGAGCGACGTGGTGGCGCGCATCCGCGAGGCGGGCGGCCGGGCCGAGGCCGCGGAGGCCGACCTCGCCGACCCGGCGGCGCCCGGCACGCTGTTCGACCTGGCGGAGAAGGCGTTCGGGCCGGTCGAGATCCTGGTCAACAACGCCAGCGGCTGGCTCAGCGACACCTTCGCGCCGCGCGGGGAGGACGGCTTCGGCCGCCCGCTGCGGCCGGTGGACGCCGAGACGTTCGAGCGGCAGTTCGCGGTGGACGTGCGCGCGTCCGCGCTGCTCATCGCCGAGTTCGCCCGCCGGCACGTCGGACGGGGCGCGAGCTGGGGCCGCGTCATCGGGCTGACCTCGGAGGGGCCGCACGGCTTCCCCAGCGAGGTGAGCTACGGCGCGGCCAAGTCTGCCCAGGAGAGCTACACCATGTCGGCCGCGCACGAGCTGGGCCCGTACGGCGTCACGGCCAACATGGTGCACCCGCCGATCACCGACACCGGCTGGGTCAACGACGAGGTGGCGAAGCTGGCCCGCGAGCACGGCCCGCTGCGCGCCGTCGGGCAGCCGGAGGAGGTGGCCGAGGTCATCACCTACCTGGCCTCCCACCAGGCCCGGCGGGTGACCGCCCAGGTGATCAGGATGTACTGAACAGGGCGCTGACCGACTCGCCGTCGTGGATCCTGCGCATGGCCTCGGCCAGGGCGGGCGCGATCGACAACACGGTCAGCTTGTCGCTCGGCTTGGGCGGCGGCACGGTGTTCGTGCAGACGATCTCCGCCACCTCGGGCAGCGCGCTCAGCCGCTCCACCGCCCCGCCGGAGAACAGCCCGTGCGTGCACGCCACGCGCACCGAGCGCACGCCCAGGTCGCGCAGCCGGTCGAGCAGCTCGATGACGGTGCTGCCCTTGGCGATCTCGTCGTCCAGGATGATCACGTCCTTGCCGGTCACCTCGCCGATCACCGAGCTGATCACCACTCGGTCGTCGCTGAAGCGCTGCTTGGCCCCCATGGCGACGCCGGTGCCGAGCAGCCGGGCGAAGTGCGCGGCCTCCTTGGCGTTGCCGAGGTCGGGGGAGACGACGACCGTGTTCGACAGGTCGTAGCGGCGGAAGTGCGCGGCCAGCTCGCGCAGCGCGTGCAGGTGGTCGACCGGCACGCTGAAGAAGCCGTGGACCTGCG
This sequence comes from Actinomadura luzonensis, assembly GCF_022664455.2. Lineage (NCBI taxonomy): Bacteria > Bacillati > Actinomycetota > Actinomycetes > Streptosporangiales > Thermomonosporaceae > Actinomadura > Actinomadura luzonensis. The sequence continues at coordinate 2,865,520 of NZ_JAKRKC020000001.1, forward strand.
GCGAGTGCAGCGTCATCGCCAGGAAGCGGCTCGCGCCGGCCGCCACCATCAGGTCGGCGACGAGCCGCGCGCCGATCGAGATGCGCGGCTGGTCCTTCTTGTCGGAGCGGGCGTAGGCGTAGTGCGGCAGCACCACCGTGGTGCGGGCCGCCGACGCGCCGCGCGCCGCGTCCAGCATCAGCAGCAGCTCGACCAGGTGCTCCTGCACGGGCGGCACCAGCGGCTGGATGAGGAAGACGTCACGCTCGCGGCAGTTCGCCTGGAGCTGCACCTCCAGTACGTCGTTGGCGAACCGGCTGACCTGCACCGGGTGCAGGGGCGTGCCCAGGTGGGCACAGATCTCTTCGGCCAGTTCGGGATGGGCACTGCCACTGAAGACCGTGATGTCTCGCACGATTCCGTAAGCATAGCCACCGACCGTCCGAAATCACGAGATCAGGTCGGGCGTGAGCGCGCCGAGGTCCGGCAGCACCCGCCAGGCGAGGGCCAGCGCGTCCGGCGCGGGCGGGTAGCGTGGGTGCGGCACCGCGATCACCCGCATCCCGGCGGCGTGCGCGGAACGCAGCCCGTTGCTGGAGTCCTCGACCGCGACGCAGCCGCGCGGGTCCACCTGCATGCGCCGCGCCGCCTCCAGGTAGCCGTCGGGCGCGGGCTTGCCGCGTTCGACCTCCTCGGTGGACACGGTGGCCGCGAAGCACCCCTCCAGCCCGGCCGCCTCCAGCACCACGTCGATCAGCCGGCGCGGGGACGAGCTGGCCAGCCCCAGCGTGAGCCGCCCGGCCAGCTTCCGCACGGTCTCCACGGCGCCCGGCATCAGCGGCACCTCGTCGCGGTAGCGCGCGGCCATCCGCTCGACCACCCCGCGCGCGATCTCGTCCGGCTCCAGGCGCACGCCCAGCTCGTGCAGGTACGCGGCCCACTCGCCGGTGCTCATGCCCATGAGCCGCGACTGGGTGTCGGGCCGCCACGTGCCGCCGTGCCCGGCCACGAACGCCCGCCGCACCTCCTCCCACACCGGCTCGGAGTCGACCAGCACGCCGTCGAGATCGAACACACAGGCTTCCATGGTCGATCAGCTAATCACACGGCTCCAGCGGCGGCCGGTGTCGCCCCAGGATGTCCTTAATTGCCCGAGATTCATGCTTCTCGGGAAGTTTGTTGAGCTAGCCGGGACGGAGTACCGGGCAGGCGCAGAGTCATGGCAGACCTTCCATTTCACGACAGGGGCGACTTCGACGACGCGGATCGCGGCTTCGTCGCCAAGCTCAGCCCCGGCGTGATCAAGACCGCCGACGGCAGGGTCGTCTGGGACATCGACGCCTACGACTTCCTCCAGGACGAATGCCCCGACACCGCCCATCCGAGCCTGTGGCGGCAGGCCCAGCTCCGCGCCCGGCACGGTCTGTACGAGGTCACCGCCGGCGTCTACCAGGTCCGCGGCCTGGACCTGGCCAACCTGACGCTGATCGAGGGCGACAGGGGCGTCGTCGTCGTCGACCCGCTCGGCTCGGTCGAGTGCGCCGCCGCCGCGCTCAGGCTCTACCGGGCCCACCGCGGCGAGCGCCCCGTCACCGGCGTCGTCTACACCCACCCCCACGCCGACCACTTCGGCGGCGTGCGCGGCGTCGTCCAGGACGAGGTCCCGATCCTCGCCCCGGCCGGATTCCTGGAGCGGGCGGTGGCGGACAGCCTGTACGCCGGCCCGGCCAGGGCCCGCCGCGCCGTCTACATGCACGGCCCCGCCCTGCCCCGCTCCCCGGAGGGCCAGATCTGCTCCGGCCTCGGCCTGGCCGCCGCCTCCGGCACCCGTTCGCTGCTCCCGCCGACGCTTGAGGTCGCGAGCACCGGCCAGGAGGAGACGATCGACGGCGTCCGCCTGCTCTTCCAGCTCAGCGCCGGCGGGCTGGCGTTCCTGCTGCCCGACCGGCGCGCGCTCGGCCTGCCCGAGCACGCCGCCCACGGCCGGCACGCGGTGCTGTCGCTGCGCGGCTCGCCGGTGCGCGACCCCCGCGCCTGGGCGCGCGGCCTCGACCGGACGCTCGCCCTGCTCGCCCCGCACGCCGACGTCGCCTTCGCCGCCCACCACTGGCCCACCTGGGGCGGCGACGGCATCGCCCGCTTCCTGTCCCGGCAGCGCGACCTGTACGCCTACCTGCACGACCAGACCGTGCGCCTGATCAACAAGGGCCTGACCGCCGCCGAGATCGCCGCGGCCGTCCGCCTGCCGCCCGAGCTGGAGCAGACCTGGCACGCCCACGGCTACCACGGCTCGACCGGCCACGACGTCAAGGCGATCTACCAGCGGTACCTCGGCTGGTTCGATGGCAACCCGGCCCACCTCTGGGAGCACCCGCCGCGGGAGAGCGCCGTCCGCTACGTCGAGTGCCTGGGCGGCGGCGCGGCCGTGGTCGCCTTCGCCCGCCGCTACCTCGACGAGAACGACCTGCGCTTCGCCGCCCAGCTCCTCAACCACGCGGTCTTCGCCGACGAGGGCAACAAGGAGGCCCGCGACCTGCTCGCCGAGGTCTACACCCGGCTCGGCCACGGCGCCGAGAACGCCGCCTGGCGCAACTTCTACCTGACGGGCGCGCTGGAGCTGGCCGACGGCATCGTCCCGGCCACGCCGGAGCGGGCCGTGCCGGACGTGCTGGGCGCGCTGAGCGTGGCGCAGATCTTCGACACGCTCGCCGTGCGGGTGGACGGGCCGCGCGCCTGGCACGAGCGCCTGTCCATCGACTGGCACCTGACGGACCTCGGCGAGCGCCACCGTACGACGCTCTCCAACGGCGCGCTCATCCACCAGCCGGACCCGCCCGCCGCCGAGCCGCCCGACCTGACGCTGCGGCTGACCAAGGCGCAGCTCGTGGAGCTGATGGCGGGCAAGGGCGTGGAGGGCGTGGAGCGGGAGGGCGACACGGCGGCGCTGAAACGCCTGGTGGGGGTGCTGGACCACCCGATCCCGGACTTCGCGATCGTCACGGCCTGAACCCGTTCCGGAAACGGGGCGTGCTCAGGGGTGCGGGCGGGCGGCCTGCTCGTCGAGGAGACGGCCGGCCTGCTCGCCGAGCGCCCGCGCGGCCTCGGCGCGCATCGCCTGGCAGGCCAGCGCCAGCAGCGTGACCACGGCCGCCGCCAGCCCCGGGCCGGCCACGAGCGGCATCGTCAGCTCGCCCGCGTGCCAGGCCGCCGCGAGGACCGCCACCGCCGTCACCGTGCCCACCCCGAACATGGCCAGCCAGAGCGGCAACATCCGCACGTACGCGAACAGCAGCGGGAACACCGGCCACACGAACGGCGCGGCGGCCACGGCGAGCGCCAGCCAGAGCGCCGTCACCGCCGCCAGCCACACCTGCCCGGCCACCGGCCGGTCCTCGACCGAGGGCCCGGCCGCGTACACGATCCCGAGCAGCACACCCGCGGCGGCCACCCCCACCTGATCCTCGTGGAGCACGGTGACCACGGCGATCGCCAGCAGCCCGAAGGCCGTGAGGTGCACCGCCCACCCGAGCAGCCGCAACGGTATGTCCATCATCAATCACCAACGGTAACCGCCCGGCGGCCGGAAGGCGACGACCGCGGGCGGATCAGGCGCGCGTCCGCCGCGCGGTGGCGAGGAAGTACAGCGCCCCGGCCAGCACCAGCGCGATCACCACCCCGATGTTCGCCGCCCCGAACGTGGACGTCTTCAGCTCCTCGCTCATCAGGAACCCGACGACCTTGGCGATGTTCTCGTCCGCCGAGGTGATGAGCCCCATCCCGACGACCGACGCCACCACGAGCGACCCCACCCCCGCCCAGTTGACGGCCGGCCCGCCGGCCCGCAGCAGCCCCTCGTCGTAGCCGTGGCCGCCGTCCCGCAGCCGCCACATGTCCACCAGGAAGATCGCCACCCAGGCCGCCATGACGACCCCGACGATCGCCAGGAACGCCTGGAAGGTGCCGAAGAAGCTGTCGCTGACGAACAGCAGGTAGTAGCCGCCGAGCACCATGAGCAGCCCGTCCACGAGCACCGCGTAGTGCCGCCGCAGCGGCACCCCGAGCGCCAGCATGGACAGCCCGGACGAGTAGATGTCCATGATCGCGCCCGCCAGGAACCCGCCGATCGCGGTCAGCAGGTACGGCAGCAGGAACCACGTCGGCAACGCCCCCGCCAACGCCGCCACCGGGTCGCCGCCCGCCGCCTCGGCCAGCTTCGGGTCCCCGCCCGTCAGCAGCACGCCGAACACCAGCAGCACCGCCGGCGGCAGCGCCCCGCCGAGCGTCGTCCACAGGGCCACCGCCCGCCCGGAGGAGCGCGCGGGCAGGTAACGCGAGTAGTCCGCGCCGCAGTTGACCCAGCCCAGGCCGAGCAGGGTCATCGCGAAGATGATCCCGCCGATCCACTCGCCGGGCCCGGAGGCGTCCCGCGCCGACGCCCCGAGCTGGGGCAGCATGAGCGCCATGTAGACGACGGTCAGCACGACGAACACGTACGTCAGGTAGCGCTGCACCACCATGATCAGCGCGTGCCCGTACACGCCGACCGCGATCACCACCAGCGCCGCGACGGCGAAGCAGAGGGCGGTGGCGGTCGTGCGGGGCAGGCCGGGCGCGAGCCGGCCGAGGATGGCCGCCCCGCTCTGCGCCGACAGCGTGACCAGCACGATCTCCCAGCCGACGTTCGAGACGTACGAGAGGGCGGCGGGCAGCTTGTTGCCCTGGTAGCCGAACGGCGCCCGGCCGAGCGTCATCGTCGGCACGCCGGACCGGCTGCCGCCGATCGCGACCAGGCCCACCAGCAGGAACGACAGCGCGTACCCGGCGGCCCCGGTGACGATCGCGGGCACCACGCCGAGGCCGAGCCCGACGATGTAGACGCCGAAGGCGACCCCGAACAGCGACAGGTTGGAGCCGGCCCACGGCCAGAAGAGGTCCCTCGGCCGGCCGTGCCGCTCGGCCTCCGGGACCGCGTTGATGCCGTTCTGCTCGACGGCCATCGTGTCCATGATCGGGACGTTACCTCCCGTTCGTACCGAAACCCATCGCGTGGGGATATCGGGATCGTTACGGCGACGAAATCCTGGTTAGGGAAGGACGATATTCGCCGGGAGGGGTTGCCGCTCATGGAGGCGTCGGGGATCGACACGCGCAGGCGCGCGCTGGGCGTGTGCCTGGTGGCCGCGTTCATGACCGGGCTCGACGTCAGCATCGTCAACGTGGCGCTGCCGTCCATCCGCGAGGGCCTCCAGGCGAGCGAGGACGGCCTGCAGTGGACGCTGTCCGGCTACGCGCTCACGTTCGGCCTGCTGCTGGTCCCCGCCGGGCGGCTCGGCGACGCCCGGAGCCGGCGGACGTTGTTCCTGTGGGGCGTGGTGCTGTTCACGCTGTCCAGCGCCGCCTGCGGCTTCGCCTGGAGCATGAACGTGCTCATCGTGGCGCGGCTCGTCCAGGGCATGGCGGCCGGCCTGCTGAACCCGCAGGTGTCGGGGCTGATCCAGCAGATGTTCCGCGGCTACGAGCGGGGCCGCGCCTTCGGCGCGCTCGGCGCCACGATCGGCGTCTCCACCGCCGCCGGGCCGCTGATCGGCGGGGCCCTGGTGACCGCGTTCGGGCCGGAGCTGGGCTGGCGCTGGGTCTTCCTGGTCAACCTGCCGATCGGCCTGGCCCTGGTGCCGCTCGCGCACCGCCTGCTGCCGGCCAGGACCACCTCCGACGGCGAGGCCGGCCGGCGGCACGAGAGCATGGACCCGGTCGGCGTGCTGCTGCTCGGCCTCGGCGTGGCCTGCCTCCTGCTGCCCTTCATCCAGCAGCACCAGTGGCACGGCCAGGCGAAGTGGCTGCTCGTCCCGCTCGCCCTGCTCGTCCTGGCCGGCTTCGTCGCCTGGGAACGCGCCTACCGCCGTGAGCCCCTGGTCGACCTGTCCCTGTTCCGCAAGCGTTCCTACAGCCTCGGCTCGGCCATCGCCCTGTTCTACTTCGCGGGCTTCACCGACATCTTCTTCGCCTTCACCCTCTACCTGCAGAGCGGCCTCGGCTACAGCCCCCTGATGGCGGGCCTGTCGATCACCCCGTTCGCGCTGGGCTCGGCCTCGGCGTCGGTGGTCGGCGGGCGGCTGGTGTCGAAGGCGGGCCGCCGGCTGGTCACCGCCGGGCTCGTCACCGTGATCGCCGGGCTGGCCGCCACGATGGCCGCCACCCTGCTCGTGCCCGGCCACCACGTCGGCCTGGCCACCGCCCTGCCGCTGCTCGTCGCCGGCGTGGGCAGCGGCCTGGTCATCTCTCCGAACCAGGCGATCACCCTGTCCGAGGTGCCGCCCGAGGGCGGCGGCAGCGCGGCCGGGGTCCTGCAGACCGGTCAGCGGCTCGGCTCGTCCATCGGCATCGCGGCGGCCGGCTCGGTCTTCTTCGGCTCGCTGCCGCAGGGCTGGCCGACCGCGTTCCGGCACGGCCTGTTCGTGGTCCTCGCCTGCGTCTGCGTCGCCCTGCTCGCCGCGCTGCTCGACCTCGCCCGCACCCGCCGCGCCTGACCCCGCGTCCGCCGCGCCCGCCCTGAACGCTCAGAACTCGCATCCGCCCGGGTCGAGCAGGTCGTCGTCGTCGAACTCCGGGGGCGGAGGCGGCGGCGCCGGCCGCCACGAGCCGCGGTCCAGCCCCGCGCCCGTGGGCCCGGAGACCCGCACGGTGAGCCCGTGACCGCCGCGGGGACCGGCTTCCAGCGACACCTCGATGTCCCGCAACGCCCTGTCCTCCTGCTCTCGCCACCTGTCGTCCGATCCGAATGATGGACGGCCCGGATGCACGGAGCGTGGCGAAACGCCCCTCATGGCACCTCGCTTACCGAATCTCGATCCCCTGTAGGGGCGGCGCGGGACCCGTAGACTCCGGTCGTGGACCTGCGGCAGCTCACCGACGCGATCGAGGCCGTCTCCAGCCGGTACGCCGCCTCGCTCGGCGTCGAGCGGGACGACGTCTGGCACCTGCTGAAGCTCCAGGAGGAGGTGGGCGAGCTCACCCAGGCGTTCCTGACGCGCACCGGCCGCGCCAGGACCAGGGGCCGCACGCCCGACGAGATCGAGTCGGACTTCCGGTCGGAGCTGGCCGACGTCCTCTGCCACGTGCTGCTGCTCGCCCACCACCACGGGGTGGACCTGCAGGCGGAGGTCGACCGCAAATGGCTGAGACGCTGAAAAACGGGTGGCGCGGCGGTGCCGGGCGGCAGTTCACTGGGCCCGTCCCGCCCAGCAGAGGAGTCCTCCCCGCATGATCGTGATCACGGGCGCGTCCGGCGCTCTCGGCCGTCTCGTCCTCGACCGCCTGCGCGCCGCCGGGGCGGAGGCGACGGCCGTGGTCCGCGACCTCGCCCGCGCGCCCGCCGGCGTTCCCGCACGTCAGGGCGACTACGACGACCCGGCGAGCCTGCGGGCCGCCTTCGCGGGCGCCGGGCGGCTCCTGCTGATCTCCTCCCCGGAGCTCGACACCGCCCGCCGCGTCGCGCAGCACCGCAACGCCGTGACCGCCGCCAAGGAGGCCGGCGTGGGCGCGCTCGTCTTCACCAGCTTCCTGGACGCCGACACCGTCGCGACGGGCCTGACCGAGGCGTACCACGCGACCGAGCGGGCCGTCCTGGACAGCGGGCTGCCGTACACGCTGCTGCGCCACCCCTTCTACAGCGACGCCCTCCTGCCCAGGGTCACCGCCGACGGGGAGATCACCGGCACCACCGGCGGGCGCGGCCTCAACACCGCCTTCCGCTCCGACCTGGCGGCCGCGGCGGCGAACGTCCTGACCGGCGACGGCCACCTGGGCCGCGCCTACGACCTCACCGGCCCGCTCTGGACCCACCCGGAGGTCGCCGCGGCCCTCGGCGTCCCCTACCGCGAGCTGCCCCCGGACGCCGAGCAGGGCCCGATGGCCTGGATCTCCGCCCGCGTCCGAGCGGGCGCCCTGGAACGGCAGACCCCCGACCTCGAACGCCTCCTCGGCGGCCCCGCCGAGACGGTCCTCGCCCGCCTCCAGCGCCGGCCCTGACCGGCATCGGCATCGGCATCCACTACGGTGGCGGGTCATGACCGACTTCATCTCCCTCCCCTTCTACGACCTGTTCCACGAGAACGGCCACGTCCCGGTCATCCGTGAGACGCTGCCCTCGCTGCTCACCGGCGTGACGAGGAGCATCCTGGAGGTCGGCGCCGGCACCGGCCTGATCACCACGTCGCTGGCCGACTGGAGCCCGGCCGAGATCTTCGCCCTTGAGCCCTCGGACGGGATGCGCGCCATCCTGCTGTCCCGGCTGAACGCCCGCCCGGAGCTGCTCGACCGCGTGACGGTGCTGCCCTGCGACGCGCTGAGCGTGCGGCTGCCCGAGCCGGCCGAGTGCGTCGTGATGATCAACGTCCTGTATTCCTTGCCGCACGACTACCGCAGGCGCCTGTGGCCGGTCCTCGCCGAGCAGCTCGAACCCGGCGGCCTGCTGGTCTTCACCTGGCGGGCCGGCGGCGCCCCGCAGGTGCGTCCCGTCGAGAGGCTGGAGTCCCGGCGGGTGGGCCGGCACACCTACTCCGTGTGGTCCGGAGTCACCGAGTCGGACGAGAAGGAGACCTTCACGGGCCGCTTCGTCTACCGGATCACCGAGGGCGACGAGGTGATCAGCGAGGAGGAGGTCGTCGGCGAGGCCTATCGCCCGCTCTGGGAGACGGTGGAGAGCGAGCTGACCGGGGCCGGCTTCACCCAGCAGCCCGGCGCCCCCGACGGGCTCCTCGCCTGGCGCCGCGCCGGTTGAGTAGCCCCCTGCTCAGGCGCGCGCCCGCCGCCCCGGTGACCCTGGTCCCCAGGTCACACGACGGGGAGGTACGAGGGTGGGGACATTACGCGCGCTGGTGACGGCGCTGCTGCTCGTGGCCGGGGTGACGCTGGCCGGCGTCGCCCCGGCCCACGCCGAGACGCACACGGTCACCGTGAACCTCTACAGGGTGGTCGAGCTGTCCTGCGACGAGGGCGACGGCGAATCCTGCACCAACGACTACTATCCGAAGTTCAACATCGACAACCAGGGCCTGTTCGACGGCAGCGACGACTACTGCTGCGCCCACGGCAAGGACTTCACCACCAACTGGACGCGCTCGGCCACGGTGGACGAGTCCCACAACCAGATCGACATCCACCTGGAGCTGTGGGACCAGGACGACCTGAGCGGCGACGACGTCATCCACTGGGTCAAGGACAGGGACTACCTGGACCTCAAGTTCGACCTGTTCACCTGCGTCTTCACCGGCAGCGGCCTGACCACGCAGCAGGGCGCGAACCTGCCGACCCTCGCCGGGCAGAGCGAGGCCGGCGGCGCGGACTCCGCCCGGGCGTACTTCAGCATCAGCACCCCGCACTGCAAGGACGTCCTGGAGCAGACCGACAGCGACGGCGACGGCCTGATGAACGGCTGGGAGACCCCCACCGGCGGCCTCGACGTCGACCACGACGGCACCGTGGACCTGGCGCTCGGCCAGGCACCGTACGACGCGCTGCCCTACCGCAAGGACCTGTTCGTCGAGGCGGACCACATGCGCGGCTTCGCGCCGCAGACCGGCGCCCTCGACGACGTCGTCAAGGCGTTCGCCGCCGCCCCGGTCGACCCCGACCCGGCCGCGCCTGGCGGCTTCCGGGGGATCACCCTGCACGCGATGCCGGGGGAGGAGGTGCCGGCGGTGCACGACGTGCTGTTCGACAGCGACGGCCCCGGCCCCCAGGACGACTTCAACGACCTCAAGCACGGCAACCCGCAGGTCAGGCAGCCGGGCGCCTGCTCGGGCTTCTTCGGCACGCCGGCCGACCGGTCCAGCGCGAACTGCGTGAACATCCTGGACGCCAAGCGTCAGGCGTTCCGCTACATGATCTTCGGGGACACGTACCAGGAGGACCCGAAGTCCTCGGGCCGCGCCGAATGGGACGCCACGAGCCCGGGCGGCGGCCCGATCGGCGGCAACGACTTCATCGTCACGCTCGGCGGGTTCAGCGACACCGGCATCGCCAAGGCCGGCGGCCGGCGCGACGCCGAGGCGGCGACGTTCATGCACGAGCTGGGCCACAACCTGAGCCTCGGCCACGGCGGCGGCGACGCGGTCAACTGCAAGCCGAACTACCCGAGCGTGATGAACCACGCCCTGCAGTTCTCCAGCCGCGACTCCTCCCGGCCGCTGGACTACACCAGCGCCTTCCGGGGCACCGCCTTCGGCACGCCGCTCGACGAGGCCCACCTGAACGAGAACAGAGGCGTGTACGGCACCCCCGCCAACCCCAGCCGCAACATCGTCTACGGCGTGGCCGGCAAGCTCAGGGTCGCCCCCGCCACCGACGGCCGCATCGACTGGAACGGCGTCAACGGCGACAAGGAGGGCGACATCCCCGCCGACATCAACCACATCGACTCGGTGGGCGCGTGCAAGGACGCCAGCGCCGGCGAACGGCTCGGCGGCTTCGACGACTGGGCGAACATCCAGTACGACCCGCGGCTCAGCACGAAGTTCTTCACCGACGGCGCGCGGCCCGGCCTGCCCGACGAGCTGGACGAGAAGACGGTCCTGGCGATGACGCAGCAGGCCGACCTCAAGGTCGTCAAGTCGGCCGACCAGGCCGAGGCCGCCGGCGGCGACACCGTGAGCTACACGGTCGAGGTCAGCGACCTCGGCCCGGGGCCGGCGTCCGGCGTCTCGCTCGCCGACACCCTGCCCGACGGCACCCGGCAGGAGCGCCAGGTGCCCGACCTGGCCGCCGGCGCCGTCCACACGGTCGCGCCGAAGATCACCTACCAGGTGCCGTGCGACACGGCCGACGGCACGGTGCTCACCAACCGCGTCACCGTGACCGGCCACGACGCGGCCGGCGTGCCCGACCCGTACGTGGGGGACAACACCGCGCAGGCCACCACCACCGTCCGCGCGCCGGTGCTGACGGCCGCCACCACGGCGACGGCCACGGTGAACGCCGGCGAGGCCGTCACCTACACCCTCACCTACGCCAACACCGGCGGCGGCGCGGCCGCGAACGTCACCGTCACCGACACCCTGCCGGCCGGCGTCTACTACAGCCAGGCGCTCGACACGGGCGCCGGCCCGAAGCCGGACGCGGTGACGCTCAACGCCGACGGCACCAGGACGCTGGTGTGGAAGCCGGGACAGGTGCCCGCCGCGTCCGGCGAGCAGAAGATCGTCTTCACCGCGCGGCCGACGCTGCTGGCCACCGCGGGCACCACGTACCAGAACAAGGTGTCCGTGAGCTACCGCAACGCCGGCGGGGCCTGCGACTTCGCGCCGGTCACCGGCACGGCGACGACGACGGTCACCGCGCTACCGCCCAGCAGGACGCCGCTGCTCGCGACGGCGTGGGCGCTGCGCCCCGACCTCCGCACCGCCGAGGTGCTGGCCCGCGTCCAGGCCACCGACACCCGCTTCGACGGCGCCGACGGCTCCGCGCCCGACGGCGCGCTGTCCCAGCGGGAGGCGTCGGCGGCGCTGACGCTGCCGGTGACGCAGCCGCGCACGCTGCGGGCCGAGCTGCTCGCCACCGCGCTCAACCTGGGCACGCGCCGGATCAACGCCGGCACCGCCGTCGACACGCTCACCCTCCGCCGGCTGCGGCTGGACACGGTGGGCGACGCCGTCCGGTACGCCCAGGCGACGCTGGCCGAGCCGCCCGCCGTGGGCAACGTGGTCCGCTACGCCGACTCCACGCTGACGCTGACCGAGATCAACTCGGGCGTGGCCGAGCGCTACTGACGCCGTCACACTTCCGGCGGCTCAGGGTTCAAGGGGATGCCGGGCCGACCGCGGCCCGGCATCCCGTGAAGGAGAGTGTTCCGATGTCCACAGCCGCCGTCGTCGTCACCGTCCTCGCCGCCCTCTGGGTGGGGTTCTCCGCCTTCTCGGTCTTCGCCCGCGCCAAGTGGGTCGTGGAGCCGCTGGCCGAGTACGGCGTCCCGCGCGCGGCCTGGCCCTGGCTCGGCGCGGCCAAGGCCGCGGGCGCGGCCGGCCTGATCGCGGGGCTGTTCGTGCCCGTGATCGGCGTCGCCGCCGGCGTCGGCCTGGTCGTGTACTTCACCGGCGCGGTCGTCACCGTGCTCCGCGCCCGCAGCTACAAGCACATCCCGTTCCCGCTGCTGTACCTGGCGCCGGTCGTGGTCGCCATGGCGCTGGCGTGACCGGTCACCGGCGGGCGGCGAGCCGGGCCGCGTACTCCTTGACCGTCAGCGCGAGGGCCATCGTCTCCGGGCCGAGCAGCAGCCCGGCGCAGAGCAGCCGGTACCAGAACGCGGCGGTCAGGGGGCCCTCGGCCAGCCCCTCGGCGGTCCAGCGCAGCACCTCGGCGAAGACCGGCAGCAGCAGGACGCAGAACCAGGCGACCACGCCGGCGAAGCCCGCCAGCCACACCCACCGGAACCAGCGCCCGACCCGCAGGTCGGTCTCGGTGGCCTCGGCCAGCTCCGCCGCCTGCTCCGCCGTCAGCCGGCCGAACGCCCGCCGCAGCATCAGCGACTTCACCCGCCACAGGTTGCGGCAGCCGAGGGCGTTGACCAGCACCGCGTACAGGTCGGTGCGCAGGAAGACCAGGCACTGCCACAACATCTGCATGACCTTGATGAACACCCACGCGGCCAGCAGCGAGGCGACCAGCCCGGGGGCCGCCCACAGGCCGGTGTCGATCAGCAGCCGGCCGGTGAGCAGCACGGCCAGCAGCACGGAGTCCACGGCGAGGCCGGCCAGCAGCGGCCCGTAGCGCTTGCCGCGCGGCAACGTCCAGAGCTGCGTGAGGTCGGTCTCGAACACCAGCATCCACAACCGGCGGTCCACGCCGAACCGGGTCTGGATGCCCGCGGCCCGCGCGCCGAGCCAGTGGCCGCACTCGTGGCCGGCCGCCGCGAACCACACGAACGGCAGCCAGGCGAGCGCGCTCAGCCCGGTGTCGCCGAAGGCGAAGGCGTCCGCGGCCGGGTCGGGGAGCAGGCCGGGCCGCAGCACGAACACGGCGACCGCGTAGAGCAGGCAGGCGGCGTAACACGCCCAGGCGACCGGGCCGAAGAACGGGCGGACCGCCTCCGGCCGGACGGCGGTCATCCACCGCCGGGCCTGGATGGGCGCGGTCCTGACCGGCTCCTGGGCCTCGTCGTCGTCGGCCAGGAAGCCCAGCTCGCCGAGGGTGGCGACGAACGAGGGCACGTTCACCGGCTGCCCGGCGAACTCCTCGGCCTCGGCCGCCGCCTCCGCCACGGTCGCGCCCCGCCGCAGCGCCTCGATCACCACCCCGCCGACCGCCGGGATCGTCACGAACGCCCCGGTCGCGGCGTCGCCGACCAGCACCTCGTCCTCGCCCTCGGGGACGACGCTGAGCGGCTTGAGCCGGACGGTCGCCGAGCCGGGGTCCTCGGTCCGCGCGGCGGTCACCGGCCGCCGTCCGCGCGGCGCGGCGCGAGGCGGCAGACCTCGCAGTCCGGGTTCCGGGGGAGGGGCTGCCACTCCGGCGTCAGCCCCTCGCGCAGGTCGAGCGTCACCCGGTACCCGGCCGCGCGCGGCGGCTCGTACCCGGTGAGGTAACGCTGCGCCTCGAACGCGAGCAGCGAGCCGACCTGCATCGCCATCGGCCCGGTGAGCGGGTTGCTCAGCTTCATGTTCTCCACGATCCGGTACGCGACGCCCTCCGAGGTGTCCTCGGCCGGGCGGTCGGCGTAGTCGCAGGCCAGGCAGGCGGTGCGGCCGGGATCGACGGAGAGGTACATGAGCTGGCTGCGGTTCGCGCCGCCCAGCACGTACGGGACGCCGGCCCGGACCGCGGCCTCGTTCGCCCAGAGGTTGGCGTGCGGGTGGCCGTCGAGGCCGCCCGCGATCAGGTCCACGCCCTGGACGAGGTCCGCGAGGTCCTCCGGCGCGGACACCCAGCGCTCGACCGGGCGCACCTTGATGGACGGGTCGTACTCGCGCACCCAGGCGGCGGCGCGCTCGGCCTTCGGCAGGCCGAGGTCGGCGTGGTGGTAGAGGAACTGGCGGGCGAAGTTGCGGGACTCCACGCGGTCCTGGTCCACCAGCGTCAGCTCGCCGACGCCGAGGCCGGCCAGGCATTGCACCAGTGACGAGCCGCCGCCGCCGACGCCGAGCACCAGCACGTGGGCCTCGCGCATCGAGCGCTGGAAGGCGGCCCGGTGGCGGCCGAGCGCGGCGTGGGTGCCGTAGAAGCTGAGGTTGGAGAAGTGCCGCTCGTCCTCGGCCGGGTCGCCGAGCGCGCGGCCGTCGGCGTCCTCCACCAGGCCGAGGGAGTCGAGCCCGGCCAGGCCGCGGCCGACGTCCTCCTCGGTGAGCCGGAAGCCGTGCCCGGCGAGGGACACGCTCAGCTCGGCCGCCGTCTGCGGGGCCCGGCGCAGCTCGCTCAGGAGCGCGGCCACCTGGCCCTCGGGATCGCTCAGGGTCATCGCCTCGCGAGCGTCGAAGACCACCAGGAGATCCTCGCCGGTCGTCTCCCACTCGCATTCCTTCAACGCCACACGCATCGGGCCTCCAGCGCCGGCCGGTTGGGGCCCACGGGGCGGGCGGCGCTCGGCACGCCCGCCCCGTGGGATGATCGTCAGGCGGTGTCAGCGCCTCACGTGGCGGGGTTCTGGGTGGCCTTGACGGACTCGACCTTCTTGACCTTGATCTCCATGGTGTTCCTCCTCGTGAGGTAGCGCGGCCCTGAGTGCCACTGGTGACCAGAGTGACCCGGGGTGCTGAAATGTCGCTTATTTTCGGCTGAGTCGCCTGATGGCCGACGGGGTAGTGATCATTGCGGACACTTCCTCGACGGCGGTCAGCGACTGGAGGCAGGAGACGAGTGACGGCGAACGGCGTCGAGTTCCGCCTGCTGGGTCCGGTGGGAGTCTGGGACGCCGGGCGGCGCCTCGGCCCGTCCACCGCGCAGCAGCGCACCGTGCTGGCGATGCTGCTGCTCGAACCCGGCCGTCCGGTGCCGGTCGCCCGGCTGGAGACCGCGCTGTGGGGCGCCGAGCCGCCCGCGTTCTCGCGCAACGCCGTCCAGGGGCACATCTCGCGGCTGCGCCGGCTGCTGGCCCCCTGTCCCGAGGCGGCGCTGACCACCTCGGCGCGCGGCTACTGCCTGACCGTCGACCGCGACCGCGTCGACCTGCACCGCTTCCGCGCCCTGACCCGCTCGCCCCACGCCGGGCCCGAGCAGGCCGCCGGCCTCCTCCGCACGGCCCTGGCGCTCTGGCAGGGGCCGCCCCTCGCGGACGTGGCGGGCCGCTGGCTGGCCGACGTCGTCGTACCCGGCCTGGAGGAGGAACGGCTGACCGCCCTGGACCGCCGGGCCGAGCTCGACCTGCGCCTCGGCCGCCACCAGGAGGTCGCGGCCGAGCTCGCGCCCCTGGTCGGCGAGAACCCGCTGCGGGAACGCCTGGTCGCCCTGCTGATGACCGCGCTGCTGCGCGGCGGCCGCCGCAGCGAGGCCCTCGCCGTCTTCCGGCGCGTCCGACGGCACTTCGCCGAGGACCTCGGCATCGAGCCGGGGGCCGAGCTGCAACGCCTGCACCAGGCGATCCTCGCCGGCCACGACGAACCACGCCCGAAGGCGACGCCCGGGCCGTCGGGCGGCGCGCCCGCCCTGTCCGGACCGTCGGGCGGCGCGCCCTCCCCGCCTCCGCTCGCCGTCCCCCGGCACCTCCCCCCGGACACCGAGCTGTTCACCGCCCGCGACGACGAACTCGCCGCCCTCGACCGCCTCACCACCTCCGGGACCGCCCTCGCGCCCTGCGTGATCACCGGCACCGGCGGCGTCGGCAAGACCACGCTCGCCGTGCACTGGGCCCACCGCGTCCGCGACCGTTTCCCCGACGGCCAGCTCTACGTGAACCTCCAGGGCTTCGGCCCCACGCACGCCGTCCGCTCCCCGGCCGAGGCGGTGCGGCTGTTCCTGGACGCCCTCCAGGTGCCGCCGCAGCTCGTGCCCGCCACGCTGGAGGCCCAGGCCGGCCTCTACCGCAGCCTGCTGGCCGAGCGGCGGGTGCTCGTCGTGCTCGACAACGCCCTCGACTGCGACCAGGTCCGCCCGCTGCTGCCGAACGCGCCCGGCTGCCTCGCCCTGATCACCAGCCGCGCCGAGCTGACCGGCCTGGTCGCGGCGGAGGGCGCCCGCACGCTGTCCCTGGGGCTGCTGCCGCCCGCGCACGCGCGCGAGCTCCTGACCCGCCGCCTCGGCGCCGGCCAGGTGGACGCGGATCCACAGGCGGTGGACGACATCGTGGACCGGTGCGCGGGCCTGCCGCTGGCCCTCGCCATCGTGGCGGCCCGCGCCCAGACCCGGCCCTCCTTCCCCCTCCGCACCCTCATCTCCGACCTCTCCGCCCCGGAGGATCCCGCGGACGAGACGGACAACCCCGACACGCTGGACGTCCTGGACGGCGGCGACGCGGCCACCAACATGCGCACCGTCCTGTCCTGGTCCTACCGCGCCCTCACCCCGCCCGCCGCCCGCCTGTTCCGCTTACGCGGCCTCCTCCCGGCCCCGGAGATCTCCACGGCCGCGGCCGCCAGCCTGGCCGGCGTCCCCGTACGGGAGGCCCGCCGGCTCCTCGCCGAGCTGACCCGGGCCAACCTCGCGACGGAACGCGCCCCGGGCCGCTACGGCTGGCACGACCTGCTCCGCGCGTACGCCGCCGAGCTGACCCGCCTCCACGACCCGCCCGCCGAGCGCCACGAGGCCCTGCACCGGCTCTTCGACCACTACCTGCACAGCGCCCGCGCCGGCGACCGGCTGCTCGACCTGCTGCACCGCGTCCCGCTGGTCCTGCCGCCGCCCCGGCCGGGGGTGGTCCTGGCCCGGCTCACCGACCGGGCGCAGAGCCAGGCGTGGTTCGCCGCCGAGCACCGGACGCTGCCGGCCGTGATCCGGCACGCCGCGAGGTCCGGATTCGACGCGCACGCCTGGCAGCTCGCGGGCGCCTGCTGGGGCTTCCTGTCCCAGGAGGGACGCTCCGACGACCAGGAGGCCATGTTCCGGCTCGCGCTGGAGGCGGCGGAGCGGCTGCGCGACCGGGCCGCCGCCGCGCACGCCCGCGTCGGCCTGGCCCACGCCCTCACCCGGCTCGGCCAGGACGCGGCGGGCGAGGCCCACCTGCGGGCCGCGTACGAGCTGTTCGGCGGCCTCGGCGACCCCGCCGGGCAGGCCCGCTGCCTGGTCTACCTGAGCGTGCTGAAGGACCGCCACGCCGAGCACCGGGCGGGCCTGGCCCTGAGCGAGGAGGCGCTACGGCTCTACCGCGCGGCCGGCGACCGCGCGGGCGAGGGCCGCGTGCTCAACAACATCGGCTGGTTCCACGCCCAGCTCGGCGCGCACGAGCAGGCCCTGCGCCGCTGCCGCGAGGCCCTGGCCGTCCACCGCGAGCTGGACGACCTGCCCGGCGAGTCCGCCACCCTCGACAGCCTGGGCCACATCCACCACCTGCTCGGCCAGTACGAGGAGGCGATCGCCTACTACCGGCGCTCCCTGACCTGGCGCGGCGGCGGCAAACGCGCGCTGGGCGCCCGCACCCTGCGCCGCCTCGGCGAGGCCCAGCTCGCCGCGGGACACCCGCAGGAGGGCGCGGAAACCCTCCGCGAGGCCCTGACCCTGCTCACCGAGCTCTCCCCGGGCGACGCCGAAGCCCTCCGCGTCCGCCTCGCCACCCTGCGGCCCGAGCCGTCGGTCACCGGTGACAGGGGTGACGCACCATGAACACGTCCACCTCGTCCTCGCGCTCCGTCACGAACCCGTGCCGCTCGTAGAGCCGGCGCGCCGCGCTGCCCTGCAACACGTTCAGCCGCACGACCGTCCCCTCCCGGTCGCACCGCTCCAGCAACTCCCGCAACACCCCGGACCCGATCCCCCTGCCCTGCCACGCCGGGTCCAGGAAGAAGTGCTCCAGCCAGTGACAGCCCTCCGCGGGCCGCAGGGCGACGCACCCGCCGAACGCCCCGCCCAGCTCGATCACCCAGGCGTGCTCCGGCACGTACGCGTCCCGGAACCGCTGCCGCACCCGATGCTCGTCGAACCGCCCCAGCCGCACCAGATCCGGCCGCATCACCACGGCCCGCAACTCGGCGATCATCTCGACATCTTGCGACAAAGCTGGCCGAAGCTCCCAATCCGCCATGATCGCGATGTTATCGCCACCATCCGCCCACCCCGACAAGCCCTACCGCCGCCCCGCCCGGCGAGGAATCAGGCGGTGATCCGGGTCATCTCCCGTAGCTCTCCCCGGGTCGACTCGCAGTCCATCGCCCGCAGCCGGGCCAGCACCCGTCCGGCGTCCGCGTTGAACCGCAGCTCCTCCGGGCAGCCTTCGACGATCCGCCACAGCAGCGCCATGGCCGCGCCGGAGTCGCCCTCCATGGCGTGCGCGGTGGCCACGGCCAGCAGGTGCCGCGCCTGGCGGTCCCTGTCGGGCAGGCGGTCGGCGTCGACGTCCGCCGCGAGCCGGACGGCCCGCGCGTACCGGCCGGTCCGGACGGCGACCGCCACGCGGTGCACGTCCACCTCCAGCGCGAACTCCGGGCCCAGCCGGTCGCCGATCTTGCGGGCGTGGTTCAGCAGCTCCTCGGCACGCAGCACGTCGCTCTCCTCGGCGGCGGCGAGCGCGGCCGTCAGGTAGCAGAGCCCGGTG
This sequence comes from Actinomadura luzonensis, assembly GCF_022664455.2. Taxonomy (NCBI): domain Bacteria; kingdom Bacillati; phylum Actinomycetota; class Actinomycetes; order Streptosporangiales; family Thermomonosporaceae; genus Actinomadura; species Actinomadura luzonensis. The sequence goes on from NZ_JAKRKC020000001.1 coordinate 2,884,166, forward strand.
ACCTGCGGCGATCCGGGCCGCTCGTCGATCACCGCGAGGCACAGCCGCCGCGCGTCGGCGTACCGGCCGAGCGAGACGAGCACGCCCGCGACCTCGGCCTGGGTGATCGCCGAGCCCGCCGCTGAGCCCGCCGCTGAGCCCGCCGCTGAGCCCGCCGCTGAGCCCGCCGCTGAGCCCGCCGCTGAGCCCGCCGACGAGCCCGCCGACGAGCCCGCTGACGAGGCCACCGCGCGGTCGGCGGCGAGCAGGGCGAGCGCGTACTGGCCGCTGCTGCGCAGCAGCGCCGTGAACAGCCGGTACACCTCGGTGAGGCCGGCCGCGGCGGTCTCCCGGTCCGCGCCGGTGGCGTCCCTGGCCGACCGGTCGGCCATCGACAGCAGCGGCGGCAGGCGTCGGCGCGTCTCGGTGTAGCGGCGGGGGGAGCGCTGCCAGATCTCCCAGGCCGCCGTCACGTGCTGCCGCACGCGTGTCACGTTCTCGGCCGCCTCGCCGGTGGGCCGGCCGGGCAGCAGCAGCGCGTTCCCGACCTCGTCGGGCTCGGGGTGGTCGCAGGCGGGCGGGAGTCTCGTGCGGCCGGCGACGAGCTCGGACAGGTCCTCGACGTGCAGCACTTCGGCGATCCGCATGATGGTCGACAGCCGGTCCAGGGGCCGTACCCCGTTCTCGACCAGGCGGAGCCATTCCTCGCTGCAGCCGACCAGGTCGGCCAGGATCCGTCGGGTGAGGCCGCGCGAGCGGCGCCTGGCCATGATCCGCGCGCCGTCGACCAGGAAATCGCCGACCATGCTGCCACAGTAGGTGAGGAATCCGCGGCCCTCGGTGGCCGGAAACGACGGCAACTCCTTGCCACCCTATCCTCCCTGGAATGTGGGTTATACTGGAGGGTTCGGCATGACACAACTCCAGTTGGATCTAGCCGGTCGGGCTCCGCCGACACTGCCGCTACACCGTTCGGCAGGAGGAGACCACGATGGCGATCGACGTCGAGTCGATTCGGAAGGAATTCCCGTTCTTCGAAACCGCCCCTGACGAGTCCCGCCCACCCGTGTACCTCGACAGCGCCGCCACCACCCAGAAACCCGCCGCCGTCCTGGACGCGCTGCAGCACTACTACGTCCGCACCAACGCGAACGTGCACCGGGGCGTGTACCGGCTGGCCGTCCAGGCGACCGAGCTGTACGAAGGGGCGCGAAACAAGATCGCCGCGTTCGTGCGCGCACCGCGGGCCGAGGAGATTGTGTTCACCAAGAACGCGACCGAGGCCGTCAACCTGCTGGCCAACTCCCTCATCTGGGCCGACGGGCGGCTCCGCGTCGGCCCCGGCGACGAGATCGTCCTGACCGAGATGGAGCACCACTCCAACCTGATCCCCTGGCGGCTGCTGGCCGAGCGGGTGGGGGCGACGGTCCGCTACCTCGGCATCACCGACGACGGCCGCCTCGACCTCTCCGACCTGCACGAGAAGATCAACGAGCGCACCAAGGTCGTCGCGGCCGTGCACGCCTCGAACATCCTGGGCACCGTGAACCCGGTCGCGACCATCGCCGCCCGCGCCCACGAGGTCGGCGCCCTGATGGTCGTGGACGCGGCCCAGTCGGTGCCGCACCTCGGCATCGACGTGACGGCGCTGGGGGCCGACTTCGTCACGTTCTCCGGCCACAAGATGTGCGGCCCCACCGGCATCGGCGCCCTGTGGGGCCGGCACGAGCTCCTGGAAGCGCTCCCGCCCTTCCTCGGCGGCGGCGAGATGATCGAGCACGTCGCGGTGGACGCGATGCACTACGCCGCGCCCCCGCTGAAGTTCGAGGCCGGCACGCCCCCGGTCGCGCAGGCCGTCGGCCTCGGCGCCGCCTGCGACTTCCTGAGCGAGCTCGGCATGGACGCGATCGCCGCCCACGACCAGGCCCTCATCGAGTACGCCCTGGACCGGCTCGGCGGCGTGCCCGGCATCCGCTTCATCGGCCCGACCGACACCGCGAACCGGCTGCCGCTGCTGTCGTTCGTGGTGAACGGCATCCCGCTCCAGCGCATGCGCGCGAGCCTGGACGAAGCGGGCATCGCCGTCCGGTCCGGCAACCACTGCGCGCAGCTCGCGTGCAGCCGGTTCGGCGTGCCCGCCGCGATCCGGGCCTCGTTCTACCTGTACAACTCCCCGGACGAGGTCGACATTCTCGCCGAGACCCTGGAGACGGCCACGAGGTCCCGGGCCGCCGTCACCGCGGACACCGGCTTCGGCGTCGACCAGGTACGGCCCTACCAGGACGTCCTGCTCCCGTCGATCTTCCAGCCGTGGGCCGAGCACCTGGTCGAGACGCTGGCGCCGGCCCCCGGCACCAAGGCGCTCGACGTCGGCACCGGCCCGGGAACCGTCGCCCGGGTGCTCGCCAGGGCGATCGGCCCCACCGGCGCGGTGGTCGGCACCGACCCCAACCCCGCCATGCTCACCCTCGCCGCCGAGCTCCCCGCCGTCGACGGCGCCCCCATCCAGTACTCGGAATGCGGCGCCACCCCGCTGCACGTGTCCGACCACGCGTTCGACCTGATCACCATGCAGCAGGTGCTGCAGTTCGTCCCCGACCGGGGCGCGGCGCTGGCCGAGCTGCGCCGGGCCGCCCGCCCCGGCGCGCGGATCGCCATCGCCACCTGGCAGCCTCTGCACCGCAACCCGCTCTTCCGCGCCCTGCACGACGCCGTCGCCACCGTCCTCGGCCCCGACCTGGCGGCGCTCTTCGAGGAACCATGGTCCCTGCCCGGCACGGAGGTCGCCACGCTGGCGAAGGAGGTCGGCTTCGTGGACGTCGAACTCCGCGACCGCACGCTGCCCACCACCGTTCCCGGCGGGCCTGACGCCCTCTGCTGCCTGTTCGACTTCTCCGCGATCAGCCCGTACGCCGGACCGCGCCGCGCCGACCTGGTGGCGGCCGTACGCGCGAACCTGGCGCACTGCACGGACGCCGCCGGCGTCCACTCGGAGACCGCGGCGACCCTGGTCACCGCCCGAGCCTGACCGCGAAGGCCACTTCCCACCCTCGGGAAGTGGCCTTCCCTGCGCCCGTCGCAGCCACTCAAGAGCCCGCCTGTCCGGCAGGACCTCCGGCCGCCTACGATCCGCCCACGGCGCCTACCTCCTCCGGAGGGCACGAGGCGGAGGGCACGGCGATGTGGCTGCTCCCCAGCCCGCCCGCCGAGGCGGCCGTGATGACGGCGTGGGCCGAACACGGTCACCCGCTGCTGTCGTGGAGCGACGACCTGCTGTTCTTCGCGGTCATCTGCTGGGAAGCCGCTGCCCGCGGCCTCTCCGGCCCGCGCGAGACCGAGCCGTAGGCGCGGATCAACGGGAGAGTGACCGCCCTCGTTGCGCTCGTCGTCCTCCTGCTCGCGGTGGGGCGCCTGGTCGCGGTATCGGTCGCCGCGTGGCGCGTGCTCCTCACCCTGACGACCGCCTGAACCCCGCCGGCCCGGACAGCGCGCCCTATGGTTCTTTCATGAACGAGGCACTGCGGCTGGCGCCCATCACCCCTGCCAACATCGAACTGGCCATCGCTGTGAAAGTCCGCCCCGACCAGGAGCATTTCGTCTCGCCGGTGGTGAAGTCCCTCGCAGAGGCCTACGTACAGCCACAGGTCGCCTAGCCTCGCCTCATCCTGGACGGCGACCGTCCCGTCGGATTCCTCATGGCCTTTCTCGACATCGACTGGGACGGCAAGGGCGTCGATTTCCGATCAGGCTTGTGGCGCCTCAACGTGATACCCGAAGCATAAGGACAAGGCGTCGGCCGATTCGCCGTCAGGGCCGTGGCCGCCGAGATCAAGCGCCGCGGCGGCAGGCGCATGTACGTCTCGTGGGAGCCGGGAGAAGGCGGACCCGAGAACTTCTACCTGAAGCTCGGCTTCCAGCTGACGGGCGAGGTGAGCGGCGGCCAGCGAGTCGGAGTACTGGACCTGCGCTGAAAGCCCGGGGGCACACCACAGAGGATCGAACTGCATCAAACCGCGCTCCGCACCCCGAGCCCGACCTGGCCTGTTCGCCTGTGAGTGATCGTCATGGAACCCTGCCAGCCGCGAGATCGTTATTCCCCACGGCAACTGCTGCATCGATTCGACAAGAGAGACCAGCGCCCTATGGCACGGCTTCGCCATGATGAGCAGGAAATGGGCCGGACCATCGCGGAGGCTCGGCGGGCCTATCAAGAAGGCCGTGAGGTCTTCGTGTTCCGACTCCGGGTCAAGCCCGAAAGGATGCGCGCATGGGCGGTGCCGGAGGCCCCCGAACTGATCGAGGGCGTCGAGCGTGAAGGATGGTATCTCAGCCACGTGTCGGAAAGCCTGATCGGAGATGCGCACCCGCTGATGACCTGTATCCTCCGTCGCCGCCGCTGATCGCAGAGCGTTGTGCGCTGGGGTTGGACAATGCCGCGGCGCGGACAACAAGATCTCGGCATGGGAACCGACATCCACGGATTCATCGAGTGCCGCACCTGGACTCCCGGTCTCGATGTCGGCGAGACCGCCTGGTGCGCTGCTGCTGCGAACTCCGAAGAGACAATCGAAGGCTTCGTAGTCTCTCAGGCCACTGGCGACCGGTAGAGGTCACCACGACCGACTGGGACGAACCCGCCCTCCACTCGACCGACATGGCCCAGCACCGGCAGCTTCCCGATCACGACCCGGAACTCGTCCACCGCTCGGTATGGAGCCGCAGATTCGCTCGGGTGAGTGGCGTGGACACCTTGACGGTCGACCCTCATCAGGTTGCCGTGCTTTGGGCGGAGGGCACCGAGTGGAGGGATGGAGACACCGTCTTCCGCGTCGAACGTGCCACGCGCCGCCGCGCCGTGCCACCCGACAGCCTCTGGCAGGGTATGGACAGTGAGGCTCTCCAACCTGATCGCGCTGATCAGCAGGGACGACGCTGGTTCCCAGTGAGACAGTAGTCGACCTTGACCGCAGCGCCTCGTTGTCTTGCCGTGCCGTGATTCCGCTGTCCCATCACACCCTGATCCGTCCTGCCGGGCTGATCCGCGTCCGGCTTGCTGAGCGCGGCTGCCGGTGGTGACGTCTCGCAAGCCGTAATCCGAGGCTTGAAAGTCGTCCTCCGATCGAAGCATCGCTACTGTATCTAACCCGGAATCGACAGATATCTACTATGCCGCAGCCATGGTCCTCAGGGGCCGTGCTCAAGCGGGATTCGTAGATCCACTACACGCAGGAAAGAGACGGATTTCTCCGCAGCCAGTTCACGAAGATCATCCAGGTATCCGCTCGCGACGAACCCGTACGCGAGCCCGGAGCGCGCCGCGGAACGCATGTCCGCCAGGTTCAGCCCGAAGGTGGCCAGAGCAGACTGGTCCTCAGCGGTAAGGCTGGAAACCCACGCGCGAAATCCCGACGTAGAAGACGCGGGATGGTCCGAGGCGCATGTCGGCAATCCCCGGTCCATGCAGAAGGAAACGTCCCAAGAAACGGGCTTGCGGTCTTTCCGGCGCGGCGAGAAGAAAAGAACGTCGGCTCCGTCGGGCCAGAACCTTTGAATCGATTCCTCAGTCTGCGGAGCGGTCAACCACACAACGGCGAGCGCGATGACTCCCCGGGGCGGAACCTTTGATTTCAGCAGCGCTTGGTCGTCAGGCAGCAAACGTCGTCCGGCATCCTGGTCCGACACTTCCAATGCTCTCGTCATCCGCCAGTCGACGAGCTCGGGCGGGGACGGCATCCCCCTCTCATCTAATTTCAGCGTGACCGGACGTCTCGCTTCGGGTCCATGCGTCAAAGGAAGCGGAGGGCGAGGCTCCACTAGGACGGAGACACTCTCATCGGTTGTCGAGGCTCCGCTGGCCATGGTGAACAGATAGTCTGGATGAGCCGTCGACAAGGCATTGAGCAGCAGGAGCCGCCGCTTCGTTGACACTGGCTCATCTCGCCAGATCATCAGCGGCACTACCACGATGGCGGTGATGATGACCACCAGAACGACAGCCAGGACAATCGGACGCTTCTTTGAAGCCGTTCTAGAAAAGGCACTAGCCAAACTGTCACGCCTCGCTTTCTATTCATCAGTGCTAAGGAGCCGAGGCGTTGCCGCCCAGGCACTGGCGACGCCCGCGCGACAAGCCTCGAATTCCTGCTCCAGTCTAGTGGCTTGTTCGTTGGAGTAGACCTCTTCTGGCAGGTCCCCGCCATATATCCGGAAGTCCATACGCGGTCATCGTCCCGATAGATCTGACACCTTGCGAAGTCGAAGTAATATTCGCTGGCGAGATAGTGCTTGTACCGCTGGATCCAGCAATCCTCACCGGCGGCGGGCGGGCACTCCGCCAGGATCAGTGGCCGGTAACAGCAAGAAGCTCCTGGTAGACGGGTTGATCACCACAATCCACACCGTCGCCACCAGGAGCTTCAGGTGCTCCTCTGTCGTGCCGCCGTCGATGTGTCGCACCAGACCCTGAACCACGTCGCCGGAGTGATCCTCAGGCACCGCGAGACGATGAGGTCGCCCTGGCGGCGGCTCAACCCAGGCCGGCAGGCCCTGCTGGTGCTGGTCTACCTGCGCAAGGGCGAGACCTACGCCGAACTCGACGCCGGCTTCGGGGTATCGACGGCAACCGCGTGGCGATACGTGGAGGAGACGGTGGCACTGCTGTCGGCTCGCTCGCCCAGGCTCGGCCAGGCACTGCGCGAGGCGAAGCGGACGGGCTGCACTACCTGGTGCTGGACGGCACCCTGATCTGCACCGACCGGATCAAGGCCGACCAGCCGTACTTCTCCGGCAAACACCGTGTGCACGGCATGAACATCCAGGTCATCGCCTACCAGATGGGACGAAGCTGTGGACGTCCGGCGCTTTGCCCGGCAAGGCCGACGATCTGACCGCCGCCCGCATCCGGGGCATCCTGCGCGCGCTGGTACAAGCCGGGATCATCGCCCTGGCGGACAAGGCGTATCAGGGAGCCGAGGGCCCAGGGCTCACCCCGCACAAGGGCGGAGAAAAGCCCGAGTCCCAGAAGCAGGCCAATCGCGCCCACGCCAAGCTCCGCGGACCCGGCGAACGCGCAAACGCCCAGCTCAAAAGCTGGAAGATCCTCCGAAAGCTCCGCTGCAGCCGTCAAAGGCCGGCCACCCCTGCAAGGCCATCGCCGTCCTTCAAAACCATCGCGTCGCTCAGGCTGCGTGAGCCTGAAATAGGTTCCGTCATGCGTAGGCTCGCGTACGTCCACGGAGACAATGCTGTCCGCTTGGTGGCCGCCGAGCGCGAGCTGCCGTCCTGGGTGAGAACGTCCAATGCATGTTCGGTCTCCGCGTCGCTGCGGATGGTGATGGTGTCAGCCATGTAGCCCACTTAAGACGTTCTGTCACGCGGCACATGCTGAACTCGCCCCAGACGTCCAAGAGCGAGCATGGCGAGGTGTCGATGTCGTACGAGAGCGCGTTGCTGCAAAGTCAAGCTGATTCACGGCCGACGGACCGGCCCAGCGGGTAACCAGGCAGCAGCGAACGGTGAGCGAGGAGTTTTCTGGGAGTCGAAGGGGGCGGAGCCCCCTGGGAAGTGCGGCCTGGAGCTGCCGAATGCGCGAAGCGCTCCAAGCGAAAGCCCGTGCAGTGAGAGCGGGTGACGGGAATCGAACCCGCGCTGTCAGCTTGGGAACTGCATCGATCACGGCTTGATGAGGCGCTGAACTGGGCAACGGACCGGTCCTGAATGATCGTGGTTGACTCCTCGTCACCCCTCCTAATGGCCGCTAATGGCCCGGCACTTGCGGCGGGTGACATCACCGCGGTTATGACAAAGTGAGTAGTGTGGACAGACCGGCGAACGATCTAGACATTGTGGAGATCTTGAGGGCGGTTCGGGTCGGCGACATCGTCTCGGGGACGATCACTCAGGTGGGACGTCCTCACGGGGCCGCGGTGAGGCTCGACGGGCGGCTGGGTCTGGCATCGGCGGACATCGGGCCTTTGGACGTCTCCTGGTGTCGCCGGTCGGATGAGGTCATACAGGTCGGCCGGCGCGTCACCGCCGAAGTGATCGATGTCGATGAGGAACGGGGAAGAATCGCCCTGTCCCTGGCCGCAACCGAGAATCCCGAACTCTGGGCATTCCTGAAAGGACTCCGCCCTGGCGAGGTACTCAGCGGCGAAGTGGCAGACGTGCAGGGGTTCGGTGTGTTCGTGGCGCTGGATGATGGCCCGCCGCATCCCGTCTATCCAGGAGTAGGGTTCATCACGATCCCCGAACTGTCCTGGCGACATCTCGATGAGGTCTCTGAGGTCGTAGAGGTAGGGCAGCGGGTCACCTGTTCCGTCCTCTGCTTCGATACCTACCAGGGCGAAGCCAGGCTCTCCCTTCGCGCACTTCAACCTGATCCCTTCGAGGAGTTCGCCGACGCGGCTCACGAGGGACAAGAGTTCTTCGGAACCGTGACCAAGCTCGTCCCGTTCGGAGTCTTCGTCAGACTCGTAGAAGGCATCGAGGGCCTGGTGCCCTTGGACGAACTCGTCTCCATGCCTGTCGAGACTCCCGAAGAGGTCATTGAAGTCGGCGACCGCGTCAAGGTGACCATCATCAGCCTGGACCGCGACCACCGCCGCGTGCTCCTCGCCCGCAAGAAGGCCGATTCTGGTCCTCATCGCCTTGATGGCACCTGACGGGCGACAACACGCTCCCGGACCGATACGAGCGCGCCGGCCTCCCCGAAAGCGTGAGGTACGTACAGACAGGTGCCCGCTATCCGGTGGGCCGGGGCTGAGGAACGAAGCCCCGGACCTTCGATCGCCCCCAACCCGTTCGGTGACTAGGGTCTGTCTCGAAGCGTTGATCAACGGCGTGTCGGAGCCGGGCAAGCGAAGAGGCCTCCGGTAAAGGGTTCATCGACCAAGAAGAACCTGTAACCGGCGACCTCGTGGCCACCTTAGCGGTGACGCGGCGGTTCGACCTCACCGATGCGCAGTGGGCGCGGCTGGAGCCGCTGCTGCCCGCGCCGAAAAGGCCAGGTCGGCCGTCGCAGTGGAGCAAGCGCCAACTGATCGATGGGATCCGCCGGCGGGTCCGGGTCAGCGCGCCGTGGCGGGACGTGCCGGAGTGCTACGGCTCCTGGCAGGCCGTCTACAGCCTGTTCCGCCGCTGGCAGCGAGCCGGCATCTGGCAGCAGATCCTCACCCGGCTGCAAGCGATGGCAGATGCCCGGGCCTGCTCGGCTAGCAGGTCGGGGCGGACTCCACCATCTGCCGGGCGCACCAGCACGCCGCCGGCGCGTCGCGGTGGGGTGAACTGCAGGCCGAGCCACCCGGCGGAGTGCGGCCCGAGCCTGCCGATCACGCCCTGGGACGCTCCCGGGACGGGTTGCCGACCAAGCTGCACCTGGCCTGTGAGCAGGGCCGGCGGCTGCTGGCCGTGGTACTCACCGCCGGGCAGCGCGGTGATGCGCCGCAGTTCCCCGCCGTCATGGCAGGGATCCGGGTGCCCCGGCTCGGGCCGGGTCGCCCGCGCACCCGGCCCCAGACCGTCCGCGTCGATGAGGCATACTCCTCACGCGCGATCCGGCAGCACCTCCGCTCCCGCGGCATCCGCTGCACCATCCCCGAACCTGTCGACCGGATCGCCGCCCGCAAGCGGCGCGGCAGTCGCGGCGGCCGGCCACCAGCGTTCGACCCCGTCGACTACCGCGCCCGCTCGGCCGTCGAGTGTGGCATCAACCGGCTCAAACGGCATCGCGGCATCGCCACCCGGTTCGACAAACTCGCCGTCCGCTACGAAGCCGCCATCCACATCGCTGCCATCAACGACTGGCTCGTCCTTCTTTGAAACACGTCCCAACGCCCGCCTGATCATCCCGTCTGCCGTTGACCCGCCCGCAGGGGAAGCGGGCCAGGGCCACGGGTACCAGATGGAGCGCCCTACTGGACGAACGATTTGGTACCCGTGCACCTGGTCTGCTTGGCTTGTCCCGGGTCGATGGCAGACGGAATGATCAGACTTCCACCTCAGCCAGCTACGAACCTTGCGCGTCGCCTTGGCGATCATCCCGGAGCTGGAGCGCCCCCGCCGGAGGCGCCTCTACCGCGTCACTACTCAGGGTGTAGCGACCCCACCTCACCACGAAGCACGCGCCCTTGCGGGGACTGCGGCGGTTGGAGCAGATCATTGCCGATACGCAGGACAGCGCGACGCATGGCGGCGGGACGCTTCTTGCGGAGGGCGGCTTCGAGCACGGCCTGGCGGATGGCCGCCGAGCGCGAGTTGCCGTCCTGGGTGAGAACGTCCAACGCGCGCTCGGCCTCCGCGTCGCTGCGGAAGGTGATGTAGCCAATGCGACGTCTTGTCTTACGCGACATGTGCTGAGCTCGCCGAGACCTCCGAGATGGAGCATGGCGAAGTGCCGGGTATCGAGGTCGGACGAGAGCACATAGCCGCTCCCGGGATATCTGAATCGTGTGCCTGAGCTCGGGGGGCGCAACTGATCCACGGTGGCCGATGGACCGGCCCGAAGGGTAACCAGGCAGCGGACGGCGAGCGGAGCGAGCGAGGGGTTTTGGGGGTCGAAGGGGGCGGCGGAGCCCTCTGGGAAGCGCGGCCTGGAGCTGCCGAATGCGCGAAGCGCTCCAAGCGGAAGACCGTGCAGTGAGAGCGGGTGACGGGAATCGAACCCGCGCTGTCAGCTTGGGAAGCTGATGTTCTGCCATTGAACTACACCCGCGCGCCCCTCCCGAAGACGGTGACCGCCCTCAGGGAACTCGCGTCCCCCACTGTAGCGGAAGTTTGGGCCGTAACAGCAATCCCGTGCCCCCGGACTTCGCGTCCGACCGGTAGGTTGCTCACCGTGCTGCTATCTGACCGTGACATCCTCGCCGAGATCGACGCCGGCCGCCTGGTGCTGGAGCCCTTCGAGCGGGAGATGCTCCAGCCGTCCAGCATCGACGTGCGGCTGGACCGGTTCTTCCGGGTGTTCGAGAACCACCGTTATCCGCACATTGATCCGGCGGTGGAGCAGCCGGATCTGACGCGGCTGGTGGAGCCGGACGGGGATGAGCCGTTCATCCTGCATCCGGGGGAGTTCGTGCTGGCCTCGACGCTCGAGGTGATCACGCTGCCGGATGACCTGGCGTCGCGGCTGGAGGGGAAGAGCTCGCTCGGGCGGCTCGGGTTGCTGACGCATTCGACGGCGGGGTTCATCGATCCGGGGTTCAGCGGGCATGTGACGCTGGAGTTGTCGAACGTGGCGACCCTGCCGATCAAGTTGTGGCCGGGGATGAAGATCGGGCAGTTGTGCGTGTTCCGGCTCAGCTCGCCGGCGGAGCATCCATACGGGTCCGCCCGGTACGGTTCGCGGTATCAGGGGCAGCGGGGGCCGACGCCGTCGCGTTCTTATCGGAACTTCCATCGGACGAAGATCTGAATCAGATGAACATCAGGTGAACGGCCGGGGAACATTGTGGTGAACGAGGGCGCGATTCGCGGTCTCGGACGAAGACGTATCAGCTGCTCATAGCGGGCAGGAGCTGCAAAAAGGGCCCCAAGCTAGCCACATTCCCGGTGTCGCACAACATACGGGGGGTAGCCAGTAGGCGAAGGGGACATGAAGTTCGCATTTTGCCTGGTAGGCCATACCCTCTTCCACGGACCATCCCCGCACATCTGGAGAACGACGTGCGCCTGCGTCTCACGCCACGTGAGGACAGCTACTACGACCTGTTCGCCGACTCGGCGAACAACCTGGTCACGGCATCGCGCCTGCTGGTGGAGATCATCAGCGACGGCTCGGACAGGGAGGCCCTGGCCGAGAAGATGCGCGCCTGCGAGCACGCCGGTGACGAACGCACCCACGCGATCATGAACCGGCTCAACGAGAGCTTCATCACTCCGTTCGACCGCGAGGACATCTACCGTCTCGCCTCCAACCTCGACGACGTGATGGACGCCATGGAGGCCGCCTCCGACCTCATCGTCCTCTACCAGCTCGACCACCTCCCCAAGGACGTCGTGCGCCAGGTCGAGGTGCTGGAGCGCGCCGCCGAGCTGACCGCCGAGGCCATGCCCCGCCTCCGCTCGATGAAGAACCTCAACGAGTACTGGATCGAGGTCAACCGCCTGGAGAACCAGGGCGACCAGGTCTACCGGCGGCTGCTGGCCAAGCTGTTCAGCGGCGAGTACGACGCCCTCACCGTCATGAAGATGAAGGAGGTCGTCGACGCCCTCGAAGAGGCCGCCGACGCCTTCGAGCACGTGGCCAACACCGTCGAGTCGATCGCGGTCAAGGAAAGCTAGGCCCGACCAGTGGACCTCACGCTCGCCCTCGTCATCGGCGTGGTCGTCATCGCTCTGGCCTTCGACTACACCAACGGGTTCCACGACGCGGCGAACGCCATCGCGACCTCCGTCTCGACCCGGGCCCTGACCCCCAGGGCCGCCCTGTTCATGGCGGCCGCCATGAACTTCATCGGCGCCCACCTGGGCACCCAGGTGGCCCAGACGGTCGGCAAGGGCATCATCGACGCCCCCGACGGCTCCCACGGCCTGGTGATCGTGGCCTCCGCGCTCATCGGCGCCATCGTCTGGAACCTCATCACCTGGTACTTCGGGCTTCCCTCCTCCTCCAGTCACGCCCTGATCGGCGGCCTCGTCGGCTCGGCGATCGCCTCGGCCAGCGTCGTCCACTGGGACGGCGTGTTCGAGAAGGTCGTCATCCCGATGGTGTTGTCGCCGGTGATCGGCTTCACGCTGGCGGCGCTCATCATGATCTCCATCTACTGGATCTTCCGGCACAGCCAGCCGGGCAAGACCAACCGCGGCTTCCGCTACGCCCAGACCGTCTCGGCCGCCGCCATGGCGCTCGGGCACGGCCTCCAGGACGCGCAGAAGACCATGGGCGTGATCTTCCTGGCCCTCACCGTCGGGGGCTTCGCCTCTCCCGGCGACGAGATCCCGCAGTGGGTCATCCTGGCCGCCGCGGGCGCGATCTCGCTCGGCACGTACTCGGGCGGCTGGCGGATCATGCGGACGCTGGGGCGGCGCATCATCGCCCTCGACCCGCCGCAGGGCTTCGCCGCGGAGTCCGCGGCGGCGACCGTCCTGTACGTGGCCGCCATGGGGTTCGGCGCGCCCATCTCCACCACGCACACGATCACCACGGCGATCATGGGTGTCGGCGCGACCAAGCGGCTCAGCGCCGTGCGGTGGGGCGTGGCCGGCAATATCGTGACCGCCTGGGTCCTGACCATCCCGGCCGCGGCCCTGGTGGCGGCCGTCTCCTACTTCGTCCTGCACGCCATCGTCGAATAGGCCGGAACACGGATACGGGGCCGTCATCGTCTAACAGGCCCGAACACGGGTGCGGGCCCGCCAGCGTCGCCGGGCCCCTGCGGGCTCAGGGCGCGGGCTCAGGGCGCGGGCTCAGGGCGCGGGCTCAGGGCACGGGCTCAGGTCGCCGCGTACATCACGTCCACGTCCCAGCGGGCGAAGCCCAGGGACTCGTACAGCCTGATCGCGGCCGTGTTGGCCTCGTCCACGTACAGCATGGCCTGGGCGAGGCCGCGCGCCCGCAGATGGTGCAGGCCGGCCAGGGTGAGGGCCTTGCCGAGACCGGTGCCCTGCTGGGACGGGTCGACGCCGACGACGTACACCTCGCCCAGCGGCTCGTGGCCGTGGTCCTCGTCGCGGTCGGACGCGCCGTGGATCTTCGTCCAGTGGAAGCCGGCCAGCCGGTCGCCGCGGAAGGCCAGGAAGAAGCCCTCCGGGTCGAACCAGCCCTCCTGCTCGCGTCGCAGCAGGTCGTCCATGGTCCAGGCGCCCTGCTCGGGGTGGTGGGCGAAGGCGGCGGCGTTGACCTTGAGCCAGGACTCCTCGTCCTGCCCGGGCACGAACGTCCGCAGCCGCACCCCCTCGGGCAGCGCGTACGGCGCCAGCGGCGCGAACAACGACCGGCGCATCTGCCAGAGCGAGCGCACCCGCTCCATCCCGAACGCCGCCGCGAGCGCCCCGGCGGCGGCGTGGTCGCCGTGCGCCCACAGGCGCAGCCGCCCGCCGGCGCGGTCGAGGACGGCGCGCAGCAGGTGGGCGCCGTTGCCCGCGCGGCGGCGCGCCGGGTGGATGACCAGCTCGGCGCTCGGCCCCTCGACCTCGTCGGTCGGGTCGACGTGGGCATAACCTGCCAGAACATCGTCCTGGTAGAGCAGGAGCGAGCGCGCCCGCGGGTCGCCGCCGTAGCGGAGGTGGAGCATCACGTGCTCGTTGAGCGGGCGGACGCCGTCGGCCTCCGTCGCGGCCTCGACCAGGCCGAGCACTTCGGCGATCTCCGGGTCGTCCAGTCGTTGCCTGATTTCCACGCGCACGCTCACACGAGAACTCTAGGCGTATGACTGGCAAATAACGCCATGCCACGGCCGGATAAATCGTTACCTTTGCGACATCGGCCGCATGGATTCCCGCTCTAACGTCTTAGGCCATGACGTCTCGTTCCTTCCTCCGGCTGGCCCTCGCCGGAGCCGTCGCCTCGGGCGCGGTCGCGCTGGCCGCGCTCCCGGCGGCCGCGAGCCCGAGCAGCCATGCTCCCCGCACGGTCCCCGTGCGGCTGCTCGCGCTCAACGACTTCCACGGCAACCTCGAACCCCCGACCGGTTCCTCCGGCCGCATGGTGGACGAGAGCGGCAAAACGGTCGATGCGGGCGGCGCGGCGTACGTCGCCGCGCACATGAAGGCCCTGACCGACAGGAACACGATCGCCGTCGCCCAGGGCGACCTCATCGGCGCCTCCCCGCTGATCTCGGCGGCCTACCACGACGAGCCGTCCATCGAGTTCATGGACAAGCTGGGGCTCAAGGTCGCCGCCGTCGGCAACCACGAGTTCGACGAGGGCTACGCCGAGCTGCGCCGCATCATGGACGGCGGCTGCCACCCGGTCGACGGCTGCTCCCCGGCCGGCGCGTGGAAGGGCGCGAAGTTCGACTACGTCGGCGCGAACGTGCTGTTCAAGAACCCGGGCGAGAAGACCGACGCGCTCGCCGCGCTCGGCGCCAAGCAGGCCGAGGCCAAGAAGCTCCTGGCCGACTGGGGCGTGCCCGCCCTGCCGCCGGTCAGCGTCAAGTGGATGAACGGCGTGCCGATCGGCTTCATCGGCCTGGTCACCCAGACCACGCCGAGCATCGTCACCGCCGAGGGCATCAAGGACCTCAAGTTCATCGACGAGGTCAAGGCCGCGAACGTGGCCTCCAGGATCCTCAAGCTGGTCGGCGTCAAGGCGCAGGTCGTGCTGGTGCACGAGGGCGACCAGGTTCCCCCCGGGCAGTCGCCCGACACGTGCGCGGCCGTCCCCGGCGCCGGCTCCCGCATCGCCACGCAGGTGGACCCCGAGATCGACGTCGTGCTGAGCGGGCACTCGCACCAGGCCTACCTCTGCAAGGTCAAGGACCCGGCGGGCAACGACCGGCTGTTCTCGCAGGGCGGGTCGTTCGGGCGGGTCATCACGCAGGTGGACCTGAACGTCAACCTCAGGACCCTGGACATCGACCGGTCCTCGGTCGTCGCGGACAACCACGTCGTGACGCGGACCGTCGATCCGGATCCCGAGATCGCCACGTTCGTCCAGACCTGGAAGGACCGCGTGGCGCCGGTCGCCAACAAGGCGGTCGGCAGCATCACCGCCGAGATCGGCAACACCGCCGGCCCCTCCGGGGAGTCCCCGCTCGGCGACCTCATCGCCGACGCCCAGCTCGCCGCGACGAAGACCGGCGGCAACGCCCAGATCGCGCTGATGAACCCGGGCGGCGTGCGGATGCCGCTCACCTATCCCTCCTCGCCGGCCGACGAGGGCGACGGCGTCGTGACCTACGGTGAGGCGTTCGCCGTGCAGCCGTTCAACAACCTCATGCAGGTCGTGACGCTGACCGGCGCCCAGCTCAAGACGGTGCTGGAGCAGCAGTTCACCGGCGGCCCCAACAACCAGGCGTTCACCAAGATCCTCCAGCCGTCCGCGAACTTCACCTACACCTACAGCGCGGGCGCGCCCTGGGGCTCCAAGGTGTCGGACATGAAGATCGACGGCGTGCCGGTGACGGACACCCAGACGATCAGGGTCGCCGCGAACAACTTCCTGGTCGGCGGCGGCGACGCCTTCACGGGCTTCACCGCCGGCACCGACCTGTGGAGCGGCCCGCTGGACATCGACGCCTTCGTCGCCTACCTCGGCCAGAACAGCCCCATCGCCCCGCCCGCCACGAACCGCATCACTGTGGTGAGCTGACCACGTCACGGGCCCGCTCCCGGAGCGGGCCCGTAATGCGGTTGACCCGCGACCCCGCCGGAGGCCACTCTCGGACGGGTGCGCATCGAGTTCACCAGGTTCACCGCGGCCGACGCCGGCGCGCTGGCCGACTTTTTGACCGGCGAGGACTGGCCCTACCACGCCGGCGTCCAGGACCGCGAGGCCGTGCGCCGGCGGGCCGCCGCGGGCGGCTACGACGACGCCGAGAACCGCACGTTCTGGATCGTCGCGGACGGGGAGCGCGCCGGGCTGGTCAGGCTGCAGGACCTCGCCGACGACACCCCCATGTTCGACCTGCGCGTACGGGCCGCGCACCGGGGCCGCGGCATCGGCACGGCCGCCGTCGCCTGGCTGACCCGCTACCTGTTCGCCGAGCTGCCCGGCGTGCGGCGCGTCGAGGGCACCACCCGCCAGGACAACCACGCCATGCGGGCCGCCTTCCGCCGCAACGGCTACGTCAAGGAGGCCCACTACCGCCGGGCCTGGCCCGCCCCCGACGGCGCCCGCCACGACGCGGTCGGCTACGCGATCCTGCGCGAGGACCTCGAGTCGGGCGAGATCACCCCGGTCGCGTGGGACGACGAGCTAACTTGAGCTCGGTCGCGAGCAGGCCCATCATGAGGAAGTCGTACCGCCGGCCCCGGGTGCGGAACGCCTCCCGCTTGCGCCCCTCCTCCACGAACCCCACCCGCGTGTACGCCCGCACCGCCGCCGTGTTGTCCGCCACCACCCACAACGTCAGGCGGTGCAGGCCCATCTCCTCGAAGGCGTACCGGCAGATCACCCGCAGCGCGTCGGTGCCGTAGCCGCCGCCCCGCCGGTCGCGGTCGGCGATGGCGATGCTCTGCAGCTCGGCCTCGCCGTGCCGGAAGTCGGTGCCGCCGAGCGCGACGTAGCCGATGAGCCTGCCGTCGTCGAGCGCCTCGATGCCGAGCACCATCTGCTCGAAGGTGTTGCGCGGGCGGTTCTGGCCCTTCTCGATGTTCTGGGCCAGGGAGATCGGCGGGGAGCCGTCCATCCACAGGCCGATCTCGTCGTCGTGGTACCAGCGCCACATCAGCTCGCTGTCGGCCGGCTCCAGGGCTCTCAACCGCACGCGTTCTCCGGTCATCACGCCGGACAGACCTACCAGCGAACGCGGGCAGGGCGCAAAGGATTTTCGCTGGTGACGGCCATCGCGGGCGGGCGCCCTCCGGCAGAGCCACGGATGAAGCCCGGAGGGCGGCGGGCGATGGCCGCCGCCCTCCAGTGTGCGCGGCCCGGTCCCGGGGCGGGGCCGCTTCCGGCACCGGTGACCCCTACTTCCGGCCGCGCGGGTCCTCGCGTGCGTCAGGCGTACAGGAAGTAGTAGCTGTACTGCTGCTCGCAGTGCCACCATCCCCACCAGCCCTGGGTGTAGCCGTACTGGCCCACCCGCTGGCACTCGGAGTAGTCGTAGAAGACCCCTCGCAGGCTTTCCGCGTGCGCCGGGGCGGCGTTGAGCGACACCAGCGCGCCGCCGGCCAGCAGGGCCGAGACGAGCAGAGCACGTACCTTGCGCATTGATCCTCCCGCAGGGACGGTTCCTGCCGCGATTGTCACCGAGGAGCCGTTCCACCGCTGGTCGGACGGGGGGTAAAGAGCGGTGGAAGGGTGCTGACCAGCTCTTATCGATCAACGGGCCGGTGAAACTTTCACTCACTCCCGCGCCGGTTTCAGCGTCGTCCGGGCGGGGTACGGCCGTCGTTGATTTCTGAGCTGCCTGGTGTCAGGAGCCACAGATGTCCCGTATCACGCTCACGCCTGCCGCCCGTGAAGCTCTGCGCGACGACGAAGTGGTGTTCTTCGACTGGCACGCGACCGGTCTCTGCTGCGCTGACGCCGGCGAGTTCTCGGTCCGGCCACTGCGCCGCTCCCGCCTCCCGAAGCAGGCGCGCGGCCTCGTGCGCGACGTGGTGTACGCGCACCCCACCGCCTGGGTGCACCTGGCCGAGCTGCCGGTCGCGATCGACTGCCGCCCGCTTTGGCGCTGGCGGCGCTTCACCACCGATCTGCCGCCGGACGCCGGCCTCCGCTGCTGCCTGGGGCGGCCGCTTGATGGCTTTCATGGGAGGTAACCGGTGAAGCTGCGGTCCATCATCATCTGGACGGTGGTCGCCCTCGTGGGCGCCACCGGCTGGGCGGTGCTCGCGCTGTCCAGGGGCGAGAACGTCAACGCGGTGTGGCTGCTGTGCGCCGCGCTCGGCTCGTACGCCATCGCCTACCGGTTCTACGCGCGTTTCATCGTGCGCCGGGTGCTGGGGGCCGACGACCGCCGGGCCACCCCGGCCGAGCGGCTCGACAACGGCATCGACTACCAGCCGACCGACCGCCGCATCCTGTTCGGGCACCACTTCGCCGCCATCGCCGGGGCGGGGCCGCTGGTCGGGCCGGTGCTGGCGGCCCAGATGGGCTACCTTCCCGGCACCATCTGGATCATCGCCGGCGTCATCTTCGCCGGGGCCGTCCAGGACATGGTCGTGCTGTTCTTCTCCATGCGCCGCAACGGCCGCAGCCTCGGCCAGATGGCCCGCGAGGAGATCGGGCCGTTCGGCGGCGCGGCGGCGCTCATCGCCGTCTTCGCCATCATGATCATCCTGCTCGCGGTGCTGGCGCTGGTCGTGGTCAACGCGCTCGCGCAGTCGCCGTGGGGTGTCTTCTCGATCGCGATGACCATCCCGATCGCCCTGTTCATGGGCTTCTACCTGCGGGTGCTGCGGCCGGGCAAGGTCGTCGAGACGACCGTGATCGGGGTCGCGCTGCTCGTCCTCGCGATCGTGGCGGGCGGCTGGGTGCAGGGGTCGAGCTGGGCGCCGGTCTTCACGCTGAGCCCGTCCGCGCTCGCGCTGTGGCTCATCGCGTACGGGTTCGTGGCCGCGGTGCTGCCGGTGTGGATGCTGCTCGCGCCGCGCGACTACCTGTCGACGTTCATGAAGATCGGCACGATCGCGCTGATCGCCGTCGGCATCGCCGTCACCCTGCCGCCGCTGCGCACGACCGCCTTCACCGACTTCGCCTTCTCCGGCAAGGGGCCGGTCTTCGCGGGCTCGTTGTTCCCGTTCGTGTTCATCATCATCGCCTGCGGGGCGTTGTCCGGGTTCCACTCGCTGATCTCCTCCGGCACCACCCCGAAGATGATCCAGAAGGAGAGCCAGGTCCGCATGATCGGCTACGGCTCCATGTTGATGGAGTCGTTCGTGGCCGTGATGGCCATCACCGCGGCCTGCGTGCTGTCGCCCGGCCTCTACTTCGCGATGAACGCCCCGGCCGGGGTGGTCGGCACCACCGTGCAGTCGGCCTCCCAGGCGGTCGCCGGCCTCGGCTTCACCATCACCCCCGAGCAGCTCCAGGCCGCGGCGGCGGCCGTGCAGGAGCACACGCTGATCGCCCGCACCGGCGGCGCGCCGACGCTGGCCGTCGGCATCTCGCAGATCTTCTCCGGCTTCCTCGGCGGCACCGGGCTGCAGGCGTTCTGGTACCACTTCGCGATCATGTTCGAGGCGCTGTTCATCCTCACCACCGTGGACGCGGGCACCCGGGTGGGCCGGTTCATGCTCCAGGACACGATCGGCAACCTGTGGAAGCCGGTGGCCCGGGTGAGCTGGTGGCCGGGTCTGGTGGCCACCAGCGCGGTGGTCGTGGCGGCCTGGGGCTACTTCCTCTACCAGGGCGTCAACGACCCGCTCGGCGGCATCAACCAGCTCTTCCCGCTGTTCGGCATCGCCAACCAGCTCCTCGCGGCGGTGGCGCTCACCGTGGCCACCACGTTGCTGATCAAGAGCGGGCGGCTCAGGTGGGCCTGGGTGACGGGCGTGCCGCTGGCCTGGGACGCGGCGGTAACGCTGACCGCGAGCTACCAGAAGGTGTTCTCCGCCGACCCGACGCTCGGCTTCTTCGCCCAGCGCGACCGCTACCAGGCCGCGCTCGACCAGGGCAAGCTGCTCGCGCCCGCCAAGAGCACGGACGCGATGCGGCAGATCGTGGTCAACTCCACTGTGGACGGCGTGCTGGCCGCGCTGTTCGCCGTCATGATCATCATCGTGATCCTGGACGCGGCCCGCGTCTGGGTCAAGGCGATCCGGGCCCGCGAGCCGCTGCCGACCACCGAGGCGCCGTTCGAGGAGTCGAAGCTGCTCGCGCCGTCCGGCCTCATCGCCACCCGCGAGGAGAAGGCGGCCATGGCCGCCGAGGCCGGGGCGTCGTCGGGTTAGAACTCCTTGATCACGCGGGTGAGTGTGGCGTTGAGCTCGGCGAGACCGTCCTCGCCGAGCATCGCCGCGAGCCGCCGCTCCACCTCGTCGATCGCGGCGTAACCGGCCCGCAGCGCCGCGTCGCCGCGCGCGGTGAAGACGATCAGCTTGGCCCGGCGGTCCGCCGGGTCGGGGACCCGGCGCAGGTAGCCCAGGCGCTCCAGGTCGTCCACGAGCGCGCCCATGGCCTGCGCGGTCATCTGCGCCTTGGCCGCGAGCCGGCTGAGCCTGATGCCGTCGTGCTCCATGTGGAAGAACACGGCCTGGTGCGCGGGGCGGATGCCGGGCGCGTGGGTGCGGGCCGCGTCCTCGACGACGCCTTGAAGGCGCAGGAACGCCTCGTACAGCAGGGCCACGACGTGCGGCGGATGTGTGGCGGCCATGGGGCTTCTCCATCTGCTAAGGCTGCCTTATATTAAGGCCACCTTAGCGAATGGGGGGAAGCGATGGACCAGGAGGAGATCTGGGCCGCCCTCGCCGTCGAGCGGCGCGGCCTCGCCGACCTGCTCGCCGCGCTGCCGGCGGCCGACTGGGAACGGCCCTCGCTGTGCGCGGGCTGGCGGGTGCGCGACGTGGCGGCCCACCTCACGTTCGCCACCGCGCACACCGGGCGGGCGCTGGCCGCCTTCGCCCGCGCGCGCGGCGACTTCGACCGGGCGATCCACGACAGCGCCGTGCGGCTGGCCAGGCGGCTGTCCCCGGAGCGGATCGTGGCCGAGATCCGCCGCTCGGCCGGCTCGCACCGCCGGGCGCCCTCGACCAAGCCGCTCGACCCGCTGTTCGACGTGCTCGTGCACGGCCAGGACATCGCCGTGCCGCTGGGCCTCGACCGGGCCGTGCCGGTCGCGGCGGCCCGCGCCTGCGTCGCGCACGTCTGGGGGCGGGGCTTCCCCTTCCACCCGCAGCGGCGCTTCGCCGGGCTGCGCTTCGCCGCCACCGACGCCGGCTGGGCGGGCGGGGCGGGGGAGCGCGTCGAGGGGCCGGTCGGGTCGCTGCTGCTCGTGCTCAGCGGGCGGGCCGCCGGGCTGGCCGGGCTGACCGGCCCGGGCGTCCCCGAGCTGGCCGAACGCCTGACACCGACGGTGCGGGCGGGGTGACGCTGGGCGGTCAGGGCGCGAGCCAGCGGGCCGTCGGCCAGCCCTCCCGCCGCCACGCGCTGTCCCAGAACATCCACTCGTAGGCCGCCGCCGTCCGGTAGGCCCGCGCCATCGCCTCCCGCGTGCCCGGGTCCGCGGCGGCGGCGAGCCGGTCGGCGATGGCCTTGGCCTGCGTCACCGACGCCGCGAACGCCGGGTCGGAGTAGGTGGAGATCCACTTGCCGTACGGGTGGCCGGTGAGGTCGCCCGCCCGCCGCAGCAGCGCCGTCCCCACGTCCTGGTAGATCCAGAAGCACGGCAGCACCGCCGCCGCCAGCACCGGGTACGGCGCCGCCAGCGCCGTGGCCTGCAGGTACGACGCGTACGCCAGGCACGTCGGCGAGGTGGGCAGCCCGGCCGCGTCCGCGCCCAGCTCGGCCACGTACCCGGCGTGCAGCAGCCGCTCGGCGGCCAGCGCGGTGTGCGCGCTCTGCGCGAAGAACGCCGCCTCCGCCGGGTCGGCGGCGCGGGCCGAGGCGGTGGCGAGCGCCTTGGAGAACGCCTCCAGGTAGCGGGCGTCCTGCACGATGTAGAAGGCGAACCGGCCGGCGTCGAGGGTGCCGTCGCCGAGCGCGACGTTGAACGGGTGCTCGTGGATGGCGGTCATCAGGTCGGCCGTACGCAGCCACATGTCATCGCAGAACATGACGTCCCTTCGCTGGTGGGAGCTGAATCAGGTTCGAACAGGGGCTCAGAGGCGCAGCTCGGGCGGGAAGCCGGTCCAGCGCAGCCCGGCCGGCAGGTGCGCCGTGTCGTTGAGCAACAGGAGCGCGGGCGGCCGGTCGGCGGTGTAGCGGATGACGGTGAGCGCGGCGTTGGCGTGGTTGAGCCCGAGCCAGCGCCGCGGCGGGGCCTCCAGGGCGGCGCGCACCAGCCAGCCGATGAGGAAGTTGTGCGTGACCACCAGCTCGTGGCGGGGCACGTCGCCCGCCACCGGGCCGGTGAACGCGCGCTCCGCCGCCTCCGCGAGCGCGGGCTCGGCCGCCGGGAAGCGCCGGACGAGGTCGAGCAGCGGCCCGGCCACCTCCTCCTCACCCGGCGTGTACGGGACGTAGTCCCCGGCCGCCTCGGCGGGGAGCAACGGGACGTCAGGGAGATACCGCCCGACCAGGTGGGCCGTCTGCGTGGTGCGCAGGGCGGGCCCGTGGTGCACGGCGGCGAGCGGGACGTGGCGCAGTCGTTCGCCCAGCAGCACGGCCTGGCGGCGGCCCGCGGGGGTCAGCACCGCGTCGTCGCCGTCGCCGATGGCCTCGGCGTGCCGGGTGAGGTACAGGTAACGGGTCATGATCTGGCCCATTGTCCCCGATATCGTGGGCTGATGACCGGCGATGAGACGCGCGAGGGCGTGACGCTGACCAATCTCGACCAGCCGCTGTTCGACGGGGCCGAGGCCACCAAGCGCGACCTGGTCGACTATCTCGACGCGATCGCCGGCCGCCTGGTGCCGGCGCTGCGCGGCCGGGCGCTGTCGGTCGTCCGGGTGCGGCCCGGGCAGGAGCCGTTCATGCAGAAGAACCTGCCCAAGTACGCGCCCGCGTGGATCGAGCGCGTCTCGGTGTGGGCGGAGGCGTCGCACCGGCAGGTGACGTACGCGCTGTGCAACGACCGGCGAACGCTCATCTGGTTCGGCAACCAGCGGGCGGTGGAGTACCACCCCGCGCTGTGGGCCGGCGACCACTTCACCCACCTGGTGCTGGACCTCGACCCGCCGGAGGGCTCGGAGTCGTTCGGGCTGGCCGTGCGGGCGGCGTTCCTGGTGCGGCAGGCGCTGGCGGAGGCGGGGCTCGCGGGCGCGGTGAAGACCAGCGGAGCCAAGGGCGTGCACGTGTTCGTGCCGGTGGAGGCGGGCGTGCCGGCGGAGGACCTGGCCGCCGCCACCCGCGCGCTCGGGGCCCGCGCCGAGCGGGTGGACCCCTCGCTCGCGACCACGGCGTTCATCAGGGAGGACCGCGCGGGCAAGGTCTTCATCGACTCGACGCGGGCGGGCGGCGCGACGGTCGTGGCCGCCTACAGCCCGCGGATCCGGCCCGGCGTGCCGGTGTCGTTCCCGGTGCCGTGGTCGGACCTCGACCGGGTCGCGCCACGGGACTTCACCGTCCGTACGGTGCCCGCCCTGGCCGGGGCGGGCGACCCGTGGGCGGAGGCGATGCCCGCGCCGCAGCGGCTGCCGGCCGACCTGGTGGAGGAGGGGCACACGATCCCGGTGGCGCGGGTGCAGGCGATGCACGAGGGCAAGCGCCGGGCCCGCGCTCGCCGGAACGAATCCTGAAATAGGGGACACTTTCTGAAATAAGGGACACTGGGCCTTTTCACTGGCTGAGTGCCGGGTTACGGTCGCGTTCGGCGCGGCTCGGGGGGAAACGCGCGCCTTTCCCGTATCCGGCAAGCTGGGAGCTTCCTCGTATGCGCATGCCCAGACCCGTCGTCGCCCTCGCCTTACCCCTGGCGCTGATCGCCACGGCCCTCACCGCGCCCGCCGCCACCGCGTCGGCCACGGGCCTCGACGACGTCTTCGCCAAACTGCTCGTCAAGCAGGTCAAGGGCGCCAACGTCACCAAGCACCTCCAGGCACTCCAGTCCATCGCCGACGCCAACGGCGGCACCCGGGCCGCCGGCACCCCCGGCTACGACGCCTCCCGCGACTACGTCGCCGGCAAGCTGCGCAAGGCCGGCTACAAGGTCACCCTCCAGCCGATCAACTACGTGCGGAGCTGGAGCGAGAAGAGCCCGGCCACCCTTGAGGTGCCCGGCGGCAAGGCGTACGTGCCCGGCGAGGACTTCTTCACCTTCGAGCCCTCCCCGTCCGGCGAGGTCACCGCGCAGGTCCAGGGCGTGGACCTGACGCTGCCGCCGGCCCCCGCGCCCAGCTCCACCAGCGGCTGCGAGGCGGCCGACTTCGCCGGGTTCGTCGCCGGGCGCATCGCGCTCATCCAGCGCGGCACCTGCCCGTTCGTCAACAAGGTGCAGAACGCCCGGGCCGCCGGCGCGAGCGGCGTCATCGTCTTCAACGAGGGACAGCCGGGCCGGACCGACGCCTACCCGCTGGACATCGGCGAGTGGCGGGCCGGCATCCCCATGGTCTTCGCCGACTTCGCCGTGGGCAACGAGCTGGCCGCCACGCCCGGCGCGACCGTGCACCTCAAGGTCGACGCCGACCTCGTGCTCGGCACCAACGACAACGTGATCGCCGAGTCCCGCCTCGGCGACCCGCGCAACGTCGTCATGGTCGGCGCGCACCTCGACAGCGTGCCCGCCGGGCCCGGCATCAACGACAACGGCTCGGGCAGCGCCGCCATCCTGGAGGTCGCCCGGCAGATGGCGCTCTACCCGGTGAAGAACAAGGTCCGCTTCGCCTTCTGGGCGGGCGAGGAGATCGGGCTGCTCGGCTCCGACCAGTACGTGGCCTCGCTGTCGCAGGAGCAGCGCGACCGCATCCGCCTCTACCTGAACTTCGACATGATCGCCTCGCCGAACTACGCGTACAAGCTGTACGACGGCGACGACTCGGACGGCGTCGGCTCCCCGGCGGGCCCGCCCGGCTCGGCCCAGATCGAGCAGCGGCTCGCCGCGTTCTTCGGCTCGCGCGACCTGCCGACGAACGGCACCGACTTCGACGGCCGCTCCGACTACGGGCCGTTCATCGAGGTCGGCATCCCGTCCGGCGGCATCTTCACCGGCGCCGAGGGCATCAAGACGGCCGAGGAGGCCGCGCTGTTCGGCGGAACGGCGGGGGCCGCCTACGACGCCTGCTACCACCAGGCGTGCGACACGATCGCCAACATCGACGCGACGGCGCTGGACGTCGACTCCGACGCCATCGCCGACTCCGTCGCCCGCTACGCCTTCGACCTGAGCACCATCCCGCCGCGCACCACCGCCAAGGCCGCCGCCGCCCTGACGGCGGCGGGCACGGCGAGCTGACCCGCTCCACCATCCCCGCGCCGCCGGGCGTGGCCGCTCCCTTTCACGGGGACGCGGCCACGCCCGGCCGCAGCGCCGCCACGACCGCCTTCGGGTCGTCGGCGAAGAACGTGACCCGGGTGACCTCGGCCCGCCGCCCCAGCGGCCGCACGGCCGTGACGGGCCGGGCCAGCTCGACCGTCACGTTGGTACGCGACCCCACCGCCACCCGCAGGTGCCCGTCCACCACGGACACCAGGCGCTTCTCGTCCGCGCCGCGCCCGGCCCGCACCCCGGTGATCAGCTCCCTCGGTACGCGCAGGTCGAAGTAGGCGCCGTAGCGCACCCGCAGTTCCTCGCCGGTGACCACGTGCGGCCGCGTCGCGCAGGTGGCGGCCGTCATCAGCCCGAACAGCACCCCGTACACGCCGGCCACCAGCACCGGGTACCGCACCCACCCCGGCACCCCGACCGCGGCCAGCAGCAGGTCCACCACCACGGTCTCGACCGCCATCGCGAACACCAGCAACGCCAGCGTGACCGCCTGCTCCCCGGCGTACCCCGCCGCCACCGCCCCCGGTGGCACCCCGTGCCGCCGCCGCAGCACCCACAGCACGAGGCCGCCGAACCCCTTGACCTCGAACCCCAGGACCCGCAACGCCACCCTGACCATCCATGCCCCTTCCGTCGCCTCCCCCCAAGTGCACACGTTGACGTCGCGTCAAGGTCAAGCCGGCGCCCTGCGTATTGACATGCAGCCGTTCGGCTGCCTATCTTAAAGGCAGCCAAACAGCTGCATATCCATCGAGGGCAACGGGTACGAGGACGGGCATGGACGAGGTGTTCAAGGCACTGGCCGATCCGAGCCGGCGCGCGCTGCTCGACTCGCTCAACGCCCGCAACGGGCAGACGCTGCGCGAACTGTGCGCCGGGCTCGACATGGCCCGGCAGTCCGTCAGCAAGCACCTCGCGGTGCTGGAGGAGGCCGGGCTCGTCACCACCGTGCGGCGGGGGCGGGAGAAGCTGCACTACCTCAACGCCGCGCCCGTGCACGAGATCGCCCACCGGTGGATCAGCCGCTACGACCAGGCCAGGGTCCAAGCCCTGGCGGACCTGAAACTCGCCCTGGAGGAACCCCCGATGGACGCGCCGACCTTCGTCTACACCACCTACATCCGCACCACCCCACAGAAGCTCTGGCAGGCGCTCACCGAGCCCGCCTTCACGAGCCGCTACTGGGCCACCGAGTTCACCACCGACTGGGCCGCCGGCTCGCCGATGACCTGGGACAACCACGGCGTCGTGATCGACGACCCGGAGCAGGTCGTCCTGGAGTCCGACCCCTACAACCGGCTCTCCTACACCTGGCACGCCATCACCCCCGAGCTGGCCAAGCGCTTCGGCTGGGACGAGGAGATGCTCGCCCGGCTGTCCGGCGAGGCCCGCTCGAAGGTCACCTTCACCATCGAGGAGGCCGCCTCGCAGGTCGTGAAGCTCACCGTCGTGCACGACGGCTTCCAGCCGGGGTCGAGCCTGGCCGAGATGGTCAGCCACGGCTGGCCCAACGTGGTGGCGAGCCTGAAGTCGCTGCTGGAGACGGGCGAGCCGCTGCCCGCCGACGCCTGACCGCGACCCCGCGGGCACGGTCACGAGCCCTTCGCCACCCTCCCCCCGGCCGCCTGAACAATCTGGCATGGCGTTGAACCCCCGGCCGCCGCCCGGCGTACAACGTGGCGGACAACGGCACCCGCGGAGGTGCCTGACCTGCGCCGATCACCTGCCACGGGGATGCGATGGCGATGGACTTTCACGGATGGAGCGACGGCCTCGCGCTGCGGCCGCGCGACTACCTGGCGAGCGGCGGCCGGCCGCTCCTCGACGTCGTACGGAGCGAGGGCCCGTTCCGGGGCGAGACCCTCTACCTGCTGGCCCTCGGCACCGCCGCCACCATGGCGCGGCTGCACCTGGCCGGGATCGCGGGCCTGCGGCTCGGCCCGGACAACGTGCTGCTCGGCCCGTACGGGCAGGCGAGCTTCGCGCCCGGCCCGCGCGACAGCGAGTTCCCGTCGCACGACGTGCGGGCGTGGGCCGAGGTGATGGTGTTCGCCGCGACCGGGCAGGAGGCGGGGCCGGGCGAGGAGCCCGACCTCGACCGGCTGCTGCCCGCGCTGCGCGCCGTCGTGGACGAGTGCCGCCGCCCCGACCCCGAGTGCCGCCCCACGGCCGCCGACCTGGTGGCCATCCTGCTCGGCCGGCCCGCCCCGCCCCACCGGGCGGCCGCCGAGCGGCTGCTGCGCGAGGCCGAGAGCCGGCTCCGGCCGCACCGGCCGCCCGCGTACGAGGAGTCGCTGGTCGCCGTGCCGCTGTGGCGCAGGCCCGCCTTCCTCGCCGGGGTCGCGCTCGGGCTGGCCGTGGTCGCGTTGCTGGCCGGGGCGGTCGTCCTGGTCTCCGCGCTGGCTGCGGGGAACGTTCCAGCGGGCGCGGTGCCGCATGGCTGACGAGTTCGGCGCCGACCTGCGCGAGGCCGCAGCAGTCGCCCGCGACCTCAAGAGCATCCGCGCCGCGCTCGACGGCGGCCGGCTCGGCGCGCTCGCCGCCCACAGCGGCTCGGCGAAGGTGGACGAGGCCGTCCGGACGTTCTTCGCCGAGTCCTCCGACAACCGCGAGCGCATGGACCGCCTGCTCGACCGCGCCGCCGGCCTGCTCGACGCCCTGGTCGAGGGCGCGACCCGGCTGGACGCGGGCCTCGCGGACTCGCTCACCACCAAGACGGGAGACGCGTCATGAAGGACCTCGGGCTCGGCGTGCTCGTCGGCATCCTGCTGGGCACCGTCGCGGCGTCGCTGACACTCGCGCTGGCCGACCTGCCTGTGGCGGCGCGGGCGTCGGCGGTGGAGGTGTACCGGCATGGCTGAGCCGCCCTTCGGCTTCACGGTACGGGTGCCGGACACCTGGTACGCCTTCGACGTGCTGCGCGCCGGCCGTACCGGCGACCTGGCCCGCCTGGTCGACGCCCGGGTGGCGGCCGCGCCCGAGCTCGCCCCGCACCGGCCGCTGCTGCTCAAGGTGCTGCGCGAGGTCGCCGACCTGGCGGCCAGGCGCGGCGCGGTGTTCTGCGCGGCGATGACCGACCACGGGGCGGGCGGTGCCGTGCTCGCCACGCTGATGGCGCTGCGCACGCCGGGCCCGCAGGACCCGGCCGGCGCCACGCCCGAGGCCATCGCCGCCGGCCTCGCCGGGCGCGGCGCCGAGCTGGTCGAGCTGGACGCGGGCCGCGCCGTCCGCGTCGCGGACGTCCGGACCGGCGGGGCGGGCGAGCCCGGCGCGGTCACCATGCAGACCCTCGTGCCGGTGCCCGGCGGGCACGGCGTGCTCGACCTGGTGCTCACCAGCCCGCACCCGGAGCTGGCCGAGCCCCTGCTCGACCTGTTCGACGCGATCAGCGCCACCCTGGCCTGGTCCGATCCCGTATCAGCCGCGAAGGAGTGAACGATCATGGCAGGTGGCATCCATCACCTCAGCTTCGCCCAGGTGGAGAGCAGCGCGACCCGGCTCAACAAGGAGAAGGAGGACATCGAAAGCCGCCTGACGCAGCTCAAGGCGATGATCGACCAGCTCGTCAGCAGCGACTTCGTCACCGAGCGCGCCTCGGGCAAGTTCCAGCAGGACTACGACCAGTGGAACACCGGCGCCCGGCAGGTCATGCAGGGCCTGGAGGGCATGAGCACCTTCCTCAAGACCGCCGTCGCCAAGCACCACGAGCTGGACGCCTCGCTCAGTGGCGGCGCGGGGGCGTGACGAGATGCCGGGCGGATGGGAGGTGCTCGGCCTGACCGGCGACCCCGCGCCCGGCGACCCGGGCCAGGTGCGGGGGCTCGCCGGCCGGCTGCTGGAGGAGGCGCGGCTCGCCGAGGACAACACGGCCCGGCTCAACGCCGTCTCCGGCGGCGCGGGAGCCCTGCGCATGCGCGGCGACTACGCCGCCGCCTACGGCGAGGCGCTGGGCGAGCTGCCCGGCGAGCTGGCCAAGCTGGGCAGGGCGTACCGGGGCGCGGGGACCGCGCTCATGACGTACGCGGGCAGCCTCGAGCAGGCCAGGCAGCAGGCGGGCGCGGCGCTCGACCAGGGCCGCGCGGCCGAGGTCCGCTACCAGGGCGCCCTGCGCGAGGTGCGCGCCCAGCTCCTCCGGCCCCACCGGCGACCTGGCGCAGGTCGAGGCGGCGGTCGGCGCGGCCGACCCGGCCGTGCGGGCCGCCGTCCGGCCGGCCGTGCAGCGGGCCCGCGACGCCGAGACCGACCGCGCCCGCGCGCGCCGGATCGCCGACGAGGCCGCGCGGCTGCGCGGCGACGCCGAGTCGCGCGCGGTCAGGGAGCTCGAGGACGCGCTCGACGGCAGCGGCATCAAGAACAAGACCTTCCTGGAGAAGGCGTGGGACGTGATCTCGACGCCGTTCCGGTCGTGGGACGACTTCGTGTCGTTCGCGGGCAAGGTCGCCATGGTGGCCGGGCTGGTGGTGCTGGTGATCGGCACCGGCGGGCTGGCCGGGGCGATCCTCGCCGGGGTGGCGGTGGCCGCGGGGGCGGTGGTGCTGGCCGACGCGCTGAACAAGTACCGCCAGGGCCGCGGCTCGCTCGGCCAGGTGGCGCTGGCCGCGGTCGGGGTGCTGCCGTTCGGCAAGGGCGCGGGGCTGCTCGCGCAGAGCGTCAAGGCGCTGTCGCGGCTGCGCGGCGCGGCGGCCCTGGTACGGGGCGGCGGCGGGCGCGCGCTCGGGCTCGGCGCGCTGCGCGCCGGCCTCGGCGGTACGGCCACCTCGATCCGCTCAGCGATCAACGCCGGCGGCACCCGCGCCGGCGCGGCGGCGAACGCGGCCTGGCAGCGCGGCCGCCAGTTCTTCAGCAAGGACCCCGTGCACTTCCCGACCGGCATCGTGCTGCTCCCGCAGACCGACGTGGACCTGCCCGGCGTGCTCCCGCTCCGCCTGGAACGCACCCATCTGTCCGCGCACCGCACCGGACGCTGGTTCGGCCGCTCCTGGGCCTCGACCCTCGACCAGCGCGTGGAGGTGGACGACGAGGGCGTGTGCCTGGTCACCGAGACCGGCGTCCTGCTCGCCTTCCCGCACCCGTCGCCGGACGGCGGCGAGCCCGCCCTCCCCGCCGACGGCCCACGCCTCGAACTGCGCGCCGACGGGGACGCGTACACCGTCACCGACCCCCTGACCGGCCGCACCACTCACTTCGCCGGCCCGGGCGAGGTCCGGCCCGTCAGCGCGGTCACCGACCGCAACGGCAACCGCATCGACTTCCACTACACCCCCGACGGCCTGCTGACCGACGTCACGCACTCCGGCGGCTACCACCTGGACGTCGAGACCCGGCAGGGCCGGGTGGTCGAGATCCGCCTGCGCGGCGCCGGCCAGACCCTGCTCACCTACGGCTACGACGACGACACCGGCGACCTCACCGAGGTGGTCAACTCCTCAGGGCTGCCGCTGCGGTTCTCCTACGACGAGGAGGGCCGGATGACGCGGTGGCTGGACCGGATCGGCACCTGGTACGCGTACACGTACGACGAGGAGGGCCGCTGCGTCTCCGGCACCGGCGCCGGCGGCGTCTTCGCCACCGAGATCGGCTACGGCGACGGCGTCACCACCGCCCGCGACTCCCTCGGACACACCACCACGTACCACTACAACGACCTCCTCCAGGTCACCCGCGAGACCGACCCGCTGGGCCACGCCACCCACTACCGCTGGGACCCCTTCGACCGGCTCCTCGCCCGTACCGACCCGCTCGGCGCCACCACGGAGTTCGGCTACGACGACGCCGGCGCCCTGCTGTCGGTCGTCCGCCCCGACGGCGCCGTCCGCCGCGTCACCCGCACCCCGCTCCACCTCCCGGAGACCGTCACCGACCACGACGGCACCACCACGACCTTCACCTACGACGACCGCGGCAACCCGCTCTCCGACGGCACGACGACCTGCTCCTACGACGAGCGCGGCGCCCTGACCTCGATCACCGACGCGCTCGGCCACACCCACGCCCTCCGCAACGACCCGGCCGGCCTGCCCGTCGCGATCACCGACCCGCTCGGCGGCACCACCCGCCACGACCGCGACCCCTTCGGCCGCGTCACCGCGACCACCGACCCCCTCGGCAACACCACCCGCCACACCTGGACGGTCGAGGGCCGCCCCGCCACCCGCACC
The DNA here is from genome assembly GCF_022664455.2 of Actinomadura luzonensis. Classification (NCBI taxonomy): domain Bacteria; kingdom Bacillati; phylum Actinomycetota; class Actinomycetes; order Streptosporangiales; family Thermomonosporaceae; genus Actinomadura; species Actinomadura luzonensis. The sequence continues at coordinate 2,915,931 of NZ_JAKRKC020000001.1, forward strand.
CTGCCCGGCGGCGCCACCGAACACCGCCGCTACGACGCCGAGAACAACCTCATCGAGCACGTGGATGCCCTCGGCCAGGTCACCCGCACCGAGATCGGGCCGTTCGACCAGCCCGCCGCCCGCACCACGCCCGACGGCGCCCGCCTGGAGTTCGCCTACGACACCGAGCTGCGCCTGCTGGCGGTCACCGACCCGCAAGGGCTGACCTGGCGGTACACCTACGACGCGGCGGGCGGCCTCACCGAGGAGAGCGACTTCGACCAGCGCGTCATCACCTACGCCCGCGACCCGGCGGGCCGCGTCACCGAGCGCGTCAACGGCGCGGGCCAGTCCACGACGTACGTGCACGACGTGCTCGGCCAGGTCGTCGCGCGACACTCCGGCGGACAGGCCACGACCTTCGCCTACGACGAGCTCGGCCGCCTGGTCCGGGCCGCGAACGCCGACGCCGTCCTCACCTTCGCCCGGGACGCCGCCGGCCGCGTCACGGCCGAGACGTGCAACGGCCGCGCCGTCACCTCCGCCTACGACGCGGCGGGCCGGCGCACCGCGCGCCGCACCCCGTCCGGCGCGCGGACGGCCTGGGCCTACGACGCGTGCGGGCAGCCCGCCTCCGTCCGGACGGGCGGGCAGACGATCCGGTTCGGCTACGACCCCGCCGGCCGCGAGATCTCCCGCGACTTCGGCGCCGACGTCACGCTGACCAGCCACTGGAGCGCAGACTCCCGGCTCGACAGCCAGATCCTGACCGCGGGCCCGGCCCAGCGGGTCGTCCAGAGCCGCCGCTACGGCTACCGCGCCGACGGGCACGTCACCGAGATCGACGACCTGCTCGCCGGGCCGCGGCGCTTCGACCTCGACCCGGTCGGGCGCGTCACCGGCGTGCTCGGGCCCGGCTGGTCGGAGCGGTACGCGTACAACGTGGCCGGCCAGGTCACCGACGCCCTCTGGCCCGCCCCGGCCGACTCGCGCGGCCCGCGCGCCTACACCGGCACCCTGATCCGCCAGGCCGGCCGCACCCACTACGCCTACGACCGCCAGGGCCGCCTGGTCCTGCGCCGGCAGAAGGGCCTGTCCGCCAAGCCCCGCACCTGGCACTACACCTGGGACGCCGACGACCGCCTGACGTCCGTCACCACCCCCGACGGCACCCGCTGGCGCTACCTCTACGACCCGCTCGGCCGCCGCATCGCCAAGGAGCACGCCGACGGCACCCACCGCACCGACTTCGTCTGGGACGGCCTCACCCTCGCCGAACAGTCCACCGGGGACCGCACCACGTCCTGGGACTGGCAGCCCGGCACCTTCCACCCCCTCGCCCAGACCGACCGCCACCACGACCAGGACCGGTACGACGAACGGTTCCACGCCATCACCACGGACCTGATCGGCACCCCGACCGCCCTGGTCGCCCCGGACGGCACCCTCACCTGGCGCCCCCGCCCCCACACCCTCTGGGGCGCCGGCCCCGCCGACACCGACTGCCCCCTCCGCTTCCCCGGCCAGTACGCCGACCCCGAGTCCGGCCTCCACTACAACTTCTTCCGCTACTACGACCCGGAGAGCGCCCGTTACCTCAGCGACGACCCGCTCGGCCTGCTCGGCGGGTCGGATCCGGGCGCCTACGTGGTCAATCCGTACTCCTGGTGCGACCCGTTCGGGCTGAGCCCGTACCGGCCGCAGGGCGCGTCGCGGCCGTACGTCAACCCCAGGGGAAACTGGACCAACGACCTGTACACGGTGGACCGGCAGAAGATGCTCAAGCACCTCGACGGGACGCCGGGGGAGAGCCAGTTCCTGTTCCATGTGGAGGCCGAGAAGCTAGCATTGGACGCGGCCGCCTTCGCTGACGCGAACAACCTGTGGGTCCTCAACAAGGCCCGCGTGCTCGTCACCAACGGGCCGATCGGCGTGCACGCCCGGACCGGCCATCTCACTGACTGGATAACGGTCACCAGGAGTGGAAAGAAGATCCACGCCTGGCCCATGTTGCCGTCGAGCGTTCCTTGAGGAAAGAGGAAGATATGACGGAGCTGGGTGGTTGGCTGCGAGCCGCCAACCTGAAGGGTTTCATGCTCGCGCTCTCGGAGATCATCGCCTACGACTTCGACGACTCCGACTGGGACGCCATCGCTTTCGGCCTGGAACGGGACGCGGAGAAGGACGCCTGGTTCACCTACCCCCTCGGGCACGCGGGGCTGACGGTGACGATCTCCAAGGCGACCGAGGAAGGGACGATCGATCTCAGGATCGCCGTTCCGGACGGGATTCCCTGCCTGCGCGAGAAGATCGACGTCGCCTGGATGGTGTTCAACCAGTTCGACGTGAACCCCGACGTCGAGATCCTGTAGGTCACCACGGTCGCCGGGAGGTGAGCGGCTCGGTGCGTGAGGTCAGGTGGCGGTCCTTCTCGCGTGCGGACTACGACGCGCTGGCCGAGAAGGCCGCCGCGCTGCTGGCGGGTCTGCGTGACGGCGAGGTCCAGGAGGTCGCCTACCGGGAGGAGGAGTGTCCCGCCTGCGGGCGGCGGGGCCTGCGCTCGTTCTACCGGGACCACGTCGGCGAGCGCCGCACCGTCGGCATGTCCTCCGTCTGGTGCACTCATTGCCACCGGTACGCGTCGGCGACGACCGTCACCATGGCCGCCGCGGGCTTCGACGTCGACCGGGTGCCCGAGGGTGTGGTGCGGGGGCTCGGCGGGCTGGAGTTGCCCGAGTACCTGGACGCGCTCGACCGGCTCTGGGACGAGGGCGTGCTGCCGCAGCGGATCAGGCGCCGGTGAGGGCGATCTGGATCAGGTCGGTGCGGCGGCCCACGGACAGGTAGGCGCGGCCCGGCGGTCCGGTGAAGAACTGGTCGGGTTCCAGGGTGAGGGCGTGTTCGCGGGCCGTCACGCGGTTCGACGGGGCGAGGACGACGCGGGCGCCGGCGCGGAGGGTCTCGGTGACCTCCTGGGACAGGGCGCGGCGGTGGCCCTCCAGTATCGGGGTGGCGTCGCCGGCCAGGATCAGGGCGCGGCGGCCCAGCTCGGCAGGGGTGAGGAGGTCCTGGAGGAGGGTGGGGAGGGTGTCGAAGTTCTGCTCGCCCGGAGTGATCGTGAGCTGGTCGAAGTCGTCGAGGAGCACGGCGTAGGGGGTGCCGGCGAAGGGGGCGGCCGCGGCGCGGAGGTCGGCGTCGGTGAAGGCGGTGCCGGTCAGGAGGCGGGCGCCGGGCGGGAGGGCGCGGGCCAGCGGGGAGCGGGGCGGGGCGAGCGCGAGGACGCCGACGCCCGCGCGGAGCAGGCCGGTGGCGAGGACGAGGGCGGCGTTGCTGCGGCCCGAGCCGGGCGGGCCCGAGACGAGGGCGAGGTGCGGGCCCGCGCCGAACAGGTCCAGGGCGACCGGGCGCACGTCCGGCCCGCCGACGCCGATCGGGATCCCGCCGGCGCTGACAGGGGTCGCGCCGACGCTGACAGGGGGGCCGGCGAGTTCGTCCAGGGGGAGGGCGGCGGGCAGGGGCGGGAACGACTTCGGGAACGGGGGGCCCGGCAGCGGCCACGGCGGGTCGAGGGGCAGGGCGATCTGGGCGTGCAGGCCGGTGGCGGCGTCGATCGCGCGGCCGGGCAGCACCGGCGGCGACACCATGCCGGACGACGCCAGGTACGAACGCCGCGTCTCCTCCCGCGCGAAGGGCAGGAGCAGCCGCCGCGAGAACAGGTCCGGGGTCTTGCCCCGCAGCATGTCGTGCCCGCCTGCCGCCACCACATGCACGCCGACCGGCGGGCCGCCCGCGACGACGCCGCGCAGCGTCACCAGCAGCGAGGTCTCCACGAAGTCGGGGTCGCCGCGGTTCTCGAAGTACTCCCAGCCGTCGATGAGCAGCACGATCACGGGCGGCCGCGGCGACGGCCGGGCCAGGCGGCGGCGGTCCACCTCGCCGGCGAGCCAGGTCACGAGCCGGCGGATCCGGTCCGGTTCGGCGGCGTTCGCGACCGCGCCGCAGATCGGCAGGCGTTCGTAGGGGGCCAGGCCGCCCGGCTGGTTCTCGATGACGTACAGCCACACCTGGGCGGGCGGGCAGCGGGTGGCCAGGCTGGAGATGAGGGTGCGGGCGAACGTGGTCCGGCCCGACTGGGGGCCGCCGGCCACGAGCAGCCGTTCGGTGCCGGCGAGGTCGAGCGTCATCGCGGGCTGGGCCTGGAGGGCGGGGTCGTCCAGAAGGGCGAACGGCACGGGCGGCGGGTCGCCGGGCGCGGGGGAGCGGGCGGCGTGGCGTCCCCGGGCCGCCGCCGCCCCCGGCAGAAGCGCCGGGTCCGAGGCAGCGGGAGAGGCAGCGGGAGAGGCGGAGGAGGGAGCGGGAGAGGCGGCGGGAGAGGGGTGGGGCGGCGGCGCCGGATCGAGGGCGGCGGGCGGGGGGAGGATGGCGGTCAGGTCCAGGGCGGCGGGCAGCGGCGGCAGGAGCGGGCGGAACGGCGGCTCGAAGGCCAGGCGCCCGGCGGCGGCGCGGACGGCGGCGATCGCGAGGTCCTGGTCCGTGGGCCCGTTCGCGGGCCGGGACGGCGGCTCGGGCCGGGGCAGGCCGAGCGCCGTCCACGGCAGCACCCGGGCACGCGCCGGCGCCGCGCCGGCGGCGGGCGGCGGGTCGCCGAGGTAGCCGGTCTGGAAGAGCTGCGGCGTCCGCTGCTCGCCGCCCACCCGCATGATCATGCCGCGCCCCCGCAGCCGGGACGGGATCGCGGCGGCGTCCGGCACGCCCAGCACCTCCACGCTGTCGGAGGGCTCGTTCTGGCGCAGGGTGACGCGCAGCGAGATGTTGTTGCGGAGCTCGGGCGACAGCTTGCCCTGCAACGACTGCGTGGCCAGCACCAGGTGCATGCCGAGCGAGCGGCCCTTGGCGGCCACGTTGACCAGCTCGCGCAGGAAGTCGGGCGAGCTCTCCAGCACCCGCGCGAACTCGTCGAACACCATCACCAGCCGCGGCAGCCGCCCGCCGGCCGCCCAGTAGGCGTCGATCTCGCCGCCGTGCCGGGCGAGGATCGCCTCCCTGCGGCGGACCTCGGCCCGTACGGAGGCGAGGACGCGCCGGGCGGCGCTCTCGTCGAAGACGTCGGCGGCGGTGTCGCCGGTGGAGCGGATCAGCCCGACGACGTGCGGGCAGTGCTCGAACGGCAGGAACGCGCTGCCGCCCTTGAAGTCCACCAGCACGAGGTTGAGCTCGTCGGGCCGGTTGGCCAGCAGCAGGGAGGTGACGAGGGTCTGCAGCAGGATGCTCTTGCCCGCGCCGGTCGCGCCGCCGAGCATCGTGTGGGGGCCGTCGGCGGCGAGGTCCACGGTGACGGGGCCGGCGCCGTCGGCGCCGACGACGACCCTGGTGGTGGGCCCGGGGTCGGTCGCCCAGCGGGCCAGCACCCCTTCCGGGGTGAGCTCGCCGCCGAGCACGTCGAGCAGCCGCACCGCGGACGGGATCACGCGTTCGGCGCGGGCCAGCGTGAGCCGGTCGCGCATCGGGGCGACGGCCCGGGCGATGCGCTCGGCCGCCGCCTCGCTCAGGCCCTCGGGACGCACGGCGGCGGGCAGCCCGCGCCGGGCCCGGGTGAGCAGCATGGACGCCCCGTCCAGCTCGCAGACGCCGCGGCACTCGTTCAGGCTGCGCTGGTCGGCGCAGATGACGTGGACGCCGACCGACGGGCCCTCGCGCAGCACCTCGCGCACGCCGGGGACGTCGCGGAGGGCCCGCGCCCCGTCGAGCACGACGACCACCTCCTCGGCGAAGCGCCGGTGCTGGTCGCGGGCCTTGAGACGGTCGGTGACGAGGTCGCGCAGCTCCTCGACGCGTGCGGTCCTGGTCTCGGGCGTGTTGCCGACCAGGCAGGGGACGGGGCCGCCGTCCGGGGCCAGGTGCGGCAGCCAGCGGGTCCAGGCCAGGCGTTCGCCGCCGGAGGCGGTGATGAGGACCAGGCGCAGCTCGTCGGGGGCGCGCAGGGTGCCGAGCTGGACCAGCAGCCAGCGGAGCAGCGCGTCCACCGGCTCGGGCGGGCCGATGACGCCGAGCACGCCGATCTCGCGCAGGTCCACGGTGACCGGGACGCCGCGCAGCACCGGCTCGGCGAAGCCGGGCCACGGCTCGCCGTCGAAGCGGATCGCGGCGGGCTCGTCGGCGACGCCGACCCGCAGCGTCAGCCCGTCGGGGGAGTCGGCGTTGCGCGGCCACAGCCCGGGGCCCTCGTGGGTGGCGGCGTAGGTGAGGTCCACCTCGTCGGGCGCGACGAGGTGGCGCAGCCACTGCTCGCGGACGACGTGCCGCCTGATCCGTTCCAGCGTCTCGTGCTTGCGGGCGTCGAACTCCCGCTCTTTCCTGGCGCGCTGCCGGCCCTCGACCCACTGCGTGGCGAAGAACGTGATCGGCGTCAATATCCCGAACAGCAGAAAGTACGGACTTTTTAACAAGATCGCCATCGCGACCGAAATGGGCAGCGGCAGCAGTGACGAAAGCAGCGCGGCGGCGGTATTCCGCTGCGGCGTCTCGTTCCTGGGCAGCGTGATCACGGCCGCCGGGACGGCGGGCGCGGGGGAGAAGGCCCGGTCGAAGTCGATCCGCCCGTCGGCGGCGCGGGTGGTCCGCAGCCGGGACGGCGGCAGCGGCGCCCAGCGCAGCCGGTCGTCGCCCACCTGGAGCACCCCGTCCGGCCGGAGCGGCACCGGCTCGCGCACGGGCAGCTCGTCCACGAGCGTGCCGTTGCGCGAGCCGAGGTCGGTGACCGTGACCTCGCCGGTCCAGGACACGTCGAGGCGCGCGTGCTGCCGGGACACCCGCTGGTCGTAGGGGAGGCAGACGCCGGTCTGGTCGCGGCCCACGACGTGGGCGCCGGGGCTGACCCAGATCACCCGGCCGGCGTCCGGCCCGGCGAAGACGCGCAGCGCCCCGGCCGCCGCGAGGGGACGCCAGGGCTGCGCGCGCTCGGGCTCGCCGATCGAGATCGTCGCGCCGGGCACGATCGGGCCGCCCGCGACGGTCGCCTCGGGGTCGAGCTTGCCGGTGCCGACGAAGCACGGCCGCCCCGCGACGGGGACGGGCAGGGCCCGCAGCAACGAGCCGACGGTGGTGCCCGGCTCGGCCGTCACCTCGACGTCGCACTCGGCAGAGGTCGCCGGATCGCGGATCGTGGTCCGAATGATCATAGGCCCCTCTCCGGAGGACCGGAGGACTTAACCTGATTTATCAATTAAATCTAGCTGTACGACCAGAGGGGCAAAGTACATGGCCGCGGCCCTCGCCGCTAGCTAGAGTAATAAATCCCATATCAGCGCGGTATTTAATGATATCCGCAGTACGCGAGGAGCCCGCCCCCTTGTGAGGAATCACCGCGTAACCGAAGAGGCCATGGTCCGCGCCCTCTACCGCGAATACGGCGCCCCGCTGATGGCCTTCGCCGTCCGGCTGACGGGCGGCGACCGGCGCTGGGCCGAGGACGTCGTCCAGGAGACCCTGGTCCGCGCCTGGCGCAACATCCACGACCTCCGCACCGACAGCGGCTCGCTCATGCCCTGGCTGGCCACCGTCGCCCGCCGCGTCGTCATCGACGACCGCCGCCGCTCCGGCCACCGCCCCCTCGACACCGTCGAGGAGATCCCCGAGCGCGCCCAGGCCACCGTCGCCGAGGACGAGCGCCTGCTGCGCGAGATCGTGGTGACCGACGCCATGCTCTCGCTCTCGCCCGCCCACCGCCAGGTGCTCACCGAGACGTTCCTGCTCGACCGCACGGTCGCGGAGGCGGCCGAGACGATCGGCGTCCCGGTCGGAACGATCAAGTCCCGCGTGTACTACGCCATGCGGGCCCTGCGCGTCGCATTGGAGGAAAGGGGGGTGATGTTGCCATGAATCCTCCGATGCGGCACATGATGGAGAGGGGGGTGGTACGGCCATGAACGAGGTCCAACACGAGGACGTCGCCGCGTACGCGCTGGGCCTGCTCGACGAGGGGGAGCGAGCGGCCTTCGAGCGCCACCTGGCGGGCTGCCCGAGCTGCGCCGCCGAGGTCGGCATGTTCGCCGAGATGGGCGAGCTGATCAAGGGGGTGCACCCGGACGACCTGCTGCCGAGCCCGCCCGACCCGCAGGTCGAGTCGCTGCTGGTGCGCCGGGCCGCCGCCGAGCGCCGCCGCCGCGGCCTGCACCGCACGATGACGGCCGCCGCCGCGTGCGTGCTCATCGCGACCGGCGTGTTCCTGGCCGTGCGGTCGTTCACCGGCGGCCCGAACCCGGACAGCGTCCACAGCCCGGCCGCGGCCCTGCTCATGACCGGCAGGACGTACACGGTCACCGACCCGGCCACCGGCGTCAACGCCGTCGTCGGCCTGGAGGACAAGGGCTGGGGCACCCACGTCGCGTTGCAGCTCAAGGGCGTCAGGGGGCCGCTGCAGTGCCGCCTGCTCGCGGTCGGCGACGACGGCCGCTCCGAGACGGTGGCGAGCTGGGGCGTCCCCGACAAGGGGTACGGCGTGCCGGGCGCGCCCGACCCGCTGCTCCTGCACGGCGGCACCAGCCTGACCCAGGACCACCTCAACCACTTCACCGTCGAGACCTTCGACGGCCGCACGCTGGCCACGATCGCGACCTGATGCGCGTCGACCTGCACAGCCACAGCAGCGCCTCCGACGGCACCGAGCCCCCGGCCGCCGTCGTGCGCCGGGCCCGCGAGCGCGGCCTCGACGTGCTCGCGCTGACCGACCACGACACCGTCGCGGGCCATCCCGAGGCGATCGGCGCCCTGCCCGCCGGGCTGACGCTGGTGCCCGGCATGGAGCTGTCCTGCCGCCGCGACGGGCAGAGCGTCCACCTGCTCGCCTACCTCTTCGACCCGGCCGAGCCCGAGCTGCGCGCCGAGTGCGGGCGGCTCAGGGCGGCCCGCGAGACCCGGGGGCGGCTCATGGTCGAGCGGCTGGCCGAGCTGGGCGTGCCGGTCACCTGGGAGCAGGTCGCCGCGCTGGCGGCGGGCGGCCCGGTCGGGCGGCCGCACATCGCCCGCGCCATGGTCGCCGCCGGGGCGATCGCCGCGCCCGAGCTGGCGTTCACCCCCGAGTGGATCGGGACGGGCGGCCGGGCCCACGTCTCCCGCTACGCGCTCGACCCCGTGCGGGCGGTGCGGCTGGTCAGAGCCGCGGGCGGGGTGCCGGTGCTGGCCCACCCCAAGGCGGCCAGGCGCGGGGCGACGGTGCCCGACGCGGACATCGCCGAGCTGGCCGCGGCCGGGCTGTTCGGGGTCGAGGCCGACCACCTGGACCACGACGAGGCCGCCCGCGCCCGGCTGCGCGTGCTGGCCGGCGAGCTGGGCCTGGCGGTCACCGGCTCCAGCGACGACCACGGCGAGTTGACCGGGCACCGCCTCGGCTGCGAGACCACGGCCCCCGAGGTGTACGAACGCCTCGTCGCCGAGGCCACCGGCGCGGCCCCCGTGGCGGCTCCGCGCGAGTAGGGCCGCGAGGCGCCGCCGGTCAGCCCGGCTTGCGCGGGGCCGCGAAGTGCGTGACGAACCAGTCGCGGGCGTGGTCGGCGACGGCGTCGAGGGCGCCGGGCTCCTCGAACAGGTGGGTCGCGCCCGGCACGACCGTGAGCCGGCTCTCGACGCGCAGCCGCCGCTGGGCCTCCTGGTTCAGCTCGACCACCACCGGGTCCCGGCCGCCGACGACGAGCAGCGTGGCGGCCCGCACGGCGGCCAGGCGCGGCCCGGCGAGGTCGGGACGGCCGCCGCGGGAGACGACCGCGGCGATCTCGTTGCCCGGCTCGGCGGCCGCCCACAACGCCGCCGCCGCGCCGGTGCTGGCCCCGAAGTAGCCGATCGGCAGGCCGGCGGAGCGCGGGTCGTCCCTGGCCTGGCGGGTGCGGTCCAGGAGGCGTCCGGCCAGCAGGGCGATGTCGAAGACGTTCGCCCGGTCGGCCTCCTCCTCGGGCGTCAGCAGGTCGAACAGCAGCGTCGCCAGGCCGGCCTCGTTGAGCGCGCCGGCGACGTACCGGTTGCGCGGACTGTGCCGGCTGCTCCCGCTGCCGTGCGCGAACAACACGAGCCCCTGAGCGGCGTCAGGGACGACCAGGTCCCCATCCCCGGCCATGCGCAACACCTCCCCACCTGCCGGCACCGCTACCCTCGTGCGGCGGCCTCTACCCCCCGCCGCGCCGCCCGCCCTCGCGGCGCCGGGGCCGGGGTCAGTGGAGGTCGGGCGGAGGGGGCATCCGGGCGCCGCGGACCTGGGCGGCGATCGGGTCGAGGGCGGCCATCTCCTCGGGGGTGAGCGTGAGGTCGAGGGCGGCGGCGTTCTCGCGCAGCCGTTCCGGGCTGCGGGTGCCGGGGATGGGGACGACCGTGACGCCGAGCTCGTCGCCCCGCTGCGCCAGCCAGGCCAGCGCGACCTGCGCCATCGTGGCCCCGTGCGCCTCGGCGGCCCGCCGGACGGGCGCGAGCAGGGCCTCGTTGTGCGTGGCGTTGGCGGCCTGGTAGCGGGGCAGGCCGCGGCGCAGGTCGTCGGGGGCCAGGCCGTCCGTGGAGACGTGCCGGCCGGTCAGGAAGCCGCGGCTGAAGGGCGCGTACGCCACGTAGCCGATGCCCAGCTCCGCGCAGAGCGGCCCGACGGACGCCTCGTCGTCGCGGCTGAACAGCGACCACTCGTTCTGCACGGCCGCGATCGGGTGCACGGCGTGCCCGGCGCGCAACTGCCGGGCGTCGACGTTGGACAGGCCGAGGTGGGCGACCTTGCCCTCGGCGACCAGCTCGGCCATGGCGCCGACCGTGTCCTCGATGGGCGTGGCGAAGTCGGGGTGGTGCAGGTAGTAGAGGTCGATGCGCTCGACGCCGAGGCGGCGCAGGCTGCCCTCGCAGGCCTCGCGCACGTACGCGGGGTCGCTCCGCACCCCCACCAGCTCCCCGGTGCCCGGCGCGCGCACGGCGGCGAACTTGGTGGCGACCGTGATCGGCCCGTCCGCCCGCCGCTCGGCGAGGAAGCCGCCGATCAGGCGCTCGTTGGCGAAGTCGACGCCGTAGTAGTCGGAGGTGTCGAGGAAGGTGACGCCGAGGCGGGCGGCGGCGCGCAGCGTGGCGAGCGCCTGGTCGTGGTCCGTCGGGCCGAGGAATTCGCTGAGGCCCATGCAACCGAGGCCGATCGCGGGCACCTCCAGGCCGCCGCCGCCGAGTTTGACCGTACGCATGACGCGACTCCCTTGATAATATGCGGGACGGGCGTCCCGGTTATTTCCCGGAATATACGGGACGGCCATCCCGCTTGTCTATGGAGCCGGAACGGAAGCCGTATGAGCAGGCCATTGCGCGCCGACGCCCAGCGCAACAGGGCGCGGGTCCTGGAGGTGGCGGCCGAGACGTTCGCCGCCGAGGGGCTGTCGGTGCCCGTGCACGAGATCGCCCGCCGGGCCGGGGTGGGCACCGGCACCGTCAGCCGGCACTTCCCCACCAAGGAGTCGTTGTTCCAGGCGATCCTGCTGGAGGGCATGGAACAGCTCGTCCGGCGCGCGCACGAGCTGGCCGGCGGCGAGCCGCCCGAGGAGGCGTTCTTCGCCTTCTTCGGGCTCATGGTCGAGGCGGGCGCGGCCAACCGGGGCCTGGTGGACGCGCTGGCCGGCGCCGGGTTCGACTTCGAGGGCGTGGCGGCCGACAGCCGATACGACGTCATGGGCGCCTGGCGCGTGCTGCTGGAGGCGGCCCAGGGCGCGGGCGCGATCCGCCGCGACGCCGACCTGGCCGACGTCAAGGCTCTGCTCAACGCCTGCGTCGCGCGCGAGCGGCCGCATCCCGACCCGGTGGCCCGCGCCCGCATGCTCACCATCGTCCGCGAGGGCCTGCGTCCCTGACGCATACTGGCACAGATGTCCGATCTCTCCGCCTTCCGCGCCAGGGGCAGGCAGGCCCTGCTGTCCGGCCGGGCCACGTACGACCCGCCGCTCACCGAGGGAGCCCGCCGCTGGGGGGCGGCGGGCGTGCTGCGGCCCGAGGGCGAGGTCGTGGCGCGGCTGTCCGCGCTGGCCGCGACCCTGCCCGCGCCGGGCCACTGGGTGCACGGCGGCCCGTCCCTGCACGTCACCTTCCGCTCGCTGGAGCCCTACCGGGAGCACGTCCCCGAGGACGACCCCCTGCGCCGCGCGTACGCCGGGGCCCTGGCCGAGGCGGCGGCCGGGCTGCGGCCCGCGCGGCTGCGGCTGCGCGGGGTCTCCCCGCACCCGGGCGGCGTCCTGGTCCACGGCCGCCCCGAGGACGACACGCTGGACCTGCTCGGCAAGCGCTTCGCCGGGGCCCTGGCGAGCCGGGGCGTCCGGGACCTGGACCACGGCCGCCGCCGCGACCTCTGGTACGTGAGCCTCGCCCACTTCGCCGGCCCGGTCCGCGACCCGGCCGCCGTCGTGGCCTGGTGCGACGCCCACGCCGACGCCGACCTCGGGACGGCCGAGCTGGACTCGGCCGAGATCGTGCGCTTCACGCTCACCGGCGATCGCATCGCCGTCCACAGCCTGGAGCGGATCGCCCTGGCCGGCGGGGCGGCCCCCGTGTGACGCCCCGCCGGCCGGAGGCCGTGCTCAGCCCAGCACCAGCGCCGTCACGAACTGCAGCAGGTGCCAGGCCGCGTACGCGCCCGCCGCCCAGACCGCCCACTCCTTGCCCCGCCGCACCCGCGAGATCCAGCGCAGGTCCTCCACCGGGTCCTTGCGCGCCCGCGGCACCCGCGTCACCAGGCGGACGGCGCTCAGCCAGGAGAAGGCGGAGACCAGCAACAGCCCGATCGAGAGCCCGAGCAGCACCCCGGACCCGGCGGGCACGTCCCACGGCACCTGTCTGACCCAGGCGGCGGCCACGCCGGCCAGCAGCGCGAGCGTGATCCGCCGGTCCCTGCGCGCCTGCCGTCTGAGCCACTGCAGGTCGCGCCGTAGCTGGTTCTTGAGCATCCGGATCACCTCCGCCGTTCGTGGCCGTCGTCCTCAGTGAACGGCAGGGCGGCGGTGAAGATCTGCGACCTCACAACCCGGATTTGGCGACTTTTAGCGGGAATTCACGATAAATAGCGGAGTTCTTCCGTGACGCGGCGGGTCTCCAGCACGTCGCCGGTCTCCTCCAGCGTCCGCACCGCCTCCGTCAGGCAGGCGACGGCCGTCTCCCGGTCCTCCAGCCGCGCCGCGATCAGGCCGAGCGCCCGCAGCGCCCACCCGAGGTCCCGCCGGGTGCCGCACTCCTGGTGCACGTCCCTGGCCTGCCGCGCGTGGGCCAGCGCCTCGGCCGGGCGGTCCAGGTCGAGCAGGATCAGCGCCAGCGTGGTCAGCGCCGCCGCCCACCGGTCCCGGGTGCCGGTCTCCTTCTGCAGCTCGACGGCCTCCGTGGCGGGGCCGAGCGCCGCCGCCGGGCGGCCCGCCGCGTGCAGGGCCTGCGCGGTGGACAGCAGCGCGCTCGCCCGGTTGTCGCCCAGCTCCTCCCTGATCGCCAGCGACGCCCGCGCCGCCCGCAGCGCGGGCTGGTGCTGCCCCAGCGACAGGTACGTGTACGCCAGCGTCTCCTGCACGTCCGCCTCGGCCCGCCGGTTGCCGGTGCCCTGCACGATGTCCAGGGCCTCCAGCGCGTACACGAACGCCACCTGCGGCTGCCCCTGCCGCCGCCGCACCCGGGCCAGCCGGTTGAGCATGCGGGCCTCGCCCGGCGCGTCGTGGATCACCCGGCTGATCGCCAGCGCCTGGCTGAGGTAGTCGCCGGCGCGCAGGTAGTCCGCCAGCCGCCAGTGCACCAGCCCGATGTCGCCCAGCGTCTCGGCCTTGCCCTGCTCGTGGTGCAGCTCCACCTGCACCGCGAGCGCCTGCTCGTAGCAGGCCAGGGCCTCGTCGTAGCGGGAGCCGTTGCGGGCGATGCGGCCGAGCGCGGCGAGGGCCCGGCCGCTGCCGTGCTGGTCGCCGGCCGCCGTGTAGCCGGCCAGCGCCCGCTCGGCGTCGCGCCGGGCGTCGTGCGGCAGGCGCAGCAGGTCGTAGATCTCGGCCAGGCAGAGCAGGGTGTCGGCCTCGGCCTGCTCGTCGCCCAGCTCCTGGCAGATCGACAGCGCCTCCAGGCCCTCCGACAGGGCGGCGTCGGGCCGGCCCAGGTCGCGCTGGACGCGGGCCAGCAGGATCAGGCTCTCCGCCGTGCCGCGCCGGTCGCCCAGCTCCTCGCGCACCCGGAGGGCCTGGCCGGCGTACTGGAGGGCCGGCTCGTAGCGCTCCTGCGACAGGTGCAGGCGCGACAGCGTGTGCAGGCAGCTCGCCACGCCGGGCCGGTCGCCGATCCGGCCGTACAGGTCGAGGGCCTCGGCGGCGCAGCGGAGCGCGTCCTCGCCCTTGCCCGCCAGGCCGTGCACCTCGGCGAGGTCGTTGAGCGCGCGGGCGCGGCCGACGTCGTCGCCGAGCGAGGTGTGGTCGGCCAGCGCCTCGCCGATGAAGCGGGCGGCGAGCGTGGACGGCCCGATGTCGCGGTGGATCGAGCCGAGGTTGCCGCGCATGAGCGCGATCGCCCGCCTGTTGCCCACCTGCATGGCCGAGCTGAGCCCGGCCTGCTGGATCTCCAGGTTGTTCTCGTAGTGGCGGAGCCGCCGGAACGGCGCGAAGACCGCCTCGGCCAGCCGCCAGGCCATCCCGTACGCGCCGCTCTCCTCGGCCAGCCGCACGGCCGACACCAGCGAGCGCCGCTCGGCCTCGAACCACTCGCGCGGCGTCGCCGGGTCGGTGGCCACCGCGAGGTAGTGGTCGAGCAGCCGGGCCCGCGCCTCGCGCACGCCCGCCTCGGCGTGCCGGCCGAGCTCCCTGGCCAGCCGCTTGACCAGGTCGTGCACCCGGTAGCGGGGGCCGGGCAGCGGCTCCACCAGGTACGCCCGGTGCAGCCCCTCCACGGCGGCGACGGCCTCGCCCACCGGCACGCCGAGCGCGGCCGCCAGCACCTCAGGGGTGAAGTCGCGCCCCGGCAGCAGCCCGACGTGCCGGAACGCCCGCCGCTGCCCCGGGCTCAGCGACTCGTACGCGAGGTCGAGCGCCGACCTGAACGCCTCCTCGGGGTCGCCGACGAGCAGCCGACCGGGCCTCCGCAGCTCGCGCACCCGCTCCTCGACGCCCATCCCGGGGTTCTCGGCCAGCTTGGCGGCCGAGATCCGCAGCGCGAACGGGTGGTAGGAGCACACCCGGGCCAGCTCGGCCAGCGCGTCCCGGTCGGCGGCGCGCGGCGAGTCCTTGCCGAGCACCCCGACGAGCAGCGCCACGGCGTTGCCCGGGTCGAGCACGGGCAGGTCCATGAGGTCGGCGTGCCCGGTCGCGCGCAGCGGGGCCATGCGGGTGCGGCTGGTGATGAGCACCACGCAGTCCTTGCCGCCCGGCAGCAGCGGGCGCACCTGGGCGGCGTCGGCCGCGTTGTCCAGGATGAGCAGCAGCCGCCGCCCGGCGGTCCTGCTCCGGTAGAGCAGCATCAGCTCGGCCTCGTCGGCGGCGGGCTCGCCGACGCCGAGCGAGCGCAGGATCTGGCCGAGCGCCTCCACCGCGCTCATCGGCGGCTGGCTGGGCGACTGGCCGCGCAGGTCGATGACGATCTGGCCGTCGGGGAACCGGTCGGCGTGCAGGTGCCCCCAGTGGGTGACCAGCGCGGTCTTGCCGACGCCCGGCAGGCCCTGCACGACCATGGCGCCGGTGCGGCGGGGCCGGTCCAGCCAGGCGGTGAGCAGGTCGAGGCTCTGCTGGCGGCCGGTGAAGTCGGGCACGTCGGCGGGGAGCTGGCGCGGCTTGGGCAGCTCGCCGACCGGCAGCGGCTCCGCCGGGGCGCCCGGCCGGGTCAGGAACGGCGTCACCCGGCCGGTGAAGGGCGCCGACAGGTGCTCCCAGTCGCCGGCGGCGGCCCGCAGCGCGGCCGGGTCCTCGACGCGCAGCCGCCGGTAGCCGGGGCGCACCAGCCAGCCGCGCTGCGTCCACTGCTGGAGCTGGCGCTGCACCACGTCGGGCGAGCTGCCGACCAGGTCGGCCAGGGTCTCCATGGACAGCGGCGGCGCGGACTCGGCGGCCAGGCCGTAACGCTCGTCGAGGTGCAGCAGCCACACCGCGAGCCGGGCCGCGACCGGGGCGCGGGCCAGGGCCTCGTGCCGGCGGGCGGCCACGTTGCGCGCGAACAGCTCCTGCACCAGCGCGGTCGCGACGGCGGGGCTGGCGGCGGCGTGCTCGCGCAGGCCGCGGAGGTCGATGGGCCAGGCCCGCAGCTCGGTCAGCGCGTCCACCCGGACGCGCTCGGCGGGGCTCCAGAAGGCCAGCTCGCCGATGAGGTCGCCGTCGCCGCGCAGGTCGTGGATGGACTCGCGGTCGCCGGCCGGGGTGTACTCGCGGGCGTAGCCGTAGTCGATGACGTAAACGTGGCTGGGAGCCCGCAACGGGGAGCAAATGGTCTCGTTACGCCGGAACACGCGCGGCCGGGCGCCCTCGTCCACCAGCGACCTGAACGACCACACCCCGACACCACCCATCCTCGGACGGCGGTGTCCTCGACCTGACAGACCTTCTACGGACCGACCACCAATGTGTCACACCGGGCGGCCGTGCTGTCAAATGCGTGTCAGACGTTCGCGGCGTCGGTCCGGTCGGGGACGAAGCGGTAGCCGACGTTGCGGACCGTGCCGATCAGCGACTCGTACTCGGTGCCGAGCTTGGCGCGCAGCCGCCGGACGTGCACGTCGACCGTGCGGGTGCCGCCGAAGTAGTCGTAGCCCCACACCTCCTGGAGGAGCTGGGCGCGGGTGAAGACCCGGCCGGGGTGCTGCGCGAGGTACTTCAGCAGCTCGAACTCCTTGAAGGTGAGGTCGAGCACCCGGCCGCGGAGCCGGGCGGTGTAGGTGGCCTCGTCGATGGACAGGTCGCCGCTGCGGATCTCGTCGGGCACCTCCTCGGCGGCGGCCTGGGTGATGCGGCCGGTCGCCATGCGGAGCCGGGCCTCGACCTCGGCGGGGCCGGCGCTGTCGAGCAGGACGTCGTCGACGCCCCACTCGGCGGTCATGGCGGCGAGGCCGCCCTCGGTGACGATGACCAGCAGCGGGCAGTCGATGCCGGTGGTGCGGATCAGCCGGCACAGGCTCTTGGCCTGGACGAGCTCCTTGCGCGCGTCCACGATGACGGCGTCGGCGGGCGGGGTGTCGATGAGCGCGGACGCCTCGGCGGGTGCGACGCGGACCGAGTGGAGCAGCAACCCCAGCGCCGGGAGCACCTCGGCGGACGGCTCGAGGGCGTTGGTCAGCAGGAGCAGGTTGCTCATTACGGCCTCCTCAAACGCGCAAGGACCCGGGGGCTACGTCGCCCAGGTCCTGTGAGTGAGGATATCCCACGAGTAAGTCGCGTCCATTGCGGGTCCACCAGGTGAACAGCGCGTCTCCTGGAACAACCTCGTTAAGGACGCCGCACAATAGATCTGTACCGATTGTGAGGATCGCATGGCCACTGGAAAAATACGGTATTGGGCGGCGGCCAAGGACGCGGCGGGCGTTGCGGAAGAAACGTTCGAAGCCGTCACACTTGGTGAACTGATGACGAAAATCACACAGAATCGCGCAGAGTTGGCGCAGGTCGTGCGCCGCTGCTCGTTCCTCGTGGACGGCTCGCCCGTCGGCAGACGCCCCCACGACGAGGTCGCCCTCGGCGACGGCGTGACCGTCGAGGTGCTGCCGCCCTTCGCCGGCGGGTGATCATCCGCTTCGTGGGGGAATGAGAGCCTCCATCGATAGGCTCTAACCCCCGCCTGCACAGGGAGCCCCATGCGCAAGCTGATCGTTTTCCTGATCGTGCTGGTCATTCTCCTTGTCGCCGTCGACCGCGTGGCCGCCGCCGGGGTCGAGCGCGACCTGTCGAACCGCATCGCGGCGGCCGCCGACCTCTCCGGCACGCCCACGGTGACAATTGAGGGCATCCCATTTCTCACTCAGGCCATCAGCGGGCGGTATCCAGAGGTACGGTTCAATCTCGGCACGTTCACCTACGGAGGCGTGCCGGTGAAGAACCTGCGGGGCGCCGCCTACGACGTGACGGCGCCGCTGGCCGACGTCCTCCAGAACAGAGCCAACATCCGGGCCGGCCGCGTGAGCATCAGCGGCACCCTCACCAGGGCCACGATCGACAAGTACGCCCCCAGCGGCGTCAAGATCGGCGGGAACGGGTCGCGGCTCACGGCGTCGGGCGAGGTGACGGTGGGGGTGAGCAAGGTGAAGTTCAACGCCGAGATGCGGGTCGACGTGGCCGACGGGGGCATCAGGCTCCAGGCCGTGAAGATCCAGGGTGTGCCCGACCAGCTCGCGCAGTTCGTGTCGTACACGATCCCGTTCAAGGGGAAGCTGCCGTTCGACGTGAAGGTGACCGGGGTGAAGAGCGTGGCCGAAGGATTGGAGTTCTCGGCCGAGGCGACTGACGTGCCGCTCCGTGGATGAGGTTGAACCGATCCGTCCCGTCGTACGTGATGAGGACGTGACCGCAGCCGACACCGCCGACGAGGAACTGGTGAAGACCCTCTTCGACGAGCACGCGGGGCCGCTCTACGGCTACGTGCTGCGACTGACCGGTGACTCGGGGAGGGCTGAGGACGTCGTGCAGGAGACGCTGCTGCGCGCCTGGCGGCATCCCGACGCGCTCACCGACCGGCCGATCCGGGCGTGGCTGTTCACCGTGGCCCGTAACCTCGTGGTGGACCAGCACCGCGCCAAGAAGGCCCGGCCGCAGGAGACCGGCGACGAGGCGCTCACCGTGCTGCCGGCCGAGGACGAGCTGGAGCGCGCGGTCGAGTCGTGGGCGGTGGCCGAGGCGCTGGCCGCGCTCCGGCCGGAGCACCGCGAGGTGCTGATGGAGGTCTACTACCGGGGACGATCGGTGAAGGAGGCGTCGGCGACGCTCGGAATCCCGCCGGGAACGGTCAAGTCACGCACGTACTACGCCCTGCGCGCGCTCAAGCTCGCACTGGAGGAGCGGGGGCTGGCGCCGTGATGACGTGCGAAGAGGTGCGGATGTCCCTGGGCGTGCACGCCCTGGGCGCGCTCGACCCCGAGGAGGCGCTGGAGGTCGACCGGCACCTCGCCGACTGCGAGGCGTGCGGCGCGGAGCTGCTGGAGCTGGAGGACGTCACCTCCTACCTGGAGAAGGTGTCCGAGCGCGACGTCGAGCTGGTCGCCAGCCCGCCGCGCCAGGTGCTCGACCGGCTGCTCAACGACCGCGTCCGGCGCACCCGGCGCGGGCGGATGCTGCTGCTGTCGGCCGCGTCCGTCGCCGCGCTGGTGCTCGGCGGCACGGTCTGGTCCGCCGTGACCGGCGACGGCGGCCCGGCGACGACCGCCGCCCAGGCGCCCGAGAGCGCCGCCTCGGCCCGGGAGCCCGCGACCATGGCCGACCAGGGCCAGGCGCTGAGCGCCGGGCCCGAGCGCAAGGCCGTGCCCACCCCGTCGGCCAGCAGCAGGGCGGTGACCGGCCCCGAGTTCAAGGGCGAGAACGAGGAGGCCGACTACTACGCCACCGTCATGGCCTGGCCCGACGAGGACGGCACCGAGCTGGGCGTGCAGGTGCGCGGCGTGCCGGCCGGCACCAGGTGCCACGTGCTGGTGATCGGCGCCGCCGGGCAGCGGGACGTCACGGAGAGCTGGGTCATCGGGACCGGCGCCTACAGCAGGCGCACCGCGTTCCGGACGGAGACCAGGCTCGCGCTCAAGGACATCGCGCGCTTCGAGCTGGTCGACGACCGCTCCGGCAAGGTGCTGGTCAAGGTGGCCGGGAAGTAATCACGGAGCCCGCCGGTTGCACCTGAGGTGACGGGTTCGTCGACGGGTCCGCTGTCCGCGGCCGATCTCGGGGCCGCGCTCGGCGAGCGGGCGACGCTGGTGCACTTCGCCACCGCGTTCTGCCAGCCGTGCCGGGCGACCAGGCGGGTGCTCGCCGACGTCGGCGCGCTGGTGCCGGGCGTGCGGCACGTCGAGGTCGACGCCGAGTCGCGCCTCGACCTGGTCCGCCGGCTGGAGATCACCGCCACCCCCACCGTGCTCGTGCTGGACGGCGCGGGGCACATCGTCAAACGGGCCTCCGGCCTGCCGCGCAAGGCCGACGTCCTGGTGGCGCTCGCCGCGGCCGTGGAGCGGGAAACGTCTCACCAACCGGACGAGATGTGACAGATGACGAGACGCCGAGTAGTGTCGTGCGCATGACCCTTTCGACAGAGCTGCTCACGAAGCGGCGCGCGGTTGACTTCTGCCGCGTGGCCACCGCGCTCTGTCGCGCTGCCTGAGGACGATCTAGCGCGGATCGACGATCCGCCCCATCGACCCTTCAGGAGCATCCCGCGATGCGTGCCGACCTTGAAACGTCGCGCCTCCGCGCGCCGAACCCGACCCTGACTCCCGCCCTCGTCGCACCGACGGGGCGCTTCCGGGTGCCCGGGGCCGCGCGCACCTCGCCGGTGCTCCACACGAAGATCCTCAACGCAGCCTCGGGATCCAGCCTTGGCTGCGCCACGTACCCGCATATCAGCCGTCTACTGCCCGCCGCCAACATGGAGGTTTCCCAATGAGCCGCTCCGCCGCACTGGTGGACGCCGACTGGGTCGAGGCCAACCTCGACACCCCCGGAGTCGTTCTCGTCGAGGTCGACGAGGACGTCAGCGCCTACGACAGCGGTCACATCCGTGGCGCCGTCAAGATCGACTGGCGGAACGACCTGCAGGACCCGGTCCGCCGCGACTTCGTGGACAGGACCGGCTTCGAGGCCCTGCTGTCCGACCGCGGCATCTCCAACGACGACACGGTGGTGCTGTACGGCGGCAACAACAACTGGTTCGCCGCCTACGCCTACTGGTACTTCAAGCTCTACGGCCACGACAACGTCAAGCTGCTCGACGGCGGGCGCAAGAAGTGGGAGCTCGACTCGCGCGAGCTGGTCAAGGACGTCCCCGAGCGGCCGAAGACCCAGTACGTCGCCCAGGAGCAGGACTCCGCGATCCGCGCCTTCCGCGACGACGTG
The DNA here is from genome assembly GCF_022664455.2 of Actinomadura luzonensis. Classification (NCBI taxonomy): domain Bacteria; kingdom Bacillati; phylum Actinomycetota; class Actinomycetes; order Streptosporangiales; family Thermomonosporaceae; genus Actinomadura; species Actinomadura luzonensis. The sequence continues at coordinate 2,936,918 of NZ_JAKRKC020000001.1, forward strand.
GTCAACGCCATCGGCAAGCTCAACCTGGTCGACGTGCGCTCGCCCGACGAGTTCACCGGCAAGCTGCTGGCCCCCGCCCACCTGCCGCAGGAGCAGGCCCAGCGCGCCGGCCACGTGCCGACCGCCCGCAACATCCCGTGGTCCAAGGCGGCCAACGACGACGGCACCTTCAAGTCCGACGAGGACCTGCGCACCCTCTACCAGAACGCCGGCGTCGACTTCGGCAAGGACACCATCGCCTACTGCCGCATCGGCGAGCGCTCGGCGCACACCTGGTTCGTGCTGCACGAGATCCTCGGCCAGCAGAACGTGAAGAACTACGACGGATCGTGGACCGAATACGGCTCGCTCGTGGGCGTGCCGATCGAGCTGGGGGAGGCCCGCTGATGACTGCACAGGGTTGCGGAGCGCCGGAGCAGACCGTGGCGCTGCCCGCCGGGATCGACCTGTCCAACCAGGCCGTGATCCAGGGCGTCGTGACCGGCGCCGGCACCGCCTACGCCCGCCTGCTGGACCGCTCCGGCGAGTTCACCGGCGAGGTCGTGGTGTCCGAGGACGGCGTCTTCCGCTTCTTCGCCGCTCCCGGCGACTGGACCGTCCGCATCATCGCGGGCGGCGGCGTCACCAGGGACGTCCAGGTCGAGGCCAAGCTGGGCGAGGTCGCCCAGCTCGCCGTCGCCGTCTGAACAGCGTGCGAGCAAGGGCCCGCGCCGGCATCGCCCGGCGCGGGCCCTTCCGCGTGCAACCGATCCCGGCCCGGCGGTGTTCTTCCTGACGTGAGTGCTATCGACCCCGTCGCCAAGGCGCTGCTCGACGACCTCGACGAGGGGTTCGCGGAGCTGTACGCCGGCCACCGCAACCTGGTCTTCTCGACCGCGTTGCGGCTGAGCGGCAACTGGTCCTGCGCCGAGGACCTCACCGCGGAGGCGTTCCTGCGGGCCTATCGGGCGCTGGCCGGCTACGGCCCCGACCGTCTCGCGGCGCTCCAGCCGCGGGCGTGGCTGATGACCGTGCTGATGAACCACTGGCGCAACGCGGCCCGCGCCAAGGCCCGCAAACCCCCGCCCGACCTGCGCGACGAGCCGCTGGACGAGGTGGACCCCGGCCAGGACGTCGAGGCCGCCGCCGAGCGCCGCGAGACCGGTGACGAGCTGGCCGCGCTGCTCGGCCTGCTGCCGGCCGAGCAGCGGGCCGCCGTGGTGCTCCGGCACGTCGCCGACCTGCCGGTCGCCGAGATCGCCACCGTGCTCAGGATCCCGCAGGGCACGGTGAAGTCGCACGTGTCGCGGGGGTTGCAGCGGCTGCGCGCACTGGGAGGCGTTCGATGACCGAGGACCGTCTGCTCGCCGGGCTGGCGGCGCTGGCCGCCGACGCGCCGGACGAGCTGTTCGAGCGCGTGGCCGCCCGCTGGGTCGCGGTGCCGTCCGCGGTCGGCGAGCTGCGGGTGGCCTGGACCGGCCGGGGCGTGGCGTACGTGCGCGGCGCGGAGGGGTTCGCGCGGGCGTTCCGCGCGCGCTTCGCCCGGCCTCTCCTGCCGGCCGCCCGGCCGCCGCTGCCCGCCGCCCGGCCGCCCGCCGGGCTGCTGCCCGCGTTGCGCACCGGCCGGTCGAGCGGGGTGCGCCTGGACCTGGACGGGCTGAGCGCGTTCCGCCGCGAGGTGCTGGAGGCGGCGCGGACGATCCCGCGCGGCGAGGTCCGCCCGCACTCCTGGATCGCCGCCCGCCTCGGCCGCCCCACGGCCGCCCGCGCGGTCGCGGCGGCGCTGGCGGACAACCCGGTGCCGCTCCTCGTGCCCTGCCACCGCGTGGTCGGCGCGGACGGCCGGCCCGGCGAGCACGTCCTCGGCGCGGCGGCCGGCGAGCGGCTGCTGCTGGCCGAGGGCGTGGACCTGGAGCGCCTGCGCCGCCTGACCGGGCAGGGCGTGTTCTACCTGGCGAGCGACACCACCGGCGTCGTCTGCTTCCCCACCTGCCACAACGCCCGCCGCATCACGCCCGCCCACCGGCACGGCTTCCGCACGCTCGCCCAGGCCCGGGCGGCCGGCTACCGGCCGTGCCGCACCTGCCGCCCCGCCCCCGCTCAGGGCTTGGTGGGGTAGCGCATGAGCAGCGTGGCCCTGACGAGGTCGGGGCCGTGCGCCCGGTAGCCGTGGGGCACGTCCGAACGCCAGGAGATGTGGTCGCCGGGCCCGGCCGTCAGCGGCTCCTTGATGGGCCCGGCGCTGAGCGTGCCGCTGAAGACCGTGACGTGCTCGGTGACGCCCTCGTGGTGCGCGGGCGAGGTCTGGGTGAGGCCGGGCGGGACGCGCACGCGGTAGAGCTCGTAGGTGACCCGGTCGTCCTCGAAGACCTCCAGCAGCTCGGCCTCCATGGCCGTGCCGCGCATGATCTGCGGCTCGGGCGGCGGGTCGAGTATGGCCCCGATCGGCACGCCGAGCTGGGCGGTGATCGCCCACAGCGTCTCCAGCGTCGGGTTGCGGGTGCCGGTCTCCACGCCCGACAGGGTGGCCTTGCCGATGCCCGCCCGCTTGGCGAGCTCGGAGAGGGAGACGCCGCGCGCCTGGCGCAGCTGCCGCAGCCGATCTCCCACCACGCGCGGGTCGGTGTCGAACGCGGGGAGCGGTTCCATACCGTTCATGCTGCCGTACGGGCCGCGGATCGCGCCGGGGATTATCGACTTGTCACCCCCGGCGCAGCCCATCGCGTTTCCCGGGTTGCTGCTGCGTCATAAGGGACATACCGCTACGATTCCACAGATGTCCAGTTCGACAGGCGTGATGGCACCACCCCTGACTGGGCCTACGCCGGCTCAGCGGATGCCGTCGCCGTACTCGTTGCCCCTGCACGCGCTGCGCCTGGCGGGGAAGTGCGCCCTGCCCCTGATCCTCTGGTTCGCCGCCGGCGAGCTGGCCCGCTTCGCGCTGCTGTACGGGGCCACCGAGGTCGCCTACGGCGAATGGCGCCAGGTCCGGCTGATCGCGGTCATGACGCTGCTCACGCTCATCATCCTGTCGGCGATGACCGTCACCACCGGCATGCTGCACGCCCTGCGCGGCGCGCTCTGGGAGACGCGCGCGCGGACGGAGTCGGGCGTGGCGCAGGAGCGCTTCTTCCGCACCCTCGACCGGGTCGCGCCGGCCTTCGCCGTCCTCTACCTGTCCTGGGGCTTCCAGACCGAGGACGCCAGGGACGTCTACCAGATGGACATGTTCCATCACATCGACGACATGATGAACGCCGCCTGGTTCGGCGAGAGCAGCACCGCCGGCCGCTCCCTGACCGACCTCGACTGGCGCGTGTCGCTCGGCGCCATGGCCGTCACCTTCGGGCTGAAATGGCTGTTCGCCAAGGCCCTGGAGAAGCGCAAGAGCGGCTTCTACGGGTTCCTCGCCGCCTTCTCCGAGTTCGCGTTCGTCTTCTACGGCCTGAACGCCACCGTAGCCTTCGGCAACGCCCGCGCCGAGTGGATGGAGCACCGCAACGTCGTCGCGGGCGGCGAGGAGGCCCTGACCGCCGCCAAGGAGAACGTGCCCGTCTGGGACTGGATCACCGGCGTGTTCGCCGAGTACTGGCCGCTGTTCCTCGACGCGGTCGCCGTGCCGCTGGCCTGGCTCACCGTGGCGATGCTCGTCTTCGGCGCCTTCTCCGACGACGCCCGCGCCCTGGTCAAGGGCACCCGGCTGGAGCGGGGCGTGGACCGGCTGGAGAACAGCCACGACCTCACGCAGAAGTCGTTCGACCAGCTCACCGGAGGCTTCAAGGACCGCTGGCTGCCGCTGGCCAACTCGCTGCGGATGGTGTTCAGGAGCGGCTTCCCGCTGTTCGGCATGATGTGCCTGTGCTACGTGGCCCTCTCGGTGGGCGGCGACTACGCCCTGCGCGGCGTGGTGCACCTCATCGGCGGCGCCGAGGACTGGGCGTGGATCTACCGGATCGTGCCGCTGTCCTTCGTACGGGACCTGGTGGTGACCGTGCTGACCATGGCGCTGCTGGCCGCCACGTACGACCTCGCCGCGACGCGGGCGCGACTGCGCGGCGAGGCGTTCGACGACGCCGCCTGAAGCCGCCCGGGTCGCGCTCAGCGCCGCCTGAACCGCAGCACCACGACGTCGATGCCCCTCGCCTCCATCTTCTCCCGGTTGAACAGGTCCTCGGTCGGGGTGTCGGAGCGGTAGTCGCTGGGCTCGAACGACAGCTCCACCTCGTTCGCCACCGGCGTCGGGACGATCGCCAGGCCCTCGATCCGGTAGTCCTTGCCCACCACCAGCCGGTCCGTCGGACGGTCGCCGACCGGCTGGATCGGCACCGTCCACTCGCGGCCCGCCTTGTCCAGGAGCTTGACCCGGTTGGGCTCGGCGGTCATGGTGGCGCTCGACTCGTCCACGACCCGCTTGGTGATGTCGATCTTCAGCCAGGTCACCTCGGGGCCGTGCTTGCTGCCCTCAGGAGCCTTCGTCGGGGTGATGGCGACCCGGTACTCGGTGTTGTAGGCCTTGCCCGGCCGGCCGGCCGGGACGATCGTCTCGTTGAGGTTGAGGCCGCGGGTGATCTGCTGGTGGTAGAAGGCGTAGCCGTCGTAGGTGCGGGCGCCGACGGTGAGCAGCGACACGACGACGGCGCCGGCGGCCACCAGGAGCAGCCTCCGCCGCCCGCCCGCCCTCGACGCGCCCCCCACCGCCCCCTGCCCCGCGGCCCCGACCCCGGCCTCAACCCCGGCCGGACCCTGCGCCACTCCTGGCCCTTGCCCGGCTCCTGCGCCCAGCCCGGTCCCCACGGCCAGCCCGGTACCTGCGCCCTGCCCGGCTCCTGCGCCTAGCCCAGGCCCCGCGCCCTGTCCGGCTCCTGGGCCTTGCGCTGCTGTCGGGCCTTGCGGCATCCCCAAGCCCAGCGCGTGCGGCCCCGGGGGCTGCGGCGGTGACTGCGGCGGCCATGGCTGACCGCCCGGGCCGCCGTGAGCGGGCGCCATGGGGTGAGCGAGGCCACCCTGAGGCTGAGGGCCGCTCTGAGGCTGAGGGCCGCTCTGAGGGTAAGCGCCGCCCTGAGGGTGGCGCGCTGCGGAGGGCGGCCACACCTGCTGATCGGGCTGATACGGCCGCCCCCGATCCTGCGGCATGCCCTGCGGCCCGCCCATGCCAGGGGCTTGTGGCCCGCCCATCCCGGGGGCTTGTGGCCCGCCCATCCCGGGGGCTTGTGGCCCGCCCATCCCGGGCGTGCCCGTGCCCGGCGCTGGAGGGCCGCCGACCCCGGGCGTCTGGGGAGCGCTCATGCCGGGCGGCTGCGCAGACCCCATGCCGGGTGCGGGCGCGGAGGGAACTCCGGGGGCCTGCGGCATGCCTCCCGGAGGCGCTTGGGGCCTGCGATACCCCGCCGCTCCCTCCGGCCCCTGCGGGTAGCCCGCAGGGCCGCCTGGGCCCTGGGGCTGCCCGGCGTGAGGGGACTGCCCGGCGTGAGGAGCCGAGCCCTGGGGGTGCCCGGCATGAGCGCCCGGGCTCTGGTGCTGCCCGGTGTGGGCGCCCGGGCTCTGCGGGTGTCCCGGGTGAGCACCAGGGCTCTGCGGGGGTCCCATGTGGGTGCCAGGGCTCTGCGGGGGTTCCGTGTGGGTGCCGGGGCTCTGCGGGTGTCCGGCGTGGGCGGGGGTGTGTGGCTGGCTGGCGTACGGGCCTGGGGGCTGAGGGCGACCGGTGGCGGGGTACGGCGGGTACGTGTCGGGGGGCTGCGGCATGGCGTGGCGAGGCGCGCCCTCAGGCCGGTGCGGCGACCCCTGGCCTCCGAGGCCCTGGCCTCCGACGCCCTGGCCTCCGAGGCCCTGGCCTCCGAGGCCCTGGCCTCCGAGGCCCTGGCCCCCGAGGCCCTGGCCCCCGACGCCCTGGGCCTCAGGCCCCTGGCCGCCGACGGGCGGTGGTGCGGCGTGGCGGGGGTGGGCGGGACGCTGATCGGCCGGCTCCGGACGACCCGGGGGCAGGGGACGGCCCGGGTGCATGCCGGGCCCCGGCGGGAGTCCCTGCCCGGGCGGCTGCGCGTGGGCCGACGGGGGTGGCGGGGGCGGGGCGTCCTGGGGGTTCCTGGGGACGGTGGCCTCCCAGCTCTCCGCCGCCGGCTCCCGCTCCTCCCGCCCGTCGTTCTCGGGCGAGAACCAGTCGCGCTCGTTCGTGCTCATACGACGATCACTTCTTCACGATCGAGTAGACGTCCTGTGCCGAGGCCGCGAGCTTGCGCGCCCCCTCGGCGTCCAGGCCGAGGTCCACCTCGACCTGCGGCTGGTACGGCTCCACCACCACACCTTGCTGCGGCAGCTCGAACAGCACGCCGGCACCCGGCAGCGCCGACGCCGGCACCTCGAAGTAGAAGCGCCCGCTGACCCAGATGTCCGGCTGCACGAACGTGTTGGACAGCGTGAGCGACCGGTCCACCCGGTCCGTCGCGTCGAACTTCTTGCCGTCGGCGGTCACCAGCACGGGCGGGGCGAGGTTGTACGGCTTGAGCGCCGACTTGGCGGAGGCCGTGACGATGAGGAACAGGTTGTCCGTGGCGAGGGTCTCGGAGGAGCCCTGGAGGGACTTGGCGGCGGCGACGGAGTCGAGCCTGAGGGTGAACCGGCGGGCGTCCACGTCCTCGCCCTTGACGCCGCTGTAGACGACGGGGTCGGAGACCTCGCCCTCGCCCAGCTTGAGCGTCTGCAGCGCCATGGCGCCGGCGATCAGCAGCAGCCCGGCCAGGGCGGCGATCAGGCGCGGGCCGAGCGCGGTCCGGCGGCGCTCGTCCCCGGGGCCGGACGCGGGCCCGGTGCCCGGGCGGGACGGGACGACGGCGGCGTGGGGCTGGGTGGCGGTCATGTGCCGGCCTCCTGCTTGACGGGCAACGTCACCCGGGCCTTGATCTCGGGGTAGAACTTGTCGCCCACCGGCTTGGAGACCATCTCCCAGGTGGGCGTCGCGTTGAGGAAGCTGGTGCCCTCCTCGAAGGAGGCCACGTCCAGCGTCATCTTGTCCGGCGGGCGCTGCCCCTCCTTCAGCCGGTAGCGGACGATCACCTGTGTGGGGACGTCCGGCTGGAGCTGCTGCGTCTCGTCGCCCTTGACCAGCCCGAACACGAACGGCCCCGACTCCTTGTCGAAGGCCGGGCTGATCTTGACGAGCGAGGCCGCGAAGCCGAAGCGGCTGACCGCCTGCTCGATCTTCTCGGCCGGCAACCCGACCATCGCGGTCTCGTCGCTCTTGTTGGTGACGTCGAAGACCAGCTCGACGAAGCGCTTGTCCTCGTCCACGATCGACTTGGCCTTCTCCACCCGCACCCGCGACTCGACGAACTTGGTGGAGTACATGCCCTGGTCCAGCACCGCGCCCTGGCTCAGCGGCTCCGGCGTCTCGGGAGCCTCGTCGAGCCCGCCCAGCAGAGCGGTGACGCCGACGGCGGTGAGGGCCACCAGCGCGATGGCGGGCACCACTACCGGGCGTCTGGGCCTGTCATTGCTGCCGCCGGAGGGTTCCGTCATGGGTAGTGATGGTAATAGGTATCGCTTGTCCCATCTGCCGCATTGCTCCCATCGCTCTGGCCGAATTGCCGAGAAACTCTGCCGTTCAGGGGCCCGAAGCTCTTACGCTGTCACGAGGCGGGAAAGGGCTAGTCCTCATTGGGTGAAGATTCGCGGCCGGAGGGTCACGTGACGGACGTGCATCCCGAGCATGCCCAGCTCCAGGCGGACCGCATCTACCTGGGCTGGCAGTACATCCTGTTGCACCCCGACCCAGGCCCGCCGCCCAAACGTCCCTCCCCCGAGGAGGGCCAGGCCGCCGGCGGCCCCGATCCCGCCCAGGTCGAGCTGGTCCGGCGCGAGCGGATGCAGGAGGACATGCTCAACCGGCCGGTCCGGCTGTTCCGCGTGTTCGCGCTGGTGCTGAGCGTGCTGATCCTGGCCGTGGCCATCGCGGGCTACCTGGCCTGGTCGTTCGCGCTCGTCGGGCTGGTCGCGGCCGGCGGGGTGGCGGTCATCTGCACCTTCGCCCTCATGCAGGGCGACCGGGCGGTCCGCTACCGCGTGCTGGAGCAGCAGGCGCGGGACCAGCGCCGGCGCCAGGAACGTGACAAGGAGCTGTTCAAGGCCCAGGAGGACCACGCCAGGCGCTACCGCGAGTGGCAGGAGTCGAAGGACCGCCACGACCGCCAGCTCACCTGGTACGCCGTCGCCGTCCCCGACGAGATCGACCGCATCGACGTGGCCGGCGGCACCCTGCCCGGCTGGTCCGCGCTGGTCACGCTGCTCGGCGCCACCCGCCTCTACAGCGGCGGCCACCTGACCGTGCTCGACCTGTCCGAGGGCGCGATCGCCAAGGACCTCATCGAGCTGGCCCGCAAGGGCGGCGACGACCCCCTCGTATGGGTGCTGCCGGTCGACCTGCCCAAGCTCGACCTCGGCGCCACGCTCAAGCCGGAGGCGTTCGCGGACGTCCTCGCGCACGTCGTCAGCGTCAGCGAGGAGCACCGCACCACCCGCGACCTCAGCTTCGACAACGCCATCCTGGAGCGGGTGCTGGAGGTGCTCGGCGAGAACGCCACCATCAGCCAGGTCACGGCCGCGCTGCGGGCCCTCGCCCAGGTCGGCGACCCGCGCGACGACCTGCGCTTCGGGCTCATCACCGCCACCCAGCTCGAACGCATCGGCACGCTGTTCGGGCGCGGCGTCAGCGACCGCGTGGTGATCGAGCGCGCCTGGGCTCTCGAATCGCAGCTCCGCAAGCTGGAGACGCTCGGCACCGAGGCCGTGCGCCTGCCGCCCGCCCGGCTGCGCGTGGTCAGCATGGACCGGCAGGCCGGCGTCTTCGGCAACCGGGTGCTCGGCACGTACGTCGCCACCGCGCTCACCCACATCCTGCGCCAGTCGCCCGCCTCCGACCGGCCCTGGTACCACACCATCATCGTGGCGGGGGCCGACAAGCTCAGGGGCGACGTCCTCGACCGGCTCATGGACGCCTGCGAGACCTCGCGCACGGGGCTCGTCCTGACCTACCGCTCGCTCACCCCCACCGTGCGCGAACGGCTCGGACGCGGGCACGCGGCCGTCGCGTTCATGCGGCTCGGCAACGCCGAGGACGCCCGCGTCGCCAGCGAGCACGTCGGCACCGAGCACCGCCTGGAGCTGGCCCAGCTCACCGAGACCATCAGCGACTCGCTGCCGACCCTCAACGGCGGCTACACCTCCACGATCTCGCAGGTCGACGACGAGCGCGAGGAACGCGACGAGGGCCAGGCCGACCTCGCCGAGGACATCACCGAGTCCACCGAGTGGGGCCGCACCGCCGACAAGATCTCCGAACGGGAGCGGGTGCTCCAGCGCTCACGCGAGTTCCTGGTCGAGCCGCACGAGCTGCAACAGCTCCCCACGACCTCGGTCATCGTCACGGACGCCACCGCCGAGGGCCGCCGGGTCCGCCTCGCCGACGCCAACCCGGCCATCCTCACCTTCCCCAAGACCACGCTCGGCGAGCTGGAGGACGTGCGCGAGGCCGTGCTCGCGCTCGACCCCCGGCACCCCGACGGCGAGGAAGAGCCCCCACCCAACCTCGGCCCGCCCCCACCCCGCCTCGACTGGCGCAAAGGCCGCCCATGACCGCCCCGAAGGCGAGGGACTCTTCCTGCTGTCCGAGAGGGCCGGATGTGACCGCCTCTCCCCGCTGGCCGGAAGGGCCGGGCATGGCCGCCTCTCCCTACCAGTCGGGAGGGCCGGGCATGGCCGCCTCTCCCTACTAGCCGAAAGGGCCGGGCATGGCCGGTTAATGAGATGGTCAATGTCAAGGTGACGAGCTGGCGGTTGCTGGAATTTGGCGAAGAACCGTCTCTGGGGGATTGATGATGCAGCCGAGCGTCTCGCTCAGCGGGCCCTGGTATCGAATCCAGTCGATCGCCGCGCCCTCGCGAAGCTCGTCGGCGGAATGGGATTTCGTCACCGTGCTGCCCGCCGTGCTGTCGGCGGCGCAGCGCGACCGGCCGTTCGTGATCGGATGGCTGTCGCGCGGGTCCGGCGCGCCGCTCGAACTCATCACCAACGCCGGCCCGCTGTCGCCGCCGCGCCAGCCGCGCCGCGCCACCGACGTGCCGGACCGGCCGAAGGGGCCGCAGCCGTTGCTGTTCCCGGGTGGGGCGCGCGGCGTGCCGCTGTCGGAGGAGTACCTGGCCGACCTGGCGGACCTGGTCTGGATGCCCTGCCCGGGACGGCAGGCGCCGCCGCTCGGCGGCCGGGAGCGACACGGCGACCCGGACGAGCTGACCCGGCCCACGCTGTTCGAGGCGACGCTGGTGACGCTGATGTCGCGGCCGTTCGCCTGGCTCGTCGTGGCCGAGCCGACCGACCTGCTGGACGCCGAGGTGGCGCACCTCCGCACCCAGCTCAACGTGCTGCGCCAGTACGGCGACGCCTCCGAGCGCTCCCGTTTCGACGCCGAGCGGGCCGAGCGGCGCATGCAGGAGCTGGACGCCTTCCGCGAGGCCGGGCTGTGGAACGTGCGCGTGCTGGCCGGCGGGGCGACCGCCGAGGAGCTGCGGCAGATCGCGCCCGTGCTGGTCGGTTCGGTGGAGATGAGCCATCACCCGTACCGGCTGCGGAGCGCGCACGGGGCCGCGTACAGCCTGGGCGAGGCCCTGGCCATCACCATGCAGGACCCCGCCGACGGGGCGGCCGCGCCGTTCGCCGCGACCGCGGGGGCGCTCGCAGCGCTGGCCGGGCTGCCCCGCCGCGAGGTGCCGGGCGTCCGGGTGCTCGACTCGGGGTTCTTCGACGTGACGTCCGAGGCCGACGGCGGCGAGCTGGAGCTGGGCGAGATCCTGGACGGCCAGGACCGCGGCGTCGGCATGTTCCGGGTGCCGCTCGCCACGCTCAACCGGCACGCCTTCGTCACGGGGGCGACCGGCTCGGGCAAGTCGCAGACCGTCCGGCACCTGCTGGAGCAGCTCAGCCGGGCGCGCATCCCGTGGCTCGCGATCGAGCCGGCCAAGTCCGAGTACGCCGCCATGGCCGGCCGCCTGGACGCCCCGGTCACCGTGATCAACCCGTCCGCGCCCGACGGCGTGCCGTTCAGCGTCAACCCGCTCGAACCCGAGCCGGGCTACCCCGTGCAGGCCCACATCGACATGGTCAGGGCGCTGTTCATGGCGGCCTTCGACGCCGAGGAGCCGTTCCCGCAGATCATGTCGCTGGCGTTGCAGCGCGTCTACGAGGCCACCGGCTGGGACGTCGTCACCGGCGGCGCCGTGCCCGGCAGCAGCGTCCCGCCCAGCGTCCCCACCCTCGAACAGCTCCAGCAGCACGCCATGGACGTGATCAAGGAGATCGGCTACGGCCGCGAGGTGCAGGCCGACGTGGAGGGCTTCATCTCGCTGCGGCTGCGCTCGCTGCGTGTCGGCTCGGCGGGGCGCTTCTTCGAGGGCGGCCACCCGGCCGACATCGGCGGCCTGCTGGAGCGCAACGTGGTGCTCGCCATCGAGGACGTCGCCAACGACGAGGACAAGGCGTTCCTCATGGGCACGCTGATCATCCGGATCGTGGAGCACCTGCGGATGCGGGCCCGCAAGGAGCGCTCGCACGGGCTGCGGCACGTGATCGTCATCGAGGAGGCGCACCGGCTGCTGCGCGACCGCGGCCACGGGCGCGCCTCCACGCACGCGGTCGAGCTGCTGGCCGGCATGCTGGCCGAGATCAGGGCGTACGGCGAGGGCATCGTCGTGGCCGAGCAGATCCCCACCAAGCTCGTCCCCGACGTGGTCAAGAACACCGCGCTGAAGGTCGTGCACCGGCTGCCCGCCGAGGACGACAGGAAGCTCGTCGGCGCGGCCATGAACCTGAGCGAGGAGCAGTCGCGCCACGTCGTGTCGCTCCAGCCCGGCTCGGCGGCGGTCTTCGCCGACGGCATGGACCGGCCCCTGCGGGTACGGGTGCCGCTCGGCGAGGGACGCGAGAAGGTGCTGCCGGGGCCGCCGCCGCCCATCCGCGGCCGGCGGTCGGCGGCGTGCGGGGCGCAGTGCCGGGGCGGGCAGGCGTGCACGCTGGTCGAGCTGCGCGAGGCCGACGTGCTGGCCGACGCGCCGGAATGGGCGTGGCTGCGAATCTGGTGCGACACGGTCGTGCTCGCCTTCGTCAGCAACCGGCCGCTGCCGGGGGTGCCGCGCGTGTTGTCGGCCGCGTGGGGGGAGCTGCCCGCGCGGCGGCGCGAGTGCCTGCTCGCCACCCTCGTCGAACGGTCGGTGCAGCGGCGGGCCTGGTCGCTGCGGAGCTGGTTCGACCCCTCGCTGCTGACGGAGAAGGCGGCGGAGAAGGCCACGCGGCTGCTCGCCGGGCTGGAGTCCGGCGGCGAGCGGCCGGGGGCGTCGTGGGTGATCCCGCAGGTGCGGTGGCTGCACGAGGTGGACCGGCTCTTCCCGCACGGGCAGGCCGCGCCCAACCTGCGCAGCCCGGCGCCGCCCATGGAGTACGCCCTGTTCCGCCCGCCCCACGGCAACGGCAACGGCTCGCCCGACCGGGTGCACACCGAGCTGCTCGGCCACCGCGCCAAGGCGCTGCGCCACCACCCGCTGTCGATGGAGGTGGACCGGAACCGGGCGCTGGCCTGGCGGGTCATCCTGGGCGACGACGAGAACGAGGCGGTGCAGCGGGACATCACCACCGTCGCCATCGGCATCGAGTCGTCGGCCCGGATCCGGCACGTGGGGCAGACGATGGGGGCGGGGTGGCTGGAGGGCGTGCTGTCCTGGCCGCGCCGCTTCGTCCTGCCCTTCGACCACGGCGGCACCCCGGAACTCGCCTTTCCCGCCGCCCCGTCCCCCGCCCCCGTCCCCACCCCGACCCTCTGACGGTCGGCTACGGGCTGAGCTCCTTCCGGGAGGAGGTGGCCGGTGGTCGCGGGCCGAGGTGGGCGGGTCCGCTCGGGGGGACGGCCGGGGGTGGCTGCGCGAGCCGGGAGTGCCGTGAGCTGGGGGAGACGGGTCAGTGGCCGCGGCGGCGGGCGAGGCGTTTGCGGCGGGCCGCTTCGCGCCGTTGCTCGTCCTGTTCCCTCCGCAGGTCCCGCCGCGCCGCCGAGGCCGCCGCCTTGCGGCTCTCCAGCTCCAGCCGCATCGCCTCCTGCGCCGCCGTCCCCCGCTGGGGCGGGACGCGGGCGGCGGCGCGGGCGGCGAGCTTGGCGGCCCGCTTGGGGTTGACCCGCCCGCCGGGGTCCCGCCGGTCGGCGGCGACCGGGGGAGCGGCGGCGGCCTGCCGTAGCAGCGCCACCCCGTGCCGCTGCAGGTACGCATACAGCTCCGGGTCCGTCGGCTCGCCGCCGAGCACGAACCGCACGGCCCGCACCACGCCGCTGCCTTCGTCCTGGACCTCCAGGACCCCGACCCAGAACCCGCCGTCCAGATAGACGGAAAGCGTCACCATGACGTTCGCCCTCCTGTGGGCATGCCGAAACGCCGGCCTGACGAGGCCGCTTCCGGCACACCGGACATCCCAGGAAGGGCGGATACGGACACCATCGCCCGGGCTACCGACCGGGCCGCGTTTTCGTGTGCGTAACGAGACTACGGCCCGAGGCCGACTAGGATCCATGCACATGACCCAGCTTCCTCTGCGGGCTCAGCTCGCCAGCGCCCTGGGACGCAGTGCCGCCACGCTGTCCAGGATGACCGGCCGGGGCGACGGCTCGGTGATCGGGGGCCGGGTCGGCCTGATGCTGGAGCCCGACCTCCTGCGCAAGCTGGCCCGTGACCGCAAGCTGGCCCTGGTCAGCGCCACGAACGGCAAGACCACCACCACCCGCCTGATCACCTCCGCGCTGCTCGACCTCGGCGAGGTCGCGACCAACGCGTTCGGCGCGAACATGCCGGCCGGGCACGTCTCGGCGCTGTCCCAGCACAAGAGCGCCCCTTACGGCGTCCTCGAGGTGGACGAGAAGTACCTGCCCGAGGTGCTCGACACCACCGGCGCGAGCGTCGTCTGCCTGATGAACCTCAGCCGCGACCAGATGGACCGCGCGGCCGAGATCTGGCTGCTGGCCCAGAAGTGGCGCCGCGCGCTGTCGGGCAAGCCCACCCACGTCATCGCCAACTGCGACGACCCGCTGGTCACCTGGGGCGCCTCCACGGCGGCGTCGGTCACCTGGGTGGCGGGCGGCCAGCGGTGGAAGGAGGACTCCTGGTGCTGCCCCGAGTGCGGCGGCCCGCTCGACCGCAAGGACTCCTTCTGGGCCTGCCGCGAGTGCACCTTCCACCGTCCCGAGCCGCAGTGGGTGCTCGACGGCGACCAGGCGATCGACCCGCGCGGGCAGCGATGGCTGCTCGACATCCAGCTTCCGGGCTCGGCCAACCGCTCCAACGCCGTGATGGCGCTGGCGGTGGCGGAGGCGTTCGGGGTGCCGGTGGAGCGGGCGCTGCCCCGGCTGCGCGAGGTCACCTCGGTGGCCGGCCGCTACACCACGGTCGAGCGCGACGGCCGGCACGCGCGGCTGCTGCTGGCCAAGAACCCGGCGGGCTGGCTGGAGGCGTTCGACGTGGCCGACCCGCAGCTGCCGATCATCCTGTCGGTCAACGCGCAGGGCCCCGACGGGCGTGACACGTCGTGGTTGTGGGACGTCGACTACCGCATCCTGCGCGGCCGCCCGGTGTTCGTGACCGGCGAGCGCCGGCTCGACCTGGCGCTCCGGCTCGACGTGGCGGACGTGCCGTTCACCCTGTGCGGCTCGTTCTCGGAGGCGCTGGCCATGCAGCCGCCTGGCCGGGTCGACGTGATCGCCAACTACACCGCCTTCCAGCAGATCCGATCGGAGTTCGGTCGTGCCGTCTGACAGCGTCCTGCGCATCGTCTGGATCTACCCTGACCTGCTGAGCACGTACGGCGACCAGGGCAACGTCCTGGTCCTGGAGCAGCGCGCCCAGCGGCGGGGCATCGAGACCGAGACGATCCACGTGCGCTCGTCCGACCCGGTGCCGGAGAGCGGCGACATCTACCTGATCGGCGGCGGCGAGGACCGCCCGCAGATCCTGGCCGCCCAGCGCCTGCGCAAGGACGGCGGCCTGCACCGGGCCATCGCGGGCGGCGCGGCCATGCTGGCGGTGTGCGCCGGCTACCAGATCATGGGCAGCACGTTCGGCGGCGAGGAGGGCCAGCCGGTCGACGGCATCGGCCTGCTCGACATCGCGAGCACGCGCGGCCCGGCGCGCGCGGTGGGCGAGCTGGTGGCCGAGGTGGACGCGGCGCTCAACCTGCCCACGCTGACCGGGTTCGAGAACCACATGGGCGTCACGAGCCTCGGCCCCGGCGTCCGGCCGCTGTCGCGCACGGTCAAGGGCATCGGCAACGGCAACGGCTACGAGGGCTGCTACGCGGGCCACGTGGTGGGCACCTACCTGCACGGCCCGGCGCTGGCGCGCAACCCGGCGCTGGCCGACCTGCTGCTGTCGTGGCGGGTGGGGCAGCTCGCCCCGCTGGACGACTCCCGTTACGAGGCGCTGCGCCAGGAGCGCCTGGCCACCGTCCTCGCGGCGGAGTAGTCCTCTGCTGAATCCGGGCAAATTGGGGTAGATGGTTCGCCGTGGGATCTACGGTGACCGTCCCCCAGACCCGGACGATGAGCGGCGAGGAGCTGTCCGCCGACGACGCATGGGCGACCCTGCGCCGGTACGGCGGCTGGCACCTCGTCCGCGACTCGCTGATCAGGTTCCGCTACGGCGACGGCATGAGCCACGCCCGCGCGCTGGCCTTCCAGCTCTGCCTGGCCATCATCCCCGGCGCGATCGCCCTGGTCGGCCTCAGCGCGGTGACCGACCAGGACGAGCTCGGCCACGTCCTGGAGCTGACGCTGCGCGGCCTGGCGCCCGGCGGCGGCGCCGAGGCGGTCAAGGAGGCGCTGCAGGGCGGCAACCACGTCTCGGGCAAGCTCGCCCTGCTGCTCGGCCTCGGCACCACGCTGGTGGCGCTGGCGACCGCGATGGCCCAGTTCGAGCGGGGCGCGAACCGCATCTACGGCGTCGAGCGCGACCGGCCCTTCCACCGCAAGTACGCGCGGGCGGCCCTGCTGGCGCTGACCGCCGGGGTCCTGATGATCACCGGCTTCACCGTCCTGGTGGGCGGGGGCGCGCTCGGGCACGCCATCTCGGAGGTCTACGGCTGGGGCGACGGGGCGCGCGGGGCGTTCTCGCTGGTCCGCTGGCCGCTCGGCTTCCTGCTGGCGATGGTGAGCACGGTCACGCTGTTCCGGGCCTCGCCCCGGCGGCGGCAGCCGGGGCACACCTGGCTGGCCGTGGGCGCGCTGGTGGCGCTGGCCTTATGGACGGGCTTCACGCTGCTGCTGGCCCTCTACACCGACAACAACGGCTCCTTCGGCGACACCTACGGGCCGCTGACCGCCGTGATGGCGTTGCTGCTGTGGTCGTTCCTCAGCTCGATCGCGCTCTTCCTCGGGATCGCGTTCGCCGCCCAGCTGGAGGCGTGCCGGGCCGGCTGCGTCGAGCCCGCGCGGCCCGACCCGGGACCGACGGCGGAGGAGGAGCGGGAGCCGCTGGTCGGCGCGGTGGGGTCGGCCGCGATCGGCGCGGTGCGCGACCTGCTGGCCAGGCGCCGCCGGCCCGCTGCCCGGCCCTAGTAGACCAGCGCCTGCACGCCCTCGGCGGTGACCTCCTCGACGAACGTGGGCGCGCCGGCGATGCGCACGCCCTCGATGACGTCGTCCACGGTGATCTCGCGGCGGGCCGCGCACTGGGTGCACAGGGTCACCCGCCCGGCCGCGAGCACGGCGTCGAGCAGGTCCGTCAGCGGCGCGGCGTGCGGCAGGGCGAACTCCTTCGCCCGCCCGGGCAGCGCGAACCACGACGCCTCGCCGGTCAGCCACAACGAGACCGGGACCCCGCTCGCGAGCGCGGCGGCGGCGACGTTGAACGCCTGGTTGCAGCGCTCGGGAGCGTCCGCCCCGGCGGTAACCTTGATCACCAGTGATCGTGCCATGTCCGCCACCCTAGCCTCAGCCGGGCGCCACTAGGCTTGGGGACCATGGAAGAACCTGAGGTGCACCCCGCCCTGGAGCCGATCGCGTTCCTGCTCGGCCGGTGGGAGGGCGCGGGCGTCGGCGGCTACCCGACGATCGAGAGCTTCAACTTCGGGCAGGAGATCGAGTTCGGTCACAACGGCAAGCCGTTCCTGACCTACGTCAGCCGCACCTGGCTGCTCGACCAGGACGGCGACCGGGTCCGGCCGCTCGCCACCGAGACCGGCTACTGGCGCGCGCTGCCCGAGCGGCAGCTCGAGGTGGTGCTCGCGCACCCCACCGGCGTCGTCGAGATCTACATCGGCGAGGTGGTCTTCCACAAGATCGAGCTGCGCACCGACGTCGTGGCGCGCACGGTCACCGCGAAGGAGTACACCGCGGGCCACCGGCTGTACGGGCTGGTCAACGGCAACCTCATGTGGGCCTACGAGATGGCCGCGATGGGGCAGCCGCTGTCGGACCACATGTCGGCCGAGCTGAAGAAGGTCTCGTGAGCACGCCCTTCACCGCCGACGCGGTGGAGGCCATCAAGCGGCACATGAACGACGACCACGCCGGCGACTCCCTGCTCATCGTGCGGGCGCTCGGCGGCCGGCCGGCCGCCACCACGGCCGTGACCAGCGACGTGGACGCCGAGGCGATCGAGTTCACGATCGACGGGGGCGAGCGCGTACGCGTGCCGTGGGGCGCGACGCTCACCGAGCGGGCGCAGGTCCGCAAGGCCGTGGTGACGCTGTACCGGCGGGCCTGCGCCGAGCTGGGCGTCGCGCCCCGGGGTGAGCACTAGGCGGTGCCGTAGGCGGCGGCGATGTCCTTGGAGGAGGCCCACCTGCTGTAGGTGGGCGACTG
This sequence comes from Actinomadura luzonensis, assembly GCF_022664455.2. Classification (NCBI taxonomy): domain Bacteria; kingdom Bacillati; phylum Actinomycetota; class Actinomycetes; order Streptosporangiales; family Thermomonosporaceae; genus Actinomadura; species Actinomadura luzonensis. Next base: position 2,954,769 of record NZ_JAKRKC020000001.1, read on the forward strand.
CGGCCAGCCCTCGGGCACGTCCTGCCACTCCTCCTGCCGCCCGTACGGCAGCACGTCGATCAGCGCGAAGGTGTGGCTGAGCTGCTCGGTGCCCCGGCCGGCGGTGTGCCAGGTGCGGTAGACGGCGTCGCCGTCGCGCAGGAACACGTTGACGGCGAAGCCGCCGCCGGGAGGCGCGCCGACGTCCGCGCCGAACGGGCTGTTCGCGGTGGAGTACCAGGTCATCTTGTTGCCGACGCGGCGCTTGTAGGCGAGCGCCTCGTCGATCGGGCCCTGCGTGACGATGACGAACCGGGCGTCGTAGGCGTCCAGGAACTCCAGGCGGGTGAACTGCGAGGTGTAGCCGGTGCAGCCCGGGCACTGCCACTCCTTGCCCGCGAACCACATGTGGTTGTAGACGATGAGCTGGCTCCTGCCCTCGAAGACGTCGGCGAGCCGGACCGGCCCGTTCTCGCCCTCCAGGACGTAGTCCGGCATCCGCACCATCGGCAGGCGGCGGCGCTGCGCGGCGATGGCGTCGAGCTCCCGGGTGGCGGCCTTCTCCCTGGCGCGCAGCGCGTCGAGCTCGCGCTGCCAGGTCTCGGCGTCGACGACGGGCGGTAGTGCGTTCGTGCTCATGGTCCCTCCGGAGGACGTCGTACGGTGCTGTCGTACGGTGCTCAGTCGTACGGTGCTCAGGAGAAGACCGGCGGGGAGCGCGAAACTCATCGGGACATGAAGAAGGGCCCCAGGCATCACTCCGCCCGCGGGTGCGGGCGGGCCGGATGGACCAAGGCCGGGATTCGATCCCGCCCTCCGGCTGCCAGGGGCCCCGGTGGTTGCCTCGTATTCGCGTCACGTCACGAGACCGAGACAGGCGTCCGCGACGTCAGCGGACAACCACCTCGCTAGCCCGACTATGACTAACCATTATTCGGACCACCTCCTTTCCGCGTACCCATGAAGCTATGTGGTGTTTCGTCCCGTAGGCAAGTGAATATCACCGGGCCGTACACTCGGGGGCATGACCGAGACGCAGTGGCACGAGGAACTTCGCGCTAAGGGCTACCGGGTCACGCCGCAGCGCCAGCTCGTCCTCGAAGCGGTCAAGGAGCTGGAGCACGCCACCCCCGAGGAGATCTGCGTCAAGGTCCGGCAGACGGCGCGCGGGGTCAACATCTCGACCGTCTACCGGACGCTGGAGCTGCTGGAGGAGCTGGGGCTGGTCACCCACACGCACCTCGGGCACGGGGCTCCCACCTACCACCTGGCGGCCGAGGCCGACCACGTCCACCTGGTGTGCCGGGGCTGCGACCGGGTCATCGAGGTGCGGCCGGAGCTGGTCGAGGGGCTGGTGAAGGCGCTCGACGACGAGATGGGCTTCGCGACCGACGTCCACCACCTGACCGTCTTCGGACGTTGCCGCGAGTGCCGATAGCCTGGAGGGCATGCGTAGCCCTCTGCTCGACCTTCCCGGCGCCGTCGCGGCCGACGCGCCGGACTCCGACGTAGCCGCGCACTACGGCGACCTGTTCGCCGAGCAGCGCGCGCTGGCCAAGGGCGAGGCGGTCGTCGACCGCAGCAACCGCGAGGTGGTCCGCGTCTCCGGCGCCGACCGGCTGAAGTGGCTCAACGACCTCACCTCGCAGAAGCTCGACACGCTCAGACCGGGCGAGTGGACCCAAACCCTCGACCTCGACCTCCAGGGCCGCGTGCTGCACCACCTGACGCTCGTCGACGACGGCGAGAGCGTGCTGGCCCACGTCGAGCCGGGCACCGCGCAGAGCCTCGTCGACTACCTCGACCGCATGCGGTTCATGCTGCGGGTCGAGGTGTCGCGGGCCGACGACCTCGCCGTGCTCTCCACCGCCACCGACGACTTCCTGGTGCCGCGCGCCGAGCTGCCCGAGCACCTGGGCAGGCCGCTCGCGGGGCTGTGGGCGTACGAGGCGCTGCGCATCGAGGCGCACCGGCCCCGGCTGGGGTTCGAGACCGACCACAAGACCATCCCCCACGAGGTGGGCTGGATCGGCGCCGCGGTGCACCTCAGCAAGGGCTGCTACCGCGGCCAGGAGACCGTGGCCCGCGTGCACAACCTCGGGCACCCGCCGCGCCGCCTGGTCTTCCTGCACCTCGACGGCAGCGTCGACACGCTGCCCGTGCACGGCGATCCGGTGATCTTCGAGAGCCAGGAGGTCGGCGTCGTCGGCTCGGCGGCCCGCCACCACGAGCTGGGGCCGATCGCGCTGGCGGTGGTCAAGCGCACGGTGCCGGTCGACGCGCCGCTGCTGGCCGGCGGCGTGGCGGCGAGCCAGGAGGTCGTCGTGCCCCCGGACGCCGGCCGCAACGTCGCCATCGACCCGTCCCTGAGGCGGCGCATCCGCTAGCGGCGGGGCGGGTCCGCTAGAACTCCAGCACGAGGGTGATCGGCCCGTCGTTGACCAGCGACACCTTCATGTCCGCGCCGAACACCCCGGTCTCCACCCGGGCGCCGAGCGCGCGCAGCTCCTCGACCACGGCGTCCACCAGGGGCTCGGCGACCGGCCCCGGGGCGGCGGCCTGCCAGGTGGGCCGCCGGCCCTTGCGCGCGTCGCCGTAGAGGGTGAACTGGCTGATCACCAGGAGCGGCGCGTCGACGTCCGAGCAGGACTTCTCGCCGTGCAGGACGCGCAGCCCCCACAACTTGGCGGCCAGCTTGGCCGCCTCCGCCCTGGTGTCGGTGTGCGTGACCCCGACCAGGACGAGCAGGCCGGGCTCGGCGATCGCGCCGGCCGTGCGGCCGTCCACCTCCACGGACGCTGAACTGACTCGCTGCACCACTGCTCGCATGGCATCTCATTCTGGACCAGGTGAAACCCTCCGTAGACTCGACCCGAAAGGAGTGCGCCAAATGTCGCTGATTGTGGAGGTCGTGCGGTCCGGGTTCGTGGAGTCCACGCACCAGGCTCGCATGCTGACGGTGGACGCGGAAGGCCGCCTGGTCGAGACGCGGGGCGCGGTGCACGTGCCGGCCTCGCCGCGGTCGTCGATGAAGCCGCTCCAGGCGCTCGGCATGCTGCGCTGCGGCCTTCCGCTGGAGGACGAGCTGCTGGCGCTGGCCTGTGCCTCGCACTCGGGCGAGCCGTTCCACGTGGACGGGGTGCGCAAGATCCTCGGCGAGGCCGGGCTGGAGGAGTCGGCGCTGGGCTGCCCCGAGGACTACCCGGCCGACCGGAGCGCGACCGAGCGCGGGCGCGTCTACATGAACTGCTCGGGCAAGCACGCCGCCATGCTGGCCACCTGCGTGCTCAACGACTGGCCGCTGGAGACGTACCTGCAGCCGTCGCACCCGCTCCAGCGCGCGATCAGGGACACCGTGGAGGAGTTCACCGGCGAGCGTGTGGCGGCCTCGGGCGTGGACGGCTGCGGCGCGCCGCTGTTCTTCGTCTCGATGCTCGGGGTGACCAAGGCGTTCCGGGCGTTCCCGAGGTCGTCGCCCGACTCCTACGAGCGCAAGATCTTCGACGCGATGCGCGCCCACCCGGAGTGGACGTCCGGCACCGACCGGCCCGAGGCCCGGCTCATGCGGGCGCTGCCGGGCCTGATGGTGAAGGCGGGGGCGGAGGGCTTCGACGCGTTCGCCTTCGAGGACGGCCGCGCCGGCACCGTCAAGATCGAGGACGGCTCGCCGCGCGCCCGGGTGCCCGTCACGGTCGCGGCGCTGCGCTCGCTCGGCCTGGACGCCCCCGAGCTGGCCGAGCTGGCCACCCCGCCGGTGCTCGGCGGGGGACGGCCGGTCGGGGAGGTGCGGATCCGCTGACCGCCCGCCGCCGGCCGGCCGCCGGTCAGAGCGTGCGGAACTGGCGGGTCGCGGAGATGGCGCCCGAGGTCGTCGTGCAGAACGTGCGCATCGACCCGGCGAACTTCGACAGGTCCCACTCCGCCGGCCCGTGGTACCAGTAGAGGTTGTCGGCCTGGTGGCCGTTGCCGGTGACGGAGGCCACCACCCGCGACCAGTGCTCCACCCCGTCGAAGATCACCGCGTAGGGCAGGTAGCGGGAGAACAGCTCCACCCGGTGCTGCTCGGGCACGTGCCCCAGCTCGCCGGAGAACAGGTACTCGCGAAAGCCCAGGGTGTGCGCGAGCGCCGCCGAGCCCTTGGCGGTCTTGGCCGGCATGTACTGCCCGCCGACCGCGAGCGCGGCGCCCGCGATGATGACGGCGAGGCCGAGCAGCCCGTACGTGGTGAACCAGGCCAGCCCCACCGTGGCCAGCACGCCCGCGGCGATGAGGATGACGCCGATCGTCGTCCACCGGGTGCGCTCGGTGTCGGGCCGGCGGGCGAACCAGCCCTGCTTGACCACGTCGGCGTAGAGCGCGTCGCGCACCTTGCCGAGGTGCGTCGCGAACGTTCCGGTGAGCTGGGACAGCAGCACCGCGTCCCGGCCGTCGAAGATGGCGTCGTAGAGCGCCTTCTCGTAGGGCAGCAGGGCGTTGACCGGCGCCGTGGGCAGCCGCACCAGCAGCCAGTCGGGGGCGTCGTAGGTCTGGCGGGGCTGCTCGTCGATGCGCAGGTAGCCGCGCACGGCGAGGTCCACGATGGTGGCGGTGACGTCCACGACGTCGGCCTGCTCGTCCACGAGCGTGCCGATCTGGCCGGGCCGCACCCCGTCGGGCGGGGAGAAGTGACCGTTCTGGACCGGGCTGACCGCGCCCTGCTCGTGGCCGGCCACCCGGGCGTCGCGGCCTCGCGTCCAGTAGAGCAGGCCGATGCCGCCGAGCAGCAGCACCAGCAGGCCCGCGAGCGCGCCGCCGGTGACGGTGTTCAGCGTGAACGCCGACGCCAGCGAGAAGCGCCGCTCCAGGATCGGCGCGCCCTTGCTGGAGCCCGAGGGGAAGCCGATGACGACGGTCAGCGCCTGGCCGGGGGCGATGTTCTCCTGCTCGAAGTCGGCCTGGGTGGCCGAGTGGTCCATGGAGGCGGCGGTGCAGCCGACGGCCGAGGTCAGCTCGCCGGCGAAGCAGGACAGGTTCTGCACCTGTCCGGGGCCCTGCACCTTGACCGTGGCCTTGGCGACCTGCTGGTTCCAGCCGCTCACCGCGAACCAGCGCAGCTCCTCGACGCCGCCCGTGGACATGACCGCGCCCTTGACGTCGTACTCGACGGTGCCGCCCGTCACGGTGAGGGTCTCGCCGTCGAAGGTGCCGCCCTTGACGTTCGTGATCTGGTAGAGGCGGTCGTTGTCGTCGTCGTACCGGGTGCGGGTGATGAACGTGCGCGCCAGCCCACTCGACCCCCCGCTGATCTTCTCGACCACGTGGAGGGTGCCGTCCTTGCCGAGGGTCATCGTGACGTCGTCCGTGATGCCGGCCGCCGCGCCCAGGGCGGCGGGAGCGGCGGTCAACGTCAGAGCGGCGGCCCCCAGCGCGGCCAACGTGAGTCTGATTCCGGTCATGGCGGCAAATCGTAGCGGTTCGTCCCGTCAATCGAGTGTGATGGCGGTGGCCGCCCGCTGAATGCTCTCGGGGGCCGCGCCCTGGCCCGGGTTCTCGGTGGCGAGGGCCTGGTTGGCGGCGACGAACGGGCGCATGCGGTGCTCGTAGCGGTCGAGCGCGGCGGCCGGGCCGGCGGCGAGCTCCTGCGCCAGCACGTACGCGCCGACCATGGCGAGGCTCGTGCCCTGCCCGGACAGCGGCGAGGCGCAGTAGCCGGCGTCGCCGACCAGCGTCACCCGGCCGGCCGACCAGCGCTCCATCTTGACCTGGGCCATGGCGTCGAAGTAGAAGTCGTCGGCCTTCCACATGGCCTCCAGCAGCCGGGGGCCCTCCCAGCCGAGGCCGGCGCAGCGCTCCTGGATCAGGCGCTTCTGGGCGTCGGTGTCGCGGTGGTCGTAGGCGACGGGGCCGTCCTGGAAGCCCAGGTTGACGCGCATGGTGGTGGTGTCGCGGTCGCTGTAGACGCAGCCGCCGACCGCGCCGTCCTGGAACCAGGTCTGCCAGTGGTCGAGGCCGAGGAAGTTGGGGGCGGTGAAGATGGAGACGTACGCGCCGAGGTGGTGCACGAAGCGCTCCTCCGGGCCGAAGGCGAGGCGGCGCACGTTGGAGTGCAGGCCGTCGGCGCCGACCACGTAGTCGTAGCGGTCGCGGCGGCCGCTGTCGAAGGTGACGTCCACGCCGTCGGCGTCCTGGGCGAGGGCGGCGATCGAGTCGCCGTAGCGGATGTCGGGGGCGGCCGCGTCCATGAGCAGAGCGGTGAGGTCGTCGCGCATGATCTCGACGTCCGGGCTGTCGAACGCGCCGCCGCTCAGCGTCCCCTCGGTGCTGCGCATCAGCTCGTTGCCCTCGCCGTCCAGCATGGACATGCCGCGCATCGTGGTGCGGAGGGCCCTGGCCTGCTCCAGCACGCCCATCCGGTCGGCGACGGTGAGCGCCGCGCCCCTGATGTCGATGGCCTGGCCGCCGCTGCGCGGGGCCGGCGCCCGCTCGACGAGCTCCGCCTCGGCGCCGTGCCGCCGCAGCCAGTAGGCCAGGACGGGGCCGCCGACACTCGCTCCGGAAATGAGGACCTTCATGTTCGCGCTCCTTCTGTACGTTGTACGCAGAACTGAATGTACGGCGTACATACAGCAGGCCGCAACGCTATGATGAGCAGATCTGTACTAGGACAGGGGAGAGCATGGAAGTCCCGCCCTACGCGCGCATCGCGGCCGACATCAAGCGGCGCGTCGCCGACGGCCGGCTGCGTCCCGGCGACCGCGTGCCGTCCACCCGCCAGCTCGCCCGCGACTGGAACGTGGCCCTGGCCACCGCCACCAGGGCGCTCGCGCTGCTCGCCCAGGAGGGCGTGGTGATCGCCGAGCCGCGGGTCGGCACCGTGGTGGCCGAGCCGCTCCGCTCAGGCCGCGCCGCCCAGGGGCCGGCCGCCCGCCGGGGCGCGCCCGCCGGGCCCGACGGCACGCGGGAGCGCGTGGTCCGCGCGGCCGTCGAGATCGCCGACGCCGACGGCCTCGACGAGCTGACCATGCGCGGCCTCGCCGACCGGCTCGGCATGGCCACCATGTCCCTCTACCGGCACGTCGGCGGCAAGGACGAGCTGGTCCTGCTCATGCTCGACACGGTGATCGGCGACCACCCGCTGCCCGCGGAGCCGCCCGCGGGCTGGCGCGAGGCGCTGGAGACGACCGCCCGGCTCCAGTGGGCCGCCTACCGCGCGCACCCCTGGATGGCCGACGTCTCCTCGCTCTACCGGCCGCTGCCCTCGGCCGGCCTGCTGAAGCACTCGGAATGGGCGATGCGCGCCCTGGCCGGCACCCGGCTCGACGCCACGGCCAAGATGCACGTCCACATCCTCGTCCACAGCTTCGTGCAGGGCCTGGCCGCCAACATCGAGCAGGAGCGGCGGGCCCGGGCCGCGACCGGGCTGAGCGACGAGGAGTGGATGAGCGCGCAGGAGGAGCGCATGCGGCAGGTCAGCGAGTCGCCGGGCTACGGGGCCTTCGCCGCGTTCCTGCGCGAGCTGGGCGACTTCGACCTCGACCTCGACCGGCTCTTCGAGTTCGGCCTGCGCCCCCTGCTCGACGGGCTCAGCCGGATGATCGACTAGTCGGAGATCTGGATGCGCAGGCGGCGGAACCCCTTGCCCTTGCTCTCGATCTTGGCCACCTTGATGCGGCCGATCTGCTTGGTCGAGGCGACGTGGGTGCCGCCGTCGGCCTGCGTGTCGAGGCCCACGATGTCGACGATGCGGACGTCCTGGACGCTCTCCGGCACGAGGTTGGTGGCGGTGCGGATGATGTCGGGGATCGCGAACGCCTCGGGGCGGGGCAGCACCTTGACGTCGATGCGGCGGTCGGCGGTGATCTCGGCGTTGCAGGCGTCCTCGACCGCCTCCTTGAACCCCGGCGGCACCTCGGGCAGGTTGAAGTCCATGCGGGCGCTCAGCTCGTCCATGTTGCCGCCGGTGACCAGGCAGCCGTAGTCGCGGAAGACCACGCCGCACAACACGTGGAGGCCGGAGTGGGTGCGCATGAGCGCCGAGCGGCGCGCGTCGGCCACCGCCGCCTCCACCACCGTGCCGGCGGGCGGCACCGGGTCGCCCTCGGCCGGGACGAGCTGGAGGTCGTCGCCCTTGCGCACACCGACGATGCGCGTCTCCACGCCCTGCCAGATGAGCACCCCGTGGTCGGCGGGCTGGCCGCCGCCGCCCGGGTAGAAGGCCGACCGGTCGAGCACGATCCCCTCGGGCGAGGAGTCGAGCACGACGGCCTCGAAGTCGCGCAGCGCCTGGTCGGCCAGTTCGAGCCTTCGGGTACGCCCGTGGACGTCATAGGTCATGACGGCAGCCTAGAGCTTGGTCACCAGGGGCCGTACGGGCCGTTGTTGCCGCCCCGGCCGCCCATGCCCTTGACCGCGGGCTTGACGTCCACGATGTAGACGGTGGCGGCGATGACGGCCAGGATCGAGAAGATGCCGAGCCCGATGCCGAGGAAGCCCTCGCTGCCGATGAGCAGGAACGCGTTGAAGTAGCTCCACGCCCCGGCCCCGGAGAACAGCGTGGCCAGCACCAGGATGAGCAGCCAGATGGGCTTCTGGAGCTTGCCCGCCGCGAGGAACGCGTTGGTCGGCACCCGCAGCGCGTGCACGAGCGCGTAGACCGACATGCCGAAGATGACGGCGGCGAGCACCAGGAAGAGGAGGTTGAAGACCCCGTTGATCAGACTCATGTTGTCGGCTCCGCCCAACGCGCGAGATGAAAACCGGTCCCCAGCCTAATAGGCGGGACCGACAGCCGGGCAACCCCGAGCGGAAAGGCCCGTCTCCGCATGAACGGGACGGGCCTTTCCAGGGGGAACGGTCAGGCCTTGACGGCCTTGGTGGTGCGGGTGGTCTTCTTGACCGGCTCGACGGGCTCGGCGACGGGCGGCTCGGCGGCCTCCGACACCTCCTCCAGCTCGAGGGCGGCCGTGCCGGTGGCCTTGCTGACGACCTTGCGGCCCCGCGTGGCGAAGTCCTCGTAGACCTCGGTGGCGCGGTGGCCGAGCTGGTCGGCGTACTCGCGGGCCTTCTCGGGGAACTCGCGGGCCACGGACTCGACCTTGTCGGCGTAGGCGCGGGTGCGCTCGGGCAGCTCGCGGGCCAGCTCGTAACGCCGCGCCTGGAGCCGCTGGAGCTGCTCGGGCAGCTCGCGCAGCTTCTCGACGGCGTAGTCGCCGACACCCGCGACCGCGTAGAAGGGCTTGGAATCGGTGAGCTTCTTGACCTCGGTGGCGAGCGTCATGGGTTAACCTTCCTTGGTTTCCGGGGTGACGTTGCCGTTGCGTGAGGTCGCCGCGTAGGGCTCAAGAGCGGCGAGAAACTCCTCGGGCAGCGGCTCGTCGTCCTGCTCGGAGCCGGACCGGGGGCGGGCGTCTTGGGAGGTCTGCTCGCCCTCGGCCGGCTGCTCCTTGCGGAACGACTCGTAGATGTCGATCAGCACCTGGCGTTGCCGTTCGGTGAGGTGCGCGTCGGCGCGGATCGCGGTGATCACGTCGCTCGGCGGTTCGCGGTCCTCGATCAGGCCGGCCTGCACGTAGAGCGCCTGCGAGGAGATGCGCAGACCTTTGGCGATCTGGTTGAGGATCTCCGCGCTCGGCTTGCGCAGGCCGCGTTCGATCTGGCTGAGGTAGGGGTTGGAGACCCCGGCAGCCGCCGCGAGCTGGCGCAGCGAGATCTTCGCCTGCTGCCGCTGCTCGCGGATGTATTCACCGATCGAACCGACCTTGGGTAGTGCCATACCCATAGTCTGCCGCCCGCTGCTTGCAATTGCAAACGCGGCGGTTAACACCAGCAAGCATCAGAGCTGGTAGAACCACAGGGCGGGCGCGGCGGTGAGCAATGTCACAGCGAGCGTGAGGTAGCCGTAACGCACCGAGAACGCCAGCTCAGGGCCCGGCTTGACCAGGCGGTCGACCCGCGCCATCACGTTGTGGACGTGCACGCCCAGCATGCCGTGCGGCGTCGGCATGGCCCCCGCCGAGCCGAACCGCAGCAGCGCCGTGGCCAGGCGCCGCGGCGAGCAGTAGCGGCGGGCCCGGTCGTCGGCGGCCATCTCGATGAGCAGCTCGACCTGCGCCTGCGCGTCGGCCACCACCTTCGACCAGGGCAGCGCCCTGCGCAGCGCGGCGAACGGCAGCAGCACCAGGTCGTGCCGCTCGCGCACGTGCGCCGCCTCGTGCGCCAGCACCGCGGCCAGCTCGTCCTGCGACAGCAGCTTGCGCGCCCCCTCGCTGACCACGACCTGCGAGCGCAGCCCCGGCACGCAGTACGCCGCCGCGCCCGGATGGTCGAGCACCCGCACGCCGGGGATCGACGGGTCGTCGTGGGCGATGAGCGCGAGCAGCATGCGGTGCCGGCGGCGGGCCCGCAACGCCTGCACGCCGGCCGTCAGCAGCACCGCGACCAGCACGGCCAGCGCGGTCAGGCCCGCGATCATGGCGAGCACGTGCAGCGGGTCCCACGCAGCGGCGGGCGTCTCGCCCCGCGCGAACGCGATGAGCCCCGGCAGCACGCCGAGGTCGTAGGGCTGGACCGCGTACGCCAGCATGGCGCCGGTCGTGGCGAGGCCCCAGGCCACGCCCAGGGACTGCCAGAGAATGATGGCCAGCCGCGGCGCGCGCGGGGTCCAGTCGGCTTTGGTGAAACGCCAGGAGCCAACGGCGCACGCCGCAGCGAGCGCTGCCAGCGCCGCTGCCGTGATCACTCTTCCTCCAGCTCCGTGAGGGCTCTGCGCAGGATCTCCGCCTCGGGGCCCGACACGGCCTGGGCGAAGCGGGTCAGGGCGGCCGATCGGTCGCCCGTCAGGTCCAAGGCTTCCAGCATAAGCTCGGCGATGTACGCGTCGCGGCTCTCCGCCGGCTGGTAGCGCCAGGCGCGGCCGTCACGGGTGCGGTGGAGGAAGCCCTTGCGGGTGAGGCGGTCGAGGACGGTCATCACCGTGGTGGGGGCGAGGTCGCGGTCGGCGATGAGCCTGCCGACCTCGCGGGCGGTCAACGCCCCGTCTTCCGCCCACAAAATGTCCATGATGCTGCGTTCAAGCTCGCCGAGACCCTTCACGTTCTTCAGGGTAGCTCTACAGGGCGTCGAGCTGGCATCCGGGAGGCTTGAGATGAATATCACGCTGGTCAAGGGCGACATCACCGAGCAGCGGGCGGACGCCGTGGTCAACGCCGCCAACTCCTCGCTCCTCGGCGGGGGCGGCGTGGACGGCGCGATCCACCGGCGCGGCGGCCCAGAGATCCTGGAGGCGTGCCGGGCGCTGCGGGCCGGCCGGTACGCCGGCGGCCTGCCGACCGGCTCGGCGGTGGCCACGACCGCGGGCCGGCTGCCCGCCCGCTGGGTGATCCACACCGTGGGCCCGGTCTATTCGCCGTCGCAGGACCGCTCGGACCTGCTGGCCTCGTGCTACCGCGAGTCGTTGCGGGTGGCCGACGAGCTGGGGGCGGCCACGGTCGCCTTCCCCGCGATCTCGACCGGCATCTACGGCTGGCCGATGGACGACGCCGCCCGCATCGCCGTGGAGACGGCGCGGGCGGCGGAGACGTCCGTGACGGAGGTCACGTTCGTGCTGTTCGACGGCCCGGCCTACGCGGTCTTCGGGTCCAGGCTCGGTCAGCGGGCCTAGGGGAGATCAGCGGGGGTCGATCGCCGACCAGGAGAGGGTCACCTCGCCCAGCCGCCAGCGCCGCGCCCCGCCCAGCGGCGGGCGCGCGCAGACCGGCCAGGAGTCCCCGAGCAGCCGGACGGCGGCCAGCCAGCGCTGCCGCGCCCCGTGCGCCCCGTAAGGCGCGCTCACCGCCCACGCGCGGTCGAAGTCGCGCAGGAACGCATGGACGCGCTCACCCGGCACGTTGCGGTGGATGAGCGTCTTCGGCAGCCGGTCGGCCAGGTCGGAGGGCCGCTCGAAGGCGTCGAAGCGGGCCGAGAACGTCAGCGTCCGCGGCCCCTCCCGCGACAGGTCCACCCACACCGCCCGCCGCCCGGTCTCCGAGCAGGTGCCCTCCACCAGCGCGCCGTCCGGGGCCAGCTTGCCGCACAGCAGGTCCCAGTAGCGCCAGGCGTCCGCCTCGGCGTACTGGCGCAGCACGTTGAACGCCCGGACCAGCGTCGGCGGCCGGTCCACGGGCAGCTCGAAGCCGCCGAGCCGGAAGCTCAGCCCCTCCCGCTCGTACGGCTTGGCGAGCGCCACCCGCGCCGGGTCGATCTCGATCCCCACCACCTCGACCCCGGGCGCCGCCCGGCGCAGCCGGGTGAACAGCTCCAGCGTCGTGGTGTGCGAGGCCCCATAGCCCAGGTCCACCACCAGGGGCCGGTCGGCGGCACGCAGCCGCCGGCCGTGCGCCGCGACCACCCAGCGGTCGCAGCGGCGCAGCCGGTTGTGGCCGGTCGTGCCCCTGGTGACGGCGCCGACGGGCCTGGTCACCGAACCCGGTGCACCTTGTGCTGGGCGGCCTGCGCGCGCGGGCGGATGACCAGCCGGTCGACGTTGACGTGGGCCGGCCTGGTGACGCACCAGGCGATCGCGTCGGCGACGTCGTCGCTGCTCAGCGGGTCGGGGACGCCCTCGTAGACGCGGTCGGCGGCCTCCTGGTCGCCGCGGAACCTGGTCACCGCGAAGCCCTCGCTCCGCACCATGCCCGGCGCGATCTCCACGATCCGCACCGGCTGCCCGACCAGCTCCAGGCGCAGGGTCTCGGCCATCGAGCTCTGGGCGTGCTTGGCCGCGCAGTAGCCGCCGCCGCCCTCGTACGACACCAGGCCGGCGGTGGAGGTCAGCATCACCAGCACGCCGTCGCCGGAGGCGATCAGCTTCGGCGTCAGCGCCTGGACCATGCGCAGCGAGCCGAGCACGTTCACGTCGTACATGCGCTGCCAGTCGTCGAGCCGGCCCTCGGTCACCGGCTCCAGGCCGAAGGCGCCGCCCGCGTTGTTCACCAGCACGTCGCAGCGCTCCAGCGAGGCGGCCAGCGCGTCCACCGACTCCTGGGAGGTCACGTCGAGCGTCACCGGCCGGACGCCGGGGGCCTCGGCGGCCAGTTTGTCGAGCCGGTCGCGGCGTCGCGCGCCGGCCACCACGTCGTACCCCTCGGCGGCGAGCCGGCGCGCCGTCGCCTCGCCGATCCCGCTGCTCGCCCCGGTCACCACAGCCGTCTTCCGCATGCCCACATCCTGCCAGCGCCCGCCGCGCCCGCCGTCCGCACCCCCGCTATCACCACTTGTCGGGAATGTCGCAAAAATCTGGATAGTTACCTGCAAGGAGGTGGTGCCGAGTGAGGCGACGACGGGTCGGCCGGGTCGCGACCATCAGCATGCACACATCGCCCCTGGACCAGCCCGGCACGGGCGACGCCGGCGGCATGAACGTGTACATCGTCGAGTCCGCCAGACGGCTCGCCGACCTCGGCGTCGAGGTGGAGATCTTCACCCGCGCCACCGCCCGCGACCTCCCCCCGGTGGCCGAGCTCGCCCCCGGCGTCCTCGTCCGGCACGTCGCCGCGGGACCGTACGAGGAGATGGACCGCGCCGAGCTGCCCGCCCAGCTGTGCGCCTTCCTGTCCGAGGTGCTGCGCACCGAGGCCATGTACGACCCCGGCCGCTACGACGTCATCCACTCCCACTACTGGCTGTCCGGCCAGGTCGGCTGGCTGGCCAAGGAACGCTGGGGCGTCCCCCTCGTGCACACCATGCACACCATGGCCAAGGTCAAGAACCTCCTGCTGGCCGCCGGCGACAAGCCCGAGCCCCAGGCCCGCGTGGTCGGCGAGGAGCAGGTCGTGGACATCGCCGACCGCCTGGTCGCCAACACCGCCGACGAGGCCCGCGAGCTGATCGACCTGTACGGCGCCGCCGAGGAGCGCGTCGCCGTCGTCAACCCCGGCGTCGACCTCGACGTGTTCCGCCCCGGCTCTCAGGCCGCCGCCCGGCACCGCCTCGGCCTGCCGCTGGGCGCGCACGTACTGCTGTTCGTCGGCCGCATCCAGCCGCTCAAGGCCCCGGACGTGCTGCTGCGCGCCGCCTCCCGGCTGCTCATCGAGGAGCCCGCGCTGCGCGAGCGCCTGGTCGTGGCCTGCGTCGGCGGCCCGTCGGGCAACGGGCTGGCGCGGCCGTCCATGCTCACCGAGCTGGCCGCCGAGCTGGGCATCGCCGACGTCGTCCGCCTCGTGCCGCCGGCGCCGCAGCAGGAGCTGGCCGACTGGTACCGGGCGGCCACGGTCACCGTCGTGCCGTCGTACAACGAGTCGTTCGGCCTCGTCGCCCTGGAGTCCCAGGCGTGCGGCACGCCGGTCGCCGCGGCGGCCGTCGGCGGGCTGCGCACCGCCGTCAGGGACGGCGTCTCCGGCCTGCTCCTCGACGGCCACGACCCGGCCGAGTGGGCGCAGGCGCTGCGCCGCTTCGTGACCGCTCCCCACTGGCGCGACCAGCTCGCGAGAGGCGCGCGCGGGCACGCCGCCGCGTTTGGCTGGCAGGCCACCGCCTCCCGCCTGGTCGAGGTCTACACGGCCGCGCTCGCCCACCTGCACAACACGCCCGTCGCGGTGAATCTGTAGCCTGCCTAACCATGCGAGATGTCGTCGAAGCCGCGCTCAAGGCCGCGGACGTCACCTACGACGAGCCGCGGCCCGGGGCCTTCCTTGTCAAGCTCCCCGGGCAGCACAAGCTCGCCACCATGACCTGGCTCATCGTCGGCGAGCGGGTGCTGCACGTCGAGGCGTTCTTCTGCCGCAAGCCCGACGAGAACCACGAGGAGTTCTACCGCTGGCTGCTGGAGAAGAACGGCTCCATGTACGGCGTGCACTTCTCCCTCGACCCCGTCGGCGACGTCTACCTGGTGGGCCGCCTCCCGCCGGCCGCCGTCACCGAGGAGGAGGTCGACCGGCTGCTCGGCTGCGTGCTCACCTACGCCGACGACTGGTTCGACCGCGCGCTGGAGCTGGGCTTCGCCTCCTCCATCCGGCGCGAGTGGGAGTGGCGGGCCAAGCGCGGCGAGTCGCTGGCCAACCTCCAGGCGTTCGCCCGCTTCGCCGACCCCGGCCGCTGAACCTCCCTTTCCCCTTCCCACCCATAGGATTGGGACATGGCGACTTTGGTGCTGCTACGGCACGGCGAGAGTGACTGGAACGCGAAGGGCCTGTTCACCGGCTGGGTGGACGTGAGCCTGTCCGCCAAGGGCGAGGACGAGGCCCGCCGCGGCGGCAAGCTCCTCGTGGAGGCCGGGCTGCGGCCGGACATCGTCCACACCAGCCTGCTCACCCGGGCCATCCAGACGGCCCAGCTCGCGCTGGCCGAGGCCGACTTCATGTGGCTGCCGGTCAAGCGGAGCTGGCGGCTCAACGAGCGCCACTACGGCGCCCTCCAGGGCAAGAACAAGGCGCAGACGCGCGAGGAGTTCGGCGACGAGCAGTTCATGCTCTGGCGCCGCTCCTACGACGTGCCGCCGCCCCCGATCGCCGACGACGACGAGTACTCCCAGGCCGGCGACGCCCGCTACGCCCTGCTCCCGCCGGAGCTGATGCCCCGCACGGAGTGCCTGAAGGACGTCGTGGAGCGCATGCTGCCCTACTGGTACGACGAGATCGTCCCCGACCTCGCGGCCGGCCGCACGGTGCTGGTGGCCGCGCACGGCAACTCGCTGCGGGCCCTGGTCAAGCACCTCGACGGCATCAGCGACGAGGCCATCGCCGGCCTCAACATCCCGACCGGCATCCCGCTGGTCTACGAGCTGGACGAGGAGTTCCGGCCGCGCGTGCGGGGCGGCGAATACCTCGACCCCGAGGCCGCCAAGGCCGCCATCGAAGCAGTGGCCAACCAGGGCCGCTGAGCCGCACGCCCTCGCCGGAGGCCCCGGCCGCCCTGTGGCGGGTCAGGGGCCGATGGTGGGGCCGAAGGGGAGGCCGCGTTCGGCCTTGGCGACGCAGTCGGGGCACACCGGCACGTCGACCGAGCGGGCCACCGCCTCCGGTGTCGCGGGCCGCATCGTGCCCGCGACCGTGAACCCGGGCGGCAGCCCGGTCATCTGGTCGACCAGGAACGTCGTCACTTCCGCGGGGTCGTAGTCGAACTCCCGCCTGCAGGCGTAGCAGCGCCCGCTCTCCACCGCCATGGCCCGCCCCTTCCGAGACGGGCCCAGCTTACGACGTCCGCGCCGCGGGCGTCAGGACGGGCGGCTGCCGGTGACGAGGTAGACGACGTCCTGCGCGACGCGCACCGCGTGGTCGGCGTACCGCTCGTAGTAGCGGCCGATGAGCGTGATGTCGATGGCCGCCTCGATGCCGTGCTCCCAGTCCTTGCTGAGCAGGAGCCGGAACAGCCGCCGGTGCAGCCGGTCCATGGCGTCGTCGTCCTGCGGCAGCTCCAGGGCCGACTCCACGTCGCGCGAGGAGATGCAGCCGCCGGCCTTGGTGATCAGGTTCTCGGCGATCTGGCCCATCTCCACGATCGTGGAGCGCATCTGGGGCGGGATCGCCGAGTCGGGGTGGCGCAGCCGGGCGACCTTGGCGACGTGGACCGCGAGGTCGCCCATCCGCTCCAGGTCGGTGCCCATGCGCAGCGCGGTGATGACCAGGCGCAGGTCCACCGCCACCGGCTGCTGCCTGGCCATGAGGTCGAAGATCGTGGCCTCGATCTCGGCGAAGATCGCGTTGACTTCCTCGTCGCGGGAGATGACACTCTCGGCGATCGCCAGGTCCGAGTCGAGGAGGGCCGTGGTGGCACGGGAGATGGCCGACCGGGCCAGCCTGGTCATCTCGACCAGTTTGTCGGTCAGGCCTTCAAGTTCTTCATGGTACGCGTCGCGCATGCCGTCACCGTACGTGGCGCATGATGAACGAACTCCTACCGCGAGATGAACTTTCCAGGAAAGGGACGTTCATCCCCTGATGAGGGGGTCTGTCCCTGGGAAAACGCCACCTACCATCGAAGGCATGAGTGAGATGGCCATGAGCTTCGCGGCCCTGGCCGGGTTCGTCGTGGGAGCCCTGGCGGTCCTGTTCTACCGCAACCAGATCGAGGCCCCGAGCCGTTCGGCCAACGCCGACGGCGCCGAGAGCGGCGCCGCGCTGCCGCAGGGCGTGGCCTCCGTCCTCGCGGTGCTGCCCTCCTCCGCCGTGGTGCTCGACGCCCACGACCGGGTCCTTCGCGCCAGCTCGGCCGCGCGGGCCTTCGGCCTGGTGAAGGGCGACCGGCTGATGGCCGCCGAGCTGCTCGCCCTGGCCCGCCAGGTACGCCGCGACGGCGAGATCCGCGAGAGCGAGATCGACGTCGCGGGCCACAAGTTCGGCCAGGAGACCACCAACTTCGCCGTCCGCGTGGCGCCTCTCGGCTCCTACGGCCAGGTGCTCGTCCTGGCCGAGGACCAGACCGAGCGGCGGCGGGTCGAGGCGGTGCGGCGCGACTTCGTCGCCAACGTCAGCCACGAGCTGAAGACCCCCGTCGGCGCGCTCAGCCTGCTGGCCGAGACCATCCAGGACGCCGCCGACGACCCCGAGGCCGTCACCCGCTTCGCCAACCGCATGCAGCACGAGGCGGCCCGGCTCAACTACCTCGTCCAGGACCTCATCACGCTGAGCAGGATCCAGGGCGCCGAGCCGATCCCCACTCCCGGCCAGGTCTCGATCGACGAGGCCGTCCACGACGCCATCGACCACTGCAACACCAAGGCCGCGGCCAAGGACATCGCGCTCGTCACCGGCGGCACCGAGGGCCTGCGCATCTGGGGCGACGACGAGCTGCTGGTCACGGCGCTCCGCAACCTCATCGACAACGCGGTCGCCTACAGCCCGGAGCACACGCGGGTCGTGGTGAGCGTCCGCCCGGCCGGCGACTCGGTCGAGATCAGCGTCAGCGACCAGGGCATCGGCATCCCGGAGGAGGCTCTGGAGCGCATCTTCGAGCGCTTCTTCCGCGTGGACGCCGCGCGGTCGCGGGCCACCGGCGGCACCGGGCTCGGTCTCGCCATCGTCAAGCACGTCGCCGCCGCGCACGCGGGCGAGGTGTCCGTCTGGAGCAAGGAAGGGTCCGGCTCCACCTTCACGCTCCGCCTGCCCGCCTTCGGCGGCACGGCGGTGGCCGTACCACCCGCTATTCCCCTGGAGGCAGCCACATGACCCGAGTTCTCGTCGTCGAGGACGAGGAGTCGTTCTCCGACGCCCTGTCCTACATGCTGCGCAAGGAGGGCTTCGAGGTCTCGGTCGCGGCGACCGGGCCGGAGGCGCTCGACACGTTCGACCGCAACGGCGCCGATCTGGTGCTGCTCGACCTGATGCTGCCGGGCCTGCCCGGCACGGAGGTGTGCCGCTCGCTGCGGCAGCGTTCCAAGGTGCCCGTGATCATGCTGACCGCCAAGGACAGCGAGATCGACAAGGTCGTGGGCCTTGAGCTGGGCGCCGACGACTACGTGACCAAGCCGTTCTCCTCGCGCGAGCTGGTGGCCCGCATCCGGGCGGTGCTGCGCCGGCAGGGCGACGTCGTGGAGGAGCTGGAGAGCGCCGTGCTGGCCGTCGGGCCGGTGCGCATGGACGTGGACCGGCACGTGGTCGCGGTGCGCGGCGAGCAGGTGCAGCTCCCGCTGAAGGAGTTCGAGCTGCTGGAGGTGCTGCTGCGCAACGCCGGACGGGTGCTGACCCGCGGCCAGCTCATCGACCGCGTCTGGGGCGCCGACTACGTGGGCGACACCAAGACGCTGGACGTGCACGTCAAGCGGCTGCGCGCGAAGATCGAGGCCGACCCGTCCAACCCGCGGTGCATCCTCACCGTGCGGGGCCTGGGCTACAAGTTCGACGTGGTGGACGACTGAGAAACCCCTTGTTCCGGTACGGGCCGCGTACCGGGACAAGGGGTTTTCCGCTGGGTCAGTGCGCTTCCTCGGCGGGGGCCGAGGCGGACGGGGTGGGCGTCGGGGCCGGCGTCGCGCCGGGCGCGGCGGGGTACTCCGCGAATTCGCGGCTGCGCGTGACCACAGGCACGTTCAGGGACACGATCCCGGCGTTGGCGAACTGGAGGTCCAGCTTGACGGTCTCGCCGCCCCTGAGGCTCCTGGAGATCGACTCGAGCATGAGCTGGGGGGTGGGCTTGCCGGTGTTCACGAGCTGGTTGCTCGGGATCTGGACGGGGGCCGTGACCTTGACCGTGCCCATGGTGCCGGCCGAGACCGCCTGGAGGGTGTCGGGGGTGCCCGTGGTGTTGAGGATGTTGAGGTAGATCGGGGCGGAGCCGCGCCAGGGGAGCTGCGCCCCCGAGTCCGGGCCGAGGATGAACGCCTGCGGGATGTGAATGCCGCGCGAGCCGTAAGAGCCGTTCTCGATCAGGGCCTGTGCCTCGTTGGGCGCGTACGGCTTGTTGGTGGTGGCGTCGAATCCGGCGCCGCAACCGGCGAGCACGGGGGCGATCAAGAACGCGGCGGCGGCGGCAATCCAGCGACGGCTGGTCACGAGCGGGTACTCCTTGGGTCTTGCGCATGCGTGTCGGGGGCTCTCGCGCATGTATGGCCTACGCGTGAGTGCAGCGCCAACCATATCGATCCGAATCCATGGTCATATCCGCGCCCCCGCAGGTCATTCGCTATGTCCGGAAATGTCAGACATAGAGTTGCGCGCTTGTCAACCCCCAATATGCCGCTTTGACCTGCAGTTATGAGGATTTCACTGTTCCGGGAGGCTGTGGATGCGTGGTACCCTGGAGTACAGCGGAAGGGGTACTTGTCACATGACTTTCCAGGTCGGCGACACTGTCGTCTACCCCCACCATGGGGCTGCTCGGATCGAAGCAATCACGAAGCGATCCATCAAGGGTGAGGAAAAGACCTACCTGGTGCTCAAGGTCGACAAGGGCGACCTTACCGTCCAGGTGCCAGCCGAAAACGCAGAACTCGTCGGTGTGCGCGATGTCGTCGGCCAGGAAGGCCTTGAGCGGGTTTTCGACGTCCTTCGCATGCCGCACACGGAAGAGCCGACCAACTGGTCTCGCCGTTACAAGGCCAATCTGGAGAAGCTCGCATCCGGTGATGTGAACAAGGTCGCCGAAGTCGTTCGGGACCTGTGGCGGAGGGACCGCGAGCGCGGTCTGTCCGCGGGCGAGAAGCGCATGCTCGCCAAGGCGCGTCAGATCCTGGTCAGTGAGTTGGCGCTCGCCGAGAAGACCAATGAGGACAAGGCTGAGGCCCTTCTCGACGAGGTTCTCAACAGCTGAACGCGAATCTTCCACGGGTGGGCGTCGGTGTCGACGTCCACCCGTTCGCTTCGGCGGCCTCGGGGCGCGAGCTCAGCCTCGCCGGGCTGCACTGGCCGGGGGAGCCCGGCCTCGACGGCCACTCCGACGGCGACGCCGCCGCCCACGCCGCCTGTGACGCGCTGCTGTCCGCGGCCGGGCTGGGCGACCTCGGCCGGCTGTTCGGCACCGCCGACCCGCGCTGGGCGGGCGCCTCTGGTGCCGTGCTGCTCCAGGAGACCGCCCGCCAGGTGCGCGCGGCGGGTTACGAGATCGGCAACATCGCCGTCCAGGTGATCGGCAACCGGCCGAAGCTCGCCCCCCGGCGGGTCGAGGCCGAGCTGGCGCTGAGCGGCGCCGCGGGCGCCCCGGTGAGCGTGTCCGCCACCACGACCGACGGGCTCGGGCTGACCGGAAGGGGTGAGGGCATCGCCGCCATCGCGACGGCGCTGGTGGTGAACCTGTCCCCGTAGCCGGGCGTCTCTCATGTGGGATGCGTGAGGGTGTCCCGGCGGGCCGTCAGCCGGCCCGCCCTGAGCGGAGGCGGCGGTTCGTCACTGGCGCGGTACGGACCGCCGCCTTCCTTATACGTTGGGTTGTTTGTCCTGTTCAGCGGGTAGGTCTCCCCAAGACATGTGAACGTCTTCGGGGGGAGCTACACATGATCGGCGCGATTGTCTCCGCCGTGGTCATCGGCGCCATCGTCGGTGCGCTGGCCCGGCTGCTGGTGCCCGGCAGGCAGAACATGTCCATCGGGCTGACCCTCATCGTCGGCATCGTCGCCGCGCTCATCGGCACGCTGATCGCCCAGGCGCTCGGCTGGGCCGATACGCGAGGCATCGACTGGATCGAGCACATACTCCAGCTCGCGCTGGCGGTCATCGGCGTGCTGCTCGTGACCCGGATGGGCATCGGGCGGGGGCGCGGCGGCGGACGTACACGCGGAACCATGACCTGACCTGCGTAAACACAAATCCGCGCATAAAAGCCGGAGATCGGGTAGCGAACATCCCCGTGGAGGTGAACGGCTCACCCTCACGGGGAGGTTTCGAACCATGACAATCCAGTCCATCCTTGGCGCCATCGTGATTGGCGCCGTGATTGGCGCAGTCGGTCGCCTGCTGCTTCCCGGCAGGCAGGCCATCGGGTGGATTCTCACCGTCGTCGTCGGCATCGTGGCCGCCCTCCTGGGCACGCTGCTCGCGCAGGTGCTGGGCGTGGAGACGACTCCCGGCATCGACTGGATCGAGCTCGTGATGCAGGTGGTGCTGGCCATCGTGGGTGTCGGCCTGGTCGCCGGCCTGAGGCGCGGCCATCGCGTCTGACCAGAGAACTGACGGCCGTACCGCAGATCCGCGGACGCCGGGCATACATCGGCCCGCCTCGGGAGCCGATCCGATCGGACAGCTTCGATCGGACCGCCTTCCGGGGCGGGCCTTCCTGTGCGTCAGTCCTCCGGGGGCCGCGGGGTGCTCCGCAGGCGGCCCGACGGGGCCGGGGGATCGTCGTGGATCACGGGGTGCGGGGCGGTGTCCGCTAACTCGTCCTCAGCGCTCTGGGCGGTCTCCGCGGGGGGCTGGGCGCGGGGCGCGGGGGCCGGGCGGTCGTCGTCCAGGATGATGGGCTGGGGCTGGGTGTCGGCGTTCCTCGGGTCGGGGCGGGGGTGCACGAGGACGTCGGTGGGCTTGTAGCGGTCGCCCCAGCGGACGGGGCGGGTCGGGGCCTTCTGCGGGGGCTCCCCGGCGTCCTCGGCGTCTTCGGCGTCTTCGATGTCCTCGATGTTCCGGGCGTCCTGCGCGGGCTCTTGGGGTCGCTCGGGGGCGTGCTCGTCGTGGGGCGCGGCGTGCCACTCGGCGACCTGCTCCGAGACGGGGGCCTCCTCCTGCGGCTCCTGCGCGGGCTCCTCGGGCTCCTGGGGCTCGGGGCGCTGGAGCGGCGTCTCCCGTGCTCCCCGGACGCGGATCTCCTGCGTGGGGACGCCCGCCTCCTCGATCTCGTCGCGCTCGTCCTCGTCGCGCATGGGAGCGTCCACGGTCTCGTACGGAGAGACGGGGGGCGTCTCCGGGGCGGGCGTGGGCCCGACGACCGGCGTGGGCTCCAGCACCGGCGCCGGTGCGTCGGTCATGAGCGGCGGCGCCTCGGTGACCAGCGGCGGCGCCTCCGTGACCAGCGGCGGCGGACCGGCCTCGGCCGTGCCCCGCCGGTGGAACGGAACGAGGTCCGCCTCGTCCTCCTCGTCCTCCTCGCGGGCGCCGCCGCGTCCGCCCGCCTGCACGTGCTTGATCATCAGCAGCCAGATCCACAGGGCGACGGCGAGCATGACCCAGGGGGCCAGCGCCACCCCCATGGCCGCCTGCCGGGGATCGATCGCGAGGCGCAGCGCGGTGGCCGCGTTCACCGCCGCCGCGGCGACGATGAGCAGCACCAGCACGGCCGCGGCCTGGAGGCGTACCAGGAACCGGGCCGAGCGCAGCAGCAGGACGCCGACCAGGGCGACCACGAGCAGCGCGTCGAAGGCGGCGGGATAGAGGTAGGCGAGATCGGGCCGGGCCTCGCCGACGACGGCGAGCGCGCGCAGGTCGTCGAACGACAGCGCGCACGCGGCCCCGGCGAGGGCGGCGACCGCGAGCCCCGCGAGGGCGATGCCCAGGCGCCGGAGCACAGAGGGGGGAGTCACGTCCATGGCGGTTTCG
Organism: Actinomadura luzonensis; assembly: GCF_022664455.2. NCBI lineage: Bacteria > Bacillati > Actinomycetota > Actinomycetes > Streptosporangiales > Thermomonosporaceae > Actinomadura > Actinomadura luzonensis. The sequence goes on from NZ_JAKRKC020000001.1 coordinate 2,977,655, forward strand.
AGCCTACAGAACAATGTGATTCCGAGACCGATCAAGGGAGAGACATGGCCGAGTTGCCAGCAGAAGCCCGCAACCTCCTGGACGCGCCCAATTTCGCCACCGTCACCAGCATCAACCCCGACGGCTCCCCGCAGTCGAGCGTGGTGTGGGTCCGCACGGAGGGCGACGACGTGCTGTTCTCGACGGTCAAGGGACGGGTGAAGCCGCGCAACTTCGAGCGCGACCCGCGGACGAGCCTGCTGGTGATCGATCCGGCCGATCCGTACCGGTATCTGGAGGTTCGTGGCACAGTGACCGTGTCGCCCGATCCGACGGGCGCGCTCATCGAGGAGCTGTCGCAGAAGTACCGCGGGCAGCCGTGGCAGGACAAGCCGGGCACCGAACGGCTCATTGTCCGGATCCGGCCGGAGAAGGTCGTGCTCCGAGGCTGATTTATCGGCCTGATGACGCCCTTGAGGCGTTAGCCTTGCCTTCGTGAGCCTGCACATCTACGACACCAGCACGCGCGCCATCCGTGAATTCGTGCCGGTCGAAGCCGGCCGGGCGTCGATTTACCTGTGTGGGGCCACCGTGCAGGCTCCGCCGCACATCGGGCACATCCGCTCGGGCGTCAACTTCGACGTGCTGCGGCGCTGGCTGACCCGCTCCGGCTACGACGTGACGTTCTGCCGCAACGTCACCGACATCGACGACAAGATCATCAGGGTGTCGGCCGAGGAGGGCGTGCCCTGGTTCGTGGTGGCCGAGCGCAACCAGCGGGCCTTCACCTGGGCGTACGACACGCTGGGCTGCCTGCCGCCGACCGTCGAGCCGCGGGCGACCGGGCACGTCCCCGAGATGATCACGCTGATGCGGCGGCTCATCGACCGCGGCCACGCCTACGCCTCCGGCGGCGACGTCTACTTCGACGTCCGCTCCTGGGCCGACCACTACGGCTCGCTGTCCAACCAGAAGCTCGACAACATGCGGGCCGCGGCCGACACCGACGACGAGTCGTGCAAGCGCGACCCGCGCGACTTCGCCCTGTGGAAGGGCGAGAAGCCGGGCGAGCCCACCTGGCCGACGCCGTGGGGCCCCGGGCGTCCCGGCTGGCACCTGGAGTGCTCGGCGATGGCGACGAAGTACCTCGGGCCGACGTTCGACATCCACGGCGGCGGCATCGACCTGATCTTCCCGCACCACGAGAACGAGATCGCCCAGTCCCAGGCGGCCGGCGACGGCTTCGCCCGCAACTGGATGCACAACGGCATGCTCAAGATCGGCGCGGAGAAGATGAGCAAGTCGCTCGGCAACTCCCTGCTGATCCCCGAGATGGTGCAGAAGGTGCGCCCGGTCGAGCTGCGCTACTACCTCGCGGCCCCGCACTACCGCTCCTCCATCGAGTACTCCGAGGAGGCGCTGCAGGAGGCGGCGGCCGCGTACCAGCGCATCGAGGGCTTCGTCACGCGCGCCGCCGAGGTCATCCACGACGTGGACGCCGACGCGCCGCTGCCGCAGGCCTTCGCGGACGCCCTCGACGACGACCTCGGCACGCCGCAGGCGCTCGCGGTCGTCCACGAGGTGGTGCGCGAGGGCAACGTGGCGCTGGCGCGGGGCGACAAGGAGGCCGTGGCGCGGCTGCTCGCCGAGACCCAGAACATGCTCGACGTGCTCGGCCTCGACCCGCGCTCGCCGCAGTGGCGCGGCACCGGCTCCGACCTGACGCCGGTCGTCGACGCGCTGGTGGCGGTGGCGCTGGAGCAGCGCAAGGCGGCCCGCGCCCGCAAGGACTACGCCTCCGCGGACGCGATCAGGGACCAGCTGGCGGCGGCGGGCATCACGGTGGAGGACACGCCGCACGGGGCGCGCTGGGAACTGTCCCGCTGACCGCCCGAACCGACCTGCCTTCGGCCGCCGCCGTTCCGCGGGACGGCCCCTCGGAAGGGCCGGCGCTCCCGATCCCTCCTCGAATGGGAAGATGCGGAAGATCCGTTCGTACGACTCGGAGGAGAAGCCTCGGCATGGCCGTCATCCACCAGACCGATCTCAAGCCGTCCAAGCTGGAGCTGCTCACCTCCTGGCTCCCCTCCCGGGCTTGGTACTCCGGCAGCGACGCAGGCGGACCGCGGCTGGCCAAGGCGGGCGGCTTCCGCCTGGACGACCCCGAGGGCGAGGTCGGCATGGAGTTCATGGTGGTGACCGACACCGCGGGCGCCGAACCGTCCACCTACCTGGTGCCGCTCACCTACCGGGGCGCCCCGCTCGACGGGGCGGAGCACGCGCTCGTCGGCACCATGGAGCACGGGGTGCTGGGGCGGCGCTGGGCGTACGACGGCTGCCACGACCCGGTGCTGGTCGCCCAGTTGCTGGCCCTGATCGAAGGCCGCGTCCAGGCCCAGGACCAGAACGTCAGCGACACGCCCGACCCGGACGTCACCCGCTCCTGCACCGCCGACGGCCTCGCCCCGGCGCAGTACACCGCCGTCGACGACAAGGAGGGCACCGCACTGCGGGCAGCGGACGGCACGGTCCTGCGCCTGCACCGGCTCCTGCGCCCGGCCGCCACGGACGACGTCCTCGCCGCCCTTCCGCCGTCGGCGAGCGGTCACGTCGCGGGCTCTTGGCGGGCGGCGGACGGGGCTCGCGCACGGGGGCTGTTCGCCGTTCTGAACGCAGGCTCCCGCGCCTGACGAGGCGATCGCCGTTCACTGCCGACCATCGGTCCTTCCGGCGGCATCGGCTGATCCGGTGGGCATCGGCTACTTCGGCGGCCGCCGGGCCACTGCCGGTGCGTCGCTGGCCATCGGATCCTCGGGGACGTCGGCCTCGGTAGGCGTCCGCCGACTCGCCGATCCACACCGGCCTTCGAGAGGCCGACCCCTCTGCGGGAGCCCGCCCGCACCCCGGACGACGTCAAGCTCTAGGGAATCTTCGCTTCTTACGGGGCCCGCCGACTCACCCGACGAGGCCGGGCGTTCGCGGGGCCGTGTGCCCAGATGGCCGTCGGCCCTTGAGTGGTCACTGCATCCTTTGGTGGCTGCCGGTCGCTTGGCGACGAGCGGCCTACCGGTGGCCGCCGATCCCTGGGAGCCGTCGGCCTTCGTGTGACGAGGCCACCGCCACCACTGGCCTAAACGCTCACTCCATTCACCCTCAGCGCAACGTCCACGTTCCCGCGCGTCGCGTTGGAGTAGGGGCAGACGCGGTGCGCGCCCTGCACCAGCCCCACCGCCTGATCGACGTCCCCGATCGACGGCAGGGTGACCCCGAGCTCCACCCCCAGCCGGAACGTCCCGTCACCCTGCGGGATCAGGTGCACCTTGGACTCCACGACCGCGTCACCGGCCTCCACGCCCTCCCTCCGCCCGAGCATGCTCAGCACCGCGGAGAAACAGGCGGCGTAACCGACCGCGAACAACTGCTCGGGGTTGGTGCCGTCCCCGTCCCCGCCCAGCTCTTTGGGCTGCCGGAGCCGTACGTCGAGCTTGCCGTCCGAGCTGACCCCGTGCCCGTCGGCCCGTCCTCCTGTAACGGTCGCCTCCGCCGTGTACATCGGCTTGGTCATGCCGTCCACTCCCTGCCTCGCGTTCCCGTCCCGTCTTCTTGTTTGTGAATCATAGACTTCAAAAACCGAAAGTCAACGATTAAGATCGAGAACGCCACCCTCCGGCAACCGTGTGTCTTATGGCCGCTGGGTCGAAATCCTCAAGGTGGTACTGATCCCTGGAGGCGACATGTCAGGATCCGGTCCTCGAAGCGGTCACTCGCTTCCCGTCCACACCAGGCGGGTCCTTTGCCTCGCCGCTTCGTCGGGAGGCTCCGCTTCCCCGGCGAACGTCGATACCTTGGCGGGCGTCGCCGCCGCGACCTGTCCCGAAGCCGGCGCGGCGCTGCCCTCGACCCTGGTCGCCAAGCGCGGGACGCGCGCAATCGGCCCGTCGTACGACTCTCACAGCGTGGCCACGACACAGGAACCCGTCGCGCAGCGGGTGGTGTCGGCATGACGACCTTCGTCCTGGTCGCCGGCGCGTGGCACGGACCATGGGCCTGGGACCGCGTGGTCCCGTTCCTCGACCGGGCCGGGGCCCGCACGATCGTCCCGGACCTGGCGTACGCACCTGGCACAACCCTCCGGGATCACGTCAACCAGGTGCTCGCCGCCCTGCCCGCAACCAGCAGAATCGACTCCACAACCGTCCCAGGCACCGACCGCGGAGTCGGCTCTGGAACCGGTCGCACAACTGGCCGTGAAACCGGGTGGTCCGACCATGACCCTGCCGACCAGGTGATCCTCGTCGGTCACAGCTACGCGGGTCTCGTCGTTCGCCAGGCAGCCGACATGCGCCCCGACCGGATCGCCCGCATCATCCTGGTGGACGGTTGGGCGGGCCCGACCGGAAGCAGCATGTTCACCCTCGCCCCGCCCGCCTTCGCCCAGGCGATGCGGGCCGCGGCCGAAGCCACCGCAACCCCAATCCGGCGTTCCCAGAGTCCCGCGTACGAGAACCCGACGCCCCAGACCCCTGCGCCCCAGAACCCCACACTCCAGAACCTGGCGCCCCCGGACCCCGCGCCCCCGGACCCCGCGCCCCCGGACCCCGCGCCCCCGGACCCCGCGCCCACAGACCAGCGGCTGATCCCGCCCCCTCCGCCTCACCTCTTCGGCGTGACGGACCCCGCCGACGCCGCCTGGCTGACCCGGAACCTCCGCCCCCACCCCCTCCGCACGTTCGAGGACACGACGGAGCTCACCGGCGCAGTCGCCGCCATCCCCGGCACCGCGATCCACTGCCGCCCCCAGACCTACCCCTTCGAACGACTCGGCCAGGCCATCGGCTACGACACCATCCCCATCGACGGACCCCACGACATCATGGTGGCCGCCCCGGAAGCCCTCGCCACGCTCCTCCTCTCCCTCGCCGCAGAATCACTCGGTTCAGGAACCGGAAGCCGCTGATTAAACTGCTGAAGTGGACCGTACGTACAACCAGTTCTGCGCCACCGCCAGGACCCTGGACATCGTGGGCGAGCGCTGGACGCTGCTCATCCTCCGCGACCTGCTGACCGGCCCGAAGCGGTTCTCCGACTTCCAGAACAGCTTGCGCGGCCTGGGCACCGGCCTCCTCGCCGCCCGCCTGAAGCATCTTGAGCACGAGGGCCTCATCCGCAAGATCACCCTGCCGCCGCCCGCCCGCACTCCCGCCTACGCGCTGACGGAGGCCGGCGACGAGCTCGGCCCCGCGATCCTGGAGCTGGCCAAGTGGGGCATGAAGTGGGCGATGGGCGAGCGCCGCGAGGGCGAGGCGTTCCACGGCGGCTGGGCGGTCCTCGGCCTGCGCGCGTACTTCGATCCGAGTGCCGCCGAGGACGTGCGGGCGATCTACGAGTTCCGCATCTCGGGCGAGGTCTTCCACGCCATCGTCGAGAACGGCACCATCGAGACGATCGTCGGCCCGGCGCAACGTCCTGACGCCGTCCTGGAGATCGACGACGAGGTCCTGATCGACATAGCCGCCGGCCGCACGACGTTCGGGCAGGCCGTCAGGGAACACCGTGCCCAGGCCAGCGGGGCTCCGCAGGCCATCCTCGCCCTGGTCAGCATGTTCCGTGCCCCGCAGCCCCAGTCGCGGAGGCAGCCCGGGCAGGCATGACCGGACCGGCGTACGGAGGCTGCGGGAGCGCCCGCCAACGGCCGATCCGCGGACGTACGTGCTCGGTGGCTCATCCAGCCCCAGGTCGGAGCCGGTTCGCGCGGAATCCGAACCTCCGCGCAGCGTGACGGCGTGCCGGCGTCCCGTCCTGGAGGCCGGCCCCCGTCAGGCGCCTGACACCCCGGACGACGCCGAGGCCCGGCTCCGTCCGCGGACCGACGACCTCCTGAGCCCACCACCCCGTCCTGGCCCCCGGTATGACTGAGTGGGATGAGGCGCATGACGGCCCGAGTACCCTTATGGACATGGCAGCAGGCGGTAGGGCTTCGGGCAGGCCCGCGAAGAAGAAGGGCCCGTCCAAGGGCACCGGCGGTCAGAAGCGCCGCGGGCTCGCGGGCAAGGGGTCCACCCCGCCTGCCGAGATGCGCCACTGGTACAAGGACAAGGCGCGCACCGAACGCATCGCCCGCGAGGAGCGTACGGGCGGCACCGGCACCCGGCGTCCGGCTGCGGCGGGCCGCCAGCGTCGTTCGGAGGACGCCCCGGAGTACATCGGCGGCCGGAACCCGGTCCTGGAGGCCCTGCAGGCAGGCGTCCCGTGCACGGCTCTCTACGTGGCGCAGCGCGTCGACAACGACGATCGCGTCCGCGACTCCATCAAGATCGCCGCCGAGCAGGGCATCGCCCTGCTCGAAGTCACCCGTGACAAGCTCGACCGCCTGACCGAAGGCGCGGTCCACCAGGGCATCGCCCTCCAGATCCCGGCGTACGACTACGCCCACCCGGCCGAGCTGGTGGAGCTGGCGCAGGACGCCGCCGAGACCCCTCTGATCGTCGCCCTCGACTCGGTGACCGACCCCCGCAACCTCGGCGCCATCGCCCGCTCCGCCACCGCGTTCGGCGCGCACGGCCTGCTCGTCCCGTCGCGCCGCTCCGCCGGCGTCACGGCGGGAGCCTGGAAGACCTCGGCCGGCACCCTCGCCAGCCTCCGCGTCGCCCGCGCCGCCAACCTGACGGCCGCCCTGCGCGAATACCGCGACGCCGGCCTCTTCATCATCGGCCTGGACGGCGGCGGCGACACCGATATCGCCGACGTCGACCTCCTGACCGAGCCGGCCGTCATCGTGGTCGGCTCCGAGGGCAAGGGCCTGTCCCGCCTGGTTCGCGAGCAGTGCGACGTGCTGGCCCGCATTCCGATGGCCACCGCCGCCGAGTCCCTGAACGCGGGTGTGGCGGCCGGTGTGGCGTTGTACGAGGTCGCTCGTCACAGACGTCTCTAGCGTCTACACTGGTAGGCCGCGCCGACGTAGCTCAATCGGCAGAGCATCTGTCTTGTAAACAGAAGGTCAGGGGTTCGATTCCCCTCGTCGGCTCTGCACCAGGAAGCCCCTGAACAGGCGTCATGCCGTCAGGGGCTTCTTCGTTTGTCAGGACAATGTCGGGATCTTGCTAACGGGCGTGCTAACACGGCCGCTATTCGGTGACGGCCTTGGCGAAGACGTCGGCAGCGGTGGCGGCCTGCTCATGAATGACGTGGGCGTAGATCCTGAGGGTGATCGCCAGGTCGGCGTGGCCGAGTCGGGCCGCGAGGACGTGGACGGGAACGCCGGCCAGGAGCAGCGTCGTCGCGTGGATGTGGCGGAGGTCGTGCAGGCGGGCATGGGGGAGTTGGGCTCGCGGGTTCTGCTTGTTGTGGGTTTCGATGAGCTTGGGCATGAGCGAGCTGGGCGTGTCCGGGAAGAGCGGATCTCCCCAGCCAGTCGTAAAGACGTACGCACCGCCGCCCTTCCAGGACTCGCCGAGCCTTAGGCGTTCCTCGTCCTGGCGGGCGCGGTGGGCCTTGAAGACTCTGACCGTGCTGGGGTCGAGGGACACGACGCGGGAGCAGGTCGGTGGCGAGCTGTTCGGAGACGCCCAGGCGGGCGCGGATGGAGTCGGCGGAGATCGGTTCACCGTGCTTGGCGTGGTGCTCGTCAGCGACGCGGCGGGCGTAGTCCACGAGCGCCGGGTCTGGTGCCGAACCGGGACGTCGCGGGACTCTGCGGGGACGGTTGAGGACGGTTGCGCGGAAGGTGAGGACGTCTGCGGGACGTCCTGTGGTGTGTCGGTGCCGGTGGTCGTGGCGCGGCGTTCGAGCATCGACACCGCGACGAGGAAGGCGCCGGCCGGGGTTGCGGCGGTGATCCAGCCCCAGACGGTCGGTGTGGCTTGGGCGAGGTTGGCGGCCAGTGACAGAACGATTCCGCCGGTCAGGACGAGGACGGGCCAGGAGATCGGGCCGCGCCGGGTTCGGTGGGTCTTCTTGTCGCGTTGGCGTTCGCGGGCGGCCATGACGCAGGTCAGGTCGATGCAGATGGCGATGGCCCAGGACATCCAGCCGGTCTGTCCGTGTTCGCTGGCGGTGTCGCGGATGTGGGTGAACGAGCCTGCGCCCGCGATGAGTGCCAGGACGAGGACAGGGCCGGTGTCGAGGAGCCGGGCGGTGATGCGGCGCATCTCAGCTCCTCCTCGCAGCGACCGGGTTCAGGCGGTCTGCTGGTCGGGTGTTGGGACGGGTTGAGCGATCATCACCTCGGCCCAGGGCGGTGCCAGGTGGGCGTAGGTAGTGGCGGCCTGTTCGGCGGTGTGCTCGCTGACGTAGGAGGAGCGGGCGCGGTACCACTGGCCGTCCTGGGAGGCGACGATGGCGACGCCAGGTGTCTCGGCGGCGATGGCGCGGGCCGAGTCGAGCGCGGCCGGGTAGGAAGAATGAACGCCTCTACGATCAAGGAAAGTCAGGCTGCCGCGAGCGCCGATGACGGCTGACGATCTGCCGCGTCCAGTGTGTGTACCAGTCCAAGAACGGCACCGGTTCGCTCCAGCCCCCATGCAGACGGCCCGACGGCTCAACATCCCTCCAGGGAGCCGACGGCCACCAGTACATGTCCTTCACCCATCCCATCTCGGTAAGCCAGACCGTGCCGGCGTACTCGCCGTTCATGGCGAGCATGCTGATCCACGAGCACCCGTGGCTGCACAGGAACATCGTCCCGGGTGAGGGTTTGTCCATCCACAGGGTGGGGTCTGCTTCCTCGGCGGCGAGGCGCCGCAGTTGCCGCACATCATCCCGGGTCACCGGGAAGGGCTCCCACGGGTAGGCGGCGACGTCGGGTTCCTCCTGGAAGTCCTCACGCTCCCGTTGGGTCTCTTCCACGATCCAATGCAGGTCGAGCAAGGGGCCTGGACGGACTCCCCGGCCGAATCGCAGCAGGAACGACCGGAACTCGTCAGGCAGCGGCGCGCCGATCACTTCCTCAAGAGCCACAACCTCGGATTCCGGCAGAGGCACAGCCGTTGAGAGATCAGCAAGCCGGGAGAGCTCAGCAGCCATCTCATCCAGGCTGACGTCTGACCGCATGGATTCTCCCGGTTGAAGCGTCAACGCGTACAGGCTAACGGCGTCGAAGAGCGGGTGACTGGGCTCGGGTTTGGGCTGCGTGCCCCAGCATCCGGCCACAGGAGGGTGGTGCGATACTCACCGAATGCCGCTCTACATTCCTCGCGAGGACGCCGGTTACCTCGCCGGCGCCGTACCGGTACTGGTTCTCGTCTCGACCGAACAGATCGAGCGGCTTCCCGTCTTCCGGCTCGATGCGGGCAGGCCGTTGCCCTGTGAGGGCTGGCAGTTCCTCGCCGGCCTGACCGCCTCAGTGGTCGACGGCCCCGGTGATTCCGGGATCTTCGTCGAAGGCATCGCCCGTCCCGAGGAGGCCGAAGAGCGCTTCGCATGGCTGGAGGCCGTCGACCGTTCCGGCGGTGCGGTCGTGCTGGTCGTCGACTCGCACAGTGCGGTGGACGACTGGGCGGCACTGGCCGATGGCGGGAAGGCCCGGGGCGGGTTCGTACCCGCGGTGCAGCGGACCGATTGACCGCCGAGCGGCAGGACCAGCAGCGTCTCGGGACAACCGAGGTCTGGCCGATCTTGCTAACGCTGTTGCTAACAACGTCCCTGGACGTCGGTGTACGCCCGTGGACGATCTCGAACTGGCTTGTGAACAGCAGGTCAGAGGTTCGATTCCCTTCGTCGGCGCTGCCCCGTCAGGGGCTTTTCGTCGGAGGCGGTCGTCGTGGCCCGGGCGGGTCTCGTAGTGCAGTGTGATCAAGAGGGGGAGACCTCGTTGCGGGTTCACTCTTGTGGTGGCAGGCGAGGCTCAAGCCGCGTGCGTGGAAAGCCGGTGAGGCGGAGGACGGGATCATCGCAGGGTTCTCTGGTGGCGGGTGGTCCATGCGGTCGGGGCGGCGGCCAGGGTGAGGGCTCCGGCGAGCCACAGGACGGCCTGGAGCGGCAAGGTGTCGACGGCTGCGGCGCCGGCCAGGGCGCCGAGGCCGATCGAGAGGTTGAACACCGCGACCCACAACGCGGACGCTTCCTCGACGGCCTCCGGCGCGGCCTTGATCATCCACGTCTGCAGGCTCGTGGAGACCCCGCCGTACGCCAGGCCCCAGATCACGAGCAGGGTCACGCCGCCCATGGCGGTGAGTCCCGCCACGGGGTAGAGCAGCATGGTCGCCCCCAGGGCGGCGGCGATGACCAGGACGGTGCGGTGCGGCCTGCCGGCCACGGTGGCGCCCGCGGCGAAGTTCCCCGCGACGCCGGCGACGCCGAAGGCGAACAGCAGCGGCCCGACCAGGCGTCCGTCGATGCCGGACAGGTCGCGCAGCACGGGGCTGATGAAGGTGTAGGCCGTGAAGTGGCCGGTCACGATCAGGAACGTCGCCAGGATGCCGGCCCGGACGCCCCCGTTGCGGAACTGGCCGGCCAGCCGCCGCAGGCCCACGGGCTGAGCCGCCGTCAGCGGCGGCAGCACCGCCAGCAGGGTCACCAGCACGGCGAGCGCGAGGGCGCTCAGCGCGCCGAACGCGATCCGCCAGTCGGCCAGCCCGCCGATCAGTGTGCCGATGGGGACGCCGGCGACGTTCGCGGCCCCGACGCCGCCGAAGATGATCGCGGTGGCGCGTGGCACGCGCGCGGCCGGGACGAGCCGGACGGCCAGGGCTCCGGCGATGGCCCAGAACCCGCCGATGGCCACGCCGACCAGCACCCGGGCGGCGATCAGCAGCGGGTAGGCGGGGGCCAGGGCGGACGCCAGGTTGGCGAGCGTCATGAGCCCCATGAGGGCGACGAGCAGGAGCCGGCGGTCCATCCGGCCGACGAGCAGCGGGACCGTCGGGGCGGCGACGGCGGCGACGATGCTGGGGACCGTGACCATCAGCCCCGCCGCGCCCTCCGAGACCGACAGTGCCGAGCCGACGGGGGTGAGCAGTCCGATGGGCAGCTGCTCCGCCGTGACCAGGAGGAACGTGCCGAAGGCCACGGCGCAGACGGCGGCCCAGTGGCTTGTCGGCGGGGTGTCTCGGTCGCTCGCGGGCGGGTGCGTGGCCGTCACGTCGGGTTCTTCCTCTCAGTTTGGGAGCGGTCGCTCCCGTATGGCGGCACACCCTAATACGGGAGCGATCGCTCCACAACTTTGTTAGGGTGGGGGCATGGCACGACCCAGGGAGTTCGACGAGCAGGACGTGGTCGCCAGGGCCGCCCACCTGTTCTGGTGCCGCGGCTACAACGCCACGTCCGTCCGTGACCTGGGCGCCGAGCTCGACCTCAAGCAGAGCAGCCTGTACCGGACCTTCAACGACAAGCACACCCTGTTCCTGCGGGCGCTGGACCACTATTGGGCCACCGAGTCCGCCCAGGCCGAGGAGCGGCTGAGCGTCGCCGGCTCCAGCCTGCGGATCCTGCGGGAGTGGCTGATCTGGATGGTCACGCACGAGGCCGGGCGCGGCTGCTTCGTGGTCAACACGGCGACCGAGCTCGGCGCCACCGACCCCGCGGTCCTGGAACGGACCGAGGCCGCGTTCGAAGGCACGCGGAAGAGCCTCGCCTCGCTCCTTCGGCGCGGCGTCCGCGACGGCGAGCTGCCCGCCGGCCTGGACGTCGAGGCCGCGGTGGAGTCGCTGTTCACGACGGTGCTCGGGCTGCGCGTACGGGAACGCGCCGGACACGACGCCGAACGGCTGACCACGGCTGTCGACTTCACGATCAAGATGCTGGCCGGGCCCGCGACCACCTGACCCCTGCCGGAGCCCGGCCGGGTCAGGGCAGTCAGGTGGAGGGCGAGCGCGACGCGCGTCCGGGGCGGTCGCGGATCAGGGGAAGGCGACGGCGGGCATCGGGCAACAACAGGTGACCGACGTCCGCCGACCGCAAGGCGTATGCATGCATGAGCCCCACCTGGCCGCCGCTCCTCAGGACGCCGCGGAACCGTCATCCGACGACGACGCGGCGGCGATCGAGCGGTCCTGGGACGAGCCCGAGTGTTTCGGCGCCGTCTTCGACGCGCACTATCCGGACATTCATCGCTACGTCTCCCGCCGCCTCGGTCCGCACGCCGCCGACGACGTCTCCGCCGAGACGTTCGCCCTGGCCTTCCGCCGGCGGCGCCGCTACGACCTGAGTCACCGCAGCGCCCGTCCCTGGCTGTACGGCATCGCGACGAACCTCATCAGCCGGCACCGCCGCGACGAGGTGCGCCTCCTGCGGGCGGTGGACCGGCTGCATCCTCAGGCGGAGCCGGCCGGGGGCCACGAGGAGGAGGTGACGGCCCGGGTGAGCGCGGAGAGCGTCAAGGGCGCGCTGGCCGAGGCCGTCGCCGCCCTGCCCGCCGCGCAGCGTGACGTGCTGCTGCTGGTGGCGCTGGCCGGGCTGAGCTACGACGACGTGGCGCGGGCCCTGGACGTGCCCTTCGGCACGGTGTCCTCGCGGCTGAACCGGGCGCGAAGGAAGCTGCGCGAGGCGCTGGGCGACACGAACCCGCTGCTCGACGAGGAAGAGGCCTGACGATGAACGAACTGGATCTCGTCCGCGGCGTGTACGGCGACCCGCCTCCTCCGTCCGCGGCCGCCACGGCGACGGCCCGCCGCCGCATGCTGGGCCAGGACGCGCCTGCGCCGGTACGCCGGCGTCGCGCCTGGCGGGTGCCGCTAGGCCTGGCGGCCGCCGCCACGGCCGCGGCGGTGGCGGCCGGCGTGACGCTCACGTCGGGCGGCGAGCCCGCACGGCCCCGTCCGGGCCTGACGGCCGGCCCGGAGGCTCCGTCGCCGCGCGGCATGATGCTGGCCGCCGCCTCCCGGGCGGAGCTGCAGCCGGAGGGCCGCTACTGGTACACGCATCAGCGCCACGCCTTCGCGGCGCTCGCGCTGGGCAGGACCGGCGGGTACGTCGTGGAGGAGCGCGACGAGTTCTTCAGGTGGACGGGACGCAGCCGTGGCGACGGCACCTCCTTCTACGGCCGTGACTTGTCCGGCAAACCCCAGACCAGGGCCGACGCCGACGCCTGGCGCGCGGCGGGCTCCCCGTCGAGCTGGCGGATCCGCTCGTCGGGGCTCACCAGGACCCTCGGCTCCGAGCCGGGCCCCTGGCAGGAGGACGATCCGGACGCCCAGGGCGGAGGCGCGTTCCACATCGCGGGCGTCGGCCGGTTCACCTACCAGGAGCTCCAGGACCTGCCCACCGGGCCCGAGGCGTTGCGCGAGATCCTGTGCGAGGGCTCGATCACGTCCGCCGACGGCGGATCGGGTGCGCCGAAGCGTTGCGACGAACCCAGGCATGTGCTGGACCACGTCTTCTTCATGCTCGCGGACACGCCCGTCCCGCCCAAGGTACGGGCCGGTCTCATGCGCCTGATCACCGATTACCCCGGCGTGCAGCGGCTCGGCGCCGTCACCGATCCGCTCGGGCGGGCCGCGGTCGCCCTCGCGGTCTCGTTCGAGAGCGTCGACGGCCGCGGGACGATCCAGCGGCAGGTGCTCTTCGACCAGCGGACCGGCGAGCTGCTGGGCAGCCGCGACATCCAGCTCAAGCCTGGACGGAACAGTCAGAAGTGGCAGGTCCCCGGCCGCATGCTGGACTACTGGCTGGTGGTGGACGCGGGCTGGTCCGACACCAGGCCCGTACTCCCCGGCTGACTCCGGCGGCCGGGCAGGAGGTCAGTGGACCGCTTCCGCGTACGTCGCGAGGGTGGCCTCCGCCGTGCGGGCCCAGGAGTAGCGGGCGCGGACGTGGGCGGCGCCGCGCCGGGCGAGGGCGGCCGCGTGGCCGGGGTCGTCGAGGCAGCGGGACAGGGCCGCGGCCAGCTCCGCAGGCGAGCCGGTGCGGCAGCGGACCGCTCCGTCGCCGACCACCTCGGGGGAGTAGCCGGGGCCCACCACGACCGGCCGGCCCAGCGCCATCGCCTCGACCGCGACCAGCCCGAACGGCTCGTACGACGAGGGGAAGACGCACACGTCGGCGGCCAGGAAGTGCGCGAACACCTCGGGCGCGCCCAGGAAGCGGTGGGTGGCGACGACGTGCCGGCCGACGCCCTCCCGCTCGATCAGCCGGGCCAGCTCGGCGGCGTCGCCGGTGCCGGGGCTCTGCCCGCCGACGAGCACGACCCGCAGGTCGTCGTGGTCGCGAAGCAGCGCCGGCACGGCCCTGACCAGGGTGTGCGCGCCCTTGTGCGGTGACAGGCGGCCGGCGAAGACGATCAGCCGGCCGGCGCCGCCGGGCAGGTAGCGGGCCCGGACCTCCGAGCGCAGCCGGTCGCGGTCGGCGTCGGGCAGCGCGGCCAGCCGTACCAGCTCGGGGTCCTCGAAGCCGTGCGGCACGACGCGGAGGCGGCCGGGCGGCCAGCCGCGCGCCACGAGCTCGTCGCGCATGCCCGCGCTGGGCACCACGATCAGGGTGGCGAGCCGGGCCTGCGCCGTCTCCAGCGCGGTGATGCCGACGGTCACGGCGGTGCGGCGGGCGCCCGTGGCGGGGTTGTGCTCGCAGGTGTGCACGTGGAAGACCACCGGCATCCGGCCGAGCAGGCGGCACAGGATCCCGGCCAGGCAGCCCATCCAGTCGTGCACCGCGACGACCGCGCCGGAGCGGTCGGCGCGACCCGAGCGACCCGAGCGACCGGCGCGGTCGGCGCGCAGGACGCGGGCCGCGACCCGGACGTTGAAGGCGAGCAGCCCGGCGATCCTGACGAGCGGCCGGACCCGGGCGCCGGGAGCCCCCGCGGTGCGCAGCCGGTGCAGCGTGACGCCGCCGGTCCGGTCCGTTCCCGGACGCCGGCGCGGGCCGGCCGCGCCGAACACCTCGACCGGGACGCCGGAGCCGGCCAGGGCGGGGATCATGCGCTCGGCGTACCGGCCGAGGCCGCCGACGACGTTCGGCGGGACCTCGGTGCAGACGACGTAGCAGCGGCGCGGCGGAGGCGAGGGAGGGCTGTCGGCGCGGGCCGTCATGCGGCTTGGCATCTCCCATCCGAGGTCACCGCCCGGCCGGCCGGGCGGTCGCTTCGGAAGGTGACCCTATCCGGTGCGCACGCGGTAGCGCAGGTGGAGCACCCGGTTGCCCTGGATGACCACGTGGGGGTCCTCCAGCAGGTGCTGGGCGTCGACGGAGCCGAAGTAGCGCTTGCCCGCGCCGAGGACCACCGGCGCGACGTCCATGGCCACCTCGTCGACGAGCCCGGCCGCCAGCACCTGGCCGCCGACGTCGCCGGCGGCGACCTCCACCGTGCGGTCGCCCGCCAGCCGTCGCGCCTGCTCCACGGCGGCCTCGACGCCCTCGACGAAGTGGAAGGGGGCCGCGGCGTCCCAGTCGTCCGGCATCGGCCGGTGGGTCACGACGACCATGTGGTCGATGCCGCTCGGCGGCCGGCCGCCCCACCCCTTCGTCAGGTCGAAGACGTGGCGGCCGACGACCGTCACCCCGATCTCGTCCCAGTACGGGCGGACGTAGTCGTAGGACGCCTGGGTGACCTTCACCTCCCCCTTGTCGTCCAACGGGACGTCACCGCCGGACATCCAGTCGAACAGCGGCCCGACCTGGTCGTTCGGGTCCGCGATGAAGCCGTCCACGGACACCGTGCTGTACAGGACCACCTTGCCCACGAGGGTTCTCCTCTGCTCGTCAGCTCGCCGGTGCCCATGGTGGCCCGCCGGAGGCCGCCGGCTCTTGTAAGAAACTAAACGGCCGGCAGCGGCCCGACGTCGAGGGCGTGGCCGGGGTGCTCGCGCAGGAACCGGCGGCGGGCCTCGACGTACCGGGTCGGGGTGAGCCCGGTGAACGTCCGGAACTCGTGGCCGAAGTGGGCCTGGTCGAAGTAGCCGGCGCGGCCGGCCAGGTCGGCCCAGTCGACCGGCCCGGCGGCGTCGATCGCGCGCACGGTGGCGGCGAATCGGTAGGTGCGGGCGAGCCGCTTCGGCGTGAGGCCGATGAGCTCCTTGAACCGCTGCCCCAGGTGGGCGCCGCTGACGCCGGCCGCCGCGCTCAGGTCGCCGATCACCACCGATCCCCGGGTCGCCGCGATGACGCCGCTCGCGTGGCGGACCAGCCCCAGCCCGGTGGTCTCGCGCGTGCGCCGCATGAGCCGTGTCAGCTCGTCCTCCAGCAGCGTCAGCATCTCGTACGGCCCGCGCGCCGCGGCCAGCCGGTCCCGCAGCTCGCACACGGCGCGGCGGCCCCAGACCTGCTCCACCGTCAGCGGCCGGTCGCGCAGCTCGGCCGCCGGCATCGGCAGGAACGGCGCCAGCCCCCACGGCTTGAAGTGCACGCCGACCGACCGGGTGCGCGGCGGGTAGCCGAACTCCAGGGCGCGGGTGAGGGTGGTGATCACGCAGCCGTCGGCGTACTCGGCGGACTCGATGGCCACGGACTCGGTGGCGGCGCGGATCCGGAACGGCGCCCCGAGGTTGAGGATGAGCACCGCCGACGGCATCGGTGGCAGCGTCAGCCGGGAGTACGGCGGCGCGCCCGCCAGGTAGTAGAGGTCGTCGATCAGCCCGGCGAGCGGCTTTCGTGGTGCTTTGGACACGTACTCCACGTCTCCCAGCATCGCCGGGCGCGGCCCCCTCGCGCGACAGGGGCTCAGCGGGGGCCCGCGCCCGCGCCGTGGGCCTCGGCCGACAGGTGCTGCCAGTCGGACCAGGTCTTGAGACGGGCGTCGTACGCGTCCTGGATCATCGGGTAGAAGCCCTGGCCGAACAGGACGCGCAGGGGCGGGCTGTCGAGGTCGGCGAGCTTGAGGAGGGCCTGCGCGGCGGCGGCCGGGTCGCCCGCGGGCTGCTTGCCGGCGAGCGCGCCGAGGCGGGCGCGGAGGCCGTCGTAGGCCGGGTCGGTGCTGGACATGTGGCCGTTGGCGAGCGGGTCCGGGTTCTTGCCGCCCCTGGTGGCGAAGCCGCCGGGCTCGACGATGGTGACCTTGACGCCGAACTCGGCGACCTCGCCGGCCAGGGCCTCGTTCAGGCCCTCCAGCGCCCACTTCGAGGCGTGGTACGCGCCGCCGAGCGGCATCGCGATCACCCCGGCCGCCGAGGAGAGCTGGATGATGTGCCCCGAGCGCTGCTCGCGCAGGTGCGGCAGGACCGCCTGGACGACCCACACCGCGCCGAACAGGTTGGTCTCCATCTGGTCGCGCAATTCCTGCTCGGTGAGCTCCTCGACCGCGCCGACCTGGGCGTAGCCGGCGTTGTTCACGACGACGTCGAGGCGGCCGAAGCGGTCCACGGCGCGCCGCACGCCGTCGAGGACGGCGGCTCTGTCGGTGACGTCCACGGCGAGCGGGAGCACCGCGTCGCCGTACGCGGTGACCAGGTCGTCGAGGTCGGCGGCGTTCCTCGCGGCGGCGGCCACCCGGTCGCCGCGGGACAGGGCGGCCTCGGTGAAGTGGCGGCCGAGGCCGCGGGACGAGCCGGTGATGAACCAGACCTTGCTGCTCATGATGTCCTTCCTGGGGTGGTGAGCGGGTGGTCGTTACCAGGCGACGGGGCCGAGGCGGTCGACGAAGACGCCGGTGGGGCCGTCGGGGTCGAGGGTGGCGAGCCGGATGATCGGGTCGGTGCCCTCGGTGACGGTCAGCTCGCCGGTGTGGTGGTTCATGTCGGTGGCGGTGAACTTGCGGTTGGCGACCTCGCCGGGCGTGGCGACGTTGAACTTGATGTGCGGCAGCGCCTGGGCGTAGCGGACGGTGATCATGTTGAGGGCGGCCTTGGAGGAGCTGTAGGCCAGCTCGTGCATCTTCGAGACGCGCTGCTCCGGGTCCGTCACGACGGCGAACGAGCCGCCGCCGCTGGAGACCATCACCACGCGCGGGTGGTCGGCGGCCTGGAGGAGGGGCAGGAAGGCGTGGGTGACGCGGACGGGGCCGTAGACGTTGGTGTCGTAGACCTCGTGCAGGTCGGCGACGGTGGCGTCCGCGGGCGGGACGATGCCGCCGGGGGCGCCGGCGTTGTTGATGAGCACGTCGAGGCGGTCGGTGTGCTCGGTGACCAGGCGGGCGGCGGCGGCGGCGGACTCGTCGGAGGTCACGTCGAGGGGGACGAGGATCGCGGTCACGCCGTCGGCGGCCAGCTTGTCCACGGCGGCCTGTCCTCGGGCCTCGTCGCGGGAGCCGAGGAAGACGGTCCAGCCCATCAGGCCGAGCCGGCGGGCGGCCTCCAGGCCGAGACCCTTGTTGGCTCCGGTGATCAGCACGGTGGTGGGGCGCGGGGCGCTGTTGTTGTCGCTCATGTCCGGGAGACGACGTGGCGTCCGGGCCTGTGACATGACGTGAGCGAGGTCACAACGCCGGGAATCGGGGCGATTCGGTGCAGTAAAGGCACGGACGGGTGCGGGTGCGGGGCGGATACCGTGCAGAAAGGCGTCCGGGGGCGGGAGCGGGCCTAGGTTCGCGAAGTATGCGGAGAGTGGACGTACTGGTCGTCGGGGCGGGCCTGGCCGGGCTGCACACGGCCCGGCTGCTGGCCGGGCGCGGGCTGGACGTGCTGGTGGTCGACCGCCGCCGGTCGCTGGCCACGGGCATCAGGACGACGGGCATCTTCGTGCGGCGCACCCTCGACGACTTCGACCTGCCCGGGCACCTGCTCGGCCCGGGCATCAGGGACGTGCTGCTGTACCCGCCGTCGCGGCGCTCGCCGGTCAGGCTCACCAGCGAGCGGGACGAGTTCCGCGTCGCGGACATGGCGGGCGTGTACGCGTACGCCCGCCGGGCCGCGGAGACGGCGGGGGCGCGGGTGGAGCTGGGCGTCCGCTACGCGGGGCCGGCGGCGGGAGGTGCGCGGCTGGCGGGGACGGAGCCGGTGGCGGCGCGGTTCGTCGTCGGGGCGGACGGGGCGCGCTCGCGGGTGGCGCGCGACCTCGGCCTCGACGTCAACCGCCGGTTCCTGGCCGGCGCCGAGCTCGTCCATCCGGTCGCGCCCGGCGCGGGGCGGGCGCCGGCGTTCCACTGCGTGCTGGACCCGCGGATCGCGCCCGGCTACCTGGGGTGGGTCGTCGACGACGGGCGGGAGGCCCATGTCGGCGTGGCGGGGTACCCGGGGGCGATGCGCGGTGGCGTCCGCCGGCTGCTGGACGCCTTCGTCGCCGCCGGGCCGCCCGGCCACCCGGCGCCGGCCGGGCCGGTGGCGCGCAGAGGGGGGCCGATCCCGGTGGGCGGGGTGCTGCGGCGGCTGGCGTGTCCCGCCGGGCTGCTGGTGGGGGACGCCGCGGGCGCGGTGTCGCCGCTGACGGCGGGCGGGCTGGACCCGTGCCTGCGCCTGTCGGAGCTGGCGGCGGCGGTCGTGGCGGAGTACCTGCGGACGGGCGACGAGCGGGTGCTGCGGCGCTACGACGGGGGCGCGTTGCGGGCCCGGTTCCGGGGGCGGCTGCTGTCGCGGCGGGCGTTCGCGGGCATCCGGTCGCCCGCCGTGGCGGAGGCCGCGGTGGCGGCGCTGCGCGGCCGGGCCGGGCGGGCGGTGGCGGCGCGGGTCCTGTTCGGCGACGGGTCCTTCCCCGACGTGCGGCCCGACGCCGTGGGCGGCCCGGTCACGAGGAGCCGGAGTGGGTGACCCCGCTCACGCGGGGCTGAGGGTGGCGGCGAGGGTGGCGCCCAGCTCCCAGCAGGCCGCCAGGTCGTCCTTGCCCGGCGCGCCGGTCACCGTCACCGGCGGCCGGACGCGCTCCCAGCCGAGCCCGCCCGCGATCGACTCGACCGCCCGCACGGCCCCGGTCGTGTCGTCGTTGCCGTGGACGTACAGCCCGTACGGCAACCGCCGGGTCTCCTCCAGGCACGGGTAGTAGACCGTGTCGAAGAAGTGCTTGAGCGCCCCGCTCATGTAGCCGATGTTGGCCGGCGTGCCCAGGAGGACGCCGTCCGCCTCGAACACGTCCACGGCCGTGGCGCGCAGCGCCGCCCGCGCGACGACCTCCACGCCCTCGACCTCGTCGGTGGCGGCGCCGTCGCGCACCGCCTCGAAGAGCGCCTGCAACGCGGGCGAGGCGGTGTGGTGCACGATCAGCAGGCGGCGGACCTCACGCGGCGACACGAGGGCGATCCTCTCACGCCGGGGTCAGCCGCGGACGGCGTGGATCTCGTCGAGGTGGCTCTCCACCCAGGAGCGGAGCAGGCCGAGGGGCCCGGCCACGCCGCGGCCGAGGTCGGTGAGCGCGTACTCGACGTGCAGCGGCACCGCCGGGTAGATCGTGCGATCGACGAACCCGTAATCCTCCAGGCGGCGCAGCGTCTGGGTGAGCACTTTCGGGCTCACGCCCTCCAGCCGCCGCTGCAGCGCGCCGAAGCGTTGCGGCCCGTCCTCCAGCGCGCCGACCACCAGGGCCGACCACTTGTTGGCGAGCATGTCCAGGACGTCCCGGCAGGGGCACTGCGCGGCGTAGACGTCGTGGCGGTCGTGCAGGCCGGTCCGGCAGGTCATCGGCATCCGCAGAACCCTTCCTCGGCGGGTTATAACTTCCCAAAGGATAGTAGTCGCCCTTGCGAGTTACTACCGTCCTTTGGATAGCTTCGGCTGCGGCCGGGCCGTACGACGCCCGGCCGGTTCGAGACAGAAGCGAGGAGACACCCATGCGCGCGATCATCCAGGACACCTTCGGCGGCCCGGAGGTGCTGCGGCTCGCCGACGTGCCGCGGCCGGCCCCGCTGCCCACCGAGATCCTGGTACGGGTGCACGCCGCCGGCGTCAACCCGGTCGACTGGAAGACCCGCCAGGGCGGCGGCATGGCCGGGGTGCTCGGCGAGCCGCCGTTCATCCTGGGCTGGGACGTCTCCGGGGTGGTGGAGGAGGCCGGGTTCGGCGTGACGGTGTTCGAGCCGGGGGACGAGGTGTTCGGCATGCCGTGGTTCCCGCGCCAGGCCGGCGCGTACGCCGAGTACGTCACCGCGCCCGCCCGCCAGTTCGCCCGCAAGCCGCGCACGATCGGCCACGAGGCCGCCGCCGGGACGCCGCTGGCCGCGCTCACCGCCTGGCAGGCCCTGGTCGACACCGCCGGGATCGCCGCCGGGCAGCGGGTGCTGATCCACGCGGCGGCGGGCGGCGTGGGCCACCTCGCGGTGCAGATCGCCCGGCACGCGGGGGCGTACGTGATCGGCACCGCGAGCGCGCCCAAGCACGACTGGCTGCGCTCGCTCGGCGCGGACGAGGTGATCGACTACACGGCCACGTCCTTCGAGGAGGCGGCGCGCGACGTGGACGTGGTGCTCGACCTGGTCGGCGACGGCCACGACCGGACCAGCACCCGCTCGCTGGAGGTGCTGCGGCCCGGCGGGCTGCTGATCGCGGTGCCGTCCGGGGTGGCGCCCGAGCTGCTCGACCGGGCCCGGGGACGCGGCCTGCGCGCCACCGGCATCCTGGTCGAGCCGGACGGCGCGGCGCTGACCAGGATCGCCGAGCTGATCGACAAGGGCGAGCTGACGGTCGAGGTGGACGAGGTCCTCCCGCTGGAGGAGGCTGCCGAGGCGCACCGCCGCGGCGAGCGGGGACGCACCCGCGGCAAGATCGTCCTCACTGTCGCTTGATGGGAAAAGTTACCCTTTGTCGCCTATTGCGCTCTTTGTCCCCGTAGGGGCACTATCGGCGCATGGCAGAGCGCGATCTTCGCAGCGGCGACCTGGAGCTCGACCGCCTGATGGCGGAGTTCCAGGCGAGCTCCCGGGAGCTCTCCGACGTCATGGGCCTGGTCGGGGACGTGACCGGGCAGGCGGAGAGCCCGGACGGCAAGATCCGGGTGCGGGTCTCGTCCTCGGGACAGCTCACCGGCCTGCACCTCGACCCCAGGGCGATGCGCCTGGGGTCGCAGGAGCTGGCCGAGGCGATCATGCGGCTCTCGCGCCGCGCGGCCGAGGACGCGGCCCGGCGGCTCATGGACGTCGCCCGGCCCTACCTCGACGGGCCGGCCGGCGAAGCCGGGACCGGCCGGCCCCGGCGGTGATCGGCCCGGCCGATCACTTCGGGATCAGGCTGCGCGTGCCGTGGATGATGAACTTCTGGTACATCTCCTCCTCGGTCAGGCCGTGCTCCGCCCCGGGCAGCGGGTTGTCCCCGTGCTGGGCGTCCATCACCATCGAGTACGTCGTCGAGGCGGTCAGCCGGGGCACGAAGCTGCCGGTGTTCAGCGTGTGCCCGCCGGGCAGCGGCACGTCGGTGGCCACGGTCCGGAGGCCGGGCACCTTGGTGACCAGGGCCGCGCTGCCGTCGGCGACCGCGTCGAAGGCCAGGTTCGCCACGAAGTGCTCGCGGAACGCGGTGAGGTTGTAGCCGGCCGAGCGCACGTCGTTCCCGGACAGGTCCGTCTTGATGCCGGCGAGGTGGTTGAGCCCGAGCGGCAGGACCACCTCGCCCGTCGCGTACGCCGCGCTGTCGGCCACGTAGTAGGCGAACATCGGCAGGAGCAGCGTCACGAACCGGTTCGCCGTGGCGGTGAGCAGCACCGCCTTCCGCTTCATGATCGCCTGGAAGAGCTTCCAGGTGACCACCTGGTAGCCGATCGTGAACATCATGTCGACGGTCATGATCCAGCACATCACCCGCAGCGCGTGATTGATCTTCTCGATCACGTCCGCGAACGCCCGGCAGGCCCGGGCCGCGTTGCGGTGCTTGAGCGAGACCGCGAGCACGGCGGGCCCGTACGTCCCGGTCCAGAACGTCCTGAACTCCTCGACCGCCGGGTCCTGGCTCTTCGTCCACACGGTCTCGGCGGCCGTGTTCGCCTCCCGGAAGTGCGTGTCGATCGCGTCGGCCAGCTCGTCCAGGGCGTCGGCCGCCTCGCGGATGCGCTCGGGGTCGCCCTCCAGGTACGAGACGCCGAACAGGACCTCGGGCGCGAGCAGCCCCGCCGCGCCCGCGCCGGCCATGCCGCCCAGCGCGACCTTGGTGCCGAGGCCGAGTGCCATGCCCGCCCCCTCAGGCCCGTTCGACCGGCGTGGAGGGCACGCTGATCTCGTCGTTCCTGCGCCGGGCGAAGGCGACCAGGTCCCGGACGAAGGCGTTCCTGTCGACCATGCTCGCCCAGTCGGCGGCCTTGACGTTCCTGCTCATCGCGACGACGGCCGAGCCGATGCCCTGGTACGCCTCGGCGAGGTTGCGAAGGGCCGTGCTCAGGTCCTCGTAGGCGCCGTCGAAGCCGGGGTGGCCGTCCTGCCCGCGCCGGAAGATCCGGGCCGCCTCGTCGCTCGCCGGGTCGCCGAAGTGGGGGATGAGGGGGTCGAGCCGGGTGCGCACCCGGCTGACGGCGCGCGCGAACTCGCCGCCCTCGGCATGGATCGCCTTGCCGCCGGCCTCCGTGCTGGTGTGGTCGATGTCCACAAGAGTCCCTTTCGTCCCGCGCGTCACCCCACGCCAGTCTCTGAACCCTTTGTTGCCGGCGCATGACTTCCCGGTTGCCAGTGGTGACCAAACCCGAGAGAGCGCTCTCTTGACAGGGGCGGTGAGATTGCCGGAAGGTTTCGGTTGACGCACTTCCGTGGATCCGATGAGGTAATCGCGATGGTCCGCACCCCCCGAAAAGGAACGTTGCTCGCCGCCTGCGCCGCACTCGTCTCGGTGCTCGCGCTGCTCGTCCCCCTCGCCGGCGCCGCGAGCGCCGCCCCCGCGCCCGGTCCCCTGGTCTGGTCCGACGAGTTCGACGGAGCCGCCGGCAGCGCCGTCGACGCCGCCAAATGGCGCTTCGACATCGGCGGCGGCGGCTGGGGCAACAACGAGCAGGAGTACTACACCAACAGCACCCGCAACGCCGCCCTCGACGGCGCCGGGAACCTGGTGATCACCGCCCGCCGTGAGAACCCGGCCAACTACCAGTGCCACTACGGCACCTGCCAGTACACCTCGGCGCGGCTCCTCACCTCCGCCACCTTCACCCGCGCCTACGGCCGCTTCGAGGCGCGCATGAAGCTGCCCAGGGGCCAGGGAATCTGGCCGGCGTTCTGGATGCTGGGCAACGACATCGGCTCCGCCGGCTGGCCGAACAGCGGCGAGATCGACATCATGGAGAACATCGGCCGCGAGCCGAACACCGTGCACGGCACCATCCACGGCCCCGGCTACTCCGGCTCGGGCGGCATCGGCGCCGGCTACACGATCGGCTCGGCCTTCGCCGACGCCTTCCACACCTTCGCCGTCGACTGGTCGCCCAACCTGCTCGTCTGGTACGTGGACGGCGTCGAGTACCAGCGCCGCACCCCCGCCGACCTGGGCGGCAACCGGTGGGTCTTCGACCACCCGTTCTTCATGATCATGAACGTCGCGGTGGGCGGCTACTGGCCCGGCTACCCCGACGCGACCACCACGTTCCCGCAGTCCATGACCGTCGACTACGTCCGCGTCTACGCCCCGCCCACCGACACCGGCACCGGCGGCCGGATCACCGGCTACGGCGGCAAGTGCGTCGACGTGGCCGGCGCGAGCACCGCCAACGGCACGGCCGTGCAGCTCTACGACTGCAACGGCACCGCCGCCCAGAGCTGGTCGTGGAACTCCGACGGCTCGGTGCGGGCGCTCGGCAAGTGCATGGACGTCACGAGCGGGTCCACCGCCAACGGCGCGCAGGTGCAGCTCTACGACTGCAACGGCACCGGCGCGCAGAAGTGGACCTACAACTCGGGCACCGGCCAGATCGTCAACCCGCAGTCCGGCAGATGCCTCGACGCGACCGGCGTCAGCTCCGCCAACGGCACCCGGCTGCAGATCTGGGACTGCACCGGCGGCGCCAACCAGAAATGGGCCAGAAGCTGAGAGAGCGCGTTCTCGTCCCCCGGGTGGCCCGGTCATTCCCTGCGGGGAATTGTCCGGCCGCCCGGGGCGGGCGCACGATCGGCCGCATGAGTGACACGGTGACGACAAGGCGCATGCCGGCCTGGCGGGCGCGCAGCGGGGGCGGCATCGACGGGCTGGAGCTGCGTGAGGAGCCGGAGCCCGTCCCCGGGCCCGGCGAGGTGCTGGTGGCCGTCAAGGCGGTCTCGCTCAGCTACCGGGAGCTGCTGGTGCTGCGCGGCGAGTACGTCCTGCCGGTGAAGGACGACCTGGTGCCGGTGTCGGACGGCGCCGGCGAGGTGGTGGGCCTGGGGCCGGGGGTGCGCGGGACGCGGATCGGCGACCGGGTGACCGCCGGGATCTTCCCGTACTGGGCGGCCGGGCCGTTCGGGCGGCCGGAGCAGCTCCCGCAGCTCGGCGGCTCGCTGGACGGCCTGCTGGCCGGGAGGGTGGTGCTGCCGGAGAGCGCGCTGGTGCCGGTGCCCGCCCACCTGTCCTACGCCGAGGCCGCGACGCTGCCGTGCGCCGCGGTGACCGCCTGGCACGCGCTGGAGGGCGTCCGGGCCGGGGACACCGTCCTGACGCTGGGCACCGGCGGCGTGTCGCTGTTCGCGGCGCAGCTCGCCCGGCTGCTCGGCGCGCGGGTCCTCGCCACCACCGGCGACCCCGGCAAGGCCGGGCGGCTGCGCGCGCTCGGCGTGGACGAGGTCGTGGTCCGCGGTGAGGGGCCGGGCGACTGGCCCGAGCGGGTGCGCGCGCTGACCGGCGGCCGGGGCGTGGACCGGGTGGTGGACGTGGTCGGCGACCTGCCGCGCGCGCTGCGTGCGCTCGCGATGTCCGGTGAGGTGGCCTTGGTCGGGTTCCTGGGGGCGGAGCCGCCCGCGCTGGACCCCCGGGCGTTGTTCGGGGCGGCCGCCCGGGTCCGGGCCGTCGCGGCCGGGAGCCTCGCGCACTTCGCCGCGATGAACCGGGCGATCGAGGCGGGCCGGATGCGGCCGGTGCTGGACCGGGTGTTCCCGTTCGAGGAGGCCGTCGGCGCCTTCCGCTACTACGCGGACGAGCGGCCGTTCGGCAAGGTCGTCATCACGGTGTGAGCGCCGGTCACGCCGTCGCGGCCGGCAGGCGCAGCACGAAGCGGGCGCCCGCGTCGGAGTCCTCGATGGTCAGGGACCCGCCGTGCGCGGCGGCGATCTCGCGGGCGATCGGCAGCCCGAGCCCGGTCCCGCCCGCGTCCCGGTTGCGGGAGGCGTCCAGGCGGGTGAAGCGCTGGAAGACCACCTCGCGCTGGTCGGGCGCGATGCCCGCGCCGTCGTCCAGCACCTCCAGCACGGCCTCGCCGTCCTGCCGCCGCACGGTCACCAGGACCTGCTCCTCGGCGTGCCGCTCGGCGTTGTCCAGCAGGTTGGTGAGCAGCCGGACGAGCTGGAGCTGGTCGCCGGTGACGACGACGCCCGGCTGCACGCTGGTGATGACCCGCCTGGCCCGGTGCCGGCCGGCCTCGGCGTTGACCAGCTCGCCGAGGTCCACCGGCTCGCGGGCGGCCGGCGCGCCGGCGTCCAGCTTGGTCAGGGTGAGCAGGTCGGTGACGATGGCCTGGAGCCGGTCCAGGCTGTTGCACACCTGGCGGGCGGTCTCCGGCCAGTCGGCCTCCTCGGGGTGGAGCAGGGCGTCCTCGACCTGGGTGCGCATCGCGGTGATCGGGCTGCGCAGGTCGTGGGAGGCGTCGGTGGCGAAGCGGCGCTGCCGCTGCATCGCGATCTCCTGCTGCCGCATCGCGTTCTCCAGCCGCTCCAGCGTGCGGTTGCCGGTCTCGGCGAGGTCCCTGATCTCGTCGTCGTGCTCCGGCACGGGCAGGCGCATCGCGCCGTCGCCGCCGGCGGTGATCTCGGCCAGTCTCCTGGTGATGCTGCTGACCGGGGCGAGCGTCTTGGCGACGATGTGCGAGACCCCGAAGTAGGTGAGCGTGACCAGCAGCGCCGTCACGCAGACCTGGAAGAGCAGCACCTTGGAGCTGACGTACCAGGGGACGGACGGGGCGTAGGCGAAGATCCGGTACTCGCCGTCCGGCTGGTAGGCGATCAGCGCCACCACGGTCTTGCAGGAGCCGGGGAACGCGGGCAGGTCGCAGACGTGCGGCAGGCTGTCGTTGGCCTGGTTCGGGTGGGGGAGGGCGGTGGTCTGCTGCGGCCGCCCGGCCAGGTTCGGCGTCCACGCGAGCGGGCGGCCCGACGGGTCGAGCACCTGGACGCCGTCGAGGCCGTAGGACGGCAGCACCCGGGGGAGCCGGTCGTGCTTGACCATGAGCAGGACGCGCAGCACCCGGCTTGACGTGTCGTGCGCGTTGATGGTGGCGACCTGGTTGCGCACGCCCCACAGCACGAACCCGCTGACCACCACGTTCAGCAGCAGCATGACGATGGCCGCGTACAGCGCCAGCCGCCTGCGCAGCGACTGCCCCAAGCGTGTCTTCACACCGTCCCCCGGCGCCCAGGACATCACAACGAGCGCGTTCATCGGGACTTTGGGCGACAAAGGTTAGATAAAAGGTCAGAAGAAATGCGAGTTATCTACAAGATTGTCCGGTGCTACGCGGGGCAGTGGGGCGGGGATGTCCTCCCCCGACCTCATCCTGGCCCTCGGCGGCGCCGCCGCGCTGCTCGCCGCCGTCCTGCCCGCCCTGCTCGCCCGCCGGGCGGTCTCCCTGCCTCTGGTCTACCTGCTCGCCGGCATGGCGCTCTACCTGCTGCCGATCGGGCTGCCCGAGCCCGACCCCGTCGCCCACCGGACGGCGGTGGAGCACGTCACCGAGATCTGCGTGCTGGTCTCGCTCATGGGCGCGGGGCTGGCGCTCAACCGGCGCGCCGGGCTGCGGAGCTGGTCGTCCACCTGGCGGCTGCTCGGCTGGGCGATGCCGCTGACCATCGCGGGGGTCACGGCCGCGGCCATGGGCCTGCTGGGCTGGCCCCTCGCCGCCGCGCTGCTGCTCGGGGCGGTGCTCGCGCCCACCGACCCCGTGCTCGCCTCCGACGTCAGCGTGGGCGAGCCCGCCGACGCCGAGAACGCCGACGACGAGGTGCGCTTCGCGCTCACCTCCGAGGCCGGGCTGAACGACGGCCTGGCCTTCCCGTTCGTCTACGCCGCCATCGCCCTCGCCACGGTCGGCGGCGCGGGCTGGGCCGCCGGGTGGGCGCTGACGGACGTGCTCTACCGGATCGTGGCCGGGGTGGTCTGCGGCCTGCTCATCGGCCGCCTGCTCGGCCGGCTGTTCTTCCACAGCCGGGCCGAGGAGCTGCGGCTGGCCGAGCACCGCGACGGCTTCGTGGCGCTGGCCGCCACCCTCCTCGCCTACGGCGTCACCGAGCTGGTCAGCGGCTACGGCTTCATCGCGGTGTTCGTCGCCGCCTGCGCCATCCGCCGGGTCGAGCACGGCCACGGCTACAACACGATCATGCACGGCTTCGTCGAGCAGCTCGAACGCCTCTTCACCGCCTGGCTGCTGCTCCTGCTCGGCGGCTTCGTCGCGGCCGGCGGCCTGGCGCCGCTCACCTGGCGCGGCGCGGCCGTCGGGCTGCTGCTGCTCCTGGTCATCCGGCCGCTGTCCGGCCGGATCGCGCAGATCCGGGGCCTGGCCGGGCCCCGGGAGCGGTGGGTCATCTCCTTCTTCGGCATCCGGGGGATCGGGTCGCTGTTCTACCTCGCGTACGCGCTCGGCCACGCCGACTTCGGCGTGCCGGGCGAGGAGCTGTGGGCGGTGACCGCGTTCACCGTGATGATGTCGGTGGTCCTGCACGGGGTCACCGCCACGCCGGCCATGAGCCGGCTCGACGCCCTGCGCGAGCGCCTGCCGGCCCGTGGGTGATCAACCGGTCAGCGGAGGAGGGACGCCCAGCCGGGACGGCCGGGCAGCGGGCCCGGGTACGGACGCGGCGCCTGCTTGGCCGCCATGTCGGCAGGCGGCACCGCCGGGCAGCGCGCACCGGGCGCGGGCAGCGCGCCGGACACCAGGTACCGGTCGAAGGCACCCGTCGGGCAGTCGCCGCGGCCGTAGATGCCGTGGCCCCACCCCTCGTACGTCAGCAGCCGGCCCTCGCGCCCGATCTGCAGCGCCGCGTTCACCGCCCACGGGTAGGCCGTGGCCGGGTCGTGCACGGCGTTGCCGAGCAGGAGCGTCGGCGAGCCGTCCACCTTGAGCCGGTGCTGCGGGTTGGGCGTGGCCGTGCCCTGGCAGGCCAGCGCGAGCGGGTGCGCCGCGGCGCTGACCAGCATGTCCGGCGCGATGGCCGCCGACCTGCGCAGCAGCCGCGCCCAGTCGCGGTAGTCGCGCACCGGCAGCGCGTAGTCCTGGCAGAAGACGAAGCCGGCGTCGTTCACGGTGTCCTCGGCGGTGTCCCCGGCGGTGTCCTCGGCGGTGTCCCCGGCGGCCCTGGCGGCCGGCGGGGCGAGCAGCGGGCTCGCCGGCACCTCGGCGCCGCTGTCCATAGCCGCCAGCAGCTCGGCCAGCCGGCTCCAGGCCGGGCCGTAGAACGCGCTGAACGCCAGCCCGATGAGGTCGAGCTTGCGCAGCTTGACCTCCGGCTGCCCGGGGAAGGACACCTCGCCGCGCTCGGCGCGGGCCAGCAGGTCGTGCCACACCGCGCGGACGTCCCTTCCGTGCAGGGCGCACGAGGTGGTCCGGTCGCACCAGGCGACGAACTCGTTGAAGGAGTCCTGCGAGGTCCACGACTCGGTGTCCAGGAACGCCTGGGTGCCGAGGCTGTGGTCCATGTTGCTGTCCAGGGCCAGGGCGCGGATGCGGCGCGGGTAGCGCTCGGCGTAGAGCTGGCCGATCAGCGTGCCGTACGACACCCCGTAGTAGGTCAGCTTGTCGTCGCCGAGCGCGGCGCGCAGGGCGTCGAGGTCGCGGATGACGTACCCGGTGTGCACGTGGTCGAAGAGCGGGCCGGTGCGCCGGCGGCAGTCGTCGCGGTAGCGCTTGTTGTAGGCCAGCATGGCGTCCCAGTCGGCCTGGCTCTTCAGCGACAGCGGGTCGGGCGCCTGCTGGGCGAGCTCCAGCGAGCAGGTGACGGGGTGGCTGCGGGCCACGCCGCGCGGGTCGAAGCCGACCACGTCGAAGCGGCTGGTGATCTCGGGGGTGAACCCGAGCCAGTCGTTCAGCACGGCGTCCACACCGGAGCCGCCTGGGCCGCCCGGGTTGATGACCAGCGAGCCGACGCGGGCCGCCGGGTCGCTCGCCCTGCGGCGGGCGAGAGCCAGCTCGAACGTCCCCGCGCCCGGGTTGTTCCAGTCGATCGGCACGGTGAGCGTCCCGCACTCGACCTCGGCGTTCTCCGCGCACGGCGCCCACTGGACGGCGGGCGCCGCGGCGGCGGCGGTGGCCGGCACGAGCGGCGCGGCCAGGGCCAGCAGGAGAGTGAGGATCAGGACCGGTCTTCGCATCGCGATGTCCAATCGTCGGGGACCTGATCATCGGTCAGGACGCCCGACAAAGCCATCCGACTATAGTAGGAAAAGCGAGTCATCCTCGGGGACCTGTTCGAGGGCGCCCGCCGCCCCGCCTCAGCCCCGGGCCGCGCCCACGGGCCGGCCGCCGGAGCCGCGCACCGCGCACAGCAGCCGGTTGTTGCCGCGCTGCCACAACGCGCCGACCTCGCTGAACCCGGCCGCCCGCAGCGCCTCGACGTGCTGCGACAGCAGGTGCGACTCCGATCCGTGGTGGCCCGCCCCCGCCGTGGTGCGCTCCGCGTCCAGCTCGGCGAGCGCGGGGTCCGCGCCGACGGCCTCCCACCAGGTCCGCCAGTCCTCCGGCCGCCGCGCGCCGAACACCCGCTCCGCCTCGCGCTCGTGCACCGCGCGCTCCAGCCGCGACAGCGTCGGCGTGACGTCGTCGCTGTCCAGGTGGTCGCCGTTGAGCAGCACGCCGCCCGGCCGCAGCACGCCGGCCAGCTCGGCGTAGACGCGGCGCAGGTCGGGGCCGGAGATCCAGTGCAGCGCCGTCGTGCTGACGGCCGCGTCGGCGGGCCGGTCGAGGCCCAGCAGGTCGCTCCAGCCGGGCCGGCGCAGGTCCGCCGGCACGAACGTGAGCCGCGGGTAGGCGGCCCGGCCCAGCCCGAGCAGCAGCGGGTCGGCGTCCACCGCCACGACCCTGGCCTCCGGCAGCCGTTCCAGCAGCCGGGCCGACAGCGACCCGGGCCCGCAACCGAGGTCGATGACCAGCGGGTCGGGCCGCCCGAGGGCCTCGACGGCGTCGATCAGGGCGGTGAAGCGCACCTCGCGGTCGGGGAGGTAGCCCTCCTGCTGGCGGTCCCAGCGCTCGATCCATTCCAGTGCGGCATCGTGGGTGAGCATGGACGTCTCCTTGTGACCGTCGTTTATGCTTTCGGCAGTCACAACTTAGAACACGAAGGTGTAACCGGTCAATTGGACTTCAACAGTCACACTGATGGGGTGGTCCGGGTGACGGTGGCGTTGGTGAACGCCCTGACCCCCGGCGAGCAGCGCGGACGCCCCCACCCCAGCCCCGCCGACGCCGGCGCAGCGGCCACCGCGGCCCTGCGCTCCGTGTACGGCTCGTACCGTGAGATCACCGCCGCCGACGGCGCCGAGCTGGCCGCGGTCGCCGGCCGGCTGCGCGAGGTGTTCGCCGCCGTCGACGCGGGCGACGTCGACAGCGCCGCGACCACGGTCAACGCGCTGCTGGAGGAGTTCCACGCCCGGCCCATGCTGGAACGGCACGACGGCGAGCCCTGGCACCTGCACTTCCACGGCAAGGGCGGCACCACGGCCGGCGAGTGGGGGGCCGGCTGCGCGACCGGCCTCGCGATCGTGCTCGGCAGCGAGTTCGCCGACCGGCTCGGGGTCTGCACGGCCCCGCACTGCGACCGCGTCTACGTGGACGTCTCCCGCAACGGCACCCGCCGCTTCTGCTCCACCGCCTGCCAGAACCGGGTCAAGACGGCCGCCTTCCGCGCCCGGGGCCGCGAGAGGTAGCGGACATCGGAAAAGACGGCTTACCGGGAGGCGGCTTTCCCCTTACCGGCCGAACCGGCCGCGGCGGGGAGCCGTGAGCGAGGGTGTCCTGAAGTCCGATGGGAGAGGAATCGTCCCATGCGCAGACACTTGGCAGCCGCCACCCTCGCCGCCGCTGCCGCCGCCACCGCCCTCGTCGCGCTCCCGGCGCCGGCGAGCGCGTCCACCGCCGCCGGCCCGGCCGCCGCGGCGCGGGTCGTGCTGACCGGCAGGCAGGAGGTCCCCGGGCCGGGCGACCGCGACGGCTTCGGCACGTTCTCCTACCGCGTCCGCGGCGGGAAGCTGTGCTACGTGCTCACCGCCCGCAGGATCGCGCCCGCCTTCGCGGCGCACGTCCACGCGGGCCGGCGGGGCGTGGCGGGGCCGATCGTCGTCACGCTCAAGGCGCCGGCGAAGGGCTCCGCCAGCGGGTGCGTCAAGGCCGTGCGGCACCAGAACCGCAGGAACGCCGCGCTCGTCCTCACCTTCCGCGAGCTGCGCGGCATCGTACGCACGCCGCACCGCTACTACGTGAACGTGCACAACGCGAAGTTCCCCAAGGGCGCCATCCGCGGCCAGCTCTGACCGCGGCCCCCTGCTCCAGCTCCCCGGCGTGCGGACGGGGAGCTGGAGCCCGTTCTCATCCGGCCCCCGTCTCCTCGGGACCGAGCCGTTCTGCCTCTTCGTGCAGCGCGAGGATCAGCACCAGCTCCAGCCGGAGCTCGGCGAGGTCCGGCGTCGCCAGGCCGTCGAGGACGCGCATCATCAGCCTCCTGACGATGAGACGCCCCAGCGGCCACAGGGGTTTACCGGTTTACCCCTCGGATCTGAATCGTTCCCACGCCGACTGGCGGGTCATGCCCAGGGCGGTCCCGATGCGTTCCCAGCTCACGTTCCGCTCGCGCAGTTGTGTCACCCAGTCGTGCAGATTGTCGTCGACCTGAGCCTGCACGGCCGCGATTTTCGGTAGATGGTCGAGTATTTGTTGATCTGTCATGGTTTCCCAGGCGGGCAACCGCGGCTCGGTGGCGGAGGCGGCGCGTTCGGTTTCCAGAATCGCCGTGCACAGTTCTACACATTCGTTACAAATGTGAACACCGGGACCGGCGATGAGTTTGTTCACGTCCGCGGCTCCCTTATGGCAGAAAGAACAGCGGAGTTTGTCCTTCCAGTCAGGCATTCCCTGACGGTACACCCGTCAGGCCGCACCTGACAACCCCTCGGTCCTGTTCCGCCGCGAGAACTGCGCCTGCAGGATCGCCTGGCGTTCCTCGGTGATGCGCTGGCAGATCACCACGTAGGCGTCCAGGATCTGGCTGTAGGCCAGCCGCGCCTGCTCCGCCTGTTCGTACAGGCGCACGAAGAGGTCGACGTCGCCGCCGCGTTCGGCCTCGGCCAGCAACACCCGCGCCTCGCCGACGATCTCTTCCGCGCGCGCCCTCGTACGGCGCAGCAATGCCGAGCACTCCTGCAGTTCCGCCAGCCGCGCGGACGCGGCGATGAACTCGACCTTGTGCACACTCACGCCGTCCACGGCCGGCCTGCGGAGATCCGATCCCATTTCCTGCCACCTCCCGGTCAAGGTTGCCTAACTGTAGACGCGCATACCTCGCCAGTGGATCACACCACGGAACTGGGCGTATCTCGATGCACCCGGCGGAGAGGTTTCTCCCTCCCGGGAGGAAAACCTCTTTCCTGAATGCCGTTCGGTCGCACATGAATGTGGTAATTGGCGGCCCTGCCTGCGGTTTCAGAGAAATGCCGTGATTACCCGTTGTTCAGCAAAAGCCGGAGAGGAAGACGTCCGATCGGGCCCCCGGAGGCCGCGTGTTGGTCACATACTGAAAACGGAAAGCAACGGAGCGTGAGCACGGGAGTGGTGGAGCGATGCCGGCGACTGGGAACGACGACGCGGTGGACGTCAGTGTCGTCATCCCCGCACACAACTGCCGCGACTACCTGGACAGATGCCTCACGTCCGTGCTCGTGCAGCGAGTCAAGAAGGAGATCGTCGTGGTGGACGACGGCTCCACCGACGGCAGCGCCGAGCTGCTCGACCTGTACGCCTCCTACCACAAGGACTGCGTGCGGGTCGTGCACCTGGAGGGCAGCGGCGGCGCGGGCCGCCCGCGCAACGTCGGCATCGAGCACGCCACCGGCCGCTACGTGTTCTTCTGCGACGCCGACGACTACCTCGGCCCTGAGGCCCTGGAGCGCATGGTCGCCATGGGCGACCGCAACGGCTCCGACATCGTCCTCGGCAAGATCGTCGGCCACGGCCGCCGCGCGCCGATGTCGATGTTCCAGCGCAGCGCCGACCGTGTGGCGCTGGCCGACAGCACCGTCTACAACAGCCTGAGCTGCTTCAAGCTCTTCCGCCGCGACATGCTCCAGCGCCACCGCATCCGCTTCGGCGAGGGCATGTTGGTCGGCGAGGACATCATCTTCAGCGTCCACGCCTACTGCCACGCGCGGGTGATCTCGGTGGTCGCCGACTACGACTGCTACCACCTGGTCGCCAGGCCCGACGGCAGCAGCATCATGCAGCAGCCCGGCAGCCGCGACCCCATCGCCTGGCTCACCATGATCCGCGAGCCGATCCGCCTCATGGCCCGGCACGTCCCGCCCGGCCCGCTCCGCGACCACCTGCTGCGCCGGCACTTCCGGCTGGACGCCTTCGCCCAGCTCGGCTCGGTCTTCCTGGAGAGCGACGACATCCGGCGCAAGGACATCGCCCGCGAGGTCGCCGCCCTGTGCGAGGAGTGGTACACGCCGGGCGTGCACGAACGGCTGGGCAGCATCGACCGGCAGCGGGCCGGCGCGCTCGACGACATCGACCGCCTGGTGCGCCTGGCCCGCATCGAGAGCGCCACCGTGCGCCGCCGGCTGACCGGGCTGCGCTGGGACGGCGACCTGCTGGTGGTGACCGGCGCGGCCCGCCTCGACGGCATCAGCAGGGACGACGGGGTCGCGGTGATCCTGCGCTCGCGCTACGACCCGCACGCCGAGCTGGTCGTGCCCGCCCAGCGCAAGGGCGGCGAGTTCGCCGCCAGGATCGACGTCTCCGCGCTCGACTCCGGCATCTGGGACCTCCGGATCGCGGTCGAGCTGGAGGGCGTGGTGCGCCACGGCCGGCTCGGCGCCGAGCGCGACGGCGACATCACCCGGCCCGCGCCCCGGCTCGTCGGCGAGATGGCGGTGCTGCCGTACTTCACCCGCGACAACGGCAACCTCAGCATCGACGTCGGCGGCCACGTGGTGGACGTGCCCGGGGTCGCCCGCCTGCGGCGCACCCGCTG
The DNA here is from genome assembly GCF_022664455.2 of Actinomadura luzonensis. Taxonomy (NCBI): domain Bacteria; kingdom Bacillati; phylum Actinomycetota; class Actinomycetes; order Streptosporangiales; family Thermomonosporaceae; genus Actinomadura; species Actinomadura luzonensis. The sequence continues at coordinate 3,012,675 of NZ_JAKRKC020000001.1, forward strand.
GTCCCTGGGCCACCGGCTGCTGGTGGACGGCGAGGTCAGCGTCGCCGGGGCGACGCCGCCTGCCGAGGCGGTCCGGCAGTTCGTCTGGCGCGAGCGGCGCACCGGGCGCGAGCGGACCGAGCCGGTCACGTCGTTGCCCGGCGGCACGTTCACGGCCCGGCCCGCGATCGGCCGGCTCGCGCCCGGCACCTGGGACGCCTACCTGGAGCTCGACCTGGGCGGGCCGCCCGCGCGGTTCAGGATCGAGGCCGAGGAGGAGGCGGTGGCCCCGCCGCGCCGGTGGCGGGGGGCGGCCCTGCTGCGCAGCGTGCGGCCGTACGCGACGGCCCGCAAGGGACGGCTCAGCGCGGTGGTGAGGAGGATGACGGCGCGGAGCATCGCCAGAAGAATCTTGAGGTAATTGCCATCTATGTGCAGGTGCAAGCCGATGACCTAAAGTAGGGACGTTGTTCGTCCTCTTTTGGGAGGTCGTCCCCTTTCTGGGAGGCAAGGTCGTGCACGTACCTGATGGGTTCTTCGACGCGGTGACGTCCATTTCCGCCGGGGTCGTGGCGGCCGCCGGGGTCGGGGTGTGCCTGCGCGGCGCGCGGCGCGAGCTCGACGACCGCACCGCGCCCATGGCCGGGCTGGTCGCCGCGTTCATCTTCGCCGTGCAGATGCTCAATTTCCCGGTCGCCGCCGGCACCAGCGGCCACCTGCTGGGCGGCGCGCTGGCGGCGATACTCGTCGGCCCCTATACCGGCGTGTTGTGCATGGCCGTGGTGCTCCTCGTGCAGGCCGTGTTCTTCGCCGACGGCGGGCTCACCGCGCTCGGCGTCAACGTCACCGTCATGGGCCTGGTCACCGTGCTCGTCGGGTGGGGCGTCTTCCGGCTGGTCAGCGGCCTGTCCCGGAGCAGGGGCGGGGTGACGGCGGCCGCCTTCCTCGCGGCGCTGGTCTCCGTGCCGGCCGCGGCGCTGGCGTTCACGCTGCTGTTCTGGATCGGCGGCACCGCGCCGATCGAGGTGTCGGCGGTGGCCGCCGCGATGGGCGGCGTGCACGTGCTCATCGGCCTCGGCGAGGGCGTCATCACGGCGATGACCGTCGGCGCGGTGCTGGCCGTCCGGCCCGACCTCGTGTACGGCGCCCGCGGCCTGGCCACCCCCCTGGTGCTGCGCGGCGCCACGGGCACGACCACCACCGTCGGCGCGCAGGAGCCGGCGGCGCCCGCGGCGCGCGGCGGGCTCCGGCCGTTCCTGCTCGCCGGCGTCGGGGTGACGCTGGTGCTGGCCGGACTGGTGTCGTTCGCCGCCTCCTCCTCGCCCGACGGGCTGGAGGCGGTGGCCGAGACCCACGGCTTCTCCGGCCGGGCGGCCGACCACTCGTTCGGCGGCTGGGCCCTCGCCGACTACGGTGAGGTCGGGGGCATCCCCGTCGGCATCGCCGGGATCATCGGCGTCGGGCTCGTGCTGCTCATCGCCGGTGCCGTGGCCCATGCCGCCAGGAGACGGAACAAGATCAAGGTGTGAGACGTGGGCGCGGGCCATCATCACCAGCTCTACCTGCCGGGCGACTCCGTCGTGCACCGGCTGCCGCCGCAGTGCAAGCTGCTCGCGGTCCTCGCGTTCGCGATCGTGGTGGTGGCCACGCCGCGCGAGCGGTTCTGGGCGTTCGCCGCCTACGCCGTGCTGCTCGGCGTCGTCGCGGCGGCCGCCCGGGTGCCGCTGCGGCACGTCACCCGCCGGATGGCGATCGAGCTGCCGTTCGTGCTGTTCGCGGTGCTCATCCCGGTCATCGGGCTGGGGGAGCGGGTGAGCGTCCTGGGGGTCTCGCTGAGCGTGGCGGGGCTCTGGGCGGCCTGGAACATCCTGGCCAAGGCCACGCTCGGCGTGGTCGCCTCGATCCTGCTGGCCGCCACCACGGAGCCGCGGGTGATCCTGCTCGGCGCGCAGCGGCTGCGGCTGCCGGGCCTGCTGGTGCAGATCGCCATGTTCATGCTGCGCTACATGGACGTGATCCTCGACGAGATGCGGCGGATGCGGGTGGCGCGCGAGTCGCGGGGGTTCGAGGCCAGGAACGCCCGGCACATCCCGGTGCTCGCGCGTTCGGCGGGGGCGTTGTTCATCCGCTCGTACGAGCGGGGCGAGCGGGTCCACCTGGCGATGCTGAGCCGCGGCTACACCGGCCAGATGCCGATAATTACCGATATGACGGCATCGACCGCCCATTGGGCGACCGCCCTCGCCCTGCCCGCCGCGGCCCTCGCGGTGCTCGCTCTCTCGGCCTCAGGACTGTTGTGAACTCTCTGGAAGTCAGGCAGCTCGCCTACGCCTACCCCGACGGCACCCAGGCGTTGTTCGGCGTGGACCTGTCGATCGCGCGCGGCGAGCGGGTGGCCCTGCTCGGCCCCAACGGCGCGGGCAAGACCACGCTCGTCATGCACCTCAACGGAATACTCACCGCCGGGCACGGCACCGTCACCGTGGCGGGCACCCCCGTGCGCAAGGACACCCTCAAGGAGGTCAGGCAGCGCGTCGGCCTGGTCTTCCAGGACCCCGACGACCAGCTCTTCATGCCCACCGTGCGCGACGACGTGGCCTTCGGCCCGGCCAACGCCGGCCTGCGCGGGGCGGAGCTGGACCGGGTGGTGGAGCAGGCGCTGTCCCGGGTCGGCATGCTGCAGGCGATCGACCGGCCGCCGCACCACCTGTCCTTCGGCCAGCGCCGCCGGGTGGCGGTCGCGACCGTGCTGGCCATGGAGCCGGAGATCCTGGTGCTCGACGAGCCCTCCTCCAACCTCGACCCGGCCGCGCGGCGCGAGCTGGCCGAGATCCTGCGCTCCCTGGAGGTGACCGTGCTCATGGTCACGCACGACCTGCCGTACGCGCTGGAGCTGTGCGAGCGGGCCCTCATCCTCTCCGGCGGCGTGATCGCCGCCGACGGGCCCACGCGGGAGCTGCTGGCCGACGCGGAGCTGCTGGCCGAGCACCGTCTGGAGCTCCCGTACGGTTTCGCGATCCCGGCCGTGTGACCTGGACCGCACCGGCTTGCCCTCGTATATCCAACTCTTCGTAGTCTGTGCATGCCCGGCAACGGGGCATGTCGAAGTACAGTGGCTCATCGAGGAGGGGCCAAATGAAGCTGCGGCTTGCGCGACATGCCCTGGGAGACGCCGTGGTGGTGGCCGTTGAGGGAGAGCTCGACCTGTTCACCGCACCGTTCCTCCGGGACGAGGTACGCGACGCCATCAAGCAGGACGGCGCGAAGCTCGTGCTCGATCTGCAGCAGCTGTCGTTCATGGACTCCAGCGGGTTGTCGGTGCTGATCGAGGCCTGGCGGCTGGCCACCGGGGAGGGCGGCGGCGTCTCGCTCGCCGCGCCGCAGGCGCCGGTCGCGCGCATCCTGCGCACGACGGGGCTCGACCGGCGCATCAAGGTCTACTCCGACGTGGACAGCGCCGTGGGTGAGATTTAACCGACCCCAAGTAGAACTTCATTCGGTTATCGGGTTAGGGTCCGGGATATGGACGTGAACGGATCCTCAACAATCATCTCCGGCGGCGCCAGCGGCCTCGGCGAGGCGACCGCCCGCGAGCTGGCCCGCGCCGGCGCCACCGTGGTCGTGGCCGACCTCAACGAGGAGCGCGGCAAGACGGTCGCCGACGAGATCGGCGGCGTCTTCGTCAAGACCGACGTGTCGGACGACGAGCAGGTGCAGGCGGCCGTGGACGCCGCCGTCGCCACCGGCAAGCCCCTCCGCGTGGTGGTCAACAGCGCCGGCATCGGGTGGGCGGAGCGCACGGTCAACCGTGACGGCAACCCGCACAACCCGGCCACCTACCGCAAGGTCATCGAGGTCAACCTGATCGGCACGTTCAACCTCATGCGCCTGGCGGCGGCGGCCATCGCCAGGACCGAGCCGGCCGACGCCGACGGCCAGCGCGGCGTGGTCGTCAACACCGCCTCCGTGGCGGCCCTGGAGGGCCAGACCGGGCAGCTCGCCTACTCGGCCTCCAAGGGCGGCATCGTGGGCATGACCGTGCCCGCGGCGCGCGACCTGGCGGCCATCGGCGTACGGGTGAACACGATCTGCCCCGGCATCATCGACACCCCCATCTACGGCTTCTCGCCCAACTCCGAGGAGTTCAAGGCCAAGCTCGTGGCGCCGGTCGTCTTCCCCAAGCGCATGGGCCGCGCCGACGAGTTCGCGCACCTGGTGCGCTCGCTCGTCGAGAACGACTACATCAACGCCGAGGTCATCCGCTTCGACGGCGGCATCCGCTTCCAGCCCAAGTAGCCGGGGGGTTCCTCTCGTGTCTGACGAAGTGCTCGTCGAGGAGTCCGGCAACGTCGCGATCATCACGATCAACCGCCCGAAGGCCCGCAACGCCGTGAACGGCGCGGTGGCGCGGGGGATCGCGGAGGCGCTGGACGGCCTGGACGCTCGCCCCGAGATTTCCGCATATGTCCTGACCGGTGCGGGTGGTACGTTCTGCGCCGGCATGGACCTCAAGGGCTTCCTGTCCGGCGACTTCCCGGTCGTGGAGGGCCGCGGGTTCGGCGGCCTCACCGAGGCCCCGCCGAAGAAGCCGCTCATCGCGGCCGTCGAGGGCTACGCCCTGGCCGGCGGCTTCGAGATGGCGCTGGCCTGCGACCTCATCGTGGCCTCGGCCGAGTCCACGTTCGGCCTGCCGGAGCCCAAGCGCGGGCTCGTGGCGGGCGCGGGCGGCATCATGCGGCTGCCGCGGCGGATCCCGTACCACGTGGCCATGGAGATCGCCCTGACCGGCGACCACTACCCGGCCTCGCGCCTGTACGAGCTCGGCCTGGTCAACCGCATCGCCGAGCCGGGCAAGGCCCTGGAGGACGCGCTGGAGCTGGCCCGCAAGGTGGCCGCCAACGCGCCGCTGGCCCTCGCCGCGACCAAGAAGGTGATCATCGAGTCGCAGGACTGGCCGCTGGCGGAGATGTTCAAGAAGCAGGGAGCGATCATCAACCCGGTGTTCGGCTCCAAGGACGCCATGGAGGGCGCCGCCGCGTTCGCGGAGAAGCGCGCCCCCCAGTGGAAGGGCGAGTAGCCGCCGTCCCGCCGTCACCCCCTCCCGCGCCCGCGCCCGCGCGCCGGGGCGGGAGGGGCTTTACGCGCGCATGACTCTTCCTGCGTACGGTAAAGAAAGAGGAGACGAGCTACTGGGAGAGCGCATGGGCGACTATTCGGGTTCCAGGTTCGATTCCGCCAGGCGCGGCGCAGGAGCCCTGCTCTCGGGAGCGCTCAGCGCGTTCATCATCGTGGCCGTCATGCTCGCGATCATGTGGGTCGTCGAAGGGGTCGACTTCTTCCTCAACGGCGCCCTCGACCACAACTTCGGGATCGTCGGCTGGGAGCCCGAAGGGCTGGTCGGCATCGTCTTCGCGCCGTTCCTGCACGGCGGCTTCGGCCACCTCATGGCCAACTCGCTGCCGCTGCTCGTGATGGGTTTCCTGGCCGGGCTGCGCGACGTGCGCAAGTTCCTCTGGGCCACCCTCATCATCATCCTGGTCGGCGGCCTCGGCACCTGGCTGATGAGCCCCATGGTCATCACGGTCGGCGCGAGCGGGCTGATCTTCGGGTACTTCGGCTACATCATGGCCAGGGGGCTGTTCGACCACCGGGTGCTCGACATCGTCATCGCGATCGGCGTGGGCATCGCCTACTGGGGGATCCTGGCCGGGCTGCTGCCCAACCAGGAGGGCATCTCCTGGCAGGGCCACCTGTGCGGGCTCGTGGCCGGCGTGCTGGCCGGCTGGGTGCTGCGCCGCAGGAAGCACGAGATCCCCGCCCACTGACGAGAGCGGGCGGGGACCGGCGCCGGATCGGGCTAGAGGCGCTCGACCACGTGGTCGATGCAGACCGTCAGCGCCTCGACGTCGGCCGGGTCGACGGCCGGGAACATCGCGATGCGGAGCTGGTTGCGGCCCAGCTTGCGGTAGGGCTCGGTGTCGACGATGCCGTTGGCGCGCAGCACCTTGGCCACCGCCGCGGCGTCGACGTCGTCGTTGAAGTCGATCGTGCCGACCACCTGCGAGCGGAACTCGGGCGCGGCGAACGGCGTGGCGTAGGACGACTTCTCGGCCCAGGTGTAGAGGCGCGAGGCGGAGTCGGCGGTGCGGGAGGTGGTCCAGGCCAGGCCGCCGTTGCCGTTCATCCAGTCGAGCTGGTCGGCCAGCAGGAACAGCGTGGCCACGGCCGGGGTGTTGTAGGTCTGGTCCTTGCCGGAGTTGTCGATCGCGACCGGGAGGCTGAAGAACTCGGGCACGAAGCGGCCGGAGGCGGCGATCTCCTCGACCCTGGCCAGGGCGCGCGGCGACATGAGCGCGATCCACAGGCCGCCGTCGGAGGCGAAGCTCTTCTGCGGGGCGAAGTAGTAGACGTCGCTCTGCGCGACGTCCACGGGCAGGCCGCCGGCGCCGGAGGTGGCGTCCACGAGCACGAGGGCGTCGTCGCCGCCGACCCGCTCGATCGGCATCGCGACGCCGGTGGAGGTCTCGTTGTGGGTGAGCGCGTAGACGTCCACGCCGTCCTCGGCCACGGCCGTCGGGTGGGTGCCGACCTCGGACTTGATGACGCTCGGCTCGGCCAGCCACGGCGCCTTGCCGGTGACGGCGGCGAACTTCGAGGAGAACTCGCCGAAGGACAGGTGCTGCGACTTCTCGCGCACCAGCCCGAACGCGGCGATGTCCCAGAACGCCGTGGTGCCGCCGTTGCCCAGCACGACCTGGTAGCCCTCGGGCAGCGAGAACAGGTCGGCGAGGCCGGAGCGGACGCGGCCGACCAGGCTCTTGACCGGCTTCTGGCGGTGCGAGGTGCCCATGTACTCCGCGCCGGAGGCGGCGAGCGCGGCCAGTTGCTCGGTGCGAACCTTCGAGGGCCCGCAGCCGAAGCGGCCGTCGGCGGGCTTGATGTCAGCGGGAATCACGATGTCAGCCACATGAAGGAGCCTACCGACCGGCGCGGCGTGGCTCGCACGGGGTCCGGGATCTGAGACGCGGATCTCACCGACCGATCATGACAAAACGGCCGTCGCGCGGGTGCGAGCCGCGCGACGGCCGTCCGTCTCATCCGGCGGTCAGAGCTTGCCGGCGACCTCGTCGGCGCCCGGCACGTCGCTCAGCGGGCGCGAGGACGGGCCCACGTAGTTCGCGCTGGGGCGGACCAGCCTGCCCGTGCGCTTCTGCTCCAGGATGTGCGCCGCCCAGCCGGCGGTGCGGGCGCAGGTGAACATCGAGGTGAACATGTGCGAGGGGACCTCGGCGAAGTCGAGCACCACGGCCGCCCAGTACTCGACGTTCGTGGCCAGCACGCGGTCGGGCTTGCGGGCGTGCAGCTCCTCCAGCGCGGCCTGCTCCAGCGCCGCGGCGACCTCGTAGCGGGGCGCGTCGAGCTCCTTGGCGGTGCGGCGCAGCACGCGGGCGCGCGGGTCCTCGGCGCGGTAGACGCGGTGGCCGAAGCCCATGAGCCGGTTGCCCTTGTCCAGCTCGCTCTGGACGTACTTCTTGGCGTCGCCGAGCTGCTCGACGCCCTCGATCATGTGCAGCACCCGGGCCGGGGCGCCGCCGTGCAGCGGGCCCGACATGGCGCCCACGGCGCCGGAGAGCGCCGCCGCCACGTCCGCGCCGGTGGAGGCGATGACGCGGGCGGTGAACGTGGAGGCGTTCATGCCGTGCTCGGCGGCGGAGGTCCAGTAGGCGTCGATGGCCTTGACGTGCTTGGGGTCGGGCTCACCGCGCCAGCGGATCATGAAGCGCTCGACGATGGTCGTGGCCTCGTCGACCTTGCTCTGCGGCACCATCGGCAGGCCGAGCCCGCGCGCGGACTGTGCCACGAACGACAAGGCCATCACCGAGGCGCGGGCGAGCTGGTCGCGGGCCTCCTCGTCGCTGATGTCGAGCAGGGGCTTGAAGCCATAGGCCGGAGCCAGCATGGCGAGCGCGCTCTGCACGTCTACGCGGATGTCACCGGAATGGACAGGGATGGGGTACGGCTCCGCCGGGGGCAGGCCCGGCTGGAACTTGTTGTCGACCAGCAGGCCCCAAACGTGCCCGAACGGGACACGGCCGACCAGCTCTTCGATGTCGACGCCCCGGTATCGAAGGGCGCCCCCTTCTTTGTCCGGTTCCGCGATCTCGGTCTCGAAAGCTACGACGCCTTCGAGCCCGGGTTTGAAGTCGGACATACTCGGCCGCCTCCCTTTCTGCCATGTTCCGGCAATGCAAAGCCTTGATGTCGAGATACCGGCGGGTCAATTTAACCCCCTCCCAGCTCATGCTCGGTCTCCGGACCCGCCGAAGAGTCAAAGCCGCTGGTGGGGAGCGGTGTATGGGATCTACCACACGAGCGCGCAAGAATACCGTCTCGTGGATGCCACCCCGCGCCCGCCCATGCTGGCGGGGCTCCGACGCGCGTACGAGGGCGAGCCGATGCTCGAGTCCGACCTCGCGTCCGACCCGATCGCGCAGTTCACCGTCTGGTTCGAGGAGGCGGCCGCCGCCGGGCTCCCGGAACCCAACGCCATGGTGCTGGCCACGGCCTCGGCCGGCGGCCGGCCGAGCGCCCGCACCGTCCTGCTCAAGGGCTACGACGAACGCGGCTTCGTCTTCTACACCAACTACGAGTCGCGCAAGGGCCGCGACCTGGCCGAGAACGCCCGCGCGTCCCTGCTGTTCCCCTGGCACGCCATGCGCCGCCAGGTGCGCGTGGACGGCACCGTGACCCGCATCTCCCACGAGGAGTCGGCGGAGTACTTCAACTCCCGCCCGTACGGCTCCCGCATCGGGGCGTGGGCGTCGCGGCAGTCGGCTGTCGTGCGCTCCCGGGAGGAGCTGGACGCCCGCTACGAGAAGCTCGCGGCGCGCTGGCCGGATGATCCGCCGGTGCCCGACTTCTGGGGCGGTTACCGGGTCCACCCGGTGGAGGTGGAGTTCTGGCAGGGGCAGCTCGACCGGATGCATGACCGGCTGCGCTACCGGCGGACCCCACCCGGATGGGTTCTGGAGCGTCTTGCACCTTAATGTTCGGTAAGTGGCTTTCGGGGACTTGATCAAACGTCATCTGGTGGACACCCGGCCCCTGGGGGTGCCCGCGTACCGGCGGATCTGGCTGGGCCAGGCGGTCTCGCACGTCGGGGTCGGGGTGACCGTCGTCGCGGTCGGCAAGCAGGTCTACGAGATCACCGGGTCCTCGTTCTGGGTCGGCCTGCTCGGCCTGGCCAACCTCGTCCCGCTCGTCGTCTTCGGGCTGTGGGGCGGGGCCGTGGCCGACGCCGTGGACCGGCGCAGGCTGCTGCTCGCCGGATCGGCCGTGGCCTGGGCGGCGACGCTGTTCATCCTCGCCCAGGCGCTGCTCGGCCTGGACAACGTCTACGTGATCTTCGCCGCGGTCGCGGTGAACGCCACCGGGTTCGCCATCACCGGGCCGACCCGGGGCGCGATCATCCCCCGCATCCTGGAGCCCGAGCTGGTGCCCGCCGCCAACGCGCTCAACTCGCTCGTCTACAGCATCGGCGCGGTGATCGGGCCGATGGTCGGCGGGGTGCTGCTGGCCGGCGGCGGGTACGCGGGCGCGTACGCGGTGGACGCCCTGCTGTTCACCGCCGGCCTCTACGCGGCCCTCAGGCTGCCCGCCCTGCCCCCGGCGGGCGAGGTGACCCGTCCGGGCGCGCGGGCGGTGCTGGAGGGGCTGAGCTTCATCATGCGCAGCCCCGTGCTGCTCATGTCGTTCGTCGTGGACATCATCGCCATGGTCTTCGCCCTGCCCCGCGCGCTCTACCCCGAGGCGGCGGACCTGTGGTTCGGCGGCTCGGACCTGGCGCTCGGCTGGCTGAACTCGGCCATGGCCATCGGCTCGGTCGCCGGGGCGCTGTTCTCCGGGTGGGTCGGGCGGATCAGGCGGCAGGGCGTGGCACTGGTGGTCGTCATCGCCGTGTGGGGGCTCGCCGTGGCCGCCGCCGGGACGACCCAGCACCTGTGGCTGGTGGTGGCGTTCATGGCGGTCGGCGGGGTGGCCGACGTCATCTCGTCGGTGTGGCGGCAGTCGATCCTGCAGCTCTACGCGCCGGACGAGATGCGGGGGCGCATGCAGGGGGCGTTCATGGTGGTCGTGGCCGGCGGGCCGCGGCTCGGCGACCTGCGGGCCGGGGCGACGGCCACGGTGTTCGGCCTGACGGGGGCCTGGGTCGGCGGCGGGCTGGCCTGCGCCGCCGTGGTGCTCGTGGTCGGGCTGTCGGTCGCGGGCTTCCGCGACTACCGCTCCGGCACGGTGGCCGGGCGGCGGCCCTAGCCGGCCTGCCCAGGCGGCGGGCTCAGGCGGCGCGGGAGGCGGCCTTCAGGTCGTCGAGGAAGCCCGCGTACGCGGCGTCGCGGTCCGGCGCGCGCAGCACGGCGGACGGGTGGATGGTCGCCACCGCCAGCCGGTCGCCGAGCGGTATCGGCTCGCCCCGGTGCCGCGTCACCTTGAACGTCCGCCCGAGCAGCGAGCGCGCCGCCGTCGCGCCCAGCACCACGACCACGCGCGGCTCCACGGCGGCCAGCTCGGCCATGAGCCACGGCTGGCAGGCGGTGATCTCGGCGGCCGTCGGCTTCTGGTGGATGCGCCGCTTGCCGCGCGGCACCCAGGAGAAGTGCTTGATCGCGTTCGTCACGTACACGTCGTCGCGGTCGATGCCCGCCTCGGCCAGCCCCTTGTCCAGAATGCGGCCCGCCGGCCCGACGAACGGGTGCCCCTGGCGGTCCTCCTGGTCTCCCGGCTGCTCGCCCACGAGCATGTACGCCGCCCGCCGCGGCCCCTCCCCGAACACCGTCTGCGTGGCGTTCCGGTAGAGCTCGCACCCCTCGCAGCAGGCCGCCGCGGCCCGCAGCGCGTCGAGGTCGAGCCGCTCGGGAAGGAAGTCGGCGGCGCTGTTGTTGCCGTCCTTAACCATCGTCGGTCGTTCTCCCAATAGGGTTCCCTGCGTGACCAATGTGCCCGAGGCGGACGGGCTCAGTCCCCGCCACGACCGGCGTAACATTCAGTTGGGAGGACTGTCTTGACCGCACACGGCCTGATCGACACGACGGAGATGTACCTCCGCACGATTTACGAGCTCGAGGAGGAGGGCATCGTCCCGCTGCGCGCCCGCATCGCCGAGCGCCTGCAGCAGAGCGGTCCCACCGTGAGCCAGACCGTCGCCCGCATGGAGCGCGACGGCCTCGTCCGCGTCGAGGGCGACCGGCACCTGTCCATGACCGAGCTGGGCCGCCAGCTCGCCACCCGCGTGATGCGCAAGCACCGGCTCGCCGAGTGCCTGCTGACCCAGGTGATCGGCCTGCCGTGGGAAGAGGTGCACATCGAGGCGTGCCGGTGGGAGCACGTGATGTCGGAGTCCGTCGAGGCCCGGCTGGTGACATTGCTGGACAACCCGACCGCCTGCCCGCACGGCAATCCCATTCCCGGGCTCGCCGAGCTGGGCGCCAAGGAGCCGGTCACGGCCGAGCCCGACGGGCTGGCGTCGATGTGCGACGTCGCCACAGGAGCGAAGAATGTGCCCGTGGTGGTGCGGCGAATTAGCGAACAAGTGCAAAGTGATCCCGCTGTGATGCTTAAACTCAAGCAAGTTGGGATACAACCCGGACGCGAGGTCACGCTCGCGGCGAGCGACGACGGTGTGCGGGTGACAGGTGACGGTGACGCGAACGACACTCCCGCGGAGCTTCCGCGCGATGTTGCCGCGCACGTTTTTGTCTCCAAGCGCTGACGCGCGCGCAGCGGCTTGGTTGAATCCCTCCTGGGAGGCCCTCCACTCTCCCCAGACCAAGACTGTTGCAGGAGCGCTCGTGGTTCGCTGTGCATGCTCGCCACCCCGAGGAGTGGTCTCCGGATGAAGCGTTGGGGGGATCTGTCACAAGATGCGGCTGATCACCTTGCTGCCGGGTCCGTCTTGGACCACGCCGAGATGGCGGTGGTCGTCACCGACCGTTTCAGCAATCTTCTCTACTGGAACCCCTTCGCTGAGAAGCTCTTCGGCCGCCCGGGCAGAGCGCCTTCGCGTGACGCCTCCGTCCTGTCCCTCGGGATCATGGAGAAGGACCACCCGCAGGCGATAGAGCTGGCCAAGCACGTGCTCAAGGGCGGCGTGTGGGAGGGCACCTTCGACGTCAAGCGGGGCGATGGCACGATCGTCTACGTCCGCGCCCAGGCGGTGCCGCTGCGGCACACCTCGGGCGCCGTGACGGGCATCGTCATCACCGCCCGCGAGGCCCTGCGCAGCAACGAGCGCGAGAAGGACCGCTTCGGGCTGCTGGAGCGCATCGGCGAGCGGCTGGCCGGCTCGCTGTACGTCGAGGAGACGCTGAAGCGCGTCGCCGAGATGCTCGTCCCGCAGTTCGCCGACCACTGCTTCATCGAGCTGATGGAGGGCGACCGCCTGGTCCGCCGGGTCTCGCAGCACGTACAGGGGTGGTCGCCGCCGTCGGGCACATGGAAGCCGGTGGGGGCGGAGATCCGCTACCCCTCCGGCCACTACGCGGACACGGCGCTGCGCCGCCAGGAGACCATCCTCGTCGAGGACTTCGCCACCAGCAGCTTCCCCGCGCCCAGCGAGGGCGGCGCCCGGCTGTGCGGCGAGGTCGGCATGACCTCCGCGATCGTCGCCCCGCTCCTGGTACGCGGCGAGACGCTGGGCCTGATGTACCTCGGCCTGTCCAACCTCACCGACCGCCGCAGCCCCCACTACGACGCCTTCGACCGTGACTTCGTCGGCGCCATCGCCACCCGCGTGGCGGTCGCGATCGACAACGCGCTGCTGTTCGAGGAGGAGCGGCACACCGCCGAGTCGTTCCAGAAGTACCTGCTGCCGAGGGCCCTGCCGCAGCTCGACGGCCTGCAGATCGCGGTGCGCTACTACCCGGCGGCCCCGCTGGCCTCCCACGGCCAGGGCATCCAGACCCAGGTCGGCGGCGACTGGTACGACGTGATCCCGCTGTCGGCCGGCCGGGTCGGCATCGTGATCGGCGACGTCGAGGGCAGGGGCGCCAAGGCGGCGGCCATCATGGGCCAGCTCCGGGCCGCCCTGCGGGCCTTCGCCCAGGACGACAAGTCGCCGGCCGACATCCTGGCCAGGCTCGACGAGTGGACCCGCATCATCGCCACGCCGGAGAAGGACGACAACGGCGCCGACGTCAGCATCCCGCCCATCGTGACCTGCCAGTACCTCGTCTACGACGCCTGGTCGCGGCAGCTCTCCTTCGCCAACGCCGGGCACGCCCCGCCGCTGCTGCTGGTCGACGGCCAGTGCCTGGAGATGGACATCGAGGAGGTCGGCCAGCCGCTCGGCGTCCGCGCCAAGGGCCTGCACGCCGACCTGGTCTACAAGGAGGAGACCCGCACGCTCCCGCCGGGCGCGGCGCTGCTGCTCTACACCGACGGGCTGATCGACCGCCGGCCCGGCCGCGACGGCCGCATGCCGAGCGACGCCGAGACGCTGGGCGTGCTGTGCGAGAAGCTGGCCAAGATGTCCGAGGCCGACGTCGAGCGCATCGCCGACGCCGCCACGGTGGCGGTGCCCGGCGAGATCGACGACGACATGGCGATCCTGGTCGTCCGCTCCGCCGACGGCGACCTCGACGTCGAGGAGCGCACGTTCCCCGCCCAGCCGATCATGGTCGGCGAGGCGCGGCGCATGGCCTCCGAGGCCTTCGCCGGGTGGAACGTGCCCGAGGAACGCGCCGAGCTGGCCTGCCTGCTGGTCTCCGAGGTCGTCACGAACGTCGTGCTGCACGCCTCCACCGCCACCGTGCCGCGCAGGGAGCTGTCGGTGGAAGGCCCGCCGCTGCCGTTCGAGGAGTCCTGGGACATCCCGGGCATGGAAGAGGAAGCGGTCGGCGACAAGGAGTTCACGCTCCGGCTGCGCAGGGGCGGCGAGTCGGTCTGGGTCGAGGTGTTCGACCAGGACCTGCGGCTGCCGCGCATCCGCAGCGCGGGCGAGAACGACGAGGGCGGGCGCGGCCTTTACCTGGTCGACCAGCTCGCCCGGCGCTGGGGCTCGCGTCCTACCAAGGAAGGCAAAGCCGTCTGGTTCGAGATTCCCACCCGCGGCAGGTGAGTGTTCTACTGGCGGGATGGACCTGGCCTTCGAACGGCGGGGCACGGGCGCGCCGCTGATCCTCATCCACGGCATCGGGCACCACTGGCAGGCCTGGCTGCCGGTCATGGACCGGCTGGCGGCGACGCGCACGGTGATCGCCCTCGACCTGCCGGGGTTCGGCGACTCGCCGGGGCTGCCCGCGGGCACCCCGTACACCGCCGAGTCGCTGGCTGACGCGGTCGAGTCGTTCTGCGCGTTGCTCGGCGTGCGCGAGCCGGCCGTGGCGGGCAACTCGCTCGGCGGCTATCTCGCGCTCGAACTGGCCTCGCGCGGGGTGGTCCGCTCGGCCGTGGCGTTCTCGCCCGCCGGCTTCTGGTCCCGTTCCGAGTACGTCTACGCCCGTACCCTGCTGCGCGCGCTGCGGGCCACGGCCCGGGCGCTGCCGCCCGAGCGGTCCGCCCGCCTGGCCGAGTCGCCGGCCGCCCGCGCGCTGTCGGCGGGGCTGCTGGTCGCCCACCCCTCGCGGCTGGCGCCCACCGCCCTGGCCGCCGCCACGCAGGCGCTGGCCGCCGCGCCGGGCTTCGAGCAGACGCTGGAGTCGTTCGACGGGCTGATGCCGCCCGCGCCGCCCAAGACGCCGATCACGATCGCGTGGGGCGAGCACGACCGGCTGCTGCTGCGCAGGCAGGCGGTGCGCGCCGCCCGGTGGTCGGGGGAGCGGGTCAAGCTGCTGACGGGCTGCGGCCACGTGCCCATGAGCGACGACCCCGAACTGGTGGCCCGGGTGATCCTCGAAGGCGCCTAGACCTTCGTCTGGCCCCAGACGAGCAGCATGGCGATGATGAACACGATCATCACGCCCGCGTAGCCGACGGCGCCCAGCCGGAAGGCCCGGCGCACGCGGTTCAGCACCCAGGCGAACAACAACGCCAGGAAGACCAGGAGGATCAGGCCGCCGTAGTCCATGCCCTCCAGTATGCGGCGCGCGGCGGGCCCGCGCGCGGCGCGTACCGGAACCTGGCCGGCTAGAAACCGAACGAGCGGCCGATGATCTCCTTCATGATCTCGGTGGTGCCGCCGTAGATCGTCTGGACCCGGCTGTCCAGCCACGCCTTCGCGACCGGGTACTCCATCATGTAGCCGTAGCCGCCGTGGAGCTGGAGGCAGCGGTCGATGACCTTGTTCTGCAGCTCGGTCGTCCACCACTTGGCCTTGGCCGCGTCCACCGCCGTGAGGGCACCGGCGTTGAGCGCGAGGACGCACTTGTCGACGTAGTGGCGGGCGATCTCGGTCTCGGTGGCCAGCTCGGCCAGGACGAACCGGGTGTTCTGGAACGAACCGATGCTGCGGCCGAAGGCCTGGCGGGTCTTGCAGTACTCGATCGTCTGCTCCAGCACGGTCTCGGCGGCGGCGACGGCGGCCACCGCGATCGACAGGCGCTCCTGGGGCAGGTTGTGCATGAGCTGGAAGAAGCCCTCGCCGTCCTCGGGGCCGAGGCGGTTGGCGACGGGCACCCGGACGTTGTCGAAGAACAGCTCCGCGGTGTCCTGGGCCTTCATGCCGACCTTGTCCAGGTTGCGCCCCCGGTGGAAGCCCTCCATGCCGCGCTCGGCCACGACCAGCGTGGTGCCCCTGGCCCCGGCCTCCGGGTCGGTCTTGGCGACCACGACGACGAGGTCGGCGTTGACGCCGTTGGTGATGAAGGTCTTCTGGCCGTTGAGCACGTAGTGGTCGCCCTCGCGGAGCGCGGTCGTCCTGATGCCCTGGAGGTCGCTGCCCGCGCCGGGCTCGCTCATCGCGATCGCGGTGATCAGCTCGCCGCTCGCGAACCCGGGCAGCCAGCGCTGCTTCTGCTCGTCGTTCGTCAGTTCCACGACGTACGGGGCCATGACGTCGTTGTGCAGCGAGAACCCGAGCCCGGACGCGCCGTGCCGGATGATCTCCTCGACGATGACCGCGTTGTACCGGAAGTCCTTGATGCCCGCGCCGCCGTACTCCTCGGGCACCGAGAACCCGAACATGCCCAGTTCCCCGGCCTTCTTCCAGATCTCGCGCGGGACGATGCCGTCCTTCTCCCACTGCGCGTGGTGCGGCACCACCTCGCGGGCCATGAACTCGCGCACCGTCTCCCGGAAGAGCCGGTGTTCCTCGTCGAAGAGATCCCTCTCCATCTGCCACCTCCCGAACAGGATTCTGGTGGTGGACACGGCTTCATCACAAGTAACGGAAGATGCGGCATTCCGTGTGTGTTCTGGGTCTTTGCGACTCTAAGATCTACCCTCGGTCTATTTGTGGGTGATCGGAGTCTCCCCGTGAGTCGGTTGCACAAGGCGTTGATCGCCGCGGCGGTCACTTCCGTGGCTGCGTTAGGTGTGACGGTGCTGCCGAGCCTGCCCGCGTCGGCGGCGCCGGCCGAGCTCGAGGTCGAGTACATCTGCACGCCGACCGGCACGAGCAGCATCGTCAGGCACGGTCCGGTGCGGTTGACCACCAACCTCACCTTCGAGACGGACCTGGTCGTCGGCGGGCCGCTCAAGTACTCCTGGAAGCTCGGCTACACCGGCGACGGCAGCCGGCTGCAGTCGCCCGGCTACTTCGGCCCGGGCGGACAGGTGCACGCGGTCGGCAACCTCGAGCTCAAGAGCAACTGGGTGGGCATCCTGCAGCCCAAGGGCAGCGCCGAGCCGGAGGACGGCCTGCGCCCCGACGACCCGCTCGGCCTGCCGCCGCTGCTGAACAGCCCCGGCATGATCGACAAGGCGGGCACCATCAGGATCACGCCGAAGGACATCGACCTCGACTTCACCCCGCCGGACAACAGCGTCGTCATCAACGACGGTGACGACGCCGACAACCCGAGCGACATGCAGATCGTCTACAACGGCACGTGGACCTCGATCGACGACCGTCCATCCTCCGAGCACCACGTGCACAACGACCTGCACGAGACCACCGAGCTGGGCGCCTCCGCCGAGCTGACCTTCATCGGCACGAGCGTGACCTACATCGGCCCGACCGACAAGGACGCCGGCCCGGTCGACATCTACCTCGACGGCATCAAGCGGGCGACCGTCGACCCCTCGCGCGACGCCGACGACGACCCCGTCAACGACGACCTCGACGGCGGCCAGGAGCTCTGGAAGTCGCCCGAGCTTACCTACGGCAAGCACGTCGTCAAGGTCGCGAACGCCTCCACCAAGCAGGCGTGGCTGGACGCGTTCGAGGTCTCGACCGCCACCTCGCAGACCCCGACCGGCTTCCACAGCGCCAAGTGCAAGCCGGCCAGCACGCCGGGGACGATCGTGGTGACCGTCGGGGAGCCGCAGACCAGCCCGACGCCGACCGTCACCCACACGCCGACCAACAGCCCCACGATCACGCCGACCTCGACCGGCACCGGCTCGCCGACGAGCACGTCCTCGGCCTCTGTGTCGCCGTCCTCCCAGATCACCCACCCGTCGATCGTGATCGTCGGCCCCGGCGGCACGACCGGCACCCCCACCGCCACCCCCACGGGCTCCGCCAGGCCCACGGTGACGAAGTACGTCAGACCGCAGGTGGTCAAGACCCCCAAGGGCGGCGTGAACACCGGTGAGGCGCCGGATCCGCCGCTGAACACAGGGGCGTACACGCTGATCGCGGGCGGATCCGCGATGTTCATGGCCAGCGCCGCGGGCGGACTGCTGGTGTGGCGCCGCCGCGCCGCGCACGCCGGAGGTGTGAAGTGACGAGCGAGCAGCAGCAGACGCAGCCGGCGCAGCCGGCGCAGCCGGCGCAGAAGCGGAAGTCGACCCTCAACAAGGCGATGCCGGGCCTGCTGATCGCCGGCTCGCTGGCCGGGGTGGGCGCCGTCATGGTGGGCCTGCTCTCCCTGGCGCCCCCGGTGGACGACGGCTCCAGCCCGCTCGCGGCCGGCGCCGAGCCGTCCACGGTGCAGATCGAGAACGCGGGCGCGTTCGTGCTGCCGCCGACCGTCGGCCCCGGCGGCAAGAGCGGCCTCACCCCGGCCCGCATCGACGCGCCGCCGCCGGTCGCCGCCGTGCCCACGATCGCCCCGATCCCGGCCGCCAAGACCGCCAAGGCCAAGGCCGCCGCCAAGCCGTCGCGCATCAAGATCCCGAAGATCAAGGTGAACGCGCCCGTCGGCCAGGTCACCGTGGACATCAAGGGCAACCTGGGCACCCCGTCCCTGAGCAAGCCGAACCAGACCGGCTGGTACCGCTTCTCGCCGCTGCCCGGCGAGAACGGGCCGACGATCATCAACGGCCACGTCAGCACCCGCAAAGGCCCCGCCGTCTTCGCCCGCCTCTCGGAGCTGGTCAAGGGCGACAACATCTACGTGTACCGGTCGGACGGCAAGATCGCCCGCTACACGGTGAGCGGGATCGAGCAGGTCAGCAAGGCGTCGTTCCCGACCAACCGGGTGTACGGCAACACCGACGGGGCCCAGCTCCGGCTGATCACCTGCGGCGGCGTCTACAACAAGGCCGGCCACAGCTACAAGGACAACATCGTGGTGTACGCGACCCTGTCGAAGAAGAAGGTCTGATGACGGTTGTGGCCGGAATTTCCGGGTTTACGGGAAGTTGACAGGTAGAGTTCGTAAGATCTCGACCTAACCGTGACCGAACGCTGGGATTCTGGCACGACTGTTGTGTCCGCTGTGAAACGGAGAAGGATCGTGCACATGTCTCAGGCGTGGCGCCGCCTCGCCCACAAGACATTCGCCCTGGGGGCAGCGGCGTCGCTCGCCCTCCTGGTCGGTTCGATCTTCGTTGTCACGACCTCGACGGCGGCGTCGGCAGCGGTGACGAAGTCGTACGCCTACACCTGCTCCGGAGGGCCCTTCAGCAACACGTCGCTCAGCGTCGGGCTCAGCGCTCCCGACTCGGCCACGGCGGGTCAGTCCTTGGATCTCACGGTCACCATTCCCGCGCTGACGCTGACGACGGCTCCGACCGCGGCCACCACCGTCCAGGCGACCCTGGACCTCACGCCTACGGGCGGCACGGTCTCGGACGCGGGCGCGAAGACGGGCGCCGCCGTGACCGCCAACCAGACCACCGTGCCGGCCGGCAACGTGACGTACAAGATCGCGGTCACCGCCGGCGCCACCGGCAACGTGACGGTGCGGCCGGGGCAGCTCAAGCTGGCGCTCACCAGCGCCGCGACGACGGTGACGACGTGCAACACCACCTCGACCGAGACGCTGAGCGTTCCGATCGGGACGGGTGGCGGGAACGGTACCGGCACCGACCTGGTCCAGTACGAGTGCGTCGGCCCCGCCACCACGGACACCCAGGACGTCGAGATCAAGGTCGAGCTGACCATGCCGACCTCCGCCACCGTCGGCACGCAGTTCGCCGTCAAGTGGAAGGGCACGTACACCACGGGCAAGGAGCTGAAGGCCCCGAGCACCGGTCAGACGCCCAGCGCGTCGATCTTTCCCTACGCCGCGCTGACCGGCATCTCCGGCTTGACCTCCGCCACGGGGCAGGGCACCACCGGGACGATCACCGCGGGCGCGATCATCCCGCTGCCCACGGCCACGATCGACCTCAAGGCGACCGCGAGCAGCGCGGGCACGGTCACCGTCAAGCCGTCAAAAATCAACTTCGGGTCGAACACCGCCTCGGGTACGCAGCCGGCGATCGAGTGCACGGTGCAGAACGAGAGCGCGCTCAAGAGCTACACGTTCACGGTGAGCACGTCGTCCTCGACGTCGAACAGCCCCTCCCCGTCGCCCACGCCCACCACCACCAGCCCCAAGCCGACCAGGACCCACACCGAGATCGTCACCGTCACCCCGTCCAGCTCGAAGTCCACCCGCAAGTCCCAGACCCCCAAGGCGGGCGCCGACACGGGTGCGGGCGGCACGATGGGCCCCGACGGGCGGGCGTTCATCCTGACCGGGACGGCGCTGGTGGCCGCGGCCGCGGTGGGCGGGCTGGTCCTGCGGCGGCGTAACGCCGCCAGGGGCTGAGTGGGATGGCCGGGTACTACCCCTACGGCGGCGGGCCGCCGGCTCCTGAGCCGCCGCAGGACAAGGGCGGCACGGCTCTGCGGGCGGTGCTGATCGTGGCCGCGATCGCCGGGGTCGTGACCGTGGTGGCTGGGCTGCTGATCGTGCTGCGCTCGCCCGACGAGTACGGCCTGGCCTCCAACCGGGACAGCCTGGCCCTGCCGTCCAAGCCGCAGGCGAGCGGCAAGCCGGAGCAGGCGTTGTTCCAGGCGGCCCCGGACGTGCCGCCGCCGCTGCCGCAGATCACGCCGGCGCCGCCGATGTTGCCGTCCACCCCGGTCCGGATCGTGATCAAGCGGCTGGGGATCAACGCCCCGATCGAGGCGGTCGGGCTGGCGAAGGACGGCACGATCCAGGTGCCGCCGGCGAACGACCCGAACCTCGTGGGCTGGTACCGGAACATGTCCACGCCGGGCGAGGCGGGCCCGGCGGTGCTGCTCGGGCACAAGGACACCCGCACCCGCAGCGCCGTGTTCAGCAGGCTGTTCGAGATCAGGAACGGCGACACGATCGAGGTCAAGCGCCAGGACAGGACCACGGCGGTCTTCACCGTGGGCGGCGTGGAGCAGGCGAACAAGAAGACGTTCCCGACCCAGCGCGTCTACGGGCCGCAGGACAACGCCCAGCTGCACCTGATCACCTGCGGCGGGACCTACAACCGGAACACCGGTCACTACACCGACAACATCATCGTCTACGCGACGATGACGAGCTCCTATCGAAGCTGAGCGCGGAGGCGGGCATGGGCTGGATGGCGAAGCGGAGACTGCGTACTGGCCCCACGGCGGTGCTGCCGGCCAAGGTGCAGCCGGCCGAGCTGCTGCGGATCGTCCGGCTGGCCGACCCGGGCGCCCGCCTGGACGGCGACGACGTCGTCGCGACGGACGTGCGGATCTGCGCCCCGGTGGAGGCCGAGCCCGAGCTGACGGGCGGCGAGCTGGAGAAGTCGTGGGCGGTGCGGGTGGCCGGTGAGGGGCCGCTGCCGCTGGACTTCTTCGACCGGTTCCTGGCCGAGGGCATCGCCTACCGGCTGAAGGGGCTCGCGGTGTGCCGCGGCGAGGTGAGCGATCCGGCCGACGAGGAGAACGCCGGACCTGCGGTGATCGTGCCGGTGCGCCCGTCCGCCGAGGAGCTGGCTCCGCTGCTGGAGCCGCAGGAGGACGACGAGTTCACGTTCGTGGCGGGCGAGGTCCGGGCGGTGCTGGTGCCGCAGAAGGGGCAGCCACCCGCGGTGGCGGAGCTGCTGCCCTTCGCGACCGAGCTGACCGCGATCGAGCTGCGCGGCGAGGAGCAGGCCAAGCTGGGCGCGCTGGCGCTGGAGCTGGCCGACCGGCTCCAGGGGCTGGTGGTGGACCGGTGGCGGTTCCGGATCGACGCCCCGGAGGACCTTCTCCCCCCGGAGTGAGAGGCCACAGAACGTCGTTCTGTTGTACGCTGCCCCTAGTAACCGAATAATGCTCGGTTTCCAGGAGGCACTGTGGCAGAGGCGTACATCGTCGGGGCGGTCCGCACCCCGGTCGGCAAGAAGAAGGGCGGTCTGTCCACCGTCCACCCCACTGACCTGGCCGCTCACACGCTGAAGGCGCTCATCGAGCGCACCGGCGTCGATCCCGCCGCGGTCGAGGACGTCATCCTGGGCTGCGTCATGCAGTTCGGGCCCCAGAGCATGGACATCGCCCGCAACGCCTGGCTGTCGGCCGGCCTGCCGGAGACCACCGCCGGTGTGACGATCGACCGCCAGTGCGGCTCGTCCCAGCAGTCGATCCACTTCGCGGCGCAGGGCGTCATGTCCGGCACGCAGGACCTCGTCGTGGCGGGCGGCGTCGAGTCGATGAGCGTCGTCCCGATGGGCTCGTCCATCAAGGCCGCGCTCGACCTGGGGATGCCGTTCCCGTTCGGCGAGAAGTGGGTCGAGCGGTACGGCAAGCAGGAGATCTCGCAGTTCCGCGGCGCGGAGCTGATGTGCGAGAAGTGGGGCTACACCCGCGAGGTCCTGGAGCAGTTCGCGCTGGAGTCCCACCAGCGCGCCGCCAAGGCCATCGCGAACGGCTACTTCAAGGAGCAGATCGCCCCGGTCAACGGCGTCGAGGACGACGAGGGCCCGCGCGGGGACACCACTCTGGAGAAGATGGCCTCGCTGAAGACCCTCAAGGAGGGCGGCCAGATCACCGCGGCCACCTCCTCGCAGATCTCCGACGGCTCGGGCGCGGTGCTCATCGCCTCCGAGCAGGCCGTCAAGGACCACGGGCTGACCCCGCGGGCCCGCATCCACCAGCTCGCGCTCATGGGCGACGACCCGGTCTACATGCTGACCGCGCCGATCCCCGCCACGCAGCGCGCGCTGAAGAAGGCCGGCATGTCGATCGACGAGATCGACGTCGTGGAGATCAACGAGGCGTTCGCCCCGGTGCCGCTGGCCTGGATGCACGAGCTCGGGGCCGACCCGGCCAAGGTCAACCCCAACGGCGGCGCCATCGCCCTCGGCCACCCCCTGGGCGGCACGGGCGCGATCCTCATGACCAAGCTGCTGCACGAGCTGGAGCGCACCGGCGGCCGCTACGGCCTGCAGACGATGTGCGAGGGCGGCGGCCAGGCCAACGTCACGATCATCGAGCGGCTCTGACCGTCAGGACGAGAAAGTGGGGCGCCGCCTCCAGGCGTAACGAGGGAGGCGGCGCCCCGAACTACCCATCCCGGTAGTTGCTCGTGTGGCCCCCTGGACAACGACGGTACGGGCGGGCCCTGAGCAGGCGCAATCGAATTACCCGCGGGCCGCCGCGATCACCAGGCGGGGCGTGCCCGCACCGGTAGCCGGTCACGCGTCGAGGTGGCGGGCGAAGCCGGTCACCATGGCCGCGAGCCCCGCCTCGAACCAGCCGTCGTAGAAGGCGGACTCTCCGGTGGGGCCGGGCGTGCCCCCGGGCGGGGCGCCGACCTGGGCGAGCGCGTGGCCGAGGACGTACACGGCGACGGACTGCACGGCGGTGGTCGCCTCCTCGCCGGCGACGCCCGCCCGCGCGAAGGCGCCGAGCAGCCCGGCCAGCAGGGCCGTGCCCAGCTCGACGTCCACGGGGTGGACGGCGAGCAGCGGCACCGCGTTCGGGTGGGCGAGCAGGACGCGCCGGTAGCTCCGGGCGAAGCCGGTCAGCGCCTCGGGCCAGGCCGCCTCCCCGGGATCGGTCGCCGCCTCGGCGAACAGCCGGTTGACCACCTCGGCCAGCAGCGCCTCCCGGCTGGGGACGTGCCGGTAGAGGGACATCGCGGCCACCCCCAGCTCGGCGCCGAGGCGGCGCATGGTGAGCGCCTCCAGTCCCTCGGCGTCCAGCACCCGCACGGCGGCGGCCACGATGCGCTCGACGGTCAGCACGGCCGGGCGGCCCGCGCGCCTCCTGCCCTCGCTCATCCGGACAGCGTAACGGCGAGCGTGGTCCCCAGCATGATCAGGGACAGCACGCCCACCACCATGTGCTGCACGTCGATGACGACGTCGTGCCCGGCCGTGGGCAGCACCTTGAGCGTGCGGGCGTAGTCGCGCCGGTAGGTCTCGCGCTGCGCCGCCGTGCTGAGGCCCGCGTACGGCAGCCACCAGCTCGTCACGTGCCCGAACACGATCAGCCCGGCCAGCGCGGTGGCGGCGACCAGCGACCAGGTGCGCCCGAGGGCCACGCCGGCGGCGATGAGCAGCGGGAACGGGTAGTTGATCGCGGCGGCGATCCTGCGGTGGCGCAGGTTGCCGGGGCGCAGGTCGTTGAGCGGGAACATCGGCACCCACTCGGTGAGGACGAGCCAGGCCAGCCATAAGCCGGGGACGACGGTCGCGAGCACTCTCATGTCAGCTCCTCGTTTTTGCGTACCTTGTAAGCTTACACAGTACGCAAATCCGGGCGACGATGACGGCCAGCCCCGCGAGCCCCGCCACCAGCAACGTGATCGACAGCGGCGCCGGGAAGTAGGTGAGCTGCGCCCACGTGACCGTCCGCCCGTTCATCAGGAACGAGGTCCAGTCCGGATAGGACGCCAGCACCAGCACCGGGAGCAGGGCCGGCAGCAGCCGGAGCGCGGCCCGCCACCGCGGCCGGCCGGCCCGGCGCGCGGCCCAGCGGCGGGCCCGCAGCACGCCCAGCACCCCGAGCGCGGCGGCGGCGAGCGCGACCGCCCCCAGGATCGCCTCGTAGAGCTGCCGGTCGCCGCCCGGGACCTCGGGCCTACGTCCCTCGCTGAGAGCGGTCAGGCCGAGCATGATGGCGTACGTGTCGTCCTGGAGGGCGGCGCTGTTGGTCATGACGGCGAAGCCGTAGCCGGTGCGCGGCGAGATGGCCTCGACCGCCGTGTACGTGAACAGGTTGCCGGAATGCGTGAGCTGCCCGGTCTCCTGCTCCACGCCCCACCCCATCGCGTACGGCCGGATCGCGATCGGTTTGTGCATCTCCTCCAGGCTCTGCCGCTTGACCAGCGGCCGGCCGTGGCCCGTCTGGGTGACGAGCCACTTGCCCATGTCGTTCGCGGTGGTGACGACGCCGCCCGAGCCGCTGCCGTTGAGGAAGGCGGGCAGCTCGGGACGCGGCAGCCAGAGCCCGTAGACCGAGTTGTAGCCGTCGGCGGGGCGGACCTCCTGGTCGCTGACGGCGCTGGAGGTCATGCCGAGCGGCCCGAAGACGCGGTCGCGCAGGTAGGAGCCGAAGTCCCGGCCGCTCGCCACCTCGACCAGCCGGGCGGCCAGGTCGTAGTTGACGTTGCAGTACTCCCAGCGGGTGCCGGGCTCGGCCCGCAGCCGCCCGCCGGCCAGCCGGGCGGTGTAGGCGGCCAGATTGGTCGTCTCCTCCAGCGCGTTGATGTCCACGGTGGTGTCGGACAGGCCGGAGGTCTGGTTGAGGAGCTGCCGGACGGTGACGCGGGCGGCGCGCGGGTCGGCCATCCGGAAGCCGGGGAGCTGCGCGGCGACCGGCTCGTCCAGCCGGATCCGGCCGCGCTCGACCAGCGTCATGACCGCCGTCGCGGTGAACGACTTGCTGACCGAGGCCACCCGCATCGGCGTGTCGGCGGTGACCGGGCGGCCCGCCGAGTCGTGGCCGTACCCGGCGGCGTGCACGACCTGGCCGTCGTGGGTGACGACCACGGACACGCCGGGCAGGCCGGTGGCGGCCAGGGCGTCGCGCATGTACCCGTCCACGGTGGCCGGGGTGAGCTGGGCGGGCGCCGGGGTGGCCAGCGTGCCGGCGGCGAGGAGGCTGATCAGGAGCGATTTCACGCCTCAGAACCTAGAAAGGGACACCCCCTTACCGAATCGGCCGTCCGTCCAGAACCACCCCTGACGAAAGTCAGGTCTCGCCGGGCGCGGGCAGCGGGGTGGGCACCGCGTTCTGCATCTGCTGGAAGACCACCGAGGTGCGGAAGCCGACGATCTCCTTGCGCTTGCTCAGCTTGTCCAGCAGGAACGCGTGCAGGTGGTCGAGGTCCTGCACGGCCACGTGCAGCAGGAAGTCGTCGCCGCCGGCCAGCACGAAGACGCTCAGCACCTCCGGCATGCCGCCCGCCGACGCCTTGAACGCGTTGATCACCGCCCGGCTCAGCGGCCGGACCTGGACCGAGACCATCGCCTGCGTGCCCCGGTTGAGCGCGGCCGGGTCGATGTCGGCGTGGTAGCCGCGGATCACGCCGCGGCGGGTGAGCGAGCGTACCCGTTCGAGACAGGTCGAGGGGGCGATGCCGAGCTGCCTGGCCAGCTCGCGGTTGGACTGCCGCGCATCCGTTTGGAGCAGCCGCACGATCGCCGAATCAAGTTCGTCCATGACCGGAGATTCTGCCCTGTCTCCGGCCGGACGGTCGGCTGACCCCTCGTGGTGTCGTGCAACTGCTCTACTTTCGAGCCTATGACGCAACAGACGGAAGCTCGCATGACGGCAGGACAGGGCACGGCGCTGCTGGTGGGAGCGGTGCTCGGGCCAGGCATGCTGGTGCTGCCGCAGCTGGCCGCCGCCGCGGCGGGCCCCGCCTCCGTGCTGGCCTGGGCGGGCCTGCTCGCGCTCAGCGTGCCCGTCGCGCTGACCTTCGCCGCGCTCGGCGCGCGCTACCCGGACGGCGGGGGAGTGGCGAGCTTCGTCGGGCTCGCCTTCGGCCGGCGCGCCGCCGCCGTGACCGGCTGGTGGTTCTTCGGCGCGGTGCCCGTCGGCACGGTGGCCGGCGCGATCGGCGGCGGCCGGTACGTCGAGGCGTGCTTCGGCGTGGACGGCACCCTCGCCGCCTGGCTCATCATGCTGGCCGCCGTCGCCGCCAACGCCGCCGGCCTCCGCACCTCGGGTTGGCTCCAGCTCGGCTTCGTGCTGCTGCTGGTCGGGCTGCTGGCCACCGCCGTGATCGTCGCCGCGCCGCACGGACGGGCGGCGAACCTCACCCCGTTCGCCCCGCACGGCGCGGCAGGCGTGGCGAGCGCGGCCGGGGTGCTCATGTTCGCCTTCGCCGGGTGGGAGGCGGCCAGCCACCTGTCCGCCGAGTTCGCCGACCGCAGGAACGGCCTGGTCCGGGCCACCGTCGTGACGCTCGCCGTGATCGCCGTGCTCTACCTCGGGGTGTCGCTGACCTCGGTCGGCGTGCTCGGCGCGGACATGAGCGGCGTGCCGCTGACCGGGATGCTGGAGCTCGGCCTCGGCGGCGCCGCGCGGCCGGTGACCGGGGTGGTGGCGGTGCTGCTGACGTTCGGCGCGGTCAACACCTACCTGGCCGGCGCGGCCCGGCTCGGCGCGGCCCTGGCCAGGGACGGGGCGCTGCCCTCCTGGTTCGCGGCGGGCGGGGAGGCGGGGCGGACCCCGTACCGGAGCCTCGGGCTGGTGGCGGCGCTGACGGTGCCGGTGCTGGTGTCGGGGGCCGACCTCGACGTGCTCATGCGGGCCACCTCGGCGTGCCTGACGGCGGTCACGGCGGCGGGCGTGGTGGCCGCGGTCCGGATGTTGCCGGCGGGCCGGCACCGCGGCACCGCCGTGGCGGGGGCCGCGCTGTCCGTGGCGGCGCTCGCGTTCTGCGGCGTCTACCTGCTGGTTCCGGCCGTGTTGGGGCTGGTGGCGGCCGCCGTTCTTACGGCCGGCTCTCGCCGACCGTATAAAAAGGGCATATAAACGGCGAGAGGCGCCGTCAGGCGGGCACCAACTCATCGTCACCGGGACGGCG
Source organism: Actinomadura luzonensis (assembly GCF_022664455.2). Taxonomy (NCBI): domain Bacteria; kingdom Bacillati; phylum Actinomycetota; class Actinomycetes; order Streptosporangiales; family Thermomonosporaceae; genus Actinomadura; species Actinomadura luzonensis. The sequence goes on from NZ_JAKRKC020000001.1 coordinate 3,039,932, forward strand.
CGATGTCGGGAGGGTGCGATGACGCAGCACGCCAAGTACGAGGAATCCAGGGCGGTCGGCGAGCAGGCGCGCGAGAAGGAGTGGGCCCGGCCCAGCTTCGGCAAGCAGCTCTTCCTCGGCGACTTCCGCCTGGACCTGGTCCACCCGGCGCCGGCGCTGCCCGACGAGGCCGCCAAGCGCGGCGAGGAGTTCGTCCGGGCCGTGCGCCGCTACCTGGACGCGCACGTCGACCCCGCGCTCATCGAGCGCACCGGGCAGATCCCGGACGAGGTGGTCAGGGGCCTGGCCGAGCTGGGCGCCTTCGGCATCACGATCGGCGAGGAGTATGGCGGCCTCGGCCTGCCCTACCTGTACTACTGCCGGGCCCTCATGCTCGTCGGCTCCTACTGCCCGGCGCTCGCCACGCTGCTGTCGGCGCACCAGTCGATCGGCGTGCCGCAGCCGCTGAAGCTGTTCGGCAGCGAGGAGCAGAAGCGCGAGTACCTGCCGCGCTGCGCCCGGGGCGAGATCTCGGCGTTCCTGCTCACCGAGCCCGACGTCGGCTCCGACCCGGCCCGCCTGGCCACCACCGCCACCCGCGACGGCGACGACTACGTGCTGGACGGCGTCAAGCTGTGGACGACCAACGGCGTCGTGGCCGACCTGCTCGTGGTGATGGCCAGGACCGGCAAGAAGATCAGCGCGTTCGTGGTCGAGGCCGACTCGCCGGGCATCACGGTCAGGCGGCGCAACGCGTTCATGGGCCTGCGCGGCATCGAGAACGGCGTCACCGAGTTCTCCCAGGTCAGGGTGCCGGCCAGGAACCTGATCGGGCGCGAGGGCGAGGGCCTGCGGATCGCCCTCACCACGCTCAACACCGGCCGCCTCTCGCTGCCCGCCACCTGCGCGGGCAACGCCAAGTGGGCGCTGAAGATCGCCCGCGAGTGGGGCAACGCCCGCGTGCAGTGGGGCCACAACATCGGCCGGCACGAGGCCGTCGCCACCAAGCTCGCCTTCATCGCGGCCACCGCGTACGCGCTGGAGGCCGTCATGGAGCTCAACAGCCGCCTGGCCGACGACAAGCGCAACGACATCAGGATCGAGGCGGCCCTCGGCAAGCTCTACGCCTCCGAGATGGGCTACCGCATCCTGGACGAACTGGTCCAGATCAGGGGCGGCCGCGGCTACGAGACCGCCGAGTCGCTGGCCGCCCGCGGCGAGCGCGGCGTGCCGGCCGAGCAGATGCTCCGCGACTCCCGCATCAACCGCATCTTCGAGGGCTCCACCGAGATCATGCGCCTGGCGATCACCCGGGAGGCCGTGGACGCGCACCTGTCGGCCGCCGGCGAGCTGATCAACCCGGACGCCTCCCGCCAGGAACGCGCCCAGGCCCTCCGCCGGGCCGGCCGCTTCTACGCGGGCTGGCTGCCGACGCTGGTCGCCGGCGCGGGCACGCTGCCCGGCGGCTACGGCGCCTTCGGCCCCCTCGCCGGGCATCTCCGCTTCGTGGAGCGGACCAGCAGGAAGCTGGCCCGGTCCACCTTCTACGGCATGTCCCGCTGGCAGGGCCGGCTGGAGCACCGCCAGGCGTTCCTCGGGCGGATCGTGGACGTCGGGGCCGAGCTGCTGGCCATGACCGCCGTCTGCGTCAAGGCGGCGGGCGACTCGGCGGACCTCGGGCGGCGGCCGTACGAGCTGGCCGACACCTTCTGCCACCAGGCCAGGCTGCGGGTGGAGGCGCTGTTCGACCGGCTCTGGGACAACACCGACGCCCGCGACGCCCGCCTGGCCGGGTACGTCCTGGAGGGCCGCTACGACTTCGTCGAGGAGGGCGTGCTCGACCCGTCCATCGACGGGCCGTGGATCGGCTCGCCCGAGGGCGGCGAGAACGTCCGGCGGAAGATCGTCTGACATCCGGTCTAGACCGGGTGTGCGCAACCGGCGGCCTTACTGTTGCCGAACCGCAACAGGCCGGTATAGACCGGATGGGGAACGCGGGCTTACGCTGACGCAAACGCGGCGAGCTCCGGAGCGCTCCGGGCTGCTCCGGGCTTCCGCGTGCTCATCCCCCAGGGCGGGTCCGGGCCCACTGGTACGGACCAGCGTCACCCGTCCGACGATAAGGCGGTATCTCCAGTGAACAACAAGCTTGCGGGCGGCGCCGCTGTCGGCCTCGCCGCGCTGCTGGTCCTGGCCGGCTGCGGCTCGGAAGGCTCCGGTGGCGGCGGCGGCAACCAGGCCTCCTCCGGCGGCCAGGTCACGCTCAAGATGGTCGCCGCCGACTACGGCGACGGCCCCGGCAAGCCGAACTCGGGCGAGACGTTCTGGAAGGGCGTCGTGGACGAGTTCCAGGCCGCCAACCCGAACATCAAGGTCGACGTCCAGGTCATCAACTGGAACGACATCGACAAGCAGGTCGCCACCATGGTCCAGAACGGCCAGGTGCCCGACATCCTGCAGACCGGCGACTACTCCGGCTTCGTCAAGGACAACCTGCTCTACAAGGTCGACGAGGTGCTGTCGCCGAACGTCTCCGGCGACCTGCTGCAGAAGTTCGCCGACTTCGGCAAGGTGGACGGCACCGCGTACGGCATCCCGTTCGTCTCCTCCGCCCGCGCCCTGTTCTACAACAAGGACCTGTTCGGCAAGGCCGGCATCAACGAGCCGCCCAAGACCTGGGACGAGCTCAAGGCCGCCGCCGAGAAGCTGAAGGCGGCCGGCGTGACCCAGCCGTTCGGCCTGCCGCTCGGCCAGGAGGAGGCCCAGGCCGAGTCGTTCCTGTGGATGCTCGGCAACGGCGGCGGCTACAAGGACGCCTCCGGCAAGTGGGCGATCAACTCCGCGCCGAACGTCGAGACCTTCACCTACCTCAAGGGCCTGGTCGACGCCGGCCTGACCACCCCGAACCCCGGCACCAAGGACCGCAAGACGGTCTGGGAGGACTTCGGCGCCGGCAAGGTCGGCATGGTCAACGGCGGCCCCATGTCGATCCCGATCTTCGACGCGGCCGGCCTGAAGAACTACGGCGTCGCGCCCATTCCCGGCAAGTCCGGCCCGCTCGACACCACGCTCGGCGTCATGGACTGGATCATGGCGTTCAACAAGAACGGCCACGCCGCCGAGATCAAGAAGTTCTTCGACTTCTTCTACACCGGCAACGCCGCGCAGAAGATCTCCGACACGTACAAGCTGCTGCCCGTCACCAACAGCGGCATCAAGAAGCTGTCGGGCGACGAGAAGCTCAAGCCGTTCCTGGACGCGCTGCCCAACGCCAGCTTCTACCCGTTCCAGGACCCCAAGTGGGCCGAGGTGAACCCGGCGATCAAGCAGACCATCGGCGGAGCCGTCAAGGAGGACCCGGCCAAGGTCCTCGGCGAGCTGCAGAAGGTCGCCGAGGCGGGCTGATCGTGGCCGGCCCGGCTCCCTCCACGGGGAGCCGGGCCGACTTCATGATGGAAGGTCTTCAATGAAAAGGTTGCGCGCCCTCGAACCCGTCGCCTGGGTCGGGCCGGCCGTGGTGCTCATCGCGGTGGTCGTGCTCTGGCCGGTGATCGAGATGATCAGGTCGTCGTTCCTCAAGATCAGCCGGTTCGGCGTGGTCCAGGGCGGCAACGGCTGGGCGAACTACGACAAGCTGGTCAGCGAGAAGGACTTCGCGGACATCATGGTCCGCAGCGTGATCTGGGTGGTCGCGGTCGTCGCGCTCACCGTGCTGATCTCCCTGGCCCTCGCCCAGCTCTTCAACCAGCGCTTCCCGCTGCGCAAGCTGGCCCGCTGGGCGCTCATCGCCCCCTGGGCGGCGTCCGTGCTGATGACGGCGATCATCTTCAAGTGGATGCTCGACCCCGAGGTGGGCGTGATCAACCAGATCCGCCTCAAGCTCGGCCTCATCGACGCCATGGGCGGCGCGGCGGCCGACCAGCTCGGCGACGCCTCCACGGCCATGCCGTGGCTGGTGTTCGTGGCGGTGTTCGTGTCCGTGCCGTTCACCACGTACGCGCTGCTCGCCGGCCTCGCCACCATCCCCGGCGACGTCTACGAGGCGGCCAGGATGGACGGCGCCGGACGGTTCCGTACGTACTGGTCGATCACGCTGCCGCTGCTGCGCCCCGCGCTCACCGTGGCGGCGCTGATCAACGTGATGAACGTCTTCAACAGCTTCCCGATCATCTGGGCGATGACCCACGGGCAGCCCGGCTACTCCACGGCCACCTCGACGATCCTCATGTTCATCCTCAAGAGCTCCGACATCGGCGAGTCGGCCGCCATGTCCGTGGTCAACTTCGGCATGGTCATCGTGCTGACCGTGATCTTCCTGCGGGTGTCGCGGTGGAACAAGGAGGTGGCGTGATGGCCGTCGAGACCGCGCCCCGGCAGACCCGTCCCCATCCGCACGCCCGGACCCGGGGGCCCGTCGTGCGGCGCATGCCGAAGCTCAAGACCGTGCTCGTCGCGGCCCTCGCCTACGTCATCGCGCTGATCTTCCTGTTCCCGTACGTGGTGATGCTGCTCACCTCGCTGCGGGCCCAGGACTCGCTGCGCGAGGTGACGTTCTGGCCGGACGAGTGGGTGTGGTCGAACCTGGCCAACTTCTGGAGCAGCGGCCTCGCCGGGAACCTCTGGGTCACGATCAAGGTGGCCGCCGGCTCGACCGTGCTGGTGCTCCTGGTGGCGCTGCCGGCCGCGTACTACTCGGCCCGGCACCGCTTCAGGGGACGGACCGCGTTCCTGATCCTGGTGCTGATTACCCAGATGTTCCAGCCGACCGCCATGCTGGTCGGCATCTACCGCGAGTTCTACCAGTTCGGGCTGGTCGACACGATCTGGTCGCTGATCCTGGTCAACGGCGGCTTCAACCTGGCGTTCGCGGTGTGGATCCTCAACGCCTACTTCGCCTCGATCCCGCGCGAGCTGGAGGAGGCGGCGTTCATCGACGGCAACGGGCGCTTCGGCGCGCTGTTCCGCATCACGCTGCCGCTCGCCATGCCCGGGGTCATCACGGCGCTGATCTTCACGTTCATCGCGGCGTGGAACGAGTTCGTGGTCGCCCTCACGCTGACCACGACGCCCGAGAGGCAGCCGCTCACCGTGGCGCTGAACTCCTTCATCGGGCAGTACCAGGTGGACTGGCAGAACCTGTTCGCCGGGTCGGTGATCGCCACGATCCCGGTGATCATCCTGTTCGCGCTGATCGAGCGCAAGGTCGTCGGCGGCCTGACCGCCGGATCGATCAAGTGAGCGCGGGGGAGGCCCGACCGGCCTCCCCTCCGCCTCACTGCCCGTAGTCGCGCGGGACGCGGGCCACGCAGAAGACCGTCTGGCCGAACGGCGGCCGGACGAAGCGCTCGATGAGCCGCGTCAGCGGCACCACCGTGCGGTCGTAGATCTTGACCAGGCGCGGGTCCGGGTAGCCGACGCCGCCCCGGCGCACCGCCGCCCACCAGGCGATGCCGCCCAGGAAATTGATCGGCTTCAGCACCTCGACGTCCAGGCCCGCGCGGGCGACCGTGGTGCCCAGCGTCTTCGGCGTGTAACGCTGGACGTGGCCGACCTTGCGGTCGAAGTCGCCGTAGAGCTGCATGTAGCCCGGCACCCAGATGACGATCCGGCCGCCCGGCAGGGTGACCCTGGCCAGCGAGCGCAGCGCCTCGGCGTCGTCCTCGATGTGCTCCAGGACGTTCATCAGCACGACCGTGTCGACCTTGTCCTTCAGCGGGATGTCGGTCGGCAGGCCGAACTGCAGCACGTCGATGTCGTCGCGGCCGGCGAAGCGCTTCTCCAGCTGCTCCACGCAGTAGGGGTCGAAGTCGCTGACGACGAGCCGGTCGAGCCGGGGCAGGAACTGCTCGGCGAAGTGGCCGAGCCCCGAACCGATCTCCAGCATCGAGCGGCCCACGTGGGGGGCGACCATGTCGAACTCGTACTGCCGATAGTTCTTGGCCTCGTCCCCACCGAGGTGGTTCTCCAGGGCCTCGTCACCGGCCGCCGGTTGCACTACACGGTCATACCCAGAAGACATAGTCCCGTTCCTTCTAGGGGGCACACGGATTGCCCGAGTCTAATGCCCCGATCAACGGCGGGGGTCACGCGATCCACTGGACGCACTTCCCTGCGACGCCTGGTTTGCGGTGGAATCTGACTCGTCATGGACGACGACGAGGCGATCACGCGCTCGCTGGACGGGGACCTGGCGGCCTATGAGGCACTGGTCGCCCGCTACAGCGCGCTCGCCCACCGTACCGCGTACCTGCTCGGCGCGGGCGACGAAGCCGAGGACGTGGTGCAGGAGGCGTTCGTCAAAGCCTTCCGGCACCTGTCCGGCTTCCGGCGCGGCGCGGCGTTCCGGCCCTGGCTGCTCCGCATCGTCGCGAACGAGACGCACAACCTCACCCGGTCGCGGGGCCGGCGCGCGGCCCTGGCGCTGCGGCTCGGCGCCGAGGCCGACGAGCGCGCCCCGGACGACCCCGAGGGCGCGGCGGTCGCGACCGACCGGCGGGCGCGGCTGCTCGCGGCCGTGCGCGCGCTGCCGGAGCGGGAACGCCAGGCCGTGGTGTGCCGGTACTTCTTACAGCTGACGGAGGCGGAGACGGCGCAGGTGCTCGACTGGCCGGTGGGCACCGTCAAGTCCAGCACCCATCGGGGGCTGGCGCGGCTGAGGGAGGAGGTCGGCAATGAACTCGCGTGAACCCGGCGACGGCCCCCACGACGACCCCCGCCCGGCCGCCCCCGGCGACGGCTTCCCCGCCGACCCGGGCTCCGCCGACCCGGGCTCCGCCGACCCGGGCTCCGACGACCCGGGCTCCGACGTCCCTGGTGACGGCTTCCCCGCCGACCTCAGCTCCGCCGACCTCGGTTCCGTCCTTCCTGGGGACGCTGGGGACGGGGACGGGCTGGAGTCCGAGCTGTTCGCGCTCGGCGACCTGCTCGACGTGCCCGCTCCGCCGCCGCCCGCCGACGTGGCCGCCGCCGTCCGCGCCCGCCTGCGGGACGCCACCGCACCCGAGCCCATCCCTCCGTCCTCCATGCCGGAGCCCGTTCCGGGTCCCGGGGACGGGACGGGGGCGGGTTCCGGGGGCTCGCCCGATCCGGCGCACGGGCCGCACCCCACTCCTTACCGCCCGCCCGTCCGCCGGCCCGCCCGGCGGCGGCGGGGGCGGTGGAAGGTGGTGGTGGCCGCGCTCGTCGCCGTGGCCGCCGTCACGGCCGCCACCCCGCAGGGCCGGGCCGCCGTGGTGCGGATCCTCCGGTTCGCCGGCGTCGAGCTGCGGGTCTCGGAGAGCGGCCCGGCCCCCGCCGTCCCGGAGAGCAGTCCGGCCCCCGCCGTCCCGGAGAGCAGCCCGGCGCCCGCCACCTCCGCCCCGGGGTCGCTGCCGGGGGAGCGCGCGGTGGCGCCGTCCGCCCTGCCCGGCCTGGCCAGGTTCGAGGTGCGGACGCCGCGCCGCCTCGGCCCGCCGCGCGCGGCCTCGGTGTCCGAGGGCGGCCGGGTGGTGTCGATGTTCTGGCCGGGCGGCGTCCGGTTCGACCAGTTCGACGGCGAGCTGGAGCCGTACTTCTTCAAGCAGGTCGGCGCGCCGTCCCTGGAGCAGGTCGAGCTGGACGGCGGCGGCGAGGCGTGGTGGATCGGCGGCGAGCACCCGCTCGGCTACCTGCGGCGCGCCGACGGCACGCCGGTGCCCCTGCGCCAGGCGGCCCCCACCCTCATCTGGACCGGCCGCGGCGTCAACTACCGCCTGGAGGGCGTACGGACGGCGCGGGAGGCCGCAGCGGTCGCGGCCTCACTCCAGTGAGCCGGTCAGCCAGTCGTCCACGCCCTTGAGCAGCTCCTTGCGCACGGACTCGGGGGCCGCCGACGAGCGCACCGACTGCCGGGCCAGCTCCGCCACCTCGGCGTCGCTGAACCCGTACACCTCTCTGGCCAGCTCGTACTGCCGCAGCAGCCGGGTGCCGAACAGCAGCGGGTCGTCCGCGCCCAGCGCGATCGGCACGCCCGCGTCGAACAGCCGCCGCAGCGGCACGTCGGCGGCCCGCTCGGCCACCCCCAGCCCGACGTTCGAGGTCGGGCACACCTCGCAGCAGATCTGCCGGTCGGCCAGGCGCGACATCAGCCACTCGTCCTCGGCCGCCCGCACGCCGTGCCCGACCCGGTCGGCGCCGAGGTCGTCCACGCACTGCGCGACGCTGCGCGGGCCCATCAGCTCGCCGCCGTGCGGCACGGCCAGCAGGCCGCCCCGCTTGGCGATCCTGAACGCGCGCTCGAAGTCGCGGGCCTGGCCGCGGCGCTCGTCGTTGGACAGCCCGAACCCGATCACGCCGTGGTCCTTGTACTGCATGGCCAGCCGGGCGAGGGTGTTGGCGTCCAGCGGGTGCCGGGTGCGGTTGGCGGCCACGATGACGGCGATGCCGATGCCGGCGTGCTCGGCGGCCCGGCGCACCGCGTCCAGCATCAGCTCCAGCGTCGCCGTCAGGCCGCCGAACCGCTGGGCGTAGCCGGACGGGTCCACCTGGATCTCCAGCCAGCGGGACCCGGCCGCCACCTCGTCCTCGGCGGTCTCGCGCAGCAGTCGGTAGACGTACTCGGGACGCGTCAGGACGGACCTGGCGATGTCGTACAACCGCTGGAACCTGAACCAGCCGCGCTCGTCGGTGGCCCGCAGCTTGGGCGGCCAGTCCTGCTCCAGCGCGTCGGGCAGATGCAGCCCCTGTTCCCGGGCCAGCTCGATCAGCGTGGCGTGCCGCATGGAGCCGGTGAAGTGCAGGTGCAGATGCGCTTTCGGGAGCGTGACCAGGGGCCTTGGCATTCGCTTATCTTGCCACTCGTCGCGCGGCCGGGTTCGCGGGTCGCCGGGAAGACCGCCCGGCGGACGGGAAAGCGGCGGCACCGGAAAGGGCGGTACGGGCCCCGCCCGGTGGGGGATCATCGGGGCATGATCCCGGAAGGGCGCGTGGACGGGCAGGGGTGGCGCGGGGCGCTCGCGGCGCTGGCGTTCGCGGTGACGGCGGCGGCCATCTACGGGCTGTTCGCGTCCGGGTTCGGGCGCGTGCGGGCGGGCGCGGGTGAGACGGGCGCGGGTGAGGCGGGCGCGGGGGAGACGTCCGCGCCGGCCGCGAGGCCGCAGGCCGGGGCCGTCGCCGTGCCGAAGCCGGCCGTGCCCGGGCTCGCGGTGATCGCGGACGACTTCTGGCTCACGTACCTGCCGCCGGGCCTGCGGCGCAGCGGCAGCGGGCCGATCGGGGCCGGGCCGGGGGGCGGGACGGGCGGCTGGGCCAGGTACGGCACGCCTGCCGCGTACGTCGAGGCCCGGGTCGAGCGCGGCCCCGTCGCCGCCGACTGGCCGCGCTACCGCGCCCACGTCCCGCTGCTCGACGCCCGCGGGACGGTCCTGCGCGGCAGGCCGGCCGTCGTGGGCCGCGATCCGCGCGGCGGCCGGGCGGTCGCGTGGCTGGAGCGGCCGGGCACCGGCGCGTGGGTCAGGGTCAGCGAATCACTCGGCAAGGAACTCCTCGCAGTTGCCGCCTCGGCCCATGCTCCTGTAGGAGACTAAGACCCTTTCCCGCACCCTTGCTGCGGGTGCGCACACACGTCATGGGGGGTCGATGCGGCGGCTGGCGGCGGTGATCCTCGTGCTCGCGCTCTCCGGCTGCGCGGGCGGGCACGGCGACGGCGACGGCGACCGGGACGGCGGCGGCGCTCCGGAGGCGGGCACGCCGGTCGTCTCCCCGTCCGCCGGGTCGGCGGGCAGCCGGGCGTCGTCGTTGTCGTGCGGGGCCGACGAGGTGCACCTGCCCGCCGTGTCCGGCAGGCTCGAACGCGCGGGCGCGTTCTCCCGGCTGCCCGCGCTCGCCCGCCCGCTCGACGTGCGCGGCCTCATCTGGAGCAGCAACGACGAGCGCCTGTACGCGGGCGTGGTGTGCGGCCCCCGCACCGCCGAGCAGTTCGCGACGCTGGTGGCCAGGGCGCGGCTGACGGCGTACGAGGGCCGGCCCGCCCTGCGCTGGACCACCCGCACGGGCGTGCGCAACCTCATGTGGCTGGAGCGCCCGGGCGTCGCGGTCTACGTCGCCGCGACGCCCGGCCTCACCGCCCAGATGCGGCGCGTCGCCGCGGGGATCGAGTGACCGCGCCCACGACCGGGCCCACGACCGGGCCCACGACCACGCTTACGACCCCGCTCACGACCGGGCCCACGACCGCGCTTACGACCCCGCTCACGACCCCGCTTACGACCGGGCCTCCGACAGCAGCTTGCCCAGCCGGCTGACGCCCTCGGCCAGGTCGTCGTCGCCCAGCGCGTACGACAGCCGGAAGTAGCCCGGCGTGCCGAACGCCTCCCCGGGCACCACCGCGACCTCGGCCTCCTCCAGGATCAGCTCGGCCAGCTCGCCCGACGACCGCGGCCGCCGCCCGCGCAGCTCCTTGCCGATCAGCTCCTTCACCGACGGGTACGCGTAGAACGCCCCCTTCGGCTCCGGGCAGAACACGCCCGGGATGTCGTTGAGCATGCGGACCATGGTCTGCCGCCGCCGGTCGAAGGCGGCGCGCATCTCGGCCACCGCCGACAGGTCGCCGGAGACCGCCGCCAGGGCCGCCATCTGGGCGACGTTGGAGACGTTGGAGGTGGCGTGCGACTGGAGGTTGGTGGCGGCCTTGACGACGTCGGCCGGGCCGATGAGCCAGCCCACCCGCCAGCCGGTCATCGCGTACGTCTTGGCCACGCCGTTGAGGATCACGACCTGGTCGCCCAGCTCGGGCACCGCCGTGGCGATGCTGGTGAACTCGGCGTCGCCGTACACCAGGTGCTCGTAGATCTCGTCGGTGACGACCCACAGGCCGTGCTCGGCGGCCCAGCGGCCGATCGCGACCGTCTGCTCGCGCGAGTGGACCGCGCCCGTCGGGTTGGACGGCGAGACGAACAGCAGCGCCTTGGTGCGCTCGGTGCGCGCCGCCTCCAGCTGCTCGACGCCCGCGAGGTAGCCGGTGGACTCGTCGGTGACCACGTCGACCTGCACGCCGCCCGCCAGCTTGATCGCCTCGGGGTAGGTGGTCCAGTAGGGCGCGACGACCAGGACCTCGTCGCCCGGGTCGAGCAGCGTCGCGAACGCCTCGTAGACCGCCTGCTTGCCGCCGTTGGTGACCAGCACCTGGGACGGCTCGGCGGCGTAGCCGGAGTCGCGCCGCGTCTTGGCGGCGATGGCCTGCTTGAGCTCGGGCAGCCCGCCCGCCGGCGTGTACTTGTGCATGCGCGGGTCGCGGGCGGCCTCGATCGCGGCCTCGACGATGTAGCCGGGCGTCGGGAAGTCGGGCTCGCCCGCGCCGAACCCGATGACGGGACGCCCGGCGGCCTTCATGGCCTTCGCCTTGGCGTCCACGGCCAGCGTGGCGGACTCGGAGATCGCGGCGATTCTTGCGGAGATGCGGCGTCGGCTGGACATGGTCCCATCGTCCCACGCCGCCGTGACCTGGGCGATCAGGTTTCGGTTCGACGTACCCGGCATTCCCCCGTATGCTTCAGCTCGGTCCTTCCGCCGCATGTCGGCGCGCGGTTCGGTCCAGGCAGTGATTCAATCAGGGTAGTCTGGTTGATGACATAGGGCACTGGCGCAATTGGTAGCGCACCGGTCTCCAAAACCGGCGGTTGGGGGTTCGAGTCCCTCGTGCCCTGCGAGTGCGGTCCGCGCATGACAGGCGTGTAAGCGCGCCGCAGAACTGCGTTGGATACGACGAATTCAGGTGAGGACTGTGGCGATCGACACGCGCGGCGAGACCGCAGACAAGCCCAGTGGCGAGAAGAAGACGCGCACTTCACCTGCCCTCTTCTATCGGCAGGTCGTCAACGAGCTTCGTAAGGTCATCTGGCCGACACGCAAGGATCTCGTCACCTACACCACGGTCGTTCTGATATTCGTTCTGATCATGGTCGCCATCGTGTACGGGCTCGACAGCGCCTTGGGATGGGCAGTGCTCAAGCTCTTCGGCCAGTCCTGATCCCGACGCCGCCGGTGCCGACTGACGGAGTCGCCCAACGATTCGACGAAAGAGGAAGAGTCACCGTGTCCGAGTCTTCATTTCCGGCGGACGAGTCTCGCGACGAGTGGGACGACGAGCTGGAAGAGGCCACTGAGGAGACCGCCGCGGCGGATCCCGAGGAGGCCGGGGTCGCGGAGCTCGCGGAGAGCGACGAGGCGCCCGACGCCGAGCCTTCCGCCGCCTCCGACGACGACGCTTCCGACGACGCTTCGGTCCTTCCCGACGTCGACCCCGTCGAGGAGTTCAAGCAGTCGCTGCGCGGCCTGCCCGGCGAGTGGTACGTCATCCACTCCTACGCCGGCTACGAGAACCGCGTGAAGTCCAACATCGAGAGCCGCAACGTGTCGCTCAACATGGAGGACTACATCTACCAGGTCGAGGTGCCGACGCACACCGTCCAGGAGTTCAAGAGCGGCAAGAAGGTGCCGGTCAAGGAGCGTGTGCTGCCCGGCTACGTCCTGGTGCGCATGGAGCTGACCGACGAGTCCTGGGCCGCGGTGCGCAACACCCCGGGCGTCACCGGCTTCGTCGGCCTGTCCAACAAGCCGAGCCCGCTCAGCCTCGACGAGGTCGCCAAGCTGCTGGCGCCCGAGCCGACCGAGGAGACCAAGAAGGCGGCCACCAAGACCGCCACGGGCCCGACGGTCGAGTTCGAGATCGGCGAGTCGGTCACGGTCATGGACGGCCCGTTCGCCACGCTGCCGGCCTCGGTGAGCGAGATCAGCCCCGAGTCGCAGAAGCTCAAGGTGCTCGTCTCGATCTTCGGCCGGGAGACCCCGGTGGAGCTCTCGTTCAACCAGGTCTCGAAGATCTAGGGCCATCACCTACACTTAGACGTTCGGACTGGCCGCCTGCCGTGTCGGGCGGCCTCCGACATGTCAGGGCCGCATCCGCCGCCTAGACACGCATCACAATCCAGGACCCGGAGAAGGACACATGCCTCCGAAGAAGAAGATCGCCGCGTTGGTGAAGGTCCAGCTCCCCGCTGGCCAGGCCACCCCGGCACCGCCGGTGGGTACCGCCCTCGGTCCCCACGGCGTCAACATCATGGACTTCGTCAAGCAGTACAACGCTGCGACGGAGGCCCAGCGGGGCAACATCATCCCCGTTGAGATCACCATTTTCGAGGACCGCAGCTTCACCTTCGTCACGAAGACGCCGCCGGCCCCCGAGCTGATCAAGAAGGCCCTCGGCCTCGACAAGGGCAGCGCGGTCCCGCATCGCGACAAGGTCGGCAAGCTGAGCCGCGAGCAGCTGCGCAGCATCGCCGAGACCAAGATGCCCGACCTCAACGCCAACGACATCGAGGCCGCTGAGAAGATCATCGCCGGCACCGCCCGGTCGATGGGCATCACGGTCGCCGAGTAACACCCTTCCCAGACGCGTGGGAGGGCCGGACCGCTCCCGGCCCGAATACCACTAGGAGTAAAGAATGAAGCGCAGCAAAGCGCACAAGGACGCGGCGGCCAAGGTCGACCGCGACAAGCTCTACACGCCGGTCGAGGCCGCGAAGCTCGCCAAGGAGACCTCGACCACCAAGTTCGACGCGACCGTCGAGGTCGCGCTGCGGCTGGGCGTCGACCCTCGCAAGGCCGACCAGATCGTGCGCGGCACGGTCAACCTCCCGCACGGCACCGGCAAGACCGCCCGGGTCCTGGTCTTCGCGACCGGTGACCGTGCCGAGGCGGCCCGCGAGGCGGGCGCCGACATCGTCGGCGCCGACGAGCTGATCGACGAGATCTCCAAGGGCAACCGGCTCAACGAGTTCGACGCCGTGGTGGCGACGCCCGACATGATGGGCAAGGTCGGCCGTCTCGGCCGCGTCCTCGGCCCGCGCGGTCTCATGCCCAACCCGAAGACCGGCACCGTGACGCCCGACGTCGCCAAGGCCGTGACGGACATCAAGGGCGGCAAGATCGAGTTCCGCACCGACCGGCAGGCCAACCTGCACTTCATCATCGGCAAGACGTCCTTCGGCGAGCGTCAGCTCCTGGAGAACTACGCCGCCGCCCTGGACGAGGTGCTGCGGCTCAAGCCGTCGGCCGCCAAGGGGCGCTACCTGAAGAAGGTCACCTTCTCCACGACGATGGGCCCGGGCGTCCCGGTCGACCCCAACGTCACCCGCGGCATCACCGCCGACCTGGCCGAGTAGGGTTCTCCCGCTCTCGGCGAAGCCCCGCCCGTCTCGCACGGGCGGGGCTTTCTCATGCCTGAGCGCGGTCTTGGCGACGGGGGAGGGCGGGGAGTCGTGGCCTTTCCGTCTCATGAGCCGGTGGCGGTGGTGAGGCGGGTGGCGAGGGCGCGGATGCGGGCGACCAGCTCGGGCGGTTCGTGCACCTCGAAGTCGATGTCCATCAGCGCGACCCAGACGGCCAGCTCGTCGAGGTCGTTGGCCCCGCTCTGGACCAGGCACGACCGTTCGTCGATCGGCTGGACGGCGCCCGCCGTGGCCGGCAGGTGCTCGGCGACGACCTCGGCCGGCGCGTGCAGGGTGAACCGGCCCTGGTACCGGTAGGGCGCGCTGGAGATCGACCGGGACACGTACGCCGCCAGGTCGGGATCGGGCGGCTCCCTGGGCACGAACCGGGGCCCGTTCGGGGTGCGCAGCCGCAGGCGGTCGATGCGGTAGGTGCGCCAGCCGGCGCGGCCGGTGTCCCAGCCCAGCAGGTACCAGTGCCGTCCGGAGTGGACGAGCCGGTACGGCTCGGCGGCCCGCACGCTCTCCTCGCCGCCGTGCGTGCGGTAGTCGAAGCGCAGCGTCTCGCGGTCGCGGCAGGCGGCGGCGATCGCGGCCAGGGACGCCGGCTCCACCGCCGAGCGCGCCCGTCCCATCGGCACGGTCATCGACCGCAGCGCGTGCACCCGGTGCCGCAGCCGCGACGGCAGCACCCGTTCCAGCTTGGCCAGCGCCCGCAGGGCCGTCTCCTCGATGCCGGACACCGCGCTCCCGGCCGCCGTCCGCAGCCCGACGGCGACCGCCACGGCTTCGTCGTCGTCGAGCAGCAGGGGCGGCAGGTCGGTGCCCGCGCCGAGCCGGTAGCCGGCCGTTCCGGGGCTGGCGTGCACGGGGTAGCCGAGCTCGCGCAGCCGTCCGACGTCGCGGCGGACGGTCCGCGTGGTCACGCCGAGCCGTTCGGACAGCTCCGCGCCGGACCACTCGCGGTGGGTCTGCAGCAGCGACAGCAGTTTCAGCAACCGGGCCGAGGTCTCCAGCATGCCGTCCAGACTGCCGTACAGCTAGGACCGTAGCTGTCCTGACCGGTTCCTAACGTGGTCGGCATGACGTCCGCCACGGAGATCACTCCGTTCCGCATCGACATCCCGCAGGCCGCGCTGGACGACCTGCACGACCGGCTCGACCGCACCCGCTGGCCCGACGAGCTGCCCGGCGTCGGCTGGTCGTACGGCATCCCGGTCTCGTACGTGCGCCGCCTGGCCGAGTACTGGCGCCACGGCTACGACTGGCGCGAGCACGAGGCGGCGCTCAACGCGCACCCGCAGTTCACCACCGAGATCGACGGCCAGAACGTGCACTTCCTGCACGTGCGCTCGCCCGAGCCGGACGCGCTGCCGCTGATCCTCACCCACGGCTGGCCCGGCTCGGTCGTGGAGTTCATGAAGGTCATCGGCCCGCTCACCGACCCCAGGGCCCACGGGGGCGATCCCGCCGACGCCTTCCACGTCGTCGCCCCGTCCATCCCCGGCTTCGGCTTCTCGGGGCCCACCCGCGAGGCCGGCTGGGACCTGCGCAGGGTCGCGGCCGCGTGGGCCGAGCTGATGAGCCGGCTCGGCTACGGCCGTTACGGCGCCCAGGGCGGCGACAGCGGCTCGGTCATCTCGCCCGAGCTGGGCCGCCTCGCGCCGGACCGGGTGGCCGGCGTGCACGTCAACGGCGCGCTCGGCTTCCCTTCCTTCGACCCGGCCGAGCAGGACGGGCTCACCGAGGCCGAGCGGGCGAGGTACGCGCTCTACGCCGACGACGACCGCTCCGGCTACGCGGTCATCCAGTCCACCCGGCCGCAGACCGTCGCCTTCGGCCTGCACGACTCGCCGGCCGCCCAGCTCGCCTGGATCGCCGAGAAGTTCAAGGAGTGGACCGATCCGGCGTACGAGCTGCCCGAGGAGGCGGTCGACCGCGACCAGTTGCTCACCGACGTGAGCGTCTACTGGCTGACCGGCACCGCCGCCTCGTCCGCCCGCCTCTACAAGGAGGGCTCGGCGCAGTGGGGCGCGCCGGTGGAGCGTTCGGAGGTGCCGCACGGCGTCGCGGTCTTCCCGGGGGACGCGGGGGTGCGGCGGGTGGCCGAGCGCGAGCACAACGTGGTCCACTGGTCGGAGTTCGGCCGAGGCGGCCACTTCGCCGCGATGGAGGCCCCGGACCTGCTGGTGGACGACGTGCGGGCGTTCTTCCGCAAGCTGCGCTGACCCGCGCGGCGGCCGCGAGGCGTCGTCACCGCCGAGGCGGGAACATCGGTTTGTGCAGAAGCAGTGCAGAGGGTGTGGGGGAGAACCCTGGGTTTTCCCCTAATTGTGCGGGGAAGCCGCTACCTTCCCGGTTCACAAACGTAGGGTCAAGACATGCTGAAGCGCACGATAAGTCTCGCCGCGGCGGGAGCCGCGCTCGTCGTGGCCGCGGTTGCCGGTTGTGGCACGAACGCCCAGCCCATCCAGGTCAATCTTGCGGCCTCTGAGGTGCTGGCGCAGGCCGCGCAGAAGACCGCCGAGGTCACCAGCTACACCGTCGACGCGGTGCTGAACGCCACGGACACCCAGGAGGGCAGCGGCCGGGTCCAGGGCCGCATGCTCTACCAGAGCAAGCCCGACCTGGCCGTGGACCTCACGCTCGACACGGTGGACATGGGCGGCAAGAGCCTGCCCGGCGGCGTCCGCGCCGTGCTCCAGGGCGACACCGTCTACGTCAAGGTCGAGGCGCTCAACAAGATGCTGGGCGCGACCAAGCCGTGGATCAAGGTGTCGCTGGACCAGGTGGGCGACCGCTCCCAGGTGGACCAGTACTTGGCCCAGATCCAGCAGTTCGACCTGGCCAACGTCACCAAGCTCGTCACCGCCTCCAAGGACGTCAAGTCGGTCGGCAACGAGAGCGTCAACGGCGACGACACCACCCACTACAGCGGCTCCTTCCCGGTGGACGCGGCCGTCCTGCTCCTGCCCGCCGACAAGCAGTCGCTGGCCCGCACCAGCCTGGCCGAGCTGAAGGACGTCAAGTTCGACATCTGGGTCGCCTCCGACGGGCTGCCCCGCAAGCTCGCGCTGAACGGCCAGAAGGAAGGCGACAAGCTCGACGCCACGCTGTTCTTCAAGGACTTCAACAAGCCCGTGACCATCCAGGCCCCGCCCGCGGACCAGGTCGGCGACCTGCCGCAGGCCCAGGGCACGACCAACTAGGAACGGACTTCCCGAGAGCGATTTGGAAACTCGGCGGCCAGGACGTACTCTGGTCGTTGCCGAAGACCGCCGGTCGTCGTCAGGTGCTCACATCCTGACGACCGAAGGATCCACGTCCTGTGGACGGCCCGCGCAGGTGTGATGCGAGTTTCCCCGCATGGTTTCCATGCGCGTGAGCCCCGTGTGCGCCCTGCGCCCGGGGCCGTTCTCATTTCCAGGGCCCTTCGCCGGCGGCACATCTGGAAGGAGGCCCATGGCGAGGGCGGATAAGGCGACGGGCGTTGCCGAGCTCAAGAGCGAGTTCGAGGGCAGCTCTGCCGCCGTTCTGACCGAGTACCGCGGTCTCACCGTCGCGCAGCTCAAGGATCTGCGCAAGTCTCTCGGTGAGAATGCGAAGTTCGCCGTGGCGAAGAACACCCTGACCAAGATCGCCGCCAACCAGGCCGGCGTGACGGGTCTGGACGACCTGCTGGTCGGCCCCACCGCCGTCGCCTTCGTCAAGGGCGACGTCGTCGAGGCGGCCAAGGGTCTGCGTGACTTCGCCAAGGCCAATCCCCTTCTGGTGATCAAGGGCGGTGTCCTCGAGGGCAAGACGCTCGACGCCACCGAGATCACCAAGCTCGCCGACCTCGAGTCCCGCGAGGTCCTCCTCGCGAAGCTTGCCGGTGCGCTCAAGGCGAAGCAGAGCGCCGCTGCCGCTATGTTCGCCGCGCTCCCCACGCAGATGGCTCAGCTGGCCGACGCCCTCCGCGCGAAGCGCGAAGAGGCGGGCGAGTAACACGGGGGTTGCCGCATTCACCCGCGGTCCCGTTCCTAGTTTTCAGCAAGTCCTAAACGTAAGGAAAACATCATGGCGAAGCTCAGCAACGACGAGCTCATCGACGCCTTCAAGGAGATGACCCTCCTTGAGCTCTCCGAGTTCGTGAAGCAGTTCGAGGACATCTTCGACGTCAAGGCCGCCGCCCCCGTCGCGGTCGCCGCCGCCCCCGCCGCCGGTAACGGCGCCGAGACCCCCGCCGCTGAGGAGCAGGACGAGTTCGACGTCATCCTCGAGGCCGCCGGCGACAAGAAGATCCAGGTCATCAAGGAGATCCGCGCCCTCACCTCCCTGGGCCTCAAGGAGGCCAAGGACCTGGTCGACGGCGCTCCGAAGCCGGTCTTCGACGGCAAGGTCAACAAGGAGCAGGCGGAGAAGGCCAAGGCTGCCCTCGAGGGCGCCGGCGCCACCGTCACCGTCAAGTAAGACGGTTCTGGCTCTACCGAGCTCTTTCTGAGAAGGGGCGGAGGACATCCTGGTGCCGGATGTCCGCCGCCCCTTCTCGCATGTCCGGAGCCGGTCCGGCGGGGCCGTTCAGGCAATTCTCATGAACGTCTCAGCGCGTCTCCAAACCGCGTGCCTAGCGTGCGGGATGTGAAACAGAAGTCTCGTTGGGCGCTCGCCGTCCTGCTCGTGGGCGCGGGCGTGCTCTATGTCTGGGGCCTCGGCGCTTCGGGGTGGGCCAATTCGTACTACTCGGCGGCGGTGCAGGCCGGCAGCCAGAGCTGGAAGGCGTTCTTCTTCGGGGCCTCCGACGCCGCGAACGCGATCACCGTGGACAAGACGCCGGCCTCGTTGTGGCCGATGGTGCTCAGCGTGCGGCTGTTCGGGCTGAACTCGTGGGCCGTGCTCGTGCCGCAGGCGCTGATGGGGGTCGCGACGGTGGCCCTGGTGCACGCCTCGGTGCGGCGGCTGGCCGGGCCGTGGGCGGGACTGCTGGCGGGGGCCGTGATGGCGCTGACGCCGGTGGCGGTGCTGATGTTCCGCTTCAACAACCCCGACGCGCTGCTGGTGCTGCTGCTGACCGCCGCCGGGTACTGCGTGGTGCGGGCCCAGGAGCGCGGCGCGACGCGGTGGCTGGTGCTGGCGGGGGCGGCGATCGGGTTCGCGTTCCTCGCCAAGATGTTGCAGGCGTTCCTGGTGCTGCCCGGGTTCGCGCTGGTGTACCTGCTGACCGCGCCCGTGGCGGTCCGGCGGCGGGTGGGGCAGCTGCTGCTCGCCGGGGCCGCGATGGTGGCCGCCGCCGGGTGGTGGCTGCTGGCGGTGGCGCTGGTGCCCGCGTCGCAGCGGCCGTACATCGGGGGCTCGCAGGGCAACAGCGTGCTGGAGCTGGCCCTCGGCTACAACGGCATCGGCCGGCTCAACGGCGGCGACTACGGCGGCCTCGGCAACCTCAACCAGCAGGCCGGCTGGCTGCGTCTGTTCGACACCGAGGCGGGCGGGCAGATCTCCTGGCTGCTGCCGGCGGCGCTGGCGCTGCTCGTCGCGGCGACCTGGCACACCAGGCGGGCGCCGCGGACCGACCCCACGCGGGCGGCGCTCTGGGTGTGGGGGAGCTGGCTGGTGGTCACGGGGCTGGTGTTCAGCCTCATGCAGGGGATCTTCCACGCGTACTACACGGTGGCGCTGGCGCCGGCGATCGCGGCCCTGACCGGCATGGGGGCGGCCGTGCTGTGGGAGCGCGGGGCGCGCCGGCTGCTCGCGATGGTGGTCGCGGGGACGGCGGTGTGGTCGTACGCGCTGCTGGCGCGCACCGCCGACTGGAACGCCTGGCTGGGGACCGCCGTGCTGGTGGCGGGGCTGGGGGCCGCGCTGGCGATGTTACTGACCCGGCGGGTGGCCGCGGTGGTCGCGGTGGCGGTGGCGGCGTGCCTGGCGGGGCCGGCGGCGTACGCGGTGGACACGGCCGCGACTCCGCACACCGGGGCGATCCCGACGGCCGGGCCCTCCACGGGCGGCGGCTTCGGACGTCCGGCGGGCGCGGCCGGACGCTTCCGGGACGGCGGCGGCGACGGCAGTGGCGGTCCGGGCGGCGCCTTCCAGCCGCCCGGCGGGGGACGGCCCTTCCGGCAGGGTGGCGGGATGCGCGGCGGCGGCATGGGCGGCCTGCTGAACGCCGGCACCCCGAGCGCCGAGCTGACCACGTTGCTGCGGACCGGCGGCTCCGCCTGCACGTGGGCGGCGGCCACCGTCGGCTCCAACAACGCGGCCGGCTACCAGCTCGCCTCGGGCCTTCCGGTGATGGCGGTGGGCGGCTTCAACGGCACCGACCCCGCGCCGACGCTGGAGGGGTTCCAGCGGTACGTGGCCGACAACAAGATCTGCTACTTCGTCGGCACGGGGATGGGCGGCTTCGGCGGCCGCGGCCCCGGCGGCAGCCCGGCGGGCAGCCCCTCGGGCACGGGCGGGAGCGACGACGCCGCCCGCATCGCCGCCTGGGTGCGGCAGACGTTCACCGCCACCACCGTCGGCGGCGTGACCGTCTTCGACCTCACCCAGAGCTAGGAGCGCCCAGGAGCCCGGGTCAGACGCCGGCGGCGGCGCGGACCCGGGCGATGGCGCTGGTGTCCATGTAGTCCCTGGTGTGGACGATCTCCCCGTCACGCACCCGCAGCACCAGCAGGCCGGGGACGGCGACCGCCTGGTCCCCGGCCCTGACGTGGGTGACCTGCTCGACGATCACCACCTCCGGGTCCTCCGTCCGGTGCAGCGCCAGCCGCCGCACCTCCTCGGCCTCGAACGGCGTGCCGCCCCACATGGCCCGGTAGCCCGCGCGGACGGCCTCGCGCCCCGCGAACGGCGCGAGCCCCCCGAACGGGAACTCGTGCAGCCCGTTGGCGGCGTAGAGGCCGGCCAGCTCGTCGGCCGACTTGTGCGCCATCGCGGCGTGGTAGCCGGCGACGATCTCCTCGATGGACATGGGTCTCCCCGCATTTCGCTCAACGGTCGTTGACTCAACGAGCGTAGAGCGAAAGGGCGTACCCGGTCAACGCGTGTAGAGTCGGCCGGGTGGACGACCGATCGCTGCCCCGGGCCGAGCGGCGGCGCAGGACCGAGGAGCGCATCCTCGGCGCGGCGCGGGCGCTCTTCGCCGAGCTGGGGTTCGAGCGCACCACGATCCGGGCGGTCGCCCGCGCGGCCGGGGTCGACCCGGCCCTCGTCATGCAGTACTTCGGCAACAAGCAGGAGCTGTTCCGGCACGCCGCCCAAGCGGTCCCGCCCCCCGAGGACGGCCTCGACGCCGACGGGCTGGTCGACCACCTCCTCGGCACTCTCGACACCAAGATCGGCGCGCTGTCGCAGGGCTCCCTCGCCATGATGCGCTCGATGCTCACCCACCCCGAGGCCGCCGCCGCGGCCCGCGAGGTGCTGGGCCGGCAGATCGACCGCCTGGCCGCCTCGATGCCCGGCGACGACGCGCGGCTGCGGGCCGCGCTGATGACGATGGTCATGCTGGGCGTCACGGTCGGCCACCAGCTGCTGGAGCTGGAGGAGCTGCGCGGCGTGTCGACCGAGGAGATCGCGCGAGCGCTGCGGCCCGGCCTGCGGGCGCTTACTGGACCTGATGTCTCATAACCGCTTCCCAAGCGGGCGGCCGTCCCGTTACGGTGAGGTCATCGTTCGCGACTGGGAGGTGGCCGGTGGGCGTCGAGGTCGTGGTGGAAGGGCTCACCAAGTCGTTCGGGCGCCAGGTCATCTGGGAGGACGTCTCCTTCACGCTGCCCGCCGGGCAGATCTCCGTGCTGCTCGGCCCGTCCGGCACCGGTAAGTCGGTCTTCCTCAAGACGCTGGTCGGCCTGCTCCGCCCCGACCGCGGCCACATCTGGATCGACGGCCACGACCTCGCCAACTGCCCCGAGAGCAAG
The DNA here is from genome assembly GCF_022664455.2 of Actinomadura luzonensis. NCBI lineage: Bacteria > Bacillati > Actinomycetota > Actinomycetes > Streptosporangiales > Thermomonosporaceae > Actinomadura > Actinomadura luzonensis. The sequence goes on from NZ_JAKRKC020000001.1 coordinate 3,062,025, forward strand.
CTGTACGAGCTGCGCCGGCTGTTCGGCGTGCTCTTCCAGGACGGCGCGTTGTTCGGCTCGCTCAACCTCTACGACAACATCGCCTTCCCGCTCCGCGAGCACACCAGGAAGAGCGAGAGCCAGATCCGCGACGTGGTCATGGAGAAGATCGAGCTGGTCGGCCTGCTCGGCGCCGAGACCAAGCTGCCGGGTGAGATCTCGGGCGGCATGCGCAAGCGGGCCGGGCTGGCCAGGGCGCTGGTGCTGGACCCGGAGATCATCCTGTTCGACGAGCCGGACTCGGGCCTCGACCCGGTGCGCACGGCGCTGCTCAACCAGCTCATCGTCGACCTCAACACCGAGGTCGAGGCCACGTTCCTGATCGTCACGCACGACATCAACACCGCCCGCACCGTCCCCGACAGCATCGGCATGCTCTTCCGCAGGGAGCTGGTGATGTTCGGGCCGCGCGAGATGTTGCTCTCCAGCGACGAGCCGGTGGTGCGGCAGTTCCTCAACGCCCGCCGGCACGGCCCCATCGGCATGTCGGAGGAGAAGGACCTGTCCGAGCTGGAGGCCGAGGCCCAGATGGGGCACGACCCCGGCGTGCTGCCGCCGATCCCGCCGCAGCTCATGCCGACCGGCGACCGCATCCGCCGCACCCAGCAGCCGCCCGGCACCTGGCTCGCGGCCAACGGCGTGATCCCGCCGCAGGGCTCCTTCGTGGACGAGCGGGGCCGCAACTGGCTGGAGGAGTACCCGCGCCTGGTGAACGCCCGCCTCCACGGCGTCCAGTAGGAACCTCGGCCCTCGGGTGGTTCCCGGTAGGACCTCCGGGCCGACGGGAGCCTCAGCGGCCGTCTGAGGGCCGTCTGGGGGGCATTTTAAGGGGATCCGCCGCCCTTGCCCGGGTTCCTACACCCCATCGGTCGTTTCGGGGACCCCAGGCGCGGACGCCGCGTTATGATCCGGCGACCGGGGAGGGGGTGATCAGCCATGGCACCAGCGGCCGTCCGGCCCGCGCGCATCGTGATCACGATTCTCGCCGCCACGCTGGCGGCGCTCGTGGGCACGGGCGCCTGGATCGCCGCCGAGGCGCGCGAGGAGCAGGGCAGGGCGGGCGACAGGGACGCCGTGCTGCTGGCCGCCGGCTCCCACGCCAGGAACCTCGTCTCGCTCGACTACCGGACCGTGGACGCCGATCTGCAGCGCATCCTCGACACCTCCACGGGCCCGGCCAGAGCCGAGTACGTCGCCGCCGCCGCCAAGCTGAAGTCCACGACGATCAAGAGCAAGGTCGTCCAGACCGGCGTGCTGCGGGCCACGGGCCTGGTCTCGCTGACCGGCGGCAAGGCCAAGGCGCTGGCCGTGGCCGACGTGGAGATCCACTGGGACGGCTCCGCCAGCCCGCCCCAGGAGCGCTACTACCGCTGGGCCATGGACCTGGACAAGGTCGGCGGCGTCTGGCTCGTGTCGAAGGCGGTGCAGGTGCCGTGAGGGCGTTCGGGATCGTGCTGCTGAGCGTCCTGGTGGGCGTGGCCGGCGTGCTGGTGCCCACCATGTGGTTCAACCTGCGCGAGCTCAGGGAGGCCGACGCGGCGGGCTCGGCCGCCATGGCCGCCGCCCGCCGGGCCGCGCCCGAGCTGCTCTCCTACGACTACCGCACGATCGAGCGGGACCTCGCCAGGGCCGGCGCGCTCACCACGGGCGAGCTGACCCGGCACTACAGGGAGCTGACCACGAGCCTGGTGACCCGGGCCAAGGCCGAGAAGGTGGTGCAGACCGCCTCCGTGGCGGGGGCGGCGGTCGAGCGGGCCAGGCCCGACCGGGTCGAGATTCTGCTCTTCGTGAACACTGGTACGGTCAGGGAGATCCCCGGCCGCTCCGGGCCGCAGCAGCAGGTGGCGCAGAGCCGGGCGAGGCTCGTGATGGTCCGGCAGGGCGACCGGTGGCTCGCCGCCGATCTGTCCACTCTGCTGGGGGCGGCGTGAGGACGGGACGGGGACGGCGGGGGTTCATGATCGGGGCCGGGCAGGCCCGTGATCAGGGCTGGAGCTCCCGGGCGTGCCGCTTCCCTCAATTGTTACCAAAAATCTGGTTTAGCGAAGCCTTCGATAGGGGTAACCCAGTCACAGCTACACCGGTAGTCGGCATGGGTTCGACCCCTGGTGTGACGGAGCGTTAACCGCCCCCGTTCGCGGGTATCGTCTTGGGCCGTGGCGGTAGGCGATCGGTCACGCAGGGGAGAAAACCCAGCGTCCGGGCCCTGAACCGGCGAAAAGTCGGGCTCACGGGCTTGACGTTTCCGCCCGAACGGGCGATGCTGCGACCAACGTGGAGCATGCAGCGAGAGCGAAGTGGACAGGCGTGTGCCGATCGGCTACACTGCCCCTTTGCGCTGCCCTTTGACGACCCGCGATGCTTGCTCACGTTGCGAGGTTGTCTGGCGTGCGTGTAGTCAGTCCGCCGCGAGCCCTCGGAAGGACATCTGTTGGCAGCCTCGCGCAACGCCTCCGCCGTACCCGCTGGTCCCCGTCGCGTGTCTTTCGCGCGTATCCAGGAGCCTCTCGAAGTTCCTGACCTTCTGGCCCTGCAGACCGAGTCTTTCGATTGGCTGCTCGGAAACGAGAAGTGGAAGGCCCGGGTAGAGGCGGCTCGTCAGGCCGGGCGCAAGGACGTCCCGACCCAGTCGGGCCTCGAAGAGATCTTCGAAGAGATCAGTCCCATCGAGGACTTCTCGGGGACCATGTCCTTGTCGTTCCGCGATCACCGGTTCGAGCCGCCGAAGTACTCCGTCGATGAGTGCAAAGACAAGGACATGACCTTCTCCGCCCCGATGTTCGTCACGGCGGAGTTCATCAATAACACCACCGGTGAGATCAAGAGCCAGACGGTGTTCATGGGGGATTTCCCGCTCATGACGCCGAAGGGCACGTTCATCATCAACGGCACCGAGCGTGTGGTGGTCTCGCAGCTGGTGCGTTCGCCCGGTGTGTATTTCGAGCGCACCGTGGACAAGACCTCCGACAAGGACCTGTACGGGTGCAAGGTGATCCCGTCGCGGGGGGCCTGGCTGGAGTTCGAGATCGACAAGCGTGACAGTGTCGGTGTGCGCATCGACCGTAAGCGCAAGCAGGCCGTCACCGTGCTTCTCAAGGCTCTGGGGTGGACCAGCGAGCAGATTCTCGAGCGGTTCGGTCAGTACGAGTCGATGCGGGCGACCCTGGAGAAGGATCACACCGCCGGTCAGGACGATGCTCTGCTGGACATCTACCGCAAGCTGCGGCCGGGTGAGCCGCCGACCAAGGAGTCGGCGCAGACGTTGCTGGAGAATCTGTACTTCAACGCCAAGCGGTACGACCTGGCGAAGGTCGGCCGTTACAAGATCAACAAGAAGCTGGGGGTCGACGCCGAGATCACCCAGGGCACCCTCACCGAAGAGGACATCGTCGCCACCATCGAGTACATCGTCCGGCTGCACGCCGGCGAGGAGTCGATGCCGGGCGCCGGTGACCGCGAGGTCATCGTCGAGATCGACGACATCGACCACTTCGGCAACCGCCGCCTGCGCAGCGTCGGCGAGCTCATCCAGAACCAGGTCCGTCTCGGCCTGGCCCGGATGGAGCGCGTCGTGCGCGAGCGGATGACGACCCAGGACGTCGAGGCGATCACGCCGCAGACCCTGATCAACATCCGCCCGGTCGTGGCGTCGATCAAGGAGTTCTTCGGCACCTCGCAGCTGTCGCAGTTCATGGACCAGACCAACCCGCTGGCCGGCCTGACGCACAAGCGGCGTCTGTCCGCGCTGGGCCCCGGTGGTCTGTCCCGTGAGCGGGCCGGCTTCGAGGTCCGTGACGTGCACCCGTCCCACTACGGCCGGATGTGCCCGATCGAGACCCCTGAGGGCCCCAACATCGGCCTGATCGGCTCGCTCGCCTCCTACGGGCGCATCAACGCCTTCGGCTTCGTCGAGACGCCGTACCGCAAGGTCGTCGACGGCCGGGTCACCGACCAGATCGACTACCTCACGGCCGACGAGGAGGACCGCTACGTCAAGGCGCAGGCCAACACGACGCTCAACGCCGACGGCTCCTTCGCCGAGGCGCGCGTCCTGGTCCGCACCAAGGGCGGTGAGACCGAGCTCGCCCGTGCCGACGAGGTCGACTACATCGACGTGTCGCCGCGCCAGATGGTGTCGGTGGCCACCGCGATGATCCCGTTCCTCGAGCACGACGACGCCAACCGCGCGCTCATGGGCTCCAACATGCAGCGGCAGTCGGTGCCGCTGCTGAAGAGCGAGGCGCCGCTGGTCGGCACCGGCATGGAGTACCGTGCCGCGACCGACGCCGGCGACGTCATCAGCGCCGAGAAGGCCGGCGTGGTCGAGGAGGTCTCCGCCGACTACGTCACCGTCATGAACGACGACGGCACGCGCACCACCTACCGTGTCGCCAAGTTCAAGCGCTCCAACCAGGGCACCAGCTTCAACCAGAAGCCCATTGTCGCCGAGGGCGACCGGGTGGAGGTCAACCAGGTCATCGCCGACGGCCCCTGCACCGACAAGGGCGAGATGGCGCTGGGCAAGAACCTCCTGGTGGCGTTCATGCCGTGGGAGGGCCACAACTACGAGGACGCGATCATCCTGTCCCAGCGCCTGGTGCAGGACGACGTGCTCTCCTCGATCCACATCGAGGAGCACGAGGTCGACGCCCGCGACACCAAGCTGGGCCCCGAGGAGATCACCCGGGACATCCCGAACGTCTCCGAGGAGGTCCTCGCCGACCTCGACGAGCGCGGCATCATCCGGATCGGCGCCGAGGTCGTTCCCGGCGACATCCTGGTCGGCAAGGTCACGCCCAAGGGCGAGACGGAGCTGACCCCGGAGGAGCGGCTGCTGCGCGCGATCTTCGGTGAGAAGGCGCGCGAGGTGCGCGACACCTCGCTGAAGGTGCCGCACGGCGAGTCCGGCAAGGTCATCGGGGTGCGCGTGTTCTCCCGCGAGGAGGGCGACGAGCTGCCGCCGGGCGTCAACGAGCTGGTCCGCGTCTACGTGGCCCAGAAGCGCAAGATCACCGACGGCGACAAGCTGGCCGGCCGGCACGGCAACAAGGGCGTCATCTCCAAGATCCTCCCGGTCGAGGACATGCCGTTCCTGGAGGACGGCACCCCGGTCGACATCATCCTCAACCCGCTGGGCGTGCCCGGCCGGATGAACGTCGGCCAGGTCCTGGAGACCCACCTGGGCTGGATCGCGGCCCGCGGCTGGGACATCACCGGAGTCCAGGAGGCGTGGGCCGAGCGCCTGCGCGACAAGGGCTTCGGCCAGGTCGAGCCGCGCACCAACGTCGCGACCCCGGTCTTCGACGGCGCCCACGAGGAGGAGATCGTCGGTCTGCTCCAGAACACCGTCGCCAACCGCGACGGCCAGCGCATGGTGCAGCCCTCCGGCAAGGCCCAGCTGTTCGACGGCCGCTCCGGCGAGCCGTTCCCGTACCCGATCTCGGTCGGCTACATCTACATCCTCAAGCTGCTCCACCTGGTCGACGACAAGATTCACGCCCGCTCGACCGGCCCCTACTCCATGATCACCCAGCAGCCGCTCGGCGGTAAGGCCCAGTTCGGCGGCCAGCGCTTCGGTGAGATGGAGGTGTGGGCGCTGGAGGCGTACGGCGCCGCCTACGCCCTGCAGGAGCTCCTGACCATCAAGTCCGACGACGTCCTCGGCCGCGTGAAGGTCTACGAGGCCATCGTCAAGGGCGAGAACATTCCCGAGCCCGGCATCCCGGAGTCCTTCAAGGTCCTCATCAAGGAGATGCAGTCGCTGTGCCTCAACGTCGAGGTGCTCTCCAGCGACGGCATGTCCATCGAGATGCGCGACACCGACGAGGACGTCTTCCGCGCCGCGGAGGAGCTCGGCATCGATCTGTCCCGGCGTGAGCCGAGCAGCGTGGAAGAAGTCTGAGGGGGAGATCGCACAAAATGCTGGACGTCAACTTCTTCGACGAGCTCAGGATCGGCCTGGCGACCGCCGACGACATCCGTCAGTGGTCGCACGGCGAGGTCAAGAAGCCGGAGACCATCAACTACCGCACCCTCAAGCCGGAGAAGGACGGGCTCTTCTGCGAGAAGATCTTCGGCCCGACCCGCGACTGGGAGTGCTACTGCGGCAAGTACAAGCGCGTCCGGTTCAAGGGCATCATCTGTGAGCGCTGCGGCGTCGAGGTGACCCGGGCCAAGGTCCGCCGTGAGCGGATGGGCCACATCGAGCTGGCCGCGCCGGTCACGCACATCTGGTACTTCAAGGGCGTCCCGTCGCGCCTCGGCTACCTGCTCGACCTGGCCCCGAAGGACCTGGAGAAGGTCATCTACTTCGCGGCCTACATGATCACGCATGTCGACACCGAGATGCGTGAGCGTGACCTGCCCTCGCTGGAGGCGAAGATCTCCGTCGAGCGGCAGCACATCGAGCAGCGCCGCGACGCCGACATCGAGACCCGGCAGAAGAAGCTGGAGACCGACCTCGCGGAGCTGGAGGCCGCCGGCGCCAAGGGCGACCAGCGCCGCAAGGTCCGCGAGGGCGCCGAGCGCGAGATGCGCCAGCTCCGTGACCGGGCCCAGCGCGAGCTGGACCGGCTGGAGGAGGTCTGGAGCCGCTTCAAGAACCTCAAGGTCCAGGACCTCGAGGGCGACGAGCTGCTCTACCGCGAGATGCGCGACCGCTTCGGCCGCTACTTCAAGGGCGGCATGGGCGCGCAGGCGATCCAGGACCGCCTGATCGGCTTCGACCTCGACGCCGAGGCCGAGAACCTGCGCGAGACGATCCGCAGCGGCAAGGGCCAGAAGAAGGCCCGCGCGCTCAAGCGGCTCAAGGTGGTGTCGGCGTTCCTCAACACCACCAACTCTCCGCGCGGCATGGTGCTCGACTGCATCCCGGTGATCCCGCCGGACCTGCGGCCGATGGTGCAGCTCGACGGTGGCCGCTTCGCGACCTCCGACCTCAACGACCTGTACCGCCGGGTCATCAACCGGAACAACCGCCTCAAGCGTCTGCTCGACCTCGGCGCGCCCGAGATCATCGTGAACAACGAGAAGCGGATGCTCCAGGAGGCCGTGGACGCGCTGTTCGACAACGGCCGGCGCGGCCGCCCGGTCACCGGCCCCGGCAACCGTCCGCTGAAGTCCCTCAGCGACATGCTGAAGGGCAAGCAGGGCCGCTTCCGGCAGAACCTGCTGGGCAAGCGCGTCGACTACTCCGGCCGTTCGGTCATCGTCGTCGGCCCGCAGCTCAAGCTGCACCAGTGCGGCCTGCCCAAGCAGATGGCGCTGGAGCTGTTCAAGCCGTTCGTGATGAAGCGGCTGGTCGACCTCAACCACGCCCAGAACATCAAGTCGGCCAAGCGCATGGTCGAGCGCGCCCGCCCGGTGGTGTGGGACGTGCTCGAAGAGGTCATCACCGAGCACCCCGTGCTGCTCAACCGCGCTCCGACGCTGCACCGCCTCGGCATCCAGGCGTTCGAGCCGCAGCTGGTCGAGGGCAAGGCCATCCAGATCCACCCGCTCGTCTGCACCGCGTTCAACGCGGACTTCGACGGCGACCAGATGGCCGTGCACCTGCCGCTGTCGGCCGAGGCCCAGGCCGAGGCGCGCATCCTGATGCTGTCGACCAACAACATCCTGAAGCCGGCCGACGGCAAGCCCGTCACCATGCCGACCCAGGACATGGTCATCGGCCTCTACTGGCTGACCACGCAGAAGGACGGCGCCGTGGGCGAGGGCCGCGTGTTCGGCTCGATCGCCGAGGCGCAGATGGCCTTCGACCGGCGCGAGCTGGAGATCCAGGCGAAGATCCAGATCCGGCTGAAGGACGTCCTGCCCCCGCGCGAGTGGGTGGCCCCCGAGGGCTGGGAGCCGGGCGACCCGATCCGGCTGGAGACGACGTTCGGGCGGTGCCTGTTCAACCAGACGCTGCCCGAGAGCTACCCGTTCGTCGACTTCCAGGTCGGCAAGAAGCAGCTGTCCACGATCGTGAACGAGCTGGCGGAGACCTACCCGAAGATCGAGGTCGCCAACTCGCTCGACGCGCTCAAGGACGCCGGCTTCCGCTGGGCGACCCGCTCCGGCGTCACGATCTCGATCGAGGACGTCGTCGCGCCGCCGAACAAGACCGACATCATGGAGAACTACGAGCGCCGGGCCGACAAGGTCCAGCGCGAGTACGAGCGCGGCCTGATCACCGACGAGGAGCGCCGTCAGGAGCTCATCGAGATCTGGACGCACGCCACGGCCGACGTCGAGACCGACATGGTCAACGCCTTCCCGGCGACCAACCCGGTCTGGATGATGGTCAACTCCGGCGCCCGTGGCAACAAGATGCAGGTCCGGCAGATCGCCGGCATCCGCGGCCTGGTGTCCAACACCAAGGGTGAGACGATCCCGCGGCCGATCAAGGCCTCGTTCCGCGAGGGCCTGTCGGTGCTGGAGTACTTCATCTCCACCCACGGTCAGCGGAAGGGTCTGGCCGACACCGCGCTGCGCACCGCCGACTCGGGTTACCTGACCCGTCGTCTGGTGGACGTGGCGCAGGACGTCATCGTGCGCGAGATCGACTGCGGCACCGACCGTGCGGTCCCGCTGCACGTCGGCGAGCGCGACGCCTCGGGCAACCTGGTCAAGGCGGAGAACGCCGAGTCCAACGTGCACGGGCGCATCCTGGCCGAGGACGTCGAGGTGGACGGCAAGGTCATCGTGCCGGCCGGCGTCGACATCAACGACACGCACGTCACGAAGCTGGTCGAGGCCGGCGTCGAGACCGTGCGCACCCGCAGCGCGCTCGTGTGCGAGGCGAAGATCGGGGTCTGCGCCACCTGCTACGGCCGTTCGCTGGCCACCGGCAAGCTCGTGGACGTCGGCGAGGCGGTCGGCATCATCGCCGCCCAGTCGATCGGCGAGCCCGGCACCCAGCTGACGATGCGGACCTTCCACACCGGTGGTGTGGCGGGCGCCGACATCACCCACGGCCTGCCCCGTGTCACGGAGCTGTTCGAGGCGCGCATCCCCAAGGGTGTCGCCCCGATCTCCGAGGCCGAGGGCCGGGTGCGGATCGACGAGACCGACAAGACCAGGAAGATCGTCATCACTCCGGACGACGGCTCGGAGGAGATCGCCTACCCGGTCTCGATGCGCTCGCGCCTGCTCGTGCAGGAGGGCCAGCGCGTCTCGGTCGGCACCCAGCTGGTGGCCGGCGCGGTCAACCCCAACGAGGTGCTGCGCATCCTCGGCCCGCGGGCCGTGCAGCTGCACCTGGTGGCGGAGGTCCAGCAGGTCTACCGGTCGCAGGGTGTGTCGATCCACGACAAGCACATCGAGATCATCGTCCGGCAGATGCTCAAGCGGGTCAACGTCCTGGAGTCCGGCGACACCGACCTGCTGCCCGGCGAGCTCGTCGAGCGGCCGAGGTTCGAGCAGATGAACCGCGAGACGGTGGCCGAGGGCGGCACGCCGGCCGCGGGCCGTCCGGTCCTCATGGGCATCACCAAGGCGTCGCTGGCCACCGAGTCGTGGCTGTCGGCGGCCTCCTTCCAGGAGACGACGAGGGTCCTGACGGACGCGGCGATCCACGCCAAGTCCGACTCGCTCCTCGGCCTGAAGGAGAACGTCATCATCGGTAAGCTCATCCCGGCCGGCACGGGCATGCCCCAGTACCGCAACATCCGGGTGGAGCCGACCGAGGAGGCCAAGGCCGCGATGTACACGGTCGGCGGCTACGACGGCTCGGCGGCCGACTACACCTTCGGCACCGGCAGCGGCGAGGCCGTGCCGCTGGAGGAGTACGACTTCGGCCAGTACAACCGGTAACACCGTTCCGACCGGCGCGCCCGGCCCCCTGGGAACAAGGGGCCGGGCGCGCCGCGTTGTGTCCTGTGGACGGCGGCGCGGGTCGCGGTCCGGTGACGGTTGGCCGTACTGCGAACGTAAGCTCCTGCGGCCCTATATCATTAGGCGACAGCTGTGGATGGGCCGCATTCGGACGAGGCCCCGACGACCCGGAGTGGCATGGCTTAGCGGTCATGCTGCGCCGTTTTGACGTGTCGCTCGGGCCTGGGTAGTCTTGAGCTTCGTGCCCGTCTGCATGCGGGCTCTCGACCGTGCGCTCATCACAAAGCGCAGGACGGTCTTCCGGCTCGTAAACCTCGCGGGACGTCTGCGTGAACAACGCGACACGCCCGAGCGCGGGGGCACCGGGGCGGAGAAAACCAGCAGGTCATGACACCGGCAGAACCTGCGAAACGCACCACCCAATGACGTAACACCGGCCAAGGCACGAAACGGAGTGGCAGTGCCCACTATTCAGCAGTTGGTCCGCAAGGGCCGGCAGGACAAGGTCTCCAAGACCAAGACTCCTGCCCTCAAGGGGAGTCCGCAGCGGCGCGGCGTCTGCCAGCGCGTTTACACCACGACTCCGAAGAAGCCCAACTCGGCACTGCGCAAGGTGGCCCGCGTTCGGCTCACGAACGGCATCGAGGTCACGGCTTACATCCCCGGTGTGGGTCACAACCTTCAGGAGCACTCCATCGTGCTCGTGCGTGGCGGTCGTGTGAAGGACCTGCCTGGTGTTCGCTACAAGATCATCCGCGGTTCGCTCGACACCCAGGGTGTCCGCAACCGCAAGCAGGCCCGCAGCCGCTACGGCGCGAAGAAGGAGAAGAGCTAACAATGCCTCGTAAGGGTTCTCCTGGCCGTCGTCAGCTCATGTCTGACCCGGTGTACAGCTCGCCCCTGGTGACCGCTCTGATCAACAAGGTCCTCCTCGACGGCAAGCGTTCCATCGCGCAGTCGATCGTGTACGGCGCCCTCGAGGGCTGCAGGGAGAAGACCGGCAACGACCCGGTCGTCACCCTGAAGCGCGCGCTCGACAACGTCAAGCCCACCCTCGAGGTCCGCAGCCGCCGTGTCGGTGGCGCGACCTACCAGGTGCCGGTGGAGGTGCGCGCCGCGCGCAGCACCACCCTGGCGCTGCGCTGGCTGGTGCAGTACTCCCGCGCCCGCCGCGAGAAGACCATGACCGAGCGCCTCATGAACGAGCTCCTCGACGCCAGCAACGGCCTCGGGGCGAGCGTCAAGAAGCGCGAGGACACCCACAAGATGGCCGAGTCCAACAAGGCCTTCGCCCACTACCGCTGGTAACCCCGGCGGGTCCGACGAGACGACGAGGACGCGAGTTACAGTGGCCGCTACGACCGCTCTTGACCTGGCCAAGGTCCGCAACATCGGGATCATGGCCCATATCGACGCGGGCAAGACCACCACGACCGAGCGCATCCTGTTCTACACCGGCATCAACTACAAGATCGGTGAGGTCCACGAGGGCGCTGCCACGATGGACTGGATGGAGCAGGAGCAGGAGCGCGGCATCACCATCACGTCCGCCGCGACGACCTGCGAGTGGCTCGGTCACACGATCAACATCATCGACACCCCGGGTCACGTCGACTTCACCATCGAGGTGGAGCGTTCGCTCCGCGTCCTCGACGGCGCGGTCGCCGTGTTCGACGGTGTCGCGGGTGTTGAGCCCCAGTCAGAGACGGTGTGGCGTCAGGCGGACCGCTACAACGTCCCGCGCATCTGTTTCGTGAACAAGATGGACCGGGTCGGCGCGGAGTTCCACCGCTGCGTCGACATGATGGTCAGCCGTCTCGGCGCCACGCCGGCCGTCATCCAGCTCCCGTGGGGCGTCGAGGCCGACTTCAAGGGCGTCATCGACCTCATCAAGATGAAGGCCCTCATCTGGAGCGCCGAGGCTGCCAAGGGCGAGATGTACGACACCGTCGACATCCCGGCCGACCACGCCGACGCCGCCCGTGAGTGGCGCGACCGCCTCATCGAGACGGTCGCCGAGAACGACGACGAGCTGATGGAGCTCTTCCTGGAGGGCACCGAGCCCACCGAGGAGCAGCTGATCGCGGCCCTCCGCCGCGCCACGCTGACCAGCGCCATCAACCCGGTGCTCTGCGGCACCGCGTTCAAGAACAAGGGCGTGCAGCCCCTGCTCGACGCGATCGTCGCCTACCTCCCCGCCCCGACCGACATCCCGGCCTTCAAGGGCCACGCGGTCGGCAACGAGGAGAAGGTGATCGAGCGTCACGCGGACCCGAGCGAGCCGTTCTCCGCGCTGGCCTTCAAGATCGCCAGCGACCCGCACCTGGGCAAGCTCACCTACATCCGCATCTACTCCGGAACGCTCGACACCGGTTCGCAGGTCGTGAACTCGGTGAAGGGCAAGAAGGAGCGGATCGGCAAGATCTACCAGATGCACGCGAACAAGCGTGAGGAGCGCCCGCAGGCGATCGCCGGCCAGATCGTCGCCGTCATGGGTCTGAAGGACACCACGACCGGCGACACCCTGTCCGACCCGTCGAACCAGGTCGTGCTCGAGTCGATGACGTTCCCGGCCCCGGTCATCAACGTCGCCATCGAGCCCAAGACCAAGGGCGACCAGGAGAAGCTCTCGACCGCCATCCAGCGGCTCGCCGAGGAGGACCCGTCCTTCCAGGTCCGCCGCGACGAGGAGACCGGTCAGACGGTCATCTGGGGCATGGGCGAGCTTCACCTGGAGATCCTCGTCGACCGGATGCGCCGCGAGTTCAAGGTCGAGGCCAACGTCGGCCGTCCGCAGGTCGCCTACCGCGAGACCATCCGCCGCAAGGTGGAGAAGGTCGACTACACCCACAAGAAGCAGACCGGTGGTTCCGGCCAGTTCGCGCGGGTGATCATCGACCTGGAGCCGCTGGGCGAGGGCAACGACGGCTACGAGTTCGAGAACAAGGTCTCGGGTGGCCGCGTCCCGAGGGAGTACATCCCCTCGGTCGACGCCGGCGCCCAGGAGGCCGCCGAGTTCGGCGTGCTGGCCGGCTACCCGATGGTGGGCGTGAAGGTGACGCTCCAGGACGGCGCCGCGCACGACGTCGACTCCTCGGAGATGGCCTTCAAGATCGCCGGCTCGATGGCCTTCAAGGAGGCCGCGCGCAAGGCGGACGCCGTTCTTCTCGAGCCGATGATGGCCGTCGAGGTCACCACGCCCGAGGACTACATGGGTGACGTCATCGGCGACCTCAACGGCCGCCGCGGGCAGATCCAGGCGATGGACGAGCGGGCCGGCGCCCGCGTCGTCCAGGCGCTCGTGCCGCTGTCTGAGATGTTCGGCTACGTGGGCGACCTTCGTAGCAAGACGCAGGGGCGCGCGAGCTACAGCATGCAGTTCGACTCCTACGCGGAGGTGCCCCCGGGCATCGCCAAGGAGATCGTCGCGAAGGCCCGGGGCGAGTAGGTTCCGGTCCCTGGCGGGGTGGTGCGAGCCACCCCGCCGCTCCAGGGTCCTGGGACTTCCCGGGCCCGAGTGTGTAGACGAAAGTCAGTCAGATTCTCAAGGAGAGAACCAGTGGCTAAGGCCAAGTTCGAGCGGACCAAGCCGCACATGAACATCGGCACCATTGGGCACATCGACCACGGCAAGACCACGCTGACCGCGGCGATCACCAAGGTGCTCCACGACCGTTACCCCGAGCTGAACAAGGCGACCCCGTTCGACAAGATCGACAAGGCGCCCGAGGAGAAGGCCCGCGGCATCACGATCTCCATCGCGCACGTCGAGTACCAGACCGAGAAGCGCCACTACGCCCACGTGGACTGCCCCGGTCACGCCGACTACGTGAAGAACATGATCACCGGTGCCGCCCAGATGGACGGCGCCATCCTGGTGGTCGCCGCCACCGACGGCCCGATGCCGCAGACGAAGGAGCACGTCCTCCTGGCCCGCCAGGTCGGCGTCCCCTACATCGTCGTGGCCCTCAACAAGGCCGACATGGTGGACGACGAGGAGATCCTGGAGCTCGTCGAGCTCGAGGTCCGCGAGCTCCTCTCCGCCCAGGAGTTCCCCGGCGACGACCTGCCGGTGGTGCGCGTGTCCGCGCTCAAGGCCCTCGAGGGCGACGAGAAGTGGGCCGACAGCATCATCGAGCTCATGAACGCCGTGGACGAGAACGTGCCCGAGCCGCCCCGTGAGACGGACAAGCCGTTCCTCATGCCGGTCGAGGACGTCTTCTCGATCACCGGTCGCGGCACGGTCGTCACCGGCCGTATCGAGCGCGGTGTCGTCAAGGTCAACGAGCAGGTCGACATCATCGGCATCAAGTCCGAGAAGACGACGACCACCGTCACCAGCATCGAGATGTTCAACAAGATGCTCGACGAGGGTCACGCCGGTGACAACGCCGCCCTGCTGCTGCGCGGCATCAAGCGCGAGCAGGTCGAGCGCGGCCAGTGCATCATCAAGCCGGGCACCACGACCCCGCACACCGAGTTCGAGGGCCAGGTCTACATCCTGTCCAAGGACGAGGGCGGCCGGCACACGCCGTTCTTCAACAACTACCGCCCGCAGTTCTACTTCCGCACGACGGACGTGACCGGCGTGGTGAACCTCCCCGAGGGCACCGAGATGGTCATGCCGGGCGACAACACCGAGATGCGCGTTGAGCTGATCCAGCCCATCGCCATGGAGGAAGGCCTCAAGTTCGCGATCCGTGAGGGTGGCCGCACCGTCGGCGCCGGTCGGGTCACGAAGATCATCAAGTAGCTGGACCGTCGGGGCGGCGGCCGGCCCCGGATCCCTCCGGGACCGGCCGCCGCACGACGTCAAGGACCTCGCGCAAAGCGCCGTGATCCAGCAGTCGCTTCGGCCGCAGTGACCGAAGTCACTGCCGGATCACGGAAGAAAAGGCAGATCGACTGCGTCTGCCTCGTGGGGTCACGCAGGCTCGACCTGCATGAACATCAGCGGCAACAGGCCGCACGATACTTTTTCAGACGACAGCGAAGGACACCGAGGCCACTATGGCGGGACAGAAGATCCGCATCCGGCTTAAGGCCTATGACCACGAGGTCATCGACAGCTCGGCCAAGAAGATCGTCGAGACGGTGACGCGGACTGGCGCGAAGGTCGCGGGCCCGGTGCCGCTGCCGACCGAGAAGAACGTGTACTGCGTCATCCGCTCGCCGCACAAGTACAAGGACAGCCGCGAGCACTTCGAGATGCGCACGCACAAGCGGCTGATTGACATCATCGACCCGACCCCCAAGACCGTCGACTCGCTCATGCGGCTCGACCTCCCCGCGGGTGTCGACATTTCGATCAAGCTCTGAGGGAACGCACTGACATGGCTAAGACGATCAAGGGCGTCCTGGGCAAGAAGCTCGGCATGACCCAGGTCTTCGACGCGGACAACCGGATGGTCCCGGTCACCGTGGTCGAGGCCGGTCCGTGTGTGGTGACCCGCGTCCGCACCGCCGAGAAGGACGGCTACGCCGCCGTCCAGCTCGGTTACGGGCAGGTCGACCCCCGGAAGGTCAACAAGCCGCTCGGCGACTACCTGCGCAAGCACGACATCACCCCGCGCCGTTACTTCGCGGAGATCCGCACCGACGACGCGAGCGACTACACCATCGGCCAGGAGCTGCTGGCCGACACCTTCGAGGCCGGCCAGTTCGTCGACGTGACGGGCAAGAGCAAGGGCAAGGGCTTCGCCGGTGTCATGAAGCGGCACGGCTTCGGTGGTCTGGGCGCGTCGCACGGTACGCAGCGCAAGCACCGCTCGCCGGGTTCCATCGGTGGCTGCGCCACCCCGGGCCGCGTATTCAAGGGTCTGCGCATGGCTGGTCGGATGGGCAACGTCCGCACCACCGTGCAGAGCCTCAAGGTTCATTCCGTGGACGCCGAGAAGGGTCTCATCCTCATCAAGGGTGCGATTCCCGGCGCGAACGGCAGCCTGGTCCTCGTCCGTACCGCTGCCAAGAAGGGGGCTGCCAAGTGAGCACCACTATTGACGTCCTCGACGCCAGCGGCGCGAAGACCGGCACCGTCGACCTCCCCGAGGACATCTTCGGGGCGAAGGTCAACATTCCGCTGATCCACCAGGTGGTCGTCGCCCAGCAGGCCGCTCGCCGGCAGGGCACGCACAAGACCAAGACCCGTGGTGAGGTCTCCGGCGGCGGCAAGAAGCCGTACCGCCAGAAGGGCACCGGCCGCGCCCGTCAGGGCTCGACCCGCGCGCCGCAGTTCACCGGCGGTGGCACCGTCCACGGTCCCGTGCCGCGTGACTACTCGCAGCGCACGCCCAAGAAGATGAAGGCCGCCGCGCTGCGCGGCGCCCTGTCGGACCGCGCGAGCGGCAACCGCGTGCACGTCGTCAGCTCGCTGGTCACCGGGGAGACCCCGAAGACCAAGGCGGCGCTGGAGGCCCTGCGCAAGATCACGCAGTCCCCGCGCGTCCTCGTCGTGGTCGACGAGGCCGACGAGCTGACGTGGCTGAGCCTGCGCAACGCGCCCGAGGTCCACCTGCTGGACGCCGGGCAGCTCAACACCTACGACGTGCTCGTGCACGACGACGTGGTCTTCACGCAGGAGGCCTACGACCAGGTCGTCGCTCGCCTGAGCAACAGCGGGAAGGAAGAGGCCTGATGGAGAAGATCGCCGACCCGCGCGACATCATCATCAAGCCGGTCGTCTCCGAGAAGAGCTACGGCCTGATCGATGAGAACAACAAGTACACGTTCCTGGTGAAGAAGACCGCGAACAAGACCCAGGTCAAGATCGCCGTCGAGCAGATCTTCGGGGTCAAGGTCACCAGCGTGAACACGATCAACCGGCAGGGCAAGCGCAAGCGCACCCGCACCGGCTACGGCAAGCGTCCCGACACCAAGCGCGCGATCGTGAGCCTGGTCGAGGGCGATCGGATCGACATCTTCGGTCAGATCGGCTAGCAGCCACAGAAAGAGGCGGGCTCCCGAGGGCCCGCGGGTCGAGACCGCCGCACTCCGGTGCGGCGGGCTCACCCATGTAACCGACGAAGGATGAACGAAAAAGATGGGCATCCGTAAATACAAGCCGACGACTCCGGGTCGCCGCGGTTCGAGTGTCTCGGACTTCTCCGAGATCACCCGCAGCGAGCCCGAGAAGTCGCTGCTTGCGCCCCTTCACAACAAGGGCGGCCGCAACGTACACGGCCGGGTGACCGCACGCCACCAGGGCGGCGGCCACAAGCGCGCCTACCGGATCATCGACTTCCGTAGGCATGACAAGGACGGCATCCCGGCGAAGGTCGCACACATCGAGTACGACCCCAACCGCACCGCCAACATCGCTCTGCTGCACTACGCCGACGGCGAGAAGCGCTACATCATCGCGCCGACGGGCCTCAAGCAGGGCGACCGAATCGAGAACGGCCCCGGGGCCGACATCAAGACCGGCAACTGCCTGCCGCTGCGCAACATCCCGACGGGTACCTTCATCCACGCGGTGGAGCTCCGTCCGGGCGGCGGCGCCAAGCTCGGCCGCTCCGCGGGCGCCCAGATCCAGCTGCTCGCCAAGGAAGGCCAGTACGCCACCCTTCGTATGCCGTCCGGTGAGATGCGCATGGTGGACGTGCGCTGCCGGGCGACGGTCGGCCAGGTCGGCAACGCCGAGCAGGCCAACATCAACTGGGGCAAGGCCGGCCGTATGCGGTGGAAGGGCAAGCGCCCCACCGTCCGCGGTGTCGCGATGAACCCCGTCGACCACCCGCACGGTGGTGGTGAGGGCAAGACCTCTGGTGGTCGCCACCCGGTGAACCCCAAGGGCAAGCCCGAGGGCCGCACCCGCCAGGCCAACAAGGCCAGCGACCGGTTGATCATCCGTCGTCGCAGCAAGAGGAAGAAGCGGTAGGAGCAGCCGAAATGCCACGTAGCCTTAAGAAGGGTCCCTTCGTGGACGACCACCTTCAGAAGAAGGTCGACGTCCAGAACGAGAAGGGCACCAAGAACGTCATCAAGACGTGGTCGCGGCGCTCCATGATCGTTCCCGACATGCTCGGGCACACGATCGCCGTGCACGACGGCCGCAAGCACGTCCCGGTCTTCATCACCGAGTCGATGATCGGCCACAAGCTGGGAGAGTTCGCCCCGACGCGGACCTTCCGCAGCCACGTCAAGGAAGACCGCCGCAGCCGGCGGTAAGCGTCCCGGAAGTAGGAGAAAGCGATGGAAGCCAGGGCTCAGGCGCGGTTCGTCCGTGTCACGCCCCAGAAGGCCCGCCGTGTGGTGGACCTCATTCGCGGGCTGCCCGCTTCGGAGGCGCAGGCCGTGCTGCAGTTCGCTCCCCAGTCGGCGAGCGAGCCGATCTACAAGGTGCTCAGCTCCGCCATGGCGAACGCCGAGCACAACTTCGACCTCGACCCGCAGACGCTCGTCGTCAGCCGGGCGTGGGTCGACGAGGGCCCGACGCTGAAGCGGTTCCGCCCGCGTGCCCAGGGTCGTGCCTATCGGATCAACAAGCGGACGAGCCACATCACCGTGATCGTGGAGTCCCGCGAGCCGAAGGGAAGGACCCGATAGTGGGCCAGAAGGTTAACCCGCACGGGTTCCGCCTCGGCATCACGACCGACTTCAAGAGCCGGTGGTACGCCGACAAGCTGTACAAGTCGTACGTCGCCGAGGACGTAGCGATCCGCCGCATGCTGCAGAAGGGCATGGAGCGGGCCGGCATCTCCAAGGTCGAGATCGAGCGCACCACGGACCGCGTGCAGGTGGACATCCACACCGCGCGTCCCGGCATCGTGATCGGCCGGCGCGGCGCCGAGGCCGACCGCATCCGCGGCGACCTGGAGAAGCTGACCAAGAAGCAGGTCCAGCTCAACATCCTCGAGGTCAAGAACCCCGAGATCGACGCGCAGCTCGTCGCGCAGGGCGTGGCCGAGCAGCTGTCCAGCCGTGTCTCGTTCCGCCGCGCCATGCGCAAGGCGATGCAGTCGGCCATGAAGTCCGGCGCCAAGGGCATCCGTGTCCAGTGCGCGGGTCGTCTGGGCGGCGCCGAGATGTCGCGGTCGGAGTTCTACCGCGAGGGCCGCGTGCCGCTGCACACCCTCCGCGCGGACATCGACTACGGCTTCTACGAGGCCCGCACGACCTTCGGCCGCATCGGCGTGAAGGTCTGGATCTACAAGGGCGAGGCTCCGACCAGCCGCGCCGAGCGCGAGGCGGCCGCCGCCGGCGCCCGGGCCGGCCAGCGTCGTGAGCGTGACGACCGTCGCGGTGGCGGCGGCGACCGTCCGCGTCGTGGTGGCGGCGACCGCCCCCGTCGTGGCGGCGGCCGTGGCGACCGCGCCCCCCGCAACGAGGCGGCCGCGCAGGCCGCCCCCGAGACCGGCCCGGCCGCGCAGCCGGGTGCTGAAGGGAGCTGACCATGCTGATCCCGCGCAGGGTCAAGCACCGCAAGCAGCACCGGCCCGACCGCAGCGGAGCCGCCAAGGGCGGCACCAGGGTCGTGTTCGGCGAGTTCGGCATTCAGGCCGTTGAGCACTCCTACGTGACCAACCGCCAGATCGAGTCGGCTCGTATCGCCATGACCCGTCACATCCGCCGTGGCGGCAAGGTGTGGATCAACATCTACCCCGACCGTCCGCTCACCAAGAAGCCCGCCGAGACCCGCATGGGTTCCGGCAAGGGCTCGCCGGAGTGGTGGATCGCCAACGTCAAGCCCGGACGCGTGATGTTCGAGCTGTCCGGCGTGGCGGAGCCGGTCGCTCGCGAGGCGCTTCAGCGTGCGATCCACAAGCTCCCGATGAAGTGCAAGATCGTTAAGCGTGAAGTGGGTGAGGCGTGATGGCTAAGGGCCTGACCGCCGGAGAGCTGCGGGTGGAGGACCAGGACACCCTGGTCCAGAAGCTCAAGGAAGCGAAGGAGGAGCTGTTCAACCTCCGCTTCCAGGCGGCGACCGGTCAGTTGGAGAGCCACGGGCGGCTGCGCGCCGTCCGCCGCGAGATCGCCCGTATCTACACCGTGATGCGCGAGCGGGAGCTCGGCATCGTCACGGTCGAGAAGGAGTCGAGCGATGGCTGACGAGACCACCACCAGCACCGAGACCGCCGAGGCCGGCAACGACCAGCGGAACTTCCGCAAGGTCCGCGAGGGCCTCGTGGTGAGCGACAAGATGGACAAGACCGTCGTCGTCGCCGTCGAGGACCGCGTCAAGCACCGCCTGTACGGCAAGGTCATCCGCCGGACGACCAAGTACAAGGCGCACGACGAGGCCAACGCCTGCGGCGTCGGCGACCGCGTGCTGCTCATGGAGACCCGTCCGCTCTCCGCCACCAAGCGGTGGAGGGTCGTGGAGATCCTCGAGAAGGCCAAGTAAGGCCCTCTCGCATATACCGCGCCCCGTGGGGGCTCTCAGAGCCCCCATGACGGCGTCCAAGGACGCGGGGTCCTCCGGGACCTCGCGTCGCCTGCGGTGCGGCCCCAGCGGGGTTGTGGCCGTGGGAACAAGACAACATCGGGTTCCGCCAGGCTCAGCGATGAGAACCGGCGCGACTAACAGGAGTTCAACGTGATCCAGCAGGAGTCGCGGCTCAAGGTCGCCGACAACACTGGTGCGAAGGAGATCCTTTGCATCCGTGTGCTCGGCGGCTCGGGCCGACGCTACGCGGGTATCGGCGACGTGATCGTCGCCACTGTCAAGGACGCGCTGCCCGGCAGCACCGGCGTCAAGAAGGGCGACGTGGTCAAGGCCGTCGTCGTCCGCACGGTCAAGGAGCGCCGCCGGCCCGACGGCTCCTACATCCGCTTCGACGAGAACGCCGCCGTCATCATCAAGGACAGCGGCGACCCTCGCGGCACTCGTATCTTCGGCCCGGTGGGCCGCGAGCTGCGCGACAAGAAGTTCATGCGCATCATCTCGCTCGCCCCGGAGGTGCTGTAATGCCGAAGCTGCACGTGAAGAAGGGTGACCTGGTCGAGGTCATCGCCGGCAAGAACAAGGGCGCCAAGGGCCGGGTCATCGCCACCGTTCCGGGCGACGACCGCGTGGTGGTCGAGGGCGTCAACATGATCAAGAAGCACGCGAAGGAGACCCACCAGGGTCCGCGCGGCGCCAAGACCGGCGGCGTGCAGACCATGGAGGGCCCCATTCACGTCTCGAACGTGAAGAAGCTCAAGGACGACAAGCCCGCCGACAAGAAGGCCGACGACAAGAAGGCCGACGAGAAGACGGGTGAGGACAGCTGATGACCGCCACCACCGAGACCGAGCGCACCGAGACCGAGCGCCCGACCCCGCGGCTGAAGACGAAGTACCGCGAGGAGATCGTCGAGCAGCTCCGCGAGCAGTTCGACATCAAGAACGTCATGCAGATCCCCGGGCTGACCAAGATCAAGGTCAACATGGGCGTCGGCGAGGCGGCTCGTGACTCCAAGCTGATCGAGGGCGCGGTCCGCGACCTCACCGCGATCACCGGCCAGAAGCCGGCCGTCGTGCGGGCCCGCAAGTCCATCGCCCAGTTCAAGCTGCGCGAGGGCATGCCGATCGGCGCGCACGTCACGCTGCGCGGCGACCGCATGTGGGAGTTCCTCGACCGGCTGCTGTCGCTGGCCCTGCCCCGTATCCGGGACTTCCGCGGCCTGTCGCCGAAGCAGTTCGACGGCAACGGCAACTACACCTTCGGTCTGACCGAGCAGGTCATGTTCCACGAGGTCGACCAGGACAAGGTGGACCGGCCGCGCGGCATGGACATCACGATCGTGACGACCGCGACCAACGACGACCAGGGCCGGGCGCTGCTGAAGCTCCTCGGCTTCCCGTTCAAGGAGGCCTGATCCAATGGCGAAGAAGTCGCTGATCGCCAAGGCGGGGCGCAAGCAGAAGTTCGAGGTCCGGGCCTACACGCGGTGCTCGCGCTGCGGCCGGCCGCGCGCCGTCTACCGCAAGTTCGGCCTGTGCCGCGTGTGCTTCCGCGAGATGGCGCACCGGGGCGAGCTGCCCGGCATCACCAAGTCGAGCTGGTAGATACCCTGGAGGGCGGCGTGAGTGCCGCCCAACAGGCACCCATATTTCGTAGGAGAAGACAGGACGCCCGACGCGGGCGTCCGTGACCGCGCCGAAGGTCCACCGGCAGAGCGCTGCTTGGCCGACTGGAAACCGCGGCGAGGAAGGCCACTGGCCATGACGATGACCGATCCGATCGCAGACATGCTCACGCGTCTGCGCAACGCGAATTCGGCGTACCACGACAGCGTGTCGATGCCGTACTCGAAGATCAAGGCGCACATCGCCGAGATCCTCCAGCAGGAGGGTTACATCCAGGCCTGGACCGTCGAGGACGCCAAGGTCGGCAAGAACCTCGTGGTGGAGCTGAAGTTCGGCCCGACCCGTGAGCGTTCGCTCGCGGGCCTGCGCCGTGTTTCCAAGCCCGGTCTGCGGGTGTATGCGAAGAAGGACAACCTGCCTCGGGTCCTGGGCGGACTGGGCGTCGCGATCATCTCGACGTCCCACGGCCTCATGACCGACAAGCAGGCCGGCAAGCGTGGCGTGGGCGGGGAAGTCCTCGCCTACGTCTGGTAGAGGGGAGGAACCCAGCATGTCGCGTATCGGACGGCTGCCCATCCCTGTGCCCAGCGGTGTGGACATCTCGATCGACGGCCAGAACGTACAGGTGAAGGGTCCGAAGGGCACGCTCACCCACACCGTCGCGGAGCCCATCACGGTGGGCCGCGACGACGACGGCCACATCGCCGTCACCCGTCCCAACGACGAGAACAAGGTCCGTGCCCTGCACGGCCTCTCGCGCACGCTCATCGCCAACATGGTGCAGGGCGTGACCCAGGGCTACTCCAAGTCCCTGGAGATCGTCGGCGTCGGTTACCGCGTCCAGGCCAAGGGCCCGACGCAGCTGGAGTTCTCTCTGGGCTTCAGCCACCCGGTCATCGTGGACGCCCCCGAGGGCGTCACCTTCCGCGTCGAGAAGCCGACCCTGTTCCACGTGGACGGCATCGACAAGCAGAAGGTCGGCGAGGTCGCCGCCAACATCCGCAAGTTGCGCAAGCCCGACCCGTACAAGGGCAAGGGTGTGCGTTACCAGGGCGAACAGATCCGCCGCAAGGTCGGAAAGGCTGGTAAGTAGGCATGGCTCCGAAGACTGCGTTCAGCAAGCACACGGCTGCCCGCACCGTCTCGCGGGCCCGCCGTCACCGCCGCGTCCGCAAGTTCGTCGTCGGTACGGCCGAGCGTCCGCGCCTGGTCGTCAACCGCTCGACGCGTCACATGTTCGTCCAGATCGTGGACGACTCCGTCGGCCACACGCTGGTGAGCGCGTCCACCATGGACCCCTCGCTGCGCGCGCTGGAGGCGGACAAGACCGAGAAGGCGAAGAAGGTCGGCGAGCTCCTCGCTCAGCGGGCCAAGGAAGCCGGGATCACCAAGGTCGTCTTCGACCGCGGTGGCAACCGCTACGCCGGGCGCATCGCCGCGCTGGCGGACAGCGCCCGCGAAGGCGGGCTGGAATTCTGATGACCGCAATTGAGATGAGGAACCACTGATGGCTGCAGCTCCGCGTCGCGGTGGCGGCACCGGTGGCGAGCGGCGGGACCGTCGTGACGATCGCCGCGGTGGCGCCGCCGACAAGGGCGTCTCGTACATCGAGCGCGTAGTGAAGATCAACCGCGTGGCCAAGGTCGTGAAGGGTGGTCGTCGCTTCAGCTTCACCGCCCTCGTCGTCGTCGGCGACGGCAACGGCCTGGTCGGCGTCGGTTACGGCAAGGCCAAGGAAGTCCCCGCGGCGATCGCCAAGGGCGTCGAAGAGGCCAAGAAGCACTTCTTCAAGGTGCCCCGCATCCAGGGCACCATCCCGCACACCGTGCAGGGCGAGGAGGCGGCCGGCGTCGTCTTCCTGCGTCCGGCCTCGGCCGGTACCGGCGTCATCGCCGGCGGCCCGGTGCGCGCGGTGCTGGAGTGCGCGGGCATCCACGACGTCCTGTCGAAGTCGCTCGGCTCCGACAACCCGATCAACATCGTGCACGCCACCGTGGCTGCTCTGAAGGGTCTTTCCCGGCCCGAGGAGATCGCCGCCCGCCGTGGCCTGCCGATCGAGGACGTGGCCCCGGCCGCCATGCTCAAGGCCCAGCGTGAGGGCCTGGCGGAGGCCGCGGCCGCGAAGGCGGTGAGCTAGTCGTGGCACGCCTGAAGATCACTCAGGTTCGCTCGAAGATCGGTGGCAAGCAGAACCAGCGCGACTCGCTGCGTTCGCTTGGCCTGAAGCGAATCGGCGACGTCGTCGTCAAGGAGGACCGTCCCGAGATTCGCGGGATGGTCGCCGTGGTGACGCACCTCGTCGAGGTGGAAGAGGTCGACTAGTCATGACTGACAAGGCTCCGCTCAAGATTCACGACCTCCGTCCGGCCCCGGGCGCCAACAAGGCCAAGATCCGCAAGGGTCGCGGCGAGGCGTCCAAGGGCAAGACGGCCGGTCGGGGCACCAAGGGCACGCACGCCCGCACCACGATGCTCCCGGGCTTCGAGGGTGGCCAGGTGCCGCTGCAGAGGCGTCTGCCGAAGCTCAAGGGCTTCTCCAACGCCCTGTTCAAGACGACCTACCAGGTCGTCAACCTGGACCGGATCGGCGAGCTGTTCCCCGAGGGTGGCGAGGTCACCGTCGAGGCGCTGGTCGCCAAGGGCGCTGTTCGCAAGAACCAGCTCGTGAAGGTGCTCGGCACCGGCGAGATCTCCGTCGCGGTGAACGTGCAGGCGCACGCCTTCTCGTCCGCGGCGAAGGACAAGATCGCCGCGGCCGGTGGCTCCGTTACCGAGCTGTAGCAACGCTATGACGAGGCGTGGGGGCTCTGACAATGGGCTCCCACGCCCGTAGTGCGTTAGAGTTCGCGAGACGGCAGGCTTCTGTCCGGCTCGTTTGACAATGAGACTCAGATGGCAGATCCCCGCACCATCGCATACTCACATCGCCGAATAGGCGCGCAGGAGGGACCGTGCTGACCGCGTTTACCCGGGCGTTCCGGACGCCGGACCTGCGCAAGAAGTTGCTCTTCACGCTGGGCATCATCGCGCTTTTCCGTCTCGGCTCGGTTCTTCCGACACCGGGAGTCCACGTCCAGAATCTGGCGGCCTGTTTCGACCAGGCCCGCAACTCGTCCACCGGCAACATCTACGGGATGGTGCAGCTCTTCAGTGGCGGTGCGCTCCTGAAACTTTCGGTGTTCGCGCTGGGCATCATGCCGTACATCACCGCGAGCATCATCCTTCAGCTGCTCGTCGTGGTCATCCCACGACTCGAAGCGCTGAAGAAGGAAGGCCAGGCCGGCCAGACCAAGATCACGCAGTATACGCGGTATCTGACCATCGGTCTCGCGGTGCTGCAGTCGACGGCGTTCATCGCGCTCGCGCGCACCGGCCAGCTCTTCCCGAACTGCCAGCAGAACGTGCTGATCGACCCGGACGACATCTTCAGCATCGTCACGATGGTCATCATCATGACGGCCGGCACCTCCGTCATCATGTGGCTGGGCGAGCTGATCACCGACCGGGGCATCGGCAACGGCATGTCCATCCTGATCTTCACCCAGGTGGTGGCGGTCTTCCCGTCCGAGTTCGCCAACATCTTCCAGGCCAACCCGTTCACCTTCGCGGTGGTCATGGTGGTCGGCGTCTTCATGATCGCGGCCGTGGTCTTCGTGGAGCAGGCGCAGCGCCGCATCCCGGTCCAGTACGCCAAGCGCATGGTCGGGCGCCGGATGTACGGCGGCACGTCCACCTACATCCCGCTGAAGGTCAACCAGGCCGGCATCATCCCGGTCATCTTCGCCTCCTCGCTGCTGTACCTGCCGCAGCTCGTCACCTCGCTCTTCACCACGAGCGACAACGTGGTGATCCGGTGGATCTCGCAGAACCTGGCCACGGGCGACACGCCGATCTACATGGCCACGTTCTTCGTGCTGATCATCTTCTTCACGTACTTCTACGTGTCCATCACGTTCAACCCCGCTGAAGTCGCCGACAACATGAAGAAGTACGGTGGTTTCATTCCGGGCATCCGCCCCGGCCGGCCTACGGCTGAGTACCTGAACTTCGTGCTCACCCGCCTGACCGCTCCGGGGTCGCTCTATCTGGGTCTGATCGCCATGATCCCGATCGTCGCTCTCGCGGTGTCCGGTGCGAGCCAGAACTTCCCGTTCGGAGGGACGAGTATTCTGATCATGGTAGGCGTCGGCCTGGACACGGTGAAGCAGATCGAGAGCCAGCTGCAGCAGCGTAACTACGAAGGCTTCCTGCGGTAGTGCGTCTCGTTCTGGTGGGGCCCCCTGGAGCGGGTAAGGGGACGCAGGCCCAGTACATCGCATCGAACCTGTCCATCCCGAAGATCTCGACAGGTGACATCTTCCGTGCCAACGTCTCCGGCGGCACGGAGCTCGGCAAGCTGGCCAAGACGTTCATGGACCGCGGCGACCTGGTGCCCGACGAGGTCACCATCGCCATGGTCCGCGACCGCCTGTCCGAGCCCGACGCGCAGGACGGGTTCCTGCTCGACGGGTTCCCGAGGAACGTCGCGCAGGCGGAGATCCTGCGCGACATGCTCAAGGACTGGGGCCAGGCGCTCGACCTGGTGCTGGAGCTGGTCGTCGACGACGACGAGGTGGTCAGGCGGCTGGCCGGCCGCCGCACCTGCAGCCAGTGCGGGCGCATCTGGCACGTCGACTTCGACGACAAGAAGGACGACCGGTGCGACGCGTGCGGGGGCGTGCTCTTCCAGCGGGACGACGACAAGGAGGAGACCGTCCGGCACCGGCTGGAGGTCTACCAGGAGCAGACCGCGCCGCTGGTCTCGTACTACGCCGAGGAGGGCGTCCTCGTGGGGGTCGACGCGACCGGCCCGGTCGAGGAGGTCACCCGGCGGGCCATGGAGGCGATTCGTCCCTTCATGGGCTAGCTGCGGCGGCATCGATATGCGGAGGTGGCACGGGTTTCCGTGCCACCTCGCGGCTATTGTGGGGGGAATGGGGCCCCCATCGTGGCCCGTTGAGACCCAGGGGGGCAGAACATGTTCAAGAGGAACCGGCACGGCATCCAGATCAAGTCGCCGGAGCAGCTGGAGAAGATGCGGGCGGCCGGGCTGGTGGTCGGGCGCACGCTCGACCTGCTGAAGCGCTCGGTGGAGCCCGGCATGACGCCGCTCGACCTCGACGCCATCGCGGAGAAGGCGATCCGCGGCGAGGGCGCGATCCCGTCGTTCAAGGGCTACCAGGGCTTCCCCGCGACGATCTGCGCGTCGGTCAACGACGAGGTGGTGCACGGCATCCCGAGCGACGCCCGCAAGCTGCGCGAGGGCGACATCATCTCCATCGACTGCGGCGCGATCCTGGACGGCTGGCACGGCGACTCCGCCGTCACCGTCCCGATCGGCGAGGTGGACCCCAAGCTGACCGAGCTGATCCGGGTGACCGAGGAGGCCATGTGGCGCGGCATCGCGGCGCTGCGGCCCGGCCGGCACCTGTCCGACATCGGCCACGAGGTCGAGCGCTACGTGAAGTCCCAGGGCCGCTACGGCATCCCGCCCGAGTACGGCGGCCACGGCATCGGCACCGAGATGCACATGGACCCGTGGATCGCCAACCACGGCCGGCCCGGGCGCGGCCCGGTGCTGGAGGAGGGCATGTGCCTGGCCATCGAGCCCATGGTCAACCTCGGCACGGAGCGCACCCGCGTGCTGTCCGACGACTGGACCGTGGTCACCGTGGACGGGAAGTACTCCGCGCACTTCGAACACAGCGTCGCCGTGACACATAATGGTCCTTGGGTGCTCACCGCTCTGGATGGGGGCGAAGGGCGCCTGGGAGGACACCAGCAGAGCTGAACACGGGAGTGGTGGGATGGCGAACAGCCCCGAGATGCGTGCCTCAGACGCCGACCGCGACCGGGTTGCCGCCGTCCTCCGCGAGCACACCGCGCAGGGCCGCATCACGATGGACGAGTTCAACGAGCGGCTCGAACAGCTCTACAAGAGCAAGACCTACGGTGAGCTGGCCAAGCTGACCTCCGACCTGCCCGACGTCGACCTGCGCCACCGCCAGCTCGCCAAGGCCGAGCAGGCGCCGGCCAAGCGCGCCGCCAACCACGCCGGCATGAAGGCGGCCTGGGGCGCGTGGGCCATGGCCAGCGGCATCAACTGGGTCATCTGGTTAATCGTGAGCGTCAGCTCGGGCGAGCTCATCTACCCGTGGCCGATGTGGGTGATGGGCCCGTGGGGCGTGATCCTGCTGATCAGCACCGTCTTCGGCAACAACCAGCCCAAGCGCCAGTAGCCGGAGTGTGCACTACTGCACTGTGTGCAATCGTGCGCAGTGCGGAAACGCCCGGATTCCTAACGTGAGCGGTGTCGGGAACACCACACACCGGAGGAATTCCATGCGCAAGGTCCTCGCAGCCGCCGCTCTCGCCGGCTCGATCGCCGTCACCGGCCTGTCCGTGGCCGCCCCGGCCGCCCAGGCCGCGACCGCCACCGCCGCCACGAGCGCCACCACGGCGACGTCCGTGCACAGCTGGGGGCGCTACTACTCCAGCAACCACAAGGCCTACACGTACGGCAAGACGTGGAAGTCGGGCAACCGGGTCTACACGCACTGGTACGGCAAGGAGTCCACGCCGAAGCGGGGCTACGTCTGGTTCAAGTACTACTCGGGCGGGAGCTGGCACGCCTTCTACCGCGGCTGGGACGGCTCGTACAACGAGACGTGGTCGAAGCCGGGCATCAAGAAGCTGTACACCTACACCTGCTGGGGCGGTCCCACGAAGTACTGTGGCCCCTCGCACCGCATCTACTGATCGGTTCCGCGCGACGGCCCGCCGGGTTCTCTCCCTCGGCGGGCTTTCCGCTGCCCGGATGAGGTAGACTGACCCATGGTTGTGTCAGGACACCTGGCACGCATTTCGCGTTTTGGGCTCAGGTGTCGTACACTCCTTAGTCGGCTCACTATGACTATCACGCGTCGGCGGTCTGCCTTGACCGCCGCTCTCTCCGAAGCGTGAAGGTCGCGGCTGCGTAGTGAACCGGAGCCTCAGACGACCGATCAGTGAAACGCGAGGAATTTTGGCCAAGAAAGACGGCGCCATCGAGATCGAGGGCACTGTGGTCGAATCGCTCCCGAACGCCATGTTCCGGGTGCAGCTCGACAACGGCCATAAGGTCCTGGCCCACATCAGCGGACGAATGCGGATGCACTACATCCGGATTCTGCCCGACGACCGGGTAGTCGTTGAACTGAGCCCCTACGACCTGAGTCGTGGGCGGATCGTCTACCGATACAAGTAAGACGTCTGAGGAACTAAAGGACAATGAAGGTAAAGCCGAGCGTCAAGAAGATCTGCGACAAGTGCAAGGTGATCCGCCGGCACGGTCGCGTCATGGTGATCTGCGACAACCTGCGCCACAAGCAGCGCCAGGGCTAGTCGCCGCAAGGCTTCTCCGAGTCCGCCCCGAACGAGGGAGCGGGCTCGACGCATGAGGAGCCTCGAATCAGTTAGCGCGTCCCAGCCTGGGCAGGCGGCTTGGCCGAACCACTCAGGAGACCCCCGGTCGGAGGCCGGGGCCCTCACCCCGGGCATGGGGAGGGGTTGAGCGACGCAAGACCTCCGCCGAAGAAAAGGAGAATGCCCACCATGGCTCGCCTGGTTGGCGTCGACCTCCCCCGCGAGAAGCGGCTGGAGATCGCTCTCACCTACATCTACGGGATCGGCCGCACCCGCGCCAAGGAGATCCTCGAGGCCACCGGTGTCAGCGGGGACCTGCGGGTCCACCAGCTCAGCGACACCGAGCTCGTCCCGATGCGTGACTACATCGAGGCGAACTTCAAGATCGAGGGTGACCTGCGCCGCGAGGTGCAGGCCGACATCCGTCGCAAGATCGAGATCGGTTGCTACCAGGGCATCCGGCACCGCAAGGGCCTGCCGGTCCACGGTCAGCGCACGCAGACGAACGCGCGTACCCGCAAGGGCAAGAAGAAGACCGTCGCCGGCAAGAAGAAGCCCGGTAAGAAGTAGTCCACGCAGCCGCGGGACCGAAGACCTCAGGAGTAACGGCAAACAATGCCTCCTAAGAGCCGTCAGGGCGCGCCGAAGAAGGTGCGCCGCAAGGAGAAGAAGAACGTCGCTCACGGGCACGCCCACATCAAGAGCACGTTCAACAACACGATCGTCTCGATCACCGACCCCAACGGGAACGTGATCTCCTGGGCCAGCGCCGGCCACGTGGGTTTCAAGGGCTCCCGCAAGTCCACCCCGTTCGCCGCGCAGATGGCCGCCGAGAACGCCGCCCGCCGCGCCATGGAGCACGGCATGCGCAAGGTCGACGTCTTCGTCAAGGGCCCCGGCTCCGGCCGTGAGACCGCGATCCGCTCGCTGCAGGCCACCGGCCTGGAGGTGGGCTCGATCCAGGACGTCACCCCGGTTCCGCACAACGGTTGCCGGCCGCCGAAGCGCCGCCGCGTCTGAGATAGCCCAGGAGAATACAGAGAAATGGCTCGTTACACGGGCGCGGACTGCAAGCTCTGCCGTCGCGAGAAGACCAAGCTCTTCCTCAAGGGCAGCAAGTGCGAATCCGCCAAGTGCCCCATCGAGATCCGTCCTTACCCGCCGGGTGAGCACGGCCGCGGACGTCCCAAGGAGTCCGAGTACCAGCTTCAGCTTCGTGAGAAGCAGAAGACCCGCCGCATCTACGGCGTCCTCGAGAAGCAGTTCCACAACTACTACGAGGAAGCCTCCCGCAAGACGGGCAAGACCGGTGAGGTGCTGCTCCAGATCCTGGAGAGCCGCCTCGACAACGTGGTCTACCGCGCCGGTTTCGCCCAGTCGCGCGACGCCGCCCGCCAGCAGGTGCGCCACGGCCACATCCTGGTGAACGGCAAGAAGGTCGACATCCCGTCGTACCTCGTGCGCGAGCACGACATCATCGAGGTCCGCGAGAACAAGCGCAACCTCATGCCGTACGAGGTCGCCCGGGCCACGGCCGGCGAGCGCACGATCCCGGCCTGGCTCGGCGTCGTGCCGGACAAGCTCCGCGTCCTGGTGCACCAGCTGCCCGTCCGGCAGCAGATCGACACCCAGGTCCAGGAGCAGCTCATCGTCGAGTACTACTCGAAGTGAGCCTTCGGCCGAGGCATGGTTCGCCGTGCCTCGGCTACGCTTTTATCGGAGTGGCGTCATATAGCGGGCGTCACACGAAAAAGGGGAGAACCCACACATGCTGATCGCTCAGCGCCCGACTCTCCTGGAAGAGTCGCTCGACGACACCCGGTCCCGGTTCGTGATCGAGCCGCTGGAGCCGGGCTTCGGTTACACCATCGGCAACTCGCTGCGTCGCACGCTGCTGTCGTCCATCCCGGGCGCGGCCGTGACGAGCATCCGCATCGAGGGCGTGCTGCACGAGTTCTCGACCGTTCCCGGGGTCAAGGAAGACGTCACCGACATCATCCTCAACCTCAAGGAGCTGGTCGTCTCCTCCGAGCACGACGAGCCGGTCGTGATGTACCTGCGCAAGCAGGGCCCGGGTGAGGTCACCGCCGCCGACATCGCGCCGCCGGCCGGGGTCGAGGTGCACAACCCCGAGCTGCGCATCGCCACGCTCAACGGCAAGGCCAAGCTGGAGATGGAGCTGACCGTCGAGCGCGGCCGCGGCTACGTCTCCGCCGCCCAGAACAAGCAGCCGGGCCAGGAGATCGGGCGCATCCCGATCGACTCGATCTACTCCCCGGTGCTCAAGGTCACCTACAAGGTCGAGGCCACCCGAGTCGAGCAGCGCACCGACTTCGACCGCCTCATCCTCGACGTCGAGACCAAGCCCGCCATGAAGCCCCGCGACGCGGTGGCCTCCGCCGGCAAGACCCTCGTCGAGCTGTTCGGCCTGGCCCGCGAGCTCAACGTCGAGGCCGAGGGCATCGACATCGGCCCGTCGCCGACCGACGCCGCCCTGGCGGCCGACCTGGCGCTGCCGATCGAGGAGCTCAACCTCACCGTCCGCTCGTACAACTGCCTCAAGCGCGAAGGCATCCACACCGTGGGCGAGCTGGTCGCGCGGAGCGAGCAGGACCTCCTCGACATAAGGAATTTCGGCGCCAAGTCGATCGAAGAGGTCAAGCAGAAGCTGCACGAGATGTCGCTGTCGCTCAAGGACTCCCCGCCCGGGTTCGACCCGAGCGCGGTGGCCGGCGGCGGCTACGACGACGACGACAGCGCGTACGTCGAGACCGAGCAGTACTGATCACACACAGATAGCGCGG
The DNA here is from genome assembly GCF_022664455.2 of Actinomadura luzonensis. NCBI lineage: Bacteria > Bacillati > Actinomycetota > Actinomycetes > Streptosporangiales > Thermomonosporaceae > Actinomadura > Actinomadura luzonensis. Next base: position 3,094,135 of record NZ_JAKRKC020000001.1, read on the forward strand.
GCCCCTCGCGAGGCGGGGGGCCTGGCGGCCCGACCTCGGTACCTGGCACGGCCGGGGCGGGTTGACTCCTGAGGAGAGAATCCCATGCCCAAGCCCACCAAGGGTGCACGTCTTGGCGGCAGCCCGGCGCACGAGCGGCTGATCCTGGCCAACCTCGCGACCGACCTGTTCCGGCACGGCAAGATCCGCACCACCGTCGCGAAGGCCAAGCGCCTGCGCCCGGTGGCGGAGCGCCTGATCACCAAGGCGAAGAAGGGCGACATCCACAACCGTCGCCAGGTCCTGACCGTCGTCAAGGACAAGGGCGTCGTCCACCACCTCTTCACCGAGCTCGCGGTGACGTTCGCCGAGCGTCCCGGTGGCTACACCCGGATCACCAAGGTCGGGCCGCGCAAGGGCGACAACGCCCCGATGGCGGTCATCGAGCTGGTGACCGAGCCGCTGAACGCCGTCACCACGCGCCGCACCGAGGCCCCCGCCGCCGCTCCGGCCCCCGCCGCCGAGGCCGAGGAGCCCAAGGCCGAGACCGCCGAGGAGCCCGAGGCCGCCGCCGAGGAGACCCCGGCCGCCGAGGCCGAGGCCGAGGCTCCCGAGGCTTCCGAGGCCAAGGACGAGGCGAAGAAGGACGAGGCCTGACCGTTCAGGCCGGCTGAATCGGGCCCGGACCCCATCCACGGGGGCCGGGCCCTTTTCTCATCTGGGGAGGATCATCGTGGTACGGCTCCGTCTCGACCTCGCGTACGACGGGACCGGGTTCTCCGGCTGGGCCAGGCAGCCCGGCCGCCGCACCGTCCAGGGCGAGCTCGAACAGGCGCTCGGGCGGATCCTGCGCCTCGCCGAGCCCGTCACGCTGACCGTGGCCGGACGGACCGACGCCGGGGTGCACGCGCGCGGCCAGGTCGCCCACCTCGACGTGCCGGACGGGTCGCTGGGGGAGCTGGACGGCAACCGGGGGCCCCTGGCCGTGGCCGAGCGGCTCGCTGCGCTCGTGCGGCGGCTCGGCGGGGTCCTGCCGCCCGATGTGCGGGTGCACGGCGTCAGCGTGGCTCCTGAGGGCTTCGACGCCAGGTTCTCGGCGCTGTTCCGGCGGTACGCGTACCGGGTGGGCGACGCGGCAGGCGGCGTGGACCCGCTGCGCCGGCACGAGGTCGTCTGGCACAACCGCCCCCTCGACGTCGGCGCGCTCAACGCCGCGGCCGCCCGGCTGCTCGGCGAGCACGACTTCGCCGCCTTCTGCAAGAAGCGGGAAGGGGCCACCACCATCCGCGAGCTCCAGCGCCTGGACTGGACGCGCGAGCCGGACGGCGTGCTGGTCGCCACCGTCGTCGCCGACGCCTTCTGCCACTCGATGGTGCGCGCCCTGATCGGCTCGCTGCTGGCGGCCGGCGACGGGCGGCGGCCCGTGGAGTGGCCCGGCGAGGTGCTGACCCGGGCCGTACGCGACTCGGGCGTGCACGTCGCCCCCGCCCACGGGCTGTGCCTGGAGGAGGTCGGCTACCCGCCGGAGGCCGAGCTGGCCGTGCGGGCCGCGGCCACCCGGCGGGTGCGCACCCTCTCAGCCGCCGGTGACGCGGCGCTCCAGGACGAGTGAGGTCTGGTCGCGGAAGGCGCCGCTGACCTTCGGCAGCGTCTTCTCCTCGTCGGACGGGGTGCGGCCGTCGGCGTACGTGGCGTAGCTGAAGACGATGTAGCGGCCCCAGACCAGGCCGGCCGCGTACCCGCCGGCGATCTGCACCCGCTCGCCGCCCGAGCCCTCGGGGCCGGGCAGGCCGCGGAACCAGACGTTCTTGCCCAGGTTCTTCGCCTGGTCGGCGGCCGTGGCGGCCTCCTTCGTCGGCAGCACCGCGATGCCCGTCGTGACCGCGTAGCGCTTCTTGGCGTCCACGTACGTGGCGCGCAGGACGCGCGTGCACTTCTGCTCCTTGAGCGCCTCGGCGAAGGCGCCCACGGCCGCCTTGTCGCAGGTCGTCTCCATGCCGGACTTGACCCGGGTGAACGTCGCGCCGGCCGCGCTCACCTTCTTCTTCGGGAACGCCTCCGACAGCGACAACTTCTGCGGGTCCGTCTGCTCCGAGTTGAGTATCGACGCGCCGGGGCCGCCGGTCGAGTCGGGCGTCTGCCCCTGCCCCGCGCCGGTCGAACCGGACGGGGCCGCGGTGCGGGCGGCGGCCGTGTTCGACGGGGACTGGCTGACCGCCTGGTAGGCGAAGAAGCCGCCCGTGGCGACGCCCACCAGGGCCAGGGCGCCCAGGGTCACCAGGAGGGCGCGCTTGCCGCCGCCGGACGGCGGGGCGGGCGGCGGGGGCGGGATCTGGAACGGGGGCTGCTTGAACGCGCCGGGCGGGAACGCCGGGCCGCCCGCCGCGCTCACGCCTCCCGCGCCGGGCCTGGTGGTCGTGGTCGCCGTCAAGCCGTGCGGCGGGGTCGGGAGGTCCAGGCTCGTGGACTGGCGCTGGCCCCAGGAGTCGCGGTCGAACGGGAGGTCGGGAAGCCTGTGGGGCGCCGTGGCGCCCGGCGGGAGGGGCGGCCAGACCGGGACGTCGCCGGGCTCCGGGGGGCGGGGCGGGGTGGGGGCGTCGGGGTCGAAGGGCGGCGGGGTCGGGTGGTCGCCGCGGTCGGCCGCCTGGGGGTCGAAGAACTGGGCGGGCGGGGCGAGCTCGTGGGCGGGGTCGCGCGGGGGCGCGGGCTCGGCCGGCTCGGGGGACGGTGGAGTGGTGGTGTCCGCCGGCGGCTGCGGGGTGGCGTCGTCGTTGTCGTCGTTGTCGCCGGGAGAGGTGGAGTGGGTGTCCTCCGCACGCTGCCCGGCCGCAGGGGCGGCCACAGGGGCGGCGAGAGGGGTCGTGCGGGCGTGGGGGTCCTGAGGGGTCAGCGGGGGGTTGGCGGGATTCGTCGCGTTGGCGTCGTCGCCCTCGGGGGCGTCGGCGTTGGGGGCGGGGTGCGTGGCCTGGTGGGGCTGGTCGGCGGAGGCTTCCGGCGCGGACGGGGTCCGCTGCGGGGCATCGGACGCGGCGATCGGGGCGAAAGGGGAGCCGGGATCGGTGCGGGATCCCGTCCCAGGGCCGGAGCCGAAGGCGACGCCGGGTTCGGTGCCGGGTTCGGTGCGAGGCTCGGTGCGAGGCTCGGTGCGGCGTCCCGGGCCAGGAGTGGTGCCGAAGGCGGTGCTGGGGTCGGTGCCTGGTTCGGTGTTCGGAGCGGTGGGGGCGGGTGTGGGGCCGGGCTGGAAGGCGTTCGGGCCGGGGGCTGGCTGGGAGAGGCCGGCGGGCGTGCTGATGGACTGCGGGCCGCTCGGGCGCTGCAGGCCCGGCCGGGTGGCGTCGAAGGCCGAGGACGGGGGCTGGGGCTCGTCGGGCTCGGCGACCAGCTCGCCGGTGGCGGCCGGCCACGGGGGCATGGCGTGCGGGTCCGAGACGGGGGCCGGCCATACGGGCATGCCGGCGGCGGCGGCGGTGAAGGCGGGCGGCGGCTCCCACGGCGGCGCGCCAGGCACCACCGGTTCACCGGGCCACGGCGGGATGTCCTGCGCGGTGCGCTGCCGGTCGTCGGCCCGCTGCTGGTCGGCGGTGCGCTGCTGGTCGTCGGAGGCCCGGGCGGAGGCAGCGGCCGGGGCGGAGGTGGGGGTGGCGGCCCAAGGGGCGTCCTCAGCGTGCCAAGGGGCGTCCTCAGCGGGCGCGTGGCCGGTCGGCGCCTGATCGGCCTGCAGCGGACCCGCCCACGGGTTGCCGCCCGACGGCCCGGGGCCTTGCGCGGGCCGGGGTCCGGCGGGATGCAGCTGCGGGTGCGGGGGCTGCGGGCCCTCGCCCTCCACGCCCTGGGGCCCGTAGGACGGCTCCTGGCCCGGCACGTACCCGCCCCCATGGGGGAGCTGGTGAGGCGCGGCCTGCCCGGGCGCGCCCGCGTACGGCGCGGCGGGCTCGACGAACTGCGGCCCGGTGTCCCCCGGCCGACCCGAGTGCGGCCCCGACTGCCCGGCGTGTGGCCCGGTATGGGCGGGCTGGCCCGAATACGGGCCCGATGGCGCGGCGTGCGGCCCGGTGTGGGCGGGCTCCGTTGCATGGGGCCCGGTCTGGCCCGGCTGAGCGAGATGCGGGCCCGGCTCGCTGAGGTAGGGGCTCGTGTGGCCGGGCTGGGCCGGATATGGGCCTGATGGGGCGGCGTGCGGCCCGGTGTGGGCGGGCTCCGTTGCATGGGGCCCGGTCTGGCCCGGCTGAGCGAGATGCGGGCCCGACTCGCTGAGGTAGGGGCTCGTGTGGCCAGGTTGGGCCGGATGCGGGCCCGAGTGGGCGGCGTGCGGGTCGGTGAGTCCAGGCTCGGTGGCATGGGGCCCCGCCGGGCCCGGCTGGGCGAGGTGCGGGGCTGATTGGCCGGGGTGGGGGCTGAGGTGGCCGTGGTCGCTGGTGTGCGGGCCGGGCTGGGCCGGGTACGGGTCCGACGGGCCGGGGTGGCCGGGCTGGGTCGGGTACGGGCCCGATGGCGCGGCGTGTGGCCCGGTGTGGGCGGGCTGGGTCGGGTACGGGCTCGGCGGGGTGGGGTGCGGGCCGGGGTGGGCGGGCTCGGGTGCCCAGGGGCCCGCGTGGCCGGGGTGGGTGGGGTGTGGGCCCGATGAGGGGGTGGTGGGGTACGGGTTGCTGCCGGAGTGGGGCGAGGGGGCGTAGCCGTGACCGTGCCCGAGGTCGGGGGTGCCGTACGGCGGGTGGCCCGGGGTGGGGTGGGGCTGGTTGCCGGGCGAGGTGGGCGGGAGGGAGAGGGGGGTGGGTGGGGTGGTGGGGGGAGCGGGGTGGCGGGGGGTGTGCGAGGGGTGGCCGGGGTCGGTGTCGGAGTGGTCGGCGTACCAGTCGTACGCCGGGTCGCCGTCGCCCCCCGTCTCCCACGGCTGAGCCCCCTCGGGCCCCGACGGCGGCTCGCCGGACGGGGACCCCAGGACCGGGGGAACGACGGATCGTGTCTCGTCGCCGGACTCCTCCTCGGCGGAGGGTGCGGCGAGCACGGGCGGAATGTCCCGCCCGCTGGTCTGGCCGAAGCTCGGCGGCGGCGTCGCAGGTCTGGCCGGGCTGCCGGCGTCCCTGCGATCGTGTTCAGACCCGGGTTCCTGACCACGCATAGGGCGAGCCTAGCGAGAGTGGCGAGATCGTTACGTCGGTATGGGGGTTCCCGGAGGCGGCGGGCATCCCGTTTGGGCGGGTAGAGGGGGTCGAAGACGGGTTACGCCGGCGCGCTGCCGTTCAGCGTCCGGTTGTCCAGGGCCTTGAAGACCGTCGCCCGCGTGATGTCGTCAATAGCCTGGGAAATGCGCTTTTGTCCCTTGGAATCGGGCTTGGTGCCGTTCTTGTTCTGGAACCAGACCATGATCGCGTAGTGGCCGTGCGTCCAGATGCGGGCCCCGCCGCTGCCCGACCCTAGAAACTTGGTGACACTGTCCTTACCGACGAGCGGTTTCACGTAGTTCTGCTCGTCGCCGACCTTGGCGACCTTGCCCGCGTTCTTGCCGGTCGAGAGGTTGGCCACGCCGACCGTGCCGATCACCGTGCCCGCCTTGTCGCGGAAGCTCGCCCGGACCAGCTGCGTGCACTTGGCGGCCTTGAGCGCCTTCTGCAGCTTGTCGCCGAGCGCGCCGTCGGTGCACTTCTTGTCCTTGATGGTGATGGTCGTCTCGTAGCCGCGGCCGGCGGCGGTGAACTTGCCCTTCTTGCCGAACATCTCCTTGACCGAGATCGGGTCGGGGTCGGTGGAGCGGTTCTCCGCGTAGCCGTACTTGCCGGGCGGCACGGACGGCAGCGGGGCCGAGGTGCGCTGCGTGGTGGCGGTCTCGGCCGTGCTGGGGCCGTCGGCGTTCCACATCAGGGCGATGCCGCCGCCGAGCGCGCCGAGCAGCAGCACGCCACCGATCGCGAACCACAGCGGGGCGCGCGAGCGCGGGCCCTCGTCGTACGGGCTCCAGCCGATCCTGCTGTTGACCTGGGTCGTGCCGCTGGACGACCCGCCGCCGGAGCCCTCCTCCGGCGCGGGCGCGGACTCCGCGGGACCGGGGCCGACGGCGCCGAAGCCGCCCGTGCCGGGGCCGCCGGGACCGGCGCCGCCGGGACCGAAGCTGCCGGGGCCGGGGCCGCCCGTGCCAGGGCCGCCGGGACCGGGGCCGCCCGGGCCGGGAGGGGTGAAGGCGCCGAAAGATCCGTAAGGGGCCGTGCCAGGCGTGCCGGGCGCTCCCGGCGACGCCGGGCCCTCGGTGCGGGGCTCGTCGGCGGGCCGGGCCCGGCGCGAGCGGCGGGGGCCGCGCTCCTGGGCGTTCTCAGGCTGCTCGGGAAAACCCATGCGGCGACATTACCGTGACATGGCTCATTGGGTTCCGAAGTCCTGGGTCCACCACGGGCCGTCGGGGCCGGAGGCGACGCCGACGCCGATGGCCTTGAGCCGGCAGTCGAGGATGTTCCTGCGGTGGTCGTCGCTGTCGAGCCAGCCGCGCACGGCCTCCTCGGGCGTGCTGTAGCCGGCGCCGATGTTCTCGGCCGCGCCGTAGCGGTAGCCGGCGCGCTCCATGCGGTCCCAGGGGGAGGCGCCGGAGGGGGAGTTGTGGGTGAGCCGGCCGCTGCGGGCCATCTCCAGGGCGTGGACGCGCGCCGAGCGGGTCAGGCCGCCGTCGACGCGCAGCGGGCCGCAGCCGCTCCTGCTCCTGGCCTGGTTGGTGAGCGTGACGACCCTGGACGCCAGGCCGGGGATCAGCGCCACCTCGGCGCCCTGCTCGTCGCCGAGCACCTGCGTGGGGTCGTTCTGGGCGTCGAAGGAGCCGGGGATCTGGCCGTCGGTGCGCCTGGCGGTGGGCTTGGGGGTCGCGCCGCCGGGCAGCCGGTTGGCCGTGACCTCCCGGGGGATGCTTTCGAGCTGCTGCGCGGCCCTCCGGCCGGCCGTCGGCGCGGGGTTGGCGGTGGCGGCGGCGGGCGGGGCGGTGCCGTTGAGGTAGATGTGGGGGTCGGGCTGCGGGTCGTCCGTCAATCGACCGATCAGTACGCCGGTGAACAGCACCGCCGCCATGAGGCAGGTCAACACACCCAGATGGCTCCGGCGCCGAGCGCCCCGCTGGGTTGGCCGGGTGTGAGAGTTCTGCCACATACCGCAGTCAACGATAGGGATGTCGGGTCCTGGGAAAGAAGGGGTCCCAGGGAAACGAAATCGAACCGTTCTGAGTCGGGTAGAATCTCCGGCGGGTACCGGTCTTTTGACCTGCAGACAGGTGGGCGGGTAACCTAATCGTTCGTTGTGTGCATAGGTCCTGCGTGACCAATGCGCGGCGCGTCCGGCGTCATCTCCCGTGATCTGAGGAGACGGAAGGTCCGGGCTGCCGTGTGCCCGCACCGACCGACCAATGTAGCTGTCGCATCCGACAGCGCCGAAGACGCGAGCAAAAGAAGGCTACGACCGTGCGCACGTACTCACCGAAGCCCGCCGACGTCCAGCGTCAGTGGTACGTCATCGACGCGACCGATGTCGTGCTGGGCCGGCTGGCCAGCCACGTCGCGACCCTGCTCCGCGGCAAGCACAAGCCGATCTTCGCCAACCACGTCGACACCGGTGACTTCGTCATCGTCATCAACGCGGACAAGATCGCGCTGAGCGGCAACAAGCTTGAGCAGAAGAAGGCGTACCGCCACTCGGGCTACCCGGGCGGTCTGCGTTCCGTCTCGTACGGCGAGCTCATGGAGAAGCGGCCCGAGAAGGCCGTCGAGAAGGCCGTCAAGGGCATGCTGCCGAAGAACTCCCTCGGCCGGAAGATGGCCAAGAAGCTGAAGGTCTACGCGGGCGCCGAGCACCCGCACCAGGCGCAGAAGCCCGTGCCGTTCCAGATCACCCAGATCGCCCAGTAGTAGTTCGAAAGATTTAGAGGAGAACCGTGGCTGAGCCCACCGGTGTCGAGACGGCCGTCGAGACGGCCGAGCTGGAGGACTACTCCGGCGAGGACTTCCCTTCCGAGTACACCACCGAGTCCGCCGCCAGCGCCGACGCTCCCGTGCGTAAGCCCGTCACCACGGGCAACTCGTACGGCACCGGCCGCCGTAAGGAGGCGATCGCCCGCGTGCGCATCGTCCCCGGCAGCGGCAAGTGGACGATCAACGGTCGTTCGCTGGACGTCTACTTCCCGAACAAGGTCCACCAGCAGATCGTCAACGAGCCCTTCGTGGTGCTCGGCGCCGAGGAGGCGTTCGACGTCATCGCGCGCATCGACGGCGGCGGCGTCACCGGCCAGGCCGGCGCGCTGCGCATGGGCCTGTCCCGCGCCCTGGCGATCCTGGACGTCGAGGTCAACCGCCCGCCGCTGAAGAAGGCCGGCTTCCTCACCCGTGACGCCCGCGCCACGGAGCGGAAGAAGTACGGCCTCAAGAAGGCCCGCAAGGCTCCGCAGTACAGCAAGCGCTAAGTTGGCGCGCCTTTTCGGCACCGACGGGGTACGGGGGGTCGCGGGCCGCGACCTCACGGCCGAGCTCGCCATGGACCTGTCCGTGGCGGCGGCCCACGTCCTCGGCGATGCAGGCGCGTTCGCCGTCACCGGGCGTCACCCGGTGGCGGTCGTAGGCCGGGACCCGCGCGCCTCGGGGGAGTTCCTCGAGGCCGCCGTGGTCGCCGGCCTCGCGGCGTCCGGGGTGGACGTGCTGCGTCTCGGCGTGCTGCCCACTCCCGCCGTCGCCCACCTGACGGCCGCGCTCGGCGCCGACCTCGGCGTCATGTTGTCGGCCTCGCACAACCCGGCGCCGGACAACGGCATCAAGTTCCTGGCGCGCGGCGGCTTCAAGCTGTCGGACGCGGTCGAGGACGAGATCGAGCGGCGGCTCGGCGAGGAGTGGAGCTTCCCCGTCGGCTCCGGCGTGGGCCGGGTGCGTGACGCCTACGGCGAGGCCGACCGCTACATCTCGCACGTGCTGGCCACCATGAGCCACTCGCTCGACGGGCTCGACGTGGTGGTCGACTGCGCCCACGGCGCCGCCCACATGGTGGCCCCGGAGGCGCTGGTGCGGGCCGGCGCCCGGGTCGAGGCGATCGGGGCGCGTCCCGACGGGCTCAACATCAACGACGGCTACGGCTCGACGCACCTCGACCGGCTCCGGCAGGTCGTCGTCTCGCGCGGCGCGGACCTCGGCGTGGCCTACGACGGCGACGCCGACCGCTGCCTCGCGGTCGACCACACGGGCGAGATCGTGGACGGCGACCGGATCATGGCGATCCTGGCCGGCGCGATGCACGACGAGGGCCTGCTGGCCAAGGACACCGTGGTCGCGACCGTGATGTCCAACCTGGGCTTCAAGCTGGCGATGCGCGACGCGGGCATCTCCGTGGTGGAGACCGCGGTGGGCGACCGCTACGTGCTGGAGCGGATGAAGTCCGACGGCTACAACCTGGGCGGCGAGCAGTCCGGCCACGTCATCATGCTGGACCACGCCACCACCGGCGACGGCCTGCTGACCTCGCTCCACCTGCTGGGCGTGGTGGCCAAGGGCGGCGTTCCGCTGAAGGAGCTGGCGTCGGTGATGACGCCGCTGCCGCAGATCCTCATCAACGTCAAGGACGTCGACAAGGCCAGGGCGGGCGTCGGCGAGCTGACGTCGGCCGTGGCCGCGGCCGAGGCGGAGCTGGGGGAGACCGGCCGGGTGCTGATCCGGCCGAGCGGCACCGAGCCGATGATCCGGGTCATGGTCGAGGCCGCGTCGGAGGAGCACGCCACGCAGGTGGCCAACCGGCTCGCCGACGTGGTCCGCCGCGCCTGCGGGGTCTGAGCCGCGCCTGCGGTCCGAGGCCGAGACGAAGGGCCCGCGGGAGAGACGCCTCTCCCGCGGGCCCTTCTGCGTACCCCTGGGCCTTCCGCTCTTCCCGCGCGCCCGCCGGTTATTCGTCCCCGGTGAGGGAGAAGGCCCGCAGCCGCCGGCCCGCCCCGAGCACGCCCACGACGGTGACGACGACCAGGGCCGGCACGGCGAAGCCGAGAGTGACGTCCACCAGCAGGAACGGCGTGTCGGCGATCTGCCCGGCGACGGACTGGCCCCAGTGCTGGACGGAGAACTTGCGGGCCCCCGGCACGAGGTTGCCCACCACGCTCTCCCAGACCAGGGCGTAGATGATGCCGATGGTGACCGCGTGCCGGGTGACGACGCCCAGCAGGAGGAACAGCGCGGCGTAGGCGACGCCGGCGACCAGCGCGCCGAGCGCGAAGCCGGCGGCGATGCCGGCCTCGCCGCCGACCAGGATCCAGCCCGCCACGTACGTCGGCACCGCCGCGAACACCGCCAGCAGCGAGACCGCCACCACGAACTTGGTCCTGATGATGACCGCTCGGGAGATCGGCTTGGACAGCAGGTGGATGATCGTGCCGTCGTCGATCTCGGGCGCGATGACGCCGGTGCCCGCGATCAGGCCGAGCAGCGGCAGCATGGTGCCGAGGGCGAAGGTCTGGAGCAGCGTCACCGCGTTGCGCTGGTCTCCCTCGCCGACGATCCGGAACAGCACGGCGAGCCCGATGAGGGCGAGGGGCAGGAGCAGCAGCAGAATGATCCGCCGCCGCCCGAGCAGCGCGCGGTAGGTGATCCCCGCCACTACGGTGTTCATCAGGTGCTCCGGTTGATCAGGTAGGAGAAGACGCTCTCCAGGTCCTCGTCGGCAGGGGAGACCTGGTGCAGGCGGACGCCCTCGGCCTGGGCGAGCTTGGGCAGCAGGCGGGTGAAGCGGCGGAACTCGGTCGCCTGCACCTCCAGGCCGTCGGGGCGCAGCGTGATGCCGCCGGCCGAGGCGTCGCGGATGAGGGCGGCGGCGAGCCGCCGGTCGTCGCTTGAGCGGATCATGAACAGGTGCGGCCGGTCGGTCATCAGCCGGCGGATGTCGCGGAAGTCGCCGGAGGCGGCGTGCCGGCCGGCGACCAGCACCTCGATGTGCTGGGCCACCCGCTCGACCTCCTCCAGGATGTGCGAGCTGAACAGGATGGTCTTGCCGGCCGTGCCCATGCCCCTGATGAGGTCCATGAGGTGGAGGCGCTGGCGCGGGTCCATGCCGTTGAACGGCTCGTCGAGCAGCAGCACGGGCGGGTCGTGGACGAGCGCCGCGGCGACCTTGACGCGCTGGCGCATGCCCTTCGAGTACGTCTCCACCCGCCGGTCCTTCGGCTCTTCCATCTCCACGGTGGCGAGGGCCTTGCGGGCGGCCTCGACGGGGTCGGGCAGGCCGTGGAGCCGGGCGGCGGACAGGACGAACTGCCAGCCGGTGAGGAAGCCGTACACGCCCTCCCGCTCCGGGACGAGACCGATATTTCGGTAGATGTGGTGGTTCTTCCAGACGCGGTCGCCGTCCAGCGTGACCGTGCCGCCCGACGGGGCGAGGAAGCCGGCCATCAGGTGCAGCAGCGTCGACTTGCCCGCGCCGTTCGGCCCGAGCAGGCCGGTGACGCCGGGACCGATGGTCATCGTCACGTCGTTGACGGCCACGACGTTGCCGTACCAGCGGGACACCTGGGAGAGCTCGATCTTCATCGGGCGGCCGCCTTCCGGTAGCGCAGCGCGAGCGCGGCCAGACCGGCCCCGATCAGCAGGACGAGGACCGCCGCCGAGACCGGGCCGCTGGGGTAGGCGGCGCTCTCGATCGAGTGCGGCGGGGTGCCGAACAGCCAGGACTGCACGGAGTCGACCAGCCAGAACGGGTTCAGCAGCCACGCCCAGGCGGCCGCCTCGTCGTGGCCGGTGGAGTAGAGGGCGCCGTAGACGACCGGCACGGACGCCGACGACAGCAGGTAGACGACCATCACCGAGGCCACGCCGAGCCCGCGCCGCGGCGTGAACGAGGCCAGCGCCAGCCCGAACACCGACAGCAGGACCGCCAGCACCAGCGCCATGAGCACCGCGCCCGCGTACTCGCCGGTGGCCGGGTCGCCCGGCATGTCGATGATCAGCTCACCGGCGAAGGTGAGCGTGAGCGGCACCGCGACCAGCAGGAACACCGCCGTCGTCATGGCGGCGACCTTGGCGGCGACGTACTCGGTGACCGAGACCGGCCGCGACAGGTAGAGCGGGAGCACCCGGTAGCGCAGGTCGGGGGCGACCACGGTGGGCGCCTGCGCGGCCAGGAAGATCGCCACCACGGCCTGCATGATCACCGCGTACCCGCTGTAGGCGACGCCGCGCTGCTGCAGCAGCGCCATCAGGGCGATGCTCACCACCGCGGGCAGCAGCATGATGGCGAACAGCGCGAACGGCATGATCTTGCTGCGGGCCGGGCGGCCGAGGCCGAAGACGCCGCGCAGGCTGTGCACGGCCAGCGCCTGGAAGGCGTGCGCGCGGCCGAGCCGCGGCCCGTCGTAGTGGCGGTAGCCGATGTCGTAGATTTCAGACACCCGCGGCCTCCTCCCTGAAGACGTCCTCGATGCGGTGGCGGCCCTGCTCCATGCGGATCAGGCACAGGTCGAGCCCGGCCGCGGCGTCGCGGATCGCGTCGTACGTCTCCGGCCCCAGCACCTTGACCACCAGCAGCCGGCCCTGCGGCGAGACGGTCTGCCCGGCCTCGGCCAGGCGGGCGGCCAGCGGCTCCAGGCCCTCCTCGACCTCGACCGTGACGGTCTCGGTGGCCTGGGTGAACTCGCCGATGGCCGACGAGCGCAGCAGCCGCCCGGCGTCGATGACGATGACGTGGTCGCAGATGCGCTCCAGCTCGCCCAGCAGGTGGGAGGTGACCACCACGCTGATGCCGAACTCGGTGCCGATGCGCCGGATCAGGGCGAGCATCTCGTCCCGGCCGCGCGGGTCGAGGCCGTTGGTGGGCTCGTCCAGGAAGATCAGTTTGGGGTCGTGGACGAGCGCCTGGGCCAGCTTGACCCGCTGCTTCATGCCGGTGGAGTAGCCGCCGACGACGCGGTAGCGCTCCTCGGCCAGGCCGACGTGGCGCAGCACGTCGGCGGCCCGCTCGCGGGCGGCGGTGCGCGGGAGCCCGGACATGCGGGCGAGGTGGACCACCAGCTCGGTGGCGGACACGTCGGGAGGCAGGCACTCGTGCTCGGGCATGTAACCGACCAGCCTGCGGATGGCGGCTCCCTGGGAGGTGACGTCCAGGTCGAGCACGCGGGCCGTGCCGCCGCTGGGCGGCAGCAGGCCGAGCAGGATCTTGATCAGCGTCGACTTGCCCGCGCCGTTGGCCCCCACCAGCCCGGTCACGCCCGGCCCCACGGTGACCGTGAGCTGGTCGACCGCGGTGACGGTGGGGAAACGCTTGGTCAGCCCCTCGGTGGCGAGGATGTGCATGAGCCGGACCCTACCTGGGTGGCCCGGGCCGTGGCCTCGGTCATACGGATGAACGTCGTCCTACTTGAGGCCAGAATCTGCGCTGGATCAGGAGGGTGACGGTGCCCGAGATGACCATGCCGAGGATGTTGACCGCGAGCTGGGAGACCGAGCCCGCGACCTCCTTCCAGTCGGCGAGGGCCAGCGCCACCGCCACGTAGCCGGCCGCCGGGACGGTGGTGACCGAGATGAACACGCCGATCAGCGCCGACGACTTGCCCGCCGTGACCGACAGCACCCCGGCCGCGCCGGCCAGCAGCGCCACGATGAACGACCACCGGTCGGGCTTGACGATGAACTGCACCTCCGCGTTGCTCCGCAGGTTGCCGATGTCGATCCAGCCGAGCAGGTGCATGGCGAAGGTGACCGCGAAGGTGATGACGATGGCCACGAGGAAACCGACGACAAGCGTGCGGAGCGAGGTCGCGATGAGGTGGCCGCGGTGGTTCAGCAGGCCGAAGCAGATGGCGGCGATCGCCCCGAACTCGGGGCCGAGCACCATCGCGCCGACGATGAGGATCGGCGAGTTCTGCAGCACGCCGATGCCCGCGAGCAGGGTGGCGATGGTGAGGAAGGCCAGGTACGCCCACGTGATGCGGGAGTCGGAGGAGACCCGCTGGCCGAGCTCCTCCCAGATGACCGCGTCGTCCGGGTCGCCCGGCGCCTCCTCGATGGCCTCGATCGCGACCTTGGACAGCGACAGGTCGACCTGCTCGGCCGCGATCGAGCCCTCTTCCTTGAGCCAGGCGAGCCGGCTGATCACCTCGTTGGCGGACTCCCTGGCCGCGTCGCAGAGGATGACGTCGCCCTCGGGCACGCGGCCCGCGCCGGCCAGGACGACGATGTTGGTGACGCCGGGGCAGTCGTCCAACACCGCCGTCACCTCGTCGGTGCGGGCGGCCGGGCTGATCAGTCGCAGGTGCAGCACGTGCCCATTGTGGTGGATCGCGCCGTCGATCGGACGTTGACGAGGTTTTGATGCGGGTGCCCGAGGCTCCCTGACATGGTTCGGTACAAGTGCCACGAACACGGCGAACAGTGCTGGTTCGCCGATCTCGACGACCAGGAGTGCGGTGGCAGGTTCGCCCTCTACCTGTTCGAGGAGGTGGCGTTCAGGTCCGGCGAAGCCGTACCCGCCTGACCGCGTGGTCGGCGCCCTTCTTCAGGACGAGGTCGGCCCGGCCCCTGGTGGGGGCGATGTTCTCGACCAGGTTGCGCTCGTTGATGTCGCGCCAGACGTTCACGGCGAAGACGGTGGCCTCCTCGTGCGACAGCTCCGCGATGTGCCGGAAGTACGACTTCGGGTCCTCGAAGGCGGTGCGGCGGAGCTTGTGGAAGCGTTCGACGTACCAGGTGCGGATGTCCTCGGCCTTGGCGTCCACGTAGATGGAGAAGTCGAAGTAGTCGTTGACGGCGAGCGAGGTGGGCGGGGCGGGCTGCAGGACGTTCAGCCCTTCGATGATGAGGATGTCGGGGTTCTTCACGGTCTGGACCGCGCCGGGAACGATGTCGTACTCCAGATGGCTGTAGACGGGCGCCTGCACCTCGGCCGCCCCCGCCTTGACCTCCGCCACGAACCTGACCAGCGCCCGCCGGTCGTAGCTCTCCGGGAAACCCTTGCGCTGCATGATCCCCTTGGCCTCCAGCACCGCGTTGGGGTAGAGGAAGCTGTCGGTGGTGACCAGCTCCACGTGCGGGTGCTCGGGCCAGCGGGCCAGCAGCGTGTGCAGCAGCCGCGCCGTGGTGGACTTGCCCACCGCGACGCTCCCGGCGATGCCCAGGATGTACGGCACGCGCTCCTCGGGGTGGCCGAGGAACGCGCTCAGCACGCTGCTGCGTTGCTTGGATCCGGTGAAGTGCAGGTTGAGCAGCCGGGTCAGCGGGAGGTAGATGTCCGTGACCTCGGTCAGGTCGATGGGGTCGTCCAGACCGCGCAGCTCTTCCAGCTCTTCGGCGGTGAGAGTCAAGGGCGTGTTCTTGCGGAGCTCGCTCCACTGCTCCCTGCTCAGTTCCACGTAGCCGTTGTTCACCTAGGCAGCGTAGCGATGTACGACAAATCAGATCATGGGCGGGCCCGGATTCGGTGTCCACAGCCTGTGGACAAAACATGGGGATTATCGAGAGCCTGTTCGGGGAAAGAAGATCGGTTCCGCGAAATCGTTATGCAATGGTTGGCGGGCGGCTACTGTTCCAAGGCGTGGATCGCCGTCGCTTCCTCACCACCATGACCGTCGCCGGCGTCGCCGGGCCCTTCGCCGGAGTCGCCTGCGCCGGGCGGCAGGGCGGCGCCCAGGCCGCCCCCAGCGGGTACGGCCCCCTCCGCCCCGTGCCCGACCTGCGCGACGGCAAGGTGCGC
Source organism: Actinomadura luzonensis (assembly GCF_022664455.2). NCBI lineage: Bacteria > Bacillati > Actinomycetota > Actinomycetes > Streptosporangiales > Thermomonosporaceae > Actinomadura > Actinomadura luzonensis. The sequence continues at coordinate 3,109,783 of NZ_JAKRKC020000001.1, forward strand.
CTGCACCTGCCCGACGGCTTCAGCTACCGCTCCTTCAGCGCGGCCGGCGAGAAGTTCAGCGACGGCGGCGTGGTGCCCGGCAGGCACGACGGCATGGCCGCCTTCGCCGGGCCCGGCGGCACCGCCATCCTGGTGCGCAACCACGAGGTCGGCGGGGCGGTCGGCGCGTTCGGCGACCGGGAGCGGGCCTACGACCCGATGGCCGGCGGCGGCACCTCCACCCTGCGCGTCACCCGCCGGGGCGAGCTGGTCAGGTCCACCCCGTCGCTCACCGGCACCATGCTCAACTGCTCCGGCGGCCCGATGGCCTGGCGGGCCTGGCTGAGCTGCGAGGAGACGGTCAACGGCCCCGACGTGGCGGACGCGCCGGGCGGCGCGGGCAACGCCAGGCTCACGCGGAAGCACGGCTACGTCTTCGAGGTGCCGCTCGGCCGGGCGGCAACGGCCGAGCCGGTGCGCGCGGCCGGGCGCTTCGCGCACGAGTCGGCCGCCTTCGACCCCTCCACCGGCGCCATCTACCTGACCGAGGACAACTTCTCCCACCCCTCCGGCTTCTACCGCTACCTGCCGCCCAGACACCCGATGCTGGCGGGCAGGCTGCTCGACGGCGGACGGCTGCAGATGCTCGCCGTCGCCGACGCCGACCGTGCGGACCTGTCGGCGGGGCAGCCGCCGGGCGCCGCCTACGCGGTCGAGTGGGTGGACATCGACGACCCCGATCCCGGCTTCCGCGCGCGGACGCCGTACGACGAGGCGGTGCAGGCCGTCGGCCGGCAGGGCCGGGCCAAGGGGGCGGCGATCTTCGCCCGGCTGGAGGGCGCGGTGTACCACCAGGGCACCGTCTACTTCGTCTCCACCCAGGGCGGCGACACCTCCCCGGCCGACCCGATGCCCGAGGGCTTCGGCAAGGGACGCGGCCAGGTGTGGGCGTACGAGACCTGGAGCCGCAGGCTCCGGCTCGTCTACGAGTCGCCGCGCGCCGCGGTGCTCGACCTGCCCGACAACATCACCGTGAGCCGCCGCGGCACGCTCGTGCTGTGCGAGGACGGCGACGGCGACAACTACCTGCGCGGGCTCACCCCGGCCGGGCGGCTGTTCGACTTCTGCCGCCTGGCGCCGATCAGCGGCGACCCGGGCGCCGAGTTCGCGGGCTCCACGTTCGGGCCCGGCGGGCACACGCTGTACGTCAACGTGCAGTCCAAGCAGGGCAGGTCGTTCGCGATCTGGGGCCCGTGGGAGCGCGGGCTGTTCTAATGAAGGCATGATCCTGGGCATCGGCGTCGACGTGGTGGACATCGCGCGCTTCGAGCGCGCCCTCGAACGCACCCCGGGCCTGCGCGAGCGGCTGTTCACCGAGGGCGAGCGGCCGCTGCCGGTGCAGTCGCTGGCCGCCAGGTTCGCCGCCAAGGAGGCCGTGGCCAAGGCGCTCGGCGCACCCCGCGGGCTGGGGCACCAGGAGGCCGAGGTGTGCCGCGACGAGCTGGGCAAGCCCGAGCTGCGGGTCAGCGGCCGGGTCGCCGAGACGGCCTACGAGCTCGGCGTCAAGCGCTGGCACATCTCGCTCAGCCACGACGCGGGCGTGGCCGTGGCCTACGTGATCGCGGAGGGATAGTTTCGGATCATGCGCACCGCCTACACCGCCGACCAGATCCGCGCCGCCGAGCACACGCTGATGGCCACGCTGCCGCCGGGCACGCTCATGCAGCGCGCCGCCGCCGGGCTGGCCGCCGCCTGCGCCGCCCTGCTGGGCAAGGTCTACGGCAGCCGCGTGGTGCTGCTCGTCGGCAGCGGCGACAACGGCGGCGACGCCCTCTGGGCGGGCGAGCGGCTGGCCCGGCGCGGCGCCCGGGTGGCGGCGGTGCTCGCCGGGGCCAAGACGCACGAGGCGGGGCTGGCGGCGTTCCTGCGGGCCGGGGGACGGGTCGCCGAGCGTGACGCGCTCGGGACGGCCGACCTGGTCGTGGACGGGCTGGTCGGCATCGGGGCGTCGGGGGCGCTGCGGGAGCCGTACGCGGGGCTGGCGGAGGAGGCGAACGCGGGCCGCGCGCCCGTCGTCGCCGTGGACGTGCCGAGCGGCGTGGACGCGAGCACCGGCCGGGTCGAGGGCGCGGCCGTGCGCGCCCGGCTGACGGTCACCATGGGCGCGCTCAAGACCGGCCTGCTGGTGGACCCGGGCGCGGCCCGCACCGGCCGGGTCGAGCTGGTGGACATCGGGCTCGGCCCCCACCTGCCCGGCCCCGACGTGGCCGCGCTCACCGACGGCGACGTCGCCGGCCTGCTGCCGCGCCCCGGCAACGAGTCCGACAAGTACCGCAGGGGCGTGCTCGGCGTGCTGGCCGGCAGCGACCTCTACACCGGCGCGGCCGTGCTGGCCGTGGGCGGGGCGCTGCGCGCCGGGGCGGGCATGGTGCGCTACGCCGGCCCGGCCGAGCCCGTGGCACAGGTGCGCGCCGCCTGGCCGGAGGCCGTGATCACGCCGCTCGACCGGCCCTCGATCGAGGACGTCGGCCGCGTGCAGGCATGGGTGCTCGGGCCCGGCCTCGGCACCGGCGACTGGGCGCACGAGCTGGCCGCCCAGGTGCTCGGCACCCACCTGCCGGTGCTCGTGGACGCCGACGGGCTGAGCGTGGTGGCGGGCGACCGCTCGCTGCTGCGGCGCTCCGCGCCCACGCTCATCACCCCGCACGCCGGCGAGCTGGCCCGGCTGATCCGCGCCGGCCGCGAGGACATCGAGGCGGCCCGGCTGGAGCACGCCCGGGCGGCGGCGGCCGAGCTGGGCGTGACCGTGCTGCTCAAGGGCTCGACCACGGTGGTGGCCGAGGAGTCGAGGCCGGTCCGGGTCAACCCGACGGGCACGTCCTGGCTGGCCACCGGCGGCACCGGCGACGTGTTGTCGGGGGTGGCGGGCGCGCTGCTGGCGCAGGGGCTCGGCCCGTACGACGCGGGGTCGTGCGCCGCCTACCTGCACGGGCTGGCCGGCCGGCTGGCCGCCGACGGCGCCCCCCTGGCCGCGGCCGACGTCGCCACCGCCGTGCCCGCCGCCGTCCGCGCCCTGACGGCCCGGACCTGACGGCCCGGACCTGACGGAATCTTCCGCCCGGCGTCCCCCGGAGGGCGAAAATCGCGCTCGACCACGGCGGTGAGCTGCCACACTGGAAGGATGTACTCCTCGATGGCCACGCCCGCCGAGGCACGCGTCGACCTGGCCGCGATCAGGCACAACGTCGCCCTGCTCAAGGAGCGCACGGGCGTCGAGCTGATGGGCGCCGTCAAGGCCGACGCCTACGGGCACGGGCTGGTGCCGTGCGCGCGGGCCGTGCTGGAGGGCGGCGCGAGCCGGCTCGGCACCGCGTTCGTCAGGGAGGCGCTGGAGCTGCGCGCGGGCGGCGTGAGCGCCCCCGTCCTGGCCTGGCTCATCACCCCCGGCGAGCCGCTGGAGGAGGCCCTGCGGCACGACGTCGAGCTGTCGGCCGCCGACGTGCGGCTGCTCGACGAGATCGCCGCCGCCGCGCGCCGCGCAGGCCGCGCCGCGAAGCTGCACCTGGAGGCCGACACCGGCATGAGCAGGGGCGGCGCCCCGCTGGCCGCCTGGCCCGGTCTGCTGGCCAGGGCGCTGGAGCTGCGGGCCGAGGGGGTCGTCGAGATCGTCGGCCTCTGGTCCCACTTCGCCTGCGCCGACGTCCCCGGCCATCCCTCGGTGACGCAGCAGCTGGAGGCGTACGAGGAGGCGCTGAAGCTGGCCGAGCAGGCGGGCGCGGCCGGCTCCCACGTGATCAGGCACCTGGCCAACTCCGCGGCCGGCCTGACCCTGCCCGAGGCCCGCTACGACCTGGTCCGGCCGGGCATCGCGATGTACGGCCTGAGCCCGATCCCCGAGCAGGGCGGCTTCGGCCTGCGCCCGGCGATGACGCTGGTGGCGCGGGCCGCGCTGGTCAAGCGCGTGCCGCGCGGCTCAGGGGTCTCCTACGGCCACCTCTACACCACCGACCGCGAGACCACGCTGGCGCTCGTCCCGCTGGGCTACGCCGATGGCATACTCCGGCACGCCACGGGCAGAGCGGAGGTGCTCGCGGGAGGGCGGCGGAGGCGGGTCGCCGGCCGCGTGTGCATGGACCAGTTCATGATCGACATGGGTGACGACCCGCTCGCCGCGGGCGACGAGATCGTGCTGTTCGGCCCGGGCGACGGGGGCGAGCCGACCGCTCAGGAGTGGGCCGATACGCTCGGCACGATCACGCATGAGATCGTGACCAGGATCGGCTCGCGGGTGCCGCGGGTCCACACCAGCACGGGTGCTTGACGCGCAGAAGGATCGGGGAGATGACGACGACAACACGGCGCCGCAGGGTAGGCATCGCCGGCGCGCTCGTCGGCGCGGCGTCCGCGGGGGTCGCGGCGGCCGCCATGGCCAAGCGCTACGCGGTCGGCCGCATCAGGCTGCGTCCCGACACCGAGGCCAGCGAGCCGTTCGGCGAGCTGCGCGGCAGGGAGCGCACCTTCGTCACGAGCGACGGCGTGGAGCTGCACGTGGAGCTCGACGGCCCCGAGGACTCCCCGGTGACCATCGTGTTCTGCCACGGCTACTGCCTCAGCTCCGAGTCCTGGCACTACCAGCGCAAGGACCTGCGCGAGAACTACCGGCTGCTGCTGTGGGACCAGCGCTCCCACGGACGCTCGCAGCGCGCCCAGGCCGACGAGGCCATGATCGACCGGCTGGGCGACGACCTGGCCGAGGTGATCGAGGAGTTCGTGCCCGGCCCGTGCGTGCTGGTCGGCCACTCCATGGGCGGCATGACGATCATGGCGCTGGCCGACCGCCACCCGGCGCTGTTCGGCGACCGGATCCGGGCGGTGGCGCTGCTCGCCACGTCGGCGGGCAAGCTGGCCGAGCTGACCCTGGGCCTGCCCGCGGCGTTGTCGAAGGTCTTCCACAAGGTCGCGCCCGGCACGGTGTCGCTGCTCGGCAAGCGCGGCGCGCTCATCGACCGCACCCGCCACGCCGGCAGCGACATCGCCTTCCTGATGACCCGCTACATGGGCTTCGGCGACTCGAGGAACGTCAGCCCCACCGTCGTCGACTTCGCCGAGTCCATGATCAGGGCCACGCCCACCGAGGTGTTCGCCGACTTCTACCCGGCCCTGATGAACCACGACAAGCTGGCCGCGCTGCACGTGCTCGACCCGGTGCCCACCGCCATCATGGTGGGCGAGCACGACTGGCTCACCCCGCCCGACCACAGCAGGGCCATCGCGGCGGCGCTGCCCAAGGCGCAGCTCACCGAGGTGCCCGACACCTCGCACCTGATCCAGCTCGAACGTCCCACGGTGGTCAACGACGCGCTGCGCGACCTGGTCAAGAGGGTGGAGCCGTAGTGATGCGAGCGGCCACCGCGGAGGCCATGCGCGCCTTCGGCGCCCGCCTGGCCGCGCACCTGCGCGCCGGCGACCTGGTCGTGCTCTCCGGGCCGCTCGGCGCGGGCAAGACCACGCTGGTGCAGGGCATCGCCGAAGGGCTGAAGGTGCGCGGCCCCATCACCTCGCCGACGTTCGTCATCGCCCGCGTGCACCCGTCGCTGCGCCAGGGCCCGCCGCTCGTGCACGTCGACGCCTACCGGCTGGGCGGCGACCTGGAGGTGGACGACCTCGACCTGGACGCCTCGCTGGAGGAGTCCGTCACCGTCGTGGAGTGGGGCGAGGGGCTGGTCGAGGGCCTCGCCGACGACCGGCTGGAGCTCCACATCGACCGCGAAACGGGCGACGAGGCCCGGGTCGTGACCGTGCGCGCCGTGGGCCCGCGCTGGGCCGACACGCCGGTTGATCGGCTCGAAGGGTAAAACCCCGGCCGTCCTCCGGTAAAGCTGGCACCCTTGACGTACCGGGCCCGCGATTAAATCATGATCGTTGGCTAGGGATTCGCCCAGATTTTCTGGGTATCAGGGAGGGCGACATCCACGTTTTGGGTGGATGCTGGTGGCAAGACGGCAAAGTGGGGTGCGGCCGGTGCTCAGGGTCAGGCGTGTCGCGTACGCGGGAGCCATCGTCATGGTCGGTCTGACCGGCTGCACGGCCTCGGCCGAGACCACACCCACAGCCACACCGACGGCGACGGGCACCACAAGCCCCACCGGCACCACGAGCCCCAGCTCGGTGCCCACCGTCACCAGGCCCAGCATCCAGGTTCAGCTCAACCCCGACCGGGTCACCGCGGGCCAGACCAACACGGTCTGGATCCTCGCCAACTGCCCGGTGCCGACCGGCGGCCCCGCCCACACCGGCACCGCCCAGTCGCGGGCGTTCGTCACCGGCGCCACGCTCAACCCGGTGCCGTCCGGCGCCAGCTCGCCGACCCCCACCGGCACCGTCAACGGCTCGCCCTGGGTGCGCGGCTCCGCGCAGGTGTCGGGAACGGTCCGGCGCGGCACCTACACCGTCAGCGTCAAGTGTGACGGCACCAACGACGCCGGCACCGCGAGGCTCCGGGTCGTGGCCGGCGAGGCCCTGCCGACCCACGTGCCCACCCGGGCCCCGCGCGCGGGCGGCGGCGGCACGTACGCCAAGGACTTCGAAGAGGACTCCTCCATCCCCTACGGCCCGGCGGGCGTGCTGGTCGGTCTCGTGGCGATCGCGGGCATCGGCTGGGCGGTCAAGCGGCGCAAGGCGTAACGCGATGGCACGACCGGGACGGGTCGTCGTCGCGGGGATCGTCACCGGCCTGGTGCTGGTCGCCTTCGGCAAGGGCGCGCAGCAGCAGGCGTCCACGCCCGCCGCGAACGTCGTGCCCGAGAGCATCGACATCCCCTCCATCGACCTGGAGGCCCCGCTCATGAAGCTGGGCCTGGCCAAGAACGGCGACGTCGAGCTGCCGCCGTACGAGAAGCCCAAGGTCGCCGGCTGGTACGAGGGCAGCGCCGTGCCCGGCGAGAAGGGCGCCTCCGTGATCATCGGGCACGTCGACACCAAGACCGCGCCCGCCGTGTTCTACAAGCTCAGGGACTTACGCAAGGGCCAGACGGTCAAGGTCGAGCGCAGCGACGGCAAGACGGTCACGTTCAAGGTCGACGCGATCGAGCAGGTGCACAAGGACAGCTTCCCCACCCGCCGGGTCTACGTCGAGGACGGCCTGAAGCTGGTCACCTGCGGCGGCAAGTTCGACTACGCGCGCGGCGAGTACCTCGACAACATCATCGTCTACGCTTCCCAGGTATGAGCCACCCTCCTGCCTCCGGCGGCACCCGCGTGCCCTGGGCCGAGGTGCATCCGGCGGTCCGCGCGAGCGTGGAGGAGTTCCTCGGCGCGCCGGTCGCCGAGGCGGTCACCCAGCCCGGCGGGTTCTCCCCGGCCGCCGCCGTCCGGGTGCGCACCGAGGACGGCCGGCGCGCCTTCGTCAAGTCCGTCGGTCCCGAGCCGAACCCCGACACCCCGCGCATCTACCGCTCCGAGCTGAAGATCGCCGCCGCCCTGCCCGCGTCGGTGCCCGCGCCCCGGCTGCTGACCGGCTTCGAGCTGGCGGGCTGGGTGACGCTGGTCTTCGAGGACGTCGAGGGCGGCCATCCCGAGCTGCCCTGGCGGCGCGACCAGCTCGACCTGGTCCGCGACGCCGTCGGGCGCATGGCGCGGGCGCTCACCCCCTCGCCCATCGACGCGCCGCCGATCGCCGAGGTGTTCGGCGAGGCGTTCCAGGGCTGGCGCCGGCTGACCGGCGAGGACACCACGGGCCTCGACCCCTGGGCGCTGCGCCACCTCGGCGAGCTGGCCGAGCTGGAGTCGTCGTGGGAGCGGGCCGCGGCCGGCGACAGCCTCGTGCACGCCGACTTGCGGGCCGACAACATCCTGCTGTCCGGCGAGCGCGTCTACGTCGTGGACTGGCCGTGGGCCTGCCATGCCGTGCCCTGGTTCGACCTGGTGGGCATGCTGCCGTCGGTCGGCATGCAGGGCGGGCCGCGGCCGTGGGAGCTGTTCGACGACCCCGACCCGGCGGTGACCGCCGTGGTCGCCGCCCTGGCCGGGTACTTCGTGCGGCAGTCGCGTCAGCCGGCCCCGCCGGGGCTGCCGACCGTGCGGGAGTTCCAGGGGGCGCAGGGCGTGGTCGCGCTCGACTGGCTGCGGCGGCGTACGGGCTGGGCGTGACGGCGGCCGGGCCGGGCGTCACGGCAGGGTGAGCGCCGCGCTGCCGGTAGGCTAATCAGTCGTGCTGGTCCTGGCCTTTGATACCGCGACACCCGCCGTCACCGCCGCGCTCCACGACGGCGAGCGGGTGCTCGCCGAGCACACGACGATCGACGCCCGGCGGCACGGCGAGCTGCTCGCCCCCACCGTCGAGCTCGTGCTGGCCGAGGCGCGCGCGACCCTGCGCGACGTGACGGCGGTGGTGGCCGGCAGCGGCCCCGGCCCCTACACCGGGCTGCGTGTCGGCCTGATGACCGCGCAGGGCCTCGCGACCACGCTCGGCGTCCCGGCGTACGGCGTCTGCACGCTCGACGCGCTCGCCTACGGCAGCGGCCTGGGCGAGCCGTTCATCGCCGCCACCGACGCCCGGCGCAAGGAGGTGTTCTGGGCCCGCTACGCCGACCTGCGCACCCGCGTGGAGGGGCCGTTCGTGGACCGGCCGGCCGACGTGCCGGCCGAGGGCGTGCCGGTCATCGGCGCCGGCGCCGACCTCTACCGTGACGTGCTGCCGGCCAGGGGGGCCGAGGCGCCGCCTTACCCGTACGCGGGGGCGCTGGCCGCGCTCGCCGCCGAACGGCTGGCCGCGGGCGTCCCGCTCGACCCGCCGCGCCCCATCTACCTGCGCCGCCCCGACGCCGTCGTGCCCGGCGCGCCGAAGAAGGTGCTGGCGCCCGCCGAGACCCGCGGCGAGAGCAAGCGGGAGCCGGCGTGAGGCTGCGGGCCATGACCATGGCCGACCTGCCGGCGGTCATGGCGATCGAGCGGGCCACGTTCCCGCTCGACGCCTGGAGCGAGGGCATGATGCGTGGCGAGCTGGCCGACATGCCGCGCTCGCGCCACTACGTCGTGGCCCTGGTCGAGGACGAGATCGTCGGCTACGCCGGCCTCGCCGCCGCCGCCGACCAGGCCGACGTGCAGACCATCGCGGTCCTCGACAAGCACCAGGGCCGCGGCATCGGCGGCGCCCTGCTCACCGAGCTGCTGGCCGAGGCCAGGCGGAGGGGCGCCCGCGAGATCTTCCTGGAGGTCCGCGCCGACAACCCGCGCGCCCAGGCGGTCTACCGGCGCTTCGAGTTCGAGGAGATCGGCACCCGCCGCCGCTACTACGACGACGGCACCGACGCGATCATGATGAGAAGGAAGCTCGATGGCTGACGAACCCCTGATCCTCGGCATCGAGACCTCCTGCGACGAGACCGGCATCGGCATCGTCAGGGGCCACACCCTGCTGGCCAACACCATCGCCTCCAGCATGGACGAGCACGCCAGGTTCGGCGGCGTGGTGCCGGAGGTCGCCTCGCGCGCCCACCTGGAGGCCATGACGCCCACGGTGGAGGCGGCGCTGGCCGCGGCCGGGCTGCGCTTCGCCGACATCGACGCCGTCGCCGTCACCGCCGGCCCCGGCCTCGCGGGAGCGCTGCTGGTCGGCGTGGCGGCGGCCAAGGCGTACGCGCTCGGCCTCGGCGTCCCCCTCTACGGCGTCAACCACCTGGCCGCCCACGTGGCCGTGGACGAGCTGGAGCACGGGCCGCTGCCCAAGCCGTGCATCGCCCTGCTGGTCTCCGGCGGGCACTCCTCGCTGCTGCTCGTCCCCGACGTGACCGGCGACGTGATCTCGCTCGGCTCGACCGTGGACGACGCGGCGGGCGAGGCGTTCGACAAGGTGGCGCGGGTGCTGGGGCTGCCGTTCCCCGGCGGCCCGCACATCGACCGGGCCGCCCGCGACGGCTCCGGCACGGCGATCGCGTTCCCGCGCGGCAAGCTCGACGACGGCACGCTCGACTTCTCCTTCTCCGGCCTGAAGACCGCCGTGGCGCGGTGGGTGGAGGCGCGCGAGGCGGCCGGGCAGGGCGTGCACGTGCCCGACGTGGCCGCGTCCTTCCAGGAGGCCGTGGTGGACGTGCTGACCCGCAAGGCGCTGCAGGCCTGCCGCAAGTACGGCGTGGGCGACCTGCTCATCGGGGGCGGCGTGGCCGCCAACTCGCGGCTGCGGGCGCTGGCCCAGGAGCGGTGCGACGCGGCCGGGGTGCGGCTGCGGGTGCCGCGGCCGGGGCTGTGCACCGACAACGGCGCCATGGTGGCGGCGCTCGGCTCCGACCTGGTCGCGGCCGGGGTCGAGCCGTCCAGCCTGCAGATCCCGGCCGACTCGTCGCTGCCGGTCACCACCGTCCGCGTCTGACCGCGGGTCCCCGGCCGCTCGCGTCCCGAGGGGGGAGGAGCGGCCTCGCCCACCCCCTCGGGCACGGGTACGGCGGCCCGTCAGTCCTTGCCGCGGGTGGGCCGCAGCAGCGCCTCGGCGAGCACCAGCATGGTCTCCTCCAGCGCGCCGAGCCGCCTGGTGAGGTCGCCGGCGGCGGGCTCGACGATGCCGGTGACCGTGCGGGCCAGCTCGTCGCGGTCGGGACGCGAGCTGACCAGCTCGGTCAGCGCCTCGGCGGCCGCCGTCAGGCGCTCGGCCTGCTCGCCGGCCTGCGTGCCGAGCAGCTCCGGCAGCCCCAGGGACGCGGGCAGCTCGTCCACCCGGCGGCCGACCGCCTCCAGGCGGCCGTCCATGGCGTCCAGGTGCTCGCCGGCCTGCTCGGCCCGGGCGGCCAGGCCGCCCAGGTGGCCGTCGAGGCCGGTGAAGCGCGTGTCGAAGCCGTCGAAGCGGCCGCTCAGGTGCTCCTCGGCCTCCACCAGGCGCTCGTCCAGCGCGTCGAGCTGGGTGTCGAGCTTGTTGAAGCGGCCCTCGCTGCGGTTGGCGGCCTCGCCGACGCGCTGGTCGGTCGCGGCCACGCGCTCGTCCAGCGCGGTGAAGCCGCCGTCGAGGCGGACGTCGAGCGCGTCGAAGCGGTCGTCGTGCCGGCCGAGATGGCCGTCGACGGTGGCCAGGCGCTTGTCGAGCCCGCCGAGCTGGCCGCCCATCTGGGTGAGCCGCTTGTCCACGCCCACCACCCGGCCGTCGAGGCCGTCGAGGCGGGTGTCGATGTCGGCCAGGCACTCGTCGGCCGACTCCAGCCGGCCGTCGAACCCGGTGAGCCGGGAGTCGAGGCCGAGCAGCCGGCCCTCGGCGCGGTCGAGCCGGGCGTCGACGCCGTCGAGGCGGGCGGCCAGGCGCTGCTCGCTCTCGCCGAGCTGCACGGCGAGGTGCTGGTCGGTCTCGTCGAGGCGGGTGGTCAGGCGCTGCTCGACGGCGGCCAGGCGGCCGTCGAGGCGGTCGTCGGTCTCCTGGAGGCGGGCGGCGACCAGCGTGGCGTTCTCGTCGAGGCGGGCGGCGACGCGCGCGTCGGTCTCGTCCAGGCGGGCCGTGAGGTGCCGGCCGGTCTCCTCGACGTGGGCGGCGGTCTCGTCGAGCTTGGCGGTGAGGCGCTGGTCGGTGGCGTCGAGCTTGGCGGTGAGTCGCTGGTCGGTGGCGTCGAGCCTGGTGGTGAGGCGCTGGTCGGTGGCGTCGAGCCGGGCGTCGAGCCGCTTGCCGGTCTCCTCCAGCCGGGCCGTGCCGTCGTCGAGGCGCGCGCCCAGGCGCTGCTCGGCGGCCTCGACCTGGCCGGAGAGCTGCTCTGCGGTGGCGGTGAGCCGTTCGCCGACGCCCTCGGCGAGCTCGCCGACGACGGCCTCCACCCGGTCGGTACGGGTGGCCAGATCGGCGACCGACTTGTCGAGCCTGGTGAAGCGGCTGGCGGCGGCCTCCATGCTGGAGTTGAGCCCGGCCAGCATCGCGGCGAAATCGGACATGCCCTTGGTGATGCCATCGGTGGTTTCGAGCACGGACTGCAGGCGTTTGAGCGCTTCGTCCACGTTCTCGCCCACGGTGCCGAGGTCGGCCCACAGGCTCGGCAGCTCGGCCACGGGGGCGACGCGGGCGTCCACGTGGCCCACCCGCTCGCCGACGGCGTCCACGTGGTCGCGTACCGCCTCGACGTGCTGCGCCAGGCCCTCCGCCCACATCGGGGGCTTGGCGGCGATGTCCTCGAGCCGTCCGTTGACGGACTCCAGGGCGCCGCTGAGGCCGCCGAGCTCGCGCTCGCGCACCTCGCGGAGCAGCCACTCCATGCCTTCGAGCCGCTGGCGGATCTCGTCGAGGACGGCGCCCTGCGTGCGTTGCTCGTAGACGTGGTCCTGGGCGGCGCGATTGAGCAGGTCGCGCATGCGCTCCGAGACGCCCGAGTAGCCTCCTGACGTGAGAAGGGTCGTGTGGTTGGAATTGTCCACCGAAAGGCTCCTTCGCTCGCCGACGGGTTGCCGCGCAGCGGTGGGATAGGTCCGGTTTGCACATGAATGGCGAGAAACGCGGGAAACCGCATTAGGGGGAGAGCTCCCGACCGCCAACCTTAGCCTTTCGATCAAGGTCCGTCAGTGCTGAATTGAAAGATCGTGGTTGACGGGCGATTGACCGTTTTCCATGGTCAGGCAGGCGGGAAGGTATCGCAAATGAGCGCATATGGCCGCTCCAAAATGCGGGTCAGGATGATTACCGCTGACTTTTCCCCATTGAGCCGCAAGTCTGCCCGGAGCCGCTCGATGTCCACCGCCGAGCCGCGTTTCTTGATGGTGACGTTCCCGACGCTCCGCTCGCGCAGCGCCGCCCGCAGTTTCTTCAGCGAGAACGTCATGACCTCGTCCACCGCGTACCTGGCCGCCCATGGCGTGTCCACCGGCTCGTCGGCCGCGATGTAGGCGATGCGCCGGTCGATCAGCCGCCCGCCGACCAGCTCGGCCACCTCGGCCACCAGGTGCCCCCTGATCGCGGCGGGGTCGGGCTCGTAGACGTAGCGGCCCAGCGGACCGACAGGGGTGTCCGGCTCCTGGCCGGTCGCGGCCAGGGTGTGGCCGCCGGGCAGCAGCGTGGCCCGGCGGACCGGCCGGCGGCCGGCGCCCGTCCAGAGCGCGGCCTCCTTCAGCTCGCCCTTGTACGACACCCACTCGGTCTCCGACCCTTCGGGCATGTACTCGTAAGGGAAGCCGGGGGCGACCTTGACGCAGCCGCGGCGGGCCCGCGACAGCAGGTCGAGCACGGTGGGCCAGGGCGGCGAGTAGGCCATGGGGTCGAACGTGCGCCCCCGGCCGCCGCGCCTGGCCGGGTCGGCGAAGAGCGCGTCGTACTCCTCGGGCCGCACCGCCCCCGCGTTGCCCACGACCACCCGCACCCGGTCGCCGACGCCGAGCGCCTCGGCGTTGGCGGTGGCGACGGCGGCGGTCAGCGGGTCGACGTCGACGGCGGTGACCGTGCAGCCGGCCCGCGCCAGGGCCAGGAAGTCGCCGCCGATGCCGCAGCAGACGTCGAGGACGTGCGGGCCGGCGTCCGGGTCGGCGCCCGGGCCGGTGAGGCGGCGGGCGCGGTGCTCGGCGACCTCCTTGCGGGTGGACTGCTCCAGGCCGTGCGGCGTGAAGAACATCAGCCCGGCGTCCTCGCCGAACTTGGCCCGCGCCCGCTCGCGCAGGCCGGCCTGGGTGAGCGCGGCCGAGGTGAGCGCGGCGTCGTAGGTGCGGCGCAGCGTCGTGGCGGCGACCACCGGGTCGGCGCCGGCGGCCGTCAGCTCCCCGGCCTCGGCGAGCGCCTGCCGGCCGCGCGGGGTCAGGAGCTGTCGGAAGGCTTCGAGGTCCACGTCCCCCGACGCTACCGCTCCGCGGCCCCGTCCGGGACGCACGCGGGGGCCGGGGCGTCACCGAGGGACAGCAGGAGCTTGCGCAGCAGCCCGGCCAGCGCGTCGCGCTCGCCCCCGGTGAGCCCGGACAGCAGCCGCGCCTCGTGGGCGGCGTGCCGTTCGAGCAGGTCGTCGGCCACCCGCCGGCCCTCGGCGGTGAGCGCGACGAGCGTCATGCGCCGGTTGCCCGGGGCCGGCCACCGGTCCACGAGGCCGCGCTCGACCAGGTGGTCGACGCGGTTGGTGAGCGCGCCGGGGCTGACCATGGCGGCGGCGGAGAGGTCTTTCATGCACAGCCGGGCGTCCTCGGCGCGGAGCAGCGTGGCCAGCATGTCGTACTCCCACGTCTCCAGCCCGTGCTCGGCCAGGAACTCCTTGACGCCGCGCTCCAGCAGCCGGGAGGCCCGGGAGACCCGGGCGACCACGCCGGCGGGGGAGACGTCGAGGCCGGGCCGGGCGCGGGCCCACTGACCGATGATCTCGTCCACCGCGTCGTCCATGAGCCTGATCCTACGACATTGAAATGTTCGACGTCGTCGAGTACCTTCGGCCTCGAAGTCTTCGATGTCAAAATGTTCGAGGTGGGAACGATGAAGGTGCTCGTGATCGGCGCGACCGGTTACATCGGGGCGGCCGTGGTGGAGCTGCTGACCGCGCGGGGCCACGAGGTGACGGCGTACGTGCGCCCGGCGGCGGACGGCGCCAGGCGGGTGCCCGGCGCCGCCCGGGAGCGCCACGGCGACCTGGCCGACCCGGCGGCGCTGGAGTCCGCGATCGACGCGGACGTGGACGTGGTCGTGCACGCCGGCCAGCTCACCGGAGACCGGGAGACCGACCTCGCGGTCGTCGGCGTGCCGGCCGCCGCCGGCAGGCGGCTGGTGTACGTCAGCGGCGTCTGGGTGCTCGGCGCGACCGACGGGGCCGACGAGGACAGCCCCGCGAGGCCCATCCCGCTCGTCGCCTACCGGGACGAGGTGGAGCGGCTGGTGCTCGGCGGCGGCGGCTCCGTGGTGCGGCCCGGCGTCGTGCACGGCAAGGGCTCGGGCATCCCGGCGCTCCTTCGCGACCTGGCCGCCCAGCGCGGCACCGGCGTGTACGTCTCGGCCGCCGGCGAGGTGCCGACGTGGACGTTCGTGCACGTGGACGACCTGGCCGAGCTGATCGCGGCCGTGGTGGAGCGCGGCGTGCCGGCCGTCTACCACGCCGTCAGCGAGGAGGCCGTGCCCGTCTCCGGCGTGGCCGAGGCGGCGGCCCGGGCCGCGGGCGTCAAGGAGACGGCCGAGCCGTGGCCCCTGGAGGAGGCCGCGGAGGCGCTGGGGGCGGGCTTCGCCGAGGCGCTGGCCCTGAGCCAGCGGGTCTCCGCCGCCCGCACCCGCGCGGCGCTGGACTGGCGGCCGAGCCGCCCGGGCGTCGTCGCCGACCTCGCCGAGGGCTCGTACGTGTGACGAGGCTCATGGCCGGATCTGATCGCTGTGAGCAGACGCCGACGCGTTCGTGTTGACTGTCAAGGCCCTCTTGCATATGTTTCCTGTTGGCACTCTCACCCTGAGAGTGCCAACGTGCGACGAGGCAGGTCTGACACCCGCGACGGCAGGCCCAGCTGGTCGCCTCTTCTGATCATTCAAATCTGAAGGGGAGGTCCGATCGTGACGACCGCCACCAAGGTTCCCGTTAAGCCGCTCGGCGACCGCATCGTGGTTCAGCCGCTTGAGGCCGAGCAGACGACCGCTTCCGGCCTGGTCATCCCGGACACCGCCAAGGAGAAGCCGCAGGAGGGCCGAGTGCTCGCGGTGGGCCCCGGCAACTGGGACGAGGACGGCGAGAAGCGGATTCCGCTCGACGTCTCCGAGGGCGACATCGTCCTCTACAGCAAGTACGGCGGCACCGAGGTCAAGTACGGCGGCGAGGAGTACCTCGTGCTCTCCGCCCGCGACGTTCTCGCGATCATCGAGAAGTAAGCCGGATGCGTCGAGCCCCGGGCGCTCATAGGGCGGCCGGGGCTTTCGACGCCAGGAGAGGACTTTCAGCATGGCGAAGATCCTGGAGTTCGACGAGGACGCGCGGCGCGCGCTCGAGCGTGGCGTCAACGCCCTCGCGGACGCCGTGAAGGTAACCCTGGGCCCGCGTGGCCGCAACGTCGTCATCGACAAGAAGTTCGGTGCTCCGACGATCACGAACGACGGCGTGACCATCGCTCGTGAGATCGAGCTGGAGGAGCGCTACGAGAACCTCGGCGCCCAGCTCGCCAAGGAAGTTGCCACCAAGACCAACGACATCGCGGGCGACGGCACCACCACCGCGACGGTCCTGGCGCAGGCCATGGTCCGCGAGGGCCTCCGCAACGTCGCCGCCGGCGCCTCGCCGCTGTCGCTCAAGCGCGGCATCGACCAGGCCGCCCGCGCGGTCAGCGACAAGCTGCTCGCGGTGGCCCGCGAGGTCGGCGACAAGAAGGAGATCGCCAACGTCGCGACGATCTCCGCCCAGGACGCCAAGATCGGCGAGCTGATCGCCGAGGCGTTCGACAAGGTGGGCAAGGACGGTGTCCTCACCGTCGAAGAGTCCAACGCCATGGGCATGGAGCTCGAGTTCACCGAGGGCATGCAGTTCGACAAGGGCTACCTGTCGGCCTACATGGTGACCGACCCCGAGCGCATGGAGGCCGTCCTGGAGGACGCCTACATCCTGCTCACCCAGGGCAAGGTCTCCTCCATCGCCGACTTCCTGCCGCTGCTGGAGAAGATCGCCCAGACCAAGAAGCCGCTGCTCGTGGTCGCCGAGGACGTCGAGGGCGAGGCCCTGGCCGTCCTGGTCACCAACAAGATCCGCGGCACCTTCACCTCCGTCGCCGTCAAGGCCCCCGGCTTCGGCGACCGCCGCAAGGCGATGCTCCAGGACATGGCCATCCTCACCGGCGGCCAGGTCGTCAGCGAGGAGGTCGGCCTCAAGCTGGAGCACGTCGGTCTCGAGGTGCTCGGCACCGCCCGCCGCGTCGTGGTGACCAAGGACACCACGACCATCGTCGACGGCGCCGGCGACGCGCAGGCCATCGAGGACCGCGTCAAGGAGATCAAGCTCGCCATCGAGCAGTCCGACTCCGACTGGGACCGCGAGAAGCTGCAGGAGCGCCTGGCCAAGCTCGCCGGCGGCGTGTGCGTGCTGCGCGTCGGCGCGGCCACCGAGGTGGAGCTCAAGGAGAAGAAGCACCGCCTGGAGGACGCGATCTCCGCCACCCGCGCGGCGATCGAGGAGGGCATCGTCTCCGGCGGTGGCTCCGCGCTCATCCACGTCTCCAAGGAGCTCGACGACCTCGGCCTGTCCGGCGACGAGGCCACCGGCGTCACCATCGTGCGCCGCGCGCTGGTCGAGCCGGCCCGCTGGATCGCCGAGAACGCCGGCCTCGAGGGCTACGTCGTCACGCACAAGGTGGCCGACCTGCCCGCGGGCCACGGCCTCAACGCCGCGACCGGCGAGTACGGCGACCTGATCGGCCAGGGCGTCATCGACCCGGTCAAGGTCACCCGCTCGGCCGTCCAGAACGCCGCCTCCATCGCGGGCATGCTGCTCACCACCGAGGCTCTCGTGGTGGACAAGCCCGAGGAGGAGGCTCCGGCCGCCGGCCAGGGCCACGGTCACGGCCACGGCCACTGACCGGTCCCTCGCAGCACCCCACCGTCACGGCCCGTCTCCAGCCGCCTTCGCGCGGCCGGGGAACGGGCCGTCCGGCTTTTCCAGGGCCCCGTCAGGGGGCGGGCGCCGTGCCGAAGGGGTTGTCGATCGCGTAGCGCCAGTGCCCGTCGGGGCCGTGGCGGGCGACGTCCGTGGCGGTGCCCTCCAGGCGCACGCGCTCGCCGTCCGCGCCCGTGCCGTCGATCACCCAGTCCACGACGAGCAGGGCGAGGTCCCCCGAGACGTACACGTGCCTGGGCCGCACCTCGATCGGCAGCCCGAGCGCCACGAACGCGGCGTTGGCCGCCCGCGCCTCCGCCCCGGCCAGCGGCCGGCCCGGCTCGGGGACGAACACCGCCCCCTCCTCGTAGACCTCCGCGAGCGCCGCCAGGTCACCGCTGTTGAACCGCTCGGCGAACACCGCCGGCACGTCCTGCGGCCGTGCCGCGAGCCGGGACGCCATCATCCATCCCCCGCCTTTCCGTTCGTTCGCGCGGATGTGCGCGGCACACGCTAGGAGGCGCCCTCGTGACTTCCCAAACGGTTGGCCACGGCGTCCGTCCGGGCCTGCCCGACGACCCGCGGGCCGCCGTGGCCGCGCCGAGCCCGTCGTGCCCGGTGGAGATCGCCCTCGACGCGCTGCGCGGCCGCTGGACCACGCTGGTGGTGCGCGAGCTGCTGCGGGGCGAGCGCACGTTCACGGAGCTGCGGCAGGCGCTGCCCGCGCTGTCGGACAAGGTCCTGTCCGACCGGCTGGCGCACCTGGCGGGGGCCGGGGTGCTCGTCCGCACCCGGCAGGCCGGCTGGCCGCCGCGCACCCGCTACCGGCTCACCCCGCGCGGCCGCCGGCTCGGGCCCGTGTTGCAGGCGTTGTGGGACTGGGGCGCGGAGCCGGAGTGAATACCCTGGTCGCCGGGAGGTGGCGGGATGGAGTACCGGCGGGCGGTGCGGAGGTTGCGGCGGCTCGCCGAGACGTGCGACCAGACGCGCAGGGTGGCGGCGGCCGAGCCGTTCCTGCGGGCGGCGTACGTGTTCGGCGAGCTGGTGGAGGGGGCCGATCCCGTCGACCGGCTCGAGGTCGTGCTCGTGGTGAACCTGCCGCCCGAGGAGGTGACCTGGGGCACGCAGCCGGCCGGCGCGGCCTGGCTGGTGGACTTCCTGGAGCTCGACAAGGGCGGCGTGAGCTTCTGGTGGCGCTCGTACCGGGAGCCGGTGTGGAACCACCTGATCAGGGAGCCGGTGCGGTTCTGGTCCGTGGAGGAGGGCATCGACGCGGGCGTGCTCGACGCGCTCGGCGACCGGCGCGCCGACCTGCTGCGGCGGGACGCGCCGCGCGGCGGCGAGGAGGAGGTGCGGGCCCGCACCGGAGAGGAGCTGGCGGCGGCGCTCGCGCATCTGCGTGAGGTGCGGCGCTCGTACTGGGACCGGAAGTGGCGGCGGCGGCACCGCGGCCTCGGCCGGTATCCGGAACACCAGCTGTGGGAGGCCGTGGCCGGCTACCTGGATCTCCTGGACGCCGACGACGACGGTCAACACTTGTAGGCCAACACGTGTTGACAGTGGCGGCCGCTCCGGCCTACCGTTGTGCCAACAGACGTTGACCTAAGGAGGCGTCATGGACGCCGAAGTGCTCATCGCCGGAGCCGGCCCCGCCGGGCTCACCGCCGCGATCGTCCTGGCCCAGCACGGCAGGCAGGTCCTCATCGTCGACGCGCAGGCCGAGGCGGCCCACACCTCACGCGCCGCCGTCGTGCACCCGCGCACCCTTGAGGTGCTGGAGCCGTACGGCGTGGCGGAGCGGCTGGCCGCGCACGGCGTCCACACCCCGGTCTTCACCATCCGCGACCGCGACAAGGTGCTGGTGCCGGTGCCCTTCGACGGCCTGCCCACCGCGTACCCGTACACGCTGATGATCTCCCAGGCCGACACCGAGGCCCACCTGCTGGCCCGCCTGGAGGAGCTCGGCGGCAAGGTGCTCAGGCCCGCCCGGGTGTGCGAGGTCGAACAGGACGCCGGCGGGGTCACCGCCACCCTGGACGACGGGCGCCGGGTCCGCGCCGCGTACCTGATCGGCGCCGACGGGCTGCACAGCACCGTCCGCCGGAGCGCCGGGATCGCCTTCGAAGGCGGCACCTACGCCGAGTCGTTCGTGCTGGCCGACGTCCGGCTGTCCGGCGGGGTGCCGCGCGACGAGGTCGTCCTGTACTTCTCGCCGGCCGGGCTGGTCGTGCTCGCCCCGCTGCCCGGCGGCCTGCACCGCATCGTCGCCACCGTGGACGAGGCCCCCAAGGAGCCCGGCATCCCGTTCGTGCAGCGGCTCCTCGACACCCGCGGCCCCGAGGCCGAGCCCGCCCGGGTCGAGGAGCTGGTCTGGAGCTCGCGCTTCCGGGTGCACCACCGCATCGCCGGCGCCTACCGGAACGGCCGCGTCCTGCTCGCCGGCGACGCCGCCCACGTGCACTCGCCGGCCGGCGGCCAGGGCATGAACCTGGGCGTGGACGACGCCGTGCAGCTCGGCGAGGCGCTGGCCCGGGTGCTCGCCGGCGAGCCCGACGCCCTGCTCGACTCCTACGCCGCCACCCGCCGCCCGCAGGCCCAACGGGTCGTCGCCCTCGCCGGGCGGCTCACCGCGCTGGCCACCGTCGCCTCGGGGCGCCGGGTGCTGCGCAACCTGGTGCTCGGGGTGGCGGGGCACGTCCCGGCCGTCCGGCGGCGGCTCGCCTGGCAGCTCTCCGGCCTCGACCGCCGCCCGGCCGCCTGACCCTCCCACCCCGACCCTTGCCTTCTGGGGTGCGCGTCCTCTGCGGGGGGCTCGTCTGCTGGAGGTGCCCGTCCGTCAGGGGTGCCCGTCTCTCGGGGACGCGGGCCCGGGGGGTCCGTCTCCTGGGGTGCCCGTCTCTCGGGACGCGCGTCCCTTGGGAGTGAGCGTCTCTAGGGAGTGACCGCCCCGGGTCGTCGCGGGCCGGGCACTCGCTTCCGGGGCCGAGGACGCCGCCCTCCCGCATCCGGCTGGGCCCGCCGGCGGGGCGAGGGGCCGGGGCGGCGTCGGCGGGCTCGTGGGGCCCGCCACGGGGTGGTCCTGCCGGCGCGGTTCGCCCGGCGGGGCCCCAGCGCGGGGGCGTCAACGGTGGTTGCCGGATTTCGTTCGGTTGGGCGGAAGTGGGGGAAAAGGTGGATTAATGGAGTAAACCGGTGGGCGATGATAAGCGTCGAGGCCCTGGCAATTGTCGTGCATATCGGCTTATCGAGTGAAATATTATGTCAGCCATAAGCCTTAGTGTGGTCACGCGATTACTGCTGGTTATCGTCGCGTCAATGTGACCAATCCGTAGCCGTTCGCGATGACGACAGGCCGGATCAGTGCGGGCATCATGCCTATCGTGAGCGAGGGAAGCGTCGCCGACGCCAAAATTGGGGTAAGGCTCGCGTCGAGACTTCCGGCACGGACGGATGACTCCGACCTTAGGGAACTGACGAGCCTCGCCGTACAGGGGGATCGCAGCGCGATCGAATCCCTGCTCGGTGAGTTGCGTCCGATGGTGGTGCGGTATTGCCGCGCCAGGCTGGGCAGGGTTTCGGGGCAATATCACATTGCCGATGACGTCGCCCAGGAGGTCTGCATCGCGGTGTTGTCCGCGTTGCCGCGGTACCGGGACATGGGGCGGCCGTTCGCCTCCTTCGTCTTCGGCATCGCCTCGCACAAGGTGGCCGACGCGCTGCGGAGCTCGGTGCGCTCCGCCGTGCCGACGCAGGACCTGCCGGACGGGCCGGACGAGGGCCCGGGCCCGGAGGAGACCGTGGTCCGCTACATCGAGGTCGAGCACGCCCGCCGGCTGCTCGCCCGGCTGCCCGACAACCAGCGCGAACTGCTCCTGCTGCGGGTCGTCTCCGGGCTGTCCGCCGAGGAGACCGGTAATGTACTCGGTATGTCACCAGGTGCGGTCCGCGTCGCCCAGCATCGGGCGCTGGCCAGGTTGCGGCAGATGGCGGAGCTGGAGTCGGCTTGACGCCGGAGGACGAGACCGACGCGCTGTTCGACGTGCTCGGTCGTGGAGAGCTGCCCGGGCCAGGGTCCGCCCACGCGGGCGACCCGGCGGTGCGCGTGCTGGCCGCCCTGGTCGGTGAGGTTCTCGATCAACCGCCCGCGCTGGGCGGGCTTCGCGCGTTCGGAGGACGGCCCCGGTGTGCCGAGGCCGGCGACGGTGGCCGGAGCCGCTCCTCAGAGCCCGACGATCTCGGTCAGCGCCGCTCCTCCGTGTCGATGACGCCGTCCACGTAGCCCCGGGCGTACTCCCAGGTCACGTAGTCGGCGGGGTCGGGATGGAAGGCCGGCTCGTGCACCTGTGGCTGGCCTTTCTCGATCATCTGCCGGAGGTTGCCGCGCAGCAGCTCCCAGTCGAAATAGTGCTGCTCACCACATTCCGGGCAGTCGAGCACGAGACCCAGCACCCCCTGCGGTTCGAGCAGGGAGCGGAAGACCTCGACGTCGGCGAGGTCGGTGATGGCCTCGTCACGCTCGGACGCGGTCAGTGGCTCCGCGTCGTCGAGCGCGCCCATCGCCGAGGAAGGGTCGTTCGGGTCGTCCGCGAACGGGTCGCGGGGGACGTCTTCCAGCACCTTCCCACCATATGACCGATGCGGCCCCAGCGGTGAGTATCTGACACCGGCGGTACGTGTCCCGTCCGGGTGACGGCCTCGATCCGGCCATCTCCCGGTCTGGTGCCGGCCATGTCCGCCGGGCCGCCGCGTGTCAGCTCAGCCAGCCGCGCCTGGTCGCCTCCACCCCCGCGTGGAACCGCGACTGGGTGCCCAGCTCGGCCATGGCGTCGGCGAACCTGGCCCGCACCGTCCGGACCGAGACGCCGAGCTGGCGGGCGATCGAGTCGTCGCACATGCCCTGCGCGGCCAGCCGCAGCACCTGCACCATGCCGTCGACCTTGCGGCCCCAGGGGAGCGGCACGGCCCGCGCCCACAGCTCGTCGAACAGCGCGCGCAGCACGCCGACGACGATCGGGGTGCGGACCAGGTAGAAGTTGTAGGCGTGGTCGGGCAGGTTGCCGCCCCAGTACGGCGGCAGGCCCGCCACCTCCATGCCGATCGTCATGAACCAGCTCGGCACCCGGTGCAGGGTGCGCACCTGGCCGCCGGTCTCGATGAGCTCGGTGAGCTGGGCGCGGACGCCGGGCAGCGCGAGGGTGTCAACGGGGATGACGGCGCGCACCGTGAGGAGTTTTCGTTTTTGCGCGTCGATCCATGGATCCGCAAATTTCCGAACAAAATCCGTTATGGTGCGCTCGTCCGGTATAGCGGTGATTAATTCCATGCCCGGCGACTGCACGGCGATGCCGACGACGCTTTCGTAGAGCATGTCCGCGCCGCTCGCCAGCTCCACGGTGAAGGAGCCGCTCTGGTAGTCGCGGCCGGCGTCGTAGTCGCGGATGAGGCTGCGGATCGAGCCGAAGGCGGAGTCGATCATCCGGCTCTCCTCGGCCAGCCGGTCGAGGCGTTGCGCGATCACCCGGCCGAGGGCGGCGGCCGGGTGCCTGGCCAGGTACTCGCCCGAGCGTTCGTCCACCACCCCGAGTTTGACCAGGTCGTCGAGCTGGCGGCCGACCTTCTCCTCCGGTCCGTCCATGACCTGCGCGATGTCCGTGCGCGTGGCTCGGTGCAGCCGCAGGATGGCCGTGTACAGCGCGCGCTGGGCAGGGTCGAGGCCCAGCGTCTCTAGCGGATCTGACCCGGTGCGGTACTCGTTGCGCATTGTGTGCGGCTCCGTAGGGGGAACACGGGCGTGCCGCGAGAATAACGCCGCATTACGCCCTTGTCCGCTTCTTGGGACGACTCACAGCTACCTTGCATCTACCCGGTGCTCCCGCTGTGCAACTTCGTGCAATTGCACGTTTGGACATTGCGGTGTGCCGGTGAGTAACGCAGGATTCACTTAGCGTCGGCATCGCGACAAGGTGCGGAAGCGCAGCCCATCAGGACGCGGAGGGGGGTTCGGTGGTGCGTAGCGCCGCCGTACCGATGCCGGTGGCCGGGGGATGGGACGGATCACCGACCGTCCCATCCCCCGGCACTTTTCATGTTGCGGCGGATGCCGGGAGCACGACGGACCGTGGGGGTCATCGTCCTCCCGGCATCCGTGCGTTATGCGCAGGCCATAGACTTAGGCGAATCATCGCGACGGCAGAGGGGGCCGCAGCATGTCCAAGTTCACCGAGACCGGACTGACCTTCGACGACGTCTTGCTGGTTCCGGCGTACTCAGACCTGCAGCCGGGCGAGGCCGACACGGTCTCGCGCCTGTCGCGCGGCATCACGCTGTCCATCCCGCTGGTCTCGGCCGCCATGGACACCGTCACCGAGGCCCGCATGGCGGTGGCCATGGCCCGGCAGGGCGGCATCGGCGTCCTGCACCGCAACCTCGCGGTCGAGGAGCAGGCCCAGCAGGTCGACCTGGTCAAGCGGTCCGAGGCCGGCATGGTGACCAACCCCGTCACCTGCAGCCCCGACGACACGCTCGCCGACGTGGAGCGGCTGTGCGCGACGTACCGGATCTCGGGGGTGCCCGTGACCGACGTCTCGGGCGCGCTCGTCGGCATCGTCACCAACCGCGACATGCGCTTCGAGACCGACCAGTCGCGCCCGGTGCGCGAGGTCATGACGAAGATGCCGCTGGTCACCGCGCCGGTCGGGGTGTCGCGCGACGAGGCGTTCGCGCTGCTGCGGCAGAACAAGATCGAGAAGCTGCCGCTGGTCGACGCCGACGGCCGGCTGCGCGGCCTGATCACGGTCAAGGACTTCACCAAGAGCGAGCAGTACCCGCTGTCCACCAAGGACGCCGACGGCCGCCTGCTCGTCGGCGCGGCCGTGGGGGTCGGCGGCGACGCCGAGCTGCGCGCCAAGGCGCTCATCGAGGCCGGCGTCGACGTCATCGTCGTGGACGTCGCGCACGGCCACTCCAAGGGCCTGGCCGACATGGTCGCCAAGCTCAAGGCCAACAGCAAGGTCCAGGTGATCGGCGGCAACGTCGCCACCAGGGCGGGCGCCCAGATGCTGGTCGACGCGGGCGCCGACGCGGTCAAGGTCGGGGTCGGCCCCGGCTCGATCTGCACCACCCGGGTGGTGGCCGGGGTGGGCGCGCCGCAGGTCACGGCCATCCACGAGGCGTCCAAGGCGTGCGCGCCCGCGGGCGTGCCGGTGATCGGCGACGGCGGTCTCCAGTACTCCGGCGACATCGTCAAGGCGATCGCGGCCGGCGCCGACACGGTCATGCTGGGCTCGCTGCTGGCCGGCTGCGAGGAGTCGCCCGGCGAGCTGATCTTCATCAACGGCAAGCAGTTCAAGTCGTACCGGGGCATGGGGTCGCTCGGCGCGGTGCGCAACCGCGAGCGCGGCGGCACCTCCTTCAGCAAGGACCGCTACGCGCAGGCCGACGTGGGCGGCGAGGACAAGTACATCCCCGAGGGCATCGAGGGCCAGGTGCCCTACCGCGGCCCGGTGGCGGCCGTCGCGCACCAGCTCGTCGGCGGCCTGCGCCAGGGCATGTGGTACGCGGGATGCCGCACGATCGAGCAGATGCACACCGACGGGCAGCTCATGCCGATCACCGCGGCGGGCCTCAAGGAGAGCCACCCCCACGACATCCAGATGACCGTGGAAGCTCCGAACTATCACAGAAGGTAAGTTCCATGACTCAGCAGGTGGAGATCGGCCGGGGGAAGACCGGGCGGCGGGCGTACGCGCTGGACGAGATCGGTCTGGTGCCCTCGCGCCGCACCCGCGACCCGGAGGAGGTCTCGATCGCCTGGCAGATCGACGCCTACCGGTTCGAGCTGCCCGTCGTCGTCGCGCCCATGGACAGCGTGGTGTCGCCGGCCACCGCCATCGAGATCGGCCGGCTCGGCGGCCTGGCCCCGCTCGACCTCGAAGGGCTGTGGACGCGTTACGAGGACCCGCAGCCGCTGCTGGAGGAGTGCGCGGCGCTCGACGCGGCGGCGGCCACCAAGCGGCTCCAGGAGATCTACGCCGCGCCGATCAAGGAGGAGCTGATCGGCCGGCGCATCGAGGAGATCCGGGCCTCCGGGGTGACCACGGCCGTGCGGCTGTCGCCGCAGCGCACCGTCCAGTACCACAAGGCGGTCATCGACGCGGGCGTCGACATCTTCGTCATCCGCGGCACCACCGTCTCGGCCGAGCACGTCTCGGGGCGGGCCGAGCCGCTCAACCTCAAGCAGTTCATCTACGAGCTGGACGTCCCGGTCATCGTGGGCGGCTGCGCCACCTACACCGCGGCCCTGCACCTCATGCGCACGGGCGCGGCCGGGGTGCTGGTGGGCTTCGGCGGCGGCGCCTCGCACACCACCCGCAACGTGCTGGGCGTGGCGGTGCCGATGGCGACGGCGATCTCCGACGTGGCGGCGGCGCGGCGCGACTACATGGACGAGTCGGGCGGCCGGTACGTGCACGTCATCGCCGACGGCGGCATGGGCACCTCCGGCGACATCGCCAAGGCCATCGCCTGCGGCGCCGACGCCGTCATGGTGGGCTCCCCGCTGGCTCGCGCCGCCGAGGCGCCCGGCCGGGGCTTCCACTGGGGCTCCGAGGCGCACCACCCCGACCTGCCCAGGGGGCGGCGGGTCGAGTTCGGCACGGTGGGCACGCTGGCGCAGATCCTGCACGGGCCGTCCAGCGTGGCCGACGGGTCGATGAACCTGATGGGCGCGCTCAAGCGCACGATGGCCTCCACCGGCTACTCCGACATCAAGGAGTTCCAGCGCGTCGAGGTGGTCGTCGCGCCCACCCAGCGCTGACGGCTCCCCGAGCACGGCGGCCCGCCACCCGGTCATCCGGGCGGCGGGCCGTTCTCGTGTTGCGCCCTTTTCCTAGATGTTCTAGGTTTGTGCCTAGGAATCCTAGGGAGGGCACGTGGCGCGAGCGGGACTGACGGCCGAGCGCATCACCCGGGCGGCGGCCGACCTGGCCGACGCGGCCGGGTTCGACAACCTCACCGTGTCGGCGCTGGCCCGGCACTTCGGCGTCAAGGACGCCAGCCTGTACTCGCACGTCAGGAACCTGAAGGACCTGCGCACCCGGGTCGCGGTCCTCGCCGCGGGCGAGATGGTCGACCTCATCGCCGCGGCGGTGGCCGGGCGCTCCGGCAAGGACGCGCTCGCGGCCTTCGCGGGCGCCTACCGCGCCTACGCCCTGCGCCACCCCGGCCGGTACGCCGCCACGCAGAGCAAGGTCGACCTCGACCAGGTGGCCGACCTGTCGCCCTTCCTGCGCACCGGCGAGCTGACCTACGGCATGCTGCGCGCCTACGACCTGGAGGAGCCCGACCTGACCGACGCCGTGCGGCTGCTCCGCAGCACGTTCCACGGCTACACCAGCCTGGAGGCCGCGGGCGGCTTCCAGCACTCCCGGGACGTGGACGCGTCCTGGAACCAGGCGATCGAGGCCCTGCACGTGACGCTGACGCACTGGCCGCGGGCGGGCGAGGAGGAACGATGAGAGAAGGCGCCCTGCGCGTCCCCGGCGCGGAGCTGTTCTACGAGGTGCGCGGCGCGGGCCCGATGCTGCTGCTGGTGCCCGGCGGGGGCGGCGACGCCGGCACCTTCGACGGCGTCGCCGACGTGCTGGCCGCGCACTTCACCGTGGTCGCCGCCGACCCGCGCGGCTACTCCCGCAGCCGCCTCGACGCCCCCGGGCCGGTGGACCAGCGGGTGGAGACGCAGAGCGAGGACGCCGCCCGGCTCATCGACCACCTGGGCGGCGGCAGCGCGTACGTCTTCGGCGGCAGCGACGGCGGCATCGTCGTGCTCGACCTGCTGGCCCGCCACCCCGGGCGGGTGCGGCGGGCCGTGGTGCACGAGCCGCCGTGCGTCGCGGTGCTGCCGGACGCCGCCGAGCAGCTCGCGTTCTTCGGCAGGGTGTACGAGATCTTCCGGGCCGAGGGGGTGGCGGCGGCCGGAGCGTATTTTATGGCGGGCATCGGCAACACGCTCGGGCCGATGCCGGACCCGGCGACGCTGCCGCCCAGGGCGGCCGGGCGGGTGACGCGGACCCTGGCCAACGTGCCGCTGTTCATGGAGCACGAGCTGCGCCAGTTCACCGCGTACGAGCCGGACCTGGCCGCGCTGGAGGCCGCCGCCGGCCGCCTGGTCCTGGCGGCCGGGGAGGAGACGCGGGGGCGCCTGCCGTACCGGCCGGCCGCGGAGCTGGCCAGGCGGCTCGGGCTCGAGCTGACGGAGTTCCCCGGCGGGCACGGCGGGTACACCCAGCGGCCCGCCGAGTTCGCCGAGCTGCTGACCCGCGTGCTGCGGGACTGAGGGAGGAAGAGGCGGATGGCGGGACGGGTGTGCGTGGTCACCGGGGCCAACCGGGGGATCGGGCTGGAGGTGGCGGCGCGGCTCGCGCGGGCCGGCGACACGGTGCTGCTGACGGCCCGCGACCCGGCCAAGGCCGAGCGCGCCGCGCGCGGCCTCGCGGGCCGGGTGGAGCCGCGGCGGCTGGACGTGTCCGACGACGAGTCCGTGGCGGAGTTCGCCCGGGGCGTGCGCGAGGCGCACGGGCGGGTGGACGTGCTGGTCAACAACGCGGCCATCCACTACGACACCTGGCAGCGCGCCTCCGGCGCCGACCTCGGCGTGGTGCGCGAGGCCTTGGAGACGAACCTGCTGGGCGCCTGGCGGGTGACGCAGGCGCTGCTGCCGCTGCTGCGCGCCGGGCGGCACGGCCGGGTGGTGAACGTCTCCAGCGAGGCCGGCTCGCTGGCGTCCATGGGGGCGGGGACGCCCGCGTACGCGGTGTCGAAGGCCGGCCTGAACGCGCTGACCCGGATGCTCGCCGCCGAGCTGCGCCGCGACCGCGTGCTCGTGAACGCGGTCTGCCCCGGCTGGGTGGCCACCGACATGGGCGGCCCGGGCGGGCGGCCGGTGGCGGAGGGCGCGGCGAGCGTGTTGTGGGCGGTGGACCTGCCGGACGACGGTCCGACGGGCGGCTTCTTCCGTGACGGCCGGCCGCTGCCGTGGTGACCCGTTGACAACCGGAACGGCCGTTCCGTAGGGTTCAAGCGGATCAGTCGTTCCGGATATTTGGGGGTATGTCATGTCCGCGACTCCGAGCGCCCGCGAGGTGGCCGAACGCTTCCTGGCCGCGGCCACCGGCGACGGCCTCGCCGACCTGTACGCCGAGGACTCCGTCATCGAGCTGCCCTTCAGCCCGGAGGGCCGGCCGCTCCGCTTCGAGGGCAGGGAAGGGCACCGGGCCCGCTTCGCGCGCGCCGCCGGGATGCTCCGCCACGAGCGCACCGCGAACGTGACGATCCACGAGACCACCGACCCCGAGGTGGTCGTCCTGGAGTTCGACCTGCACAGCGTGGTCATCCCCACCGGGCGGCCGGTCGTGCGGACGTACGCGATGGTGATGCGCGTCCGCGACGGGCTGATCACGCACTCCCGCGACTACGCCGACACCCTGGCGGCGGCCGAGCTGACCAGGGAGCTGAGGTCGCTGGTGCCGTAGGCTGCTGCGGTGCCCGATCTTCAGCACACCCACGAGGTGGCCTACGACGGCGACGTCGTCACCAAGCGCTACCTCGGCACCAAGCCGGGCGCGGCCGAGCGGGAGTGGCGGGCGCTGACCCTGCTGGCCGAGCACGCGCCGGGGCTCGCGCCGCGGCCGATCGCGTTCGAGGCGGGCGTGGTGTCCATGAGCCGCCTCGACGGGGTGCCGCTGCGCGGCCTGCCGGCCCCCGGCGAGCACGCCGCCGCCCTGGCCGACGCGCTGGCCGAGCTGCACGCCGCCGTCCCGGCCCGGGTGCTGCGGGACGTCCCGGTGCGGCCCTGGCAGCGCGAGGCGGTCTGCGACTGGATCCGGCTCCAGGGAGCGCGCTGGCGGCCCCGCGGCCCGCTCGCCGACCGCGCCGTCCGGGAGGGGCTGCGCTGGCTGGCGGGCTGGCGGCCGGGCGAGTCCGGCGTCACGCCCGTCTTCGGGGCGGGCGACGGCAACCTCGCGAACTTCCTGTGGGACGGCAGCCGGGTGCGCATCGTCGACTTCGAGGACTCCGGCCGCAGCGACCTCGCCTACGAGCTGGCCGAGCTGGCCGAGCACGTGTCGATGTGGGTGGACGGCGACCTGGAGATCGCCCGCCGCTTCGAGCTGAGCCCCCAGGAGGAGCGCCGGCTGCGCGAGTGCCGCAAGGCGCACACCCTGGTCTGGTTGTTCCTGCTCTCCCACGACGACCCCGCCGACCCGCGCAACCCGCCCGGCACCTTCGATCGCCAGGCCGAGCGGGTGCTGGCAACATTGGGCGCGTGAGACTCGCCGGACCCGACGACCTGACCGCCGTCGAACAGCTCGTGCGCGACGCCTACGAGCCGTGGATCCCCGTCGTCGGCATGCGCCCCCTGCCCATGGACGCCGACTACGGCGCACTCATCGCCGCCCGCCGGGTGCACGTCACCGACGACCTGCGCGGGCTGATCGTGCTCGTGCCCGAGGACGGCGCGCTGCTGGTCGACAACGTCGCCGTCCGGCCCGACAGCCACGGCCAGGGCATCGGGCGCGGCCTGCTGGCCTACGCCGAGCGGGAGGCGCGCCGGCTCGGCCTGCCCGCGCTGCGCCTCTACACCAACGTCAGGATGACGTCCAACATCGCCCTGTACGCCTCGCTCGGCTACGCCGAGACCGGCAGGATCGGCGTCGAGGGCCGCTCGGCCGTCCTCATGCGCAAGGAGCTCAGCCCTGCAGCACCCCCAGCAGGTGGCTGACCTCGCGGGCCACCGCGTCGCGGCCCGCCTTGACGTACTTGCGCGGGTCGACCACGCGCGGGTCGTGCTCCAGGTAGTCGCGGATCGCGCCGGTGAACGCCTTGTTGAGGTGCGTCGCGATGTTGATCTTCTTCATGCCCTGCCGCACGGCCGCCCGCAGCACCTCGTCCGGCACGCCCGACGAGCCGTGCAGCACCAGCGGCACCGGCACCGCGGCCCGCAGCTCGGCGATGAGCTCCAGGTCCAGGACGGCGTCCTTGGTGGTCATGGCGTGTGAGGTGCCGACGGCCACGGCGAGCGCGTCCACGCCGGTGCGCCGCACGTACTCGACCGCCTCGTGCGGCTTGGTGCGGGCGCCCGGCGCGTGCACGCCGTCCTTGCCGCCGACCTCGCCCAGCTCCGCCTCCACCCACACGCCGCGCTCGTGGCACCACGCCGCCACCTCGGCCGTGGCCCGCACGTTGTCCTCGTCGGGCAGGGCCGAGGCGTCGAACATGACCGACCCCAGCCCCAGCCCCACCGCCTCCTCCACCAGCGCGCGGTCGGTGGCGTGGTCGAGGTGCACCGCGACCGGCACCGCGGCGCGCCGGGCCACGGCCAGCGCGGCCAGCGCGACCGGCTCCAGCGCCCCGTGGTAACGCACGCAGTTCTCGCTGATCTGCAGCACGACCGGCAGGCCCAGGGCCTCGGCGCCGGCCACGATGGCACTGGCGTGCTCGAGCTGGATCACGTTGAAGGCACCCACCCCCGCGGGTGACTGCCGGACGAGGTCGCCGATGGCGGCGAGGGGCATGGTCGCTCCTTACGTGATGACGATCTGGGGATGGATGTCGTCGTAGACGCCGCGGTCGAAGTCGCCGGCCACCGGCGCGGCCACCGCCGCCGCCCCGAGCGCCGCCGCCCGCCGCAGCCGCTCCGGCCACGGGGCCGCCTCGACCAGGCCCAGCGCCAGCCCGGCCACCAGCGAGTCGCCCGCGCCCGTCGGGTTGCCGCGCACGGTGTACGGCATCCGCGCCCGGAACGTTCCCTCGCCGGTCACCGCCAGCAGCCCGCCCGCGCCCAGCGACACCACGACCGACTCGGCGCCCTCGCCGCGCAGCACCTCCGCGCCCCGGTCCGGCGGGCCCGGCACGGCCCTGGCCAGCTCCTCGGCGTTGGGCTTGACCACCGACGGGCGGCCCTTCGGCGCGTGCCGCAGCGGGTCGCCGTCGGCGTCGACGATGACGGGCGCCGGCACCAGAGCGCTCAGCGTGGCGTAGAAGTCGGCCGGCACGCCGCGCGGCAGGCTGCCCGACAACACCACCACGTCGGCGCGGGCGGCCAGCGCCGCGTAGTGCCGGGTGAAGGCCGCCAGCTCGTCCGCCGCCACCTCCGGCCCCGGCTCGTTGAACAACGCCGTGCGGGCCGCGCCGCCGGTCTCCCTGACCGCCAGCGTCGTGCGCGAGTCGCCCTCGATCGCGAACACCGCGCTGGGCAGCTCCGCCGCCCGCAGGTCCGCCTCGATCGCCCGCCCGGTCGGCCCGCCGGCCAGGCCGGTGACCAGCACCTCCTGGCCGAGCGCGGCCAGCACGCGGGCCACGTTGACGCCCTTGCCGCCCGCCCGCCGGTGCACCCCGCCGACCCGGTTGACGCCGTCCCAGTCGACGGCGGGCACCTCGTAGGTCACGTCGAGCGCCATGTTGAGCGTCACCGTGAGGATCATCAGGGCTCCGTGATCCAGACGCCGTCCTTCATGACCCCGTCCACCTCCAGCTCGGGCGAGAGCACCACCAGGTCGGCGGCCTTGCCGACGCCGATCGAGCCGATGCGGCCCGCCAGGCCCAGCACCCGCGCCGGCGTCAGCGAGGCCACCTGCACCGCGTCGGGCAGCGACAGGCCCAGCTCGCGCACGGCCCGGCGGAAGGCGACGTCCATGGTCAGCGTGGAGCCCGCGATCGAGCCGCCCTCCACCAGCCGCGCCACGCCGTCGTCCACCCGCACCCGCATCGAGCCGAGCAGGTAGTCGCCGTCGCCCAGCCCGGCGGCCGACATGGCGTCGGTGACGAGCACCGTCCGGCCCGGCCCGGCCACCTCGTACGCCAGCCGCAACATCGCCGGATGCACGTGCACGCCGTCGTTGATCAGCTCGACCGTGACGCGCTCGTCGTCGAGCAGCGCCGCGATCGGGCCCGGCGCCCGGTGCCCGAGCGGCGGCATCGCGTTGTACAGGTGCGTCGCCACGCTCGCGCCCGCCTCGATGCCCTCGATCGTGCGCTCGTAGTCGGCGTCGCTGTGGCCGATCGCGGCGATCACGCCCTCGGCCGCCGCCGATCGGATCGTCTCCAGCGCCCCGGGCAGCTCGGGCGCGATCGTCAGCATGCGCACGTGCCCGCGCCCCGCCTTGACCAGCCCGGCGAACTCCTCCGGCGACGGCTCGCGCAGCAGCGTGGGATCGTGCGCCCCGCACCGGCCGGGCGCGATGTACGGGCCCTCGAAGTGGATGCCCGCCAGCAGCCCCTCCTCGCACAGCTCCGCCAGCGCCGTCGCCGCCCTGGCCAGGCCCTCGGGGGCGGCGGTGACCAGGCTCGCCATCATCGTGGTGGTGCCGTGTCGCCGGTGCAGCGCCACGGCCTGCCGCGCCTGGTCGAGGTCGCCGGTGGGGAAGGAGCCGCCGGCGCCCCCGTGGTTGTGCACGTCGACGAAGCCGGGCACGACGTGCCGCCCGCCCACGCTCAGGCCCGGCCCGGGGGCGCTTCCGGAGCCGACATGCGTGATGCGGCCGTCTTCGATGGTCAGCCACCCCTCGTGCACTCCCTCGGGAGTCACGATCCTGGCGTCGGCGAGAGTAAGGCTCATGGGGAAAGGATCACAGATCGCGTGAGGTGCATGGGCTCGTCGGGGTCGAGGCCGCGGGCGAAGGCGCGGGCGACGGCCACGCGCTGGGCGCGGATCAGCTCGGCCATCGGGTCGAGGTCGCTCTCCACGAACGTCGCGCCGGTCTGCTCGACCTGGGCGCGCAGGCCCTCGGGGGCGGCGCCGAGCATCCAGGTGACGCGGCCGGGCGCGCCGATGCTGATCGGGCCGTGGCGGTACTCCATCGCCGGGTACGCCTCCGTCCAGGAGCGGGACGCCTCGCGCATCTTGAGAGCGGCCTCCTGCGCCAGCCCGACCGTCCAGCCGGTGCCGAGGAAGCTGAACTGCTCGGCCTCGACCAGCTCGGCGGGCAGGGGGTCGGCGACGGCCCGCTCGGCGTCGGCGACGGCCCGGGTGAGGTCCTCGCCGAGCGAGGCGCGCAGCAGCGCGAGCTGCGTGGTGGCGAACCTGGTCTGCACGACCGAGCGCTCGTCGGCGTAGTCGAGCACGATCACTTCGCCGGCGGCCCGCATGATCGGCGTGCGGGGGTCGGCGGTGATGGCGGTGGCCGGCGTGCTGACGCGGGCCAGCAGCTCCAGCACCTCCGTGGTGGTGCCGGAGCGGGTCAGCGCGAGCACCCGGTCGTAGGCGCGGCCGGTGGGGAACTCGGAGGCGGCGAACGCGTCGGTCTCGCCGTGCCCGGCGCGCTCGCGGAGCGCGGCGTAGGCCATCGCGATGAACCAGGAGGTGCCGCAGCCGACCACGGCGACCCGCTCGCCCTCGCGCGGCAGAGCGCCCGCGGGGACGTCGGCGACGGCCCGCCGCCAGCACTCCGGCTGGGACGCGATCTCGGCTTCGGTGTGGGTGGTCACCCGGGGCCTCCCCTAGATTGATTGTTTCTGCTTCGTTTATAGCAGGAAAGCGCAAGATTGGGCAGTGGTGGCTCCAGTCCGCCCGGTGTGCCACGCTTGCTCCTGACCACATCCGCTAGGAGGCCCCGTGTCCCGCTACGACCGCTGGAACGCCATCCTCGAACTGCTCGCGCAGGAGGGCCGGCTGTCGGTGGAGGAGGCGGCGCAGGCGCTCGAGGTGTCCACCGCGACCATCCGGCGGGATTTCGACCAGCTCGCGCAGCAGCAGATGCTCATGCGCACCCGGGGCGGCGCGGTCGCGCAGAGCGTCAGCTACGACCTGCCGCTGCGCTACAAGACCGCCCGGCACGCCGACGAGAAGCACCGCATCGCGGCCGCGGCGGCCGAGCTGGTCCAGCCGGGCGCGGTGGTCGGGCTCAACGGCGGCACCACGACGTCCGAGCTGGCCCGCACGCTGGCCACCCGGCCCGCGCTGGAGAGCGGCTTCACGGTCGTCACGAACGCGCTCAACATCGCCGCCGAGCTGACCGTCCGCCAGCACGTCAAGATCGTGGTGACCGGCGGGGTGGCGCGGCCGCAGTCGTACGAGCTGATCGGCCCGCTGGCCTCAGGGGTGCTGGAGCAGGTGACGCTCGACGTGGCCTTCCTCGGCGTGGACGCCCTCGACGTCGAGGTGGGCGCCTCCGCGCACCACGAGGGCGAGGCCAGCGTCAACAACCTGCTGATCAGCCGGGCCGCGCAGGTCGTCGTGGTGGCCGACTCCTCCAAGGTCGGCAAGCGGGCCTTCTCCCGCATCTGCCCGGCCGGCCAGATCGACACGCTGGTCACCGACGACCGGCTCTCCGACGAGCTGGCGGGCGGGCTCAGCGACGCCGGGGTCAAGGTGGTGCGCGCCTGAGTGCGCGTCCTGGGTATGTAGGGAGCCTCAGGACGTACTCAGGGGGTGTCATGGCGTCGGGGATGGGCGCGGCCCGGCTAGGGCCGGCCGAGCGGGCGGCGGCTCTGGAGCGCATGGCCGCGCGGGAGCTCGACGTGGTCGTGGTCGGCGGCGGCGTGGTGGGGGCGGGCGTCGCGCTCGACGCGGCCACCCGCGGCCTGGACGTCGGCCTGGTCGAGGCGAGGGACTTCGCCTCCGGCACGTCCTCGCGCTCCTCCAAGCTGATCCACGGTGGCCTGCGCTACCTGGAGCAGCTCAACTTCGAGCTGGTGCGCGAGGCGTTGCAGGAGCGCTCGCTGCTGCTCCAGCGCATCGCGCCGCACCTGGTGCGGCCGGTGCCCTTCCTGTTCCCGATGACGCACCACCTGTGGGAGCGGCCATACGTGGGCGCGGGCGTGGCCCTGTACGACACGCTCGGCTTCGCCACCGGCCTGACCAGAGGCGTGCCGGGCCACCGGCACCTGTCGCGCTCGCGGGCGCTGCGGCTGGCCCCGGCGCTGAAGAAGAGCGCCTTCACCGGCGCCGTCCAGTACTGGGACGCGCAGGTGGACGACGCCCGCTACGTGATGACCATGCTCCGTACGGCGGCCACGTACGGCGCGCACGTCGCCCCGCGCACGCAGGTCGTCGGGTTCCTGCGCGAGGGCGAGCGGGTCACCGGCGTGCGGGCGCGCGACCTGGAGACGGGCGCGGAGCTGGAGATCCGGGCCCAGCAGGTGGTCAACGCGACCGGCGTGTGGACCGACGACATCCAGGAGCTGGTGGGCGGGCGCGGCCAGATCCACGTCCGGGCGTCCAAGGGCATCCATCTGGTGGTGCCGCGCGACCGCATCCACTCGCTGACCGGGATCATCCTGCGCACCGAGAAGTCGGTGCTGTTCGTCATCCCGTGGGGCCGCCACTGGATCATCGGCACCACCGACACCCGCTGGACGCTCGACAAGTCGCACCCGGCGGCCTCCCGCACCGACATCGACTACCTGCTCGACCACGTCAACGCCGTGCTGTCGGTGCCGCTGACCCGCGACGACGTGGAGGGCGTCTACGCCGGGCTGCGCCCGCTGCTGTCGGGGGAGTCCGAGGAGACCTCCAAGCTGTCGCGGGAGCACGTGGTCGCGCATCCGGTGCCGGGGCTGGTGATGATCGCGGGCGGCAAGTACACCACGTACCGGGTGATGGCCCGCGACGCCGTCGACGCCGTGGCGCACGGCCTCGACCAGCGGGTGCCGCCCTCGTGCACCGACCGGGTCCCGCTGGTGGGCGCGGAGGGCTACCAGGCGCTGTGGAACTCCCGCCACCGCCTCGCCCACACCTCCGGGCTGCACGTGGCCAGGATCGAGCACCTGCTCCAGCGGTACGGCTCGCTCATCGACGAGGTGCTGGAGGTGATCGAGCGCGACCCGTCGCTGGCCCGGCCGCTGACCGGGGCCGACGACTACCTGCGCGCCGAGGTCGTGCACGCCGCCACGCACGAGGGCGCCCGGCACCTCAACGACGTGCTGACCCGGCGCACGCACATCTCCATCGAGACCTTCCACCGGGGCCAGGCGGTGGCGCAGGAGGCCGCCGAGCTGCTGGCCGGCCCGCTCGGCTGGGACGACGAGCAGGTCAAGCGGGAGGTCGAGTACTTCACCAAACGCGTCGAGGCCGAACGCCGCTCCCAGGAGCAGGACTCCGACCAGGAGGCGGACGCGATCCGGCTGGGCGCGCCGGAGATCGTCCCCGTCGTCCTCCCGGAGTGAGCCCCGAGCCCGGGTGAGGCGGGCGGCCCGGTGCGGCCGCCCGCCCGCCGGATCAGTAGATCGCGGAGTCGTGCACGTCGAGCAGCGGCTCCTTGACGCCGTCGCCCGAGTCGTCGGTCCAGTTGAGGTTGCCGCTGCTGATCAGCGTGCTGCGCACGGCCAGCGCGCCCGCCCGGCTGGTGGGCTTGCGGCTGCCCGCGGTGAGGATGCCGGCCGCGCCCGCCACGTGCGGGCTGGCCATCGAGGTGCCGCTGATCGTGTTGTAGCCGCCGTTGCGCCAGGTCGAGTAGATGCAGGTGCCGGGCGCGGTGATCTCGACGGTGGAGCCGTAGTTGGAGTAGAAGGCCGAGGTGTCGTCCTGGTCGGTCTCGCTGCGGCAGGAGAGCCGGTTGCCGCCGAGGCCGCCGGGCAGGCCGTCGTTGTCGGTCAGCGCCGAGACGGTGACCACGTCGGGGTGGTTGGCCGGGAAGAAGCCGGAGGTGTTGGCGTGGCTGTTGCCGGCGGCCACGACGACCACGATGCCGGCGTTGGTGGCGTTGGTGATGGCGTTGCTGATCGCGCTGCTGGAGCAGCCGCTGCAGCCCAGGCTGAGGTTGATGACCTCGATGGTCGCGGCGCGGGCCACCACCCAGTCGAGGCCGGCGGCGATGGCCGACAGGGTGCCCGAGCCGGAGGCGTTGAGCACCTTCACCGCGTGGATGCGGGCGCCGGGGGCGACGCCGACCGAGCCGATGCCGTTGTCGATGGCGCCGATGATGCCCGCGACGTGCGAGCCGTGGCCGTTGTCGTCGTTGCCGGAGTTGTTGACGCAGAGGCCGGTCTGGCAGTTGGCGCGGGCCACCACGTTGAGGTCGGGGTGGGTGTAGTCGACGCCGGTGTCGACCACCGCGACGTCGGTGTCGACGCGGACGTCGTCCGTGCCGTCGATGTCGAGGTGGGGGTTGCTCGGGCCGAAGATCCGCCGGACGCCGGTGGGGACGGTCTGGGCGAAGGTGTGGACCTCGGCGTCGGGCTCGACGCTGAGCACGTTGGGGTTGCTCTTGAGCTGCTCGGCCGCGGCGGCGCTGAGCTGGGCGGTGTAGCCCTTGAAGGCGTGCTCGTAGACGCCGACGACCTGGCCGCCGTAGCGGGCGGCCTGGTCCTGGGCGAGGCTGCGCGGCGCCTCCCGTGTGAACGGCTTGAGCTGCACGATGTAGGTGCCGTCGGGTGCGGCGGCGGCCGTGGCGCCGAGCGGCGTCAGGGGTAACGCGAGCGCGCCGGCGAGCAATGCGAGCAGGGGGGTGAGTGGTCGCATGGCAGCGTGAGCCCTTTCTCGACGAAGATCGGACACTTGCTGTCAGCAAAGCTTTCACGACTTGTCGGGCATGTCCATGAAGGTGCTGTCCGATAGCCGCTTTCGGTCTTTATCGGAAGGGGACCCACGCCTGCGCGGCGAGCGTCGCGGCGTCGTTGACCTGCAGCCCGTCCTGGGACAACGTCCAGATTGAGGAGCCGATCACCATGGAGCGTTGAATGCCGGGTTGGTATGGCTGGTCGCCGTTCTGCCGGTGCTCCGGGTGCTTGATCATGCCCAGCCGCTCGACGCCGGAGTCGCCGATTCGCAGCACGAGCGCGCCCGACTCGTTCTGCTGGTACAGCGGGACCACCGACAGGCCGGTCTTCGGCCAGTACAGGAACGCGTGCGGGTCCCACTCGGCCTCCGAGCCGGAGTCCCGCTGGAACAACTGCGACAGCCGGCGCGGCGCGGCCGGGTCGCTGACGTCGAACAGCGAGATCTGCGTGCCCAGCGTGCGGCCCTTCTCGCTGGCCTCCTGCCCGATCCCGATCAGCCGCCCCGCCGCCCCGGGATGCAGGTACGCCGAGTACCCGGTGATCTTCAGCTCGCCGGTCACCTTCGGCGCGGCCGGGTCGCGCAGGTCGAGGGCGTAGAGCGGGTCCACCTGGCGGAAGGTGACGCAGTAGCCCGCCGGGCCGATGAAGCGCACCGAGTAGATGCGCTCGCCCTCGCCCAGGCCGCCGACCTCGCCGGTCCGCGCCAGCGTGCGGGCGTCGAGCACGTGCACCGTGCTGGAGCTGCCGCGCCCGTCGGGGGAGACGATCGTGGTGGCGGCGCGCAGGTGGCCCTCGTACTCCGAGAGCGAGTACTGGTTCAGCAGCCGCCCGGCGACCTTGCCCGAGGCCACGTACGACGGCGCGCCCGGCGCGGTGACGTCGAAGCGGTGGATCTCGGTC
The DNA here is from genome assembly GCF_022664455.2 of Actinomadura luzonensis. Taxonomy (NCBI): domain Bacteria; kingdom Bacillati; phylum Actinomycetota; class Actinomycetes; order Streptosporangiales; family Thermomonosporaceae; genus Actinomadura; species Actinomadura luzonensis. The sequence goes on from NZ_JAKRKC020000001.1 coordinate 3,148,626, forward strand.
TCCTCCGGCGGCGCGGTCGGCGTCGGCGCCGGCTCGCTCGGGGTGGGCTCCTCGGCCGGGGCGTCGCCGCTGGGCTTCGCCGGGGTCTCCTCGACCGGGGCCGGCGGCAGCGGCCACCACCAGCGGGGGTTGCTGGCGACGTACAGGCTGGTGCCGGTGCCGTAGACGATGTCGCCGTCGGCGGCCAGCGCGATCGGGTCGGTGCCCGCGCCGGTCAGGCCCTTCGACAGGTCCAGGGTGTGGACGGTCAGCAGGGACGTCCCCGTGTAGTCGGCCGGGTGGCTGATCCGCTCGCACGGCACCGTGCCGTCCGTGGTGCGGCCCGCGGCGTCGGTGATCTGCACCTTCGGCAGCCACGCCTGCAGCGGGGCCCGGCGGACCGTCTCCTGGTTGGCCTTGAGCAGGTCGGCCTCCGTCGACTTCTCCCCGGGCTGGGGGAACTCGATCTCCGGCTGGCTGCGGGTGACGATCCGGACCGTCGAGCCGACCATCCTCGCGTCCACGTACGTGCCCTGCGGCTTGACCGTGCCGATCACCTTCGGCCGCGCCCCGGCCAGGTCCACCAGCACGTACCGGGTGTCGCCCGCCGGGACCAGGCCGGTCGTCTTGACCATGACGTCGCCGTAGCCGCGGAACAGCACCAGCGCCCGGTCGCCGGACAGCAGCAGGTCGGCGGGCGCGTAGAAGCGCTGGTCCCCCTCGGTCAGGTCGAGCGAGCCCGTCACCTCGCGGGTCGCGGTGTCGACCACGCGCAGGGTGCCGTTCGTGACCGTGACCACGCGGTCGCCGTCGGTCTTGACCAGGTCCGGCTCGTCCACGCCGGCCTCGTGCACGTTCGTCGTGGAGTGCTCGGGGGTCGACTCCGCCTTCGCCACCGACGCGGTGTCCTCCCGCGCCATCGCCATCGGGAACACGTTGCCCAGCCCGTACGCGCTCACGTTGCGCGCCGTGTGCTCGCGCAGCCCCGCCAGCAGGTCGTCGCAGCTCGTGTAGGCCACCAGGCGGACCGCGCCCAGCGAGACCGGCTTCGGCCGGGCGGGCTCGTCCTCGGCCGCCGGGGTGCAGGCGGCCGCCGCCGTCGCCAGCGCGGCGACGGCGGCGGCCGTGCGGATCAACGTCTTCATGACCTCATCACGGGCGGCGGGGCCGGATGGTTCAGGAGCCTCGCTGCGGGTTGACGGTGAAGGCGGGGCTGAAGTCCAGATCGTCCGGCACCTCCAGCAGCTTGCGCAGCAGCGCGCCGGTGAAGTCGATGACCTGGATCTCGTCGGCGTCGTTGTTGTCCTGCTCCCAGCAGTAGAGGTGGGTCTCGTCGTAGAAGCCGAGCACCTTGTCGCAGTCGGAGCCGAACTTGCGCACCCGCTTGCCGGACGCGGTGTCCCAGATGCAGTGGTCGCCGTCGCCGCCGCCCGGGCAGTCGGTGACGAACGACCTGCCGGAGGGCGAGAAGATGTCCTGGGTGCCGGCCGACAACGAGCCGATGCCGGGCAGCGAGCGGGTGGCCTTGCCGTTCAGGTCGAAGAAGCGCAGGCCCTGGTCGTTCTTGCCGCCGTAGACGTTGACCACGCCCTCGTCGTCGGCGTCCCAGCCGAAGGCGGTGTCGCGGACGGCGGTGTCGCTGACGTTGACCGTGGTGGCCTTCTGCGCGGCCACGTCCACGATGACGAAGCCCAGGTAGACCCACTTGTCGGCGCCGGTCTTGCGCTCGATGTTGAACAGGATCTTCGAGCCGTCCTTCGACCAGGCCCGCATGCTGCTGATCAGCGGGGACTTCACGGTCTTGATCGTCGAGCGCTCGCCGGTGGTGCGGTCGGTGACGACGACGAAGTCGTAGTCGTCGGAGCTGTAGTCGCGGCCCCGGCCGGCCAGGTAGCGGCCGTCGGGGGAGACCATGGACTCCCAGTTGCCCGCGTACTTGGTGTACGGGCCGCGCAGGGAGTTCCTGGCGTAGTCGACCCAGTCGTCCTTCTTCTTGTCGTAGACCTCGTAGGAGGTCAGGACGATGGCGTCGCCCGGGTTCTCGTACAGGTGGATGTCGCCGCCGGGGAGCGTCTTCTTCGTGCCGGTGCGCGGGACGTCGGCCACCGGGGCCGGCGTGCTCGGCGTGCTCTGCCGGGGGCGGCCGGAGGAGCCGGTGGGAGAGCCGGTGGGAGAGCCGGAGGCGGCCGTGCCGGTGCCGGCGGACCTGTCCAGGGTGACGATCACGATCACGCCGGCGAGCACCAGTAACGCGACGGCGGCGGTGACGCCGGCGATCAGCGGGCCGCGGCTCCTGCGCCTGGGCTCCTGGGGGCCGCCGCCGTACATGCTGGGGTGGGTGGTCTGGCCGTACGGGGGGTGCGGCGGCTGCCACGGCTGGTGGGGCGGCGGCGGGACGGGGCCGGAGTGGGCGGCGGGCTGGGGGTAGGGGACCGGGCCCGACGCGGGGCCGCCGGGGTACGGGGGCTGCGGCTGGTACGGCCCGGAGGGCTGGGGGTGGTGTTGTGGTCCCGACGGATGGGGAGGCGGCGGGGCCTGGTGCGGAGGGCGGGGGGCGGCCTCGGCGGCGGCCTGGGCGAGGATGCCCGCGTTCGGCGCCGGGTGCTGCAGCAGGCGCATGATCACCTGCTCGGCCGTGGGCCGCTGCGCAGGGTCCTTGTTGAGGCAGGCGGCCACCACGTCGAGCAGCTGGCCCTCCAGCACGCCCAGGTCGGGCTGCTGGTTGAGGACGCGGTTGATCACGGCGGGCATGGTGTCGCTGCCGAACGGAGCCCGTCCCGACGCCGCGAACACCATCGTGGAGCCCCAGGCGAACATGTCGGCGGCCGGCCCGACGGCGTGCCCCATGATCTGCTCGGGCGGCATGTACGACGGCGTCCCCACGACCATGCTGCTGATCGTCGAGGTGGCGTTGAGCGCCCGCGCGATGCCGAAGTCGATCACCCGGGCGCCGTCCGCGCCGATGATCACGTTGGCCGGCTTGAAGTCGCGGTGCACGATGCCGGCCTGGTGGATCGCGGCCAGCGCGGTGGCCGTGCCGATGGCCAGCCGGTGCAGCACCGACCCGGTGCGCGGCCCCTCCTCCTGCACCACGCGGTGCAGCGAGGGCCCCTCGATGTACTCGCTGACGATGTACGGCCGGTCCTGCTCCACGCCGGTGCCGAGGACGGCGGCGGTGCAGAACGGCGCGACCTGCTGGGCCACCTGGACCTCGCGCAGGAACCGCTCCACGCTCACGGCGTCGCCCGACAGGTCGGGCCGCAGCCACTTGACCGCGACCCGGGTGCCCGAGGAGTCCTCGGCGAGGTAGACGACGCCCTGACCGCCCTCGCCGAGCCGGCCGAGGAGATCCAGGCCCCCCAGCCGTTGCGGATCTCCCGGACGTAGCGGAGCGAAGGATGCCATGTAGTGATTCTTGCGCCACCGCGCGGATCCGCAAAAACTACCGGCGGGTAGGCCGGCGGAATATCCTTCTGCCATGCGCGTCACCGCCAGCGGCAGGACACAGGACATCATCTCCCCCTTCACCGGCGAGACCATCGCTGAGCTGCCACTGTGCGACGTCGAGGACGTCGCGGCGGCCTACCGGCGGGCTCGCTCGGCCCAGGCCGCCTGGGCGGCCAGGCCCGCCGCCGCCCGCGCCGAGCCGTTCCTGCTCCTGCACGACGCGATCCTCGACCGGCGCGAGGAGATCCTCGACCTCGTCCAGGACGAGACCGGCAAGGCCCGCAAGCACGCGATGGAGGAGGTCCTCGACGTCGCCGGGTGCAGCCTCTACTACGCCCGCCGCGCCGCGCGCCTGCTCGCCCCGGCCCGCCGCCAGGGCATCTTCCCGGTCGCCACCCGGGTCAGCGAGCTGCGGAGGCCCAAGGGCGTGGTGGCGGTGATCTCGCCGTGGAACTACCCGCTCTCGCTCGGCGTCACCGACACCGTCCCCGCGCTGCTGGCCGGGAACGCCGTCGTCCACAAGCCCGACACCCAGACCGCCCGCTCCACGCTCTGGACCATCGACCTGCTCGCCGAGCTGGGCATGCCGCGCGAGATCTGGCAGGTCGTGCTGGGCGAGCCCGCCGACATCGGCGACGCGCTGCTCGACCACGCCGACTACGTCGCCTTCACCGGCTCCACGCGCGGCGGCCGGAAGATCGCCGAGGAGGCGGCCAAGCGGCTCATCGGCTGCTCGCTGGAGCTCGGCGGCAAGAACCCGATGCTGGTGCTCGACGACGCCGACCTCGACGTGGCCGTCCAGGGCGCGCTCCGCGCCTGCTTCACCAACGCCGGCCAGCTCTGCCTGTCGGCCGAGCGCCTGTACGTGCACGAGTCCGTCTTCGACGACTTCGCCCGCCGCTTCGTCAAGCAGGTCAAGAACCTCAAACTGGGCGCCGGACACGACTGGTCGGTGCAGATGGGCTCGCTCACCTCGCGGCGGCAGCTCGACGCGGTCGCCGCGCACGTGGACGACGCCCTCGCCAAGGGCGCCACGCTGCTGGCCGGCGGGCGCGCCCGGCCCGACCTCGGCCCGCTGTTCTACGAGCCGACCGTGCTCACCGGCGTCACCGAGGACATGGAGCTGTGCCGCAACGAGACGTTCGGGCCGGTCGTCGCGCTCTACCCGTTCGCGGCCGACGACGAGGCCGTGGAGCTGGCCAACGACACGATCTACGGGCTCAACGCCTCCGTCTGGACCCGCGACCTGGCGCGCGGCCGGGCCCTCGCCGCCCGGCTCAACGCCGGCACGGTCAACCTCAACGAGGGGTACGGCTCCGCGTACGCCTCCTACGACGCGCCCATGGGCGGCATGAAGTCCTCCGGCCTCGGCCGCCGGCACGGCGCGGAGGGCCTGCTGCGCTACACCGATGCCCAGACCGTCGCCTCGCAGGCGGGCTGGCTGGGCTTCGAGCCGCCGTTCGACCTGACCGCCGAGACGTGGGCCGGGGTGCTGGCCGGCACGCTCAAGGCGATGCGGAGGCTGCGGCTCCGATGAGCTTCGACGTGCTGGTCATCGGGTCGGGGTTCGGCGGCAGCGTCGCCGCGCTGCGGCTGGCGGAGAAGGGCTACCGGGTCGGCGTGCTGGAGGCCGGCCGCCGCTTCGACGCCGCCACCCTGCCCGCCACCTCCTGGCGGGCCCGCGACTTCCTGTGGGCGCCGTGGCTGGGGCTCAAGGGCATCCAGCGCATCCACGTGCTGCGCGGCGAGCGGGGCACGGGCGTGATGGTGCTGGCGGGGGCCGGGGTCGGCGGCGGGTCCCTGGTGTACGCGAACACGCTGTACGAGCCGCTGGACCCGTTCTTCGCCGACCCGCAGTGGGCGGGCATCACCGACTGGCGGGCCGAGCTCGCCCCCCACTACGACCAGGCCAGGCGCATGCTCGGGGTCACCGTCAACCCCGCCTTCACCCCGGCCGACGAGATCATGGCCAGGGTCGCGGAGAAGATGGGCGTGGGCCACACCTTCCACCTCGCGCCCGTCGGCGTGTACTTCGGGCCGGACGGCGTGGACCCGTACTTCGGCGGGGCCGGCCCGGCACGGCGCGGCTGCGTCCAGTGCGGCCAGTGCATGACCGGCTGCCGCCACGGCGCCAAGAACATGCTCACCGAGAACTACCTGTACCTCGCCGAGCGGGCCGGCGCCCGCGTCCATCCGGAGTGCACCGTCACCTCGGTGCGCCCGCTGCCGTCCGGCGGCTACGAGGTGACGGCCCGGCGCACGGGCTCGCTCACGGCGCGGCGCTCGTTCACCGCCGCGCAGGTGGTCTTCGCGGCGGGCACGTACGGCACCCAGCGCCTGCTCCACAAGCTGCGCGACACCGGCGTCCTGCCCGGGCTGTCGCCCCGGCTCGGCGCGCTCACCCGGACCAACTCCGAGGCCCTGCTCGGCGTCGAGCGCCCGCGCGGCCGCTCCGGCGAGAAGCTGAACACCGGCGTCGCGATCACCTCCTCCATCCACCCCGACGCCGACACCCACATCGAGCCCGTCCGCTACGGCGACGGCTCCAACGCCATGGGCCTGCTCCGCACCCTGCTCGTGGACGGCGGCCAGAACCGGCTGCGCGCCTTCGCCCGCGAGGTCGCCCGGCAGCCGCTGCGCGCCCTGCGCCTGCTCGACCTGCGGCGCTGGTCGGAGCGGACGGTGATCGCGCTGGTCATGCAGGCCAAGGACAACTCGATCACGGTGCGCCGCACCCGCTGGGGCCTCCGCTCCTCCCGGGGCCACGGCGAGCCGAACCCGACCTGGATCCCGGCCGGGCACGAGGCCGTCCGGCACGCCGCCGCCGAGCTCGGCGGGCTGGCCGGGGGGACGTGGCTGGACCTGTTCGACATCCCGACCACGGCCCACTTCCTCGGCGGCTGCGCGATCGGCTCCTCGCCGGAGACGGGCGTCATCGACCCGTACCACCGGGTGTACGGGCACGAGGGGCTGCACGTGGTGGACGGCTCGGCCGTCTCCGCCAACCTGGGCGTGAACCCGTCCCTCACCATCACCGCCCAGGCCGAACGCGCCCTGTCCCTGTGGCCGAACGCCGGCGACCCCGACCCGCGGCCGCCGCTCGGCGCGCCGTACGTCCGGCTCGCCCCGGTCCGTCCCCGCCACCCGGCCGTCCCCGCCGGCGCCCCGGCCGCGCTCCCCCCGGAATAGAGGCCACCGGCGTCGTGTCCGATACAGGCATGAACATCCGTTACGTCGGCGGGCCGACCGCCGTGCTGGAGCTCGGCGGCGTACGACTGCTGACCGACCCCACCTTCGACGCGCCCGGCGACTACCCCATCGGGAACCGCGCGCTGACCAAGACCGCCGGCCCCGCGATCGGCGCGGACGCCGTCGGCCCGGTGGACGCCGTCCTCCTCTCCCACGACCAGCACCCGGACAACCTGGACCGGGCCGGCCGCGCCTACCTGGCCGGCGCGCCCCTCGTCCTGTCCACCGCCTCGGCCGCGGAACGCCTCGGCCCGCCGGTCCGCGCCCTGCCCGCCTGGACGAGCGCCGAGGTGGGCGGCGTGCGGATCACCGCCGTCCCCGCCCAGCACGGCCCCGACGGCACCCTGCACCTGGTGGGCGAGGTGACCGGCTTCGTGCTGTCCGGCCCCGGGCTGCCCACCGTGTACGTCAGCGGCGACAACGCCTCGCTCGACGTCGTCAGGGAGGTGGCCGGGCGGGTGGGGCCGGTGGACGTGGCGTTGCTGTTCGCGGGCGGCGCCCGTACGCCGCTGGTCGACGGCTACCTGACGCTCACCAGCGAGGACGCGCGGGCCGCCGCCGAGCTCCTCGGCGCCAGGGACGTCGTCCCGCTGCACTTCGAGCACTGGGCGCACTTCACGCAGGGCCGCGAGACGGTCGCCGAGGCGTTCGCGGGCCACCCCGGCCGGCTGCACCTTCTCGCGCCGGGCGAGACCACCGGTGATCTACGATCCTCGGCATGAGCGGCACGGACCACTTCGCGGGGGACCCGCGTACCAACCGGGAGCGCATGCTGGCCGGCGACCTCTACATCGCCGACGACCCCGACAGCGCCCGCATCGCGCAGCGGGCGCTGTCGCTGCTGGAGACGTACCGGCTGCAGACCATCGCGGGCGAGCACGAGCTCGCCCGCCGCACCCTCGCCACCGTGCTCGGCACCCTCGGCCCCGACGCCTACGTCAAGCCGCCGCTCTACGTCGACTACGGCGAGAACATCCACATCGGCGCCCGCACCTTCGTCAACTACAACCTCACCGCCCTGGACGTGGCCACCATCACCATCGGCGAGGACTGCCAGATCGGGCCCGGCGTGCAGCTCCTGACCCCCACCCATCCCGTCGAGCCGCAGCCGCGCCGCGACAAGCTGGAAGCCGCCAAGCCCATCACCATCGGCGACAACGTCTGGCTCGGCGGTGGCGTGATCGTGTGCCCGGGGGTCAGCATCGGCGACGACAGCGTGGTCGGGGCGGGGGCGGTCGTCACCCGCGACATCCCGCCCGGCGTCGTCGCGGCCGGCAACCCGGCCCGCGTCCTCCGCCCCCTCTGACCCCCGCCCCTGCCTCCGCCCTGCCTCCGCCCCCACCCCTGGCACCGCCGCGCATCTCCCGCCCCGACCTGCCACCCTTGGACGGGTGAGCTGGAACACCGACGCCTTCGCCACCCTGACCACCCCCGAACAACCCCCCACCCCCCTGATCGACCTCCCCCTCCCAGCCGCCCCCGGCATCCGGCTCCTCCTCAAGGACGAGTCGAAGCAGCCCACCGGCAGCCTCAGGCACCGCCACGCCCGCGCCCTGTTCCGCCGGGCCGTGGCCGACGGCCTGGTGACGGAGGGCACGACGATCGTGGAGGCCACCGGAGGCAACGCCGCCGTCGCCCAGGCCTGGTTCGCGCGACGGCTCGGCCTGCCGTACATCGTGATCATGCCCGGCGAACGCACCGAGGCCCGCGCCCGCGCGGTGGAGGACCTGGGCGGCGAATGCCGCTTCCGCACCCCGCCCCTCGCCATCTACGACGCCGCCCGCGCCCTCGCCGCCGAGCTCGGCGGCCACTACCTCGACCAGTTCGGCCGGGCGACGCCGCACGACCTCGCGGAGGAGCTGTTCGCCCAGCTCGGCGAGCCGCCCGCCTGGGTGGTGACCGGCGCGGGCACCGGCGCCACCTCCGCCACGCTCGGCCGCTGGGCCCGCGACCACGGCCTCCCCAGCCGCGTGGCCGTCGCCGACCCCGACAACTCCGCCTACTTCCCCGGCTGGACCCTCGACACCCCCGACTACGCCACCGGCATGCCCTCCCGCGTCGAAGGCATCGGCCGCCCCCGCGTCGAGCCCGGCTTCCGCCCCGACCTGGTCGACCTGGTCATCCCCGTCCCTGACGCCGCCGCCGTCGCCGCCGCCCGCCACCTCCGCACCCACACCGGTCTCCCCGTGGGCGCCTCGTCAGGCACGGCCCTCTGGGCGGCCCTGGAGTTGGCCGACCGCATGCGCGCCCGAGGCGAGACCGGCACCGTCGTCTCCCTGATCGGCGACGCCGCCCCCCGCCACCTGTCCACGTACCACGACGACACCTGGACCGCCGCCAAGAACCTCGACCCGGCCCCCTACACAGCCGAACTGCACACCCGCACGACCGCCTGACACCCGGCCGGCTCTTCGACGACGGCCGCTCGACGCCGCCGATCCCGCCCGCACCAGGCGGTGCCTGCGATGAGCGTGCAAGGGGGTGGGGGAGGACATCCCCGGATGGCCGGAGCAGCACGGCTGGAAGGTGCGCCTCCGGAAGCGAAACGGCCCGAGCGTCACCGCTCGGCGCTGCCGGACGCCGATCGCCGGCGTTGCGGGCCGGGCCGCCGCACCGTCATGATCATCCATCATGAAATGGCAAGTGATACCCGCGATCGTGCTCGGGCTGACCGCGCTGCCCGCCCCCGCGCAGGCGAGCGCCCCGGACGTGGTGGCGGCCGTGAAGCGGCTGCAGAGCCAGGGCGCCGCGGTGAAGATCTACCAACGGACCAGCGCGGGCTGGCCGGAGGATCCGCGGGTGGAGGCGTTGCCGACGCGGGAGTGCGGGCGGCGGGACGACGCGCCCGTCGTGACGGGGCTGGCGAAGCTGGGCCGGGGCGGGGTGGTGGCCGCCGACGTGCGGCGCAAGGTGGTGACCCAGGAGTGCCCGCTGCGGTTCCTGAAGGAGGACGCGGCCGGCGGTGACCGGCGGGCGGCCGACCAGGTCAAGATCGCCTCGGCGGTGCACCGGGTGCGGGCGGCCGGCGGCCGGCTGTACGTGTCCGGGCCCGCGTACGGCGGCGGCGCCGGATGGCGCGCGCTCGGCAGGGCGTCCGCCGGCGCGGCGCTCTACGGCGACCAGATCATCGACCCCTTCGACGTCGACACCCTGAAGTTCCTCGTCAGGACGGCGACCATCAACCGGGCCGGCCCTCCGCTCCACGACGCCGACAACCGCCGCACCGGCAAGACCTGGGCCTACCGCGGCACGACCACCTTCGCCGCGCTGTTCCGCGCGTCCAAGCCGTTCCGCGACATGCTCGGCGGGCGGCTCGACCCGCAGGTCGGCAGGATCTCGTTCATGTACGGCGTGCACACCGACCTCAGCGGCCGGCCGGTCACGGTCATCACCGTGTGGCGGACGGACCAGGCGCTCCGGATGCGGGGCGCCAAGTCCGCCACCCGCTACAGCTGGGACGTGAAGGCCGCCGTCCCGGCCCCCGCCGCCACCGTCGGCGCCGGGCGTGACCCCTACGGCGACGACCTGCTCGACGCCTTGAAGCTCGACGCCTTGAAGTAGGAGGGCGCCCGAGGACGGGCAGCGCTCAGGAGAGCGGGTGGCTGATCCAGACGTTCGGTTCCACGTACACGGCGTGGTCGTGTTCCGCCTGGCAGCGCACCGGGGTCAGCGCCCCCGGCACCTCCACGTCCCCGCTGCGGTCGAAGGCGAGACCGGTCCAGGAGCGCCACTCCGTGAGCGTGCCCGCCACCACCATCGACCGCGGCGCCACCTTGACGATCTTCCCGCCCGCCCGTACGTGCACCCGCAGCCAGGCGTCGTGCGGCAGGCCGTCGTCGCGGGTGCGCCAGGCGTACTCGGCCATGGGGGTGCGGGGCTCCAGGTGCTTGCGGTTGGGACGGACCGGGGCGACCAGTTCGGCGAAGCCGAGGAGGGCGGCGCGGTCGCGCATGGCCGCCAGCATGATCGCGGACAGGCCCTTGCCCTGCTGGTCGCGGCGGACGCTGATCTCCAGCGCGGAGACGCCGTTCGGGCGCTGCCCGCGCTCGCGCGCCAGCCAGCCGAGCCGGATCACGCCGTCCCAGCCGTCGTCGGGCAGCTCGGCGGCCTCCGACCGGTACGGGATCATGCAGGCTCGCGCGACCGGCCGCCCCGGGTCGGTGTCGTCCTCGGCGACCAGCACGTACTCCGCGTACGTGGTGTCGGCGAAGGGGTAGAACAGGTCGGCCAGCGGGTCGTTGAACACGAACTCCGGCCACGTATGGTCCATCTGCCACACCGCCGGCGCGAGCTCGGGCCGCTCGGCGAGGGTCGTGATCGCAAGGCCCATGCCGATCATTGTCACACCACGCTGGACGGAAACGAGGGTGGTTTTCACCTCTTAATGCGATCTGTACGACGTGCGCTACCGTCGGCCCATGACAGAACTCAACCCCAGGCTGCGCGCGGTCGCCGACCTCATCGTGGCCGAGGCGCGCGAGAACGGCGGCAGGCACGAGTACGACGGCCGCGTCCAGGACCTGTCGCCCGAGGGTGTGCGCGCCGGGCTGGCGCGGCTCGGCGAGGGCGCCGCGCCGGACGACGCGCACGACGCCGAACACCTGCGGGTGTTCGAGGAGAGCTTGCGCTTCCAACTCGGGAAGCTGGAGCTGCACCGCAAGAACCCGCTGCTTCACCTGTCGAACCTCGAACTGGCCTGCTACGACCGCGACTACGCCCCGGAAGAGGAGCGGACGCGGGCCAAGGCCGCCCACCTCGCCCTCTGGCCGGACGCTGTGGACGCCGCGATCGCCTCGCTCGACCAGGTCGCCGCCCCCGTGGCGCAGTCCCTGCTCGGCGCCGTCCAGGGCCTGTCGGCCGGCATCGGCGACCAGGCCGCGCTGGCCGCGCACGGCCGGCTCGTCGCCCACCTCGAACGCGCTGCGGCCGAAGGCGACCCCGACGCCTCCCTCGGCGGCGACGCGCTCAGCAAGCTCATGGGCACCGCCGAGGGCCTGCCCGTGGACCTGGGCCGGCTGGCCGAGCGCGCCGACGCCGAGCGCGACCGGCTCATGTCGCTGCTCGCCGAGGCCTGCGCCAAGCTGGGCCGCGCCGGGCAGCCGCCGCTGGAGGTCGCGCGCGAGCTGGTCAAGCAGCACCCCAGCGCGGACGAGGTCATCGAGGCGGCCCGGATCGGCACCGCCAAGGCGATCGCGTTCACCAAGGAGAAGGACCTCGTCCCGTACCACGACGGCGAATGCCTGGTCGGCCCCGCGCCCGAGTCGCGCAGCTGGGCGATGGCGATGATGGCGTGGAACGCGCCCGGCGAGCCCGAGGGCCCGTCCTGGTACCACATCACCCCGCCGCACCCGTCCTGGCCGCAGCAGGAGCAGGAGGAGTGGCTGGAGGTCTTCAGCCACGCGACGCTGCCCGCGATCAACGTCCACGAGGTCGCGCCGGGGCACTTCTCCCACGGCCGGGCGCTGCGGCGGGCGCCGTCCGAGGTGCGCAGGCTGCTCATGTCGAACGCGTTCATCGAGGGCTGGGCCCACTACGCCGAGGAGCTGTGCGTCGAGGAGGGCTTCGAGCCGGACGACCCGCGCTTCGAGATCGGCGTCTGGCTGGAGGCGCTCATCCGCGTCACCCGCCTCGCCTGCGCGATCGGCGTGCACACCGGGCAGATGACGGTCGAGGAGGGCGCGCGCCGCTTCGAGTCCGACACGCACCTGCTCGGGCCGGCGGCGCTGTCGGAGGCCCGGCGGGCCACGTTCGACCCGACCTACGGCCGCTACACCTGGGGCAAGCTGCTCATCCTCGACCTGCGGGAACGGGCCCGCAAGGAGTGGGGCGCGGGCTTCACCCTCCAGCGCTTCCACAAGGAGCTCCTGCATCTCGGTTCGCCGCCCCTGGGCCTCATGGAGGCCATCCTGTAGCGTCGGGCGGGTGCGGGAGCTCGCCGGCAAGGTGGCGGTGGTGACGGGCGCGGCCAGCGGGATCGGCCGGGCTCTGGCGCTGCGGTTCGCGGCCGAGGGCATGACGCTGATGCTGGCGGACGTGGATCACGGCGGGCTGGCGGAGACGGCCGCGTACGCGAGGGAAGCCGCCCGGTCATGGGCGGCTGCCCAGACGCCGGCGGCCGCCGACACGCGGGCGGCAGGCAGGCGTGGGTCTGCGGGTAGTGGGTCTGCGGGTAGCGGGCTCGCGGGTAGTGGGCTTGCGGGGTGGGCGGACGGTCGCGCGGCCGGTGAGGTGCGGACGCAGATCACCGACGTCTCCGACGCCGCCGCCGTGGCGCACCTGGCCGACCGTTGCTTCGGCGAGCTGGGCGCCGTCCACGTCCTGTGCAACAACGCGGGCGTCTACCAGGGCGGCCACATGTGGACGCGCACCGAGGAGGACTTCGCCTGGCTGCTCGGCGTCAACCTGTGGGGCGTCCTGCACGGCATCCGGGCCTTCGTCCCGCGCATGATCGAGCAGGACGTGGAGGGGCACGTCGTCAACACGGTGTCCGTGGCCGGGCTGTCGGCCGCGCCCGGCTCCGGCGGGTACGCCGTCAGCAAGCACGCCGCCCTGGCCGCCTCCCTGGCCCTGGCCCAGGACCTGGCCGCCGCCGACGCCAAGCTCCGGGTGACCGCGCTCTGCCCCGGCGCGGTCCGTACCCGGATCGCCGACTCCGCCCGCGTCCGTCCGCCCACCCTGGCCACCACGCCCGGGCCGGACGAACTGGACGCCCGCGAGCACGTCAGCCGGCGGGCCGAGCGCGGCATCGACCCGGCCGAGGTCGCCGAGCTGGCGGTGGCGGCCATCCGCGAGGAGCGGTTCCTCGTGCTGACGGACGCGGCGCACGCCGCCCGCCTGCACCGCCAGTACGAGGTCCTGCTGCGCGGCGGCCTTCCGCTCCAGCGCTGACCGGACGACTGACGGCCACCGGGCCGCCGAGCCGGGCGGCCGGGCGTCAGGGTCGGTGGCGCCTCCGGTAGGCGCGCTGGCGGCAGGCGCGCGAGCAGTAGACGCGGGGGCGGCCCGACGGGGCGGGGTCGAGCGCGGCCCCACACTCCGCACAGGGCTCCGCACCGGACGACGGGCCGCCTCCCGTACCGGACTCCGGGCCCCCTCCGGCACCGGACCCCAAGCCCGGCTTCGGGCTGGGCTCCGAGCCCGGCTTCGGGCTGGGCTCCGAGCCCGGCTTCGGGCTGGGCTCCGAGCCCGGCTTCGGGCTGGGCTCCGAGCCCGGCTTCGGGCTGGGCTCCGAGCCCGGCTTCGGGCTGGGCTCCGAGCCCGGCTTCGGGCTGGGCTCCGAGCCCGGCTTCGGGCTGGGCTCCGAGCCCGGCTTCGGGCTGGACTCGCGGCCCGACTCCGGGCCGGACTCCGCACCCGACTTCGCGAGTGGCTCGCGGCCCGACGACTTGGGGCTGGGCTCCCGGCCCGGCTGCGCGATGGGCTGTGTGCCGGTCTCCGGGGCCCGGCCTCCCTCGGATCCTTCCCGTGGCGTACCGGCCGCAGTTTCGTCACGGCTTTCGTAACGCTCGCGGATGAGGGCTTCGACGCCGTCGAGCAGGCGGCGCAGGCCGAACTCGAAGGAGTCCTCGGGGTGGTCCCAGCCGCCGGCCGTCCACAGGTGGGAGAGGGCGGGGTAGCGGTCGAGGCGCGCGTACAGGGAGTCGCGCCCGCCCCACCACTCCTCCTCGGACACGCCGCTGCGGCGCTCCTCGCGCTGCGTCTCGACCAGCAGCAGGGCCTCGGCGTCCACGAAGCGGCCGACCAGGCCGACGACCGCGATCACCTCGGACGGGGTGAGCGGGGTGCCGAGGAGCGTGCCGAGCATGTAGTCGTAGTGCGCCACGGCGTTGGGACCGGGCAGGTGGCGGGTGCCGCGTATCTCGGCGAGCCAGGGGTGCCGCTGCCGGATCGCCCACGCCTGCCGCGCGACGCCCTCCAGCCGTTCCCGCCATCCGACGCCCCCGCCGCCACCCCCACCCCCACCGCTGCCTCCGCCGACCCGCCCGTCGCCGCCCCCATCACTGCCCCCACCGGTGCGCCCGTCGTGGCCGTCGTGGCCGTCGTGGGGGCGCCGGACGTCGGCGTGTTCGGCCAGGACCTCGTCGCGCATCAGGTCGACGAGGTGATCGCGGCTCGGCACGTGCCGGTAGAGCGACATGGTGGTGAAGCCGAGCCGGTCGGCGACCTTGCGCATCGACAGGCCCGCCAGCCCCTCGGCGTCGGCCAGCTCGACGGCGGCCCGGACGATCCGTCCCACGCTGAGGCCGGGGCGCGGCTCCCGCTCCTCCTCCTGCCGCCACAGCAGCTCGATCCCGCGATCGGGATCACCCCCCGGACGTCCCGCCATTGCCGCCTCCCTTGTTTATGGTGTACTACTACGTGTACACCGTAAACAGCAAAGGTGGTGGAGATGTTCCACGTCCAGGTAGCTCCATGGGGTGACGACTCCGCTGACGGTTCCCCCGCGCACCCGTTCGCCACGCTCGGACGCGCGCTCGCGGCGGCCAGGCAGGCCCCGGGCCCGGCCGTCGTGTCGTTGCGCGGCGGGACGCACGTGCTGACCGAGCCGCTGCGGCTCACCGAGGCCGACTCCGGTCTCGTCCTCCAGGCCCACGCGTACGGCACCGCCGGCCAGGAGGCCCCGATGATCAGCGGCGGCCGGACGATCACCGGCTGGCGCGTGGCCGGCGGCGTCTGGACGGCCGACGTCGGCGACCTCGACACCCGCCAGCTCTACGTGGACGGCCGCAGGGCCGCCCGCGCCTCGATCGACGCGCTGCCGGGCGCGGCCCGCGCGACCGACACCGGTTACGTCACCGACGCCCGGCTCGCCTGGCAGAGCCCGCAGGACGTGGAGTTCGTCCACCGCGGCGTCTACCCCTGGTCCGAGGCACGCCTGAAGGTGGCCGGCGTGACCACCGACGACGGCTCGACCATGATCACCATGGCCCGCCCCGCCTTCGACCGGGCGCTGGAGCTGTACAACTCGACGTGGGCCGGCACGACCCAGCGCGGCCCCGGCCTGCCCACCCGCATCGAGAACGACCCGAGCTTCCTGCGCGAGCCCGGCACCTGGGTGCTCGACCGCTCCCGCCCCGGCCGGCACGTCCTGCGTTACCTGCCGCGGCCGGGCGAGCACCCGGAGCGCACGGCGGTCGTCGCGCCCGCGCTGGAGCGGCTGGCCGGCGTCGAGGGCGCGCGGCAGGTGACGTTCCGAGGGCTGGTGTTCGCCGACGCCACCTGGCTGGGCCCCGAGCAGGGGTTCGTGCACTACCACGGCAGCGGCTACTACGAGGGCGGCGGCGTGGCGACGGCGGTGCTCGGCGAGGGGGCGTCCGTGACGTATCCCACCGCGTCCGTGACGATTCCCGCCTGCGTGGCGATCGACGACGCGGACGCGGTGGCGGTGGAAGGATGCCGGTTCACCCGACTGGGGGCCTCCGGGCTCAGCATCACCGGCGGCTCGGAGGTCGCGGTGCGCGGCTGCACGTTCGACACCCTGTCCGCCGGCGGCGTCGTGGTGACCGGCGGGCGCGACGTCGCGATCGAGGACAACCTGGTGCGCCACATCGGGCTCGACCACAGCGGCTCGCCCGGCATCGCCGTCACCGCCGCGCACGGCTGCCTGATCGCCCACAACGAGGTCACCGACGTGCCGCACTGCGGCATCGTCGTCGGGCCGGGAAGGGGCGCCCAGATCCTGCGCAACCGCACCGCCGACACCATGCGCGTGCTGGCCGACGGCGGCGGCGTCTACCTGAGCGGGGTGCAGGGCGGCTCGTTCGAGGACGGGGCGGTGGTGCGGGGCAACGTCATCGAGGACACGCGGACGCCGTACAACTTCGGCCTCTACCTCGACTACGGCGCGGCGTGGGCGACGGTGACGGAGAACGTCGTCGTGCGCGCGGACAACACCGCGGTGCTGCACGTCGGGCCGCCGCTGGAGCACGTGGTGTTCCGCGGCAACATCTGGGACGCCGACCCGCTGGGCCACGACAGCCCGCCGGACGGGGTCACGTACGAGGACAACCGCACCATCAAGGACGCGAGCGAGCTGGCCGCCGCCACCGCCGCCATCCGCGCGCGGGCAGGCCGCCGCCGCTCCTGAGCATCACCAGTGCCGCTCGTGCGTCAGGACCCGGACCACCTCCCCGTCGCGCCGCACCAGCAGCCGCACGCAGTCGCCCGGCAGCACGTCCTTGTAGATCCCCGGCTCCACCGCGAACGCCTCCGCCCACTCCGACCGCCCGTCGTGCAGCGCGATGAACCGGGCCCGCCGCTCGGCGTCGTACCAGCGCTTGACCACGTGCCCGATGACCTCCCGCCGCCGGGGCGCGCCCGCGGCGGGCCCGGCGGGCTCGACGGCGGCCCCCCGCCAGCCGCTGCCCGTGAAGATCCACTCATGCCCCGAGGCCGGCGGGACGGTCTCCGCGACCTCCCGCCCGCTCGCCGTGAGCAGGAACCCCCGCCCGCCCAGCAGCAGGCTCCCGCCCGCCACGAACGACACCATCGTCGCGATGCCGCCCAGCCACGACACCCCCGCCCGGGCGACGGTGGCGAACCACGGGACGACGAGCGCGACCGCCAGCACCACCGGCACGATCATGCTGGGCCACCGCCGCCGGGCCAGCCCCAGGTCGATCGCGTGCCGCTGGACGAGGGGCAGGAAGTCGCCCTCCAGCGCGGCCCCGTCCGGCATGAGGGCGACGACGCGCAGCTCGCCCGCGCCCGCCATGCGCTCGCGCACCCGGTCCAGCGCCCACCGCTGGTACGCCGCCGGCGGCTCCCCGGGGCCGTCCGCCGGGGAGGGGCCGGGGCCGTCCGTGAGGGAGGGGCCGGGGCCGTCCGTGAGGGAGAGCAGGTCGCCGTCCACCCGCGCCCGCCCCAGCTCGGCCAGCTCGAACAGCGTCGTGTGGAACACCTCCTGCGCCCGCATCCCGCGCAGCAGCTCGGCCACCGCCTGCGGGACCGGCCGCCCGGGGCCGGCGGGCGCGGGGGACCCGGCAGGCCGCTCCCGGCCGGCCACCCCGAGGGCGACCGCCAGGATGGCGGCCCAGAGAGCCCAGGCGGCCGCCGGCCAGACAAGATCCATCGTTCTGTGTTAGCACGAGAGGCGGCGGCAGGCCAGGCGTAATACCCGGGGCCGATAGACTGGACTCACCGCACGTCGCCTTTGGGGGGTTCTCTCGGTGTCAGAATTCGACACGGTGCTGGTGGTCGACTTCGGCGCACAGTACGCGCAGCTCATCGCCAGGCGGGTGCGCGAGTGCCACGTCTACTCCGAGATCGTCCCCTCGACGATGCCCGTCGAGGAGATGATGGCCAAGAACCCCAAGGCCATCATCCTGTCCGGCGGTCCCTCGTCCGTCTACGCCGAGGGCGCGCCGCCGGTGCCGCACGGGCTGTTCTCCACCGGCGTGCCCACGTTCGGCATCTGTTACGGCTTCCAGGCGATGGCGCAGGCGCTCGGCGGCACGGTCGCCCGCACCGGCGTGGCCGAGTACGGCGGCACCTCGCTCGACGTGCTGGACGAGGGCGTCATCTTCGCCGGGCTGCCGGCCAGCCAGAAGGTCTGGATGTCCCACGGCGACAGCGTCTCGGCCGCCCCCGAGGGCTTCACGGTCACCGCCTCCACGGGCGAGACCCCGGTCGCGGCCTTCGAGCACCCCGGCCGCGGCCTGTACGGCGTGCAGTTCCACCCCGAGGTGCTGCACTCCGAGCACGGCCAGGCGGTGCTCAAGCACTTCCTCGACGCGGCCGGCTGCCGGCCGAGCTGGACGATGCTCAACATCGTCGAGGAGTCCGTCGAGACCGTCCGCCGCCAGGTGGGCGAGGGCCGGGCGATCTGCGCGCTGTCCGGCGGGGTCGACTCCGCGGTGGCCGCGGCGATCGTGCAGCGGGCCATCGGCGACCGGCTGACCTGCGTCTTCGTCGACCACGGCCTGCTGCGCAAGGGCGAGGCCGAGCAGGTGGAGCGCGACTTCGTCGCCGCCACCGGGGTCAAGCTGCGGGTGGTCGACGCGGCCGAGCGGTTCCTCAAGGCGCTGGAGGGCGTCACCGACCCCGAGGAGAAGCGCAAGATCATCGGGCGTGAGTTCATCCGCGTCTTCGAGGACGAGCAGCGCGCCATCATGGCCGACGGCCCGGTCGACTTCCTCGTGCAGGGCACGCTCTACCCCGACGTCGTCGAGTCGGGCGGCGGCACCGGCACCGCCAACATCAAGTCCCACCACAACGTCGGCGGCCTGCCGGAGGATCTGCAGTTCACGCTGGTGGAGCCGCTGCGGGCGCTGTTCAAGGACGAGGTGCGCCGGGCCGGCGAGGAGCTGGGCCTGCCCGCCGCGATGGTGTGGCGGCAGCCGTTCCCCGGTCCGGGGCTCGGCATCCGCATCGTCGGCGAGGTCACCCGCGAGCGCCTGGAGATCCTGCGCGAGGCCGACGCGATCGCCCGCGAGGAGCTGTCGCGCGCCGGCCTCGACCGGCAGATCTGGCAGTGCCCGGTGGTGCTGCTGGCCGACGTCCGCTCGGTCGGCGTGCAGGGCGACGGCCGCACCTACGGCCACCCGGTGGTGCTGCGGCCGGTCACCTCCGAAGACGCGATGACCGCCGACTGGTCGCGCGTCCCGTACGACGTGCTCTCCCGCATCTCCACCCGCATCACGAACGAGGTCCGCGAGATCAACCGCGTCGTCCTCGACGTGACGAGCAAGCCCCCGGGCACCATCGAGTGGGAGTGACCCGGGCGGCCTAGGCAAGGGCGAGGGCGAGCAGGACGAGCGCCGAGCCGCCCATCACCAGGGCGTGCCGGACGTTCTGCAGCCCCGGCATCACCCAGGACGGGAAGCCGCTCTCGGCCGCCCGCAGCAGCGCCCGCACGTCGATCCTGGCCAGCTCGGGGTCGCCCTTGCGGGCGAAGGCGGCCTCCACCGACCTGGCGGCGGTGAGCTGGCTGTAGAGGATCACCAGGTTGCCGGCCAGCACGACCGGCTGGAGCGCCCACGACAGGGTGCCGCCCAGGGGGCTGCCGGTCAGGTTGAGCACCGCGAGCGCGGTCATGACCAGGGCGACCGCGACGGGCACGGCGCTCTCGTGGCCGCTCGCGTCGAAGCGCATCCCGTTGTCGGCGAGGACGCCGGGGGAGACGCCCTGACGCCGCAGCTCCGCGTGGGCCGCGTCGGTGGCCCGGGGCCCGTAGCGGTGCCGGACCAGCGGGATCGACACGAACGAGAGAGCGACGAGGAGCTGCAGCACGGCGGCGAACGTCATCATGGCGGGTTCTCCTTCAGTAAGGCGGGCGGTCGTCCTGACGAGGAAGACGATGCCGGGCGGCCCTGACCGCGCGCTGCCAGGCCGCTGTCACGGCCCCGGGCCGCCGCTGACAGCGAACGAACGTGAGAAGGAGTCTCGTTCGAGCAAAATCGATCAGCCCCCGTACGCATATCCGTGAGAATGGGGGGAAGAGAAGCTGGCTCTGCGCCAACTCCGCAACCAGGTTGGTGACGGGACGCCTGAGGCGCCGTCCGGTGCGTAAGGCATCTGGCGCGGGCGGGAAGGAAGAAACGCCTGTATGGCCCACGCTGGTGAGCATGACGGCTGGGTGCCGCTGGTCCTGCTCGTGGAGGACGATCCACAGGACGCGCTGATCGTGCGCGAGCTGCTGGAGGACAGCGGCCTGGCCGTACGCCTGGAATGGGCACGCTCGGTGAAGGAGGCGCGGCAGGCGCTGCGGCGGCTGCGGCCCCAATGCGTGCTGCTCGACCTCGACCTGCCCGACGCCTACGCGTTCTCGGCGCTGCCGGCCGTGCTGGAGGAGGCCGGCGACGCCGCCGTCGTCGTGCTGACGGGCCTCGCCGAGGAGCAGGCCGGCCTCGCCGCGGTGACCGCCGGCGCCCAGGACTACCTGGTCAAGGGCCGGGTGGAGGCCGAATGGCTGGGCCGCGCGCTGCGCTACGCGATGCAGCGCAAGCAGGCCGAGCAGGCGGCGGTGGCGCTGCACGCCGAGCGCGTGCGCGCCAAGGAGAACGCCCGCCTGGAGCGCGGCCTGCTGCCCACCCCGCTGCTGCAGTCCATGCCGATCCAGGTGGCCTCGCGCTACCAGGCCAGCCGCGGCTCCCAGACCCTCGGCGGCGACTTCTTCGACGTCGTCGAGTCCGACGACAAGATCGTGCACGCGGTGATCGGCGACGTCTGCGGCCACGGCCCCGACGAGGCGGCGCTCGGCGTGTGCCTGCGCATCGCCTGGCGCGCGCTCGTGCTGACCGGATTGGAGGGCGGCGCGCTGCTGCGCCAGCTCGAACGCATCCTGGCCGCCGAGCGGCCCAGCCCCGAGATCTTCGTGACGATGTCCACGCTGGTGCTGGAGCCGGACCGGCGGACGGTGCGCCTCTGGCGCGCCGGCCACCCGGGCATGTTCGTCCACACGCCGGAGGGGGTCACCCTGTCCGAGCCGGCGCAGGGGCCCGCGCTCGGGCTGCCGATCGACGGCGACTGGGAGCAGCACGTGATGGAGCTGCCGCCGGGCGGCGGGCTGACGTTGTTCACCGACGGCCTGTTCGAGCGCCGCCTGCCGGGCGAGCCGCCCCGGTGGCTGGGCGAGGAGGGCCTGCTGGAGCTGGCCAGGAAACGCGCGCACCTCGACGGAGAGCGCTTCCTCGACGCGCTCGTCGAGGACGTCGAGACGGCCGCCCCCGAGACCGCCGCCGACGACCTCGCCGTGGTCCACCTGCGCTGGAACGACGATCTGTGATCCTCGCCCCGAGTCCACCCCCTCCGAGAGACGACCTGTGAACGACACCCCTCCGCGCGGCTGGCGCCGCCTGACCGTCCACGCCTGGTTCGTCGCCGTGCTGGCGGTCGTCGCGATCCTGGTGATCGCCTGCGCCGTCGTCGCCACGGTCATGCTCGACCGCACCGCCCGCCTGTCGAACCAGCTCATCGAGGGCATCTCCCCGGCCAGGGTCGAGGCCGCGCAACTGGAGAACGCCCTGCTCGACCAGGAGACCGGCGTCCGCGGCTACCTGCTGACCGGGCGGCGCGACTTCCTGGAGCCGTACAGCGAGGGGGTGCGCGCCGAGCAACGCAGCGGCGGCCGCATCGCGGACCTGCTCAAGGACCGCCCGGGGCTGGTCGCGGACGTCGGCGCGGTCCGCGCCGCGGCCGAGGCGTGGCGGCGCGACTACGCCCAGCCCGCGATCGCCGCCAAACAGGACGACGCCACCGTCACCGCCGCCGGCAACGAGGGCGGCAAGCAGAGCTTCGACGCCATCCGCGCGCGGCTCGACCGGCTCTCGGCGGAGCTGACCCGGGCCCGCACCGCCGCGCAGAGCGAGCTGGACCGGGCGCAGCGCATCCGCAACTGGGCCTTCGTGGCCATGGTCGTGCTGTTCCTGCTGGCCGGCATCGCGATCGCGGTGCTGCTGCGCCGCGCGATCGGCCGCCCGCTGGACGAGCTGCGCGTCGCCTCCCGGCACGTCGCGACCGGCGACTTCGGCCACCCCATCCCGGAGCGGGGCCCGGCCGACATCCGCGAGCTGTCCCGCGACGTGGACCTGATGCGCACCAGGCTGGTGCGCGCGCTCCAGGAGTCCCACGAGGCCCAGGGCCTGCTGCGCGCCCAGACCGCCGACCTCGACGCGCAGGCGGTCGAGCTGCGCCGCTCCAACGCCGAGCTGGAGCAGTTCGCCTACGTGGCCTCGCACGACCTCCAGGAGCCGCTGCGCAAGATCGCCACGTTCTGCCAGCTCCTGCAGAAGCGCTACGGCTCGGTGCTGGACGAGCGCGGCGCCCAGTACATCCACTTCGCGGTGGACGGCGCCACCCGCATGCAGGTGCTCATCAACGACCTGCTCAGCTTCTCCCGGGTCGGCCGCATGTACGACGACCGCAAGCCGGTCGACCTCGACGACGCGCTCGACAAGGCGCTCGACGACCTGTCCACGGCGGTCGAGGAGTCGGACGCCCGCGTCGAGCGCCCCGACGACCTGCCGACCGTGACGGGCGACCGCACCCTGCTCGGCCTGCTCTGGCAGAACCTGCTGGGCAACGCCATCAAGTTCCGCCGCGCGGGCGAGCGCCCCGAGATCCGCGTCGAGTGCGTACGCGGCGAGCAGGGCGAGTGGCTGCTGTCGGTGTCGGACAACGGCATCGGCATCGAGCCCGAGTTCGCCGAGAAGGTCTTCGTCATCTTCC
Source organism: Actinomadura luzonensis (assembly GCF_022664455.2). NCBI lineage: Bacteria > Bacillati > Actinomycetota > Actinomycetes > Streptosporangiales > Thermomonosporaceae > Actinomadura > Actinomadura luzonensis. The sequence continues at coordinate 3,171,468 of NZ_JAKRKC020000001.1, forward strand.
AGCGCCTGCACAACCGCGAGACCTACGGCGGCACCGGCATCGGCCTGGCGATGTGCCGGAAGATCGTGGAGAACCACGGCGGCCGCATCTGGCTCGACACCGGCTACACCGGCGGCACCCGCATCTGCTTCACTTTGCCTGACCCGGCCCTTGATCCCGTTTCGGAAAGCGACTCATGACCACTCCGCAGGCCATCGAAGTGCTCCTCGTCGAGGACGACCCCGGCGACGAGCTGATCACCCGAGAGGCGTTCGAGGACAACAAGATCCAGAACAACCTCCACGTCGTCAGGGACGGCCTGGAGGCGCTGGACTTCGTCTACCGGCGCGGCGAGTACGCCGAGGCGCCCCGTCCCGACCTCATCCTGCTCGACCTCAACCTGCCGAAGTACGACGGGCGCCAGGTCCTGGAGAAGATCAAGGGTGATCCCGACCTGCGCGCGATTCCCGTCGTCGTCCTCACGACCTCCTCCGCCGAGGAGGACATCCTGCGCAGCTACGACCTTTTCGCCAACGCGTACGTGACCAAACCCGTCGATCTGGAGCGGTTCCTGGCCGTCATCCGCCAGATCGACGAGTTCTTCGTCACGGTCGTCCGGCTGCCCGGCCGCCTGCAGACGCCGGGCGGCGCCTGACCCTCGTCCGACGGCGAGGGGCCGGGCCGGCTCAGGCGGCCGGCCGGTAGGACGACGGGCCGTCGTCGACGCACTGCCGCGTCTCGTCGAGCAGCAGGTCCACGACGTCGGACAGCCGGCCCTCCCGCTCGTACGCGCGCCGCTGCCGGGCGGCCGAGCTGCCCCGCGCCAGCGCCTCCCGCGTCAGCTCGGAGATCAGCTCCCAGTCGCCCGTCTCCTCCAGCTCCGGCCGCAGCCCGTCCACCAGGTTCCTGAACACCTCGGCGGCGGCTCTCGGCACGCCCTCGACCGGGTCGACGAGGTCGCCCTCCAGGCCCGAGCGGGTGGCCTGCCAGGTGGCCGCGCGCACCGGTTCGAGCTGCATCTCCCGGTACGGGTCCCGCCGCACCGCCGCCAGCTCCCTGGTGACCAGCGCGCGGAACAGCCCGGCGATGAGCACGATGTCGTCCACCCGCGGGCAGGAGTCGCAGACCCGCAGCTCGACGGTCGGCACGTGCGCGGACGGCCGCACGTCGTAGTAGATCATCCCGGGGTCGGTGATCGTGCCGGCCTGGATGAGGTCCTGGACCATGCGCTCGTAGTCGGCCGCCGAGTCGAACTTGGTCATCGGGCCGGACGTGGGCCAGCGCTGCCACACCAGCGTCCGGTAGCTGGCGTACCCGGTGTCCTCGCCGAACCAGAACGGCGAGCTGCACGACAACGCCAGCAGCGGCGGCAGCCACGGCGTCACGCTGTGCGCCACCGCCGTCGCCAGGTCCTTGTCCTCGACCTGGACGTGCACCTGCGTGCCGCAGATCAGCTGCTCGCGGGTGAGCAGCTGGTAGTCGTCCAGCATGCGCTCGTAGCGCGGGTCGTCCGACACCTTCATGCGCGACTTGTCGGCCAGCGGCACGGTGCCGGCCGCCACGATGCCGAGCCCCAGCTCGTGCGCCGCCTGGATGACCAGGCCGCGCAGCTCGCACAGGTCCTTGCCGAGGTCCTCCAGGCGGGCGAACGGCTCGCTGTTGGCCTCGATCGTGGAACGCTGCAGCTCCTCCGAGAAGCGGCCCTTCGGCAGGATGTCCAGCAGCGGCCCTGAGCGGGTCGAAAGGTGCCTGGTCCGCAGGTCCACGATGTGGAACTCCTCCTCGACGCCCACCGTCAAGGGTCCTGTCCAGCCTGACATGATGTCTCCCGCCTCTACGCCCGGTTCACGAAGCGGTCCTCTTTCCAGAAATGAGCCTTTTGCACCTGGCCAGCGCATTGCCCGGCCGCCACCGGGCCGCGCGGCGGGCCGCGGCGCGCGCGAGCCGCCCCGCGCTGCCCAGCAGCAGGGGCACCAGCAGCACCCCGATGAGGATCGGCGAGGCCATGTACCGGAAGTCCTGCGCCGAGATGTTGGCCAGGACCGCGAGCTGCTGCCCGGCGACCACGGCCGCCACGCCCAGCACGTACCGGTTGCGCCGGGCCGCCGCGCCGAGCGCGACCGCCAGGTACGACAGGTACGCCCACGACGCGCCGCGCCACAGCGCCCAGTCGTACTCGGGGGCCAGCGACCCGGTCAGCCAGGGGCCGGCCACCTGGTACAGCTCGTGCGACAGCGGCCGCAGCGAGAACACCCACCGGCCGGGGAAGTCGGCCACCTTGCCGGGGCCGACGTAGGTGTCGGCCGTCGGCCGCAGCGAGAAGCGGTACGTGCCGCCGCCCGTGAACCGCGGATCGCCCACCGGCCGCCACGCGATCGCCCCGCGGCAGAGCCGGGCGTCCACGACCAGCCCGGGGTCCTCGGTCAGCAGCCGCCGCCACAGGGCCAGCAGCTCGCCGGCGTGCGCGTCGGCCTGCGGCCAGCTGAAGTCCTCGCGCCAGATCAGCGTGTTGATCGTGTAGCAGGTGCCGCCCCACCACCAGCGGTCCAGCGGCGCCACCGACTCCAGCAGCGCCCGGTCCTCGGCGCGGAACAGCGCGGGCCGGTCCCTGAAGGCCACCGCGAGGTCGCCGAAGGCCGTGTGGTACACGTACGTCTTGGCCGGGGCCGCGATGCCGACCTGGGGGAGCACCACGTTCGTCAGCAGCAGCGGGAGCGCCGCCGCGACCGTGCCGACCAGCAGCAGCCGCAGCCGCCGGGCCCGGAGCACGACGAGCAGCGCCACCACGGCCACGCCCACCACCAGGAAGCCGTTCGCCCGGAACAGCCCGAGCGCCAGCGACAGCGCCCCCAGCGCGGCGAGCCCCGGCCCGCTCACCCGCCGCGCCGCCGCGAACCGCGCGCACACGCCCGCGACCGCCACCGCGCAGATCGTGAACGGCACGTCCTTCCACAACGTGACCGTGAACGCCCCCACGGGCGGCGCCAGCGGCATCAGCACCACGACCGCCGTGGTGAGCCGGCGTGGCGCGCCCAGCGCCTTCAGCGACTGCGCCAGGAACGTCAGCGCCCCCGCCATGGCCGTGGTCTGCGCGAACGTGACCGCGCCCAGGTCGCCCGTCTCGGTGAAGCTCAGCCACATGATCGCGTCGTAGAGCACCGAGTGGTCGCTCACCCACGGGCCGACGACCGTGTGGCTCAGGTACAGCACCGAGTCGCGGCTGAACAGGCCGGGATAGAAGGCCGCCCACCAGCAGCCCAGCACCGCCTGCACGGCGAGGAACGTGCCCAGCGCCGGCCACGGCCGAGGGGGCCGGGCGACGCTCGCCGCTGCGGTGTCGCTCCCCATGTCGCTCGCAATCCGGGGCTGGACGTCCGGGGTGTAGGGCCTGGGCCGGGTCTAGGGGTAGCTCACCCCGGGCTCCAGCGCCCTGCCGGTGCCGCGGAGCAGCGTCGGCACCGTGACGAGGTGGTAGCCCTGCTTGCGCAGCTCCTTGAGGATGCCCGGCATGGCCTTGACGGTGGCGGGGACCGTGTCGTGCATGAGGATCACGCCGTTGCGCCTGGCCAGCTTCAGCACCTTCGCGGTGATCTTGTCGGCGTCGCGCAGCGACCAGTCGAGCGTGGTGCCGGTCCAGAGGACCTGCGCGAGGTCCGCCTCCTCGGCGGCGCGCAGCACGCGCTCGTCGGTGTGCCCGTACGGCGGGCGGAACATCGTCGGCCGGTGGCCCGTCGCCTTCTCGATGACCTCCTTGCCCAGCCGGATCTCCTCGCTGATCTCCTCGTCCAGCAGGCGCGGGAGCGAGGTGTGCGAGTAGGTGTGGTCGCCGATCGCGTGCCCCTGGGCGAGCGTCTGCCTGGCGATCTTCGGCCGCCGTTCGACCTGCTTGCCGACCAGGAAGAACGTGGCCTTGGCGTTCGCCTTGCGGAGCACCTTCAGCAGCTCGGGCGTGTGCTCGCCGGGGCCGTCGTCGAAGGTCAGCGCGAGGCACTTCACCCGGGCGCAGTCCACCCGCGCTTGGGCCGCCTGCGGGGCTTGCGGGGCGGCGGCGGGCGTCAGCGTCAAGGCCGCGGCGAGGAGGGCGTGAATCACCACAAGCAAAGCCTAGAGCCAACGCGATCCGCCCGCGTTCCGGCCCCGCCCCGCCCGGCCGTTCCGGCCCCGCCCCGCCGGGCCGCTCCGGTCACCGTCCCAGTCGCGCCCGCAGGAAGAGACTTACCCCGCGCAACGACCTGACCGGCAGATACCGCTCCGCCCGAACCACCGCCGACAGCCCAGTGTTGAGCAGCCCCGGCATGCGCCGCAGGTCGCTGCCCACGGACCGCCGCCGGTGCCAGGTGACCAGCGGCCGCAGCAGCACGTTCCAGCTCCAGATGCGGTCCACCTCCAGCCCGGCCTTCTCCACCACCACGGTCAGCGACTCCCGCCGGTAGCGCCGCAGGTGCCCCACCGCGTCGTCGTGCGACGACCACAGCGTCATGTCGCACGGCACCGCGATCAGCGCGTGCCCGCCCGGGGCCAGCACCCGCGCGATCTCCTCGGTGACCAGGTGGTCCTCGCGGATGTGCTCCAGCACGTCGAACGCGGTCACCAGGTCGACGCTGCCCGTCTCGAACGGCAGCGCCCGCGCGTCCGCCCGGACCGCGCTGATGCCGCGCTGCCGGGCGATCTCCAGCGCGGTCTCGCAGGTGTCGGTGGCGGTCGCGTCCCAGCCGGCCTCGGCCAGCACGCGGGTGTTCCCGCCGCCCGCCGCGCCGACGTCCACCGCCACCCCGGGCCGGCCGAGCGCGCGCAGCTCCCGGCGCAGGATCTCCCGGCGCTCGCGGTACCACCAGTGGCCGTCCTCCAGGGCGATCAGCCGGCGGATCTCTTTGGTGTCCATGACGTTCTCTCAGTCTCTCGTGAGGGGTGACGCGGTGACGCGGATCACCAGGAGCAGGCAGTACGCGGCCACGACCGCGCCGGCCTCGGCCGGGCGTCCGGCACCGGGGGGCAGCAGGTTGAGTGCGGCGGCGGCGAGCGCGTGATTCACGACGACGAACAGCACCGCGCGGAGCCGCAGGACGGCGGTCACGGCGCCGGCCAGGACAAGAGCGCACACATTGGCGGTCGCGGGTCCCTGGAATTCCCGCAGCAGCCAATAGACCAGCGCATAGAGAACGACGGAGAACAACAGGAAGAAGGCCCCTTGAGACCGAGCCGTCCCGCCCCGGACCGCCCCGGCCGAGTGAGCCGGGACCGGCATCGCCTCCGGATGCCACGGCACCGGCTCCGGCCGGGCCGCCACCGGCGCCCGGCCCCGTCCCGCCGCGATCGTCCAGGCGACCCTGGCCAGGCCCTTCAGGTCGTCGTACGCCGTCCGCACCACCTGGACCCGCGAGTCCACGTCCTCGACCCAGTCCACCGGCACCTCGTGCACGCGCAGCCCGTTGTGCTCGGCCAGCAGCAGCAACTCCGTGTCGAAGAACCAGCCGTCGTCCTCGACCTTGTCCATGAGCGGCCGCACCACGCGAGCCCTGGCCGCCTTGAACCCGCACTGCGCGTCGCTGAACCCCGCGCCGAACCCCTGCCTGAGCAGCGCGTTGTAGCCCCGCGAGATCAGCTCGCGGCGCGCCGAGCGGCGGATGCGCGCGCCGCGCCCCAGCCGGGTGCCGATCGCGATCTCCGAGTGCCCGCTGGCCACCGCCGCGACCAGCGGGAACAGGGCGTCGAGCGCCGTGGACAGGTCCACGTCCATGTACGCCACGATGTCGGCCGGGCTCTCCCGCCAGGCCGCCCGCAGCGCCGCGCCCCGGCCGCGCACCTCGATGCGGCGCGCGTGCACGTGCTCGTGCTCGCCGGCCAGGGCCGTCGCGACCGGCCAGGTGGCGTCGGTGCTGCCGTTGTCCACGATCGTGATGCGCCACGGCAGCGGGAAGCCGGCGTCGAGGAACGCCGCCAGCGTGCGCACGCAGCCGGGGAGCGCGCGTTCCTCGTTGAGCACGGGGATGACGATGTCGACGCTCGCCGGCCGGGCCGCCGTGTCCAGGACGCGGGGGGTCGGCTGCATGGCGGCACGCGTGTCCATCGAATTCCCTGATCCTTTGCCTGTGGCCGTCGTTCAGGGAAATGGTGATGGGGCGTCCTGCGGGTCGCGCGCGTTTTCCCTCCACTGTTCCCGGGCCAGAGGAGAGTTTTACCTCCCGGGGATCTCGTAAACGGAAAACCGTGCGTTACGGAAGCGCAGGACGGCATATTCATCGAGTTTCCGAGTGTTACCGGTGAAAAGCCACCGCACGCCATGTCTCCGGCCCAGCTCCCGGACGTTCTCCGCAGCCGGGGCGGTGAAGACGGCGTCGTTGGCCGCGAGCCGGGCCGCGTCCGCGAACGGCACGTCCAGATAGGAGCCGCCGGTCGCTCCGGCGCGCGAGAGCGTGCTCTCGGCGTACGCCCAGCCCTCGACGAGCACCCGCCGCTCGCTGAAGGCCGCCACCCAGTAGTGCCGGCTGTCGCAGGCCGGCCCGGCGACCGCCCGGCAGTGCAGGTCGGTGGCCACGACGTCCCCGGGCCCGGAATGCTCCCGCACCCACCGCGCCGCCTCCCGCCCGCCGCGCGGGATCACCCGCTCGCGCCGTTCCCCGTCAGGCACCACATGCCCGACGACCGCCGACGCGGACGCCGGCACCCCGTACCCGGCCAGCAACGCCACCACCACCAACCCCGCCCCCCGCCGCCCCACCCCTCGGCACTTGACCACGCGCAGCCACACGGCGACGGCCACCCCCGCCAACCCCAGATAAGGTCCCACCACCCACAACAACCCACTCGTGTCCGCCGGCACCCGCACGACCCCGTCCAGCACCGCCTCGACCGCCAGGACCGCGAGCGCCACCGCCGCCCCCACCGCACCCCACCCCACCGGCGCCCGCCACCCCACCGGCCGCGCCCTCCGCCAGGCCGCCACCACCCCGCACACGGCCGCCACCGACAGGTAGGGCCGCACGCTCTCCAGGAAGTAGAGCTGCGACTCCGCCGGATGCCCCAGCATCAGCACCGCGCCGACCCCCGCGACCCCCATCCCGACCAGCAGCAACAGCGACGGCTCCACCACCCGCCGCCCCAGCCCCGCCACCCCGCCCCACACGCACCCGACACAGAAGAGCTGCACCAGAGCCAGCACCGCCACCACCACGACGGAGACCTCCCCAGCCCCCACCCCGGTCGCCGCCCGCCACAGCCCCCGCATGGCCGCGAAAGGCGCGACCTCCGTCCCCTGAGACCCCCGCCCGAACACCACCACCTGCGCCGCCCGCCGCGGGAAGCTCCCGTGCGTCGTCCGCCTCATGCGCCAGGGCCCGCAACCCGTCCGGGTCGCGTACGACGAGCCGCCGATGGCTGGTCCCCACCACGTCGCGAGCGCGGAGCCGGGCCAACGCCCGGTGCAGGCTGGGCTCCGACACCCCGATCAGGGACGCCAGCTCCGGCTGGCTGAGCGGGACCGCGATCCACACGCCCTCGGCGCAGCGCCGGCCGTAGCTGTCGGCGAGGTAGTCCAGCACCAGCGCGAGCCGCACGCCGACCGGCGCGCCGCTCACCAGCAGCCGGTAGCGGGTCGCCCGTCGGAACTCGCCGAGCGTCGCGGCCTGCAGCGCCCGTGCCGCCGCGGGCCGCTCGTCGAGGAAGCCGAGGAAGGCCCGCCGAGACACGATCCGCGCCACCAGCCTGGTCAAGGCCAGCACCGAGGCCGAGCGAGGCTTGCGGTCCAGCGCGGCCAGTTCCCCGACCACGTCCCCCTCCCCGCGGACGGACAGCAGGACCGCCCGGCCGTCGACGGTGTTGCCGAGCACCTTGCCGTACCCGTCGAGCAGCAGGAACACGTCCGTGTCCGGGGCTCCTTCCTCGATCAGCGGCTCGCCTGGCTGGAACGTGCGCTGCGCGCCCAGCCCCAGCAGGCTCTTGCGGTCGTCCCCGGCGAGGGAGCCCAGGTAGGTCGCCGTACCCCAACGCCGGGCGTCGGCGGACGGTTCACGCACCATGCCGCCGCCAGCCATGAGACGGGCCGACGACCCGGGCGCGCGCCGCCGCCCGCCGGCGCTCGACCAGCAGAGCGGCGCCCACCAGGGCGGACGCGCCGGCCCCCACGACGGCCACGCCCGCGGCGTCGCTGACCGTCACGGCCAGCACCGCGGCGATCAGCATCGCGCCGACGTGCAGGGACTGGTCGATCAGGTACGGCGCCTCCGCCCAGCCGTGGCACTTCTTGACCCGGATCAGCAGGTGCACGACCCAGCGCCGGTCGATCACCGCGTGCGTGCCCGCCGACACGATCAGCGCCGTCGCCATGCCGGGAACCTCCATCGGGACCGCCACGCAGACCAGCGCCAGCGCCACCACCTGCGTGGCGACGTAGCCGGCGACATGCCGCCAGCAGGCCCCCCATCCGGTCCACGGTGACGCGCCCGCGGCCAGCCGCGCCGCGTCCGGTGCCGCCTTCGCGATCGCGACGCTGTTGCTCTGCACCACGTGATCGCCGATCTGATGCCCGGCGTACAGGGCGGCGAACGTGACGGCGGCGATCGCAGCCGCATCGGCACCTGACACGGTGACTCCTCTCCTGCGCGGTCGGCTGAAGTCAAACACAGCGCGGAACGGGCGATGTCATCATCTGATCTGATTCCTCGCCCGGCGAGGGCCGGCCGATCCGAGCGGGCCGGACCGGGCGGCGGCCTCCAGCCGGCGCAGGAACAGCTCGCGCAGGCTCGACCAGCGTCCGGCGAACGCCTCTGGAGAGGAGACCAGGTAGCGGACGACCCACTTCACCGGCCTGGCCACCGCCAGGATCTCCGCATCGGGGAGCACGCCCGCCCGGTGGATGCGCCCGCGGGCAGGTCGGGACGTTCGGCGACGACGCACAGCACGTGCTCCGGCCAGGGCTGCTCCCGGTGCGCGGCGAGGAGGTCCGCCCAGGGCGGCGTCTCGCCGTCGCGGGTCGCCGCCGCCAGCGCGGCCTCGCTCTCGAACGGGTCGCGGGCCGCCCGCAACACCTCCACCAGGGACGGAACCGGCCCGCGGACCGGCGAGCGGGCGGCGATCCGGCGGCGCAGCCTCGCCTTGGTCAGGGCGACGTACGCCGTGGTTCGGTCCGTCCCCCGCATAGTGTCCGTACGCCCACACCCGAGGGTCGTGCGCGCACCCGGTCAGATCCGCGGCGAACAGCGCCCGGGGCGGCATCCCCGCCGCCGCGAAGCGATCCAGGACCCTGCTGCGGACGTCGCCGGCCCGCGACGGGCCGAGCAGGTCGCGCCGCCACATGTGCTCCAGCGCGTCGTCCGGCAGAGCCGAGATCAGCTCGATGAGCAGCCGGTCGGGCGCCTGGGACAGGAGCCGCAGGTCGGACGCCTCCGACGCCGGTCCGCGCCTTCGTGTGGCGTACGGCACAGCACCGCGCTGTCACAACGGGCGGGGCGCCGACGCCACATGACTGTCAGGATGCGTGCGCCCCGCCGGGTGGAGCCACCGCGCGACCACCAGCAGGTGGAACGGAAGGACAGCATGAGCAAGGTCTGGTTCGTCACCGGTTCGTCCCGCGGCCTGGGCCGGGAGTTCGTCGATGCCGCTTTGTCGCGCGGCGACCGGGTGGCCCCGACCGCCCGGACCGCCGAAAGCCTCGACGTGCTGCAGCAGGTCTACGCCGATCAGCTCAAGGCCTGGGCCGACTGGCAGGACCTCTCGGCGGAGGCGCGCGGCGCCCTCGATCGAGCGGACCGCTGACGCAGGCCCGAGCCCACCCTCCAACCGACAGGAGCGACACATGAGGCATCGCATCGTCATCCTCGGCGCCGGCTATGCCGGGGCCTACGTGGCCGGGAACCTGGCCCGCCGGCTGTCCCGCAAGGACGTCGAGATCACCGTGGTCAACGCCGTGCCGGACTTCGTCCAGCGCATGCGGCTGCACCAGCTCGCGGTCGGCCGGGGCATCGAGGCTCCCCGGCTCGCCGACGTCTTCGCCGGGACGGGGATCGAGCTGCGCCTGGCCCGCGTCACCGCCGTCGATCCCGAGCGCCGGATCGTCACCATGGCTGACGCCGACGGCGTGGCCGGCGGCGGCGGGGAGCTCGGGTACGACACGCTGGTCTACGCGCTCGGCAGCGGCGGCGACGACGGCGGCGTTCCGGGCGCGGCCGGGCACGCCTTCGACGTCGCCGCCAGGCCCTCGGCGCTGCGCCTGCGCGAGCGCCTGGACGGCCTGGGCGACGGCGGGCGGGTGGTGGTCGTCGGCGACGGGCTGACCGGCATCGAGGCGGCCACCGAGATCGCCGAGGCCCGGCCCGGCCTGTCGGTGACGCTCGTCGCCCGCGGCGAGCTGGGCGCCCGGCTCTCCCCCGGTGCGCGCCGTTACCTGCGCCGGGCCTGCGACCGGCTGGGCGTCACCGTCGTGGAGCGGACCAGCGTCGAAGCCGTCGAAGCGACGCGGGTGTTGTGCGCCGACGGCACCGCCCTGGCGTCCGACGTGACCGTGTGGACGGCCGGATTCGCGCTCAGCCCCGTCGCCGCCGCCGGCGGGCTGCAGGTCACCGGCAAGGGACAGATCATCGTCGATCGCAGCATGCGGTCGGTCTCGCACCCGGACGTCCACGCCGTGGGCGACAGCGCCTACGCCATCGGCGACAACGGCCGGCCGCTGCCGATGTCCTGCGCGTCGGCCGGCTACACGGGCCGGCAGGCCATCGAGGCGATCGTGGGACGCCTGACCGGGCGCAGGGTCGCGACCACCAAGCTGGTCCACACCTACAACCACATCAGCCTCGGGCGGCGGGACGCGATCCTGCAGACGGTCGACGGCCAAGGGCAGGCGAAGCCGGCGTACCAGGGCGGCCGGCGGCACGCATGGGTCAAGGCGGGCGTTCACAGGGTGGCGCTGTGGGCCACCTCGCACCCCACGTACGGCTTGCCCAGGCGCAGGCACCGCCTGGTCGCCGCGCCGCCGTACGCGACCGCCGGGAAGACCCGCGCCTGACCGCCGCACGGTTGCGGCCGACAGCGGCCGTGCGATCGTTGTCCATCCGGAGGCGGACCACCGAGGGAGAGCGCAGGCGAGGTCGGCACCCTGTGGGCCCTCGTCCCGCGCTTCGACGCCGAGGATAAGGTCGACCGGCGGCTCCGGCCTCGGCGGGGCACCGCCGGGACGAGGGGGTGAGCCCACCCCTGACGGCCGTGACACGTCCCACCAGCAGCGAGGAGCCCATCCGTGACAGACACGACGTCCTTCCTGCTCGAACGCCTGCACGCGGCCGGCCTGACCGACGTCGTCGCGGTCGAGCCGGCCACCGGCGGCCTCGCCGCGATCGCCGGCCTCGCGCGCCGCGGCGACGGCACGTCGGTGTTCGTCAAGGCGTTCGGCGAGCCGCCGTCGGACGACGCCTTCGCCGCGGAGGCCGAAGGGCTCACCGTGCTCCGCCGGACGGGCGCCGTCGCCACGCCCGAGATCATCCTTGCCGACCGCGACCTGCTCGTGCTGTCCGTGCTGCGGCCCCGCCCCGCCGACGAGGCCTTCTGGGAGAAGCTCGCGCATGCGCTCGCGCACCTGCACACCACCACGCAGCACCCCCGATTCGGGTGGCATCGGGACAACTGGCTGGGCCGTCGCCGCCAGGTCAACACCTGGAACGACGACGGGTACGAGTTCTTCGCCCAGCACCGTCTGCTGCGCTGGCTCGGCGAGCGCCGCGTCCGGGAGGCGCTCGGCGTCGCGGACCGGGCGGCGCTGGAGCGGTTGTGCGACCGGCTGCCCGAGCTGCTGCCGGCCAGGCCCGCGTGCCTGACCCACGGCGACCTGTGGGCGCAGAACGTCATGACCGCCCCTGACGGGCGGCCCGCGCTGATCGACCCGGCCGTGTCGTACATGTGGGCGGAGGTCGACCTGGCCCACCTGTGGACGACGGCGCCGCCGCCCGAGGCGCACGTGTTCTTCGACCTGTACGCCGAGCTGACCGGGCTCGACCGCGACTGGCGGGCACGGATGCCGATCCTCCAGCTGCGCCAGCACCTGGCCGTGATCGCCCAGTTCGACCCCGACTGGGGCGCCGCCGACCTCGTGCGCGCCACCCTCGCCCCGTTCCGGCGACGGCCCTGACCAGGCGAGCGGCCGCCACACCGGTGCACACCCCCCCGGGGGCCCGGCGCACATCACCGGCCGCCGTAGCCCATCTCCCATGCCCAGACGGCGATGCCCACCCGGTTGCGTACTCCCAGCTTGCGCTGGACGCTGGCGACGTGCGTCTTCACCGTTCCCGGCGAGATGAACAGCTCGGCGGCGATGTCGGCGTTCGTCTTTCCTTCCGAGACGAGTCCGGCGATCTCGGTCTCCCGCTCGGTCAGCGGTTCGAGAGGGGACGGCGGACGGGGACGTCGCGGGCGGGAGATGTGCCGCAGCAGGCGTACCGTGATCGACGGGCTGATCAGGCTGTCACCGGCCATCGCCGCCCGTACGGCCTCCACGAACAGCGCCGGGCCGGCGCGCTTGAGCAGGAATCCCGACGCGCCGTGGCGCAGCGCGGTGTAGACGTACTCGTCCAGGTCGAACGTCGTCACGACGACCACCCGGGTGGCCTGCGTCAGGCCGTGGCCGGACGGGGTGGCCGCGAGCAGGCGGGTGACCTCGAGCCCGTCCATGAGCGGCATCCTGATGTCGACCAGCGCGACGTCCGGTTGGAGCTGCCGGGCCAGGTCGACGGCGGCCCTGCCGTCCGCCGCCTCGGCCACGACTGTCATGTCCGGCTCGTTGTCGAGGATGCGGCGCAAGCTGCGGCGGACCATCTCCTGGTCATCCGCGACCAGAACCCGTATCGTCACTTCAATCCCTGATGCTGGTCGCGTGGAAGCTCGAACCACGGGGCGTGGGGAGCAGCGCCGTGACGCGCCAGCCCGTGTCGCACGGGCCGGCGCTCAGCGTGCCACCGAGCGCGGTGACGCGCTCCGTCAGCCCGATCAGTCCGGTGCCGCCGCGGTGTCGTCTGCTCCGCCGCTGTCCGCTCCCGTAGATGTCACCCCGGTGACCGGGTGGGGACGTGGCGCCGCCGTCGTCGCAGATCGAGACCTCGATCGCGGAGTCGGACACCCGAAGGGCGGCGACCGTCACGTGCGTGGGCCGCCACGCGTGCCGCCGGATATTGGTCAGCGCCTCGACCACCACTCGATACGCCGTGCTCTCGGCCTCTCGCGGCAGCTCCTCCGCCAGCCCGGGTTGGATGTCGAACGCGACCTCGGCCGTTCCGGTCGTGGCGAAGCGCTCGATCAGGGCGGGCAGATCGCTCAGGCCGTAGGCCCCGCAGGACGACGTCTCCCCTTCCTCGTCGAGGGTGTACAGGGTGTGGTCGAGCGAGGCGAGCGCTCGGACGCCGGCCTGCTCGATGCGGCCGAAGGCGGCCCGCGCGGCGACGGCCTCCAGGTCCTTGACCTGGGCCGCCTGGGCCTCCAGCACGATGGCGGTCACCTCGTGGGCGATGAAGTCGTGCAGGTCGCGGGCGAGGTCGTGGCGCTGCTTGCGGCGCGCGCCGGTGATCGCCCGCGTGCGCCGGACGTCCAGCGAGCGCAGGTAGAGCCCGACGCCCACCGCGCACCCGGCGGCGGCGAGCGCGAGAGACGCCCCGATCACCGCTTCCTCCACCGGCAGTGTGGGGACGCGCAAGGCCACGCGCAGCGGCAAGGCCGCGGTCGTCAGGACCAGCAATGCCCCCACCACCGCCGCGTACGGGGCCGGCGCCCGTCGAACCGTCAGCGCGGTCAGGACGACCAGCGCGGTCACCTCGACGAACATGAACACCACCACCACGTCCGGCACGGATCCCCGGTAGGCGACGTCCATCAGGACCGAGACCGCGCAGGCCGCGCCGGTGGTGACGGCCGCGAACCCCGGGGGCCGGCGCAGCAGCACCGCGGCCACGGCGGCCACCGCCGTCCAGGCGGCGAGGGGAGCCGGTGTGCCGGCGGCCGTCATGGCCAGGATCGTGATGACCGTCATGGCCGAGATGATGACGATCCACCAGATGCGACGCCTTGCGCCCGCCGGCGGGGATTGGTGCACCATTCATCGAGCCTAGTGCTCGGCTCTCGGCGATGATCAAGCTTTGGTCAGGCCTTGCGGCAGAGGACATGATCGATCAGTGTCGCGGCGGCCTTGTCCTGGCGGAGCAGGGCGTCCAGCGAGTCCTTGCGCTCGCTCGACATCGAGACGATCACGCTGAGCTTGCCGTCCGCCGAGACGCCCGTCCGGGTCATGTAGCCCAGGATGTCCCCTCCGTGTCCCCAGGAGACGCCGCCGCAGGACAGCGGACGGGTGAACACCCCCAGCCCGTACCGGGCGCCGGGCCAGATGCGGTCCGTCTGCTCGTCGACGGGGACGGTGTGCCGCATCTGCGCGAGCTCGGCCCGGCCCAGCAGCTTTCCGCCCAGCAGGGCGCGGAAGAAGCGGTTGAGGTCGGCGGTGGTCGATATGAGGCCGCCGGAGGCGTCGGCGTCGCGGTGTTCGGTGACGTCCGTCGGCTTTCCCTTCGCGGAGTAGAAGTCGTAACCCCTGGCGTGCGGTTGCGGGACCTTGGCGGACCTTCCCGGCCACAGCGTGTGCCGCAGGCCGAGCGGCCTGATGATGCGGTCCTCGACCTCCTGGTGCCACAGCCGGCCGGTCACCCTCTTGATGATCATGCCGAGCAGGGCGTATCCGGTGTTGGCGTAGCTCCACCTCTCGCCGGGCGCGAAGTCGGGCTGGTGGCGCATCGCCCGCGCCACCACCTGCTCGGGGGTGAAGGTGTCGAAGCGGTGCTGGTAGTACTCCTTGGCCGAGCCGATCGCGGTCGGGTAGGGGTAGTCGTCATGGATGCCGCTGGTGTGCTGGAGCAGGTCGCGGACCGACATCTTGCCGCCGTCGTTGCCGTTGCCCGTCACCAGGCCCGGAAGCCACTGCTCCACGGTGTCGTCCAGCGACAGCCGGCCCTCGCTGACGAGTTGCAGGATCACGGTGGCCACGAAGGTCTTGTTGTTGCTGCCGATGCGGAAGTAGCCGTTCGCGGGGACCGGGCGCCTGGTCCTGAGGTCAGCGACCCCGCTGGTCGCGATCATGCTCTTGCCGTCGGGTCCGACCACCTGGGCCTGTACGCCGACGACTCCGGCGTCGCGTACCGCGTCGGCGTCGTGCTGGAGATCGGCCTGGTCGTAGGCCCGCGACTGGTCATGCTGTGGTGGGAGCGTCGCCGAGACGGCGATCGCGGTGATCAGCGTGACGGCCTTGACGGCCAGGGCTTGTCCCGCAATGAGGTGAAGCATCGGTACCCCCGGTTCTTGTTGCCGCTCGGTCGCCAGCAAGCATCGCGGGGTGGTTGAGCCCGCCGCATCTGCCATTCGGCAGATTCGGGGTCCTGAAAGGCGCGGAGGAGCCGACTGCCATCTTGAAAACAAAATTCCAGTCTGTTTTCATAGACGAACTCACTCTTCGGAAGGGGGTACGCGACATGCGTGCCATCATCATCGGAGCGGGCATCGCCGGGCTGGCCGCGGCGCTGCGCCTGCACCAGGCGGGCTGGGAGACGCTGGTGGTCGAGCGGGCCCCGCAGCGGCGCGGCGGCGGCTACGGGGTGACGTTCGGCGGCATCGGCTACGACGGGGCCGAGCGGATGGGCATCCTGCCCGAGCTGAGGCGGCGCGCCTTCGTGACCCGCGAGCTGGTCTACCGCAAGCCCAGCGGCGAGCGGCGCTTCGCGCTCAGCGGCGAGACGATCGCCGCGACGATGGGCAGGAAGTCGTTCACCATCCTGCGCGGCGACATCGAGGCGGTGCTGTACGAGGCCGTCGCCGAGCACACCACGATCCGGTTCGGCACCACGCTCACCGCCGTCGAACAGGACACCGACGAGGTGCGTGTCACGCTCAGCGACGGCCGCACCGAGCGTGCCGACCTGCTGATCGGCGCCGACGGGCTGCACTCGGCGACCCGGGCACTGGTCTTCGGCCCGGAGGAGGACTACCGGCTCGACCTGGGGCACCGGGTCGCGGTCTACATGCTGAAGGAGCGGCCGGAGGGGCTGCCCGCGGGGACGACCGGCTCGATCAGCGCGGGCGGGCGGACGTTCGCGCTGATGAGCGTCGGCGACGGCCGCACGGCCGCGTTCTTCGGCTACCGCACCGACGGCGGCCGGGCGGGAACGTCCCTGGAGGAGCTGGGCGAGATCTACGGCGACATGGGCTGGCTGGTCCCCCAAGCCCTGGACGGACTGAGGACGGCCGAGTCGGTGTACTTCGACAGCATCAGCCAGATGGTGGTCGACCGGTGGAGCCGGGGGCGGGTCGTGCTGCTCGGCGACGCCGCATGGTGCGTCACGCTGTTCGCCGGCTACGGCTCCTCGCTGGCCGTCGGGGGCGCCGACCGGCTCGGCGCCGCGCTGGAGCGCCACGGCGGCGACGTCCCGGCCGCGCTCGCGGAATGGGAGGCCGAGCTGCGGCCTGAGGTCGAGAAGAAGCAGAGGCTCGGCCGCCGGGTCAAGGGCGTGTACGCCCCACGCAACCCGCTGGTACTGGAGCTGACCCAGCTCCCGCTGCGGCTGTCGGCATGGGGGCCGGTGCGCCGGCTGGTCGAGCGCAAGTTCCAGCTCGCGGGTTGAGGGGAGGTCGATGCGGGTCCTGGGGGGTGCGGTCCCGCCGCATAATCTGAAGACGTTTGATCGACCATCGGAAGGTGCACCTCATGCCTCCCGCCTTCTCGGCCGCGGAAAAGGCGCGTATCACGCGGCTGCTCCTGGACAACGGCCTGCGGTTGTTCACCACCCAGGGCCTGCGCAAGACCTCCCTGGAGGATCTGGTCGCCGGGACCGGGATCGCCAAAAGCACCTTCTACGTCTTCTTCGACTCCAAGGAGGCGCTCTACCTGGAGCTGATGCTCGGCCAGATGGCCGAGGTCAAGAGCAGAGTGGTCGACGGGGCGCTGCGCAAGGAGCCCGACACCCGCGCCGGGCTGCGCGCCTTCCTGCACGCCACCCTGGCCGAGCTGGACGGCAACCCCCTCTACGGCAGGCTGATGACCCACCCCGAGGAGATGGGGGCCGTGGTCAGGAAGCTGGACCCGGAACGGGTGACCTCCGCGCCGGACAACCCGGTCACCGCACTGGCGGCCTACCTCACCGAACACGGTGACGACCTCGCCGACGACGACCCGGAGGTGATCGTCGGCGTCCTGCAGGCCGTCCTCATGATGCCGCTGCACCGGGACCGGCTGGCCCGCCCCGACCTGTACCCGCAGATCCTCGACCGGCTCATCGACATCGTCGCCACCGGTCTCACCAGGCCGGAGCGGTAGGATCAGCGTGACGCTCCCGTTGGATGACCGGCGGCACGACGGCCGACGGGCGGCTGGATACGGTCTCCAGCGGATCCGGCCCGGCGTCCAGTTGCTCCTGGGGCGCGCCCAGGTTCTGGCCTCAGCGAGGCTGCCGTCCCCGACACACGGCTGGACGGGGTGAGAACCCGCCGCTGGGCCGCCTGCCTCGGCGTAGGAGCGACCTCACCGGCGCGGCATGGGGCGGCAGAAGACAGTGGAAGGATTGCGAGAGTGACAGCAAGACCTGGTGACATCGACAGCGCGGCCATCGACAGCGCGGCCATCGACAGGGCTGCCGGGGTGCTGCGCGGCGGAGGTCTGGTGGCCTTCCCCACCGAGACCGTCTACGGCCTGGGCGCGGACGCCGCCGACGGCGCCGCCGTGACGCGCGTCTTCCAGGTCAAGGGGCGTCCGCCCTCCCACCCGCTGATCGTCCACCTCGCCGGGGCGGAGCACCTGGGCGATTGGGCCGAGGACGTGCCCGCTCCCGCGCGGCTGCTGGCCGAGCGCTTCTGGCCCGGACCGCTCACGCTGGTGCTGCGGCGCGGCCCCCGGGTGCCGCTGGAGACGACCGGCGGCCTGGACACCGTGGCGGTGCGCGTGCCCGCCCATCCTGTCGCGCTCGCGCTGCTGTCCGCCTTCGGCGGCGGCATCGCGGCCCCGTCCGCCAACCGCTTCGGCTCGGTCAGCCCCACCATGGCCGGCCACGTCCGCGCCGAGCTCGGTGACGCTGTCGACGTCGTGCTGGACGGCGGCCCCTGCCAGGTCGGCGTCGAGTCGACGATCGTCGACGCCACGGGCGAGACCCTGAGCATCCTCCGGCCCGGCGGAGTGACGCGCGAAGACCTCGAAACGGCGCTGGGCCACCCGCTGACGGTCCCCTCCACGAGCCGCGTACGGGTGCCCGGCCAGCACCCTTCGCACTACGCGCCGCGGGCACGGGTCGTCCTGGTCGAGCCCGAGCAGGTGATCGCCGAAGCGGAACACGCGCAGGAGTCCGGCCACCAGGTGGGCGTCCTGCTTCCTGCCGGTCTCGCCGACGCCGAGGTGAAGGCGCACGCCGTGGTGGCGGTCCCGGCGTCGATGCCCGCCTATGCGCGCCAGCTGTATGGCTTCCTGCGCGAGCTCGACCAGCGAGGCTGCGACCTCATTGTGGCGTCCTTGCCGCAGGAGGCGGGGCTGGGCCTGGCCATCGCCAACCGGCTGCGCCGCGCCGCGGGACCGCGATCCGGCCGGGCGTGACGACGCTGCCCAAGAGGGTGGCCGGCGCTCGGACCGGCGCCACCGCGCCGACCTGGGAGAAGGTCGCGCATCTGCAGATCGATCAGTCACGCGCGGATCTGGACCGGCTGCTGGTGTACGACGCCGGGCTGAAGACGACCCGCCGGCCGAGCGCCAGCAGAACCGGCTCGAGCTCCCGGCCGCGCGGCGTCAGCTCGCATCGTTTTTGGGAGTTGGAAAACACCTTCCCAGGTCCTGGCTCGGCTTGTCATCGTGTGGCGATCGTGGCGGTCAGGCCTTCGCTTTCGCGACGTTGTGCGATGAGCGTTTCTATTCTGGCTGCCACCGTCGGCAGTCCGCCGTCGCCGAGCGTTTGGCCGTCCCGCAGCCGGGTGAGGTGGCGGATGACGGTGAGGTGCTCAGCGAGGGTGGCGGGCCCTGCCGGATAGGTGGCCTTCAGCAGCTCGGAGGCGGTGCCAGGGGCTCCGGTGACCACGTGTCCAAGTTGCTTGACTGCGGTGTCGGTGAACTCGGCGACGTCGATGCCTGCCGCCCGCACGGTGTCGAGGGCTCTGAGCAGGCCGAGTTGGGCGTCATACCAGAGGCCGAAGAGAGTGAGATCCCAGATCGCGGCCGCTTGTGGTGCCTCTCCCACGAAGTGCGGCGTGCTCAGCAAGCCCAGGAGCGCGCGGTGTCGCTGAAACGCCGATCGTGAGCCGCCGTACAGGATGGTCGCCGCGTCGGTGCCGATCATCTCCGGCGAGGTCTGGATGCCCGCACCGAGGTAGGACGCCCCCAGGGCGGCCACTCGCTGGGCGGCACGTTCCGCGTCGTCAGGGGTTCCGGTGCACATCGCGACAATCGTTCGTCCGGACAGGTCTTCATCCAGTTCGGCGAGGCACTGCTGCACGGCGACGTAGTCGGTGAGGGTGAAAAGGGCCAGCGTGGCAGAGGACACCGCTTCTCTCACCGACCCCGCCGGCCGTGCCCCGGCGGCGGCCAACGGGTCGAGGCGACTCGGCGTGCGGTTCCACGCCACCACGTCGTGACCATGGGCGAGCAAGCGACGTGCCACCGCACTGCCGATGGCACCCGCGCCGATCACAGCAATCCGGTGGTCAGAGGTCTTGCGTTCCGTCATGGCGATGATCTTGCATCATCAACCTTACTTGAGGTCAAGGTGTCATTTGTAACGTTTGTCCGTCTTGACCAAGACCGAATTCGTTCCTGCAAGATTCAGTAGAAGGAGTTCGAAGACACCTGGCCCGCGGGGCGGGCCGGTGATGTACGTGCGCACCGCGGAGGCCGGCCGGGCCGAGCCACGTCGTGAGGGCGGTTCGGAGCGCATCGAAGTCTGGTCGCTCGCCGGCGCGGGTGACCCAGGCAACATGTCCGTCGGGACGGATGAGTACGGCGTCGAGATCGGAGTCCTCGGCGGGACGAGCGCGAACGAGATCGACTCAGCCCGCCCACCCGGTCACGACGGCATCGAGCGGGGGGAGACCGCCAAGATCCAGCAGCACCGCATGGGCGCGGTGCAGGAGTTCGTAGACGCGGCCGAGGTCGAGGGCGAGATCCGGGATCCAGCGGCCGAGAAGGTCGTCGGTCCCCTCCATCGGGTACCGGAGGTCGGTCGCCGTGATCATGCCGGCCAGGCGCAGCCGTACCTTGTCGATGCCGATGAGATCGTCCAGCACCTCGCGCAGGGCGGAGGTGTGATCGTCCACCTGCCAGAGGGCGGTCTGGACGCGGGTGTTGTGCAGGACGCGGGCGGCGACCGGGTGGCGTTCGGCCTGGTAGGTGTCGAGCAGCAGGTCAGGGGCCTGGCCGCGGACGACGGCGGCGAGCTTCCAGCCGTGGTTGACCGCGTCCTGCACGCCGTGTTCAGGCCCTGACCGCCGGCCGGGAAGTGGATGTGCGCGGCGTCGCCGGCCAGGAGAACCCGGCCACGCGGTAACGGTCGGCCTGGCGGGCCGCGTCGCCGTGTCGGGAGAGCCGGCCCAGTCCGGGCCGTACGACAGCACGGAGAACCTGCCGTGCTCGCGCCGCTCCTGGAAAATGTCGGCCGCGGGCGGCTCGGCGAGCTCGCGCACGAGGGCTGCGGCCCCCGTCGTAGCCGACAAGGCTTTCTGGTCACCGACGAGATGCGCGCCCGGCTGTCACCGGTCCAGTACGCGCACCTCAACGTCCTGGGCCGCTACGCCTTCACCCACGCTGACGTCGGCTCCGGGCTGCGCCCCTTCCACGACGGCCGGGCGAGCTCGCCGCCGACGGGCGGTCAGCAGCAGAACTTCAGGTATTTCTGCAGGTCGGCGAGGATGCGGGTGACACCGTCACGATCGCCTCGATACAGGACCTCCTTGCCGTCGCGGCGGGAGGTGACGATGCCGCCGCGACGCAGCAGGGCAAGCTGCTGGGAGGCGGCGGACTGGCTGATTCCCGCGCGTTCGGCGACCTGGTTGACCGACAGCTCGGCGCCCTGGGCGAACAGCAGCATGATCTGCTGGCGTCCGGGGTTGGCCAGGGCTTTGAGGAAGTCCTGGGCGGCCTGGGGTAGGTGTGGCGCGCACGTGGCGCCCACCGCGTTGTCTGCCGTCGCGCCCGCCGGCTCGGCTGGTGATGTCGTGAGTTCGGCCATGGTGCTCCCTCCTGCTCCGGCACTCTATCTCTCATTTCAACTTATTGACATATTACAAAATGACGGTACGTTCTGCGGCATGCCCCTCGACAACGACACCATCGTGATCGTCGGAGCCGGACAGTCCGGCCTGGCCGCTGCCCATGCCGCCCTGGAGCAGGGGCTACGGCCCCTGCTGCTGGAAGCCTCCGATCGGGCCGCCGGATCCTGGCCGCGCTACTACGACAGCCTCACCCTGTTCTCGCCCGCCCGATACAGCAGCCTGCCCGGCCTTCCCTTCGACGGCGACCCCGAGCGCTACCCACGCCGCGACGAAGTCGTCATCTACCTGGAGCGGTATGCCGCCGCCCTGATCGAGCGCGGCGCCGAGCTGCGCACCGGCGCCCGCGTCGAGGCCGTCCACCTCGCCGGCGAGTCCGGCGCGAGCCGCTTCCTCGTACGTCTGGCCGACGGGCAGGAGCTGGCCGCTCCTGCCGTCATCGCGGCCGGCGGTTCCTTCGGCCGCCCGCACCGGCCCGCGCTGCCCGGCCTGGACACCTTCTCCGGCCCGGTGCCGCACGTCGCCGACTACCGCTGCCCGGCCTCGCTGTCCGGCGAGCACGTCGTCGTGGTGGGGGCGGGCAACTCGGCGGTCCAGGTCGCCTACGAGCTGGCCGCCGAGCGCCGGGTGACGCTGGCCAGCCGGGAGCCGATCCGGTTCGTGACCCAGCGCCCGCTGGGACGTGACCTGCACTTCTGGTTCCGCGTGACCGGGTTCGACCGGCTGCCGCTGGCCCGCGCCGAGGCCCCGCCCGCCTCGCCGGTGCTCGATGACGGCCGCTACCGTCAGGCGCTGCGCGAGGGCCGCTACACGCGCAGGGCGATGTTCACCCGCTTGGACGGCGATCACGCGCTCTGGTCCGACGGCGGCCTCGAGCGCGTCGATGCGGTGCTGCTGGCCACCGGCTACCGGCCGGACCTGCCCTACCTCACCGACCTGGGCGCACTGGACGACGGCGGTCACCCGCGCCAGCGCCGCGGCCTGTCGCTGACCCATCCCGGCCTGGGCTATCTGGGCCTGGAGTGGCAGCGCACGCCCTCCTCCAACACCCTGCGCGGCGTCGGGGCGGACGCCGCGTACGTGGTGGGGATGCTGGCCCGCCACCTGCGCGGCGACTGATTTGACTTCCGTCTAAGCAGTGACGCATGATGTCTCCTGCTTAGATGAGCTTCTATTCAAAGGGGTGCGTGATGCGCGCTCTGTTCACCCGCCGCCTCACCCGCCGTCATCGAGCGCGCCCGCCTCTACGCCACGTTCCCGTCCTTCCGCTGACCCACGCGCCCACCTGGAGAGTGTCATGAGTGACAGTTGCTGCGGCACCACCACGATCGAGACCGAGCAGTTCACCACTCCTCAGCAGACCGCCCCGGGGATGATCGGCTTGCCGGTCGTCGTGATCGGCGCCGGGCCGGTCGGGCTGGCCGCCGCCGCCCACCTGGCCGAGCGCGGCATCGGCTTTCTCCTCTTGGAAGCCGGTGACCGGGTTGCCGCCTCGGTCGCGCAGTGGGGACACGTGCGGGTGTTCAGCCCGTGGAAGTACAACATCGACGCCGCCGCCCGCCGCCTCCTGGAGGCCGACGGCTGGACGGCCCCGGACTCCGACTGGCTGCCGACCGGCGCTGAACTCATCGACGACTACCTCGCCCCGCTGGCCAAGCTGTTCGGCGACCGGGTGCGGCTCGGCGCGAAGGTGACCGCGATCAGCCGCCTCGGCCACGACCGCATGCGCACGACAGGCCGCGAGCAGGTGCCGTTCCTGATCCGGCTCGGCGACGGCACCGAGTTGCAGGCGCGAGCGATCATTGACGCCTCCGGCACCTACACCAGCCCGAACGTGCTGGGCGCCAGCGGCCTGCCCGCCCACGGCGAGCACGAGGTGTTCGTCGACCACGCGCTGCCGGACGTGCTCGGCGCCGACCGCGACCGCTACCAGGGCAGGCACACCCTGGTCGTAGGGGCCGGCCATTCGGCCGCCACCACTCTGCTCGCGCTGGCCGAGCTGCCGGACACGCCGATCACCTGGGCGATCCGCGCCGGCAGCGCCGCCCGCACCTACGGCGGCGGCGACGCCGACGCTCTCCCGGCCCGCGGCGCGCTCGGCACCCGGCTGCGCGCCCACGTCGAATCGGGCCGCATTACGCTGCTGACGGGATTCATCACCCACCGCGTCAACGCCACCGACCAGGGCATCCAGGTGATCAGCCGGGCCCCTTCCGGCCACGAGCAGAGCGTCACCGTGGACCAGGTCGTGAGCGCGACCGGCTACCGCCCCGACCACTCCATCGCCTCCGAACTGCGCCTGGACCTGGACCCGGTGCTCGGCTCCACCCGCGCCCTGGCCCCGCTGATCGACCCCAATCAGCACTCCTGCGGCACCGTCCCGGCCCACGGCGTCGACGAACTCGCCCACCCCGAGCCCGGCTACTACGCGGTCGGGGTCAAGAGCTACGGCCGTGCCCCGACCTTCCTCATGGCCACCGGGTATGAGCAGGTCCGCTCGGTCGTTGCGGCGCTGGCCGGGGACTGGCAGGCGGCCCGCCACGTGCAGCTCGACCTGCCCGAGACCGGCGTGTGCTCCTCCAACCTGGTCGAGGCCCAGGAGCAGCGCGCCGGCCTGGCCACCGGCATCAGCGGCGGCCTGCTGGCGGCCCCCCTCCCGCTCACCACCGTCGGAGCTCCGGTGGAGTCCGGCGGCAGCTGCTGCGGCTGAAAGGAAGCACCCCGATGTCTGACGGCTACCCCACCGCCGCCCAGAAGGAGACGTTGCGCGCCCAGCACCAACCCCGGCTACGCTCCGGCGATCGCCCGGGCGGCGGGAACGCTCGCCTGGCGGCTGCAGGCCCAGGGCCTCATCGCCGAGACCCACGCCGGCGACTGGGCGACCACGACTGAGGGCCGCGCTGATCGCCTGTCCAACCTGAGTTCCCCCGCCGAGACCGCCGCCCTTGGACAGCAGGGCGGCGGTCCGCCGCGTTCCGGCCATGGTCGGCGGGTCGTCGCTGCCAGACCATCGGCTACGGCGTGCTCTACTACGCCTTCTCCGTCTTCCTCGTCCCGATGGCTCAAGACCTGGACGCCACCAACGCCCGATCTGTGCGCCGCTCGCCGGGCGGTGGCGCGACGCCCACGGCGGGCGCCCTGATGCCGTGGCAGCTCTACCTGGTCTTCGCCGCCATCGGCATCGCCTGTTCGATGGTGCTGTACGAGGCCGCGCGCGAGGCGCCTATAATTTAGACCGGCATCGAATTAAGGAGTCGCGTCATGGCAGCCCCCGCCCCCACCCCGTGCTGTGCGCCGATCGCCCGCGAGCCGCTCAGCGAAGCCGACGCCGCCGACCTGGCCACCCTGCTCAAGGCCGTCGCCGACCCGGTACGGCTGCGCCTGCTGTCGCTGATCGGCTCCCACCCCGGCGGCGAGGCGTGCGTGTGCGACCTGACCGGCGTCTTCGACCTGACCGCCCCCACCATCTCCCACCATCTGAAGGTGTTGCGCACCGCCGGGCTGATCGACGGCGAACGCCGTGGCACGTGGGTCTACTACCGGATCATTCCCGAGGTGGTGAACAAGCTGGGTGCGCTGTTCGCCCCGCTCGCCGCCCCCGCCAAGGCGCAGAACGGCTCGGTGGACGTGGAACTCCTCACTGCATGACCGCGGAGAGCAGCTGCACACCGCCGGGTGCTGGTCGTCGGCGGCGGCAACTCCGCCGCGCAGATCCTCGCCGAACCCTCCCAAGTCGCTCGGACAGGACACCAATAACATCGTCGCCGTCGCGCCCGTACGCGACGCCAGAGGCCGGGGCGCGCAACGTCCGGAAGCCGGCCGCCGAGATGGCTGCCCAGCTCCAGGCACAAGCAGGCATTATCAAACCCTCTTACTTTGATATTTGTCTATCTTGACGGGCATCTAAGTAGCGTGAGATCGTCTCTTTTGATTCGACATGCATCTAAGTGTTGATGTCTCGACCTCGCACCGGCGGAAGGGAAACCACCATGACGACGAACCAGACCAGCGGCGGCTTCATCGGCGATCTGGCGGAGGCTTTCACGCCGCCCGCCGCCGGGGGTTGCTGCGGAGCCCCCGCCAGCGACACGGCCCAGCAGGCAGCGGCGACCGCCACCTCGTGCTGCGGCAGCACAGCCGCCGCGCAGCAGGCCGCCCAGGCCGGCTGCTGCGGGCAGGCCCCAGCCGCCATCCCGGCCGCCGAGGCAGCCTCCACCGGCTGCTGCGGATGACCTCCACCATGCCGGACATCCCTCAGGCGCCCGGCCTGGGTGCCGTCGTGGAGCGGGTGTCGGCGGCGCGAATGCCGGCCACGGTGCACGAGCTGGCCCGCGACCACTACGCGGGCCGGCGCGTGGGCACGCCCGGAGGCCGTGCCGCCGCCGCCTGGCTCGCCGAGCGGCTGCGCGAGCTGGGCGCCGAGGTCGAACTCGACTCCTTCCCCGTCACCGACGTGCGGGAGCTGTACGCCACCCCGATGCTCGAATGGAGCACAAGCAGCCAAGCGCTGCGCCTGGAGCACCGGCGCGACTTCGTCGAGCACCTCGCCTCGGCTGAGGCGCCGGACCCGCGCACCGCGCCGCTGGCCGCCGCCTCCGAGGCCGGCCTGCGCGGCCGATGGGTGCTGGCCGAGGCCGGGGACTGGGCGCAGGCGTGCGAACGAGCCGAGGCCCACGGCGCGGCCGGAGTGCTGGCCGCGCGCGGCACCGACGCCGAGGGGTGGATGCCCAAGATGATCGCCGGACCGGCCACCCGCGCCGTCCCGATCATCGCCTTGCGCACCGACCTGCACGCTCGCCTGGCCGACGCGCTGGCGGTCGGGCCGGTGCTGGTGACCGGGTCGATGCCGCTCCGGCAGACCTCGGCGGACGGCCACAACGTGCACGCCCGCTTCCCCGCCTCCTCGCCCGCCGGGGGCGTGGGGACCGGGCCGCGGGTCCTGCTGACCGCGCACTACGACGGCGTCGGCGACGACCCCGGCATGCGGCTGCCCGCGGCCGCCGACAACGCCTCCGGCGTGGCCGCCGTCCTGGAGGCCGCCCGCGTCCTGACAGCGGACCCGGCCACGCGGGCCGAACTGTCGGTGGCCTTCCTGGACGCCGAGGAGACCGGGGCATGGGGCTCGGCCCACCACGCAGCCGCCCTGCCGCCCGGCACCCTGGTGATCAACCTCGACGGCGCCGCGCACCTGCACCGGGCAGCCGCCGTCGAAGCCGGCGGCCCCGCCCACGCCCTGCTGGCCACCCTCGACCAGGCCGCCCGCCTGACCGGCGTGCCGCTGCGAGCGGGCGCGATGGCCTCCGACAACCGCCGCTACGCCGCCGCCGGACTGGCCGCGATCGGCATCGGCATGGGCATGCCCGGCTACCAGACCCCCGCCGAAACCCCCGACCGCGTCCAGCCGGGCACCCTCGTGGCGGCGGCGCGCCTGCTGGTCGCCACGGTTGGACTGCTGGCCGTCCAGACCTCGGTCTGATCAGCTCACGATGACACCAGGCGGTGTCCTCGTCGACTGCTCGCCCGCGGGGATGCCGTCGGGCCACGTCGCCGGGCCGGGCGGTGATGGTGTGGTAGTGCAGGACGACGACGGCGAAGGCCCTCGCCGAGTCGGCGAGGGCCTTCGGGCCACGTGTGCGTACCGGTGTGCGTGTCGCCTCTCGGCGAAGGGCACAACGCGGCTCCAGCCGAACGGTAGTCCGCGAAGGCGATAGGTGAGGCCCGGGGACACTGGGCACACCGGCCACGACGGATGTAACCATCGGACGGCCATCCCTGTTCCCGGCCGCCGTCCCGAGCGGCGACTCAGGTCCCGGTCAGGGTGCTGCGGCGCTCGATCATCAGGACGTCCCGCCAGAGACCGTGGTGACAGCCGATGCGCTCGCGGGTGCCCACGACGCGGAAGCCGAGCGCCTGGTGCAGGCATAGGCTCGCGGCGTTCTCCGGGAAGACGCCCGACTGGATCGTCCAGACACCGGCGTCCTCGGCGGCGGCGATGAACGCCGCCAGCAGCGCCCGGCCGATGCCGTGAGCCTGGCAGCCGGGGTGAACGTAGATGCTGTGCTCGACCACTCCGGCGTACACCGGACGGGACGAGACCGCCGAGGCGGCCACCCAGCCGAGCACCTCGCCGGAGTCGGCGTCCACCGCCACGTACCGCAGGTGCGGCAACCGGCTCGCGGTGAACCCCTCCCAGCTGGGCGCAGTGGTCTCGAAACTGGCCTGGCCGGTGTCCAGCCCGGCCTGGTAGATGGCCAGCACCTCGGCGGCGTCGCTCTCGCGCATCGGCCGGATCTCCAGGCCGGGCCCGATGGCGGGCTTGACGGCCTGGACGATGGCCGAGTGCGCCCCGTCGCCGTGATCGGCGGTCAGCACGATCCGCACGCCGACGAACCCGGCCGCCGCCAGCAGCTTGCGGTACTCGGTGACCGGCAGTGCCCCGGCCTCGCAGCCGATGCGCTGCTCGGCCGCCCGGCGGCGCTCCGGGTCGAGCTCGCCGTCGACCACCACGTCGCGGACGCCGAACCGGCCGCCCGGCCGCAGCACCCGGAACGCCTCGGCCAGCGCTGCCGCCTTGTCGTCGGACAGGTTGATCACGCGGTTGGAGATGACCACGTCCACCGACCGGTCCGGCAGCGGCACCCGTTCGATCGTGCCGTGCAGGAACTCGACGTTGCGCGCGCCGGCCTGCTCAGCGTTGCGTCGCGCCGGCGCCAGCATGTCCGCGCCGGCATCCACCCCGTACACCCTGCCCTGCGGGCCGACCCGGCGGGCTGACAGCAGCACGTCGATGCCGCCGCCTGAGCCGAGATCCAGCACCGTCTGACCGGCACGCAGCTCGGCGACCGTCCCTCCGGCGTCCGCGGCCCGGGCCGGCGCGGAGTAGTGGTCGATGATCTCGTCGTACGCCATGGCCAGGCTCCTTCACTCGCAGGTGGGCGCGACCGGTGCGGGGTTGCCCATGACCACGTCGGCGGCGGTCGGGAAACAGCTCACGCAATTCTCGTTGATCCGGTACAGGCTGGAGGTGCCTTGCTTGTCGACCAGTACGAACCGCACCTCGGCCAGGATCTTCAGATGGTGGGAGACGGTGGACTGGCCCACCCCGGACGCGGCCACGATCTCGCCCACGCTCATCGGCGCGCGCCGCCGGGCCAGCAGCGACACGATCTGGATCCGGGTCGCGTCCGCGAGGGCCTTGAACCAGCTCGCGTACTCCTCGGCCTCCGCGCGCGGCAATGGCCCCTTGTTCTCATTCATCGTCAATCGACGATATTCGATTATTCGGGAAAGTGGAAGCCCGGCGCCAGCTCGTACATGAAGGGCGGCTCTCGCCACAGGGCTACTTCGGGGCTGGTGGCGCGGACCCGGGCGGTGGGCCGTTGGCGAACGGGCTCAGGCCGATCCAGCTCGGGAACGCGCGGCGGAGCGGGGCGGGGCCGTCGAGTTCGACGCGGCCGTCGTCCAGTGCCGTGCGCAGGCTGAGCCGGCCCAGGAAGACGTCGGCCATCGCGCGCAGCTCGGCGTCGACGTACAGGTTGATGTCGAGGCCCGGGTCGGTGATGCACAGGTCGGCGTCCGGGCCTTGGATGATCAGCCAGAACGCCGGCGGACGGCTGCGCGGCCGGAACTGGAATCGCACGACGGTGCGCTGCGCCGGGAGGTTCCCCGTGCGCAGCCGGCGGCGCAGGAACCACATGAGCAGGCCCGCGTCGAGGTGCTCGGCGCGCAGTTCGGCCGCCGCGAAGCGGTAGCCCCAGTGGCCGAGGGCGTCGATCACCGGGCGGAGCGCCTGGCCGGAGTCGGTGAGGTGGTACTCGGGGCCGGCGCGGCGTTCCAGCAGCCCGACGCGTTCCAGCCTGGTCAGCCGCTGGGCGAGCAGGGAGCGGGAGATGCGGGGCAGGCCAAGCACGCGGTCATCGTGCATCCGCGCCACGGCACGGGCAAGTTCAAAAGCTGTACCGCTGCTGGTCGAGCACATGTGCTGGTGTCCGGGCCGCATGCGGCTCTCCGCGGCGCCGATGGCTCCGACATCGAATGTTCACATCTGGGATCGCCTGGCCGCGGCGGGCGCTGGGCGTCCTCGCGGCGTTCGCCGCCGTGGTCACGCTGATGGCGGGGCCCGCCTCCGCCGAGGTGTACCAGGAGTGCACCGGCGCGACCAAGAGCAACGTGTGCTTGACCATCACCGATCTCGGCAGCGGTGTCGTCAGGGTCGACATCGGCATCGACTACCACATCTCGCTGGAGGACGCGCGGGCGATCCTCGCGCCTCCGGGTGATCCGTTCATGGCCAAGATGTTCGGGGACGACCCGAGCTTCGACAACTTCCTGTTCTGGGTCGACCTCGACCCGGCCCAACTGGGCGCTTCGGCCGAGAACGGGCTCAGCGCCGGCTTCTCCAGGACCGTCCCCCGCAGCTGGCTCAACGAGGACTGGGAGGGCCGGGACGAGGTGTACGGCCAGGTCGTCCTGGAGGACCCCCGCACTGGCACGATCCAGAGGTTCAACAGCCCCGTGATCAGCCTCAACGCCTAGAACGCGGCGCCGGCGCCCCCTCAGCTGATCCCGGCGAGGGGGCGCCTGCTCATGCCCTCGCGGGTACGCCGTCCGGTGGTCAGATCATGCCTCCGGCGGCGTTGACGGTCTGGCCGGTGATCCATCGGGCGGCGTCGGAGGCCAGGAACGCGACGACGTCGGCGATGTCGGCCGGCTCGCCCAGGCGGCCCAGCGGCGTGCGGGCCTCGGCGTCGTCGATGACGTGCGGGGGCACGGTGTTGATGACGTCGGTGCGGGTCAGGCCGGGCAGGACGCTGTTGACCGTGACGGACCTGGCGCCCACCTCCCAGGCCAGCGTGCGGGCGAGCTGGTCACCGGCGGCCTTGCTCGCGGCCAGCAGCGCCATGCCGGGCAGCGGCGACACGGTCAGCGCGGAAGAGATCAGGATGATCCGGCCGTGGTCGCTGATGCGCCGCGCGGCCTCGCGCAGCGCCACGAACGTGGCCCGGACGTTGGCGTTCAGGTACTGGTCGAAGTCGTCATCGGTGGCGCGGGCCAGTGGCCCGGCGGTGGCCGTGGCCGCGTTGTTCACCCACACGTCCACCCGGCCGTACTGGCTCTCGGCCGCGTCGAACAACTCCTGGACCGCCTCGGGGCGGGTGATGTCGGTGCGGACCGCGGTGGCCAGGCCGCCCGCGTTCTTGATCTGGTCCACCGCCTGGGCGGCCGTCTCCTGGTCGCGGGAGCCGATGACGACGCGCATCCCCGTCGCGGCCAGCCGGTCGCTGATCGCCCGTCCGATTCCGCGCGATCCGCCGGTGACGACCGCGACCCGATCCTCGCTACGCATGACTCCTCCAATTGGTCGATTCTCTCGATAGTCCATAGCATCGACTAATTTGGTAGAGGGTGTCAACTGTCCAGGTAGTAGACTTCCTGCCATGGCCTCCGCATCCGATGACGAGCTCGTGGAAACGCTGATCGGCGTCTTCATGGAGATCGACGGCCTGTTCAGCATGGCGAGCCGCCGGCTGGGCCTGACCCCGCAGCAAGCGCAGCTGCTGTGTTTCGCCCACCGGCTGCAGCCGTCCTTCGGCGAGCTCGCGACCCTGCTGCACTGCGACAAGACCAACATCACCGGCCTGGTCGACCGGCTTCAGCGACGCGGCCTGCTCACCCGTCAACCCGACCCCGACGACCGCCGGGTGACGCGCGTCCACCTCACCCCTGAGGGCGAGACGGTCACCGGCCAGTTCCAGCAGGCCATCGACACCGCCCTGGCCGCCCGCTTCAGCTCCTGGCCCAGCACCCAACGCGACAGCCTCGTCCACCTGCTCCGGTCCGCCACCACAGCACTACGTCCCTGACCTCGGCCGTCACTGTTGTCGCGGTCGAGCGGCGGGCTCTGGCCCTACCGCGCGCGTCCGCCTCCGGGCACGGTCACGTCGCGCCCGGCGACACCAGCCCGGTCTCGTACGCGAGCACGACGGCCTGGACCCGGTCCCTGAGCCCGAGCTTGGCCAGGATGCGGGCCACGTGGGTCTTCACCGTCGCCGGGCTGAGAGTCAGCCGTTCGGCGAGCTCGACGTTGCTCAGCCCGGTGGCCAGCAGCCGCAGCACCTCCAGCTCCCGCGCGGTCAGCTCCGACAGGTCCCGGTGCGGGGCCTGAGGACCGGCGTCGTCCCGGCGGGCGAACCGCTCCACCAGGCGCCGGGTGATGGCCGGGGCGAGCAGGGCGTCGCCGGTGCGCACCAGGGTCACCGCGGCCACCAGGTGCTCGGGGGTGACGTCCTTGAGCAGGAAGCCGCTGGCCCCGGCGGCGAGCGCGGTGTAGACGTAGTGGTCGAGGTCGTAGGTGGTCAGGATGAGGACGCGGGTGCTGCCGGTCGTGTCGTCGGCCAGGATGCGCCGGGTGGCCTCGATGCCGTCCATGCGCGGCATCCTGATGTCCATGAGGACGACGTCCGGCCTGGTACGCCGGGCCGCCTCCACGGCTTCGGCGCCGTCTGCCGCCTCGGCCGTCACCTCGATGCCATCAGCGGCCAGGATCATCCGGAACCCGGTGCGTACCAGGGCCTGATCGTCGGCGATGATCACGCGGAGAGAGTGGCTCATGAGGCTCGCCACGGTACCCGGGCCAAGATCCGGTACCCTCCCGCGGGGGTGTGTCCCGCGTTCAGGGTGCCGCCGTAGACGGCCAGCCGTTCGCGCAGCCCGATCAGCCCGCGCCCGCCTGGGTGCGACGGGCCGCGCCGTGTGCCGCCGGTGTCGGTGACCTCGATCTCCAGCCGGTCGTCCTCGTGGCGGATCGAGACGGACGCCGCCGCGCCCGCCGCGTGCTTGATCGTGTTCGTCAGGGCCTCCTGGACCACGCGGTAGGCGGCCAGATCGATCCCGGCGGGCAACGGGTCGGGCGGCAGCGACAGCTCGACGTCGACCGGGATCCCGGCGGCCCGGACCCGGGTGACCAGCGCGTCGAGCTGATCGAGCCCAGGCTGCGGCGCGAGCGCGTCCTGCGTATCGGGCGGCCTGTTCTGCGTGGCCTCATCCCGGAGGGCGCCGTTCTTGATGGCCTCGTTCTCCGTGGCCAGCAGGCCCATGACGTGACGGAGCTCGGACATGGCCGCCCGGCCGCCCGCCTCGATCGCGAGCAGCGCCTGCTTCGACTCCGCGGGCTCGGCGTCCATGACCTTGCGCGCCGCCCCGGCCTGGATCACCATCACGCTCACGTTGTGGGTCACGATGTCGTGCAGCTCGGCGGCGATCCTGGCGCGCTCCTCGTCCACGGCCGCGCGGGTGGCCTGCGCCTGGGCCCGCTGGAGCGCGTCCAGGCGATCCCGGCCGGCCCGCAGCCGCCCCTGCCAGAAGCGGACGGCCACCGCCAGCCCGCCCGCCCCCGCCAGCACGACGACAGGGCCCAGCCAGGACGGCAGCGCGGGGACGACGTCCTGGAAGACCACGCCGGTCAGCACGGCCGCCGCCGCCAGCCCTCCCGCCGCCGCCGGCCGGTGACGGCTGTAGGCGAGCGCGCCGTAGGCGGCGACGGCGCCGGCGAGCACGGTGATCCACGTCGCGGCCTCGTGGGTGGCCAGCGCGGCGAGCACGACCGTCCAGAAGACGGCCAGCGGGTACCGGCGCCGCACCGCGAGCGGCAACGCGGTCAGGATCACCAGCGGCGGGGGCGGACCCTGCTCCGAGCGGGCCCGCGGGCCCGGCGGGGCCGGCGGGGCCGGGCTCACCGGCCGGGCGGGCGGATCGGGACGCAGCCGCAGGGACACGGCCGCCGGCCCTTGCCGCCCCTCGGCGGAGGCGTCGTGCAGATCGGCCACCGCGGCCACCGCGAGCACGGTCAGCAGCAGCGCGAGCACCAGGTCGGCCACCAGCGCCCGGCGTGACGGCCGGACGCGCGCCTCCTCCGGGCGCAACACCTCCCACACGTGCTGCCGCCACATCCGCCACCTTCGTTCCACGCTCATCGGGACATTGTCCCGGCTGCGCGACCGGCCACGCATCCGTCCCGATGACGGGAGCGCCGCCCGCCGGGACTACATCGCAGTGATGACGCCGGGCTCGGGTCGTTCCCCGGAGCTACCCGGATTCGGCACGACGGCCGACGCGCCCGCCGCGTGACCGCGCCTAGCGTCGTCCCGTCCGCGGGACGACCGCGGCCTCCCGAGAAAAGGCGACACACTGATGCATCTTGCGAGAACGACGGTCCTCGCCCTGGCCGGGCTGCTCACCCTCACCGCGCCCACTCCCGCCGCCGCGGCGCCGGCGGCGGCGCCGCGGCTGCCCGCGCCGACGGGCTCCCACGCGGTCGGCGTCACCTCCCTCCACCTGACGGACGCCTCCCGGCATGACCCATGGGTCCCGGCGGCGACGTCGAGGGAGTTGATGATCTCCCTGTGGTATCCGGCGGCCGGGACGCGAGGCAGGCAACAGGCCCCCTACGTGACGCCGAAGGAGTCCGAGCTGCTGGTCAAGGACGCGGAGCTGCCCGTCGCGCCCGACACGTTGAGCAAGGTGCGGACCAACGCCTTCACCGACGCCGTGCCCGCGGGCCGCAAGCGCGGCCTGCCCCTGGTGGTGCTCTCCCCCGGCCTCGGCTCCCCGCGCAGCTCACTCACCAGCCTGGCCGAGGATCTGGCCAGCAGGGGCAACGTCGTGGTCGGGATCGACCACACCTACGAGAGCGTCGCCACCGCCTTCCCCGACGGGCGGGTCGCCACGTGCGTCGCCTGCGGGAACAAGGACGCGGACTTCGGTGAGCAGGTGGTCCGCAGCCGCGCGGCGGACGTCTCCTTCGTCCTCGACCAGCTCACCGGCGCGAAGCCGAAGTGGCGGGGAGCCGCGCTGATCGACCGGTCGCGCATCGGGATGGCCGGTCAGTCCGTCGGCGGCGCGAGCAGCATCGCGGCCATGGTGCGCGACAAGCGCATCCGCGCCGGGGCGAACCTGGACGGCACCACCTTCGCCCCGATCCCCGAGGGCGGCCTGGCCCGGCCGTTCCTGTTCATGGGATCGCCGGCGATGCACAGCCCCGGCGGCAAGGACGGGAGCTGGGGGCGCGACTGGAAGCAGCTGACCGGCTGGAAGCGGTGGCTGGTGGTGACCGGAGCGGAGCACGCGTCCTTCACCGACGTCCCGCTGCTGGCCGAACAGCTCGGCATCGACCTCGGGTTCGCCATGACCGGAGCCCGCTCCGTGGAGATCACCCGCACCTACGTCGCCGCCTTCTTCGCCCGCCACCTCACCGGGAAGCCGCAGCCCCTGCTGGACAAGCCGTCCGCCCGCTATCCCGAGGTGACGTTCGGCGGTTAGGGCCTCCGGCGGAGACCCACCACGTGGTCGCCCGTAGCCCTGATCGCGTCGACCCCCTACCGTGGACCGCGATGATTTTCTGGCCGCGCCCGAGTCTGATCGTCGAGACCGAGGCGGACCGCAGGTCGGGCCAACTCGCATCATCGACACGAATCGGACGAGCAGGAGTCGATATGAGCGGCATCAGAGTGCTGGTGGCGGGGGCGAGCATCGCGGGGCCGGCGCTGGCCCACTGGCTGCGCCGGCGGGGGGCCGAGGTGACCGTGGTGGAGCGCGCCCCCGGGCTGCGCCCCGGCGGGCAGGCGGTGGACGCGCGCGGGGTGGCCAAGGAGGTCATCCGGCGGATGGGGCTGGACGCGCCGGTGCGCGCGGCCCGCACCGACACCGCGGGCGCGTACATCGTGGACGCCGACGGGAACGTGCTGGAGACCCACCGCGCGGACGACCACGGCGGCGACGGGTTCATCGCCGACATCGAGATCCTGCGCGGGGACCTGTCCCGGGTGCTCTACGACGACACCCGGGACGGTGTCGAGTACGTCTTCGGCGACCGGATCGCCGAGCTCAGCCAGGACGCGGACGGCGTCGACGTGGTGTTCGCCGGCGGCGACCGGCGGCGCTTCGACCTGGTGATCGGGGCCGACGGGCTGCACTCGCAGCTACGCGCGATGGTCTTCGGGCCGCACGAGCGGTTCATCCGCCATCTCGGGCTCGTGCTGGCCTTCTACAGCGTGCCCAACGAGTTCGGCGTGGACCGCTGGATGATCGACCACCAGGAGGCCGGCCGGTCCGCCGGCCTGCGGCCCGTCCCGGACGCGACCCGGGCGATGGCCATGTTCTCCTTCCCCGCGGCCGACTTCGACGTCGACCACCGCGACGTCGAGGCGCAGAAGCGCCTGCTGCGCGAGCGGATGGACGGCTTCGGCTGGTTGACGCAGCGCATCCTCGCGCACGTGGACGACACCCCGGACTTCTATCTGGACCAGGTCGCTCAGGTGGTGATGGACCGCTGGTCGAGCGGGCGGGTGGGGCTGCTCGGGGACGCGGCGTTCAGCGCGTCCCCGATGTCGGGGGCGGGCACCGGGCTGGCCCTGGTCGGCGCCTACCTGCTGGCCGGAGAGCTGGCGGCCGCCGGGTGGGACCCGGAGGCCGGGTTCGCCGGCTACGAGGCCCGGATGCGCTCGTACGTGGAGGCCAACCAGGAGATCGGCCGGCTGCACGTCCACAGCCTCGGGGTGCCGGGGCCGGACGCCGGGCCGGGCCCCGATTTCGCCGGCGAATGGTTCGCCGAGCTGATCGAGCGCGCGATCAACGGCGCCGAGCTGCCCGACTACGCGGGGGTGCCGGACTCCGGGGCCTCGGCCGGGCTGCCGATCAGCTCGTAGCCCACCGCCTCGGCCGGGCCCTTGCGCGCGCCGTCAACGCCGGCGCGTCGGCAGGACCAGCAGGGTGATCGAGTTCGCCGGGTACGTCGCGGTGACCCGGCCCTGGCGCACCAGGAGGTCGTCACCGCGCACGATCGAGCCGAGATCGGCCGGGCCGTAGGTGAACCGCTGCGCCGTGGCGTTGCCGTGCAGCCCGGCGATCGACAACGGTGCGGTCAGCTCACCGCCGGTCTTGTTGATGACCATCAGGGTCAGCGCCTTGTCGCGGGAGCGTTGCGCCCCGTAGACCGCCAGCTGCCCCTGGTCGCCGCTGGCCGCCGACACGCTCACGTCACCGAACCGGCTCCCCGCGCCGTCGTAGTTGCGATACATCCGGAACGCGTAGGCGCCGGGCTGGGCCGGCTGGGGTTCGCCCCAGATGGTGGCGAGGTCGAGGCCCTCGCGCCCGAAGATGCCGAGGACGTCGGCCTGCGCCAGGGCGCCGTTGATGTCGTCCAGCGCGCCCCAGTTGTACTCGGTGATCGCGGTCTTCGTGCCGGGGTAGTACTGCGCGACCCAGTCCTTCATCTTGCGGATGAACTGCAGCGGCGGCGCGTTCACGCCCGAAGGGCCGATCCAGGACTCCTCGACGTACGTCGGGTCCCAGAGCGAACGCGTGGAGCGCAGCCGCCACGCGTTCGAGTCCGGGTCCTTGCCGCCGTTGATCTGCGGGTAGTAGTGCTGGTCGAAGTAGTCGAGCAGGCGCTTGCCGCCGTGCGTGTCGCTGTAGTCCTTCATGTTCTTCAGGAACCACTGCGACAGGTTGAGCCCGCCGTGCGCGGCCGCGTCGGCGCCCGGCGCGCACCCGTCCACCCCGGACGCGACCCACTCGCAGTATCCCCAGCCGGACGGGCCGAGCACCGCCGCGCTCGGGTCGGCGGCCTTGATCGCCGCGGCGGTCGTGGTGCTCTTGCCGCCCAGTTCGTCGTAGGAGACCGCCTCGGGGTGCACGTCGCGGTGCGTGGAACTCCACAGCACCGGCTCGTTGTCGAGCTCGTAGATCGGTACGCCGCCGCGCGCCGCCGTGCCGAACTGGCTCACCAGGTGCGACACCATCTCGCCGGCGAACGCGGCGTCCGCCGGGATCGAGGTGTCGGCGGGCACCGCCCCGGTGAGGTTGGCGTTGTCGAGCCGGCCGTTGCCGCAGCCGGCGTCCCACGGGTCGAAGGAGTCCTGCGCGGGGAACCGGGCGGCGGGGAATCCGCAGGCGAACGGGTGCTGGTCGGGCGAGTCCTTGGCCACCCACCCGCTCATCGGCACGGTGACGACCTGCTTGCTACCGCGGTCCTGGCTGGTCTTGACGTACGCCTCGACCGTGTTGTCGGGCCCGGCGACGATGTTCTCGAAGTACCAGTCGCTTCCGGTGTTGTAGGTGTGGTTCTTGAAGTTGTAGCGGGTGCTCGCGTTGCCGCCCCAGCGTGTCACCGGCAGGCCGATCTCGGCGGCGAACGCCGGGTCGGCGCCGTTCATGCCGTAGATGTCGGGACTGATCGGGTGCCGGGGGGCGGACAGGTCCACCGACAGCGCGGGCCCGGCCGCGGCCGCGGCCGGCTGCAGGGACGCCTGGGCGGTCAGCGTCCCCGCCACGAAGGACACCGCCACGCCGAGGGTCGCGGCCGGTCGCGGCTTCCACCGTCGTCGAGCATCCATCGTCGGGGCTCCTGTCATCCGTCCATGGTCAACAATCGACGAGCGTGACCAGATGCTTCACGGGTGTCAAGGCGCTGCTGTGGCGTCCAGTGGGCGGCTCGGCGCGGGTGCGGGGTACGTCTCCTGGTCAGGCCCGTCAGCGGCTCGTGAACGACCCGGCTGCGGTTCCGGGGGCGGCCTGAAAGTTGCAGAGCCGGCGGCTGCCCGGCCTCACCCGGCCGGCTGGGGGGCCGCCAGGCTGGACAGGAGCTTGAGCCGTTCTTCGGAGGTGCTGCCCGGCTCGGCGGTGTAGATGGTGAGGCCGTACACCGTCCGTACGGAGACGGGCAGGTCGAGAGACCGGTAGGTCAGCTCCAGGTCGCCGACCTGCGGATGCCACAGCCGTTTGCTGCCGACATGGCTGATACGCACGTCGTGGGCGGCCCACTGGCCGCGGAAGCCGGTGCTGAGCGTGGACAGCTCACCGACGAGGTCGCGCAGGGCCCGGTCGTGGGGGTCGCGTCCGGCCTCGGCGCGCAGCAGCGCGGCGCTGACGACGGCGGCCTCGTCCCAGTCGACGAAGAACCGCCGCGAGTCCGGGTCGAGGAAGACGTAGCGGGCGAGGTTGGCGCGGCCGTGCCCCGTGGTGACGGGGCTGTCGAAGACCGGCGCGAGCAGGGCCCGGGCCAGCGCGTTGGAGGTGACGATGTCCTGGCGGCCGTTGCGGACGAACGCCGCCGACATCGTCATGGAGTCCAGCAGCCACTGGACCGACGGCGGCACCTCGACGTCCCTGCGGCGCGAAGGCGCCCGGCGGGCGGCGCGGGCCAGGCCGAACAGGTAGGTGCGCTCGTCCTGGTCCAGGCGAAGGGCCTGGGCCACCGCGTCGAGCACCTCTTCCGACACGCCGCCGATGTGGCCCTTCTCCAGCCGCGTGTACCACTCGGTGCTCACCCCGGCCAGCACCGCGACCTCTTCGCGGCGCAGCCCGGGGACCCGGCGCCGGCCGCTGGTGGGCAGCCCGACCTGCGCCGGGGTGAGCTTGGCGCGCCGGGTGGCGAGGAAGTCGCGGATCTGGGCGCGGTTGTCGGGCCGGTGGTCCATGCCCTCCACGGTAGCCGCAGGGTTCGCGCGGGTGGCCGTGGCAGGGGGGTCGAGCTTGTCCCCCCGACAGACGCGCTCTGCCTCGCGCGCGGCCGGCCGGGTTGCCTGGGTCCGTCAGGTGACACACCAACAGGATCTCCGACACCCAGGAGCATGACCATGACCGGCAAGACCGTACTGATCACCGGCGCGACCAGCGGCATCGGCGCGCACACCGCACGACTGCTGCTCGACCGCGGCCACCGCGTGGCCGTCACCGGCCGCGACGAGACCAGGCTGAAGTCCTTCCTCGACGAGAGCGGCCACCCCGACCGGCTGCTCGGCATCGTCGCCGACGCCGCCGACTGGCCGGCCACCCGGGCCGCGGTGACCCGCACCGTGGCCCGCTTCGGCGCCCTGCACGCCGCGGTGGCCAACGCCGGCTTCATCCCCGCCGACCATCCGCGCACCATCGCCGACGGCGACCCGGAGCTGTGGGCGCCGATGGTCCTCACCAACGTCCTCGGCCCCGCCCTGCTGGCCAACGCCGCCCTGCCGCACCTGGAGGCCACGGGCGGGCGGCTGGTGCTCATCGGCAGCGTCGCCGGCCTGAAGAACAGCCCCGCCAACCTCTACTCCGCCACCAAGTGGGCCGTCACCGGCATGGCCGAGAACCTGCGGATGTACGCCACCGGCCGCGGCGTCGGCGTCACCCTCGTCAACCCCGGCATGACCGACACCGCCTTCTGGCGAGGCGGCGTCCCGCCCTTCGCCCTGTCGCCCGAGCCGGTCGCCGAGGCCGTCTGCTTCGCCCTCGGCCAGCCGGCCGGCGTCGACCTCAACACCCTGACCATCCGGCCGGTCGGCCAGCCCGCCTGACGCAGGTCCGGCCGGGCGGCTGCGGGGCCTCCGGGGTTGACATTGCTAGCTATTTCAGTCATGTTTGAAATAACTAGGAAGGAAGAACATGGAACACGTGACCTTCAACAGCCTCGGCACCCGCTGCGCGGGCGACCTCTACCTGCCCGAGACGAACGAGCCGGTCCCCGGGCTGGTGCTCGGGCACAGCGGGGTGATGGTCAAGGAGGCGCTGGCGTTCTTCGCGCCGTACTTCGTCAAGGCCGGCTTCGCGGTGCTGGCCATCGACTACCGCACGGTCGGCTCCAGCGAAGGCGAGCCGCGCGGCCTGGACTATCCGGAGCGGCAGGTGGAGGACTTCCGCAGCGCCGTGTCCTACCTGCAGAGCCGTCCCGAGGTGCAGCCGGAGCGGATCGGGGTGTGGGGGGTGAGCATCGGCGGCTCGGTCGCGGCCCAGGCCGCCGTGCTCGACCGGCGCATCAAGTGCGTCGTCGTGCAGAGCCCCAGCGTGTGGAACGGCTGGCGGTACCTGGAGCGCCTGCTCGGCCGCGCCGGCGTCCACGAGCTGCGCGAGCGGCTGCAGCAGGACTGGCAGCGGCGCTACGAGGGCGGGCAGAGCGCCCGTGTGCCGCACCTGACGCTGGAGGGCGACAGCGTCAAGGACACCCCGGACATGTCGACCCGTCTGTTCCCCACCTACCGCAACGAGAAGACCCTCGACTCGGCCGAGCACCTGCTCACCTTCGCGCCGGAGGACCTCATCCACCGGCTCGCGCCGACGCCGCTGCTGATGATCGCCAACGGCGGCTGGGACCCGTACCACATGCTCGAGGAGGCGCAGAGCGCCTTCGCCAAGGCGGGCGAGCCCAAGCGGCTCGCGGTGCTGCCCTACGACGTGCTCGGCCTCTACACCGGCCCGGGACTGGAGGAGGCGACGGCGCTCGCGATCGACTGGTTCGACCTCTACCTGCGCAGGACCCGGCTCGCCGACATCACCCCGGCACCCACGTACGAGTCGGTGGCCGCCATGACACAGTGAACCGGCACACGATCAGCAACGGAGGGAACGCGACGATGAGCACCGAGGAACAGCTGGACCGCCAGATCCGCTGGGTGGAACGGGTGGCCGCCTTCTGCGTCGAGGAGTGGGGGCTGCCGCCCATCACCGGGCGCATCCTCGGCTGGCTCATGATCTGCGACCCCGCCGAGCAGTCCGCCGGTCAGATCGCGGACGTCATCCAGGCCAGCCGGGCCTCGCTCACCTCCAACATGCGCTTCCTCACGGCCATCGGCCTGGTCAAGAAGGTGAGAAGGCCCGGCGACCGCGTCTCCTACTACCGCATCGAGGACGACGCCTGGCAGAAGGTCATCCAGCGCAAGCTCCAGAGCCTGAGCGCGTTCGGCGAGATCGCCGACGAGGGGCTCGACCTCGTCGGCGGCGAGGGGCACCGCACCGAGCGCATCAAGGCCGCCCACGACTCCCTGACCTGGCTGCAGAACCTCGCGGCCCGTCATCCGCTACACCGTTAAGGAATCCCCATGCACCGCTGGAAACCCGAACTCGGGCTGATCCAGGAAACGCTGCTGCTCACTCTCCACGCCAGGGCCCTGGACGCCGGGCGGCCCGACCCGATCCTCGGCGACAAGCTCTCCGCGGACCTGGCCGGCACCATCGACTACGACTTCGGCAAGCTGAAGGTCAAGCCCAACCTCGTCCT
The DNA here is from genome assembly GCF_022664455.2 of Actinomadura luzonensis. Classification (NCBI taxonomy): domain Bacteria; kingdom Bacillati; phylum Actinomycetota; class Actinomycetes; order Streptosporangiales; family Thermomonosporaceae; genus Actinomadura; species Actinomadura luzonensis. The sequence goes on from NZ_JAKRKC020000001.1 coordinate 3,212,716, forward strand.
CACCACGGCACTGCGCGCCAAGAAGCTCGACGACGTCGTGCGCGCCTTCGTCGCCGCGCACCCGGGATGCGTGGTGCTCGACCTGGGCTGCGGCCTGGACACCAGGGTGTTCCGCTGCGATCCGCCGCCCGGCGTCGACTGGTACGACATCGACTTCCCGGAGGTGGTGCACCTGCGGGCCGCCTGCCTGCCCGGCCGTTCCCACCTGGTCGGAGCCGACCTCACCGGCTCCGACTGGCTCACCGCCATCCCCCGCGACCGGCCGGCCGTGATCGTCGCCGAGGGGCTGCTGCCCTTCATGCCCGGCGACTCCTTCCAGGCGATGACCCGCGCGCTGACCGGCCATCTCCCCGCGGGCGAGCTGGCGCTCAACGGCTACACCCGCTTCGCCGCCTGGGCGATGAAGTACCACCCCACCATCAAGGCGCTCGGCATCAAGGCCGCCCAGGGCTTCGACGACCCCCGCGAACCGGAGTCCTGGCAGGCCGGCCTCGAACTGGTCGAGGAGCAGATCCTCACCCGCGCGCCGGAGACGGCCCGCTTCCCGCAACCGCTGCGCGCGCTGACCCGTCTCACCGCCCGCAGCACGGCCCTGTCCCGGCAGGGGGCGCGGATCCTCCGCTACCGGTTCTGACGCGGGGCCGCGCGTAGGGATGGCGTCAAGATTCGGCGGCCGGCCGTATGAATGCCGTCAAGACCGGCCATAACGGGCCATTTCCGGCGTTTGCTTGCTTCTCAGTCGCCGTTCGGGCGGTTGTCACCCTGGTCACGACATTGAGGAGTGAGTGGAGATGGCCGACGTCATCTTCGTCGCCCTGACGATCGCGGTCTTCGCGGTCCTCGGGCTGGTCGTCAACGCGGTGGAGAGGCTGTGAGCGCCGTCAACGCCGCCGGGCTCGTCGTGGTCGCCGCCCTGGTGGTCCTCATGGTCGCGGCGCTGCTGTTCCCGGAGCGGTTCTGATGTCCCCCGCCCTGGCCGGGATCGCCTTCACCGGATCCCTCCTGCTCGCCCTTGTCGTCTGCTACAGACCGCTGGGCGACTACATGTACCGGGTCTACACCGGCACCCGGCACTCCCGGGCCGAGCGGGTGATCTACCGGCTGCTGGGCGTCAACGCCGACAGCGAGCAGCGGTGGGGCGTCTACGCGCGCGGCGTGCTGGCCTTCTCGGTGGTCTCCGTGCTGTTCCTGTACGGCCTGCAGCGGTTGCAGGACCACCTGTTCCTGTCGCTCGGCATGAAGGCGGTGGAGCCCGCCCTGGCCTGGAACACCGCGGTCAGCTTCGTCACCAACACCAACTGGCAGGCGTACTCGGGCGAGGCGACGATGGGCCACGTCGTGCAGACGGCGGGCCTGGCGGTGCAGAACTTCGTCTCCGCCGCGGCCGGCATGGCCGTGGCCGTCGCCCTGGTCCGGGGCTTCGCCCGCAGCAGGACCGACACCGTCGGCAACTTCTGGGTGGACCTGGTGCGCGGCACCGTCCGCATCCTGCTGCCGATGGCGTTCGCCGGCGCGCTGGCGCTGGTGGCCGGCGGCGCCGTCCAGACCTTCGCCGGGCACCGCACGTGGACCACGCTGACCGGCGGCGAGCAGACGTTCACCCCGGGCGCGGTCGCCTCCCAGGAGGCCATCAAGGACCTGGGCACCAACGGCGGCGGCTTCTTCAACGCCAACTCGGCCCACCCGTTCGAGAACCCGACGGCGTGGACCAACTGGGTCGAGATCCTCCTGCTGCTGGTGATCGCGTTCTGCCTGCCGCGCACGTTCGGCCGGATGGTCGGCGACGACCGGCAGGGCTACGCGATCGTGTCGGTGATGGCGGTCATCGCGATCGTCAGCCTCGGCGTCACGCAGTGGGCGGAGCTGTCCGCGGGCGGCACCGTGCCGCAGGCGGTCGGGCAGGCCCTCGAAGGCCGCGAGGCGCGGTTCGGCACGTCCGGCTCAGCGGTGTTCGCCACCGCGACCACGCTCACCAGCACCGGCGCGGTGAACTCCTTCCACGACTCCTACACCGCGCTCGGCGGCGGCATGCTGATCTTCAACATGCTGCTCGGCGAGGTCGCCCCCGGCGGCACCGGTTCCGGCCTGTACGGCATGCTGATCCTGGCCGTGATCACGGTGTTCGTCGCCGGGCTGATGGTCGGGCGCACGCCGGAGTACCTGGGCAAGCGGATCGGCGCCCGCGAGATCAAGCTCGCCTCCCTGTACTTCCTGGCCACGCCGCTGCTGGTGCTGCTCGGCACCGCCGTCGCGATGGCCACCGCCACCGGCCGCGCCGCGATGCTGAACTCCGGCCCGCACGGCCTGTCGGAGATCCTGTACGCCTACACCTCCGCCTCCAACAACAACGGCTCCGCCTTCGCCGGGGTCAGCGTGAACACCCCGTTCCACAACGTCACGCTCGGCCTGTGCATGGCCTTCGGCCGGTTCCTGCCGATGGTGCTGGTGCTGGCGCTGGCCGGGTCGCTGGCCCGGCAGGCGCCGGTGCCCGCCTCGGCCGGGACGCTGCCGACGTACCGGCCGCAGTTCGTCGGCATGGTCGTCGGCGTGACGGTCATCCTGGTCGCCCTGACGTTCCTCCCGGCGCTGGCGCTGGGACCGCTCGCGGAAGGACTGCGGTAAGCCATGCCGACACAACTCAGCCGGTCCCCCGGGCAGTTCCTCGGCTCGCTGCCGGACGCGCTGCGCAAGCTGGACCCGCGGATCATGTGGCGCAACCCGGTGATGCTCGTCGTCGAGATCGGCGCGGTCCTCACCACGGCGCTGGCGGTGTCCGACCCGTCGTGGTTCGCGTGGGCGATCGTGGTGTGGCTGTGGCTGACCGTGCTCTTCGCCAACCTGGCCGAGGCCGTCGCCGAAGGCCGGGGCAAGGCCCAGGCCGCCACCCTGCGCGCGGCGAGGCGCGACACCGTCGCCCGCCGCCTGACCGGCTCCGCCGAGGAGCGGGTGCCCGCGCCCGAGCTGCGGCAGGGGGACCTGGTCGTGGTCGAGGCCGGGGAGGTCATCCCCGGTGACGGCGACGTGGTCGAGGGCATCGCGTCCGTGGACGAGTCGGCCATCACCGGCGAGTCCGCGCCGGTGATCCGCGAGTCCGGAGGCGACCGCAGCGCCGTGACGGGCGGCACGAAGGTGCTCTCGGACCGGATCGTCGTCAGGATCACGCAACGGCCGGGCGAGAGCTTCGTGGACCGGATGATCGCCCTGGTGGAGGGCGCGAACCGGCAGAAGACGCCGAACGAGATCGCGCTCAACATCCTGCTCGCCGCGCTGACGGTCATCTTCCTGGTCGCCACCGCCACCATGCAGCCCCTCGCGATCTACTCCAAGAGCATCAACCCGGGCGTGCCGGACTCGCTCGCGCTGACCGCCGACGGCGTCACCGGCATCGTCCTGGTCTCGCTGATCGTCTGCCTGATCCCGACCACGATCGGGGCGCTGCTGTCGGCGATCGGCATCGCCGGCATGGACCGCCTCGTCCAGCGCAACGTCCTGGCGATGTCCGGCCGCGCCGTGGAGGCGGCGGGGGACGTCTCGACGCTGCTGCTGGACAAGACCGGCACCATCACCCTCGGCAACCGGCAGGCCGGCGCGTTCGTCCCGGTGCGGGGGGTGAGCGAGCGGGAGCTGGCGGAGGCGGCGCAGCTGTCCAGCCTGGCCGACGAGACCCCCGAGGGCCGTTCGATCGTGGTGTTCGCCAAGCAGCACTACGGCCTGCGCGAGCGGGAGGTCCACGGCGCCGAGTGGGTGCCGTTCACCGCCAGGACCCGCATGAGCGGGGTCGACGTGGACGGCCGGCAGGTGCGCAAGGGCGCCGCCACCGCCGTCATGACATGGGTGCGCGACTCCGGCGGCCACCCTGCCGACGACCTCGGCCCCCTCGTGGACGGCATCTCCGCCTCCGGCGGCACGCCGCTGGTCGTCGCGGAGAAGGGCCGCGTGCTCGGGGTGATCCACCTCAAGGACGTGGTCAAGGAGGGCATGCGGGAACGCTTCGACGAGATGCGCCGCATGGGCATCCGCACCGTCATGATCACCGGCGACAACCCGCTGACCGCCAAGGCCATCGCGGACGAGGCCGGCGTGGACGACTTCCTCGCCGAGGCCACCCCCGAGGACAAGCTCGCCCTCATCAAGAGGGAGCAGGAGGGCGGCCGCCTGGTCGCGATGACCGGCGACGGCACCAACGACGCCCCGGCCCTGGCCCAGGCGGACGTGGGCGTCGCCATGAACACCGGCACGTCGGCCGCCAAGGAGGCCGGCAACATGGTCGACCTCGACTCCAACCCGACCAAGCTGATCGAGATCGTCGAGATCGGCAAGCAGCTCCTCATCACCCGGGGCGCGCTGACCACGTTCTCCATCGCGAACGACGTCGCCAAGTACTTCGCGATCATCCCGGCCATGTTCGCCGCCGTCTACCCCGGCCTGGACGCGCTCAACATCATGCGCCTGGCCAGCCCCCAGTCCGCGATCCTGGCAGCGGTGATCTTCAACGCGCTGGTCATCGTCGCGCTCATCCCGCTCGCCCTGCGGGGGGTGCGGTACCGGCCGTCCAGCGCGTCCAAGCTGCTCAGCCGCAACCTGTACGTCTACGGGCTCGGCGGCATCGTCGTGCCGTTCGTCGGCATCAAGCTCATCGACCTGATCATCCAGTTCCTTCCGGGGATGTCATAAATGGACCGCATGCCCAGCTGGATCCGCCGGCACCTGGCCGCGCTGCGCGCGCTGCTCGTGCTCACGGCGGTCACCGGCGTCCTCTACCCGCTGGCCGCCACCGGCGCCGCCCAGGCGCTGTTCAACCACCAGGCCAACGGCTCCATGGTCGCGGGCGGGCACGGCAGCGCCCTGATCGGCCAGTCCTTCACCGACGCCGCCGGCCACCCGGTCAGGAAGTACTTCCAGTCCCGTCCGTCGGCGGCCGGCGACGGCTACGACCCGACCGCCACCTCCGCGAGCAACCTCGGCCCCGAGGACGTCATCGACACCCCCGGCCGGCCGTCGCTGCTCACCCAGGTCTGCGCCCGCTCCAAAGCCGTCGGGGAGCTGGAGGGCGTCAGCGGCGCCCGCCCGTACTGCGCCCCGGACGGGGTCGGCGCGGTGCTCAAGGTCCTCCCTGGCCGCGCCGTCAGCGTCAACCAGCCCTGCCCCGCCACCCCGTTCGTCGTGGAGTACCAGGGGCTCAAGGTCGAGTGCGCGCGGCCGGGACAGGACCACGCGGCCGGCCGCACCGTCCCGGTCCGGGGCGAGGCCGAGGCGGTGGTCCCCGCCGACGCGGTGACCGCCGGCGGCTCCGGCCTGGACCCGCACATCTCCGTCGCCTACGCCGACCTGCAGGCCCCCCGCGTCGCCGCGGAGCGCGGCCTGAGCCTCGACCGGGTCAAGGCGCTGATCGCCCGGCACACCACCGGCCGCGCGCTCGGCTTCATGGGCGAGCCGGTGGTCAACGTGCTCGAACTCAACCTCGCACTCGACGGGAGGTGACATGCGCGGGCGGCTGCGGGTCTACCTCGGGGCGGCGCCCGGGGTCGGCAAGACGTACGCGATGCTCAGCGAGGGCCGCCGGGCCCGCGAACGGGGCAAGGACGTGGTCGTGGGCTTCGTCGAGACCCACGGCCGCCCCCGCACCGCCGTCCTCCTGGACGGCATGGAGGTCGTCCCGCGCCGGTCCGTCGTCCATCGCGGCGCCACCTTCACCGAGCTGGACGTGCGGGCGGTCGTCGCGCGGGCCCCCGCCGTGGCGCTGGTCGACGAGCTGGCCCACACCAACGTGCCCGGCTCGAAGCACGCCAAGCGCTGGCAGGACATCGAGGAGCTGCTGGACGCCGGCATCGACGTCGTCACCACGGTCAACGTCCAGCACCTGGAGTCCGTCAACGACGTCGTCCAGGAGATCACCGGCGTGCCGCAGCGCGAGACCGTCCCCGACGAGGTGGTGCGGCGGGCCGACCAGATCGAGCTGGTGGACATGTCGCCGGAGGCGCTGCGCCGCCGCATGGCGCACGGCAACGTGTACGCGCCGGAGAAGGTGGACGCGGCGATGTCGAACTACTTCCGCGTCGGCAACCTCACCGCGCTGCGCGAGCTCGCCCTGCTGTGGGTGGCCGGCAAGGTGGACGACCAGCTCGGCCGCTACCGCGCGCAGCACGGCATCGACCACCCGTGGGAGACGCGGGAACGGGTCGTGGTGGCGCTGACCGGCGGCCCCGAGGGCGACACCCTGATCCGCCGCGCCGCCCGGATCGCCGCCCGCACCAAGGGCGCCGACCTGCTGGCCGTGCACGTCACCCACGCCGACGGGCTGGCCGGCGCCGACCCGGCCGACCTCGCCCGGCAGCGTTCGCTCGCGGAGAGCCTGGGCGGCAGCTACCACCAGGTCGTCGGCGACGACGTCCCGCGCGCGCTGCTCGGCTTCGCGCGCGGCGTCAACGCCACCCAGCTCGTCCTCGGGGCGTCCCGGCGCGGCCGGTTCGCGCAGCTCCTCTCCCGGGGGGTGGGGGTGGAGACCACCGCGCTGTCCGGCCCCATCGACGTGCACCTGGTCACCCACGAGGAGGCCAAGAAGGGCCGCGGGCGGCCCGGCCGCTCCAGGGCCGCGCTGGACGGCGGACGCCGCCTGACGGGGTGGGCGGTCGCGGTCGCCGGGATGCCGCTGCTGACGGCCGCGCTGCTGCCGGCCCGGGACGTGATCTCGCTGCCCAGCGAGATCCTGCTGTTCCTGTGCCTGGTCGTCGGGGTCGCGCTGACCGGCGGCAGGTGGCCGGCCATGGCCGCCGCCGTGGGCGGCTCGCTGCTGCTCAACTGGTACTTCACCCCGCCCTTCGGGCGGCTCACCATCGCCGACCCGGAGAACCTGCTCGCCCTGGTCGTGTTCGTGCTGGTCGCGGCCGCGGTCAGCACGATCGTGGACCTGGCGGCCCGGCGGAGCAGGGAGGCGGCGCGGGCCCGGGCCGACGCCGAGGTGCTGTCCACGCTGGCCGGGCACGTGCTGCGCGGCGAGGCCGCGCTGCCGTCCCTGCTCGCACGGCTGCGCGAGACGTTCGGGCTGGACTCGGTCACCCTGCTCGAACGCGCCGGCGAGCCCGCCCCCGACGACCAGGCCGAGCCCGCCGCGTGGCGGATCGCGGCCACCTCCGGCGGCGAGCCCTGCGTCTGCCCCGGCGCGGCAGACACCGACGTGCAGATCGGTGAGGACCTGGTGCTCGCCGCCCGCGGCCGGCTGCTGGACGCCGGCGACCGCCGCGTGCTGGAGGCGTTCGCCGCCGAGGCCGCCGTCGCGCTGCGCCAGCGACGCCTGCAGGAGGAGGCGGACCGGGCCGGGCCGCTGGCCGAGGCGGACCGCATGCGGACCGCGCTGCTGGCCGCCGTCAGCCACGACCTGCGCACCCCGCTCGCCGCCGCCAAGGCCGCCGTCCAGAGCCTGCGCGGCCGCGACGTCGCCTGGACGGCGCAGGACCGCGACGAGCTGCTGGCCACCGCCGACGAGTCGCTCGACCGCCTCGACCGGCTGGTGGCCAACCTCCTCGACATGAGCCGCCTGCAGGCCGGGGCGCTCGGGCCGGCCCCGCGGCCGGTCGCCCTGGAGGAGGTCGTGCCTCGCGCGATCGACGACCTCGGGCCGCTGCGCGACCGCGTCGAGGGCGACGTCTCCGTGGACCTGCCGGAGATCGTCGCCGACCCGGCGCTGCTGGAACGCGTCCTGGTCAACCTGATGAGCAACGCGGTCCGCCACAGCCCGCCCGGCCGCCCGGTGCTGGTCACCGCGAGCCGGCACGGCGACCAGGTGGAGATCCGGGTGATCGACCGCGGCCCCGGCATCCCGCCCGAGATCCGCGACCGGGTGTTCCTGCCGTTCCAGCGGCTCGGCGACCGCCACAACGACACGGGCGTCGGCCTGGGCCTGGCGCTGGCCCGTGGCCTGACCGAGGCCATGGGCGGCACCCTCGAACCGGAGGAGACCCCGGGCGGCGGCCTCACCATGATCGTGACGTTGCCCGTTCCGGCAGGCCGTGACCGGACGACGGCGGCGGGACCGCCGGACGCCTCCTCCTAGCCGGATACCGCGCTGGTTGACCTCCCGGCGCAGGCTACCGCGGCCGGTTGACCCGCAATTCCGCCAGGCAGTTGACGACAGTCAAGGGCGCGCGTGGATATTTTCGCGGCAATGACCGACCCCGCCGGAAGGTGACCACTGATGATCGCAACACGGGTAGCACTCGGCGTGGCCGTGGCCGCCGCCGCCCTCCTCGCCGCCCCGGGCGGGCCGGCCGTCGCGGCCGTCGCGGCCGAGCCGGCCCCGTCCCGCGAGCCGGTGACGCCTCCGGACGGCACCGACGTCGTCATCACGGAGGAGGTCCACGCGGCCGGGCTCATCAACTACTCCTGCGGACCGAACTACAACCCCTACGACTACTACCCCGCCAAGGCCGACAGGACCCGGCTGGAGTACGCGGCCGGCACGTCACGCGGCGGCGCGGGACTGTACAGCGGCACGTGGGACTCCAGCATCTGGTGGGCGTGGGGCAGCGGCCTGCGGGCGGGCGACAAGGTCTCGCTCGACTGGTCCGACACCGGGGGCGCCTCCTACCACGCCTGCCACAAGACGATCGCCAGCGGCGCGAGCAGCGGGACCACGGGCGGCGTCAACGAGGTCGACGGCCGCTACTTCAGGGCCTGCGTGAAGGGCGGCAGCAGCTGGCGTTGCACCCGCTGGTGGCACGTCCAGGGCTCGTGAGCGGCGGCCCAGGACCGGCAGTCCCGGCCGGGCACGTCCGGCCGGCCCCACGCAGAAGGGAGATCCACAGGATGAGCGGCTCTCGTCCCGCCTTACGCGTCGCCGCGCGGGCCACGGTGACGGCCCTCGCCGCCGTCGCGACCGCGGCGATCGTCCTCCCGGCCCCCGCGCACGCGGACGGCACGTACCGCTGGCAGAACGAGTACACACGCCAGTACCTGGAGGTCTACCAGAAGTCGAAGGCCAACGGCGGCATCGTGTCCGTCTGGCGCTACAACGGCGGCAAGAACCAGCTGTGGAAGGACACCAAGACCAGCGCCGGCTACTACCGCGTCCGCAACGTCAACAGCGGCAAGTCCATGGACCGCTGGGACTCGGCCTTCTCCCCCAGCTACAACGGCGCCGCCTGCCCGGTCACGCAGTGGAGCTGGTGGGGCGGGGCCCAGCAGCAGTGGAAGGGCCGCAGCGTCTACAGCCGGATCTACAACCGCCGGTTCCTCATCTGGTACAACTGGCGCGGCTGCCGGGGCGACCTCTGGCACGACACGCTCGGCGTGCTGCAGCCGTTCCACTACTCCAACGTCATTCTCTACTCGCGCGACTACTGCACGGAAGGCCGCTGGATCGGCAAGGGCGAGTGCTTCTGGAGGAGGAACGGCAAATGAGGAAGAGCACTCCGCCGCTGCTGGCCGCCGGGGCCGTGCTGCTGGCCGCCGGCGCCGCCGCGTTGCAGCTCCAGCCGACCGCGTACGGCTCCGCCGCCGCGCCGACGCTCGATCCCGACCCGCTGCCCACGACGAGCGAGGTCACGCCGCTGCCCGGGCCGACGGGGGCGCTCGGGCCCGACCCCACGCCGATCCCGGAGCCGGCGATCACCGGCGTCCCGTCGGACCCGGGCGCCGCGATGCCGCTGGACGCGTACATGACGTCCATGGCCGACATCCACACCATCGACCTGGCGAAGGACGCGGCGACCGCCACGTGCATGGCCTCGCTCGGGTTCTCGGCCTGGACGGCGGGCGTCGTACGGAACTGGAACCCCGAGGACTACGTGGAGTCCGACCTGGTCGAGCCGCTCGACGCGGCGGCGGCGGCCCGGTCCGGGTACCCGCGGCCCGCGCTCGACCCCGCGGTGTCGGCCGCGGCGGCCAAGCCCGAGGACCAGCGCGCCGCCTCCCCGGAGGAGATGCAGGCCTACGACGGCACGGCCGCCACGACCGGCTCCGGCCAGGCCATCCCCGAGGGCGACTGCGCGGCGAGCGGCGAGACGAAGGTCCTCGGCCAGGCGACGGCGCTGGCCGCCGACCCCCGGCTGCTGGCCGACGACGCGAGCTTCCTCGCGCTGGAGCACACCGCCGTCAAGCAGTCGCTGGAGCAGTGGGTGACCTGCATGACGGCCAAGGGGTACGCCTACGACAGCCCCCTGAGCGCCCGCGCCGACCTGCGCTGGGCCGCCCGGGAGCCCGGCGTGGCCGCCACGCAGGCGGAGAAGCAGGCCGCCGCCGACGACGCCGCCTGCGCGCAGGGCGCGAACCTGCTCGCGACGTACCGGACGGCGAAGCGGGCCTACGAAGAGGTCATGGTGCGCGACCAGCGGCAGGCGCTGACCGAGTCGCTGTCCGTTTTCGCCACCTGGGTGGAGCGCGCCGAAGCGGTGCTGGCGGGCCGCTGACCCGCGCGATTCACCACCCGGTCACGATCGGTCACGATCCGGGGCCTCGCCTCCGATGCCGAGCGGAGTTCTCATGATGCGACGTACGGTCCGCCGACTCATCGCCGCCGCGGCCCTCGCGGCGGGCCTGCTCGCGGCGCCGCGGACGGCGTGGGCGCAGCCGCCCAGGATCGACCCCGGGCTGGCGGAGAAGCTGTCCGCCGGCGGCGAAGTACGCGTCAACGTGCTGACCCGGGACCCCGCCGGCCTGGCCGCCGCGGCCTCGGCGGTCACCTCCGGCCAGGTGGTCCAGAGGCTGTCCCGGGTGCCGGTGCTCACGTTGCGCGCCGGCCGGGCGGAGGTGGAGCGGCTGGCGGCGCAGCCGGGCGTGCTCCGCGTCACGGAGGACGTGCCGGTGCCGCCGTCGCTCGCCGAGAGCGTGCCCCTGATCGGCGCGGACCGCACCCGCGAGGCGGGGCTGACCGGGGAGGGCACCGTGGTGGCCGTCCTCGACTCGGGCGTGGCGAGCGGCCATCCCTTCCTCGGTGGGCGGGTCATGGCCGAGGCGTGCTTCTCCCCCAGCGATCCCGCGTACGGGGCCTCCAGCCTGTGCCCGAACGGCGCCGACCAGCAGGAGGGGCCGGGCGCGGCGGACGCCGACAGCGGGCCGTGCGCGTACCTGGACTGCTCGCACGGCACCCACGTGGCCGGGATCGTCGCGGGCGAGGAGACCGGCGACGCGGCGGGCGGCGTGGCGCCGGGGGCCGGGCTCGCCGCCGTGCAGGTGTACAGCAGGTTCGACTCCTTCTCCTACTGCGGCAGCGCCGGGCCGCCGTGCCTGCTGAGCTTCGTCAGCGCCCAGCTCGCCGGGCTGGACAAGGTGCTGGAGCTGATCGACCAGGGCGTCCCGGTGGCCGCGGTCAACCTCAGCCTGGGCGGCGGCAGGTACACCGCCGCGTGCGACGACGACCCGCGCAAGGCCGCCATCGATCGGCTGCTGGCCGCCGGGGCGCCCACGGTGGTGGCGGCGGGCAACAACGGCTACGCCGACGCGGTCAGCGCGCCCGCCTGCGTCTCCTCCGCCATCGCGGTCGGCAGCACCACCGACCAGGACGAGGTGTCGTCCTTCAGCAACCGGGGGCCGCTGCTGGACCTGTTCGCGCCCGGCTCGGACATCGTCTCCTCGGTCCCGGGCGGGGGGTGGCAGTCCAAGAGCGGCACGTCCATGGCGGCCCCGCACGTCGCCGGCGCCCTGGCGGTGCTGCGCCAGGCCCGTCCCTCCGCCACGCCGGCCGAGCTGGAGTCGGCGCTGAAGGACACCGGCAGGCCCATCGCCGGCGGCGCGGCCGTCACCCCCCGCATCCAGCTCGACGAGGCCGCGCTCGGCGCCGCCGCCGGGCCCGGCCCCCACCAGCTCTTCCCGGCCCGTGCCCGGGTCCTCGCCAACGTGCAGATCAGCGCCAACTCCACGATGACCGTCCCGGTGGCGGGCGTCGCCGGGCTGCCCGCCGGCGGCATCGCCGCGGTCGCGCTCAACGTCGCCGCCAAGGGCGACTTCTTCAACACCGGCTCGCTCGCCGTCTACCCGTCGGGCGAGCCGGAGCCGCCCGGCGACGTGCTCTTCTACGACGCCACCCGCTACGCCTCGAACCTGGTCTGGGCGAAGACCGGCGACGACGGCGCGATCAAGCTGGACAACCGCAGCGACCGGCCGGTGCGCGTCTACCTCGACGTGCACGGCTACACCCTCGACCACGCCGCGGCCACCGCCGGCGGCACCTACCGGCCGGTCCCGCCCGCGCGCGTCGCCGACCGGGTGTCCGTCCCGGCGCTGGGGAATCTGGAGCTGTCCACGCCCGGCCTGCCCGACCCGCAGGCCGTCGCCCTGACGGTGCTGGTCAAGAGCGCCTCCACCGGCACGGTCCGGGTCTACCCCGCCGGCGACGCCTTCCCCGCCGACGTCAACGCCGACTACCCGGCGGGCACTCCCGTCCAGTTCGCCGCCCTCGTCAAGCCCGGCGCCAACGGGAAGATCAACCTGTACAACCTGGGCGCGGGCGCGATCGAGGTCTCCGCCGAGGTGACCGGCTACTACACCACGGCCGAGCGGGCGTCCCTGGTCAGGGCGATCGACCCGGTCACCGTGGCCGACCGCGTGCCGATCGCCGCCGGCGGCACGTACGCGCTGCGGCCCTCCGGGATCCCCACGGCGGGCGTGTCGGCCGTCGGCCTCGTCGTCCGCGCCGGCGGGGCGGCGAACGGCACCGTCGAGGTCGTCCCGCCGGACGGCGTGAACGTGCGGGCGGTGGCGTACGCGGCGGGCAGGGACACGGCCGGCTCCGTCACCGCCGCGCTCCGCCCGGACGGCACCGTCGTGCTCAGGAACACCGGCGCCTCCCCTGTCACGATCTCCGCGGACGCCTACGCCTCCTTCGGCGCCAGGTAGCCCCCTCTCCCCCAAGGATCTCGCATGAACCTGATCCGAGCGCTCGGTCCCGTCATGGCCGCCGCGCTGCTCAGCGCCGGGCTCACCCTTCCGGCGGACGCCGCCCCTCCGCCGGGCCCCGACGCGCCGGAACCGTCTGCGGCCTCGTCGTCCGTGGCCCCGTCCGAGCGGGACCGGGTGCTGGCCGCGGACTGGCGCACCTCGCCCGACCTGGCCTGGACCACCGACGGCGACGCGAGCGGCTTCCACGTCCTGGTGGCCGAGGAGCGCACCGGCTACGCCTGGCGCACGCTGGCGACGCTGAGCGAGCCGGGGTTCGACACCGACCGCTGGATCGGCAACGTCTGCTTCACCGCCTCCGGCGGCAAGGCGGTGGCCGTCTACGCGCCGCGCGCCTTCACCAACCAGGCCGCCCTGTTCGACCGCGGCGCCTTCACCGCGCTGATCGACGTGCCCACGGGCAAGGTCACCAAGCTGCCGGTCCGCTCCACGCTGGCCTACTTCAACCCGGGCTGCGGCCAGGGCGAGCGCAGCGTGCTCACGCAGGCCAAGGGCGGGGCGGAGCCGGGCGGCGGGCCGGCCCGCACCCGGCTGTCGGTGCTGGACGCGGCTTCGGGACGGCTGGCCGCCCCCGTCGAGCGGCCCGGCCAGGTCACCTCCGCCGTCCCGGTGCGCGGCGGCATCGTGGCCGCCACCGGCAGCAGCCTGCAGCTGCTGCCGGCGCGCGGCGAGCCGCGTGAGCTGGCCGCGGCCGCGTCGGTGCCGTTCCGGCTGGCCGCCGACGGCGCGGGCGGCGTGGTGTTCATGGAGCATCAGGGGGACGTCGCCCGCGTGCGCCGCGTGCCCGTGGCCGGGGGCGCGGCGGCGGAGCTGGCCTCGGGGCCGCTCACCGGCGTCGACGTGTCCCCGGGCACCGGCGGCAGGGTGTTCCTCACCGGGCGGCTCACCCCCGCCCGGCCGCTGCCCGCCTCGGTGACCCGCGTGGACGTCCCCGCCGGGTCCAGGCTCTCCACCCACGGGCGGCTGGCGGTCCTGCCCCAGCAGCGGCCCTCGATGGGCGGCGGGGCCGAGCCGTCCCAGGAATGGGTGCGCTCGATGACCTCGCAGCGCCCGGGCGAGCCGCAGGTCGTCACGCTGAGCACCAGGATCACGGCCACCGGCAGGGACGCCGCCTTCACGGTGGGCGTGACGGACGGCGAGCCCGCCACCGCCTCCAGGACCGTCGCGGCCGCGGCCAGCTCCTCCACCGGGACGGTGGACACCGGCGCCTACTGCTCGGTGCCGCGCAACGACCCGCGCACGCAGGTCTACCAGCCGACGCCGCGGCAGGTCGAGTGGGCCGCCGACCAGGCGGTCGTCGGCAACCTGGCGATGCTGCGCCCGGACGACTGGAAGCGGTCGGGCCTGTCGCAGTGGCGGCCGCAGGGCGAGTTCCCGCCGCTCCCGCTGGCCGGCGGCGGCCGGGTGCCGGTGCAGGTGTTCCTCGGCATCATGTCGCAGGAGACGAACCTGTGGCAGGCCACCGGCCACGTGCTGCCGGGCAGCACCGGCAACCCGCTGGTCGGCAACTACTACGGCCGTGAGCTCTACAACGACGACCCGGCCGACGACTGGGTGATCGACTGGGACAGGAGCGACTGCGGCTACGGCATCACCCAGATCACCGACGGCATGCGCAAGCAGGGCCACGAGCGGCCCTGCAAACCGGACGAGAACTTCTGCGAGGTCGCGCTGCCGTCCTGGCAGCAGCGCGAGATCGCGGTCGACTACGCCACGAACATCTCCGCCGGCCTGCGCATCCTGCAGGACAAGTGGAACCAGACCCGCAACGCCGGGCTGATCCACAGCGACGGCGACCCGAAGTGGCTGGAGAACTGGATCTTCGCCATCTGGGCCTACAACTCGGGCTTCCACCCCGACCAGCACGACGGCTCGCCGTGGGGCGTGGGCTGGGCCAACAACCCCGCCAACCCCGTCTATCCGGCCAACCGCCACTTCTTCAACATCAACCCGCACGATCCCGCCGAGCCGCAGCTCTGGCCGTACCAGGAGAAGGTCATCGGCTTCGCCGCCTACTCCATCTCCACGCCCGACGGCCCCGGCTTCCGCCCGGCCTGGTGGATCAGCGACCAGGACCGGGACGCGGCCAAGCCGCCCGTCATGACCTTCTGCGACCCGGGCAAGAACGACTGCGACTACGGCGACAAGGCCGCGCCGTGCAAGCACAAGGACGCCTCCGGCCAGTACGACCTCAAGTGCTGGTGGCACACCCCCACCTGGTACCGGTTCTGCGGCAACGGCGTGTGCGGGCACGAGCTGCTGCGCTTCGGCACCTCCTATCCCGAGCAGCCCGACGGCACCCACTACGCGCCCGACTGCTCGCTCGACGGCTTCCCGTCCGGCACCGTGATCGTGGACGACGTGCCGTCCTCGGTGCCCATCGTCCGGGCGGGCTGCACCAGGACGTGGGGCGACCAGGGCTCGTTCACGCTCTACTTCAACGAGGTGGACCCGGGCCCGTACGTCTCCAGGGTCGACTTCCACCAGCTCGGCGGCGGCTTCGGCGACCACCTGTGGTTCACGCACACCCACGACGCCACCGACCCCGGGCAGCTCAGGTTCGGCGTCACCGGCATCTGGCGTCCGCCCGGCTCGGTGACCGGGTGGACCCGGATCAAGGTGCACATCCCGGAGCGCGGCGCCCACACCCAGCTCGCCGACTACGTCATCGACCCCGGCGGCGGCGCGCCGACGCAGCACCGGATCGTCGGCCAGCACTGGCAGAAGAACATCTGGGTGGACCTCGGCGTCTTCCAGCTCGGCTCGGGCGCGAACGTGTCGCTCAGCAACCTGACCAGGCGCGGGGAGGGCCGCGAGTGGGACTGGGACATCGCCTTCGACGCCATGGCCTTCGTCCCGACGGGCAAGCCCAAGGTCGACTACGTGGCCCTCGGCGACTCCTACTCCGCGGGCCAGGGCAACGAGCCGTACGACGAGGTCAGCAACTTCACCCTGGGCACCCGCGGCTCGACCTGCCACCGGTCGAAGGCCGACGCCTACGCGCGGCTGGTCCGGTGGCCCGGCTCGGCGGCCACCATCGAGAACGAGGCGCGCGCCGGCGCCGGCACCACCAGCTTCGCGTTGCTGGCCTGCTCGGGCGCGCAGACCAAGCACGTCACGGGCGACGCCTACGCCAACGGCGAGCCGCCGCAGATCGACCAGGGCTACCTGAACGCCGGCACCGACCTGGTGACCATGACGATCGGCGGCAACGACGTGGGCTTCTCCGACATCATCAACCGCTGCACCACGACCCTCGACTGCCGCGACCCCAGCACCGAGCAGGCGATCACCGGCGTCGAGGGCACCCTGGCCGGCACGTACGAGAAGATCCACCAGCAGGCGCCGAACGCCCGCATCATCGTCCTCGGCTACCCGCACCTGTTCGACCCGCAGAAGGAGGCGCCGCTGACCTGCCTCAGCTCCGTGCGGATCGGCCAGCTCGACGCCCTGTGGCTCAACGAGATGACCGACAAGATGAACGGCGTCATCGCGGCCGCCGTCGCCCGCGCGCGCCAGCAGGGGGCGGCCATCTCCTTCGTCGACCCGGTGCCGGCCTTCACCGGCCACGCGATCTGCGACGACGACCCGTACGTGCGCGCCGTGGACGTCACCACCGACGGAGCCTCCTACCACCCCAACCCCGAGGGCCAGCGGGCCTACGCCGCGCTGGTGCAGTCCGAGCTGGACGGCTGAACCGGAAGGCGAGTACGAACCATGCCGAACCTCTTCGCGCGCCCGCTGGCGGCGCTCGCCCTGCTGCTGACCCTCGCCCAGCCGGCCTGGCCCGCCACGGCCGCCACGGCGCCCGGCGTCGTCGAGACGGTGGTGAAGGAGGGGCGCGTCCTCGATCTCACCATCACCTCGCCGCTGATCAACGTCCCCGGCAGGGTGCGGCTGCTGCTGCCGCCCGGCTACAGCAAGGACGCGGCCGGCCGGTGGCCGGTGCTCTGGCTGCTGCACGGCGGCGGCGGCTCGTACACGGACTGGGACGTGAAGGGCGCGGTGGACGCGATCGTGGGCGACCGCCAGGTCCTGGTGGTGATGCCCGACAGCGGCCCCTGCTCGGGCTACGTGGACTGGAAGGACCCGTCCCTCCCGCCGCGCAAGTGGGAGTCCTTCCACATGGGCGAGCTGTACGACCTGCTGCGGAACGAGTACCGCGCCGGCGACCAGCAGGCCATCGCGGGCCTCTCCATGGGGGGCGGCGGCGCCGTCGGGTACGCCGAGCACTATCCCGGCAGGTTCCGGGCGGCCGCCTCCTTCAGCGGCGCGCTCGACCTCGACTATCCCGGCGGTCCCGGCCTGCCCGCGATGGTCGCGATCCAGAGCGGGGCGACGGCGTGCGGCGTCACCGTCGAGCAGATCTACGGCCCCGTCGGCGGCGCGTACTGGAACCGGTACAACCCCGCGCGCAACGCCGAGGCGCTGCGCGGGACCCGGCTCTACATCGCCACCGGTGACGGCCAGGCGGGCACGGACGCGTCAGGGGCGGGCAATCCCGTGCTGGTGGACGTGGTCGAGCAGTCGGTGTACGGGATGGCCGCGCGGTTCACCGACCAGCTGGGCGAGCTGGACATCCCCGCCCGGGTGCACTTCAAGCCGTTCCACCGGCACGACTGGGTCAACTGGCAGGGCGAGCTGCGGCGCTCGCTGGACTTCCTGCTCCGCCCCTGACGGCCCCGGTGGTCAGGGCGACCATCCGGTTCGCGCGCAGGGCGGGCAGCTTGGGGCGTTCTTCGGCGTGCACATGACGATCTCCGTGCCGTTCAGCCGGCGCCGGCGAGGAGGCGTTCGCGGCCGACGGCGGCCGCGGCCGTCCGCCAGCCGAGGACGCAGAAGAGCAGCAGGGCCGCTGCGGCGACGAGGGCCGTCGGCGGGGTGGCCGGGATGACGCGGTAGGCGACCAGCGTCGTCACCGCGACGCCCGGCAGGCTCAGCAGCACGGCGACCTGCCCGGCGACCCGGGGATCGCGGGCGCGGGCCGAGACGGTGATGCCGATCCAGATGGACGAGAGCGCCAGCGGCGGGGTGAACAGGAGCTGGGCGAGCAGCCCAGGGCCGCTGACGAACGCCGCCGCCACCGCCGGGTGCGCGAACAGCTCGGTGGCGGCCAGGAAGAGCGCGAAGACGCCGTAGGCGACGCCGAGCGACGGGACGAGCGCCGCCAGGGCCTTGCCCAGCAGCAGCTCGGCGCGGCTGATCGGGGTGGTGAGCACGGGTTCGAGCGTGCCCTGCAGCCGCTCCCCCACGACCGCGTACGCGGCCGGCGCGGCGGGCACCAGCACCGGGATGCCCAGCATGTAGAGCAGGGCGGGCTGGTGCCCCAGCGCGGTCGCGGCCGAGGGCGGCAGCGTGAAGACCTGGACGAGCGGCGGGATGACGAACATCACCGGAAGCACCGCCATCGCCAGCACGAGCGTGGAGTTGCGCCGGTAGTCGTGCAGCTCCTTGCGGATGATGGCGCGCACCCGCCGCCTGCTGACGGTCATGCCGGTCCGCCTGCGTCCTGGTGCTCCCCGGTGGCGAGGAGTTCGAGGTAGACGTCCTCCAGGGAGTGCCGCGACTCGCCGATGGACAGCACGTCGGCGCCGGCCGCGACCAGCGCCCGGGTGACGGCGGGCGCGGCCGCCGACGGGTCGGACACCGTCAGGACGTAGCCGGCCGGGCCGTCCTCGCGCCAGCCGCGCACGCCGGGCAGGCCGGCGAACAGCCGGCCCGGGTCGTCGAGCGGGGCGGCGGCGCGCACCGCGAGCGTCCGGCCGAACAGGCGTTCCCGCAGCTCGGCGGGCTTGCCGACCATGCGCAGGGTGGTGTTCAGCATGGCGACCCGGTCGCACAGCCGCTCGGCCTCCTGGAGGCGGTGCGTGGTGAGGAAGACGGTGACGCCCTGCCCGCGCAGCCCGCCGATCAGCTCGTGGACCTCGCGGGCGGCGGCCGGGTCGAGGCCGGAGGTGGGCTCGTCGAGGAAGAGCACCTGCGGGTCGGCCAGCAGCCCCCTGGCCAGCGCGACCCGCTGGCGCAGGCCCTTGGACAGGGCGCCGCAGACGTCCTGGGCCCGGCCGGCCAGGTCCACCGCGCGCAGGGCGCGGTCGATGCGGGCGGCCGGGGCGGGCACCTCGTACAGGTCGGCGAAGCAGCGCAGGTTCTCCAGCACGCTCAGCCGCAGCCACAGGCCGGGTGACTCCGGGACGATCGCGATGCGGCGGCGGATGCGCGCCCCGTTCGCCGGGGTGAGCGGGAGCCCGGCGACCGTCGCCCAGCCCGAGGTGGGGGCGAGCAGGGTGCCGAGCGTCCGCACGGTGGTCGTCTTGCCGACGACTAGATTAGGACCCCTAAGGCCGTTACTAAGAGGAGTCGAGCGATGACGGAAACGCGGAATCCGCTGGTCGGCGGCGGTGTCAAGATCTGGCCTCTCAACGACAACGAGACCCCGCCCGCGATCGTCCCTCCGTGCGTTGCGGGTGTCTATCTGCGCATCTCCGACGACGAAGAAGGACTGGAGTTGGGAGTCAAGCGCCAAGACGCCGACGTGGTGAAGAAGGCCATCGAAGCGGGCGCGACAGAGGTGCGCCGCTACTGCGACAACGACATAGGCGCGTCCACCCGCTCCAAGAAGACACGTCCGGACTACGACCGCATCATGGCTGACGCCAACAGCGGCGAACTGCACATGATCGCGTATTACACGAACTCCCGGCTCACGCGCAGGCCCGCCGAGTACGAAGGCATCATCAAGACAGTCGAGGCCACCTCTGTCCGCTTGGTGTCGGTGAAGTCCGGGCATATCGACCTGACCACAGCGGATGGGCGGATGCTGGGTCGTATCTTGGCAGCAGCCGATGCAGCCGAGGCCGAGCGCATCGGGGAACGTGTGACGCGCAAGCACGAGGAGCGTCGAGAGCACGGTCTGCCGCACGGGGGCGGACCGGTTCTGGGATATCTGCCGCCCGACCCGGCCCAGGGCATCGGGTACATGACCCATCTCGACTCGCGGGCGGTCAAGTACCTCAACGACGGGGCCGACATGGCCCTGAATGAGGCAGGCTGGACCGCGATCATGGATTATTGGAATGCTGGCGGATTCCACCGGCTCAACGGCACTCCATGGCTGACGCGGGACGAGGTCAAGGCCACCTTGCTCGCGCCCAAGCGGGCCGGATTGGTCGTACATCAAGACAAGATCATCGCCACGGGCACCTGGCCCGCCGTCATCCCTGCGGACAAGTGGGAGAAGCTGGCCACCAAGTACCCGATGACCGAGAGAACGAACGGAGACAAGACCCGCCGCAGCAAGCGCCGCCGCTCCAACCCTGCCCTTGCCAAGCCCGGCCAGGGCGTACGCAGGCACCAGAACAGCGGGTTGATCATCTGCGGGCGGTGCGCGGCCAAGATGCGCGTCAAGAAGCCCGGAGGCACCCGCCAAGACATGTGGGTGTGCGCCAAGGGCACCGGAGGATGCGGCGGGATGGGCCGCAACAAGAAGTGGGTAGACGGCCTGATCGAGGCATACGTTGTCCAGCGCATCGAAGAGGAGTACGCCACCACCGCCACCGAAGCGGTGAACGCCATCGAGGTCGAGCGGCTGAAGAAGGAGATCAGCGACCGGGAAACGCTCATCGAAGACGCGCTCAGAACGGCGAAGGACCCCAGTATCCCCGGCTACACATTCGCCGACGCCGGACGATCCATGCGCGAGCTACGACTAGAGATCGACGGCTTCAAGCGCCAGCTCGGCGAGGAGATCTCGAAAGAGAGGGTGATCACCACCAGCAAGGACGAGCTGATCGCGACGTGGCTGGACGACGCCCCCACCACCGTCGAGGCCCGCGCGGCAATCGGCCGCCGCTACATCGAGCACGTGATGATCCACTCCCTGCCGTACGCGGGCCGATGGAGCCCGGCCAACTACCCCGCCGATTCCATCACCATCATTGGCAAGTAGCAGCCGCAGCAGCACCCAGCAACCCGTCTGAGCCCCGGACCCACTTGCAGATCCGGGGCTCAAAACCTGCTCAGGACGCTGAACGTCCCGCCTTACGGAGGTGCAGCACCAGCCCCGTCAGAGCCCGGTTACGCTCCTCCCGATCAGCATCCGATGCGGCCTGCGCGTCCCGAATTGCCTGATCACGCACCGCAGCCAGCAGCGCAGGAGACACCCCCGCAGAGCCGTCCCGGGCGCGCTGGTCACCCAGCCGCGAGCCCGCCGAACCGCGACCGCCCCCCTGACCATGATCACCAGATGGGGTGCCCTGCCGCCCCCTGTCGCGGCCCCTCCCACCCGCCCCCGGCTCCGTCGTGGCTGACCGCCGACCGCTAGCAACCCTCCCGCCAGCAACACCAGAAGTGGAGCCTTCGGCACTGCTTCCCTTCTTCTTGCGCCCCCGCCCTGTCGCCACCTCCGCCGACCCGCAGGCCGAGCCGTTCTCGTCCGGATCGAACAGCGACAGTTGCACTTGCGTCATCGCCCCACCCCATCCCCGTCCAGAACCCGCACGACCTCTGTACTCTGCACCCCGCTGACGAGACCCAAATCGTCGGTGCGGTGACGCCGGCCGAACTCGCTCACGCTCGCCCTACGGGTGGCCTGCGGCCATTCCGCCGGCCTCACCCAAACCGGAACCGTCTGAGCTGCCTCCGTTCTCCGCCCTGGCCTGCTCCAGAGCCCGCCGCCACCGCTGACGCTCCGCGACCAGTTCCAGCAGCCGCACCGTCAACGACGGCACATCCGGATCGGTGGTCGCCGCCATCTGCCAGACGAACCGAGCCCGGTCCGCGACCTCATCCGGCACCCCCAGAGCCTCCAGCACGAAGGCCCGCCGCTCTCGCTGATGCTCGCCCAGCGTCTTGCCCGACCACTTACGCGAGACCAGCACCCGCCGCCCGCCATAACCCAGGCAGCTCACCCCGTGCGCCTTGAACCGGCACCGGCCCGGCATCAACCCCGCCTTGGCGCCCTTCGGCTGAACCCCGTACCGCAGCCAGTTCGCACACGCCGCCGAACACGGCTCATACCGCAGCGCCTCCAGCAGCCGCCCCGCATGCCGCCGCCGCGCCGAACTGCCGTCCCCGCCAGCATCCAGCGCCCCGCCGCTGACCGCCTTCACCAGATACTTCGCCAGGTAGCGCACACACCGGTTCGCGTCGTCGGTTCCCGAGATCACGCCCTGCATGTCGATCTGATCGCCGAACCGCGCCACATGCAGCGGCCCCGCCCCCTCATCCGCCGCGAGCCGGTCAAGCGCCTCATCCCACGTCGGCAGAACCTCCCCCGTGACCGGCTCGACATAACCCACCCCCTCCGCCCAGACAGGCAGACGGTCCCCCTCCAGCAGCGGCCCATCAGTCGCGGGCCACCACACCTGGTGGTACGTCGCCGCCACCACCTGACGCACCTCCCGACGCGCCAGCGTGCCCCGGATCGCCATGTGCAGATGCGGCGCAAGCCGCTTCTGGAACTCCACCGCCGCGAAATACTGCACGTCATAGCCCGCCACCCGGCGAACGTTCTGCACGAACCGATCCACCAGCTTGGAGAAGTGCAGCGCATCCCGCGCCGCCCGCCGATAGTCGTAGCCGTCCGCATCCACCGGCACGCCATTGCGCACCTTGCCATAGGAGGGCAGCGTCACCGTGACGAACATCGACGGCTGATACACCTTCCCCTCCCTCCCGGTGAACGTCCGCCCCAGAGTGCTCCCGCTTCCGTCTCGCTTGGGCAGCTCCGGCGCGTCCTGCCGCCGCCGCGTGGACCGCACCCGCCGACTCCCGGCCCCCTCCCGGGCCTCGCCCTCTCCCGCGGTCTCGATTTTGAAAGAGCCGGCCGACTCCTCAACCCCTGCCCGGCCACCGGCCGGACCGATGAGCGGTTCCGCCTCCAGATGCCAGCCCTCACGGCACTGAGCCATCCGGGCGAGCCGAGTGCGCCGGGCGCACGGCGGGCACTTGTCCTCCAGTCGCGCCCCGCACGCCACGTTCACCAACCGCCGCTGACCGCTCTGCTGATCCTGCACCCACATCGCCAGTGGCCGGACGCACACCCCGGCCTGCTCCGCCAGCACCTTGGCAACCTGAGGGGAAAGGAGCCGCGCACCCTCCCGAGCACGCGGCGTCCCCCCGACGGGAGCATCCGTCAAGCGGCCCCCTCACCGCTGTACGCGCTACCGAACCCCTCCGTCTCGGCGTACGGCTCCCCACCGTCGTCCTCGCCGAAGTCCTCCCCGAACTCCTCGCCCGGCTCGTTCTCCGTCATCAGCGAGCAGGCCCGCACCCCACAGGCACGGCACTCCACGAGCGCCCGCACCACGTCCCAGACCAGCCGACCGACCTCGCCGCACTGCGCGCAGCGCAGCCCGTACAGGATCTCCTTCACGCAACCTCCCCAGCCGCCGTGTACTGCATGACCATGCGCTTGATCTCGTCGTTGCTCGTGTAGCCAGCCCGGACCCGGATCGGCTCGGGCGAGTTCTCCAACCGGACGTAGGCCACGCCCGCCCCCACGCTCGGGTCGTCCGGATCGAAGGGAATCTGATCGCACAGCGCGCCCCGGTCCCGCGCGCCGTCGCCGAGCACCATGTCCACCTGCTCCGCCTCATCCAGCCGCAGCGCGATCCGGTCGGGGAACAGGTTGCGGATGCTCATCACGTCCTTGCGCGGGTCTTGCAGCGCCGCCATGACCGCCACCCCGACCGCCCGCCCCTGCGTGGTCAGCGTCGAAAGCGCCGCCATGACCCGCACCTTCAGGCCCTTGTCCGGCTGGTAGGCGGTCAGGAACGCCACCTCATCGACGATGACGAGGATGAACGGGTCCTGCGTCGTGGGGTCGTGGTCGCGTCGCACGCCCCCGTACCGGCTCGCCCGCTCGTGCATCACCTCCACCGCCTTCTCCAGCAGGACCGCGCACTCCTCGGCCGTGGCCGCGTACCGCTGGAACAGCGCCCGCCCGTAGGCCAGCTCCATCCGCTTGGGGTCCAGGCCCCACAGCTCCGCGAGCCCCGCCTGTGTCGCGGGCAGCAGCCCCCGCACCGCCGCCCACAGATAAGAGCCCTTGCCCGACCCCGTAGCCCCGGCGATCAGGAGATGCGTGCCATGCACCCGCATCCGAAACAGCCGCCCGTCCTCGGTCAGGCCCGCGAACACCGCATGCACATGCGGCCGGTCCGGGATGGGTTGCGGCGGCAGCACCTTGGCCAAGGCGTCCTTGCGCGGGAAGGTCAGCAGCAGCCGCCCCGGCTTGAGCACCTTGACCCGGCAGCGGTCCGCGCCGAACCCGTGCGCCAGCCCCGCCGTCGAGACGGCCCACTCATCCGGGTCCTGCCCCGACAGCATCCGGACCGTGACCCGGTCGGCGTATCGGTCACAGGTGACCTTGACCAGATCGGGCAGGTAGCTGCGCCCGCCCAGCGATCGGCCGAGCCCGGCCACCGCCATGATCCCGGCCCACTTGCGCCGGTAGACCCACATCCACCGGCACCAGGTCAGCGCGGGCAGCGCCACGCACGCCTCAAACGAGGAGCGCGACAGCGCGAACCAGCTCGCCAGCGCGGCGATTTCGAGACCGGCGACGGACACCCAGACCCGCCAGCCGAAGAAGTACACCAGCGCACCCGCCGCAGCCAGCAGGGTACACGCGACCGGATGCCGCCACACCGTCTTGACCAGCGCGGCCACCATCCGCGACAGGTGGACGGCCAGGAAGACGATGCCCGGAGTCCGGACGACGACCGGCCGGTAATGGATCGAGGTGTCCGGCCGGGTGGAGACGACGTTCTGAACCTCGTCCCCGGGAAGTTTGCGCAGCACAAAGACGCCTTTCGCCTTGAGCGTGACGAATCAGAGGAGAAGAGCCCACGGAGCGCCCTGGCAGCCCACTCACGCAGGGCAGAGCTACCAAGGCACACCGCAGGAGAAGCGACGACGACTGAGAGACCACCGAAGCCGAATCAGCTCCAGCGGCATCGACAGTGCGCTACGTCGAGAAGAGCCCCGCGACAGCGACGCAGCCCCGCCGCATCGGTTTCGCGCACGCCGTCAGCGACGACGGCCGGAACTCCTCACACAGGGCGACGGAACATGCCGTCGCAGCATCCATCGGCAGCAGCTCGGCCACTACCGGCATCCCCCTGACCCGCCGCACCGGCGAGCCCTCCCGGGGCGTCACTGGGCGGCCTTAGCCCCGCCCCTGGCTCTGGCGACAGTAAGCGTCGCCGATCGAATCCCCGTCGCCTTGAACGAGTACGCCAGGCGGCCGTTACCGCCCACGTAGGGGGTCACGGTCAGTCCCTCGAAGATGACCGGAACGAGTACCACCGGCAGCCCGGCCAGCTCTGCCGGAGGCTCCGGGATCTCCGGCTCAACCGGAGAGAGGACCTTGACGGTCAGCGACTTCACCGCCGCCTTGAGGTCGGGATCGGCGTCCAGCACCGGCACCGCCCACATCAGCTCACTGGTGAGCTTGTCACGCGCCGCCACCGGACGATCCTTGGTGCTCGCGTCGAAGTCGAGCACCGGCACGACCGCCCCCATCACACAGCAACCATGCGGAAACACGATCTCGTGCGTCACGGGGATCGGACCCTGAAGGGCCAACAGCTACCTGCTTCCCTGGTGTCGAGAATTTTTCGGGAGTCGTAAGAGTAACGGACCGGTGACCCTCCGCGTTCCCCGATTTTGCCAGCCAGGCGCGCTCACACCTCATCGCGACCAGGATCAAACACGCTCTGATATCACCCCAAGTGGGGGGCATCGAGACATCGGGATAGCTGTGCGAATTGGACGCATCGGCGGATTTGGGTCATTACGGCAGGCATCATAGGCCGACTATGACCTGCGTCACAATTTGATGTCAGCGATCTTAGTGAGCAGCGAGAGAGATGCATGAAAACAAAAGTCCGACATGTCGCATTTAGACTCGATGCATCCAGCCCGGCATCTATTGGTCACATACATTCGGGACCAACGACCCTCGCGCGAAACAAGATAGCTGGCAAGGCTGGAGCCAGGCGGCTTAGAGCTTCCGCACACGCGCAGCAGCACCTCTCACGTGATCGCGAGGTAGCAGTCATGGGCAAATTGAACTCGAAGCAAGTTATTGCAGCAATTGCACTCGGAACCCTCACGCTTGGCGGATCAGTCGGCGCTGCGATTATAAACCGGACCGGTAGCACCGTAGCAGGCGCAGGCTCGACTCAAACACCCACAACTGGAATAACGTCACACAGCAGCCATTGGCCCGGCTCGGCGAACGGTAAATCCTTGCTGAATATGCAAGCCATTCCGCTTGAGCAGTCCACCTTGTCCGGCGGCGCCTATTCTGTTGGATCTACATCCATCGGAGGTAAGCAATACAACAACGTACTCATAGGCAGCATATATTCGCAGTGCTCGGTGGGAGCCGAATACTATCTCAATGATACCAAAACCTTCACGGCAGAAGTAGGAATGCTAGACGAAGGAGGATCGAACAGCATTCTGCAAGTCGAGGTGCAGGTTGACGGTTACTCTGCATGGAGTACCTTCCTGAGCCCAGGTCGCCCTTCCCCGGTGGAGGTATCCGTCGCGGGTAAAGACAAGATCGCTCTACTCGTCAGTGCTCCGTGTGACGGGAAAGTTAAAGCAGGATGGATAAACCCCACCCTGCACAGCTAGATCTAAAGCACTTGTGCGGCTTGGCTTGATTAGCCGTGGCGAGGCCGGCCGAACTCGCTTGCGCTCGCCCTACGGGTGGCCTACGGCCATTCCGCCGGCCTCGCCACTCCCGCCGCTCCACGCTCTCCCAGACCAAGCAGAGATTCCATCTGTCGCATGGCAGTGACGTTGCGCCTCACGTCGTGAACACGCACCAGCCGCGCGCCCATGTAGACGCACATACTGTTCGCGGCGACTGTTCCATGCGTGACCGCCTGCGTGCCGCGCTCCACTCCCAATGATTCCCAGATGAGATGCTTGTTGCTTACCGCGGCCATCGCGGGATAGCCAAGACGCGCGATATCCTTGAAATCGCGCGTCAGTTCAAGTGAGTCGAATGTGTTTTTGTGCAAGTCATGGCCAGGATCGATGAAGATGCGGTTGGGCTGGATGCCGTGCTGCAAGGCATGCTCCACCCGTGACTGCAAGAAGCGCGCCACATCTGCTGTGACATCGCTGTAAGTGGGCCTCTCCAGATGAATCCCCGGACCCGCCA
The DNA here is from genome assembly GCF_022664455.2 of Actinomadura luzonensis. Lineage (NCBI taxonomy): Bacteria > Bacillati > Actinomycetota > Actinomycetes > Streptosporangiales > Thermomonosporaceae > Actinomadura > Actinomadura luzonensis. The sequence continues at coordinate 3,239,786 of NZ_JAKRKC020000001.1, forward strand.
GGCTATGAGCGACGATAACACCCATGCCGGTTTCGGCGACGACTTCAGTCATCCCCGGACTCTGCAAGGCATAGGTGTCGTTAACGATCTGTGCTCCTGCCTGGTGGGCCGCCAGCGCTACCTCAGGCAGGTGAGTGTCGATCGAGATTACCGCATCCGTCTTTTCTCGTATCGCCTCGATCACCGGTACCACTCGGTCAATCTCCACCTGTGCTGGCAACTGCGTTCGGACCCCGATGAATGCCCGGCCGCCGACGTCGATCCAGTCAGCCCCCTCCGCGACCACCTCCTCCGCTCGACGCGCGAGGCTTTCCACTTCCATGGACTTGTGGGGGTCGAGGTTGGAGTTAGGCGTTCGGTTGAGTATGGCCATCACCACAACACGTCGTGAGAAGTCGAACTCCTTCCCACCGATGAAGCGGACTGGCTCTACCAGCTCCGGGTAAAACGCCGGAATGTTTATGGACACTGCGTTACTCCCTCCTGAATCGCATGACAATCCGGAGCAGTGCAAAGAATGCGAGAGACCCCAGGCCGATCAGCACAATGGTGACAACGATCTGCCACCATGTCTGTGTCTTCATCATGGCGAAACCGCCGCCCACTGCGAAGCCTGCGAGCGTGACAAACAATCCAAGGATTTCCACGACCTTGAGCAGCCCGTCTCCGACGAGTCTTTCTGCGCTGCGAACCCTCTCCTCCATGTCCTGTATGGCTTTATGAATATGCTTGTCGGCCCGACTTCTTAGCTCGGTCGCCAGCCTCTGGGCGAGATCATCGCCAGCCTTCTCCAGGTCCGCTCTGGCCTCGATAATCTGCCACTCCCGAACATAGTCCTGATGAATGGCATTGTTGCCGCAGCCGAGCATGTCCATTGCTCGATATACATCGGCCAACGCCTTTTCCGTCTCACCGAGACGAGAGAACGCACGGGCTCGCCGAAAATACAAATTTCCTCCGGCTTCACCGCGCCCGATCATGTCGCCCGACAGAGCGAGAATCAGTTGCGGTTGGTCGGGAAGGTAGTACCCGATCCAAAGGCCGTCGAGGCACACATGACGGCTCACCTGATCGGCGTCCACAGCCTCAACAGACTGCATATACATGTGCCGTCCATCTGGCTCCCGAAGTCCGAACGCCGCGAACGCCCCGAAGGCGCGAATCAAAGCGTCGTCATGCTCCCGCAGCCATATGTGCGCAGATTCATGGAGCAGGCGGAACCTAAAGTCGAACCGAAAACGTTGCCCTCTGGTGTAAATGGTGATCAGTCGAAGCAAGTCAAGGTCCACAAATTCCACAGGCTTGATTGACTCTGTTGGTATATCCTCGCCAGCCTCGCGACTTGCCCAGCTCAGGTCTGACGTCAGCGCCCGCAGTTCGGGTACAGTCAGACGCACCTCTTCCGCCAGTGCCGCCAACTCCGTAAGCCACACCTGACAGCCCTGACCGATCAGGTCGCTTACATTTCTACTAATGATTTCGACCCTTTGCGAGCGAGGCGACTTCTCCAGCCTGCGCAGGAGCTTGACCCTGGAATAGCTTCCCTCTTCAGCTAGCTCCGCAGCCTCGCCAGTCATTTCGGTCACGGCGTTTTCCTCCCTGCGGCCGATGGGTTCGCGACAAGAGCCACCTTAGCCGCCAGGTGGCACAGGTCCACCCCCGCCGGAGATCAGGTAAGCAATCAGTGGCATTCGTAACTTAAATCATCGCCGTCCTCGGACGCCGCATATGGCCGAAAAGCGAAGAGTCAAGTTGCCGAATTATTCTTATGGGTATCAAGGGGCGGCAGCGCTCGCCGCCGCCGCCCGGCGGGCGACGCTCGCCGCGCCGCCCGGCCAGCGGATCCGGGCATGCGGCCTGGAGGCCGGTCCCGGCCCGCGCCAACCGGCGCGGCGAGCGCAACCCGCCGCCCGCCGACCGCCCCCGCCACCGTGACCACGCTCCTCGCCGCCCGCCTGCGCGCATCCGCCCCGACGCACCAGTTCCCGCACGCCCCCTGTAGTCCCGTCTGCCCCTCGCTCACTCCCTACAACAAGCGAAGCGAAGTCGCTTAACTACAAACAGTTATAACCAAGGCTTCGACCGATGAGGAGGAAGGGATGGCTTCAGTGAAAGGGCGCAGGACGCTCGTGGTCCTGATCTGCGGAACGCTTCTGATCAGCGCCGCGCCCGCCATCAGTCCGGCTTATGCACACACCACCACGGCACCATGCCAGAAGGTCCAGATCACTGGACGAAAGGTCGCAATCCGTCAGTTCCCGAACGGAGCGCCCATCAGGGTCGTCAGGCGCGGCACCCTGCTTCAGGGAGTCTGCAACGTCGTAGGGAACGAGAACATGCGCTACGCCAGCAAGTGCGGCAGGGCCGGACGGGAGTGGCATCAGGTCATCTCCGGACGCCTCAGCAACGGCAGCAAGTACGGCTACGTACCCACCACCTGCGCACACGTCGTTTGACAGCCCAGCAGGGTGAGTAGCCACCTCCGGCCGTGAAGGCGTGGGGAACTGCTTGGCGGCACGAACCAGACAATTCCCCATAGCCATCTACGACCTTCTCCACTGACGCCGCCTCTGAGTGTGATCCACACTTCCTCGTCTCACAGGCGCGGCGAGGCCGGCCGAACTCGCTTGCGCTCGCCCTACGGGTGGCCTTCGGCCATTCCGCCGGCCTCGCCGCTCACGCCGGTCGTACCAGGACGCCAGCGGTCACCTCCTTTCGGATACCGAACACTGGCCTGCAACGATGTGCGGCGGCAACGCGGGCGCCTCACCCCTGCCGGGAGAGGAACTTCAACCGCCTTGCCGCCGCTTGGGGTGAGGTGTCCCAAGAGCGGTCCGGCTGGGCCGTCTCGCCTCACCCCAGCTCAAGAGATGCGATTTTCCAGGTAGTAAGCGAGGCATCGAAGCCCGTCCGGGCTTGCCCTGACTGCCTCCCATGAGCCATACGTGCGGAGAAGCACCTCACGTACAAACTCAGGACTAGGAAGACCGGCGGTCCGGCGGCTCTTCTCCCGATCCAACGGGATGGCGGGGACGTAGAGCGCGATGAACGGTCGCGGCTCCGTTGCGTCGGCGATGGAGTCCGACGTAGTGGCAGGCTGCTGGCTGTCCCAGCGTGGCCCCTTCATCGGAGATGTCCCATGAGCAGAGCTGTCCAAAGAGCTGCCCCCACTGCGCCCGACCAACGATCCGTCTCCGCCATCGCGCCTCCGCGCTCAACCCTCCGAATCCAGCGCAGGCAGTAGTTCTTCCCCTCCATCTGTCGAAGCTCGAACGAGGCCCCTGCGCAGTCGCACGGCCGCCGGAGCCGAGGCGGTGGCGCGGGCCATGGAGGCGGTGACCTCCTGCGCGGCGGGCGCCGGGCAGGTCCAGGCGCTGGGCGAGATGCTGTCGGCGCTCGTGGTGCAGACCCACAGCGTGCAGGCGGTGCGGGCGGCGGTGGAGCAGGCCGGCGGGTTCGCCGCACAGCTGGCCGACATCGAGGAGGTGGCGGCCTTCCACGGCGATGCGCATGAGCTGCTGGTGTACCGGTTCTTCAAGAAGGACCGGCCGGCGCTGTTCGAGCTGGCAGGCAAGCTGCAACTGAAGGCCACCTCCAGCGACGATTCGGTGCTGGCCGCGCTGGCGCACGCCCGGGAGCACGCACCCAAGCGGCGCGACTTCATCCCGCTGCCGCCGGCGGTGCAGGAGGACGAGCCGGAGTCGGGCATCGCGTTCGCCTCGGGCAACTGGCGGCGCGCGGTCACCGACCGGCGCCGTCCCGGCATGGTGGCACGGCGGCACTTCGAGGCGATGGTGTTCTGCTACCTGGCCGAGGAACTGCGCACCGGCGACGTGGCCGTGCTCGGCTCAGGCGAGTACGCCGACTGGAGCGCCCACCTGCTGCCCTGGGAAGAGTGCCAGCCGAAGCTGGCCGCCTTCTGTGAGAAGGTCGGGCTGCCCGACACTCCCGCCGGTTTCGTCGCCCACCTCAAGGACGCCCACCTGAGCGCGGCCGCGCATCTGGACGCCGGCTACCTCGACAACGCCGACCTGATCATCGACGACACTGGCGTGCCCACCCTCAAACGCCGCCGCGGCAAGGGCAGCGATGCCGAGGCCGAACGGCTGGCAGCCGAGATCGAACGGCGCATGCCCGAACGCTCCCTGCTGTCGATCGTCGCGCGTACCGCTCACTGGCTCACCTGGTATCGCCACTTCGGCCCCGCCTCCGGCTCCGACCCCAAGATCAAGGACAAGCTGGGGCGATACTCGCTGGCCGTGTTCACCGGCGGCATCAACATCGGCCCGTACGAGGCGGCCAAGCACATCGCCGGCGTCACCGCCCGCGAGCTGTCCACGGTCCGCAACCGGCACATCACCCTGAAGAAGCTGAACGCCGCGATCGCCGACGTGGTCAACGCCTTCGCCGAGCTGGACGTGGTCAAGGCATGGGGGGACGGCAGCACGGTGGCCGCCGACGGCACCCAGGTCGACACCTACATCGACAATCTGCTCGCCGAGACCAGCATCCGGTACGGAGGATTCGGCGGCATCGCCTACCACTACATCTCCGACACCTACGTCGCGCTGTTCTCCCGGTTCATCCCGTGCGGGGTATGGGAGGCGGTGCACCTGATCGAAGGGCTGCTGGCGAATGCCTCCGACATCCAGCCCTCCACCGTGCACGCCGACACCCAGGGCCAGAACTTCCCGGTCTTCGCCCTGGCCACGTTGTTCGGATTCGACCTGATGCCACGCATCCGCAACTTCAAGGACCTGATCTTCTTCCGCGCCTCCGAGAAGATCACCTACCCGCACATCGACCAGCTGTTCGGCGAGAGCGGCCGCAACGTCATCGACTGGAAGCTGATCGACAAGCACTGGGCCGACCTGATGCAGGTGGCGATCTCCATCAGCGAGGGCCGGCTGAGCTCGGCCACGCTGATGCGGCGGCTGCGCTCCAACTCCCGCAAGAACCGCATCTACAAGGCCTTCCGCGAGGTCGGCCGCAGCGTACGTACCGTCGCTCTGCTGCGCTATCTGGCCGACCCGGCGCTGCGGGCCCGGGTCACCGCGGCGACCAACAAGGTCGAGTCCTACAACGGGCTCTCCAAGTGGCTCGGCTTCGGCGGCGTGCTGGCCGACAACGATCCTGAAGAGCAGGAGAAACTGATCAAATTCAACACCCTGCTGGCCAACCTGGTCGTCTTCCACAACGCGCTGGACATCTCCGACATCGTTCGGCAGCTGGTCGCCGAGGGCTGGCAGATCACCGCCGATCAGCTCGGCCAGATCGCGCCCTACCTGCGCGCCCACATCAGCCGCTTCGGCGCGTACGCCACCGACGAGCTGCGTCACCGGCCGGATCCGTTCGATCCCCTGCTGAAGGAGGTCGACTTCACCGAAGTCGAATTGGCCGCTTGATCCGGGCGCGGGCTGGTGGCCGTCAGGTGGTGGGCCGTGTCTCTCTCGCCTGCACCTTTCCTACGATGGGGGAGCGGGAGTTCGGTGCCGAGGTGGTCCGCTGGTCACCTGGTCGAGGCGGCGGGCCGATGCCGGACACGAGGCTTGAGTCCCTCGCCACTGCGGGTCTGCCCGCTGTGGCGGGGAGTCAGGAGGGCCGGCGTGGATGTGTGGATGATTGCTCGTGTGCTGTGGTTGCGGAGTGTGCTGCGTGGCCGTGAGGGGTGGAGCGCGGCCCGGCTGGTCGGCTATCAGCGGCGCCGGCTGGCGCTGCTGCGCGAGTACGCCTACGCCCGTTCACCGTTCTACCGCCGCTTCCACCGGGGTCTGGAGCGCGCCCCGCTGGCCGAGCTGCCCGTGCTGACCAAGGCCGATCTGATGGATCGTTTCGACGACATCAGTACCGTGGCCGGCGTGCGGCTGTCCGGGGTGCGGGCGTATCTGGAGACGTTGCACGGTGAGGAGCGTTTTCGGGGACGCTACTGGGTGTCGGCTACCTCGGGCAGTTCGGGACGTATGAGCATCATTCCCAGCGATGCCCGCGAGTGGGCCACCGTCATCGCCTCTTACGCCCGGGCCAACGAGTGGGCCGGCATCAGCGCCGGACCTGTTCATCCGGCCTCGATGGCGGTGGTCAGCTCGACCACCGCCTGGCATCAGTCCGCCCGCGTGGCGGCCACGGTGCGCAGCCCGTTCCTCAAGAGCGTCCGTCTGGACGCCGCCTCTCCCCTGCCGGACCTGGTTGCCCGGCTCAACGAGCTCAGGCCGGACGTGCTCGTGGCGTACGCGTCGATGATCCGCATGCTGGCCGATGAGCAGCTGGCCGGGCGGCTGCGGATCGCGCCACGCGCCGTCAACTCCTCCTCGGAGGTCCTCACCGAGGAGAGCCGGGACAGGGCCGGGCGTGCCTGGGCGGTGCCGCCCTTCAACGTGTATGCCGCCACCGAGACCGGCGGCATCGCCGCCGAGTGCGGCCTCCACCAGGGCATGCACCTGTTCGAGGACCTGGTGATCTGCGAGGCCGTCGATGATGGCTACCGAGGCGTTCCCGTCGGCGTGGAGGGGGACCGGCTGCTGGTCACGGTGCTGTTCAGCCGGACCTTGCCGCTCATTCGCTACGAGATGACCGATCGGGTCCGTCTGGCGGCCGGGCCGTGCCCGTGCGGGCGGCCGTTCCGGCTGCTGCGGTCGATCGAGGGGCGCACCGACGACGTCCTGAGCCTGCCCGCGCCGGGTGGCGGCGTGGTCGGCGTCCATCCGGTGGTCTTCCACCAGGTGCTCGATCTGCTGGATGCCGCCGGGTGGCAGGTACGCCGGCAGGGCGGGCGGCTGGAGCTCCTCGTCGCCACGCCCGGCGGCGGGTTCGATCCGGGCGGGACCGCGCACGCGGTCTCGGCTGCCCTCACCGCCGCGGGTGTGCTCCCGCCCGAGGTCCACGTGCAGGTGGTGGACGCCATTCCGGCCGGCGCGGGCGGCAAACGCCCGCTCATCGTGGCCCCGCCCGCTTCGACGTGACGGGCGCACGGTGCGGGGCCGGCTCGGCCTGGCTGTGTGACCAAGCCGCTCATGCGGATCACCTTGCCGGCAGGCGGTCCTCAGCTGCCGGCGAAGTGGTCGTGCCTGCCGCGCAGGGTGTCCAGGCGCGTGTGGTACTCCTCGGTGTCGATCTCGCCGCGTGCGTACCGCTGTGCCAGCAGTTCTTCGGCGGCCGGGGGCGGGCTGAGCGGTCCTGTGGCCCTGCGCGCGGCGCGGACCGCGAGGACGATCGCGGTGATCACCAGCGCCCAGAAAGCCACGGTCGTCAGGCCCATCAGCGCGTAGCCCCAGCCGGTCATGTGGTCATAGCCCCACCACATCATCGTGATCACCTCTGGTTCATCGGATTCTCTCATCGTCGGTGAACAGATGTTTGCCGAGGTAGGGACCTTCGCCCCGGGGAGGAGGGTCCTTGGTAACCACGCCGTGCCGGTGACCGCGCCTCGGCCGGCGGCCGCAACTGCTCCCGCCGGGCGGCTCGGGGGTGAGGGGGAGGTGGGACTTGCGGCCCTACCACCATCGCCGATGGTCCTCGGGATGGGCCGCAGGCTGTCGCCGGGCGGTGTGCGGAGTGACAATCGCCAGGAGAGGCCGTCCCCGGCCGCAGGCCGGAGGGGAGACGTGATGAACAGCACGGCGCGTGATGAGCGTCATCGGCGCTACTGGGACCGGGTCGCCGCGTCCTACGATCGGCAGATGCGGTTTTGGGACCGCAGGCTGTTCGGCGACACCCGCGCGTGGATCTGCGGGCAGGCCCACGGCGACACGCTCGAGGTCGCGGTCGGCACCGGGATGAACCTGCCTCTCTACTCCGGCGACGTCCGGCTGACCGGCATCGAGTGGAGCCCGGCCATGCTCGCCCGCGCCCGCCGCCGCGCCACCGAGCTGGGACTGAAGGCGGACCTACGCCAAGGGGACGCCCGGGCGCTGGACTTCCCCGACGCCACCTTCGATGTGGTGGTGTGCACCTTCTCGCTGTGCTCGATCAGCGACGACCGGCAGGCCGTCGCGGAGATGGTCCGGGTACTGCGTCCCGGAGGACTGCTGCTGCTCGCCGATCACGTGGCGGGCGCGAACATGCTGGTTCGCGCGATCCAGCGGCTGGCGGAGGTGGCGACCGTGCCGCTGGCGGGCGAGCATTACCTGCGCCGCCCGCTGCGCCATCTGGCCGCGCACGGGCTGTCGGTCGAGCGCCGTGACCGCTTCAAGCTGGGCATCGCCGAGCGCTTGGCCGCGCGCAAACCGCCGGCCGCACCGGCTGAGCCCCGACCGGCTGACCCTGCGACCGGCTGACCCTGCGACCGGTTGAGCCCGGCGCCGGCGCCGGCCCTGGTCAGTGACGGGGCCGTCGCCGGGGCCCTTCGTCAGGGCTGCAGGTAGCCCAGGAGGGTCATCATGCCGGATTCGGCGTGGTAGACGTTGTGGCAGTGGATCATCCACAGGCCCGGGTTGTCGGCGTCGAAATCGACCTGGAGCCGGCTGTTGGGCAGCACGATGACGGTGTCCTTGCGGATGCCGCCTTCGGCCAGGGCGAAGGTGTGGCCGTGCAGGTGCATCGGATGCCACATCATGGTCCGGTTCACGAACGACAGCCTGACGCGTTCGCCTGATCGCACCGGTGAGATGGCCGCTGAGATGGCCGCCGGGTCGTACTTTTTGCCGTTGATCGCCCAGTCGTAGGCCATCATGCCGCCGGTGAGTTCCAGCTTGATCGTGCGGTCGGGGTTCTTGGCAGGCAGCCGTGCTTCTTCGGCCGGGCGTAGGCCGGCGTAGCCGGCGAGCTCGCCGTCCAGTTCGCCGGGGCGCAGCCCGGCACCGGGGGCCGCAGCGCTGGGGCTGGTGCGGATCAGGCCGCGGGCCAGCGCGTTCTTGCCTTCGGCCAGGGCGACCAGCGGGAAGACGCCATCGCCGAGGGTGACCAGCACGTCGTAGCGTTCACCCATGCCGATCAGCAGCGCGTCGGTCTCGGCGTGCCGGACGGGCATCCCGTCGGTGTGGGTGACGGTCATCCGGTGCCCGGCCAGCGCCACCCGGAAGGCGGTGTCGCCGCCGGCGTTGATGATCCGCAGCCGCAGCCGGGTTCCCGGCCGGGCGCGGAAGGTCTGCGGGCTGGCGGGGATGCGGCCGTTGAGCAGGAAATACGGATAGCGCACGTCGCCGGCGTCGCCACCGAGCAGGAGGCTGGTGGCGCCCATCAGCATGTGCCCCCCACGGCCACCGGACGGGGTGGCCGAGGCGCCGGGAGTCATGCCGTCCATGCCGTCCATGCTGTGGTCCATACCGGGCATGTCGGGCATGTCGTGTGTCGTGCCGGTGCCGTGGTTCATGCCCATGCCGCGTGACAGCTCGGTCAGGACCTCCTCGGGGGTGCCGGTGATTCCGTCCAGCCAGTCGTCGAGGACGACGATCCACTCCTCGTCGTAGCCGAGCGGCTCGTGCGGGTCCTCCACGATGAGCGGGGCGTACAGGCCGCGGTCCAGCTGGGTGCCGGAGTGCGGGTGGAACCAGTACGTGCCGGGGCGGGCGGCGGTGAACTGGTAGGCGAACTCGGTCCCGGCGGCGATGGGCTGCTGGGTGAGGCCGGGCACGCCGTCGGCGTCGTTGCGCAGTGCCAGGCCGTGCCAGTGGATGCTGGTGTCCTGGGGGAGCCGGTTGGTCAGGTGGGCGCGGATGACCTCGCCGGCCTGGACCCGGATCGCCCTGCCCGGGATTGCGTCGTCGTAGGCCCAGGTCCGCACGGACAGGCCGCCGAGGTCGGCCTGGGTCGCGGCGGAGGTCAGGCGGACGTCGCGGAGCGCGCCGGGGCGGCGCGCTCGTTCGGCGGCGCTCACTTGCGCGCCGGTCGGGGTGACGAACGCGGGCCTGGCGGCGGGCGCGCTGGCGCAGGCGGTCAGGGCGGCCCCGCCCAGCAGGCTGAGGCCGGCAGTGCGGAGCAGGGTACGTCGATCGATGTGCATGATGGATGCCTCGCTGATGGTCGGCTGATGGTCGTGTTCACGGATGAGTGGCGGCCGGACCGGTGGGGCGCAGGGCCCTGAGGGGTCCGTTGTCCGGCGCCTTCAGGTCCGCAGGACGACCGTTCGCATCAGCACGAGCGCGGCTGGTGGGCCGCGCAGCGTTGCGGCCAGGTGCCATTCCGCAGGCAGGCGATCGCGCGTACGCGCGACGATCAGGCCGGCCAGGTGCAGCAGCGGCACGGCGAACACGACGAGAGCCGCCAAAATCGCCAGACACACCGCCGCGGCGTCGCCCCGCGGGTCTTCGCCGCCCGGGTCTTCGCCACCGTGCGTCGTACCGCCGTGTGTCGCCGACGCCGGGGATCGGTGACCGCCGGCGTCGCCGGGGGCGGCGGAAGGGGCGTACGCGTCATGGCAGTGGGCCAGACGGTAGTGGGCGGGCTGGCGACCGGCGGAATGGCAGGGGGCGGGGCCGCCGATGTGGCCGAGCGTGTGCATCGCGGCCAGACCCACTGCGAGGAGCACGGCCAGCAACGGCGAAAGCAAGCTGACCCGCCCGCCGTTGAGCCCGCCGCGCTGTCTGCGCCCCACGCCTTTGAGGCTATGCATCGCCGGCCGGGGATGTCGTGGGTTCGGCGGATCGCCCGTGGCGCGAGCATGGGGCTGGCGAGCCTGCTCGCTCACGCGGGCGGGGAGGACGACCTGTGCGTCGGTCACGACGGGGAGCGCGGCGGCGAGCCTGCCGCGGTGAAGGCGTCGCGGCAGCCGGTCGAGCAGAACCAGTACGTGACGCCGCTGCGCTCGGCCGCGGCCGCGGCGGTCTGTGGGTCGACACGCATCCCGCATACCGGATCGGTCGCCGGGGCAGGCCCGCCGAGGGCCTGATCGGGGGCCTGATCGGGGGCGTCGGTGGGAGGGTCGGTGGGGGTGTCGACCGTGATGGGCAGGCCGGCAGGGATCGGCGCGGGAGCCAGGGGTGGCGCGGTGAAGCGGCGCAGCCGGTTGGCGTTGCCGACCACCGACAGCGAGGACAGCGCCATCGCGGCGGCGGCGATCATCGGGCTGAGCCGGATGCCGAGGAACGGATACAGCGCCCCGGCGGCGACCGGAATGCCGATCACGTTGTAGACGAAGGCCAAAAACAGGTTCTGCCGGATGTTGCGCATGGTGGCGCGGGACAGACGCACGGCGGTGACGACCCCGGCCAGCGCGCCGGAGATCAGCGTGATGTCGGAGGCCTCGATGGCCACGTCGGTGCCGGTGCCGATGGCCAGCCCCACGTCCGCCTGGGCCAGCGCGGGGGCGTCGTTGATGCCGTCGCCCACCATGCCCACCCGCAGCCCGCCGGCCTGCAGGCGGGCGATCTCGGCGGCCTTGCGGTCGGGCAGCACCTCGGCCAGCACCCGGGTGATGCCGACCTGACGGGCGATGGCCTCGGCCGTGCGCCGGTTGTCCCCGGTGATCATGATGACGTTCAGGCCCAGCCGCCGCAGGGCGGCGACCGCGGCGGCCGAGTCGTCCTTGACGGTGTCGGCCACGCCCAGCGCGCCGGCCGGCTCGCCGTCCACGGCGACCATGATCGGTGTCCGTCCGGCCCGGGCCAGCCGCTCGGCGATGCCGGCCAGCGGGACGGCGTCGACGTCGTAGCGGCGGAGCAGGCGCGCGCCGCCGACCAGGACCCGATGGCCGTCCACGCTCGCCACGACGCCCTGACCGGTGACCGAGTCGAACCGCGCCGGATCACTCAGCGGCAGGCCCCGCGCTCTGGCCCCCTCCACCACGGCCCGGCCCAGCGGGTGTTCCGAGACGCGCTCGGCCCCAGCCGCCAGCCGCAGCAGGTCCTCGGCCGTCCGGCCGCCGAGCGGATGGACGTCGGTGAGCGCGGGCTGCCCGCGGGTGATCGTGCCGGTCTTGTCCAGCACGACCGCCTGCAGCTTGTGCGCGGTCTCCAGCGCCGCGGCGTCGCGGATCAGGATGCCGGCCTGAGCGCCCTTGCCGGTGCCCACCATGATGGACAGCGGGGTGGCCAGGCCCAGCGCGCACGGACAGGCGATGATCAGCACCGCGACCGCCGCCACCAGCGCGAGCGTCAGCGCCGGCGGCGGGCCCGCGATGAACCACACGGCGAAGCTCACTATCGCGATCGCGATCACCGCCGGCACGAAGTAGCCGGAGACCAGGTCGGCCAGGCGCTGGATCGGCGCGCGGGAGGCCTGCGCGGCCTGCACCAGCCGGATGATCTGCGCCAGCATGGTCTCCGCGCCCACCTTGTCGGCGCGGAAGGTGAAGGCGCCGCTCTGGTTCACCGTCGCGCCGACCACCTCATCGCCGGGCCCCTTGTCGACCGGGATGGACTCACCGGTGACCATCGACTCATCCAAGGTCGAACGGCCCTCCAGGATCACCCCGTCGACCGGGACCTTCTCTCCCGGGCGCACGAGCACCGCGTCCCCCGGCCGTACCTGCTCGACCGGGATCTCGCTCTCCTCTCCGTCACGTATCACCCGGGCGGTCCTGGCCTGCAGGCCGATCAGCTTGCGGATGGCCTCACCGGTGCCCGCCTTGGCCCGCGCCTCCAGCAGGCGGCCGAGCAGGATCAGCGTCAGGATCACCCCGACGGCCTCGTAGTAGACCTCGCGTGCCTGCTCGGGCAGCACGCCGGGAGCCAGGGTGACCAGCAGGCTGTAGCCGTAGGCGGCACACGTGCCCAGGGTGATGAGGCTGTTCATCTCCGCCGAGCGATGCCGCAAAGCCAGCCAGCCCGTCCGGTGGATCGGCCAGCCGGTGTAGAACATCACCGGCGTGCTCAGCGCCAGCTGCAGCCACGGGTTCAGCAGCGCCAGCGGCACCCAGGCCGCGCCGAACACCTCATGCGCCATCACGGCGAAGACCACCGGAACGGTCAGCACGGCGCCCACCATCAGCCGGCGCGCCAGGTCGCGGATCTCGGCACGCCGTTCGGCCGCCTCGGAGTCCCTCGGCGGTGCTAGGTCCTGCAGCGGTGCCACGTCTTGCAGCGCCACCTCCTGCGGCGGCTCGCTGTGCTTCAGCGGCTCAGCCTGCGAAGGCGCCGGCGAGCCGGGCGCTGCGGACGCGACGGTCCCGGCCGGTTCGACGATCAACCGGCCGCGGATCATGTTCATCCCGCAAGCGAAGCCGTACTCGCCCACCTGCCGGGGATCCAGCTCCACGACGCTCGTGGTGAAGGCGGGCAGCGGCCGGCTGATGCCGAAGTCGGGGAAGACGACCCGGGAGGTGCACTCGCCGCTCTCGCGCCGATCGAAGATCAGGCGCGCGGGAACGCCTTGCCGCAGGCGGACCACGTCTGGGGAGTACCCCCCGCGTACGACGATCCGGGCCTGCTGCACCCCCTGGCGCACCTCGGCCCGGCCGCCACCGCGCCTGCCGAAGAAGTACCAGGCCAGCGCCGCCAGCAGAACCCCCGCCAGCCCGATGACGATCCAGTCGGCGGCGTTCACGACCCCTCGCCCCCGCCGCCGGAGCGCTCGCGATCCCGCTCACGCGGACGATCCTTGTCGTGCGCGGCCATGCCGCGCATCATCATCACCATCATCAACGGGCAGCCGAGCCCCAGCAGCACCAGCACGACGGTGCCGAACGGCGCCCCAGCGGCGACGGCCACCCCTGCGACCACGACGGCCACGGCCGCCAAGATCAGATGTTGCCTCACCATCACGACCTCCTCGGGCGCGTCCCCCCGGCACGGTCCGCACCGCGACCCGCCCGGACCGCCGGACCGTCCCGTCAGGGGTTCCTCCAGCCAGCATGCCCGTATTCCCCTAGGGGGTATATGGACCAACGTCCCGGACCGGCGGGACCAACGCCCTCCAGGCGATCCCCCGATGGCCCCCGCGACCAGTTCCCAGATAATCCATGTTATCTGGCAAGATAGCGATCACGCCTCCGGCGCGAGCTGGGCGCCGGCCATCTGGCGCGGCAGCTTCGTTTCCGAGTTATCTGGCAACTTCGAGGATGGGGTGGGTTGGCGCGATGGATCCGGTCATCGCCGAGCAGCTCGGCCGCTCCCACCCGCTCGCCGCGCACCTCGACGACTTCCTCACCGACCTGGCCAACGCCGGGCGCTCCACGCACACCCGGCGCGCCTACCGCGGCGACCTGATCGCCTTCGCCGCCCACCACGGCGACGACCTCGCCGAGCTAACCGCGACGCCGATCCGCGCCTTCCTGGCCGGGCTCGCCGAGCTGTCGCCGGCCAGTCGCAAGCGCAAGCGCGCCGCCGTCGCCTCCTTCACCAAGTGGGCCGTCCGGCACGACCTCCTGCAGGCGAACCCGATGGACCGCATCGACACCGTCAAGGCGCCGAAGAACCTGCCCCGCCCCGCCAGCGCGGCCGACGTCGCCAGGGTGCTGGCGGTGATCTGCTCGCGGCGGCCGCGCAAGGAGGCGCCGTTGGACCGGCTGCGCGACCGGGTGCTGTTCGAGACCGCCTACGTGTGCGGTGCCCGCGCCGCCGAGGTGTGCGGCCTGCATGTCGAAGACCTCGACCTGCGGCTGGACGACGAACACGTCCGCATCTGTGGCAAGGGCGGCAGCGTGCGCACCGTCCTGCTGGATGACCGCGGCTACGTCGCCCTACTCAAGCTCTACCTGGCCCGCGCCGGCTACACCGCCGGGCCGCTGTTCCGGGCCTCGATCAACGGCCGCGGCGGATCGCTGTCCTACGACGCCGCCCACCACCGCTGGCAGGGCTACTGCGCGCAGGCCGGCGTGGAGATCGACATCCACCAGTTGCGCCACGCCCACGCCACCGAGCTCATCAACGCCGGCGTCTCCATCGAGGCCGTCCGCCGACGACTCGGCCACGCCTCCACGGAAACGACACAGCTGTACGCGCTGCTGGACGACAAGGTCGCCGACGCCGAGATTCGCGCCGCCCGGCGGCGGCGCGAACGAACAGCGCGCTGAGGAATCTTCACAACCAAGAGCAGCCTCAGCTGACTGGGATCAAGATCCTTCTCAGCGGCAACGGCTGTCCACCAATATCGGGCCATCGTCAGCTATGGAGCCGTGTGGTCACCCTAGTCAGCGACATGACTATCCCTTTCTCCCGTACTTGGTCTGCCCCCCATCAGGGATATGACCCCTTCCACGTCGTGACGAGCATGTCCAGTTGTTCAATCTGATCGGTTCCGTGTAGTGCCTGCCAGCTCCGCCGCCACCGCCCGTTCCCGCAACTGCGCCGCCTCGGCCCGGGCCGCCTCCAGCTCCGCCCGCAGATCCTCGACCCGCATCCGCTGCAACCGCAGCTCCGCCCGCGCCTCGTCCAGTTCCTTGGCCGTCGCCTCGACCCGCGCCTTCTCCCGCGTCACGGCCTTGCGCTCCCGCGCCAGCGCCGCCGCTCCCTTCTCCTCGACCTCGGCCACCTTCCCGGCCATCCTGCCGGCCTCGGCCGCCGCCTTCTCCGCCTCCTGCACGGCCGCGGCCCGGTCCCGCCCGGCCTCCGCTGCCGCCCGCTCGGCCGCGACGGCCCGTTCCAGCGCTCGTTCCCGCTCCTGCGCCGCGGCCTCCTCCCGGGCCTGGGCCGCGATGAGCTCGCGCTCGGCCCGCTCACGTTCCCGAACGGCGACCACGGCCTCCTCCCGAGCCCGGTCCCGCTCCTCCCGGTCCTGCCGCGCCGCCTCCTCAGCCCGCCCCACCTCGGCGCGAGCCGCCTCCCGCGCCCGCGCCACTTCCGCCTGCGCCTCCTCCTGGGCTCGCGTCACGGTCACCTGCGCCTCGTCCTGCGCCCGTGCCACCGCCGCCTGGGCCTCTTCTTCCGCTCGGGACACTGCGGCCCGAGCTTCTTCCGCCGCCCGGGCGGCCTCCGCCCTGGCCTCCGCGGCCCGCCGGTCCGCCAGCTCCACCCGCTCGGCCAGTTCCCTGGCGGCCTGATCCCGCGCCTGTTCAGCCAGCTCCGCCTGCCGCGCCGCGTCCGCAGCACGCCGTTCTGCGAGGTCCGCCCGCCGTTGCGCCTCCTCGGCCGTCTGCAACGCCTGCCGCTCGGTGCTGGCCGCCTCCCGCAACGCCGCCAACGCCTGCTCCCGAGCTCGCTCGGCGTCGCTGAGGGCGGTCTCCTTCTCGTTCTCCGCCTCTTCGAGCCGTGCTCGCATCTCCGCCGTCTGCCTGCGCGCGTGCTCCGCCGCCTCCCGCGCGAGCCGTACCTGCTCGAACGCCTGCTCCCGCTCCGTACGGGCGATCGCCACGCGCGTGTGCGCCTCCGCCTGCACCGCGCTGAGCTTCGCCTCGACCCCGGCCGGGCTGAGCTCCTCCGCCAGAGCCCGCGCCAGTGGCTCGATGGCCGCCGCCAGCCCGCTCTCCATCCGGTCGTACAACTGCTCGGCCCTGGCCAGAGCGCCTTCCAGGCCGGGGGTGGCGCGCCGCAACTCCCGTTCCCGCTTGGCCGCCGCCTGACAGTCCTTCTCCGGGCAGTACGCCTTCGGCCGCCCCCGCCCTCGCCGCTGCTCAATCGGCGCCCCGCAGTGCTTGCAAGGCGTCACAACACTGGTCTCCGCAGTCACACGCTGACTCTATCATTTTTGATTTTCCAGAAAATCAAATTCAGAAAAGTCGATGTGTTGCGCGTGGTGGAAGCGACGCCAACTTGCGAGAAGAAAAGATTCCCGCAAGTTATGGATGCGGACGGGCGGGGCCCGTGCCCGGTGGTGAGTTGGCGCGCCTCGCGGTTGCCATCGCGGCCGCGGGAGAAGGGCCTGGCGATCTTCACCGGAATCCGGCAGCGGCACCGGTACCGCGCGGGCCCGCTATCACCGGGCATCGTCCTCAGCAGGGTCGAGTGCCTGGCCTTTCCCGAGGCCAGCAAGCAGCGGGACTGGGAGCAGCGGGTGTGCTCGCGGCTGGCCGAGACGTTCTTCGCGGCCGAACGCCATCCCGAGGCCGTCCGCCACGCCGAGCAGGCGCTCATAGTCTCCCGCGACATCGGCCACCCCACGGCGAGCCCCTGCGGGCCCTTGGCAGCGTGACAAGGAGCATGGACTGCCTGCAACAGGCCTTCGGCATCTTCGCCAGGCTCGGCGTCCCCGAAGCCACCGATCTCATGCTCCTACTCGACGGCATGCTTGACCGCGATCTCCGGCTAACCTCGACCTGCAGTTGGCGCGGCCTCGGTGAGGGGACGGCCGTGTACAGATCGGGGTGACCTCATTCACTTGGACCGAACGTCTCTCGGCAAGATCAGCAAGACGCCTCCGGCATCGAAGTCGTGTGCGCATGCGGTCGGCGCAGTCTGGCAGGATCGTGACTCGTGATCGACGAGCTCGCGAAGGACCACCTGTACGGGAGACTGCGGCGGGACCGCGAGGCGCTGCTCTGGAAACTCGACGGCTTGTCCGAATACGACGCCCGCCGGCCTTTGACAGCGACCGGGACCAATCTCCTCGGCCTGGTCAAACACCTGGCCACCGTCGAGGCCAGGTATTTCGGCGAGATCTTCGACCGTCCTTCCCCGGAACCGCTGACCCGGTGGCAGGACTCCGACGGCAGCGATCAGTGGGCGGCCGAAGACGAGACCCGCGAACAGATCATCGCGTTCTACCGGCGCACGTGGGAACACTCGGACGCGACGATCAAGGAGCTTCCCCTCGACGCCCCCGGCCACGTGCCGTGGTGGCCGGAGCCTTGTCCGAACACGAACCTGTTCGCCATCATGCTCCATGTCCTCAGCGAGACCGTCCGGCATGCCGGGCACGCCGACATCCTGCGCGAGGGCCTCGACGGCCGGACCGGGTTGCGCGCCGAACACGAGGTGGCGATCGACGAGGAAGCCCGCGCCGCCTACCGCGCGAAGATCGAGCGGATCGCCAGGGCTGCCGCACAAGCCAAGGGGTGACCACGATCGCGTCACCGTGGTCCTGCCCAGGACGGAGCTGCGTCCGGTCCACTTCACGGCCTACGCGAAGGTATGATCATCGGCCTCTGGCCTGCTGAAAGGTCCTCCGACCCTGGACCCGCTGGGTCGTCGTGGTGGAGCGCGGGTCGGAGACGGGCAGCGAACGGGTCGATGCGGTCGGCCGGCAGCCGACGTTGCCCGGGTGGTAGATGGCCGCCCGCACCGAGGCCCGCACCGAGGCACGTCTGCACGGATTCACAAAGGGGTTCAAGGGGGCCGGTGCCGGGCTACCGGATCCGGTACGTCGACCACGTCTTCGCGCCCGGTGGCGAAGTGGCGCCCTGCCGGTGGGGACGCCTGCCCCACGTCCGCGAGACGGTCCTGGCCGGGGACTTCGAGGACCACGTCGTGATCGGCGTGGGGGCCGCGCGACGGCTCGGCTTCCGTGCTCAGGAGCTGGCCGGCCCGACCGTCTGGTGATCGGTCTCGCGCATCCCTCGTGGGTGCGCGCTGACGGCTGAAAGGGGCGGGCCGGAAAGGGGATTTTGTGGTATTTGTGTGATCTAGGCATTGGGTCGAGCAGGGAACAGACGTGATCCATCAGCGGCCGATGATCTCGCCGACGCTCGTCGGCCGTGCCGGTGAGCTGGCCCTGCTGACCGAGACCGTCACCAGCACTCCGGCGGTCGCCGTGGTCGAGGGCGAGGCGGGCATGGGCAAGACCCGCCTGGTGGGCGAGCTGTCGCGGACCGGTCTTCGCGTCCTGACCGGCGGTTGCGCCAGGATCAGGGAGCCGTTCCCCCTGGGCCCGATCGTCGAGGCGCTGCGCGAGGTGTCCGATGACCTGACCGGCCTGTCCAAGGTCGCGGGCGCGCTGCGCCCGCTCCTGCCCGAGCTGGCCGAACGCCTGCCGGAACCTCCCGAGCCGCTGGACGACCGCGCGGGGGAGCGGCACCGGGTCTTCCGCGGCCTCGGTGAGATCCTGCGCGCGCTGGGCCAGGCGGTGCTGGTCGTGGAGGACCTGCACTGGGCCGACGAGCAGACCGTGGAGTTCCTGGGTTACCTGCTGTCCGACCCGCCCAGCGACCTGGCCGTGGTGCTGACCTACCGCGCCGACGAGGCCTCGGCCGACCTGCGCGCGGTGACCGCCCGCCTGCCACGCGCCGTCGCCCACGCCCGCGTACGGCTGGCGCCCATGGACGTGGCGCAGACCAGGGCGCTGGCGGCGGCGATCCTGGGCACCGAGGAGGTCTCGCTGGACTTCGCCGAGCACCTGTGCGAGCGGGCCTCAGGCGTCCCGCTGGCGGTGCAGGAGCTGGTGGCGCTGCTGCGCCAGCGCGGGACGCTCATGCACCGGGGCGGCGAATGGGCACGCAGGACCATCGCCAGGCTGGACGTGCCCGCGGGCGTGCGCGACCCGGTGCTGGAGCGGGTGGGCCGCCTGTCGCCGCAGGCGGAGGCGGTGGTCAGGGCCGCCTCGGTGCTGTACGAGCCGATGCCGGTCGAGGTGCTGGCGACCACCGCCCGCCTGCCGTACGAGAGCGCGCTCGACGGGCTTGACGAGGCGGTTGAGCACGGGCTGCTGGCCGCGCGCGGCGAGACGGCGGCGTTCCGGCACGTCCTTGCGGCGCAGGCGGTGTACGAGGAGATCCCGGCGGCCCGACGGCGCGACCTGCACGCCAGGGCCGCGGCCGCGGTCGGGTCGATGCCGTCGGTGCCGCTCGGGCAGCTGGCCCATCACCACCGGCGCGCCGGGCACATGGCGGAGTGGGTGGAGGCCGCGGAACGCGCCGCCGACCAGGCGCGGCGGCTGGGCGACGACGCCGAGGTCGTCAGGATCCTGGAGGCGGTCCTGCGGCACGCCCCGCTGGAGGCGGAGCACCGCGGGCGGCTGACGATCAAGCTCGCCTGGGCGGCCGAGGGGCTGCTGCACATCCCCGACGTCATCGACCTGCTGGCCCTGGCGTTGGACCAGGCTCCCTCACCGGTGGTCCGCGCCGAGCTGACCCTGCTGATGCTCTACCTGAAGGACGCGACGGGGCAGAGCCCCGGCCCCTGGTTCGAGGCGCTGGCCGCGGCGGTGGAGGACCTGGACGTCGAGGCCCAGCCCGAGCTGGCGGTGCGGATGATGACCGTCCTGAGCATGGGGCGGGACGCCAGGACCGCCGACCGGCGCTGGATGGACAGGACGCTGGCCGTCCTGCCCGCGGTCAGGAACGCGCACCTGCAGATCTTCGTGCTCGGCAAGATCACCAGCAGTATGGTGCTGATGGGCGATCCGCGCTGGGCCGAGCTGATCGAGGAGGTGCGCGGGAGCCTCGGGCACCAGGCCTGGCACCGGGCGAAGGTCAACGCCTACTACTCGATCGGCTCCGCGCTGGCCTTCGTCGGTGACCACGTCCAGGCGCAGACGATCTTACGCGTGGCCCTGGAGGGCGCGGCTCCCCTGGCCGAGGTGAGCGGCGGGGACATGATCGACCGATGCCGTTCCGCGCTGGCGGTGGCCGACTACTGCGCGGGCTCCTGGGACGGGCTGACCACCGAGACGGCCCTGCTGGCCGAGCGGCTCAGCGAGCGGCCCAAGGACAGGTACGCGACGGCGACCGTGGCCGCCTGCCTGGCGCTGGCCCGCACCGACGCGGCCGGCGCCGAGTCCGGCATCCGCCAGGTGATGATCGAGGTCCCTGGCAACATGGACGAGACGTCGCTGCTGGTCACCGCGCTGTTACGGCAGGCCGTCGCGCGCGGCGAGCCGGAAAGGACGGTGGCGGAGGTCCTGCCGCTGGCCGAGTCGTGGTTCGAGCGCGGCCTGCGGCCTTCGGAGGTGCGGATCCTGCCCGCCCTGACCGAGGCGATGGTGGCGGCCGGGCGCGCCGGACAGGCCGCGGACCTGGTGACCCGCGCGGAGCAGGCGCTCGCGGGCCTGGCCGCGCCGCTGGCTCCCGCCGCGCTGCGCCACGCCCGCGGCTTCCTCGACCCCCGCGGCGGCCACTTCACGGCCGCGGCCGAGCTGTACGACGCCGTCCACTGCCCGTACGAGGCTGCCCAGGCCAGGGAGCGGGCCGGCACCGACGAGCAGCTCAGGCAGGCCATCGACGCCTACGAGGCGCTCGGCGCCCGCTGGGACCTGGACCGCGCGGCCCGGCTGGCCCGCGAGCGCGGCCTGTCGCTGCCCGCCAGGCACCGGGGC
Organism: Actinomadura luzonensis; assembly: GCF_022664455.2. Classification (NCBI taxonomy): domain Bacteria; kingdom Bacillati; phylum Actinomycetota; class Actinomycetes; order Streptosporangiales; family Thermomonosporaceae; genus Actinomadura; species Actinomadura luzonensis. The sequence continues at coordinate 3,260,780 of NZ_JAKRKC020000001.1, forward strand.
GGCACCCGCGGCTACGGCGACGCCCTGTCGCCCCGCGAGCGGGACGTCGCCCGGCTGGCCGCCTCCGGGCGGACCAACAAGGAGATCGCGCAGGAGCTGTTCCTGTCGGCCAAGACGGTGGAGCGGCATCTCAGCTCGGTCCTGCGCAAGCTGGGCCTGCGCTCGCGGATCGAGCTGGCCCTCATGGGGGACGCCGCCACGGCGGATTGAGGGATCTCCCGCATAGCTAGCCGAATGTCGCGTTCGTCACGATCATCGCATGCCCGACATACACCAGGCCGAGGACGAGCCCGTTACGGACGTGCCCACCGAGGACGAGGTCGAGGACCTCGCGCCCGAGGGCGATGACGACAAGGACGGCTGGGTCAAGGCATGATCACATCCCCCTCCCGGCTGGGCGCGGCCTGCCTCGCGCTCACGCTGCTCACCGGGCTCGGCACCGCCAGAGCCGCGACAGAACCCCCCCAGGAAGCCGCGACCGGGCCGGCCGCCACGGCCACCACCCCCACCACGGTCACGCTGGTCACCGGCGACAAGGTGCTGGTGGACCCCACCGGCGGCTCCACCGTCATCGACCCGGGCGACGGCGTGTTCACCCAGCTCGCCCTCAACGGCGACGAGTACGTCATCCCCGCCGAGGCCGCCCCGTTCCTGGGCGCCACGCTGGACGTCCGCCTGTTCAACGTCAGCTACCTGGTACGCGCGGGACTGGACGACGCGCACGCCGACGCCCTGCCGGTCAAGGTCGAGGCGGGCGGCGTGGCCACGCTCGGCCGGCAGTCCGGCAGCCTGCCCAAGAAGGACGCGGAAGCCTTCGGCCGGGAGCTGGCCGGCAGGTGGAAGGCCGGGCAGAAGCCGGGCGCCGGCCGCATCACGCTGGCCCCGCCGCAAGGCGCCCCCGCCCTGCCCGCCGACCCGATGGCCGGCCCGACGGCCGCGCGGAGCGACTATCCCGACTACCACACGGTCACCGTCGACTCCGTCGACCGCGACGGCAAGCCCGGCGTCATGCTCGGCACCATCCACAGCCTGGACGACCCGACGTTCACGTTGTTCCAGGTGGGCAGCGGCGTGGAGGGCACCTCGGAAGCCGTCTTCAGCGTGCCGGAGGGCGACTACAGCATCGAGGCCAGCGTCCTGACCGGACCGGTCGGGGACCTGAGCTCCACCGGCGCCCTGGTGATCGAGCCGGAGTTCTCCGTCGAGCAGGACCTGTCGCTCACGCTGGACGCGCGTAAGGCCGTGCCGTACGAGGCGACGTTCGAGGGCGTGCCGGGGACCGGCCGCACGCAGTACGACCTGATCACCTACAACCGCACCACGGTCCAGGGCGAGCAGGTCGGCAACCCGCCCTTCGGCAACTCGGTGACGGCACTGTTCCTCATGCGCCTGGTGTCCGGAGGGGACTTCGGGGTGCACACCCTGTACGCCACCCCGACCAGGCGCGTCACCAAGGGCAGCCTGGACTTCCTGGCCATGACCTCGATCGGCGGTCCCGGCGGGAACGACCCCACGTACAAGGCGGCCTTCCACGAGCCCGGCGGCGTGCCGGCCTCGCTCACCCGCACGGTCAGGCGCGCGGACCTGACGACGGTGGAGTCCACGATCCACAACACCCCGGGGGCCACGTCCCAGCACCAGGAGCTCCTGAGCATGGTCTACCTGCCGTGGACGCAGACCACGTTCGGCGTCACCGCGCCCCTGGACGGCGGCAAGCGCACCGACTACTGGTACAGCAACGCCCCGGGCGAAGTCGTCTGGGAGCCCATCCTGCGGCCGGACCTGGGGCTGCGCCTGTTGGGGGAGCGCCGGCTGGTCCGGCCGGGCCAGCGCGTCGCCGAGACCTGGAACAAGGGACCGCAGGTGCCCTCCAGCAGCGCGCCGTACACGCAGGAGGCCCTGATCGGGCTCCAGGGCACGCCCGACACGAACGTCACCAGCGCGCTGCGGCAGGTGTGCGTGGCCTGCCGGCAGGACGATCTGGCCCTGCTGTACCTCAACCCGTACGCCGACTCCACCGCCGGCCACTACCGCTCGGCCCTCGACGGCCTGGCGCGGGTGGAGTTCTACCGGGACGGCGCGCTCGCCTTCACCTCGGCGACCCGGGGCGACGGCCTGCGCCTCACGCAGCTGCTGGACCTGCCGCTGCTGCCTGAGCCCGCCGAGTACCGGCTGAAGGTGACCGGCGACAACCCCGGCGTCGAGGACGCCACCAGCACCACCGACTGGACCTTCCGCACCACGAGCCGCGACCGGGCGGCCGACCTGCCCGACTCGGCGCAGTGCGCGCCCGACCCCACCCGCCGCTGCTCGTTCCTGCCCCTGCTGTTCGTACGGCCCGACCTGCTGCTGGACATCGCCGGCGCCACCCCCGCCGACCGGCCGTTCGAGGTGGCCTTCACGGTGCGGCACCAGCAGTACCAGGCCGACCCCAGGGGGGTGAAGGCCACCGTCTCGGTCTCCTACGACGGCGGCACGACCTGGTCGCAGCCCCAGCCCGCGACCCGGGGCCGCGACGGCCGCTTCACCACGACCCTCGCCGCCCCTGGCGGCGGCGAGTACGCCGCCCTGCGGATCAAGGCCGTCGACCGCGACGGCAACGCCGTCGAGCAGACCAACCTCCGCGCCTACCGGCTCGCACCGAAGGACCAGTGACCGTGATCATCTCCCGGCTGCTCCCCGCGATCGTGCTCGGCCTGACCCTGCTCGCGCCGACGTCGGCGCAGGCCGCCGACGACTGCCGCACCCCCGACTGCCTGCTGAAGGTCAACGCCAAGCCCGACGAGGACGTCAGCGGCGGGCTCAGGGCGGCCGACCTGCAGGATGCCTACAAGCTGCCCTCGTCCTGGCTGGGCGGCGGCCAGACCCTCGCGGTCGTGGTGCCGTACGGCCATCCCACCGCCGAGCGCGACCTGAACGAGTACCGCAAGGGCAACGACCTGCCGCTGTGCGACGAGGTGTTCCCCTGCTTCCGTCACGTGAACCAGCGCGGCGGCGCCGACCGGCCGCTGACCCACAACGGCTACGCGCTGCACGTCGCGGCCGGGCTCGACATGGGCTCGGCCACCTGCCCCAACTGCAAGCTGCTGCTGGTCGAGGCCGACGACGAGACGCCGGCCAATCTGGGCGCCGCGGTCGACCAGGCGGTCGCCCAGGGCGCCGACGCGGTCGCGGTGATGAGCGGCTCCTACGAGTACGCCGGCCAGCGGGCCGACGCGGCGCACTACGACCACCCCGGTGTCCCGATCGTCGCGGGCGGCGGCTCCGGGTTCGGCAGCGGCGTGGGCAGGCAGCTGGTCCCGGCCGCCTACGGATCGGTGATCGCGGTGGGCGCGACCGTCCTGTGGCGTGACCCGGGCAACGCGCGCGGCTGGAGCGAGATGGCCTCCTCGGAGTCCGGCTCGGGCTGCTCGGTGTACGAGGCGCGCCCGACCTGGCAGCCGAAGGGGCAGTGCGGCGCCAAGCGCACGGTCGCCGACGTGGCCGCGGTGGGTGACGCCCGCTCGCCCGTCCAGCTCTACGAGAGCACCTCCTGGGGTGGCTGGATCGGCGTCAGCGGCACCCCGATCAGCGCCGCGCTGATCGCCGGCGTGTACGCGCTGGGCGACAACGGCCAGGACATCGTGCCCGGCCAGAAGCTCTACGGCTCCGGCCAGTACCTGTTCGACATCACCTCCGGCGCCAACGGGTCCTGCGGCGGCGCGCCGCTGTGCACCGCCAGGCGCGGATACGACGGGCCCACCGGCATGGGCGTCCCCAACGGCATCGGCGCCTTCTGAGGAGCATGCGTGCGCAACCTAAGCAGAACCGCGGTCGCCCTGGCCGCGACGGCACTGACCACGACATTGACCACCGGGCTCACGACCGGCGCGGCCACAGCGGCCCCGACGTGCACCCCCGCCTGGAAGCTGCTCGACGTGCCCGCCATCCCCGACGGCGGCTACTCGGTGGCCCACGCCTCGTCCGTCTCGTCCAAGCAGGTGATGCTCACCACCGAGGGTGACCGCACCTCCGCCACCCTGACCTCGGACGGCAGGTCGGTCAGGCTCCTGAGCCAGCAGATCCCGCACGCGGCCATGGCCCCTGGCGGCGCCTGGGAGACGACCTTCGACTCGAACTCCAGCGGCTGGGCGCGCTACCAGTTCCGCTACGGCGACACCTACGGCAGCGGCATCCCGGTCTTCGCGCGCCTGTACGGCGGGCGGTGGACCTTCGTGCCCACCGCGCCTTCCCCCGATCCCACGGTGAGCAGGCCCAACCTCCAGGGCATGGACTCGATCTCGCCCTCGGCCGCGTGGAGCGTCGGCGAGTACACCACGCAGAGCGCGGACTCCGCCGGCGCCGCCATCCAGCAGTGGGACGGCAGGGTGTGGAAGAACATCGACAACCCGGCGCGGACCAGGGCCAACGCGACCCTGCGTGCCGTGTCCGCGCGCTCGCGCGACGACGTGTGGGCGGTCGGCAGGCAGTTCACCGACCCCGGGCGGATCGAGTCGCTGATCCTGCACTACGACGGGAAGGCGTGGACGGAGCTGCCCGGCGCGCCCGGGGTGCTCGCCGAGCTCGTCTCCGTGAGCGCTCGCGCCTCCGACGACGTCTGGGCCGTCGGCTTCGAGCGCAAGGGCGACGTCTTCGGCCCCGTGGCGCTGCACTGGGACGGCACGTCCTGGAGCAGCGCGGCCACGCCGTCGGCGGCCTGGACCATGCCCATGACCGTCTACGCGGCGGGCCCCAGCGACGTGTGGATCACCGCGATGTCGCCGGCCGACGGCTCGACGCAACCCCCGTTGCAGCACTGGGACGGCACGTCCTGGACGGACGTGCGGCCCGAAGGCGTCCAGCCGCCCGGCTCCGTGTACATCTACGCCTCGCTGACCGGCTCCGGGCCCAAGGACGTGTGGGCGACCGGCCAGATCCTCAACGGCAGCGGCTGGGAGTCCACCTCGCAGCCGCTCGTCGCGCACCTGAGCTGCGAAGGACGCTGACATGAAGATCATCACTTTAGCGGTGGGCGCGGTCCTGGCCGGCTGCCTCCTGGCCCCCGCCCCGGTGGCGGCGGCCGACGACCCCGGCCCGCTGCGCGGGGACGTGCGGGCGGCCTACGCCGCCAAGGACCGTACCGACCTGTGGGTGCTGCTGTCCGAGCGGGCCGACACCAGGAGCGCCGAGCGGGCCAGGACCCGCACCGCCCGCGGCGAGCAGGTCGTGCGCGCCCTGCGCGACACGGCCGACCGCTCGCAGGCCCCGCTGCGCAAGCTGCTGAAGGCCGAGGGCCGCAAGAGCGAGACGTTCTGGGCGGCCAACGCCGTGTACGTCCGCGACGTCCCCCTGAGCCTGGCCGAGAAACTGGCGAAGATGGACGGCGTGAGCGAGGTCAGGGCGCCCAGGACCTACCCGGTGGCCCTGCCGGTGGAGACCAGGGCCGCCGCCGCGACGGCCGCCGCCGTGGCGTGGGGCGTGGCCGACATCAAGGCCGACCAGGTGTGGCAGCAGTACGGCGCGCGCGGCGAGGACATCGTCGTGGCCAACGTCGACACCGGCGTGGAGTACACCCACCCGGCGCTGGTCGGCTCCTACCGCGGCAACAACGGCGACGGCACCTTCACCCACGACTACAACTGGTACGACGCGGCCGGGAACTGCAAGGAACCCGGCCCGTGCGACGGCCACGGCCACGGCTCGCACACCATGGGCACCATGGCGGGCGACGACGGCAAGGGCGACCAGATCGGCGTCGCGCCCAAGGCCAAATGGATCGCCGCCAGCGGATGCCAGAGCGGCGGCTGCGCCGACCTGGACCTGATGCGGGCCAGCCAGTGGCTGCTGGCGCCCACCGACGCGGCCGGGCAGAACCCCGACCCGGCCAAGCGCCCGCACATCGTCAACAACTCCTGGGGCAGCGACCTGCCCTCCAACGAGCCGATGTTCGAGGAGGTCCAGCAGGCGTGGGCGGCCTCGGGCATCTTCGGCGTGTGGTCCAACGGCAACGAAGGACCCGACTGCCGCACCTCCGGCACTCCGGGCAGCCGGACGCTCAACTACTCCGTGGGCGCCTACGACAGCACCGGCACGATCGCCTCCTTCTCCAGCCGGGGCGACGGCCAGGACGGGCAGGTCAAGCCCAACATCTCGGCTCCCGGCGTGGACGTCCGCTCCTCGGTCAAGGGCGGCGGCTACGCCACGATGTCGGGCACCTCGATGGCCGCGCCGCACGTGTCGGGCGCGGTGGCCCTGCTGTGGTCGGCCGACCCGGCCCTGGCCCGCGACATCGAGGGCACCCGTACGCTGCTGGACCTGACCGCCATCGACACCGCCGACCCGCAGTGCGGCGGCGACGCGGCCGACAACAACGTCTACGGCGAGGGCCGCCTGGACGCGCTGGCGCTGGTGCGGGCGGGCGCCCAGGGCCTCGGCACGCTGTCGGGCACCGTCACCGACGCCGCCACCGGCAAGCCGCTCAAGGACGCCACCGTGGCGCTGAGCGGGCAGCTCAACCGCCGCTCCACCTCCGGCGAGGACGGCGCGTACACCTTCAGGCTGCTGGCCGGCGACTACCAGCTCAAGGTGAGCGCCTACGGCTACCAGGACGCCACCGCGACGATCCAGGTGCCCAAGGACGGCTCGACCGAGCAGGACGTCCCGCTCACCCCGACCGAGCGCAAGACCCTGTCGGGCACGCTCACCGACGGCTCGGGCCACGGCTGGCCGCTGGGCGCCAAGGTGAGCGCCGACGACGGCCAGGGCCACACCTGGGACGCCACCGCCGACGCGCTCACCGGCCGCTGGTCCCTGTCCCTGTTGCCCGCCACCACCTACACGCTGCGCATCACCCCGGCGGTGCCGGGCTACGACCCGATCGACAAGCAGGTCAGCCTGGGGGCGCAGGACCAGACCGTGGACGCCGCCCTGCCCGCCGCACTCGCGTGCGTGGCCCCCGGCTACGCCGCGAGCAGGTCGGGCACGCCCGAGCTGTTCAGCTCGGGCAAGCCCACCGGCTGGCAGGTCACCGACGTCGATCCCGGCTTCCCCGGATTCACCCACCAGCCGGGCTGGGTCTTCGACAACCCCGGCGCCAGGGAGAACAGGACCGGCGGGAGCGGGAGGTTCGCCATCGTCGACTCCGACCACTCCGGCAAGGGACACGTCCAGGACACCTACCTGACCGGCCCGGTGCTGAACCTGGCCCAGCACACCAGCCCGGTGCTGGAGTTCGCGGGCGACCTCAAGGCCGCCGTCAACTCCGTCGCCTGGGCCGACCTCAGCCTGGACGGCGGCCGTACCTGGGCGACGGTGTGGACCCGTAAGGGCTTCCCCGGCGCCGCGGGCCCGGCCGCGCAGGTGGTGTCGATCCCGCAGGCGGCGGGCAAGGCCAAGGCCCAGGTCCGCTTCCACTACCGGGGCAACCGCTCGGGCTGGTGGGCCATCGACGACGTCTACGTCGGCGACCGCGCCTGCCACAAGACCGGGGGCGGCCTGGTGACCGGCGTGGTCACCGACGCCGCCACCGGCAAGCCCGTACAGGGGGCGGCGGTCGCCTCCGGCGGGCGCACCGCCACCACCGACGCCTCCGGCGCCTACTGGCTGTTCTCCTCCGGGACCGGCGCCCGGGAGGTGACCGTCACCAAGAGCGGCTACGCCGCCAGGACCGCCACCGCCACCGTCACCGCCGACCGCGTCACCGGGCTCGACGTGAAGCTCGCGACCTCCTGACCGCCCGCGCCCCCGGCGGCTCACCGCCGGGGGCGCCGCACCCCATCGGGCAGCCGGTGGGCCGACAGTGCGGGCCGGATGAACTCGCGGGTTCGATCAGCCGATGGGCGGCGCGAGGTATTCCAGCGCATAACCGTCGCCGGAGGGGGTCACGCGGGCGATGCCGGGTGAGTCGAGGTGGGCGCCGGCCACGAAATGGTGCGGTCGGGTCAGTCGTTGGAGGAGGGCCGCCCGTGCGGCGCGGGCCTGGGCCTGGTCTCCGTCGAGCTCCCAGGACACGTTCGGCTGGTCGAACTGGAGCGTGGGGACGTGCACGGTGTCGCCCCAGACGAGAAGGTGGCCGGTGCCGCTCCTGACGTCGTAGACGGTGTGACCGGGGGTGTGGCCCGGTGTCGGGACCGCGGTGGTCCAGTCGTTGATCGCGACCTCCTCCGACACGAGTACGACCCGGTCGCGGATCGGTTCGAGCCGCCCGGTGAACACCGAGAGGTCGCCCGCGCCGATCCACACGCGCTCGAGTTTCGTGAACGCCTCCGAACCGTCCGGGGCGACCAGGCCGCTCACGTGGTCCTCGTGCCGGTGGGTGATGGCCACCTCGGTGACCTGCGCGCGGTCGATGCCCGCTTCGTCGAGCGCGTCGTAGATCAATCCCATGGTGGGGTCGTGCCAGACGTCGGACGCGCCGGTGTCGATGAGGATCGACCGCGTGCCGTCGGTGACGAAGAAGGCGTTCACCGACAGCCGCAAGTCGCCGCCGGCCAGCGGGACGGTGGTCGGCAGCTCATCGAGCGGGCGCCCGTCCTCGTCGCGGAGCCGGGTCGGCGGCATGTCGATGTACCCGTCTCGCAACGAGATCACCCGCAGGTCGCCGAATTCGAACGTGGCATGGAGCCGGCCGCTCGAGATCAAACGCATGGAACCTCCGTCAGGTCGGGCGCACGTCACTCTTCGCGCGTCTCTGATAGAAGAATCATTCTTCTTTAGGAGAGACACTACACTACGGGCAGCGACGGCATTCAACGACCGAGGAGCACGGTGGTCCGGCAAGACGCGAACGCGCCCGAAACACAGCACGGCGACGACCTGGCCGGCGCGTTCGGCGCCAACGTGCGGCGACGCCGCGAGGAGGCGGGGCTGACGCTGGAGCAGTTGTCCGTCCGGTCGTCGGTCAGCCGGGCGATGCTGTCCAAGGTCGAACGCGGCGAGAAGAGCCCGACGATTGGCGTCGCGTCCAGGATCGCCCACGCGCTCGACGCGTCCCTGTCGGACCTGATCGGTGCTCCGGCTCCCGCCGCGTCCGGTGCGGCCATTGTCATGCGCAAGAAGGACCGTCCGGTTTTCCGTGACCCGGAAACCGGCTTCGAGCGGCACATGGTGTCAGCGGCCCCGGGCGCGACAGGAGCCGAGATGATCGTCCACCATCTCCCCGCTCAGGTCTCCACCGGGCTGCTGCCCGCGTATCCGCCGGGTACGGAAAAACAACTCCTGGTGCTCGACGGCACCCTCACGGTCGCGATCGGCGGGATCAGCGAGACCCTGAACACAGGCGACTCCATGTTCTTCCAGGCCGACGCGGACCACGGCTTCGCCAACAGAACAGACGCGCCCTGCGAATACGTCATGGTCATCTCGCGCAGAACGTGACCGGTTGGCGCCGTCCTCCACGTACGCGGACACGCCGGTCTCTCGCGCGGTGGCGATGAGCATGGGGATGAAACCGTGATCTTCGGGACGGCGGCGATCCCGGTCGCGATCGGGCCCGTCCTGCTCGGCGCTCTCCCGGACCGGGCTCAACGAACGCACGTTCTTCCGGCACTTCCCCGACAACCGGGAGGTGCTCTTCGACGGCGAATCCGGCCTGCGCGTCCCCGACGCAGGCGGTGGCCGAGGCGCCCGGCCTTCCACCAAGCGGCCCAAGCCTAGAGGGAACTTGACCCGGTTGTGGCCATTCTGCGAGTAGAGCGCGGGTAGTTCACCGCCAGTCCGGCATGTTCCCTTCCGCGCGGTGGCGGAGGACCGGCCGGGCGGTGAGCAGCGGGCCGACGGGCCCCAGGCCGCGAGGGGTGGCAGTGCCGAAGGACGGCGGGCAGCAGGACGCGGGCCGGGAGGCGCGCGCCCCGTCGTCGGCCGATCTGGTCATCGTCCTGGTCACGCTGGTGGTGCTGGTCGGCGGGTCACTGGCGTTGTTCGGCCTGGACGCGCTCGACGGCCCGATCCAGGTGGCGCTCGTGCTGTGCGCGCTGGTCGCGATGCTGGTGGTGCTGAAGAACGGGCACCGCTGGGAGGAGGTCGAGGCGAGCGGGCAGCGGGCGCTGTCGTCGATCACCAGCGCGGTCTTCATCCTGCTCGCCGTGGGCGCGCTGATCGGCACCTGGAACATGTCGGGGACGATCCCGACCCTGGTGTACTACGGGATCCAGGTGCTGTCGCCGGGGTGGTACTACGCCGCCGCCGCGCTGATCTGCGGCGTCGTGGCCATGTCGATCGGCAGCTCCTGGACCACGGCGGCCACGATCGGGGTCGGATTGGTGGGCATCGCCACCATGCTGGAGGTGTCGGCGCCGATCACCGCCGGGGCGGTGATCTCGGGCGCGTACCTGGGGGACAAGCTGTCGCCGCTGTCGGAGACCACCGTGCTGACCGCGCAGATGGTCCGCGTGAACGTCTATGAGCACATCAAGCGCCAGGCCTGGACGTCCGTGCCGGCCTTCGTCCTCGCTTTCGCGCTGTTCCTGCTGATCGGGCTGGTCTGGGGGCGGGCCGCGACGGGCCTCGGCGACACCGCCAGCGAGCTGAACGCGCTCGGCCACCTCTACTGGATCACCCCGCTGAACCTGCTGCCGCTGCTGCTGCTGGTCGTGTTGTCGGTACGCAAGGTGCCGGCCACGCTGGCGCTCATGGCGGCGGCGATCTTCGCCGGCATCGTGGGGATCTTCACGCAGCCCGCCGTGATCCGCGCGTTCGTGGCCGAGCCCGCGCTGAACCCGGTCGCCGCCGGGATCAAGGCGATCTGGCGGGCCATGGCGAACGGGTTCGAGAAGAGCTCCGGCCTCGCCGACGTCGACCGGCTGCTGTCGCGCGGCGGGATGGACAGCATGTTGCCCACGCTGTGGCTGATCATCGGCGCGGTCACGTTCGGCACCGTGCTGGAGGAGTTCGGGCTGCTCAACCGGCTCATCGAGCCGATGGTGCGGGCGGCCAGGAGCACCGGCCGGCTGTTCGTGACGGTCTTCGCCAGCGCCTTCGGCCTCAACCTCATCGCCGGCGACCAGTACATCGCGCTGGTGCTGCCGTCACGGATCTATCGGGCGGAGTTCGCCCGGCGCGGCCTGGCGCCGACGAACCTGTCGCGGCTGGCCGCCGACAGCGGGACGGTCACCTCACCGCTGGTGCCCTGGAACTCCTGCGGGGCGTTCATGGCCGCCGTGCTGGGCGTGCCGACCCTCGCCTATCTGCCGTTCTGCTTCTTCAACCTCGCCAGCCCGCTGCTCAGCGTGGTGTACGGCATCACCGGCTTCCGGATCGAGCGCCTCCCGGCGGAGCTCGCCCCCGACATGGACGTGACGGGCCGGCCACCGTCGTGACCCAGACCGGCACGCACACCGAGGGCGCGCGGAAGATGTCGCTGCCGATCCTGACCGGGATGGTGGTCGGGTCGATGGTCGGCGCCGGCGTGTTCTCGCTGCCGCGCAACTTCGCCCAGGCCACCGGGGTGCTCGGCGCCGTCGGCGCGTGGCTGATCGCCGGCGCGGGCATGCTGATGCTCGCCTTCACCTTCCAGACGCTGGCCGTGCGCAAGCCGCACCTGGACGCCGGCGTGTACGCCTACGCCAAGGCGGGGTTCGGCGAGTACCCGGGCTTCTTCTCCGCCTTCGGCTACTGGGCCAGCGCGTGCGTGGGCAACGTCTCGTACTGGGTGCTGATCAAGTCGACCCTCGGCGCGGTGATCCCCGCGTTCGGCGAGGGCGCCACGATCGCCGCCGTGGCGGTCTCGGCGATCGGTGTGTGGGCCTTCCACTTCATGATCATGCGCGGCGTGCGCGAGGCGGCCAGGATCAACCAGATCGTCACGGTCGCCAAGCTCCTGCCGATCCTGCTGTTCGTGGTGATCCTGGCGGTGGCGCTGCGCGGCGACGTGTTCGGCCCGAACCTGTGGGCCGGCGCCGCCCGCACCCCCGGCGCGCTGTTCGAGCAGATCAGGGCGACCATGCTGGTGACCGTGTTCGTGTTCCTGGGCGTGGAGGGGGCGAGCGTCTACTCCCGCTACGCCCAGCGGCGCGCGGACGTGGGCCGGGCCACCGTGCTCGGCTTCCTGGCCGTGCTCGCGCTGTTCGCCTCGGTGACCATCCTGTCCTACGGCGCGTTGCCCAAGGACCGGACGGCGCAGCTGCGCCAGCCGTCCATGGGCGGCGTGCTGGAGTCGGTCGTGGGTACCTGGGGCGCGGCGCTGATCGGATGCGGGCTGATCGTCTCGGTGCTGGGCGCGTACCTGGCGTGGACGCTGATGGCGGCCGAGGTGCTGTTCGTGGCCGCCAAGGACCACGACATGCCGGTATTCCTGGCCCGCGAGAACGAGCGCAACGTGCCCGTCGCCGCGCTCGTCATGACCAGCGCGCTCATCACCGCCGTGCTGGCCGTCACCCTGTTCTCCGACGACGCCTTCACCTTCACGCTGAAGCTGACCAGCGCGCTGTCGCTGATCCCGTACCTGCTCGCCGCCGGGTACGCGCTGCGCCTCGCCCTCACCGGCGAGACCTACGACGACACCCCCAGAGGCCGGGGCAAGGACCTGACGATCGCGGCGCTGGCCACCGTCTACACCGCGTTCCTCATCGTCGCGGCCGGGCCGACGTTCGTGTTGCTGTCGTGCGTGGTCTACGCGCCCGGCACCATCCTGTTCGTCCTGTCGCGCCGGGAACGCGGCCTGCGTCCCTTCTCCGTCCCGGAGCTGATCCTGTTCGCCGTCGTCGCCGCCGGGGCGCTCCTCGGCATCACCGGCCTGGTGACCGGCCGCATCACCATCTGAGCCCCATACAGAGCCGCACAGACAGAGCCGTACAGACAGAGAGGATGAGCGGTCATGAGCGATCAGCCCTTCGGGGTGCACTCCGAGGTGGGCGTCCTGCGCAAGGTCATCGTCCACCGGCCGGACCTGTCCCTGCGCCGGCTCACCCCGACCAACAACCACGACCTGCTGTTCGACGACATCCTGTGGGTCGAGCAGGCGCAGACCGAGCACGACGCCTTCGTGCGGGTGATGCGCGAGCGCGGCGTCGAGGTGTACTACCACCACGAGCTGCTCGCCCAGGCGCTGGAGGCGAGCTTCGAGGCCAAGCAGCGCGCCGTCGAGCACGCCGTCACCCACCTGACCGTCGGCCCGGCCCTGGTGGACGGCGTCCGCGAGACCCTGGCCGGCTGGAGCGGGGACAAGCTGGCCAGGCACCTCATCGGCGGCCTGACCAAGGAGGAGTTCGGCGTGGCGGAGCTGGACGGCCACTCGCTGGTGGCCGCCGCCGGCCACCCGCGTGACTTCATCCTGCCCGCGCTGCCCAACTCGCTCTACCAGCGCGATCCCGCGGCCTGGCTGTACGGGGGCGTGTCGCTCAACCCGATGTACTTCCACGTCCGGCTGCTGGAGACGATGAACCAGTCGACCATCTACCACCACCATCCGATGTTCGCCAGCGAGGACTTCTCCTACTGGTACCCCTACGCGGGCGAGGACGACCGGTTCAACGAGGAGTCCTTCGGCAACGCCGCCATGGAAGGCGGCGACATGATGCCCATCGGCAACGCGACGGTGCTGATCGGGATCAGCGAGCGCACCAACCCGCGCACGATCGAGCACCTGACCCTGTCGATGTTCGCCGCGGGCGCCGCCGAGCGGGTCATCGCCGTGGAGGTGCCGAAGGCGCGCTCCTACATGCACCTGGACACCGTCTTCACCTTCCTGGACGCCGACAAGGCCAGCGCCTTCCCGCCGTTCCTGGAGGCGGCCGTCGCCTACAGCCTGCGGCCCGGCGACAAGAGCGGCACCCTCGACGTCCACCGCGAGCGGGGCCTGCTGCCGGCCCTGGAGGACGCGCTGCGCATCCCGCGCCTGGACATCGTGCCCACCGGCGGCGACGACTACCAGCAGGCCCGCGAGCAGTGGGACTCCGGCAACAACTTCTTCGCCCTGGCCCCGGAGGTGGTCGTCGGCTACCACAAGAACCAGTTCACCAACCGCAAGCTGCGCGAGCACGGCGTGGAGGTCATCGAGATCGAGGGCTTCGAGCTCGGCAAGGGCCGCGGCGGCACCCACTGCATGACCTGCCCCGTCCAGCGCGACCCCGTGTGAACGCCGCGGCCCGCCGACGGACGAGTGCGGCGCATGTCCGAGCCTGCCCGGGACGCTGAGGCCAACCGCGCGATCAGCCTGGCGCTGCGCGTCGGCGAGCTGATGCTGGGGAGCGGAGCGAGCACCGAGAGCGTCACGAACGCCATGCGCGCCGTCGCCCGCGCGTACGGGGTGCGTCGCATCGAGGTAGATGTGAACCTGTCGGCGCTGACGCTGTCGGACGTCCCGGACGACGGCGGGCTGCCCGTCACCGCCGAGCGGCGGGTGCGCAGGCGCGAGCCGGACTTCGCCCACCTGGTCGCGCTGCACGACCTGGTCGGCGAGATCGTCGCGGACGAGCTGCCGCTGGCGACGGCCCGCCGCCGCCTGCGCAGGATCGACCGGCCGGCGCCGGTCCATCCGCCCTGGGCGGCGGCCACGGCGCCCGCGCTGGTCGCGGCCTCGGCGGCGGTCCTGACCGGCGGCGGCCCGGTGGTGGCGCTGGCCGCGTTCGTCGCCACCCTGCTCGGCGACCGCGCCGGCAGCTGGCTCGCCAGGCGGGCCGTCGCGGAGTTCTTCCAGACAGCGGTGGCCGCGGCCGTCGGGACGGCGGCCGCGGTGCTCATGATCTGGCAGCAGGTGCCCGTCCGGGCCTCGGCGATCGTCGTCGGCGCGGTGATCGCGCTGCTGCCCGGCCGGTCGCTGGTCGCCTGCGTGCAGGACGGCATCGCCGGCGAGTACGTCACCGCCACGGCCCGGCTGTCGGAGGTGGTGTTCGTCGTGACGGCCGTGCTGTCGGGGATCGGTCTCGTCCTCACCTTCGCGGTCCAGGCGAAGGTGCCGATCAGCGTGGAGGACGCGCCCTCGGCGCCGCTGTCGTTGTCGGCGCCGCAGCTGTTCGGGGCGTTCATGCTGGGGCTGACGTTCGCGGTGGCGCTGCGGGTGCCGCCCAGGCACATCCCGCCGGCGGCCGTCGGCGCCCTGGTCATCTGGTGCGTCTTCGTCTGCCTCCGCTGGCTGGGCTGGCCGTCCGTGCTGGCCACCGCCGTGGCGGCGGCCACGATCGGGGTGCTGGGATCGCTGTACGGGAACCGGGTGCGGGTGCCGCCGATGGTGTTCGTGATTCCCGCGATCGGGCCGCTGCTGCCGGGCTCGGTGCTGTTCCGGGGCATGCTGAAGCTGAACCTCGGCGACGTGACCGGCGGCACGCACTTCCTCATCGAGGCCCTGTCGGCCGCGCTGGCCATCGGCGCGGGCGTGATCCTGGGCGTCAACGTCCTGCGCGCTCTCCATCGCACGGCGTAAGGCGGCGCGGAGGACGCGAGGCCGGACGCCCCGGAGGGCGGGCCGTGACGGCATGTGCGCCACGTCACGTCACGTCGCGCGGGTCGGCGGTGTCTTGAGGGCATGACGAACGACAGCACACCCCACAAGATCGTGGTCATCGGCGGCGGCTACGCGGGAACGGTCGCGGCCAACCACCTCCAGCTGCGCACCGATGTCGACATCACGTTGGTCAATGCCCGCCCGAAGTTCGTCGAACGGATCCGGCTGCACCAGTTCGTGGCCGGCGACCACGACGCCTCGGTCGACTACGGCACGCTGCTCGGCGACGGCATCCGGCTGGTGGTCGACAACGCCACCCGCATCGACACCGCCTCCCGCAGGGTGGAGCTGGCATCGGGCCGTGCGCTGGACTACGACTACGTCATCTACGCGGTCGGCAGCACCGGCGCGGTCCCCGCCTCGGTGCCGGGCGCGGCCGAGTTCGCCTACTCCGTCGCCGAGTTCGAGTGCGCCGAGCGGCTGCGCGCCAGGCTGGCGGAGCTGCCGGCCGACGCCGCGGTCACCGTGGCCGGCGGCGGGTTGACCGGCATCGAGACCGCGGCGGAGCTCGCCGAGCAGGGACGCACGGTCACCCTGGTCTGCGGCGGGCGCCTGGCCCCGTCGCTCAGCGAGGCCGGCCGCCGATCCGTCGCGACGTGGCTGTCCGAGCACGGCGTCACCGTGCTGAAGGGCAACGCGGTGGCCGAGGTCCGGCAGGACGCGGTCGTCCTGGCCGACGGAGCGGTACGGCACAGCGCGCTCACCGTCTGGACGGCCGGTTTCGGCGTGCCGGGCCTGGCGGCGGCCAGCGGGCTGCGCGTCGACGAGCTCGGCCGGCTGCTCACCGACGAGACGCTCCTCAGCGTCGACGACGACCGCGTCGTCGCGGCGGGTGACGCCGCCTCGCCGTCGGGCCGGCCGCTGCGGATGAGCTGCCAGGCCGCGGTCCCGCTCGGAGTGCAGGCCGCCGACACGGTGCTGAGCCGCATCGCGGGAACGGCACCGGCGGTGATCGACCAGGCCTTCAAGGGATCCATCATCAGCCTGGGCCGGCACGCCGCCACGATGCAGCCCGCCCACGCGGACGACACCCCCTTGGACACCTGCGTCGACGGGCGGCGGGCCGCCGAGATCAAGGAGGAGTTCTGCCGGAAGGCTGTCACGGGGATCGGCATGGAGGCCCGCAGCCCGGGTGCCGTCGTGTGGCAGAAGAGCGGGCCGCGGGCCGTGCCGACGGCGGCGTCCGCATGAGCACCGACGAGCACGCCGAACGGTTCACCCTGCTGCGGCCGCTGCTGTTCGCGATCGTCTACGAGATACTCGGCTCGGCGACGGAGTCCGACGACGTGCTGCAGGACAGCTACCTGCGGTGGGCGGAGGTGGACCTGGCGACGGTCCGTGACAGCAAGTCGTATCTGGCGCGGCTGGTGACCCGCCAGGCGCTCAACGCGTTGCGGGCCGGCGCGCGCCGGCGCGAGGACTATGTCGGCGTGTGGCTGCCGGAGCCGCTGCTGCTCGACGAGCACGACGCGTCGGCGGACGTGGTGCTCGCCGAGTCGGTGTCGATGGCGATGCTGGTGGTGCTCGAGACGCTCACTCCCTATGAGCGGGCGGTGTTCGTCCTGCGCGAGGTGTTCGGCTTCGACTACGACGAGATCGCCTCAGCGGTGGGCAGATCGGTCGCGACGGTGCGTCAGGTGGCGCATCGGGCCCGGGAGCACGTGCGGGCGCGGCGCAAGCGCTCGGAGCCCGCCGGCTCGGCCAGGACGGCGCGGGTCACCGAGCGGTTCATGGCCGCGGTGACCACCGGCGACATGGAGGGGCTGCTCTCGCTGCTCGCGCCGGACGTCACCTGGACCGCCGACGGCGGCGGCAAGGTGATCGCGGTGCGCCGGCCGGTGGTGGGCGCGGAGAAGGTGGCCGCGCTGCTGCTGGGCATCGTCCGCCCGGACCTGCGGATCGAGCTCGTGAACTGCAACAACGCGCCCGCCCTCGTCGCCTACAACGGCGACCACCTGGAGGGTGTCTTCCTGGCCGACGTCGTCGACGAGAAGATCACCCAGTTCTACGCGATCCGCAATCCGGACAAACTCCTCGCGCTGGCGGCACCACGTCAGATCAGCCGATAGCCGGCCGTGAGACCTCGCCCTGCCTGCGGGCTCGGACGGACGCGGTCAGCTGTGCCCCCGATGGCGTCGATCGACAAGACGGCCTATCCGCGATTCGAGCGGACCATCTCGGAGCGCGAGTTGCGCGAGGCGTACTCGCCGAGTCAGATCGCCCACTTTGCGGCCGAGGCCCGATTGCCCCGGTTGGGCAGGACTCGGATGAGCCGGGCGCAGTGCGTGTCCGGGCGGAACGCCGGCGACAGCGGCGTCGTCGAACGCCGTCAGCACCAACAGGATGGGCATCATCACGAAGTCCTGGATGTGGTGACCGGCCTCTGCGCGGCGGGCAGGAACAGGTCGCCCAGATGCCCCGCCGCCATGCCGAACGCCATGACGGCGTGCGGCCATCGCCTGCTGGGAGGGACGGAGGGCAGCGGCGCCGGCGCGAGGGCCAGGACGCGCCGCTAGCCTCGGCCGAGCGCGGGCCCGCGCAGTGGCCGCAGTGCCAGGCCCCAGGCGATGACCTGGTCCAGCATGGTGTCGACCGCGTTCTCCTGCTGCGCCGCCGGCCTGAAGTCGGTGAGCAGCCTGAGCGTGACCTGAGCGCGTACGTCGGCGATTTGCAGTTCACCCATCATCAGCCGCAGGTGCTCCACCGCTCGGGTGCCGCCGTTGACGCCGTAGCTGACGAATCCGGCTGATTTGTTGTTCCATTCGGCGTACAGGAAGTCGAGGGCGTTCTTCAGGGCGCCGGAGGTCGAGTGGTTGTACTCGGGCGTCACGAACACGTAGGCGTCGAAGGCCGGCATCACCTCATCCAGCAATGGCGGGTCGAGGTCGACAAGCTGAGCGGGCAGCACTGCTCAATGCTCAAGGTCAGGGCCTCCTCACTGGCGCATCTCGAAGGTGTCCTGGAGCAGATCGGCAAGCACGGCCAGATGGACACCCACATCGTCCTGTCCACGCAGTACCACGACCCGCGCGTGCGCCGCGGCCATCCCGACCGGCCTGTGACGGCCTCCACAGGGTGGACGCGCCGCCCTGCGGGAACCGCGCACTCGACAGACTGACCCCTTACCGGGCGAAGTCCCGGGAGCCGTTCCTCCTGACCCCGCCGCCTGGATTGGCGCGTGAGCGACCGGACGCATGCCCGCATGGGTCAGAATGTGCCGATGACGATCTCCGCTGCCGGCTCCGGTCCCGTCCGGATCGTGACGGCCGTTCTTCGCGACGGCGATCGGGTGCTGCTGTGTCATCGAAGCGCCGGACGCCGTTGGTATCCCGATGTGTGGGACCTGCCGGGCGGTCATGTCGAGGAGGGGGAGGATCCGAAGGAGAGCCTGGTCCGCGAGCTTCGGGAGGAGCTGGGCATCACGGTCTCGGAGCCGTCCGGCCCGCCGATGCACGAGATCCGGACGGCGACGTTCGCCATGCAGATCTGGTTGATCGACAAGTGGGCCGGGACACCCGTCAACGCCGCGCCGGACGAGCACGACGCCGTGGCGTGGTTCCACAGGCCGGCCTGGTGCGGATGGACGCACTTGTAAGTGCGTACTTGTCGCGCTTCGACGACTAACCAAGAGTTAGTGGCCAAAGCCGGCGAAGCGACAAGGAGACCCGCCATGCTCGACGCGGCACCACGCGCTCGGATCACCCTCGGGACGACCACCGTCACCTACCTGCCCGACGGGGAGGCGCATCTCGACCCAGGCGTCATCTTCCCCACCTCCGGCCCGGACGGCTGGGCCGCCCACGCGCCCTACCTCGACGCCGACGGCAGGCTGCCGGTCAGCATCGGCTCGTTCCTCGTCGACACCGGCGCGCACCGGGTGCTGGTGGACCTCGGGCTGGGGGCGGTCGCGTTCGAGGTGCCGGGGATCGGCTCGTTCCGCGGCGGAGCGCTGCTCGACAGCCTGGCCGCGGAGGGGCTGCGGCCGGGCGACGTCGACACCGTCGTGTTCACCCACCTGCACCACGACCACGTCGGCTGGACCAGCGACGTCGCCCCCGCCCCGGGCAAGGCGCCCGCCGCGCCCGGGAGCGGCCTGACGTTCGGCGGCGCGCGGCACCTCGTGGACCGGGCCGAGTGGGAGCACTGGCTCGGCATCGACGAGGTCATCGGGCCCGACCCGCTGGCCGTGCGCAAGCCGCTCGGCGAGGTGGTCGAGTACGTCCGGCGGGGCGAGCCGATCGTGCCCGGCGTGCTGGCGGTCGCCACGCCCGGGCACACCCCCGGCCACCTCAGCCTGCTGGTCACCGACCCGGGCACGGACCGCCGGCTGCTCGTCCTCGGCGACGTCATGCACACGCAGGCGCAGGTCAGCGAGGCGGACTGGAGCTTCGTCCTCGACGTGGACGCCGAGCAGGGCATCAGGACCCGCCGCGCCCTGCTGGAGGACTACCAGGACGAGCGCACGCTCGTCGCGGGCGGCCACTTCGCCGGCACGGTGTTCGGCAGGTTCCTGCCGGCGCGGCCCCTGCATCGCTGGGCCGCCGCCCCTCACGCGGGGTCGTCGGCGGCCTCGCGGGCGCGTTCGACGTCGTCGATGTAGCGCTCGGCCCAGGCGCGGACGGCCTCCATCGGCTCGCGCAGCGTACGGCCCAGCGGGGTGAGGCTGTAGGTGACGCCCCGGTCAGGGCCGGGACGGCGGGCGACCAGCCCGTCACGTTCCAGGCTACGCAGCGTCTGGGCGAGCATCTTCTCGCTGATGCCGTCGATCTGGTCGCGCAGCCGTCCGAAGCGCTGCGGCCCCCGCTCCAGGGCGCCGATCAGCAGCACGCTCCACTTGTCGGCCAGCCGGTCGAGGGCCTGGCGCGAGGGGCAGGCCGCGCTGTAGACGCTCGCCAGGTGGCCGTCGGGCAGGCGCGCGCGGGAGGGCCTGCGGGTGCCCGGACGTGGGCGGGGGACCGGAGTGGTGGGCATGCCGGCCAGCTAACCAAGGGAAAGCTCCGCAGGCAAGGCCGGCGAGGACGGCGTGCCCGTGACGTGGCGACCGTGACCCGTCAGTCGACGACCATGCCGCCGGTGAGGTTGACGATCGCCCCGCTGATCGCGTTGCCGCGGTCGGAGGCGACGAAGACGGCCGTGTCGGCGATCTCGGCGACCGTGGGGAGCCGCCTGTTGAACGTCCGGCCGGTCATGCGGGTGTGGAACTCCTCGGCGGTGATGCCGTGGGCGGCGGCGTGCAGGCCGTACACCTCCGCGAGCTGCGGCGTCTCGGGCATGCCGGCCGCGTTGAGGCACACGACGCGGACGCCCCGCGGCCCCAGCTCGGCGGCCAGCCCCCTCGTCAGCGACTCGACCGCGGCCCACGCCGGGGCCATGCCGCCCATGAGAGGGAGTGCGGAGCGTGACGGGCTCGCCGTGATCGTCAGGATCACGCCCGACCCCTGGCCGGTCATCCGCCGGCCGGCGGCCCGGGCGGTCAGGAAGGCGGCCTTGGGGTAGGTGGTCATGGGCAGGTCGAAGCCGCCGCTGGGCAGGTCGACCAGCCGGGTGCCCTGGATGCCGGTCTGCGGGAGGCTGACGGCGTTGAAGGAGACGTCGATCGAGCCCGCCTCCCGTGCCACCGCGTCGGCGTGCGCCTCCACGGCGTCCTCATCCAGTACGTCCACCGTGGCGACGCCGGCGACGCCGCCCGAGGCCCGGATCTTGCGGGCGACCGTCTCCAGCGCGGCGCCGGTGCGCCCGGCGAGGAACACGCGCGCTCCCTCGGCGGCGAAGGCGCGGGCGACCGCGCCTCCGACGAAGCCGCCCGCTCCGTAGATGATCGCGTTCTTGTTCTCGAGCAGCACTGATACTCCCGGAGGTGTCATGCGACGGTTCCAATTTTTTGGAACTGTTGGGAGCGTAGCGCGGCCCGCCTGACTGTTCAACTATTATCGAACTATGCCTGGATCGCCGACCCGTCAGCTCTTCCACCCCGACGTCGCCGACCTCGTCCTGACCGACGTGCTGTTCGCGCTGAGCGACCCGGCCCGCCTGGAGATCACCCGGCGGCTCGCCGAAGGGCCGCTGGAGGTCGCGGCCTGCCGGCCCACCGGGGCCGACATGCCCAAGTCGACCCTGTCGCACCACATCAAGATCCTGCGCGAGGCCGGCGTCGTACGCAACGACCCGCACGGCCGCCAGCGCTACGTCAGCCTGCGCCGCCAGGACCTGGAGCTGCGCTTTCCCGGCATGCTCGACCCCATCCTGCGCGCGGCCCCGGTCGGCGGCCAGGACTGATCGCCCTGACCGCCGACCGGCTTGCCGGGACGGCGGTCACTCCGCCTTGGCGGCCTCCAGGACGGGCACGGAGGCGGCGCGGCGCGCGGGCAACGTCGAGGTCGCCAGCGTCGCCACCGCCGCACCCGCCACGACCAGCGGGAACAACCACCACGGCGGTTCCGGGCGCAGGTAGGAGCTGCCGCTCGTCACGTGCAGCAACGCCAGCGTCCCCATCGCGAACCCGAGGCCGAGGACCGTGCCGAGAGCGACCACGGCCGCCGCCTCCCAGCGCACGACCGAGCGGATCTGCCCCATGGTCGCGCCCACGGCGCCCAGCAGGCCGAACTCCCGCCCGCGCTCGGCGACGCCCATCGACACCGTGGTCGCCATCCCGAACAGCGCCAGCAGCAGCGCCATGCCGACGAAGGTGTGCGTCGCGCGCAGCGCGCGGGTGAGCGACCGCGACGCCGCCTCCACGTACGCGTCCCGCCCGAGCACGCGGACACCCGGCACCCCGGACACGGCGCGCGCCAGCCTCTCCGGCGAGCCGCCGCGCACGAGGACCGCCTGGGTGGCGGCGTTGGCGTCGAGCAGGTCCATCGTCGCCGGGGCCACCAGCGCCTGGTCGGCGAACAGGTGGGAGGGGTCGTGGTAGGCGCCCGCCACCGTCAGCGTGACCCGGCCCTGCGGGCCGCGCACGACGACGTCCTGGCCGCGCCGGAGCCCCCGTTCCCGCAGGACGGCCGACGACAGCGCGATCTGCCCGGTGCGCAGCGCGGGCGGCCGGCCGCCCAGCCGCAGGACGTCACGCAGCCCGTCCTGCTCGATGCCGCTGACCAGGAAGCGGAACGGCTCGGCCGCCTCCTCCGGTTCCGCCGGGCCAGCGGGGGAGACCAGCCTGACCTCGGTCCGGGTCAGGGCCGCCGCGCGGGACACCCCGGGCCGGCCCGTGACCATCGCCGCGACCTCCCTGGCCAGCGGCGCGGGCGCGCCCTCGGCGGTCCTCGCGGTCGAGGCGATCACGTGCTCGGCCGCCATCACCTGACGGCCCGCCTCGCGGAAACGGTCCTGCACCGACACCGTGACCAGCACCACCGAGGCGACCAGCGCGACGCCGAGCATCAGGGAGGAGGCCGCCGCCGAGACCCGGCGCGGGCTGCGCGTGATGGTGGCGTGCGCCAGCCGTCCGGTCTCGCCGCTGACCAGCGTCCCGGCGCGGCCCACCAGCCCGCCGAGCGGCCCGACGAAGAACGGCGTGAGCACGGCCAGCCCGGTCACGGCCAGCAGCGACCCGAACAGGATCATCAGGGCGACGACGAACGTGCGATCCGGGCCGGGCGGCTCGCTCGCGCGGACCGCGACGGCCACCGCGTACCAGGCGCAGGCGCCCGCGAGGATCAGGGACGCGGACAGCAACCGTGGCCAGCGGCGTTCCCGGGGTTCCGTGACGCTGCTGCGCAGCGCCTGGACGGGCGAGACGCCCGCGGCCCGGTGCGCCGCCCGCCACGCGGCGGCCTGGGTGACCAGGATCCCGGCCGCGGCGGGCAGGGTCAGCGCGACCCAGCCGTACTGGGGGGCGGAGGCCGAGACGTCGAAGCCGTCCCGCGCGAACAGCCCGATGATCAGCTCGGCGACCGGGAAGCCGGCGGCCACGCCGCCCACGGCGGCGATCGCGCCCAGCGCCAGCGCCTCCAGCCGGATGAGCCTGCCGATCTGCCGCGGGGTGGCGCCGATCGCGCCGAGCAGCGCGAGCTGCCGCGTGCGCTGCCGGACGAGGGTGCCGAAGGTGTTGGCCACCACGAACAGCCCGACGAAGATCGCCACAGCGGCGAGCATGCCGACGACCCCGGCGACGGAGGCGCCCTCACCGGCGGCGGCGGCGCGCTGCGCCTGGCGTACGGCGGCGGCGGTGCGCACGGTGGCGGCGCCGCGCAGGTCGCGGGCCAGGTTGGCGCGCAGCCGGTCGGCGGGCACGCCCGGCGCGGCCTTCAGCCAGAGGCTCTGCCAGGTGCCCTCGGGCAGCATCGCGGCCCGCCGTACGGTCTCGGGCGGGGCCAGCACCAGGTCGCCCGCGGCCACCGCGCCCCGGCCCTGGACGCTGACGATCCCGGTGATCCGCACCTGGCGCGTCCGGTGCGGCAGCGTCAGCGTCATGGTGTCGCCGACCCGCAGCTCCCCGGCGCGCGACACGTGCCCGACGACCGCGACCTCGTCGTCGGCGGCGGGGGCGCGTCCCGCCTCCAGCCGGTAGGGGTTCAGCCGCGGGTCGGGCACCCAGGGGCGCAGCAGGGTACGGCCCTCGGCGGCGGCCGTGATCGCCTGCCCGCCGGGGCGCGCGGCGGTCACCGTCACCGTGGCGTCGCCGGCGGCGGCCGCCACGTCCGGCCTGGAGGTGACGCGGTCGAGCCGGATCCGGCCGTCCGGTGGCGCGTACGGGTCGTCCGGGTCCGCCGTGCCGCCCTGCACCAGCACGTCCGCGCGGGCGTACTCGCTGGCGTCGCTGCCCGACACCGCCTCCTGCGCGCGCAGCGCGAACTGCAGCGAGCCCGCGATGAGCGCGATCGATCCCAGCGCCGCCAGGAGGGTGGCGGTCAGCCGCAGCCAGCCCTCGGCGAACGTCCGGCGCGCGATGAGCCACAGAGGGTTCCCCACGGCCTCAGTCCTCGATCTTGCGCATGCGGGTGTGCACGGCGTCGATGGTGGGTTCGGTCAGTTCGTCCGCGATCGTCCCGTCGGCCAGGAACAGCACGCGGTCGGCGTACGCGGCGGCCACCGGGTCGTGCGTCACCATGACGACGGTCTGCCGGTAGTCGTCGACGGCCGCGCGCAGGAAGCCCAGCACCTCCGCGCCGGAACGGGAGTCCAGGTTGCCCGTCGGCTCGTCGGCGAACAGCACCTCCGGCCTGCTCAGCAGCGCCCGCGCCACGGCGACCCGCTGCTGCTGGCCGCCGGACAGCTCCGCGGGCCGGTGCGCCAGCCGCGCGCGCAGCCCCAGCGCGTCCACCACCGTGTCGAACCATCCCTGCTCGACGCGACGGCCCGCCAGCCGCACGGTCAGGCGGATGTTCTCCTCGGCGGTCAGCATCGGCAGGAGGTTGAACGACTGGAAGACGAAGCCCATGCGGTCGCGGCGCAGCTCGGTGAGCCGCGTGCGCGACAGGCCGGTGAGGTCGATCCCGCCGACGACGACGGCGCCGGACGTCACGGTGTCCAGACCGGCCAGGCAGTGCAGGAACGTCGACTTCCCCGACCCCGACGGACCCATGATCGCGGTGAACCGGCCCCGGACGAACGTGGCGGAGACCCCGCGTAACGCGCTCACCGCGCCGTCGCCGGCGCCGTACGTCTTGACCACCTTCGCCGCGCTCATCACCTCGTCGGCGCCGGCTTGGGCCCCGGTCATCGGCGCCCTCCCGCACGGCGACGGAGGATGGGCGCGTCCAGCTCAGGCATAGGAGTCTCCCGGTCAATCGTCATACTCATCTGAGATAATCTCAGATGAGACTACCTCACGTGCCACTAGACTGGGCGCATGCGCCATGACCTGCTCGACCGGCTCCTGTCCGGCGACGGCGGCCCGGCCGCCGATCACGTGGGGCTCGGCATGCTGCTGGCCGAGGCCCACAACCGGAGCCGCGAGCGGCTGAACGAGGCGCTGCGGCCGCTGCGGGTCGACGTCCGCGGGCTCACCGTGCTGCTCGCGCTGCCCATGTACGGCCCGGTCAGCCAGCGCGACCTGATCGCCCAGATGGGCATCGACAAGTCCACGATGGTCCGGCTCATCGACGAGCTGGAGGACGGCGGGCTGGTCTCCCGCGAACGGGCGCCGCAGGACCGGCGCGCGTACTCCATCGTGCTCACGCCCCGCGGCGAGCAGACCCTCGCGCAGGCGCGGCGGGTCACCGGACAGGTGGGCGACCACCTGTTCGGCTGGCTCACCGAGCCCGAGCGCCGCCGGCTCGTCGAGCTGCTGCGCGGCCTCGCCGAGCACTCCGCCGCACCGTGACCCCGCACGGGCCGGCGAGCGGCGCCCGTCCGACCTGTCATACTTCGCACGGCATCAACAGTTTCGGCAGGTAGGACGGGGGAGAGGGGACAGGTGGAGCTGCGTGACATCGAGATCTTCCTGACCCTGGCCGAGGAGTTGCACTTCGGCCGGACCGCTGAGCGGCTGCACGTGTCGGTCGCGGCGGTGAGCAAGGCGGTCAAGAAGCAGGAACGGGCCATCGGGGTCGAGCTGTTCGCCCGCAACAGCCGCAACGTACGGCTGACGCCCGTGGGGGAGCAGCTTCGCGACGACCTGCGCGGGCTGCATCAGGGGTTGGCGCAGAGCCTGGAGCGGGCCCGGCTGGCGGCCCGGGGCAAGACCGGCACGTTGCGGGTCAGCCTGTTCCCCGTCAACGTCCAGGAGATGCGCCGGTACTGGGACACCTTCCGCTCCCGGTACCCGCAGTGGGAGCTGCGGCTGCGCGTGTCGGCCTATCCGGATCCGTTCGCCCAGCTGCGCGACGGGGAGGCCGACGTCCTGGTCACCTGGCCGCCGCTGGACGAGCCCGACCTGACCGTGGGGCCACTGCTGTTCGCCGAGCCCAGGGTGCTGGCCATGGCCGAGGACAACGACCTGGCCAAGTGGTCCACGGCCTCCATCGAGGCGGTCGGCGACTACCGGCACGTGATCGTCGAGTCGGTGCCGGATGAGTGGATGGCACGCTACGTCCCCGAGCTCACCCCCAAGGGCCGGCCGATCGAACGCACCGCCGTCGTGCACAACATCGAGGACATCCTCATGTACACGACCATGGGGGAGACGATCTCCCTGTTCCCGGCCCACGTGACCCGCTACTACCCGCGCCCCGGCATCGTCTACCGGCCGGTCACCGACATGGAGCCGCTGCCGTACGCGCTGGTGTGGCGCAGCGACGCGGAGAACGACCTGATCCGCGCCCTCGCCCGGGTGGTGCGCGAGGTGGGACCGCTGCCCGGCTGGGACCGTTGACCCCAGGTTGACGACCGTTGCGATGGTCGTCGTTGTTCCCGGCACCGCCCGGCGTGATGCTTGTTCCGTCCGAAGAACACGCCCTGTCGGGAGGTGAAGGGGAACGTGTCCTTTTCTGATGCCGAGGCATGAACATCGTCTCTTCCACGATCTCCCTGACCGTCGACGATCCGGCCGCTTCCAGCCGGTTCTTCACCGGGCACCTCGGCTTCCGCCAAACCCTGACCGGCGACGGGTTCATCGCGCTCGGCCGTGACGACGCGGCCGTCGACCTGCTGCTGGTGGAGCGCGACGCCGAGCGCTGGCGGCCGAGGCAGGAGGACCCGGACGCGATCGTGGTGTTCGCGGTCACCGGCCTGGCCGCGGAGTACGAACGGCTGCGCCGCGAAGGCGCCGCCATCACCGTCCCGCTGCGGCGGGAGCCATGGGGAGAGCTGACGATGCGGCTCAGCGACCCCAACGGCGTGGCGATCCAGCTCACCGAGTGGATCCCGCCGGCCACGGGCTGACGCGGGCCCGGCCCGCTCGAACGATTTCCCCTTTGACGCAAGGAGCATGCGAGCATGTCCATCACCCTGTCCGAACAGGACGAATCCACCCTGCGAACGGCCGCGTGGGGCGCGGTGTCGCTGATGTCGGCCGCCGGCGCCGCCGGCTCGGCCCACAAGGTCGCCACCGAGGGCGCCATCGCCTTGACCTCGGCGACCGGCCTGGTGGGGCACGTGCTCGCCACGGCCCCCAAGGGGATGAAGTACGGCAAGTCGGTCGCCGAACTGGCCGACCAGGTGCTACCGGCCTTGGCGGCGTCCATGAGCCTGCTCAACCAGCGGGATCCGGCCGAGGCCGGCAACTTCCGTCATACCGTCCTGGTCGCCGTCGAGGCGAGCACCCGGCCCCAGCACGGCACGCCTGGCCCCACCCTGACGGAGATGGCGCGGAAGATCACTGAGGCCCTGGACGCCGCCGCCCCCGGTCCGGACCGCCCGGAGCTGCAGAAGATCATTCAGGAGCTGGTCGACTCCGGCATCGTCGGGGTGACGCTGCGCGTGCGTGACGAGCGGGGCGAGTGGGTCGGCAGCGCAGGGGCGGGCGAGCTCGGGGGCATCGAGGCCCCGCCGGCGGACGGGCACGTCCGGATCGGCAGCAACACCAAGACGTTCACCGCGACCGTGGTGCTGCGCCTGGTGGCCGAGGGCAAGATCGGCCTGGACACCCCGGTGGACGACTACCTGCCCGAGTTCGGGCTGGACCGGCGCATCACCGTGCGGATGCTGCTGCAGCACACCAGCGGCGTGTTCAACTTCACCGGCGAGTACTTCGAGGACGGCACGTTCGTCCCGGGGATCCCCGCCACCCCCGCCGGCAAGGAGTGGGTGGACAACCGGTTCCACACCTACCCGCCGCGGGAGCTGGTACGGCTGGCGCTGTCCAAGCCGGCGAGGTTCGAGCCGGGCACCGGCTGGAGCTACTCCAACACCAACTACGTGCTGGCCCGGCTGCTGATCGAGCAGGTCACCGGCCGCCCGGTCGCCGAGGAGATGCGGCGCCTCATCCTGGGGCCGCTCGGCCTGACGGGCACCGTCCAGCCGACCACCGAGCAGGACCTCCCCGCGCCGTACGCGCACGCCTACTACCGCTACGAGGAGGACGGCCGGACCAGGACGGTCGACGTCACCCGGCACAACCCGTCCTGGCTCTCCAGCGGCGGCGACATGATCTCCACCACCCGGGACCTGCAGACGTTCATCACCGCGCTGGTGGGCGGCAAGCTGCTGCCGGCCGAGCTGCTGGCCGAGATGTGCACGCCCGAGTCCAAGGCCGGCTACGGGCTGGGCGTGTTCGTGCAGCCGACGCCGGACGGCGGCACGGTCATCACGCACAACGGCGGCATGGCGGGCCACGCGGCGCTGATGTACAGCACGCCCGACGGCCGCAGGACGCTGACCGCCGCGCTGAACTACGTGGACGACGCCGCCATGTCCGCGGCCGCGGCGTTCCAGCAGGCGACGCAGCGCCTCGTCGCCGAGGTGTTCGGCGGCGGCCAGGCCGGGCCGGCTCAGTAACGGGGGCTCGCCCACCGCGGGGCCGTGCCCCCGGTGGGCGGGACACGCGGCCTCTCGTCAGCGGGCGCCGACCCGGCCTCCTGACGCGGCGGGCGACGGCGGGTAGTCCTCCACGATCATGGAGTTGTACAGGCGCGCGCTCTTGGCGGCGAGGCGGAGGAGGGCGCGCCCGGGCCCCGCGGGCAGGGCGGAGACCAGGCGGGCGCCCTGGGCCAGGCCCCACGCCCCGAGGCGTGAGGTGGGGATCAAGGTCCTGGCCGCGCTGAGCGCGGCCGCGCGGCTGCCGCGCACGTGCCCGGCCATCGCGCGCTCGTAGGCGGGGAAGGCGCGCTCGTGGTCGCCGCCCGCCCGCGCCAGCTCGCCGGCCAGGACGTACGCGCCGACCACGGCCAGGCTGGTGCTGCCGCCGACGGCCGGGCCGGGGGAGTAGCCCGCGTCGCCGACGAGCGTCACCCTCCCACGGGACCAGGTGTCCATCCGGAGCTGGCTGATCGAGTCGAAGTAGAACGCCGGGGTGCGGTCGAGCTCGTCCAGCCAGCGGTCGACCTCGGGGTGCATGCCGCCGAACGCGCCGCGCAGCAGCTCCTTCTGGCGGGGCACGTCCTGGTGGTGGTGGCCGAGCTCGCGCTCGCTGCGGAACAGGAACAACGCCCGCGCCTCGCCGAGGTGGCGGGCGCCGTACATGCCGGCGGTGCGGCCGGCGCCGACGTGCATGATCAGCTCGCCGTCGAGGGCGGGAACGGCGGGCAGGGTCAGCACCCCGAAGTAGGCGCCGATGAAGGCGCTGAAGCGGGACTCCTCGCCGAAGACCAGGCGGCGCACGTTGGAGTGCAGGCCGTCCGCGCCGACCACGAGGTCGAAGCGGCGCGGCGCGGCGTTCTCGAACCGTACCTCGCCGTCGGGCGAGATCGCGGTGATCGAGTCGCCGAAGACGTACTCGACGTCGTCGCGCGTGGCGTCGTGGTAGATCTCGCTGAGGTCGTCGCGCATGATCTCGACGTGCCGGCCGGAGGCGGCGCCGAAGATCTTGGTCAGGTCCGCCCGGGCGGGACGCCGCGCGCCCTCCCGGTGGACGGTCATGCGTTCGGTGCCGGTGGCCCGCTCCTCAAGGCGCGCGAGCACGCCCATCTTCTCCGAGATGTCCATCGCGGGCCGGAACAGGTCGACCGCGTGCCCGCCCGTCTTGCGCAACGCCGGGGCCCGCTCCACGACGGTCACCTCGAAGCCGTGCCGGGTGAGCCAGTACGCCAGCACCGGACCGGCGACGCTGGCGCCGGAGACGAGAATCCGCGCCGAACCTTTCTTTGACACGCCGTAAGACTTCACTATCTCTTACATCATGTCAAGACTATGGCTGGACGCGGTTCGAGGGGAGCGAGCGGCGCGCCCAGGGACGCTCACGTGCTTGGACCGCTGGCGACCACCAGCACAGCCCAACGGGCGCCCGACGGCGCCTCGATCCGCACCGTCTCCACGGCAGACTCCGAAGCGTAGCGATGGTCGACGGTGTACGCCCCGAACCCGGCACTGCACTGCCGCGCGCTCTTCCAGCCCTTCTGCGGCACGATCACCAGCATGCCCCGGGAGCCCACGCAATCGACGGCGACCTTGTAGAAGTCGCCCGCCTTCACCTTCCCGGCCCACTTGGTCTGGTGGCCCGAGTCGGCGACATGCTGCAGAAGGACCTTGCCCTTGACTTTCGTCCGTAGATCTATCAGGGGGCGCTCCGGCAGCAAGGTCGCGGGAACCGAGGATGCCGGTGTGGAAACCGGCGCGGGCGAGCTCGATCCCGCAGGCGGACGAACACTTCGTCACGGAAGGTGCGGGACAACACGGCGACGCCCTGACTGAAGGCGAGCACGTGCATGGCCGGCTCGTCGGCCTCGTATCAAGTTACAAAAGTTGCAACTTGTAACCAACTCCCGTAGCTTGCCCGTATGGAGCAAAGAGGCCATGACCGCGAGCGGACCGGGAGCAAGCGCTGATGCCTGCCCGGACCCCCCTGGACGCGGGCGCCATCCTGGCGGCCACGGAGGACATCCTGCGCCGCCACGGACCGGACAAAGCGACCGTCATCGACGTCGCCCGGGCGCTCGGGGTCAGCCACGCCGCCGTCTACAAGCACTTCGCCTCCAAGCAGGCGCTGCGCGAGGCCGTGACCCGGCGCTGGCTCGACCGCAACCGTGACACCCTCGCCGTCGTCGCGGCCGACCGCGCGGTCCCGCCGGCGCGGCGGCTGCGTGCCTGGTTGCACGCCGTCCTGGCCGTCAAGCAGGCGAAGATCCGTGAGGACCCGGAGCTGTTCGCCGCGTACGGGATCCTCGCGGCCGCGCACAGCGCCGTCGCCACCGACCACGTCGCCGACCTGCTGGCCCAGCTGACGGCCATCATCGCCGACGGCGTCGAGGACGGCAGCTTCCGCACCGGTGACCCGCGGGCCACCGCCCGCGCGGTCTTCCACGCCACCGCCAAGTACAACCACCTCGCCCATGCCGCCGAATGGCAGGACCCGGGCATCGGCGCCGAGCTCGACGAGGTGTGCAGCTTGCTGCTCGAGGGGCTGCGGGCCCCCGCATCCCCATAGCCGCACCGGACAAGGAGCACGAACAACTGTGGTGCAAGCAATCGGAGTGACGACACCAGGTGGACCGGACGCGCTCGCCGAGCTCGATCTGGCGCCCGAACCGATCGGTCCCGGTCAGGTCAGGATCCGGGTCACCACCGCCACGGTGAACCCGGTCGACGCGGTCATCCGCTCCCGTCCGCGGCAGGACGAGGCGGACGCGGTGCGGGTGCCGGGCATGGAGGTCGCCGGCGTGATCACCGAGGTCGGCCCCGTCGTCGACCGCGCGTTCACGGTCGGGGACGCCGTCATGGCCATCGTGGTGCCCTCGGGCGAGCACGGCGGCTACCGGGCGGACCTGGTCGTGCCGGCGCGGTCGGTCGCGAAGATCCCGGCCGGCCTGTCGGACGTCCAGGCCGCCACCATCCCGATGAACGGGCTCACCGCGCAGCTCGCGCTCGACACGCTGGCGCTCCCGGCCGGGGCGACGGTCGCGGTCACCGGCGCCGCCGGGAGCGTCGGCGGATACTTCGTCCAGCTCGCCAAGCAGGCCGGGCTGGTCGTCGTCGCCGACGCCGCCCGCCAGGACGAGCCCTTCGTCCGCGCCTGCGGGGCCGACGAGGTCGTGCCACGGGGGGACGACTACGTGGCGCGGGTCCGCCGCCTCCGCCCCGGCGGCGTCGACGGGCTTCTCGACGCGGCCGCGCTGGAGGCCGCCGCGCTCCCGGCCGTCAAGGACGGCGGCACCGTCGTCACCGTCCGCGGCTACCAGGGGGACGGGACCGGACGGGTCCGCGTCGCCCCGATCTTCGTCCGGGACTACGTCGAGGCCCCGGCCGAGCTCGACCGGCTCGCCGCACTCGCCGGCGACGGACGGCTCACCGTCCGCGTGGCCGGCCGGCTGCCCGCCTCCCGGGCCGCCGACGCGCACCGCTCCCTCGGACGACGCGGCGTTCGCGGGCGGTTCGTCCTGCGGTTCGACTGACCGGTCCCGCCGCCGAGCGCGGTGCGGTCATGTGACGCGTGTCACCGCGGCCGGATGTCACACAGCGGCGAGCTCCAACGCCTTGTGCATGAGCAGCATTCGCGGTGAACAGGCGGGAGCCAGCCATGACCGAGCGCCAGGACGCGACGACCGGCACAGCCGAGCCGGCGGCCGGTGGCGACCGGCTGGACGCGGCGACCCAGGCGTTCCTCGCCCACCGCAACCTGCTGTTCACCGTCGCCTACGAGATGCTCGGCTCGGCGGCCGACGCCGAGGACGCCCTGCAGGAGACCTGGTTGCGGTGGGTCAAGGTGGACCTCGCACAGGTGGCCGACCAGCGCGCCTACCTGGTGCGGATCACCACCCGGCGGGCGCTGGACCGGCTGCGCAGCATGAGACGCCGCAAGGAGGACTACGTCGGCCCGTGGCTGCCCGAGCCGCTGCTGACCGCGCCGGACGTGGCCGAGGACGTCGAGCTCGCCGAGAGCGTGTCGATGGCGCTGATGCTCGTCCTGGAGACGCTGTCGCCGACCGAGCGCGCCGTCTTCGTGCTGCGCGAGGTCTTCGACGTCCGCTACGAGGAGATCGCGGCCGCCGTCGGCAAGGCCCCGGCGACCGTCCGCCAGATCGCGCACCGGGCCCGCCGGCACGTCGACGCCCGGCGGCCGCGCGAGGCGGTCTCCCCGCACCAGGCCCGGGCGGCTGTGGAGTCGTTCCGGCGCGCCCTCGACACCAGGGACCTGCAGGGCCTGCTCGACGTGCTCGCCCCTGAGGTCGTCCTGGTGAGCGACGGCGGCGGCGTCAAGCAGGCCGCGCCGCGGCCGGTCATCGGCGCCGGCAAGGTGGCCCGCATGATCGTCAACGGCCTCGGCAAGGCGCGGGTCGCGCTCACCAGCGAGCCCACCGTGGTCAACGGCGGCCCGGCGCTCCTCCTGCGGGTGGACGGCGAGCTCGACGGCGTCATAGCGGTCCGGGTCGAGGACGCCCGCATCACCGGTCTCTACTACGTCCGCAACCCGTGCAAGCTCACCCGCATCACCTCCGAGACCCCTCTCACGCTGAGGTAGCCCCTGCGGCCGCCGCGTCACTGAAAGGTCATCCATGACAGACAACATCGCCGGCACCGCCGAACTCGCCGATCTGGAGATGCCGGTCCAGCGGGGTTGCCCGTTCACTCCGCCCGCCGCCTACGAGCGGTTGCGCGAGCGGGCGCCGATCAGCAAGGTCCGGCTGGCCGGTGGGGGCGAGGCGTGGTGGGTGTCCGGGCATGAGGAGGCCCGGGCCGTCCTCGCCGACGGCCGTTTCTCCTCCGACAAGCGCAAGGACGGCTTCCCGCTCTACAGCCTCGACGAGGAGACCCTGCAGCAGTTCCGCAGCCAGCCGCCGCTGATGCTCAGCATGGACGGCGCCGAGCACGCCGCGGCCCGCCGTCCGCTGATCGGCGAGTTCACCGTGCGGCGGGTGGCCGCGCTGCGCCCGCGGATCCAGGACATTGTTGACCAGTTCATCGACGGCATGCTCGCCGCCGGCCGGCGTCCGGTGGACCTGGTGCGGGCGCTGGCCCTGCCGGTGCCGTCCCTGGTGATCTGCGAGCTGCTCGGCGTCCCCTACGCCGACCACGACTTCTTCCAGAGCCGCACCGCCATGATGGTGAGCCGGACCTCTCTGACGGACCGCCGGCGCGCTCTCGCCGAGCTGCGCGCCTACCTCGGTGACCTGATGACGCGCAAGGAGTCGGAGCCGGGGGACGACCTGTTCGGCCGGCTGATCGCCCGGAAACGCGAGGAGGGCGACCTCGACCACGCGGCCCTGGTGAGCCTGGCCTTCCTGCTGCTGACCGCCGGGCACGAGACCACGGCGAACATGATCTCGCTCGGCGTGGCCGGGCTGCTCACCTACCCGGAGCAGCTGGCCCTGATCAAGGCCGACCCGGGCAGGACGCCCATGGCCGTGGAGGAACTGCTGCGCTACTTCACCATCGCCGACGGGGTGACCTCCCGGCTGGCCACCGACGACGTGGAGATCGGCGGCGTGAGCATCAAGGCCGGCGACGGCGTCATCGTCTCGACGCTGTCGGCCGACTGGGACCCGGCGGTGTTCGAGGACCCGGCCACGCTGGACGTCGAGCGCGGCGCCCGCCACCACCTGGCCTTCGGCTTCGGCCCGCACCAGTGCCTCGGCCAGAACCTGGCCCGGCTGGAGCTGCAGATCGTCTTCGACACGCTGTTCCGCCGCCTCCCCGACCTGCGGCTCGCCGCCCCGGCCGAGGACCTGCCGGTCAAGACCGACGCCGTCGTCTACGGCCTGCACGAGCTCCCTGTCACCTGGTAAACAGGACATGACGCGGACCAGAGCCCCCAGCCGGGTCCCGGCGCGGCGTCTCCGCCCTGGTCCGAGGGAGAGGCGGCGGGACATGCGGGTGACGATGACGAGCGTGCCGAAACGGGCTGACCGCGCGAACGAGGACTTCACCTGCGCCGGGCCGACGGCGGCGGTGCTGATCGACGGCGCCGGCATCCCCGGCGCCGAATCGATCTGCCGGCACGGCGTGGCATGGTATGCCGCCCGCCTGGGCGGCTGCCTCCTCAGCCTGCTGTCACTCGCGCAGGACCGCGGCCTTCCTGCGCTGCTCGCCGAGGCCATCGAGCAGGTGACCGACGATCATCGTGACACCTGCGACGTGGCCGACCCCATCAGCCCGTCGGCGACCGTGGCCGTGCTGCGCCTGTCCGGCGGCCTCCTCGAGTACCTGGTGCTCGGTGACTCGATCCTGGTGCTCGACGGGGCGGGCGCTGCGCCGTTCGTCGTGTGCGATCCCCGTGAGGTGATCATCAGCCGGTCGTACCAGCCCGCGATCGAGGCCGCCGCCGAGGGTGGCGACGAGCGCCGCCGGCTCCTGCGGGACCTGCGCGCCAACCGCAACCGGCCGGGCGGCTTCTGGCTGGCCAAGGACGACCCGCGGGCGGCGGCCGAGGCGATCGCCGGGAGCCGCCCGATCTCCGGGCTGACCGCCGCCGTTCTGCTCAGCAATGGGGCCGGCCGCATCGTGGACCGGTTCCGGCTCGCCGACTGGCCACAGGTTCTGGCCGTTCTGGCGGCGAGCGGACCTGCCGAGATCATCCGTCAGGTCCGGGAGGCGGAAGCGCGTCATGGGGTGGCGGCGGACGATGCGACGATCACCTACTGCACCGATCTCAGCGAGGCCGCCGACGCGGCGCGCCCTGCCGTCCAGCTCATGCCCGGGCCGCGAACCGCGCGCGTACCCACAGGCAGCCGAGCAACGAGAGCCCGGCGCACCCGGTGATCGCCATGACGACCGGGCCCGCGGACGGCGGGCCGGTCAGCAGGCCGCGGAGCGTCTCGACGAGCGGGGTGAACGACGACGACGGAGGCCATGGCCGCACCTCAGGCCCCTTCTTGC
Source organism: Actinomadura luzonensis (assembly GCF_022664455.2). NCBI lineage: Bacteria > Bacillati > Actinomycetota > Actinomycetes > Streptosporangiales > Thermomonosporaceae > Actinomadura > Actinomadura luzonensis. Next base: position 3,296,481 of record NZ_JAKRKC020000001.1, read on the forward strand.
CGGCCGGCACGAGCCCGATGATGATCCCGATGGCCACGAGGCTCCCGAACAAGGCGTCGTAGCGGGCCAGCGGGCCGCGCATCGCGTGGCGGACATCGAGGCCGTCCAGGACGAGCTTGCCCGCGTACGCCTTGCGCGGCGTCGTGGCCGCCATCACCGAACCGTTCATGGTCGTCACGGTCGCGAACCGCGCTGATGCCCGCCCGGTGTCACGCTGACACGGCCGCTGACACGGCCGGTCGCCGGTACGGCTCAGCCAGGCAGCAGCTCGGTGAGCAGCCTCTCCACGCGCGAGCGGAGGTCGTCCCGGATGAGGCGGACGGCGTCGATGCCCTGTCCGGCCGGGTCGTCGAGCTTCCAGTCCTCGTAGCGCTTGCCGGGGAAGATCGGGCAGGCGTCGCCGCAGCCCATCGTGATGACCACGTCAGAGACCTGGACGGCGTCGGTCGTGAGGGCCTTGGGCCGCGCAGAGGTGATGTCGACGCCGACCTCACGCATCGCCTCGACGGCGACCGGGTTGACCTGATCGGCCGGCGCCGACCCCGCGGAGCGGACCTCGACCCGGCCCGCGGACAGGTGGGTGAGCCAGCCGGCGGCCATCTGGGACCGGCCGGCGTTGTGCACGCAGACGAACAGGACGCTGGGCTTGTCAGACACGTACGTGCTCCTCACTGAACAGGCGGCGGCAGGCCAGGCTGACGTAGACCAGGGCGACCAGGACGGGGACCTCGATGAGCGGGCCGACCACGCCGGCCAGGGCCTGGCCGGAGGTGACGCCGAAGACGCCGACCGCGACGGCGATGGCCAGCTCGAAGTTGTTGCCGGCGGCGGTGAAGGCGAGCGTCGTGGTCTTGTCGTACGGCAGGCCGATCGCCCTGCCGGTCAGGAAGCCGCCGCCCCACATGAGGGCGAAGTAGGCCAGCAGCGGCAGCGCGATGCGGGCCACGTCGCCGGGCCGGGAGGCGATGGTGTGGCCTTGCAGGGCGAACAGGACGACGACGGTGAACAGCAGCCCGTACAGGGCGATCGGGCCGACGCGCGGCAGGAAACGGCTTTCGTACCAGGCGCGGCTCCGGGCGCGTTCGCCGAGCTTGCGGGAGGCGTAGCCGGCGGCCAGCGGGACGCCGAGGAAGACGAGCACGTAGCAGGCGATGTCGAAGGCCGAGACCTGGAGCGCGGACTGCGCGAGGCCGAGCCGGCCGGGCAGCACCTGGAGGTAGAACCAGCCGAGCGCGCCGAACGCGAGCACCTGGAAGAGGGAGTTGAGCGCCACCAGGACGGCGGCGGCCTCGCGGTCGCCGCAGGCCAGGTCGTTCCAGATGAGCACCATGGCGATGCACCGCGCGAGCCCGACGATGATCAGCCCGGTGCGGTACTCGGGCAGGTCCGGCAGCAAGATCCAGGCCAGCGCGAACATGACGGCCGGGCCGAGCACCCAGTTCAGCAGCAGCGAGGAGATCAGCAGCCGGCGGTCGCCGGTGACGGCGCCGAGCCGGTCGTAGCGGACCTTGGCCAGCACCGGGTACATCATCAGCAGCAGCCCGAGCGCGATCGGCAGCGAGATCCCACCGACCTTCACCGCTTCCAGCGCGGTGTCCAGACCCGGTACCAGCCGTCCGAGCAGCAGCCCTGCGGCCATCGCCGCGATGATCCACACCGGCAGGAACCGGTCGAGCGTGGACAGGCCGGCGATGACGCCCCGCGCGGACATCGTGGTGCTCCTCAGACGCCGGCGGGCAGGCCGAGCAGGGCCGCCAGCTCGCCGAGGGTCTCGGGGACGAGGCGGTAGTACACCCAGGAGGCGCGCCGCTCGGAGGTGAGCAGCCCGACCTCCTTGAGCACCTTGAGGTGGTGGCTGATGGTGGGCTGGGACAGCGCGAACGCGCCCGTGATGTCGCACACGCACACCTCGCCGCCGGCGCGGCTGGCCACGATGGACAGGATGCGCAGCCGCACCGGGTCGCCCAGCGCCTTGAACACCCGCGCCACTCCGGCCGCCCGCACGGCGTCCAGCGGCTCGCGTGTGAGCGGCGGGCTGCACTCCAAGAGCTCCAGGGGTTCCACGCGCCCTCCACATGAACAGGCACCCAAATCGATGCTTCTCTATATTGACACGAATCGAAGCCGCGAGGAACCGGCGGAGAGTCCGCTCCAGGCGACAGGTGTCCCGGGATCCATCGTTGTCGCGCCCACGCTCATGCGCTGCCGCGTCGGTCGCCGCGTCGGTCGCCGTGTCGGCCCTCCGCTCCCGGAAACGGGGTGTGTCCAGTTTCCGTACAGTCCCTCTCCGGTCCGGCGCGCGGCCCACACGCTGATGTAGTAGCTGCGAATCTCAGCCTCGGTGGGGACACGTAAGGCAGTGGTCGAACTGGATCAGCGTGCCTTGGAAACGTTCAGGTCGTGGGATGCAGTTGTTCGGGTGCGCAGTCGTGCCTGGAAGCGTTCGGTGTTGATGACGGCGCGGCGGTGGATTCCCCGGCAGACCGTGGCGGCGTCGTCGTGGGCGTGAACGGTAAAGGTGAGCTGTGTGCCGTCGATGACGCTGAGCTCGGCATGAACGGTAAGGGTGCTACCAGGAGGTGTGGGGGCCTGGTGGCTGAGGTCGACATGCACGCCCAGGGTCTGCTCGCCATCGTGCAGGTGCCCGTCCAGGACGCGCATGCAGGTCCATTCCACGATGCCGACCAGGTAGCCGGTGGCCAGAACCGAGGGTAGGGCGACGAAATGGTCAGATTCGGGCAACAGGTGCGGAACGGTGCGTTCGATCGGAACTACATAGTCCAGCCGTGCGGCCAGGCCCGGCTGAAGTGAAGCGTGCATATGATGGCCCTCCTGTCCGGCGGCGGGTCAGCCGCCTGTGGCGATGACACCAGCCTTATCTATCATCAGCACGACGCTGCGGACCGGGACGACAGGTCGGTGTGGCATTCCTGCCGAGACCGTGAACGCCTGCCGAGGACCAAGTTCGACCGTGTCGGCGCGCTCCAGCTCGATGCGGAACAGTCCTCGCATGACTCCCAGGCGCACCCATACGTCCCCCCATCTGGTTTGGTTGTACCAGGAATCGTCAGGCTGGTCGATCAACGCCTGGACGTCCATGGTCTCCAGGGCGGTGAACAGCGGCTGTAGTGAAGGGCGTAGCTGGCCTGCGGCATGGTTTTCCTCCTTGCGGGCGGCAGCCGAAGCTCCGAGATGGTGCTGGAGTCGGCCCTCGGAGTGTGGAGGAACGGAAACGTACGCTTAAGAGCGCCTAACACAATGACGAGAGGCGCCGCCAGCAGATGAGCGCGCAGGCCAGCTTGAGGAAGGGCTCGTGGATGTCGGCGCGGATCTCCCAGCGGATGTGCAGGCGTCGGAAGGCGTGCAGCAGGGCGAAGGTCTGCTCGACGACCCAGCGATGTTTGCCCAGGCCGGAGCCGTGCTCGGTGCCGCGGCGGGCGATCAGCGGGCGGATCTGCAGTTCGCGTACCAGGCGGCGGTACTTGTCGTGGTCGTAGCCGCGGTCGGCGAGTACTGCGTCGGGACGCCGGCGGGGCCGGCCGCGCTTGCCGCGCACCTTCGGGATGGCGTCCAGCAGCGGGCGCAGCTGGGTGACGTCGTTGCGGTTGGCGCCGGTCAGGATTACCGCGAGGGGGGTGCCGGTGGCCTCGGTGATCAAGTGATGCTTGCTGCCGGCCCGCCCGCGGTCGACCGGGGACGGGCCGGTCTGCGGGAGAAGTCGAGGGCGTCGGCGGCCCGCAGCCGATCGAGCAGCACCTCATGCAGCCGCTGCCACACGCCGGCCTTGTTCCACTCGGCCAGCCGCCGGCACGTCATGCCCGAGCCGTAGCCGAGTTCCTGTGGCAGGTGCTCCCAGGCGATCCCGGTGTGCAGCACGAACAAGATGCCCTGCAGCGCCAGCCGGTCATCCAGCCGCTTGCGTCCCGGATGCCGGAAGCGGCGCTGACGCTGCGGCAACAAGGGCTCGATCATCGCCCACAGCTCGTCGCTGACCTCCTGTGGCTTCGCCTTGGCCATCCGTGCTCCTCTCGCTCGGCTACAGCGAGAGATCAAAGCACAACAAAGATCATTCTGTTAGGGGCTCTAAGCCCGCTCCTCCGGCTCACTGATGGTGCGTGATCGTCATTGAGTGGGAGGACGCTGGTGTAAGTTTCCGTTCCATTCGCCTCTGGCGTCGCGGCCGAGACTGAAGCTGGGCGCGCGGCAGGTGACCCGTTGGCGGTCGAGCGGCAACGGTTCGATTGCTCGGGTCACGGCAAGCAGGGCGTGGCCCTACTTTGCGTTTATGCCGGTGCATTTCCTGAGCGATGGCGAGGCCGCCCGCTACGGGCTCTGCGACGACGTACGACCGGCCTTCCAGCAGAGCGAGGACGGCATCGCCCGGGCAATGGCCACGGGCAGGGGCATCGACGGCGTGCTGCGTGTGGGGTTCGTGGGCACCGCGGTCGGCAGGTTCGTGATCGAGGTCTCCGATCACCGAGAGCCGCTACGCCGAGGGCACCTCGCTCCTGCACGGCGACCAGATAGACGTCCTGCTGGTCGGCGCACCGTCGCTGGAGCCGGAGGTGGCGGTCTCCTCCCGGCCCCCGTTCGCGCGCCGCGAGTCGGTCTCGATGGAGGACCTGGCCCGCGACAAGGTGCTGCGACCCAGAAACTTCACCGGCGAGGCGGACGCGCTGGTGGTGCCGCGCACCACGCCGGGCGGCCTGCCGATCGCGCGCGGCCTCACGTTCGGCACCATCCAGGAGATGCTCGCGCTCATCGGGGCGGGCAAGGGCGTCTTCATCGTGCCCGCGCACGCGCGCCGCGCGTTCACGCAGGCGGCGGCCGACTACCTGCGCCTGCATCCGGATCCGGATCCGCTCAACCTACGCGTCGGTCAGCACGAGCTTGGCGCCGAGGCCGATGAACGCCGCGCCGAAGACGCGCCGCATCCAGGTCAGCACCCGGGGCCTCGTGATCACGTGCTGTCGGACGGCCGCGGCGGCCAGCCCATAACCGACGAAGACGACGAAGGTCAGCGCCATGAAGACGGCACTCAACTGTAGCATGCGCAGGAACGCGTTGGGCTCGGTCGCGCTCACGAACTGTGGCAGGAACGCGAAGAAGAAGATGGACAGCTTCGGGTTGAGGATGTTGACCAGCACCCCGGAGGCGATCATCCGCCCGGCGCTTCTGGGCGCTGCCTCCGCCTCCACGCTGAGCGCACCCCGCTCCCGCAGCGTGCTCCACGCCATGTAGAGCAGGTAAGCCACGCCCAGGTACTTGAGGGTCTCGAAGGCGAGCGCGCTCGTGTGCAGCAACGCGGCGAGACCGGTGATCGCGGCCGCCATGTGCGGGACGATGCCCAGCGTGCAGCCGAACGCCGCGACGGCCCCTGCCCTGCCGCCGTGCGAGAGCCCGGCCGCCAGCGTGTAAAGGACGCCGGTGCCCGGCGTGATGACGATGACGAGCGACGTCACCAGGAACTCGATGCTCACGACGATCTCCAGGGCTCGGGGGACGGCCCAGCCAACCACCTCTCCACCTTCTATGTCAAAACAAGTTCTCTTTAGAAGGTGTCTTTCCATCCAGCACGGCAAGAGATGATCACGAAGTAGGGGTGACGGTAAGAAATGTGTCAGTGCGCCATGGAAAGCGCTGTTTGTCCGAATGGAGGTGGAAGACCACCATCGCCCGGCTGTCGTAGCGGCGGGGTGAAGCAGGAGGCAGCCTGAGCCGGGGATCACCGGGGAGGGCGGGAGCAGCCTCGACGAAGTCGGGTCGGTCCAGCACTACCGGATGGGCCGGGCCCGGTGAGCGAGACGGGAAGGTATACGCGAGGAACCGGTGTCTTACGCCTCTTGAATTCTTGCCAGCTCCAACCCGGTGGATGTGGGCTGGTCAGCGGTGCGTACTCGCTCCTCATGACGGGCGAGGAACTTCTGGTCGGGTATTGGCAGCCTGGGCTGGGAGGTCACGGTGAAGGACTACGGCGTAGCCGTGGCGAGGCCGCAGGGGTAGAGCCGGGTGCCTAACCCGTTGATCGGACAGCAGTGAACATGGGAACCGTTCGGGTTCGTTCTCCTGCTGCTTGCCTTTCCAGGCGGGCGGCGGGAGATAGGTGTGATGCCCGCCGAAGGCCCGAGCGGGGCGGAGCCGCCGTAGTACTCGGAGCTGGGGAGAGCCCGGCACGTGGGGAAGGGCGGCAGCGTGTCGGTCAAGGAGAAGAGTGCAATGTCCGAAGATGCGCCGGTGAATGCCGGCGCCGTGAGGTGGCCGGACGCTGATCCGGCTTACCTGGCGGTACGGAGGATGCAGAGCAAGTTGCACCGGTGGGCGGTCAAAGACCCTGACCGCCGGTTTGGTGACCTGTTCAACCTCGTCTATGACCCGGCGTTTCTGATGCACGCGTGGGAACGCGTGTCCACCAACACCGGAGGACGAACTCCGGGAGTCGATCGGGCCACAGCCTTACAGATCGAGACCCGGATCGGGGTTGAGGCTTTCCTGGCGCAGATTCGCACCTCGCTGAAGTCGGGCGAGTTCGAACCTGCTGAGGTGCGGCAGGTGATGATTCCCAAGGCGGGCGGCAAGTTGCGCAAGCTGGGCATCCCCACCATCGCCGACCGAGTGGTCCAGGCCAGCCTCAAGGCGGTGCTGGAACCCATCTTCGAGGCGGACTTTCTGCCGTCCTCATATGGGTTCCGCCCCAACCGGCGAGCACACGACGCCGTCGCCGAGATCCACCATCTGTCCTCGGGCTCCATGAAGTACCACTGGATCCTGGAGGCCGACATCCACGCCTGTTTCGACGAGATCGAGCACACGGCGCTGATGACCCGGCTGCGGGCAAGGATCTCCGACAAGCGCGTGAACACGCTGGTGAAGGCGTTCCTGAAATCCGGTGTCATGACGACAATCGGAGACTGGGAAGCGACACCGGCCGGAACACCCCAGGGTGGCGTCCTGTCTCCGCTGCTGGCCAACATCGCCTTATCCGCGCTGGACGAGCACTTCGACCGGCAATGGAAACGGGAGATGCGAACCGACAAGTGGCGGGCCAGGCGCAGGAGGAACGGCCTGGGCAACTGGCGGCTCATCCGATACGCCGACGACTTCGTTGTGGTCGTATCCGGCGAACGCCACCATGCCGAGGCCCTGCGCGAGGAGGTGACAGGCGTGCTCGCCCCGCTGGGGCTGCGGCTGTCACCGGACAAGACCCGCGTCGTCCACATCGACGAGGGCTTCGACTTCCTCGGCTTCCACATCAGAAGGCAGCGCAAACGAGGAACGCAGAAGTACTACGTCTACACCAAACCGTCCAGGAGAGCGATCCAAGCGATCAAGGACAAGGTGAAAGACCGAACACGCAGGGCCTACCAGGACATGCGCCCAGACGAGCTGCTGATCAGCTTGAACCGGACGCTGCGTGGATGGGCGAACTACTTCCGGCACGGAGTGTCCAAGGCGATCTTCGGCGCGATTGATTACCACGCATGGCATCGCATCGTCGCCTGGATCTTCCGCAAGCACTCCCGGATCAGCTGGCAGCAGCTGATCCGCCGGTTCTGCCTGCCCGGCACCTGGAAGCTGGCCTGCAACGGCGTCGAGTTCACCGGCGCATCCAGCGTCAAAGTGACCCGTTACCGCTATCGCGGAACCAAGATTCCGACGCCGTGGACACCACCACCGGCAACCGCCGCTGCAGGCGGTTGACCACCGGGCAAGACACGCGGAGAGCCCGGTGCATGGAGACATGCACGCCGGGTTCGGCGGGCGGGTCAGGGAAACGGGCTAATCGCAAGACCAGCACCGCGCCCTGGCCCGACCCAACTGGGCCCCGAACGGGCATGATCGCCGTTCGTCGTGGTCCTCGCCGAGGTGGTCGCCCTGCAGGCGGCCAATGTGGGTATCTGAGGGAGGGCAACCGACCGGCCAGTAGCGTTAGCGAGCCGTCGGGGCTCGGGTTGTCGCCACCAGCGGTTCCAGCGCTGATGTTCGCCGGGGTGGCTTATGTGTCCTTGGTCTTGGCGTCAGTGAGGGTCTTGTGGACGACGCCGATGGAGACCTTGACGCCGGTGGCGATGGTGCGGATGGATTCGCCGCGTTCGCGGCGGGCGAGGATGGCGGCGCGTTTGTCGTCGTCGACCACGGGTGGGCGTCCGCCGACCCGGCCGCGTTTGCGGGCGGCCTCCAGACCGTTCATGGTCTTGCGGGTGATGTCGCGGCGGCGGTCTTCGGCCAGGGCAAGCGCAAGGTCGAGGATGAGGGAGCGTTCGGTGTGCTCACCGGCCGCGGTGCCCTCCAGGACCTTGACGCCGACGCCGCGCTGGAACAGGTCGTTGAGGACGATCAGCCCTTCCAGGAGGTTGCGGCCGAGGCGGTCGACCTTCTGGACGGTGAGCGCCTTCGAGGAGCCGCCCTTCGTTCATCGAACGTGCCGCGAGGGGTAGCTGAACGCTACCTGGAAATGAACGGCAAGATGAACGTTCTGACTCGCCGCGGCGGCTCTCCAACGGGGGGCACGGAAGAAGCGTTAGCCAGCATCCGCCGCAGCGCCGCCCACGCGCCGAGTCATGATCCGCCTAACGGAGGATCCGTACCTCCGCACCGGGTAGATCAGACCACCAGCGGTCATAACGGCGGTATACCCCCGGCTCGCGGTCGGCCAGCAGCGCCGTCAGCGCCTGCGCCTCGGCGGCCAGCTCGTCCCATATCGGGCCGGGCAGCGGATGGAACGCGGTGGCCTCGATTCCGTCGCCGGCCGGCCGCCACACGCCGGCGACGTAGCCGTCGACCAGGAGCGTCGGCAGGACATCGCCGTTGGTCCGGGTGACGAGCCTGCGATACTGCGGCGGGATGATGCGGCTGCGGTCGGCGTGGGCGAGCAGGACGTTGTCCCACATGGGCAGCAGCCGTGCGGGGGCGGGCGTGTCTCCGGCCGGGCGAGGCGCGCCTGGCAGGTCGAACAGCTCCGAGCCGTCCGGTCCGGTCAGCCGCTGGAGTGTGCCTGCGAGGGCGTCGATCGCGGCGCGGGCGCGCTTGCGGGTCACCAGTGCGAATTGCGCCACGTCGACAGCCGACGCCGGGCCGAACCCCTCCAGATAGCGCAGGACCAGCGTTTGCAGGGCCTGGTCGGCTTCCGCTCCGAGCGTCGGCGGGATTCCGGCGGCGACGTAGGCCGGGCGGGCGCCGAAAGACCACGGCGCTCCCGTGGCAGCGTGCAGGAGCGGCGCATAGGTCCGCAGCGCCCACCACACGCCCTTCGGTGGAACGCCGAGCCGCTCTTCGATCCAGGACTGGATCTCGTCCGCGACCCGGGGCTGGTCGGCGAAGGCCAGCAGGTCGCCGACCAGTGCGTCGGCGTCGGCCGGGGTGATGCCGCTGCGGGTGAAGCGGGGGTCGCCGAGCCGGGCGCCGCGCAGCGAGGGCTGCATCGCCTCATGGAGGTGGGGATGGTCGTCGGCGTGAACGGCGTGCAGCGTGATCCGCAGGAGCGTGGCCTTGACGATCTTGCGGTCGGCGAAGGCCGCGTCCAGGTCGGCCGGGTCGAACGCGGTGATCCGGTTCCATAGTGCCAGGTACGGCGAAGCCGCGTGTTGCGCCTGCAGGGCGACCACCCGGCGCACCGCCTCGGTGACATCGAGGGCCTCCCGCCCCAGAAGTAGCTGGCGGGCCAGGGTGGACCGGTTGAGTTCGCGCGTGGTGAGCATGCCGTCATTCCTCCTCGGCCGGCAGGGTCGGATAGTCCGTCATGGGATACAGGCCGACGGCGAATCCGTAGGTCGTCTCACCGGAGCGAGGTATCAGGTCGAACTCCTGCACGAGGTCTTTGATCCGGTGCCAGAACTCGGTGGCCTGATCGGGCGAGATGCGGGCATGCCGGATGAACGCGTGCAGCTGGTGAGCCTGATAGGCCGCGGCGGATTCCTTGGCCGCGACCTCGAAGTCGTTGAAGTCCAGCGGCAGTGGGCCGCCGCCCGGGGCTTGGCCGACGCCGACGTAGAACATCCGGGCTGTGCGGCCGTAGTAGCGCTCGTCGATCGCCCGTACGCGCCGGGTCCGTACCACGTACAGCAGCCCGGCCTCGGCCAGAACGTTGACGTGGTGCGCGACCGTGCTCTTGGGCCGTTTGACCGCGGTGGCCAGCTCGGTCACGGTCGCGGCCCGCTCGTGCAGGAGGCCGAGGATCGTGGTGCGCAGCGGATCGCTGATGGCTCGGACCTGCTCCGCGGTGGTGAGCACGATGGTGTCGGCGAGCTCGTAGTCGGGAACATTGGTTGACATATCCAGACTAATCTACCATCTTCGATTGTTCGAGATATACGGTTCATAGGAGGCGGCTCATGGCAGAGATCTTGTTGTTTCACCACATTCAGGGGCAGACGACCGGATTCCTCGGCTTCGCCGACGAGCTACGCCAGGCCGGGCACACCGTGCACGCACCGGATCTCTTCGCCGGGCGCACCTTCGCCAGCCTGGACGACGGCCTGGCCCACGCCGAGAAGATCGGCTTCGACAACCTTCTCCAGCAGGGTGTCCGCACTGCCGACACTCTGCCGAGCGAGATGGTGTACGCCGGCTGGTCGCTCGGCGTCATGCCGGCCCAGACGCTGGCGCAGGCGCGGCCGGGCGCCCGCGGGGCGCTGCTCTTCGAGGCCTGCCTACCCGCCGCGGAGTGGCCGGAAGAGCTGCCCGTGCAGATCCACGGCATGGACGCCGACCCGGTCTTCGCCGGCGACGGCGACCTTGACGCCGCCCGCACCCTGGTCGCCTCGGCCAAGCACGGCGAGCTGTTCGTCTACCCGGGTGACCGGCACCTGTTCGCCGACGCCGGCCTGCCCTCCTATGACGCCCACGCGGCCGCGCTGCTCATGCGCCGCACACTCGACTTCCTCGGCCGAACCGCACCGTGACGGACAGGGATACTGCCTCAATGGCTGCTGAGTACGCCCAGAGTGACCAGTTCCGTGGTGCCCGCATCGCACTTGAACTCGATCGCGGCCATCAGCTTGGGCAGCATCCGCCGGTAGTAGGACGAATACGAGCTGGTCAGCACGGTCCGCACCTGGGCCTTGAACGTCTTGGCGTCCGCTTTCGCCTCGGCCACCAGCGCCTTCAACGTCGCCTCCCCGCCCGCTACCGCGGGGAACACCACCTGCCGGACCGTCCCCTCCGGCCACCACAGTGATGCCTCGGCGATGGAGAACAGCTTCTCGGTCTTGCGGTGCACCTTCTTGGCCTCGGCCTCGATCGCCCGCTCGACCTTCCGCTCCGCCCGGGTGTTGACCAGCGCCCCCATCAACGACGATCGAATCGCCCGGGCCCGCCAGGAGGCCACCAGCCGATCCGAGTAGCCGCCGAGCAGATCTGCTGGAAGCCCGAGCGTCCTGGCCCGCCGCAGCTTCCGGATCTCCTCCAGCAACGTCTCCAGGCCCAGCCGGCCAGGGTCGGACCTCAGCTCCTGCAGGAACCCGTCTTCGCCTGTGGCCAGCTCCCACGGCGCCCGCGTCGAGTCCGCCGACGACCCGTTCAGCACATGCAGGGAGAACTCCCGCTCGGAGCGTGCTCTGCCTGCTCCTGCTATCCGCTCGACCCGGCCCGGCGACTCAATCTTCAACGTCCGGCAGCGGGCCAGCAGCGCCGCCCGCAGCCCCTCGTCGGTGAACACCATCGGACAGATCTTGTCTGCCAGCCACGTGGCCAGCACGTCCTCATCCGCCCGGGTCGACTCCCGAAACCCCAGCGCCTCACGCACCTGCTTGCGGTGGTACCCGATCGTCGACCCAGACCACCGAGGTCCCAGAACAGCGCAGGGCCGACCTTCACCTGCCCCGCCACGTAGTCGACGGCGGCCTTGGGTACCTCGCCCGCGTGCCGCGGGAACCGGCCCTCCTGCTCGAAGAATTTCAGCAACAGACCAAAGCCCAGACGTGTCGCGCCCGTCTGGGGCAACACGATCGAACGGGGAACACCCCTACGCCCCGGTACGCGCGATTCGTGACGACCACGAACCGCAACCGTGATCCAGCTCATCGCTACTTTGTGGCTGGAGCCACCTTCGGGAGCGGAGGGCCGTGTCAGGACGGCGACGGTCCGGTGTCAGCGCCTCCGGCGATCGTGGAGGCGTGCCGGGGCGGACCCGGCACCCGACCAAGGCAATGACGCCGGACATCGCGGGCATCGGCCTGCGGGCAAGGAGCTTGATCATGGGAACCGCCGGTTTCTCCGAGGCAGGGCTGCGCAGGGTGCGCGAGGTGCTGGCCCGGCATGTCGACTCGGGGAAGATCCCGGGCGTGGTCGCCCTGGTCAGCCGGGGCGGCCGGGCGCACGTCGAGGCGCTCGGCACGATGCGGCACGACGGCGGCGCGCCGATGCGCCGCGACACGATCTTCCGGATGGCCTCCACCTCGAAGCCGGTCTCGATCGCCGCGGCGATGGTGCTGCTGGACGAGTGCCGGCTGCGGCTGGACGACGTGGTCGATCCGTGGCTGCCCGAGCTGGCCGACCGTCAGGTGCTGACGCGGCCCGACGCCGAACTGGACGACACCGTCCCGGCGCGCCGGCCGATCACCGTACGGGACGTGCTGACCTCCACGTTCGGTCTCGGCATGGACTTCACCGCCCTGGGCAAGCCGATCATGAACGCCGTCTTCGAGAAGGGCCTCACCCCGAACCTGCCGACCCCGGTGCCCGAGCCGGACGAGTGGATGCGCCGCCTGGGCGAGCTGCCGCTGATGTACCAGCCCGGCGAGCAGTGGCAGTACCACATCAGCAGCGACCTGGTCGGCGTCCTCGTCTCCCGGGTCACCGGCCAGTCGTTCGAGGAGTTCCTGCGTGAGCGCGTCTTCGAGCCTCTCGGCATGACCGACACCGGCTTCCACGTGCCCGCCGACCAGATCGACCGGCTGCCCACCCTGTACGCCCCCGACCCGGCCACCGGCGAGTTCCTCGCCTGGGACGAGCCAGAGAACGGCCGGTGGAGCACACCGCCGGCGTTCCAGGGCGGCGGCGGCGGACTGGTCTCCACCGCCGACGACTACCACGCCTACTTCCAGATGCTGCTCAACGGCGGCCTGCACCGCGGCAGGCGCATCCTGTCGAGGCCGGCCGTCGAGCTGATGACCACCAACCGGCTCACCCCCGAGCAGAACGCCGCCCGCACGGCCCTGGCGGTCAACAACGTGCACATCTCCTTCGGCCAGGGCCAGCAGGGCGGCTGGGGGCTCGGCATGGCGGTGCGCACCTACCGCGGCGACTACGCCCCCGTCGGCCAGTTCGGCTGGGACGGCGGCAGCGGCACCTCCGCCTACGCCGACCCCGCCAACCAGCTCACCGGCATCCTGCTCTGCCAGCTCGGCTACTCCGTGCCCAACCCGGCCCACCTGATGAACGACTTCTGGACCACCCTCTACCAGGCCCTCGACGACTGAGCCCCGGCCGCCGGGCGCGGGCGCGCCCGATCGGGCGTGACTACGGCCAGGGTGACGGCGGCGGCTCCTGCGAGCGGAGGACCGGGGCGAGGGCCCGCGCGTCCGGGTGGAGGGCCCGGGCGCACCGCGTGAGCGTCTCCGCGAGCGCGGCGCGGTCCGGGACGTCGATCTCGGCGAGCATGACGGCTTCGATGTCGTCGAGGGAGCGGTCGCACCGCCGCAGGGTGCTCAGGCCCTTCGCGGTGAGGCGGGTGCGCAGCGCGCGGCCGCCGCGGGGATGCGGCTCGCGGCGGATCAGGCCGCGTTGTTCGAGGTCGCGGATGACCAGGTTCATCGCCTGCGGGGTGACGAAGGCGATGCGGGCCAGGTCGGCCGAGGACGGCGCGTCGCGGAGGCGCAGCTCGGCGAGCGCCATGTATCCGGTGGTCGTCATGCCGTGCCGGGCCAGCGCGTCATCCAGGCAGGCGCGGATGCGGCGTTCCAGCCGGAACACCAGATAGCTCACATGGGGCGGCGGGGCGTCCGGCGCAGCGGCCGCGGGGGTACCCGGATCGGTCACCAGGAGACGATATCGCGCCCCGCCGAAAGGGGCCGCGAATGTAAGTTTCATCCCGTTATCAAGTGCCTTGATAACAAGGTACTTGATAACCAGGGGAAACAACTTCACCCCAGGTGGACCGGCGGGCAGCCGCACCGGGCGCGCATTGACGGTGGAGAGTGGCGCTTCTATTTTCCAGCGACCGACCTCATTACGCGGCGGACCGGTCCGCGGCGCGCCGCGGACAAGGAGAGGAGGAGCGCGAATGACACGATTGACCACCGTGCTGGCCAGTGCCTGCGCCGCGGCGCTCTTTGCCGTCATGACCGTGGTGCTCGGATCGCCGGCCGCCGCCGCCAGTCTGGTGGAGGTGACCAGCTTCGGCACCAACCCGGGCAACATGCGGATGCACGTCTACGTGCCGGACTCGCACCCGGCCTCGCCGGCGATCGTGGTGGCGATGCACGGCTGCGGCGGCTCCGGCCCCGGCTTCTACCAGGGCAGCGAGTTCGCCTCGCTGGCGGACCGCTACGGCTTCGTCGTCATCTACCCGACCGCCACCCAGTCGGCGGGGTTCGGCAACTGCTTCGACACCTGGTCGGACGCGGCCAAGCAGCGCGGCGGCGGCAGCGACCCGGTCTCGATCATCTCGATGATCAACTACGTCGAGCGGACCTACCAGGGAGACCCGAACCGCGTCTACGCCACCGGAAGCTCGTCCGGCGGCATGATGACGCAGCACATGCTCGCCCTCTACCCGGACGTGTTCAAGGCGGGCGCCTCCTTCATGGGCGTGCCCTTCAACTGCTTCGCCGGCGCCGCCGACTACCCGCCCGGAAGCAGCAAGTGCACCGGCGGGAGCATGGACCGCACACCCCAGCAGTGGGGCGACGCGGTCCGCCAGGCGTACCCGGGATACTCCGGCCCCCGCCCGCGCGTCCAGCTGTGGCACGGCACCAGCGACACCCTGGTGCCGTACTCGCTGCTGCGGGAGTCGATCGAGCAGTGGACCAACGTGTTCGGGCTGAGCCAGACCCCGACCAGCACCGACACCCCGCAGTCGGGCTGGACCCGCAGCCGGTACGCCGACACCTCCGGCACCGTGCAGGTGGAGGCGTACAGCGTCCAGGGCGCCGGGCACGTCCTCCCGCAGAGCGGCATGGCGCTCTACGCCGTCCAGTTCTTCGGCCTGACCACCAGCCAGACCGACACCACGCCGCCGACCACGCCCGGCACCCCGGCGGTGTCGAACGTGACCGCCACCAGCGCCACGCTGACCTGGGCCGCGTCCACCGACCAGGGCGGCTCCGGCCTGGCCGGCTACAACGTCTACCGCGAGCAGGGCGCCACCGACCCGCAGCTCGGCCAGTCCGCCACCACCTCGATCACCCTGACCGGCCTGACGGCCGGCACGCAGTACCAGGTGTACGTCCGGGCGCGGGACGGCGCGGGCAACCTGTCGGGCAACTCCGCGACCGCCACCTTCACCACGACCGCCGGCGGAGGCGACACCACGCCGCCGACCGCCCCGTCCGGGCTCACCGCCTCGAACACCACCGCCACCGGCACCACCCTGACCTGGACGGCCTCCACCGACGACACCGGCGTGACCGGCTACGACATCCTGCGCGCCCCCGGCGCGTCGGGCGGGACGTTCACCCAGGCCGGCACCTCGGCCACGACCTCGTTCACCGACACGGGCCTGACCGCGGGCACCACCTACCGCTACCAGGTCCGGGCCCGCGACGCCGCCGGCAACGTCTCGGCGGTGTCCGGCACCGTCCAGGTCACTACGCAGGGCGGCACCACCGGCGCCTGCTCGGCCACCCCGACCGTGCAGTCCCAGTGGGCGACCGGGTACGTGATCCAGCCGCTGACCATCACCAACACCAGCACCGCGACGATCACCAGCTGGACGGTCACGTTCACGCTCCCGGCCGGGCACACGCTCACCGGCTCGTGGAACGCCACCGTCACCACCAGCGGGCAGACCGTCACGGTCAGGAGCGTGAGCTTCAACGGCACGCTCGCGCCGGGAGCCAGCACCACCAGCTTCGGCTTCCAGGCGAGCAGGCCCAACGGCAACACCGCCCTGCCGTCCGGCTACACCTGCGCCTGACCGCCCGCGCGCTCCGCTGATCACGGTCCCGCCACCGGGGCCGTGATCAGCGGAAGAAGGCGGACAACGCGCCGGCCACCGTCCCGGGGGCGTTCTCCATCGGGATGTGCCCCGCCCGCGGCACCCGGGCCAGGGTGGTGCCCGGCATCTCCCGGGCGAAGCGCTCGGCGTACGCGACCTCCTGGAACGTGTCGTCCTCGCCCCACACCAGCAGCTTCGGCGTGGTGTCCGCGCGCAGGGCGGGCACCAGGTCCAGGGTGTAGCTGCTGTCGGCGGCGCCGGCCAGCGCCATCCAGGAGCGGCACACGCGCGGGTCGGTCCACGGGTCGAGGTAGTCGGCGAGCTCCGCCTCCGTCGCGGGCCTGGCCAGGGCGGTCGTCACCGCCGTACGGCGGGCCGCGAGCAGCTCCTCCACCGTCGTCGCGGCCACCACGGCCGGGTCCCGGTAGCGGGCCACCCCCGGCACCGGCCAGGAGTCGTAGGTGACGGAGTTGACCAGGGCCAGCCGGCCGACGTCCAGCTCCCCGCGCACCAGCAGGTGCTGGGCGATCGCGCCGCCGATGTCGTGCCCGGCGACGCTCAGGGGCCCCCGCGCCCCGAGCGCCGCGGCGAAACGCGCCACCCACGACGCCAGCGCGGGCACCGCCGCCGTCTCCAGCGTGAGCTCCCCCTCCGACCGGCCCAGGCCGGGCAGGTCCACCGCCACGGGACGCAGCCCGGCCGCCGCCAGGTCACTGAGCACCGGCAGCCACACCCGGCTCCAGTACGTGCCGTGCAGCAACAGCACCACCGGCCCACGCTCGCCCGCGGTCAGGTAACTGGCCTGCCGCCCGTCCACCTCGATCGTCAATCTCTGGATCATGGGCATAACCATCCGGTTCTGATCCGGCTTTCGTCAAATATCATTTAGGGTATGCCGCTATGACGTTGGCGCAGCTCCGGGCGTTCATCGCGGTGGCCGAACACGGCGGCTTCACGGCCGCGGCCGAGCACATCGGCATGTCCCAGCCCGCCGTGAGCCGCGCCGTCACCGGCCTGGAGCGGGAGCTCGGCGCGCCCCTGTTCGTCCGGCACCGCGACGGGATCGCCCTCACCGAGGCCGGCCGGCGCGCCCTCGCCCGCGCCCGCGAGACCCTGCGGAGCTTCGACCTCATCCGGGCCGAGGTCGCGGCCGCCGCCGGGCAGGTGACCGGGATGCTGCGCCTGGCCAGCCTCCCCAGCGCCACCGGCACCCTCATGGCCCGGCCGCTGCGGGCGTTCACCGACCGCTACCCGCAGGTCCAGATCCGCCTGTTCGAAGGCGTCGACGACGACATCCGCGCCTGGCTGAGCCGGGGGGCGGCCGAGATCGGCGTCGTCACGCTGCCCGCGCCCGGCCTGCACACCCTCCACCTCAGCACCCACGACATGGTGGCCGTGCTGCCCGCCGGCCACCCCCTGGCCCGGCGGCCCGACGTGCGCCTCGCCGACCTCGCCGGGCAGCCGTTCATCCTCAGCACGGCGGGCTGCCGTCCCCTGATCATGGGCGCCTCGCAGGCGGCGGGCGTCCGGCTGGACATCGCCTACGAGGCCGGCGGCCCCGCCGCCATCCTGGAGATGGTGGCCGCCGGGCTCGGCGTCAGCATCGTGCCCACGCTGGGCCTGCCGGCCGACCTCGGCGCCGTGACGGTGCGGCCCCTGGCGCCGAGGATGACGCGGTCGCTGGCGCTGGCCGTCCCGTCCCTCCAGGACTGCGCGCCCGCGGCGCGCGCCTTCCTCCGGCAGTTCGAGGAAGAAGATCGCTGACGTCCTTCTCCTGCATGTCTGGAATGACGGGCGACCGTGAGCGCATCATGGAGTGGGTGGAGCAGGCGGCGGTGTTCTGCATCGACGAGTACGCCGTGCCGCCCATCGCCGGCCGCGTGCTGGCCTGGCTGATGATCTGCGACCCGCCGGAGCAGTCGGCCGGCCAGATCGCCGAGGCGATCGGCGCGAGCAGGGCGTCGCTGGCCACCAGCATGCGCCTGCTCATCGACGCCGGGTTCGTGCGCCGCCGCACCCGACCAGGGCAGAAGACCCACTACTACCGCGTGGACGACGACGCCTGGGAACGGGTCGTCCGGCGCAGGGTGGCGGGCCTGGCCGCCTTCCGCGAGATCACCGCGGCGGGCATGGAGCTGACCGGCTCCGACCCGGCGCGCGCCGGGCGGCTGCGCGCGGCGCACAACGTCTTCGACTGGATGGACAAGGCCTTCGCGAGCATGCCCGGGCCGCAGCCGAACGAGGGAGCTGCCGATGAGGCGTGAGCAGGGCCGCAGCGCCATCGTGGCCGGGGCCGGGATCGGCGGGCTGGCCGCGGCCGTCGGCCTGCTGCGCGGCGGGTGGGACGTGACCGTGCTGGAGCGGGCCCCGGAGCTGGGGGAGGTGGGCGCCGGCTGGTCGTTCGCGCCCAACGCGCTGCGCGCGGCCGACGCGCTGGGCGTCGGCGAGGAGTTCCGGGCGTGCTCGGTGCCCACCGAGGCGGGCGCCACGATGCGGCTGCCGGACGGGACCTACCTGATGCGGTTCCAGCCGGACGCCGACCCGCCACTGCTCGCCAACCACCGCGCCGACCTGCAGCGCGTGCTGGCCCGGCACGTGCCGGCCGAGCGGATCCGCACCGGTGCCGAGGTGACCGGCGTCCGCCAGGACGGCGACGGCGTCACGGTCACCTGCCGGGACGGCGGCGAACTGCGGGCCGACCTGCTGGTGGGAGCGGACGGCATCCACAGCACGGTACGCCGCCGCGTCTGGCCGGACGCGCCCGAGCCCGTCTTCCAGCGCATCCTGTGCTGGCGCGGGGTGACCGAGCCGGGCGCGGTCCGGGCGGTGCGCGGGTTCCAGACCTGGGGCCGCGGCGCCCGGTTCGGCGCGCACCCGCTGACCGCGGAGCGGGTGTTCTGGTTCCTCACCGTCCGGCAGGAGCAGCCGGGCCTGCGCTTCGACGACGACCTTGGCGAGGTGGCGGCCCGCACGCGCGGCTGGCACGAACCCATCCCGGCCCTGCTGGCCGCCACGCCGCCCGGAGCGGTGCTGTGCCACGACATCCACGACCTGGACCCGCTGCCCTCCTACGCCGAGGGCCGCGTCGCGCTGCTCGGCGACGCCGCCCACGCCATGACCCCCTTCCTGGCCCAGGGCGCCTGCCAGGCGCTGGAGGACGCCGTCGTGCTCGCCGCCGAGGCGGCCACGGCGAGCTCCGTCCCGCAGGCCCTCGCCCGTTACGACCAGGCCCGCCGGCCCCGTACCCAGCAGGTGCAGCGCATGGCCAGGACCGACCCCAGGCTCAGCCTGTCCACCAGCCCGGCCACCTACCGGCTCATGACCACGATGACCCGCCTGGCCTCCTCCGGCGTGGCCCGCCGCAAGAGCGCCCGGCTCTGGGAGTGGGCTCCTCCCGCTCTGTCCACGGAAGGCGCACGATGACGATCGAGCACATCAGGTTCCGCAGCGGCGACGTGCACTGCGCGGCCGACCTCCACCTGCCCCAGGAAGCCGACGGGCCGGTGCCCGGCGTGGTGATGGGACACAGCGTCCACATGGTCAAGGAGGCGCTGGCGCCCGGCGCCGCCTACCTGGTCCAGGCCGGCTTCGCCGTCCTCGCCCTCGACTACCGCACCATCGGCGCCAGCGAGGGCCGGCCGCGCGGCCAGGTCTTCCCGCACCGGTACGTGGACGACGTCCGCAATGCCGTCACCTGCCTCCAGGGCCGGCCCGAGGTCGACGCGGACAGGATCGGGCTGTGGGGGCACAGCCTGGGCGCCACCGTGGCGATCCAGGCCGCAGCCCTCGACCGCCGGGTGCGATGCGTCGCCTGCCAGAACCCCAGCATGTTCAACGGCTGGCGCGCCATGGAGAAGGCCCGCGGCCGGGCCGGCGTCCAGGCGATGCTCGACGTCGTCGACCAGGACCTGCGGCAACGCCAGGAGACCGGCGAGGGCATCCGCATGCCGCTGCTCGGCACCGGCGACCCGCACATCGTGGACTACCTGCGGCTCGCCAAGGAGGTCTTCCCGACGTTCGACGACGAGGTGGAGGCCGAGTCGCTGGCCCAGGTGCTGCAATGGGCGCCGGAGGCGTTCCTCGAGCGCGTCGCCCCGCGGCCGCTCCTCATGGTCACCGGGCGCGAGGACCTCACCCACGACATCGACGAGGTCCTGACCGCCTACGACCGGGCCCGCGAACCGAAACGCCTGGAGATCCTGCCCTACGACGAGCGCGGCCTGTCCGTGGAACCCGGGCTCGGGCAGGCGATGCGGCTCGCGGCCGAATGGTTCCGCCGGCACCTGGTCGAGGCGCAGCCGTTCGTCCCCTCCCCGCCGGCCGCTCGGGTGCGCGCCGAGGGGCTGCGGCCCGAGTTCACCCCCCAGTGACCGTTCACGCGCCTTCTGCACCGAACCCGCACCGATGGCGCGCGTCGTCCGCACACGCGTCTGCTTGGCTGGCGTCATGACGGAGCGTGCGCGGGACATCTTCTGGACGTTCGGATGCGGGCTCTCCGTGGTCATCGCCGTCGGGTGCGCGACGTTCGGGACCTTCCTCGACCTTCACCTGGTGGCCCGCGCGCAGCTCTACTGCCAGGGCGACCTGAGCTCCGGCGAGAGGTTCGCCGGCGTCTGGTGGTCGCTGAGCCGGGTCGTGATCTTCCCGATCGTCTCGGTGTTGTCGGCGCTGGCCGCGCAGGCGCTCCACCTGCCGGCCCGGCTGCCCTGGCCGGCCGCCGTCGTGGTTGCCCTCGTAGGCCGGTCCGGCGGCGGACAAGCTCTAGGCTGGCGGGGGTGACGGGATCGGCGGCGGGCGCGCGGACGCAGGAGCAGATGCGGCAGCGGAACCTGAGCGAGGTGCTGAGACGCGTCCACCAGGAGGGCGCCGTGTCACGGGCCGCGCTGGGCCGCCGGATGGGCCTCAACCGCAGCACGATCATGGACCTGACCGCCGAGCTGATCGCGGCCGGCCTCGTCCGCGAGGGCGTCCCCACCGGCCGGGGCCGCGCGGGGCGGCCGTCCATCGTGGTCATGCCCGAGCAGGAGAAGGTGTACGGGCTCGCCTTCGACGTCGCCGTTGACCGGCTGCTCGCGGCCCGGGTCGGGCTCGGCGGCCGGGTCCTCGACCGGCGCGAGGCCGTCCGCGCCCGCGCGGGGGTGGATCTGGAGGACGTCGTCGGCGTCCTCGCCGCCTTCGGCCGTGAGCTGGTCGCCGGGGCCGGTCCTGGGGCGTCGTGCGTGGGGGTCGGCGCGTCGTACTGCGGGTTGATCAGGCGCGCCGACGGCACGGTCCGGTACGGGCCGCACCTCGGCTGGGTGGACCAGGCGTTCGGGCCGGAGCTCGCCGCCGGGCTCGGCCTCGGGCTGCCCGTCGAGGTCGGCAACGAGGCGCACCTGGGCGCGGTCGCCGAGCACGTGCGCGGCGCGGGACGCGACGTGGACAACCTCATCTACCTGCACGGGGACGTCGGCGTCGGCGGCGGCATCATCGTCGGCGGCACACTCCTGGACGGCGACGCGGGCTACGGCTGCGAGCTCGGGCACATGCTGGTCAACCCGTTCGACGGCCGGCCGTGCCTGTGCGGGTCGCGCGGCTGCCTGGAGGCCGAGGTGGGGGAGGAGGCGCTGCTCGACTACGCGGGACGGGCCGCCGACCTCGTCGGACGCGACGGCATCCGGGCCGTCGTCGCCCTCGCCGGCGCCGGTGACGCCCGCGCTCGGGACGCCCTCGACCGGGTCGGCGACTGGCTCGGCGTCGGCGTCGTCAACCTCATCAACCTGTTCAACCCGGCGCTCGTGGTCTTCGGCGGCATGCTCAGCGACGTCTACCCGGCGGCGGCGTCCCGTGTGCGCGCGCGGATCGACGCGCATGTGCTGCCGGTGTCTCGTGAACGGGTCCGCCTGGCCGTGACGGCCCTGGGCGACGACACCACGCTCGCCGGGGCGGCCGAACTCGCCTTCGCCGACCTCCTGGACAACCCGCTCGGCGCGCCGGCCGCCCTGCGGTGACGGCGCCGGGCCGGCTCATCGCGGGCGCGGCGCCGCCTTGCGCTCGTGCCAGCGGCGCATCATGGCGCGGGTCTCGTCCCTGAGGAACTGGATGAGCTCCAGCGTCTCGTTCAGCCGGTCGGCCGCCGGTGAGGCGCCCAGGATCGCGAGGCCTTCCCGCAGGTCGGCCTCGCCCCGATCCAGGAACGGGTTGGCGAGGAACGTGGACTCGTACCACGAGCCGTCCACGACGTAGGCGTGGCGGCGCGATCCCGGGTCGCGCTCGGTGCGGATGAGGCGGAGCTGGACCAGGTAGCGGACGGCGCCCGAGACGCCGCCGGTGCTGGCCCGCAGCCGTTCGGCCAGCTCGGCCGCGGTCATCCGGCCGCTCTCGCTGGCCAGGAGCGTCGCGAAGACGCGGGCGGCGAGGCGCGGGAAGCCGGCGTCGGTGAGGGTGGAGGCGAACCGCTCGACGAATCTGCCGAGCTCGTCCCGCTCGTCTTCGCGCACATCGCTCCCTTCGTGCGTCCGCAGCGGCAAGGGTACCGCAACCGCACGAACTTTCAGTAATCATTGAAATTTCATGCCGTTGTGCACCAGACTGCGCAAAAGGAGATGCGGAGGAGAGATGAACCAGCCAGCCAAGAACCGGACGGCCGGGCGACGGCTCGCCGACCTGCTGTGGACGAAGTACGCCCGGCTGCCCGCCGCGACGGGCGACTACAGCGTGACCCGCGACGTGCGGATCCCGATGCGGGACGGCGTCGAACTGCTCGCCGACCTCCTGGAGCCGAAGGGGCCGGCGTCGGGGACGATCCTCGTCAATTCCCCCTACGGCTACAACGTGATGGGCACGGCGATGACGGGCGGGCTGTTCGCCTGCCGCGGCTACCGGGTGCTGCTGGTCCGGTGGCGGGGCACGTTCGGGTCAGGGGGCACCTTCGAGCCGCACATGCGGGAGGCCGGCGACGCGGCCGACATCGTGGCGTGGATGCGCGAGCAGCCGTGGTTCGACGGGCGTTTCGCCGCGCACGGCTTCTCCTCCGTCGGCTTCGCCGCGTGGGCCCTGCTGATGGATCCGCCTCCCGAGCTGGTGACCGCGGTGATCGCGTGCGCGCCCCACGACTTCCGGGCCCTCGCCCACCCCGGCGGGGCTTTCCTGCTGAGCACGATGCTGGAGTGGTCGTTCGTCACGACCAGGCAGGAGGAGCCCATCCTGCCGCGCGTGCTCGGGGTCATGTCGGCCCGGGGCCGCGTCAAGAAGGCCCTGGCGGCCCTGCCGCTGGCCGGCGCCGCCGAGGAGCTGCTGGACGGGAAGGCGCCCTGGTACCGCGAGTGGGTGAGCCGGCGGGACCTGGAGGACCCGTGGTGGAAGCGCGCCGACCTGACGCCGGCGCTGGAGCGAGCCCGCGTCCCGGTGCTGCTGCAGGGCGGCTGGCAGGACGGTTTCCTGCGCCAGACGCTGGCGGGGTACGCGCGGCTGGCCGGGCGGGGCGTCGAGGCCGGGCTCACCATGGGCCCGTGGACGCATGCCCAGGCGGGCGCCGAGGGCACCCGCGTCCTGCTGCCCGAAGCCCTCGCCTGGTTCGACGAGCACCTGGCCGGGTCGCGCCGGCAGCGCCGGGCGGCGCCGGTCAGGGTGTTCGTCAGCGGCCCCGGCGGAGGGTGGCGCGACCTTCCGGCGTGGCCGCCGGCGACGGCCGAGCGGATCCTGTACCTCCGCTCCGGCGGCCTCCTGGCCGCTCAGCCCGCGGGCGCGGGGGAGACGGCCGGGTTCACCTACGACCCCGCCGACCCGACCCCCACTTACGGCGGGGCGTTCGTCACGCAGGTCTCCCCGGGGCTGACCGCGGGCTACACGGACGACAGCGCGCTCGCCACGCGTCCCGACGTGCTGGCGTTCACGTCGGAGCCGCTGAGCGCGGAGGTGGAGGTCGCCGGCGGCCCGGTGGTGGAGCTGGGCCACAGCTCCGACAATCCCCACGCCGACCTGTTCGTCCGGGTGTCGGAGGTGGACGCCCGGGGCCGCTCGCGCAACGTCAGCGACGGGTTCGCCCGGCTCGGCCCCGCGGCGGTCCAGGGGGTGGTCCGCGTGGAGCTGGACGGGGTGGCGCACCGGTTCGCGCGGGGCAGCCGGATCCGGCTGCTCGTCGCGGGCGGTTCGTTCCCGCGCTGGGAACGGAACCTGGGCACCGGCGAGGACCCGGCCACCTCGGCGAAGACGCTGCCGTCCCGCCGGACGATCGACCTGCCGAGCTCACGGCTCGCGCTCCCCGTGCAGGACGTGTAGTCCAGGCGGGCGCCGCCGCCAGATACCTGTTTCTCCTGAACAAAAAGAACAGAACGGCCACTTTCGTATCGCGCGAGCGACATCTTGTGCTTTTCCGGTAGCTCCGTACGATTGCCAGTTGTGCAGGACCCGACAAAAAGCGGAGAGAAAGGAAAAGCTCATGAGCACCATGTACGAGGAGAAGCCGAAGCGGCAGCGAGGCGCGGTTTTCAACGCCAATGCGATCGGCGGCGCCTGGGCCGAGCACGTCGTGGCGACGGCGGCGCTCGTGGCCAGCCAGAACCAGCCCATGGCCGCCGGGCAGGCGACCTCCTGCCGGATGTCCTGGGGCCCGCACCACGTCTACGACGGCCATTCGAGCTCCGGCTACCACGGCGAGATCGACTGCCTGAACCAGGCCTACCTGGCGGGCGCCACGCTCGGCGCGGGAACGTTCCAGGCGCTGTCCAACCCCGTCTGCCTGGTGTGCTGCACCGTCCTCCACGCCGTCGGCATCACGACCGTGCCGGCCAAGGCCGGCGGGTCGAAGGAGTACGGCAACTACTCGCTGCCCGGCTGGGTGTTCGACGACGAGGCGCCGGGCGGGGTGCTGTCGAACGTCCTCGGCGGCACGGCGTACGAGGCGTGGATGAAACTGTCCGACGAGGCCAGGAAGCGGGCGGACAACCGCAGCGAGCTCATCAAGCAAATGGTGGCGCTGCTGCGCAAGTACTGATGCCGGAAAAGGCGCGGAAGCCCGGTCGCGATTTGCGGCCGGGCTTCCGTTCGTCGCGTTATCGAGGGGGCGGAATTTCGATCGAGGCGAGTTTCGCCGGATCGACGATGAGGTGAATATCGGTGATCCGGCCCCCGGCGACGGTGAAGGCGATGACGGAGAGAGGGGTTCCGTCGGAGCGCCACGACATGTGGCCGGGCACGCCGTTGACCAGCACGGGCCGCTGGCGGGCCACCTCGCCGGCGAACATGCGGGCGCCGGAGGCGACCGCGGTGGCGCCGAGGGTGACGACGACGCCGCCCGGGGTGTCGACGGTCAGCTTCACGTCCGGGTCCAGGACGCGCAGGAGCGCCTCGAAGTCGCCGCCCAGCGCGGCGGCCCGGAACGCCTGGACCGCCTCCCGGTGCTCGGGGCCGGGACCCGCCGGCCGGTCCCTCGTGGCCTGGACCTTGCGGCGGGCGCGGCTCGCGGTCATCTTGGCGGCGTCGGCGGACTTGCCCAGGATCTGGCCGATCTCGTGGAACGGGACCGCGAACATGTCGTGCAGGACGAACGCCAGGCGCTCGGCGGGGGTGAGCGAGTCGAGCACGACGAGCAGGGCGAGGCCCATCGCGTCGGCCAGCGCCGCCTGCTCGTCCGGCGTGGGCTCGTCGGCCGGCGTCACCACGAGGTCCCCGAACTCGTGCCCGTAGGCGGTCTCGGGACGGGCTTGGCGGGATCGCAGCAGGTCCAGGCTGATGCGGCCGACCACGGTGGTCAGCCGGTCGCGCTGGGCCTCGAACGCCTCCGTGACGGCGTGGGCGATCACGGGTTGCGCGGCTTCCGCTGCTGGCGGAGCGAGATCCGGTTGCCGTCCGGGTCCACCGCCTCCGCGCGGACCCCGAACGGGTAGTCCCCGGGTTCGGGTTCGGCGAAGGTGACGCCGCGCGTGCGCATGACCTCGAAATCCTTCCGCAGGTCGTCGGATTCGAGGATCAACGGGCCGGGCACGGCGTCCTGGCCGTCCTCGCCCGGCTGCCCCGCGGCCGCCGGGTGCGACCACAGGAGGATCTGCACCGCGCTGCCAGGAACGATGGTGGTCAGCATCCTGTTCTCCGCTTCGCTCGTGTTCGGTCGTCGCCCCTATGACGAGCGCGGGCGGAGGAAGGTAACAGGCTACTTGGACTCGACCCGTCCGACCGCGTCCGCCCCGGTCGTCAGGGCTTCGCAGGCCGTCCGCCAGGCGGGGTCGCCGGGCCGGAGCCGGGTGCGCAGGTACGCCGCGGTGAGGCGGCCGAGGGCGGCGACCCGCTCGGGGCTCTCGTCGGTGGTCTCCGCGGCGTCGTAGCCGGAGATGCCGCCGAGCAGGTGCCCGGCGCCGAACAGCGTGAGCAGGGTCTTGGGCGCGGGCGCGAGATGGTACGGGTCGGCGTGCCAGTCGGGGCCGACGTCGGTGAAGTGGCGGGAGTCGTCCTTGTCGCCGGCGACGACCAGGGCGGGCGTGGTCATCGTGGAGAAGTCGGTGGTGTGGAAGAACGGCACCTTCTCGGCCATCCAGCCGTTGAGGACGTCGCCGCCCCTGCCCGGCGCGGCCAGCAGGACGCCCGCCTTGATGCGCGGCTCGGCGAGGCTCACCTCCTCGCCGGTGCCGGGGTCGGTGATCCGGGCGCCGAGCAGGAGAGCGGCGGTGTGGCCGCCGAGCGAGTGCCCGGCGACCGCGACCTGGTCGTGGTCGAGCCGCCCGGCGAGCTGCGGCACCGTGCTCTCGAGCTCGCCGAGGCGGTCGAGGATGCGGCTCATGTCCTCGGCGCGCGAGCGCCAGAAGAAGGGGGCTCCTGGGGCGTCGGCGAGCCGGTGGCTGAGGGTGCGGGAGCTGAGGTGCGTGGGCTGGACGACGGCGAACCCGGCGGCCGCCCACAGGTCGGCGATGGGCGCGTACCCGTGCAGGGAGGAGAGGTGGTTGGAGCCGCCGTGGCCGTGGGAGAGCAGGACGACGGGCAGCCCGGTCCCGGTCGCGGGCGCGGAGACGCGGACGTGGAGGTCCACGGGGCGGCCGGGCACGGACAGGACCACCGGGCTGTAGGACAGGACGGGGGTGGGGGAGGCGGGTGCACTCATGGCGTGCGGGTCCCTTCTTGGCGGGGTGGGAAGCGGTACGTTGTCCCGGTTATATTCGGATCAATGTCCCGTTTTGTCAAACCGGCAGCGGATGCGCCTCCCGCGCGCTCAGCCCTGGCTTCGGCCGGCGCCGCAGAGCGCCCGCAGCGCGTCGACGTCGACCTCGCGAAGATGACCAGGACCCCGGTATGCCACCCTTGACCTCCTGCACCAGGTGATCAGCGACGACAGGGCCGACTTCGACCTGCGGGCGCAGGCGCTCGGCGAACGGGCCGGCGGACCTGGCGCCCTGCCGGGCCGGGGAGGCTGTCGACGTCCTGCTGGGCATCGCCGGTGACGAGCGGATCGAGGCCGCGCCGGCCGCGAACGCTGCCCACGCCCTCGCCCGCCTTCGCCCCGATCGCCGTGCCGAGACCGTCACACGCCCGCTGGCCCTGCGACCCGACGCGGAAGCGGCGCCCGGCACCCGCCATCACATCGACAACACGCTGGACGGACTGGCACCACCGCCGCAGCTGGTGATCAGGTCGTGTGACGACCTGCCGTACCGGTCCAGGCACAGCCGGTGGGCGTTCTTACCGGACTTCTTGTCGGCGACGATCCACTGGTGGACACCCGCGCGTCCCCGATGCGGATCTCGGTGGGTCGGGTAGGGAAGACGGCGAACGGGTCGGCGGGCCGCCTGGGAATTGGGCGAGATCGTCGAACGCTACGACGAATCAGGGGATGATCGCCAAGTCGCCTGTCAGACCGCTTCACAGATCACCGATGAGTTCGACTGGCCCCCCGAGTCAGTCCCAGCACAACGAACCTACCGATAAGGGGCTATCCCATGACCGAGCTGAACGCCGACCTCGCCCGACGCGCGATCGTCGAGCACACCCGGCACCTGGCCGAATCAGCCGTCGCGGCCGGACCCTCCGCCGTCGTGCCGACGACCCCGGAGTGGACCATCGCCGAGCTGGTCAAGCACGTGGGCCAGACGCAGAACTGGGTCGCGGAGATCGTCGAGCGGCGCATCACCGACCCCACCCAACTGCCCACCGAGCTGGCTGAGTTCCCCGCCGACCCCGGTCAGTGGCAGGCGTGGCTGACCGAATCCGCGCAACGGGTCGCGAACGCGTGCTCTGATGAGGCGCTGGTGGCTCCGGTGTTCAACGCCTCCGGCGACCAGCGGTCCGGAGGACGGTTCTGGATGTCGAGCATGCTCAACGAGGCGGTCGTCCACGGCTTCGACGCGGCCACCGCGGCGGGCCGGCCGACCGAGGTCGATCCCGAGGTCGCAGCCGCGCTCATCGGCAACCATTTCGCGATGCTGACCTCTCCCACGTGGGAGATTCAGCGGCCGGAGTCGGCCCACGCGATCCGGGGCACCGGGCAGACCTTGCAGTGGCTGGCCACCGACGCCACCGACGGCACGAACGCCTGGCTCGTCGAAAGGCGGCCCGACGGGGCCAGGTGGCAGCCTGGAGTCCGGCAGGCCGATGTGACGGTGAGCGGCCCGGCGCAAGCGCTGCTGCTGACCTTGACCCGGCGGCTCCCCCTCACCGACGGCCAAGCCCACAAGATCAGCATCGACGGCGACACCGACCTGGCCCAGCACTGGCTCGACAACACCGCCCACGCCAGCAACTGACCGGCACCCGAACTCGCCGGTGCCTTGTGGGTCAGCGACACGGTCGAGCTCATTTCGGGGCAGCCCGCCGGCGAGACCTGCATGGCCGGAAGCGCCGCAGACCGACGTCCCGCCTCGGCTCCCCGCTCGGGTCTGTGTAACCAGCCCCGAAGTAACTCTCTGTAGCTTTCGTCGCCATGTGTTTCTGGAGCCGCTTGATGGGGGGCAGTTACATAGTCATGCCGCTGACCTCGGCACAGTAGACGGCGGCGGGCGGCTGAGGGCGCATCGAAGCCTGAGGCGTTGAGCGCGCGGAATTTGATCAACGGCTGGTCAGACGTTGCCGGCGTCCGCGAGGCTGTCAAAGAGATGGTCACGGGCGGGCGAAGGTACCGGCGAGTCGCGGCGGAGCGGGGTCGCCGGCGGGAAGGCCGCATTCATGGCAGACCTTCCCTTCGGCGACCGGGCGGACTTCGAGGCCGCCGATCGCGGCTTCCTGGCCGCGCTCGACCCCGCAGTCATCAAGACAGCCGATGGCCGGGACGTGTGGGACGGCGATGCGTACGGTTTCCTGGCGCAGGAGTGCCCGGACACCGCGCATCCCAGCCTGTGGCGGCAGGGGCAGTTGTGCGTCAAGCAGGGTCTGTACGAGGTCACCGACGGCATTTATCAGATCCGCGGCCTGGACCTGTCGAACATGACCCTGATCGAGGGCGAGCGCGGCGTCGTCGTCGTCGACCCGCTGCTGTCGGTCGAATGCGCGGCGGCCGGGCTGAGGCTCTATCGCGAGCAGCGCGGGGACCGCCCGGTCTCCGCGGTGATCTACACCCATTCCCACGCCGACCACTTCGGCGGGGTGCGGGGTGTCACCGACGGCAGCGTGCCGATCCTGGCCCCGGCCCACTTCATGGAGCACGCGGTGTCGGAGAACGTCTACGCCGGTACCGCGATGAACCGCCGCGCCACCTACATGTACGGGCCGGCGCTGCCCCGCTCGCCGGAAGGGCAGATCGGGGCCGGGCTGGGCCTGACCACGTCGACCGGGACGATCTCCCTCATCCCGCCGTCCAAGGACGTCACGCGCACCGGGCAGGAGGAGACGCTCGACGGCGTGCGTTTCGTCTTCCAGCTCACCCCGGGCACCGAAGCACCGGCGGAGATGAACTTCCTCATCCCTGAGCGCCGGGCGCTGTGCATGGCCGAGAACGCCACGCACAATCTGCACAACATTCTGACCCTGCGCGGCGCGCTGGTCCGTGACACGCGGGTCTGGGCGCGTTATCTGACCGAGGCGATTGCCCTGTTCGCCGGCCAGGCCGAGGTCTGCTTCGCCTCGCACCACTGGCCCACCTGGGGCGCCGAGAACATCGTCACGTTCCTGTCGCAGCAGCGCGACCTGTACGCCTACCTGCACGACCAGACGCTGCGGATGCTGAACAAGGGCATGACCGGGACCGAGATCGCCGAGGCCATGCGCATGCCTCCGGCTCTGGAGCGGGCGTGGCACACCCACGGCTACTACGGTTCGGTCAGCCACAACGTCAAGGCCATCTACCAGCGCTATCTGGGCTGGTTCGACGGTAACCCGGCCCATTTGTGGGAGCACCCGCCGGTCGAGCAGGCGCGCCGCTACGTCGAGTGCATGGGCGGACGCGACGGCGTCCTCGCCTACGCCCGGCGCTACCTCGACGACGGCGACCTGCGGTTCGCCGCCACGCTGCTCAACCACGCCGTCTTCACCGACGAGAACGACAGCCAGGCGCGTTCGATGCTCGCCGAGGTCTACACCCGGCTCGGCCACGGCTGCGAGAACGGCACCTGGCGCAACTTCTACCTGGTCGCAGCACTGGAACTGACCAGCGGCATCGTCCCCGCCGACCTCGACACCACCTCGCCGGAGATGCTCGCCGCCCTGACCGTCGAGCAGGTCTTCGACTCCGTGGCCATCCGCGTCGACGGGCCCAAGGCGTGGAACGAGAGCCTGGCCATCGACTGGCACCTGACGGACCTGAACCAGCGCCACCGCACCACGTTGTCCAACGGCGCGCTCATCCACCAGCCCGACCCGCCGCAACAGCCGGCAGACCTGACGCTCACGCTCACCCAGCGGCAACTGCTCGGCCTGGTCACCGGCCGACAGGCCGACGGCATCGAGCACGAGGGCGACATGGAGGTCCTGCGCCGCCTCACCGCCGTCCTGGAGAACCCGGATCCCGCGTTCTCCATCGTGACGCCGTGAACCCCGGCCGGGCCGCCCGGGAATCGCGCCCCGGGTGGCCCCGCCCGCAGGCAAGCAGGCCGCGCAGACCTTCGGCGAGGAACGCCGTTGTGCCGGTTGAGCCAGCCGCGCATCCGCTGAAGCCGCTGTTCGCCGTCCGCGCTGACGGTGGTGGCGCGGGCGAAGACCGTGCTCGCCGGGCCGCAGGGTGGCGGTGGCGACGGCGGTGAGCGACGTGGCGACGAGCGCGAAAAGCGTAGTCACCGGTCCGAACAACGAGGCATCCAGCATCACCACGGTGACAGAGACGGCGGGGTGCACATCGACTGACCGCGCGCTGATCGGCGGCTCGGTCAGGCACTCGGACCTGCGGGGAAGAGGATCGCCCAGGCCGGCGCCGCGATCTTTCTCGGAAGGCTGTGACAGCCTCAGGAGGGTGCTCCCACCCGGCCGGCGTGGATCGTGCTGCCTTGCGTGGTCTCGACCACGATCGGCACCCCGTCCGGGATCCGGCCGTGAAGCGCGCTGAGCAGGCCGGAGATCGGCGGCGGCTCGCCCGGCGTCCGTACGCGGATGCGGATCTCGCGGGAGACGACGTCGGCGCCGGTGACCGACGAGCCCGGCACCGCGGAGATCCACTCGTCGGCGACCGTCTGGGCCTGCGCACTCCACGCGGTCAGCAGGTAGCTGATCACGGTGTTGGCCGACAGCGGCAGCAGCACCACGGCGGCCAGCAGCACCAGGGTGAGCCGGGTACGACGGCGGCTCCGGCCGGAGCTTGCGGCGGGCTCGGCCGCGTACCCGGTCGCCGTGAACACCACGATACCGCCCAGCACCAGCGCCAGCAGGTTGGACAGGAAGAGCACGAGCGCGCCGAGCGTCAGCCAGCCCGCCCCGTGGCCGAGGCAGACGCCGGCCACGGCCAGCGGCGGGACCAGGGAGATCGCGATCGCCACGCCCGGCAGCACGGCGGCGACGTCGCGGCGGGCGTGCGCGACGGCTCCGGCCAGCCCGGTGGCGAGCGCGGCCACCAGATCCATCAGCTTGGGGGACGTGCGGGCGGCGATCTGGCTGTTGGCCAGCAGCGCTTAGGAGGTGGGCAGCAGCAGCGAGAAGACCATCCCCACCGCGATCACGAGCAGGCCGCCGAAGACCACGAAACCGATCGCGCCCTGCCCGCGGCGCCGCACGATCGCCAGTGCGATGCCCATGATCGGCGTGCCCAGCGGTGCGATGATCATGGCGCCGATGACGGTGGCCGTGGAGTCGGAGTGGATGCCGGCCGCGGCGATGACGGCCGACAAAGCGAGCATCGTCCAGAACGCCGACCGCTTCGTGCGTACGTCCCCCGAGGACAGGTCCAGAATCTCGGCCAGTTCCTCCAGCGGGCGGCGTTGCGCCGCGGGCAGGACACGCTCGCGGAGACGGCTCAGCACGCACTCACCGCCTTTTTCGGCTCCTGCTGCCGGCCAGTGCGCCGATGCAGATCCCGACGACGGTGCACGCCACCAGCGTGACCCACAGCGGGGCGATCACCGCCATCGTGAACAGGCGGATCACCGCGTCCTGCCGGTTCTGCAGGATGAACGCGGCCGCCAGCACCAGCAGCACGAGCGCCAGCCAGACGCGCGGCGGTATCGCCCCGAGACGGCCTCGCGGGCCTTGCTCTGCCACGAATACCTCCAGATGGGTGTGAGCGCCGGTGTTTCGATCAGGCCTTCACCAGCGCGACCGGAAGGGCCGCTCGCGAGGAAGCCCGTTTCCGCCGGCACAGGGCCGGTCTCGATACGGGCTCGCCTCCCGGGCACGGCCGGCCGCCGGCAACGCCGCCCCACTGCGATGGCCGTCGTCCAGCACGGCACGCTCATGCGTGCGGTGAAGGTGTCGAGGCGGCCGGCGGGCCGGCTGATCGGGACCCAGGCGACGGCCGGCATGCCGCCCAGCAGGCCGAGGATCATGCCGAGCAGGAAGCCGCCCAGGTTGGAGTAGACGAACGACGCCAGCGACAGCAGCACCGCGATCAAGCCGGGGAACAGCCCGCGTCT
This sequence comes from Actinomadura luzonensis, assembly GCF_022664455.2. Classification (NCBI taxonomy): domain Bacteria; kingdom Bacillati; phylum Actinomycetota; class Actinomycetes; order Streptosporangiales; family Thermomonosporaceae; genus Actinomadura; species Actinomadura luzonensis. The sequence goes on from NZ_JAKRKC020000001.1 coordinate 3,329,523, forward strand.
CACGCCGCGCCCGCTCTGCGTTGCCGCCCTGCCCGCCGGTGAGCCGGAGCGTGATCGTACCCCCGGGCGTCGGTACGAGCGCGCTCGTGCACAGCTCGGTGACCGCGGCCCGCCGGACGCCGGCCACGATGACGGGGAACGTCCGGCCCTTCCTGGTGCGGTCCACGTCGGTGGCCACGGAGAAGCCCTGGCCGCGCAGCTCGCCGGCGACAGGAACGAGAAGCAGACCGAAGCGCTTCCAGCGCACGCGGGCCTGCTCGGCCATGATGCGTTCCCTTTCACGTAGGCCCAGCAAGCGAGCCAGAACTCTGTTACACACAGTCACAGTCCGGTCTATTGCCGAGCATGCGGGACATCCACGGTGCTCGTCGACCTACACGCCGGACGCCGCAGCGCTCATGGCGTGCTGCTGGACAAATTTGCCCACATCTAGAAGGGCAGGCAGTTGTGCTGGGCAGGGTGTCCGACAGATGTGCGCAGCGACGCCCTTCGGGGGTTGATGCGACCGTTCACGGTATCCCGACGCCTTTCCCTGGCGATCAGATGCGAAGGCTCAGCCAGTCGGAGCCGCCCAGAAGATGCCCCCACATTCGGGCGAGGTGAGCTGAAGCCGGCCGGCCGGCGGCTTCTTCGTCGTCCTCTCCGTGCCCTTCACGGCCCGGCGGCCCGGGCGGGCAGTTTGAGCGCCGCGGGGACGCCGAGCGCGGCGACGGCCGCGAGGAGCAGCAGCGCCGGCCCCATCGCGCCGCCGAAGGCCGCGGCCGTCCACGGCGAGCCCGCCGGGCCGGGCGCGAGGAGGGTGATCGTCGCGGTGGCCAGGGCGATGCCCACCGCAGGGCCGACGTTCAGCACGGTCTGCTTCAGCCCGCCGGACACGCCCACGTCCCCGACCGGCGCCTCCCGCACGACGACGGCCGTCGCCGTCACCATCACCGTGCCGAACCCGGCCCCCATCAGGAGGAACGCCGCCATCATCGTCGGCGAGGCGGCCGACCTGTCCACGCAGGCGAGCAGCAGCATCCCGCCGCTGACCAGGGCCATCGCCCCCAGCACCGTACGGCGGGCGCCCTGCCGGCGCAGGAGCACGGCGGCGACCGGCGCGCCGGCCACCATCATCACCGCCAGCGGCAGCACGTGCAGCCCGCTCTCCAGCGGGTCCAGCGCCAGCACCTCCTGCAGGAAGTAGCTGCCGACGAACAGCGCCCCGAACATCGCCGCCGAAGCCGCCAGCAGCACGGCCAGCGCGGCGGTCAGCGGCCCCGGCGCGAGCACCTGCCGCGGGATCAGCGGGTGAGCGGCGACCCGCTGGTGCCGGGCGAACGCCCCGCCCGCCACGGCGGCCGCACCCAGCCCGAGCGCGCTGGACCAGGTCCAGCCCGTACGCGGCAGCTCGACCAGCGCGTGCACCAGCCCCGCCAGCGCCACGGCCAGCAGGCCGGCCCCGGCCGGCCCGAGCCGATCCGCCTGCCCCGCACCGCGAACGACCCCGGCCGCGCCCGGCGCCGGGACGCGGCGGGCTCCGTCCGAGTCCGGGACGCCGACGGCTGCGTCCGGGCGCGGGAGGCGGATCGCCGGGGTGGCCGCGGCGATCGCGAGGGCCGGAACGACGTTCAGCAGGAACACCGCGCGCCAGCCGAACTGGGCGGTCAGCGCGCCCCCGACCAGCGGCCCCGCGGCGGCGGCGAGGCCGATGGCGCTGCTGCGGACGGCGACCGCCATGGGGAGCCGGTCGGCGGGCAGGGCGGCGCGGAGCATCCCGAGCGTCGCCGGTTGCAGCAGCGCGCCGAACACCCCTTGGGCGACGCGCAGCCCGATGACCCAGCCGATGCCGGGTGCCAGCGCGATCGCCGCCGAGGTGACGGCGAAGCCGAGCGTCCCGGCGGCGAAGACGTTGCGGTGGCCGTAGCGGTCGCCGAGCCGCCCGGACAGGACGAGCAGCGCCGCCACGGCGATGAGGTAGCCGGTGCTGGTCCACTGGATCTGCGCGAACGTGGCGTGCAGGTCCCGTTGCATGGCGGGCTGGGCGATGGTGAGCACGGTCCCGTCGAGGGCGACGACGACCGCGCCGGTGACGCTGGCGGCCAGCGTGAGGTGCGGCCGGGGCGTCACCGCGGCTCCGGCCCGAGGTGCGCGTCCAGGGTGGCGCGGAACAGCGGTTCGAGTTCGGCCGCCCCGGTGGTGAGCTGCAGGCTGCCCCAGCTCCAGAGTTGGACGAGCCCGTGCGCGTTGGCCCAGAGCGCGCCGGCGGCGACGCGCGGGTCCGCGCCGGGCCGCACCCCGGCCCGGGTCAGCAGGCCCACCACCACGTCGAACAGCGGCAGGCTGGCCTCCCGCAGCCCCAGGTGGTTGCTCTCCAGCAGGTCGTGGCGGAACATCAGCTCGTACATGCCGCGGTTGTCCAGCGCGAACCGGACATACGCCCGGCCGAGCGCCGCGAGCTGCGCTCGTGGATCGGCCCGGCCGTCGCCGAGCGCCCGCGCGACCTCCGCGCCGAGAGCGGTGAAGCCCTCGCGGGCGATGGCGGACAGCAGCTCCAGGTGGGTGGGGAAGTAGCGGCGCGGCGCTCCGTGCGAGACCCCGGCCCGCCGCGCGATCTCGCGCAGCGACAGCGCCTGCGTCCCTTCCTGGGTGACCAGTTCCACGCCGACCTTGACCAGACGGGCGCGCAGCCCGGCGTCCTCATGCATAGACACTGTCTACCAGTACGACGTAGACACTGTCTACGCCGCGCCCGCGCCTGCCTCCAGGGCAAAGGGCAAGCCGTCATGGGCGACGACCCGCGACTTCAGCGCGTGACCGCAGTGGGGGCGACCGGGCATGACCAGCACGACCACCTGGGCCGCCCCCGGAGATCAGTTCTCGCGGGTCCAGAGGGGCGCGATCCGCTGCTCGCGGAATCGCCAGCCCGCCGGCGTCCGCGCCAGGGCGCCGGTCACCCGCAGGCCACCCGTGAAGTGGGGCGCCTGGCCGTCGCGGTAGTAGAACACGAGCGAGTAAGCCGAGACAGTCGCCCGATCGCCGTCGACCTCCGCCAGCAGGTCGGTGGTCAGGTGCTGGGCCCGCTGCCCCTCGACGTCACTGCGTCGCATGAAGTCGACGATCGCGTCGATGCCGTGGAGCACGCCCCCGCGCGGCGAATGCACCGCCACATCGTCGGCGAAGACGGTGGCGACGTCCTCCCATCGCTTCTCATCGAGCAGGCGTGCGAAGCGGGCGAACAGGTCGGCGATCTCAACGCGGTCGGCGGTCGAGGTATCCGTGGACATGGCGTCCTCTTTCATTCGGTGAAATAACGTTTGTGCCTCTAACGTTTCCGACGTGAACGAATCTACATCGTTAGTGGGGCGAACGCAACAGGGGTACGATCACCATCATGAGCAGCAGAGACGAAGCCGCCGACATGCCACACGACGGCAAGACGCAGACGCCGGAAAGACTGCGCCGACGAGCCAGCCGCCTGCTGTCAGGCATGACCGCACGGTCGGACCGGCTGGTGAACGAGGGACTGGCCAAGGCCGACGCCCGCAAGTGGCACTACGCCGTGCTGGCCTCGTTGCAGGAGCACGGCCCGGCCAGCCAGGCGACGCTGAGCCGGCGCACCGGCATCTACCGCAGCGACATGGTCGGCGTCCTCAACGAACTGGCCGAACGCGATCTCGTCGAACGGATGCCGGACCCCGACGACCGCCGCCGCAACGTCATCACGATCACCACCCAAGGCCGCCGGCGCCTGCGCTACCTTGACCAGGTCCTCGACGACCTCCACGACGAGCTGCTCGCCCCGCTGACCCCCGCCGAACGCGACCAGCTCGTGCAGTTGCTCACTCGCCTGCTGGACCACCACACGCAGGCGAGTGAGCCTCCGAGCTCCTAACCCCCTCCACCCTCCTGGGGCCGCCCCCAGGTAGCGATCGATGTCGCAAGGACGGCACGGTGCAGATCGTCTACTTCCGAGTCTCCACCGCGACCCAGTCCCTGCCGCAGCAGCGCGCCAGCCTCACCGAGGCCGGCCTCCTCGCGCGTTCGGCAAGATCGCCACCGAAGCCGGTCTCCCCGTCACCCAGAGGCAGACTCCGTCAGCATATGCTGACAAATCGCGTTCGTCAGCATATGCTGACGCCATGGAGGTAGCCAAACTGGCCGAGGCGACCGCCGACCAGGACCCCGGTGTGGGGCTGGCAGCGGTGGCCGCGCTTCGGACCCTGCTCGAAGAACTGGAAGCCGTGCACGTCTCCAACGCCCGCGCCCAAGGCTGGTCCTGGGAGCGGATCGCAGACGCCCTCGGTGTACGGCGGCAGACCGCCCACCGCAAGCACGCCCGCCGCACGAAAGGATGACGCGTGTTCGACAAGTTCGCAGAAGGCGCCCGCCGCGCCGTGGTCAGGGCCGGCATCCTGGCGCTCGACGCCGGGCGGCCGGCCCTCGACGCCGACCTGATGCTGCTCGGCCTTGCCGAGGTGCGGCCGTTCACGCTGCGCACGTTCACCGCGACCGCCGCCGCTGCCGTACGAGAACGCGTGGACACGAACGACTCCAGGACGCTGCTCGCCACGCTCGGCATCGACCTCGACCGGGTCCACCGCAGCACCCGCTCCGGCACCGACGACCCGAGAGCCTGGAGCCTGCGCCGCACCCCGGCCCGGCCGCTGCGGGTCGTGCTGTACGGGCCGCTCGGCCAGCTGCCTCTCGCCATGCACGCCCGCAAGGCGGTCGAGGTGGCCGTGTGGCGGGGATCGGGCCGTCCGGCCACCGGCGAGGACCTGTTGTGGGGGCTGCTCGCCGATCACGCCAACGGCGCCGCCCGCATCCTCACGGACGCCGGCGTCGACCTGCGCGAACTCGTCCGGGAGCTGCGGGGGTCCGACGCTCGCCGGAGCGCCTAGCTCGGGTCGCGGAGCGCCGGGATCGGCTGGTGACGCGGCGTTACGGGCGGTCCTCCCACTGCTCGACCGTGGCCCGGGCGCCGATGCGGTGCAGGCTGTCGAGGGCTTCGAGGTAGGGGCCGGTGAAGGCGGGCCGATGGCGGAGGTCGCCGAACAGGGTCTCGTCCTCGAGGAAGGCGAGGGGGTCGGTGAGCCGGCGGGCGGCCCGGTCCGCGAGGTCGGCCCGTCGCCGGTCGACCACGTCGATGCGCCGCCCCTGTTCGTCGACTCCTTCCGCGTACCTGGCCCAGCTCGCGACCACCAGGGCGGAGCGCCGGACGTCCTGGCCTTCCGCCAGGCGGGCGAGGGTGACGGGCAGGAGGAACTTGGGGATGCGGTCGGAGGAGTCGGCGCACAGCCGGGCCAGGGTGTCGCTGATCTCCGGGTTGGAGAAGCGTTCGATGAGCTGTCTCTTGTACCCGGGCAGGTCGACGCCGGGCACCGGGCCGAGGGTCGGCGTCGCCTCCTCCTCCAGGTAGGCGCGCAGGAACCGGGCGAACGCGGGGTCGCGGCAGACCTCGTGCGTGAACCGGTGGCCGGCCAGGTAGCCGAGGTAGGCCAGGGCCTGGTGGCCGGCGTTGAGGAGGCGGAGCTTCATCAGCTCGTACGGCTCGACGTCGTCGACGAACTGGACGCCGACGCGTTCGAGCGCGGGCCGGCCGGACGGGAACCGGTCCTCGACGACCCACTGGTGGAACGGCTCGCACACCACCGGCCAGGCGTCCTCGACGCCGAACTCCTCCAGCAGCCGTTCGCGGTCGAGGCGGGAGGTGACCGGGGTGATGCGGTCCACCATCGAGCTGGGGAAGCTGACCTCCCGGTCGATCCACTCGCCGAGCTCCGCGTCCCTGAGACCGGCGAAGGCGCTGAGCGTCCGCCGCGCGACCTCACCGTTCTGGGGCAGGTTGTCGCAGGACAGGACGGTGAACGGCGCGGTCCCGGCCGCCCGGCGCCGGGCGAGCGCCTCGGTCAGGAAGCCGAACGCCGAGGACGGCCGTCCGCCGGCGCGCGCCTCGGCGAGCACGGCCGCGTCGGCCTCGAACTCGCCCGTGCTCTGGTTGACGTGGTAGCCGCCTTCGGTGATCGTCAGCGAGACGATCCGGACGGCGGGATCGGTGAGCGCGGCGAGCACCGCTTCGGGGTCGTCCGGCGCGAACAGGTAGCCGATCATCGAGCCGATGACGCGGGGACGGGGCGGGCGGTCCGCCTCCTTCTCGACCAGCGTGTAGAGGGTGGACTGGGCCCGCAGCGCGTCCCGCATGGCCGCGTCCTCGGCCCGGACGCCGACGCCGACGATGCCGAACCGGGCGGCGTCCGGCTCGCCGGGCTCGCCGAACAGCGCGTCGAGGTACATCGCCTGGTGCGCGCGGTGGAAGCCGCCCACTCCGAGGTGGACGATCCCGGCGCGAAGCCGGGTCCTGTCGTAGCGCGGCACGGGGACCCGCGCCGCGATGGCGGGGAGGTTGTCGGGGGAGAGTCTCATCAGGCTTCCTGTGTCAGTGGTCGTTCGCGATGCCGGACCCGAGCTCGGACAGGGCCGGCGGGTCCGCGCCGCGGCGGGTGACGGTGACGCCGGCGGTCAGGGCGGCGAAGCCGCCGACGGCCCGCAACGTGTCCGCGGGGATCGCGCCGGGTCCGCGCAGCGCATCGGCGAGCTCCAGCTCCAGGACCTTGCGGAGCAGGCCGGACAGGTAGGCGTCGCCCGCGCCGATCGTGTCCACCACCCGCGCGGCGACCGGGGGGACCTGGACCCGGTGCGCGCCGGAGGCCAGCAGGGAGCCTCCGGCCCCCGCGGTCAGCCCGACGAGCGACACGCCGAGTCCCAGCAGCCTGCCGGTCACGTCACCGGGTGCGTGGCCGGGGTAGAGCCAGGACGCGTCCTCGTCGCTGAGCTTGACGATGTGGGCGTGCGCGCAGAGGCGCTCGAACCGGCTCCGGACCTCCTGCCGGGGCGGCAGCAGCGAGGGCCGGATGTTCGGGTCGAGGCTCACCACGGCCCCGCGCCGTCGCGCGGCCTCCAGGAGCTCCCGCACCCGGGAGGCGCCGGGCTCCAGGAACAGCGCCAGCGAGCCGGCGTGCACGAGGCCGGCCTCGGCGACCGGTACGTCCGCGCGCAGGTCCCAGGTGACGTCCAGGTCGTAGGTCGCCGAGCCGTCGGCGGCCAGCGTCGCGGTGGCCACCGAGGTGCGGGCTCCGGCCGGCTCCGCGGACACGACCTGCGTGCCCGCGGCCCGGAGGTGGGCGCGGATCCGGTCCCCGTAGCGGTCCTGGCCGAGCGCCGTCACGAACTGGACGGGCACCTCCAGCCGTCCGAGCGCGACCGCGACGTTGAGCGCGGAGCCGCCGGGCGTCACGGACCTGTTCCCGTCGTGATCGGCGATCACGTCCATGACCGACTCGCCGATCACGACGACGGCCGGGGGTGGTGGGGTCATGCCGATATCTCCTGTCCTTGATCGTCACCGTGGGGCGGACGATCACTGGAACCGTTTGACCACGCCGTCCGCCAGCGTGTCCGCGGCGGCGGCCAGGTGCATCCCCGCCGCGTCCAGCCGGCACAGCAGCAGGGTCGTCTTCAGCGTGTCGGCGGTCAGCGGGCGGGCGAGCAGCGCGGAGACCGCGTGCTGGTACGCCGTCCGCAGACCTTGCTTCTTGGCGTGCAGGGCGCGTTCGGCGGCCTGCCGGGGCGCGCGCGGCAGCAGCCGGACCGCGTCGCCGAGCTCGCCGACCCCCCGGGTCAGCGCGGCGAGCACGGGACGGAAGGCGTCCCCGTCGCCGAGCGCGAACAGGTCCGCCTCGCGGACGAAGTCGCGTACCGCGTCGAGCACGTCGTCGACCGAGCGGGACAGCCGGAACAGGTCCTCCCGGTCGATGGGCGAGCTGACGCTGCGGTGGAGCTGGGCGACCAGCAGGCCGCGCCGGGTGTCGCCCTCGTGCTCGATCTCGCTGATCCGGCTCCGGGCGACGTCCGGGAGCAGCTCGCCGCCGGCGAGCGCGGCCGCCAGCGCGACGCCGTCCTCGGCGGCGGCGAGCTGGTCGAGGATCAGCCCGGCGAGCACCTGGTCGTTGCGTCCGGACAGCTCGCGGAACAGGTGGCGGAGACGGAACGGCATCAGCGGATCGCCTCCAGCGTCAGGCATCCCACCGCACTGACCGCGAACGCCGCCGGCAGGGTCAGCAGCCAGGCGCGTCCGAGCCGCGCCACTCCTCGCCAGCGCACCCGCCGGGCTCCTCCGGACAGCCCCGTGCCCACCATGGCGCCGGAAAGGGACTGGGTCATGCTCACCGGGGCCCCGAGCGCGGCGGTGCCGAGGACGACGCCGGCGCCGGACAGCTCGGTGACCACCACCGCGTCCTGACGGCCGCTGGTGAGCTGCCCGGCGAGCGCCGCGGCGAGCCTGGGCAGCCCGATCATGCCGCCCACCAGGAAGCAGCCGGTGACGATGGCGAGGGCCGCCGGCGACGCGGCCGGCGCCGCCGGGCCGCCGCTCTGCACGGCGGCCCAGACCGCCAGCATCTTCTGGCCGTCGTTGGCGCCGTACGCCAGGCAGGTGGCGATGAGCGCGCCGGCGTGCAGCCGGCGCAGCCGCCGGCCCGCCCCCTCCGGCGCGGGCAGCGCGCCGACCAGCTTGGTCACGGCCAGGGCGGCGAGGGCGCCGGCCACCGGCGACCCGGCGGCGACCAGCAGGACGAGCCCGACGACCGGCCAGTTCACCGCGGTGTGAGCGCCGACGCCCGCCCCGGCGATGCCGCCGATCAGGGCCAGGGTCAGGCTGGTCGGCAGGCCGCGCGCGGACAACGCGGCGGTCACCAGGATCGCGCCGCCGACTCCCGCGGCGACGGCGAGGCCGGCGTCGGCGCCGTCGAAGGCGACCAGCCGCCGGCCGAGGGTCGCGGCCACCGCCGTGCCGAGGACCACCGGGGCGGCGGCGACCGCGGCGGCGAGCAGGACCAGCCCAGTGACCGGCCGGAACCCGGGGATGCGCAGGCCCATCCCGACCAGGGCGCCGGCGTCGTTGAAGCCGGTGAAGGCGGCGAAGAGGGCGGCCAGCGCGATACCTCCCCAGCTGATGTCCGTCATCGGCGTCTCCTCAGGGCTTCGCGCGGGTTCTTCGGGTACGGGTCACTCCGCTCAACCGGTCCGGGCGGCCAGCAGCGAGGCCAGCCGGTCGACGGTGACGGTCTCCAGCGGGACGACCACGGCGCCGTGGCCGTCGGCCAGGGCCCCGCCGTCCTCGGGCACGGCCACGACCAGGCAGCCCGCGGCCAGCGCCGCCGCGATGCCCTTGGCGGAGTCCTCCAGCGCCACGCAGTTGCGCGGGTCGGCGCGCAGCCGTTCGGCCGCCGTCAGGTACGCCTCCGGATGCGGCTTCGGGTGGGTCACCTCGTCGCCGCACACGACGGTGTCGAACATGCCGGGGTCGAGCTGGGCCAGCACCTCGTCGACCAGGACGCGGTGGCTCGACGTCACGAGCGCCGTGGGGATGCCCTGCCTGCGGACGGATTCCACCACGGACCGGGCGGCCGGCCGCCACGGCACCCCGAGGGCGAACAACTGCCGGGTGCGTTCCAGCAGCCACGCGGCCGACTCCTCGACGTCGGCCTCGACGCCCAGGTCCTCCTGGACGATCCGGGCGGTGTCCCGCAGGTTGCCGCCGACGACCCGGCGGCGGGTCTCGGCCGACAGCCGGCCGCCGAGCATGGCGGCCAGATCGGCGAGGCTGACGTCCCAGAGGGGTTCGCTGTCGAACAGGGTGCCGTCCATGTCGAACAGCGCCGCTTCCAGCGGGGCGCCGCCCGCAGCGGCCGTCATCGGCCGGCCTCGGCGAGCCAGCGCCGCAGCGTGCGGGGGTCGTCGCTGGTCGTCCCGTCCACGCCGAGGTCGAGCCAGTGCCGCAGGTCGTCCTGGTCGCGGGTGGGCCAGCCGTGCACCGGCACGCCCTCGTCGTGCAGCCGCCGGACGACGTCGGCGGTCAGCCCTTCGCCGCCGCTGTGGATGCGGCAGGACCCGGTCTCCTCGATGAGCTTGCGGTAGCCGCCGGGATGGGCCTCGGCGTCGGTCCAGCTCGACACGATGATGCCCCGCGCGATCTCCGGCAGCTTCCCGGCCACGGCGACCATCGCCTCGACGGAGAAGCCGGTCAGGATCGTCCGCCGCGCGTAGCCGGGATGGCGGGGGAAGAAGTCGGCCAGGCCGTCGATGGCGGCCAGATCCTTGATCTCCAGCTGGATCAGCCGCGTCGTGGCCTGGTACATCTGCTCCAGGGTGGGCACCCGCTCGCCCCCGCCCACGTCGACCGAGCTGATCCGCGACCAGGGCAGCTCCGCGACCGGGCCGAGGCCCTTGCCGTCCGGCCCGGCCGCGACCCGGTCGAGGGTCGCGTCGTGCAGCATGAAGAGCTGCCCGTCGGAACTGATGCGGACGTCGGTCTCCACCTCGTCGACGCCGACTTCTTCCGCCACCCGGTAGGAGGCGAGGGTGTTCTCGGGGGCTTCGGCCATGGCGCCGCGGTGACCGACGATGGCAAATGTCACAATGATCCTTTCTCGCTGCAATGCTGATGGTCAAGTGAGGGGCCGCGCCGCCGCCCGGCGGCGCGGGGGGACCGGCGTCAGGACACCAGCCGGCGATACTTCGGCAGCACGCGCCGGATGGCCGGGTCGAGCTTCTGCGCCGTCTCGCGCAGCACCTCGGCCGGGCGGGCTCCGGAGGCGTACACGGCCTCCAGCGCGAGCACCATCTCGGCGACCGTCTCGTTCACGTACCGGCGCATGACGTCCGGCTGGCGGGCGCGGCTGAGCTGATCCTGGGCGACCTGGTACGCGGGGGTCGCGGCGTTGCGCTTCCTGATCTCCGGCGAGGCGAGGGACGTGGCGGTCACCGGCAGGTAGCCGGTGTTGAGGCTCCACTCGGGCGCGCCCCTGGTGATGAGGTACTTGACCACTTCCCAGGTCGCCTCCTTGCGGGCCTTGGTCGCGTTGCGCATGACCGCCAGCCCGCTGCCTCCGGTCGGCACGCCGGGCGCGTCCTGCTCGGGCAGGAAGGCGGCGCCGATCTCGAACGTGGCCGCCTTGAGCAGCGAGGAGAGCGCGCCGGTGGAGTTGCAGATGGTCGCCGTCACGCCGGCCGCGAAGTCGGCGTTGATGTCGCCGGACAGGTAGGCCATCCGGTCGTCGTGGATGAACGCCCGGTCGAACTCCAGGGCGGCGACGGTCTGTTCGGAGTCCAGCCGCGGCGTCATGCCGTCGGAGTAGGCGCCGCCGAAGGCCCACGTCGAGCCCTGGAAGTACCAGTCGTCCTTGCCGGTGTAGCCGCGCATCTTGACCGGCGAGCCGCGGTACGTGAAGCCCTTGAGCTGGCGGCCCCATTCCCGCAGCTCGGTGAACGTCTTCGGCCCGCGGTCGGGCAGCCCGGCGCCGGCGAAGATCTCCTTGTTGTAGTAGAAGAGCGGCGTCGAGCGGGCCCAGGGCAGCCAGTAGACCTGGCCCCGGACGGTGCCCTCGGCCAGGAAGCGCGGGTGGAAGGCCGCGGGGCCGAAGCTCGCGTCGAAGTAGCCGTTCAGCGGCTCCAGCGCCTCGGCGAGGAAGTAGCGGTTCCAGTTCACGTCGCTGAGCGTGACGAGGTCGGGCACCTGGGCCAGGGCGAAGCTGGCGGCCAGTTTCGAGTCGAGCGCGGGGTATCCGGGGAACAGCTGGATCTCGCAGAAGATGTCCTGCTGCGCGGCGTTGAACCCGTCGATGACCGTCTGCAGGACCTCGGCGTTGTGGGAGGTGAAGGCGCTCCACAGCACCACCCGCCGGCGGCGCGCGAACCGCGCCGGCACCTGCCCGCTCACCTGGGCGTAGTCGCCGGGCTGGCGGCCGACGCAGCCGGTCAACGCCAGGCCGGCCGCGGCCGCGGTGGCGCCGGTCAGGAGCCGGCGGCGGCTGAGACTGGTCCTGGTCACACTGATTCCTCTCTGATCGGGCCGGAGGGCGGGCCGGGGAGTGGGCCGGGGAGTGGGCACGTGGCGGTCATCGGCGGACCACGCCGCCGGCCAGGCCGGCGACGATGTAGCGCTGCGCCAGCAGGAAGACGACCGCCATCGGCAGGACGACGAACAGGGTCCCGGCCATCAGGGCGCCCCAGTCGTTGATGCCGTCGTTCTCCTTGAGGTAGAGCAGCCCGATCGGCAGCGTCCGCATGTTGATCGAGTTGGTCGCGATCAGCGGCCAGACGAAGCCGTTCCACTCGTCGATCAGCGCGATCAGCCCGACGGTGATGATCGCCGGCCGGGACATCGGCACGATGAACGAGACGATCGTGCGCAGATGCCCGGCGCCGTCCAGTTGCGCCGCCTCCAGCACCTGCCGCGGGATCGACCGGAAGAACTGGTAGAGCAGGAAGGTGCCGAAGGCCGACGCCACGCCCGGCAGGATCAGGCCGGCATAGGTGTTCACCAGGTTCAGCCGGCCGATGGTGATGTAGTTCACCAGCAGCGTCACGTGCCCCGGCACCATCAGCGCGCCGAGCATGAAGATGAACAGCCAGCGCTTGCCCGGGAAGGGGAGGAAGGCGAAGGCGTACGCGGTGGAGATCGCCAGCACCACCTTGAGCAGCGTCCCGATCGCGGCCACCACGACCGAGTTGACCAGGAACTGGTCGAACGGGGCCAGCGTCCAGGCGTTGACGAAGTTGTCCAGGGTCAGCGAGCGCGGGATCAGCCGCAGTGGCCAGCTGTTGATGTCGGCGTTCGTCTTGAACGCCGTGCTGACGAAGAGGTAGATCGGGACCAGGAAGACCAGGGCCGCGGCCACCAGGGCGATCGCGCTCCACCAGCGCGGGCGGCGGGCGCCGGCCGGCCGGCGCGGAGCGGCCTCGGCGGCCGCCGGGGTCGGCATGATCGTCATCAGTAGTGCACCCTCCGCTCGACGAACCGGAACTGCAGCACGGTGATCGCCATCAGCACCACGAACATGATCATCGAGGCCGCGCTCGAGGTGCCGACGTCGGTCCGGCTGAACGCGGCGTCGTAGATGAACCAGCTCAAGGTGGTGGTCTCACCGGCGGGACCGCCGCCGGTCATCATGGCGATCACGTCGAACGCCTGGAAGGCCGAGATCGTCTGCGTGATCACCAGGAAGAAGGTGGTGGGGGAGAGCAGCGGGAAGACCACCCGCCGGAACGCCGTCCACCGGCCGGCGCCGTCGATGCGGGCCGCCTCCAGCACCTCGGCCGGGATCTGCTGGATCCCCACCAGGTAGACGATCGCGACGAAGCCGAGTCCCTTCCAGATGGAGACGATGATCAGCGCCCACAGCGCCCAGGAGCCGTCGGTCGTCCAGGCCGGCGAGCTCGTGCCGAACGCCTCGAACACCAGCCGGCTGAGGCCGTGGTGCGGATCGAAGATCAGCAGCCAGATGGTCGCGATCGCCGCCCCGGACAGCACGTGCGGGGAGAAGGCGAGCGTCTGCACCGCCGTCGTGCCCCGGACGCGCTGCGCGAACAGCAGTGCCAGCGCCAGGCCGAGCACCAGGGTCACGACCACCACGACCACGACCCACACCAGCGTGCGCCACAGGACCTCGGGGAAGGCCGAGCTGCTGAACAGCGCCTGGTAGTTGAGCAGGCCCACCAGGTCGGCCTGCGGCGAGATGAAGTCCCAGGTGGTGAAGCTCAGGTAGATGTTCTCGATGATCGGCCAGTACGAGAACACCGCGATCAGCGCCAGGTTGGGCAGCGCGAACGCGGCGAACAGCAGGTACCCGCGCCGGCGCCGGCGTGTCGCCGCGAGCCGTAGCTCGGCGGCCCTTCCCCCGGGATCGACCGGCCGGCGGGCGCCGACCGACAGAGCGGATCTCGCACCGAGATCGCTTGCTCCACTGCTCACGGGCTACCACCCATCCGCATCGACGACGAAACGCTGGCGACTTTACTGGCGACCCAGCGATCGGCCCTGGTCAGACGATTGCGAATCTGTGATTATTGCGCGAACGTTTCGAACAGCTACGCAAGGGTGCACAACCGGATGTCAAGCTCGTTTCAGGGCCGTGCCTTCGACCGTCAGCAGCGCATCCTCGACCACGTCCGGAGCGAGGGCCGAGCGGTCGTCTCCGAGATCGCCGGCCTGTTCGCGATCTCGCCCGCGACCCTGCGCAGGGATCTGCGCACGCTCGAGGCACAGCGGCTGATCGTCCGTTCGTACGGCGCTTTCTACCCCACCGACATCGGCCGCTACGAGACGCCGGTGGAGTACCGGCACAAGGCCCGCTCCGAGGAGCGGCTCGCGATCGCCGAGGCCGCGGTGGACCTGATGGCCGACGTCGGCACGGTGCTCCTCGACGAGGGCGCGCTGCCGGAGGACCTCGTCGGGCCGATGCGCAGGCTGGAGCGCATGACCGTGGTGACCAGATCCCTGACCGTTGCTGCCGAACTCGGCCGCCACACTGAGCACGATGTGATCATTGTGGGCGGCCGGGTCCGGCCGGCGACCATGGGAACCGTCGACCGCTGGGCGACGGCCATGCTCGGGGAGCTGAACGTCGACCTCGCGTTCATGGGCGCCAACGGGGTGTCGATCGAACGCGGGCTGACGACCCCGGACCCGGCGGTGGCGCAGGCCAAGTCGGCGGCCATGCGGGCGGCCCGCCAGGTCGTGCTGCTGTGCGAGCACACCCGGTTCGGGGTGACCAGCTTCGCCAAGTTCGCCGACGTCGAGCAGCTGGCCTGGATCATCACCGGGAAACAACTGTCCCGATCGTCCGCGCAGCGCTACGGCGCGGTCGGCCCCCGGGTGCTGCGCGTGTGACCGGTGAATGTCCGGTCGCCGCCCTGGCCGCGTGGTTCGGCCTCGGCGAGGTTGGGGGCATGAGCTTCCGCAGAAGAGTCCTCACCGCCATGGCCGCCGCCCTCCTGGCGCTCGCCGGTCTCGCGCCTGCCCAGGCGGTCGCGTCCGCGTCGGAGGCGGCGTCCGCCCAGGCTCCCTCGTACTGCGTGATCGTCGTCGGCAAGGCCCCGCCGGGGGAGCCGTCGCCGATCCGCTCCCGCGCCTGCGGCAACGACTACGCCACCGTCCAGCGCCAGGCCGGCGCGCAGCAGACGGTCCTGCTCATGGAGTGGTTCTGGAACGCCAACAACCAGCCGCCCCTGCTCACCCGCATCCACGGGGACTACGGCGACTGCGACTCCGCCGGCTACCGCATCATCGTCAAGGACGACTGGGCGAACAACATCTCCGGCTTCAACGCCGAAAGCCACTGCAACGTCGTCACGGGCTTCAACTGGCCGTCCACGGTCGACTGGAGCGGCGACGAGCAGACCTGGGCCAACTACTCGGTGTGCGCCTGCCTGTCGCAGGGCTGGGTCGGCTCGTTCATGAACGACCGCATCGAGGCGTTCTGGATCAGAAGGGGCTGACGGCCGCCGTTCCCGGCCCGCCGGTCAGGACGCGTTCGTCATCGTGTACCACGTCGGCACGAACGTCAGCAGGACCACCGCGCCGACGACCACGAGCGACCAGAGCGCGCGTGCGCCGGTGAGGTTCGCGGGGGAGACCGGCCGCCGCTTCCACCGTCCGACCGCGATGATCGCCGTCGGGCCGCCCAGCAGCACGTTCGCGGGCACCAGCGCGTACTCGCCGCGCACGATGTGGAAACCGGCCGCGAGGATCATCGTCAGGGTCAGGCCGGCGGCGGCGAGCGGCGTCAGCGCCGGCTTGACCTTCGCCATCGCCGGCAGGATCAGGCCGATGCCGCCCAGCACCTCACAGATCCCGATGAAGACGATCAGGGGTTGCGGCACCGCGGCGTACCAGGCCACGGCGTCCGGCGCCGCCGCGTACAGCGAGTCGTCGTACATCAGCACCTTGCCGAATCCGCTGCCGGCGAAGAAGAAGCCGAACACCGCTTGCAGGGCCCAGAGCACGCCGTTGAGCGTGACCCTCTTCGTGGCCTTGGCGGTGGTGGGCAGGGCGGTGCTGAGGTGTGGGTTCATGGTGTCACTGCCTTCTCGGTGGGTTCGTCCGCCCCACAGCCTGTCCGCAGGCCGGTACCGGCGACAACGCCAGGTCCGATAACGTGCCTTAACCTCACACTTAACGACGAAAGCGTGCGCGTGGAGCTGCGGGACATCGAGATCTTCCTGACCCTGGCCGAGGAGCTGCATTTCGGCCGGACCGCCGAGCGGTTGCACGTGACCCCCGCCCGCGTCAGTCAGGCGATCAAGAAGCAGGAGCGCCGGATCGGCGCCGCCCTGTTCGAGCGCAACAACCGGGCCGTGACGCTGACGCCGATCGGCAGGCAGCTCGTCGCCGACCTCGGCCCGATGTACCGCGGGCTGCGGGACGGCCTGGCACGCGCGGTCCGCGCGGCCGGCGGGAAGACCGAGGTGTTGCGCCTCGGCATGCTCTCCAGCAACGTCCAGGACTTCCGGCCGCTGCTCGACGGGTTCCACGCCCGGCAGCCCGCGTGCGAGGCGCAGATCCGGTACGTCGGGTTCGGCGACCCGTTCGGGCCGCTGCGGGCGGGGGAGGTCGATGTGCAGATCGCCTGGCTGCCGGTCAGGGAGGCCGACCTCACCGTCGGGCCGGTCGTCCGCGTCGAGCCCGTCGTCCTCGCCGTCGGCGCCGGTCACCGCCTGGCCCGGCGGGAGACGGTGTCGTACGAGGACCTGGCCGACGAGCTCGTCATCGGCGGCGCGAAGCCCGACTACTGGCGCGAGGCGCTCGTGCCCAGGCACACCCCGAGCGGCCGGCCGGTCCGCCTGGGGCCGGCCGTGACCGCCGAGAGCGAGCTGCTCCCCATCCTGTCCAACGGCGAGGCCGTCGCGCTCGTGCACTCCCACGCCGCCCGCTACCACTCCCGGCCCGACCTCGCCTACGTGCCCGTCCGGGACGCCCCTCCGGCGCGCTGGGCGCTGCTGTGGCGCACCGCCACCGAGACCGACCTGATCCGCTCCTTCGCGCGCACCGCCCGCCAGGTGGGACCCGTCGTCGCTACATGATCAGCTTCACACCCTGCGGGTCACGGGCTTCGTCTGCTGCGGCCTGGACGCCGATGACGTCCAGCAGCCGCAGCCGCTCGGCGGTCTCGCTGCCCTCCGCCGCGCTGAAGGCCATGATCCGCAGGTCGGTGCCGAGCGCCGCCAGGAAGTCGCAGTCGAGGGTGAGCTCACCGACGCTCGCGTGCCGGACCGTCTTGGTCAGGGACTCGTGCACACCCACCACGCCGGAGTCCCACAGCGCCGCGAAGTCACCGCTCCGGGCACGGAGCCCGTCGATCAGCGCGGCCAGCCCGGCGTCCTTCGGATAGCGGGCCGACGCCGCTCGCAGGTCGGACACGAAGGCCGCGCGGTGACCCGTCTTCCGGCTCACCGCCTGGGGATAGCCGGCGGGCGGCGCGACGAAGGACCACCACACCGCGTTCCTCCCGAAGCCGCGTGACGGCGGCGGGTCGCCGAACAGCGCCGCCCACAACGGGTTCCAGGTGATGAGGTTCCAGGCGGCGTCGTACACGCTCAGCGGTGTGCCGGTCAGCCGGTCCAGCAGGCGCTGAACGCCCGCCGGCACATGATCGCAAACCTGCCCGGCGCTCGGCGCCGCCTGACCGGCGAGCACGAAAAGGTGCTCACGCTCCGCCGTCGTCAGCCGCAACGCCCGCGCCAGCGCGGACAGCACCTGCGGGGACGGGTTCGTCGACCTGCCCTGTTCGAGCCGCACGATGTAGTCGACGGACAAGCCGGCGAGCAGGGCGAGCTCTTCACGCCGCAGGCCCGGCGCGCGCCGGCCGCCGTCGTCCGGCAGGCCGGCCTCGGCCGGTTTCGTGCGGTCCCGCCAGGCGTGCAGCGCCCTGCCGAGATCCGAGGTTCCGGTCATCTCCCCGAGTATCGCCGATCGGCCGCGTCCCCGTCCTGGTACTGCGGGTCCACCGGCTGCGGCGGGCACTGGCCGAGGCCCGCGGATCCGCCGACGGTGGATGCACCGGCCGACCGCCGGTGGCCGGCGGGGCCCCACCCGCCGCGCGGCGCCGAAGGAGCACGTTCATGAAGTACCGCAACCTCGGGCGGACCGGGATCAAGGTCAGCCCCTACGGTCTCGGCACGCTGATGTTCGCCAGCCAGATGGGCAACGACCCGGACGAGTCGGCCCGCATCATCCACAAGGCGATCGACGCGGGAATCAACCTCATCGACACCGCCGACCGCTACGCCGACTCCGAGGACATCGTCGGAAGGGCACTGAAGGGCCGCCGCGACGAGGTGGTCCTGGCCACCAAGGTCGGCCTGCCCATGGGCGAGGACGTCAACCGGCAGGGCGGCTCCCGCCGCTGGATCACCACCGCTGTCGAGAACTCCCTGCGCCGGCTCGGCACCGACCACATCGACGTCTACCAGCTCCAGCGGCCCGACCCGGACACCGACCTGGAGGAGACCCTGTCCGTCCTGACCGACCTCGTCAGGGCCGGCAAGGTGCGCGCCGTCGGCTCGTCGACCACGCCCGCCTCGCTGATCGTCCAGGCCCAGTGGGCCGCCGAACGCGCTGGCCTGCAGCGGTTCCGCACCGAGCAGCCCCCGTACTCGATCCTGAACCGCGGCATCGAACGGGAGGTCCTGCCGCTCGCGCGGGAGTACGGCATGGGCGTCATGGTGTGGGGCCCGTTCGGTCAGGGCCTGCTGACCGGCCGGGTGCGCAAGGGCGGTGACAACGACCTCAAACGCGCCCGGTTCTCCCGGCACCTGTCCGACGAGCGCCGCATCGACGTCGTCGAACAGCTCGTCCCGCTCGCCGAGGAGGCCGGCCTGCGCCTGACCCACCTGGCCATGGCCTTCGCCATCGCCCACCCGGGCGTCACCGCCGCGCTCCTCGGCCCGCGCACCATGGACCATCTCGACGACCTGCTGGCCGGAGCCGACGTCGAGCTGTCCGACGACCTCCTCGACCGGATCGACGCGATCGTCCCGCCGGGCACCGACGTCACCGCGCTCGACCAGGAATACCGGCCCCCGGCCCTGCTCGAGACCGCTCTCCGGCGTCGCCCCGCAGGGCTCCGGTCGGCGGCCTGAACCCCAAGGGGCCGGGAGTCGCCAGGAAGGACCACGCGGTGAACCGGCTGATCGACTCCACCTCGCGTTGCCACCCCCGTTACCCGCTATCTGGACAATCCGGGCACTATGGGGCTGTGGAACGTGACGAGTTCGGTGCCGCGGTGCGGCAGCTGCGGGAGAGCACGGCGCCTGCGGCTGTCGGGCTGCCGATCGGCCGCCGGCGGGTGCGAGGGTTGCGGCGGGAGGAACTCGGCGAGCTCGCGGGCCTGTCCGCGGACTACGTACGCCGTCTCGAGCAGGGGCGCAGCCATCCGTCGGCCGGGGTGGTGAACGCCATCGCGCGGGCGTTGCGGATCGGACGGGCGGAGTACGAGCGGCTCTGCGCGCTGGCCGGGTACGCCGCCGTGGACGGGCAGGTGCCGAACGAAGTCGGCCCGGGCGCGATGCGGCTGCTGGAGCGGTTCACCGACACTCCGATGTTCGTCTCCGACGCGGCGATGAACCTCATCGCCGTGAACAGCGCGTTCATGGCTCTGAAGCATTGGGAGCTCACCGGGGACCCGTGGGAGTGGAACATCGCCTGGCGTACGTTCTGCGACCCGTTCAGCGGTTTCAAGCAGTCCGCGGATGACGCGACCGACCATCAGGCGGTCCTGGTCGCCCGCCTGAGGAGCGCGCTGTTGCGCTACCCCGCCGACGCGTCGCTCGCCGCGCTGGTGGACGAGATGCGGAGCCGGAGCAGCCTGTTCGACACCTTGTGGCGCGCGCCGCGACCGGTGGCGGCCTACGAGAGCAGTGCCGCGTTCATTCATCCGGACGGCGGCTCCGTCACGCTCGTCGGCAGCCTGCTCGCCATCCCCGGCGACGACCTGGCGGCTTTGATGCTCACCGCGGCGCCGGGCTCGGCCGATGCGGCGCGCCTGGCGGAGATCGTCTCCGACGGCGGGGAACCGTCCATCATCAGGGTGGGCCGGCCTGGCCCGGGCTGACCCCGCCGCGAGGAGCGGGGCGGCGCTCAGCGGGGTGCCAGGATCCGTAGCTGGAGCATCGCGGCGAAGCGCTGCTCCGGGTCGTCCAGGTCGATCTCGCCCACCTCCGCGGCCCGTCTGAGCCGGTAGCGCAGCGTGTTGGGGTGGATGAACAGCGCGGCGGCGGCCTTGCCCACGTCGCCGAGGGCGTCCAGCCACGCCTCCAGCGACTGGACGAGGCCGGCGTTGTTGCGCTCGTCGTACTCCATCAGGCGGGCGATCGCGCCGACCGGCCGCTCGCCGCGCGCCGCCGCGAGGTCCCGCAGCTCCAGGACCAGGGCGAGCGTCTGGACGTCGTCCAGCCGGGCCACGCGGAGCCCGGTGTGGCCCTCGCGCATCACCCGGAGCACCCGGTCGGCCTGCGCCTTGCCGTGGACGATGCCGCTGATGTCCGCCCCGGCCGGGGCGACCGCGACGATGGCGGGCAGGCTGCCGCCGACCCGGTCCACGAAGTCGGAGGCCAGCCGGACGGCCCGCTGTTCGGGGTCGCCGGTCGGGACGATCACCGGCAGCAGCCCGTGGACCGTGCCGCCGACGGCCGCCACGGCGGCGGACGGCACCGCCGCCGACAGGTGGACCGACAGGGCGTCCGCGAGCCGTTCGAGCTCGGCGGCCCTGGCGTGGTCGGCGGTCCAGGCGTGGTCGTCGCCGGTGAGCAGGGCCGCGCTCACGATGACGAGGGTGCGGCCGGACAGGCCGAGCCGCGCGAGCGCGTCCCGCGCGCCCGCGCCGCCCTCCAGGACCGTCGCCATCAGGTCGGCGCGCAGCCGCCGCCGCACGTCGGCGCCGGCGCGGATGCGCAGCAGGTGCAGCGCGACCAGTTTCGAGGCGTCGAGCAGGGCGTCGGTGCGCTCGCTGTCCACCTCGCCGTCCATGGCGGCCCAGATCGAGCCGAGGATCTCGTCGCCGGCGCGGACGGCGATGGCGACGCGCTGCACCGTCATCCCGTCGTGGCCGAGATCCTGCGGCGTGACGACGACCGGCCGCTGGTAGCGGTAGAGGTCGCGGAAGACGCCCAGCTCGGTCAGGCGGGTGGCGTAGCGTTCGGGGACCTGCCGGCCGATGACGGTCTCGACGCGGGAGGCGTCCGCCTCGTCCTGGCGGCCGGAGAAGGCGAGCACGCGGGAGTTGCGGTCCTCGATGGTGATGGGGGCGTCGAGGAGCGCGGCCACGGCGTTGGCCACCGCGAACAGGTCGCCCGACGGGAGCCCGCCGAGCGACTCGTGCTCGTGCTCGCCGATGTCCCCTTCGGCGAGCATCGACCGGATGAGCGCGGTGAGCTGCGCCCACGTGGCGCCCCGGCGCAGGCCGATGAGGGCCACCCCGCTCCTGGCGGCCGCCTCCCGCACCTCGGGGGTCAGGGCGACCGGCGCCCGGACGACCAGGCCCACCGCGTCGTGGTCGCCGAGCGTGCCGAGCAGCCGGGACAGCGTGCCGCCCGACGGGTCGACGCCGACGCCGAGCACCAGCGAGCGCGGCGCGAGCACGGGCTCGTCGAGCGGGTCGTGGATGACGAGTCCGCTGATCTCCTCGCGCTGGTCGACGTCGCCGGCGACCAGTTCGAGCAGGGTGGTCCCGAGATCGTCCAAGACCCGGCCGAGGCTGGCACGGGGACGCTGGCTCACGCCCCGCAGTATAGGAGCCCGAGCCGCGGGGTCCGATCGTCGGACGATCAGAGGACGATCAGAGGAGGATCAGAGGTCGATCCACTCGGTGGCCGTCGTCACCGCGTCGAGCGCCTCCGGGATCGGCGTGACCCCCAGCCCGGGGCCGTCGGGGACCGCGATGTGGCCGTCGTCCAGGACGATCGGCTCGGTGATGTCGGTGCGGTAGAAGCGGTCGGAGGCCGAGACGTCGCCCGGCAGCGTGAATCCGGGCAGACCGGCCAGGGCGACGTTGGCGGCGCGGCCGAGGCCCGTCTCCAGCATGCCGCCGCACCAGACCGGGATCCCGTTGGCCACGGCCAGGTCGTGGATCCGCCGGGCCTCCAGGTAGCCGCCGACCCGGCCGGGCTTGATGTTGATGATCTGGCAGGCGCCGAGCGTGATGGCCGCGGCGGCGGTCTGCGCCGAGACGATCGACTCGTCCAGGCAGATCGGCGTCGCCAGATGCCGCGCCAGCGTGGCGTGGCCGAGGACGTCCTCCTCCTCCAGCGGCTGCTCGATCAGCAGCAGGTCGAACGCGTCGAGCTTGGCCAGGTGGCGGGCGTCGCGCAGCGTGTAGGCGGTGTTGGCGTCCACCTGCAGCAGCACGTCCGCGCCGAACCGCGCGCGCACGGCGGCCACCGGCTCCAGGTCCCAGCCGGGCTGGATCTTCAGCTTGACGCGCACGTACCCGGCGTCCAGGTAGCCCTCGACGACCGTCAGGAGCTGCGGGATCGAGTCGTGGATGCCGACCGACACCCCGCTGGGGACGCGCTCCCGGACGGCGCCGAGCTCCCGGCCGAACGAGCGGCCGAGGGCACGCAGCTCCGCGTCGAGCACGGCCATCTCCAGGGCGGCCTTGGCCATGCGGTGCCCCTTGACCGGGTGCGTGAGGCCCGCGATCGCGGCGGCGCCCGAGCGCGCGATCGCCGCCTGCCCCTCGGGGGTGGAGAGCCGGGGGAGCAGGTGGTGGCGCAGCACGTCCAGCTGGGAGCCGACGTACTCGCTGGAGTAGAGCGGGTCGGCCAGCGCGACGCACTCGCCCCAGCCCTCGGCGTCGTCGGTGACGGCCTTGAGGAGGAGGACGTCCCGCTCGTTCTGGGTGCCGAACGAGGTGCGGAACGGCGACACGAGCGGCATCGAGACGCGGCGAAGCTCGACTCCTCGCAGTTTCATGGGATTCTCCGGATCTGTTCGGTGTCGGTGTCGATATCCGGGCCGGCGAGCCGGACGAGGTAGCCGAGCTCGCGGTCGAAGTCGACGACGCGGCCGCCGGCCGCCATCAGCGGCTCCAGCTCGGCGCGGAGCCGGTGCCGCCAGCCCCGGGCGGCGGCCGCGTCGCGGGCGCGCAGCGCCTCGATGTCGGCCGGGGCCGCGACCCGCCTGCTCGACGGGCCGGCGGCCGGCCGTTCGCGGGGCGTGCCCGAGCAGGCGGCGCGGACCCGCGGCGCGAGCAGCTCCCAGCGCACCAGCAGCCGGTCGGTGTCGTCGCCGCCGTTGATCGCGTCGTGCATCGCGCCGTAGAAGTTGGTGAGGTACTCCACCGGCAGCGCGCCCAGCTTGACGATGTTGAAGTAGGCGTTGCGGCTGACCAGCGGGTCGAAGGTCCACTCGACCGCGACGATGCCGCGGGCCAGCGCCCAGGCGCGCTGGTGGAGCTTGAGCGCCATCCCGGTGCCGCGGCCGGCCAGCCCCGGAGCCACCCCGGCGATGTGGCTGTGCAGGGTGCGGGCGGCCGGCTCCTCGTGGAAGCCGATGCAGACCCCGACCAGCCGGTCCCCGTCGTACGCGCCGGCGACGTAGTTGCCGGCCTTCGTCAGCGCCCGCAGGAACTCCACCGTGATCAGGGGGTTCTCGGGGCGGCCCCAGATCTCGACGAGCAGGGCGATCACGGCGTGGGCCTCGTCCAGCTCCCGCAGCTCCCGGACCGTCACGCCCGCCTTCGCGGCCCATCGCGCCGCGTCCTCCGCCGCCAGGCCGACGGCCGCGGCGGCCTCGACGCCCACGTCACGCCCTCCGGACGCCTGGATGCTCATGCCCGCTCCTCCAGGAGTTCGGCGATCAGCTCGCGCAGCAGCACCGTGCGGTCGAGCAGCCGGTCGACGAGGACGTGCTCGTGGTCGGCGTGGGCGCCGCCGCCCACCGCGCCCAGGCCGTCCAGCGTCGGGGTGCCGACACCCGCGGTGAAGTTGCCGTCCGAGGCGCCGCCGACGGCCGTGCCCGTGACCGGCGGCAGCCCGAGCCGGGCCGCGACGGCCGCGGCCCGCTCGAACAGCGCCCGGCTCGCCGGCTCCTCCAGCGGCGGCCGGTTGACGCCGCCGGCGATCTCGATCACCGCGCCGGGCTCGGCCGGCGCCAGAGCGCGCAGCGCCCGGTCCACCCGGAGCTGCTCGGCCCCCGTCCAGGCCCGCACGTCGACCGCGAACGAGCCGTGGGCGGGCACCGTGTTCGCCGTCGTGCCCGCGCTGATCACGGTAGGGGTGACCGTCGTGCCGGCCGCCGGGTCGCCGAGGGCGTGCACCGCGACGGCGAGGCGGGCCAGCTCGATCGTGGCGTTGACGCCCTTCTCCGGCTCCAGCCCGGCGTGGGCGGCACGGCCGGTGACCCGGACCTCGTACATGGACACGCCCTTGCGGCTCAGCTTGAGCGCGCCGCCGTCGGCCGACGCCTCCAGCACGAGCGCCGCCCGCGACCGCCGGGCCTCCTCCTCGATCAGCGCGCGCGAGCTCGGCGACCCGATCTCCTCGTCGCCGGTCACCAGGAGGGTGACGCCGTCGCGCGCGGGCAGGTCGGCGACGGCGTGCACGGCCATGACGAGCCCGGCGAGCATGTCGAAGCAGCCGGGGCCGCGCACCACGCCGCCGGCCAGCTCGAACGGGCGGGAGGCCAGGGTGCCGAGCGGCCAGACCGTGTCGTGGTGGGCCAGCAGCAGCACCTGCCGGTCGCCGTCGCCGAAGCGCCACCGCAGGTGGGAGCAGCCGTCGATGACGATCCGCTCGGGCTCGGCGCCGAGCCGGGCGGCCCCGACGCGGGCGACGAGGCCGGCCGACCTGGCGATCGCGGCGTGGTCGGCGGAGGGCGACTCGCACTCGACCAGCTCGCGCAGGTCGGCGAGGAGCGGCGGGAGGCTGAGGGAGCCACGCGAGGTGAGCGGCACGGTCAGCCGAGCTTCTTGGGGGTCGCGCGGGCGCCGTAGTGGACGTACTCCTCGCCGGTGGGCAGCGAGTAGAACGTGACCGGGGCCCACGACTCCATGCCCTCGGGGCGGACGGCGTACATGCCGGGCGAGACCGGGGTCAGCTCGTACGTCTCCACCTGCTCGCCCTCCAGCTCGGCCAGGGGGCCGGTCACGGTGGTGCGCAGCATCGGCTTGCCGTCCTCCTCGAACACCTCCAGGCGCACCGACTCGCGCTCGTACGTGCCCGCGTACGGCGTCAGGTCCACCGTGACCGGCTCGGCCGGCGGCTCGAACGGCGCGGGCAGCCGCACCCCGGTCAGCTCGCCGAAGATCTCGTCGTAGAGGTCGGCGTAGAGGTCGCGGGTGCTGCCGCCGTTGGTGGTGAGCGCGACCGCGACGCCCGCCTCCGGCAGGACGCGCAGGAACGCCGCCTGGCCGATGGTGTTGCCGTCGTGGCCGTAGGCGCGGTGGCCGTTCCAGTCGCAGCGGAACCAGCCGAGCCCCCACGAGTCGCCGAGCAGGTGCTTCTCGGGGCAGTCGGTCTGGTACGCCGACATCGCGGCGGTGCCCTGCTCGCTCAGCACCCGGGTGCCGTCGGCGGCGAGCCCGCCGGTCAGGTGCAGCCGGGCGAAGGCCAGCACGTCGGCGACGGTCGAGGTGATCAGGCCCGCCGGGCCGACCGAGCGGGGCAGGGCCCACACCGGCGCGACCACGGGCTCCTCGCCGCCCTTGACGTGACCCATCGCGTGCCCGAAGACCATCGCCTCCTCCGGCAGGGTGGTGGTGCGGGTCAGGCCGAGCGGGGCGAAGAGCTGCTCCTTCATCGCCTGGTCCCAGGTGTTGCCGGTGACGACCTCGATGATCCGGCCGAGCAGGGAGTAGCCCGCGTTGCAGTAGGACCAGGTGACACCGATCGGGTGGTTCTGCGCGGTGTCGGCCAGCAGCGCGACGTACTTCTCCAGGGCGTCGTCGCCCCGGCCGGTGTCGGTGAACAGGTCGCCGTCGATGCCGCTGGTGTGGGTGAGCAGGTGCCAGACGGTCACGGCCGCGGTGGTTCCCGGGTCGCGCAGCCGGAAACCGGGCACGATCTTCGCCACCGGGGTGTCGAGCGCGAGGCGGCCCTCGTCCACGAGCTTCATGATCACGGTCGCGGTCCAGACCTTGGTGATCGAGCCGATCTGCCAGACCGAGTCGGTGCGGGCCGGCTGGCCGGTGCCGGCGTGGAGCACGCCCGCCGCGGCCGTGACGAGCTCGTCGTCGTCGCCGATCCTGAGGATGCCGAGCTGGGCGCCGGGGACGCCGTGCTTCCTCGTGAGCTCGTCGAGGCGGCTCTGCCAGTGGGCCTGGTCGATGGCGCTGGTCATGTCTGCTCCTTAGCAGCGGTCGGGATGAGCGGCGTGGCGTCTGTGTCCCCGGAGGTCCGGCGTGCCGCTCCGGGGAGCGCGGCGAGGAGATGGCGGGTGTACTCGTGCCGGGGCGCGCCGAGCACCTGGGCGGCGGGGCCGTGCTCGACGATCTCCCCGTCGCGCATCACGGCCACGCGGTCGGCGACGTACCGGACGACCGCCAGGTTGTGGGAGATGAACAGCATGGACAGGCCCAGCTCGCGCCGCATGTCGCGGACGAGGTTGAGCACGGCGCCCTGGACGGAGACGTCGAGCGCCGAGGTGATCTCGTCGGCGAGGATCACCTCGGGCCGGGCGGCGAGCGCCCTGGCCAGCGCGACCCGCTGCCGCTGCCCGCCGGAGAGCCGCCCCGGCCGGTCGCCGGCCCGGGCCGCGTCCAGGTGCACCAGCGCGAGCAGGCGGCTGATCTCCGCCTGGCGGGCCTGCCTGCCGAGGCGTTCCGGCATGGCCTCGGCGATGCTCTCGCCGACGGTCATGCGGGGGTCGAGCGAGGAGTACGGGTCCTGGAAGACCAGCTGCACCGGACGCACGCGGCCCCGGCTCGGCACCGGGCGGCCGTCCAGCAGGATCCGGCCGCCGGTCACGGGGGCCAGGCCGACGGCCGCCCGCGCCAGGGTGGACTTCCCCGATCCGGACTCGCCGACCAGGCCCACGATCTCGCCGTCGCCGACCTCCAGGCTGACGTCCTTCAGGACGGTGTGCGGGCCGTACCGCACGCACACGTCGTGGAAGGCGAGGACGCTCACTGGTGCACCTCCTCGGTGCCGACGGCCGACGGCCGCCCGGCCTTGTGGCAGGCCACCCGGTTGCCCGCCGGGTCGGCCTCCAGCAGGGGCTCGACCGACCGGCAGTGGTCGTCGGCGAGGGGGCAGCGGGCCGCGAACGCGCACCCGTCCGGCACCTGCGCGGGATCGACCGGCAGCCCCGGGATGACGGCGAGCGGCCGGTCCAGGTCGGTGTCCATGTCCGGCACGGCCGCGACGAGCGCCCGCGTGTACGGGTGCCGCGCCAGCGTCCGCAGGCCGTGCGCGGGCAGCTCCTCGACGATGCGGCCCGCGTACATGACGAGGACCCGGTCGCACACGTCCGTCACCACCGACACGTCGTGGCTGATGAGCAGGAGAGCCGCGCCGGTGTCGCGGCGCACGTCGGCGAGCAGGCCGAGCACCTGCCGCTGGACCGTGACGTCGAGCGCGGTGGTCGGCTCGTCGGCGATGATGAGCCGCGGCGTCCCCATGAGCCCCATGCCGATCATCGCCCGCTGGCGCATGCCCCCGGAGAACTGGAAGGGGTGCTGCCTGGCGCGCCGCTCCGGCTCGCGGATCCGGACCGCGCGCAGGCGGTCGACCGCGCGGGCGAAGGCCGCCCTGCGGCTCAGTCCCTGGTGGAAGCGGCTGACCTCGGCCAGCTGCGACCCCACCCGGTGCGTCGGGTTGAACGACGTCATCGGGTCCTGGAACACCACGGCCAGCGACGTGCCGAGGCGTTTGCGCAGGGCCGCGGGGTCGCCGGCGGTCAGCAGGTCCTCCCCGGCGAAGGCCAGGTGGCCCGCCTCGACGCGGATCGGCTCCTCGACGAGCCTGGCCACCGCCAGGGCCGTCATCGACTTGCCGGAGCCGGACTCGCCGACGACGCCCACGGCCTCGCCGTCCCGGACGGCGAACGTGACGCCGCGGACCGCGCGGACGGGCCCGCCCGCGCCGGGGATCGTCACCCGCAGGTCGTCCACCGACAGGACGGCGTCCTCGGCGGGCGGCGTCGCGGCGGCCGGTCGGGGCTCGCCCGCGACGGTCCCGGTCCGGCCCCGGCGGGTGGTGCCGGTGACCTCGTCGAGGCCGAACGCCGTGGCCAGGGCCTCGCCCGTGAGGTTGAAGGCCAGGCCCGCGAGGATGACGGCGAGGCCGGGCCCGAGCGCGGCGACGGGGTTGGTGTAGATGCCGTTGAGCCCGTCCTGCATGAGCTTGCCCCAGTCGTAGGCCGGGGACTGCACGCCCAGCCCGAGGAACGAGAGCCCGGCGAACGACAGCAACACGCCGCCGGCGCCCATCGTCGCGTTGACGATGAGCGGCTCGGCGATGTTCGGCAGCACGTGGCGGCGCAGGACGCGCAGCCGGCTCACGCCCGCGATGCGGGCCGCGGCCACGTAGTCCCGCTCGGCGACGCCGGCGATGAGCGTGTGGCACAGCCGCGCGAACGACGGCGCCCCGGCGAGCCCCACCGCGAGCGCCGCGCCGCGCTCGCCGACGCCGAACACCACGGCGAAGAAGAGCACGAGCAGCAGCCCGGGGAAGGCCACCAGCACGTTGACGGCCCACGTGACGAGGCGGCCCAGCCGGCGTCCCACCAGCATCGGCGCGGCTCCGAGGGCGAGGCCGAGCACGAGGCTGACCGCCGTCGCCCCGAGCGCCAGCACGATCGAGAGCCGGGTCGCCACGAGGACCCGGTGGAACAGGTCCCGGCCGAGGTTGTCGGTGCCGAGCCAGTGCTCGGCCGACGGGCCGGCGAGCAGGTTGCCCGTGTCGACGACCGTCGCCCGGTCGCCCCACAGGATCGGCCCGAGCACGGCCACGGCCAGGACGACGACCAGCAGGCCGACCCCGGTCAGGCCCACGGGACGGCGCAGCAGGCGTGCCGCCGGCATCTCAGGTGGCTCCGATCGTCGAGCGGGGGTCGAGCAGCGCGAGCAGCACGTCCACGAGGGTGTTGACGAGCAGGACCCCGACGCCGTAGACCAGGACGGTGCCCTGCACCAGGGGATAGTCCTTGGCGACGATCGAGGAGACGATCGTGGAGCCGAGGCCGGGCCAGGCGAAGACGTTCTCCACCAGCACCGTCCCGGCCACCAGCGAGCTGAGCAGCATGCCGCCGAGCGTCAGGCTCGCCGTCACGGCGTTCGGCAGGGCGTGCACGAGCTGCACCCGGACGGGGGTGAGCCGCTTGGCCCGCGCCGTCCTGATATAGTCGGCCTCCATCACGGCCAGCATCTCGACGCGGACGATGCGCGAGAGCACCGCGGCGGGGCCGATCGCCAGCGCGAGCGTCGGCAGCACGTACGAGCCGGGGCCGTCGAGGCCCGCCACCGGGAAGATCCTGGTCTGCACCGCCAGCAGGTAGACCAGCCCGACCGCGAGCAGGAAGTCGGGGATCGCGCTCAGCACGACGCTCGTGCCGGTGACCGCCAGCTCCGTGCGCCGGCCCTTCCCGCGCCGCGTGATCACCGCCATCGTCACGCCCACCGGCACGGCGACGACCAGCGCCAGGACGAACGCGGCCACGGCGAGCTGCACCGTCGCCGGCAGCCGCTGGCCGATCATCTCACCCACGGGGAGCCTGCTGGTGATCGAGACGCCCAGGTCGCCGTGGAGCAGACGCCCGAGGAAGCGGGCGTACTGCTGCCAGAGCGGGTCCAGCAGGCCGAGCTCCTCCTTGGTGGCCTGCACCAGGTCCGCGGGGGCGGTCGGGCCGAGCGCGGCCCGCACCGGATCCCCCGGGACCAGGTGGATCATCAGGAACGAGGCGGTCACCAGCACCCAGAGGCCCAGCAGCAGCCGCCTGGTCCGCCGCAGCGCGAAGCGGAGCCACGGATGCGACCACACGGCGGCCGCCCGGCCGCCGGGGCCGGGCGCGGCCAGGGTCGGGCTCTTCATCGTCAACCGAGCATCCGGATGCTGGTCGGGACGATGCTGCCGATGATGGACAGCTTCGCGCCCTTGACGAACGTCGGGACCACGTTGTTGGCGAACGGCACCACGTCGGCCGCCTTGTAGAGCGCCTGCTCGGCGGCGAACCAGTCCCCGCAGCCCGCGGCGCCGTTCGCCTTCATCGCCTTGGCGGCGGCGGCGAGATAGCCGGCGTTGTCGATGTGGGCGAAGTTCGTGCCCTTCGGGGCGGCGGCGCCGGAGACGAACGGCATGACCTGGTCGGGGGTGCTGACGTTGAGCGGCATCCAGACGATGTCCCAGGCCCCGGTGCCGAAGACCGCCCCGGACGCCTCGGTCTGGGTCTGCTGCTTGGCCGTGACCTCGGCCCCGACCGCCTTCCACGCCGCGACCGCGAGCTCGGCGGCGGCCCCGCCGCCAGGGCCGAGCGTGTTCGGGTAGAGGAAGGTGAGCGCGAGCTTCTTGCCGTCCTTGACGCGGACGCCGTCCGGGCCCTTCGCCCAGCCGGCCGCGTCGAGCGCGGCACCGGCGGCGGCGACGTCGAAGGACGGCAGGTGGCCGGTGACCGCGTCGCCGGTGCAGCCGAGCGGGTCCATGGCGGCGAGCTGGGTCGGCGGCACCCCCTTGCCGGAGGTCAGCGCGACCTGGAGCTGCTTGAGGTCGAGCGCCTGGGTGAGCGCCAGGCGCACGGCCGGGTCGGCGGTGGCGTGCCCCTCGCCCTGGTTGTACCACTGCTCGCCGATCAGCGCCTGCTGGCCCACGGACTCCAGGCCCGCCTTGGCCAGGCGGTCGGCGTCGGGGCCGGTGATCTGGACGGCGTTGACGGTGCCGGCCAGCAGCTCGTTGGCGGACGTGGTCTCGTTCGCGACGATCTTGACGACGACCTTGGCCGGCAGGCCCGCCTCGGCCGTGGTGACGCCGCCGGGACCCCACGTGTACCCCTTGCGCAGCTCGTAGGTGTACCGCGTCGAGGGGACCGCCTCGGTGAGGACGTACGGGCCGGTGCCGTTCGTCCTGGCCTTGAGGGTGGAGCGGTCCTTCAGGCCGGCGTCGCACACCATCGGCAGGTTCGCCAGCGCGGTCAGCACGAACGGGGCCGGCGCGGCGAGCTTGAGGGTCACCGTGGAGCCCGAGGCGGAGGCGGTCGTCCCGGCCGGGATGAAGACCCCCAGGAAGGGGCTCTTGTTGTCCGGGTTCACCACGTACGTGATGTTGTCGACCACCGTCTGCGCCGTGAACGGCTTGCCGTCGGCGCAGGTGATCCCATCCTTGAGCTGGAGGGCGACCTTCGTGCCCTCGACCGTCCACGATGCCGCCAGCTGCGGCTGGATGGTTCCGTCCTTGGCGACGGCCACCAGGTTGTCGTAGGCGAACTGCGTCAGCCCGAACAGCCCGCTCGTCGCCGACCCCTGCGGGTCCAGGGCGCCCGGGTCCGCGGCCAGGTTGAGGGTGAACGTCCGGCCGCCGGCGGAGCCGCCCGGCGCGGCGGAGCCGGGCGCGTCGCTGCCGCAGGCAGCCAGGCCGGCCGAGCCGGCCAGCGTCAGGGCGAGCGCCGCGAGGGCCCTCGTGCGGGTGGGGGTCATGCGGGTCCTCATTCCGGAGGGTGTGAGCGGGAGATCTCAGGCGCGGGCGACCACGCGGCCGTAATGGAGGTACTTCGCGCGGCCCGCGTCGTCGCGGCCGATGAAGGCGAACACCTGGTGGACACCGCGGGTCGGGTCGAGCGAGATCAGCGAGTCGCCCTCGAAGGCCACGAGCCGGGTGCGCGTCGGTTTCTCGCCGATCTCGGCGATGACGTCCTTGGGCACCCGGTCGAGCCAGATCGTGCCGTCGTCGTCCTGGCTGACGGTGATGTCGTAGATCGTGTCGGCGTAGCGGCCGAGGTAGGGGGCCGGGTCGATCTGCCGGGGCGCGGCCGGCGGCACCGGGCGGCCCGGCAGGGCGATGCCGGTGAGCTGCTCGAACAGGTGCGCCAGCACGTCGGTGAAGATGCCGAAGACATCGCCGCCGTTGGTCAGCAGCGCGATCGCGACGCCGTGACCGGGCGCGACCCGCAGGAAGGCCGCCTGGCCGATGGTCCCGCCGTCGTGGCCGACGACCGTGTGCCCGCCGTGCTCCTCGATCTCCCAGCCGAGCCCCCACGCGCTGCCCATGGCGGTGAGCCGGGGCAGCCGCACCTGCGGCCGCCACATGTCGGCCACGGTGCCGGGCCGCAGCACGGGGGTGCCGTCCGGCGCGGCCCCGCCGGCCAGGTGCGCGGCGACGAAGGCGAGCAGGTCACGCGGGGTCATGGCGAGCATCGAGCCGGCCGGGGCGTTCGAGCGGGCGAGCGCCCAGGCCGGCGCCGGCACCATCGCGCCGTCCTCGCCCGGCACGTGGCCGACGGCGGCGCGGTGCAGGATCGCCTCGTACGGGCTCGGCGCCACGTGCGTGAGCCCGAGCGGCGCCACCAGCCGCTCGGTCAGCACCTCGTCGAACGGCTTGCCGCGCAGCACCTCAACCAGGCGGCCGAGCACCACGAAACCGGTGTTGTTGTAGGAGAACACCTCGCCCGGCGGGAAGAGCTGCGGGATGTCGTGGATCGCGGCCAGGTACTTCTCGATCGCGTCCGCGCCACGGCCGGTGTCGGTGAAGATGTCGCCCTCGAAGCCCGCGACATGGCACAGCAGCTGCCGGGTGGTGATCACGGCGGACGCGGCCTCGTCCCCGACGCGGAACTCCGGCAGGTACGCCCGCACCGGCGCGTCCAGGTCCACCAGGCCCTCGTCCACCAGCTGCATGACCAGCGCGCTGGTCCACAGCTTGGTGATCGAGCCGATCTGGAAGATCGAGTCGGTGGTCGCCTCGACGCCGGTGGCCCTGCTCAGGACGCCGCCGGCGGCGGTGAGCACCTGGCCCTGGGTCAGGACGGCGACCGACGCGCCCGGCACCCCGCGCTCGGCCACGATCCGCGCGAAGTGCTCGTCGAGCCAGCTCTGTACGCTTTCCGGCGACATCATGCCGCTGAGGCTAGAAGGCGACCCCCGCTGCCGTACTCGTCGGATCGGACAACTCGGGCCGGTGCGGCTTGTCCGATCCGACGAGAGCGGGGATCCTGCGCGGTGTCTCCCTCGGCGTCGAGCGCGCCCAGGGCCGCCTCCGGCGGGTCATCCCGGCTCGGTCCGGTCCGCCAGTTCGGTGAGCCGGCGTTCGAGGAAGCGTCGTTCCGCGCCGTCGTCGGTGAGCCGTCTCGCGCGGAGGAGGGCCTCGCGCGCCTCGCCGGTACGCCCGAGGCGGCGCAGCAGCTCGGCCCTGGTCGAGTGCAGGTAGCGGAAGTCGGCGAGGCCGAGACGGTCGACGATGCCCAGCCCGGCCTCGGAGCCCTCGGACTCGGCGACCGCGATGGCGCGGTTGAGCTCCACGACGGGCGAGCCGGTCAGCTGGGCGAGCCGGCCGTACAGGGCCGCGATCTGCGCCCAGTCGCACGGGGTCTCGGCGTGCAACGAGGCGATGGCGGCCTGCAGCACGTAGGGGCCGCGGCCGCCCAGGGCGAGCGCGCGGTCGAGGCTCGCGCGGCCGGCGGCGATCTGCCCGGCGTCCCAGAGCGTCCGGTCCTGGTCGCCGAGCAGCACCAGCTCGCCGTCGCGGAAGCGCGCCCCGCGGCGGGAGTCGTGCAGGAGCATCATCGCCAGCAGCCCGTGCACCTCGGGCTGGCCGGCGAGCAGGCCGGCCAGCGCGCGGCCGAGCCAGATCGCCTCCGCGGCGAGCTCGTCGCGGCCGCCGTACCCCTCGTTGAAGATCAGGTAGACGACGGCGAGCACCGCGTCGAGACGTTCGGGCAGCAGATGGGCCGGCGGCACCCGGAACGGGATCCCCGCGGCCTTGATCTTGCGTTTGGCCCGCACGAGCCGTTGCGCCATGGTGCGCTCCGGCACCAGGAAGGCGCGGGCGATCTCGTCGGTGGTGAGCCCGCCGAGGGTGCGCAGGGTGAGCGCGACCTGCGCCTCGATCGCGAGCGCCGGATGGCAGCAGGTGAAGATGAGCTCCAGCCGCTCGTCGGGGAACGTCGTGGTGTCCACCGGCGCCTCCGCGCGGTCGTCGGTGACGAGCAGGCCGAACCTGGCGGTGAGGGCCCGCTCGCGGCGGATGCGGTCCGTCGCCCGGTTGCGTGCCGTCGTCATCAGCCACGCGCGCGGGTTGCTGGGGACGCCGTCGCGTGGCCACCGGTCCGCGGCGATCGCGAACGCCTCCTGCGCGGCTTCCTCGGCGACGTCGAAGTCGCCGAGGAAGCCGATCAAGGTGGCCAGGACGCGGCCCCATTCCTCGCGGAAGACCCGTTCGAGGGTCGTGACGACGAAGGGTCCTGTCGTCAGGGTGCCTCCTTCGACCAATACACCTCGGAGGGGCGGATCTCGATCGCGCCGCCGTGTCGGGCCGCCGGGTGACGGGCGGCCAGCTCGATCGCCGCGTCGAGGTCGTCGGCCTCCAGGATGAACCAGCCGCCGACGGCCTCCTTCATCCCGACGAACGGGCCGTCGGTCGTCAGCGTCCTGCCGCCCTCGACCCGCACGGTCGTCGCGTCCTCCGGGCGGCCCATCGGCACTCCGGGGGTGACGCCGGGCGCCCGGCTGATCTCCTGGTAGTCGGCGTGGATCTGCTTCCGCTCCTCCTCGGACAGCGCGGCCTGCCCCTCCAGCGCCGTGCCCTGATAGATCAACATGATGTACTTCATCCGTTCCTCCTCATCGCCACCAGATGGTCGCGCAGTAAGACGAACGGCGCGCGACGGAATCGACAGGCGGCGCCGAGAAATCCGCTCGCCGGTCGGCCGCTGTCGATGTACCGGTTGCCGCGGGAGCCGCCGAGGATCGCGGGTGGCGACGGGGACGCTAGGCCGCGTACGTCTCGAACTCGGCGACCCTCGGGGTGCCGGAGGAGCCGGTGATCCGGAAGGTGATCTTGGTGAGCGAGGTGGGCGTGAAGGTGATGGTGCCCGCCCCGCTGCCGGACTTCAGGACGGCTCCGGTGCCGGCGTTGAGGAGCTGCCAGGAGCCGATGGCGCCGGCGGCGCCCGAGGCCTCGCGGATGACGACCCTGGAGACCGTCGTGGCGGAGCCCCACTTGATCGAGATGTCGCCGGTCGAGCCGGCCGGTGACCAGTAGGTGCTCAGGTTGCCGTCGCGGACGTTGCCGTAGCTCGTGCCGTCGGCCTTGCTGGAGCCGTCGGAGCCGGCGCCGATGCTGAGGTTGGGCCCGCCGGCCGTGGGCGTGGTGGTCGGCGTCACGGTGGGCGTGGCAGTGGGGGAGGAGGTCGGGGTCTGCGGGGTGCAGCTGCCGTTCGACACCTGCAGCCCCTTGCCGGCGCCGGCGGTCTGGCGGACGATGGCCGGCACGCAGCTCGCCCCGTCGAGGGTGTAGGCGTACGGGATGCTGACGCTGGTGTTGGACTGCGGGTCGGGGCCGGCGGGGTTGGTGTCGGCGCCGGGGGCCGACCAGGTCACGTTGTCGAAGATGTTGCCCGCGACCTGCCAGTAGCCGGCCTCGCTGGTGTAGAAGGTGCCGAGGACGTCCTTGGAGTCCTTGAAGTAGTTGTTCTCCACCTTGGCGCGGGCGCCGGCGCGGGAGTTGATGCCCGATTCATGCAGGCTCACGTAGGAGTTGTTGTAGATGTGGGCGATGCCGCCGCGCAGCAGGGGCGTGCGGGAGTCGATGTTCTCGTACAGGTTGTGGTGGAAGGTGACGTAGCCGTTCGAGCGGTCGCTCTCGCTGGAGCCGATGAGCCCGCCG
Source organism: Actinomadura luzonensis (assembly GCF_022664455.2). Lineage (NCBI taxonomy): Bacteria > Bacillati > Actinomycetota > Actinomycetes > Streptosporangiales > Thermomonosporaceae > Actinomadura > Actinomadura luzonensis. The sequence goes on from NZ_JAKRKC020000001.1 coordinate 3,365,145, forward strand.
CGGCCGGAGTTGCGGAGGATGCTGTAGGACAGGGTGACGTACTGGGTGTCGTCCTTCATGTCGAACAGGCCGTCGAAGCCCTCCGCCTCGCCGCCCGACGCCTCCAGGGTGGCGTGGTCGACCCACACGTTGCGGACGCCGCTCTCCATGCCGATGGCGTCGCCGCCGTTCGACGTGGGCGAGCCCGACTTCTTGACGTTGCGGACGGTCACGTTGCGGATGATGATGTTGCTGGACTCGCGGATGTGGATGCCGAGCTGGTCGAAGACGGCTCCGCCGCCGACCCCGATGATCGTGACGTTGCTGATCTGCTTGAGCTCGATGACGCCGGCCGCGGTGTTGCAGCTGTCGCCGGACACCTTGGCCGTGTTGCCGTGGTTGATGGTGCCCTCGACCTCGATGGTGATGGGGGTGCTGCTGCTGGCGCGGTTGCACAGGGCCGCGTGGATCGCGGTCCCCGTGGTGGCCCGTACCGTCTGCCCGCCCGCGCCGCCGGTGGTCCCGCCGTTGCCGGTCGCGTAGCCGGTGGCGCCGTCGGCCGCCGCCGACGCCTGGGGGCCCGGCAGGGACACGCCGACCGCAGCCGCCGTGGCCGCCGCGGCCAGTGCCGCTCCGAGTCGTAACCCGACTGCTCGCCTCATCCTCGTCCCGCCTTCTGCTTCGTTCCGGATGCGACCCACACCGTAGGAAAGCGCTTTCCGAAATGTCAACGAGGCGTGAAACTTTCATCGGCGCCGCGGGCCGGCGCGGGATCAGCCGCGCGGGCCCAGCCCGGACGGGGCCGCGCGCGGCGGCGCCGGCTCCTTGAGCTCGATGAACAGGGCGTGCGTCGCGCTGTCGCCGATGTTCTGCCCGGCGTGCTCCTGGGCGTCGAGCCAGCGCACCTGCCCCGCCTCCAGGGACAGCTCGACCTGGCGCGCGCCGGCGGTGAGGCGGCGGGTGAACGACGACAGCGTGACCATGACGCTGTCGGGGTGGCGGTGCGCGCGGCCCGCACCCGCGCGGCGCTGGTCGAGGCCGCCCGCCGACTGCTGGCCGCCGCGCACCCCGAGATCGACCTGCCCTCCCTCCTCCCGGCGGACCCGCCCGCCGACCCCATGGCCCGGCTGGACCTGGTGATGGCCGCCTTCGTCCAGCTCACGCTGGACTGGGAGCCGCAGCTCCGCACGTCGCTGCGGCTGTCCCTGCAGCCCGGCGCCGCCCAGCCGCACCTGCGCGGCGGCCGCGCCATCGGCTGGATCGAGGACGCCCTGACCCCGCTGCTCGGCACCCACCCCGGCCTGGACGTCCACCGCCTGGCCGTGACGATCCGCTCGGCGACCGGCATCGAGTCGCTGGTCTGGCTCACCGACATCGCCGGGCTCACCCGCCGGCAGGCGGCCGACACCATGCGCTGGTCGGCGCGGGCGCTGCTCGCCGCCGCCCTCGGCGAGGACGGCGGCGCGGCGCCCGGCGGGTCCCGCTAGCTCGCCGGGACCGGCTGCACGAAGAAGACCTGCGCCCCGTTGGTGGTGGTGCTGGTCGAGGAGCAGTGGAAGACGTCCATCGTGGTCGGGACGAGGGCGTTCTGGAGGACGTCCAGGCACCGGCTGCCGTTGGACACATGGGAGATGACCTCCAGGTGGCCGCCGCTCGGCGCCTGCTGGAGCGACCACACCAAGTCGCTGATCCCGGTGCAGTCGATGGTCTGGACCTGGGCGAAGTCGGTGTTGGACAGCGCCCGCAGGCAGTTGCCGGTGACCGTGTTCTGGATGTGGTACGTCGTGTTGACGCCCTCGCCGCCCAGGCGCCAGAACCACCAGCGGACAGCGGGGTTCGCGCAGCTGTCCTGCCGGACCTGGATGTCGGGCCCGGTGTCGGCCGGGTCGGGCTGCACGCACAGCTTGCTGTCGACGTTCTGGATCACGTACGGGCCCAGCGGCGTGCCCGCGAAGCTCGGCTGCGCAGCGGCCAGCGGCACCAGGGCCATCAGGCCGCACGTGGCGAGCATCGTGAGGAGTCTGCGGCGGATGGTCATGTCGTTCCCCTTGTGGTGATGGTGGTGTGTCGAGCCGGCACGGCGTCCAACGTAGGCAGGGCGGACACCGGCGAAGAATCCGGATTTCTACCTACATGGCGGCCCGTGGCACGCCGTACGCCCGCCTGCCGCCCGGAATCACCTAGGCGCTCGCCCGTTGCGCGCTGGCCCAGACCGCGATCTGGGTGCGGGCCCGCACGCCGAGCTTGGCCCGCGCGTGCTCCACGTGCGCGTCCACCGTGCGCACCGACACGCCCAGCACGCGGCCGATCTCGGCGTTGGTCAGCCCCTCGGTGATCAGCATCGCGACCTGCATCTCGCGCTCGGTCAGGGTGACGCCGTCCGGCGCCTGGCCGGCCTGGTCGCGCAGGAACGCCAGGACGGCCGCGGCCGCCGCGTCCTCGCCCTCGGCGTAGATGGGCTGCGAGCGCCCCTCCAGGGTGGCCAGCTGCGCGCCGGGAATCAGCGCGGCCAGCTCCCGGCCCAGCTCGAAACGCACCGCCCGGCCGCCGCGGCGGTGCAGCACCAGCGTGGGCGCCTGGATGCGCGGCAGCTCGTCGGCGATCTCCGTCCGGTAGAACATCTCCAGCAGGTCGGCCGCCGTGTCGGCGCTCGCCGCGGCGCGTTGCAGCCGCACGAAGCCTTCGGCCAGCTCGGCCGGCGCGTGCGGGAGCCAGATGTCGGCCAGGACGCGGGAGCCGAGCCCCCAGTGCGCCCGCACCAGCGCCGACACCGCACGACGGACCTCCCGCGGCGCCAGGTCGCCGCCCCGGGCGCAGCTGCCGTGGATCAGCAGCGCGCTGACGGCGTCCGGGTGGCGGGCCGCGAACGCCGCCGCCACCTGCCCGCCGTCGCACGACCCGAGCAGGACCGGCCGTCTCAGCCCGAGGTGCCGGACCAGCGCGCCCAGGACCTCCAGCTCCGAGTCCAGCGAGAACGCCCGCCGCCCGCGGTCGGACAACCCGCAGCCGGGCCGGTCGAACCGGACGACGGTGCAGCGGCGGGCCAGCGTCTCGACGAACCGCCGGTGCCCGGCCACCTCCCACAACACGCCCAGGTGCGACACCCAGCCGGACAGGAACACCAGCGGCGGCCCGCTGCCCACCACCGAGTACGCCACCCGCCCGTGCGGCGTCGCCGCGAACCTCACCACCTGCTTCACCGGGCCCCCTCGGCGGGTCCCGCGATCGTCTCGCCTGTGCTCAGCACGGTTCTGCCTCCCGGACGCCTGACTCCCGGCCTGGAGGCGTGCCATCCCGTTCCAGACCCGGGCGGATGATCGCTAAGGTGTCCGGTCATGGGCGTCCTGGTCGACTACTTCACGGCGGACTCCGACGAGTCGGCCGGGCGGGCCCTGACCGGCGGGCCGGGGTACGCGAAGCTGCCGTACGTCGACTGCAAGGGCTGGCTCGACGAGCCGGGCGACCTCGCGGCCGAGCTGAGCGGGCGCGACGTCAGCGAGTTCGGCGACTGCGGGAACGTCGTGGACGACGGCGAGGTGTCGGGCGTCGAACGGGTGACGCCGGAGACGGTCGCCGCGCTCGCCGCCGTGGACGACGCGCGGCTGCGCGAGTACGCCGACGACGAGCTGCTCACCGAGTACGAGGTGGAACGCGTCACCGCCCTGCGGGACCTGGCCCGCGAAGCGGTGCGGCTCGGCCATGGGATGTATCGCTGGACGTGCGTCTGAACGCGGTGAACAGCTCCTCGCGCAGCGCGGGCGGCAGCTTGCGGCCCAGCGCCGACGGGCTGACCAGGGCCTCGTCGTCGTTCTGCGCGCTTGCCGTGGCGACCAGGAACCGCAGCCTGAGCCGGGCCTCCCGGCGGTGCCGCTCCTCCGGCCAGGCGTCGACGAGCGGCAGCACCGCGCGCGCCCGCTCGGTGACGCGGTCGAGGAGCGCGTAGCCGGGCAGGCCGGGGAAGCGCTGCGCCCGCAGGTCGATGTGGTGGAAGGCGACCCCGTCGAGCTCGGCGCCGGTGAAGTCGTTGCCGGTGAAGTCGTTGCGGGCCCGGCCGAGCACGGCCTGGTCGCGGCCGGCCGGGCGGCCCCAGAAGTTGACGTCGCGCACGCGGCCGAGGAAGACGCACCCGACGAACTCGGCCTCCCTGGTGGCCGTCTGCTGCCTCAGCCGGGACCGGTCGAACACACACCGCTCGAAGCGCACGTTGCCGAAGAAGGTGTGCTCCGCGAAGCGGGTGCGGCGGAAGACGCAGTCGCGGAAGACGGACTGCGGCCAGGCGGCGCCGTCCCATTCCCGCCCGCCGATGCCCGAGCTGGTGCCGCCCATGGTCAGGCTCTCGAACACGGCCTCGGAGAAGTCGCACCCCTCGAAGGTGCTGCCGTTACCCGGCACCGACGGGATCCGGCCGGCGGCGGACCGCCCCGAAATGCGTGGACATTTCTTCGCAACATTCATTCAAGCTTTTATCCAGAAACGCTCCCGACGTATTCTCGCCGTTCCCTCGTCCCAGCATTGACCGCAGTGATCGACCGGTAATTCAATTCATCTGTAAGCGCGATCGGCGACGCAGAAAGAGGAGAGCAGATGGACGCGGAACTGCGGCGTGAACCGGCCGAGCTCAACGAGGCCACCGCCCTGACGGCCACGGACACCGGGGTCGAGGTGGTCAGCGTCGAGGAGCAGGAGAAGCAGATCAGCTCCACGATCGAGGGCCTGCCGGACGCGGCGGCGATTCTTTCCTACGAATACTGATCGCCGTTCGGATCGCGAATGCGCCGCCCCGGCGCATTCGCGGTCCGGGCCGCACCGGAGGAAAAGGAAAGGAGCGCCGTGTACGAAACCACACAAGCCCATCCCCAGCGCGTCGGCGGCTGGGGGCTGTTCCAGCTCGACGACGGCGCCACCGTGGTCGCGCGGGACCCGCGCCGGGTCGTCATCCGGGCGCAGCCGCGCGCCGGCCTGACGCCCGACGCCATCAGGACCCTGTTCGACCTGCTGGACGGCAGCCGGTCCGTCGACGGCGTGGTGGACGCCATCCAGGACCGGCACCCGGAGGTGTCGCCCACCGCCGTGCGGCACCTGGTGCGCAGGCTCGCCGAGCAGCGCGTCCTGGTGGACGCCCGGGCCCCCGTCCCCGACGGGCTCACCCTGGACGACCTGGCCTCCTACCGGCGGCACCTCGCCTACTACGCCGACTTCGAGACTCCGCAGCGCAGCCGTTTCGACATCCACCTGGCCGTCAAGCGCTCGCGCGTGCTGCTGGTCGGGCTGGGCGGCGCGGGCAGCCTGATGGCGGCCTCTCTGGTGTCGTCCGGCGTGCGCAGGCTGATCGGCGTGGACGGCGACGCCGTCGAGGCCACCAACCTGCACCGCCAGCTCTTCTACACCGCCGACGACATCGACAAGCCGAAGGCCGTGGCCCTCCGCGAACGCCTCCAGGAGCGCGCCCCCGACCTGGAGTTCACCGCCGTGCCCCGGTACCTGATGTCCGGGGGCGAGCTGGAGGACCTGCTCGACGACGTGGACCTCGTCATCCACGTCGCCGACTACCCGCCGCGCGGCTCCCGCATCGAGACGACGCGGGCCTGCCAGCGGCGCAAGGTGCCGCTGCTGCTGTTCTTCAACGCCATCGCGGGCCCGCTCTGCATCCCCGGCGAGACCGCCTGCTACCGGTGTTACGAGCGCGCCTCGGCGCGGGCGCACAGCGCGTACCGCAACGTGCCGGAGCAGGTGGACGCGCACTCGCCGTACACCTCGCGCACGATGCCGGGCCTCAACATGCTCATGTGCGGCCTGGCCACCTGGGAGGCCGTCTCCTTCCTGGCCGGCACCGAGACGCCCGCGACGATCAACGGCATGGTCGCCGTCGACGCCCCCTCCGGCCAGGCCAGGCGCGTCCCGCTGGAACGCGACCCCGGCTGCGACGTGTGCGGCGGCTGAGGGAGGCAGGCGTGCGTTTCAAATCGGTGAGCACCGTCGAGGTCGCGTTCGGGGCGGACGACGCCCTGCCGCCGCCGGCCGGGATCGAGGCTCCGGCCGGCGGGCAGGGGCCGCTCGGGCTGCTCTACGGGCCGTACCTCGACCTGCGCGAGGCTCGCTACGGCGCCCTGCACGCCCGCGGCGTGGACCTCGCCTTCCGCAACGTGGAACGCGGCGTGCCGCCCTTCCACTGGCACCAGCAGGTGCACCCGCCCGCGTTCCGCCCGCTCCTCGCCCGCCATCTCAACGCCCCGCCGGTCGCCGCCGTCTCGCCCCGCGACGCGCTGGCCCACGGCGGCGACGGCCGGACCGGCCGGCTGCTGGAGTGGCTCGACCACGTCCGAGACCTGTCGGTCCCGCGCCGCGTCGCCCTGGCCAAGCTGCTGGTCAAGCTGGGTTTCGACCGGTACGCGCTGGAGCTGTTCGGCGAGCCGGGCCCCGTCGGCCGTCTCGGGGACGACGGCGCGGCCGACCTCGCCTACATCCTGGCCGCCGCCCGCTCCAACCTCGCCACCGGCTACGCCATCGGCCCGCCCGGCACCTCCGTCACGTACTGGCCGGGCGACCTGGAGCGGCTGGCCCGCGAGGCCCCGCCGGGCAGCCGGGCGCGCATGTCGGCGGCGATGTTGTTGTGCGTGCTCTTCGGCAAGATCGCCAAGGACGCGGACGCGGTGGCCCGCTACGCCGCCGTCGCGCGGGCCGCGCACGACCGGCTCGACACCGGCGGCGGCCCGTTCCACCGCGATCTCCTCCGCAGCCAGCTCCTGCGCGCGGTCTCGTTCGAGCCCATGCTGCGCGGCGACCGCGACGCGGTGACGGCGCAGCTCGACGAGGCGGAGGAGCTGGCCCGCGGGCTGTGCGCCGGCGACCCCGACCAGGAGCTGCTGCGCGCCGAGAACCTCGCGACCCTCATGGAGACCCGCACCCGCGAGGCGCAGTGGCGCGGCGACCTCGACCTCGCCGAGGCCCGCGTCCGCGAGAGCGTCGCGCTGAACGAGCTGGACCCGATGCGGCACATCGTGCTCGGCGAGGTGCTGAAGCAGCGCGGCGACTGGCCAGGCGCCGCCGCGGCCTTCGAGCGCAGCGCCCGCCTCGGGCCCTCCACCAGCCCCGTCGCCTGGTTCATGGCCGGGTACGCCCGCGAACGCCTCGGCGACCCCGAGCACGCCGTCACCTGCTACCTGTCCTGCCTGGCCCTCGACCCCGGCGCGGTCTCGGCCACCCTGCGGCTGCGCGAGCTGCTGCCCCGCACCGGGCTGCCCGGCCTGGCCGAGCCCTGCCTCGACCACCTGCGCTCCGCGCTGCGCGGCCGGGCGCCCGCCGGCGCGACGGGCCCGCGCCGGCTCTGGGACGCCGCGCCCCGCGCGGGGGAGCGCGCCGCCCGATGAACCCGCCCCACGGAGAGGAGGCCGCCCGATGACGTCCAGGACCACGGACGAGATCGAGTCCGTCGAGCTCACCCGGCCCGTCGTCGAACGGTTCGCCCGCGACCACCTGCACCGCCGCCCGGTCCTGCTGACGGGAGCGGCCGCCTGGCTGCCCGCCCTGTCGGCGTGGAGCGTCGCGGCGCTCGCCGAGACCTTCCCCGCCGAGCCGTTCCCCTGCTACGAGACGCGCGGCGGCCACCCCATCTCCACCCACAAGGACCTGACCGGCGTCGTCCGGGAGAGCGCCATGACCGTCGCCGCCTTCGCGGCGCGGGCGGCCGGGCCGGGGGAGTGGCGGGCCCAGCTCCGCCTCCGCCTGTCCGACCCGCACGTCCGCGAACGCCTGGAGCCCGACCTGCGCTACCCGGCCGGGCTGTTCGAGACGCCCGCGAACCCCGAGGTGACGGCCGTGTGGCTGGCCTCGCCCGGCAGCCGCACCCCGGTGCACCGCGACGGCGGCGACGGGCTGCTCGGCCAGATCGCCGGGCACAAGCGCGCCCACCTGTTCCCGCCGGAGGCCGACCCGCTCGTGCTGGAGCGGATCGCCGCCATCAGATCCTTCCCCGGCACGTACGAGGAGTACGCCGCGACCTGCGACGACCCTCTCCCGTGCCTGGCCGCGACGCTGTCTCCCGGTGACGTGCTCTACATCCCGCGCGGATGGTTCCACGACATTGACAGCCCCGGCCTGTCGGCCTCGCTCGTGCTGCGTAACTGATCGCTACCGGAGGGCTAGCCCCATGCGCATACTCCTGGTCAACATGCCGACACCGCCGAAGGAGTCCTTCGGGCGGCGCAGCCAGCCGCTCGGTGTCGCCTACCTGGCGGCGTACCTGCTGGAACGCGGCCACGACGTCGAGATCCACGAGGGCAACGGCGCCGGCGGCGGCATGGACGCGCTGGTCGAGCGGTGCCTGTCCGCCGAGGCCGGCCTCATCGGCTTCTCCAGCACCACCCCGTCGTTCCCGTTGGTCGGCGAGGCCGCCGCCCGCTACCGGGCGGCCGGCGGCCGGGCGCTGCTCGTCGCGGGCGGGCACCACGTCAGCGCGGTGCTGCCGACCGCCGTGCTCGCCGAGGTGCCCGAGCTGGACGCGGTGGTCACCGGCGAGGGCGAGCAGACCCTGGGCGAGCTGGTGGAGGCGCACGAGCGCGGCGCGGGCCTGGCCGGGATCCGCGGCCTGAGCTGGCGCGACGGCGACGACCTGCGGTGGAACGGCTCCCGCAAGCTGCTGTCGTCGCTGGAGTCGTTGCCGCTGCCCGCCCGGCACCTGCTGCCGCCGCTCAGCGAGTACGCGGGCGTGCGCCGCTGGCCGACGCTCGACGTGGTGCCGTGCGCGACGATCGCGGCCAGCCGCGGGTGCCCGTACCGGTGCTCGTTCTGCGACATCCAGTCCTTCTACCGGCGGGAGGACGGCCCGATGCGGCGGGTGCGGCGGCCCGAGTCGGTGGCGGAGGAGATGGCCATGGTCAACCGCGAGTACGGGGCCGAGCACTTCGCCTTCGTCGACGACCTGTTCCCGTACGCGCCCGGCTGGGTGCAGCGCTTCTCCGACGCGCTGGTGGCGGCCGGCAAGCCGGGGACGTTCTCGTTCGCCGCCCGCGCCGACCACGTCGTCAAGCATCCCGGCCTGCTGGCCGCGCTGGCGGCCGGCGGCTGCTCGTCGATCGAGATGGGCATCGAGAGCGGCAGCCAGAGCGTGCTCGACCGCTACCGGAAGGACCTCAGCGTCGAGGTGAACCTCCAGGCGATCAGGCTCATCCACGACTCGGGCATCCGCACGATCATCGACTACATCATGTTCGACCCGTGGTCGACGCCGGTCGAGCTGGCCGAGAGCCTGGACTTCCTGGAGGCGGCGGGCGCCGACGCGGGCTACCCGACGACCGCCTACAGCCGCCTGACGTTCTACCCCGGCACCCCCCTGTACGACCGGTGGGCGGCCGGGCCCATGCCCGACCCGGACGACCCCGAATGGTTCGAGAACCGGGACGTGCACCGCGTCTGGGCCGCGCTCGGCGCCTTCAGGGACCGCGCCCAGCAGCGGGTCAACGACGAGATCGAGGCGTGGCGGCACATCCACCGCGGGGCCGTGCAGGGCGGCGACGAGGAGCTGCGGGGCGCGGCCGTGCGGCAGATGTACGCGCTGCGCCGGCTGCCGCACCGCGCGCTGCGCGAGCTGGTGAACCTGACGCTCAAGGGCGGCCTGGACGACGACGGCTCGGCGGAGGTGGTGCGCCGGTCGCTGGCCGTGCTCGACGCCTCGGCCGCCGGGCGCGGCGACCTCGCCGCGACCGGCGCGGGCGCGGGCCGCGACGCCGACCGGCTGCTCAGCGCCTGCGAATGAGCCGCGGACGAGCCGCGGACAAGCCGCGGACGAGCTGCAGACGAGCCGCGGACGAGCCGCGAGTGAGCCGCGCATGAGCCCCTTCGCCTCCCTCGCCCGGCCCCGGCTGCTCACCGGCGGGCCGTTCCGGTGGTTCCTCGGGGCGCGGCTGCTGTCGATGGCCGGCGACCACCTGTTCACGGTCGCCCTCGCCTTCGCCGTGCTGGAGGCCGGGCACCCGGCGGCGGCGCTGGGCGCGGTCGTGGCGGCCGGGCTGGTGCCGAAGATCGTGCTGACGCCGCTGGCCGGCACCTGGTGCGACCGGCTGGACCGCCGCCTGGTCCTCGTCGCCGGCGACCTCGTGGCGGCGGCGGCGACCGCCGCGGTGGCGGCCGTGGTGGTCGCGGGCGGGGCGTCGGTGCCGGTCCTGGTGCTGCTGGCGGCGCTGCTCGGGGCGGCGACCGCGTTCTTCGACCCGGCCGCGATGGGGCTGATCGCGGAGATCGTCCCGGAGCCGCGGCGGCGGCAGGCGAACGCGAGCCTCGGCCTGGTCTCCAGCGCGGCCATGATCGCCGGGCCGGCGCTCGCCGGCGTCCTGGTCGCGCTGCTCGGCCCGGCCCCGGTGATCGCCGCCGACGCCGTCAGCTTCGCGCTGAGCGCCGCCCTGCTGGCCCGGATCGACCGCCCGCGCCCGGCCCGGCCGGCGGCGGCCCGCCGGTCGCTGCTCGGCGACCTCGGCGAGGGCTGGCGCGAGTTCGCCAGGCAGACGTGGCTGTGGCTGCTCACCGCCCAGTTCGCCGTGTACGTGTGCGGCGGGCTGACCCTGTTCACCGTGCTCGGGCCGGTGATCGCCCGGGACCGGCTGGGCGGCGCATCCGCCTGGGGGCTGATCCAGGCCGGGCTCGGCGTCGGGTACCTGGCCGGGCGGCTGGTGTCGTTCCGGTTCCGGCCCGCCCGCCCGGCCCTGGCGGCCTGCCTGCTGGTGGCCGCGACCGTCCCGGGAAACGTGGCGCTGGCCTGCGCGGGCTCGCCGCTGCCGGTGCTGCTCGGGCAGGCGCTCACCGGCTGGGCGCTGGCCGTGTACGCGACGCTCTGGTCCACCCTGGTGACCGGCCGGATCCCCGAGGACCGGCTGTCCCGCGTGGTGGCCGCCGACCAGGCGATCTCCCTGACCACGCTGCCCCTCGCCTCAGCCGCCGTGGCGGCCCTGGCCGCCGTGACCGGGTACCGGGCCGCGCTCGTCGGCGGAGCCGCCGCGACCCTGCTCGTCACCGCTCTGGTCGCGCGTACGCGGGCGATCGGCGCGGTACGCGACGCACCCACCTGAGGAGGACACATGGAGCACGTGGAGGACCCGCCCGCGCCGGGCTGCCCGGGGATCAGGCGGATCACGACGCCGGCCGGCGACCCCGCCTGGCTCGTCACCGGCTACGAGGCGGCCCGGTCGCTGCTGGCCGACGCCCGGGTCGGCCGGTCGCACCCGGACCCGGGCAACGCGCCGCGCTTCTCGGAGTCGACGTTGTTCGGCCGGCCGTGGGGCCGGGTGGAGACCGAGCGGGCCGAGCACGCCAGGATGCGGCGGCTGATGGCGCGCGCGTTCTCCGCCGGGCAGTCCGAGGCGCTGCGGCCGCAGATCCAGGCGACGGCGGAGCGGCTGCTCGACGAGCTGGCCGCGCTGCCCCGGCCCGCCGACTTCCACCGGGCGGTGTCGCAGCCGCTGCCCGCCCTGGTCGTCGCGATGCTGCTGGGCGTGCCGGCCGAGGACAGCGAGCGTTTCCACCGCTGGTCCGACGACTGGACGCACGCCGACGACCACCAGCGGGCCCGGTCGGGGATGGAGAACCTGCGGGCGTACATGACGGACCTGGTGCGGCGCAAACGGGCGAGGCCCGGCCAGGACGCGATCTCCGACCTGCTGGGCGTGGCCGACGGCTCGGGCGAGGTGACCGAGAGCGAGGTGGTCGCGCTCGCCACCACCTTGTTGTTCGCCGGCAACGAGACCACCGTGGCCGCCATCGACAAGGGCGTCCTGCTGCTCCTGCGGCACGAGGAGGCGCGCGCCGCCGTCTGGCGCGATCCCGGGCTGGTGCCGCTCGCCGTCGAGGAGATCCTGCGCGCCCGGAGCCCGATGCCTCCCGACCCGGCGACCGAGCAGCTCGGCATCGTCCGCTACGCCCACTGCGACCTGGAGGCCGGCGGCGCCGCCATCAGGGAGGGCGACCTGATCCTCGTCCGCAAGCTGGACGCCAACCAGGACCCGGACGTCTTCCGCGACCCCGCCCGCTTCGACGTCACCCGCCGTCCGAACCCGCACCTGACGTTCGGTCACGGCCCGCGCTACTGCCCGGGGGCGCCGCTGGCCCGCATCGAGCTGCAGGTGCTCTTCGCCGCCCTGCCCGCGAGGTTCCCGGGGCTGCGGCTGGCCGACCCCGCCAGTCCGCCGCGCCGCCAGCCGGGACGGCTGACGCCGCATCCCGAGAACCTGCTGGTGACCTGGTGACCGGCCTGGCCGCGGCGCCCGCCGCCACGCGGGACGCCTTCCGCCGCACCATGGCCAGGTTCGCGACCGGGGTGGCGGTCGTCACCACCCGGCACGGCGGAACCGACCACGCGATGACCGCCAACTCGCTGACGTCGGTGTCGCTGGACCCGCCGCTCGTGCTGTTCTGCGTGCGGCGGGGCGGCCGCTTCCACGACGCGGTGCTGGCGGCCGGGGCGTGGGGCGTGTCGGTGCTGCCCGCGTCGATGGAGGACGCGGGCCGCTTCTTCGCCCGGCCCGGCCGGCCGGAGGCGGGGGCGGCCACCCGGTGGCCGCGTCACCGGGGCCGCTCAGGGGCGTTGCTGTTCGACGGGGCGCTGGCCGTGCTGGAGGCGGAGACGCGGGCCGTGCACGACGGGGGCGACCACGTGATCGTCGTCGGCGTCGTGACCGCGCTCGGCACCCCGTCCGACGGCCGTCCGCTGCTCTACCAGGACAGCCGCTACCGGACCGGGTGAGCCTCGCCCACGAGGGGCCGGGCGCGGGCGAGCGCGGCGGCGCGGGCGGCCGGGGGCTCCTCGGCCTCGGCCCGCTCGCGGGCGTAGACCCAGGTCAGCTCGTGCATGCCGAACCCGGCCCCGTCCGGCCCGTCCGGGGCGGTCACGTCGAGCAGGCAGACGTCCACGAGCGCGGCCAGGACGTCGTGCGCCGCCGGCACGTCCACCTCCAGCAGCGCCGCCGCCACCGACGCCGGGAACGGGGCCGGCCCGACCAGGCCCAGCAGCCGGAACAGCCGCCGCGCGGTCCCGTCGAGCAGCCGGTACCCGGCCGCCAGCGTGGCCCGCACGTCGGCCGTGCCGTGGGACAGGGCGTCGAGGCGGGAGCGCGGGTCGGCCAGCCGCGCCGCCAGGTGTCCCACCGGCCAGTGCGGGCGCGCCGCCAGCCGGGTCGCGGCGATCCGCAGCGCCAGCGGCAGCCCGCCGCACAGCCCGGCCAGCGCGGCCGACGGCTCCGGCTCGCACTCCACCCGCTGGTGCCCGGCAACCCTTCGCAGCAGGTCCAGGGCGTCGGCAGGGGAGAGCAGGCCGAGCTCCCACAGGCGCGCGCCCGGCAGCCCCACCAGCCGCAGCCGGCTCGTCGCGACGACCGCGCAGCCCGGCGTCCCCGGCAGCAGCGGCTCGACCTGCGCCTCGCCCGCCGCGCCGTCCAGCACGACGGCCACCCGCCGGCCGGCGAGCAGCCCCCGGTACATCTCCGCCCGCTGCTCCACGCCGGGCGGCACGGCCGCCGGGTCCACGCCGAGCGCGCGCAGGAAGCGGCCGAGCACGTCGGCGGGGTCGGCGGGGCGCGGGTCCAGGCCGTGCAGGTCCACGTAGAGCTGCCCGTCGGGGAACGCCTGCCGCAGCCGGTGCGCGGCGAGCACCGCCAGCGCGCTCTTGCCCACGCCGCCCGGCCCGGACAGCACCGCGACGCCGACGCCGCGTTCCGCGCCGGCCAGCAGGTGCCGCGCCAGCTCGCGCACCTGCGCTCGCGGCCGACCAGGTCGGCGGTCGCGGCGGGAGCTGGCCGGCCGCCCGCCCAGCGGCGCGGCCGGGGGCACACCGTGCGCCACGATCCGGGGGCCGGTCCGGGGCGCTGCCTGCGGCTCGTCGCGGCGCCCGGCGGGCTCCGCCGGCGCGAGCTGCTGGAGCAGGCCCTGCAGCTCGGAGCCCGGCGCGAGGCCGAGCCGGTCGCCCAGGTGTTCCTTGACCTCCTCGTACACGCGCAGCGCCTCGGCCTGCCGGCCGCACCGGTAGAGCGCCGTCATGAGCTGGGCGGCCAGCCGCTCGTCCAGGGGGTGGGCCAGCGCCATCTCGTAGATCCTGGCCACCACCTGCTCGGCGTGCCCCGAGCCGAGCTGGATGTCGTGGTAGCGCAGCGCGGCGGCCACCCGTACCTGCTCCAGCCGCACCCGGGTGCCCGCCGCCCAGGGTCCCGGCAGGCCGGCCAGCGGCTCGCGCCGGCACAGCCCGAGCGCCTCGTGCAGCAGCGCCGCCGCCCGCCGCGTCTCCGGGGCGGCCTGCGCCTCGTCCACCAGCCGCAGGAAGCGGTGCAGGTCCACCCGGGCGCGCTCCACCCGCAGGACGTACCCGCCGGCCCGGCGCTCCAGCTCGACGTCCTCGGTGTGCAGCAGCGCGCGGAGGCGGGTCACGTACGAGTAGAGGGTGCGGCGCGCGCCCGGCGGCGGCGCGGCGCCCCAGAGGCCGTCCACGAGCTGGTCGGCCAGGACCACCTCGCCCGCGTCCGAGAGCAGCATCGCCAGCACGCAGCGCTGCTTGGCCGGCCCGAACAGGACCTCCCGGCCGTCGTCCGAGGTCGCGTGGATGGGACCGAGCATTCTGAAGTGCACGTTCTGCCTCCCTGCTGCCTCCCCGGTTCTCGATCAGCAGGATGCGCGCGGCTCCGCATGGAAGCCGAATGAATTGCGCATGCCGGGCACGGGTTCGGCCGTTCTCGTGATCTTCGAGGGGCCGGGGCCCTACACTCAGGCCAATGCTGTTCCGTCTCCTCGGCCCCGTGCTGCTGGAGCAGGGCGCCCAGCGGGTCGCCTTCACCGGCAAGCAGGGCGCGCTGCTCGCGGCGCTGCTGCTGGACGCCGGCCGGGTGGTCTCCGTCCAGCGGCTGGCCGAGTCGGTCTGGGACCCGCCGCTGCCCAGCGCCCCCGCCTCCCGGGTCAGGATGCTGGTGTCCGAGGTGCGCCGCGCCTGCGCGGCCGCCGGCGCCGACGTGATCGAGACCCAGCGCCCCGGGTACGTCCTGCGCCTGGCCGAGGGCGGGCTCGACCTGGACGGCTTCCAGGTGCGGCTCGGCGCGGCCCGCGAGTCCGCCGCCGCCGGCCGTCCCGACGAGGCGCTCGCGCACTACGAGGACGCCCTCGCCTGGTGGCACGGCACGCCGCTGGACGGGATCACCGGCTCCTTCGCCGAGGCGCAGGCCGTGCGGCTGGCCGGGCTGCGCCTCGACGCGCTGGAGGAACGCCTGGCCGTGCTGCTCGACCTGGGCCGGCCCGCCGACGTCGCCACCGAGGCCGGCGCGCTGGCCGCCGCGAACCCGCTGCGCGAGCGCCTGCACGAGCTGCTCATGCGGGCCCTGTACGCGAGCGGCCGGCGCACGGAGGCCCTCGACGTCTACCGCGCGCTGCGCCGCCGCATGGTGGACGAGCTGGGCCTGGAGCCCGCGCACCAGCTCCAGCGGCTGCACCAGCGCATCCTCCAGCCGGAGCCGCCGCCCGCCGCGCCCCGGCCCGACCGGCCGCCGCCCGCCGTGCCCGTCCCCTCCCAGCTGCCCGCCGCGCCGCCGCGCTTCACCAACCGGGACCGCGAGCTGTCCGAGCTCGACCGCCTGCTGAGCGCGGACCCCGGCAGCGTCGGCATGGCGGTGATCAGCGGCCCGGGCGGCGTCGGCAAGACGTGGCTGGCGCTGCACTGGGCGCACGCGCACCGCGACCGCTACCCGGACGGCCAGCTCTTCGTCAACCTGCACGGCTTCGACAGCGCCGGCGAGCCGGTGCCGCCCGGCACCGTGCTGCGCCGCTTCCTGCAGGCGCTCGGCCTGCCGCCCGCCGCCGTCCCCGGCGACGCCGACGCGCAGGCGGCCCTCTACCGGTCGCTGCTGGCCGACCGCCGGATGCTGGTCGTCCTGGACAACGCCAGGGACGCCGCCCAGGTGACGCCGCTCATCCCCGGCGGCCCCGGCTGCTCGGTGCTGGTGACCAGCAGGAACGCGCTCGCCGGGCTGCACACCACGCACGCGGCCCGCCTTCTGGAGGTGGCCGTCTTCTCCGACGACGAGGCCCGCCGCATGCTCTCCCGCCACCTCGGCCCCGAGCGGCTGGCCGCCGACCCGGCCTCGGTCGCCGTGCTGCTCGAACACGCCGGCGGCCTGCCGCTGGCGCTCGGCGTGCTGGCCGCGCGGGCCGCCGCGCACCCCGCCTTCCCCCTGTCCGTGCTCGCCGACGAGCTGCGCGACCCGGACACCCGGCTCGACGCGCTCCAGACCGGCGACCTCGGGATCGACCTGCGCACCGTGATCGCGGCCTCCTACGCGGCGCTGGACGCCCCGGCCGCCCGGCTGTTCCTGCTGCTCGGCGTCGTCCCGGTGGCCGAGGCGGGGCTGCCCGCGGCGGCGGCGCTCGCCGGGCTGCCGGCCGCCCGCGCCCGCGTCCTGCTCGCCGCGCTGGAGGCCGCCAACCTGGTCAGGCAGCCGTCGCCCGGCCGCTACCGCATGCACGACCTCATCCGCCTGTACGCCGCCGAGCGCGCCGCCGCCGACCTGCCCGCCGACGCGCGCGACGCGGCGCTGACCCGGCTGGTCAGGCACTGCGCGGCCACCGCGTACGCCGCCGACCGGGCGCTCTACCCGCACCGCTACGTGATCGAGGTGGCCGGGGCGGCGGACGTGCCCGCCTTCTCCGAGCCCGCCGCCATGGCGTGGTTCGAGAGCGAGCTGCCCGGCCTGCTGGCCGCCCAGCGGCTGGCCGCCGGGCTCGGGCTGGACACCGAGACGTGGCAGCTCGCGTACGGGCTGAACACGTACCTGATGCGCCGCGCCCACCTCG
This sequence comes from Actinomadura luzonensis, assembly GCF_022664455.2. Lineage (NCBI taxonomy): Bacteria > Bacillati > Actinomycetota > Actinomycetes > Streptosporangiales > Thermomonosporaceae > Actinomadura > Actinomadura luzonensis. The sequence goes on from NZ_JAKRKC020000001.1 coordinate 3,381,930, forward strand.
CCGAGCGCGTGGCGAGCTGGGACGTCGCGCTGGCGGCGGCCGACCGGCTGGGCGGGGACCTGGTGGGCGCGATCGTCCGCTGGCACGCCGGGTCGGTGTGCGGCGTGGCGGGCCGGCTCGACGAGGGCGTCGCGCACCTGGAGCGGGCGCTCCAGCTGTTCCGCGCGGCGGACGACCCGGCCGGGCTGGCGCACACGCACCACATGCTCGCCTGGCTGCTCACCGTACGCGGCGAGCCTGCCCAGGGCCTCGCCCACGGGCAGGCCGCGCTCGCCCACCACCGCGCGGCGGGCGAGCCGATCTGGGAGGCCAACAGCCTCAGCGGCCTGGGCTGGATCCACATGCAGCTCGGCGACGACGAGCAGGCGCGGGCGTGCTGCGAGCAGGCCCTGACGTTGTTCCGCCGGCACGACGACAGCAGCGGCGAGTCCGCCACGCTCGACAGCCTCGGCCGCCTGGCCTCCCGGCGGGGCGACCACGAGAGCGCCGTCGGCCACTACGCGCGCTGCCTCGCCCTGCGCGAGAGCAACGGCAACACCTGGCAGGCCGCCGACACGCTGGTGGCGCTCGGCGACTCCCACCACGCCCTCGGCGACGCGGACGCGGCCGAGACGGCCTGGCGGGCGGCGCTCGCCCTGTACGAGCCGCACCACCGCCACGCCGACGTCGCCCGCGTCCGCGCCAGGCTCGGCCTTTGACCCGGCGCCCGGAGCCCGTCCGGGACGCTGTCAGGCGTCCTGCGGCGAGAAGCCGCTGACCGCCTCGACCGCCCGTTCGACCGACGGCTCCACCTGGAAGACCGCCCTCAGCCCGAGGATCGTCAGCCTGCGCTCCAGGCGGGCCGGCAGGCCGCACAGCACCAGGCCGCACCCCTGCCGGCGGCTCTGCTGCAACAGGCCGACCAGCACGCCCACGCAGCGGGAGTCGCAGAAGGACAGGCCGCTCAGGTCCAGGACCAGCCCGTTCGTCGGCGTCCTCGCCCACGCGTCGCTGACCCGGCGGTGCAGCACGTCGGCGACCTGGTAGTCGAGCTCTCCGGCGGCGAAGACCACGATGACGCGCCCGCGCCTCGCCACCGCCATAGTGAATTGTTCCGCCGCGTTCCTTTCTTCGTCACTTTCGCCCATGACATCGGCCCCTGCCCATCCGGCCCGGGGGGCAACGCCCATGCTCAGGGGATTTTCCGGCGACTTGCGTGTCCGTCCCCGGCCGGCTCATGGGGGCGGCGGGTGCGGAAGGTGCGGCGGTAGGCGTCCGGCGGCACCCCGACGGCGCGGTTGAAGTGCCGGCGCAGCGTGGTCGCGGTGCCCATGCCGGTGGCGCCCGCGATGGCCTCCACGCTCTCGTCCGTGGTCTCCAGCAGCTCCTGCGCGCGGCGGATGCGCTGGTTGAGCAGCCACTGCAGCGGGGTGGTGCCGGCCATGGTCCTGAAGTGGCGGCCGAGGTGGCGCGAGCTCATGTTGGCCCGGCGGGCCAGGTCCTCGACCGTCATCGGGCGGTCCAGGTGCCGGCCCGCCCAGGCGAGCAGGTCGCTGAGCGGGTGGTCGTCCGGCTCGGGGACGGGGGTGGCGATGAACTGGGCCTGCCCGCCGGGCCGGTGCGGCGCCACGACCAGCCGGCGCGCGACCGCGTTGGCGACCGCGCTGCCGTGGTCGCGGCGGATCAGGTGCAGGCACAGGTCCAGGGCGGCGGCCTTGCCGGCGGAGGTGAGGACGCGGCCCTCGTCCACGTAGAGCACGTCCGCGTCGACCTCGATCCCGGGGAAGCGGCCAGCGAGCGCGTCGGCGTGCGCCCAGTGCGTGGTGGCGCGCCGCCCCTCCAGCAGCCCGGCGGCGGCCAGGACGAACGCTCCGGTGCACAGCGACGCCACCCGCGCGCCGGCGTCGTAGGCGGCGCGGACGGCCGCGACGAGGTCGGCCGGCGGGTCCACGTCCACGTCGGCCCAGCCGGGGACGATCACCGTGTCGGCCCGGGCGAGCAGGTCGAGCCCGCCGTCGGGGTCGAGCAGGAAACGGCCGTCGGCCCGCACCGGGCCCGTCCCGCAGATGGAGACCTCGTACCAGTCGGCGACCGGCGCCGACGCGGGCGGCGGGGTGCCGAGCAGCTCGTAGGCGAGGGAGAGTTCGAAATGCAGGATGCCGTCGGAGACGGCCACCGCGACTGTGCTCACGTCCGGAATTGTACGCATCGTGTCGTTCCGGACGCTCGTGCGGGCCTGGTGACGCTCGCCATGATGTCGGTGTCGAACTTCGGATGAGGGAGAACATGATGAGCACGGGTGCTGTGGTGACGGTTTACGGCGCGTACGGTCACACGGGCCGTTTCCTGGTGGCGGAGCTGGTGCGGCGCGGCTTCACGCCGGTGCTCGCCGGGCGGGACGCCGCCAAGCTGGAGGCGCTGGCGGCGGAGTACCCCGGGCTCGACGCCCGGCCGGCGTCCGTCGCCGACCCCGCCTCGCTGGACCGCGCGCTGGACGGGGCGGCGGCGGTGATCAACGCGGCCGGGCCGTTCGCCGACACGGCGGGCCCCGTGATCGAGGCGGCGTTGCGGGCCGGCATCCCGTACGTGGACGTCGCGGCCGAGATCGAGGCCAACGCCGACACCTTCGAGCTGTTCGCGGAGCGCGCCCGCGAGGCGGGGGCCGTCGTCGTGCCCGCGATGGCGTTCTACGGCGGGCTCGGCGACCTGCTGGTCACGGCGGCGATGGGCGACTGGACGGCGGCCGACGAGGTGCACGTGGCCTACGGCCTGGACAGCTGGCACCCCACGGCCGGGACCCGGGTGTCCGGCGTGGTCTCGCGCGAGCGGCGCGGCGGGCGGCGGGTGCGGTTCAGCGGCGGCAAGCTGGAGTACCGCGACGACGCCGCCTCGACCGGCACGTGGGTGTTCCCCGAGCCGCTGGGCGCCCGCGAGGTCGTCGCGGAGTTCTCGATGGCCGACATCGTGGCGGTGCCGAGCCACGTGGCGGTGCCCGAGGTGCGCACGTACATGACGGTCGAGGCGGCCAGGGACGTCGCCGGCCCGGACACCCCCGCCCCCGTCGCGGTGGACGAGGACGGGCGGTCCGCGCAGTCGTTCGTCGTGGACGTCCTGGTCCGCTCCGGCTCGGCGGTGCGCGGCGCGGTCGCCCGCGGCCAGGACATCTACGCCGTCACCGCGCCGCTCGCGGTGGAGGCCGTGGACCGCGTCCTCACCGGCCGGACGAAGGCCACCGGGGTCGTCTCGGCGGGCCGCGTCTTCGACGCGCCGGACTTCCTGCGGGCGCTGGCGCCGCACATCACGGTCGAGCTGGACGGCGGCCGCGACGGCGAGCGGCGCGGCCTGGCCAACCTGTCCGTCAAGCAGTGACCCGGGCGCTCAGTCGTGCCCCGTCGGCGGGGGCCGGCCGTCGGGCGGCGGCGCTGTGCCAGGCGGCGGAGGCTGGCCCTCGGCCGGCGGGGGCGGGGTGAAGGCGCCCGCGGCGGCGGCGAGGACGGCGGTGCGCGCCGCCCGCTCCGGCAGCCCCGGATCGACCGGCGAGCGCAGCAACATCAGCTCGTGGTAGAGGGGCGCGGTGGCCGCGACGAGCAGGGTCCGCGCGTCGGTGCCGGGCGGCAGCTCGCCCCGCCGCACCGCCCGTTCGACGATCACCTCGCACCGGGCGTACCGGTCCTCCCACAGCCGGGCCACGCCGCGCGCCGCCTCCTCCGACCGGAACGAGGCCGCCAGCAGGGCCGCCGCGATCGGCGGCCGGGCGGTCAGCGCCTCCTGGTTCTCCCGGTTCAGCGCGATCAGGTCGCCCAGCAGGGAGCCGGTGTCGCGCGGCTGCCAGTCGTCGTCGCCGGCCGCCTCGAACACGTCGGTGAGCAGGCCGCCGACGTCCCGCCAGCGCCGGTACACCGTGGCGCGGTGCACGCCGGCGCGGGCCGCGACGCCGTCCACGGTCAGCTCGTCGTAGCCGCGTTCGGCGAGCTCGGCGCGGACCGCGTCGAGGACCTGCGCGCGGACGCGGCCGGTGCGGCCTCCGGGGCGACGCCGGGGCGGCGGGTCCGGGGACGTCGTGGCGGGGTCGCCGGTTTGCTCATCGTGGACGGGCATGCCTTAATGTAGCACCTGTCGCATTAATGAAGGGTGTCGCCGTGCAACCGCTCGTCCCGGCCGATCCGTCCGTCCTGCATCCCATGCCCGGCCAGCCGCGCGTGGTGCTGCTCCGGCCGCTGGTCGCCTCCCCGCTGATCGAGGTGGGGGAGTTCTCCTACTACGACGACCCCGACGACCCGACGGCGTTCGAGACCCGCAACGTGCTCTACCACTACGGGCCGGAGAAGCTGGTCATCGGCAGGTTCTGCGCGCTCGGCACCGGCGTGCGCTTCATCATGAACGGCGCCAACCACCGCATGGACGGCCCCTCCACCTTCCCCTTCCCCACCATGGGCGGCTCCTGGTCCGACCACTTCGACCTGCTCACCGGCCTGCCCAACCGGGGCGACACCGTCGTCGGCAACGACGTCTGGTTCGGCCACGGGGTGACGGTGATGCCCGGCGTGCGGATCGGCCACGGCGCGATCATCGCCACCGGCAGCGTCGTCACCTCCGACGTGCCCGACTACGGCATCGCCGGCGGCAACCCGGCCCGCCTCATCCGCACCCGCTTCAGCCCCGAGGACGTCGCCCGCCTGCTGGCGCTCGCCTGGTGGGACTGGCCGGTCGAGCACATCACCGCGCACGTCAGGACCATCATGTCGGGCAGCGTCGCCGACCTGGAGGCCGCCGCCGCGGCCGTCGCGGGCGGGGGCGAGTGAGACCATGGCGCACCTCGCGATGGTCGGCATCCCGGCCGTCAGCCACGTCCTGCCCGGCATCGAGGTCGTCCGCGAGCTGGTGGCGCGCGGCCATCGGGTGACCTACGCCAACGACCCGGCGGTCGCCGACCTGATCACGGCGACCGGCGCCGAGCTGGTGCCGGTCGCCTCCACGCTGCCGGTCGCCGACAACGACTGGCCCGCCGACCCCATCGCCGCCATGTCCCTCTTCCTGGACGACGCCGTCCAGGCGCTCCCGCAGCTCCGCGCCGTCTACGACGCCGACCCCGCCGACCTCTACCTGTACGACATCGGCGCCTACGCCGCCCGCGCCCTCGCCGAGGCGCAGGGCCGGCCGCTGCTGCAGCTCTCGCCCACGTTCGTGGCGTGGGAGGGCTACGACGAGGAGGTGGCCGCCGGGCTGTGGGCGCTGCCGGGCGCCGGCGCCTACCGGGCGAGGTTCGCGAGCTGGCTGGCCGGCTCCGGAGCGGTCACCACCGACGTGGACGCCTTCTCCGGCCGGCCTGAGCAGGCCCTCGCGCTGATCCCCAGGGCGATGCAGCCGCACGCCGACCGGGTGGACGCCGGCGCGGTGACGTTCGTCGGCCCCTGCTACGGCCCGCTCAGGGAGCAGGAGGGCTGGACGCGGCCCCCCGGCGCGGACCGCGTCCTGCTGATCTCGCTCGGCTCGGCCTACACCCGGCAGCCCGCCTTCTACCGGGAGTGCCTGGCGGCCTTCGGCGGCCTGCCGGGCTGGCACGTCGTCCTGCAGATCGGCCGGCACACCGACCCGGGCGAGCTGGGCGAGATCCCCGCCAACGTCGAGGTGCACCCGTGGGTGCCGCAGCGGGCGATCCTGGAGCAGGCCGACGCCTTCGTCACGCACGCCGGGATGGGCGGCTGCGGCGAGGGGCTGGCGGCGGGCGTCCCGATGATCGCCGTGCCGCAGGCCGCCGAGCAGTTCCTCAACGCCGACCGGCTGGTGGAGCTGGGCGTCGCCCGCCGCGTCGACACCGCGGACGCCACCGCCGAGGTGCTGCGCGCCGCGCTCACCGGCCTGGTCGCCGATCCGGAGGTGGCCCGCCGCCTGGCCCGGCTGCGGGCCGAGGCGCGGGCCGAGGGCGGCACCACGCGCGCCGCCGACCTCATCGAGGGCCTGCTCGAAGGGGCGTGACCCGGCCCGTCACCGGCTCGTGAGGACGACGAGCTGCCGGGTCGCCCGGGTCATCGCGACATACCGGTCCACGGCCCCTTCGACGCCCTCGCCGAACGTCTCCGGATCGACGAGGACGACCAGGTCGAACTCCAGCCCCTTCGACAGCTCAGGGGTCAGCGACCGCACCCGGCTCGAGCCGCGGAAGGCGGGGGCCCCGATCACGCAGGCGGTGCCCTCGGCGTGCGCGGCGAGCCAGTCGTCCAGGACCGTGTCCAGCTCCGTGACCGGCCCGTACGTCACCGGGACGCCGCTGCGGCGGATGGAGGTGGGCACGTTGGCGTCGGGGAGCGCGGCCCGGATGACCGGCTCCGCCTCGGTCATGATCTCCTCCGGCGTGCGGTAGTTGATGCCGAGCGAGGCGAGGGTGACGCGGTCGAGCCCGACCCGTCCGAGGCGTTCCGTCCAGGACTCGGTGAAGCCGTGCCGGGCCTGGGCGCGGTCGCCGACGATGGTGAAGCTGCGCGACGGGCAGCGCAGCAGCAGCATCTGCCACTCGGCGTCGGTCAGCTCCTGCGCCTCGTCCACGACGACGTGCGCGAACGGGCCGGCCAGCAGGTCGGGGTCGGCCGTGGGCAGCTCGCTCTCGTCCACCAGCGAGTTGCGCATGTCCTGCCCGTGCAGCATCGTCACCAGGCCCTCGCCGTCGTCGTCGGCCTCCAGCAGGTTCTCCACGACCTGCGTCATCTGCTCGCGCTGGGCGGCGAGGGCGGCGTCCTGGCGGCGTTTGCGGCGCGAGGTCTCCGGGTCGCCGAGCCGCTGCCGGGCCGCGTCCAGCAGCGGCAGGTCGGACACCGTCCACGCCTGGGGGTCCGCGCGCTGCAGCAGCCGGATCTCCTCGCGGCTCAGCCAGGGGGCACACAGCCGCAGGTAGGCGGGCACCGTCCAGAGGTCGCCGACGAGGTCGGCGGCCTCCAGGACCGGCCACGCCCGGTTGAAGGTGGTCATCAGCTCCCGGTCCTGCAGCAGCGACCTGCGCAGCAGGGCGGGCGAGACGTCCTCGGCGTCGAGCTTGTCGGCCAGGATGGTGACCAGTTCCTCCCAGATGCGGTCGCGGGCGTCGTTGTGCGGGGTGCCGGGCTCCGGCGCGTCGAACGCCTCGGCCCAGTCCTCGGCGCTCAGCCGGACGTCGGACCAGTGCGTGGTGACGGTCATGCCCTTGGTGGGCGGGTTCTCGTAGAACCTGACGGCCGTCTCGATGCCCTTGACCAGGTCGGCGGAGGCCTTCAGCCGCGCCACCCGCGGGTCGGCCTCGACCGCCGCGCCCGCCCCCTCGCGGACCAGGTCGCGCAGCGTGCAGGTCTGCACGCCCTCCTCGCCGAGGCTGGGCAGGACGTCGGCGACGTAGGCCAGGTAGTGCTGGTGCGGGCCGACGAACAGCACGCCGCCGCGGTGGTGGCCGAGCCGCGGGTCGGAGTAGAGCAGGTAGGCCGAGCGGTGCAGGGCGACGACGGTCTTGCCGGTGCCGGGGCCGCCGTCCACCACGAGCGCGCCGCGCGAGCCGGCGCGGATCACGGCGTCCTGGTCGGCCTGGATGGTGCCGAGCACGTCGCGCATGCGGGGCGAGCGGCTGCTGCCGAGACTGGCGATGAAGGCGGACTGGTCGTCGAGCGCGGCGTGCCCGGACAGGCCGTCGGCGGTGAACACCTCGTCCCAGTAGTCGCTGATCCGGCCCTTGGTCCAGCGGTAGCGGCGGCGGCTGGCCAGCCCCATGGGGTTGGCGTGGGTGGCGCCGAAGAACGGCTCGGCGGCGGGGGAGCGCCAGTCGAGCAGCAGCCGGCGGCCGGCGCTGTCGGTGAGGCCGAGGCGGCCGATGTAGACCGGTTCGTCGTCGTCGGCGCCGGCCATGTGCCCGAGGCACAGGTCGAGGCCGAAGCGGCGCAGCGCGCGGAGGCGGGCGCTGAGCCGGTGGATCTCCAGGTCCCGGTCCATGGCCTGCCGGCCGGCGCCGCCGGGCGCGCGGCGCTCGGCGGCGAGCCGGGCCGACAGCTCGGCGATCGTCTGTTCCAGGGTCTCCGCGATGGCCGCGAAGTGCCGCTCGTCGCGGGCGATCAGCGCCGGGTCGGCCTTGGCAGAAAGACGCTCGGGCAGATCGAACGCGCTCTGGGTGGTCACACGCACTCCGGATTCCCCGTTTCCGCAGGTATTGGCTTTCGGGCGACGATTCTGCGGCACGACCGGGGTCTTGTGGCAAGCCCCCCTGTGCGCTATACGTTAAGAGTGGAAAGAGGTGTTCTATCCCCTTTCCATCCCTCTCCTGACCTTCTCCGCCCGCCCGGCCGCTAGCTGCGCGGCTGCCGGGGAAGAGGAGCCCCATGTCTGAAAGCGATCTGACCATGGGCGTCGAGGAGGGGTTCATTCTCGTGGACCCGGAGACCGGCGCGGTCGCCCCGGTGGCCGACAAGGTGCGCGAACGGGTCGGCGGCCCCCGGCACGGCCAGGTGGTGACGGAGCTGACGAAGTTCCAGATCGAGACCAACAGCGGCGTGCACACCGACCTGCCGGGCCTGCGGGAGGAGCTGGTACGGCTCCGCGCGGCCGTGGTCACCGCGGCCGAGGGCGCGGGCGTGGGCGTGGCCGCGACCGGCGCGGCGCTGACGGGCGACGAGGGCCGGCCGCCGATCACCCCGTCGCCGCGCTACCAGCGGCTGCGGCAGGAGTACGGCGACGTGCTGCGCGGCCAGGGCGTCGCGGCCTGCCACGTGCACCTCGGCATCGCCGACCGCGAGGAGGCCGTCCAGGTGATCAACCACCTGCGGCCCTGGCTGCCGGTGCTGCAGGCGCTGACCGCGAACTCGCCGATCAGCGACGGCGCGGACACCGGGCACGCGAGCTGGCGGACCGTGGCGTGGAGCCGCTGGCCCAGCGCCGGCCCGCCGCCGTTCTTCCGGTCGGGCGAGCACTACGACGAGCTGGTGGAGGGGCTGCGCGCCTTCGGCGCCATCCTGGATCGCGGGATGGTCTACTGGCAGGTCAGGCTCTCCCACCACCAGCCGACGATCGAGGTCAGGGTGGCCGACACGGGCCAGACGGTGGCCGAGGTGGTGCTGCTGGCCGGGCTGGTGCGGGCACTGGGCGCCACGGCCCTGGACGACGTGCGCGCGGGCCGGCCCGCGCCGGCCGTCGACCAGACGTTGCTCGGCGCCGCCTCCTGGCGGGCCGCCCGCGACGGGCTGGAGGGCGAGAACGTGGACCTGCTCACCGGCCGCCGCATGTCCGCGTGGCGGCTGGTGGACCGGCTGATCGACCACGCCGGCCCGGCCCTGCGGGCCCTCGACGACCTGCCGCTGATGGACGAGGGGCTGGACGTGCTGCACCGGCACGGCTCGGGCGCGGCCCGGCAGCGGGCCGCGTACCGGCGGCGGGGGCTGGTGGGCGACGTGGCGCGGATGCTGGTCGAGCAGTCCCGGCAGGACGTGCCGCGCCTGGCGGGCTGACGGCCCCCGGCTCAGGCCCCCTCCACCCGCCCTCGCGGGCCGGGGTCGCGGGCCAGCTCCGCGCGCGCCGCCGCCCAGGCCGGGTCGCCGGGGTGCAGGGCGCTACGCAGGTAGGCCCAGGTCAGCCGCTGCACCAGGGCGACCCGCGCGGGGTCGGCGTCCGTCGTCTCCGCGACGTCGTGCCCGACGATGCCGCCGAGCGAGTGCTCCGCCCCGAACAGGGTGAGCAGGCTCTTGGGGCCGGGGCTCAGCGTGTACGGGTCGGTGAACCAGTCCGGGCCGCGCACGGACAGCGGCGACCGGTCGTGGTCGCCCGCGACGACGAGCGCCGGGGTGGTCATCCCCGTGAAGTCGGGGTTCATGAACGGGAAGTGCTCGGCCGCGAACGGCGTCAGGTCGGCCCCGCCCAGACCCGGCGTGGCGAGCAGCACGCCGGCGCCGACGCGCGGGTCCGACAGGTCCTCGCCCGGCTCGCCGCCGGGCCCGAGGACCCGTGCCCCCAGCAGCATGCTCGCCGTCTGGCCGCCCCAGGAGTGCCCGGCGACAGCGATTTTGCCCTGGTCCAGCCGCCCGCCGAGGCCGGGGACGGCGGCTTCGAGACGGCCGAGCCCGTCGAGGGCGCGCTTGAGGTCCTCGACCCTGGTGCGCCAGATCGACGGGGTGCGGGGGTCGTCGGGGGCGAGGCCCAGCGTCCGGGAGTCGAGGTGGGTGGGCTGGACGACGGCGAAGCCGTGCGCGGCCCAGTAATCGGCCAGCGGGGCGTAGCCGTCCATGGACCAGCCGAAGCCGTGCGAGAAGACGACGACCGGCAGCGCCTGCCCGGTCGCGGGGGCCGAGACGCGGACCCGCAGGTCCTCGCCCCGTCCCGGGGCCGGCAGCACCACCGGCTTCACCGAGACGATGGCCGGGTCGAGTGTGGTCATGAGAGGTCTGTCCTTCGGGTCGCCGGTTCTCTGGCATGATGAGAGGGAGTTGAAACGGGACCACGTCCCACTTGAACGATACGGGACACTGTCCCGGTTAGCAAACCCGGCACCGGAGGACGAGACCGTGCACGACAGCGGAGGGGGCGCGGGCGGGGCCGCCCCGCGCAAGCGGGCCGACGCCCGGCGCAACGAGAAGAGCCTGCTCGACGCCGCCGCGGCCGTCTTCGTGGCCGCCGGCGTCGAGGCGCCGATCCGCGACATCGCCGCGCGGGCGGGCGTCGGGACGGCCACGATCTACCGCCACTTCCCGACCCGGGCGGACCTCATCATCGCCGTCTACCGCCACCAGATCGAAGCCCTCGCCGCGGCCGGGCCGGAGCTGCTGGCGGCCGGGCCGACCCCGCACGCGGCGCTGGGACGCTGGATCGAGATGTTCATCGACTTCCTCGTCACCAAGCACGGCCTCGCCGCCGTGCTGAACTCCGACGACGCCGGCTTCCAGGCGCTGCACGCCTGGTTCCTCGACCGGCTGGTGCCCGTGTGCGCCCGGCTGCTCGACGCCGCGGTCGCCGCCGGCGAGATCCGCGACGACGTCGAGGCCCTCGAGCTCATGCGGGGCGTCGGCAACCTCTGCATCGGGGCCGAGGGCGACAACCCGCACTACGACGCCCGCCGCCTGGTCGGCCTGCTCATCACCGGCCTCAGGACAGGTCAGCCGAGCACCGGGTAGTTGGCGCGGAACACGTTGTGCGGGTCGCGGGCCCGCTTGATCTCCCGCAGCCGCGCCAGCGTGCCGCCGGAGAAGGACCGCTCCGCCGTCTCGCCGGGGGACAACATCGTGTACGGCTTGCGGCCGCTGACGTAGGCCCCCAGGTCGGCCACGACCTCGGCCTGCCGGGCGTGCGTCACGCCGGCCGTGTGCGGCAGGCCGACGCCCAGCAGGGTGAGCAGGTACGGCTCGGTCAGCGCGCCGCTCGCGCCGGCCCCCTCGCCCGGCTCGGCGAGCGCCCCGCCCAGGTGCCTGATCTGCACGTTGATCAGCGGCTCGACCGGCCTGTCCAGCAGGAGCTCCACCGCGTCCGCGTCCAGGCCGGTGAGCAGCTCGGCGCGGGCGATGGACGGGACCGGGTCGGTGGGCTCGGCGGTGACGGTCCCGAGGTCGGCGACCGGGACGACGCCGCGGCTGTCGGAGATCGCGCCCTCGATCTTGTCGAGGCGCGCCAGCAGGTCCTTGCCCTCCGCCGCCTCGCCGAGGTGGACCAGGTCCAGCGTCACCATCGGCGGCGTGCCGGGGAGCTGGAGCCGGTTGATCCAGACGCTGAGCTCGCGCGGCGCGCCGGCGGTGATCTCCAGGAACGCCTCGTGCACCTCCCTGGTCCGGTGCTCCGGCCAGATCACGCGGCCGCCGTACAGGACCGGCGCGGGGTACAGCTCCAGTTCGAGCGCGGTCACGATCGCGAAGTCCCCGCCGCCGCCGCGCAGCGCCCAGAACAGGTCGGGATCGGAGCCGGCGCTCACCCGGCGCGGCTCGCCGTCGGCGTCCACGATGTCGAAGGCCCGCACGCTGTCGGAGGCGAAGCCGTGCCTGCGGCTGAACCAGCCGACGCCGCCGCCCAGGGTGTAGCCGGTCACGCTGACCCCCGGCGCGCTGCCGGACAGGCCGGTCAGGCCCAGCGGCCCGGCCGCCGCCAGCACCTGCCCCCACTTCGCGCCCGCGCCCACCCGGGCCACGCGCTCCTCCGGGCGCACCTCCACCTCGTTCAGCAGGCCGGTACGCAGCAGGATCAGGCCCTCCACAGCACCCGAGGCGCCGTGCCCGCTCGGCTGCGCGGTCACCGTCAGACCGGCCCGCCGCGCGTGGCGCACGAGCGCCGCCACGTCGTCGGCGTCCGCGGCCTCCGCCACGGCCGCCACGGGCTGCCCGACGGTCAGGTTCCACGGGGTGGCCGCCTGCGCGAAGCCGTCGTCACCGGGCAGGAGCACGCGCCCCCTGAGCACACCGCGCAAGTCGTTCATCGTCATCGTCGTCTCCTTTGTCGTGAGAAATCAGTGGTGTCAGGCAGTCTCGCGGAGGACCAGCGCCCCCGTGACCGCGATCAGCGCCGCGGTCAGGCCGTGGACGGCGAACGCGGCGGCCGCGGAGCCGTGATGGGCCAGGACGTTCACCATGTCGCCGAACGGCGCGACCGCCATCATCAGCAGGACCCACCCCAGCGCGCGGCGGTGCCCCGTCACCAGCAGGACGCCCATGGCCAGGCCCATCGCGATCTCACGGCTGCCCTTGATGACCGGGAAGCCGCTGCCGTCGCCGGGCCAGTCCGGCAGGCCGGGGAAGGTCGTCCCGAGCGGCAGCACGAAGGACAACCCGAGGTACAGCGTGAACAGGACGATGGCGACCGCCAGGATGGTGTTGACCTTCTTCAATGACATGTCCTTCTCCTTCGATCGCGGATCACCGGTCGGTACGTGACGTGTTCAGGCTGCTCCCGGGCGTTTGGAGGGCGCTTGGAGCCGATTTGGAACGTCCGGCATACGATGTGCGAATCATGGTCTTCATCCGGGTGCTGGGCGCGTTCGCGGCGGAGGTGGACGGTGCGGCCGTCCATCTCGGCGGGCCGCGGCAGCGGGGCGTGCTGGCGCTGCTGGTGGCGGCGCGCGGGCAGGTCGTGCCGGTCGACCGGATGATCGAGGACCTGTGGCACGGTGAGCCGCCCGGGCGGGCGCTGCTGTCCCTGCAGGCGTACGTGTCGAACCTGCGCCGGCTGCTGGAGCCGGGACGCCCGCCGCGCACGCCGGCCCGGCTGCTGGTCAGCGCGGCGCCGGGCTACGCGCTGCGGCTCCCGTCTGAGGCGGTGGACGCCTGGCGCTTCGAGGGCCTGCTGAGCCAGGCGCGCGCGGACACCGACCCGCGTGCCGCGCAGGCCCGGCTCGCCGAGGCGCTGGGGCTGTGGCAGGGCCCGGCGTTCGCCGAGGTCGCCGACGAGCCGTGGGCCGCCGCCGAGACGGCCCGGCTGAACGAGCTGCGCCTGGTCGCCGCCGAGCTGCACGTCGCGGCCGGTCTGCGCCTCGGCGACCCGGCCGCGGTGGTGCCCGAGGCCGAGCGGCTCACCCGCGACGAGCCCCTGCGCGAGGAGGGCTGGCGGCTGCACGCCCTGGCGCTGTGGCGCAGCGGCCGCCAGGGCGACGCGCTGGCGACGCTGCGCCGCGCCCGCGGCATCCTCGCCGACGAGCTCGGGCTCGACCCCGGCCCGGACCTGACGGCGCTGGAGGAGGCGATCCTCACCCAGCGCACGGACTTCCTGCGCGCGACCGCGCCCCCGCCCCCGCCCGTGCCCCTGTCCGTGCCCCCGCCCGCGTCCCCGCCTCCGTCCGCGTCCCCGTCCGCGTCCCCGTCCGCGTCCTCGCTCCCGCCGGCCGCCCCGCCGCAGGCGGCGCCTCTCCCGCGGTCTCTCCCGGGGACGGCCCCGCTCGCCGAGGCGCCGTTCGTCGGCCGCGAGCCGCAACTGTCCGCGCTGGTCACGGCCGCCGGCGAGGCCGCCGCCGACGGGGCCCGCGTCGCCCTCGTCACCGGCGAGGCCGGGCTCGGCAAGTCGACGCTGCTGGACCACCTCGGCCGGCGGCTCGGACGTGACGGGTGGCTGGTCGCCGCCGGCCGCTGCCCCGAGATCGACAGCGCGCCGCCCGCGTGGGCCTGGACCGAGGCGCTGGGCGCCGTCGCCGCGTCCACGCCGCCGGGCGCGTTCGCGGGCGACCTCGCGCCGCTGCTCACCGACGCCGGGCCGGTGGACGCCGACGCCACCGCCGGACGGTTCCGGCTGCGCCGGGCCGTGTGGCAGTGGCTCGCGGCGGTCGCCGCGGACCGCCCGGTCGCCGTCGTGCTGGACGACCTGCACTGGGCCGACGCCACCACGCTGGAGCTGCTCGGCGGCGTCGTCGGCGTGCGGGCCCCGATCCTGGTCGTCGCCGCCTACCGCGCGGACGAGAGCGGGCACCTCACCGAGACGCTGGCCGCGCTCGCCCGCGCCACGCCGCTCCGCCTGGCGCTGCCGGGGCTGGACGCCGAGGCCGTCGCGCAGCTCGTCCGGGCCGAGTGCGAGACCGACGAGGAGACCATCGCGGGGATCGCCGAGCGCACCGGCGGCAACCCGTTCTACGTGCGCGAGAGCGCCCGGCTGCTGAACGGCGAAGGCGCGCTGGTCGCCCTGTCGGAGGTTCCCGAAGGCGTACGGGACGTGCTGCGCCGCAGGCTCGCCCGGCTGCCCGAGGGCGGCGTGCCCGTGCTGCGGCTGGCCGCGGTCGCGGGCCGGGAGAGCTCGGTGGACGTCCTGGTCAGGGCCGCCGGCACCGACGAGGACCGGGTGCTGGACGCCCTGGACGCGGGCGTCGTCGCCGGGCTGCTCGACGAGCCCGGCCCGGGCCGCGTGCGTTTCGTCCACGCCCTCGTCAGGGACACGCTGCTCGCCGACGTCAGCAGGGTGCGCGCGACCCGGATGCACGCCAGGATCGCCGCCGCGCTCGAAGGCTCCGGCGACGTCGCGGCGCTGGCCTACCACTACACGCGCGCCGGCTCGCCGAAGGCCGTGGGCTACTGCGTCCAGGCCGCCGACCTGGCCGAGGCCCGCTACGCCCACGACGTGGCGGCCTGCCTCCTCGCCGACGCCGTGACCAACGCGACCGGGCCGGACGAGCGCGTCGACCTGCTCGGCCGGCTGCTGCGCGCGCAGATCCGCTCGGGGGCCGTCGCGGCCGCCCGGGAGACCCGCCGCGAAGCCGTGGAGTACGCCGAGTCCCTGGGCCGCGACGACCTGATGATCGCCGCCTTCACCGCGTGGACGGAGCCGACCCCCTGGCAGGCCCGTACGTACGGCACGGTGGACCGGCCCGTCGTCGAGCGCCTGAGCCGGCTGCTGAAGCGCGAGCTGCCCGCTCCGGTGCGGTCCCGGCTGCTGACGGCGTACGCGTACGAACTGGTCGGCGAGGACGACCCGACCGTCGTCGAGGCGGCGCAGGAGGCGCTGGACCTCGCCACCGAGCCCCGGCTGCGGGCCGCGGCGCTCGGCATCCTGGCGGAGGTGCACGGCGACGCCGAGCTGTGCCGGGAGCTGGTGCGGATCGGCATCGAGCACGACCTGCCGGTGTACCGGGTGACCGGGCTGCTCGACCATGCCGCCGTCGCCGCCGCCGCCAACGACCCGGTGACCATGCGGGAGATGGTCACCGAGGCCCTGGAGCTCGCCCGCGCCTACCGGATGCGCGAGGCGATCGCGGTCTGCGAGATCACGCTGGCGGGCCTGGCGGTCGTCGAGGGCCGGTACGCCGACGCCGAGCTTCTCTACGCCAGGGCGGGCGAGGGCATGCGGCGCATCGGGTCGGTGCACGCGACGGGCTTCCTGCAGCTCGCCCTGGCCACGATCTGGCTGAACGAGGGCACGCTCGGCGCGCACCTGGACGACGTGCGCGCCCTCCACGCCGTGCTCGGCCCCCTGACCGCCGACCTGTTCGCGCTCGCCCTCCACGCCAACGGCCTGGACGCCGAGGCCCGGGAGGTCCGCGCGTCAGCCGGCCCGATCCGTTCCGACTTCTTCTTCACCTTCCTGACGACGGTGCGCGCGATGGCCGTCGTCGCCCTGGACGACCGCGAGGCCGCCGAGGAGGTCTACGCGGCGCTGCTGCCGCACCGCGACGGCCCTCCGGCGGGCGCCGAGAGCCTGTCGGTGGCGTTGCGCCCGGTCGCTCACACTCTCGGCGAGCTGGCCGTCTTCCTGGGCCGCCCCGAGGCGGCCGCCGGCCATTTCGCCCGGGCCGCCGCCGTCGCCGACCGGTGGAACGCTCCTCACTGGGCCGCCGGGGCGCGGGCGCGGACCGCTTCCTAGCTCAGGGGTGGCCGAGGAGGCCGAGGATCCGGTCGGCGACCAGCCGGGGCTGCTCGGCCTGGATGAAGTGGCCGGTGTCCGCCTCCTCGAACCGCCCGTCGGGCAGGCCGGCCGCGAGGCGGCGCTGGTGCTCGGCGAGCCCGGTCTCCTGCCGCCGGCGGGCCACCGCGGGCCCGGCCGCCGCCAGCACGACGACCGGGCATTTCGGGTCCTGGGGCGGCCGCCGCCGGAAGTCGGTGATCGCGGCGGCGACGGCCCGCATCTCCTTGCGGGTCTGGGCGATGCCGGCGGGCGTGAAGTCCTCGGCGAGCATCGTCTCGTAGGTGTCGCGGGGGTAGAGGCGCCGCATGCCGCCGCTGAGCAGCCGCGCCAGCGGGCGGAGCGCCGCCAGCGCCTGGGTGAGGGCCATCGTGCGGTCGATCCTGCCGGTCGTGCGGTCCCAGGTGTCGTAGACCGGTGCGGTCTCGGCCAGGGGGTCCACCAGCAGCAGCCCCCGCAGCCGGGGGGCCAGGCTCTCGGCGGCGCGCCGCGCGACCAGGCCGCCCATGCTGTGCGCGACGAGCACGAACCGGCCGGGGACCACGGCCTCGGTCATCGCGACGAGGTCGGCGGCCAGGTCGTCGATGCCGGGCGTCCCGGTGGTCCGGCCGCTGCGGCCGAACCCGGCGCGGTCGTAGGCGACCAGCCGCGCCCGGCCGGCCAGCAGGGGCAGCACCGGGTCCCAGCAGGTGCGCCCGCAGCCCGCGCCCGCCTCGAACACCACCTGGTCCGGCCCGTCGCCGGACTCCTCGACGTAGACGTGCCGGCCGTTCACCGGCACCTTCCGCCCCGGTCTGTCGCGCATGCGCCCGCTCCCGCCACCGTTATCACTATGGATAACGGTATCGTATATGGAAACGGTCGGTCGTGCGCGAGGGTCACGCGGGCTTGACGTTGTGGTTGCCGGTGAAGAGGTTGGCGGGGTCGTAGCGGCGCTTCACCGCCGCCAGCCGCTCGTACGTGCCCGCCGGGTAGACCGCCGCGACGTCCTCGTCCGTGGCCGAGGCCAGGAAGTTCGCATAGGCGCCCGCGACGTGCGGCGCGAGCCGCGCCCAGACCGCCTCCAGCCCGGGACGGGCGGCCTCGACGACCGGCGCGGGGCCGCCGATCGTGGTCGCGACCATCAGCTCGGCCTGCCGGTGGGCGTACGCGGTGGCGTCGCCCGGCACCCGCGAGACCGCGCCGCCGACGCTGCGGATCGCGATGATCGGCGTCCCCGCCGACGTCCCGATCTCGGCCAGGACGCGCAGCAGCTCTGACGCCGACTCCCGTCCGGCGAACGCGCTGCGGGTCACCAGCGCGAAGCCGGGCGGCGGGCTCATGCCCTCCACCAGCGTCTCCGCGTACGGCTTGAGCGCCACGGTGTCGCTCACCACCGTGCCGAGCCAGCGGATCGGGTCGATCGCCTCGGCCGCGAGCCGCGGGTCGTCGCCGTCGAAGACGACCTGGATCTCGACCGGCGCCTCGGGCCCGCCGGCCAGCGGGCTGGCCAGCCCGGCGATGGAGGTCAGCTCCTCGGGCGCGGTGCGCAGGTGCTCGGCCCAGCCCTGGAGCACGGCCGCCGCCTCCGCGGCCGGGAAGGCGATCACGCCGTGGAAGACGTCCGTCGTCGGGTGGGCCGTGAACTCGAAGGCGGTCACGATCCCGAGGTTGCCGCCGCCGCCGCGAAGCGCCCAGAACAGCTCCGGGTGCTCCGCCGCGCCGGCCCGCACGACCTGGCCGTCCGCGGTGACCACCTCGGCGGCGACCAGGCTGTCCAGGGCGAGGCCGTACTTCCTGACCTTCCAGCCGATGCCGCCGGACAGCGTCAGCCCGCCGACGCCGACGCTCCTGGTGTCGCCGGAGGAGATGGCCAGGCCGTGCGGGGCCAGGGCCGCCGCGACCTGGCCCCAGGTGGCGCCGCCGCCGATGCGCACGAGGTGCCGGTCGGGGTCCACGACCTCCACGTCCGCCAGGTTGGCGAGGTCGATCACGATGCCGCCGTCGTTGGTGCCGAAGCCCGCGAAGGCGTGGCCGCCGCCGCGCACGGACAGCGCCAGCCCGGTCCCGGCGGCGAAGCGCACGGCGGCCCGCACGTCCTCGACGCTCTTGGGCCGCAGGACGAGCGCCGGTTCGCCGGACACGAGCATGGTGCGGGCGGCCGCGGCGTAGTCGGCGTCGCCCGGGGTCACGAGGTCGCCGCCGAAGTCGCGGCGCAGGTCGTCAAGCGTGGCCGCGTCGAAGGCGGCCGTCGAGTCGGAGGTCATGTTCGTCCTTATGGGTCGTATCGTCATTCGCGCTGGACGAACACAAGATGCCGACCGGCCGCCCCCTGTGACAGGCCGCCGGAGTGACGTGCGTCACAGGGACCCCTGGTGGAAGGTCACCTCCGGCTCGCGCGGCGACGGGCCGTCCAGGAGGGGCCGCTCGAGCCCCTTCAGGTGCCGGTCGAGGAAGGCGGCCACGTACGCGCGGGTCAGCTCGGCCGCGCGCGCCGCCGGCAGCGTGCCCGGGACCGGCTTGATGCCGAGGGCGCCGGCCAGCAGCGGCGCGTCGGTGAAGGACTGGTGCTCGGCGCCCTTCAGCACGATCCAGCGTCTCCACCCGGTGAGCAGCTTCCAGTCGCGCTCCCACGAGGCGTCCCGGCCCCCGGGGACGTGCTCAGGCGACCCCACGAACAGGACCGGCCGGGACAGACCGCCCTTGGGGAAGCGGGCGTAGGTGGTGCCGTCGAGGTCGATCCCGGCCCGGACGCGGCGGTCGTGCGCCAGCGCCGCCAGGGCGCTCGCCCCGCCGATCGACTGGCCCGCCATCGCGACCCTGGAGAAGTCGACCACCCGGCTGCCGTCCCACGCGGACGGCAGCCGGTCCAGCACGAACGACACGTCCGCCGCCCGGCCCCGCACGAGGCCGGCGCCGAAGCCGGGGTCGCTGTCGCTGTCGCAGGCCAGGCACGCGGCGACGCGGCCGCCGGGCAGGGTGGTGGCGTAGCTCTCGTAGGGGTGGTCGAGGCCGGCCACCACGTACCCGTGGCTGGCCAGGTCCTCGGCG
The DNA here is from genome assembly GCF_022664455.2 of Actinomadura luzonensis. Taxonomy (NCBI): domain Bacteria; kingdom Bacillati; phylum Actinomycetota; class Actinomycetes; order Streptosporangiales; family Thermomonosporaceae; genus Actinomadura; species Actinomadura luzonensis. The sequence goes on from NZ_JAKRKC020000001.1 coordinate 3,401,229, forward strand.
AGGGAGGTGAGGGTGCTGACCGGCTTGGTGAAGCCGGGGGAGAGCAGCACCAGCGGCAGCTTCCGGCCCGCCGGCTCGGCGTCCTCGACGGCGTTCGTGCGGGTCCTGCTCAGGGTGTCGTAGGGCGCGCTCGCGATCCGCGCGCCCTTCAGCAGCAGCTCCGACTCCTTGGCCGTCATGTACGGGGCGCGCTCGCCGTCGCGCCGCCCGGCCGGGTACCACAGGGTGACCTTGAGCTCCCGCGCGGCGGCGTCCAGGTTCCAGGGGTCGGGCCGGGAGGTGTCCTTCAGGTACAGCACCGTCGTGCCGACGGGCCGGTCCCCGGTGGGCGCGGGCAGCACCGCGGGCCCGGCCGGCGTGGGTGACGGCGCGGCCTCGGAGCGGGGCGGCGCGGGCGCCGCGCAGGCGGACACGGCGAGCAGGACCGCGGCGACGGCCGCGAGCTGTCTCATGGGCGCTTCCTTCACTCGTGCAGCGAGGCCAGGGCCTCGGCCAGGACGGGGTCGCGCCCGGCCGCGGCGTCGCGCGGCGTGGTGGGCACGTAGCGGTCGGGCGGCACGCCGATGCCGTCGATCACCTCGCGGCCGGGCCCGAGGTGGTGGCGGGCGGGGAAGCTCAGGACCGTGTTGTCGGCCAGCAGGTACGGCTGCGCCGGCCCCGACACGACGCCGGCCGTCCTGGTGCCGACCAGCCGGCCGAGGCGCAGGTCCTTGACCGCCGAGCTGAAGTGCTCGCACGCCGAGGCGCAGCTCCGGTCGGTGAGCACCGCCAGCGGCAGGCCGACCAGCGGCACGGTGTCGTCGGTGCGCGAGTCCTGGCAGGTGCCGTCCGCGGCGCACTGGTAGGCGGTGACCTTGCCGTGCGCGAACGCGCTCAGCAGCCGGATCGCCTCCGTGGGGCTGCCGCCGCCGTTGCCGCGCAGGTCCAGCACGACGCCGGTGAGGGTCGCGGCGGCGCGCCGCCGGGCGATCGCCTTCAGCACCCGGTCCGCCGAGTCGGGGGCGAAGCCGGTCATCCGGACGTAGGCGACGCTCCGGTCCAGCAGCTTCGACGTCACGACCTGCAACGAGGCGAGGTCGCGCGGGTAGAGGCCGGGTTCGAGCGTGACGTCCCAGCGGCGGCCGGTGCTCTGCCGCAGCAGCCGCAGCCGGACCGGGCGCGCCTCCGGGTAACGCGGGTAGAGCGCGGCGATCGCCCGGGTGGGCTCGCCGTCGATGAACGGGGCGGAGCCGTTGACCGCCTCGATGACGTCGCCGGGGCGCAGCCCGGCCGCCCGGGCCGCGCCGCCCTGCACGGCCGTGACGAACAGCGGCGGCACGGCGGCGTCCGGGTTGCCGTCCACCTGGGCGCCGTTGACGTTCGCCTGGAGGCCCAGGCCGTAGCCGTCGCCGTCGTAGTAGCCGGGAGGCCGCTCCGTGCCGCGCCCCCACGAGGCGTGATCGTCGCCGAGCGCCGCCACGACCGCCTCCAGGGTGCTCGCGGCGAGCTGGTCGCGCAGGTCGGGCACCTGGCCGGCGGTCCTGCGCCAGACGGTCTCGAAGGCGGCCCAGTCGGCCTTCCTGTCGCCGGTCAGCGCGGGCATGACCGCGTCGGGCACGTCCCGCCCGCGCCGGTTCAGCTCGCGGGTGAGCGCGGCGAACCCGGCGGTCAGCAACGCGCGGGCGTCCAGGGTGCGGCCCGCGTAGTAGTTGCCGAGGATGCAGAAGTACGCCTGCTCGACGACGTCGATCGTGGTGGGCCGCACCGGTCCCGGCGGGCTCTGCGGCGGCGCGCAGACCGTGTCGTCGGCGGTGCTCGCCTGGCCGCGCGGCGGCGACGGGGCGGTGCAGGCCGCCGCGAGGAGCAGGGCGAGCCCGGCGGCGGCGGCCCTGAGCGCGCTCATGACAGGCGCCGCCGGATCCACCAGAAGCAGAACCCGGTCAGGCCGAGCGTGAGCAGGGCGTAGAGGCCGGTCTCCAGCCACTGGAACGGCCAGAAGCGGCCGAGCGGGTGGTATTCGGCCTGCTGCCGGTAGCCGAGCCGGTTGATCTCGGCCAGGCAGGCGCCGCCGCCGGCCGCGCTCTGCGGCGCGCAGGGCCCCGAGGTGGTGGACACCGGGATGAGGCCGTGGCCGTCCTCGCCGCCGCCCGGCATCACGCGCCCGGACGGGTCGAGCAGGCGGCTGGCCAGGACCCAGGCGCCCGCCTGGCCGGGCACGGCCGACTCCAGCCGCACCTCGGGAGGGCCGCCGCCGTCCCCGCGGATGCCGAGGTGGTCCACGTTGCCCTGGCCGAGCTGGGACGTCGCGGTGACCGGGGTCATCAGGTGCGGCCGCACCAGCAGCGGCACGGCGAGCTGCAACGCGGTGAAGACGGCCAGGGTCAGCGCCATGGCGGGCAGCGTGCGGCGTACCAGCATGCCGACGCTCACGCCCAGGACGAAGGCGAAGGCCGCGTACCCCATGGGGGCGATGCCGCGCGCGCTGAAGATGAGCGGGTCCATCACCGCGAAGCCGGCCGGCGCGGACCTGTCCAGCGGGCCGGACCACCAGGTCACCGCGAGGCCGCACACTCCGGCGGCGGCGACGGCCGCCAGGCCGGTGAGCCCCAGCTTGACCGCCAGCCAGCGGCCCCGGGTGACGCTCTGGTTCCACACCAGCAGGTGGGTGCCCGCCTCCAGCTCGCGGGTGATCAGTGGCGCCCCCCAGAAGAGCCCGACCAGCGCGGGCAGCAGCAGCACGAGGAGGGTGACGGCCAGGAAGGGAAGCTGGTAGGTGTCGAAGAAGGCGTCGAAGAAGCGGTCGCAGGCGCCCTCGCGGGTGCAGGCGGCCAGCCCGGCCGAGTAGCCGGCGGCCAGGCGGGGCCCGGTCAGGACGAGCACGGCGGCGAGGACGCCGAGCACGGCGGCGGTCAGCGCGGCCGAGCCGCGGAACTGCCGCCAGGTCAGCCAGATCATCGCGGCACCTCCAGCAGGACGCGCCGCTCGCCGGCGACGTCGCGGTCCAGGTAGGCGAGGACCAGGTCCTCCAGGCCGAGCCGGCTGACGTTCCAGGCGGGGTCGAGGACGGGCTCGCCGGTGCGCACGATGAACGTGCTCTGCCGTTCGGTGTGCCGCGCGGAGACCACCTGCTGGCCGGCGGGCAGCCGGCCGGGGTCGCGGCGCGGGCCGGTGAGCCGGTGGTGGGTGGCCAGCAACTCCTCCACCTCCCCGGCGACCTGGACGCGGGAGCCGACGAGCACGATCAGGAAGTCGCAGACCCGTTCCAGGTCGGACACCAGATGGGAGGAGAGCACGACGCTGAGCTGGTGCTCGGCCGTGGCCTCCATCAGCCCTTGCAGGAACTCGCGGCGGGCCAGGGGGTCGAGCGAGGCCACCGGCTCGTCCAGCAGCAGCAGCTCGGGCCGCTTGGCCAGGCCGAGGGTGAGGGCGAGCTGGGCGCGCTGCCCGCCGGACAGCCGGCCCGCCTTGTGCGAGGGGTCGAGGCCGAGCCGTTCGGCGCGCTCGCGGGCCAGGGCGTCGTCCCAGCGGCGGTTCAGCCGGGCGCCCAGCCGCAGGTGGTCGGCGACGGTCAGCCCCGCGTAGACGGGGGTGTCCTGGGCGACGAAGCCGACCCTCGCCAGCTGCGCGGGCCCGGCCGCGGGCCGGCCGCCGAGCACGGTGATCTCGCCCGCGCTCGGTTCGAGCTGGCCCGCGGCCAGCTTCAGCAGCGTCGTCTTGCCGGCGCCGTTGGGGCCGACCAGGCCGACGACGTGGCCGGCCGGGATGTCGACGGTGCACTCGCGAAGCGCCCAGCGTCTGCCGTATCTCTTGCCCAGTGCCTGGGCGCGCAGGACCGAGGTCACGCTATGTCCTCCTGAGCAGTGCTGCGGAAGGTGGTCGTGAACAGGGCCTCGATGCTCTCGTCGTCGAGGCCGGCCCGGCGGGCCTTGGCCAGCCAGCGCCGCAGTTCGAGCCGCAGGGGGCCGTGCGCGGCCAGCGAGGCGCCGGTGAGCGTCGCCGTCACGAACGTGCCCACGCCTGGGCGGGCGGCGACCAGGCCCTCGTGTTCGAGCTCCCGGTAGGCCTTGAGGACGGTGTTGGGGTTGATCGCGAGCTGCGCCACGACCTCCTTGACCGTCGGGAGCTGGTCGCCCTCGCGCAGCAGGCCGAGGCGCAGCGCGTGGCGTACCTGCTGGACGAGCTGCTGGTACGGCGAGAGGCCGGACTTCGCCTCGAGGTGGAACTCGATCACCGTTGCTCCAAATATCTAGTGTGCTAGCACATTAGATATTTGCATGTATGGAGACGGTAAGGAACGCCCCGGGACGGGCTCAGTCGAGCCTGATGTGCCGCAGGCTGACCCCGGTCCGCCGCAGCCAGCCGCGCAGCCGGCCGTCCGCGCCGGGCGTCAGCCGCAGCCCGGCGGCGTCGGCGATCCGCTCGGCGACCTGCGGCACCGTCAGCCCGTCGGTGTCGACCTGCTCGGCGAACTCGGGACGGCGCAGCCGCTCCAGGCACTCCTCCAGCCGCGCCACCGCGAACGCCTCCCGCTTCAGCGACCGGCTCAGGCTGCGGCCGCGCAGCCGCCTCAGCACCGTCTCCCGGCCGGCGAGCAGCGCGAAGTGCCGCACCTCGTGGCCGGCCTGGCGCAGGCGGGTCAGGATCTCGTCGTAGTAGGCGGGCTCGACCAGCGTCATCGGCGCGATGACCACGCCGTCGTGCCGGGTCAGCGCGAGGTCGAGCACCTCGCGGACGCCCTGGCGCCAGGCGGGCAGGCGCTGGAAGTCGGTGCGCAGCGCGGGCGGCGTCATCCGGTGCAGGCCGAAGCCCACGTGCTCGGGGTCGCAGACGACGCTGCCGGGCAGCCGCCTGTTGAGCTCGTACGCCGTCTGCGTCTTGCCGCCGCCGAAGGGGCCGTTGATCCACACCAGCATGCCGGCCACCCTGCCGCATGCCGCCGCCCGGCTCAAGTCACAGCAGGCGGCTCACAGGAGACGGCGCTGCACCACGTCGGCGATGACCGCGTCGACCACCCCGGCCAGCGTCCCGGGGGCCGGCGGGCCGGCCTCGCGGTCGGCGAACAGCAGGTGGGCGGCGCCGATGAGGGCGAGCGCGAGCGCGTCCACGTCGGCGTCGGCGGCGAGGCGCCCCATCGCGCGCTCGTCGCGCAGGTAGGCGCTGAGCACGCTGGCCGCCTGGGTCAGCAGCGGGATGCCGGGGGCGGGGTGGGCCCGGCGCAGGCGGGCGCGCAGCTCGTCGCGGAAGACGACGAGGCCGACGATCGACACGGTGACCGGGTCGAACAGGTGGATGAGCGCCGCGGTGAGGCGGTCGGCGACGGCGCCGGTGCCCGCCCCGGCGCGCAGGTCCGCGGCGGGGCCGTCGAGCGCGGCGATGCGCTCGCTCACCAGCTCGGCGAGGAAGTCGTCGAAGTCGTCGAAGTGCCGGTGCAGCACGCCCTTGGCGACGCCCGCCTCCTCGGTGACGGCGCGGCTGGTCAGGCCGCTCGCCCCGTCGCGGAACAGCACCCGGCCGGCGGCCTCGAACAACTGCCGGCGCACGTCGCGCAGGGCCACTCCCGTCGGCATCGCCCGTTCTCCCCTTGCCTCGGTTCTTCGCTCGACGCGAAACGCTATCGGGTTGTTGAGTGGGCGCGTGCCCACTATGGTGGGCGCATGCCCACTCTACCTCGGGACGACTCCCGTCCCTCCCCGGAAGCCCCCCATCAGGCCAGGCAGATCGCCGAGTCGTTCGGCGTCGACGCCGCCCGCTACGACCGGGCCCGGCCCGCCTACCCCGACGCGCTGATCCGGCGGATCGCCGACGCCGCGCGCGACCTCGCCGACGTCGGCTGCGGCACCGGCATCGAGGCCCGCCAGTTCCTCGCGGCCGGCTGCACGGTGCTGGGGATCGAGCCGGACGCGCGCATGGCCGAGTTCGCCCGCGGCACCGGCGTCGAGGTGGAGGTCGCCACGTTCGAGGACTGGGACCCCGCCGGCCGCACCTTCGACGCGGTCGTCGCCGGGCAGTCGTGGCACTGGGTTGACCCGGTCGCCGGCGCGGCCAAGGCCGCCCAGGTGCTGCGCCCCGGCGGCCTGCTGGCGGTGTTCGCGCACGTCTACGACCCGCCCGCGCCGATCGCCGAGGCGCTGAACGCCGCGCTGCGGCGCGTGGCGCCCGACTCGCCCTTCGCCGCCGGCTCGCCGCCGCCGGCCCAGGAGATCTACCGGCGGATGTTCGACACGTTCGCCGACGGCATCCGCGACTCGGGCGCGTTCGGCGAGCCGGAGCAGTGGCGCTTCGACACCGAGCGGCACTACACCCGCGAGGAATGGCTCGACCTGCTGCCCACGACGGGCAGCCTCACCCGGCTCCCGGCCGGGGATCTGGCCGAGGTGCTGGGCTCCGTCGGGGCCGCCATCGACGCGGCCGGGGGCGCCTTCACCACGACCTGGACGACCACGGCGGTGGTCGCCCACCGCGGGTGAACACCGTCCGCCACCGGTCCCGCGACGTGGTGAGTCGCGGGACCGGCCCAGGTGAGCGCGCCGTCAGTCGGGCAGGCGGTCGAGGAGCCAGGTGGCGGCCTCTTCGGTGATCTCGGTGTGGCCGTGGTTGGTGCCGGCGCACAGGAAGTCGTCGAAGTCGCTCTCGTCCGGGTCGAGCGCGTCGATGTCGAGGTGCAGGTCGGCCTCGGTGAGGTCGCGTACCGAGACGGCACTGATCGACGGCACGAAGCAGTGCGCGGGATCAGGGTTGTCGACGTCCAGGCCGAGCCCGGTCGCCTCGGCGATGGCGTTGAGCGCGTCGGCGAGGATCGCGAAGCCCGGCAGGGTGCCGCCGGGGGCGCCGTCCACGGGCGGCACGCCCGGCGCCTGCACCTCGGCGACGTCGGGGGTCAGGACGCGGAGCTTGGCGACGAGGGTGTCGGGCGCGATGGGCTGGGTGCGCAGCTCGGTGCCGGCGATGAGGTCGCCGGTGCCGAGCAGCGCGGCCTCGCCGGCCTCGACGCCGTTGCCCGAGCCGTCGCCGGTCCCGTCGGCAACGGCGAGCAGCCGCGGCAGGCGCGGCCAGCCGCCGACGGACTCCAGCGCCTGCAGGAACCGGGTGCGCAGCGGGTCCACGCCGGGCACGCCGGTCCAGTCGGACAGGTGCCAGGACAGCAGCTCGCGGGCGGCCGGGCTGTTGAACTGGTCGGAGAACCGGGCGTCGTAGGCCCGCAGGTAGTGCGCGAACGCCTGCAGCGAGATCGGCACGTAGGCGCCGCGGTGCGGGCTGTCCCAGGAGAAGTACACGCCGACCTGGTGGTCGACGCGCTGCTGCTCCATCCGGGCGAGGGCGTAACGGGTGACCAGGCCGCCCATGCTGAACCCGCCGGCCAGCAGGCGCGCGCCGCCCAGCCGCTCGGCCGCCGCGCGGTGGATCGCGGCGGTGGCGGTGTGGGCGTTGTCGAGGATGGAGGCGCCGCGGTCGTCGTAGCCGATGACGACGACGTCGCGGCCGCGCCGGCGCAGCGCGCTGACCAGCGGGAACGCGTGCCGCTCCAGCCCGTCGTACAGCTCGTCGATGTCGCTGGCGCCGGCCCCGAAGCCGTCGGCCAGGAGCACCGGCCGGGTCAGGCCCTGGTTGCCCTGGCCGTAGTACACCCAGGCGGTGCCGCCGGGCAGCGGCCAGCAGTCGCTCCACGGGTCGGCGGGCGGGACGGCGGCGGTGGCCTCGGTCCTGCCGCCGGCGCTGGCGCTGGAGGACAGGAGGATCGGTGACACGGCGCTCAGGGCGCTCGTGAGCTGCTGTTCGTTGATCACATCCGGTAGTTACCTTGCCGGGCTTCACGGCTACCTCAAGCGACGCTGCTGTCTTGGTGCTGATCACAGCCCGTCCTCCAGCGGTCGCGCGGCTCACCCGCTCGCGGCGGGGGCGGGCAGCAGGCCGCGTTCGGCGAAGACCTGCTTGGCGATCGAGGTGGCGACCAGCGCCCGCGGCATCCCGCAGTAGACGGCCGCCTGCAGCAGCGCCTCGGTGATCTGCTCCGGGGTCAGCCCCGTGTTGAGCGCGATCCGCAGGTGCATCTTGAGCTGCGGCTCGCAGCTCCCCAGCGTGGTGAGGATGCCCAGGATGACGAGCTGCCGGTCGCGCGGCGGCAGCGCGGGCCGGTCGTAGATCTCGCCGAACGCCCAGGAGATCACCTGGTCGGCCAGGTCGGGGGAGACGTCGTCGAGGGCGGCGGTGACGTGGGCGCGGGCGGTGCCGTCCAGGCGGTCCAGGACGTTCTCGCCGTGTTTGCGGCGGTTCTGATCGGTCGTCATGTCATCCTCACCAGCGGACGTGGAGGCTGTCGGGGTGCCGGTAACGCCAGCCGTGGTAGGCGGGCGGCCGGTCGGGGTCGGGGCGCAGGCCGGGCAGGCGCTCCAGCAGCACCTCCAGGCTGATGCGGACGATCTCCGGCACGAAGTCGATGGCCAGGCACCGGTGCCGGGCGTAGCCGAGCGAGACGTGCGGGTGCGGCGTCCGGTACAGGTCGAAGCGGTCAGGGTCGTCGAACACGGTCTCGTCCCGGTTGGCGGAGGCGACGATGGCGGCGACCGGCGCGCCCTCCGGGATCGTCACGCCGGCCAGCGTGACCTGGTGGGGCGCCGAGCGCATGAGCGCGCCCACGGGCGAGATCCACCGCAGCGCCTCGTGCACGGCGGCCGGCAGCAGCGACAGGTCCGCCTTGACCGCCGCGTACTGCTCGGGACGACCGAACAGGCCGAGCAGCGCGTAGCAGGCCGCGACCGACGGCTCCTCGATGGCGCTCATGACCAGCCGCAGCGTCGGCAGCACCTCCTCCAGCGTGCGCGGGTTCCCGGGGGGCCGGCCGGCGTGGATGAGGTTGGACAGCGTGGACTGGTTGGGGTTCTTGGTGTAGCGCTCGACGGTGGGGGTCAGGGCGCGGTTGATCTCGGCGGCGGTGTCCTCGCCGAGCCGCTGCTTGGCGGGGTCGTGCTCGAAGTTGGTGATGCCGGTGTTGAGGCCGCGTGACCAGCGCAGGAAGATCTCCGGGTCCACCTGGTCCAGCCCGAGCACCTTGGCCTCGGACAGGACGGCGATGGGGCCGAGGTAGTCGCGCTTCAGCTCGGCCTCGCCGCGGCCGGCGATGGTCTCGGCGTACTTCTCCGACAGCCGGCGGACGTCGTCGGCGAAGAAGCGGTGCACGGTCTCGGTCGAGTAGTCCACGTCCACGCAGGCGCGCAGCTCGGCGTGGGCGTCGCCCTCGGTGCCGAGCATGTTGCCCGGCCCGCACACCTGGGCCACCAGGGACTGCGGGAAGTGAGTGGTGAACGACTGCGGGCGGCTGACCACGGCCACGACGTCGTCCCAGCGGGTCACCATCCACTGGTCGATCGCGGGCAGGAAGGCGACCGGCTCCTCCTTGCGCAGCCGGGCGTAGATCGGGTACGGATCCTCGTTGAGCTGGTCGAGCGTGATGCTCTCGGCGAAAGTGCTCATGGCGGCAGGTCCTCTCCGTGTGGGCGGGGTCAACGCGTCAGCGCGGTGAGCGGCTGCCGGGACGCGGGGCGGCCCGGGCCGCGCACCTCGCGCAGCGTGTCGCGCAGGTCGGCGAGCAGCCGGTCGGCGATGTCGAAGCTGAACCCGTTGCGGACGACGAAGCGCAGCACCGGGATCTCCTCCAGCGCGGGCGGCAGGTGGTAGGCGGGCACCTGCCAGCCCCGCCGGCGCAGCCGGTCGGACAGCTCGTGCGCGGTGCAGCCGAGGTCGGCGGCCGTCCTGACGGCGAACGCCGGCAGCTCGCCGCCGTCGGTCAGAGGTTCCAGGCCGCCGAGCCCGGCGATGCCGGCCGCCAGGTGGCGGGCGACGTCCTGGCAGGTCCGCTGGACGGCGCGGTAGCCGTCGAAGCCGAGCCGCAGGAAGTTGTAGTACTGCGCCGCGATGGGCGCGCCGGACCGGGAGAAGTTGAGGGTGAACGTCTCCTGCGGGCCGCCCAGCACGTCGGTGTGCAGCACCAGGTCGCCGGGCAGGTCGGCGGCGTCCTGCCAGACCACCCAGCCGACCGCCGGGTAGACCAGGCCGAACTTGTGGCCGGAGGCGTTGATCGAGCGCACCCGGGGCAGCCGGAAGTCCCAGGCCAGGCCGGGCTGGAGGAAGGGCGCGACGAAGCCGCCGCCGGCCGCGTCCACGTGCAGCGGCACGTCGAGGCCGCGCTCGGCCTCCAGCCGGTCCAGCGCGGCCGCGATGTCCGCGACCGGGTCGTACGCGCCGGTCTGGGTGGAGCCGAGCACGGCGACGACGCCGATGGTGTCGGCGTCGCAGCGGCTCACCACGTCCTCGGGGTCGAGCCGCAGGTCGGACGGGCCGCCGCGGCGGCGGATCGGCGCCCAGCGCGGCTCGACGTCCCAGTAGCGGCAGAACTTCGGCCAGCACACGTGCGTGTTGGTGCCGATGACGAGGTTGGGCCGCCCGCCCGCGCCGCCGCGCCGCCGCCGCCAGGCGAACTTCATCGCCAGGCCGCCGAGCATGGCCGCCTCGCTGGAGCCCGCCGTGGAGCAGCCGATGCCCTGGCCGGGGTCGTGCCAGAGCTCGCTCAGCATGTTGACGCAGCGCCCCTCCAGCTCGGCGACCTGCGGGTATTCCTCGCGGTCGACCATGTTCCTGTCGAGGCACTCGCCGATCAGCTCCTTGGCCTGCGGCTCCATCCAGGTGGTGCTGAAGGTGGCGAGGTTGAGGCGGGCGTTGCCGTCCAGCATGAGCTCGTCGCGGATGATCGCCAGGGCCGCGTCGGGATGCATGGGGCCGTCGGGGAGCCGGTAGCGCGGCACCCCGCCCTCGGAGATCAGTCCGCTGTAGAGCGGGTTGACGTGCAGGGCGGCGGCGTGACGGTCGGCGCCCGCCCTTCTGTGCAGGTTCGACATGGTCGGTCTCCCGTTCTGCGTACGGTTCGAGCCGCGGCCTGTCGTGCTGAGATCGCCACCGACAAGCCACCACCATTCGCGCAGGGAGAGGGCAAGGCAATCAGGACGGGGGTACTTCGTGAGGTCCCGCGAAAGGGGACGATGACCGTCCGTCAGAGAGAAATGCCTGGTGATCGGGTATGCCGATCAAGAAACGCGCGGTGACCAGTCCGGCCGGCGTCCCAGGTGGGCGAGGATGTCGTCGAGCGCCGAGCGGCCGGTCCGGTCGAGCGCGGGCGCGAACGCCGCGCCCGGCCTGAGGCGCGCCGGCCCGTCGGGCACGGCCTCCGCGACCGGCAGCGCGGCCGCCGTCAGCTCGTCCGGGAACCCGACCGGGACGCCGAGCGCTCTGGCCAGGTCCCAGGAGTGCACGATGATGCAGGCCCTCCTCCAGTCCCTCATCGCCGCCGAACTGCCGGTGCTGGCCGCGCACGACGTCACCATGTGGGGCTACGTCGTGCTCGGCGCGCTGGAGGACCAGGCGGTACGCACCCAGAACGCGCTCGCCGAGGCGATCGGGGCCGACAAGACCCGCATCATCGGCACGCTCGACCGGTTGCAGGCGGCCGGGCTCATCACCCGCGAGCCCGACCCGCGCGACCGCCGCGCCCGCGTCCTCGCGATCACCGAGCGGGGCCGCGCGGTGCGCGAGGCGGTGCGGGCCCGCATCCAGTCCAACGAGAACCGGCTGCTGGCCCGCCTGTCCCCGGCCGACCGCGCGGGTCTCCTGAACGCGTTGCGGACGCTGTCCGAGCTGCCGCGCGAGGAGATCACCGGGGCCGGTCGCCCGTGACCGCGCGCCGATCCCGGCGCCGCGCGCTCAGGCGCCCGCCGGGCCCGCGAACACCACCGGCCGCACCTCGATCCCGAGCCCCTCGACCCCGGCGTCCGGGATCAGCGCGGCCAGCTCCAGGGCCCGCTCGCGGCTGTCGCACTCCACCAGGTAGTAGCCGCCGAGGTGCTCCTTGGCCTCCAGGTAGGGGCCGTCCGTCACCGCCGGCACGCCGCCCCGCACCCTGACGACGGCGCTCTGCGACGGGTCGGCCAGCGCCACGGTGCCGACCAGCTCCCCGGACGCGCGGACGGTCTCCATGAACGCGCCGTGGGCGCTCATCACCTCCTCGCGTTCCGCCTCGGTCAGCGCGTCCCAGATCCGGGGGTTGTTGTGCATGATCAGCAGGTACTTCATCGCTTCTCCTCATGTCCGTCGGTCACCGGGTGGTCGGAGCCGTGCGCGGATTCTTGCGCCCCGGGCGGCAAGAATCCGCCCGGCGGCCGAACGGCTCGGATTCCACGCCGTGTCCGCCAGCGACCGGCTGCCCGTCCCCGCCGGGCCGCACTGGGGCAACGACGCGGGCCTGCCCGACGGGCACGTCTGGGACTCGCTGGAGCTGCTGACCTGGGCGGCGGCGCACACGCGGCGCCTGCGGGTGGCCACCGGCATCCTCAACACCATCTTCCACCAGCCCGTCGCGCTGGCCCGCAGGCTGGCCACGCTCGACCGGCTGTGCCAGGGACGGCTGGACGTCGGCTCGGCGCGATCACCCGCCCGACGATCGAGCGGGCCGCCCGCGTCGGGGACGGCTTCATCGCCGTGGCCGTGAACTGGGACGACACCCGGCGGCAGGTCCGCTGGTACCGGGAGGCGGGCGGCGCCGGCACCGTCGTGGTGAACGTCATCCCGGTGCGCCCGGGGCAGCGGGTCGCGGCCGCGACGTTCGCCGGCGCCGCGCTGCGCGAGCTGGAGCGGGCGGCGGAGGCGGGCGCGGACGAGTCGCACGTCGCGCTGCACCTGCTGCCCCACGGGCACGAGCGGCAGGTGGAGCTGATGGAGGCGCTGGCGGCCAAGCTCGGACTGCCCGGGTCCGGCTGAGCGGGAATGCCGTTCACCCGGCCGCGCCACCGCCGCGGGCCGTTCGCCCGGCCGCGGGGGCCGTTCGGCTCTGCCGCCCGGCGGCGTGTCGCGGTTAACGTCCAGTCCGTGGCCGCGCACCGGACCGCGCACCGGACCGCGCACCGGGCCGCGGCCGGGAGGGAGGCCGCCATGCCGGTCGAGGAACGCACGACACCACCACGACTTCCGCCCCGCCGGATCATCCGCCTGGCCTGGTCGGCGCACAGGGGCCTGTACCGGGTCTTCGGCGGGCACGCCGGCCTGTGGCGGCCGCGTGCCGGCCGCTGGGGCGCCCTGCACCTGACCACCACCGGCCGCCGCACCGGACGCCGGCGCGGCGTCATCATCGCCTACCTGGAGGACGGCCCCGACCTGGTCGCCCTGGCCATGAACGGCTGGGGACCGGGCGAGCCGTCCTGGTGGCTCAACCTCCAGGCGAACCCCGACGCGACGGTCCACCTCCGCGGCGGCCGGCGCCGGGTGCGCGCCCATGCCGCGACGGGCGGCGAGCGCGCCCGGTTGTGGGCCCGCTGGCGCGAGATCGACCCGCACCTGGACGCCTTCGCGGCGCTGCGGCCGACGGAGACGGCGGTGGTCGTCCTGAAGCCGTCACCCTGAGCCCCCGGTCAGCCCCGGAGCCCGTCACCCCGAGCCCCCGCGCCGTTCCGGAGACGCCGCCCCGGAGCCGTCACTCCGGGTGGCCCTCGGCCGGTTCCTGGGCGGTCGCGCGGGTGTAGCGGACGGCCAGGCGGCGCAGGTGCGCGATCAGCTCCGGCGGCCCGGTGACGTCGAAGTCCGCGTCGAGCAGCCCCAGGTGCACGGCGAGGGCCTCGATCGTGTCGGCGCCGGTGTGCAGCACGCAGGTGCGCTCGTCGAGGTGTTCGAGGGTGCCGGCCGCCGGGCTGATGCGGCCGGCGACGACCTCGGCCGGCGCGTGCACGGTGACCCGCGCCCGGTGCCGCCAGGCGGCGGCGGACACCCGGTGGGAGACGTAGCCGGCGACGTCGTCGTCGGGCAGGTCGCGGGGCGGGAAGCGGGGGCCGGTCGGGATGCGGGGCCGCAGCCGGTCCACGCGGAAGGTGCGCCAGTCCTCGCGCTCGACGTCCCACGCCAGCAGGTACCAGCGGCGGCCCCAGACGACCAGCCGGTACGGCTCCACGATCCGCAGGGTGGCCGCGCCGGTGTGGTCGTGGTAGTCGAAGCGCAGCCGTTCCCGGTCGCGGCACACCGCGGTCAGGGTGGTCAGGACCGACGGGTCGACGACGGGCCCGGGGTCGTCGCGCGGCACCGGCACCATGTACGTCTGCAGCGTGGCGACCCGGCGCCGCAGCCGCGACGGCAGCACCCGCTCCAGCTTCGCCAGCGCCCGCAACGACGCCTCCTCGATGCCGGCGACCGTGCCGCCGGTCGCGGCCCGCAGGCCGACGGTCACGGCGACCGCCTCCTCGTCGTCCAGCAGCAACGGCGGCAGCTGAGCGCCGGCGCCGAGCCGGTAGCCGCCGGCGGAGCCGCGCGTGGCCAGCACCGGGTAGCCGAGGCTGCGCAGGCGCTCCACGTCGGCGCGGACGGTCCGGCCGCTGACGCCGAGGCGTTCTGCGAGCTCGGCGCCGGTCCAGTCGCGCGGCGTCTGCAGGAGGGAGAGCAGCCGCAGGAGGCGGGCGGAGGTGTCCAGCATGAGGACCACCCTGCCGCACCCTCGTGGGGTGAGGCGCGGACCGGCGGTCAGGCCGGGCTCATGCCGCCTCGTCCCGCGGGTGGGCGTCGCCGATGAGCCCGAGGGCCAGGTCGTGCTCAAGGAGGGCCTTGAGGGCGCTGATCAGGAACGTGAAGCCGCCGGTGGCGTCGAGGGCGTGCCGCACGACCTCGTCGCCGCTGCCGGTGAAGCCGCTTTCGGTGATCTCGACGTACGTGCTGTCGCCGGGTGCGGGGGTGAATCGGAACTCCACTGTGGTGGGGTGGTCGGGGGTGTAGCCGCTCCAGGTGAACAGGACGCGGCTGTTCTCCTCCACCTCCTTCACGAGGACGTTCGTGGACGCGCCGTACATCTCCCATTCCCACAGCAGCTCCGCGCCCGGGGTCATCGTGCCGCGATCGCCTGGAACACCTCGGCCGGTCCGCGGCGGATGAGCATGCCGACCTTGGCCTCGGGCACGGCGGCATGTCAAAGGGCAGGCCGGTCAGCGCCCGGGGCGCGGGTTGAAAGTTTCATCGACACCGTGGTGCAGGTCGCAGGGCGTCATGTGGTCCGCGACCAGCCCTCTTCAGGCCGCCGCGCCTGCACGGGCTGCCGGCTCCGGCGAGCGGTGCTCCACTTGAATCTTTCCGGGGCCGAGCCGGCATGCGATTCTGCCGTCGAGAATCGCCCGAGCCCGGCACTCGAAGGAAGGGAACTCATGATCGCCGGTAACCTGGCTCGACGGGCGCTGGCGGTCGGCGCGACGCTGGCCACCACCGCCGCGATGGTCGTGGTCGCGCAGCAGCCCGCCGCCGCCTCGGCCCTGACGCTCAACGGCACGGTGGACTGCCTCAACGTCAACTACTCGGGCGACACCCGGGACTGGTACGCCTCGTACGTCGCGGTCGCCTCCTCACCGCCTTCGTACAGCGTGGCCGTGCCTGTCAGCTCGATGGTCGCGAACCCGGCGAACCACTCGTGGTCGTTCACCATCAGCCTCCCGGGCGGGAGCACGGCGGTGAGCGTGTCGGCCATCTGCAGCGGCGGTCACCAGTACGACCAGGTCGGCTGGACCAACGGGCCGGCGATCAGCATCCCCTCCTGGGCCACGACCCTCAACGCCACCTGGGGCTGCTCGACGCAGCAGGTCTACCCCGGGCCCTATATCACGGGCTGCAGCGCGCAGTCGTCCTCGTACAGCTGAACGCCCCTCTCCCGCGCGGCCGCCGGCCGCCGCTCGTGGCGAAGCCGCCCCTACATGAGCCAGGTGTACGGGCGGCTTCGGATGTGGTCACGCGCTGGTGCAGGTGTATCCGGAGGGCAGGGCGGTGTTGCCGTTGGGCCTGCTCGCCTGGAAGCCGAAGCTGGTGGTGCTGGCTCCCGGTGCGAGCGTGCCGTTGTGGCTGACGCTCCTGGCCGTGACGGTCTGCCCGCTGGTGGTGACGGTGGCGTTCCAGGAGCCGGTGAGCGTGTGCCCGGCCGGGAGCGTGAACGTGACCGTCCAGCTGGTGGTCGTCGCGGTGCTGGTGTTGGTGATGGTCAGCGGCTGGATCACGTAGCCGGTGCCCCATTGGCTCTGCACGGTCGGGGTGGCCGTGCAGGTTCCGGTGGTGCCGCCCTGCGTGGTGACCTGGACGGTGTTGGACACCGGCGAGAGGTTGCCGGCGGCGTCCCGCGCGCGGACCTGGTAGCGGTAGGTGGTGCCCGCGGTCAGGCCCGTGTCGCTGAACGAGGTCGTGGCCGAGGTGCCGACCTGGGCGAAGGTGCCGCCGGTGGCTCCGGGCGCGCGCAGGATGTCGTAGCCGGCCACCCCGACGTCGTCACTGGACGCGGTCCAGGACAGGTCGGTGCCGGAGGCGGTGGTGCCGGAGGCCGCCAGCCCGGACGGGGCGGTGGGCGGTGTGGTGTCGCCGCCGGTGGAGGCCGTGGTGAACGTGACGAACGCGGAGTTGGCCGACAGGTTGCCCGCGCCGTCGCGTGCCCGTACGTAGACCTGGTACTGGGTGTCGGCGGTCAGCCCGGTCAGGGTGATCGAGTTGGTGGTGGACTGGCCGAGCAGGGGGTCGGTGGTGCCCGTGACCCGGTAGACGTTGTACCCGGCCAGGCCGGAGCCGCCCTGGTCGGTGGAGGCCGTCCAGCTCAGGGTGGCGCTGGTGGCGGTCACGTTGGAGACGGCCGGAGTGCCCGGAGCGGTCGGCGGGGTGGTGTCGGTCGTGCTCTGGAACTGGTTGAAGAAGTTCCACACCACGCCCTTCGTCCAGGTACGGGCGCCGTCGTCGGCTGTGGACCCGTCCACGGGGCCGGGGGTGTGGCCGCCGTCGAACGCCGCCCACACGACCGGGTACCCGGACCGGCAGCCCGAATAGGCGGTGACGACGTGCGTCAGGCTGCCCTGCGCCGGTTCGGGCGGGTTCTGGGAGGTGCAGCCGTTGTTCCTGACGAACGTGTCGCGCAGCGACCGGCCCAGCGAGATGTTCAGGACGTTGTCCCTGAGGCCGTGCAGCCCGATGTAGGCGATGGGCTGGGTGCCGCCGCTGCACCCGCTGAGCTGCGCGCCGGAGTAGACCGCGACCGCGCGGAAGACCGTCGCCCGGGCGCAGGCCAGGGCGTAGCTCATGCCGCCGCCGTAGCTGAAGCCGCCGGCGAACAGCTGCGTGGTGTCGACGCACAGGTCCGCCTCGATCAGCCTGATCATGTCGTCGACGAAGGTCAGGTCCTCGCCGCCGGAATTGGCCCAGCCGTTGTTCAGGCCCTGCGGGGCGACGAAGATCGCGGTGTTGTTGGCCAGTTGCCTGAGCCCGTAGTAGGACCAGGTGAATCCGCTGGTCCCGCCCGAGTCGACGTCGTTGGCGGTGCCGCCGTTCCAGTGGAAGCCGAAGATCAACCGGTAGGGGTTGGCGTTGTTGTAGTTGTCGGGGATCCTCAGGATGAAGGAGCGGGTCCGGCCGCTGCTCTGGATCGACTGCGTGCCGCTCCTGAGCGTCGGGGTCTTGCCGCATCCTGCGGTCGCGGCGGCGGCGCTCGCCGTGCCGGACGTGGTCGCGCTGCTGCTCAGCGCCGTGCCGCCGGTGGCCATCACGAGAAGCACCGTCGCGGCGAGAGCGGCGAGGACGGATTTGCCCCGCGACATCACACACCTGCCTGTGGCGCCGCCGGGAGGGACGGCGCCAGGGCCTTGGTTAGCGTTAACATGAGCTGGATCAGTCCTCTCGTCCGTGCACGTCATTGGTGCGGCGGAAAGGGTGTGACGGAGATCGTGTTATCGCTCACATCCCCCTCTGCCGAAGGATGGTGCGACGGAGCAAATATGAGGCGTGCGGTCCCGTCAAGGCGCGGCCCGCTCCTCCGGGCCGGACGGACGGCGTCCATGCCCCTCTTGCTCGGAAGATGTCGCGAGGATCGAGGTGAAACTTTCAAGTCCATGGACGGGTTCGTTCCCTCCTATTAGGAGCGGTTTCTTCCTAATGGGGTGACAGGGTGGGATTCATGACGGAGATCCGCGAGTTTCGCATCGACATCCCGCAGGCCGACCTGGACGACCTGGCCGAGCGCCTGGACCGGGTCCGCTGGGCCGACGAGCTGCCCGACGCCGGCGACGACTACGGCGTCCCGCTGCACTACCTGCGCGGCCTCGTACGGCGGTGGCGCGAGGAGTACGACTGGCGCGCGTGGGAGGCCAGGCTCAACGCCCACCCGCAGTTCACCACGACCATCGACGGGCAGAGCGTGCACTTCCTGCACGTCCGCTCACCGGAGCCGGACGCCACGCCGCTGCTGCTCACGCACGGCTGGCCGACCACGGTCGTCGAGTACCTGGACGTGATCGGCCCGCTCAGCGACCCGCGCGCCCACGGCGGCGACCCGGCCGACGCCTTCCACCTGGTCATCCCCTCGGTGCCCGGCTTCGGCTTCTCCGGCCCCACCCGCGAGCGCGGCTGGAACCGCTACCGCATCGCCAGGGCGTGGGCCGAGCTGATGCGCCGCCTCGGCTACGGGCGCTACGGCGCGCACGGCAACGACGGCGGCTCGCTCATCTCGCCGGAGGTCGGCCGCTGCGACCCCGAGCACGTCGTCGGCGTGCACGTCACCCAGATCTTCTCCTTCCCCTCCGGCGACCCCGCCGAGCTGGCCGGGCTGTCCGAGGAGGACGGCAAGAAGGTGGAGTTCCTGCGCTGGTGGACGGAGAACGGCGGCGCCTACGACAAGCTGCAGTCCACCGCGCCGCAGACGCTGGCCCACGCGCTGGCCGACTCGCCGGTGGGTCAGCTCGGCTGGAACGCCCAGCTGCTCGGCCCGAACCTCGACCCCGACTACGTGCTGACCAACACCATGATCTACTGGCTCACCAACACGGCGGCGTCGTCCGCCCGCCTCTACTACGAGGACTTCCACGCCGCCGACAAGCCCGCCGAGCCCACCACCGTGCCGCTCGGCCTGGCGAACTTCGCCTGGGACTTCCAGTCGATCCGGCCGTTCGCCGAACGCGACCACAGCAACATCGTGTCCTGGCACGTCTACGACAAGGGCAGCCACTTCGCCGCGCACGACGCGCCCGACCTGCTGATCGAGGACATCCGCGGCTTCTTCCGCCGGTTCCGCTGACCCGCCGCCCCGGCGGGGCCGTCAGCCGACGACGAAAGGCAGCCTCGCGCCCAGCTCGCCCAGCGCGGCGCGCTCCTGGCCGGTCGGCGGCCGGCGTCCGGTGCCGACCAGCAGGGCGTCCCGGTCGGAGAAGGACGCGGGGAACGGGGCGCCGGCGATCTGCTCCAGCATCCAGCGGGAGCGGGCGAGCCCCTCCGCGGGCGGCCCGGCCACGTCCGGGAGATGCGCGACCAGGTCGAGGTGGTGCAGCGTCCACTCCAGGACGTACGCGGACAGGTAGTCGCCCGCGGTGAGGACCACGTCGCGGGTGGCGACCCGCAGCGCCGGATCGGCCAGCGCGGCGGCGCGGCCGGCGGCGGAGCCCACGTCGTCCAGGTGGAACTTCAGCAGCCGGGGCTCCTCGTACGCGGCGGCGAGCCGCACGATCAGCGCGTCGAGCGGGTCCTCACCGGTGGGCGAGGTCGAGGTGACCTCCCAGTAGGTGACCGCGTCGCGGGTGGGCTCGGAGCCGGCGGGGGTGACGAGGGTGATCAGGACGTCCTGGGCGTCGATGACCAGATGGCACACCAGGTCCCTGACCAGCCACCCGGCGCAGCCGGAGGGCTCGGCGAAGGCGTCGTCCGGCAGGCCGGCGACCGCCGCGCGCAGCGCCGCCCACGACCGTGCGAAAAGATCCATCCCGGCACGGTAGTGCGGCGGCCCGGCGCCGGACAACCGGGGGCGGACGTCACAGGTAGCCGGCCGTGCTGGTAGCCGGCCGGGAACGGCTCGCCAGGGCTGCGGCGGTCGCGGCGGCGAGCGCCGGTCCGGTCGCCAGGGCCACGAACGACCACGCCACGAAGGCCAGCCGCTCAGCTCGCCCATGGCGAACCCGAGCGGCCGCCACCGCCGTCGCCACCGCCGTCGCCACCGCCGTCGCCACCGCCGTCGCCACCGCCGTCGCCACCGCAGCCGTCGCACCACCGTGCGGTCCCTGAAGCGGCACAGGCCCGCCACGACGGGCCGCTCCTCGGGAGCGACCTCGGCCAAGACGTCGCGCACCACGTCGCGCACCACGTCGCGGACCCTGCTCCCGCCCGCCGCGGGACGGCGTTCCGTTCCGGCTTCCGTTGTCCCTCCCCGTACGCACGGCCACCACCGTGAGTATCGACTCAGTGACGCGATGACGCCAGCAGGGGACGGGGAGGGGCTGGGGGAGAATGGCGGCGTGATCGAGTCAGGGGCGCTCGCCGCCGAAGCCGGGTACGGCCCCGGCGAGCCGATCGTGGCCGGGGTGCGGCGCGGCGAGGCCGAGCCCGTGCTGCTGGCCCAGGGGGTCGCGCCGGACGGCCGGCCGCTGACCGCGACGACGCTCGTCTACGCCGCGTCGCTGGCGAAGCAGATGACCGCGGCCTGCGCGGCGCTGCTGGTCAGGGGCGGCACCCTGGACCCGGAGGAGCCCCTGGCCGACCGCCTCCCGGAGCTGCCGGCGTGGGCCGCAACGGTCCGGCTCCGGCATCTGGTCCACCACACGTCGGGCCTGCCCGCCGGCACCGCGCCCGGCGATCTCCTGCCCGCTGACGCGACCGCCGACCGGACCACCTCCGCCGTCATGGACGCGCTCGCCCGCCTCCCGGAGCTGCGCCGGCCGCCGGGCACGGCCTTCGTCTACTCCAACGCCGGCTATGTCTGCCTGGCGGCGGTGATGGAGCGGGCGGCGGGCCTGCCGCTGTCCGAGCTCGCCCAGCGCGACCTGTTCGGCCCGCTGGGCATGGCCGACACCCGCCACTGGTCCGGGCCGGGGCCCGCGCCGCCGGGCGCCGCGCCGCTCGCCCCTCCGCACCCCGCCCCGCTGTCCCTGGGCGACGGCGGGGTCTGGACGACGCTCCGCGACCTGCTGCGCTGGGGCCAGGCGCTCAACGCCGACGCGCTCGGCGTCGCGGAGCTCCTGCAGACCCCGGGACGCCTCGACGACGGGACGCCGCTCGACTACGCGTGGGGCATGGGCGTCCGCTCCTGGGCGGGGCGCCGCGTCTACCGGCACGGCGGCAGCTGGGCGGGGCTGCGCGCCCTGCACGCCCGCGTGCCCGAGCTGGACCTGACCGCCGTCGTCGTCGCGCTCGGCGACGACACCGAGCGCCGCGTGCCGCTCATGGACGCCCTGCTCACCGCCGCGGCGGAACGGCCGGGCGAGGGCGGTCACGAGCGGCGGCGGTGAGAGGGCGTCTCTGAGATCCAGTTCTTGATCTTGCCGGGATGGCCTGCCTTCCAGTGTCAGCCCGCTCCCGGGGCGCGGGCGAACTCGGGCAACGTGTCGGCTACGTCAATCGGTCGTGCCGGCGTGCACGGCGATGATGCGCCAGCCGTGCGTCTCGTCGTACAGCCACGTACGCGTGTAGCGCATCCTGGCCGCGAACGGCGCACCGGAGACGGTCCCTTCGAGGGTGCCGAGGAACCACGTCACCCCGGTGCGCCCATCGACGAGCACGGTCAGCTCCTCCTCGGCCACCTTCGTCAGCACCTGCGTCCGGGTGCGGTGCAGCTCCAGGTCGTCCGCCTTGGTGGCGACGTTCGCACCGAAGGTGAAAATCAGCCGATCATCCAGCAGCCGATCCAGCGCCTCGACATCTCCAGCGAGCTGCGCGGCCTGAAGCCGGCGCTCGGCGTCCCGCAAGTCTTCCATCATGAGGTCCACCCTCCCAGCCGGCGCCGTGTCCGCGCCAGGACGTTCACGCTCGGCTGATCTTTGCGGTCCGCTCCAGGGACTCCGATCGGCGGCGGCCGTCGATCAGAGCGTCGCGCGCGATTCGCGACGGTCGAGGATTCACCGCACCCTGTGCACGGCCTTCTTCGCCGACCTGCCGGGATACACCACGACCAGGTGCTCCTCCAGCGGCGCGTCCGGGTCGTCCGCGTCCCACGGCCGGGTGCGGGCGTGTACGCGCAGGCGGTAGTGCCCGGGACCGGCGACGGCCAGGTTCGGCAGCGGCCCGGCCGCCCCGCTGCCGCCGCCCTCGGGGTAGGGCGGGACCACCAGGCGGCCGCTGCGGCTGGTGATGCCCACCTCCACCACCCGGTCCCAGCCGGTGAGCCGCAGCGGCGGGGCGGCGTCGAACGCCTTGACGGTCAGGCACATCGCCGTGTTCTCGGAGCCGGTCAGGATGGCGGCGCTGCTGCCGGCGACGTCGATGAACCCGTCGTCGACGGCGGCGAAGGGGTCGGCGGCGAACTCCTCGCGGTCGTCGAAGACGGCGTAGCCGCCGCCTTCGAACAGCATGTACGCGGCCGTGCCCTGCCGCCTGGCCCGCGTCCTGGGCCAGGGGTCGGCGCAGCGGGCGTTGGCCGCCGCCTTCCACTCGGCCACTTCCCGGTCGCGCTCGGCCTGCCGGCGGGCCGCGTCCGCCTGCCGCCGGGCTTCGAGGCCGGGGCACAGGTGGTCCAGGGCCGCAGCCAGCTCGGCGGTGTCGCCGCTGCCGCCCGCCCGCCGGTGCCGCGCGTCGCGCTCCCGGTCGCCGGGCAGGGCGCACAGCTCCTCGCCGCGGGCCAGGACGCGCTGGTCCGGCAGGTCCTCGGGGAACAGCGGCGCCGTCGTGAAGGTCTCGCCCCTGGCCAGGCAGAGGAACGAGCGCCGCCGCTCCTCGACGCCGAGGCCGGCCGCGGGCCGCAGCCGGTCGCGGCAGCCGTCGTCCGGCGCGGTGTAGGTGAGCCGGACGCCCTCCTCCGCGCCGACCACGGCCAGCGGCAGCGCGAGCACGGCGGCGACGAGCCCGCGCGGCACCCGCCCGCCCCCGGCCACCGCGACGCCACCCCCACCCAGCCGCGCGGCCGACCCGTCCGCCCCGGCCCCGTCCGCCCCGGCCCCGTCCGCAGCGTGGCTTTGGGCCGCGAGCTCGTGCGCTGTGCGTGCCTGCCACACGACGCCCAGCCCGCCGAGCGCGTGCACCGCCACCTCCAGGCCGCCGGACCACGGCCGCCCGAGGTCGAGCAGGGGGCCGCCGGCCTGCGAGGCGAGCAGGGCGATCCAGCCGATGCTCGTCGTCGCCGGGCTGAAGCGCCCGTCGTGGTGCTGGCCGGCGAGGATCATCGCCCGGCAGCCGACGGCCGCCAGCCCCGCCCAGAACAGCGCCGTCAGCGTCGTGCCCGTGGCGAACAGCCGCAGCACCCCGGCGAGCAGGCCGGCCAGCCCGAGCGCGACGGCGACCACCCGGAACCGGGCCGTGACCCCGGACAGGACCCGCACCAGCAGGACCACCGTGGCGGCCGACACCGCCAGCCCGGCGGCGTACGCCACATGCTCGGACAGGTCGTCGAGAAGCTCCCACAGCACCAGCTCACCGGCGACGTCGGCGTAGAGCAGGCGGCGCAGCCACACCACCTCGCCCGGCCGCACCACCGCGCGCCCCGGCGCCCCGGCGCGCGGCAGCGCGGGGCCGCGCAGGATCTGCCACAGCGACCACCCGTCCAGCACGCAGACCGCGGCGTACAGCGGCCACAGCCCGGCGTCCCACCACACCACGGGCGTGATCGGCGCGAGCCCGACGAGCGCGCGCCCGCCGCCGAGCGCCATGGCGACGGCGACGGCGGTCAGGTAGAGCGCGACGGCGACGGCGGCCGCACGCCCGAAACGGTGGCGGGCGACGGCCCGGAGCAAGACGGCGATGCGGATGATCGTAATGGACCGCGCACTCCGGTCAGCCCGGGTCGAGGTAGGACAGGACGGCGGCCACCCGCCGGTGCACGTCCCCGCTGTTCTCCAGCCCCAGCTTGGTGAAGATGGAGTTGACGTTCTTCTCCACCGACGACACCGACAGGTGCAGGACCCGCGCGATGGCCGGGTTCGAGCGGCCCCGCGCCATCTCGCGCAGCACGTCGCGTTCCCTGGGGGTCAGCGCCTCGGGCCCGCCGCGGACGTCGCGCCTGGCCAGCAGGCCCTCCACCACCTTCGGGTCGATGACCGAGCCGCCCGAGGCGACCGCGCGGATCGCGCCCAGCAGCTCGTCCAGGTCCCCCACGCGGTCCTTCAGCAGGTACGCGAACCCCTCGGTGCCCTGCCTGAACAGCTCGACGGCGAACAACGCGTCCGCGTACTGCGACAGCACCACGACGCCGACGCGCGGGTGCAGGGCCCTGATGCGGTGCGCGGCGTCGATGCCCTCGAAGCCCTGCCGCCACGCGCCGCCCGGCATGCGGATGTCGGTGACCACCACGTCGGGCGCGAGCCGGCGTACGGCGTCGAGCAGGTCGTCGGCGTCGCCGACCGCGCCGACGACGCGCACCTCGCCCGAGGTCTCCAGCAGCTGCCGAGTGCCCTCCCTGACGAGGTAGTGGTCGTCGGCCACGACGGCGCGGATCCGGTCGTCAGTCATCGGCCGGCACCCAGGCGCGCACGCTGGTCCCCTTTCCCTGGCGGCTGTCGAGGGCGAGGCCGCCGCCCAGCGCGCCGAGCCGGTCGGCCAGCGTGGCCAGCCCCCGCCGGGCGGCGGAGTCCGGCAGGCCCCGGCCGTCGTCGGTGATCGCCGCCCGCAGGCGGCCGCCCGCCTGCGACAGGCGTACCTCTATTCTTCCGGCCGCGGCGTGCTTGAGCGCGTTGGCGACGGCCTCGCTGACGGTGAAGTAGAGCGCGCCCTCGATCTCGTCGGGGAAGCGGCGGGCGCGCAGCCCCGGGTCGGCGACGACGGTGGTGGGCACGGGCAGCCCGGCGCAGCGCTCCTCCACCGCCTCCACCAGGCCGCCTTGGCTGAGCGCCGAGGGGTGGATGCCGGCGGCCAGTTCCCGCAGGTCGGCGAGGGTCTGGCGGGCCTGGTCACGCAGGCGGGCGAGCTGCTGCGGGCCGGCGCCGGCGGCGCGGGCCAGTTCGAGCCCGGCGATGAGGGCGACGAGCTGCTGCTGCACGCCGTCGTGGATGTTGCGCTCGATGCGCCGGCGCTCGGCCTCCTGGGCGCCGACCAGGCGGGTGAGCAGGCCGGCGTTCTGGATGGCCAGCCCGGCGGGCACGGCGAGGGCGTGGAGCAGGCGGCGGTCCTCCGCGCCGAGCCGCCCGGCGTCCTTGGGGCCGCATTCCAGCAGGCCGAGCCCGCCCCGCACGGGGACGGCGAGCACGGCCGGGCCCTCCTCGCGGCCGGCGACCACGCGGGTGCCGTCGGCCAGCGTGACGGCCGCCCACCGGGTCTGCAGCCCAGCGCGGACCGCCGCCGCCAGCCGGCCGAGCTGCGCGGCGGGCTCGGGCGTGTCCTCCAGGGCGGTGCCGAGGTCGTGCAGCACCTCGTCCACGGTGGGCCGCAGGTCGAAGACCAGGCTCAGCCGGGAGCCGCGCAGCCCGAAGCGGATGTCCAGCAGGCGGTGCCGCATGACGGCGACGATGAGCGCGCCGGGCAGCGCCCCGAACCCGGCGACGAAGCCGAGCGCGCCGCTCACCCACGAGCCGCCCCCGTAGCCGTACAGGAGCACCAGCGCCATCCCGGCCATGGTCAGGACGGCGCCGGCGACCATGCAGGCGTACTGGCCGCGCTCGGCGGGCCCGGCGCGCCGCCACCGCACGACGAGCCCGCCCGCCACGACCAGCGCGGCGGCGGTCACGATGAGCTGCCCGGCCGCGCCGGCCAGCGCGCCGGTCAGCGCGACGGCGGTGTTCGGCTCGTACGGCCGGTGCACGGTGTACCCGGACGCGACGAGCCCGGCCGCATGGGCGGCGGTCCCGGCGGCGGCGATCCAGGCGAGCGCCCGCCAGCGGCGTCCGGGCAGCCGGCCCTCGGGGAACAGCAGCGGCACGAACACCCACGCCAGCGCGTAGAACACGGCGAGCAGCCCGAGCGGGAGCGAGGCGAGCGGCGGCCGCGCGTCCGTCCTGATCGTCAGGCCCATGCCGAGGAGGCTCAGCCCGAGGCAGAGCGCCGTGGCCTGCACGAGCCAGCCGTAGCGGACGTCGGGCCGGCGGCTGGTGAGCAGCCAGCCCAGGGCGGGCAGCAGCGCCCAGAACAGGACAGGCCACCACTGCCGCGGCGGGACCGACGGCCCGCTCTGCAGGATCACGCCCACGACCGCGCTGCCTGCCGCTGTCGTCGCCAGCAGCCCGGCCACCAGCCTGGAACTCATGGGTCACCATCGTCGCCGACGGCCGGGCCGGGCGTCCATGCGGTTGTCCGCACTCTCCGTGCGGCCGGCCGCACCTTCGACGACGGCGGCCGGCCGGGTGGCCGCGCCGGGCCGGGCTCGCTTGCCTGGGAAGCACATCGCCGTCCGAAGGAGCCCATCATGACCCTGCCGTCGAAGACCGCGCGGACCCTGGCAGCGGCCCTGCTGGCCACGGGCCTGGCAGCCTGCGCCGCCGGAACCCCCGCAGGCGCCGCCGTCACCCCTGCCGCCACGCCCACACAGTCCACCCCCACCGGAGCCCCCGACACCCCGGCGGGACGGCAACTGGGCTGGCTGCTCGACGCCGCCGCCCGCCTGCCGGTCCCGGACGCCGAGCTGGCCCGCCACTTCGCGGCCGGCTTCCTCCAGCAGATCCCGCCCGCCCGCGTCAACCAGGCGCTGGCCGCGTACGCCGGGATGCGGCTGGACCGGCTGGCAAGTTCCCAGGACCGCTCGGTGCAGGCGCTCGTGGTCGCGGGCGGCAAGGCCGCCACGCTCGCGCTCACCGTGGACGGCGCGGGCCTGATCGACTACCTGCTGTTCGGCGCGCCCGCCCCGACGAGCTGGGCCGAGCTGGAGCGGCGGCTGCGCGCGGCGGCGCCGCAGGCGGGGTTCCTCGCCGCCGAGCTGACCGGCGGCGGCCGCTGCCGCCCGGTCCACGCGCTCGCGCCGGCCACCACCAGGCCGCTCGGCTCGATGTTCAAGCTGTACGTGCTGGGCGCCGTGGCCGAGCGGATCCGGCAGGGCGCGTTCGGCTGGGACACCCCGATCACGATCCGCCCGGAGCTGAAGAGCCTGCCCGCGGGCCGGCTCCAGGATCGCCCGGACGGCAGCACGGTGACGGTGCTGGAGGCCGCCCGGCTGATGATCTCCATCAGCGACAACACGGCCGCCGACCTGCTCATCCACCAGGCCGGCCGCGCGGCCGTCGAGCGGACCGTGCGCGCGTGGGGCGGTGACGCCGCGCGCGACGTGCCGTTCCTGACGACGCGGGAGCTGTTCGTGCTCAAGGGCGCGGACTACCCGCACCACGCCCGGCGCTACCTGTCGCTCGGGACGGCGGAGCGCCGCCGCTACCTGGCGCGGGTGGTGGACCGGGTGCCGCTGTCGGCCGTCACGCCGTGGAACGAGCCGCGCGAGCTGGACCGGCTCGAATGGTTCGCCACCCCGGCCGGGCTCTGCCGCGCCTACGCGGGCCTGGCGGAGCTGCGGGACCCGCGCATCGGCGAGATCATGTCGGTCAACGACGCCGGGCTCGGGCTGGACCCGGCGCGGTGGCCGCGGGTGTGGTTCAAGGGCGGCTCGGAGCCGGGCGTGCTCGGCCTGAGCTTCCTGGCCCGCACGGCCGAGGGCCGGACGTACGTGGTGGCCCTGATGGGCGTCAGCCCGGAGGCGCCCTTCGACGAGCGGACGACCGGCTTGGAGCTGGTCGCCCTCGCCCGCGGCGCGTTCACCCTGGCCGCCGGCTGACCGGCGCGGCGGTCAGGCGGCGGCGAGCATGGCGTGCAGCCATCCGGTGAAGCGGTCCAGGCCCCGCTCCAGGTGTTCCAGGGCGGCGCTGCCGACGATCGCCCCGTCGCAGCCGGGCGGGAGGCGTTCGAGGTCGGCGGGGCTCGACAGGCCGAACGCGCAGCACACGGGCAGGTCCGGCCGTTCGGCCGCGACGGCGGCCAGCTTGGCGGCCACCTGTCCGGGCCCGGCGTCCCACTGGCCGGTGCGCGCGCCCATCGCCAGGTAGACGAAGCCCGCGCCGTGGCCGAGCACGTCCCGCTCGCCCGGGGTGAGGCCGGGCGCGCCGGCCCGCAGTGCGGGGACGAGGAACGCGCCGTGCCCGGCCGCCGCCGCGGCCCACGCTTCCGGGGCGGGGGCGGAGTGCTCCAGCAGGAGCCCGGCCGCGCCCTCCGCCGGGATCCGCCACTGGTCCGGCGCGGGCCAGGCCGACTCGTAGACGACGGCCACCCGGGGGCCGGCCGCCGCCAGCCAGTCGCGGCGGCCGGCCGCGTCGGGGTGGGCGAGCAGGTGGCCGAGCGCGCGGGCGATCACCGGCCCGGTGCGCGGCGACCAGGTGGGCGCCGCGATGACCGGGAACTCCACGAAGGCGACCCCGGCGGCGACGGCGGCGCGCACGGCCGCGACGCTGGTGGGCCAGTCGGGGTAGCCGGGCACCAGGTAGAGGCCGAGCGCGCGGCGCGGCCCCGACCTGATCGCGCGGCCCAGCTCCAGCGCCGCCGCGACGCCGGCGGGGGCGCTCACGCCGCCGCCTCGCCCTCGTCCAGCAGGGCCGACACGCGCAGCGCGCAGTAGCTCTCCCACAGCGTGGACCCGCGGCCCGGCCCGCCGCCGCGGACGCCGTAGCCGCCGTCGTCGTTGCGCAGCCCGGCCACGTACGCCCGCAGCGCCTCACCCGCGACCGGCACCCCGGCCAGGCGGGCGGCGCGCAGCCCCCAGTACTGGGCGGCGAGCGACGGCCCCGCCGGGTCGCCGGGCCGGAACAGGAACAGGCCGTCGCGCAGGCAGGCGGCGACGAACGCGCGGTGCTCGGCCGGCGCGCTCCAGCCGGTCAGCAGGCCGAGCATCAGCACGCAGCAGTAGGTGCGCTCGATGTCCGGCGCGGCGCCGGGCAGCAGCCCGAAGCCGCCGCCCGGGTCGGCGCAGGCCCGCACGAACGTGGCGACCCGGTGCGCCTGCCCGGCGTCCAGGCTCTGCCCGGCGAACTCCATCGCCCGCACCGCGTAGAACAGCTCGTCCACGTCGAGCCGGACGTTGCCGCTCGGCCCGAACACGACGCCGCTCAGCCAGGTCGCGAGCTGCGGCGTCAGCCGGCGCGGGTCGCCGGCCAGGGCGAGCACCTTGGTCGCGTAGTAGGTGGCGTCGAGCGCCGGCTCGGGCCGGTCGGGGGAGCCGGCGTAGGCTCCCGAGCTGCGCAGGCAGGCCGCGACGAGGGCCAGGCCCTCCTCCTTGACCCGCGGCGCGAGGTCCAGCATCGCGCGGAGCTCGGTGGCCCAGCGCAGCGCCTCCATCGTGGGCTGCGTCCCGCCGCGCTCCACGTACAGGCCGGGCGCGGGGGAGCGGCCGCGCAGGAACGTCTCAATCGTGCCGGTCATGGATCATCCGTTCTGGTCGCTTCATGGACAGCTCGATCCGGCGCGCGAAGGGCCGCGCCGCGTACAGGAAGGCGGCCATGGCGGCGGCGACGCCGGCCAGCAGGCCGTACGCGCCGCCGCCCAGCCGCTCGAACAGCAGCGCCCCGGCCAGCGGCCCCACGATGAACCCGAGGTCCGACAGCAGGCCGAACACGCCGAACACCCGGCCGAGCGCGGCCTCGGGGACCACGCCGACGCCGCGGCGGGCCACCACGTACAGGACCGGCTGGGTGAGCATGAACAGCAGGAACGCGCCGCCGAGCGGCCCGGCCGAGGGGGCGGCCGCCAGCCCGGCGAGCCCGCGGCGGCCACGGCGAAGGCCGCCGCGCCCAGGGCGGCCGGCGGCACCCGCTCGGCCAGCCGCCCGCCGGCCACGGCGCGGCCACGGCGAAGACGACCAGGCCGAGCCCGAACAGCGCGGCCGTGAGCCGCAGGCCGTCGCCCCCCAGCCGGTCGAGGTGGAGGGGCAGGGTGGGCTCCAGCGCGGCGTAGACGGCGTTGCTGACCAGGTCCGTCAGGCCGAAGACGACGACGAGCGCGACGAGCGGGCCGCGCGCCGGCGCGGCGGGAGCCGGCTCCGCCGGGCGCGGCGCGTCCGCCGGGCCTTCGGCCGCGCGCCCGGCGGCGGCCACGAGCAGCGCCCCGGCCAGCGTGAACGACGCCAGCCGCCCCGCCAGGAACACGCCGGAGAACCCGAGCACCGGCCGCAGCAGCCCGACGAGGACCGGGCCGAGCGCCATGCCGGAGACGGCCGCCCCGCCGAACCAGCCGAACGCCCGCCCCGCGCCGAGCCCGGCCCGCCGGCTGAGCGCGGTGACCAGCCGGTACAGCGGCGGCATGGCGAAGCCCTCGGCGGCGCCCCAGAGCAGCCGCAGCGCCACCAGGGCCGGGCCGGTCGAGGCGTGCCCGGTGGCGGCCACCGCGGCGGCGGCCGCCACCAGCCAGCCCGCCGCCGCCCAGGCCGGCCGCCTCGGCAGGGCGTCGGCCAGCAGCCCGCCGAGCGGCTGGGTCAGCGCCTTGGCCAGGGCGAACCCGGCGAAGGCCAGGCCGACGGAGGCCGCGTCCATGCCGAGCCGGCCGGTCAGCTCGGGCACCAGCGGGATGAGCATCGTGTAGGCGATGTTCATGATCCCGGCGGCGACGAGGACGGCCGCGAGGCGCCGCCGCGCGTTCACCGCAGCCCCATGAACGCCGCCAGGCGCTCGTGCATGACGGCCAGCCGGGGCGCGTGCGCGGCCGCGGCCTCCGGGCCCGGCGCGTAGTAGAGCGACCACAGCTCGGTGCCGGTGAAGCCGTAGCGGCGTTTGAAGGCGTAGCTGCCCCTGCCGAACTCGACCCGGCGCACACCCCTGGCGGGCGCGCCGGCCAGGATCTCGTACAGCAGGAACAGGTAGGGGCTGTACGCGCGCAGCGCCGCGTAGTCGATGCCGCCCGCCCACAGGTGCAGCACGCCGTCGTGCTCGACGGTCAGGAAGGCGGCGAGCGTGGCTCCGCCGAGGTCGGCGCAGACGACGGCGGCGCCGGGCAGCGCGGCCACGGCGGCGAACGTGGCCGCGTCGTACAGCGGCTCGATGCCGTGCCTGACGGCGGAGTCGTTGGCCAGCCGCAGGGCCTCGGGCAGCCGTCCGGCGTCCCGCGTCATGGTGAGGCCGCGTTCGCGGGCGCGCCGCCACCGGCGCCGCCATTCGACGCGCTCGTCGCGCGGCAGGGCCGCCAGCACGCCGTCGACGCCGTCGCGCACGTCGCAGGAGTAGGCGACGTCGAGCCGGATCACCGCGTCGGGCTCGCGGACCGCGCGCCAGCGCCGGGCGCAGGAGCGCGGCAGGTTCGCGACGAGCAGCCCGGCGGTGGCGTGGGCGCGGGCCCGCCCGGCGGCCTCCTCCAGCGTCCTGGCGATCTCGGCGGGCGCGGTGAGGTGGGTGGGGCCGTACACCGAGTACAGCGACGGCAGGTAGGCCATGGGCCCGTCCCACACGGCGGGCGTGCCGGCGTCGCGCTGGTAGCCGTTCCAGAAGGGGGAGTCCAGGACCAGCGCCGGGCCGCCCGCCGGGCCGCCGGGCAGGCGGCGCTCGGGGGTGACGTCCGGCCACCGGCCGCTGTGGTAGAGGCTGACCCGCCCGTCCCAGTAGTCGGCGCTCATCCGCCGGCCAGCCCGAAGATGTCGCTCTGCGGCGGCAGCCCGGCGACGCCCAGCTCGGCGAGGACGGGGGCGGGCGGCGGGTTCTTGGGGGCGCAGGCGTCCAGCAGCAGCGCCGTGGAGCCGCCCTGGAACATCCGGTACAGCTCCGTGGCCGCCACCGCGGCCGCCGCCATCGGGTCGGCGGCGCACTGCCGGGTGTGGCGGGCCAGCTCGACGCAGAGCCGCATCGCCAGCGTGAACGACGTCACGTCGGCCGGCTCGCGGCGCACCCGCCCGTCGCCGGCGGCCACCGTGTACGGCTTGGGCAGCGACTCCACCAGGTCGCAGGCGTAGACGCCGAAGTCCGCCGGCCCGGCGGCGGGCCCGTCGCGCAGCAGGTGCCAGCTCATCAGGTAGTTGAGGTAGCCGAAGATGCGCGGATTGCGGCTGGTCAGGAAGAACGTGGCGGCCCGGCCGGCCTGGCGGCGGGCGAGCGGGGTGACGACGGTGCCGTAGCAGCCGGTGTCGACGAACGCGGCGGGCCGCGCCGGGTCGAGCCGCCCGGCCAGGTACGCCTCGAGCTGCGGCGACCCGAGCAGCCGGCGCGGCACGTCGAGCAGCGACAGTTCGAGGCCGGCGGCCTGCGGCATGTGGCGGGCCGCGGCGTAGAACGGCAGGCCGTCCCTGCCGAGGAAGACCACCTGCCGGTACCCGGACTGGCGGCACCACTCCAGCGCCCACCAGGTGAAGCCCACCCACACCGGCAGCCACGGCCGGGCCCGCAGGACCAGCCGCTCGGCGGCGGCGGCGAGCCAGCCGGGCAGGTCGCCGCCCGGCTCGGGGCACAGCAGCCGCGCCAGGCGCTCGACCTGCGCGGGGCCGAGGTCGCCAGGCGCGGCCAGCGCGGCGCGGAACTCCCGCTCGGCCTGTTCGCCGGTGGGCGGCTCGCGGCCGGTCAGGGCGGTCCAGGCGGTGAGCAGGACGCGGTTGGTCAGGCGGCTGCTGCTGACGTAGTCGGGCTCGGTCACGGCCGGGCCGGCCAGCTCCTCGATCAG
This sequence comes from Actinomadura luzonensis, assembly GCF_022664455.2. NCBI lineage: Bacteria > Bacillati > Actinomycetota > Actinomycetes > Streptosporangiales > Thermomonosporaceae > Actinomadura > Actinomadura luzonensis. The sequence continues at coordinate 3,433,734 of NZ_JAKRKC020000001.1, forward strand.
CTCGACGACGTCCGGCCCGGCGGCGACGCTCATGGCCGCGCCACCTGGGCGGCCAGGTCGAAGTACGTCTCCAGCGGGAGGGCCAGGAACGACTCCGTGCGCATGGCGCCCGACTGGGCGATGATCGACATGGCCGCGAACGCCTCCGGTGGGCCGCCCTCGACGTCCAGGACGAGCAGGTAGTCGTGGCGGCCGAGCAGGTTCCAGGCGTGCCGGACCGTGACCGCGCGGGCGCGCAGCCGTTCGGTCAGCGCCGCGAACCGTTCGCCTTCTTCGGCCTCGGTCAGGCACGCCTCGTCCGTGGCGGTGCCGAGAACGACGAGCTGCATGGTGCCGGTCCCCCCTTTGTGTTCGTGTCGGGTGCTAGGTCGTGCGGCGGCGTCGCGGCAGGCAGAGCTGGGCGGACCACAGGCCGCCCACGGCGCACACGGCCCACAGCGCCCAGTCGCGGTAGGCGTAGACGGCGCCGCCGAGCAGCGGGCCGACGCCGGTGCCGAGCGTGATCGCCGCGCCGTACAGGCCCTGGTAGCGGCCGCCCATGGCGGGCGGGGCCAGGCCGCCGAGGTAGGCGCCGGCCATCGCGGCGTACAACATCTCGCCGAGCGTCCACAGCAGGACGGTGGCGGCGAGCCACCCCATGTCGCCGGCCCAGCCGGTCAGCGCCAGCCCGGCGCCGGTGAGCAGGTTGCCGAGCGCCAGCACCCGTTCGGGCCGCCGCCGCGACACGGCGCTGGTGATCGGCAGCTCCAGCAGCACGACCAGGACGCCGTTGAGCCCCATGAGCAGCCCGAAGTCGGCCGGGGTCAGGCCGGCGGCCTCGACGTGCAGCGGCAGGCCGACCGTGGACTGGATGTAGATGAACTCGGCCAGCAGCGTCATCAGCAGGAAGCGGCGCAGCCGCCGGTCGGCCAGCGCCTCCCGGTACCCGGCCCGCGTCCCGGCCGGGTCGTGGCCCTCGGGCGCGCCGGTCACGGGGACGTCGCGCAGCAGCACCAGCGCGATCAGGCCGAACAGCAGGCAGGCGGCGGCGTTGCCGAGGAACAGCCCGACGTAGGAGACGGTCGCGAGCACCCCGCCGAGCACGCCGCCGAGCGCGGCCCCGATGTTCATGGCGAAGCGGTGCACGGCGAAGGCGGCCAGCCGCTGCTGGTCGCTGCCGGTGGCGTCCACCAGCAGCGCGGCGGCGGCCGGGCGGTAGAGCTGCGCGGCGGCCCCCGCCAGCCCGGCCAGCGCCACCAGCGCGGGCAGCGAGGCGAGGAACGGCACGGCGGCGGTCAGGCCCGCGGCGGCGGCCATCGAGGCCACGATCGTCCAGCGGCGGCCGATCCGGTCGGCGAGGTAGCCGCCGACCGTGTTGCCCGCCACGTTGCCCAGCCCGGCCGCGCCCAGCACGAGCCCGGCCGCCGCCGGGGAGAAGCCGCGGCCGGTCAGGTACAGGACCATGAACACCGGCAGGAAGTTGCCGATCCGGTTGACCAGCACGCCGAGGCTGACGATCCAGACCGTGGCCGGGAGCCGCCGCAGGGTGTCGCGGAAGCGCGGCTCGCCGTCCGTCGGCCGGGCGGGGGCGCTCACGTCACGGCCTCGGTGCGGATGCCGATCAGGTCGTGCAGCCGGGCGCAGTGCGCGAGCGCCTCCTCGGCGCTCGCGCCGCGCGCCATGACGTGGCCGGCGCGGTCCTCGCTCCAGGTCAGGGGCCGCACGACGGCGCCGGGCGCGACCGTCAGCTCCAGCTCCACGAGGGCGGGGTCGGCCCGGACGCGGTCCGCGCCGGTCACCTCGACGACCCGGCCCGGGGGCGGGGTGAGGAAGCGGATCGCGGCGGCGGCGCGCGGCGGCGGCGCGGCCGGCAGCGGCTCGACCAGCCCGAGGCGGGCGCCGAGCGCGTAGCGGTCCATGTCGACGCCGTAGGCGACCTCGGTCAGCTCGTTGATGCGGTCGCCGCCGACGCGGTTGTGCGACTCGACGACGAGCGGGCCCCGGCCGGTCAGCTTGACCTCGGTGTGCGCGGGGCCGTGCCGCAGCCCGACCGCGTCGAGGAAGGCGGCCACCAGGTCCTCGACGCGGCGCAGCAGCGGGGCGGGGTGCCGGCTCGGCGTGGAGTGGCCCAGCTCCACGAAGCCGGGCCCGCCGACGAGCTTGTCGGTGACCGCGACGACGACGTGCCGGCCGTCGAAGCTCAGCGTCTCCACGCTGACCTCCGGCCCGTCCAGGAACTCCTCCATGAGGAAGCGGTCGAGGCCGGCGGCCAGCTCCCCGGCGTGCCGGCGGGCCAGCTCGCGGAAGCGGGCGGGGACGGCCGCGAGCCCGGCCGCGTCGCGCACGGCGGTCACGCCGAGGCTGCCCGCCTCGCTCGTCGGCTTCACCACGATCGGCAGGCCGTGGGCGGCGGCGAACGCCCGCAGGTCGGCCTCGGTGCGGCCGAGCGCCGCGGCGACCGGGCTGAGGCCGAGCGCGGCGAGGCGCCGCCGCATCCGCCACTTGTCCAGCAGCAGGTCCACGGTGTCGAGGGTGGTGCCGCCGAGCCCGAGCAGGTCGTCGATCTGCGCGGCGGGCCGCAGGCCGAGCTCGGTCAGCGACACGACGGCGTCGAACGGGTAGGCCCGGTGCAGCGCGGCGGCCAGCGGCAGCAGCCGGGCGGTGTCGGTGTAGTCGACCAGCAGGGCCTGGTCCACGTACGGCCAGTGGGCGCGGTCGTAGCGGTCGGGGTGCTGGATGTGCACGACGCGGGCCCCCAGCTCGCGGGCCTTGCGCACGACCTTCAGCTTGCCGCCGACCACGGCGACGGCCGGGCGGCCGGGCGCCGCCTCGCCGGGCCGCGCGCGCGTGGCTTCTCGTGACATCGGAGCTCCTTCGTCGGGGCGCGGGTCACCCGTGGCCGTCGCGGCGGGCCGCGCCGGTGAGCGGGATCGCGCGCAGGGCGGTCCGGTCGACCTTGCCCGGGCGGTTGAGCGGCAGGGCGTCGAGCCAGACGTGCAGGCGCGGGATCATGTGGCCGGGCAGCCGGTCGCGCAGCCGGTCGGTGATCTCCTCGCCGGGCGCGGGCGTCCCGGCCAGGAACGCGACCACGGCGGCGCCGCCCGGGGCGTCCTCGCGCAGCAGCACGGCGGCGTCCACGACGCCGGGGCACTCGCGCAGCGCGTGCTCCACCTCGCCGATCTCGACCCGGAAGCCGCTGATCTTGACCTGGTCGTCCACCCTGCCGAGGAACGACAGCTCGCCGTCCGGCCCCTTGCGGACCCGGTCGCCGGTGGCGTACATGCGCTGCCCGGGCAGCTCGGCGTACGGGTCGGGCAGGAACACCGCGGCCGTGCGGCCCGGCAGCCCGAGGTAGCCGCGCGCCACCCCGGCGCCGCCGATGTAGAGCTGGCCCTCCTGCCCGTCGGGGACGGGCGACAGGTCCTCGTCGAGCACGTACGCCCGCACCCCGCGGATCGGCCGCCCGATGGGCACCCACCGGGGCGTGGACGGGACGCACCTGTACCAGGTGGGGGCGACCGAGGTCTCCGTCGGGCCGTAGCCGTTCCAGACCACCGGCCCGCCCGCGTCGGCCAGGCCGGGGCCGTCGAGCTGGGACCCGCCGGTGATCACCAGCCGCACCCCCGAGGCGGCCAGGCGCGGCAGCAGCGAGCGCCCGTACGGGCCCAGGACCGCCGCGGGGATCTCCAGCACGGTCGCCCCCAGGCTGCGGGCGGTGCGCACCATCCGGCTCGCGGGCAGGTCGGCGTCGCCGGGCACGGCCAGGCAGGCGCCGCAGCACAGCGGCATGAGACAGTCGTGCATGGTGCTGTCGACGGTGACGGCGGTGGTCCAGAGCATGACGTCGCCCGGCTCGATCAGGCCGAGGTCCTCGATGGAGGCCACCATCAGGTTGAACAGGCCCTGGTGCGGGACGCCGACCACCTTGGGCCGCCCGGTCGAGCCGGACGTGGTGATCGCGTAGGCGAGGTCGAGCGGGCTCGCCGCGTGCGGCGGGGGAGCGGCGTCGTCCTCGCCCCGCAGGGTGGGGTCGTCGATGAGCTGCGCCGCCGGCAGCCACGGGGTGGGCGCGGCGGTCAGCACCTGGTCGCAGCCGGCGTCCGCGAGCACCTCCTGGTTGCGGCGCGGCGGGTCGGCGGGGTCCAGCGGCAGGCAGGCCGCGCCGCTGCGCAGGATCGCGACGACGCCGGTGATGGCGGCCACGCCGCGCGGGGCCAGCAGGCCGACGACGCTGCCGGGGCCGGCTCCGCGCCGGCGCAGCCGCCGGGCCAGCCGGGCGGTGACGCGGCCGAGCTCGGCGTACGTCCACGACCGGCGGGCGGTGCGCAGGGCCGTCGCACCGGGCCGGGTGCGCACCTGGTGCTCGAACAGGTCGCACACGGTGCGGGCCTGCGACGGGACGCGTTCGAGCGGTCGCAGGTCCGGCATCACGCCTCCTCCCGGCGCGCGGCGGCCTGGCGGCGCAGGCTGAGGGGCCGCAGGTCGGTCCAGGTCCGGTCGATGAAGGCCAGGCGGTCGGCCTTGGGGCCGGGCGGGCCGACGGGACGCCAGCCCGCCGGGACGTCGCGGCCGGCCGGCCAGATCGAGTACTGCTCCTCGTCGTTGACCACGACGTGGAAGTCGCCGTGCTCGTCGTCGAACATCTCGTCCTCGTTCCTGGATGTCGGATGGGCGGTGTCGATTGGGCGGTGCCGGATGGGCGGGTCAGGCGGGGAGGTCGCTCAGCGCCCAGGTGATCGCGGCCGGGAGCGCGGCCTCCCAGGCGGCGTAGGTGTGGCCGCCGTCGCCGTACGAGCAGCGCACCACGTGGCCCTGGGCGGTCAGGTCCTCGCCGGTGCGTTTGGTGGCGTCCACCAGGCTGAGGCCGTCGTCGAGCAGGAGGTCGGCCTCCTCGCGCCCGGCCGCCAGCAGGAACCGGCCCGGCCGGCGGGCGGGGGCGGCGGGGCCGAGGCGGTGCTCGGTGAGCGGCCCGGACAGGGCGACCGCGCCCGCGAACCGGTCGGGGCGGCGCAGGGCCGCGCGGATCGCGGTGACCGCGCCGAGGCTCGCGCCGACGACGGTGGCGCGGCCGGGCGCGGCCCGCTCGCCGAGCCATTCCCGCAGGTACGGCAGCAGCTCGTCGGCGAGCACGTCCACGTAGGCGTCGGCCAGCAGCTCGCCGCGCCGCCCCGCCCAGTCGCGCGGGCTGAGGAACGCCGCGGCGACCGGGGGCGCGTCGCCGTCGAGCGCGAGCCGGTCGAGCAGCGCGGGCAGCCGCATGACGTCCACGAACTCGGAGCCGTCGAGCACCACCAGCGTCCGGGCGGGGGCCGCGCCAGCCGAGACGAACAGGTCCACCCGCCGCCCGCCGGCCGGCCCCGGGCCGTGCCACTCGCGCCGCTCCAGGCGGTGCTCGCGGGTGGCCGCCCCGAGGTCGGCGCTGCTCTCGTCGAGCAGGACCCGCGCGTACCCGGTGGGCGTGCGGTGCCGCAGCATGAGCCCGAGCGGCACCTCCCGGCCGAGCAGGCGGCGGACGGCGGCGGTGGCGCGGGGCACCAGCAGCGAGTGGCCGCCGTGGTCGAAGAAGTCGCCGTCCACCGGCACGTCCCGGCCGAGCACCGCCGACCACGCCTCGGCGACGCGCGCCTCCAGCCCGCTCACCGCGGCGGGACCGCTCCCGGGCCCGTTCCTGGGGGCGTTCACCGGGACGGGCGGCAGCGCGGCCCGGTCCACCTTGTTGTTGGCGGTCAGCGGCAGCCGCGGGATCGGCACGACGTGGTCGGGCACCAGGTAGGCGGGCAGCCGCCCGGCCAGCGAGCGGCGCAGCGCGGCCGGCTCCGCCGGGTGGCCGGCCACGACGTAGGCGACGAGCGCCGGTCCCGTCGGCAGCTCGGCGCGCACCACGACGGCGGCGCTGACGCCGGGCTCGGCCAGCAGCGCGTGCTCGACCTCGCTCGCCTCGACGCGGTAGCCGCGGATCTTGAGCTGCCGGTCGGCCCGGCCGAGGAAGTCGATCGCGCCGCTCGCCAGGCGGCGGCCGACGTCGCCGGTGCGGTACATCCGCGCGCCGGGCGGGCCGGCCGGGTCGGGCACGAACGCCGCGGCCGTCAGCCCCGGCCGGCCGTGGTAGCCGCGCGCCAGGCCGTCGCCGGCCAGGTAGATCTCGCCGCGCATGCCGACGGAGGCCGGGTTGAGGTCGCGGTCCAGCACGTACGCCCGCGTGTACGGGATCGCGTGCCCGATCGGCACCCGTCCGCTCCAGTACCAGTCCTGGAAGACGGTGGCCAGCACCGTGCACTCGGTGGGGCCGTAGGAGGCGATGACCCGGCAGCCGGGCAGCAGCCGGCGGGCGGTCTCGAAGCTCTTGGGGTTGACCACGTCGCCGCCGACGACGAGCGTCCGCAGCCCGGCAAGGTCGGCCGCCAAGTCGTCCGGCGGCTGTCCGGGTGACTGTTCCGGTGACTGTTCCGGTGACTGGGCCGGTGACTGGGCCGGCAGGTCGAGCAGCAGGTCGAGCTGGGGCGAGACGAGCTTGAGGGTGCTCACCCGGTGCTCGCGCAGCACCTCGCGCAGGCGGCCGAGCAGCGGCCCGAGGTCGTCGACGACGACGCGCCCGCCGTGCGCGAGCGGCGTCCACTCCAGCACGGCCACGTCGAACGTCAGCGGCCCCGCCTGCAGGAACGTGGTGCCGGGGCCGACGTCGAGGTAGCCGGGCGCGCCCGCGACGAGCCTGCTCAGCGCGCGGTGTGGGATCGCGACGGCCTTGGGCGTGCCGGTGGAGCCCGAGGTGGAGATGAGGTAGGCCAGGTCCTCGGGCCCGGCGGCGAGGGGCGGGTCGGTGTCCGGCTCGCCGCTGAGGTCGGGCTCGCCGACGCTGAGCACGGGCGTCGCGCCCGAGGGGAGCCGGTCGCGCAGGGCCGGGCTCGCGATCGTGAGGACGGCGTCCGCGTCGGCCAGCAGGAAGCGCAGCCGCTCCTCGGGGAAGGCCGGGTCCAGCGGGAGGTAGGCGGCCCCGGTCTTGAGGACGGCGAGCAGCACGACGTAGGTCTCGACGGTGCGTTCCAGGCAGACGGCCACCACCCGGCCGGGCCCCGCGCCGCGGCGCTCGAGGTGGCGGGCGAGCCGGTTGGCGCGCGCGTTGAGCCGGCCGTAGGTGAGCGGGCCGCCCGCGCCGGCCACGGCCTCGGCGTCGGGCGGCGGGCCGCCTGGGCCTGGACGAGCTCGACGACGGTGGCGCGCGGGGCCGGCGTCTCCCGCGCGGCCGGGCCCGGTGCGGCCGGTGCGCCCAGCTCGCGCAGCGGGCGGCCGGGCGTCTCGGCGGCCTGCTCCAGCAGGGTGACGTAGCGGTCGGCCAGAGCGGCGATCGGCTCCTCGTCGAACAGCGCGGAGCGGTAGACGAACGTGGCCCGCAGCCGCCCGCCGGTCACCTGGGTGGTGAGCGAGAGGTCGAAGCGGGCGGTCACCGGCAGCTCGGGGTACCACCACTCGGGCGCGCCCGGGGCGTCGGCCAGCGCGCCGTGGTCGCCCGCGTGGTTGACCGCGATGTCGAAGATCGGGTTGCGGCCGTCCTCGGAGCCGGCGTTGAGCGCGCCGACGACGCGTTCGAAGGGCACGTCCTGGTGGGCGTCGGCGGCCATCCAGGCGTCCCTGGTGCGGGCGACCAGCTCGCGGAACGTCGTCCGGGCGCCGCCGGCGTCCACCCGGAGCACGACGGTGTTGACGAAGAAGCCGATGAGGTCGCGCAGCTCGGGCCGCGGCCGGTCGGACAGGACGGCGCCGATGACGATGTCGTCCTGGCCGGTGTAGGCGGCCAGGGTGGCGGCGAAGGCGGCCGTCACCACCACGCCGGTGCTGGCCCTGGCCCGCCAGGCCAGCGCCGTCACGGCGGCGGTGGCCTGCTCGGACAGCTCGACGACGACGGCCCGCCCGGCGGCGTGCGCGGCTGCCCGGTCGACCGCGCGGCCCGGTCCCTGGCCGGCCGGGCCTTCGCCCGCGCCGGGTGAGCGGGGCCGGTCCGTGGGCAGTTCCAGCCGCTCGTGCCCGGCCAGCGCCCGCCTCCAGTGGGCGAGCTGCGGCTCCAGCGTCTCCTCGGTCAGGAAGCGGCGCTGCCAGCGGGCGTAGTCGCCGTACTGGACGGGCAGGTCGGGCAGGTCGGGCGGCCGCCGCTCCAGGGCGGCGGCGTACAGCTCGAACAGGTCCCTGGCCAGCACGTCCATCGACCACCGGTCGGTGACGATGTGGTGCAGCGCCATGAACAGCGCGGGCCCGTCCTCCAGCGCGGCGACGACCACCCGGAACAGCGGGGGCCGCGCCAGGTCGAACGGGGCGGACGCGGCGTGCTCGACGGCGGCCCGCCACCGGGCGCCCGCCCACCCGACCGGGAGCGGGCCGCCCTGCTCGGGGAGGTCGTCGAGGACCTGTTGCGCGGTGGTGCCGTCGGGCCGCAGCACGAACCGGGTGCGCAGGATCTCGTGGCGGCGCACCAGGCCGGTCAGCGCCTCCGACAGTGCCGTCCGGTCCAGCCCCGCCCGGAAGCGCCAGCCTCCGGTGATGTGGTACTGGCCGGACGACGCGTCGAGCTGGCGCAGCCACCACAGGCGTTCCTGGCCCGCGGACAGCGGCGGGTCGCCCGCGCCGGGCTCGCGGGTCAGCGGGGCGGGATTCGTCGGGCGGGGCTCGAACCTGGGCATGGCTGCCTGTTACCTCCTCCGGTCGGCGGGTGGCGGGGCGGCGCTCAGGCCGCCCCCTCGGCGGTGAGCGCGTCCTGCTCGGCGCGGCGGGCCTCCGCCACGACCGCGGTGATCGAGGTGAGGCTGCGGAAGGTGGACTCCTTGAGCGCGTCCTCCGGCAGCTCGACGCCGAAGGCGTCCTCGATGCTCAGCATGAGGCCCATGCAGGTGAGCGAGGTCATGCCGAGGGCCCACAGGTCGTCGTCCGGGCCGAGGTCGTAGCCGTGGACGGTGACGTTGAGCTGCTCGTCCACGATGCGGCGGACGGTGTCCGCCAGCGGCTCCTGGGAGATCGTCATCGGTTCGCCCTTCCTGCCGCGGCCGGCACCGGCCGGGAGCCGTTGCGGCCCTGGGAACTGTGGAGGTAGCGGGCGACGCGGCGCGCGCCCAGCAGGCTGCCCTGGGCGTACCAGAGCACGTCGGGGCCGAGCGCGTAGTCGATCCCGATGGTGTCGTAGAACTGGTGGGCCATGACCCGGTAGTAGTCGGCGATCTGCGCGGTGGTCATCTGCGGCGCCGCCTCGGCGCCGGTCTCGAACCAGGCGGCGAGGTTGTGCTGGACGTACTCGTCGATCGACCACTCGATCGTCCTGGTCTCGATGGGCCGCCGCATCGGCCCGAACATCGGGTCGATGAGGCCGGCTTCGCCCTGCAGTTCGTTGGCCACGTGCACGGCCAGCAGCGGGGCGCAGTGGAAGCCGTCGCGGTAGGTGCCGGTCATGAGGTAGAGGCCCGAGCTGGGCAGCCACCCGATGAGCGGGAAGCCGTCGAGCGTCACCGGCCGGTTGCCGGCCAGCCAGCGCTCCACCTCGTGCCGGGCGACCTGCTCGTCGAGCTGCTGCATGGCGTACTGGGCGAGGAAGCGCACGTCCGCCATCCAGGTGACGCCGGAGACGTGGTCGACCAGGCGGTTGGTGGCGCCGTAGTACTCGCGGCCGTGCGGGGCGGGCACGACGTGCAGGCCGCAGGCGAAGCCGCGGTTGGGGGTGCGGACCACGCTGCGGAACGGCTCGCCGCCGGTGCGCTTGGCGATCATCGCGAAGCCCAGCCCGGGGATGGTGGGGACCATCGAGAAGTCCTCCAGCATCGTGCGCACCAGCGCCTCGCTGCGGGCCCCGGCGGCGACGACGACCTTGCCCGCCTCGATGACGTGCCCGTCGGCCAGCTCGACGCCGGTGACGGTGCCGTTGTCGCCGCGCAGCCGCTGGACGAGCGCGTCCACCAGGACGCCGCCCGCCGCCTCGATGCGGCGTTCGAGCGCGCCCAGCACGCCGCGCGCGTCGACGGCGCCCTCCTCGGGCAGGTGGACGGCGCGCAGCGCCCGCGACTCGGTGCGCGGCCGGTAGCCGGGGATGTCGCGCGGGTCCAGCTCGGCCCACGGCTTGCCGTACTCGTCGAGGGCGCCGAGCATGGCCTCGAAGTTCACGGTGTCGAGGTCGGCGCCGACGCTGTTCAGCACCACGTGCGAGGCGGTGGCGACCTGGAGGGGAGCGCCCGTGGTGGAGAACTCCTCCAGCCGCCGCAGCACCGCGGGCCAGCGGTCGTGGGCGGCCACGCCGAGCTCGAACCGCTTGCGCGAGGCCTCGGTACGCAGGGACTCGGTGGTGGTCTCGCCGAAGCAGCCGAGCATGGCGCCGGCCGCCTGGCTCGCGCCCGTCTCCCGGCCGCCGGGGCCGACCACCACCACGGAGCCGGCCCGGCGTTCGATCAGCTCGTCGGCCAGGAACAGGCCGAGAGCTCCGTTGCCGACGATGACCACGTCGGCCTGGTCTGGGCGTGCGTCACTCGCAGTACCACGCTGTTCCACAGGGATGACCCCTTCGTGTGACTCGGACATGAATCGATGGCGCCGGGCCGCTGAATACGCGCAGGGCGGCGCCCGGCTTTCTTTCGTGAATGATTAACGTGCCGGCGGGCGGGATGGATGTCATCCGCCGGTGAAAATGGGCGCGGGCCTGCGGACGGCACGCCGCGGCAGCCGGTCTGACGTCGTCCAATGACGGCCGCGGTCAGCCTGGATCAGGCCGGCGACGCCGTCAGAACGCGTCGATCCCGTATCCCCCTGTTTGGACCCTCGGCAGGCCGATGTAATACCTCCCCCGATTGACGAAGCGATGCCCCTCGTTCGCTGCCCGACCATAACCCGCCCTTCGCGCGTCTCGCAACAGCCGGAGAAACGGTTGTGCTTTTGTGCGCAGCACAAAAGACATCCGCCGGGTAGCCGCTGGTCAGGGGGTGTACGGAAGGCGCCGGGCCAAAGTGGTCCAGTGTTCCCGGCAAAGTGGCACCAGCCGCCGGAAAAACGTTCGGAAAGGCGTTCCGCGGGCCGCTCCGGGCCGCTCGCCAGCGATTATCCGGGCTCAATTCACAGTCCCGGCCGCCGCGTGGTGATAGGCCGCGCTGATCGGGACGCGGCCTGCGTCCCGCCATACCGAGTGGCCTATTGGCACGCGTTATGGAAGGGCCGCGCGCGGCCCCGGTGTGCCATTCACCGGGCCGGCCGGACGCGACTTCCGTAATTTTGGTCATTGCTGCGCGCGGAAGCGCCGGGCCGTTGGGTACCGTGCGAAAGGTGAGCCTTCATGCTGCGCGCGTGCACGACATCTGCGATTCCTACGTCGATGAATATGCCCGGCTCGATCCCATCGCCGCGACCGAGGCCGGCGTCGCCGGGCACGACGACCGGCTGCCCGACCTGTCGCCCGCCGGCCACGAGGCGCGCGCCGACCTCGCCGCCCGGTCACTGGCGCGGATGGCGGCCGCCCGCCCGGCCGACGACGGCGAGCGCGTGGCCCGGGCCGTCTTCGCCGAGCGGGTCGGCCTCGCCGCCGAGACGCAGGCGGCGGGCCTGCCGGCCGCCTCGCTCAACGTCGTGGCCAGCCCCGTGCAGGGCGTGCGGCAGGTCTTCGATCTGATGCCGACGGCGACGGCCGCCGACTGGGCGGCGATCGCCCGGCGGCTGGCCGCGGTGCCGGCCGCGCTCTCCGGCTACCGGACGGCGCTGCTGGCCTCGGCGGGCAAGGGCGTCGTGTCGGCCCTCCGGCAGGTGCTGCGGGCGGCCGAGCAGTGCGAGAGCTGGTCGGGCGGCCGCGAGCCGTTCTTCGCCGCCCTCGTCCGGCAGGCCGGCGGCGTGCCCGGCGTCGGCGACGCGCTGCGGGCCGACCTCGACGCCGGCGCGCGGGCCGCCTCGGCCGCCTACGCCGAGCTGGCCGTCTTCCTGCGGCGGGAGCTGGCGCCGTACGCGCCCGCCGAGGACGCCGTCGGCCCCGACGTCTACGCCCTGCACGCGCGGGCCTTCCTCGGCGCGGAGCTCGACCTGCGCGAGGCGTACGCGTGGGGGTGGGAGGAGTTCGCCCGCGTCGAGGCGGAAAGGGGCCGCCTGGCGCGGCGGATCAGCGGCGGCGCGGGCCTGGCGGAGGCCGCCGCCGTCCTCGACGCCGATCCGCGCCACCGGGTGCGCGGCGCCGAGGCGTTCCGCGACTGGATGCGGGAGCTGTCGGAGCGCGCGCTGACCGGCCTGCGCGGCACCCACTTCGACATCCCGGAGGAGCTGATGCGGCTGGAGTGCCGCATCGCGCCGCCCGGCGGCGGGGCGGGCGCCTACTACGTCGGCCCCTCGGAGGACTTCAGCCGGCCGGGCCAGATGTGGTGGTCTTTGCCGCCCGGCGCCGAGGAGCACCCCACCTGGCGGGAGGCCAGCACCGTCTACCACGAGGGCGTGCCCGGCCACCACCTGCAGATCGGCACCGCGGTCGCGACGCCGGGGCTCAACCGGTTCCAGCGGCTGCTCTGCTTCGTCGACGGCCACGGCGAGGGCTGGGCGCTGTACGCCGAGGGCCTGATGCGCGAGTTCGGCTACCTCGACGACGCTCACCTGCTCGGCATGCTGGGCAAGAGCCTGTTCCGGGCCGCGCGCGTCGTCCTCGACCTGGGCCTGCACCTGAAGCTGGAGATCCCGGCGGGCGCCGGCTTCCACGAGGGCGAGCGGTGGACGCCGGAGCTGGGCCTTGAGTTCCTGCGCGACCGGGTGCTGCTGGAGCCCGGCCGGGCCCGCGACGAGCTGGAGCGGTACCTGGGGTGGCCGGGGCAGGCGCCGGCGTACAAGCTGGGTGAGCGGTTGTGGCTGTCCCTGCGCGAGGAGGCGCGGGCCCGGCGGGGCGCGGCGTTCGACCTCAAGGAGTTCCACATGGGCGCGCTGCGCAGCGGTCCGGCCGGGCTCGGCACCCTGCGGGAGGTCCTGGCGGCCCTGGAGTAACGGGCGGCGGGCCCGCAGCGGTCCTGGAGTGACACGACGCACGGCTTCCGGCGCACGCACCCGCGTGCTCTCCCGAAGGGATCTGGTGGACCAATGGCGCGTTACGGAGCACAGCTCGGCCCCGACATCACCTTTCTCGGCGTCCCGCCCTGCGACCTGGGCGACCCCGCCTCGTACGCCGACGCCGACGTGGTGATCATCGGCGCGCCGTTCGACGGCGGCACCTCCTACCGGCCGGGCGCCCGCTTCGGCCCGCAGGCCATCCGCTCGACCGACTACGTCGGCCACTACGGCTCGCGTCCCAGCCTGGCGCTGCGCGTGGACGGCCTGAAGGACCTCGGCGTGCGCGACGCGGGCGACGTCGAGATGTTCTCCGGCGACGTCGTCAAGTCGCTCGCCGACCTGCGGGCCGAGGTGGCCAAGGTGACGGCGGCCGGGAAGGTGCCGGTGGTGCTCGGCGGCGACCACGCCATCGCCTACGCCGACGTCTCGGGCGTGGCCGACGTGCTCGGCCCCGGCCGGGTCTCCCTCGTGCACTTCGACGCCCACGCCGACACCGGCGACGTCGACTTCGGCTCGTTGTGGGGGCACGGCCAGCCCATGCGCCGGCTGATCGAGGCGGGCGCGGTGCGCGGCGACCGGTTCCTGCAGCTCGGGCTGCGCGGCTACTGGCCGGGCCCGGACATCCTGCGGTGGATGGCCGGGCAGCGGATGCGTTCGTACGAGATGAGCGAGATCGGCGAGCGGGGCCTGCGGGAGTGCCTGACCGAGGCGTTCGCGACGGCGACCGACGGCTGCGACGGGGTGTTCCTGTCGGTCGACATCGACGTGTGCGACCCGGGCCACGCGCCCGGCACCGGCACGCCCGAGCCGGGCGGGCTGACCGCCCGCGAGCTGCTCGACGCGGTCCGCCGCACCTGCCTGGAGCTGCCCGTGGTGGGGATGGACGTGGTCGAGGTCAGCCCGCCGTACGACCACGCCGGCATCACCGCGGCGCTGGCGAACCGGGTGGTGCTGGAGGCGTTGTCGGCGATCGCCCGCCGGCGCAAGGACGAGCGGGACGGGACGAGGTGGGACCCCCGCCTGCCGCTGCTGGCGGACCGCGGCTGACCGGCCGTCCGGGGGAGAGGTCAGGAATCGAGAAGCAGGGCTCTTCCGGCGGCCGCTAGCGTGGACGTCACCGGCCCCGGCCGCCGGGCCGCACCGCCCCCCACCTGCTGCGGGACGCGGCGCGCCCCCGCCGTCGGCCGCTTCCCGAACCCGACGATCGACACCTCTTCAGGAGCCGTCATGACCGACTCGACCAACCTCGGCGTCCAGACCGTGCTGCACCCCGTCACCGACCTGGAGAAGGCCAAGGCGGTCTACACCGCGCTGCTCGGCGTCGAGCCGCAGGCCGACTCGCCTTACTACGTCGGCTACGAGGTCGCCGGCCAGCAGATCGGGCTGGTGCCGAACGGCGGCCCGCAGGGCATGACGTCGCCGGTCGCGCACTGGCACGTGAGCGACATCGAGGCCAAGCTCGCCGAGGTGACCGCGGCGGGCGCCGTCGTCAAGGACGCCCCGCGCGAGGTCGGCGGCGGCCGCGTGGTGGCCACCTTCACCGACCCCGACGGCAACGTCCTCGGGCTGATCCAGGACCAGTGAGCGCCGGGCGCCGCCGCGGAGCCGGGTAGGCTCCGCGGCACGCCCATGGCCGGGACGACCATCGACGGAGACACGGAGAGCCACGAAGAGCATGGACACGACCACGGACGCGCAGCCGTCCGCCCCGCACCGCGCCGACACCCACGACCTGATCCGCGTGCACGGCGCCCGCGAGAACAACCTCAAGGACATCGACGTCACGATCCCGAAGCGGCGGCTGACGGTGTTCACGGGCGTGTCGGGCTCGGGCAAGAGCTCCCTGGTGTTCGACACGATCGCGGCGGAGTCGCAGCGGCTGATCAACGAGACCTACAGCGCGTTCGTGCAGGGCTTCATGCCGACGCTGGCCCGGCCCGAGGTGGACGTGCTCGACGGCCTGACCACCGCGATCATCGTCGACCAGCAGCGCATGGGCAGCGACCCCCGTTCCACGGTGGGCACCGCCACCGACGCCAACGCGATGCTGCGCATCCTGTTCAGCCGGCTCGGGCAGCCGCACATCGGCTCGCCGCAGGCGTTCTCCTTCAACGTCCCGACGGTCCGGGCCAGCGGCGCGATCACCGTCGAGCGCGGCAACAGCAAGACCGTCAGGCAGAGCTTCACGCAGCTCGGCGGCATGTGCGGGCGCTGCGAGGGGCGGGGCTCGGTCTCCGACATCGACCTCACGCAGCTCTACGACGACTCCAAGTCGATCGCGGGCGGCGCGTTCACCATCCCGGGCTGGAAGTCCGACAGCTTCTGGACGGTGCGCGTCTACGCCGAGTCGGGCCTGCTCGACCCGGACAAGCCGATCCGCGAGTTCACCGACAAGGAGATGCGCGACTTCCTCTACCACGAGCCGGTCAAGGTCAAGGTCGAGGGCGTCAACCTCACCTACGAGGGCCTGATCCCGAAGATCCAGAAGTCGTTCCTGTCCAAGGACCGCGAGGCGATGCAGCCGCACATCCGCGCGTTCGTGGAGCGGGCGGTCACCTTCACCACCTGCCCCGACTGTGACGGCACCCGGCTCAGCGAGGCGGCCAGGTCCTCGAAGATCCGCGGGATCAACATCGCCGACGCCTGCGCGATGCAGATCAGCGACCTGGCCGAGTGGGTGGCGGGGCTGGCCGAGCCGTCCGTCGCGCCGCTGCTGGCCGCGCTGCGGCACACGCTGGACTCGTTCGTGGAGATCGGGCTCGGCTACCTCAGCCTCGACCGGCCCGCCGGCACGCTGTCCGGCGGCGAGGCGCAGCGCACGAAGATGATCAGGCACCTCGGCTCGTCGCTCACCGACGTCACCTACGTC
Source organism: Actinomadura luzonensis (assembly GCF_022664455.2). Taxonomy (NCBI): domain Bacteria; kingdom Bacillati; phylum Actinomycetota; class Actinomycetes; order Streptosporangiales; family Thermomonosporaceae; genus Actinomadura; species Actinomadura luzonensis. Next base: position 3,449,608 of record NZ_JAKRKC020000001.1, read on the forward strand.
TTCGACGAGCCGACGATCGGGCTGCACCCGCACGACATCCAGCGCATGAACGACCTGCTGCGGCGGCTGCGTGACAAGGGCAACACGGTGCTGGTCGTCGAGCACAAGCCCGAGGTGATCGCGATCGCCGACCATGTCGTGGACCTCGGGCCCGGCGCGGGCGCGGCCGGCGGCCGGGTGGTGTTCGAGGGCAGCGTGGACGGGCTGCGCTCGTCCGGCACGCTCACCGGCCGCCACCTGGACGACCGGGCCACGCTGAAGGAGTCGGTGCGCCGGCCGTCGGGGGCGCTGGAGGTGCGCGGCGCGAACACGCACAACCTCAAGGACGTCGACGTGGACATCCCGCTCGGCGTGCTGGTCGTGCTGACCGGCGTGGCCGGGTCCGGCAAGAGCTCGCTCATCCACGGCTCGGTCGCGGGCAGGGACGGCGTCGTCGCGGTGGACCAGAGCCCGATCCGCGGCTCGCGGCGCAGCAACCCGGCGACCTACACCGGGCTGCTGGAGCCGATCCGCAAGGCGTTCGCCAAGGCCAACGGGGTCAAGCCGGCGTTGTTCAGCGCCAACTCCGAGGGCGCCTGCCCGGCCTGCAACGGCGCCGGCGTCATCTACACCGACCTCGGCATGATGGCGGGCGTCACCACCACGTGCGAGGAGTGCGAGGGCAAGCGTTTTCAGGCCGCGGTGCTGGAGCACCGGCTCGGCGGCCGGGACATCAGCGAGGTGCTGGCGATGCCGGTGACCGAGGCGGCGGAGTTCTTCGGCGCGGGCGAGGCGCGCACCCCGGCCGCGCACGCGATCCTCACCCGGCTCGCCGACGTGGGGCTCGGCTACCTGAGCCTCGGCCAGCCGCTCACCACGCTGTCGGGCGGCGAGCGGCAGCGGCTGAAGCTGGCCACGCACATGGGCGACAAGGGCGGCGTGTACGTCCTGGACGAGCCGACCACCGGCCTGCACCTGGCCGACGTGGAGCACCTGCTCGGCCTGCTGGACCGGCTCGTGGACGCCGGCAAGTCGGTCATCGTGATCGAGCACCACCAGGCGGTCATGGCGCACGCCGACTGGATCATCGACCTGGGGCCGGGGGCGGGCCACGACGGCGGCCGGGTGGTGTTCGAGGGTACGCCGGCCGACCTGGTGGCGGCCCGCGCCACCCTGACCGGCGAGCACCTGGCCGCCTACGTCGGCGCCCCGAGTGGACGATAACGGTACGGACTGGGAAAGATGGGGGCGTGCAACCGAACCGTTCCACGCCCGAGGACGCCGCCCACCAGCAGCGCCTGCGCCACCTGGCGCTGCTGCGGCGCGTCCGCGACCGCATCGACCGGGAGTACGACCAGCCGCTCGACGTCGAGGCGCTGGCCCGCGGGGTGAACATGTCGTCGGGGCACCTCAGCCGCGAGTTCCGGCGCGCCTACGGCGAGTCCCCGTACTCGTACCTGATGACGCGGCGCATCGAGCGCGCGATGGCGCTGCTGCGCCGCGGCGACCTCAGCGTCACCGAGGTGTGCTTCGCGGTGGGCTGCTCCTCCCTCGGCACCTTCAGCACCCGCTTCACCGAGCTGGTCGGCGTGCCGCCCAGCGCCTACCGCCGCGAGGCGGCGGAGGCGGCGGAGGGGGCCGCGGGCACCGGCACGGGCACGGAGGGCATCCCGTCGTGCGTGGCCAAGCAGGTCACCAGACCGGTCAGGAATCGAGAAGCGTCCGTCGGCGAGTCGCGGTTAGCGTGACCGGCATGGACATCACGATCAACGCGAGCTTCCTGCCGCACGACGACGCGGAGGCCTCGCTCGCCTTCTACCGGGACGCCCTGGGCTTCGAGGTCCGGCACGACGTCGGCTACGAGGGCAAGCGGTGGATCACGGTCGGGCCGCCCGGCCGGCCGGAGACGTCCATCGTGCTGCAGCCGCCGGACGCCGACCCCGGCATCACCGAGGACGAGCGCCGCGTCATCGTCGAGATGATGGCCAAGGGCACCTACGGCGGCATCGTGCTGACCACCGACGACCTCGCCGGCCTGTTCGACAAGCTGCAGGCCGGCGGGGCCGAGGTGGTGCAGGAGCCGATGGAGCAGCCGTACGGGGTGCGCGACTGCGCCTTCCGCGACCCCGCGGGCAACCTCATCCGCATCAACGAGCGCGCTTGACGGACTCCTGGTAGAGGTCGGCGTAGGTGGGCGTGTCCTTGATCAGCTCGTCGGCGAAGGCGGCGACGTCGTCGCCGATGAGCTCCAGCACCCCCTTGCCGGCCGCGACGCCCTCCTCGAAGAAGTCGACGATCCCCGTGAGCAGGGGCCCGTCGGGCAGGTCGACCGGCCCGACCTTGAACAGGTACTTCTGCAGCTCCTTGTAGACGATCTGGTAGTCCGGCGGGAGCGCCTTGACGCGCGCCAGGTGGGCCCGCCACTGCCTCTTGCCTTCGATGATGTCCTGAATGCCCACGTCAGCCTCCCAGCCGGCCAAGTTTCCTGGCGACGTTCCTGTTCAACTGCTCGCGCCACCGGTCGCGGTAGCTGCGGGCGCCTTCCCCGCCGGCCAGCGCCGCGCAGAAGCCCGGGACGTCGTCGCCCAGCACCTCGTGAATGTCCTGCCCCTCGGCCGCGGTCTCCTCCAGCAGCCCGAGGGCGCCGTCGAGGATCGGCATGAGGTTGCGGCCGGTGAAGTCCCCGTAGGGGAAGAGGTGGGCCTTGATCTGTTCCCACCCCTCCCGGTGGCCGGGCGGCAGCTTCGCGGCCCGGGCCTCGAACTCCTTGTACTCCCTGGTGAGATCGCTGCCGGTGATGGTCTCCCAGAAGTTCATGCGCCGTCCTCCTTGAGCTGGTCGATGCGTGAGGAGAGGTACTCCCATTTCGCCCAGAAGGTCGCGAGTCGTTCGCGGCCCGCCTCGTTGAGCGTGTAGAACTTGCGCGGCGGGCCCAGCCCGGACGGTCGTTTCGCCACCTGGACGAGCCCGTTCCGCTCCAGCCGCAGCAGGATGGTGTAGACCGTCCCCTCGACGACGTCGGCGAAGCCCAGCTCGTTGAGCCGGCGGGTGATGGCGTACCCGTAGGTCTCCTCGCGGCCGATGATCTGCAGCACGCAGCCTTCGAGCGTGCCCTTCAGCATCTCCGTCAGGTCGTCCATCGCATCCCTCTACTCTGTATTACCGAGTACCACTATACAGTAACACAGACTAGCGGGGAGGCGTGGGCGCCGCCGGGCTAGCATGTCGCAGGTGACCGCCTACGACGATCTCGACGTGTTCGAGCACCTGGACGCCTCGGCACTGCCGCCCCGCCAGCAGCGCATCCTCGCCACGATCCGGGACTGGGTGGTCAGGCACGGCTATCCGCCGAGCACCCGCGAGCTGGGCCGCGCGGTCGGGCTGCGCTCGCCGTCGTCGGTGTCCAAGCACCTGCGCAGCCTGGAGGACAAGGGGTTCCTGCGCCGGGGCGAGGCGATGACCCGGCCCATCGACGTGCGGGTGTTCCTGCGCGACCCGCAGTCGCGGCCGGCCGCCGACCTGGTGCCGGTGCCCGTGGTCGGCGACATCGCCGCGGGCGCGCCCATCCTGGCCGACGAGCACGTGGACGACGTGCTGACGCTGCCCCGCGACCTGACCGGGCGCGGGACGGTGTTCGCGCTGCGGGTGCGGGGCGACTCGATGATCGACGCCGCGATCTGCGACGGCGACATCGTCGTGGTGCGCCGGCAGCCCGAGGCGCACTCGGGCCAGATCGTCGCCGCGATGATCGACGGCGAGGCCACGGTCAAGGTGTTCCGGCGGCGCGGCGGCCACGTCCTGCTCGAACCGCGCAACCCGGCCTACGACGTCATCGACGGCGACCGGGCGGTGGTGCTGGGCATCGTGGTCTCGGTCCTGCGCAACGTCTGAGTTTCGCCAGCCGCGGGTCATGATCGCGGCGGCGCCCGGCGCGCGTGCCGGTGGACGGCGGGCGCGCCGCCCATGCTCGGGGTGAGGCCGGGCGGCGCCGACGTGGCGGGCCGCCGGCTCGTCCGGGCAGCCGAACGGGAGTGGAGCCGAGTCATGGCCGAGCAGGGACGCGTGCGCTGGACGCGCTTCGCCTGGATCTTCGTCCCGGTGGCCGCGATGACCTCGATGCTCGTCACGGCGACGGCTCAGGGGGTCATCGGCGCCACGTTCGTGGTCTCCGGCGCCGCTTTCAAGCTCTACACCGGCGAGCTGCGCGGCCAGGGCTTCTCGCTGGCCGGCCGCGTCGACCGGACCGCCGACGACCGGCCGGTGCCGGTCATCGTGACCGGCGTGCGGCGGGCCGTGGTGACCGACCTGTGCCAGAGCGCGCTGGTGCGCACGCCGCTGGGCCCGGTGACGGTCCAGCTCACCGGCGGCCGCGACGGCAACCGGGTGACGATCGACAACCTGGTGATCGACGTGCCGTCCGGGCAGTCGGCCACCTCGCTGCGCGGCGTGCAGATCGGCCGCGACGCCGCCACCCTGGACGAGGTGCCCGGCGCGGCCGGCCCCCCTGGCACGTTCGGCAGCCAGGCGCGGTCGGTCACCCTGCGCAACGTGCGGCTGAACGCGCGGGCCGTCACGGCCGCCACGTTCACCCTGCCCGACCTCGCCATGTCCGTGACGCGGGGCGCGCGGGAGTGCTTCTGATGGCGCGACAGGGCGTGCGGGCGAGGTCGAGGGCCTGGCGGCGGTCGCGGCCGTTCTGGGGCGGGCTGCTCGTCGTGGCGGCGGGCCTGGAGCTGCTCGCCGTCCCGCTGGCGCTCAGCGCCCTGCCGGCGGCGGTGATGTTCGGCACGGTGGGCGCCGGCTACGCGATCTCCCTGATCATGGTGATCGCGGGGGTGCTGATCTGGTCGCAGCCCGGCCAGCGCGTCTTCCTCGGCCTGGTCGCGGTGCTGCTGTCGATGGCGTCGTTCGTGTACTCCAACCTGGGCGGGTTCTTCCTCGGGCTGGTCCTCGGCGTGCTGGGCGGCACGCTGACGGTGGCCTGGACGCCGGTCGGCCGGCCGGCCGGGCCCTTCGACAGCTTCGGCGTCCGGGGCGCGGCGGCCGCCGTGCGATCGCTGGCGGGCCGCCGGCCCTGACCCCGCCGGTCCTGACCCCGCCGGGCGGGGCCGTCAGGCGGCGTCCTCGCAGCGGACGGTGACGATCGCGAACCACACGCCGGAACGCCCGTCCTGGGAGAGCACCGACTCGAACACGCTGCACTCGGTGAAGCCGTGGTCGAGCGCGTTCTGCTGGGCGGCGCTCTCGGCGCCGGCGGCGGCGCTGTCCTCGTCCAGGCCCTTGCCGAACCCGTCGAACAGCGCGCCGCTCTGCGCGGTGACGGCGGCGGCGGTGGCGGGCAGGGCGGCGGTGGCGAGGGCGGCGCCGGTCAGCGCCGCCGCGGCCAAGGCGCCCAGGAGCTTGTTCGTCAGGTACGTCACGGGGCTCTCCCTGTGGTGGTCGGGTGGATGGCCTGTATCCGCGGGGCGTTCCATCCCGTTCCACCGGTCACCCGCGCGGCGCGTGCCGCTCCGTCCTCGCGACGGCGGCCCGCAGGACGCGCGGCACCAGCAGGCGGTGCACCGCCGACAGCGGGGGCCACACGAGCCGGCCGGGGAAGCGGTCGTAGCGCAGGAAGGTCGCCAGCGACACGTGCCCGTCCGCGGTCGTGACGACCAGGTGGGCGCTGAGGAACCAGGAGCGGGCCGCGAGGCGGATCCAGTCGTCGCCGCGGCCGTCGACGCGCCAGCCGGCGACGGTGTCGGGCGACGGCTGCCGGGCCAGGCGCAGGCCGAGGAAGCCGCGCCAGATGAGCAGCCCGGCCGGGCCGGGCACGTCGCCGAACATGGCGCGGGCCCACTGCTCGGGGGTCGCGCCGGCGCGGGTGGCGGCGGTGAACACGTCGGCGTAGTCGCCGAGCGGGCTGAGCGCGCGGACCGCGGCGGGAAGCTCGCGGGTCTGTTGTGGCATGAGGTCGGACCTCCGTCGATGTATACGCACCCGTATAGAATGAGCGTAGCTGGACTGTACGGTGCCGTATACATAGGCTGCTTGTGAGGTGAGGCACATCGTGGGAGTCACGCGCACGCCGCGCGAGAAGTGGATCGAGGAGGGCCTGCGGGCGCTGGCCGACGGCGGCCCCGACGCCGTCCGCGTCGAGGCGCTGGCCAAACGGCTCGGCGTCACCAAGGGCGGCTTCTACGGCTACTTCGCCGACCGCGACGCGCTGCTGGAGGCGATGCTCGACACGTGGGAGCGGGAGAGCACCGACGAGGTCATCGCGCGTGTCGAACGCGAGGGCGGCGACCCGAAGACCAAGATCCATCGCGCGGGCGTGCTCACCTTCTCCGGCGACCGCCTGCTGCCCATCGACCTCGCCGTCCGCGACTGGGCGCGGCGCGACGAGGCCGTCGCCGAACGCCTGCGCCGCGTCGACGACCGGCGCATGGCGCTGCTGCGCGAGATGATCGGCACGTTCTGCGCCGACCCCGACGAGGTGGAGGCCCGCAGCCTGATCGCCTTCTGCGTGGCGATCGGCGCGCACTTCCTGGCCGCCGGCCACGGCGGGCGCAGCCGCGCCGAAGTGCTCACCCGCGCCGCCGACCTGATCCTCGACCGCCCTCCGCGCCCCGCCGCGCGGTGACGGCGCACGGCCTCCACGGCCGTCGCCTCCTTCGCCGGAAGAGGCATGTCGCTGATGATCGCGATGGGCGCGGGAGGTAGTTTGTGCGAGGGCAGTTCCTCTGAGCGGGTGTGGGGTGCAGGATGAGCAGCGCCGACACGGTCATCGCCGTACTGCGGACCGGGCACGACGACCTCGCCGGGCTGGTGTCCGGCCTCGGCGACGACGATCTCGCGCGCCCCTCGGGCGCGGCCGAGTGGGACGTCTCGCAGGTCCTCGGCCATCTCGGCAGCGGCGCCGAGATCGGGCTGGCCGTGCTGCAGGCCGCGCTGAAGGACGAGCCCGGCCCCGGCCACGACTTCAACCAGAGCGTCTGGGACCGGTGGGACGCCATGAGCCGGCGCGAGCGCGCCGACGGCTTCCTGCGCGCCGGCCAGGACCTGACCGCGCTCTACGAGTCGCTGGACGCCGCGGCCCGCGACAACCTGCGCATCGACCTGGGCTTCCTGCCCGCCCCCGCCGACGTGGGCACCGTGGCCAGGATGCGGCTGAGCGAGCTGGCCCTGCACGCGTGGGACGTGCGGGTCGCCTTCGACGAGCACGCCACCCTCGCCCCCGACGCCACCGCGGTCCTGCTGCGCGAGGGGCCCGACCTGTTCGCCTGGATCGGCAAGGTGGATCGGCTCGGCGGGCGGAGCCTGGTGGTGACGGTGTCCACGACCGAGCCGGATTCGGTGTTCGCGTTGCGGCTGCGGGCGCCGATCAGCGTGGACGCCGACGTGCCCGAGCGGCCCGACGGCACGCTGGCGCTGCCCGCCGAGGCGTGGCTGCGGCTGGTCGCGGGCCGGCTCGCTCCCGCGCACACGCCCGGCGGCGTGGTCACGACGGGCGCCGCCGACCTCGACCTGCTGCGCGAGGTCTTCCCCGGCTACTGACCATCGCGTCGGGGCCCCGCTCCGGCTACTGACCATCGCGTCGGGGCCCCGCTCCGGCTATTGACCATCGCGTTGGGCCCCGCTCCGGCTATTGATCGCCGCGTCCGGATCCCGCGCCGGCCGGCGGGGCGCGGTCGTCAGCGTCGGCGTGGCCGCCGTCGCCGGTGGCGCGCCGGGCTCCGCGCACCCGGCCGACGACCGCCCGCGCCTGCTGGTCCACCAGCCGGGTGAAGATCTGCTGCGAGGAGCCGAACAGCACGGCCCAGGCCAGGATCTGCGCCGAGGAGTCCAGCGCGCTCAGCCCCGGGATGAACTGGCCGCGCATCAGCAGCAGCCCGATGAACGCCGTCAGCGCGCCGAAGGGCATCTTGAGCAGGGCGAGCGCGACGGGCAGGCCGAACGCGCCGGTGCCCGCCCGCAGCCCCTGCAGCCCGACCGCCGCCGTCACCGCGCCGGCGACCGCGCCCAGCAGCTCCACCGTGGCCAGGTCGCCGTCGCGGGTGGCCGCGCGGATCGCCGCCATCAGCTCGGGCCGCGCCGGCTGCCCGGCGATCTGCAGCACCGTCTCGGCGGCCGGGCACACCAGGAACACGTCCTGGCCGCGCTGCGGCACGAAGCACAGCGGCACCGCTTCCTTCATCCAGACGCCGAGCACCGCGATGCTGACCGCGATCACCGTGAGGACGGCCGCCGACAGGATGAGCACGTTGCGGAAGCGGTGCACGGCCAGGTACTCGCGGGCGGCGGCCGAGCTGGCGGCGCGGGCGACGGCGATGAGCTGGGTGCGCGCCCGTTCCGAGCAGTGGCCGTCGGCGTCGAGGTCGGCGCGCAGCTTGTCGAACTCGCGCAGCCGCGGGTCGCTCGGCGGCAGGTGCCGGGTCACATGGTCGATCAGGCTGGGGAGCTGGCCGAGGAGGTAGGTGTCGGGGGCCATCCGCAGCAGGTCGGCCTCGGCGGCGTCGCAGTTGCTGTTGGCCGCCTCGAACAGGGCGCCGGTGAAGGAGCGGTAGGGGGCCCGATGCCGGGCCGCGGCGCGGGCCCGGTCGATGTGCTTGCCCGCGGCCCGGTGCACCAGCTGGAGGCGGGCGCGCTGCGGCTCGTCGGCCTCGGCGTAGGCCCAGGCGCACAACGTCTCCAGCTCGGCGATGCGGGTGAAGGCGCCTTCGCGCCAGGACGTGCGCAGCAGCGGGCCCCACGGGATCTCGTCCGGGGCGGCCTGCGGCTCGTGGCCGTCCTGCGGGGGGAGACCGTCGGCCATGAGACCCCTCCTTCGCGGCTGGTCGCGTCACCGTAGCCGTCGGCGCCGGCGTCCTGACACGGGGTCGCCCCTAGGGAAAACCCCGGACCGCCGCCGGCCGGGGCATATCCGGTTGCCCGCGGGTGGCGGGCGCTGTCACCATCGGCGGGTGGACGAGCAGGAGCTCCAGTGGATCCAGGCGAACGTCGAGCTGGCGATCGAGCAGCTCGGCCCGCTCGCCGACGCCGGCTTCGGCCTCAACCGCGAGTCCGTCGAGTGGGTGGAGGGCTTCATCGAGCGGCAGCGGGCCCGGCCGGGGTTCGACCCGGAACGGGTGGACGGTCTGGTGGGGGTGCTCGGGTCGTTCCTGGGGGCGTGCGTCGCGGCCGGCGCGGGCGGGCGCTGGCACTGCTCCGACGAGGGCGGATGGGGCGTGCTGCTGCCCGACGGGAGCACCGCCTTCCCCTTCACCAAGGTGCGCAAGCAGCTGCGTGACGGGGTGGAGGGCGGCGAGTCGATCGCGAGCTTCTACCGGGTCGCGGTCGACTTCATCGCCACCGGCGGGCTGCGCGAGCCCGGCCAGGGCTGAAGGAGGTCAGTCCGGGCCGTCGAGCAGGTCGCTCAGGAAGCGGTCCAGCCCGTCGGCCGGGGCCCGCGTCGTGACCTCGCCGCCCGGGTTGACCCGCTGGAGGCAGCGCCGGACGCTGCCGCCCTCGCCGGCCGTGGCGATGACCCGGACGATCCAGACGTCCTGCTCGGCGCGCCGGCCGGGACCGGTGGGGGCCACCTCGGCCATCAGGGCCCAGCCGCGCGCCAGCAGGGCGTTGGCCAGGCCGGCCGCCCGGCGGTAGCCCGGGAGCGCGGTCTCGAACTCCAGCAACTCCGGCACGAACTCGTCCATGAGCCCTCCAAAGGGCGCCGCCGGCCTGCCTGCCTGCACCCTACTCCGCGGCGGCGGGCGGCGACGTCACCGGCGCGCGCGGGTCCCGTACGGTAGGGCTGGCACTACCACGAGGACGGGTGACAGCGGGGGTCCGCGCGCCGGGTGGTTCTCGCGATGCTGGCTAGCGATCACCTTTGAGCGTTCTCGTCAGCATCGGAGTTCGACGTGACTGTTGTGGACACCTCGCGCGCGCGGCGGGGCAGCGACTTCGCCCGGTTGTCGCGCCGCGTCGCCGAGGCCGGCCTGCTCGAGCGGCGGCCCGGCTACTACGCGATCCGGATCGGGCTGGTCGGGGCCCTGTTCGCGGGAAGCTGGGCGGTGTTCGCCGCCGTCGGCGACTCCTGGTGGCAGCTCCCGGTCGCGGTGCTGCTGGCGGTGGCCTTCGCCCAGGTCACGCTGCTGGCCCACGACCTGGCGCACGGCCAGATCTGCCGCTCGCGGCGGACCGCCAGGACGGCGGGCCTGCTGGTCGGCAACCTCGCCGTCGGCCTCAGCTACGGCTGGTGGATGGACAAGCACACCCGCCACCACGCCAACCCCAACCACGAGGAGCACGACCCGGACGTCGCGCCCGACATCCTGCTGTGGTCGCGCGGCCAGGCCGAGACCGCGCGCGGGCTGCCGCGGCTGATCGGGCGCCACCAGGCGTGGCTGTTCTTCCCGCTGCTCACGCTGGAGGGCGTCAACCTGAAGGTGTCGAGCTTCCGCGCGCTGCGGCGGCCGTCGCTGAAGAACCGCGCGGCCGAGGCGCTGCTGCTGGTGGGGCACGTCGTGGCCTACCTGGGCGCGTTGTTCGCGGTGCTGCCGCCGGCCAAGGCGCTGGCCGTCCTGGTCGTGCATCAGGCCTGCTACGGCGTCTACCTGGGGTGCACGTTCGCGCCGAACCACAAGGGCATGCCGGTGCTGACCGCGCAGGACGAGCTGGACTTCCTGCGCCGGCAGGTCCTGACCTCCAGGAACGTCAGCGGCGGGCGGCTGCTCGACGTCGCGCTCGGCGGCCTGAACCACCAGATCGAGCACCACCTGTTCCCCGGCATGCCGAGCGTGAACCTGCGCCGGGCCAAGCCCATCGTGCGCGACTACTGCCGTTCGCTCGGCGTGGACTACGTCGAGTGCGGGCTGCTCGCCTCCTGGGGGCAGGCCCTGCGCCACCTGCACGACGTCGGGCAGCCGCTGCGGGCCGCGCGGCGGGCATGACGGCCGGACGCGCCGCTACCTGGTGCCGACCGGCGCCGGCCGGCCCTCGTCCGGGGCCGGCTGACCCTCGTGCAGGGCGGCGGCCGTGGCGGTGCCGCGCAGGCCCGCGACCGGCCCCTGGTAGAGGACCTGGCCGCCGTGCCTGCCGGGGCCGGGCCCGAGGTCGATGACCCAGTCGGCGCGGCGGATGACGTCCAGGTTGTGCTCGATGACCACGACCGTGTGGCCCTGGCCGACGAGCTGGTCCAGGACGCCGAGCAGCGCGGCGATATCGCGCAGGTGCAGGCCGGTGGTGGGCTCGTCGAGCACGTACAGGGACGGCTCGGCGGCCTCGCGCAGCTCGCGGGCGATCTTGACGCGCTGGCACTCGCCCCCCGACAGCGTGGTCAGCGGCTGGCCGAGGCGCAGGTAGCCGAGCCCGACCCGGTCGAGGTGGCGCAGCGCGTCGCGGATCGCCGGGTCGGGCAGCCGGTCGAGGGCGCCGGCGATGGTGAGCTCGTCCACGTCGGCGATGGACAGGCCGTTGACCCGGTGGCGCAGCACGTCCTCGGTGAAGCGCCGGCCCTGGCAGGTCTCGCACACGCTCTCCTGGCCGTCCATGAACGCCAGGTCGGTGTAGACGACGCCGAGGCCCTTGCACTCGGGGCAGGCGCCGGCGGAGTTGGCGCTGAACAGGCTCGCGGGCCGGCCGCTGTGCCGGGCGAAGAGCCTGCGGACGGGCGCGGCGATGCCGGTGTAGGTGATGGGGGTGGAGCGGCGGTTGACGCTGACCGGCCGCTGGTCGATGACGACGGCGGCGTGCTGGGCGACCAGCTCGGCGGCGAGGCTGGACTTGCCGGACCCGGCGACCCCGGTCAGGACGGTGAGCACCTGGGCGGGGATGTCCACGGTGAGGTTCTTGAGGTTGTTGCGGGTGGCGCCGGTCACCGTGATCGCTCCGGTGGGCGTGCGCGGCGCGGCGGCGGGCGCGACGCGCGCGGCCAGGGCCCGCGAGGTGGCGGTGCGGGCCGCGCGCAGCTCCTCGAAGCCGCCCTGGAACACCAGCCGGCCGCCGCCCGCGCCCGCGTCGGGGCCGATCTCCACGATCTGGTCGGCGATCGCCATGACGGCGGGGTCGTGCTCGACGACGAGCACGGTGTTGCCCTTGTCGCGCAGCCGCCGCAGCAGGGCGGTCATGGCGGCGACGTCGTGCGGGTGCAGGCCGACGGTGGGCTCGTCGAAGACGTAGAGCATCTCCACCAGGCTGCTGCCGAGGTGCTTGACGGTCTTGACGCGCTGCGACTCGCCGCCGGACAGGGTGGTGGTGGCGCGGCCGAGGTGCAGGTAGCCGAGCCCGATGGTGTCCATGGCGCGCAGCTTGTCGCCGAGCGCGGCCACGACCGGCGCGACGGCCGGGTCGCGGACCTGCTCCACCCACCCGGCCAGCTCGGTGATCTCCATGCGAGCCAGCTCGCCGATGGTGCGGCCGAGTACGGTGACGCCGCGCGCGGCCTCGTTGAGCCGGTCGCCGTGGCAGGCGGGGCAGGTCTGGGAGCGGGTGAAGCGGGCGATGGTCTCGCGTTTGCGGTCGGACAGGTCGTCGGAGGTGTGCAGGTAGATGCGTTCGAAGCGCTGCACGACGCCCTCGTAGTCCTTCGGCGGCCGGGTGCCGAGCCGGGCGGCGTGCTCGCCGCCGTACAGCAGCGCCTGCCGCTGGCCGGGCGTCCAGTCGCGCAGCGGCGTGCCGGGATCGAAGCTGCCGATGTCGGCGTACTGGGAGTACCAGTAGCCGCCGTGGCCGAAGCCGGGCAGCAGGATCGCGCCCTCGGCGAGCGACTTGTCCAGGTCGAGGAAGCGTTCGACGGCGCTGACCACGATCTCGCCGAGCCCGGAGCAGTCCGGGCACATCCCGGCGGGGTCGTTGAAGGAGAAGTGGCCGGACTCGCCGATGTGCGGGGTGCCGGCGCGGGAGTACAGCAGCCGCAGGTAGGTCCAGGCGTCGGTGATGGTGCCGACGGTGGAGCGCGCGTTGCCGCCGATCCTGCGCTGGTCGATCAGCACGACCGGGGAGAGCCCGGCGATCTCGTCGGTGTCGGGACGCGTCCATTTCGGCAGCCGGTTGCGGGTGAACGGCGGGAACGTCTCGTTGAGCTGGTGGCCCGCCTCGGCGGCGATCGTGTCGAACACCAGCGACGACTTGCCCGACCCCGACACCCCGACGAACACGATCAGCCGGCCGCGCGGCAGGTCGACGTCGAGGTCACGCAGGTTGTTGGTCCGGGCGCCCCGGATGCGGATGACGTTCATGCGCTCGACGTTACGAGCAGATGCGGTCGCATTCTGGCCGCATCAGGGCAGACTGGCGGGCATGGCGGACGTCACCCAGCGCATCCTCGCCCTGCTGGCCACGTTGCAGACGGGCCGGGCGTTCACCGGCGACGAGCTCGTCGCCCGGCTCGGCGTCAGCGCCCGCACCCTGCGCCGTGACGTGGACCGGCTGCGCGGCTACGGCTATCCGGTGACGACGCAGCCGGGCCCGGGCGGCCACTACCGGCTGGTGGCGGGCAGCGCGCTGCCCCCGCTGGTGCTGGACGACGACGAGGCCATCGCGACGCTGCTGGGGCTGGCCACGCTGGCCGCGACCGGCCGCGCCGCGGAGGGCAGCCTGGACGAGGCGGCGACCCGCGCCTACGGCAAGGTCGACCAGTTCCTGCCCAAGCGGCTGCGGCACCGGGCCGCGCACCTGCGCGCGAGCCTGGAGACGGGCGCGGCGCGGGCGCCGAGCGTCAGCGCGGAGGTGCTGGCCGAGCTGGCCGAGGCGATCCAGCGCCGCCGCGTCGTCACCTTCGACTACGCCGGCAAGGACGGCGCGCGCACCTGCCGGCGGGCCGAGCCGTACCGTCACGTCCACCACCAGCTGCGCTGGTACCTGCTCGCCTATGACCTGGGCAGGGACGGCTGGCGGGTCTTCCGCACGGACCGGGTGAGCGGGCTGCGCACCTCCACCGCCGGCTACGAGCCGCGCCCGCTGCCGGCCGGCAGCGCGCTGGACTACCTGCGCCAGGGCCTGAACAAGGACCGCGAGCGGGTCGTCGTCACCGTGGAGGCGCCGCTGCCGGCCGTCGCCGACGCCTTCGCCCACCAGGAGGCGGAGCTGGAGTCGCTGGGCGAGGGACGCACCAGGGCGGTGCTGATGCTCGACACCTGGCAGTGGCTGCTGCTGAACCTCGCTTTCCTGGACGCGCCGTTCACCGTCGAGGAGCCGGCCCGGTTCGGGGCCGCGCTGCGCGTGTTCGGCGAGCGGCTAGGCGGCGCGACCGGCGCGGGCGCGTAGCCGGGCGAGGACGGGCGGGCCGCCCGCGAGGCACCACAGCGCGATCACGGGGTCGCACAGGGCGCAGCCGAAGGAGGAGTGCTCGGCGAACGGCAGGATGGGGCTGCCTTTGAGGTGGTGCACGACGTCCAGGCGGTGTGCAGCAGCCAGCCGGCGCCGATCCAGGCCCAGCTGTCCAGGCCGCGGTAGGCGACGTAGGTCATGACGGCCGGCAGGGCGAGCTCGGCGGGGCCGAGGCCGCCGCCGCTGAGGTAGGCCGCGCCGGCGCCGGCGACCAGCACGGCGTTGAACCGGCGGCGGTGCGGCTCGGGGATGAGGGACAGCAGGCAGACGGCGACGATCCCGATGACGATCGGCATGAGGATGGAGACGGCGAGGGAGATGGCGATGGAGACGGCGCTGGACATGGGCGCCAGGCTAGGACCGGCGGGCGGCCGGTCCCAGCGGCTGGAGTGCCACGTTCCGCCGGATTATCGCCAGGCGCGCTCCGGTCCGGTCAGCACGGCAGCGGGGAGGAGCCGACGGCGACGTCGTCGTACCAGAGGGTGTCGCTGTCGCCGCCGTAGCTCTCCCAGCCGAGCCGCAGGGTGGCCGGGCGGGGGGCGGTGGAGCGGCGCAGCCATTGGGAGTCGACGTCCTGGGTGGGGACGCCGTCCACGCGCAGGCCCGTGACCTCCTGGTCGTCGAGGTAGGTGCGCATCGACTGGCGGGTGGTGTCGATCTCGTAGCGCAGGCACACCCAGCGGCCGGTCGGCAGGGGGGTGCTGAGGGCGACGCCGGCCGGGCTCTGCTCGGGCAGGGTGGCGTCGTCGGATTCGCGGTTCCATTGCAGGGCGCCGTTCTGGCCGCCGATGCGCAGGTCGCGGTTGCCGTCGTTGGCGTCGGCCATGGTGATCATGCTGACGTGGCCGGCGGGCAGGGCGGTGGTGTGGCGCACCCACATGCGGGCGTACAGGACGGCACCGACGTGGGAGACGTCGCGGGTGGTGGCGGCGAAGACGTGGTTGCAGTAGTTGCCGCCGCCGTTGATGCGCAGGGATTTCGCGCCGGTGTGGGCGACGGCGGTGTCGATGCTCGCGGTGCCGGTGCCCGAGCAGTTGGGGGTGGCGACCTGCCAGTCGCCGGACGGGGCGCCGGACTGGTCCTCGAAGCCGGAGCACACGGCCGCGCCGGAGCAGCCGGGCTGGCCGGTGGGCGTGACCGTCGGCGTGGGCGTGACCGTCGGCGTGGCCGTCGGGGTGCTCGTCGGGGTCGCGGTGGTGACGCCGTTGCACAGGACGTCGTTGAGCGCGAAGTCGGCGGGGGCGGGGTTGGCCGTCGTCCAGGTGCCCTGGAGGCCGAACTCGGCGGCGCCGCCGGTGGGCAGGGCGGCGTTCCAGGTGAGGTTCGCGGCGGTGACGGTGGCGGCGTTCTGCTCGACGGTGGCGTTCCAGGCGCTGGTGACGCGCTGCCCCCCGGCGTACGTCCACCGCAGCCGCCAGCCGCTGAGCGCCGTGCCGAGGTTCGTCACCTTGACCTGGGCGGTGAAGCCGCCCTGCCACTGGTTGACGGTGTAGTCGACGCGGCAGCCGGCGTCGGCCGCGGCGGGGCGGCTCACCGCGAGCCCGGCCAGGGCCAGGACGGCGGCGCAGACGAGGGCGGTCCACAGCCGCACGGGGGGACGGGTCATGACATCGCTCGCCTTCGGGGTCGGCCTGTCACAGGATTGGGAGCGCTCCCAACAGCGGGTCCGCCGACGATGTTTCGCGCCGGCGGCCCGCGCTGTCAACGCCGCCGCCGCCCGCACCCGCCCCGACCAGCGCCCCCGTCGTCCCGCCCGGTGAATCTTTCACGCGCCTTGACTTCGAGCGCGCTTCGGGTCCTAGCCTCGCGCCCATGACTCACGACGGCACGCCGAGTTTCGGCATCAAGACGACCCCGGCCAACGTCGGCTACGACGACATCCTGCGCGTCTGGCGCGAGGCGGACACGATCCCGGAGATCGGGCACGCCTGGTTGTACGACCATCTCGTCCCCTACGTGGGCGGCCGGATCGTGGACGCCTCGGGGCCGGTGCACGAGGGGTGGACGCTGCTGACGGCCCTGGCCGTGCAGACGCGGCGGCTGCGGTTCGGGCTGATGGTGACCAACAACCGGCTGCGCCCGCCGGCGGTGCTGGCGAAGATGGCGGCGACGCTCGACGTGATCTCCGGCGGCCGGCTCGACCTGGGGATCGGGGTGGGCGGCCTGCCGGACGCCGCCGCGGTGGCTCCCGAGTACGACGGGTACGGCATCCCGCTGGTGCCGTGGCGCGCGGCGGTGGCGGCGCTCGGCGAGGCGTGCACAGTGATCCGCCGGTTGTGGACCGAGGACGTCTTCGACTTCGCCGGGCGGCACTACCGGCTGACCGGCGCGCGCTGCAGCCCCAAGCCGGTGCAGCGCCCGCACCCGCCGATCCTGATCGGCGGCTCGGGCACCGCGACGCTGCGGGTCGTCGCCGAGCACGCCGACGTCTGGAACGCGATCGGCCCGCCGGTCAACCCGGTCGAGCACCTGGTGCGGCGCGCCGCCGTGCTGGACGAGCTGTGCGCGGAGATCGGCCGGGACCCGGCCGGGATCACCCGCTCGGTGCAGCTGCCCGTCTCCTACGACGATCCGGCCTCGGCCCGGGAGTCCCTGCGGCGGCTGCGGGAGGCCGGGTTCTCGCACTTCGTGCTCAACCTGCCGTCGCCGTACCCGCCGGGGGCGGCGAGCTGGGCGGCGGAGGAGCTGATCGGCCCGGTGCGCGGCTGAGCGCTCACCCGGTCACCGGTCAGCCGGTCACCCGGTCCAGGAAGGAGCGCAGGTTGGCCTGGGTGCGGGCGAGCTTGTCGGCCAGGGTGAGCGACTCCTCCACGACGCCGGCGCCCGCGGACTCCTTGCGTCCGCGCAGGTAGAGCGAGCAGGCGAGGTCGGCGCACAGGTACTGGCCGACGGAGTTGCCCTGGCGGCCGGACTCGCCGGTGCGGCGGGCGGTCATCAGCGCGACGCCGCCGCCGGTGTGCGTGGTCAGGCACAGCGAGCACATGCTGCGCGAGGTGAACGCGCGCGAGCCGCCGGAGGTGACGCGGAGCGCGACGCCGGTCAGCCGGGCGTCGCGCTCGGCGACCAGGTAGGCGCGCTCGGGTGCGCCGGGATCCCGCCAGCCGAGGAAGTCGAGGTCGTCCCAGGGCAGGTCGTGGAGGTCCTTGGGGATGCCGGCGCGGCCGGCCTCGCCCTTGGAGCAGTTGACGAACGACGTGCGGATGTCGCGTTCGGTCAGAGGTCTCATGAGCGGCGAGGCTAGTTTCCTTAATGCTATTATGCAAATCCTTAAAGGCTTTAAGTTGTGGGGGCGCGGGTGGCACGGGCGGGACTGACCGCGGAACGGCTGACGCTGGCGGCGGCCGAGCTGGCCGACGAGATCGGCTTCCACAACCTGACCGTCTCGGCGCTGGCCCGCCGGTTCGGCGTCCAGCCCGCCGCGCTGTACGCGCACGTCAAGGACGCCCACGACCTGCGGGTGCGGGTGGCGGTGCTGGGTCTGGCCGAGCTGGCCGAGCGGGCCGCCGCCGCGCTGGCCGGCCGGGCGGGCAAGGACGCGCTGGTCGCCTTCGCCGACGCCTACCGCGGCTACGCCAAGGAGCATCCGGGCCGGTACGCCGCCGCCCAGCTGCCGCTGGACGACGCGACCGCCTACGCCAGCGCGGCCCGCCGGCACGCGGAGATGACCCGGGCCATCCTGCGCGGCTACGACCTGCCGGAGCCGGCCCAGACCGACGCCGTGCGCATGCTGCACAGCACCTTCCACGGCTTCGTCAGCCTGGAGACGCAGGGCGGCTTCAGCCGCACGGCGCGCGCGGCGGACCTGTCCTGGGCCCGCACGCTCGACGCGCTGGACGCCGTCCTGCGCGACTGGCCCCCGGAATGACCCGTACGGGCCTGATCTGACCTGATCTGGCCTGATCTGGCCCGGCGGGCTCAGGCGGCGTAGTTCGGGTAGCCGTACCCGACGACCTGCGAGGCCGGCCGGACGCGCTCCTCGACCTTGCCGTTGCCGGTGTTGCCCTCGATCGTGGAGATCGTGCCGTCGCCGTTGTCCTTGACGACGAACCCGACGTGGTTGATGGCGCTCAGGCTCTTGCTGCCGCTCCAGGAGAAGAACACCACGGCGCCGGGCTTCGGCTCGGTGCCCCAGCGCTGGTTGGCGGCGAACCACTTGGCGTGGGCGACGGTGTAGGCGTCCCAGCCGACCTGGGTGCGGGCGCCGCTCTCCTCGCCGACCCAGGAGACGAACATCGAGCACCAGGGGGCGTTGAGGTAGGCGGCGCGGCTGCCGCCGTCGCGCAGCACGGTCTCGCCGGCGCGGGCGGAGCCGGCGTACCACTGCTGGAACTTGGTGCCGCCGCCGCTGGCGTTCTCGGACGTGCCGACCTGGGCCCTGGCCAGGTCCAGGACCTGCTGGGCGGTGACGTTGACGCGGGCGTCGCGGTTGCTGACGGCGGGCGCGGCCGCGTTCTGCCTGGCGCTGTCGGCCTGCGCGTCGACGGCGGCGGTGGCGCCGAAGGCGGAGGCGGCGAGCGTCGCGCCCAGCGCGAGCTTGGCGGCGTCGAGCTTGCGGGCACGGATGAGACGGCTGATGGCCATGAGGGAGTTGCTCCTTTGTGCTTCCATGCCGCTTACCGGGTTAGCTGACGGGTTCGGGCATTGGAAGCTGCCCTACGGCGCGGCTGAGCGCCGATTCACCCCGATGAGATTGGGTCCCCGGTTCCGCGCGACGGCGGATTCAGCGGCCGCGGGCATTCGTCGCCCGGCGGTGGGAGGGTGTCGAACATGGCGTCGTCTCCGCGACGCTCACGGAACTGTACAACACGCCTCTGACCTGCGTCATTCCCGCGTCATGAAATCCCCATGAGGCCGGGCGGAGGTCACGTGCGGACATGCCGCGGTCACGGGCGGGTCCTGCCCGCCTTCCCGCGTCATGAGACCCACGCGAGGGCGGGCGGAGGTCACGTGCGGGCATGCCGCGGTCAGGGGCGGGCTTTGCCCGCCAGGATGTGGAAGGAGGAGGCGGTGCGGGCGGCGAGGCCGAGGTGGGCGGCGCGGGCGTGCGGGTTCATGCGGTGGGGCGGGCCGTGGTCGTGGTGGGCGGGGTGCCAGGCGATGGCGACGGCGGTGTTGTTGATCCAGGAGCTCATCGCCTTGTCGTACGGGGGAGTGAAGTCGTAGCAGCCGGTGGCGCGGCCGCCAGGGTCGTGGGCGAGGATCATCCAGCCGGGGGAGCGGCGGTTGAAGTCGTCGTACTGGTAGAAGCAGGCCCACGACGAGGGGCAGGCGGCGGGGCCGGAGACGCGGCGGGCGACGTACCAGGGGGCGGCTCCGGGCAGCGGGTCGGCGGCGACGGTGAGCCCGTCGGCGGCGGCGACCACGGGCGGCACGAGCGCCGGGCGCGGCAGGTCGTGCAGCACGATCACGGCGGCGGTGGCCGTGGCGGCGGCGAGCGCGGCGGCGGCCTGGCCCAGCCGCCGCCAGGGCCGGGCGGCCCGCCGGGGAGCGGGGGCGTGCTCACCGGCGGCCCGCTGCCGCATGCGTTCCCAGGCGCGCCAGCCGAGCGGCCAGTACGGCACGACGGGCCCGTACCGCCAGACCCGGTCCTCCAGCGCCCGCACCAGGAACCGGAACGCGACCGGGTCGGCGGGCACCTCCGTGCCCGACAGCCAGGCCGACAACGTGGCGAGCGTCAGCCTGACGGGGGGCCGCTGCCGCCGGGCGAGGTCGGCCAGCAGCCGGCAGGACGGCCGCCCGGCCGCCTGGTGCAGCCGCCGCAGCTCGCGCGACAGATGGCTGCCCGCTTCCCCCACGACGCCTCCCCTGCGTAATCATCCGGTGACGTGAGGTGACGATATACCCGCGCTGACCTGAGCGGACGCCGTTCCGCCGCACCCCGCGACACTCCCGCCCGCCCGGCTCTTGCCCTTCGCTGCACAACAGTGCAGTCTGTTGTTTAGGTGAGCAGCACACTGCACGAACGAACAAGGGAGCATGGATGGCCGCCGCCGCACCGGACCCCGAAGACCTCACCGCCCGGGCCCGCATCAGGGACGCGGCGGTCAGGCTGTTCGGCGAGCTCGGCTTCGAGCGCACCACGTTCCGGGCGGTCGCCGCGATCGCGGGCGTGGCGCCGTCGCTGGTCCGCCACCACTTCGGGTCCAAGCAGGGGCTGCGCCAGGCGTGCGACGAGCAGCTGATCAGGATGCTGCGGCGGCTCGACGCCCGGGTCGAGGCCGACGGCATGCGGGCGGCCCCCGACGTGCGGCCCTCGGCGCTGGGCCCCTACCAGCGCTACCTCGGCCGGGCGCTGAGCGAGGGCGCGGCCGGGGCGCTGTTCGACGAGTTCGTCCGCATCCACGAGCGGTGGCTGGCGCAGGCCGACGCCGCCCGGCCCGACGAGCCGCAGGCCGACCTGCGCGCCCGCGCCGCGGTGCGGACCGCGATGACGCTGTCGATCGCGGTCCTGCACGAGCACGTCGCCCGCAGCATGGACGCCGACCTCACCACCCCCGAGGGCGAGGCCCGGCTGCTGCGGGCGCTGCTGGAGGTCCACTCCCATCCGCTGGTCACCCCGCGCGAGGCCGCCGCGGCCCGCGAGGCCCTCCACCGAGGAGAGACGCCATGAACAAGATCGACACCGCTTTACACGGCATCAGGAACAGCGCCTTCATCACCCTCTACGGCCGCTGGCGCGACAGCCTC
Organism: Actinomadura luzonensis; assembly: GCF_022664455.2. Taxonomy (NCBI): domain Bacteria; kingdom Bacillati; phylum Actinomycetota; class Actinomycetes; order Streptosporangiales; family Thermomonosporaceae; genus Actinomadura; species Actinomadura luzonensis. Next base: position 3,470,563 of record NZ_JAKRKC020000001.1, read on the forward strand.
GACCCGCACCCCATCCTGGGCGACCCCTGGGCGGCCCGCCTCGTCGACCGGCTGGACTTCGACTTCTCCCAGTTCACCCAGCTCAACTACGCCCGCTTCACCCTGGCCGCCCGCACCCGCCTGCTCGACGACTGGACCCGCGCCTTCGTCGCCCGCCACCCCGACGCCGTGGTGCTGGACGTCGGCAGCGGCTTCGACAGCCGCGTCTTCCGCGTCGACCCGCCGGCCGGCTGCCTGTGGTACGACGTCGACTTCCCCGACGTGGTCGCGCTCCGCGACCGGCTCTACCCGGAGCGGCCCGGCCGCACCAGCATCGGCGCGGCGCTGGCCGACCCGGACTGGCTGGAGCGCGTCCCCGCCGGCCGGCCGGTGCTCGTCGTGGCCGACAGCGTCCTGATGTTCCTGCCGGAGCAGGAGGTGCGCACGTTCCTGCGCCGGGTCGTGGACCGCTTCCCCGGCGGGGAGGTGCTGTTCACCGCGTACTCGTCGCTGGCCAAGAAGTGGGAGAGCAGGAAGGGCAGCGGCCCGTTCTTCCCGCAGAACGACATCACCGTCCGCTGGACCTACGACGGCCCCGCCGACCTGGCCCGCATCGACGAGCGCCTGCACCTGGTGGAGCGGCGCAGCCAGACCGAGCTGCGGCTGCACCGCGGCGCGCCGCTGTACGACAAGCTGTTGTGCGCCTTCGTCAACCTGTACCCCAAGGCGCACTACGCGGGGGTGACGATGCGTTACCGGTTCGGGGAGGCCGCGCTCAGCCCCAGGTGAGCGGGTCGAGGTGCAGGTAGAAACGCAGCCGGCCGGGGTCGAGGGTGATGCCGTAGCGGGCGGCGAACGCCTCGTCGGCGCGGCGCGCCTGCTCCTGGCCGGTCCAGGTCTCCCTGGCGTTGGTCAGCAGCAGCGCGAGGTCGGCGTACGGGTCGGCGCGGCCGAGCCGGCCGAGGTCGACGAAGCCCGACACGCGCAGCGTGCGCGGGTCGACGATGATGTTGGGCAGGCACAGGTCGCCGTGGCAGACGACGGCCTGCTCGGCCTCCTGCCGCCGGCGGCGGCCGAACTCGGGCCGCAGCCGGGCCAGGAGCCGCGCGGGCGGCACGTCGCGCTGCTCCTCGGGCAGGAAGTCGGGGTTGACCGCGCCGCGCGCGACGACGTCGGCGGCCTCCGCGGCCATGACGTCGAGGCCGCGCTCGAACGGGCAGGCCCGCGCGGGCAGGTCGTGCAGGGCGCGCACGGCACCGGCGATGGCCTCCCACGCCTGCCACAGCCGCCCGGCGGGCAGCCGGTCGGCGGGGACGCCCGCGACGGCGCTGGTCACCAGGCAGGCCCCGGCGCCGGCGGTGACGTGCCAGCCGAGCACCCGCGGCCCGGGCACGCCCTGCCCGGCGAGCCAGGCGACGCGGTCGCGCTCGCCCGCCAGCTCGCCCTCCCGGCCGCCGGGGACGCACTTGGCGTAGCGGGAGCCGTCGCCGGAGCGGAACACCCCGGCCCCTGACTCGCCGCCGCCGACCGGCGTCCAGTCCTCGCCCGCGGGCAGCAGGGCACGGCAGGCGGTCACCGGATGATCATACCCGGGCCGGCCGCACCCGCAGGACCGCGCAGGACCGCGCAGGACCGCGCCTGACCGCGCCTGACCGGGGCGAAGGCGGGTAGCGGGAAGATCATGGGGGAACTGGCCATCGCGGTGATCGGGGTCGGGCCGCGAGGCCTTTCGGTGCTGGAACGGCTGCTGACGCGGCTGGCCCGCCGGCCGCCCGCCGGCCGGGTGACGATCTGGGCGTTCGATGCCGTCGGGCACGGCGGCGGCCGGGTCTGGCGCACCGGCCAGCCGCAGTGGCTGTCGGCCAACACCACGGCGGGTGAGAGCACGCTGTGCTCGCCGGACGGGATCCTGCCCGCCGCCCGGTTCGCCACGATGGCGCGCTGGTCGGGGCTGGAGCCGGGCGCCTACCCGGCGCGCCGCCACTACGGCACCTACCTGAGCGAGGTGTTCGAGGCGTTGTGCGCGGCCGCGCCGCCGGGGGTGCGGGTGCGCAAGGTCACGGCCGAGGTCACCCGGCTGCGGCGCACGGCCGCCAGGCTGCGGCTGGTCGCGGGCGGGCGGGCGTACCGGGTGGACAAGGCGGTGCTGGCCACCGGGCACGGCAGTGTGGAGCCCGACGAGCGGCAGCTCGCGCTGCTGCGGCACGCCGAGGAGCACCGCCTGCGCTACGTCCCGCCCGGGCTGGCGGCCGAGATGCCGCTCGAGGAGCTGCCGCCGCGCGCGGAGGTGGCGGTGCGCGGGTTCGGGCTGACGTTCTACGACGTGCTGCGGGCGGTGACGCTGGGCCGCGGCGGCCGGTTCGAGCCGGGCCCGGCCGGGCTGCGGTACGTGCCGAGCGGCGACGAGCCGCGCCTGCTGCCGCTCTCGCGCGGCGGCGTGCCGTTCCTGGCCCGGCCCGACGTGCCGGACTTCCCCGCCCCGCCGGTGCGGCTGCGCGTGGTCACCGAGGAGCGCCTGCGGGCGCTGCGCGCGGACGCGCTGGCCGCCACCGGCACGCCTCAGCTCGACTTCGCCCGCCACGTCGAGCCGCTGATCCAGCGCGAGGCCGACCTGGCCTGCCCGGACGGGGCCGCGCGGCCGCTGTCCGGTTTGGCCCGCCCCTTCCGCGGCCGCCGCTTCGCCTGCCCAGGCGGCTACCGCGACCGGCTGGCCCGGCTGCTGCGCGAGGACGCCCGGCGGGCGCGCGGCGGCTGCCCGGACGGCACGGTCAAGGCCGCCACCGAGATGCTGCGCGTCATCCGGCCGCTGCTGCCGCAGGTCGTGGACTTCGGCGGCCTGCTGCCGGGCTCGCACCGCGACTTCCTGGACCGGTTCGTGCCGGAGAGCTTCGTGCTGTCGGCGGGCCCGCCGGCCGAGCACGTCGAACAGCTCGCGGCGCTGCTGGAGGCCGGCATCGTGCGGCCGGTCGGCCCGGCGGCGGTGGCCGCGCCCGGGCCGGGCGGGTTCGTGGTGCACTCGCCGCAGGTCGCCGGCTCGCGGCGGGTCACCACGGCCCTGCTGGAGGCCCGTTCCCCGGCCCGGGACCTGGCCAGGGACGCCTCGCCGCTGGTCCGGCAGCTCCTCGCGGACGGCATGATCAGCGAGTTCGTCAACGTGGACCCGGCGTCCGGGGAGCGGTTCCACGCCGGCGGGCTGGCGGTGACGCGGGCTCCGTACCGGGTGCTGGACGCGCTCGGCCGGCCCGACCCCGACATCCACGCCCTCGGCGTGGCCACCAACCACACACGCTGGTTCACCGAGGTCGGGACGGCCCGGCCCGGCCAGGACAGCCCGTTCTCCGGCGACGCCGACGCGGTGGCCGCCGCCCTGCTGGCGGGCGGCGTTTGAGCGGTGACGCCCCGGGCAGCGGGTAGCCGGGTATGTCATGGGGATCACCAGGGGGTGAAGTGCCGGCGTTCGAGCTCCGCGAGCCTCGCGCTCGGGTCCGTTCTCGCGAGGGGAGGGCGTGATGCGCCTGCCGCCCGCGCGCGGCCCCATCACGGCCGAGCTGTTCGCTCACCTGGCCGGGCCGGCCGGTGAGCTGGATCCGCCGCTGGTGACGCCGCCCTGCACCCGGGCGCTGGAGGACGGCGACCTGCAGCTGGCGCTGTTCGCCTGCTACGAGCTGCACTACCGCGGTTTCGACGACGTCGACGACCGCTGGGAGTGGCAGCCGTCGCTGCTGGGCTTCCGCCGCGAGCTCGAACGCTGCCTGGAGGCCGCCCTGGCGCACGCCGTCCCGCGGCCGGCGCCGGTGCCGCCGCACCAGGTGCGGCGGGCGCTGAAGGAGCTCGTCGCCGACGACGAGCAGCGCGGCCCCGGCCTGTCGGCGTACCTGCAGCGCGAGGCCGACCTGGCCCGGTTCCGGGAGTTCGTCGCGCACCGCTCCATCTACCACCTCAAGGAGGCCGACCCGCACACCTGGGGCATCCCGCGCCTGCACGGCGGCCCCAAGGCGGCGCTGGTGGAGATCCAGTCCGACGAGTACGGCGGCGGCCGCGCCGAGCGCATCCACGCCGAGCTGTTCCGCACCACCATGACGGGCCTGGGGCTGGACGCCTCCTACGGCGCCTACCTGGGCCGGGTGCCGGGCGTGACGCTGGCGGTGTCGAACGTCATGTCGCTGTTCGGGCTGCACCGCCGGCTGCGGGGGGCGCTGGCCGGGCACCTGGCGGCGCTGGAGATGACCTCGTCGCTGCCGAACCGGCGCTACGCCACGGCGCTGCGCCGCCTGGGCGGCGACGCCGACACCGCGCGCTTCTACGACGAGCACGTCCAGGCCGACGCGGTGCACGAGCAGGTCGCCGCGCACGACCTGTGCACGGGGCTGGCGCTGCAGGAGCCGGCGCTGACCCGCGACATCCTGTGGGGCGCGGCGTGCGCGCTGGCCGTCGAGCGGCTGTGGGCGGGGTACGTCCTGGAGCGCTGGCAGCGCGGCCTCAGCTCCCTGGAGGACGACCCGGTGGCCGCCAGCCCCGCCTGACCGGCGGGGCTTCCCGCCGTCGCCCGGAGTCAGGCGGCCGGGCGCTGGTGGAGGTCGTGGGTGAGGTCGACGACCACGTCGGCGTCGGAGACGATGACGACGGCGTAGGTCGTGGCCGCCGACAGGGCGGGCCCGGCCAGCTCGTCCAGCGCCATCGCGCGGCTGCGCTGGGCGGGGACGATCGTGCGGTACGGGCCGAGCGGGGTGTCGCCCTCGGCGCAGAAGGTGAGCTCGACGCCGGCGGCGCGCGGCCCGGGGTTGGACAGGTGCAGCCGGTCTCCCGGCACGCAGCCCTCGGTGACCGCCATCTTCTCGCTTCCGATCGACGTCCTCATGCGCGCCTCCCGTGTCCTCGTGCCTGAGGTAGTGCCGCTACCCACACAGGCCCGGCTCTATCCGGTGTCCTTGCGGGGCAGGTCATCAGGCATGGCAACCGAAACGGGGCGCGGGCACGACCCGGGACCGTCGGGAGGTCCGGGAGGCTCCCCGCTCGGCCGCATCCTGCGGGGCGGCCTGGCCGCGCTCGGCAGCATCAGGAGCCTGGGGCTCGGCCGCTGGCTGCGGATGGAGCGCGAGGAGCTCATCCAGACGGTCAAGGTGACGGGGGCGTGCGTCCTGTCGTGGTGGCTGGCGGCGTACGTGCTGAGGCTGGAGCTGCCGGTGCTGGTGCCGATCGGGGTGCTGCTGACGGTCTCGGCGACCGCGTACGGCACGCTGGTGCGCGGCGCGCAGCAGGTCGGCGCGGTCGTGGTGGGCCTGGGGGCGGCGATGGGGCTGATCTGGCTGATCGGCGTCAACGCGGTGACGCTGGCCGTGCTCGTCGTGGCGGGCCTGGTGCTGACCCGCCTGCTCAACCTGCCGGCGCAGAACGTGCAGATCCCGATCACGGCGCTGCTGGTGCTCTCGCTCGGCAGCACCTACGGCTTCGCCCGGCTGGCCGACGTGCTGCTGGGCGCGGCCATCGGCATCGCGGCGAACCTGCTGATCCTGCCGCCCCGCTTCGTCGAGCACGCGATGCGGGAGCTGTGCGAGCTGTCGGGCGAGCTGTCGGAGCTGGCCGCCGACATGGCGTACGGGCTGCGCACGCGGTGGGGCGGCGACCAGGCCGAGGACTGGCTGGAGCGGGCCAGGAGCCTGTCGCGGCGCCTGGAGGCCGGCAAGGAGACCACGGACCAGGCGGCGGAGTCGGTACGGCTGTCGCTGCGCCGCCGCCGCTACGACCGGCGGCTGCGGCAGGTGGCCGAGGCCGCGACCTGCCTGGATCACGCCTGCTACCAGTTGCGGGGCCTGGCCAGGGGGCTGGCGGACCTGGCGGCGGGGGTGCAGGGGCTGCCGGGCGAGGACGCCACCGGCCTGGCGCGGCCGCTGGCCGAGGAGCTGGAGGCGTTGTCGCGGCTGTTCGGCGCGTTCGGGCGGCTGCAGCTCGGCGGGCGCGACGAGGACCTGCGGGAGCTGCGGGCGGCGTTGCGCGACGCCGAGCAGCGGCAGGCCCTGTCGCGGACGATGTTCGAACGGGCGGGCGACGACCGGCTGCGCTCGTTGCAGGGGGCGCTGCTGGAGGAGTGCGCGCGCATCCGCCACGAGTTCGACCCCGACCACGGGCCGCACCGCGACGCCTTCCCCGGCCCGGCCTGACCGGCTCGCGGGCGGGCGCCGCTCAGCCGAGGTCGGGGTGCGGGGCGTAGCGGTCGGGGCGGACCAGGGCGTCGTCGCCGGCCATGAGGGTGTCGGTGTCGGTGATGCGCCAACCGGCCTCCAGCAGCGCGGGCACCAGCGGGCTGGTGCCCGGCACGGCCACTTTCCCGATCGCGCCGGTCACCTGACCGCCGGTTTGCCGGGCGGTTTCCCGGGCGGTTTGCCAGGCGGCGGCCAGGGCGCCGAGCACCGCGCGGGCGCAGCCGTGCGGGGTGTCGCCGCCGGCCGGCCCGATCACGACGTCCTCGCCGGCCCGGCGGGCGAAGGCGTAGGAGCCGCCGGGGGTGACGTGCGCGCTGACGCCCGGCTGGGCGGCGTACCAGGCGAGCGTGGCGGGCCGGGCGCCGCCGGAGGCGCGCGCGTCGGCGCCGGCCACCTCGCCGGCCACCTCCCGCGCGCTCGCCGGCCGGACGGCCCCGCCGGGCAGCGGCGCGAGCGGGCCGCTCAGGTAGAGCAGCGGCGTCCAGGGCCGCAGCCCGTGCCGGACGTACAGCGCCACGGCCCGGGCGTCGGAGGAGGCGAAGGTGACCTTCGGCCCGGGCGCGGCCAGCAGCCCCGCCAGCAACGCCCGCCCGACGCCGCCGGACTGGTGCTCGGGCAGCACGAACAGGTCGCCCAGGTGGGTGAGGCCGCCGCGCCGCAACGTCCCCCCGAACCCGACGGCGCCCTCTCCCTCGGCGCCCTCTCCCTCGGCGGCCCCTCCCTCTGTCGCGACGAGGAGCTCGCCGAACGCGCGCTCGGCGTCCAGGAAGTCGCTGCCGCCGGGCCAGCCGCCCAGCAGCCCGAACCGGTGGGCGATGCGCCGCACGGCGGGCATGTCGGCGTCACCTGCGGCCCGCACCGCCGGCCCCGGCCGCGCGTTCACCGGCCGCGCGTTCACCGGCCGCGCGTTCACCGGCCCGGGGCGGGCGCGTAGGCCCGCTCCCCGCGCCCGCCGGCGTCCTCCTGCGGGACGTCGTCGCGCACCTGCGCGGCGGTGATGGCGACGGTGGTGACGATGTCGGCGACCGTCGCGCCCCGCGACAGGTCGTTGACCGGTTTGCGGAGGTTCTGCAGCACCGGCCCGACCGCGACGGCCCCGGCGCTGCGCTGGACGGCCTTGTAGAGGTTGTTGCCGGTGTTGAGGTCGGGCACCACGAACACGGTGGCGCGGCCGGCGACCTCGCTGCCGGGCATCTTGGTGTGCGCGACGGCGGGGTCGATCGCGGCGTCGTACTGGATGGGGCCTTCGACGGGCAGGCCGGGGCGGCGTTCGCGGACCAGCTCGGTCGCCTGGCGCACCTTGTCGACGTCGGCGCCCGCGCCGGAGGCTCCCGTCGAGTACGACAACATCGCGATGCGCGGCTCGACGCCGAACAGCGCCGCCGTGCGGGCCGAGGAGATCGCGATGTCGGCGAGCTGGGCGGCGTCGGGGTCGGGGTTGACCGCGCAGTCGCCGTACACCAGCACCCGGTCGGCCAGGCACATGAAGAACACGCTGGAGACCAGCCCGAGGCGCAGCAGCTCGAACGCGGGCCTGATGGTGTGGGCGGTGGTGTGCGCGGCCCCGGACACCATGCCGTCGGCCAGGCCCTGGTGCACCATGAGGGTGCCGAAGTAGGACACGTCGGTGACGGCGTCGCGGGCCAGCTCGACGGTGACGCCCTTGTGGGCGCGCAGGGCGGCGTACTCGCGGGCGAAACGTTCGCGCAGCTCGGGGTCGAACGGGCTGACCACCTCGGCCCCTTCGACGTCGACGCCGAGCCTGGCGGCCTTGGCGGCGATGCGTTCGCGGTCGCCGAGCAGGGTCAGCTCGGCCACGCCGCGGCGCAGCAGCACCTCGGCGGCGCGCAGGATGCGCGGCTCCTCGCCCTCGGGCAGCACGATGCGGCGGCGGCGGGCGCGCGCCCGGTCCAGCAGCTCGTACTCGAACATCAGCGGGGTGACGACGTCGGTCCTGGCGATGGCCAGGCGCTGCAGCAGCACCTGGCCGTCGACGTGCTCGGCGAACAGCCGCAGCGCGGTGTCGATCTTGCCTTCGGCCTCGGGGGTGAAGCGGCCCTGCACGGCCGACAGGCGGGTGGCGGTGTCGAAGGTGTCGCGGTCGGTGGCGATGACCGGCAGGGGGATGACCATGCCGCGCAGCAGCCGTTCGACGGGGGCGGGCAGCTCGGTGCCGCCGGTCATGATCAGCGCGGACAGGGCGGGGAAGCCGGGGGAGACGTGCGCGGCGATCAGGCCGGGCAGCAGCGCGGCGGCGCGGTCGGAGGGGATGATGAGCGCGGTGCCCTCGGTGTAGCGGTCGAGGATGCCGGGCAGCGACATCGCGCCCACCATCAGGCCGCCGGCCTCGCGGCCGAGCCCGTCGCGCTCGCCCAGGAAGAACCGGCCGTCACAGGCCTGCACCAGGTCGGCGACGGTGGGGGCGCGCAGCGACGGCGTCTCGGGCAGCACGTACACGGGGGTGGGGTGCCCGGCGGCCGGCCCGTCTCCCGCGTGCCCGTCTCCTGTGTGCCCGCCCCCCGTGTGCCCGTCCTGGCGGGGGGCGGCGGCGGTGAGGCCGGGCTCGGCGCGGGTGACGACGACGGCCAGCTCGCGGGCGTGGTGGTGGGCGAGCTGCCGCGAGGACAGCTCGACGGCGGCGGCGACCTCGGCGGCGGTGCGGCCGTGCCCGCTGACCACGTTGAGGACGGGCGTGCCGAGGTCGGCGGCGAGCCGGGCGTTGAACTCGAACTCGGTCGGCGCGCCGACGTCGGTGTAGTCGGTGCCGACGACCACGACGGCGTCGCAGCGGGCGGCCAGCGCCCGGTAGCGGGCCACGATGTCGCCGGCGGCGCGCTCGGCGTCGGCGTGCACGTCGTCGTAGGTGACGCCGGCGCAGGCGTCGTAGGGCAGGCCGAGCTGGAAGCGGCTGCGGATGGTGTTGACCAGGTTGTCCTCGCGGCCGGCCCGCACCACCGGCCGGAACACCCCGACGTTGCCCACCTGGCGCGACAGCAGCTCCACCATGCCGAGGGCGACCGTGGCCTTGTTGCTCTCCGCCTCGCCCGCCGCGACGTACACCGCACGTGTCATGTGCCCCATTGTGGCCGGTCCTGGGGGCGCCTCGATCAGCGGGCGGGCGGGCGTCGCGGTCAGCGGGCGGCGACCAGCAGGCGGCGCGGCCGGTAGACGAACCCGTCGTCGCTCCACCGCACGCCGGCCAGGTCCTCGCGGGGCCGCAGCCCCGGCAGGCGGGTGACCAGGGCGCGGAAGGCCTCCTGCAGCTCCATCCTGGCCAGGTTGGCGCCCAGGCAGTAGTGGGGTCCGTGGCCGAAGGCCAGGTGCGGGGCGGCAGCGGTGGCGGCGGTGGTGCTGGTGCTGGTGCTGGTGGCGAAGCGGCGCACGTCGAAACGCTGGGGGTCGGTGAACACCTCGGGGTCGTGGTTGGCGGCCGACAGGTTGGGCAGCACGACGGCGCCGGCCGGGATGCCCGTGCCGGCGACCTCGGTGTCGGCGGTCAGGCGGCGCAGCATGCCGTTGCCGCCGGGGCCCTCGTGGCGCAGGATCTCCTCCACGGCCGCGTCGACCATGGCGGGGTCGGCGGCCAGCGCGCCGTACTGGCCGGGGTGGCACAGCAGCCGGTACGTCCCCCGGATGATCATCGAGGCGGTGGTCTCGTGCCCGGCCAGGATCAGCGTGAACACCATGTTGGTCAGCTCGTCCTCGCTGAGCCGGTCGTCCTCGTCGCGGGCGGCGATGAGCAGGTCGATCAGGTCGTCGCCGGGCTCGGCGCGGTGCCGGGCGATCAGCTCGCCGGCGTAGGCGAGGAAGGCGGTGTAGGCGGCGCCGCGCGCCTCGGCGCCGGCCTCGGAGGTGGACAGGAACGTCTCGGTCCAGCCGCGGAACTGCTCGAAGCGGTCCATCGGGACGCCCAGCAGCTCGCAGATCACCCGGGCGGGCAGCGGCAGCGCGAACGCGGCGACCAGGTCGAACTCGTCGCCGGCGGCGTCGAGCAGGCCGGCGGCGATGGCGGCGGCGCGGGGCCGCCAGCGTTCGACGTGGCGGGGGGTGAAGGTGCCGTGCAGGATGCGGCGGTAGCGGGTGTGGGCGGGCGGGTCCTGGTTGATCAGCGCGGCCGGGTCGTCGTCGAGGAACGTGCCGCGGACCATGCGCGGCAGGCCGGGCCGGCGCAGGTCGCGGCTGGCGGCGGGCGAGGACAGCAGGCTCCGCACGTCGCCGTAGCGCACGATCATGGGGACGCGGTCGCCGCTGGGCAGCGTCGCCGGCGCGGCCGGGGCCTCGGCGTGCCGGCGGGCCAGGTCGGGGCTGGGGGTGCCGTACGGGCCCGGCGGCAGGTCGGGCCAGGTGGAGCTGGTGGCGGGCTGCTCGGACACGGCGGCCTCCCGGTTCTCCCGGTTCTCGCGGGCTCGGTGGGAACGTACGAGACGGCGCGGCGGCGGTCAAGGCGGGCCAGACTCGTAGCACGGGGATCCCTTGCTGACCGGGAGGCGTGAGGTCATGGTCGACGTGTTCGCGAAGTGCCGGCTGCCCGAGACGTACGCGATCGTGCGCGAGCTCGGCGTCTACCCCTACTACCGGGCGGTGGACGAGCGGCCGGGCGGGGGAGAGGTCGTCATCGGCGGCCGCACGCTCGTCCAGGCCGGCTCCAGCGACTACCTGGGACTGTCGGGCGACGAGCGGGTCGTGGAGGCGGCGGTCGCGGCGGCCCGCCGGCTGGGCACCGGCAGCGGCGGCTCGCGGCTGAGCAACGGCTCGCTGGCGCTGCACGAGGAGCTGGAGGGGCGGCTGGCGGCGTTCCTGCGGCGGCCCGCGGTCATGGTGACCAGCGCGGGCTACCTGGCCAACCTCGCCCTGGCCGGGCTGATGGGGCCGCGTGACGCGGTGATCGGCGACGCGCTGGTGCATGCCTGCCTGATCGACGCCACCCGGCTGGCCGGCGCGCGGCTGCGCCGTTACCGCCACAACGACCCGGCCCACCTGGAGCGGCTGCTGGAGGCCGCCGATCCGCGGGCGGGGCGGCTGATCGTCACCGAGGGCATGTTCTCCACCTCCGGCGCGCTGTGCGACCTGCCGGGCATCGCCAAGCTCGCGCGGGCGCACGGCGCGCGGGTCGTCATGGACAGCGCCCACGACGTCGGGCTGCTGGGCGCCGGCGGGCGGGGCGCGGCCGAGCATCACGGGCTGGAGCAGGCGGTCGACGTGCAGACCCTGACCTTCTCCAAGGCGTTCGGCACGATCGGCGGGGCGGTGGCCGGCCCGCGGGACGTGATCGCCTATCTGCGGCACTACGCGCGGCCGATGGTGTTCACCGCGGCGCTGTCGCCGCCGTGCGCCGCGGCCGCCCTGGCCGCGCTGGAGGTGATCACGGCCGAGCCGGAGCGCCGTGCCCGGGTGCGGGCGGCCGCGGCGCGGGTCAGCGGGGAGCTGGCGGCGCTGGGCTTCGGCGTCCTGGCCGGCGACCGGCCGGTGGTCGCGGTGCCGGTGGGTGACGACCTGCTGTGTTTCCGGCTGTGGCGGGAGCTGTTCGAGGCGGGGGTGTTCACGACGGCGATGATCCCGCCGGGGGTGCCGCCGGGGGAGGCGCTGATCCGGGTGAGCGTCACCGCCGCGCACACCGGCGCGCAGCTCGACCGGATCGTGGAGGCGTTCGCGGTGGCGGGCCGCCGCCTGGGCTTACTGTGAAATCTGATGAAAAGTAGGTTACGGCGGGCGCGTCCCGTTCCTCCCGGCGTACCGGATCCGTCAGGCTAGGGCCGTTTCCCACCCCCGGGGAGGATGACCCACCATGCTCAGGCGCACGGCACTGTTCGGCAACAAGACCAGGATCACCTTCGCGCTGCCCGCGCACCATCCGGACGGCGTGGTCAGCGTCGTCGGGGACTTCAACGGCTGGTCGCCGGGCCTGCACGAGCTGCGGGTCCGCCGCAACGGCACACGTACGGTGTCGGTGATCCTGCCGCAGGGCACGCACCGCTTCCGCTACCTGGCCACCGGCGGGGTGTGGTTCGACGACGAGTCGGCCGACCACGTCGACCACGACGGCAGCCTGCTCCACCTCTGACCGGCCCGCCCCTTTCGCGAAGCGCACGGCGGGGCACGGGGGGCGGCGGGGCACGGCCCGGCCCGCGCCCCGCCGTGCGCCCCCGCCCCCGGGTGACCTAGCCTCCCGGACATGGCTGACGACCTGTTCGAGCACCCGCGCCTGGCCGCCGTTTACGACCCCCTCGACCCCGACCGCGGCGACCTGGACCATTACGCGGCCATCGCGGCCGAGCTGGGCGCGCGCCGCGTGCTGGACGTCGGCTGCGGCACCGGGACGTTCGCGCTGCTGCTGGCCGGCCGCGGCCTGGAGGTGACGGCCGCGGACCCGGCCCTGGCCTCGCTGGAGGTGGCCCGCGCCAAGCCGGGCGCCGGGCGGGTGCGCTGGATCCACGGCGACGCCCGCGCGCTGCCGCCGCTGCGCGCCGACCTCGCCACGATGACGGCGAACGTCGCCCAGGCCATCGTGGACCCCGCCGACTGGGCGGCGACCCTGGACGGCATCCGGCGGGCGCTGCGCCCGGGCGGGCACCTGGTGTTCGAGACCCGCGTGCCGTCGAGGCGGGCGTGGCTGGAGTGGAACCGGGACGCCTCCTACCGCACGGCCGACCTCGGCGCCGCGGGCCGGGTGGAGCACTGGGTGGAGCTGCTGGAGGTCGACGGCCCGCTGGTGACCTTCCGCGGGACGTGGGTGTTCGCCGCGGACGGGGCGGTGCTGACGTCGCTGTCGACGCTGCGTTTCCGGGAGCGGGCGGAGGTGGAGGAGGACCTGCGGGCGCACGGCTACGTCGTGCGGGACGTCCGCGACGCGCCGGACCGGCCGGGCCGCGAGCACGTGTTCCTGGCCCGCCTCCTCCCGCACGACGCGTGACGGGGAGCCCCGCCCGCGCGCCACTACACTCACTCACTGTAATATCATCACAACTCTGTGTAACGAACGACCCATGCGGAGTTGCCGACAATGCCTGCGCCCACCCTGTCCTCCCACCTCGCCACCGCCCTGTTCGGCGACCGTTTCGCCACCGTCCACGAGCCCTGGCGCGCCCTGCTGTCCACCGAGGCCTTCGCCCCGCGCTCGCACCTGCCCTTCGCCGAGCGCGTCGAGCTCACCTACCACCGGCTCAGACAGGTCAACGCCGCCGTCGGCGACGTCGCCGCGTTCGTCGGCGACCCCGAGCGGCTGGCGGCGTTCCACGAGTGGGCGGGCGCCGTCGACGGCGGCCTCGCGGCCGTGGCCGGCATCCACTACAACCTCTTCCTCGGCAGCCTCGCCGACCACGGCCGCCCCCTGACCGGCTACGAACATCTCGAACGCATCGGCACGTTCCTGTGCACCGAGCTCGGCTACGGCAACAACGCCGCCCAGCTGGAGACCACCGCCGTCCGCGACGGGGACGGCTTCGTCCTGCACACTCCCAGCCCGGCCGCCGCCAAGTTCATGCCCAACACCAGTCCCGCCGGCGGCCCCAAGACCGGCCTCGTCGCCGCCCGGCTCATCGTCGACGGCGCGGACGAGGGCGTCATGCTGTTCGTCGTCCCCCTGGACGCGCCGGGCGTGCACGTACGGCTGCTGCAGCCGCGCATCGGCCCGCCGGTCGACCACTGCCTGACCACCTTCACCCACGTGCGCCTCGGCCCGGAGGCGCTGCTGCAGGGCCCGCAGGGCCGCTTCAGCCCCGGCGGCGCGTTCCGCAGCGACCTCGGCAACCGCCGTCGGCGCCTGCTGGCCTCCATCGCCCGCGTCACGACCGGCAAGCTGTGCATGAGCGCCGCCGCGCTCGGGGGCGCCCGTCAGGCGCTCGCCCTGGCCGTCCGGTACGCCCACATCCGCCGCGCCGCCGCGCTGACCGGCCGCAACGCCGCCCAGGTGCCGCTGTGGAGCTACCGCTCCCATCACGCGCCGCTCCTGGAGGCCCTGGCGGTCGCCTACGCCGCCACGCTCCTGCACCGCGCCGCGCTCGCCCGCTGGCAGCAGGCGCCCACCGCTCCCGGCGCCGCCGGCCGCGAGGACGCCGAGACCCACGTCGCGCTCGCCAAGGCCTGGAACACCTGGCAGGCCCGGCAGATCCTCCTGGAATGCCGCGAACGGTGCGGCGCCCAGGGCCTGTTCCCCGTCAACGGCCTGGCCGACTACCTGGCCACCGTCGAAGGACCGATCACCGCCGAGGGCGACAACCTGCCCGTCCTGGTCAAAGCGGCCGCGCACCTGCTGATGGGACACGCCGCCGAGCCGCCCGCCCCGTACCCGCCCGGCGCCTCACCCACCGACCCCGACTTCCTCCAGCACGCCCTGCACCAGGTCGAACACCTCCACCGCCGCCGCGCCCACACCGCCCTGCGCACGCCACCCCCTCCCACCACCTGCCCCTCCTGCCCCGCCCCCACAACCCTCGCCCCCACAGCTCCCGCCCCCGCAGCGCAGAAAGCCCCGCCATCTGCCGCCGCCGTCCACGCCGTCCCCATGCCCTGCGCGATCTCGGTCCCTTCCCCGACCCCCACCGCTTCCGCCCCTTGCGCCGCCCTGTCCGGCTCAAGCCGGATGCCCACCACCGCGGCACCCCGCACCACCACCGCGAGAACCACGGGAAAGCCCACCACGGGGGAGCCCACCACCGGCAAGCCCACCACGGGGCAGACCACCACGCTGAAGCCCGCCATGAGGAAGCCCGCCACGGGGCAGGCCGCAAGCACCGTCCCGGAACCCGACAGCGGTGCGCTGGCCCGCTGGAACCACGCCACCGGCCCCGCCCTGCAACTCGCCGAGGCCACCGCCGCCCGCTCAGCCGCCCAGGCCCTCCTGCAGGCCGCCCGCGCCACGCCCGACGCCCACGCCGCCGACCTCCTGCTGACCCTGCACCGGCTGCTCGCCCTGCGCCTGCTGGCGCCGTCGACCGGCGACCTCCTCGCCGCCGGCCACCTGCGCCCCGATCACCTCGAGCACCTGCACACCGCCCGCGAGCAGGCCGTCGCCCACCTGGCCTCGCACGCCACGGCCCTGATCGACGCGTTCATGATCCCCGAGGACGTCCTGACCCGGCACCCGATCGCCCTGCCCGACTGGGACCTGTTCCTCGACCGCATCCCCGCCGCCCTGACCTCCGGCACCGCCTGACGCACCCGGCCTCGGACGCGCCCACTTTCACCACGCCCACCACCTGCCATTACCCTCTGTTTGCGTTATCTTACTCTTGGTAATCAGCCGCGGACGCACCGCCGCCCGCCACAGAAAGGCAGGACGCCATGAACGCCTTCTACCTCGACAAGATGAGCAAAATCATCCAGTTGCTCGACGACAACGGCGACGGGGTCCTGACGCTGGACGACTTCTACGCCGCCGCCGACCGCGTGGCCCTCGCCTTCGGCCACGCCCACGGCTCGAGCGAGCACCACCTCATCAGGGACGCCTACACCACCATCTGGGACAAGACCTACGCCCCGATGGACTCCGACCGCGACAACGTCCTGACCTTCGACGAGCTCGTCGAGGCCCACCAGGACACCCTGTACGACCCGGGCATCGGCTACGAGCGTTTCCGTCCCCTCGCGCAGGCGTTCCTCGCCCTGGCCGACGGCGACGGCGACGGGATCATCAGCCGCGAGGAGTTCGTGCGGACCATGCGGCACGCTTTCCGCCTGCCCGAGGACGAGGCCCACGAGGCGTTCGGCTCCCTCGACGAGACCGGCGGCGGCCGGCTCACCTACGACCAGATCCACCGCGCCGCCAGCGGCTTCTTCTGCACCGACGACCCCGACGCCTACGGCGCCGGCCTCTTCGGCCCCGTGGTCCCGGTCCGCGCCTGACGCCGCGGACCGCGGACGGGCGCTTCCGCCGGCCCGCGGGCCCGGCCCGGGAAGCGCCCGTCCGCCGACCGACCGGCCGGCTAGGAGGCGAGCAGATCGAAGTGAAACCCGACGACGAACAGAGCCAGCGACATCCACCGCGTCGCCGACGGGAACTCAGGACGTCGCACCGCCTGCCCCACCTGCATCACCAGCGAACCGGCCGCGGTCCCGAGCACCAGCCCCACAGCGGCCCGCAGCCACCAGCCGGTCCCGGCGACCTCGGTGATCGCCAGCACGACCGCCGCCGTCACGGCCCCGGCCACGGCCCCCGGCAGGAAGGCGCCCCTCCTGCCCACGAACCGGATCAGGCGGTCCCCGTAGCGGGACAGCCGCTCCGGCCCGATGAGGTCCACGACGACCGACGCCCCCGACACGAACGACAGGATCTTGCCGAAGCGCCCCCACCAGATCATCGGCAGCCCGAGCAGCTCGCTGCCGATCGTGGACCGGCCGTCGAACCACACGCTCCACGCCTCGAAGTAGCTGATGTCCGCCATGACGGCAGCGTAGAACCACCCCGCCGCCCCCGCCTCAGCAGGCCGACAGCCATCTGACCGACACGGCCCTGGACGGCACGGCGTTCGGCAGGATGACCCGCCGGTCCCACTCGTAGACGATGCTCGGCCCCTCATCACCTTCGGCGGGCACCATGTCGGGCGAGTCGAACGGCCCGGTGTCGGTGCTGCCCACGCTGACCACCAGGCGCTGCTGGGCGTCCAGGAAGTCGAACCTGCTGTGCCAGACGTCGGCGTGCCGGGTGAAGTCGGTGTCGCTCACCGCGTGCAGATGCACCTGCTGACCGCTCTCGATCGAGACGTAAC
Source organism: Actinomadura luzonensis (assembly GCF_022664455.2). NCBI lineage: Bacteria > Bacillati > Actinomycetota > Actinomycetes > Streptosporangiales > Thermomonosporaceae > Actinomadura > Actinomadura luzonensis. The sequence continues at coordinate 3,487,445 of NZ_JAKRKC020000001.1, forward strand.
TGGGGAACTCCAGGTGACAGTCGCCCACCTTCCACGGGCTGCCGAACGCTCCCCGCAGGAAGAACGTGCTCGACGTGAGCGACAGCAGCCTGGAGTCCTTGGCCGAGTCCGCCACGGCCGGACCCGGCACCCCGACCGCCGCCACCACCGCCACGATCACGGCCGCGACGACCAGCCGCCTCCTGTTCACACGCATGAATCCCCCTCCGCATCAACGGCTTTGCCCTCCGGGCGTTCCACCTCGTTCCGCTCCAGCACGTAGCGCGCCGGCTGGTGTGCCTCATGCGCCGTTCCGCCCGAGGTGATCATTGGAAACGCGCTCGGCCTCACATTCGACTCGGTCGTGTTGGTGGTGGTGGATGCCGAACAGGCCGGCCGGACGATTCCGGTGCAGGCGGTCCAGTTCCCCGCAGGCGCACCGATTCAAGATCGTGGCCACGCGGGTCAACGAACTGGCCGAAACGCTGTGGGGTCCCGGGTCATTCCGCAACGGCAGCACGACACCCAGCAACGCGCCGGAAGCTCGCCAGCCGGGGGGACGGGAGAGGTGACCGGCGGATCGGCGGTGGCCGGCCGGCCCGGCGTTCAGGGCAGGTGTCGGGGTGATGAAGATCTGCCCTAGTCTCTGCGATGTGGGGAGGCCAGAGGAGAGCCCGGATGCGGGCTCGAAAGAAGCCGGTACGTATCTGAGCGCCGTACTCGAACGCATCACCTACGTCGCGGAGGACACCGGCTACACCATCGCCCGCGTCGCCACCGAACGCACCGGCGCCGACCTGCTCACCGTCGTCGGCCCCCTGCTCGGCGCGCAGGTCGGCGAGTCGCTGCGGCTGCACGGCCGCTGGACCTCCCACCCCCGCTACGGCCGCCAGTTCGAGGTGTGGTCCTACACCACCGTCCTGCCCGCCACCGTCCAGGGCATCCGCCGCTACCTCGGCTCCGGCCTCATCAAGGGCATCGGGCCCAAGATGGCCGAACGCATCGTCGACCACTTCGGCACCGGCACCCTGGAGGTCATCGAGCAGCAGCCGGAACGCCTCGTCGAGGTCCCCGGGCTCGGCCCCAAACGCACCAAGATGATCGCCGCCGCCTGGGAGGAACAGAAGATCATCAAAGAGGTGATGATCTTCCTGCAGGGCGTCGGCGTCTCCACCTCCATCGCCGTGCGCATCTTCAAGCAGTACGGCGAGTCGTCCATCTCCGTCGTCCGCACCCAGCCCTACAAGCTCGCCGACGAGGTGTGGGGCATCGGCTTCAAGACCGCCGACACCATCGCCCAGGCCGTCGGCATCCCCCACGACAGCCCCGAACGCGTCAAGGCGGGCCTGCGCTACACCCTGTCCCAGGCCGCCGACGACGGCCACTGCTACCTGCCCGCCCCCAACCTCACCGCCGACGCCGTCAAGATCCTCGACGTGCCCGCCGACCTCGTCACCTCCTGCCTGACCGAACTGGCCGCCGACGAAGGCGTCATCAGCGAGAACGTCCCCGCCGGCGACAACCTCGTCCCCGCCGTCTACCTGCCGCCCTTCCACCGCGCCGAGCACTCCCTGGCCGCCGGCCTGCTCACCCTCCTGCGCGGCCGCCACGACCGGCTCAAGACCTTCGCCGACGTCGACTGGGAACGCGCCGAGGCCTGGCTGCACCGCCAGACCGGCGCCGAGCTCGCCCCCGAGCAACGCCAGGCCGTCCGCCTGGCCCTCACCGAGAAGGTCGCCGTCCTGACCGGCGGCCCCGGCTGCGGCAAGAGCTTCACCGTCCGCTCCATCGTCACCCTCGCCCGCGCCAAACGCGCCAAGGTCATCCTCGCCGCCCCCACCGGCCGCGCCGCCAAACGCCTGGCCGAGCTCACCGGCCACGAGGCCACCACGGTCCACCGCCTGCTGCAGCTGCGCCCCGGCGGCGAGGCCACCTACGACCGCGACAACCCCCTCGACGCCGACCTCGTCGTCGTCGACGAAGCCTCCATGCTCGACCTGCTGCTGGCCAACAAACTCGTCAAGGCCGTCGCTCCCGGCGCCCACCTGCTGTTCGTCGGCGACGTCGACCAGCTGCCCTCCGTCGGCGCCGGCGAGGTGCTCAAGGACCTCCTCGCCGCCGCCGACATCCCCCGCGTCCGCCTGACCCAGATCTTCCGCCAGGCGCAGGAATCCGGCGTCGTCGTCAACGCCCACCGCGTCAACACCGGCCGCCACCCCGTCCTGGAGGGAATGAAGGACTTCTTCCTGTTCCCTTGCGAGGAGCCCGAGGAGATCGCCGCCCTCACCGTCGACGTCGTCGCCCGCCGCATCCCCGCCCGCTTCCGCCTCGACCCCCGCCGCGACGTCCAGGTCCTGGCCCCCATGCACCGCGGCGCCGCCGGCGCCGGCGCCCTCAACGTGGCCCTGCAGGAAGCCCTCACCCCCGCCCGCGAAGGCATGCCCGAACGCCGCTACGGCGGCCGCGTCTTCCGCGTCGGCGACAAGGTCACCCAGCTACGCAACAACTACGACAAAGGCGCCGCCGGCGTGTTCAACGGCACCGTCGGCATCGTCACCGACATCCGCCCCGACGAGCACAAACTCACCGTCGCCACCGACGAGGACGAACACGTCGACTACGCCTTCGACGAACTCGACGAGCTCGCCCACGCCTACGCCGTCTCCATCCACCGCTCCCAGGGCAGCGAATACCCCGCCGTCGTCATCCCCCTGGCCACCAGCGCCTGGATGATGCTGCAGCGCAACCTCCTCTACACCGCCATCACCCGCGCCAAGAAACTCGTCGTCATCGTCGGCTCCCGCCGCGCCCTGGCCCAGGCCGTCCGCACCAAAGGCGCCGGACGCCGGCACACCGGCCTCACCTACCGCCTCACCCCGCCGTGAGCAGCCGCGACCAGCCAGCAGTGATCTAAATGTGACCGAACTCTCCCATATGATTCCTCGTCTTACATGCAGGAGCATTAAGGTTTTTGGGGTGTGTTGACCGCCCCGGGGGAGAGGACCGTCTTGAACGTAGCGCCCGCCTGGCGAAAGCCCGCCGCCTCGCTCGCCCTGCTGGCCGCCGCCGCGCTCACCGCCTCCTGCTCAACGGCCGGCGGCGGCAACGCCGCAGGCGACCCCGCCGCGCCCGGGGCCACCACCAGCGCCACCCCCGAAGCCCCCGTCGTCAAGATCAGCCCCGCTGAGGGCAGCGCCAAGGTCAACCCCGACAAGAAGATCGTCGTCGCCGCCGCCGGCGCACCCCTCGACGACGTCACCGTCGAAGCCGGCGGCGAAACCATCGAAGGCCGCTACAACGCCGACAAGACCCGCTGGACCTCCAAAACCCCCCTGAAGCCCTCCACCGGCTACACCGTCACCGCCAAAGCCGGCGTCACCACCTCCACCAGCGCCTTCACCACCGCCAAACCCGAACGCTCCCTCCAGATCATCGACGTCACCCCCAACGCCAAAGGCGAGACCCTCGGCGTCGGCGCCCCCATCATCGTCACCTTCAACCAGCCCGTCACCAGCAAGGCCACCATCGAACGCGCCCTGAAGGTCGAGGCGGAAAAACCCGTCGACGGCGCCTGGCGCTGGATCGACGACACCAAAGTCATCTACCGCACCGCCAAGTACTGGCCCGCCCACCAGAAGGTCACCTTCACCGCCGGCATCACCGGCATCAAAGCCGGCAAAGGCCTCTACGGCACCAAGGACTACACCGCCAGCCTCAAGATCGGCGCCAAGCAGATCAGCAAGGTCAACACCCGCACCCACATGATGTACGTCTACAAGGACGGCAAGAAGGTGCAGACCATGCGCATCAGCGCCGGCATGGCCACCACCCGCGAATACACCACCACCTCCGGCGTCCACCTCACCATGGAACGCGGCAACCCCGTCCGCATGATCTCCCCGGGCCGCAAGAAAGGCGACCCCGGCTACTACGACGTCATGATCAACCACGCCGTCCGCATCTCCAACAGCGGCGAGTACGTCCACGCCAAGAACAACGTCTGGGCCCAAGGCCGCCAGAACGTCAGCCACGGCTGCGTCAACGCCCGCCCCGACCAGGCCCGCTGGTTCTACGACACCATGCAGCGCGGCGACGTCGTCGAGATCACCGGCACCAACCGCGAACTGGAGTGGAACAACGGCTGGGGCTTCTGGCAGATGCCCTACTCCCAGTGGAAGAAGGGCAGCGCCCTCAGCTCCGCCAAGAAGTCCTGACCCCCGCGCCAGAACTCCCGCCTCCCGCCGCCGCCGTCCGTAGGAGCCCCGCCCGCGTGCACATCCGCCCCGGCACCCCCGGCGACATCCCCGCCGTGCTGGCCATGTTCGACTCCGCCGTCGCCTGGCTCGCCGCCCACGGCCGCACCGGCCAATGGGGGGAGCGGCCCTTCACCGGCGACCCCCGCCGCACCGCCCAGGTCAGCGCGTGGGCACACGGCGGCGGCATGCACATCGCCGAACGCCCCGCCGATCCCGCTCCCGCCGATCCCGCTCCCGCCGATCCCGCTCCCGCTGGGCCCTCCGCCCAGCCCTCCGCCGACCCCGGTACCGGTACCGCCCCCGGCGGGCACACCACCGGCGGCGTGCCCGCCGGATGCATCGTCCTGGGCGACGCCCACGACTACGTCACCCCCGCCACCGAACCCGAGCTGTACGTCCAGGCCCTGGTCACCGGCCGCCGCCACGCCGGCCACGACGTCGGCCGCACCCTGCTCGCCTTCGCCGCCGACCAGGCCCGCGAACGCGGCCTGCACCTGCTGCGCGTCGACTGCTACGCCGGCGGCGACGGCCGCCTGGTCGCCTACTACGAAAGCTGCGGCTTCACCCGCCAGGCACCCTTCACCGTAGGGGAGTGGCCCGGCATGCTCCTGCACCGCCGCCTCTGAAACAGTGCCTTCGATCCCCCTGCAATCCAGTCGCGGAAGGGGTACCCGGGCCGCCATGCCGATCGTGCGGATCATCATCCTCACCATGCTCGCCGCGCCATGCTTGTCCCTGCTGCTGGCACTGGTCGGCGCGCCGAAACTCGCCGGCGTCCTGATCGGGCTGGCGGCGGGAGTCCTTCTCCGGGGCGAACCCTCCCGCGCGGCCATGAGCACGTTGTGCGGCAGTGCCTCAGCGGTCCTGATCGGGGCGGCTCTGGGCGGCGGGTCCGGCTTCGCTGATCGGATGGCGGGCTGGCCGGGCTGGCTCGCGGGTGCCGTGCTCGCCTATCTGATCGCGGGCCGGGGCCTGCCTCGCAAGACAGCCCGGGCGGAGAGAAGCCTCGCGCTGCCCGCCGTCCTCGCCGCACTGACCGCGGCCGTGCTCGGGTGCGGGCAACTGGCCGCGGCCAAGGCGATGCGGGTAACGCTGTGGGAGGACTACCACGAATGGGACGGCCCTGGCTGGTATCGCGACCTCACCCAGGCCATCTGGTGTCCGGCGGCGGCGGTGGTGCTCGCCGCGGTGGCCGCGAGCAGGTTTCCCGGCGGGCGCGGCCGTTTCCTGGCTCTTCCGATCGCCGCCTGGCTCGGCTGCGGAGCGACGGCCGGGCCGCTGCAGTACGTTCAGGCGCTCGGGGTGACCGACAAACCCGCGAGCTTCGCGTTGATCGCCGGCCTCACGGGCGGCGGCATCGGTGCCGCCGCGGCGGCCGCCGGGCTCCGGCACGCCGGCACGAAGCACGGGCTGGTCGCGTTCATCCTGGTCACCACGGCGGGATCCGCGGCCGGCACGTGGCTCGGTGACTTCGCCACGCTGCTGGAGGCGGCCGCCCTGATGGCGTTGATCGCCCTGGTCGCAGGCCGGACGGCCGGCCGCGACGCCGACGTGGAGTCCGGCGTGATCGCCGGCATGGCGGGACCGCTGCTGATCTGGTCGGTGTACCTGACCGTGGGGCCGAGGCTCGACGATCACACCTCGCAGAGCACGCCGTACTGGTCGGCCTGGGCAGGAGTGCCGATCGCCTTCGTGACCGCCCTGACGGCGGCCGTCTGGGCGGCCGGCGACGACCGGAGCGGCTCTCGGCCTGAACCGGAGACACCCCCGCAGTAGCCAGGAAGCCCGCCTCTGTGAGCCGCCCCCCGGGCCGGACGGCTCAGCGCGGCCCCTCGCGGCGCAGCAGCGGATGCGTCCGCATGGCCACCTCCAGCTCACCCGGCAGCTCATCCCGGTACCGCCCCAGCGTCGACAGGTCGCTGTGCCCCAGCACCCGCCGCACCGCGTCCATGTCGACCGCCTCGGCCAGCAGATGCGTCGCCGTCGTGTGCCGCAGCCCGTGCGGCGTCACCGACCGCCGCTGATCCGGGTCCACCCGCGCCTGCACCCGGTCGATCACCGCCTGCACGTCGCCCCGCGCCAGCCGCCGCCCCCGCCACGACAACAGCAACGCCTTGTCCTCCCCACCGGCCGGCCGCCCCCGCTCCAGGTACGCCTGCAACACCCGCGCGACGTCGTCGGGCAGCGGCACGTCCCGCGTCCGCCCGCCCTTGCCGAAGATCCGCCAGTACCGCACCCCGCCGTTGGTGAAGAAGTCCTCCACATTCGCCCGCGTCAGCTCCGACACCCGCGGCCCCACCGTCGCCAGCAGCAACACGATCAGCCCGTCACGCAGCTCCGTACGCTGATCACGCCGCTTGCCCGCCCGCGGCGCCTCCTCGGGCAGCCGCCGCGCCGCCCCGATCAGCCCCTGCGCCTGCTCCCGCGTCAACGCCCGCCGGTGCGGACGCAGCCCGCCCCGCTCCTTGGCCGTCACCGTCGCGTGCAGCATCGGGTTGACCTGCACCCACCCCACCAGCGCCGCGTGCTTGAACAACGCCGACACCGACCGCCGGAAGCGCGCCTGCGACGACGGCGACTGCCCCCCAGAACCGGCCCCAGAACCGGACGCGGGGCCGGCGGGGGAGCGTCCCGCCGCCGACCGCCCGTCCGGCTTACGCGCGAACGCCAGCAACACCGCGTCCACATCCGCACCCGTCAGATCGTCCAGCACCCGATCCGCCCCCGCCAGCTCCACCAGCGTCGCCACGTCCCGCGCATACACCTCCGCCGTCGACGGCGACAGGCCCCCCGTCACCGTCCGCGCCCGCACCAGCTCCACATAACGGTCCGCCGCCTCCGCCACCGTCAACCGCTCCAGCTCAGCAGGCCGCACCGGCCGACCCCCTCCACGCCAGCAACAGGATCAGTAACGACCGTAACCGAAGCCACCGACGAAAAACCCCGCCACCGCCCGGCAGCAGCGGATCAGATGTCGCGGAACGTCTCTATCCGCGCCCCCAGCGCGTTCAGCCGCTCCGCCAGATCCTCATACCCCCGGTTGATCACGTACACGTTCCGCAGCACCGACGTGCCCTCCGCCGCCATCATCGCCAGCAGCACCACCACCGCCGGACGCAACGCCGGCGGGCACATCATCTCCGCGCTGCGCCACCGCGTCGGACCCTCCACCAGCACCCGATGCGGATCCAGCAGCTTCACCGACGCCCCCAGCCGCGTCAGCTCCGTCAGATAGATCGCCCGGTTGTCGTACACCCAGTCATGAATCAGCGTCGAACCCTGCGCCGAAGCCGCGATCGCCGCGAAGAACGGCACATTGTCGATGTTCAGCCCCGGGAACGGCATCGGATGGATCTTGTCGATGGGGGAGACCAGCTTCGACGGCCGCACCGTCAGATCCACCAGCCGCGTCCGCCCGTTCGCCGCCGGATACTCCCGCCCCCGCTCGCAGTCCAGCCCCATCTCCTCCAGGACCGCCAGCTCGATCTCCAGGAACTCCACCGGCACCCGGCAGATCGTCAGCTCCGACGACGTCACCACCGCCGCCGCCAGCAGGCTCATCGCCTCCACCGGATCCTCGCTGGGGGAGTAGTCGACATCCCGCTCGATCACCGGCACCCCGTGCACCGTCAGCGTCGTCGTCCCCACCCCCTCCACCCGCACGCCCAGCTCCTCCAGGAAGAAGCACAGGTCCTGCACCATGTAGTTGGAGGAGGCGTTACGGATCACCGTCACCCCGTCGTGCCGCGCCGCCGCCAGCAGCGCGTTCTCCGTCACCGTGTCGCCGCGCTCGGTCAACACGATCGGCCGGACCGGCGCCGCCGCCCCGTCCACCCGCGCGTGATAGAACCCGCCCGTCGCCGTGATGTCCAGCCCGAAATGCCGCAACGCCGACATGTGCGGCTGCACCGTCCGCGTCCCCAGATCACAACCCCCCGCGTACGGGATCCGGAACTGCTCCGTACGATGCATCAGCGGACCCAGGAACATGATCACGCTCCGCGTCCGGCGCGCCGCCTCGGTGTCCATCGCCTCCAGCTCCAGCCGCGCCGGAGGCACGATCTCCAGATCGCTGCCCTCGTTGATCCACCGCGCCCGCACCCCGATCGAGGCCAGCACCTCCAGGATACGGTACACCTCCTCGATCCGCGCCACCTTGCGCAGGATCGTCCGCCCCGAGTTCAGCAGCGACGCGCACAACAACGCCACACACGCGTTCTTCGACGTCTTGACATCGATGCTGCCCGACAACCGCCGGCCGCCCACCACCCGCAGATGCATCGGCCCCGCATACCCCAGCGACACGATCTCGCTGTCCAGCGCCTCACCGATCCGCGCGATCATCTCAAGACTGATGTTCTGGTTACCGCGCTCGATCCGGTTGACCGCGCTCTGACTCGTCGCCAGCGCATCGGCCAGCTGCAGCTGCGTCCATCCACGATGCTGACGAGCGTCCCGGATCAACCGGCCGATCCGCACAAGGTAATCATCTGCCACAACAGACGACCATATCTCACATATGAGATGCATCCGCGCCCAGGGGGTCACGACGCGCCGGACAACTCCCGATACCCCGGCTCCCGATACCCCGGCTCCCGATGCACAGCCAACCGCGCAGGCGTCGCCACCGCCGGCTCCTTACGCACGAACGCCCGCCGCGCCGCCGCGAACCCCGACCGATCACCGAACATGTCCCGGCTCATCTCCGCCAGCTCCTCCGCCCGGTACGCATCCAACGGCTTACGCCGCTCATCGGCCTCCCGCGCCTGCCGCCGCGCCGCCAGCAACCGCTCATACCCCGCATCCGCCGCCAGCCGCTCCGCGTACTCCAGCACCCGCCGCTCGAACTCCAGCCGCGACCCGCCCACCACCCGATCAGCCAGCCCCAGCTCCACCGCCTCAGCCGCACCCAACGGCAACGCCTCCCGCGTCAACCGCTCCGCCACCTCCGCCCCCACCCGCCGAGGCAACGTGTACGTCCACAACTCACTACCGAACAACCCCATCGTCCGATAATGCGGATTCAACACCACCGGCTCCCGCACGATCACCCGATCCGCCCCCAACCCCAGCATCACCCCACCCGCACCCGCATTCCCCCCGACCGACACCACCACCAACTGCCCCGAACACCCCGCGATCTCCTGACACACCGCATTCATCGCATTGATGTTCATCCACGCCTCCAACGCCGGACGCCGCGCCGCCTCGATCACATTCAGATGAATCCCGTTGGAGAACACCTCACCCCCACGCACCACCAGCACCCGCGTGTCCTGCGCCACCGCATACCGCAACGCCGACGCCAGCCGCCGGCACTGCTCCGTCGACATCGCCCCGTTGTAGAAATCGAAACTCACCACCCCCACCCCCTCACTACGGTCATAAGTGATCTCGCTGTAACCCGCCCGCTCCGGCACCCCCGCCACCCGATCACCCAAAGCCGCCACCGCCGGCAGCTTCACCGCCCCCTCACGCTCCAGCCGCACATGCCCCACCCACACCGTCCCCCCATCACCCGCACGCACCAGCACCGCCCCCTCACGACGCCCCACCACCTCACCCGGCACCCCGCCCGCACCCACCTCAGGACCCCGATACACGTCGAACACCCGCACCGGCACCCCCGCCAGCACCCCACGCCCACCCGGCGCACCATCAGCCGCCCGCACCCGCCGCACGACCGCCTCCGCCGGCTCCTCCCACGAGAACTCCCGATCCGCGTGCCGCATCGCCCGCCGCAACCGCCCCCGCACCGAAGCACCGCACGACTCCACCGGCACCGGCCGGAACGCCGGATCCGCCGCCTTCGCCACCACCTCGGCCACCAGCTCCACCGCCGCGTCCGCCACCGGCCCGTTGTACAACGCCGACTTACGCGGCGCCTCCTGCGGCATCACGAACGTCCGGAACCCCCACAAAGGACCCGCGTCCATCTCCTCCACCGCCTGCAACGCCGTCACCCCCCACTCCGGCGCGGCCTCCGCGATCGCCCAGTCCAGCGACGACGGCCCCCGGTCCCCAGGCGGCCCCGGGTGAATGATCACCGTACGGAACCCCTGCCACACCCGCGCCGGCACCCGCTCCTTCAAGAACGGGCAGATCACCAGATCCGGCTTGGCCAGCTCCGCCGCCTCCACCATCACCTCCGGCGAGACCGCCAGCTCCACGCTCACCTCATGACCAGCGCGGCGCAGCTCCAGCCACGCACGCTGGGTCAGGCCGTTGAAGGACGAGCACAGCAGCAGAACACGCACGATCAAGCACTCTTTCCATGACAGCGGGGGAGAAGCCCGGCATTGACGGCATCAGCGCATCCGATGTTGACACGAAAACACCACTGGTGCTGACAAACCCCGCAAAAAGCCGCCCTGAGCAGCCAAATTGACCCGAAATGACCGGAAAGTCACGTTCCGCAGCAAGCCGTAGCCCGGACCGCCAGGGGAGGGGAGAGGCACCGCGCCCGGACAAGAACCCGCACGTCAGCGCAGCCGGGGACGTCTCAGCCCAGCGCGGGACGTCGCATCCGGACGGCCGGCGCGGGAGCTGCACGCCATGGCCGCACACGATCGCGTCCGAGCCGGCGCGAGGGCGCACGACAGACGCCACCCGGCCCGATTTGTCCTATTTATGCGCGATACCAAACAGAACCCACATTCTGTTCGGTATCGCATTACTTGTCGGCATTACCCAGTGTGACCGGGGAGCGGGCCGGACAAACCTCTCATCCGCCGAGAGGGTGGTTCAGAGACGGTTGACGAATCGGGCGGCGGCGCGCTGGCTCATGCCGGTCTCGCCGCGTACCAGGAAGACGGCTTCCTGGATCTGGCCGAGGGCCTTGAGTTCGCGGGCCTGGTCGACGAGGTCGATGCTCGGGTTGAGCCGGTTGCGCGGCCGCTGGGTCAGGCGTACGGCGCCGATGATGAACCATATGGCGGCGGCGGTGATGACGGCCGTGAGCGCGATGAGGCCCGGGGTCGTGATCTCCAGGGGGTACATGGGGGGCGTCTTCCCGGTTCGGGTGGCTTTATTCGGCACATGCGTGTTTGCTCGATAATGAACATTATGTCAAGTAGAGCGGATCGGGGGCTCCCCCAGGCGTGAGGGTGGGACTGCCGGGGCTGTTGTGAAGATTTTTCGCACGCCCCGGCCCGCTCTCCGGCCGCCGCCTGGAGGCGGGCCGGCGGATGGCGATCAGGGCGGTGAACGGGGGTTTCGCCGTATCCGGAGTGGTTTGTCCGGTCCCCTGGTGGGTGCTATCCGGGCATTGACGCCGGGTTTGACGTTGTGTTGATTCACTGTCCCCCGGCGGCCGGGTGGCTTTAGGGTGGAGCTCCTGCTATTCGCGCCGCGAGAGGAGCAGCACGTGGGGAGCCAATCGGTTTTATGCCCGGTGTGTCAGGGCGTTCTGCCCGCTTCGGGTAAGGAGGCGTACACGACGCTGCGGGGGCGGCTGATCGTGACGAACGGGTACTGCGGGGGTGGGTGCGCCGAGCGGCGTGCCGAGGCTTCGGAGCAGACGCGGCAGATGGCGCGCCCCGAGCCGGGCCACGTCCCCCAGATCCAGGGGCAGCAGGTTCAGGGGCAGCCGGTGCCGGTTGCTGAGGCGGCGCCGGTGATGCCGCCGGTCGTGCCGTCGCCGGTGGTGTCCGGTGGGCGTCCGGGCGGGGCGTCGTTGCGGGTGGTCCGTTAGGGCTTCAGGCGCTGTTGCGGCCTGACGGCCGGGGGTGGGTGCTCCCCCGGGACGGTTGATCATTGGTGGCCGTCGGCGGTGTGCCAGTAGTCGCGGGTCTCCACGGCGAGGCCGCTGGTGTCGAAGCGGGCGAAGACGCAGCCCGCGAGGGTGACGGGCCGGCCGTTGTCGAGGGCGTGGACGCGGAATTCGATGGCGGCCCTGTCTCCGTCGACGAGGGGCGCGGCGAAGGTGACGTGGGGGTCGCTCTCGCCGGTGAAGGACCAGGTGACGTAGTCGGCGATGGCTTTTCTGCCCCGGTGCGGGGGGCGGAAGGGCATGCTGGTGTGGACGGCGTCGTCGTGGTAGAGGGCGGCGATGGCGTCGACGTCGTGGTGGGTCCAGGCGTGCTGCCAGGTGTCGGCGAAGCGTTGCGCGGCCGTGCGGGTGTCCGTGGTGGCCGCTCCCCCGTTCGCGGTGTAGGGGTGGACGGCGGTGACGGCGGTCAGCGGCAGGGGCCCGTACAGGTGGGGGTAGCCGTTCTCGGTGCGGATGTCGAGCCCGGCGGGGTCGATGTCGAGGACGAGCAGGGGTTCGGTGACGTGGGCGTAGTAGCGGTCGTGGACCTCGCGGAGCTGGTCGAGGTCGCGGCTGCAGTGGATGAAGCCTTCGTCGTCGAGGGTGCGGCCGAGGGTGGAGATGCGGTACTCCCCCGCTGTGGCCGCCTCGTGCCAGTCGGCGGCCAGGGCGAGGTGGTGGATGTGCTGGGTCATCGGCCGTCGGTCCGTTCGGTTTCGAGGATGGTGTAGACGGCTTCGCTGGTCCATTCGCCTTTGACGTGTTCGTTGTCGACGAGGGCGGGGCCCGCGCCGGTTGCCGGGCCTGTGTCGGTCGTGGGGGCGGTTGTGGGGTCGGGGTGGGGCACGGGGGCAGTGTAGGGAGGGGTCAGGGGGGTCGCAATGCGTTTTCGACGGCGTGGGCGAGCAGGGTGCGGGCCTGGTCCGGGGGGCGTTGCTCGACGATGAGCTCGAGCCAGAGGGTGGAGACGGTGGTGTAGAGCAGGCGGGCGCGGGGGTCGGTGTCGGGCAGGTGGAGGGCCTGGGCGATGAGGCGGACGCAGCCGTCGGTCCAGCGGCGGGCGATCTGTTGCAGGACGGGGTCGCGGCCGGCGTGGACGTACAGCTCCCACAGGCCGAGCTGGCGGTGGCGGTCGGCGGCGGCGAGGTGGCCGGGCAGGCCGGTGAGGCCGTGTTCGGTGATCCAGGCGGCGGTGGTGGCGAGTTCGGTCTCGACGAGCTGGGCGAAGGCTTCGGCCAGGAGCTGGTCGCGGGAGGCGAAGTAGTAGGTGGTGGCGGCGAGCGGGAGGTGGGCGCGCTGGGCGACGGCGCGGTGGGTGACGGCGGCGAATCCGCCGTCGGCGAGCAGGTCGACGGCGGCGGTCAGGAGGGTGGCGCGGCGGCGGCGGGAGCGGGCCTGTGCGGCGGGCTGGGCGCGTGGCGGGGGTTTCAATGGGCGCTTCCGGCGAGGTTGAGGACGACGACGCCGCCGATGATGAGCAGGATACCGGCGATCTTGAGTGGGGTGAGGGTCTCCCCCATGAAGGCGGCGCCGATGAGGGCGATGGCGGCGGTGCCCGCGCCGGACCAGACGGCGTAGGCGGTGCCCATGTCGAGCTGGAGTTTGAGTGCCTGGGCCAGGAGGGTGAAGGAGGTGAGGTAGCCGGCGGCGACGACGGCGGTCCAGCCGGGGTGGGTGAAGCCGTTGCTGAGTTTGAGTGCGCTGGTGGCGAGGATTTCGGAGGCGATGGCGAGGGCGAGCAGGAGCCAGGCCATGGTGCGGGTCCCTTATGGGGTGAAGTGGTACGGGTGTCCCAGTTTAGCGCGGGGGTCCGCTCCCCCGGGTGTGCGGGAACTGCTTGAAAACTCAGTCGAATACGTGTTCCACTGGAGGGTGTGGGTTGGGACGCGCTTGCGCTGGTTGACGCCGCCGATGAGCGACCGCTGATCGAGCGGCGCGCGGTGGTGCGCGACGGCTTCTACGAGACGCAGGCCCGGACGATGATCGAGCGGGTTCCGGCGGCGGCGGGCATCGCCCAGCAGTGGGCCGTCTCCCCTTACCGGGGCTGCGCGCACGCCTGCCTGGGGTGCGGGGCGCGGGCCGGGCATCGGCGGCTGGGGCTCGACGCGGGCCGTGATTTCGACACGCGGATCGTGGTCAAGCCGAACGCGGTGGCGCGGCTGCGGGCCGACCTGGCGCGCTGGGGCGGCGAGGAGCTGGCGGTGGGCGTCAGCGGCGACTGCTACCAGACGGCCGAGGAGACCTACCGGCTGATGCCGGGCGTGATCGGGGCGCTGGCCGAGGCGGGCGTGCCGTTCACCGTCTACACCAAGGCGGCGCTGGTGGTGCGCGACGCGGCGCTGCTGGCGCAGGCGGGCGCGCGGGTGGCGGTGTCGATCGCGTTCGTCGACGAGCGGATCCGGCGCGCGGTGGAGCCGGGGGCGCCGACCGCGCAGGCGCGGCTGGAGCTGGTCTCGGCGCTGGCCGAGGCCGGGGTGGAGTGCCGGGTGCTGATGGCGCCGGTGCTGCCGCTGCTGAGCGACGCGGCCGACCAGCTGGGGGCGACGGTGCGGCGGATCGCGGGCGCGGGGGCGCGGGCGGTGGAGCCGGTGGTGCTGCGGCTGCCGCCGGGCACCCGGCAGTGGTACCTGCAGTGGCTGCAAGGGGCGCATCCGCAGCTGGTGGCGCGTTACGAGGAGCTGTACGACCGGGCGGGGCTGCCGTCGCCGGACTACGAGCGGCGCATCACGGGGCAGATCGCGCAGTTGTGCCAGGTGTACGGGATGGCGTTCGGGCCGGGTGAGCCGCGCCAGCGCGAGCCGCGGGTGGCGCAGCTCGCCCTGGTGTGACCGCTCCCCCGCGGAAATAGGGTCGAGACCTGCGGGCGGGCGCTGCTAGCGTCACCGGCCATGAACGGGATCAGCGCTGATGTGATCGATGTCGAGGCGTTCGTGGCCGACGGGTTCGCCAAGGTCGAGGCGGTCGTGCCGCGCGAGGTGGGCGACGCGGCGCGGGCGCTGCTGTGGCAGCGGATGGGGTTGTCGCCGGACGACCCGGCGGGCTGGACGCAGCCGGTGGTGTGGACGGCGGACTTCACCGGCGAGGGGCCTTTCGGGCAGATCGTGCGCAGCGCGCGGCTGCGGGCGGCACTGGACGCGGTGACGGGCGCCGCCCCCGCCCCCGCGTCCGATGCGGCGTCCGATGCGGCGTCCGATCCGGGGCCCGACCTGGAGCCGGGTGCCGGGCCGGGCGTGCGGGGCTGGGTGCCGCTCGGGAGCCTGGGCAACATCCCGGTGCGTTTCCCGCAGGTGCCGCCGGCGCAGGACCGGGGCTGGCACATCGACGCCAACACCCCGCGTCCGGACGGCACGTTCGGGGTGAGCGGCCGCCCGCACACGTTGCTGCTGCTGGTGCTGCTGTCGCAGGTCGGGCCGCAGGACGCGCCGACGCGCATCCGGGCCGGTTCGCAGCGCGACATGGCGCGGCTGCTGGACGAGCGGGTGCGCGACGTCATGGAGATGGGCCCGCTGTTCGACGACGTGGGGCGGGAGCGGCCGGTGGCGCTGGCGACCGGCTCTCCCGGGGACGTGTACGTGGTGCATCCGTTCACGGTGCACGCGGCGCAGGAGCATCTGGGGCGGGAGCCGCGGTTCATGTCGCAGGCGCCGGTGTTCCTGTCGCGGCCGCTGTCACCGGGTGATGCCTCCCCGCTGGCGCGGGCGGCCGGTTACGCCTGACCCCGGCCGCCCGCGCCAGCGGGTCACCGGTTGTAGAGCCTGCGCGCCCACAGGTAGCCGGTGAGGGCGATGGCCCCGCTCCACGCGGCCACCTCCAGGAAGCCGGTCCCGGCCGGCTGTCCGGTCAGCAGGGCGCGCAGCGTGTCGATGGCGGGGGTGGCCGGCTGGTGCTCGGCGAACCAGCGCAGCCCGGCCGGCATCGACTCGGTCGGGACGAAGCCGCTGCCGAGGAAGGGCAGCAGCATCAGCGGCATCGGCAGGTTGCTGGCGGTGGCGACGTTCCGGGTGACCAGGGCGAGGGCGACCGACAGCCAGGTGATGGCGAAGGTGAACATGGCCAGCACGCCGGCCACGCCGAGCCAGTCCAGCGCCGAGGCGGACGGGCGGAACCCGATGAGCAGCGCCACGGCGGTCACCATGGCGATGGCGAGGAACGTCTGCACCATGGCGCCGAGGACGTGTCCGGTGAGCACCGAGACGCGGGCGATGGCCATGGTCTTGAACCGGGCGATGATGCCTTCGGTCATGTCGGTCGCCACCGAGATCGCGGTGCCCTGCGCGGCCCCGACGATCGTGGTGATCATGATGCCGGGGGTGAGGTATCCGGCGTAGGCGGCGCGGTCGGCGCCGAGTCCCGCGCCCATGGTGCCGCCGAGGACGTAGACGAACAGCAACAGGAACACCACGGGCACGGCGGTGAAGGTGAGGATCAGCGTGGGGTAGCGCCAGATGTGCTTGACCTGGCGGCGCAGCATCGTCGCCGAGTCGGTGATCGCTCTCATCGGGTGGGCTCCTGCGTGATGGGTCCCTGGGCGGGGTGTTCCTGGGTTGGGTGTTCCTGGGTCGGGTGTTCCTGGGTCAGGGTGAGGAAGACGTCGTCCAGGTCGGGGGTGTGGGTGGACAGCTCGGCGACGTCGATGGCGTGGGTGTCCAGCCACTCCAGGAGCCGGCGCAGCGTCCTGACGCCGCCGGGGTCGGGGATCTGGAGGGTGAGTGCGGCGTCGTCGGCGGAGGTGGCGCCGAGGTGGCCGGCGGCCCTGCGGTATCCGTCGGGGTCGGCGAAGCGCACGACGATGTGCCCGCCGGGCACCATGCGCTTGAGCTGTTCGGGGGTGCCTTCGGCCACCAGGCGGCCCTGGCTGAGCAGGGCGATGCGGTCGGCGAGCTCGTCGGCCTCCTCCAGGTACTGGGTGGTGAGGAAGATGGTGACGCCGTCCTGCCGGACGAGGTCGCGGACGATCTGCCAC
Organism: Actinomadura luzonensis; assembly: GCF_022664455.2. Taxonomy (NCBI): domain Bacteria; kingdom Bacillati; phylum Actinomycetota; class Actinomycetes; order Streptosporangiales; family Thermomonosporaceae; genus Actinomadura; species Actinomadura luzonensis. Next base: position 3,504,393 of record NZ_JAKRKC020000001.1, read on the forward strand.
ATGGTGCGGCGGCTGCGCGGGTCCAGGCCCGTGGTCGGTTCGTCGAGGAAGATGAGCCGGGGTGTGCCGACCATGGTCATGGCGAGGTCGAGGCGGCGGCGCATGCCGCCGGAGTAGGTGACGGCGGGTCTGCGGGCGGCGGCGGTGAGGTCGAAGCGGTCCAGCAGCTCCCGGACGCGGGTGCGGGCCGCGGCGCGGCCGAGGTGGAGCAGGTCGGCCATGAGGCGCAGGTTCTCCTCGCCGGTGAGCAGTCCGTCGACCGCGGAGAACTGGCCGGTGACGCCGATCGCGGCGCGCACCTGGTCGGGTTGCCTGGCCAGGTCGTGCCCGGCGACCCGGATGTCGCCCGCGTCGGGCTTGATGAGGGTGGACAGGATCTGCACGGTGGTGGTCTTGCCCGCGCCGTTGGGGCCGAGCAGCGAGAAGACGGTGCCCTGCCCGATGGCGAGGTCGATGCCGTCCAGGACGCGGTGGGCGCCGTAGGACTTGCGCAGTCCCGTCACCGAGACGAAGGGCCGGGCCCCGTCCGCCTCCCGCTGGCCGCGATAGTACGCGTTCGTCATGTTTGAAAGCTACGTTGCTTTCAGAATTTCCGTCAATCAGACGATCACTAGAAGCCCAGCTCAGAGCCGCGAAATTGATGCGTTGACGCTGAAGCCGAACGCAATGAAACGTTGCGTTGTGTGGCGCCGAACGCAATAGTGGCGTCATGGCAGAAGGAAGGCTGACCCTGCAGGACCGCCACCGCATCGCCACCGGCCTCGCCGAAGGCCGCTCCTACGCCGAGATCGCCAGACGGCTGAACCGCCCGACCTCCACGATCAGCCGCGAGGTCGGCCGCAACGGCGGCCCCGGCGACTACCGCCCCGAGCGGGCGCACCGCGCGGCGACGCTGCGGGCCCGGCGCGCCCCCGGACGTCCGCTTAAGGCCCGGCCCCAGGACCGCAAGGTCGCCGACGCCGAGGAAGAGGCCGTCGAGATGGCGATCGGGCTGGGCCTGCCGAAGATGATGGCGCGCGTGCTCATCGGCCTGTGGCTGAGCCAGGACGGCAGGCTCACCGCGGCCGAGCTGGCGCGCGGGCTGCAGGTCAGTCCCGCCTCGATCTCCATGGCCGTGGGCTACCTGGCCCAGCAGGGCCTGATCAGGCGCGAACGTGACCCGCAGCGGCGGCGCGACATCTACGTCGTCGACGACGACGCCTGGTACCACTCGACCGTCCTCAGCTCGCAGCGCACGCTCGCGGCGGCCGAGATCACCAAGGCGACGGGGCAGGCGCTCGGCCACGACACGCCCGTCGGGCGTCGCCTGGCCAGGTGCGGGGCGTTCCTGGAGCGGATCAGCCTCGACGCCCTGGCCTCGGCCGAGCGCTGGCGCGACCTGCTGTCGTGAGCGGACGGGCGGCTACGGGGGCCTCAGCCGCCCGTTTCCCGGGTGCGGCTGAAGTGGAAGGGGCAATGGGTGCCGCCGGTCCCGATGGTGGTGCGGCGCTCGAAGCGGAAGCCGTGCCTGCCGGGCGAGATGGCCTCGATCCAGTTCGCGTCGAACGCGCACATGATCGGGGTCAGCTCCGGCGCCGCGTGGGCGACCAGGACGTCGTGGTAGAAGCACCGGCGCACGTCGAGGTGGTAGCGGCTGTCGTCGTCGGCGGGCCGGGCGAAGACGAACGCCTTGCCGAACGCGTGCTCCTCGCGCGACCTGCACAGCTCCACCATGGCCCGGAAGGCGTCCGGCGCGTTGTCCAGCATCGCGCGGGTGCCCGCCTTCATGGTGTCGGCGAGCGGTTCGATGAAGGCGGCGCGCACGGCGGCGACGGCTTGCTCCCGGCCCAGCCCGGGCCGCAGGAGCTCGTAGGCGGCCACCAGGGCCAGGGTCATGCGCAGGTTGTGGCGGGCGGGCTCATCGACGACGAGGTGCCGGCCGGCCGCTTCGAGCTCGCCCTGGCGGGCCCGCATGGCGGCGATCATGGCGTCGATGGGGTCGCCGGGCAGGGCGTGCCGGAGCAGGGTCGCGGCGAGGTGGTCGTAGAACGCGTCGAGAAGCAGCGTCGTGTCGCGATCGGGGTCGGGGACGTAGTCGCCTTCGGCGAGCCCGAACGGGTCGGTGGACATGAAGGTCCTTTCGTGTACGGCTCGGCGCGTACACGACCGTGATCCCGCCGTCGATCCCGGGTGGGGGCGCGACCGGTCGTGCTCGCGGCGAGCGAGCACGCCAGCGCACTCCACCGACCGACCAGGCGCTGACAAGCATGGGCTGATGTTGTCGCCGCCAGTCTGGCACGCCGCCGGCGATCACGTCCAGCGAGCGCCGCTCAGCTGATGAGCAGGAACGAGGCCGCGCCCAGGGCGGCGGCGGCCAGGATGACCGCGGCGAGGGCGGCGATGATCAGGATCCGGCGCCACAGGCCAGGCCGCGGAGCCGGCGGTGCAGGTGGGCGGCGCTCCCCCGTCGTCATGTCACCGACGGTAACAAGGCCGTTGACCTGCACTTATACCCGGGGGTCAGGTGGGGGCGGGGGTGGTGCGGGTGGCGAGCCGGTCGAGGGAGATGCCGAGGACGTCGGCCAGCGCGGCGATGGTGAAGAAGGCGGGCGTCGCGATGCGGCCGGTCTCGATCTTGCGCAGGGTCTCGGCGGACATGCCGGCCGCGGCGGCGACCTCGACGATGCTGCGCTCGCCTCGGGCCTGGCGGATCATCGTGCCGAGCTGCTCGCCGCGGAGCCGCTCTTCGGGAGTCAGCGGAGGTCGCACCATGCGGCCCACTCTATACCGTGCGATACAAATACCGGTATTGTTATCGCCTTCGTTCGTGGTCTACGTACCGGAATGGGGATTGTCCCCGTACCCCGGCGAGGCCGGCTCCGCGCACGCTGGACGGGTACGCCCGACCGCCGAAGGAGACAACCGCCATGGAGACCACCTGCCCGGCCCCGCCGACGCTGCCGTGGACGTCCCGCCCGGCCGTCCGCCCCTACGGCCCCGAACGCACCGCCTGCTGGACGCTGGCCGCCCGCCCCACCGCCGCGCTCACCGCCGCCCGCCTCACCGAGGCCCGGCTGCGCGCCTGGCGCCTGCGCACTCCCGACACAGGCACCACCCCCGCAAGCCCCGCCCCCGCAAGCGCCGCCCGGCTGCTGGCCGCGCAGCTCGTCGCCGCCGCCCTCGCCACCGGCGCCGGAGCCGTGCGGCTCACCGTCACCGAGGAGGACGGGCTGCTGCGCCTGGAGGCCGAGCACGACGGACCGCGCCCCGCCACCCCCGACGCGCCCCTGCTGGACCGGCTGGCCTGCTGCTGGGGCGCCACAGGCCCGGCCACCTGGTGCGAACTGCCCGCCTGACTGCCCGCCTGACTGCCCGCCTGACCGGCTCACTCGCCGGTGCGGCCGCGCTCCCCCACCCAGCCGGCGATCTGCGCCCGCGAGACGAACCCCAGCTTCGTCAAGATGCGCTCGACATGCCCCTCGGCCGTCCGCTGCGCGATCACCAGCGACGCCGCGATCTCCTTGTTCGTCAGCCCCCGCGCCACCAGCCGCGCGATCTCCAGCTCCCGCCGCGTCAACGGCGAAGCGCAAGCCGCACTCCGCTCCTCCCCCTGCGGCTCCCCCTGCGGCTCCTCCAGCGCGTACGCCAGCGCCTCCCCGTACGGCAGCCGCGCCCCCCGCCGCCGCTCGGCCAGGAAACCCGCCTCCCCCAGCGCCTCACGCGTCACCCGCTCGCACCCCTCGTGATACCCGGCCAGGTGCCCGAACCCCGACAGCGGCGCCCCCACCGCGCTCCACACGCCATCCAGCACGCCCAGCAGCCGCGCCGCCCGCCGGAACCGTCCCGCCGACGCCGCCGTCCACGCCAGCAGCTCCACCGTCAGCCCCACCCCCGGCCGGTCGCCCAGCCGGCGGGTGAAGTCCAGGCCGCGCCGGCCCAGCTCACCCGCCCGCCCCAGCTCGCCCTGCCGCCACAGCTCCACCCCCAGCGCCGTCTCGGCGTAGGCGCGATGCCAGCCCTCCTCATGCTCCTCGCACACCCGCAGGCACTCCTCGGCGGCCTCCACCGCCTCCCGCGCCCGCCCCAGGAACGACCAGGCCAACGTCAGCCGCACCAGCGACAGCGCCAGCCCCGTCGCGTCCCCCGCCCGCCGGTGCCCCTGCCGCGCCCGCTCGTAGCAGGCGGCCGCCTCATCCGGCCGCCCCTCCCACATCGCGATCATCCCCGTGAACAGGTCCGCGTACGCGCACAGCGACACCTCGCCCAGCCGCTCACCCACCGCCCGGCAGCGCCCCAGCAGCGCGGCCGCGCCCGGCACGTCGGCCTGGATGAGCGCCAGCCAGGCCGCCGCCCACAACGCCCGCCCCCGCACCCGTTCAGGGACGCCGCCGGCCGCCAGCCCCCGCCGCAGCCACTCGCGCCCCTCACCCGGGTAATAACCGGTGATCCAGTGATACAGCAGATCCGTGGCCATGCTCAGGCCGTCCGCCGCACCGCCCGGCACGGCGAAGCAGCCGTGCAGGGCGGCGCGCAGGTTGGCGTGTTCCCGCTGCAGCCGCGCCGACCAGGCCACCTGATCGGGCCCGAACGCCCCCGCACGGAACCGGGCCGCCAGCTCGCGGTAATAACCGCGATGCCGCTCGCGCAGCTCCGGCTCCTCGCCGCGCTCGCGCAGCCGCTCCAGCCCGTACTGGCGCAGCGTCTCCAGCATCCGGTAGCGGACGCCGTCCGCGTGGTCCTCGCGAATCAGCACGGACTTGTCCACCAGGCCGATCACCAGGTCGAGGACGTCCTCGCGGCCGATCACGGTCCCGCAGCAGACCGACTCGGCCGCCTGCAGGTCCAGGCTTCCGGCGAACACCGAGGCGCGATGCCATAGCAGCCGTTCCTCCTCCGAACATAGGGCGTGACTCCACTCGATCAGGTTGCGCAACGTCCGGTGCCGGGGCGCCACCCCCGCAGCGCGGCTGTCCAGCACCCGCAGGCCGCCGTCCAGCCGGTCCAGCAACTGCCGCGGCGACAGGGCCCGCAGCCGCGCCGCGGCCAGCTCGATGCCCAGCGGCAGCCCGTCCAGGCGGGCGATGACCGCCGCCACCACCTCGCGGTTGGCGTCGGTGACGGCGAAGCCCGGCACCACCGAGCGGGCCCGCTCGGCGAACAACCGCACCGCGTCGGCCTCGTCGAACCCCTCGCCCGCGCCCTCGCCCGCGCCCTCAGCCGCGTCCTCGGCGCCGCCGGGCGCCGGCAGCGGCAGGACCGGCACCGCGCACTCGCCGGGAAACCCCAGCACGTGCCGGCTGGTGGCCAGGATCCGCAGCCCGGGCGCGGCCCGCAGCAGCGCCTCGGCCAGCTCCGCGCACTCGGCCGCCAGCTGCTCGCAGTTGTCCAGGATGATCAGGCACTGCCGGTCGCGCAGGTACTCGGCCAGCTGCCGCAGCGGCGGCGTCCCGCCCGCCTCGTGCAGCCGCAGCGCCTCGGCCACGACCCGGGCCAGCAGGCCGGGCGTCTCCAGCGCGGCCAGCTCCACCAGCCACACCCCGTCCCGGAAGGCTCGCCGCACCTCACGGCCGACCCGCAACGCCAGCCGGGTCTTGCCGACCCCGCCCACCCCGGTCAGCGTCACCGCCCTGGACGCGGACAGCAGCGACCTGACCTCGGCCACCTCCTGCCGACGCCCCACGAAGCTGGTCGTCTCGGCGGGCAGGCCGTCGAGCCGCCCGCCCGGGCTGCTGGTCGTCACCGTTGTCATGGCGCTCCGGGTGGCGAGGCCGGCGCCCGTTCCGTACGCGGCCGCCCCGCCGTCGCCCCCAGGTTATGTCCGGCCCCTTATCCAGGGCAGTTCACGCCAAAAACCCACAGGAAGTTTTTGCCTGGCACGGGTGCCCGCATGAACGTCGCATGACCCGCGCGCCGCCAGCTCGAACCACACCACCTTGCCGCCCCCGGCCTCTCCGGTGGTCTCGCACCCCCACGCCGCGGCCAGCGAGTCCACCAGCTCCAGGCCGCGCGAGCCCTCGTCCTGCGCGTTGGCCCGGCGCGGGCACGGCGGCCGGGGATCGGCGTCCGACACCGCGAACCGCACCCGGCCCTTCCCCGCCGAAACCGACAGCGTCACCGGTGCCTGTGCCGGCGAGGGGCGGCGGGCGTGCCGCACCGCGTTCGTGACCAGCTCGCTGACCAGCAGCTCCGCCACCTCACCGACGTCCCCCGGCACCCCCCAGGACCGCAGCAGGCCGCGCACCGCCCGCCGGGCACGCGGCACCGACACCGCCACGGCGGGAAACGTCCACGACGGCCACCCCGGCGGCACGGACGGCACGGACGGCACGACGGGCCTCACCGTGAGAACCGCCGCGCTCACGGCAACCGCCCGCCGCCCGCGCCCACCGGCGCCTTGCCGCCGGGCCGCGGTTCGGTGCCGTCGGGCAGCAGCTCACCGGCGTCGTCGAAACAGACCACCCCGTTGCACAGCAGGCCCCACCCCTGCTCCGGGTGGTAGGCCACCAGACGGGCGGCCTCGCGGGCGGCCGAACCGGCCGGCGGGCACGGAGGCTGGTGCTGGCACATGATGAAGACCCCCCGATCCTCACACTTCCCGCCCAACGCGGGTCACACCACCACCATGCCCGCACACCCCGCCCCAACAAGAGGTGAGAAACCCCCATACGGCTACCTACGTACGTCAAAGAGATTGACCCTCACGCCACGTCAGGTTGCATCGTGGAGAACATGAGCTTCTCGGTTGGACAGGTCGCCCGCCTGGCCCGCGTCACCGTCCGCACCCTGCACCACTACGACGAGATCGGCCTGCTCCACCCCACCGAGCGCACCCGCGCCGGCTACCGCCGCTACACCGACGCCGACCTCGTCCGCCTGCAGCAGATCCTCCTCTACCGCGAGCTGGACTTCCCCCTGGAGGAGATCGCCGTCATCCTCGACGAGCCCCACACCGACGAGCTCACCCACCTGCGCCGCCAGCACGCCCTGCTCACCTCCCGCGCCCGCCACCTCGGCCAGGTCATCACCGCCGTCGAGCACGCCATCGCCGCCCGCACCAACGGCGTCGCCCTCACCCCCGAGGAACGCTTCGAGGTCTTCGGCGACTTCCGCCCCGAGGACCACCAGGAGGAGGTCGAGCGCCGCTGGGGAGCCGACCCCCGCTACGCCGAGAGCCGCCGCCGCCTCGCCTCCTACACCAAAGCCGACTGGCTGGAGCTCAAGGCCGAGGCCGAGGCCATCGCCACCGGCCTGGCCGAGGCGCTCAAAGCCGGCCTGCCCGCCGACGGCGAGCACGCCGTGGACCTCGCCGAACGCCACCGCGGCCACATCGAGCGCTGGTTCTACGCCTGCGACCACGCCATGCACCTGTGCCTGGCCCGCCTGTACGTCACCGACGCCCGCTTCACCGCCGCCATCGACGCCACCGTGCCGGGCCTGGCCGCCTACCTCAGCGCCGCCATCGAGGCCAACGCCCGCCGCCACTAGTACATGCACTTGAAGGCATATAACCCGTCGGGTATATTCACGGGCATGCCCTTCGACGTCCTCGCCGAACCCGCCCGCCGCCACATCCTCGACCTCCTCCTCCAACGCCCCCGCAACGTCACCGAACTCACCCAGCACCTCGGCCTCACCCAGCCCGGCACCAGCAAACACCTGCGCGCCCTGCGCCAAGCCGGCCTCGTCACCGTCCGCAAGGACGCCCAGCGCCGCTTCTACGAACTCACCCCCGCCCCCCTCGCCGAGATCGACGCCTGGCTCACCCCCTACCGCGCCCTGTGGACCCACAGCCTCGACCGCCTCGAAGCCCACCTCGACACCATGCCCGACCAGCCCACCGAGCCCGAGCAGGAGCAGGAGCAGGAGCAGCCGCGATGAACGAGAACCTCACCCGCCACCCCGACGGCCGCACCACCCTGCGCATGCAACGCCGCCTCCCCCACCCGCCCGAGAAAGTCTGGCGCGCCATCACCCAGCCCCAGCACCTCACCGCCTGGTTCCCCGCCGACGTCACCCTCGACGGCGACCGCATCACCTACGGCTTCGGCCCCGACGGCCGCATCACCCACAACGACCCGCCCCGCCTGTACGCCCACACCTGGGGCGAAGACCACCTGCGCTGGGAACTCCAGCCCGACGACAACGGCGGCACCCTCCTCACCCTCACCCACACCTTCACCGACCACCACGGCGCCGCCAGCTTCACCGCCGGCTGGCACACCTGCCTCATCGCCCTGCTCCACCACCTCGACCAGCGCCCCCACAACCCGCCCCCCAGCATGGCCCGCCTGCACGAGGACTACATCCACATCCTCGGCCTCGACCCCGCCACCCGCGACGGCGACACCCTGCGCCTCGAACGCCAGCTCACCCGCCCCGCCGACCACGTCTGGCACCACCTCGACGGCGACCACGCCACCGTCGGCCAGCCCCCGCCCGCCCCCTTCACCGTCCCCGGCGTCCCGGCCGGCCCCGTCACCCGCGCCGAGACCGGCAAACTCCTGGAGTACGACACCCCGGGCGGCGGGGTCCGGTGGGAGCTGGCCGAGGGCACCGGCCACGGCGCCCGCCTGATCGTCACCCACACCGGCGACCCCTCAGCCCTGCCCGCCTGGCGCTCCCGCGTCGTCGCTTTGGCTGTTGAGCTGCTGAATGGTGGCAAATAAAGCCAGCAGCTTTACAAAGTAGATCAATCAGGCGGTGAGGCCCAGGGCGGCCGCCGTCAACGCCCGGGCCCGCCCCGCCGCCACCAGCACCTCCGTCGAGTCCGACAACTGATCCACGCACCCCGCCACCGGCAGCCCCCGGATCACCGGATCCGACACCGACGCCATCAGCGCCTCGGCGAACCGGTCCCCGCCGATCACCCGGAACGGCCGGTCATGAAACCCCCGCACCCCCTCGTCCAGCCGCTCGGCCAGCCCCACCCGGTTCTGCAGCGCCGCCACCCGCCCGTACGCGCCCGACAGGCCCTCCTCCCGCTCCCGCCACGACCGCGCCGCCACCGCCGCGCGCAGGCACTCCCCCAGCTCCGCCGACCCCGGCAGCCGCGCCAGCGCGCTGCCCAGCCACTTGCCGTACGGCGGGTAACGCCGGCGCAGCAACAACGCCAGCCGCATCACCTCACGCGCCAGCCGCGCCCCCACCACCGCCGACCCCAGCTCGTCACCCACCTCGCCGCACCGCCCCAGGAACGGCTCCTCCTGCGCGATCCGCCGCCACTGACAGGCCAGCACGTAACGCCACACGTCCTGCGGATACCAGCGCAACGCCGCCCGCGCCGCCTCCAGCGCGCCCAGCCCGTCGTGGAACACCTCGCCCTGCGTCACCTCCGCCAGCCGCTGCCACGGCACCGACAACCAGTCCAGCAGCGACATCCCGGCCCGCGGGTCGAAGCCGAGCTGCTCGCGCAGCCACCCGCCCGGCTCGCACACCCGCACCCCGGCCCCCACCCGGCCGTGATAGGAGAACACCGTCGCAAGACCCCGGAACCGGTCCGGCAGCCCCGCCAGCACCCGCGCCTCCACCTCGGCCACCTGCTCACCGGCCACGAACAGCAGCACCCGCGGCCCCCAGTCGTGGTCGGCCGAGCGGGCCGTGTCGAACTCCAGCACCTCAGAACCCGGCCCCACCAGCGCGGCGCTGTGCACCACCCGCGGCAGCAACGGCGCCACCACCTCGTGGTAGAACGCCCGCGACAACTCGATACCCGGTACGAAATCGCACATCACGCGCTCAACTGTGCACGAGCGCCAGGCGAACCACACCCGGTTTTCCCCAGCGCCGGGGGGCGAGGCTCAGCGGGTCACAGGATCGCGCCCGGCCGGTACGCCGCCGCCTCCGGACGCGCCGCCACGACCTCCTCCACCCGCCGCACGACCGCCTCCACCTGATCGGCCGCCGCCCCGGTGAACGACACCCGGTCGGCCAGCAACGCCTCCAGCCCCGCCCGGTCCAGCGGGAACCGCTCGTCGCCGCCCAGCAGCTCCAGCAGCTCGTTGCCCGCGCCCCGCGAACGCATCGCCAGCGCCGCCGCCACCGCGTGCTCCTTGATCAGCTCATGCGCCTGCTCCCGGCCCACCCCGGCCCGCACCGCCGCCATCAGCATCTTCGTCGTGGCCAGGAACGGCAGGTAGCGGTCCAGCTCGGCCGCGATCACCGCGGGGAACGCGCCGAACTCGTCCAGCACCGTCAGCATCGTCTCCACCAGCCCGTCGAAGGCGAAGAACGCGTCCGGCAGCGCCACCCGCCGCACCACCGAGCACGACACGTCGCCCTCGTTCCACTGGTCGCCCGCCAGCTCCCCCGCCATCGAGGCGTAGCCGCGCAGCACCACCGCCAGGCCGTTGACCCGCTCGCAGGAACGGGTGTTCATCTTGTGCGGCATCGCCGAGGAGCCCACCTGGCCCTCGGCGAACCCCTCCGTCACCAGTTCGTGGCCCGCCATCAGCCGGATCGTCTTGGCCAGCGACGACGGCGCCGCGGCGAGCTGCACCAGCGCCGTGACCACCTCGAAGTCGAGCGAGCGCGGATAGACCTGCCCGACGCTGGTGAACCGGTGCGCGAACCCCAGGTGCGCCGCCACCCGCCCCTCCAGCTCGGCCAGCTTGGCCCGGTCGCCGCCCAGCAGGTCCAGCATGTCCTGGGCGGTGCCCACCGGGCCCTTGACGCCGCGCAGCGGGTAGCGGGCGATCAGCTCCTCCAGCCGGCCGTAGCCGGTCAGCAGCTCGTCGGCCGCGCTGGCGAACCGTTTGCCCAGCGTCGTGGCCTGCGCCGCGACGTTGTGCGAGCGGCCCGCCATCACCGTGGCCGCGTGCTCGGCGGCCAGCCGCGCCAGCCGCGACAGCAGCGCCACCACCCGCTCGCGCACCAGCAGCAGGCTGTCGCGGATCTGCAGCTGCTCGACGTTCTCGGTCAGGTCGCGCGAGGTCATGCCCTTGTGCACCTGCTCGTGCCCGGCCAGCGCGTTGAACTCCTCGATGCGCGCCTTGACGTCGTGGCGCGTCACCCGCTCACGGGCCGCGATCGAGTCGAGGTCGACCTGCTCGACCACCTTCTCGTAGTCGGCGACCGCGCCCTCGGGCACCGCGATGCCCAGCTCGGCCTGCGCCCGCAGCACCGCCAGCCACAACCGCCGCTCAGCGACGATCTTGTACTCGGGCGACCACAGCCGGGTCAGCTCGGGCGAGGCGTAGCGGGCGGCCAGGACGTTGGGGATGCGCGGCTTGGAAGTCACGTTCGACAAGTGTAGGCACCGCCCGGAGCCCAGCGGGCCCCGCCCCGCGGCACGCCGCGAAGCGGGGCCCGCACCGGCCCATCGGCAGGTCAGGACGTGGTGGGCTCCAGCACCTTCTCGTGCCTGGCCGGCGCGGCCGGCTTGCGCCGCATCCGCTCCTTGGCCCGCTCGACCATCGTGTACAGCGTCGGCACCAGCACCAGTGTCAGCAGCGTCGAGGAGATCAGCCCGCCGATCACCACGATCGCCAGCGGCTGCGAGATGAACCCGCCCGACCCGGTCACGCCCAGCGCCATCGGCGTCAGCGCGCAGATCGTCGCCACCGCCGTCATCAGGATCGGCCGCAGCCGGCGCCGGCCGCCCTCGATGACCGCGTCCACCACGCTCATGCCCTGCTCGCGGTACTGGTTGATCAGGTCGATGAGCACGATCGCGTTGGTCACCACGATGCCGATCAGCATCAGCATGCCGATCAGCGCCGGCACGCCCATCGCCGTCCCCGTCGCCACCAGCAGCCCGATCGCGCCCGTCGCCGCGAACGGGATCGACACCAGCAGGATCAGCGGCTGCACGAAGCTGCGGAACGTCGCCACCATGATCAGGAACACGATCGCGATCGCGGCCAGCATCGCCATCCCGAGGTCGGAGAAGGCGTCCGCCTGGTCCGCCGACGCGCCGCCCAGCTCGTACTTCGCCGCGGCCGGCAGCTGCAGGGCGTCCAGCTTCTTCTGCAGGTCCTGCGACACCGCGCCCAGGTTGCCGGCGTCGACGGCCTTGGCCGTCACCGTCGCCGAACGCTCGCCGTCGATCCGCGTCACCTGCGTCGGGCCCGCCACCCGCTTGACGTCAGCCACCGACGACAGCTTGACCAGGCCGGCCGCGGTCGCCAGCTTCAGGTCCTCCACCGCCTTGACGTCCTCGGGCGCGTCGGCGCCGCGCAGCACCAGGTCGCTGCTGCGGCCGTCCAGCGTCGCCTGGCCGAGCGGCGCGCCGCGGAACGCCTGCGCCACCGACTGCCCGATCTGCGCCTCCGACAGGCCGCGCGCGGCCGCCTTCTCCCGGTCCACCACGACCTCGACCCGCGGCGCGGAGGCCTCCATGTTGGAGGAGACGTCACGCAGCCCCGGCACCTCGCCCATCGCCTTGACCACCTGATCGGAGGCGCCGCGCAGCGTCTCCAGGTCGGGGCCGCGCACGATGACGCTGATGCTGTCGGCGTTGAACCCGCCGCCGCCGGCCGCGCCGACCGTCACCTCGCCCACGCCCGACAGCTTGCCGATCTCGTCGCGCAGCCGCTGCTCCACCGCCGGGGTGTCGGCGCCGTCCTTCAGCGTCACCGAGTACGAGGCCCGGTCCGAGCCGCCGCCCCCGCCGAACCCGCCGCCGAGCGCGCCGCCGCCGCCCACGTTGACCTGGTACATCTCGACCTGGTCGGCGTCGGCCAGCACCTGCTCGACCTTCTTGGCCGCCCGGTCGGTGGTGGCCAGGTCGGTGCCCACCGGCATGCGCTGCGACAACGAGACCGTGTTCTGCCCGGAGGAGTCCAGGAAGTTCGTCTGCAACCCGCCGGCCACGCCCATCGTCGCGACGAACACCGCCACGCCGATCAGCACCGTCACCAGCTTGAACCGCGTGGCGAAGCGCAGCACCGGCAGGTAGGCCCGCTGCAGCGGCGAGCGCAGCTCCTTGGCCTCGGCCTCCTCACGCAGCTTGCGCGTCTCCTCCGGCGACAGCTGCGGCGCCTTCAGGAACCAGTACGCCAGCACCGGCACCACCGTCAGCGACACCACCAGCGAAGCCAGCAGCGCCACCGTCACCGTGATCGCGAACGGGCTGAACAGCTCGCCCACCATGCCGCCCACCACCGCGATCGGCGCGAACACCGCCACCGTGGTCAGCGTCGAGGCCGTCACCGCGCCCGACACCTCGCGCACCGCCGCCAGGATCGCCTGCAGCTTGGCCTCGCCGTAGCCGAGATGCCGCTTGATGTTCTCCAGCACCACGATCGAGTCGTCCACGACCCGGCCGACCGCGATCGTCAGCGCGCCCAGCGTCAGCATGTTGAGCGAGTAGTCGCCCGCCCACAACACGATCAGCGCGATCACCACCGACAGCGGGATCGACACCGCCGTCACCAGCGTCGAACGCACCGACAGCAGGAACACCAGGATGACCAGCACCGCGAACACCAGGCCCAGCAGGCCCTCGGTGGTCAGGCTCTCGATCGACCTCTCCACGTACGGCGCCTGGTCGAACACCACCGACACCGCCGTGTCCGAGCCGTCGCCCAGCGACTTGGTCAGCTCGGGCAGCAGGTCGGCGATGTCGTGCGAGATCGCCACCGCGTTGCCGTCGGGCGTCATCGTCACCGACACGCCGAGGCTGGAACGGCCGTTGGTGCGGGTGATCGTCGTCGCCTCGGCCAGGCCGCGCGTGATCGTCGCCACGTCGCCCAGCTTCACCGGCTTCAGCGCGCGCGGCTGCTGGGGGACGGCGCTCTGACGCGCCTGCGCCTGCCCCTGGGCCTGGGCCTGGGCCTGGGCTGTCTGGGACTGCGGGGTGCGGGCCTGCGGCTGGGACTGCTGCGGCTGCTGAGGCTGCTGCGGCTGGGCCGGGGTGAGGTAGAGGTCCTTCAGCTTCTCGATCGAGTCGACCCGGGTGCCCACCTGCACCGTCAGCGTCTTGCCGTCGTCGGTCAGCGTGCCCGCCGGGATGGGCGTGCCGTTGGCCTTCAGCGCCTCGGGGATCTGCGCGGGCGACACGCCCGCCAGCGCCATCTTCTTGGCGTCCGGCTCGATGGTGACGACCTCGTCGCGCACGCCGGTGACCGTCGCCTCCCGCACGCCCTCCACGCCCTGCAGCTCCGGCACCACCAGGCGGTTCAGCTTGTCGGCCATCGCCCGCTGGTCACCGCCGTCGCCGACCGCCAGCACCAGCACCGGGATGTCATCGGTGTTGCCCGCCGCCACCGTCGGGTCCACGCCCTCCGGCAGCGTCACCCGGTTCAGCGCCTGCTGCATCTTGTTCAGCGACGCCTCGACGTCCGTGCCGTACTCGAAGGCCACCTGAACCTGCGACATGCCCTCCCGCGAGGTGGAGGTCAGCTCCTCCATCCCCTCGAGCCCCTGGAAGGAGTCCTCGATCGGCTTGGTGACCTGTTCCTCCACGATCTCCGGCGACGCGCCCGGGTACGGCGCGATCACGAACGCGCCCGGGAACGACAACGACGGCAGCAACTGCTGCTTCAGCTGCGGGATCGTGAACGCGCCGAACGCGCTGAGCACGACCGCGATCAAGATCACAAGTGTGCGGTTGACCAAGCTCAATCTGGCGAAAGCGGTCATAGGCTCCCCTCCAAGAGTTCGGCCCAGACTAACACTTCGCATTGAACGAATATTTAGACCGATCAAGCATTCCTGATAACCTTCTCAGGAAGCGAGAGGTGATTGTGAACGACGAACGCGACGACCTGATCCACCGGATCACCGACACACAGCGCACCCTGGGCCGCCTCTTCGCCCAGCACCAATCACCCCTTTTCACCTCCAACCTCACCATGCGCCAGCTCAAGGTCGTCATGCTCCTGTCGGCCCGCGGCTCGGCCGGCGGCCAGGAGCTCGCCGCCGGCCTCGGCGTCGGCCTCGGCACCGTCACCGGCATCGTCGACCGGCTCGTCGCCCAGGGCCTGGTCAGCCGACACGAGGACCCCCACGACCGGCGCGTGCGCCGCGTCGAGCTCACCCCCGCCGGCGCCGCCTTCCTCGAAGAGGTCAACAGCTTCGGCAGCGAGCAGATGCGCCGGGTCATGGAGCACCTCGACACCGAGACCCTGCGCGCCCTCGAACAGGTGACCCGCGCCATTGTTGCCGCCGCCGAGAAGCTCGAGGAGACCTCGTCCTGAAAAATCGGGACGGCCTTTACGTTGTAGATTCGGTGGCCAGGCGGGACAGCACCGGCGGAAGCTCACCCTCGTAGGCCACCGTCAGCCGCCGCGTCGCCCGCGTCACCGCCACGTACAGGTCCCGCCCGCCCATCGGCGAGCGCCCCAGGATGCCCGCCGGGTCCACCACCACGACCGCGTCGAACTCCAGCCCCTTGGCCTGCGTCACCGTCAGCACCGCCACCGGCGCGTCCAGGTCGGCCGCCGGGAACAGCCGCCCCACCTCCTCGCGCGCCGCGTCCGAGGTCACCACCCCCACCCGGCCCTCCCCGAGCGCCGCCAGCTCCCCGGCGACCAGGTCCGGCAGCACCGAGAACGGCGCCGCGGCCGGCAGCCGCACCGCCCGCGGCGCCGCCTCGCCCGACCGCACCGACTCCGGCGGCTCCTGCGCCGGGTCGAAGGACCGCAGCACGTCCGCCGCCACGTCCATGATCTCCACCGGCGTGCGGTAGTTCACCTTCAGGTGCTCCACCCGCCAGCGGCCCTCCAGGTACGGGTCCAGCACCTCCCCCCACGAGCGCGCCCCGGCCGCCGAGCCCGTCTGCGCGATGTCGCCCACCACGGTCAACGACTTGGCCGGCACCCGCCGCATCACCATCCGCCACGCCATCGCCGACAGCTCCTGCGCCTCGTCCACGATCACGTGCCCGTAGGCCCAGCCCCGGTCCACGGCCGCCCGGTCGGCCGTGGTCAGCTCCGCCCCGTCGTCGGCGTGCCGCTCCGACAGCACGTCCGCCCGCGCGAAGACGCCCTCCTCGGCCACGCCCGTGCTCTGCAGCACCTCATCGGCGAACAGCAGCCGCTCGTCCTGCTCGGCGCGCGCGGCGCGGCCGGCCGCGCGGCGGGCGGAGTCGTCCTCGCCCAGCAGCTCGGCCGCCTCGTCCAGCAGCGGCACGTCGCCGACCGTCCACGGCGACCCGGCCGGGCGCACCAGGCTCGGCCAGTCCAGGCCGGGCGGCGCCACCGACCACAACGCGCCCGGATCGGCCAGCAGGTCCCCGACGAGCTGCTGCGGCGTCAGCTCCGGCCACAGCGCGTCGACCGCGCGGCGCACCGCCGGCTCGCCCCACAGCCGCTGCGAGGCCAGCTCCAGGTCCAGCTCGTCCAGGTCGGCCTCCAGGTCCAGCGGCTGGGCCAGCTCCTCCAGCTCCGGGTCGCCGTTGGCCAGGTCCTCGATGTGCAGCGACTCCTCAAGGGCCCGCGTCTCGGCCCGGGCCAGCTCCTTCAGCAGCTCGGTGACGAACAGCTTGCGCGCCATGTTGTGCGGCAGCCGCACCGCGCGGGCCCGCTCCCGCAGGCTCGCGCACACGGCGTGCGGCACCCGCAGCGCCAGCCCGTCGAGCTCCACCACCAGGTCGCCGTCCGGCACCCGCCGGCGCAGCTCCAGCGCGCCCGCCACGACCTCGGTCATCCGCACGTCGCCCTTGACCACGGCCGCCTGCGGCGGGTCGGCGGCCACCGCCCGCACCCCCGGGAACATCTCCCCCACCGTGGTCAGCACCACCTGCGTCTCGCCCAGCGACGGCAGGACCTGGCCGATGTAGCGCAGGAACATCGCGTTCGGGCCGACCACCAGCACGCCGCGCCGCTCCAGCGTGTCGCGGTGGGTGTAGAGCAGGTACGCCGCCCGGTGCAGCGCCGCCACCGTCTTGCCGGTGCCCGGGCCGCCCTGCACCACCAGCGCCCCCTGCAGGCCGGCCCTGATCACCCGGTCCTGCTCGGTCTGGATGGTGGCCACCACGTCACCCATCCGGCCGGTGCGTCCCCGCCGCAGCGCCGCCAGCAGCGCCGCCTCGCCCACCAGCGTGCGCCGCTCCCCCTCGCTCATCCGCTCCAGGTCGAACACCTCGTCGTCGATCGCGACCACGCGGCGGTCCTTCAGATGCAGGTGCCGGCGGCGCACCAGGCCGCCCGGATCGGTGGCCGTGGCGACGTAGAACGGCCGCGCCGCCGGCGCCCGCCAGTCGATCAGGACGCTCTCGTGCCGCTCGTCGCGCAGCCCGATCCGGCCGATGTAGGAGCTGACGCCGGAGCCGTCGTCGATGCGGCCGAAGCACAGGCCGCGCTCGACCGCGTTGAGCTGCGCCAGCCGCCGCGCCTGCTCCGAGGCCAGCGCCTCGCGCTCGACCATCGCCTGGCGGGTGCCGCCGCGCAGCGTGTACACCTGGCGCAGCGCCGTCTGCGCCCGTTCCCTGGCGAGGTCGAGCAGGCCGTACAGCCACGACACGGTGCGCTGCTCGGTGTCAAGGGCTTCGGAGAGACCATCTTGACGATTAGCCATCGGGTGGTATACTCCTAACGGGAGAGCTGTGAAGCTCAAGATCTGAGTGGAGCCTTTGAGCTTACCCCCGAGCGGCACGCCCGCGCAATCGGCGACCTCACCCTGCCGCCCTGCGGCGG
Organism: Actinomadura luzonensis; assembly: GCF_022664455.2. Classification (NCBI taxonomy): domain Bacteria; kingdom Bacillati; phylum Actinomycetota; class Actinomycetes; order Streptosporangiales; family Thermomonosporaceae; genus Actinomadura; species Actinomadura luzonensis. The sequence continues at coordinate 3,521,948 of NZ_JAKRKC020000001.1, forward strand.
CTCGACTCCGGGCGGCTGAGCTACGGGCAGGTCAGCTACGGGCAGGTCAGCTCCGCGGCGGCGCAGCGGTGGAATGGCGCGGCACCAGCGTCGGCGTCACCGAGAACCGCACCGACGACACCCGCCCCTCGATCCGCTCCAGCAGCAGCCGCCCCGCCGTGCGGCCCATCGCCGCGCCGCCCTGATCGACGCTCGTCAGCGAAATGCTCGACAACGCCGCCAGCCGCGTGTTGTCGTACCCGGCCAGCGACACGTCCTGCGGCACCGCCAGCCCCGCCTCGTGCAGCGCCCGCAACGCGCCCAGCGCCGCCAGGTCCGCCCCCGCGAAGATCGCCGTCGGCCGCGGCGAACGGGCCAGCAGCGCCCGCGCCCCCTCATAGCCGCCCTCCTCGCTGTAGGAGGTCAGCGCCACCGCGATCCCGTCCTCCAGCCCGTGCTCGCGCATCACCCGCTCGTACGTCGCCGCCCGGATCACGTGCAACGCCGCCGCCGCCCGCACCCGCCCGCCCGGCCGGTGCCCGATGTGCGCGATCCGCCGGTGCCCTAGCCCGATCAGGTGCCGCACCACCAGCTCCGCACCCAGCTCGTCGTCGTCGTGCACCGCGTCGTACACCGCCGACCGCTCGTGCTGCCCCAGCACCACCGTCGGGACCTGCGCCGCCACCTCCTCCAGCCGCGCCCGCCCCAGCTCCGGAGCGATCATCAAGATGCCGTCCACCTGCCGGTCCACCAGCGCGTCGATCGCCCGCGCCTCCGCCTCCGTGCCCGGGCCGCCCTGCACCATGATCGCCTGATAGTCGGTGCCGGCGAGCTGCTCGTTCAGCCCGTCCAGGATGTCGGGGAAGAACGGGTTGCGCAGGTCGGGCAGCAGCACCCCGATCGTGAACGTCCGGCCCCGCATCGCCCGCGCCGCCGCGTGCGGCCGGTACCCCAGCTCCTCGATCGCGGCCTTCACCCGGTCCCGCATCGCGGGACTGACCCCGTAGGCGTTGCGCAGCACCTTCGACACCGCCGTCGTCGACACCCCCGCGTGGCGCGCCACATCGGCAATCGTCACCCTCCGTGGCCGCTCGCGCGTGGCCATCCCCGACTCTCCTCCCGGACGCGCAACGTGCCGATTGTACGAGCGCCCCGCCCCCGCCCGCCCCACCCCGGCGGTGCTAGCTTGTGCCACCGTGTCGGACTATCTGCGGGAGCTGTTCTCCCTCCACGGCCGCCGGGCCCTGATCACCGGCGGCAGCTCCGGAATCGGCTACGCCATGGCCGAGGCCATCGGCCGCGCCGGCGCCGAGGTGGTGCTCGTCGCCCGCCGCCCCGCCGAGCTCGGCCAGGCCGCCGACCGGCTGCGGGAGCACGGCGTCACCGCCACCACCATCAGCGCCGACCTCGCCTCCCGCGACGACGTCCAGCGCGTCTGCCGCACCTGCGACGACACCATCGGCGACATCGACATCCTGGTCAACAACGCCGGCAACAACATCCGCAAGCCCATGGCCGAGCTGACCACCGGCGACTACGACCTCACCCTCGCCGTCAACCTCACCGCCCCCTACCTGCTCGGCCAGCACTTCGGGCCGAAGATGGCCGCCCGCGGCCGGGGCCGCATCATCAACGTCGGCTCGCAGCAGTCCGTCAGCGCCTTCGGCGACAGCGGTGCGTACGGCGCCGCCAAGGCCGGCCTGGCCGGCCTCACCCGCTCCCAGGCCGAAGCCTGGTCGCCCGCCGGCGTGTGCGTCAACACGATCATCCCCGGCTTCGTGCTGACCCCGCTCACCGCACCCGCCCAGGCCGTCCCCGGACGCGTCGAAGCCCTCGCCGCCCGCCACATGACCGGCCGCAACGGCCTGCCGGCCGACTTCGCCGGGGCCGCGGTGTTCCTGGCGGGGGACGCGTCGGCGTTCGTCACCGGCCAGATGCTGTTCGTCGACGGCGGCTTCTTCGTCCACTGACCGCCCGCCGCCGTGCGGCCTCCTCCCCCGACGGCCACCCGCCGCTCCACGGCCCCCCTCCCCCGGCTGAGTGCGTCTGTCACCGGCCGCCCGGGGCTCAGCGCGGCAGCACCCAGCCCGGCGTCCACGTCCCGGCCCCGCCGCGACCCGCCGCCGTGGCGGCGAGGTAGGCGCGCAGCGTGGCCAGCGCCGGGTGCGGGTCATCGCGCCGCCACAGCAGCGAATGCGGATAGACCGGCACCGGATCGGTCACCGGGACGCGCCGCAGCCCGTGCCCCGCGGGCCAGACCAGACGGGTCCGCCCGCCCATGAACGTCGCCAGGGCCGGGGTGTCGGCGATGGTGTCGAGCAGCGCGTCGGAGCCGAAGTTCGGACCGGTCGCCTCGATGGTCAGGCCGAACTCCGCGACGAGATCATCGTAGTAGGCGGCCCACTCGGTGCCAGGGACGAGACCGGGCATCCAGATCCGGTGCCCGGCGAGCTGCGCGAGAGTCACCGACCGGGCCCCGGCCAGCACGTGCGCCGGTCCGACGAGCAGCTCCAGCGGCTCGTCGAGCACCCGTACCGACTCGACGTCCCCGGGCAGCGGCCGGCCCGGCATGGCGACAGCGCGGAAGGACGCGTCGAGCGCACCCGACCGGACGGCGGCGACGGCCTCCCCGATGTCGAACACCATCACCACGTCGAGCTCGATCTCCGGGTACGCGGCGTGGAAGCCCCGCATCAGCCCCGACGCCGCGCTGCGTGAAGCGATCATGTCGACCCGCAGCGGACGGCGTCCGGCGCGCACCGACGACACCGCCCGCTCGGCGACCCGCAGCAGCTCCCGCGCGTGCGGCAGGAACGCCTGCCCGTCGATGGTGAGCTCGGCGCCGCGCGGCGTGCGGGTGAACAACCGCACGCCCACGCTCCGCTCCAGCGCGGCGATGCGCTTGGAGACCGCCTGCTGCGTGATCGCCAGCTCGGCGGCGGCCTCCTGGAACTGCCCCGCCTCGGCGGCGGCCACGAACGTCCGGACGGTGTCGAGATCCATGCGCCCACCCTAGAGACACAACCGTCCGTTGTAGCTGTACGGCCTCCCGGTTGTTTGATCTCGGGAGCCGACCCCCGCTTTGATGCTTCCGATCACCGATCGGTTGTACGAGCAAGCGGACGAGAGGCGTCGAACATGGGGACCGGGCACCGGCTGAGACCAACGAGCGGACACCGACTGGGACACCGGCTGGGACGGCGGCCGGGACGGCGGCTGGGACACCGGCTGGGGCAGCGGTTCGGATGGCTCTGGGCGGCGTACGCGACCAGCGCCCTCGGCACCTGGCTCGCCTTCGGCGCGTTCCCACTGATCGCGATCCAGGTGCTGCACGCCGGCCCGGCCGAGGTGGCGGCGCTGTCCTCCGTGGGCGCGCTGGCTGGCGCGGCCCTGGCGGTGCCGCTCGGCCCGTGGGTGGAGTTCCGGCGCAAGCCGCCGGTGCTGGTCGCGATGGACCTGGCGCGCTTCGCGGCACTGCTGACCATCCCCGCCGCCTTCGCGCTCGGCGTGCTCTCCTTCGTGCAGCTGCTGCTGGTCTCGATCGTCGCCGCGGCGGCCGACATCACCTTCCGCGCCGCCTCCGGCGCGTACCTGAAGACCCTGCTGCCCGCCCGGGACCTCCTCGCCGCCAACGCCCGCTTCGAGTCCACCTCCTGGACGACCACGATCATCGGCCCTCCACTGGGCGGCGCCGCCATCGGACTGCTCGGCCCGGTCGCGACGGTCGTCGCCGACGCCGTCAGCTACCTGATCTCCGCCCTCGCCATCACCACCTCCGGCCGCCCAGAACCCCACCCCACAAGCTCGCCGCCCCCACCCCGACGTCCCGAGGGCCCGGAGCAACATCTCCTGATCCCGGACCTGCCGCCGGAGCCACGCCCGGCAGTCCCGGAACCACCCGCCAGGGGCGGGCAGCTCTGCCTCGCCGGCCCGCAACCAAGCGCCACACGACCGAGTCCAGGCGCCGCAGGACCGACGCCAAGGGTCGCAGGCCCGGCATCCCACCCCGACCCCGCACCCCCGAAGCTCGGCCCGGCAGCCCCAAAGCCGCACGCCCTGGGCCAGGAGCCGCAGGCCGCAGACCTGGAGCCACACCGCGTAGACCCGGAGCCAGGTACCCCAAACCCTGGACCGCCCGCCGCAGAGCCGGCGCTCCGCCCAGCCGACCCGCAGCGCCCAGCCGACCCGCAGCGCCCAGCCGACCCGCAGCGCCCAGCCGACCCGGAGCCGCGCGCCGCAGAGTCGGCGGTACGCCTCGCTGGTCGCGAGATGCCCCGGCTGCGGGCCGGGGACCTGCTGGACGGCTGGCGGCACATCCTCTCCGACGCCGTCCTGCGCCCGCTGTTCCTCAACACCGCCGTGTTCAACGGCCTGGTGATGGCCATCGACGCGCTGCTGGCCGTCCTCATGCTCGGCCGGCTCGGCTTCGCGCCCTGGCAGTACGGCCTCGCCTTCGCCGCGCCCGCGATCGGCGGCCTGATCGGGTCGCGGCTGGCCCGCCCGCTCGCCGCCCGGCTCGGGCAGCACCGAGTCCTGGCCACCGCCGGGACGCTGCGCGCGCTCTGGCCCGTCGGGCTGGCCTTCGTGGGGCCGGGCACCGGCGGGCTGGCGCTGGTGATCACCGTCGAAGCCGGGCTCATCCTCTGCTGCGCGGTGTTCAACCCCCTCGCCGCCACCTACCGCCTGGAACGCACCGCGACCGACCGGGTGACCCGCACCCTGTCCGCCTGGACGGTGACGACCAGGGCCTCGACCGCGCTCCTGACCGCCGCCTGGGGCGTACTGGGCACCCTGCTCGGACCGCGCACGGCCATCGGCCTGGCCGGCGTCCTGCTGCTGGCGACCCCGCTGCTGCTCCCCCGGCGTGCCCGGACCCGCACCACGAAGGAGACCTCATGACCGTCGCGCCCCCGCCGCTGGACCCCAGGACGACCGCCCTGCTCGTCCTGGACTGCCAGCCGGCGATCCTGGCCTCCCTCCCCGACCCGGCGGACACCGAGGCGCTGCTGTCCCGGCTGGCCGGCACCATCACCGACCTGCGGGCACACGGCGCCAGCGTCGTCCACGTACGCCTGGCCTTCACCACGGACGACTGGACAGCGGTCCCGCCGGACAGCAAGCCCTTCGCGCCCCTCGCCCTCGGCCGCCTCATGCACGACGCCGACCCCGCCACCGGCTTCCACCCGCGCCTGTCCCCCGAGCCCGGCGACCGCAGAGGGTGTCTTCGAACCTTAGAAGTGATCTTGGAGGAGCGCTCGAAAGGGTCCTGGGCGGGCGGTCGGCGACCAACGCGTCGAACTCACAAAGGTGGATTCGCTTGCATCGGGCATCATGCCCGTCTGGCCGTGGAGTCGATGGAGCTCCGAGGGAGCCCTGCATGGCGAGCGATCATCCACATTCTATGATCTTCATAGCCCTCCTCCGATGATGGAAGGACATGAGAAATGCGGCTCAGCCTCCCTCGTAACGGCCTGCTGGCGGTGGCGGCCCTGGACTTGCTCGTCGCCTTATTGATGGTTGCGGGACGATTGACGCCCACCCCTGCGGGACTGGTGGCCGCGGCGGTGGTCGCGCCGCTGTCCGCCATGGGATATATGCACGCGTACCGGCTGTTCAGGGCCGCTTGTGAGGTCGGCGCCGCGCCATGGGACGCGCTGAGGACGGTCGCCGATGCTCTGGTGCCGCTGCAGGTTCGCATGCTCATACGAGCGGAGCACAGGAACCTGGCCAGCTTCGCTCTGTGGGTCAGGCGGCGTCAGGACGGGTTGCCGCCGGGTGGTATTGCCCTGGGGTATGCGAAGAGTCAGCGGCCGCTGCTGCTGATGTTGCTGTTCGCCGTGGTCGTGCAGGCTGTGGCCCTGGAGTGGATGCTGGCGGTCTCGAACGCTGCGGCCGGCCTGCGCATCATTGTCATGGTGGCCGATGTCTACCAGCTCCTGTTCGTGCTGGCCCTCGGGGCGGCGTCCGCCACCCGGCCGCATGTCGTGACCGCGGAGGAGTTGCGCATTCGCTATGGCGCGTACTTCGACCTGCGCGTCCCGCGCGAGCTCATCGCCTCGGTCAAGGTGAGCCGTAACTACGACGCGCGCGGTGTGATCGAAGTGGCGGACGGCCACCTCACGCTGGGAGTGGACGCGCAGACCAACCTGATCGTCAACCTGACCGGGCCGATCACCGTCACCAGGCCCCTCGGCCGTCGCGAGCGCATCACGACGATCCGCTTCTACGCCGACGACCCTGGCCTTGCGTTGAAAAGCCTGAAAGGGCGTTAGTGAACCAGTGCCGCGTCAGGCCACGTTTGCCTTCTTGACGATCCTGCGTAGCCGATCGTCGTTAGTGTTGCGGTTGCGCCAGGCGCCCCGTCGGCCGCCCAGAAGCACGCCGTGTGACGCACCTCCTTGAGACCGGCAGGGCTCCGGTGCTCAGTCCGCGTACTCGAGGCCTGTCTGGCGCTCGGCGGTGACCTCCAGGCAGACCACGCCCTCGCGCGCAGGTATGACCTTGAACACGATCCAGTCGCCGCCCACCTGATCCGCGGCCAGTGGTTCGACCGTGTACCCGCCCTCATGGACCACGACGCGGCGGAACTCCGCACTCAGGCCGTGCTTGCCGACCTCGGCCAGCACATCGTCGACGGTCCGGCCGCTCACCTTGACGCCGGCCAGCGGCTCTCCGGGACGGGTGGCCGACTGCCAGTTGTTCTCGTAGGGCTCCCCCGGCTTGGCCGGCCTGCCCAGCTCGAAGTGCACCACGTCGGGCGTACCCTTGACCGCCGCCGGGACGGTCACCACCATGAAGCAGCCGCTGTCGGCCAGATCGCAGTCCGCCGGCTCCTTGCGGGCTCCGATGGTCACGTTCACCGGGGCGTTGCCGCCACCCAGGCTCACGATCTCGCCGACCGCGCTGGGCGAGACCGGGATCACCCTGAGCTCGACGTTGAGGCCGAGGGAACGGAATGCCTCGGAGAACTTCCGCTGGTCCGCGTAGGGGTCCTTGATCCGGGCGACGTAGGTGTCGGCCTCCTCGTGGATCTCTACCGCGGAGTTGGCGTAGGAGGTCGCGACGCCGCTGAGCAGGCTTGGTCCGAGGACGACGCCGAGGGCGAGGACCGCGGAGGCGGCGAGCCCGAGCAGTGCGCGACGCCCGAGGCGATGCCCGCGCGGTCGTTGCAGGAGCGCCGCCGTCGTCGTGTCCCGCTCCTGAGCGAGGATGTCGGCGAACAGCGCCTGCGCGCGGGCGCCGCCAGCACGCCCGCCTGGTTCGTCCGGACTGATCCGGGCCAGCGGCCTCAGCAGCTCGTTGATCTCGTCGATGTCCCTCATAGTGATCTCCCTGTGGGAACGACCGCGTCGGTCGGCGTGAATCGGACGTCGGCTACTTCGAGTGCCCGGGACAGGCGTCTGCGCGCGCGGTGGAGCCGGATACGGACGGCGTTGCGGGAGAGCCCCAGCATCGTGGCGATCTCCCTGCGGTCCAGGCCCTCCCACGCGACCAGCGCGAGCAGCTCGCGGTCGTCCTCAGGAAGCGTCGCGAACGCCTGGGCGATCGCGTTCCGCTCGGCGCTGCGGTCGGCGAGATCACCGTAGAGGTCGGCCATCTCCGCATCGAGGTCCCGGTGCCGCGCCTGGCGGCGCAGCGCGCTGCGGCGGTGGTCGGCCAGCACGTTGCGGGCCACTCCGTAGACCCAGAGCCTCGCCTGCGCGCCCGGGGGCAGTTCCTCGATCTTGCGCCAGACGATGACGAAGGTCTCGGCGACCACGTCGGCCGCGTCCTGCGGCGAGTCGCAGCGGCGTCCGGCGTAGGCGGTGATCTGGTCGTAGGTCGCCCGGTAGACCGCTTCGAACCTGTGAGTGTCATCTGACACAGGCGGTTCCCATCGTGACGTCCTCCACTTCCGGAACGGGTACGAACGCTCTCTTCATGGGTGGAGGCGCCCCGATCATTTCGCTCGGAACCGGAGAATCTCGCGCGGCCTCACCGCTCTCCTGTCCAGAGTGGCTCGCGGAGAGCGGCGAGGCCGGCCTCCCGGGTCGTCGGGCGTGATCACTTCAGAATGCGGGCATGGCTGAGCGAGTTCGCGTACGCGAGATCGATGATGACGCAGGCAACCGGCTGCTACGAATCGTGCGGCGGAGTTCCGGCTCCGTGGTCACCTGGCGGCGGGCGCAGATGGTGCTGTGGTCGGCGCAGGGCATGACCGTCCAGAAGATCGCGGAGCGGGCCTTCACCAGCAAAGGGCGGGTTCGCATTGTGATCCACAACTTCAACGCCGACGGGTCCGACTCGTTGTATCCCAAATACAAGGGCGGGCGACAGCCGAAGTTCACCCTGCCCCAGCGGGTGGAGATCAAGAAGATCGCCAAGTCCAAGCCTGCCGAGCACGGTCTGCCGTTTTCCCGGTGGAGCCTGGTCAAGCTGGCCGACTTCCTGGTGGCAGAGGGGATGGTCGAGGACATCAGCCATGAGGGCCTGCGCGAGCTTCTACGTGCGGAAATGGTGTCTTTTCAAGCCATAAAGACGTGGAAGGGCTCTCGCGATCCGGATTACGCGGTCAAGAAGGCCCGCATCGAGCATCTGTACGCGATCGCTGACGGTCAGGTCATCGCCGACGACGGCGAAGCCTCGGTCATCTTCTGTGTGGACGAGTTCGGGCCGCTCAACCTGCAACCGCGCTCGGGCAAGCAGTGGACCGACGTCGGTGGAAAGTACAAGGCCCCCGAGCGCGGGGAGGCGCGGCGGTGTTGATGAGAGGAAGACCGGTCGCCGAGGCCGGGATTGTGCGGGCGGGAGCGCCTTCGACTTGGGGTGCGGGTGTCGGCGGCACCGGCGATTCCAGTTCGGGTTGGACGTTGTTCGTGGCGCGCGGCGTCGTTCGCTCGTCCGGGTCAGGGTGGGCGTTGCCAGCGCCAGCCGGTTGAGTCTCGTCGGAGACGGTTCAGCTGGGTGGTGGACGAGGGCGGTGCCGGGGTGTCGTGGCGGGCCGCGAGGAGGAAGGCCAGGCGCGGGTTGTACCTCATGGTCAGCCAGGCCGCGCCGCTCAGGCACAGCGCCACGCCCGCGATGGCGAGCAGGCCGAACAGGGCTTGCCGGCTGTCGCCGCTCATGGTCTCGGTGACGTGCGGGGACATGAGCTGCTGTGGGAGCTGGGCGGACAGCTCGTCGCTGGCCAGCGTCCCGCTGCCGCGCGACGGGTCGCCGGAGTAGGAGGGATCGGTCGTGGTTGTGGAGCCGATGCCATTGGGGCCGCTGCCATTGGGGCCGCTGCCGTTCGGGCCGGTGCCGTTCGGGGTGCTGTTGCTGTCGGGGCTTCGGGGAGCGGAGGAGTCGTCGGCGTCGGTGGCCGCGTCTGGGGTGCTTGCGGCTGGGGCGTCAGGGCCGGTGGTGGGCGAATCGTTCTTCGGGGTGAGGGCCATGTCCGGTGCGCCGTTGGCGGCGGTGGAGGGGGCGGTGGCTGAGGTGTCGGCGTCCTTCCGGGTGGTGCCGGTAGAGGTCGAGGGGCCGGTGGCCGGGGAGCGGCCGTTCGTCGCTGAGGGGGCGGCGGCGCCGGCTGGGCCGCCCTTCGCCAGGCCGGTGGGCGGGCCCGGGGTCGCGGGGCTCGTTGCGGACGGGCGGCTCGCGGTGGAACTGCCTGATGTGGTGGAGGCGCCGCCGGCGGCGGGGGCGTCGCACAGGGTGCCGTGGGCGACGCATGCGAGGGAACTGCTGGACGGGGTGCGGGCCGATTTGGTGGTGGGGGTGCTGCGGCGGGTGGGCTTGCTCGTGCTCGACGGCGTACGGCTCGTACGGGTGGCGCGCTGGGGCTGGTAGCGCGGAGCGGCGTCGTCATCGTCGTCATCGCCGCCGTCGTCGTCATCGGCGTGGGCGGCTGACGGAGGGAAGAAGGGCAAGGGCGGCGGTGCGTGCGGGCCCGGGTTCGCGGAGAAGACCGGGCAGCACACGAGGACGAACGCGACCGTGACGGCGGACAGCAGCCACCGCATCCATCGACCCATTTGGTGACCCCCAGGCTGCTCTGCGACGTGGGTCCACCTTCTCGGCGGGCGGTTAGACCATGGTGAGGGGTTCATTAGAGGGCTCTCATGATCAGGAGAGCCGCCTTCAAGGGAGGGAGCTGCCTCGGGTGCGGTGGTGGCAGGCGGGTGTCGGCGTCCGGGTGGATCAGTTGGGGTGCTGCCGGCGGGTTTCATAGGCGTGCATGATTTCGCGGGCTTGGATCGGTGGGGTGGATTCGGCCAGGAGGCGGAGGGTATGGAGTTGGCGCTGCATCATGAACAGGTCGCCCCAGGCCAGGGCGCGGCGGCGGATGTGGTGGAGGGGGCCGTCGCCGGGTTCGCCGAGGTTCAGTTTCACCACGAGGCGGCTTTCGGCGGCGGCGGCTGCGGGGGCGTCGCGGACGGCGTAGGTGAGGGTCAGGGGGCCGAAGGCGCGCAGGGCGGATGGGGAGGTCAGTCGTAAGGTGAGCTGCTCGTCGGGGGTGAAGGTGGCGAGTTCGAAGATGGTCATGAAGCGCTGGCCGACGGCGAGCCGGTCGAGGCCGGGGGTGAGGGTGCGGGGGCTGCGGCGGCCCAGGTTGTCGAGCAGGTCGTAGCTGTAGGGGGCTGCTCGGAGTTGGCACAGCCAGCGGAACACTATGGGGCGGGGGGCGCGGATCGTTACCGCGCGGAACCAGGATTCGGCGGGGTTCGGGACGAGGTCGTCGCAGGGGTAGGGGGTTGCTCGTTCGGAGGCGTTCGTGCCCCAGGTTGTGGCTGTCGGCATTGTTAGTCATCTCCGTGAATAGTCATGGAGATGACTGTAGTTGGGGTCGGGGGCGGTTGGTAGTGGGCCCCGCATTTCGGGCGGTTTCGAGGAGGGCGGGCGTGTCAGCTCGTGGGGACGGCGGGGAGCGGCGGAGGGGCCGCGTCTGCGGTGGGCTGGGGATCAGCGGGCGAGGCGGCCGAGGAGGGTGGCGGCTGCCGTGATGCCGAGGACGGCGGCCGCCGTCAGCACCGCGAAGTCCAGCCCGAGGTGGGACGGGACGCCCAGAAGCAGGCCGCGCAGCGCGTCCACCTCGTAGCTGAGCGGGTTGACCGCGCTGACGACGTGCAGCCAGGGCGGCATCGCGGTGGTCGGGTACAGGGCGTTGGAGGCGAAGAACAGCGGCATCGTGATCGCCTGGCCGATGCCCATGAGGCGGTCCCGCGTCCGCACGATGCCGGCGATCGTCACCGACAGGCACGAGAAGAACGCCGACCCGAGCACGACTGCGGCCAGCACCCCGGCCAGCCGCAGCGGGTTCCAGCTCAGGCCGACCCCGAGCAGCGCCGCGATGATCACCACGACCACCGCCTGCACGACGGCCTTCACCCCGGCCGCGAACGCCTTGCCCGTCACCAGCGCGGCCCGCGGCGTCGGCGTGACCAGCAGCTTGGTCAGCACCCCGGAGTCGCGTTCCCAGATGATGTGGATGCCGTAGAAGATGGCGATGAACATCGTGGACTGCGCGATGATGCCCGGCGCGAGGTAGTCGCGGTAGGGGATGCCGCCGGTCGGGATCACGTCGAGACGGGTGAAGGTCTCGCCGAAGATCAGCAGCCACAGGGCGGGCTGGACGGCCCGCGTGTACAGCTCGGTGCGGTCGTGGCGGAGCTTCTGCAGCTCCACCACGCACATCGCGGCGACCCTGGCGGGCACCAGCCGCCACCACGGCCGGTGCCGGGGCGGGACCAGCAGCAGGTCCAGGCCGGCCGGCGGGTCAGCCGACACGGGAGGCGGTGTTGCGGGTGCGGCGGACATCGCGGAACTCCCCTCCCTCTCCGGGGTCGTCGAGGCCGCTGCCGGCGACGTCGCGGAAGACGTCCTCCAGCGTCGGGGACGAGCCGTCGCCGCGGCGGGCGCGCAGGTCGTCGGTGAGCCGGGCGGGCGTGCCGAGCGCCCGCACCCGGCCCTTGTGCATGAGCGCCACCCGGTCGCAGTACTGGGCGGCCTCGTCCATGTAGTGCGTGGTGACCAGGACGGTCATGCCGCCGGCGGCGCGCACCGCCAGGATGTGCTCCCACACGCCGGTGCGGGCGATGGGGTCGAGCCCGATCGTGGGCTCGTCCAGGATGAGCAGGCGCGGCGCGCTGACCAGCGCCTGGGCCAGCTCCAGGCGGCGCACCATGCCGCCGGAGTAGGTGCCGGCCATGCGGTCGGCGGCGTCGGCGAGGCCGACCGCCTCCAGTGCCTGGCCGACGCGGGCGGCCCGCTCGCGCCTGGGGACGTCGAAGACGCGGGCGAACAGGGCGACGTTCTCGCGGCCGGTCAGGCCGGCGTCGGCCGAGAGCTGCTGGGGGACGTACCCGAGCAGGCGGCGCACGGCCATGCGCTCGCCGGCGGCGTCGTGCCCGAAGACGCGCACCATGCCGCGCGGGACCGGCAGCAGCGTGGTCACGCAGCGGATCGCGGTGGTCTTGCCCGCGCCGTTGGGGCCGAGCAGGCCGAACACCTCGCCGGCGCCGACCGTCAGGTCGAGCCCGTCCACGGCGCGGGTGCCGCCGAAGCAGTAGCGCAGGCCGGAGCAGGTCACCGCGTCCACGGCCGTCGCGGGCTCGCGCGGGGCGTCCGTGTCCGCCGCGGGTCCGTGCAGAGCGTCGGCAGGGGCGTCCGTGTCCGTCGCGGGCTCGCGCGGGGCGTCGGCAGGGGCGTCCGTCATGGTGCCGTCACCTCCTCCTGCAGGCCGTCGGCCAGCCTGCGCAGGGCCGGGAGGGCCGCGGCGAGCGCGGCCCTGTCCTGTTCGGGAAGCCGTTCCAGCTGCTCGCGCACCAGCGCGACGCGCCGCTCCTGCCAGGCGCGCAGGCGCGCCTCCGCCTCGGACGTGGTACGCAGGCTGGCCGAACGCCGGTCGTCCTGGCGGGCCTCGCGGCGCAGCAGCCCGGCCGAGGTGAGCTGGTTGACCAGCGTCGAGACCGAGTTGCCCGCCAGGTACAGCTCCCTGGCCGCGGCCGAGACGCTGATGCCCGGGTTCGCCGAGACCAGGCGCAGCAGCTCGACCTGCGCGCCGCGCAGCCGCGGGCCGGGCAGCTCCTGGCGCAGCCGGCGCCGGACGAGCCGGTGCACGCCGGTGAGGACGCCGACGAAGGCGTCCGGCAGATCCGCTCTGTCCATGGGCGAGATATTAGCTCTGCTTACGACCTATCTGGAAGGCGGGTCGACATTCCGCCGCCTTTACGTTGTAGATCAGAAGTCGGGTCGTTCTCCCGCGGGGGCGGCGGGGCAGGAAAGGGGGCGACGAGGTACGACCGGAAGGAAACGGATGGCGGTCAACGGCCAGCACGACACCCCACGGGACACCCCCCTCGACGACGTCCCCCGCACCACGCCACTCGGCGTCACCGTATGGAGCGAGAACTACCACGAGCCGCGCGAGGAGGAGGTGCGCCGCCGCTACCCCGACGGCATCCACGGCGCCATCGCCGCCGGGCTGCGCGAGGAGCTGGGCGAGCGGGTGCGGGTGCGCACCGCCGTCCTGGAGGAGCCCGAGCACGGGCTGAGCGACGAGGCCCTCGCCGCGACCGACGTGCTCACCTGGTGGGGGCACATGGCGCACGAGGAGGTGGACGACAAGGTCGTCGAGCGCGTACGCCGCCGCGTGCTCGGCGGCATGGGCCTGATCGTGCTGCACTCCGGCCACTACAGCAAGATCTTCCGCGCGCTGATGGGCACCACGTGCACCCTGAACTGGCGCGACGACGGCGACCGCGAGCTGGTGTGGACGGTCGCCCCCGGCCATCCGATCGCCCGCGGCGTCCCCCGCCCGCTGGTGATCGAGGCGCAGGAGACCTACGGCGAGCCGTTCGGCGTCCCCGAGCCCGACGAGCTGGTCTTCATCAGCGGCTTCGCCGGGGGCGAGGTGTTCCGCAGCGGCTGCTGCTACCGGCGCGGCCTGGGCCGGGTCTTCTACTTCAGCCCCGGCGACCAGGAGTACCCGGTCTACCACCACCCGGGCGTGCGGCGGGTGCTGGCCAACGCGGTGCTGTGGGCCGCCCCGCAGGACCGGCCGGGCGAGCCCCTGCAGAACGCCCACGCCCCGATCACCTGGTGAGGGGGACACGATGACGTTCGCGACAGTGGAGGAGGACCGGCCGCTGCGGGCGGTCGTGGTCGGCGCCGGGTTCATCGGCGGGCAGTGGGCTCCTGAGCTGCTCGCCCACCCCGAGGTCGAGCTGGCCGGCTGGGTCGACGTGGAGCCGGCGCGGGCGCGGGCCGCCGCTCGCGGGCTGGGGCTGCACGACCTGCCCACCGGCGCGTCCCTGACCGCGCTGCTGGACGGCGAGGAGCCCGACTTCATCGTCAACTGCACGGTGCCGCAGGCCCACCACGAGGTGACGGTGACGGCGCTGCGCCGCGGGGTGGCGGTGCTGAGCGAGAAGCCGATGGCGGTCACGCTGGAGGAGGCGCGCGCGATGGTGCGGGCGTCGGAGGAGTCGCGGCGGCTGTTCATGGTCAGCCAGAACCGCCGGCACATGCGCGGCCTGGCCGCCTTCCGGCGCACGGCCGGCGAGCTGGGGCCGCTCGGGCTGATGACGTCGGAGTTCTTCATGCCGTACCGGGGGGCGGCGTTCCTGGCGACGCTGGAGCACCCGCTGCTGCAGGACATGGCGATCCACCTGTTCGACGCCGCGCGGGCGGTGTCGGGGGCCGACCCGGTGTCGGTGTACTGCGAGTCGTTCCGGCCGCCGTGGACCTGGTACCCGGGTGCGTGCTCGGCCACGGCGATCTTCGAGATGACCGGCGGGCTGCGCTACACCTTCACCGGGAGCTGGTCGGCGCCCGGCCTGCCGACGTCGTGGACGGGCTCGTGGCGGGTGGCCGGCACGCGCGGCACCACCCGCTGGGACGGCGAGGGCGACCCGGTCGCCGAGCCGGCCAAGGGCGAGGTGGTGCGGGCGCACAAGCGCGAGGCCGACCCGCATCCGGAGCGGCCCCGCCGCTACACCGGGCTCGCCGAGGGGCTGGCGGAGTTCGTGGCGGGGCTGCGCACGGGGCGGGCGCCGCAGGGCGAGTGTCACGACAACATCCGCAGCCTGGCCATGGTGACGGCGGCGCTGGAGTCGGCCAGGACGGGAATGCGCACGCCCATCGTCATCTCTTGAAGTGGTCAAGAGTTGCCGATATAAAGAGTGAGTGAGCGACGAGACGGACGAGGACAGGTTCTTCCGCGAGCTGGGGGGCGTCTGCGCCGAGCTGCGGCAGGCGTTCCCCCGGCACGTGGGCCTGAGCCCGCAGCGGGTGCAGCTCCTCGTCCGGCTGCGGCGCGACGGCGAGACCAGCCACAGCGACCTGCGCCGGGCGCTCGGCCTCGACGGGGCGACGGTGACCCGGCTGGTCAAGGAGTTCGAGGCGGAGGGCCTGGCCGGCCGCCGCCTCGACCCCGCCGACAACCGCTACACCCTCGCCGCGCTGACCGCCGAGGGCGAACGCGCCGCGGCCGAGCTGGAGCGCGCCCACCAGGCGTACCAGGAGCGGCTGCTCGACGGCGTCACCGAGCGCGAGCGCGAGCTGGTGCTGGACGTGCTGCGGCGGCTGCGCGCGAACATGACATCACAGGAGGAACCATGACACAGGACGTGCGGGCGCTGGCCCGGCGCATGTACGCCGCGTTCAACGCCCGCGACCACGAGGCCGCCAGGGACATCTTCACCGCCGACTTCCGCAGCCACCCCCTGGGCACGACCGGCCCGGACGCCGTCGAGCGGTCCTGGCGGCGCTTCCACGAGACCTACCCCGAGGCGCGCGTCGTGGTGGAGGACATGCTAGTCGAGGACGACCGGGCCGCCGTGCGCACCAGCGTCCACGGCGTGCCCGGCGAGCACCCGCCCACCATGCTGGAGATCTTCCGGGTGCGCGACGGGCGCATCGCCGAGCTGTGGGGGCTGTCGGCGCTCAAGCGGGCCTGACGCCGCTCACAGGCCGTAGCGGCTCTTCAGGTGCCGCCACCAGTCGCGGAACATCCACGCGTCGAAGTCGGTGATCGAGGTGGCGCTGCCGGCCTTCATCAGGAAGCAGCACACCCCGGTCGGCGTCCAGTCGTAGAAGTCGTCCAGCCCGAACGAGTGGCCGATCTCGTGCAGCAGGATGTGCATGTTGCCGGTGGTGAGGTTGGACAGGTAGTACTCGCTGCCGACCCGCTGCCCCCAGTCGCCGCCCGCGCCCCCGGAGAACCCGGCGGTCAGCCACAACGACATGTCGTAGTGGCGGGACGCGCCGCCCGGGCAGCTGGGGTAGGTGCCGCTCTGGTTGAAGAAGCGGCCGCACGGCTCGGCGCACTGGGGCGCGTTCTCGCGGAGGTCGCCGACGTAGACGTCCACGGTGGTGTCGCTCCACTGGAGCTGGGCGCGGTCGCGCACGGCCCAGCCGACCACCTTGAGCGGCACGTTCGCGTACGGCCAGCCGTTGTGGCCGGCCATGACGTCCATCCACTTCTTGAACTGGCGGGCCAGCGCGGCGTGGATCTGGTCGCGCTGGGCGGCCGTGACCGTGGCGCTGGAGTCCCAGCGGACGCAGTAGTTGATCGAGCCGCGGTTGGCCATGATCTGGTCCCAGCCGTAGTTGCGGAAGCCGTACAGGTTGTTGTACGTCGACTCGACGTGCCGCCACACCTCGCCGAGCGGGGTGACGAGGCCGGCCGGCGGGTTCCAGGCGCTGGTGCCGCCGCCGCCGCCGGGGTCCGGCGCGAACGCGCGCACCTCCAGCAGGCCGGCCGAGCCCTGGCCACTCTGCAGCACGACCCGCAGCCGCGTGGTGCTGACCTGCGCGAACGCGGCGGTGTTGTAGGCGTTGACGGCCAGCGGGTAGGAGGCGGGGACGTCGGCGTAGGCGCTGCCGGTCCAGTACTGGAGCTTCCATGAGGCCGGGACGCGGACGCCGCCGCCGTCGTCGAAGAAGTACACCTCGGCGGAGCGCAGCGTCTGGGCGGCCGGCCAGGTCAGCTCGGCCCACTGCGTGCCGGTCCGCGGCCAGGTGCCCCAGCGGCGGTTGACGGTGTCGTTGGAGGACGGCGGGTCGATGCCGTCGTTGATCGCCGCGACGCTCTCCCACGGCGAGGTGTAGGACGCCGACGCCGTGGCCGAGCGGGCCACGTCGGTGTCGGCGGCGGCCCCGCGCAGCGGCAGGAGGAACGTGGTGAGCAGCAGGAGGGGCAGGATGGCCAGGCGACTCATACGGCTTCTCCCCTTGTGATAGCGCTAACAGGGCCTGGGCGCGCGGCTCCGGAGTCCGTGCAGGCTTTGATCGCACGCCCCGGGACGGGCGTCAACTCGCCCGCCGACGCGGGGACGAGCGACCTGGGGGTTTCCGCTGAAAGTTTCAGCACCCGGCGAGGGGGTTCCCGGTCGCGCGGCGTGAGGTCTGCCGCTGCCTGGCCACGACGTGGCGCTTCTTCCAGAACGGTGGAGGGTGATCACCGGCCGATCGCGGGGTCCGCTGGTCGGGGCTCGGCGAGCGGGTGCTCTGATCGGGCTCGCCGATCGGGGCTGACGGCCGCGAGGACCTCGGCGGGGAGGCCGAACAGGCGCAGGGCGTCCGGGACGGAGGGGCCCATCGTGGCGACGACGGCGGCGGCCTCGCGGCGGCGGGCCCGGGCGGCGGCGTGGTCACCGCGCGCGGCGGCCAGGCGGGCGAGCCCGGCCAGGACGCGCACCTGGGTGCCGAGACTCCTCACCCAGTGCGGGTCGTTGCGGTCGAGCGCGTCGGTGTAAAGGCGCTCGGCCTCGGCCGGGTCGCCGTCGCGCAGGGCCAGGTCGGCGAGGCCGCGCAGGGCGGCGGCCAGGACGGCCGAGCTGCCGGCGCGGCGCGCCAGGTCGGCGGCCCTGACGTAGTCGGCCCTGGCGTGATCGGCCCTGGCGCGGTCGGCCAGGGCGTGATCGGCCCTCGCGTTGTCGGCCGGGGCGTTATCGGCCCGCGTCCGGTCGGTGGAGCCGCCGGCCGGCGGGGCGGGGCGGGTGAGGAGGAGGTCGGCGCGGTTGACGAGGAGGTCCGCGTGGTCCTCCAGGGCGCCCAGCTCGTCGGTGAGGGTCAGGGCCTGGTCGGTGAGGTCGATCGCCTCGGCGTGGTCGCCGCGTCCGGCTGCGAGCCCCGCGAGGACGTCCAGCGTCAGCGAGGTCCCCCAGCGGTCGCCGAGCGCGCGGAAACCCGCGGCGGCCTCCCGGAGGTCCCGTTCGGCTGCCGCCGCGGCGCCCGTCCCCAGCGCGCCGAACCCCGTCACGTAACGGGCGACGGCCCGCGCCCACGCATCCGGGCAGTCGCGCTGCGCCGCGACGACCGCGTAGGAGTCCCCCGGATCGTGCTCGCCGGCGTTGCGCATCATCCACAGCAGCAGCGCCGCCGGGTAGCGGCCCGCCCGGTCGCCCGGCCACGCCGCGGCCAGCGCCTCCCCCGCCGCCGCCGCGTGCCGCCGCCACACCGCCCGCCCGCCGGGCGCGGACGCGGCCAGCAGCACGCAGGCCGCGTACTCCTCACCGAGGTCCGGGTCCGCCAGCACGGGCGGGCCGGCCGCGAGCAGGCCGGCCGCGAGAGGCGCCACCGACGCGGACGCGCCCGGATCCACAGGTACGTCGCCGCCGCCCCGGCCAGCCGCATGCCCGTCTCCCGCTCCCCCGCCCCGGCCGCCCACCGCAGGGCCGCCAGCAGGTTGCCGTGCTCGGCGGCCACGAGCGGCAGCCAGTCGAGCTGCGCGGCGCGGCGCAGGTGCGGCTCGGCACGCCGCAGCAGGCCCAGGACGTGCCGGGCGTGGGCGTGCCGGGTGGCCTCGCCCTCCCCCGCCTCCTCCAGCCGTTCGGCGGCGTAGGCGCGGACGGTCTCCAGCATGCGCAGGCGGCCGTCGCCCGTGAGCTCCAGCAGGGACTTGTCGGCCAGCGACTCAAGGGTCTCGCCGTCGGTCCCGCACACCTCCCGCGCGGCCGGGATGCTCGCGCCGCCCGCGAAGACGGCGAAGCGGCGCGCGGCCCGCTGCTCGCCGGCCGGCAGCAGCTCCCAGCTCCACGCCACGACCGAGCGGAGCGTGCGGTGCCGCTCGTCGGCGGTGCGGGCGCCCCGGGAGGCGACGCCGAGCAGGTCGTCCAGGCGGGCGGCCAGGTCGTGCACGTCGAGGGTGCGCAGCCGGGCCGCCGCCAGCTCGATCGCCAGCGGCAGGTCGTCGAGGGCCGCGCAGATCCGCCGTACGAGGGCGGGGTCGGCGGCGAAGCCGCGCCGCGCGGCGGCCGCCCGGTCGGCGAACAGGCGGGCCGCCGACGGGCCGTCGAGCGGGCGCACCTGCCAGGTGTGCTCGCCGATGACGGCGAGCGGTTCGCGGCTGGTGGCGAGGATGCGCAGCCGGGGGCAGGCCGCGAGCAGCCGGGACGCGACGGCCGCGGCGGCGTCGATGACGTGCTCGCAGTTGTCCAGGACGAGCAGCAGCGCCCGGTCCGACAGGGCCGCGACCAGCCGCTCCAGCGCGGCCTGCCCGCCGGGCGGGCCGTCGCCCGGCTGGGCGGGGGCGGGCGGGCCGCCGAGCTGGAGGCCGTTCCCGCGCAGGCCGAGCGCGGACAGCAGCGCCTGCGGCAGGCCCGCGCCGTCGCGCAGCGGGGCCAGCTCCGCGAAGCACACCTCACCGCGCGCCTCACCCGCGCCGGCGGCGGACACCCGGGCGGTCCCGGTGGCGGTCCCGGCGAGCTCGATCGAGAGGCGGGTCTTGCCGACGCCGCCCGGCCCCGTGAGCGTGACCAGCCGCGCCACCCGCAGCAGCGCCGCGACCTCGGCCACCTCCCGGTCCCGGCCGACGAACGACGTGAGCTGCGCGGGCGGCCTGGCGGGCGCCGGCGACGGGCCGGCGCTGAGCAGTTCGCGGTGCAGGGCCGCCAGCTCGGCCGAGGGGTCGGCGCCCAGCTCGTCGGCCAGCCGCCGCCGGGTCTCCTCGAACACCACCAGCGCCTCGGCCGCCCCGCCCCCCGCGTGCAGCGCCCGCATCAGCAGCGCGGCCGGCCGTTCCCGCAGCGGGTGCCGGGCGGCCAGCTCGCGCAGCTCGGCCACGGCCGCGGCGGTGCTCGCCCAGCCGGCCAGCTCCTCGATGCGGTCCTCCAGCGCGGCCAGCCGCAGCTCCTCCAGCCGGGCGGCGGCGGCCCGGCGCTCTCGCTGTCGGGCAGCTCCGGCAGCGCGGGCCCCCGCCACAGGGCCAGCGCCTCGCGCAGCAGCCGCACCCCTCCCTGGCCGGCGTCGCCGTCGCGCAGGGCCGCGCGGCCGTCGGCGGCCAGCCGTTCGAAGCGGACGGCGTCCACGTGCTCGGGCGGCACCACGAGCCGGTACCCCGCGCCGGTCCGCTCGACGGCCGCCGCCGGGCCGAGGGCGGCGCGCAGCCGCGAGACCTGGGAGTGCAGCGCGTGCCCCGCCCCGCCGGGGCCGCTCTCGCCGGCCAGCCGGTCGGCCGGCACCGCCTCGCCCGGACGCAGGAGCAGCAGCGCCAGCACCGCTCGCCGGCCCGGCCCGCCGAGCGGGACCTCGGTGCCGTCGTCGCGCCACGCCCGCGTCTCGCCGAGGATTCCGAACCGCATGCGGGTGATTATCCACCGGCACGCGGCCCGCGGCGGGCCGGGTCAGGCGGGCATGAGCGGCCCCAGCCAGGTGCCGCCGGAGACGTCGATGGTCTGCCCGGTCACCCAGCGGCCCTGCGGGCCGGCGAGGAAGGCGACGACGTCGGCCACGTCCTCGGGCTCCCCCAGCCGCCCGAGCGCGGTCATCGCCTCCAGCTGCGCCACGAACTCCGGGACGGAGGTGTAGCCGGCCGTCATGTCGGTGCGGACCGCGCCGGGCGCGACCGTGTTGACCGTGATGCCGCGCCGGCCCAGCTCGTTGGCCAGCGTGGGGGCCATGGCCTCCAGCGCGGCCTTGCTGATCGTGTACGCGAGCTGGGTGGTGACGGCGAAGCGGCTGGCCGTGGAGCCCATGTTGACGATGCGCCCGCCGTCGTTCAGCAGCGGCAGCGCCCGCTGGACGACGAAGAACGGCGCGGCCACGTTGACCGCCAGCACCCGTTCCAGCTCCTGCGGCGTCACCTGGCCGACCGGCGTCGTGGACGGGATGCCGGCGTTGTTGACCAGCACGTCCAGGCCACGCCCGGCGAGCCCGGCGGTCAGGCCCGCGAACAGCCGGTCCAGCGCGTCCGCGCCGCCGAAGCGGGCCCGCACGGCGAAGGCGTGGCCGCCCGCGCCCTCGATCCGCGCCACGGTCTCCCCCGCCGCCTCGGCGTCGGCGCCGTAGTGGACGGCCACCAGCGCGCCCTCGGCGGCCAGCCGCAGCGCGACCGCCCGGCCGATCCCCCGCGACGCGCCCGTCACCAGCGCCGTCTTCCCGGCCAGCATCCCCATCTTCCCGCTCCTTCGCGTCGGACGGCCGCTGCCCGCTCCGGCAGCGGCGACGGGTCAACGGTGGCGGAGCGGGCTTACCGGCCGCTCACCGTCGCCTCACCAGCCCGGCGCCTTTACAATGTAGATCAGGATATGTACTGCTGGATCGCCCGGCCGAGGTCGCGCACCAGCGTCCCGGCGTCGGCCTGGGCCACCGGCGGCAGCTCCAGCACGTAGCGGGTCAGCGCCAGGCCGAGGAGCTGGGTGCTGACCAGCCCCGCCCGATAGGCCGCGTCCTCCGCGCCCGTGGCCGTCCGCACGAACGTCACGATCTGCCGTTCGAAGACCTGCCGCATGCGCTCGGCGGCCATCGGGTTGGTGGAGGCCGAGCGCAGCAGCAGGATGAGCACGTCGTCGGCGAGCCCGCCCTCCCAGCGGTCCAGGAAGTGGCGCACCAGCGCCTCGCCGACCCGCCCGGACGCCGGCCGGGACATCTCCCCCAGCCGCAGGTCCACGTCCACGGCGGCGTCGAACAGCCCCGCCTTGCTGCCGTAGTAGCGCATGACCATGGACGGGTCGACGCCGACCTGCGCGGCGACCGCCCGGATGGTCATGCCCTCGTAGCCGCGGTCGATGAGGAGTTTCCTCGCGGCGGCGAGGATGGAGGCGCGGGTCGCGGCCGACCGCTCGGTGAAAGCCATGCCCACGAGTGTAGGCCAACAGTTGTGTCGACCGGACGGGACGAGTGACGTCGGTCACAACTCATGGCATCCGAAAATGGACGTTCCGCCATTTCACGAAAAGAAGGACCGCGCCATTCGACCGACCGCGATAAAGGCATTACGTGACGTTACGCTCCCCGCAAATCCGACATGCCCGCTTTTCCGTCGCGTCTGCGAAGATCGAACGCAGAGAAGGGAGGACGCGATGGCTCTGGCGAATGCCGGCTTACGACGTCTGCTCGTGGACACAGGTGAGCCCCGCGACTGGGTGACACCCCGCAGGGACCTCGTCACCGCGCTGCTCGGCGTGTGGTTCGGCGTCGGCCTGATGATCGACGCCTGGGCGCACACCAATCTCGGAGGTCAGCTGGAGACCTTCTTCACCCCCTGGCACGCGGTTTTCTATTCCGGATTCGCCGCCGTCTCGGGATGGATGATCTGGCAGGCGTGGCGCAACGTCCGCGCCGGCCGGCAGGGCGTGGCGGCGGTGCCCCGCGGATATCTGGCGGGGCTGGTCGCGATTCCGGCCTTCGCCGCCTTCGGCTTCGCCGACATGATGTGGCACACCTTTCTCGGCATCGAGACGACCGTGGACATCCTGTTCAGCCCGTCCCATCTGGGGCTGATCACGACGATGCTCCTCATCATCACCACGCCGCTGCGCTCGGCCTGGAACGCCCCCGACGTCGGCCGCCGGCCGGCGCTGCGGCGGCTGCTGCCGGCGCTGATCGGGCTGTCGTTCGCCACCACGCTCGTGTCGCTGTTCCTGTCCTACGGCGACGCCCTGCAGTGGCGGGCCGTGCGCATCGTCGAGGCGCTCTCCGACGTCACCCAAGGCGGCGCCGAGCGGCTGGCGACCGCCATGGTCATCAGCAACGTCATCCTGCTCGCCCCCGTGCTGCTGCTCCTGCGCCGCTGGGAGCTGCCGTTCGGCAGCGTCACGATCATGTACGCGGTCGCGGTGCTGATGCCGGGCGCCCAGACCGCCTTCCGCAACGTCCCGGTCCTGGCCGCGATCGTGGCCGGCGGGCTCGCGGCCGACCTGCTCATCCGGTGGCTGCGGCCGTCGGCGGCGCGGCGCCCGGCCTACTGGACGTTCGCCGCGCTGTCCGGGCTGGTCACCTGGTCCCTGTACGTCGGGGTGTCCTCGGTGGCGGGCGGCGGCCTGCCGTCGGTGCCGGAGCTGTGGACCGGCGCGCCGATCGTGGCCGGGCTGATCGGGCTGCTGCTCGGCGCGCTGTTCCTGCCCAACGCGATCGAGCCCGCGGACGACGCCGTTCCCGGGAAGGCATGAGGCTCGCCGGGCTGCTCGCGCTCGCCGCCGTCCTGGTGCTGGCGGCCGCCGCCCCGGCCGCGGCGCACACCGTCTCGGCCGGGGCCGACCTGCGCATCGCCCAGACGATCGCGGGGACGGAGCTGACGGTCGTGGTCAAGAGCACGTCGCGGGTGCCGGGGCCGCTGCGGATCGGGATCATCGCCTACCAGCCGGTCACCGGCCTGCCGGTCGCGCTGGAGGTGCGCTCGGCCGAGGACGGGCGCGCCGTGACCGGGCAGGCCGTCGCCGCCCCCGACCCCCGCTACGCCGAGCTGCGGGTGGAGCGGACCGGCCCGCACGTGCTCACGCTGCGCGCGGGCGGCGAGAGCTCCGCCGTGCCGTTCCGGGTGCTGGTGGAGCGGGGGTCCGGGGCGGAGCTGCTGATCTACGGCGGGTTCTTCGCGGCCGGTGTGCTGCTGGTCGGCGGGCTGCTCACCGGGGCGACGGCGCGGCCGGGCCGGGCGATGGCGCTCGCGGCCGGGGCTGCGGCCGGGGTGACGGTGGCGGTCATGGTGATCGTGTTCGAGCCGTTGGTGCCCGCGGGGCCGCCCGACGGGGCCGCGCCCGCGGTGACCGGGCCGGCCGGCGGGGGGCGGCCGTACGTGCAGGAACGCGTGGAGACGGTGCCGGCGCGGCCGGCCGCCGGAGAGGAGTTCACGTTGCGCGTCGATCTCGTGGACGGCTCGACCGGGCGGCCCGTGGACGACCTGACCGCGCACCACGAGGCGCTCGCCCACCTGATCGTCACCAGCCAGGACGGAAGCTACTTCCGCCACGTGCACCCGCTGCGCACCGCGCCGGGGCGGCTGGAGGTCCGCCTGCGCGCCGACCGGCCCGGCCGATACCTGACGCACACCGAGCTGGAACGCGAGGACTCCGGCGGGCAGCTCCTGGCGGCGGCCTTCGACGTCGGCGGCGCCGCGGCCGAACGCCCCGAGGACGCCACGGGCAAGCGCCCCGAGGACGCCACGGCCGGCCGCCCCGAGGACGAAGCGGGCACGCTGCCGGACGGCGCGCGGGGGACGCCGGTGCTGCGGCCCGCCGTCCCCGTCGCCGGCCGCCCCGCCACGATCGAGCTGGACGCCACCGGCCCCGTGCGGCCCTGGCTCGGCATGACCGGCCACCTGATCGTCCGCGACGGCGACGGCGGCTTCCTCGGCCACGTGCACGAGCTGGGCTCCGCCGGCGGCCGGCTGCGTTTCACCTTCAGCTTCCCCGCGCCCGGCCGCTACCTCGCCTGGGCCCAGTACGCGCTCGCCGACCGCATCTTGACCGTGCCGTTCACGGTGGAGGTCGCCGCGCCGGAGAGCCTGCGGTGAAGCGCGCCCTGATCGCCCTCGCGCTGGTCGCCGCCGCGGCGGTGGTGTTCGTCGTGGGCCGCGGCATGACCGCCGAGCCGCTGCGGGCGTCGGTGGCCGGCGCCCGGTACGCCGCCACCGTCGTCATCGACCGGCCCACGACCGGCCGCGTCACGGTCGAGGTCGAGGTGACCTCGGGCGAGGCGGACACGGCGGCGGTCTCGACCGTGATGACCGGCATGGGCCACGCCACGCCCGAGCTGCCCGCCCGCCGCACCGGCCCCGGCCGCTTCGCCGCCGAGGGCGAGCTGTTCCCGATGGCGGGCACGTGGGAGGTGTCGATCCGGCTGGGCGGCCCGGCGGGCGAGGAGACCCTGGTGGTCAACGCCCTCACCACCGGCTGACACGCTTCGCAATATGGCGAAACGTCTGGGAACCGCCGCGAGCCGCGGCTAACGTCGCCTTCCATGACGTACGGCCCCTACCCACCGCCTCCTCCCCCTGTCGTGATCGACGTCGGCGGCGACACCAAGGTGCGGCTGATCGCCGGCGGCGCGGTGGCGGCCGCGCTCGGGCTGGTCACGCTGGTCTCGGTGGCGGCCGGGCAGGTGACGGGCGGCGGGGGCGTCACGGTCGCCGCCGCCGTCCTCGGGCTCGGCTTCCTCGCCATCGGCCTGCTGCCGGTCCTGACCTGGCGGCGGACGGCCCGGCCGCGCCGGCTGATCCTCGACGCCCACGGGGTGCGCTGGGACGACCCGCGGGGCCGCCCGTGGGCCGTGGGCTGGGCCGAGCTGTCCGGGGTGGGCCTGTCCCGCACCCGGCAGCGGGCCGTCACGCTCGCCGACCACCTCGTGCGCCGCACCATGGTCCGGCTCGACCTGTTCCCCGCCGACCCGGGCTTCCGCGCCCGGCATCCGGAGATGGAGCACCTGTGGGAGTTCCACACGGTCAGGAACGGCTACCGGCTGCCGCTCGGCTCCCGGCCCGCCTACGTCCCGCTGATCGAGGAGGGGATGCGGCGCTTGCGTCCCGCGGCCTACCTGGGCGTCAAGGACGAGGGGTTCACCGTGGGCCTGGTGTGAGGCCGCCGCCGGCGAACTCGCGCGCGCCGCGCAGCCGGGTGCGCAGCCGCCGCTGGGTGGCCGCGCAGTCCAGCCGCAGCTCGGCCGGGCCGGGCACGCCGGAGTCCGCGCGGCGGCCGGCGGGCAGGCGGGCCGGGTCCAGGCCGTCGCGGCGGGCGATGAGGCGGCCCAGCTCGTAGCGGCTCAGCGCGTCCGCCCCGGCGACGTGGTGCACGCCGGACCGGCCGGGCGCGGCCAGCTCCAGCAGGGCCGCGGCCAGGTCGGCGACGTGCACCGGGCAGCGGACGTCGTCGGTGAACAACACGCCCCGCCGCCGGTCCGCGGCCAGCGCGTGCACCAGGGCCTCGTGCGGCGAGCCGCCGTCGCCGACGATCAGGGACGTGCGCGCGACCACCGCCGCGGGCACGAGCGCGCGCACCGCCACCTCGGCCGCCGCCTTGGCCGCCCCGTACGGGGTGACCGGGTCGGGGACGGCGTCCTCTGCGTAGCGGGCCGCCCGCCCGGAGAAGACCGCGTCGCTCGACACGTGCACCAGCCGCGCCCCCGACGCCGCCGCCGCGACGGCGACGTGGGCGGCGCCGTCGGCCGTCGTCCGCCAGTCGTCCTGCCGGTAGGCGGCGTTGACGACGACGTCCGGCCGCAGCTCGCCGATCAGGGCCGTCACCGCGGCCCGGTCGCGGACGTCGAGCGGCCGCCAGCCGGCCCCCGCCGCCCGCCCGGGACGGCCGAAGCAGGTGGCGGTGACCGTGTGCCCGGCCGCGACGGCCTGCCGGACCAGCTCGCCGCCGAGGAACCCGGCGCCGCCGACGACGGTGACCCGCACGCGGGCTCAGCCGAGCCCGGCGGCCGAGCCCGGCGGCCGGGCCAGCGCCAGCAGCGCGGCGTCGACGTCGGCGTACAGGGGCAGCCAGTCGGCCAGGCCGGTCAGCCACAACACCTGCATGCGCGACGGCGAGACGCCGGCCAGGGCCAGCCGGCCGCCCGCGGCGTCGGCGCGCTTGTAGTGGTCGACGATCAGGCCCAGCGAGCCTGAGTCCATGAACGTGACGCCGGACAGGTCGAGGACGACCCGCTCGTCGGGCCCGTTGAAGTAGGCGGTGAGGAACCGGTCGAGCTGCGCCTTGGTCACCGCGTCGAGCTCGCCGCCGACCTCGACCACCTCGACGCCCGCGTGCCGGCGGGCGGACAACCGCAGATCGATCATTGTGCCCTCCCGCCCGTTGCCCTCGCCGTCGTAGGCAGATTACTGTCTACCGGGGTGGCCGCGAGGGAGCAATACCTCGGTCAGGACAGTCCGCACGGCCCCGGCGACGGGCACAATGGGTGCTGTCCGTCTCGCCGCCCAGGGGGTTCTTGCGTGGACATCCAAGCGAGCACGGGTCTGGACGCGGTGCTGGCGGCCGGCGGCTCCATGGGCCGCCTCATGCGCGCCCGCGACTGGGCGGCGACCCCGCTGGGCCCGATGGACGGCTGGCCGCAGAGCCTGCGCAGCTCGCTCAGCATCTGCCTGGCCTCGGAGTTCCCCATGGTCATCTACTGGGGGCCGCGCCTGGCGACGCTCTACAACGACGCCTACCGGCCCACGCTGGGCGTCAAGCACCCCCGGTCGCTGGGGCAGCCCGCCGACGAGTGCTGGGCGGAGATCTGGCCGACGATCGGGCCGATGCTGGAGGGCGTGCTCACCCGGGGCGACGCCACCTACTCGCACGACCTGCTGCTCATCCTGCAGCGGGCCGGGTTCCGCGAGGAGGGGTACTTCTGCTTCTCCTTCAGCCCCATCCGCGACGAGTCCGGCGGCGTGGGCGGGGTGTTCTGCGCCGTGACCGAGACCACCGAGCGGGTCGTCGGCGCGCGCCGGCTGGCGCTCGTGCGCGAGCTGGGCGAGCGCAGCACCGCCGCCGCGTCCTCGGCCGCCGCGGCGTGCGCGTGGGCGGCCGGGGTGCTGGCGCGCAATCCGTACGACGTGCCGTTCGCGCTGCTCTACCTGCTCGACGGCGAGCACGCCGAGCTGAGCGGCGCGACCGGGCTGGTCCCGGGCGGCCCGCTCAGCCCGGCCAGGGTCGCCCTGTCCGGCGGCGGCCCGTGGTCGCTGGCCGCGGCCCGCACGGGCGTCGTGGAGGTCGCCCACCCCGGCGCGCCGCAGCTCACCGCGCTGGCCAGAGAGGGCTTCGACCCGCCCGAGCGGGCGCTGGTGCTGCCGATCGCGCGGCCCGGCGCCGAGCGGCCGGCGGGGCTGCTGGTCGCGGGCCTCAACAGCGGCCGGCCGGTCGACGGGTCCAGCCGCGACTTCGCCGTGCTGCTCGCCGACCACGTCTCGGCCGCCGTCGCCGACGCGACGGCGCTGCAGGCCGAGCGGCACCGCGCCGAGCAGCTGGCCGCGCTCGACCGGGCCAAGACGATGTTCTTCTCCAACATCAGCCACGAGTTCCGCACCCCGCTGACGCTGCTGCTCGGCCCCACCGAGGACCTCCTCGCCGAACGGGAGGCGCTGCGCGGGAGCGACCGCGAACGGGTCGAGATGATCCACCGCAACGCGCTGCGGCTGCTCAAGCTGGTCAACGCGCTGCTCGACTTCTCCCGCGCCGAGGCCGGGCGCATGACGCCGCGCCCGGAGCCGGTGGACCTGCCGGCGCTGACCGCGGAGCTGGCGAGCCTGTTCCAGGTGCCGGCCGAGCGGGGCGGGCTGCGGCTGGTGGTCGACTGCCGGCCGCTGCCCGGGCCGGTGGACGCCGACCCGGACATGTGGGAGAAGATCGTCCTCAACCTGCTGTCGAACGCCTTCAAGTTCACCCTCGACGGCGAGATCCGGGTGCGGGTGGAGGCCGCGGGCGAGCACGTGCGGCTGGTGGTGGCCGACACCGGCGTGGGCATCCCGCCGGGCGAGCTGCCGCGCCTGTTCGACCGGTTCCACCGGGTGGCCGGCACGGGGGCGCGCAGCGAGGAGGGCAGCGGCATCGGGCTGTCGCTGGTGCGGGAGCTGGTGCAGCTGCACGGCGGCACGGTCGAGGTGGACAGCACGCTGGGGGCCGGGTCCACGTTCACGGTGCTGATGCCGCGGCGGGCCGGCGCGGCGCGGGAGCCGGCGGCGGTCCCGGCGGTCCCGGGGGCGGCTCCGGCGGGGCGGGCGTCCGGCGCGTACGTGCAGGAGGCCATGAGCTGGGCGCCGCCCGCGCCCGCCGCCGCCGGGGAGCCCGGCCTCGCCCCCGAGGTGCTCGTCGTGGACGACAACGCCGACATGCGGGCCTACCTGCACCGCGTCCTGGCGCCGCACTGGCGGGTGCGCAGCGTCGCCGGCGGGCGGGAGGCGCTGGCGGCGTCCGCCGAGGCCGTGCCCGAGCTGGTGCTGAGCGACGTGATGATGCCCGGGCTGGACGGGTTCGGGCTGCTGCGGGCGTTGCGGGCGGACGAGGCGACCCGGCACGTGCCGGTCATCCTGATCTCGGCGCGGGCCGGGCAGGAGGCCGCCATCGAGGGGCTGGACGCCGGGGCCGACGACTACCTGATCAAGCCGTTCACCGCGGCCGAGCTGACCGCGCGGGTGCGTACGCACCTGGAGACCGCGCGGCAGCGGCGGCGGGCGGCCGAACGGGTCGCGGCCCTGGCCGAGGCCAGCCGGCGGCTCACCGCCGGCCTCGACCCCGACGAGATCAGCCGGGTGCTGTGCGAGGAGATCGTGCCCGCCTTCGCGGCGGGCTGCGCGGTGTGGCTGCACCACGACGACCCCGACGGCGACGGCGACAGCGGCGGCAGGCCGCGGCCCGCACCCGCTGCCACGCCCGGCTCGTCGCCGGCGACCTGCCGCCGGCGGCCCGCGCCGCGCTCCACACCCCGCCCGCCCGCACGCCACCGACGCCGCCCCGCGGACCACTCCCAGCACCCCCAGCACTCTCACCGGCCCCGTCGACCCTGCCGCCTCGCGGGCCGGCGGGGGCGCGGGCGGGGGCGCGGGCGGGGTGGGGACGCTGGGGTTGCGGCACCGTGGCCGGGAGATCGGCGCGGTGACCCTGGCCGCGCCGACGGGCGCCACGGCCGACCCCGCCGAGCGGGCGTTCCTGCGCGACCTGGTCGACCGCGCCGCCGTCGCCCTCGACAACGCCGCCCAGTACGAGCGCCAGCACCGCATCTCGGTGCAGCTCCAGCGCTCACTGCTGCCCGCCGCCCTGCCCCGCTTCCCGGGGATCGAGCTGGCCTGCCGCTACCGGCCGGGCGCGGCCGGCCAGTACGCCGGCGGCGACTGGTACGACGCGCTGGCCCTGCCCGGCGGCCGGCTGGCGCTGGTGATCGGCGACGTGATGGGGCGGGGCGTGCCGGCCGCCGCGCTGATGGGGCGGCTGCGCACCGCGATCCAGGCGTACACGCTGGAGGGGCTGCCCGCCGGGCCGCTGCTGGAACGGCTCAGCGTGTTCCTCGACACGGCCGGCCGCCGCCGGTACACCACCTTGTGCTACGCGGTCTACGACCCGGCCGGGCACCGGCTGGAGCTGGCCAACGCCGGGCACCTGCCGCCGCTGCTGTCGTCGCCGTCCGGGCGGGCGCGGCTGCTGCCGGTGCACCACGGCCTGCCGCTCGGCGTGGACGCGGCCTTCGCCTACGCCGGCCAGACCTTCAGCGTGCCGCCGGGGTCGAGCCTGCTGTTCTACACCGACGGCCTGGTGGAGGACCGCGGGCGCCCGCTGGCCGACCGGCTGGGCGCGCTGTGCGACGCGCTCAGCGGGTGCACCGACCCGGAGGAGCTGTGCGAGCGGGCGATGAGCGTGATGGCCCCGCCGGACGGCGGCGACGACGTGGCGTTGCTGGCTCTGCACCACCCCCGGGCGGCTCGCTAGCGGTTCATCCCCTTTCGGTAGATTCGGACCGATCATCGTGACGGCCGGCACCACCGGAGGAGCTTCGTGACCATTCCTGATCTGACCGACGTGCACCCGGCGTGGCTGCCGCCGGAGGCGTTCCGGCCGATCGGCTCGCGCCGGGTGGCGGTGCTCGGCGCGGGCGCCCTGGTGGACACGGTGCGCGCCGAGGTGGCCGCGGCCCAGGCCCGGTACGGCGGCCCCGCGACCGGCCCCGCGACCGGCCCCTCGACCGGCCCCGCGACCGGCCCCTCGACCGGCCCGGCCGGCTGCGTGCTGGCCCTGACCGGTGCGGACCTGGAGGGCGGCGGCCTGCCGGAGGCGGTGCGGGCGGTGGCGGGCGAGGCCGGGCCGACGGGGCCCGAGGGGTACGCCCTGGCCCGCCGCGACGGCGTCACCGTGGTCGTGGCCGACGCCCCCGCCGGGCTGCTGTACGGGCTGTTCCACCTGGTACGCCTGGGCGAGGCGGCCTTCGCGGCGGACCGGCCGGTCGAGCGGCACGCGCCCGCCGCCGCCCGCCGCATGCTCGACCACTGGGACAACGTCGCGGTGCACCCGGTGATGGGCCAGGTCGAGCGCGGCTACGCGGGCGGCTCGCTGTTCTGGCGGGACGGCGTGCTGCGCGAGGACCTGACCCGGGTGCGCGCCTACGCCCGGCTGCTGGCCGCCGCCGGGATCAACGCCGTCGCGATCAACAACGTCAACGTGCACGCCGCCGAGGCGCGCCTGCTGACCGACCGGCTCGGCGAGGTGGCGGCCATCGCCGCCGAGCTGCGGCCGTACGGGATCCGGGTGCACCTGTCGGTGAGCTTCGCCTCTCCCGTCGTGCTCGGCGGCCTGGACACCGCGGACCCGGTGCGGGAGGAGGTGCGCCGGTGGTGGGCGGCCGCGGCCGGCCGGGTGTACGCGGCGGTGCCGGACTTCGGCGGGTTCGTGGTGAAGGCCGACTCGGAGGGGCAGCCGGGGCCGTTCGCGTACGGGCGCAGCCACGCCGACGGCGCGGGCGCGCTGGCCGACGCGCTGGCCCCGCACGGCGGCGTGGTGCACTGGCGGGCCTTCGTCTACAACCACCGCCAGGACTGGCGCGACCGCTCCACCGACCGCGCCCGGGCCGCCTGCGACCACTTCGCGCCGCTGGACGGGCGGTTCGCGGACAACGTGATCCTCCAGGTCAAGCACGGCCCGATGGACTTCCAGCCGCGCGAGCCGGTCTCGCCGGTGATCGCCGCCATGCCGGCCACGAAGCTGGCGGTGGAGTTCCAGGTGACGCAGGAGTACACCGGCCAGCAGCGGCACGTGTGCTACCTGGCGCCGATGTGGAGCGAGATCCTGGGGTTCCAGCCCTGGGGGCCGGACGGGGGCGGGCGCACCGTCGCGGACGTCGCGGCGGGCGGCGGCGGGCTGGTCGCGGTGTCCAACGCGGGCGACGACCCGTACTGGACCGGGCACCCCCTGGCCCAGGCCAACCTGTACGCCTTCGGCCGGCTGGCCTGGGACCCGCGCCTGGACCCGGCCGCGATCCTCGACGAGTGGGCCGGGCTGACGTTCCCGGCGACGGCGGCGGAGCTGCGCGGCACGCTGCACGCCCTGATGGACGGCTCCTGGCGCACCTACGAACGGTACACGGCCCCGCTGGGCGTCGGCTTCATGGTCCGCCCCGGCCACCACTACGGCCCGGACGTGGACGGCTACGAGTACACGCCGTGGGGCACCTACCACTTCGCCGACCGCGACGGCGTGGGCGTGGACCGCACCAGGGCCACGGGCACCGGGTTCACCGGCCAGTACCCGCGGCCGTGGCGCGAGGTCTACGAGTCGGCCGCGCGGTGCCCGGACGAGCTGCTGCTGTTCTTCCACCACGTCCCGTACGGCCACGTGCTGCGGAGCGGCGCGACCGTCATCCAGCACATCTACGACACCCACTTCGCCGGGGTGGAGGAGGTGGCAGAGATGCGGGCGCACTGGGACAAGCTGGACGGCACGGGTCTGGTGGACCCGGCCCTGCACTCCCGCGTCACAGAGCTGCTGGAGGAGCAGCGGCGCTGCGCCGAGGAGTGGCGCGACCAGGTCAACGCCTACTTCTTCCGCAAGTCGGGGGTGCCGGACGCGCACGGCCGGCGCATCCCGTAGTCGTGGGCGCCGCCGGGGGCTCAGGCGGTGAACCGCTCCTCGACCTCGGCGATCAGGGGGCGGGCGTTCCGCAGCAACCCGGCGGCGAACACCGCGGCCAGCACCGCCGTCAGCAGTTCGGTGCCGGCCAGCGTGACGGCCGTGGCCACCACGAGCAGCGACACGTTGGCCAGCGCGGCCTTCGGGTGGCGCAGCAGGAGGTAGGAGGCCAGCCGGGCCACGTCCACCGCCCGGAACGCGAACAGCGAGGTGATCACCAGCGCGTTGCCGGCCCAGAGCAGGCCGCCGAGCGCGACCAGCACCAGCAGCGCCGCCCACCAGCGGGGCACGCCCGCGACGGCGAGGTTGGCGAGGTTCGTCCCGATGACGGCCATGCCGGCCAGCCAGGGCGCCCAGATCTTCAGCACCCCGGCGGCGTTGGCCCGGTAGCCGCGCCAGAACGCCGCCGCCGGGCGCAGGTCGGCCAGGCCGCGGCCGCGGTGGCGCAGGGCGTACAGGGCGGCCGACAGGGCGGGGCCGAGCGGCAGCGCGCACAGCGCCGCCAGCGGCAGGTTGCCGGCGTCGCCGCCGAGCAGCGTCAGCGCGGCCAGCCCCGGCGCGACGGCGAGCAGGAACATCGCCTCGACGGCCAGCAGGGTGTAGATCAGCGCGGCGGCCCGCGACAGCGGCCCCTCGCCGAAGGCCCGTCCCGCGCCCGCCGACGGGTCCGCGGCCGGTGCCGGGGTGCTCATGCGGGATTCTCCTCTCCCAGGCCCAGCAGCCGCCGGTCGTCCCACCACGGCGGCGTCTCGTCCACCAGCACCGGCGTGAGCTCGGCCAGCGTCACCTCGTGCGCGCCGAGCCGCAGGTCCAGCTCCACCCGGCCGTCCCGGACGGGCAGGGCGCGGTGCGAGCGGGCCGGCTCGGCCGCCTCGCGCAGCACGTCAAGCTCGCGCGCGGCGGGCGAGGCGGGGCGGCCCAGCTCGCGCCAGGCGGCCCAGGCGTTGCCGTGCTCCTCGCTCACCGACGAGCGCAGCAGGAACGCCGACCCCGCCGGGCCCACCGGCACCGACAGCCGGACCTGGTGCCCGGTGACCGGGTCCCCGCCGGTGACGTCGGCGGGCGCCCAGGCGAGGACGCTCACCCGGCCGTCGCCGTGCCGGGTGACCAGGTGGTCCGCGCCGCGCGCCAGCACCTCCTCGCCCATCCGCGCCATGAACGCGTACAGGTGGTAGGTGGGCTTCTTGATCTGCCGGTGGGTCAGCAGCCCGAAGCCGCCGTGGAAGATCGAGGCAGGGACGCCGATCTCCTCGAAGACGTCGCAGAACGTCCAGTAGGCGAAGGAGTCGCACACCTCTCCCCCGCCGGCCAGCACCGGCGCCAGGTACGCGGCGTGGAAGGCCGTGTCGTGCACCGGGTTGTCCGGCCGGTAGGAGGAGTTGAACTCGGTGACGTGCACCGGCGCGCCCGCCAGCGGCCCGCCCGCGAGCTGCCGGCGCGGCGTGGCGAACTGCTCCAGCAGCGCCTCGGCGGGCATCAGCGTCTGGTGCACGCCGAACGGGACGTGCTGGGCGGGGCCGGAGCTGTAGGCGTGGCGGCTGACGAAGTCGCACGGCACGTCCCGGGCGGCGACGAAGTCGGCGAAGCGCGGCAGCCACTCGTCCGCGCCGGGCGAGATCGCCGGGCCGCCGACCAGCAGCCCGGCGTCGACCTCCTTGACGGCGTGCGCGGTCACCTCGTACAGGCGGTGGTAGGCGGCCTCGTCGGCGTCCTGCCAGAACTCCTTGAGGTTGGGCTCGTTCCACACCTCGATCGGCCAGGTGCGCACCTCGTCGAGCCCGTAGCGGCCGACGAGGTGCCGCAGCGTGGCCCGGACCAGCTCCGCCCACTCCGCGTGGGAGGCGGGCGGGGTGACGTTGCCGTGCCACCAGAAGACGGTCTGCTCGCCGGAGGCGAGCCCGGAGGGCATGAAGCCGAGCTCCAGGAACGGCCGGATCCCGAGGTCGAGGTAGGCGTCGACGACCTGGTCCACGTAGGTGAAGACGTGGCGGACCCGCCGCTCGCCGGCGTGCTCGTAGGGCCGGTGCACGCCGGCGCCGTCGCTGAGCAGCCCGTGGCCCCGGATGTGCCGGAAGCCGATCTCCCGCTGGACCAGCGCCAGCGACTCCTGGTAGTCGCGCCGCAGGGCCAGGTCGAAGCGGCCGGTGCCGACGCAGTAGCGCCACGCCTCCGACAGCCGTCCCTGGCCGCGGTCCGGAACCACTGTCCTCATGCGATCAGCCGTGGTCCTTCTTGAAGCGCTCGTAGGCGGTGTTGACGAGGTTGACGTAGGAGGTCATGTTCTTGCCCTCCAGCTCCTTGACGTAGGCGTCCCACTCGGACAGGTCGCGCTCGCCGAGGATGAACTTGAGCGTCTGCTGGGTGACGTAGTCCTTCAGCGGCGTCTCCCAGAGGGTGGCCTGCTCGCGCTCCTCCTCGTTGAACGGGTGCGGCGGCTCGATCGGCCACGGCTTGCGCGCGTTCATCACCTTCTGGAACTCCAGCTCTTCCTGGGAGAAGGTGGAGTTGAGCAGCTTGGTGGTGCCGCCGTAGGCGAACACGCCGTTGGAGAAGCCGAAGTCCTTCTGCAGGTGCTTGGGGGCGCCCGGGTTGAGGCCGACGAAGTCGACGTCCTTGGCGAGGGTGTAGGTGCCGGAGGAGTCCTTGGTGTAGGTGACGCCCTCGACGCCCCACTTGGCGAACTCCTCGCCCTGGTCGGAGTACCAGAGCCAGTCGATGAACTGCATCATCGCGACGAAGTTCTTGTTCTCCAGCGCCTTCTTGGAGATCATGACGCCGTTCTCCAGGCGGGTGCCGATCTTGTAGTCGCCGACAGGGCCCATGGGGACGGGGATCTTGACGATCTTGGCGTCGGGGACGAGCTTGCTCAGCGTCGGCCGGTAGTCGTTGATGATCGACTGGGCGTTGGTGCTGATGACGAACGACTTGCCGGAGTTGAACTTCTGCTTGGCCTGCTCGTCCTGCTGGGTGAAGCTCTCGGGGTCGAGCAGCTTCTCCTTCACCAGCTTGGCCAGGTACTCGATCATCTGCTTGTACTGCGGCATCGCGCCGGTGTAGACGAACTTGCCGCTCGCGGTGTCGAACGTGGCGTGCTGGTACTCCCAGCCGCCCTTGGTGCCGTACGCCTGGGCGACGAGCTTGAGCAGGTTGCCGCCCGGCGTCGGGACGCCCCAGCGGTCGGTCATCGGGTAGAGGTCGGGGTACTCGGCCTTCATCGCCTTCAGCACCGTGTACAGCTCGTCCCAGGTCTTCGGAACCTCCAGCTTCAGCTTCTCCAGGATGTCGGACCTGACGGCGAGGGAGTAGTCGACCCAGACCTCCTCATGCAGGCCGGGCAGCAGGTAGATGCGGCCGTCGGCCTGGCGCAGGGTGTCCAGGTCCGGCTCCATGCGCCACTTGGCGACCTTGTCCTTGAAGTTCGGCATGAGGTCGAAGTAGTCGCTGACCGGCAGGATCGCGCCCGAGGAGACGAACGCCTCCTCCTGCGGGTGGTAGGTCTTGGGGATGATGAGAGGGGCCTGGCCGGAGCCGACGAGCAGGCCGCGCTTCTTCTCGTAGTCGCTGAGCGGCACCTCGACCGGCTTCAGCGTCACGTTGGTGCGCTTGGTGAGCTCCTGCCACAGCAGCCAGTCGCTCTTGTTGGGGTAGAACGAGTGGTTGTTGTACAACACGTCGAACGAGACCGGCTCGGTCGCCTTGAACTGCTGGTTGACGCCGTAGTTCGCCATCGCGGCGGCCTTGTTGCCGGACACGTCGGCGGCCTTCTTCGGGGCCTCGTCCTCGCCGCAGCCGGCGAGCACGAGCGTGAACGCGCCCAGTCCGATGATCGCCTGACGCCGTGAGATGTCGCGCATGGGGGGAGAATCCTTTGTGTTGCAGGGGGACAGGACGGCTCAGCCCTTGACGGCGCCGAGCATGACTCCGGAGACGAAGTACCTCTGGACGAAGGGGTAGACCGCGAGGATCGGCAGCACGGTGAGCATGATCGTGACCGCCTGGATGTTGGCCGCGGCGGCCGAGGCCTCCGCGATCCCGGCGCCGGCCGCCTCCGCGCCGGTCGCGCCGGCGATGAGGTTGCGCAGGTAGATGGTCACCGGGAACATGTCGCCCTCGTTCAGGTAGAGGAACGCGGTGAACCACGAGTTCCAGAACGAGACCGCGTAGAACAGGATCATCGTGGCGATGACCGCCTTCGACAGCGGCAGCACGATCCGCCACAGGACGCCGTAGGTGTTGAGGCCGTCGATCGCGGCGGCCTCCTCCAGGTCGCGCGGCAGGCCCTCGAAGAACGTCTTCATCACCAGCAGGTTGAAGACGCTGATCGCGTTCGGCAGCACGACCGACCAGATGGTGTTGGTCAGGCCGAGGCTGTTGATCAGCACGTAGTTGGGGATCAGACCGCCGGAGAAGATCATGGTGAAGACGGCCACCCAGATGAGGAACGTGCGGCCCCTCAGGTGCTTCTTCGACAGCACGTACGCGTAGCAGGTGGTCAGGACCATCGCGATCGCCGTGGCGAGGACGGTGTAGACCACCGTGTTGCGGTAGTTCGTCCAGAACATCGGGTCGGACACGACGAGCTTGTACGTCGCGACGTTGAACCCGCGCGGGATCAGGTTGACCTGGCCGCCGACGATGTAGCGCTCCTCGCTGAACGAGCGCGCGATGATGTTGACGAACGGGTACAGCGTCACGATCACCACGCCGGTCAGGATGACGGCGTTGATGCCCTGGAAGACGCGGTAACCGCGGGTCCGGTCCGTGCTCACCACAGGCTCGTCCCTACTGCGCGGCGGGAGATGAGGTTGGCCGAGACGATCAGCACCACGCCGACCAGCGCCTCGAACAGGCCGATCGCGGCGGCGTAGGACAGGTTGCTGGACTCCACGCCCATCCGGTACAGGAACGTGGTGATCACGTCGGCGGTCGGGTACGTCAGCGGGTTGTACAGCAGCAGCACCTTCTCGAACCCGATCGTCATGAACGTGCCGATGTTGAGGATCAGCAGCGTGATCGCGGTGGGCCGGATGCCGGGCAGCGTGACGTGCCAGATCTGCCGCCACCGGCCCGCGCCGTCCATCCGGGCGGCCTCGTAGAGCTGGTCGTCGATCGTGGTCAGGGCGGCCAGGTAGAGGATGGTGCCCCAGCCGACCGTCTGCCAGACCTCGGACGAGACGAAGATCGTGCGGAACCACTCGGGCTTCTGGATGAAGGCGGCCGGCTCGCCGCCGAGGGCCTTGACGATCTGGTTGACCGGCCCGTCGATGGCGAGGAGCTGCATGACCAGGCCGGCCACGATCACCACCGACAGGAAGTGCGGCAGGTACGACACCGACTGCAGGAACCGCTTGAGCTTGCGGTGGCGCACCTCGTTGAGCAGCAGCGCCAGCACGATCGGCAGCGGGAAGCAGAACAGCAGCGTCAGCCCGCCAAGGATGAGGGTGTTGGTGAAGACGTTCCAGAACGACGGGTCGTTGAGGAACATCCGCACGTAGCGAAGGCCCACCCAGGACTCGCCGAACAGGCTGCCGCCCGGCTCGTACCTGCGGAAGGCGATGACGTTGCCGAGCATCGGCACGTAGCGGAAGACGACGAAGAAGGCGAAGGGCAGCACGGCGAGGCTGTAGAGCTGCCAGTCGCGGCGCAGCGCGTACCGCCAGGTGCCGGGGCGGGCCCGGCGGGGCCGGTCCTGGCGCGGCCCGGCCTCGGCGAGCTCGGCGGTGTCGAGGGTGGCGCTCATCCGGCTCCCTCCGGGGTCACCTCGGCGGTGGCCAGCAGCCGCCGCGCGGGTCCGGTCTCGCGTTCCTGCCCGGTCAGGCGCAGCGGGACGGCCGCGGCGATGTCCTCGCTGGAACGGCCGAAGCGCAGCTCGACGTCGCCGGGCTCGACGATCCTGCGGCCCCGCAGCCCGGTGAAGGAGGCCAGGTCGGCGGGGACGGTGAAGGTCACGCGGGCGGCCCGGCCCGGCTCCAGCGGGACCCGGGCGTAGCCGATCAGGCGCACGACCGGCCTGGTGACCTGGGCGACCGGGTCGTGCAGGTAGAGCTGGACGACCTCGGTCCCGGGGCGCCGGCCGGTGTTGCGCACGGTGACGCCGACGCTGACCTCGCCGTCCACCGGCCACTCGGCGGGGCCCGCCGCCCCGCTCCAGTCGAAGGTGGTGTAGCCGAGGCCGTGCCCGAAGGGGTAGGCGGGGGTGGGGTCGACCGAGGAGATCTCGGTGCGGCGGCCGAGCGGCGGCGACAGGTACGTCGACGGCAGCGCCCCGGCGTCGCGCGGCACGCTGACCGGCAGCCGGCCGGACGGCTCCACCGCGCCGGTGAGCACCTCGGCCAGCGCGCGGCCGCCGAGCTGGCCGGGGAAGAAGCCGTACAGCACGGCGGCGGCCGCGTCGAGGTCCTGGCCCAGCGCGTACGGGCGGCCGGCCAGCAGCACGAGCACCACGGGCGTGCCGGTGGCCAGCACCGCCCGCGCCAGCTCGGCCTGCGCGCCGGGCAGTCCGAGGTCCACCGCGTCGCAGCCCTCGCCCGAGGTGCCGCGGCCGAACAGGCCCGCCCGGTCGCCGACGGCCAGCACGCACACGTCGGCGGCGGCCGCCGCGGCGACCGCGGCGGGGATGCCGGAGACGTCGTCGCCGGTGATGTCGCAGCCCGGCGCGTAGGCCAGGTCCGGCACGAGCGCGGCGAGGGCGTCGCGCAGCGACGGGATCTCGACGCCGAGCCCGTGCTCGGGGTGCGGCCCGACGTGCGCGGGGAAGGCGTAGCAGCCGAGCATCGCCATCGGGTCGTCGGCGACCGGGCCGACGAGCGCGACGCGGCGGCCGGGCCCGAGCGGGAGCACGCCGCCGGTGTTGCGGAGCAGCACGACGGCCTGGCGGGCGAGGCGGAGGGCCAGGTCACGGCCGGTCTCGTCGTCCAGGCAGACGTCCTCGGGAGCTCCGGGAAGCGCTTGCCAGCCGGGGTCGAGAAGACCGAGCTCGGCCTTCTGGACCAGCACCCGGTGCAGCGCGCGGTCGATGAGCGCCTCGTCCACCTCGCCGGCCTCGACCGCCTCGACGAGCGGGGCGCCGAAGGCGTCCACGGTGGGCAGCTCGACGTCGATGCCGGCGCTCAGCGCGAGCCGGGCGGCGTCCGCGGCGCCGGCCGCCACCTGGTGCAGCCGCTCCAGGAAGCGGACGGAGAAGTAGTCGCTGACCACCGTGCCGGTGAAGCCCCACTCCTCGCGCAGCAGGCCGGTGAGCAGGCGCTCGTCGGCGGCGGCGGGCAGGCCGTCCAGCTCGGTGTAGGCGTTCATGACCGAGCGGGCGCCGCCGAGGCGCAGCCCCATCTCGAACGGCGGGAGCACGGTGTCGGCCAGCTCGCGCGGGCCCATCGCGACGGGGGCGTGGTTGCGCCCGCCGCGGGAGGCGGCGTAGCCGGCGAAGTGCTTGAGCGTGGCGACGACGCCGCTGCTCTCCAGGCCGCGCACGTAGGCGGCGGCGATCGTGCCGACGAGGTAGGGGTCCTCGCCGATCGTCTCCTCGGTGCGGCCCCAGCGGTAGTCCCTGGTGACGTCCAGGACGGGGGCGAGGCCCTGGTGCACGCCGGCGGCGCGCAGCGAGCGGCCGATGTGCGCGGCCATCCGCTCGACCAGCGCGGGGTCGAACGCGGCGCCCCAGCTCAGCGGGGCCGGGTAGACGGTCGCCCGCCAGGCGGCGAAGCCGGTCAGGCACTCCTCGTGGACCTGCGCCGGGATGCCGAACCTGCCGGCGGCGACGATGCGCTCCTGGGAGGCGGCCAGCGAGCGGGCGCCGGCGACCGGGTCCACGGGGGCGGTGCCGTACGGGCGGGTGAGCTGGCCGAGCCCGTGGGCGATGACGTCGGCGAAGTCCACGCCGGCCATCTCCTCCTGGTGCGGGGCGACGCCTCCCCCTGAGGCGTCGGCGCCGACCCAGACGCCGACGAGCTGCGCGACCTTCTCCTCCAGCGTCATCAGCGGGACGAGCGCGGCGGCCCGCTCGGCCGGGGACAGCCGCGGGTCCCGCCAGGGCGGGCGGTCACCGGCCGCAGGACTGGTGTCGTCGATTGATACCTGGCCTGTCATGCCATCCTTCCGACCGAAACTACACGAACCGAAACTTTCTCGAAGATCCGTTAATATTGCGGCAACTTAGGGGGCCGGTTGAATCGTGTCAAGAGGTGAACGGCTGCCGGTTTGCTGGGCGAGTTGTTGGCGTTCGCGCGGGTCACAGCGCCAATCGGGATCTCCGATGACGACAAATTGCCGGAAACTTTCCGGAAACAAAGGGCGGCGCGGCCGATGACAAGTTGCCGACCGGGTAACGCGGCCGGCGAGCGCTTTCACCGGTGCGGGCGAGGGCCGGGGGAGCGTGGCGGGACCGCTTCCCCAGGGGGATCGGACGGCGCCGGAGGACGCGCGCGGCGGGCCCGCGAGCCGCGGTGAGATCCGTGAACCGTTCAGCGCGGGAGCCGGGACTTCCCCTCTGAGCAACCTGGGGCCGGGCTGTCCGAAATGCCGCTCGCGGGCTTCATCACGGTGCGTGACCACAACTTTCGGTCCCTGAGCCGATCGTTCGGAGCGGGGCGAGTAGGGTGGCCGCATGAGCCATGCCCAGCCGCCCGCCGGCCCTCTCACCATCGCGCGGCTCGCGGAGCTGGCCGGGGTGTCCGCGGCGACCGTGTCCAAGGTCGTCAACGGCCGCTCGGAGGTCGCCCCCGAGACCCGGGCCGTGGTGGAGAGCCTGATCCGCGAGCACGGCTACCGGCGGCGCAAGCGGCGCGTCAGCCCGTCCGCGCTGATCGAGCTGGTCTTCCGGGCGCTCGACGGCGACTACCCCATCGAGATCATCAAAGGCGTCGAGCAGGTGGCCCGCGAGCACGGCCTGGCCGTGGTGCTGTCGGAGCTGCAGCACCGCGACACCGGCGGCACCGGCTGGATCGAAGGCGTGCTGGGCCGCCGCCCGAGCGGCGTGATCGCGGTGTTCTCCGGCCTGAGCGGCGAGCAGCGCGACCAGCTCGCCGCCCGCGACATCCCGCTCGTGCTGCTCGACCCGAGCGGCGACCCCGGGCACCGGCTGCCGTCGGTCGGGGCGGGCAACTGGAGCGGCGGCCTGTCGGCCACCCGCCACCTGCTGGAGCTGGGGCACCGGCGCATCGGCGTCATCACCGGCCCGCGGTACGCGCTGTCCGGCCGGGCCCGCCTCGACGGCTACCGGGCGGCGCTCGACCAGGCCGGCGTCCCCGCCGACCCGGAGCTGGTGGGCGAGGGCGACTTCCACGTGACGGGCGGCCTGGCGGAGGGCCACCGGCTGCTGCGGCTGCCCGACCGGCCCACCGCGATCTTCGCCGGCAACGACGCCCAGGCCATGGGCGTCTACCGGGCCGCCTACGACCTGGGGCTGCGCATCCCCCACGAGCTCAGCGTGATCGGCTTCGACGACCTGCCGCAGATGCGGTGGGCGATCCCGCCGCTCACCACGGTCCGCCAGCCGCTCACCGAGATGGCGGCGACGGCCACCGGCATGCTGCTGACCTTGGCCAGCGGCGAGCCGCTCACGCAGAGCCGGGTGGAGCTGGGCACCGACCTGGTGGTGCGCGGGAGCACCGCGCCGCCGCCCGAACGATCGGCTTGAGGGCCGGAAGTTTCGGGCCGCCGGGCGCATGAGGACGTCCGCGGCCGTCACGCAGGGTGAGCCGGGCGCGGCCGGGCGGGAGAAAACGGACGGACAGCGTCCGTTGACGCACCAGGGCCCGCATCTTACGTTGAGGGTGCATGACGGGTGATTCACATCA
This sequence comes from Actinomadura luzonensis, assembly GCF_022664455.2. NCBI lineage: Bacteria > Bacillati > Actinomycetota > Actinomycetes > Streptosporangiales > Thermomonosporaceae > Actinomadura > Actinomadura luzonensis. The sequence continues at coordinate 3,564,486 of NZ_JAKRKC020000001.1, forward strand.
CTCCCGGCTAGCGCGGTGAGGTGCGTCCATGGCCCTTGACGAAGCGACGACCCAGTTCCTGCTGCAGATGGGCGAGAGCGGCGTCAAGCCGCTGCACGAGATGACCCCCGAGGAGGCGCGCCTCACTTTCAGCGCGCTCCGCGACCTGTACGGGACCGGGCCCGAGATGGTCCGCGTCGAGGAGGCCGTGGTCAAGGGCGAGGACGGCGGCTCGTTCGGCGCCCGCGTCCTGGTCCCGTCCGAGACCCCGCGCGGCGTGATCGTCTACTACCACGGCGGCGGCTGGGTGATCGGCGGCCTCGACGAGTTCGACACCCTGGCACGTCAGCTCGCCGCCCGCACCGGCTGCACGGTCGTCCTGGCCGACTACCGGCTGGCCCCCGAGCACCGCTACCCCACCGCGGCCCGCGACGCCTACGCCGCCCTGACCTGGGCCGCGACTGCGTTCCCCGGCCTGCCGATCGTGGTCGCGGGCGACAGCGCGGGCGGCAACCTGGCGGCGGTCGTGGCCCGGCGCGCCCGCGACGAGGACGGGCCGCCGATCCGGCTGCAGGTGCTGGTGTACCCGGTGACGGACTGCGACCTCGACAACGCCTCCTACACCGCCCCGGACAACCAGCTCATGCTGAACCGCGACTCGATGATCTGGTTCTGGGACCACTACGCGCCCGACCACGCCACGCGCGCCGACCCGGACGCCTCCCCGCTGCGCGCCGCCGACCTGTCGGGGCTGCCGCCCGCGCTCGTCCTGACCGCCGAGCACGACGTGCTGCGCGACGAGGGCGAGGCGTACGCCGAGCGGCTGCGCCAGGCCGGGGTGCCGGTCGAGCTGAAACGCTTCGAGGGCCAGATGCACGGCTTCTTCCAGATGGTCAACGTGCTGCCCGGCAGCGCGGCCGGCATGGGGACGGTGAGCGAGGCCGTGACCAGGAGCCTGTCGTGAGCGCGGCGGCCCGGTACGACGCGGTGGTGATCGGCGCCGGCTTCTCCGGCCTGTACATGCTGCACCGGCTGCGCGGCCTCGGCCTGACCGCCCGCGGGTACGAGACCGGCGACGACGTCGGCGGCACCTGGTACTGGAACCGCTATCCGGGGGCCCGCTGCGACGTCGAGAGCGTCCAGTACTCCTACTCCTTCGACGACGACCTCCAGCAGGAGTGGGAGTGGAGCGAGCGCTACCCGTCCCAGCCGGAGATCCTGCGCTACGCCCGCCACGTCGCCGACCGCTTCGACCTGCGCCGCGACATCACGTTCGAAACCCGGGTGACCGGGGCGGCCTGGGACGAGGCGGCCCGGGTGTGGCGGGTGGAGACCGACCGCGGCGACCGCGTCGCGTGCTCGTTCCTCATCACGGCGGTCGGCTGCCTGTCGGCCGCGCGGGTGCCCGGCTTCCCCGGCGCGGACTCCTTCCGGGGCGAGAGCCACCACACCGGCCGCTGGCCGCACGAGGGCGTGGAGCTCGCCGGCAAGCGGGTCGCGGTGATCGGCACCGGCTCCTCCGGCATCCAGGCGATCCCGGTGATCGCCGGGCAGGCCGCGCACGTGACGGTGTTCCAGCGCACCCCCAACTTCAGCCTGCCCGCCTGGAACCACCCGATCGACCCCGAGCACGCCCGCTGGGTGAAGGCCAACTACGCCGCGCTGCGCCACGACATGCGCACCTCGGCCGTGGGCCTGCTCGGCGTCTTCAACGACAAGCCGGTGCTGGGCACCGGCGAGGAGGAGCGCAACCTGGAGTTCGAGGCGCGCTGGGCCCAGGGCGGCTTCTCCTTCCTCGGCGCGTACGGCGACGTCGCGATCGACCCGGCGGCCAACGAGATCGCCGCCGAGTTCGTCCGCGGCAAGATCCGCGAGATCGTCCGCGACCCGGAGACCGCCGAACTGCTCTGCCCGCGCGACCACCCGATCGGCAGCAAGCGCATCTGCGTCGACACCGGCTACTACGCCACCTACAACCGCCCCGACGTCACGCTCGTGGACGTGCGGCGCGACCCCATCGAGGAGATCACCCCGACCGGCGTGCGCACCGCGGCCGGCCACCACGAGGTGGACGTCATCGTCTACGCCACCGGCTACGACGCGATGACCGGCCCGCTGCTCGCCCTCGGCCTCACCGGCAAGGGCGGCCTGTCGCTGCGGGACAAGTGGCGGGCCGGGCCGCGCGCGTACCTGGGGCTGATGACGGCGGGCTTCCCGAACCTGTTCACCATCACCGGGCCGGGCAGCCCGTCGGTGCTGAGCAACATGATGGTCTCGATCGAGCAGCACGTGGACTGGATCGCCCGCTGCCTGGAGCGGCTGCGGGCCGGCGGGATCGCCGTCATCGACGCCGACCCCGTGGCCGAGGACGCCTGGGTTGCGCACGTCAACGAGGTCGCGAGCTTCACCCTCTACCCGCGCGCCGACTCCTGGTACATGGGCGCGAACATCCCGGGCAAGCCGCGGGTGTTCATGCCGTACGTCGGCGGGGTCGGCGCGTACCGGGACAAGTGCGACCAGGTGGCGGCGGACGGCTACGAGGGGTTCGTGCTGTCCGCCTGACCACCCGGCCGCGGGCGGCGGGTCAGCCGCAGTGCTCGAACGGGCTGTCGTAGGCCGACGAGCCGGCCTTGCCGCCCCACTTGACGCACTTGCCGGCGGCGGCGGCCCGGACCGGGCCCGCGTAGTAGGCGAAGTTGCCGCTGTCGGTCACCCGGGTCTTGCCCTGGACCTCCAGGTAGGCGCTGGTCGCGCTGGCCGTGCCGAGCGAGGTGGCCTTGATCGTGGCGACGCAGTTGTAGCCCGTGCCGCTGTTGTAGAGCAGGTAGACGGTGCCGGACGTGCCGAGCGCCGCCTTGTCGATCACGCTGTAGCCGGAGCCGCAGACCTCCTCGGGGGTGTGCGGGTTGGTCGGGGTGGTGCTGCCGGTGACGTACTGCATGTACGTCGACCAGTTCCAGTTCGAGCCGGGGTCGGTGTGGGTGGCGCCGGGCACCTCGTTGTGGCCGATGATGTGCGAGCGGTCCTTCGGGATGCCGTAGCGGTCGGCGATGTTCCTGGTCAGCGCGGCGGAGGAGCGGTACATCGCGTCGGTGAACCAGGAGGCGTCGCTGACGTAGCCCTCGTGCTCGATGCCGACCGAGCGGCGGTTGTAGTCGCCGGCGTGCCAGGCGCGGTCCTTCTCCCGCACCATCTGGGTGATGGCGCCGTCGGAGGAGCGGACGACGTAGTGGGCCGAGACGCCCGCGCTGGGGTTCTGGAACCAGGAGATGGTGCCGGCGTAGGAGCCCTGCGTGACGTGGATGACGATGCGGTCGATGGCGTCGCTCGCCGGGCGGCTGGAGACCGCGTAGTTGGAGCTGCTGGCGGCCACCCACGTCGCGCCCGGGTAGTCGACCGCGGCGGCGGCGAGCGTGTTGGGCGCGTCGAGGTCCTTGGCCTTGGCGTACGGGCCGCGCCGCGGCTCGACGGCGCGGGCCGGCACGGTGACGGTCTCGCCGCCGGGCGTGGCGGCGCGCACCCCGGCGGCCAGGAGGTCGTAGACGTCGTCGGCGTACAGGCGGGCGACGTCGGCCGAGGCGGCGCCGCCGTACCTGGCGACCGCCTGGTACCACTGGGCCGGGTCCTTGCGGGCGGCGGCGCTCAGCCCCAGGTCGTCGGCGTGGGCGCGGAGCACGGCGGCGCCGCCGGCGATGTTGGCCGCGTCGTCCGTCCTCAGCTCGGCGGCGGGCCTGCCGGTCAGCGTGGCGGCCTTCTCCAGCGCGTGACCTGCGGGGTTGCCGACCAGGTGCATCACGCCGTAGCCGCCGCTGGCGCTGGGCTCGCCGTCGTGGCCGTCCAGGTGGGTCTCGGCGTAGGCGAGGGCCACGAGCAGGTCGCGGGGGACGTCGTACTGGGCGGCCGCCTTGGCGAAGGCGGCCGCCATCGGGCCCGCTGACGCGGTGGTGAACGCTGCCGCAAATGCTGTGGGTGCGGCCTGGGCGGCGCCCGGGTGTGTGGCGAGGGGGATCAGCGCGCCGGCCACCAGCACGGCGGCGCATCGGCGGAGTCGGGACTGCACGGGTGTGTCTCCTCAGGGGGGTCGGAGGGAAGGAGCGGCCGCCGCGGAGTGCGTGGAGGGGGCGGCGGCCGCTCCGGACCGGGGGGTTCGGCGGCGGCCGGTCAGCCGCAGTGCTCGAACGGGCTGTCGTAGGACGACGAGCCGGCCTTGCCGCCCCACTTGACGCACTTGCCGGACGCGGCGGCCCGGACCGGGCCCGCGTAGTAGGCGAAGCTGCCGCTGTCGCTCGCCCGGGCCTTGCCCTGGACCTCCAGGTAGGCGGTGGTGGCGGTGGCCTTGCCGAGCGAGGTCTTCTTCAGCGTGACCGCGCAGTTGGTGCCGTTGGCGGAGTTGTAGAGCAGGTACGCGGTGCCGGCCGTGCCGAGCGCGGCCTGGTCGATCACCTTGTAGCCGGAGCCGCAGAGGCCCGCCGCGGTGTACGGGTTGCCGCTGCCGCCCGAGCAGGAGTTCTTGCTGGTCAGCGTCTGGGTCGGGTAGCCGAAGGTCACGCCGCCGAAGGTGGCCTTGCGGATGTTGCCCGGGTAGCCGGTGCCCTGGCGGACCTCGTAGTGCAGGTGCGGGCTGATGTTGTTGCCCGGCTTGCTGGTGTTGCCCACCGTGCCAATCTTCTGGCCCTGCTTGACCTGGGCGCCGGCGGACACCGAGCGGGCGTTCAGGTGGGCGTAGTACGACGTCCAGCCGCCGCCGTGGTCGATCTTGACGAGGTTGCCGTAGCCGTTCGTGGAGCCCTGGTGGGCGGAGATCACGACGGTGCCGGCCGCGGCGGCCACGACGGTGTCGCCGAGGTCGGCGTTCGCGGTGCTGCCGCGGTTGAAGTCGATCTCGTACGACTGGTGGGCGCTGCTGTTGCTGGAGTTGCCGGTCCACTGCTGGCCGCACGGGAACGGGAGCTGGAAGGCGGGCGCGGCCAGCGTGGACACCTCCGGGACCCGCACCTGGTCCGGCGGGTCGTTCGGGTCCGGCGCCGCGGAGGCGGTGGCGGACGGGCTCGCGCTCGGCGACGGGGCCAGCGTGGCGGACGCGGCGCCCTGCCCTCCGACAAGCCCGGCAAGCAGGACAAACCCCACCGTAAGGGCCCTTGTGGGTCTCATACGGATCCTTTCTGGATCAACTGGTGCTGCGCTCTTGCTGGCGAACAAGATTGCGGGTCCGGCATACAGAGAACATCCAAAATCGGTATAAAGACCGAGCCGGCATGAACGACGACCCGACGAGCAGGCGCTCCGCGCCACCGGAGGAGCAGGTGCGTTCGTAGTGGTTGACCAGCCGAACTTCGGCGTCCTCGGGCCCCTGCTGGTCCGCACGGCCGACCGGCCGCTGCGCGTCGCGGGGCGCAAGCCGCGGCTGCTGCTGGCCTCGCTGCTGCTGGAGGCCGGCCAGGTCGTCGGCTCGGACGCGCTCATCGAGGTGTTGTGGCCGGAGCGCGCGCCGTCCTCGGCCGTGGCGAACCTGCGGACCTACGTCAGCGCGCTGCGCGGCCCGGTCGGCGCGGCCGGCGGCCGGATCGTCGCCCACCCGTCCGGCTACGCGATCGAGCTGGCCGCCGGGCAGCTCGACCTGTCGCTGTTCGAGGAGCTGGCCGGGCGGGCGCGGGCGGCCGGCGACCCCGGGGAGGCGGCCGGGCACCTGCGCGCGGCGCTGGCCCTGTGGCGCGGCGCGCCGCTGGCCGACCTGCCCGCCAGCCCCGTGTGGGACGAGCGGCTGCGCTCGCTCGTGCAGGCGCGGCTCGGCGCGGCCGAGGAGCTGGCGGAGGCCAAGCTGGCCCGCCAGGAGTACGCGGCGGCGGCCGACGACCTGCGCGCGCTGATCGGCGAGCACCCGTACCGGGAGGACCTGTGGCAGCGGCTCATCCTCGCGCTGCACCGCGGGGGACGGCGGGCGGAGGCGCTGCGCGCCTACACCGAGATCCGGCGGCAGCTCGTCGCCGACCTCGGCGTCGAGCCGGGACAGGACCTGCGGGACGCCCACGCCGCGGTGCTCGCCGACGAGCCGCCGTCCCCGCCGCCGTACCGGCCGCCCGTGCCGCACCAGCTCCCAGCCGACGTCCCCGACTTCACCGGCCGCGTCGCCGACGTCGCCGCCCTCACCCGCCTGCTGTCCCCCGGCCGTCAGGGAACCGGCGAGCCGGACACGGACGGGCCGCCGGTGATCGCGGTGGTGGCCGGGCCGCCCGGCGTCGGCAAGAGCGCGCTGGCCGTGCACTGCGCGCACGCCGTCCGCGACGCCTACCCCGAGGGCCAGCTCCACCTGTCGCTGAACGGCACCGCCGCGACCCCGGCCGCGCCCGCCGACCTGCTGGCCGAGGCGCTGCGCTCGCTCGGCGTGGCCGAGGCCGCGTTACCGGCCGCCACGCACGAGCGCGCCACCCTCTACCGCTCGCTCCTCGCCGGCCGCCCCATGCTGGTCTTCCTCGACGACGCCGCCGACGCCGCCCAGGTGCGCCCCCTGCTGCCCGGCAGCGGCTGCGCGGTGCTGGTGACCAGCCGCCGCCGCCTCACCGAGCTGCCCGGCGCGCGGCTGCTGGAGCTGGACGCGCTCACCCCGGCCGAGGGCGGCGAGCTGCTGGCCAGGATCGCCGGCGCCGCCCGGACGGCGGCCGAGCCGGAGGCGGCGCGCGCGATCGTGGCGGCCTGCGGCGGGCTGCCGCTGGCCGTCCGCGTCGCCGGCGCCCGGCTGGCCGCCCGCCCCGGCTGGCCGCTGGAGGAGCTGCGGCGGCGCCTCGCCGACGACGACACCCGCCTGGACGAGCTGCGCGCCGGCGACCTGGAGGTCCGCGCCACCTTCGAGCTCAGCTACCGCCGGCTGCCCGGCGAGGCCGCCCTGGCCCTGCGCGCGCTCGGCCTGCTCGGCCCCGGGAGCGTCCCCGGCTGGGTGGCCGACGCCGCGCTCGACCGGCACCGCAGCCACGCTGTCGTGGACGCGCTCGTGGACGTCAGCCTGCTCCGCCTGGCCGGCACCGACGCCCTCGGCCAGCCCCGCTACCGGCTGCCCGACCTGGTGCGCCGCACCGCGCGGGAGCTGGCGGGCGGCGAGGCCGGGCAGCGGGCCCTGACACGGGTGCTGGGCGGCTGGACCAGCGCCGCCGAGCACGCCGCCGCCCGCCTGCCGACCACGTTGTTCAGCGTCACGGCCGGGAGCGCGCCCCGCTGGAGCCCGGCGCCCGACACCCTGGGCCGGCTCACCGCCGACCCGCTGAGCTGGTTCGAGGCCGAACGCGAGTCGCTGGTGGAGGCCGTGCGGCTGGCGGCCCGCAGCGGCCCGGCGGAGGCGGCGTGGGGGCTGGCCGCCACCCTCGTCCCCTACTTCGACCTGCACTGCCGCCTGGACGAGTGGCGGCTGACCCACCGGGTCGCGCTGGACAGCGCCCGCGCCGCCGGCGACCGGCGCGGCGAGGCGGCCATGCTGCGCGGCCTCGCCCAGGTCAGCCTCTACCAGGACCGCTACGCCGAGGCGGCCGGCATGCTGCGCCGCGCCCGGGTGATCTTCCGCGAGCTGGGCGACGCCCGGGGCGAGGCGATCTCCATCTGCGGGCTGGGGGCGGTCGAGGAGTTCTCCGGCCGGCACCTGCGGGCGCTCGGCTGCTTCCGGCACGCCCTGGCCATGTTCCTGGCCGAGGGCGACGCGGGCGGCGAGGCGTACGCGCGGCAGGCGATCGGCCGCGTCCACCTGTCGCTGCAGGACCTCGGGCAGGCCTCCCGCTGGCTCGGCGACGCGCTGCGGCTGGCCGGCGAGCTGGGCGACGACCACCGCGAGGGCTGCGTGTCCGTGCAGCTCGGCCGCCTGCACGACCTGGCCGCCGAGCCCGACGAGGCGATCCGCTTCCAGGGGCGGGCGCTGGACATCTTCCAGACGCTGGGCGACCGGCACTGCGGCGCGTACGCGCTGCGCGGCCTCGGCGGCCTGCGGGCGGCGCGCGGCGGGCGTTCGGACGGCTCGGCCGAGCTGCGGCGCTCGCTGGAGATCTTCCAGCAGCTCGGCGACCGCAGCGGCGAGGCGGACGCCGTCCAGACGCTCGGCGAGCTGTACCGGGCGGCGGGGCGGCCGACGCTGGCCGCGCACTACCTGCACCGCGCCGCCGAGCTGCGCCGCCAGGTGCGCGCGGGCGCCGCCGAGCCGCGCCTCGAGGACGCCCTGCCCGCTTCCTGAGCCCGGCGGGCGGCCCGCTCCCGCGGTCGGCCAGACTGGAGGCATGGAGTACGTCGGCAGGGTGCCCGCCCCGCCACTCGACCGGTACATCGACGACATCTACTGCCTGACCGGGACTCCCCGCCACCGCCGGATGAACGTCCCGCCGATGCCGTCGGCGCACCTGTTCGTCAACCTCGGCGAGCCCGTCCGCCTGCTGGACCCCCATCCCGCCGTGCTCACCGACGGGTGGTTCATGGGGGTGTGGACCAGGCGGTTCCTGCTGGAGTACCCGGCGTCGGTGCGGATCGTCGGGGTGCACTTCAAGCCGTGGGGGCTGGCGCCGTTCACCGGCGTGCCGGCGGGCGGGCTGCGCGACCTCTGGGTGCCGGTGGACGCCGTCTGGCCGGGTGCGGCCGGCCGGGTCCGCGAGCGGGTGGGCGGCCTCGCCCCGGCCGGCGAGGCGCTGCGGGTGATGGAGGAGGAGCTGCTGTCGCGGCTCGCCGAGGTGCCGGCGCGCGGCCTCGGCCTGGTGGAGCACGCGGGCGGGCGGCTGGAGGCCTCCCACGGCGGGCTCGCGGTCAGCGCGCTGGCCGACGCCGCCGGGGTGAGCGGCAACCACCTGACCGCGCAGTTCAGGTCCCATGTCGGGATCACGCCGAAGCGGATGGCGCGGATCTACCGGTTCGCGCGGCTGATCGTGTCCGTGGACGCGCTGCGCCCGGCCGGCTGGGCGCACCTCGCGCAGGCGGCGGGCTACTTCGACCAGGCGCACTTCAGCAAGGAGTTCAAGGACTTCACCGGCCACACCCCGAAAGAGTGGCTGGCGCTGCGCCGCCGGTTCCCCGCCGAGCGGGATTTCCCGCCGGACAGCGGCCCGATGCCCGCCGAGTGATTTTTTACAAGCCCGGCTCCTCCCCCGGACGCGATGATCGGAGGCGAACGCACAAGGAGGAGAACCTGTGGGCACAGTGATCATGCACAGCGTGGCGTCGGTGGACAGCTTCATCGCCGACCCGAAGGACGACGTCGGGCCGCTGCACGACTGGTACTTCGCCGGGGACGACCCGATCATCGGCGGCGGCGACCGGGGCTACGACCACTCCGGGAGCGGCAGCGCCTTCCAGGTCTCCCGCGCCTCGGCGGACTACGTCCGCTCCACGTGGGCGGCGATCGGCGTCATCGTGATGGGCCGCACCCTGTTCGACCTGGTGAACGGCTGGGAGGGCCGGCCGCCCGCCGGTGACCACGTGGTCGTGGTGTCGCACCGGCCCAAGCCCGAGGGCTGGCACCCGGAGGCGTCGTACCATTTCGTGACGGACGTGCCGGCCGCGATCGCCAGGGCCCAGGAGCTCGCCGGGGACCGGATCGTCGCGGTGAACGCCGGCGACGTGGGCGGCCAGGCCCTCGCGGCCGGGCTCGTGGACGAGGTGGCCATCGACGTGGTGCCGGTGGTGTTCGGGGCGGGCAAGCGCTACTTCGGCTCCGTCGAGGGGCGGCTCCTGCTGGAGGACCCGCACGTGGTCATCCAGGGCGAGCGGGTGATGCACCTGCGGTACAAGGTGGCGCGCTGACGCGCTCCCCGGCGGCCGGTCCCGAACCGGTCGGCCGGCTGCTCGACCCGGCTCAGCGCCGGGCACGGGCGGCGGCACGGCTCCGTCGAGCCGGAGCTAGCGGCGGACGCCGACGGCCTCCAGGTACTCCCCCGCCGCCAGCATCGTCCCGTCGCCGCCCCGGTCGAACGTGACCGGCACCTCCGCCAGGTCGGCGGCGAAGCGTTCGCGGGCGGCCGGGTCGAGCGTGCCCGCCAGGCGGTGGATCGGCCCGTAGTAGGCCATCATCCAGTCGGTGAAGTGCCCCGGCGAGCGGAAGGCGAAGTCGAAGGTGCGCGTGGTCAGCGCCGTCCACTCGACGTCGTCGCCGAACAGCTCCGCCAGCCGTTCCCGCGTCCCCCACAACATGGGCGAGCGGACCTGCGGCGGGGGCGGGGCGTAGGCGCCGATCGTGCGGAACAGGCTGCCGATCATGCCGTCCGGGGTCCAGCTCGCCAGCGCGATGCGGCCGCCTGGCCGCGTCACCCGCAGCAGCTCGGCGGCGGCCCGCGGCTGGTCGGGCGCGAACATCACGCCGACGGTGCTGAGCACGACGTCGAACCCGGCGTCGGGGAAGGGCAGCGCCTCGGCGTCCCCCTCGGTGAACGTCACCTCCAGCCGCTCGGCCGCGGCCCGCCTGCGCCCCTGCTCCAGCAGACCGGCCACGTAGTCGACACCGGTGGCGTCGGCGAAGCGCCGGGCCCCGGCGATGGCGGCGTTGCCCTGCCCGCACGCCACGTCGAGCAGGCGCTGCCCGGCCCGTACGCCGGCCGCCTCCACCAGCCGCTCCGCCATGGCCTGCAGCATGACGCCGACGCGGGCGTAGTCGCCCGACTCCCATGCCGTCCGCTGCCGCTCCTTGACGGCCTGCAGCCCGGTGCCGGCCGCCGGTCGCGGTGTCGTCCCCATGTGTCCTCCCTGCTGTGGTGCGTCCTGACAGGAGGGCGTTCCATGGCGTTCCACGCCGGCGGGCGCGCTCACCGCCGCTCGGCGCCGAAGCGGGCGGCGTGCCCGGCGGCCCAGTCGAAGAGGGTGGCGGCGGGCCGGCCGGTGAGGTCCGCCACGGTGGTGGTGACGGCCGGGGGCGGCGCGGCGGCCATCGCGGCGTAGCCGGCCAGCAGCTCGTCCACGAAGCCGGCCGGGAAGGACGGGTCGGCCAGCAGGCGGGCGCGCTCCTCGCGCGGCGGCAGCTCGCGCCAGCGCAGCGGGCGGCCGATCGCCCGGCCGATCACCTCGACCTGCTCGGCCTGGGTCAGGACCTCGGGACCGGTGAGGGTGTGGCGGCGGCCGGCGTGGCCGGGGCCGGTCAGCGTGCGCACGGCCACGGCGGCGATGTCGTCCTCGTGGATCGGGGTCATGGCCAGCGACCCGTACGCGCCGCGCACCTCGTCGCCGGCCCTGATCTGCTCGCTCCACCACAGCGTGTTGGCCATGAAGGAGCTGGGGCTCAGCACCGTCCACTCCAGGCCGGAGCGTTCGATGAGGCGTTCCACGGTGGCGTGCCAGCGGGCCACGGGGCTGGGCTGCTCCTCGGGCGCGAGGCCGGGCAGGACGCCGCCGCCGGTCATGAAGACGACCCGCCCGGTGTGCCGCCGCAGCGCGCCGACGAGGGCGGGGGCCGGCTCCGCCGAGTGGAACGGCCACATCAGGAACGCCCCTTCGACGTCGCCGAGGTCCCGCAGGTCTGGCGTGATCACCTCGACGCCCCGGGGCAGGCCGGCCGCGTGCGGGCGGCGGCTGGTGGCGCGGACGGCGGCGCCCGCCAGGACCAGGCGCTCCACCACCCGCCGGCCGACGGTGCCGGTGGCGCCGAAAACCAGGTATGTGCTCATGCCGCAACGATCGGGCAGCCCGGCCGTCCACGGCGGCCGGCGGCCGCAGGGTGACGGAAACCGGCATGGGATGATGGATCATGACCAGAACCAGCACGCTCGACGGCCTGGACCGCGCTCTCGTGCACGCGCTCCAGCTCGACGGCCGGGCCTCCTTCCGGGTGGTGGCGGAGGTGCTGGGCACGTCCGAGCACACGGTCGCGCGCCGCTACCGGAGGCTGCGCGCGGCGGGCGTGGTGCGCGTGGTCGGCCTGCTGGACGGCGCCCGGCTCGGACGCACGTCGTGGGCGGTGCGGCTGGTGTGCGCCCCGGACGCCGCCGTCGCCGTCGCGCAGGCGCTCGCCCGCCGCGAGGACACCGCCTGGGTGCGGCTGGTGTCCGGCGGCACGGAGATCGTCTGCGGCGTCCAGGCCGGCACGGACGGCGAGGACCTGCTGCTGCGCAGGCTGCCGCGCACGCCGCGCATCGTCGCGGTGTCCGCGCACGCGACGCTGCACCTGTTCGCCGGGTGGCGCAGCCGCGTGGCGGCCCTGTCGCCGGAACAGGCCGGCCGCCTCCGCCCGCCCGCGCCAGCGTCCGCGCCCGGCCGGACGGCGCGGCAGGGCCGGACGGCGCGGCGGGGCCCCGGACGTGGTGCTGGATGCGCAGGACCAGGCGATGCTGCGGGTGCTCAGCCGCGACGGGCGGGCCGGGCACGGCGAGCTGGCGGCGGCCGCCGGCTGCTCGCCCGCCACCGCCCGCCGCCGCCTCGGCCAGCTCCGCGCCGCCGGCGTGCTCCGGTTCGACGTCGAGGTGCCGCCGCGGGCCCTCGGCCACCACGCCGAGGCGTGGCTCTGGATGAAGGTGCGCCCCGCCCGCCTGACGGCCGTGGGCGCCGCGCTGGCCGCGCACCCCGAGGCCGACGTGGTGGCCGCCGTCACCGGCCCCGCCAACCTGATGGCCGGCGTGACCTGCCGCGACACCCGCGACCTGTACCGCTACCTGACCGAGCGGGTCGCGCCGCTCGACGGCGTCCGCGAGCTGGAGACCGCGCCGGTGAGCCGCACGGTCAAGCGGGCCGGCGCCGCCGTCCCCTGATGCCGTCCCCTGATGCCGTCCCCTGAGGCCGTCCCCTGATGCCGTCCCCTGATGCCGTCCCTGCTCAGGCCTGGCGCCACTCGGCGACGGCGCCCGCGTCGTGCAGCGTGAGGTCGGGCGCGGCCTCCAGGGCCCGCTCCGCTCCCCCGGGCGTGTAGGTGACGATCAGCCGCAGCGACCGCCAGGTCGCGTTGTACGTCGAGTGCACGACACCCGCCGGGATGTGCACCGCGTCCCCCTCCCTGATCGTGAACTCCTCGCCGTCGCCCACGGTCTGGCGGCCCTCCCCGGAGATCACGTAGATGACCTCCTCCGCGTCCGGATGGTTGTGGCGGGCGTGCCCCTTGCCGGGGTTGACGATGACCTCGCCCAGCGTGGCGGCCGCGCCGGGGACGGCCGACGGGGTGACGAACCACTTGATCGCCCCCCAGTCGAAGGCCATCGTGGGCACGGCGTCAGGGCTGACGTGCATGGGGCGTCTCCTCCGGATCGCTCGCTCAGAAGCTCAGGGACTTGAAGGCGCGGACCTGCTCGGTGATGGCCCGCTCGGTCGGCAGCCGCTCCATCGACGACGCGCCGAAGAAGCCCGCCACGCCCTTGGTGCGCGACAGCACGTATGCGGCGTCGTCCGGCTCGGCGATGGGCCCGCCGTGGCAGAGCACCAGCACGTCGGGGCGCACGGCGGTGGCCGCGTCCCGCATGGCCTGGACGCGTTCGGCGGCCTCGTCCAGGCTCAGCGCGGTGCCGGCGCCGATGCTGCCCTTGGTGGTCAGCCCGACGTGCGGCACGAGCACGTCGGCGCCCGCCTCGGTCATCGCCCGCGCCTGGTCCTCGTCGAAGACGTAGGGGGCGGTGACGAGGTCGCGCTCGCGGGCCAGCCGGATCAGCTCGACCTCCAGGTCGTAGCCCATGCCGGTCTCCTCCAGGTTCTGCCGGAAGGTCCCGTCGTACAGGCCGACGGTCGGGAAGTTCTGGACGCCGGCGAAGCCCATGGCCTTGAGCTGGTCCAGGAAGTACGGCATGACCCGGAACGGGTCGGTGCCGCACACCCCGGCCAGCACCGGCGTGTCGCGGACCACCGGCAGCACCTCGCCGGCCATCTCGACGACGATCTGGTTCGCGTCGCCGTACGGCAGCAGCCCGGCCAGCGAGCCGCGCCCGGCCATGCGGTAGCGGCCGGAGTTGTAGATGATGATCAGATCGACGCCGCCGGCCTCGGCGCACTTGGCCGACAGGCCCGTGCCGGCGCCCGCGCCGACGACGGGCCGGCCGGCGGCGGCCGTGGCGCGCAGCCGGTCGAGGACGTCCTGCCTGTTCATGAGGTACCTCCGGTGATCAGGTCGTGCAGCCGGTCGGCCATGGCGCGGCCGAAGGCAGGGTCGTTGATGTGCAGGTCGAGGTCCTCGACGGCGACGGCCGAGCCGCGCAGGCCGTCCTCCATGGCCTCGAAGCAGGCGGCGTCGGCCTTGGCGTCGGCGAAGGCGCCGCCGGGCGCGTCGAGCGCGGAGACCCCCTGCCGGGGCAGGAAGAGCGCGGCCGGGCCGGTCGCCGCGCGCAGCTTGGCGGCCACGCGGCGGCCGAGCTCGCGCATCTCCTCCGGCGTGGTGCGCATGAGCGTCACCGTGGGGTTGTGCACGTACAGGAGGCGGTCGGCGAACTCGGGGGGCACGGTCTCGCGCGGCCCGAAGTTGACCATGTCGAGCGCGCCGGGCGCGACGACCTGCGGCACGCCGTGGCGGCCGGCCGCGGTGAGCCGGTCGGGGCCGGCCGACAGCACGCCGCCGACCAGGTCGTCGGCCAGCTCGGTGGTGGTCAGGTCGAGCACGCCCGCCAGCATGCCGCCGGCCGCCAGGCCCTCCAGCGCCCGGCCGCCCGAGCCGGTGGCGTGGAAGACCGACACCTCGTAGCCGAGCTCGCCGAGCCGTTCGCGGGCGGCGTCCACGGCCGGGGTGGTGACGCCGAACATCGACGCCCCGACCAGCGGCCGGTCCGGCAGCCCGGCGGTCTGCACGGCCTTGGCGAGCTGGTAGGCCCGCGCCATGCCGGCCGCGGCGGCGGCCGCGTTGCCGAGGATGGCCCGCGAGAGCCGGTTGATGCCCGCGATGTCGACGACGCTGTACATCAGCGTGACGTCCCTGGCCCCGACGTACGGCGAGACGTCCCCGGCCGCCATCGTCGAGACGATGAGCTTGGGCAGGCCGATCGGCAGGTCGCGGACGGCCCGCGCGGCGATCGACGAGCCGCCGCTGCCGCCCACCGCGAGCACCGCGTCCACCCGGCCGTCGGCGTGCAGCCCGGCGAGGACCGCCGCCGCGCCCTCGCCCATCGCGGCCACGGCCGCGCCCCGGTCGCCGCCCTCGCGCAGCGCCCGCAGATCGGCTCCCGCCGCCTCGGCGACCCGCCCGCTCGGGACGTCGGCGAGCAGGTCGTCGCCGTGCTCGCCGACGCCCGCGTCTATCACGATGACGTCGCTGCCCAGCTCGACGAGCCGGTTGCGCAGCCACGCGTACTCCTCGCCCTTGGTGTCGAGAGTGCCGATCAGTACGACGGACGGCACATGCCTCACCTCTTCGCTCGTTGACCCTGTGACGGGGCCGGGGATGTGCCCCGTCAGCCGGGGTTCCACGCCGCCCGCCCGGCGCGGCGCCGGCTTGGCTGCGCGGGCCGCCCGCCGGTGCGCGGGCGTGGGCGGGCCCCGGCACCCGCGACGACCGGGTGACGGCTCTCAGGGGGTGACGACGGCCCGGCCCACCAGTTCGCCGCTCTCCAGCAGCCGGTACGCCTCCCCCGCCCGCTCCAGCGGGATCGTCGTCACGCGCGGCGCGATCAGCCCGCGCGCGGCCAGGTCCAGCACCTCGGCCAGCTCGGGCCGGCTCCCCCAGTACGTCGTCTGCACCGACACCTCGTACGGGACGCCGAAGAACGACACGGGCAGCGTGCCGCCCGCGATGCCGACGATCGTGAGGTCGCCGAGCACGCGGGTCACGGCGACGCCGAGGGCGAGGGTGTCGCCGGAGCCGACGCAGTCGATGACGACGTCGGCGCCCCGGCCGCCGGGGGTGCCGGCGCGGATCTCGGCGGCGGCCCCCTCGCCGGGCGCGACCGCGTGGTCGGCGCCGTGCGCGAGGGCGTCGTCGCGGGCCGCCTGCCGCACGTCCACGACGACGACGCGGGCGGCCGTGGTGGCCTTGACGATCTGCACCGCCAGGTGGCCGAGCCCGCCCGCGCCGATGACGACGGCGGTGCTGCCGGGCGTCAGCTTGGGCCAGGAGCGGCGGACGGCGTGGTAGGGGGTGAGCGCGGCGTCGGTCAGCGGCGCGGCGGCCACCGGATCGAGCCCGTCGGGCAGCGGCACCAGGTGCCGGGCGTCGGGGACGAGCAGGTACTCGGCCATGCCGCCGTCCTGGCCGAGCCCGCCTCCGCCGCCGGGCCCGGGCGAGCCCGCCGGGTCCTCGCAGTAGCTCTCGACGCCGGCGCGGCAGCGGGCGCAGGCGCCGCAGCCCCAGGCGCCGTGCACGGCCACCGGCGTCCCCACCTCCGGCCCGCGCGCGCCGGGGCCGAGGGCGTGCACCCAGCCGGCGTTCTCGTGGCCGAGCGTGAACGGCGGGCCCCAGGACAGCAGCCCCGGCCCGAAGTCGCGCATGAGGTGCAGGTCGGAGTGGCAGGCGCCGGCGCCGCCGACCTTGACCACCACCTGACCCGGGCCGGGCTCGGGGTCGGGCACCTCGACGAGTTCGGGGTCGGACTTCCAGGCCGTCAAGCGCAGGGCGCGCATGCCCGTCACCTCCTGCTTCGTTCGCGGTCGTGCCGGGGATCAGCCTCCGATGCGGACGGGCAGCGCGCGCGGCCCGCGTACCTGGCCGGCGGCCCACCGCACCGCCGCCGGGTCGGCCAGCGAGAAGACCGGCACCCGCTCCAGCCACACCTCCAGCGCCACCCGCAGCTCCATCCTGGCCAGGTGCGAGCCCACGCAGCGGTGGATGCCGAGGCCGAAGGCCACGTGCCGGTTGACCTCCCGGTCGATGACCACCTCGCCCGCCCGCTCGAACTGCGCCGGGTCACGGTTGGCCGCCGGGAAGGACAGCAGCACCCAGTCGTCGGCCTTCATGTCCACACCGTGCCAGTGCATGTCCTCCTTGACCAGCCGCGCCATCGTCACCGGCGCGTACACCCGCAGGAACTCCTCCATCGCGGTCGGCAGCAGCTCCGGCTCGGCGACCAGCCGCTCGCGGTCGGCGGGCGTCTTCGCCAGGTGCCACAGGGACGCGCCGATCGCGCTCCACGTGGTGTCGATGCCGGCGATGAGCAGCAGCGCCATCGTGCCGGCCACGTGGGAGGGGTCGAGCTTGCGGCCGTACAGCTCGGCCTCGATGAGGTAGGTCGTGAGGTCGTCGCGCGGGTGGTCGAGGTGGTCGCGGATCTGGGCGAGCAGGTAGTCGAACAGCTTGCCCATGCGCTCGATGCGCTCCTCGGGCGGCCGGTTGACGCCTTCCAGGGAGTTCTCGATGAACTCACGGAAGCGCGGCCCGTCCTCCTGCGGGAAGCCGAGCATGTCGGCGATCACCCGGACCGGGATGTGCTGGGCGTAGTCGCGGGCGGCGTCCACGACGTCGCGGCCCTCGAGGGCGTCGATGAGCGAGTGGCAGAAGGCCCGGGTGGACTCCTCGCGCCGGGAGACGGCCGTCTTGGTGAAGGCCGGCAGCAGCAGCTTGCGCGCGTCGTGGTGGAAGGGCGGGTCGGAGGAGATCGGCGGCGTGCCGCCGACCGGGGCCAGCTCGCGCGGGGGGCGGAAGTTGCTCATGATGATCGACCGGGACGAGAAGCGCTCGGTGTCGTAGGCGACCGCCACGACGTCCTCGTAGCGGGTGGGCAGCCAGCCGCCGCCGAACCGGCCGGTGTGCGCGATCGGGCAGCGTTCGCGCAGCTCGTCCTGGATGGGGTACGGGTCCGCCGCCCACTCCGGCTCTAAGTGGGAGAAATCAGTCGCCCAGTCGGAGACCGGGCCGGTGATGATCTCGTTGCGCGTGCCGAGCGGCTGGTCCTCGCGGGTCTCCCGGAAATCCTGGGTGAAGCGGTCGTCGACGGTCATGGCAGGGCCTCCTAGAGGATCTCGATCGCCCGCTCGGGGCAGTTGGCCACGGCCAGGCGGGCCGTCTGCTGCTCGTTCGCGGGCACGACGCCGTCGCCGAGGACCTGGCCATAGCCCTCGTCGTCCTCGCCGAACAGGGCGGGCGCCAGGTCGTAGCAGCGGCCGTGGCCCTGGCAGCGCTCCGGGTCGATCTTGAGTTTCACTGTGGTGCTCCGCTCTGTGGTGGGGTGCCGCCGCCTCCTCCGGGGGCGAAGGCCTGGACGACCCGGGCGAGCAGCGCCGTCCACTCCGCGTCGTCGACGGCGTGCAGGTCGGGGGTGATGAGCGCGCTGCCCATGGACAGCAGCAGGCAGAAGTGCGCCAGCGCGTCCGCCGGCAGGGCGGGGTCGAGCTCCCCGGCGCGCTGCGCGGCCCGGACCAGCCCGGCCAGCCATTCGGCCCGCTCGCCGACGTAGTCGTGCATGGGGCTGGCCATGTCCGCGTCGCGGCGGGCGGCGGTGAGCGCCTCCACGACGAGGTAGCCGGGGGCGTCGCGGCGGCGGGACAGGGACCGGCCGAGCACGAGCAGCAGCTCGGTCGCCGACCGGCCCGGATCCGCGGCGACCACCGCGGCCAGCTTCTCCCGCCCGTGCGCGCGCAGCGCCGCCACGATCAGCTCGGCCTTGGAGCCGAAGTGCGCGTACAGGGCGCCGTTGCTGACGCCCGCGGCGGCGGCGATGTCGGCGACGCGCGTGCCGTCGTAGCCGCGCGCGGCGAACACCTCGGCCGCGGCGGCCAGCAGCCTCTCCCGGGTCTCGGCGGCGGTCACTCCGGCTATGCGGCCCATGTGGGAATTAAAAGAGCGTTCATTTGATGCGTCAAGAGCCCCCCGCTCCGATCGTGTGAGGCAGGAGGTCAGGCCAGGGAAATGATGGCGGTCTGACCCCGGCGGCTGGCGTTGGTGGTTCCACCGGCGTACACGGACGAGGACTACTCCCAGCCGGAAGGGCCGGAGATCATCACCGTCAGGCGAATCGAAGATTGGACGATCGCCATCGAGGACTGCAGCTGGCGAGCCTCGCACATGGACGGCCTCTGCCCTCCCCGCCTACGCCATCGACGGGGAATACCTCTCCGACATCAACCCGACCTTCCCCCACCGAAGGCAAGGCGCGGAACCTGACCGGCTCAACCGACACCTCCGTGAGCTCGGCATCGATCCAGCCGCCGACGACCATATCGAGAACGCCATCCCGGCGGCCCTGGCCATCGCCAGCCGGATCACCAACGTCGTGCTCACCCCGGAGCACCTTCGCCGCCCGATCCTCGGCGCCGCCATACCCGGCGCCTACTGATGCTCGCCTGGACCGTCCCTTCGCCATCTCGACACCATGCCCGACATGAGTGTCGGCCTGATCATCGCGATGCCTCTCCGTCAGTGAGCGCTCATCGACGCCTGCATGGACAACGACGCCAGCGTCGAGACCGTGACCAGCGAGGCTCGCGGGCCGAACTGGCCCGCAGCATGCGCAGGACCGGCTGGGATCAGCTCACCCACTGGACACCCGACGTTCCCGGCTCACACGCCCGGCTCACAGAAGCCACCCGACGCACGGGCGTGACACTTTCCAGACCTCACCGTTCATCGCGACGAGGTCGTCCGAGCAGCGCGAGCCCGGCCGCGAGCAGGGGCAGCGCCGCGGCCAACACGACGATCAGCACCCACGGAGTCTCGAACGGCACCCGTGGCGGTGCCTCCCAATCGACGGAGGCGGTGAAGGGCCAAGCCAGCAGCAGGCCGGCGACGCATCCGACGACCGCCCCCGTCACCGTCCCGGAGGCCGCCGCCAGGGCCGCGCGGCAGGCGGTCAGGGCGCGTACGGCCGATGATGAGCCGCCGACGCGGTGCAGGAGCCGGGGTGAGCGGCGGGAACAGACCGTGGCCACCAGCGCGCCGACGAGGGCGACGACGGTCAGCGTTCCCGATGCGTACAACGGCCCTGTCGGCTCCTGGAACCCCTGCTCCAGGTACGCCTCGCCGTTCTCGCCCAGCCGCTCCTGAAGGCGATCGCGCTCGGCATCCGAGACCCGGCGCAGGGAGGGATCGACGACCAGTGCCTCCGTGCCGAGCTGGACACCCAGGTCCCGCAGGACTTTCGCGGGGATGAAGACCCTGTCGAGGCCGGACGACACCGGTTCCACGACGATCGCCGGGATGCTCGTGGTGGTCTTCCGGTCGTCCAGGGACGGGTAGTAGTCGATCTCCGCGGTGCTGAACCCGTCGTCCCCGGCCGTGACCGTGACAGCCCGGCCCTCGTCGTACGGGAACACGAGGTTGCCCGTGAGGTAGCGGAGCAGCGCCTCGTCACCGATGTAGCCCCCTGAGCTCACACCGTCCTGGGCGGACACGACCAG
The DNA here is from genome assembly GCF_022664455.2 of Actinomadura luzonensis. Classification (NCBI taxonomy): domain Bacteria; kingdom Bacillati; phylum Actinomycetota; class Actinomycetes; order Streptosporangiales; family Thermomonosporaceae; genus Actinomadura; species Actinomadura luzonensis. The sequence goes on from NZ_JAKRKC020000001.1 coordinate 3,584,634, forward strand.
GCGCGACGGCCAGTGCGGGGCGAGGCGTTCCGCGACCGGTACGCCGGGCAGAACCTCCTGGACGGCCGCCCGCGCGGCCGCCGCGTCCTGCGGCGAGAACGACACGATGAGCGTGCCCGGCCGCTCGTACGCGACATAGTTGGCCCTGGCCTGCGCCGTCGTGGCCCCGCCGACGATCGCCACGATGACGGCGGCGGCCGCGGCGCCCATGGTCAGCGCCACCGCCGGAGACGTACGTCTGCGCTGGTCGGCCAGGTGACGCGCGGCCAGTCGTAAAGGCACCGGCAGCCGCGTCCCGCCCCGCCCGAGCACACCCAGCAGCCAGGGGACGAAGGGCCCCAGCCCGACCACGAACACCGACGCGCCCGCCATGGCCCCCAAGATCATCACCGCGGCCTCGAAGTCGTCATAGTGACCGTCATGACGCGTCGACCAGGCCGCGAACCCCATAACCGCGAGCCCGCACAAGGCCACGAGCGCCCCCGAGACCAGGTGACCGGAACGTATCCCGCCGTGGCGCCCGGGAGGAGCGGCCACCGCCGCGAAGATCGTAATGCAGCTCGCGAAAAGCGCGGGCGCGACCATCACCAGACCGACGATGAGGAAGAGAACGTCGAACACGGCACGAGGCTAGGGGCAACCGATCATGTAGGGAACCCTGTCAGCCCCGCAGCCGCTCGACTGTGCTCACCCGGGCCGCCTCGGCCGCCGTCGCCGCCCGTACCTCCACGTGGTCGTCCTCGTTGCGCAGGATGGTGACGATCCCGGTCAGCAGACTGTTGCCGCGGATGGGGTCGCGGGCGACGATCTGCCGGTCCACCGACAGCACTTCGGCGTAGGCGTCATCGTCCTTGCCCCACACCCAGGCCCGGCCGCTGTGCCCGGGATCGGGCCCGATCAGGACGGTACGCACGTCGGACGCCTTGAGCACCATCGTGGGCGCGTCGTCCGGGTTCAGCTCCCGGCCGACGCGCCTGTCCACGCGCAGCCGGGCGGCGTAGTGCTCCAGCCTCGACCGTGACCAGGACTCCACGTGGTTCGGCAGGTTGCCGAGCAGGTCGTAGCGCAGATCGCCCAGTACCTCCTCGACGCGCCGCCACGCCTCGTCCGGCGCCTGGGATCCGGCCGGGGGAACGGGTTCGAGGTGGTCCGTCCCGGGGGCGTACCGCATCACCAGGGTGGCGGGATCGGGCCGGGGGTGCGGCCGCAGCGCGGGCCACTGCTCCGGCCGCGGCGCCTGAGCGCCGGGAGGCAGCGGTACGAGCTCGCGCATCCTGGCCGCGGCCAGCCCTCTGGCCTCCGACTCCGAGCGCAGGGCGGGAGCGGCGGCGTCGGCCAGTGGCCAGAACCGCAGCAGGAACGACTCCTCGACCGCTTCGAGCTCGCTGTCGTCCCAAGGGGCCGGCTCCATGCGCACCTGACCGGTGTAGGCCCGCAGGCCATAGGCGCAGAAAGGCGGGCCGATCAGTAACTTCTGCCCGCTCGGGCTGTATCCGATCCCGCTCACCTGCGCGATGCCGTACGAGCTCAGGTAGACGATCTGCCCGGCCTGTGTCCAAGGCTCGCCAGGCGCGTCGAGGGGTTCGGAGTCCCACGCCTCCATCCGTACGCGGGCCGTATTCGCCCCGCTCTCCAGCTCGACCCCGTCCAGCGCGAGACCACCCGGCTCGGCCAGCATCACCCCGGACTGTCCCTCCTCCTCAGGCTCGAGGGAACCGGCACCCAGGCCGAATCGTCCGTACGACACCGGCACCTCGTCCTCGACCCAGCGGATCAGCTCGGCCATCCAGCCCTCCCTCGCGATCGTCATGTACGGAGGCCGACACTGACGACCGCTCCCGACACTTGCGCCGCCCATATGCCGAGACCTGCACGGATCCGCTTTCCCGGCTGCTGTCGGCGTCGAGGATTCACGCGGCATGGTCACGCCGATCGTGGCCGGTGACATTGCGGACTTCGGCGATCAGACGCGTGATCAGAGACTGGGGGGCGCCGTCGTTCCACACGACGGCGAGGTCGAAGCGCTCGGCATCCGCGATCGGGATCCAGCGCAGGTTACCGATGGGTATCAATGCGCGCAGCGGTTGCGGGGCGAGCCAGATGCCGCGGTCTCGGCCGACTTCCAGCAGGCAGTCCTCCACGCTGGGCACGATCGGGCCGCGTGGTGCGGGGCTGCCACCGGGCCGGGGGTCGGCGAGCCAGAACCGTTCCGCCTCCGAAGAGGTGAGGACATCCGGACGTAGGACCGGGTCGTCGGCGAGGTCGGCGAGGGTCACGGCCGGGCGGTCGGCCAGGCGATGGCGGGTGGACACCACCACGGCTCGGGGATCACTGCGTACGACCGCGTGATGCAGCCCGGCACCGCCGATCGGCAGCCACATGAAGGCCGCGTCAGCACGCCCGTCGCCGAGCAGTTCGAGCTCGTGCCTCGGGGTCGGCACGCCGTGCAACGTCACTTCCAGCCCGGGAACCGCCGCCTCGAGGGCGTCGGCCACATCGGCGGCGAACATGGAGGCGGCCGCGGGACAGCAGGCCAGACGCAGGGTGCCGGCCTGGGCGGCGGCCGCCGCACGCACCCGTTCGGCCAGGTGGGCGACGTCATCGAGGACGGTTGCGCCCGATGCGGCGAGTTCCTCCCCTGCGGGGGTGAGCAGAACGCCGCGTGAGGTGCGCACCAGCAGAACGACGCCCAGGGAGCGCTCCAACTGCCGTACGTGCGTCGACACCGCCTGCTGCGTCAGGTGGAGCACCGTCCCGGCCCGGGTGATGGACCGCTCCCGCGCCACGATCAGAAACGAACGCAGGTGCCGAAGATCGATGTCCCTCATGGTGATCACACTAGCGGCCACAACAAATCGGCGGTGCCGGGCACAATGCTTCGTTGTTTCCGCAGGCGGCGGTGCCGCGTCCAGAATCGTGCCGTCGGCCGCGACGTCGTGGTGCCGGGCCCGGCCCTGCGCGAACCGTCCCGCGCCGCCGGACTCCAGGGCCCGTGTCAGGAGCCCAGGCCTTCTGTTGCGGTGCCACTGAGGTGCCAGGCGTTGCCCGGCCCGGGAGCCATCGCATCCGAGATCAACGCAATGACGAGAGAGGTTCAGTGAGTACGATCGATCACCTCGCCCTCGGGGCGGACATGCGTCACCTCCTGGAGCGCCAGGCCGTGGTCGAGGTGTGCACGCGGATGGCGTGGCACGCCGACCGGCGCGAGTGGCAGGCGCTGGAGGCCGTGTTCGCCGATGAGGTGCGGCTTGACTACACGAGCCTGAACGGCGGCGAACCGGCCGTGTTGTCGCCGCGGCAGATCGTGGACGCCTGGCGTCAGGTGCTGGGCGGGTTCGACGCCACCCAGCACCTGATCGCCAACCACCTGGTGACGCTGGAGGGCGACACCGCGGTGTGCACCGCTTCCTTCCAGGCCACCCATCGGCTGGCGGACCCGTTCGGGGCACCGCTGTGGACGCTGGGCGGCTTCTACCGGTTCGACCTGATCCGCGCCGCCGGCGGCTGGAAGATCAGCGGCGTCGTGATGACGGCGGCCTGGGCCGACGGCAACAGGGACCTGATGGCGCGGGCGGCGCGATGATCCGTCGGCACAGCGCCCCGTCGCCGCCCGTGTCGCAGCCCTCAGCGGCGTCGTGAAGAACCGGGCGGGGCCATCACCTACGCCGACCTCACCCATCCAGCTGATCATTGAGAGAGGACCGTCAGTGACGACCCAGCACAGAGTTACCTTTTCCAGCGGTACGGCCACCTTGACCGGCAACCTGTTCCTGCCCGGCTCTGCGACCCCGGCCCCGGGGATCGTGGTGGCCGGCACCTGGACCAGCGTCAAGGAGCTGATGGCCGACCGGTACGCCGAACGGCTGGCCGACCGCGGGTACGCCGCCCTGTCGTTCGACTTCACCGGCTTCGGCGAGTCCGGAGGCGAACCGCGCGACGTGGAGGACCCGGCGCGCAAGGTCCGCGACATCCAGCAGGCGGTGACGTTCCTGGCGGCCCACCCGGCGATCGACGCCGACCGGCTGGGAGCCCTGGGGGTCTGCGCCGCCGCGATGTACATGGCCGACACCGCCGCCCACGACCCCCGCATCGGCTCCCTTGCGCTTGTCGCGCCGTGGCTGCACGACGCTGCCATCTGCGCGGCCGCCTACGGGGGCGCGGACGCGGTCGCCGAGAAGATCAAGATCGCCCGGGAGGCGCACGCCCGGTTCGCGGAGACCGGCGAGATCGACTACGTCCCGGTGGTCAGCGCCACCGACCCACGCGCGGCCATGCCCTACGACATCGACTTCTACCTCAACCCGGCCCGCGGCGGCATCCCCGCCTGGCCCAACCGGTTCGCCGTCATGGCCTGGGAGGACTGGCTCACCTACGACTCCATCGCCCTGGCGCCGCAGATCACCCAGCCCACCGTGCTCGTGCACAGCCAGGACGCCGCCATCCCCGACGGCGCCCGCCGTTTCCACGCCGGGCTCGCTGGCCCCAAGGCCATCCTCTGGGCGGAGGGCACCCAGTTCGACTTCTACGACCAGGAGCCACAGGTCACGCTCGCGGCGGACACAGCGGCCGCTCACTTCGGAAGGACCCTGCGATGATCCTTGTCACCGGAGCCACCGGAAATGTCGGCGGCGAGGTCGTCCAGGCACTCCGCCGGGCCGGAGCGCCGGTCCGCGCGCTGGTGCGTGAACCCGCCGATCTCCCGGGCGAGCAGGCTGTCGGCGATCTGGACGAGCCGGACTCGCTCGCGCCCGCGCTCGACGGCGTCCGCGGGGTGTTCCTGCTGCCCGGCTACCGCGACATGCCAGGGCTGCTCGCCCGGATGCGGCGGGCGGGTGTGGAACGGGTGGTGCTGTTGTCCAGCCTGGCCACCGTCACCGCCGACACCCGCAACGCCATCTCCGCATTCATGATCCGTTCCGAGACGGCGGTCCGCGAGTCCGGTCTGGCCTGGACGTTCCTGCGTCCGAACGCCTTCATGTCCAACGCCCTGCGCTGGCTGCCCCAGCTGCGCGAGGGCGACGTCGTCAAGGACGCCTTCGGCGACGTGCCCATCGCCTCCGTCGACCCCTACGACATCGCAGCCGTTGCCGTCCGGGCCCTGCTCGACCCCGGCCACGAGGCGCGCGTCCACGAGCTGAGCGGCCCGGAACGGCTCCTGCCCGCCCAGCGCCTGGCCATCCTGGCCGAGGTGCTCCACCGCGATCTGCGCTTCCACGCCCTCACGGACGAGGAGGCCCGAGCCGACATGTCCGGACGTATGCCGGAGGAGTACATCCAGGCGTTCTTCAGCTTCTACAGCGACAGGACCCTGGACGAGTCCAAGATCTACCCCACCGTGGAGCAGGTGACCGGACATCCGCCTCGCACCTTCGAACAGTGGGCAAAGGCCCACGCGGACGACTTCCGCTGAATCTCCTGTATCCCAGCATCACGAAAGCTCCAGATGAACCAGAGACTGCGGCGCCTGCTGGCCGCGACCTCCGCCGCCGCATGCTTGACCGCCTGGGCGGCGGGCTGCTCGAACGATGACAAGCCCGAGGCGCCCGACGCGAAGACCGGGCAGCCGGGACGCTTCGCCTCCCCCGACCCGGGCTCCGTCAACACCTACTGGATCCAGGCGCCGGAAGGCCTGGTCCTCGTTGACACCCTGCGCACGCCGGCCGACGCCCGGCAGGCGATAGCGGAGATCAGGAAGACCGGCCAGCCTGTCGCCGCCATTCTGCTGACCCACGCCCATCCCGACCATGTGGGCGGCACCGGCGCCTTCCACGAGGCCTTTCCCAAGGCGCCCATCCACGCGTCCAAGGCGACCGACAAGGCGATGCGGGAGGACAAGCGCGGCTTCTACCCTCTGGCCCGTTCGGCCAACGCCGCCTTTCCCGCCGGCCTCACCTACGCCGACCGGACCTTCGAGGACGGCACGCCGGTGCGGGCCGGTGGCCTCCGCTTCGAGACCGCCGCCTTCGCCGAGGGCGAGTCCGACACCGCGACCGTCTACTACCGCCCGGACACCGGCGACCTCTTCTCCGGCGACCTGGCGACCAGCAAAGTCACACCTGCCCTGATCGAGGGCAACAGCTGCGGCTGGCTCCAGATCCTCGATCAGCTCGGCAGGCGCTTTCCCGAAGCCAGGACGATGTACCCGGGGCACGGTGCCCCGGGCGCGCCCCGGGAGATGATCGACGAGCAGCGCCGATACCTGCAGCGATTCCGTGCCCTCGTTCGCCCTGCCCTCGCCCCGGACTCGCCCGAGGGCGGAACGGTCACCCCCGACGAGCGGAAGTCGATCATCACCGAGCTGGACCGCGCCTACCCGGGCCATCCACCGGTCGCGGACCTGCCGACCATCGTGCAGGAGAACCTCAAGGCCGTCGCGCGGGAGTTGTCCGCCGAAGATCCCGCGAAGGTCCCCGCCGCCTGCTCGGACAAGCCGCAGGAAGGCACCTTGCTGGCGCCGGTGAGCGCCTATGTCGACGCGGTCAACGGCGGGAACCTTGACGCGTTAGCGGCAACGTTCGCCGCGGACGCGCAGGTCATCGACGTCGGACGGCGCATCCAGGGCCGCGCCGCGATCCGCGCCTGCGCCGCGAACGAGGTCATCGGCGGCACACTGACCGTCATCCGGGTCGCCGAGAACCGGTCCGGCCACCAGCGCCTCCTGGTGCGCTTCGCCCCTGGCGGCACGGGTGGATTCGACTTCATGCAGCCCAGGAGCCCACCTGCACCGACCGTGACCTCTTCACCTTGTACGCCGGCCAGGACGGCAGCGGACCTTCCCCGCCTGTCGGTAGTTTCGCATCATGTCCGATGCCGACTTCACCCCCCTCCGCGTCACCTACCGCTCGCCCACGCTCGGCCGCACTCAGATCCGGGACTGGGCGAGAGCGAACGGCTACCCGGTCAGTGAGCGTGGCCGGCTGGCCGCAGAGATCACCGAGGCCTTCTTCGCCGCCCATCCCGAGATCCTTGAGCAGGCCGAGACGTTCGAGATGGTCCGCGCCACCGCGAGAACCCCCGGCGTGTCACCGGAGGATTACGGGTGGCACGAGGGCAGCCCACTCGGCGACATCTACACGATCGTCTTCGTCCGCGGGCTCGACGAGCGCGAGGTGCTGCGCCGCCTCGGCGCCGCGGACGAGAACATCCGGATGATCGCCGATGGGGAGCACACGTATCCGGGGGGACCTTGGATCATCACCGTGGTGCGCCTCGGGGAGTGGACCGTCGCGATCGCGGACCGCGGCCTGCGCGGCCCGCGACAAGAGGTCTTGGGCGCCCTGTCGCGCGACGGCGGCGAGGCCGTGGCGGTGCAGCGGCATGACTACGCCCAGCACCAGGTCAGCCATGCCGTGGACGGCCGGCTCAGCACCGTCGTCAACCCTGGGTTTCCCATCGACAGGGACGGCGCGAACCCCGACGGGCTCAATCGTCACCTCCGTGAGCTGGGCATCGATCCTGCCGCCGCCGACCACATCGACAACCCAATCCCGACGGCCCTGGCGCTGGCCGGTCGCATCACCGGCGTCATGGTGAGCCCGCAACACCTTCGCCGCCCCATCCTGGGCGCCGCCCTGCCCGGCGGCTCCTGATCCGCATGAGTTTGTCGAGACAGCGGACGGCGATCGCCAGGTCGACGTGTCCGCCACCGGGCCGGAGCGCGCGTGGGCGGCCTGGACCAGGGTCCCGACGGGCGGGACGGCCAACGTGGGCGTGCGGTCGCGGGCGTCGACTCGTCAGGCCAGGCGGCCGTCCGGCAGTCGGGAAGGCCGGCCATCCCCAGCACTTCCGACCTGTGGGCCGTGGGCTCCTTCGGCTGGGGCGATGAAGAGCGGGCTTGAGCGGAGGTGGCGGGCGATGTCCTGCTCCCATGACCGCAGGAAGTCCGGGTAGCGCTCGGCGAACTCGCGCAGCGGGCCCCGCTCGTCGGGGGTGAGCGCGGTCAGCTCGTACGTGACCCGCACGGTGGTGCCGCCGTGCTCGTCCGGGTCGAGTTCGACGGTGACGGTGCCGGCGCGGGAGCCGGGCGTCACCCTGGCGTAGGAGACGCGCCGGCCGGGCTCGCGCGCGGTCACCACCCAGACGGTGCGCTCGCCGTGCGCGCTGGTCTCGAAGACGGTGCCGGGGGCGGAGTCGTCGCCGGGCGGCGCCGGGAAGCGGGGCCGCCAGCCGGGCACCCACCGCTCCTCGCCGCGCGGCGTGAACAGCGTGAACGCCTCGCCGGGCGGCAGCGGGACCGTCAGCCGTCCGGCGAGCGTGTGCTGGGCGCCGCTCATCGCTCGGTCAGCCGGTGGGCGTCGGCGGAGGTCAGGGTCAGGCCGTAGACGGCCTTGAGCTGCTCGATCCTGGCCAGCGTCTCGGGGGTGAAGGGCGCCTTGCCGTCGAAGGCGTGCAGCGCGATGCCCTCCACCAGGTCGCCGAGCGAGATGTCGAGGTACTCGGCCAGCCCTTTGAGGACCTTGAGGACGTTCTTCTCGAGCCGCAGGCCCGTCTGGACACGTTCGACTGTTACCACAGTAACATGGTAACACGCTCAAGGCGGCTCGTGGTCCCGCCCTTCCGCCCCGGCGTCGCCCCGGCCGTGTCCGGATGCGGCCATTGCCCGGGGCTTGGCGGGGAGTGAGGGCGGGCATACCGTCGCCTTCTCGGGTCCTTCCGTCATGGGCGGGGCCGGTCGGGAGCCCCCGGCTCAGTCCCGTCGTCCCATGGAGGCAGGATGCGATTCCGGCATGCTCTCGGCCTGATCGCTCCGGGCGCCCTCGTCCTGGTCAGGATTCCTCCCGCCACCGCGCAGGGGTTCTCGTACGAAGATCTCAAACCGTGGCGGCGACGTCCGGCCTCGGGGGTGCTCGGCGATGCGCTGGGCGAGCAGCCCGGCTGCGGCGGCCCCGACGGCGCCCTGTACGTGGTGTGGGCCAACCTCGACACCGCACCGGCCGGCCCGGCCGACAACCATCCGCAGGTGCTGCCGGCCAACAGCCGCAACTCCCGCGAGGCGAACGGCCGCGTTCCGGCCGGGTTCACCGGCCCGCTGGGCGACGCGCTCCGCATCGGCGTCAGGAGCGGCGGCCGCGACAACGGCGTCGTCGTCCCCGAGGTGCCGCCCCGCGCCTGCACCGCGCCCGCGCCGCCGCGTGCCGGGAGCCGACCCGGCACGCCCTCCCCCGTCCACTTGGAGGTGGACCTCATGCACCTGCTCACCCGACGCGCAGGAGCCGCCGTCACCGCGGCTGTCGCGACCCTGCTCCTGACCACCACTCCCGCGCTGGCGAACGTCCCGGTGACCGAGATCGGGGCCGACACGTTCACGAATGCCACGAGCCAGCACCGCACCCAGGTCGAGCCGGACACCTTCCAGTTCGGCACGACCATCGTCGCCGCGCAGCAGACCGGACGGTTCTTCGACGGCGGCTCCTCCGACATCGCCTTCGCCACCTCGACGGACAACGGCGCCACCTGGACCCGCGGCAACCTGCCCGGGATCACGACCTTCGCCGGGGGTTCGTTCAACCGGGTCAGCGACCCGGCGGTGGCCTTCGACTCCCTGCACAACGTCTGGATGATCTCCACACTGGGCCTGACCGACACCGGCGGCGTCGTGGGCCGGGCCGTGCTCACCAGCCGGTCCACCGATGGCGGCCTGACCTGGGGCAACCCGGTCGTCACCGCCAACGCGACCGGGTCCGCCAACCTGGACAAGAACTGGATCGCCTGCGACAACACGGCGGCCAGCCCCTTCTTCGGCCGCTGCTACACCGAGTTCGACGACAACGGCGCGGGCAACGCCGTCCGGATGGCCCGCTCCACCAACGGCGGCCTGAGCTGGACCGTGGTCAGCACCTCGGTCACCGGCCTCGGCGGGCAGCCGGTGGTCCGGCCCAACGGCACCGTGCTGGTGCCCTACCTCAGCAACAACAACCAGATCCGCTCCTTCCGCTCCATCGACGGCGGGGTGACCTGGCGGGCCAGCGTGCTCGTCTCGGCCGTCCAGCAGCACACCGTCGCGGGCGGGCTGCGCACCTCGCCGCTGCCGTCGGCCGAGATCGACTCGGCCGGCACGGCGTACGTGGCCTGGCAGGACTGCCGCTTCCAGTCCGGCTGCGCCGGCAACGACATCGTGCTGAGCAAGTCCACCAGCGAGACCACCTGGGGCGCCGTCACCCGCGTCACCAGCGACGGCGGTGACCACTTCATCCCGGGCATCGGCGTCGACCGCACCACCTCGGGCGGCGCCGCGCGGGTGGCCGTCACCTACTACCGCTACCCCGTCTCCGCCTGCACGGCCGCCACCTGCCAGCTCACCGTCGCGGCCACCTCGTCCGTCAACGGCGGCGCGAGCTGGGCGGCGCCCACCCAGATCCAGGGGCCGATGACGCTGTCCTGGACCGCCGACACCTCGCAGGGCCGCATGGTCGGCGACTACATCTCCACCTCGGTGGTGCCCGGCGGGAACGCGTTCGCCGCGTTCGCCGTGGCCACCGCGCCGACCGGCGGCACGTTCAACGAGAACACCTTCACCGTCACCGGAGGACGCCCGGTCGCCGGCGCCGCCGCCACGGCGCGCGCCGCCGACGTACCGGTGGCGACGGGCGAGGCGGTCGCGGAGACCGCGCGCACCGCACGCTGACCGCCTGGTGACGCCCCGCCCCGGGGCGTCACCCCGCGCGCGGAGGCGCCGGGGACGATCAGCCCGGCGGGTCGAGGTCGAGGTTGGCGAGCTCGGTCCGGGTGGTCACGCCGAGTTTGGGGAAGGCGCGGTACAGGTGGTGGCTGACCGTCCTGGGGCTGATGAACAGCTGGGCGGCGATCTTCCGGTTGGTGGCTCCCGTGGCGGCCAGCCGGACCACCTGGAGTTCCTGCGGGGAGAGCAGGGTGATCGCCGTGGGCGCGCCCGCGCTGACCGTCTCCCCGGCCGCGCGCAGCTCGGCGCGGGCGCGGTCCGCCCAGGGCGCGGAGCCGGCCCGTTCGAAGGTCTCCAGGGCGGCGCGCAGGCGGGTGCGGGACTCGTTCCTCCTGCGGGCGCGGCGCAGCCACTCGCCGTAGAGCAGGTCCGTGCGGGCCCGCTCGAAGGGCCTGTTCGCCTCGGCGTGCGACCGTACGGCCTGCTCCCAGTGCCACCCGGCCTCCTCGTCGGGAGCGAGAAGGGCGCGGCAGCGGTGCAGCACGGCTTCGGCCCACGGCTGACGCGCGGCCGTGGCCCAGGACTCGAAGCGGGCGAGCGGTTCCACGGCGCGCCCGGCCAGGCCGAGCCGGGCGGCGGCCTCGATCTGGTCGGGGGCGAAGTAGATGGGCATGATCTGATGCCGCAGCGGCCCGCGGACGGCGGCGTCGAAGCGTTCGAGCGCGTCCGCGAAGCGGCCCTGACCGAGATCGAGCAGGCCGAGCGCCCATTCGGCCCAGCCGACGATCGTCGCCGCCGGATGGGATTCGTGGTGCGCGATCGTGCGTCCGGCCAGCTCACGGCAGTCCAGTTCGCGGCCCTGGGCGGCGGCGACCAGGGCCATGGCGCTCTCGAAGTGCGCGACGCGGTGGGTCTGGCCGATGTCGGTGGCCAGCCGGCGGCCTTCGGCGGCGGTCGTGACGGCGTCGTGGAACCGGCCGAGGTACATCTGGTGGATGGCCAGCACCGCCAGGGCCAGCGTCAGCAGCCCGGCCATGCCGTCGGCCCGGCATTCCTCGACCACCGACTCCGCGATGGCGATCCCGTTGTCGAAGTCGCCCGAGATGCCGGCCAGCGAGCAGATGCTGATCCGCAGGGCCGTCATCCCGGCGGGGACCGCCGTGGCCAGGGCGATCAGCTCGCGGAAGGGCGGCAGCGCCCGCTCCAGGTCGCCGGCCAGGAAGTCGGCCATCGCGCGGGCGGCCCGGACGAACCCGTCCACCCCGTCCTCGGGCGTCAGCGGCAGCTCCGCGAGCCGCGCCGCGCCCTCGGCGACGAAGCCGGGCTCGCTGACGTACCAGGCGTTGCGCACCGCGTCGAGCAGGAGGAGCGCCGCCTCCTTCCGGTCCAGCCCGGCGACGGACAGGGCGCCGTCGACGAGGATCCGGTGCGCGTCGTGCACGATCCCCCGGTCGAACGCGATCCGGCCGCGCAGGCCGGCCAGCCTGGCCAGGGTCAGCGGGTCGCCGCCGAGCCGCCGCGCCTGCTCGGCCAGGACCTGCGCGTGCTCCAGCGCCCCGGCGTCGGCGGTGGCCTCGGCGGCCAGGGTCAGCCGCCGGGCGCGCTCGCCCAGGCCGGGGGTGAGCCGGGCGGCCAGCCCGGCGGCGGCGGCCGCCGCGTAGCCCGCCCTTTCGCGGGCGCGGCCGGCCGCCTGTTCGAGCGCGGCGGCGACGGGTCTCGTCGCGGCCGGTGACGGCGGCCGCCAGGTGCCAGGCGCGGCGGTCGGCGTCCTGGTCGTCATCGAGCGCCCCGGCCAGCGCGCGGTGGGCGGCCACGCGTTCGTCGTAGGCGGCCCGGCCCACCGCCGCGGTACGCATCAGCGGATGGCCGAAGGACAGCCGCCCGCCCGCGGTGGACAGGAACCCGCGCGCTCGGCCGGGCCGAGGGCGGCGGCGCCCACGCCGAGCGTCCCCGCCGCGCGGACCACGCCGTCCAGGTCGCCGGCGTCGTCCAGGCCCGCGACCAGCAGCATCGTCTGGGTGCCGGGCGGCAGCACGGCGATGCGCGCTTCGTAGGCCTCCTGGATCCGGCGGGGCAGCGGCAGCGGCTCCTGAGCGTCCGGCACCTGGGGCAGCTCGATCAGCGCCAGCGGGTTCCCGCCGCTCACCGCGAGGACCTGCGCCCGCACGGCGGGGCCGAGACCGGGCGCGTGGTCGCGCAGCAGGTCGTCGGCGGCCTGCCGGTCGAGGCCGGTGAGCCGCAGGTCGGGCACCCCCGGCGCCTCGAAGGTGTCCCTGGCCGCGAAGATCAGGGCGATGCCCTCCGCGTGCAGGCGCCTGGCCGCGAACAGCAGCGCCTCGGCCGAGGAGCGGTCCATCCACTGGGCGTCGTCGACCAGGACGAGCAGCGGGCCGTCCTCGGCCAGCTCGGTGAGCAGCGACAGCGCGGCCAGGCCGATGAGGAACCTGTCCTGCGCTCCCGTGGCGAGGCCGAACGCGCCCTCCAGCGCCCTCGCCTGCGGCTCCGGCAGCTTGCCCAGGCGGTCGAGGGCGGGACGGAGCAGCAGGTGGAGCGCCGCGAAGGGCAGCTCGGCCTCGGTCTCGATGCCGGTGCCGCGCAGTTGCCGCAGGTCTTCCGCCAACTCCGCGGCGAGGCCGAGCAGCGCGGACTTGCCGATCCCCGGTTCGCCCCGGATGATCAGGCTCCCGCTCCGGCCGTCCTTGGCCTGCGCGATCAGGGCCCTGATCGTCGCCTGTTCTCGCTCTCGTCCCCGCAGCATCAGTCAATCATCCGATACCGGACGTACAGCTTCATCCCTACCGTCATACACATGGATCACTCGATCAGGGGGGACGCCGCATGTTCATCGACGTGCCGGGAGGCCGCCTGGCCTACGACCTCCACGGGGAAGGCCCGCTCGTGGTGTGCGTACCCGGCCTCGGCGACACCCGCGACGCCTACCGGTCGCTGCGCCCGATCCTGGTGGAGGCGGGCTACCGGGTGGTGACGATGGACCTGCGCGGCCACGGCGAGTCGTCCGCGGGGTGGAGCGACTACTCCCAGCCGGCGGTCGGCGACGACATCGTGGCCCTCCTGGAGCACCTGGACGCGCCCGCGGCCGTCCTGCTCGGCAACTCCTACGCCGGAGGCGGCGTCATCCACGCCGCCGCCGACGCCCCCGAACGCGTCGCCGGCATCGTCGCGATCGACGGGTTCATCCGCACCGTCGCGGTCAGCCCCGCCGACCGCGCCCGCGTCCGGCTGCTCGTGTCGTCCCCCTGGCTGTGGGGCGCCTACTACGCCCTGTCGCACCCGAGCGCCAAGCCCGCCGACCTCGGCGAACACCGCGCCAGGCTGGTGTCCATGCTGCGCGACCCGCGGCGGCGCGCGGCGATGCGGGGCATGCTGCTCGACCACGGCCCGCAGGCCGAAGAGGCCATCCCGCAGGTCCGCTGCCTGTCCCTGGTCCTCATGGGCGCCAAGGACCCCTACTTCCCCGACCCGGCGGTGGAGGCGCGGGCCCAGGCGTCGCTGCTGCGCGGGCAGGCCGTGATGATCGACGACGCCGGCCACTACCCGATGTCGGAATTCCCCGGCCGTACGGCACAGGCCGTCCTGCCCTTCCTCAAGAACGTCTTCTGACCCGCAGAGAGAAGTCACATGAAACTCGCCCCTCACCTGCACCGCCTCGGCAACGACGTCGTGGCCTGCTACCTCGTCGACACCCCCGAGGGCATCACGCTCATCGACGCCGGGCTGCCCGGCCACTGGCAGGACCTGCAACGCGAGCTCCGCTCCCTGGGCAAGTCCGCCGACGACATCCGCGGCCTCGTCCTGACCCACGGCGACGCCGACCACCTCGGCTTCGCCGAACGCCTGCGCGGCGCGCACGGCGTACCGGTGTTCGTGCACGCCGCCGACGCGGTGCGCGCCCGCACAGGAGAGAAGCCCAAGACCGCGCTCGGCCCCCTGCGGCTCGGCCCGGCGCTCGGGTTCTTCGGTTACTCCCTCCGCAAGAACGGCCTGCGCACCCACTACGTCAGGGAGGTCACCGAGATCGCCGACGGCGACGTCCTGGACCTGCCCGGGCGTCCGGTGATCGTGGGGATGCCGGGGCACTCGCCGGGAAGCGTGGCGGTGCACGTCCCGCTCGCCGACGCGGTCTTCGTCGGCGATGCCCTGACCACGCGGCACGTCCTCACCGGACGCACGGGCCCCCAGCCGGCGCCCTTCACCGACGACCCGGCCGAGGCGCTCTCCTCCCTCGACCGCATCGCCGGGCTGTCGGCGTCCTGGGTCCTCCCTGGCCACGGCGCTCCCTGGCGCACCTCACCGGCCCAGGTGCGCCAGGCGGTCCAGACCGCCGGCCGCGCCTGAACCCACCCGGCGCGGACGGACGGCAGGGCACCTCCGGTCACCGCCGCTGCGGGCAGTCGCGCGGGCCGGCGCTCCCGCTCCCGCCGGTCACGGTGACCTGGTCGGGGCTCGCCCGCACGCCGGCGGCCGCCGTGCAGACGATCTGCCGCACGCCCAGCGCGGACAGCTCGCCGGCCGCGACGGACGGGGTCACCACCAGGCCGCCCGCCGGCTCGGCGCGGGTCACCGAGAACGGGCCGGCCCCGGACGGGACGTCGGTGGTGAGGCCGCGCCGCCGCTCCCGCGTGGTGGGGCCGGCCGCCAGCAGCGCGAGCGTGTCCGCCACGGACAGCGGGCCGGCGGTCCGCGTCACCGCGCTGAGCCGGCCGTCCTTGACCAGGTAGAGGGTGATCATCGTGGCCGGCAGGGCAGGCTCGTTCGGCGGGGCGCCGGGCGTGGCCGTCGCGACCGCCACGGCCGGCGGCCGGCCCGCGTCGATGGCGTCGCTGGGCCGCACGCCGCAGCCGCCCAGGGCGGCGAGCGACGCCAGGGCCGTGAACGCGGCGAGCAGCAGGCGGGTCGTGCTCATGCGGAGTCCCCCGTCTCCGGGTCGGGTGTCCGGCACGGCAGGCGCAGCGTGAACAGGGCGCCGCCGTCCGGGGCGTTGGCGACGGTGAGGTCGCCCCGATGCAGCCGCGCGTTCTCCCGCGCGATGGCGAGGCCGAGGCCGCTGCCCTCGGACCTGGCCCTGGCCGCGCTGGCCTTGTAAAACCGGTCGAACACGTGCGGCAGCGTCGCCTCGTCCAGCCCTGGCCCGTGGTCGCGCACCTCCAGGGCGATCCAGTGCGGGCCGGCGGACAGCCGCACCGACACCGGCGGCTCGCCGTGCCGCAGGGCGTTGCCGACCAGGTTCGCGAGGATGACGTCGACCCGGCGCGGGTCCAGCCGCGCCGTCACCGCGGGCGGCAGCTCCGTCTCGACCTGCTCCGACCAGCCCCGGGTCCGCAGGGTCGCGCGCACCAGGTCGGCCACGTCCACCTCGTTCAGCGCGAGGGCCGCGACGCCGGAGTCGAACCTGCTGATCTCGATGAGGTCGTTCACCAGGGCGGTGAGGTTGAGCGTCTCCTGGCTGACCAGCCTGGCGGCCCGGCCGGCGGGCTCGGGCAGCCGGGACGCCTCCTCCTCCAGGATGTCGGCGACCGCGGCGAGCGCGGCCAGCGGGGTGCGGAGCTCGTGCGAGACGTCGGCCACGAAGCGGCGGGCGTCGGCCTCCATCTCGCGCAGCTGCCTGACGTGCCGTTCCAGCTCGGCCGCGGTGTCGTTGAACGTGCGCGCCACGTCGGCCAGCTCGTCGGCGCCGCGCACCGCGATCCTGGTGCGCAGCTCGCCCTGGCCCAGCAGGCGGGCCGCGCGGCCCAGCTCCCGCACCGGGACGAGCACGCCGCGGGTGGCCAGCAACGCCAGGACGACCGCGAACGCCAGGGCCGCCCCGCCGGTCACCCAGGCGCGGGCGGCCAGCAGGTCGATGCTGCGCTGCTCGGCGAGCAGGCTGCGCGCGGCGTAGACCTCGGCGCCGGACGCCCGCGCCGTCCCGTCCGGGCCGCTGACCAGCAGCGGCGCGCCGAGGATCAGCCAGGGCGTGTCGTCCCGCACCACCCGCTGCCAGGCCAGCCGGCCGTCGGCCACCATCTGCCGCAAGTCGGCGGGGATCGCCCCCAGGCCCAGGGCCAGCACCCGCCCTCCCGGCCGCCAGCGCTCCGGCGGCGCGACCGGCGTGTGCCAGTCGCCCCGGACGGCGACCGCGAACTCCACGTTGGCGTCGTCGGGCAGGGCGGTGGCGACGGCGATCAGCTCGGCCGGGCCCGGCGTGGCGTCGGGCAGCGGGTCGAGCGCCTGCAGGCGGCCGCGCAACGTCTGCACCGAGGCGTCCTGGGCGCGTTGCAGGATGTCGTTGCGGGCCTGGACGTACATCGCGCCGGCCACCGCCGCCGTGGTGACCACGCACAGCAGGGCGAAGGCGGACAGCAGCCGGGCCCGCAGGCCCAGGCTCGGCCAGGGCCGCGCCGGCCGGCTCAAACCGGGCCGAACCGGTACCCGAACCCACGCACCGTCTGCACGTAGACCGGCGCGGCCGAGTCGTCCTCGATCTTGGCGCGCAGCCGCTGCACGCACGCGTCCACGAGCCGCGAGTCGCCGAAGTACCCGTGCTCCCACACCGACTCCAGCAGCTGCTGGCGGCTGTGCACCCGGCCGGGCGTGCCGGACAGTTCGAGCAGCAGGCGCAGCTCGGTCGGGGCGAGGCTGACCGGGACGCCGCGCCGGGCCACCGTCAGCGAGGCGCGGTCGATGGTGAGGTCGCCGTGCCGCTCCAGCTCGGCCTGGTCCCGGCCGATGCGCCGCAGCACGGCCCGGATGCGGGCGTCGAGCACCCGGGGCTGCACCGGCTTGACGACGTAGTCGTCGGCGCCCGCCTCCAGGCCGGCGACCACGTCCATGTCGTCGCCGCGCGCCGTCAGCATGATGATCGGCACCTCGCCGACGGCCCGGATGCGGCGGCACACCTCGAACCCGTCGATGCCGGGCAACATCAGGTCGAGCACGACGACGTCGGGCAGGTCCGCGCGCAGCCGGTCGAGCCCCTGCTCGCCGGAGCCCGCCGCGCGCACCCGGTGCCCGTGCCGGGTCAGGGCCAGCTCCAGCCCCTCCCGTACGGCCGGGTCGTCCTCGATCAACAGCACCCGGGACGTTCCGCCGAGTTTCACCACACGCTCCGTCACTGGCCCGCCGGTCTGCACATCACTCCATGGTGGGCCGGGCCTGTCCCCACCTCGTCAGCGTACTGTCATGGTCGTGTCACGGTCGCGGGCGGCCAGGCGGTCCAGGCGGGCGTACTGGCCGGCGGTCAGGGTGAGCCGCTGCGCCGCGACGTTCTCCTCCAGGTGCGCCACGGACGTCGTGCCCGGGATGGGGAGGACGGCCGGCGAGCGGTGCAGCAGCCAGGCGAGCGCGGTCTGGGCGGGGGTGGCGCCCAGCTCGGCGGCGACCTCGGCCAGCGGGCCGCCGGGCGCGGCGTGCTCGCCGACGGCGATCGGGAAGAACGGCACGAACGCCAGCCCGTGCTCGGCCGCGTGGTCGAGGACCTGCTCGTGGGTGCGGTCGGTGAGGTTGTAGAGGTTCTGCACGGCGGCGACGGGGGCGACCGCGCGGGCCTCCTCGAGCTGGGCGACGCTCACCTCGGACAGGCCGATGTGCCGGATCTTGCCCTCCTCGCGCAGCCGGGCCAGGGCGCCGACCTGGTCGGCGAGCGGCACTTGCGGGTCGACGCGGTGCAGGTAGTACAGGTCGATGACGTCGCGGCGCAGCCGGCGCAGGCTCAGCTCGGCCTGCTGGCGCAGGTACTCGGGGCGGCCGAGCGGGATCCACTCCTCGCGGCCCGGCCGGGTCACGCCGCCCTTCGTGGCGATCACGACGTCGGCGGCGTACGGGTACAGGGCCTCGGCGATGAGCTCCTCGTTGGCGCCGAGCGCGTACGCGTCGGAGCTGTCGATGAGCTGCACCCCCAGCTCCACGGCCCGGCGCAGGACGGCCACGGCGGCCGCCCGGTCGGCCGGCGGCTCCCAGACGGTGCCGTCGGCGGCCAGCCGCATCGCGCCGAATCCGATGCGGCCCGCGTCGAGGTCCCCGATGCGCATGATGACTCCTTCAAACGATTGAGCGCTCAAGTGAGCTTTCAAGTGTGGACGCTACAGCTCCTCCGTTGAGAGTTCAAGTTAGGATGGCGGGCGTGGAGACCCGATGGCTCGACGGCGACGAGCAGCGCACCTGGCGAGCGTTCCTGTGGACGACCCGGCTGCTCACCGACGCCCTCGACCGGCAGTTGCAGCGCGAGGCCGGCATGCCGTACACGTACTACATGATCATGGCGACGCTGGCGGAGGTGCCGGGACGGCGCATGACCATGACGGACCTGGCCACGCTGGTCTACTCCTCGCTCAGCCGCCTGTCGCACGCGGTGGCCAGGCTGGAGGAGCGCGGCTGGGTGCGCCGCTCCCCCAACCCGGACAACCGGCGCGTCACGTTCGCGGAGCTGACCGTCGAGGGCCTGGCCGTCCTGGAGCGGGCCGCGCCCGCGCACGTGGCCGAGGTGCGCCGGCACCTGCTGGACCCGCTCACCGGCGAGCAGGTGGCGCAGCTCCGCGAGATCATGAGCCTCCTGTGGGAACGCCTGGACCCGACGCCCGGCCGCCCCGGCCCGTACCCCGAGATCTTCGGGCCGGACGTGTGATCCCGGCCCGGCGGAGGTACGCTGGTGGCAGGTGAGCCGGGAAGCCTGGTCGGCACGTCCAGTCCGCGACGAGACGACGAGGATGTGCCCCGTGGCCCCACGCACCCCGTGCCCCATCGAGGTCGCCCACCTGAGCAAGCGCTACGGCCCCGTGCGGGCCGTCGACGACGTCACCCTGCGCGTCGAGCGGGGCGAGATCTACGCCCTGCTCGGCCTCAACGGCGCCGGCAAGACCACCCTGATCCGCATGCTGCTCGGCATGATCGCCCCCACGGGCGGCACGGCCCGCGTCCTCGGCGCGGACGTTTCCGCCGGCGACCGGTCGGCCTGGGCGCGGGTCGGCTACCTGGTGGAGGCGGCCGCCGCCTACCCGGAGCTGACCGTCCGCGAGAACCTGGACGTCGTCCGCCGCCTCCGCCGCCTGCCCGCCGGTCCCGGCGACATCATCGACCGCCTCGCGCTCGGCCCCTACGCCGACCGGCGCGCCCGCACCCTGTCGCTCGGCAACCTCCAGCGCCTGGCCCTGGCCAGGGCCCTCATCCACGCGCCCGGCCTGCTCATCCTCGACGAGCCGGTCAACGGGCTGGACCCGGCCGGCGTCGCCGAGATCCGCGCCCTGCTCGCCGGGCTGGCGGAGCGGCAGGGCACCACCGTGTTCCTGTCCAGCCACCTGCTGGCCGAGGTCGCCCGCCTGGCCACCCGCGTCGGCATCCTGCACCACGGCCGCCTGGTCGGCGAGCACGATCCCGGCCACCTGGACCGGCACCGCCGCCGCCGGCTGCGCCTGGCCACCCGCGACGACGCGGCCGCCGGGGCGGTGCTGCGCGCCCACGGCTACCGTCCCGAGCCCGCCGGGCCGGCCGGGCTGCTGCTCGCCGACGACCGCGCCCTGGCCGAGCCGGAGCGGGTGGCCGCCGTCCTGGTCCACGGCGGGGTGCCGCCCGCCGAGCTGCGCCTGGAGGAGGAGGACCTGGAGTCGTTCTTCCTGCGTACCGTCGCGGCGCGGGACGCGGAAGGCGAGCGGTGATGCGCGCGGCGTTGTGGGCCGAGCTGCTGAAGGTGCGGCGCAGCCGGCTGCCCTGGATCACCGCGCTGGCCTTCACCGTGGCCGCGCTGGTGTGCGGGATGTTCATGTTCATCCTGGTCGACCCCGCGCGGGCGCGGGCGTTCGGCCTGCTCGGCGGCAAGGCGCAGCTCTCCGGCGCGAGCGCCGACTGGCCCGGCTACCTCGCGCTGCTCGCCCAGGCCGTCGCGGTGGGCGGGCTCGGCGTGTACGGGCTGGTCGCCATCTGGCTGTTCGGCCGCGAGTTCAGCGACCGCACCGCCACCGACCTGCTGGCCCTGCCCACCTCCCGCACCGCCGTGGTGGCGGCCAAGTTCGCCGTCGCCGCGGTCTGGGCGCTGCTGCTGGCCCTGCTGCTCGCCGGTCTCGGCCTGCTGATCGGGGCGGGGCTCGGCCTGCCCGGCTGGTCCGCGCCCGCCGCGGCCGCCGGGGCCGGGCACGTCCTGGCGGCGGCCGGGCTGGCCGCGCTGACGACCACGCCGCTGGCGCTGGCCGCCAGCGCCGGGCGCGGCTACCTGGCCGCCGTCGGGGTGCTGTTCTGCGTCATCTTCGCCTCCCAGGTCATCGCCGCGCTCGGCTACGGGGCCGTCTTCCCCTGGTCGGTGCCGGGCCTGTACGCCGGGATCGCCGGGCCGGGCCAGGAGCCGCCCGGCCTGCCCGGCGTGCTCCTGGTCGTGCTCACCGGGGCGGCCGGGGCGGTCGCGACCGCGCTGTGGTGGGAACGCGCCGACCACACCCGCTGACCGCGCCGGCCACCCGCCCCGGCCGCGACGGAGCCCCGTGCCGCCGCCCGTGCCGCCGCTCGTGCCGCCGCCCGGGTGGTCAGGGCCGTGCGACGTGGGCGGCGACGGCCCGCGCGCACTCCAGCGGACCGGCGTGCGTGGTGTCCACCTCCACGTCGTAGGCCACGCCCTGGTGGACGGCGGCGGCCTGCGACGCGGCCATCCCGGCCGGCCGGTCGCCCCTGGCCGCCTCGCGGGCCGCGGCCACGGCCGGGTCGCAGCGCACGCCGACCCACAGCACGGCCAGCCCGGCCAGGGCGTCCTGCCAGCGCCGCCGGGACGCCGCCTGGCCGATGAACACGTCGTCCACGACGACCCGGGCGCCCGCGCGGGCCATCGCGGCGATCCCCGCCGTCCAGGCCCCGTCCATGACCGCGAACTCGGGGCCGACGTTCACGCTGCCGTCCGCGCCGATGACGAGGCCCGCCTCCGCGTCCCGCATCGCCGGCGGCAGCGCCTCGACCAGCGTGTCGACGGAGAAGGCGAGCCAGGGGTCGGGGAGGATCGTCTGCAGGGCCCGGGCGATCGTGGACTTGCCCGAGCTGGAGCCGCCGTTGAGGACGATCACCTGAGTCATCATCGCGCCATCCTAGGAGACCCGGTCAGGCCTCGACGTGGCCGAGCTGCCGGAGCTGCGTGAGGACGTCCACGATGCCCCACAGGTCGGTGATCCGGCCGTCGGCGAAGCGGACGATGAAGATCTCGTGGTAGGAGACGGGCCGCCCGGTCGGCGGCGCGCCCCGGTACTCGCCGGAGTTCGTGCCGGTGACCGTCTGCCGCACGACGACCTTGTCCCCGGCGGCGATCAGGTCATCCAGCGCCACGCGCAGGTCGGGGAAGGCGCGCAGCAGCACCTCCCACACGCGCCGCTGCGCCGGCACGGCCGGCACCGGCCCCTCGGCCGTGTGGAAGCGCGCGTCCGGGGCCATCAGCTCCTCGACCGTCTTGACGATCACCTCCAGGTCGCCGCTGTTGATCGCGTCGTGGAAGCGGTGGTACGTCTCCTCGTTGCGGATCTCCTGTGCCGTCGCCATGCCGGGCCTCCAAGCTCGTGTCACTGTGCCTTCGCACGTACAGACGAGACAGCGCGGCGAAATGTGATGCGTTTTCAGGATTCGTCTTCAGGATTCGTCTTCAGGATTCGTCGCAGAGCTGGGCGGCCAGCGTCGTGTACGCCCACTCCTCCCACTGCCGCGGCGGCCAGCCGCGGTCGCGCACGAGGAGCAGGTACAGCTCCGGGCTGAGCAGGCCGAACAGCAGGTCGGCGGCCAGGTCGACCGGGACGTCTGGGCGGAGGCCGGGCTTGCCGGCCAGCGCCTCGGCGGCGGCGCGCTGGACGGTGTGGCGCGGGTCGGGGCCGGCCGGCCACTGCGCGGCGATCTGCGGGTCGGTGGCCGCCGCCGCGGCGATCACCGGCATGATCGGGGCGACCCGGGCGAGCACCGCGCCGGTGCCGCGCACGTGTGCGCGCAGCTGGCCGCGCGCCGTGGGCTCGGCGCACGCGGAGCGGAACCACTCGCGGTCCATGGTCGCCACCGGCTCGCCGTCGCCGGCGATCGTGGTGTCGACGACGTCCTTGAACAGCGCCCGCTTGTTGCCGAAGACGAAGTAGACCGTCTGCACGGCGACCCCCGCCCGGTCGGCGACCTCCTGCAGGCTCGTCGCCCCGTAGCCCTGCGCCACGAACAGCTCGCGCGCCGCCTGGACGATCTTCTCCCGGGTGAGGCGCGAGCGTTCGGCCCGCTTGTCCGGCCGCTTGACGGTGTCCATGTCCCGAGTATATCTCTAGAGTCGAACACTAGAGTTTAACTCTACGAACGGAGCGAGCATGGACCAGCAGGAAGTGGCCGTCCGCAGGGAGCTGGAGGAGTACTACCGCGCAGGCCGGCCGCCGTGGGACACCGGCGTCACCCCGCCCGAGCTGATCGCCCTCGTCGAGGGCCCCGGTGCGCTGCCGCCCGGCCGCGCGCTGGAGCTGGGCTGCGGCACCGGCACCAACGCCGTCTACCTGGCCGGGCACGGCTGGGACGTCGTCGCCGTCGACCTGATCGAGCAGGCCGCCGGGCAGGCCCGCGCCAAGGCCGCGGCGGCCGGAGCCCGGGACGCGGTCCGGGTGCTGTGCGGGGACGCCACCCGCCTCGACGAGCTGGACGCCCCCGGCCCCTACGACCTGTTCTTCGACCTGAGCTGCTACTGCGGCATCCCGCCGCACCGCCGCGACGACTACGCCGGCGGCGTCACCCGGCGGGCCGCGCCCGGCGCGCGGCTGCTGATGTTCGGCTACGGGCCCGGGGCGTTCGACGCCGACCTGTTCGCCGGGGTCACCGCCGACGAGCTGCGGGCCCGGTTCGCCGGCTGGGAGCTGACCGACGTCACGCCCGGCACGAACCCGGTGCCGACCTTCTGGTTCACGCTGCGCAAGGAGTGAGGGCTTCGCAGGTGCCGTCGAGCCTGGGCGGGTTTGCCGCGCGGCGCGCGGGGCACTGCGGGATGGGCAAGTGAACGTGCGTTCGGGGAGAGAACCGACATGAGCCATGGACCGGTGGAGAAGGACCCGGACGAGTGGACGACCGGCGACGAGCCCATGACCGGCCCGCAGGAGTCCTACCTGCGCACGCTGGCCAGGGAGGCGGGCCGGGAGGTGCCGGACGGGCTCAGCAAGGCCGACGCGTCCCGGATGATCGACGAGCTGCAGCAGGACAGCGAGCGGCTGCGCTCCTCCGGCGAGGAGCGGGACGCCGGGAAGTGACCCGCGCCCCGGCCCGGAGCACGTGTCCGGGCCGGGCCGGATGGGCCGGGCCGGGCGGGGCCGGGCCGGGTGGGCGGTCAGTCCGCGAGGGCGGCGAACGCGCCGGGCTGGTAGGAGCCGCCCGGCTTGCGCACGATGACGTTGAGCCGGTTGTTGGCGTTGATCATCGCGATCAGGGAGACCAGGGCGGCGAGCTGGTCGTCGTCGTAGTGCTCGCGCGCCTTCGCCCAGGTCCCGTCCGACACGCCGGAGTGGGCGTCGGCGATGCGGGTGCCCTCCTCGGCGAGCGCCAGCGCGGCCCGCTCGGCCTCGGTGAACACGGTGGACTCACGCCAGGCGGCCACCAGGTGGAGCCGGACCGCGCTCTCGCCGGCGGCGGCGGCGTCCTTGGTGTGGTAGTCGACGCAGAAGCCGCAGCCGTTGATCTGGCTGGCGCGCAACATGACGAGGTCCTGGACGGACCGGGGCAGCGACGACTGGGTGATCGCCAGGGCGACGTTGTAGATCCGCTTGGCGATCTTCGCGCCGAGCGGGTTGGCCATCAGATCCATGCGGGGTTCCATGATGTGGTGTCCTCGTTCGGGTGGTGCGTGCCGCTCGCGGCGGCCTGACGCACACAAGATGCCGCCGGGCCCGCGCCTGTGACGGCGTCGCCCGGTGATCCACGTCACCGCCTACGATCGGAGGCATGACCGCTCCCCTCGTGTTCGGCGTTTTCCCGCTGGCGATGGCCGCCGGCCCCGACGGGCTCGCCGTGGGGCCGCCCGACGACTACGCGGCGATCGGGCGCGCCCTCGCCGAGCTGCAGGGCGACGGCCGCCCCCTGCTGCCCCGCATGTACGTGCCCTGGTACGGCCCCGCCTCCACGGCCACCGCGCACGGCCAGATCGCGCAGCTCGCCGCGATCGGCGTGCCGCTCGACCTCGTGCTCTGCTACCGCGACCAGGGCGGCGACGTGCCGGCGTGGGTGTCGTTCGTGTCGCAGGTGGTCACCCGGCACGGGCGCGACTTCGCCGCGCTGCAGATCACCGGCGAGCCGAACCTGGCCTCGGCCGGGGCCGCCGCCGACGGCGCCTTCCCCGGGGCGCTGGAGGCGCTGGTGCGCGGCGTGCCGGCCGCCGCGGCGGCCAAGCGGGAGTCGGGGGCGACGGCGGCGATCGGGTTCGCCGTGGTCCCGGTCTTCGACCCGGCCACCGACCGGTTCTGGGCGGAGGTCAGGGACACGGGCGGCGCGGAGTTCGCGGCGGCGCCCGACTACGCGGGCATCGACCTCTACCCGGACGTGTTCGGCCCGCCGCTGAGCCCCGACGAGCTGCCCGCCGCCGTCGAACGGCTGCTGCGCGACTTCCGCGAACGCGACCTCGCGACCGCGGGCGTCCCGGCCTCGGTGCCGATCCGGGTCTGCGAGAACGGCTGGCCCACCGGCCCCGGCCGGCCGGAGGAGCGGCAGGCGGTCGTCCTGGAGCGCGTCGTCCGCACCGTGCACGCCCTGCGCGCGGAGCTGAACGTCACCCACTGGGAGCTGTTCACCCTCCGCGACGCCGACAGCTCCAAGGACGACCTGTTCCACCGGTTCGGCGTGCTGCGCGACGACTACTCCCCCAAGCCCGCCTTCCACACGCTGCGCCGGCTGATCGCCGAGCTGGGCTGAGCCCGGGGGCTCAGCGTCCGCGCACCCGCCGGACGAGGTCGGCCGCGGCCTGCTGCCAGGCCGGGTACTCGAAGGCGAACCCCTCGGCCAGCAGCCGGCCGGGCACCACGCGGCGGCTCTTCAGCAGCAGCTCGGTGTCGGAGCGCAGCACGAACGCGCCCACCTCGGCCATCCACCGCGTCGCGGGCAGCCCCACCGGGACGCCCCACGCGGCCCGCAGCTCCCGCATGAACGCGCGCTGCGGCAGCGGGGCGGGCGCGGCCAGGTTGACCGGGCCGTCGAGGTCGTCGCGGGCGATCAGGAACTCCACGGCGCGCACGAGGTCGCGGTCGTGGATCCAGGAGACGTACTGCGCGCCGCCCGCGACCGGGCCGCCGAGGCCGAGCCGCGCCAGGCGCAGCAACGTCTCGAACACGCCGCCCCGGCCGGGGCTCATCACCATGGCGGCGCGCAGGCGCACCTTGCGCGTGCCGGGGGTGGCGGCCTCCTCCTGGGCCCGTTCCCACGCCTTCGCGATCTCGACGCTGCGGGCCCAGTAGGCGGGCACGCCGGGCTCGGCGCCGCCGAGCACGCCGGTCTTCTCGTCGTTGGGGGCGTCGAAGCGGTGGGCGTAGACGGTGGCGGTGCTCATCTGCAGCCAGACGCGCGGCGGCCGGGCGGCGGCCGCGATCGCCTCGCCCACGGCTCGGGTGGACCGGACCCGGGAGGTCAGCATGGCGCTCAGGTTGTCGGGGGTGTAGCGGCAGTTGACGCTGCGGCCGGCCAGGTTGATCACGACGTCGCAGCCGTCGAGCTCCTTCGCCCACGGGCCGGTGGTCGCGCCGTCCCAGTGGACGTCGCGGTCGCGGGCCGGCCGCCGGGTCAGGACCACGACGTCGTGGCCCGCGGCGGTCAGCGCGCGGTCGAGGACGGCGCCGACCTGCCCGGTTCCCCCGGGTATCACGATCTTCATCCGGCTCTCCCCCAAGGTGTCCTGGACGAGCGTAACGCAGGGCCCTGAACGTGTTCAAAGGCGGGCGGCACTCCCCGCCGGGCCTCGGTCCCACTACACTCCCGCGTATGGCCCAGGTGTTCTTCGACGCCACCGAGCGGGCCCGCCTCGCCGATCTGCTGGACGAGCTCGGCCCGGAGGCGCCGACCCTCCTCGCGCCGTGGACCACCCGCGACCTCGCCGCGCACCTCGTCCTGCGGGACGTCGATCCGCTCGCCGGGCCCGGCCTGGTGATCCCCGGCGCGTGGGGGCGCTTCGCCGAGCGGCGCAG
Organism: Actinomadura luzonensis; assembly: GCF_022664455.2. NCBI lineage: Bacteria > Bacillati > Actinomycetota > Actinomycetes > Streptosporangiales > Thermomonosporaceae > Actinomadura > Actinomadura luzonensis. Next base: position 3,611,379 of record NZ_JAKRKC020000001.1, read on the forward strand.
GCGGGCGCTGGCGCGGCGCGACTTCGGCCGGCTCGTCGCGACGCTGCGGGCCGGGCCGCCGCCGGGCTTCTTCCGGCTCGGCTGGGTGCGCCGCTTCCCCAGCCTGAACGAGTTCTTCGTCCACCACGAGGACGTCCGGCGGGCCAACGGGCTCGGCCCGCGCACGTTCGGGCCCGCCATGGACGAGGCCCTGTGGCGCAACGTCCGGCTGGCCCCCTGGTTCCTCGCGCGGCGGCTGCGCGGCGCGGGGCTGGAGCTGCGGTGGGCGGGCACCGCCAGGACCGTCCTGGCCCGCCGCGGCACGCCCGTGGCCCGCCTCGCCGGGCCGCCCGGCGAGCTGCTGCTCTACCTCTTCGGCCGGCGCGAGGCGGCGCGGGCCGAGCTGAGCGGCCCCGCCGCGGCGGTCGAGGCGGTGCGCGCCGCCCCCTTCGGCATGTGACCCGCGCCGGGCGTGACGGCAGGCGCTACCGCCGGCCGCCGAACTCCCAGGCGTGCACCTCGACGGCGGCGTACCGGGCGGCGGTCAGGACGGCGCGCGCCGCGTCCTGGTCCGGCGCCCGCACCAGCGCCGCCGTGCCCAACCAGGCGCCGCCGTCGTCCGACAGCAGCGGCCCGTAGGCGATCAGCGCGTCCCGGTCCGGCGGCGGCGTCAGGTCGGCGGCCGGCCCCTCGCCGAGGCCCAGCACCAGGAACCGGGTGCCGCCCGCCCGGCCGCCGGGGAAGTCCCACATGGTGCGGCCCAGCAGGTTGCGCCAGCGGCGCAGCAGCACGTCCCGGTAGCCGCCGGCCTGGTAGAGGGGCTCGTCGAAGGCGAACGCCCGCGCGGCGGCGGCGTCGGGCAGGTCGACGATGTGCACGCTGCCGGTCGCGGTGTCGCCGTCGAGCGTCGGGCCGCGGGCGATCAGCTCGGCCTCGAACCGGTCCATGTAGGACCAGTGCTCCTCCACCAGCTCGGCGCGCAGGGCGGCCGAGCCGGGCCGGTCGCGGTGGTAGCAGAAGAACTCCATGCCGACACTCCCTATCACGCGGCCCGCGCCGGGCCGTCACCCGCCGGCGGCGGCCCGGGCGCCGGTGAGCAGCGAGCGGGTGCGGGCGGGCGCGCCCGGCGGCAGGTCGGCGAGGACGTCGGCGAGCGTGACCCCGGCCAGGCTGCCGCGCCACGCCCGGTGCGCCTCGGCCATCCGCACCGCGAGCACGCAGGCCTTGCGGCAGTCCTCCTCGGGCAGCGCGCCGCGTCCCTGGCGGCGGATCTCGCGGCACTCGTACGGCGAGGACGCGCCGTCCACCGCCTCCACGACCTGCAGCAACGTGATCTCCGCCGGTGCGCGGGCGAGCCGGAACCCGCCGCGCGGCCCCGTCGTCGCCGCCAGCACGCCCGCCTTGACCAGCGACTGGAGCTGCTTGGCGAGGTAGGGCCCCGGCAGGTCGTAGTACTCGGCGAGCTGGGCCGCCGACGCGGTGACGCCGGGTTCGAGCTGCGCCAGCGAGGCGGCGCAGTGCAACAGCCATTCGGTGCTCACGGGCAGCTTCACGTCCGCCAGCATATCGCGGATATTGCGGACCTGTTTAGTCCGAGATATGGTCCTGACTGACCGAACGTGACGAAGGAGTGATCATCATGCGGATCGCCGTCGCCGGCGCCACCGGCAACATCGGCTCCCTGACCGTGGCCGCCCTCGAACGGGACGGGCACGACGTCGTGCGCGTCAGCCGCTCCCTGGGCGTGGACCTGGTGACCGGCGACGGCCTCGACGACGCCCTCACCGGCGTCGAGGCCGTCGTGGACGCCACCAACGGGCCCACCGGCGACCGGGACGAGACCGTCGCCTACTTCGCCAGGGCCACCGGCAACCTGCTGGCCGCCGAGCGGCGGGCCGGCGTGCGCCACCACGTGCTGCTGTCGATCGCCGGGGTGCACCGGATCGAGGGCAACGCGCACTACGCGGGCAAGCGCGAGCAGGAGCGCCTGGTGGAGGCCGGGCCGGTGCCGTGGACGATCGTCCCGGCCACGCAGTTCCACGACTTCGCCGAGATGGTGGCCGGCTGGACCGAGCGGGACGGCGTGGCGGCCGTCCCGCCGCTGCTGATGCAGCCGATCGCGCCCGCCGACGTGGCCGCGGTCCTGGCCGAGCTGGTGACGGGCGAGCCGCGCGGGCGCTACGCCGACGTCGCCGGGCCCGGCACGCAGGACCTCGTCGACATGGCCCGGCGCACCCTCCAGGCGCGCGGCCGGGAGGTCACGCTCGTGCCGACCTGGGAGGGGCTGTTCGGCCCCGCGATGGCCGGCAACGTGCTGCTGCCGGCCGAGGGCGCGCGGATCGCGCCGACCACGTTCGAGGAGTGGCTGCGCGAGCAGAAGTAGGTCCCGCCCGCGGCCTCAGCCGGGGCGGCGCAGGGTGCGGCGGACGGCCAGCCCGCCGAGGGCCGCCGAGGCGAGCGTGAGGATCCCCGCCTCGGTCCACTGGAAGCGCCAGAACCGGGACGGCGGGTGGTAGTACACCGCGTACCGGTAGCCCTTGCCGAACAGGCAGGCCCGCCACGCCTCGGCGTTGCGGTCGCTCTGCCCCGCGTCCACCCGGCGGGGGCAGCCGGTGCCTGACGGCTCGGCCACCTCCCGCCCGGACGGCTCCACCCAGGCGGCGCGCACCAGCCGGGCGTCCTGGTCGTCCAGCAGCACGGTGCCGGACAGCTCGGCGCGCGCCGGCTCGGCGTAGTGGTCGCTCAGCCGGAACAGCACGAACATCGTCACCGCCACCCCGGCCACGACCAGCGCCATCGCCGGCAGCGTGCGCCGGAACAGCGCGCCGGCCAGCGTGCCCAGCGCGAACGCGTACAGCCACCACGCCGCCGGAGCCACCCCGACCATGTTGAACACCCCGAGGTTGCCGAACGTGGAGTCGACCCCCTCCCGGAACACCGGCCGCCACAGGCTCACCATGAGCGACAGCAGCAGCCCGCCCGCCACGACCGCCCCGCCGAGCACCGACAGCTTGACCGCCAGCCACCGCCACACGGGCACGGACTGCGTCCAGGCCAGGCGGTGGGTGCCGCGCTCGAACTCGCGGCCGAGCAGCGGCGCGCCCCAGAACGCCCCGATCAGCGCCGGCGCCACCAGCGGCATCCAGCCGAACACCGAGTAGACCGCGTCGTAGCGCAGCGCGAGCGCCACCGCCACCTCGCCGCAGGCCGGCGCGGGGCCCGGGCAGCCGGGCGGGGCGTGCTCGGCGACGTACCCGCGCGCCTCCAGCGCCGAGCCGAGCAGCAGCGCGCCGAGCAGCGCGAGCAGGCCCGCGGTCAGCAGGATCTGCGCCCGGTGCTGGCGCCACGTCACCCAGATCACGCGCCCACCTCCGTCAGGTGCGGCAGCGCCGCGGACCCGGGGCTGCGCAGGTAGCCCATGACGAGCTCGGCGAGGCCGGGCCGCCGCGCCCGCCAGCGGGGGTCGGCCGGCGGCGGCCCCTTGACCAGCATGCTGACCTGCCTGCCGGTACGGCTCGCGGCCACCACCCGGGTGCCCGCCGCGGAGGCGCCGTCCGGGCCGGTGAGCACGAGATGGCCGTCGAGCAGTTCCTCGATGTCGCCGCTGACCTGCAGCCGGCCGCCGTTCAGCACGACCAGCCAGTCGCAGGTGTCCTCCAGGTCGGCGACGACGTGCGAGGACAGCAGCACGGTCAGCTCCCGCCCCGCCACCTCGGCCATGACCGAGCGCATCACGTCGTGGCGGGCGAGCGGGTCGAGGTTGGCCAGCGGCTCGTCCAGCACGAGCAGGTCGGGCCGCCTGGCCAGCGCCAGCGTGACCGCCACCTGGGCCTGCTGCCCGCCGGACAGCCGGCCGGCCTTGCGCGTCAGGGGGATGCCCAGCCGGTCGAGCCGGGCCACGGCGGCGGCTCCGTCCCAGTGGCGGTTCATGCGGCGGCCGAAGGCGAGCATCTCGGCGACGGTGAAGCCGTCGTAGAGCGGCTTGTCCTGGGCCACGAACGCGGCCTCGCCGGTCACCCGCACGCTTCCGCGCGCGGGCCGCAGCAGGCCGACGGCCGTGTGCATGAGCGTGGTCTTGCCCGCGCCGTTGGGCCCGACGAGCGCCGCCACGCGCCCCGCGGGCACCGACAGCGAGCAGTCGCGCAGCGCCCACGTGCGGCGGTGGCGGACGCCGAGGCCGGTCGCCTCCAGTGCGGGACTCACGCCACGCCCTCCTTCGCCGTGCCGGCCAGGACCACGGCGAACAGGGCCCGCAGGTCCTCCTGGTCGAGCCCGGCCGCGCGGGCCTCGCGCACCCACGCCTCCAGGCCGCGCCGCAGCCGCGTGTGCTCGGCGAGCGTCGCGCCCGCGACGCCCTGCCGGACGAACGTCCCCATGCCCGGCCGCCCCTCGACCAGCCCCTCGCGCTCCAGCTCCCGGTACGCCTTGAGCACGGTGTTGGGGTTGATGGCCAGGCTCTCGACCACCTCGCGGGCGGTCGGCAGCTGGTCGCCGGGCCGCAGCGTGCCGAGCCTGAGCGCCTGCCTGACCTGGTGGACGAGCTGCAGGTACGTCGAGACCCCCGAGCCGCGGTCCAGGCTGAACTCGATCACACGAAAACACCCTTTCCCTATTTGAGTAGTGAAAGGGTGTTATATCCGCCCGTTGTTGTCAACACGCCGACGAGGTACGCCACGCCGACGATCGTCACGGAGAGTAGTTAGATGGACCTGCCCGCCAGGGCGCACCACACCGAAACACCGGGGGCACACATGACCATGACCAGCGCCGACCCGATCGCCGCCAAGCTCGACCAGCTGTTCGCGGCCACCGACACCGACAACGACGGCTACGTCGAATGGGCCGACTACCAGCGCCTCATCGACCGCTACCTCAACACGTACCGGATCGACAAGAGCGACCGCCGCGCGCAGGCCCTGACGATCGCCTACCAGATGTTCTGGGTGGAGCTGCTGCGCCACGCGAACGGCCAGGACCGGCTGGCCAGGGAGGAATACCACCGGGCGAGCCTCGCGGCGAGCGTCGACACCAGCCGCTTCAACATGGTCGAGGGCCTGACGCACGCCATCTTCGACGTCATCGACTCCGACGGTGACAACACGATCAGCAAGCCGGAGTTCCACCAGTACCTGAAGGTCTGGGACGTCAACGACCCGGCCGCCCTGGAGGTCTTCCAGCAGCTCGACACCGACGGCGACGGGGCCGTCAGCCGCCTCGAGTTCGTCCGCGCGGTACGCGAGTTCTACTACTCCCCCGACCTCGACGCGCCGGGCAGCCTGTTCTTCGGCCGCATCGGCCGCTGACCGGCCGGCCGGTGACGCGGGCGCCCGCGTCACCGGCCGGGCAGGGCCGGGCAGGGTCGGGCAGGGCCGGGCTGACCTGCGCGCATCCTTCGCGCGCCCCGGGGTAACGCGGTGGCCATGGCATACACACCCGATCAGGACCACCGGCGCCCCGAGGGCGCCGACGACCAGGCCGTGGAGGCCGCCGGGATGGTGTCGGAGGCGCTGGAGACGGTCGAGCGGGCCCGCGGGCACCTCTACTCCTTCCACCAGCTCACCGGCTCCGCCCACGCCACCCTCGACCAGGCGGTCAAGCTGCTGGACAAGGCCGGCCACGACGACCTGGCCCGGCACCTGGCCGAGCTGGTCGGCCGGGACGTCCTGCCCGGCCGGTGGACGTTCCAGATCGTCGAGGAGTACGACGACGGCTACTACGCGGCCTTCCGCGAGCTGGAGGGCGAGGTGCGCGACCGGCTGACGGGCGGGCGGCGGCACGTGTACGAGGCGGAGCTGAAGCAGCGCTCCCAGGAGGCGGGGGAAGCGTGAGCACGTCGTCGTACTGGATGGAGTCCGCGCCGCCGCGCGAGCACCCGCCGCTCACCGAGGACCTCACGGTGGACGTGGCCGTGATCGGCGGCGGCATCGCGGGCCTGTCGGCGGCGTGGGAGCTCACCCGGGCCGGCCGGACCGTCGCCGTCCTGGAGGCGGACCGGCCGGCGGCCGGCGTCACCGGCCACACCTCGGCCAAGCTGTCCGCGCAGCACACGCTCATCTACGCCGAGCTGGCCGGCCGCGACCCGGAGACCGCCCGCCGGTACGCCCGCTCCCAGCAGGAGGCCGTCGAGCACGTGGCGCGCACGGCGGCCGAGCTGGGCGTGGACTGCGAGCTGGAGCGCCGCCCCGCCTACACCTACGTCCGCTCCCCCGGCCAGGTGGAGCAGATCCGCGCCGAGGCGCGGGCGGCGGCCGAGGCGGGGCTCGCCGCGTCGTTCGTCACCGGGACGCCCTTGCCGTTCCCCGTCGCCGCCGCCGTCAGGGTGGACGGGCAGGCCCAGTTCCACCCGCGCAAGTACCTGCTCGGCCTCGCCGACGCCATGGCCGCCCGGGGCTGCCGGATCTTCGAGCGCACCCGCGTCACCGGCCTGCACGAGGGCCGGCCGTGCCGGGTGAGCACCGAGGGCGGGGCCACGGTGACCGCCGCCGACGTCGTGGTGGCCACCCACTACCCGATCTTCGACCGGTCGCTGCTGTTCGCCCGCATGGAGCCCACCCGCGAGCTGGTCGTCGCGGGCACGCTGCCGCCCGGCGACGACCCCGCCGGCATGTACATCACCTCCGAGGAGAACACCCGCTCGGTCAGGACCGCGCCCCTGCCCGGCGGCGACCTGCTGCTCGTCGTCACCGGCGAGTCGTTCAAGCCGGGCAGCGGCCGGGTGGAGGACCGGTTCGACCGGCTCGCCGCCTGGACGGAGGAGCACTTCCCCCGGGTCAGGCTGACCCACCGGTGGGCCGCCCAGGACAACCACACCACCGACCGGCTGCCGTTCGCCGGGCCGCTGCACCCGGGCGCCCGGCACGCCTGGGTCGCCACCGGGTTCGGCGGCTGGGGCATGAGCAACGGCGTGATGGCGGGCCTGCTGCTGTCCGCGCTGATCGGCGGGCAGGAGCCGGAGTGGGCCGGGCTGTACGACCCGCGCCGGCTGCACCCGTTGCAGGAGGCGGGGCCGATGGCGAAGATGCAGGCGTCCGTCGCCCGGCACTTCGTCGCCGACCGCCTCGCGGCGGGCGACGGGTCCGAGGTCGCCGGGCTCGGGCCGGGGCAGGGCAAGGTGGTCAAGCTGGACGGCCGCCGGTGCGCGGTCTACCGGGACGAGCAGGGCCAGGTGCACGCCGTGTCGGCGGTGTGCACTCACCTGGGGTGCGTGGTCGGGTTCAACGAGGCCGAGCGCACCTGGGAGTGCCCCTGCCACGGCTCCCGCTTCGGCGTGGACGGGCGCGTCCTGCAGGGCCCGGCCGTCGAGCCGCTGGAGCCCGTACAGCCGGAGGGGTGAGCGGCGGGCCGGGTCAGCCGGGGACGTCCATGCGCTGCGTGCCGATCACCGACAGCAGCCTCAGCGCCTCGTCCGCGGGGGAGCCCGGCTCGGCCGTGTAGATCACCACCCGCTGGTCCCGGTCGGCGACGTCGAGGACGTCGCAGTTGAGGGTGATCGGCCCCACCATCGGGTGCTCGACGGTCTTGCGCAGGGTCAGCTCGGCGCGGACGTCGTGCTCGGCCCACAGCCGGGCGAACTCCTCACTGCCGGCCAGCAGGTCGCGCACCAGGGCGGTCACCTCGGGGTCGCCGGGGTAGCGGGCGGCTGTGGCGCGCAGGTCGCGGGTGGCGGCGCGGGCGAAGGCCGTCAGGTCGGCGGTGGCGTGGCGTGGCCCCCGCGTTCCCTGCGGGGGGCCGAGGAAGGCGCGGCGCACCAGGTTGCGCTCGGCGCGGGACAGGGCGGAGAAGTCCTCCAGGAGCGCGGCGGCCAGGTCGTTCCAGGCGATCACCTCGAACGTCGCCGACAGCACGATCGCGGCGGCGTCCGGCAGCCGCCGCAGCAGGTCGAGGATGCTCTGCCGCACCTCGCGCGACGGGCCGGGCGGCGGGCCGGGCGGGGCGCCGGCCAGGTGGTGGAGGTGGTCGCGCTCGGCGTCCGACAGGCGCAGCGCGCGGGCCAGGCCGCTCAGCACCTCACGCGACGGGCGGGGGCCGCGGGCCTGCTCCAGCCGGGTGTAGTACTCGGCCGAGATGAACGCGAGCTGCGCCACCTCCTCGCGGCGCAGCCCCGGCGTGCGGCGGCGCGGCCCGGCGGGCAGGCCCACGTCGGCCGGGGAGATGCGCTCGCGTCTGCCGCGCAGGAAGCCGGCCAGCTCTCGTCGATCCACTCCCCCAGTGTGCGGCAGCACGGCCGGGCCCAGCCAGGTACCGCCGGTGCCTGGATGAGCCGCGGCCCCGGGGCGAGGCTCGACGGCATGGACAACACCACCACTGCTCAGGGCCTGCTGGCCGGCAAGGTCGCCCTCGTCACCGGCGCGGGCCGCGGGATCGGCGCCGCCGCGGCGCGGCTGTTCGCCAGGGAGGGCGCCACGGTGCTGCTCGCGGCCCGTACGGAGGACCAGCTCAAGGCCGTGACCGAGGAGATCGTGGCGGCCGGCGGCGTCGCCGCCTACACCGTGTGCGACCTGGCCGACGGCGCGAGCGTCCGGGCCGCCGTCGGGCGCGCGGTCGAGCTGTACGGCCGGCTCGACGTGGCCTTCAACAACGGCGCGACCGCCGTCCCGCCCGGCCCCCTGGACCAGGCCGACGAGGCGGACCTCGACCGCGTCTACGCCGTGAACTTCAGGGGCCAGTGGCTCGCCATGGCCGCCGAGGTCGCCGCCTTCCGGACCACCGCCGGCGCCGGCGCGATCGTCAACACCTCCTCCGTCGGCAGCCTCAGGGGCAATCCGGCGCTGCCCGCGTACGGCGCGATGAAGCGGGCGCTGAACAGCCTCACCGAGTCGGCGGCGGTGACGTACGGGCCCGAGGGCATCCGGGTCAACGCGATCACGCCGGGCACGACGATGACCGCGATGGTGCGGGCCTGGGACGAGGTCTCGCCCGGCATCGTCGACCGGCTCGCCGAGCGGGCCCCGCTGCGCCGCGCGGCCGGCCCGGGCGAGATCGCCGAGGCCGCCGCGTGGCTGCTCAGCGACCGCGCCTCGTACGTGACCGGCGCGGTCCTGCCGGTGGACGGCGGCCTCCAGGCGGCCTGACCCCTGTCGCGGCCGCCGCGGCGAGCACCCGGTCTCGCACCCGCGCCGACGCCGACCGGGGAGGACCGCCGCTCTCAGCCTGGGGTCCTCCCCGGCACCGCTGCGGCCTGCTGCGATGCCGCATCCGGGAGGCGCGCGCGTTCACGCGGGGGCGGGAGCGGGAGCCATCGGGGCGAAGCCGAGGGCGGCCAGCGCGGCGGCGCCCCGCCCGGCCTCCTCGCCGCCGGCCAGCAGCAGCGTGCGCGCCGCCTGGTACGGGCACTCGGCGGTCTCGAACGCCTCCGCCGTGGCCAGCAGCGCCTCCCTGTCGCCGTCCAGCAGGGCTCCGGCCCGCCGCACCAGCGCGTCGGCGACCGGGTTGCCGGTCACGGCGGCGCGGGCGGCGGCGACGCGGTCGCGGGCGTCCGGGTGGCCGGCCAGCACGGCGGCCTCGGCGCGCAGCGCCACGTACCAGTGGTGCCAGATCCAGGTGATCCACTTCCACACCTCGGCGGCCTCGGGAGCGGTCCGCTCCACCGCTTCCGCCGCCTGCCCGCGGTGCAGCAGGACGATCGCGTCGAAGACCGCGCCGTAGCCGAGGGCGCGGTCCGACGACGGGCCGAGCTGGTCGAGGACGTCCTCCCAGGCGCGCCGGGCGTCGTGGTCGGCGCGCAGCCCGTGGATCATCGCGACGGCGGCGGCCGCGGCCCCGAGGTAGCCGCGGGCCGGGCTGCCCGCCCGCCGCCAGGCGTCCAGCAGCCGGACGCTGCCGTCGAGCACGTCACCGGCGTGCCCCGCCAGCGCGTCCACCAGCAGCGGGGCGCGGTGACCGGCCTCCGCCAGCGACGGGTGCGCGGCCAGCCGCCGGGCCCAGCGGCGGGCGCCCGGCACGTCGCCCGCGCCGAGACCGGCCTCGGTGACCATGCCGAGCGCGTCGATCAGCTCGTGGGTGCCGGTCGGCGAGACCGGCAGGGACGCCAGGAGCCGCACCCGGCGATCGGCCATGGCGGCGGTGGCGAACGTGTCGCCCGCCCACAGGTGCGCACAGCTCAGCGCGTCGAGCGCGGCCGACTCGGCGAGCGGGTCGCCGGTCATCGCGGCCAGCTCGACCGCGCGGCCGGCGCGCGCGATCGTCTCCGGCGCCTCGTTGACCGACGGGCCCTGGACGGCGCCGAAGGCGTCGGCGAGCACAGCGGCCTCGGCCAGCGCCAGCGCGGCCTCCGCCGCGCCCCGCTTCCCCGCCTCCCCGCCGGACGCGGCCCCGACACCGCCGGCCGTCTCCCCCGCCTCCTCTCCGGGCGCGGCCCCGACACCGCCGGCCGTCTCCCCCGCCTCCTCGCCGGACGCGGTCCCGACACCGCCGGCCGTCTCCCCCGCCTCCTCGCCAGGCGCGGCCGGGACGGCGAGCCGGCGTGCCTCGTCGATCAGCGCGACGGCCTCCTCGCGGGAGGGCAGCCGCACGAACGTCGACGAGTACCGGAAGGCCATGGTGGCGGCGCTCGCCAGGTCCGCGGCGGCCCCCGCCGGGTCGCCGGCCGCGCGGGCGGCGTCGGCGGCGGCGCGCCGCAGCCGGTACATGTCGTCGCCCGCGCTCCGGCAGCCGGCCACGGCCGACGCCTGCCGCAACATCGCCGCGCTCGCGGCCGGGCCCGGGGCGAGCCCGGCCGCCTGCTCGTAGCGCCGCTGGGACTCCCCGGTCAGGTTGCGGGTGAAGGTCAGCTCGGCCAGGTGCCGGGCCAGCTCGTACGCGTCCGCGCGCCGCTCCGCCCGGCCGCCCGCCCAGGTCAGCGCCGCCCGCAGGTCGTCGGCCACGAGATCGAACCGGGCCCGCCAGTCCTGCCGGTCGGCCGCCAGCCCGGCGGCCCGCTCCAGGCACCAGCGCAGGTGCCGGCCCCGGACCTCGTCCACCTCGCCGGCCTCGGCGAGCCGCTCGGCGGCGTACTGGCGGATGGTCTCCAGCGCCCGGTACTCCGTGCCGGACGGGGACGCCGACACCACCAGCAGGCTCTGCTCGGCGAGCCGGGCCAGCCCGTCGGCGACCAGCCACTCCTCGCTCCCGGTCACCTCCGCCGCGGCGGCGGCGGTGAACGGCGCCGCGAACACCGACACCCGGCGCAGCAGCTCCCGGTCGGCCGGCTCCAGCAGGGCGTGGCTCCAGTCGAGCGCCGCCCGCACCGAGCGGTGCCGCTCGTCGGCGCGGGACCCGCCGGTGAGCATCCGCAGCGGGTGGGACAGGGCGGCGGTGATGCCGTCCAGCCCGAGCGTGGGGCAGCGGGCGGCGGCCAGCTCGATCGCCAGCGCCATGCCGTCCAGCCGGGCGCAGATCGCGGCGATCTGGCCGCGCAGCGCCGGGTCCGGCGGCCGGCCGGCCGCTCCCGCCCGTTCCACGAACAGCGCGACCGCGTCCGAGTCGCCGTCGGCGGCCAGCGACAGCGGCGGCACCGGGTAGACCCGTTCGAACGGCACCATCAGCCGGGCCCGGCTGGTCGCCAGCACCGTCACCCGCGGGCAGGACGCCAGCAGCCGCTCCAGGAACAGCGCCACCCCGTCCAGCACGTGCTCGCAGTTGTCCAGGACGACCAGCGCGTGACGGTCGGCCAGCGCGGCGGCCACGGACCCGGCGAGGTCGCGGCCGGGCTGCTCACCGAGGCCGAGCGCGCCGGCCACGGCGGTGGCGATCAGGCCGGGGTCGGTGACCGGCACCAGGTCGACGAACCACACTCCGTCGGGGAACAGGGCCGCCGCCTCGGCGGTCACGGCCAGCGCGAGCCGGGTCTTGCCCACTCCGCCGGGGCCGACCGCGGTGACCTGGCGGTGCGCGGCGAGCAGCGCGGCCAGCTCAGCCCGTTCGCGGGCCCGGCCGACGAACGACGTCAGCGGGGCCGGCAGCGCGGACGGCGGCACGGACGGCGGCACAGGCGCCGCCGCCGCTGGGACGGCGGCCGCCCGGGCGAGCGCCCGCCGGTCCGGCGCCTCCAGCTTGCGCAGCAGGGAGGAGACGTGGCTCTCCACCGTGCGCACCGAGATGACCAGGCGGGCCGCGATCTCGGCGTTGCTGAGATGGGCCCCGACCAGTTCCAGCACCTCGGCCTCGCGGGGCGAGATGTCCGTGTCCGTCACCACCGGTCCAGTCTGCCGCATGTGCTCCGCGTCGCGTCCGTACGAGCTTTCCGTGGTGCGTTCCGTGCTCACCACGGATGTGGCGGGGGCGGGCCGGGCGCGAAGCTGTGACCACGCGAGACGACGGGCCGGCATCCGGCCCCTTCCCCTCAGGAGCGACGATGACGGACTCTTCCATCCAGGGCGTCAGGACCGTGCTGCACCCCGTGTCCGACCTGGGCAAGGCCAAGGCGGTGTACGCGGCTCTGCTCGGCGTCGCGCCGCAGGCCGACTCGCCCTACTACGTCGGCTTCGACGTCGAGGGCCAGCACATCGGGCTGGTGCCGGGCGGCGGGCCGCAGGGCATGACCTCGCCGGTGGCGTACTGGCACGTGGCGGACCTCGACGCGAAGCTCGCCGAGGTGACCGCGGCCGGGGCCACCGTGTCGGAGGCCGCGCACGAGGTCGGCGGCGGACGCCGGGTGGCCACCGTGACCGACCCGGACGGCAACGTCCTCGGCCTCCTCCAGGACCAGTGAAACCCCCTCTCACCCGGAAAGGACCCGCCATGACCTCCTTCGCCTCCGTCACCCTGGAAGCCGCCGACGCCGCGGGCGCGGCCGCCTTCTACGAGGCCTTCGGCCTGAGCCCGTACCTGCGGGTCAGGGCCTCCGACACGCCGAGCGACGGCTTCCGCGGGTTCGCGCTGTCGCTCGTGGTCGCCCAGCCGGGCAACGTCGACGCCTTCGTCACCGCCGCCCTCGACGCCGGCGCGACGACGCTGAAGCCCGCGACGAAGAGCTTCTGGGGCTACGGCGCCGTCGTCCGCGCCCCGGACGGGACGATCTGCAAGATCGCGAGCTCCAAGAAGAAGGACGACGCCCCCGCCGCCCGGCGCGTCGACCAGGTCGCCCTCCTGCTGGGCGTGGCGGACGTCAAGGCCAGCAAGCGCTTCTACGTCGAGCGCGGCCTCGCGGTGGCCAAGAGCTTCGGCGGCAAGTACGTCGAGTTCGCCGCCCCGTCGTCGGCCGTCACGCTGGCCCTCTACCCGCGCCGCGCCCTCGCCAAGGACGCGGGCGTGGCCCAGGAGGGGTCCGGCTCGCACCGGCTCGTGCTCGGCGGCGACGCCGGCCCGTGCACCGACCCCGACGGGTTCGTGTGGGAGCCGGCGACCGCCTGACCCGGCCCTTCGGCTCGGGGAGAGGCGGACCTTAAGGATTGCGTAAGCGGCCCGCGCGAGACTTCAAGCACGTCAAAGGACGGCCGGCCGGCCGCTTCCCTCTCCCTGGAGGATCATCATGAGGACCATTGCCGCCAGCCTGTTCATCTCGCTCGACGGTGTCGTGGAGGAGCCCGCGGAGTGGCACTTCCCGTACTTCAACGACGAGATGGGCGCCGCCGTGACGGCGCAGATGGCCGACACCCTGCTGCTGGGCCGCAAGACCTATGACAGCTTCGCCGGGGCGTGGCCGGAGCGGGAGGCGGCCGGCGACGAGGACGCCGGCTTCGCCAAGACGCTCGGCGACGCGCGCAAGATCGTCGTCTCCCGTCAGCCTCTCGAGTTCACCTGGCGCAACTCCGAGCTGCTGCGGGGCGACCTGGCCGAGGCGGTGACCGCGCTGAAGAACGAGGAAGGCGGCAAGATCGCGATCAGCGGCTCGGTCTCGGTGGTCCGCCAGCTCCTCGCCGCGGGGCTGCTGGACGAGCTGCACCTGCTGGTGCACCCGATCGCGGTCCGCAAGGGCGAGCGCCTGTTCGACGAGGGCGACACGCCCGTGCCGCTGGAGCTGATCCGCTCCGAGACCTTCAGCACGGGCGTCCTGTACCTGGTCTACCGTCCCGCCCCGGCCGCCACCCGCGCCGCCTAGGACGGACCTGCCGCAGGACACACGGCGGCCCCGGGCCTGACGCCCGGGGCCGCCGTCGTGCTGCCCCTGATCCGGGGCCTCCGGGGCCGCGGTCGTGCCGTCCCCCGCCCGGGGCGTGGCCGGCCCCGTCGTCAGCCGGTCCCGTGTCAGCGAGTCCTGTCGTCAGCCGGTCCTGTCGTCAGCCGGCCCTGTCGTCGGCCGGCCCCGTCGTCAGCCGGTCTCGTCGCGGTCGGCGACGTCGGCGGCGAAGCGGTCCCAGGCGGCCTGGCGGGAGACCCCCAGCGCGTCGCCGATCCTGGCCCAGGTGACGCCGCGCTCCCGCAGCAGCCGCACCCACGCGCGCAGGTCGCGCTCGGCCTGCTCCATCGTCATGGCCTGGCGGGGCAGCATGGCCAGCATGTCGTCGTCGGACATGCCGGACAGGTACGCGTCGGTGCGGGGGTCGGGGCCGCGGTGCGCGCGTTCCGGGCCGCCCTCCGGCGGGGGCGGGGTGGCGTCGAGGATCTGCCGGCTGAGCTCCACGCAGGCCTCGCAGATGTAGACGCCGGGGCCCGCGACGACCCGGCCGGCCTCGGCGTGGGGCTTGCCGCAGAAGGAGCAACGGGTCAGCAGCCCGTCGGGGGAGCCCACGGGGCGCGTACGTCTGCTTCGCGTCACCCGCCGATCATCCCATCGCCTTTTGTCAGCCGAACCTTGACAGACCGACGTGTCAAGGACAGGCTGACAGCCGATGATCCCCGACGAGAGGACAGGTCCATGAGCCCCGACCTGCGACCCTGCGAGGACGGCGACGGCCGGCCCTTCGACGCCGGGCGCGCCGGCGACGTCCCGCACGGCTACGCCGAACGGGAGTGCCTGCTCACCGGCACCGCCGCCGCCTACCACGAGGACCCGGCCGAGCCGGGCGGCATCGGCGTGCGCGCCCGCGCCCCGTACGTCACCCGCATCCTCGTCCGCACGCCCGAGCAGCCCGAACGGTTCAACGGGACCGTCGTGGTGGAGTGGTTCAACGTCTCCGGCTTCATCGACGCGGGCGTGGAATGGCTCTACACCCACAGCGAGCTGGTGCGCGGCGGGTACGCCTGGGTCGGCGTCTCCGCGCAGTGCGCCGGCGTCACCGGCAGCGCGCTGCCGCCCGACGGACCGGCCCCGGGCGGGCTCAAGGCCGCCGACCCCGCCCGGTACGGCACTTTGCGCCACCCCGGCGACGACTACTCCTACGACATCTTCTCCCAGGCCGGGCGGGCCGCCGCCGAGCTGTTCCCGGGGGCGCGCCTCCTCGCGGCCGGCGTGTCGCTGTCCGCCTACCGGCTCACCACGTACATCAACCACGTCGACCCGCTCGCCCAGGTCTACGACGGCTTCCTGACGCACAGCCGGATCGGCGCCGCCTCGCTGCTCGTCCTGCCCGACCCGCCCGTGATGGACCCGCGGCCGATGCCGTTCCGGGGCGACCCGCGGGTCCCCGTCCTCGCGCTGCTCACCGAGACCGACGTCGTCACGCTGGACTACCTGGCCGCCCGGCAGCCGGACGGGCCACGCCTGCGCGTATGGGAGGTCGCGGGGGCGGCGCACGTCGACACCTACGTCGACGTCGCCGCCGGCCACGACATGAGCCGCGTCGAGCCCGCCCGCCTGGCCACCGCGCTCGCCCCCCGCAGGCGCGCCGCCGGCGCCGAGCTCGGCCACACCGTGAACGCCGCGCCGCAGCACCACTACGTCGCCAACGCCGCCGTCCACCGGCTCGCCCGCTGGGTGCGCGACGGCACGCCCCCGCCGCACGCGCCGCGCCTGGACGTCCTCCCCGGGCCGCCGCCCGCGCTGCGCCGCGACGAGCTCGGCAACGCGCTCGGCGGCGTCCGCACGCCCTGGATGGACGTGCCCACCGCGGTGCTGACCGGGATCAGCCCCGACGACGGGCTGATCGAGCGGTTGTTCGGCGAGACCGTCCCCTTCGACGCCGCCACCCTGGCCCGGCTCCACCCGGGCGGCGCGGCCGACTACCTGGCGGCCTTCGGCGCGGCCACCGACGCCGCGGTCGCCGAGGGCTTCCTGCTGGCGGCCGACAGCGCCGAGATCAAGGCTCTCGCGGCGGCCGCGTACCCGCCCGCCGAGATCCCAGCGGCGGCCTCCGGCACCACACCGTAAGAGCGCCACCCACCTTCAGCCGCGCAGCTCCGCGCTTTTCTCTCGATAAGCGGCGAGGGCCGCTCGCACATGGCGCTTTATCGAGGGGCGGGCGAGGGCCGCCCGCGTCTGGCCGCCTTCTCGATAGGCGGGCGAGGGCCGCCCGTGCCTGGCCGCCTTCCCAATGGGCGGGCGAGGGCCGCTCGCACACGGCCACCTTCTCGATGAGCGGGCGAGGGCCGCTCGCGACCGCGCCTGCGACCTCGGCCGGGCCGGCGGGCCGCCGGGCTCCCCGCATCCCACGAGCCGCCTTGCCCACCCCCTGCCGCACCCCGCAGGGGCGGCGGGCCTCCGCTCGCGCTCGGCGACGCCCGCAACGATCACACGGGCGGCCCGGCGAGGGCGTGGCCCGCAGCACGGACCGGGTGGCGGCCCCCGCACCAGGCGTGCTCAGGCGATGCCGCCGTTGGCGTACAGGACCTGGCCGTTGATCCAGCGCCCGCCGGGCCCGGCCAGGAACGCCACGCTCTCGGCGATGTCCTCGGGCGTGCCGAGCCGCTCCAGCGGCGCGGCGGCGGCGATGTGGCCGATCAGCTCCTCGCTCTTGCCGTCGAGGAAGAGCGGGGTGGCGGTCGGGCCGGGGGCGACGGCGTTCACGGTGATGTCGCGGCCCCGCAGCTCGCGGGCGAGGATCAGCGTCATGGCCTCGACGGCGCCCTTGGTGGCCGCGTACGCCGCGTAGGTCGGCTGCTGGAGCCGGATGACCGAGGTGGAGAAGTTGACCAGCGCGCCGCCGGCCCGCAGCCGCCGGGCGGCGAGCTGCGCGACGACGAAGGCGCCGCGGACGTTGACCCGGTGCATGCGGTCGAAGGCGTCGAGGTCCATCTCGGCGACCGGGGCGAGCAACATGATCCCGGCGGTGTTCACGACCACGTCGATCCCGCCGAAACGCCGCTCCGTCTCGTCGAACAGCGCCGTCATCGGGGCCTCGTCGGCGACGTCGCCAGGGAGGGCCACGGCCGTGCCGCCGGCCCGCGTGATCGAGGCGACGACCTCCTCGGCGCGGCCGGCGCTGCCCGCGTAGTGCACGACGACGGCCATGCCGTCGGCGGCCAGGCGGCGGGCCACGGCGCCGCCGATGCCGCCCGATCCGCCGGTCACGACGGCCACCCGCTGCGTGGTCTGCTCCATGATGACATCCTTCCCTATGATGTGAACAAGTCGTACATTATCATGAAGTGTACGAATCGTACATATAAGTGGGGTGCTGATGGAGCGGAGCGTGTCGCCGCTGAAGCCGGGGCGCGGCCGCCGGCGGGCCGAGGACGTGCGGCGGGCGGCCGTCGCCGCGGCCACCGAGCTGCTGTTCGAGGAGGGCATCAGGAACGTGACGTTCGAGAAGGTCGCGGCCCGCGCCGGGGTCAGCAAGGTCACCCTCTACAAGTGGTGGCCCTCCCCCGGCAGCCTCGCCTTCGAGGGCTACTTCGGCGCGCTGGAGGACGTCCTCTCCTTCCCCGACACCGGCGACCTGCGGGCCGACCTCACCACGCAGCTCCACGCCTTCGTGGCCCTGCTGCAGCGGCGGGGCGGCGTGGTCGCCGAGATCATCGGGGCCGCGCAGAGCGACCCCGAGCTGGCTGCCGCCCTGTCGGCGCAGTACGTCAGGCCGCGCCGCGACCTCGCCGTGGACCGGCTGGCGGCCGCCAGGCGCGCCGGCCAGATCCGCCCGGACGTCGACCTGGAGACGATCGTCGACCAGCTCTGGGGAGCCTGCTACCACCGGCTGCTGATGCCGGCCGAGCCGCTGAGCACCGCCTTCACCGACCGGCTGCTGGACAACCTCCTCCGCGGGATCACCCCGGACGGCCCGCACCGCGACGAGCCGTCGGCCCCTACGGACTGACGCGCCCGATCTGGCGGAGGACGCTCTCGTCGGTGATCTCGCTGTCGCGGGCCAGCAGGAGCGCCTTGCTGAGGATCAGCGCCAGCCGGCCGTCCTCCTCGAACGGCAGGAACAGCCGGGAGCCGCGCCTGGGAGCCTGGACGACGCAGAGGTGGACGTCGCCCGGCTCCATCAGCACGTTCGCGCTGCCCAGGTGGATCTTGTACGTGCGCAGGTCGCCGCGCACCACCAGGAACCGGTCGGTGAGGGTGAGCCGGTCGGCGACCGCGGTGCGCGGGATGAGCCGCGCCAGAGCGTCGCGGCGCACCTCGGCCGAGGGCGGCAGCGGGCCGGAGGATGCCTGCGTCCAGTAGGCGAGATCGTCGTCCTCGACGCGGTCCTGCCAGCCGGGATCGGCCGCGATCGAGGCGACGGCCACGAACAGGTCGACGTCCCGCATCGCCTCGCCGAACACCAGCGGCGGCACCTCGGCCAGGTCCGCCTGCGCGAAGCGGCGGCCCTGCCGCCGGTCGAAGCGGACCTGCCCGGTGGCGGCCAGCGTCGCCTCGCGGCCTCCGGGTGTGGCGTTGTCGTAACGGAACCGGACCCGCCAGGCGCCCTCGGCCAGCTCCTTGCGCGCCTCGGCGGCGTGGCCGCCGTCGAAGCCGCCGAGCCACGTCGTCTGCCACGCGCGCTCCTTGAGCAGCGCGAACAGGCGGGCGTGCGCGACGATGTGGCCGGCGAAACGGCTGGACCGGACGCGGGCCGCCGCCTCGGCGGGCGTGATCAGGTAGACCTCGCGGAAGGCCTGCTTGAACGGCTGCCGCAACCGCCGCTCGGTCACCGTCCGCCGCCACGCGACGACCTCCGCCAGCCCGGCCCGCGCAGGATGCCACAGCCGCTGCCGGCCAACGCCTCGATGAGCGGTCTCAGGGGCTCCCAGAGCATCATCCGCCCCTCGTCGCCGAGGGCCGCGGCCGGCTTCAGCGCGAGCGCCAGCCAGTCCTCGTCGCCGTAGGCGAAGCCCCGCTCGGCGAGGACGGTGAACAGCGCGGCGAGCTCGACCGCCGGCCACCCGCCCGCGCCGGACAGCGCGAGGCGCAGCTCCTCCGTGTGCTCCTCGAACCCGGGCCGGGCCAGGCACACCGCGGCGGCCCGCCGGGCGTGGCCCCGCTCCCCCGGCAGGCGGTCCGTCAGGTGGTGACCGTCCTTCAGCGCGCGCGGGACCCACGCCGCTGTGGCGAGCGCGGCCTCGATCGCCGCCGTGACCTCGGTGTCCGCCAGTTGCCGACGCATGGCGGAAGCATGGCAGGCCGCACCGACAGTCCCGGGACGGCTCCGCTGCGGAGGTTGACACGCCAGGCTAATGGCATTAGCTTTCTGGCTATAGACATGAGCTTGGAGGCAGGGACATGACCGAGTTTCTGAAGGTGGACGACGGGCAGCTCGCGTACGACGTGGCCGGGGAAGGGCCGCTGATCGTGCTGGCCCACGGCATCGGCAACGGCCGCAGCGCGTTCCGGCACCTGACGCCGTCGCTGGTCGAGGCCGGCTACCGGGTGGCCGCCCTGGACATGCGCGGACACGGCGAGTCGAGCCTCGGCTGGCCCTCCTACACCCGCACCGGCGTGGCCACCGACCTCGCCGCGCTGATCCGGCACCTGGGCGGGCCGGCGGTCGTCGTGGGCCACTCGTTCGCCGGCGGGTCCGCGACCATCGTGGCGGCCCGGCACCCCGAGCTGGTCAGCGCCGTCGTCGAAGTGGCCCCGTTCACCCGGGTGCAGAAGATCGACGTGGGCGGGCTGCTGCGCAACGCCCGGCACCGCAGGGGCATCATCCGGCTCATGGGCGCCGCGATGTTCAAGAGCATCGGCATGTGGATGAGCTACCTGGACGTGGCCTACCCGGGCGTCCGGCCCGCCGACCACGCCGAGCACCTCGCCGCGCTGGAGGCCGAGCTGCGCCGGCCGGGCCGGATGGACGTGGTCGGCAAGATGGGCCAGTCGGCGCCGGCCGACGCCGGCGAGCACCTGGCCGGCGTCCGGCGTCCCACCCTGATCGTGATGGGCACGCACGACCCCGACTGGGCCGACCCCGAGACCGAGGCGAACGGCATCGTCGCGGCCATGGCGCCCGGCGTGGGCGGCGTCGCCATGATCGAGGGCGCCGGCCACTACCCCCACGCGCAGTACCCGGCCGAGGTCGCCAGGGTCGTCCTCGCCTTCCTGGGCGAGCAGGCCGTCAATGGGTAGGGCGGCGCTGTCCCGCGACGCGGTGGTGGACCTCGCCCTCGGGCTCGTCGACGAGGAGGGCGAGGCCGGGCTGACGCTCTCGGCGGTGGCCGGGCGCGCGGGCGTGGCCACCCCGTCCCTCTACAAGCACGTCCGCAACCTCGCCGAGCTGCGCGAGCTGCTCTCCGCCCGGATCATGAACGAGATCGCCGACGAGGTGGGCGCGGCGGTGCTCGGCCGGTCCGGCGACGAGGCGGTCCGGGCGCTGATGGAGGGCTGGCGCTCGTACGTTCTGCGGCACCCGCGCCGCTACTCGGCCATGCTGCAGACCCCGGACCCGGGGCTCGCGACGGCGGGGGCGCGGCTGGTCGGGATCATGCTGGCCGCGCTGCGGGCGTACGGGCTGGCGGACCCGGCGGCGATCCACGCGGCGCGGTGCCTGCGGGCGGCCATGCACGGGTTCTCGGTGCTGGAGGCCGGCGGCGCGTTCGGGCTGCCGGAGAAGCTGGACGACAGCTACGCCCTGCTGATCGGCATGGTGACCGCGGGCCTGAACGCGCCCCGGTGACGACGCCCCGGTGACGACACCCCGCCCACGAACGTCCGGACGGCGCGCCCGCGCGGTCAGGCGTCCGCGCGGCGGAGGCGTTCGGCGGCCTGTTCCCGCAGCGCCGCGCCCGAGACCGGCCGGTCACCGTGCGGCGCCTCGTAGCGGGCGTTGTGCGCCGCCGTCCACAGACTCGCCGCCCACGCGACCCGCAGCTCGGCGGCCGTGAACGCCCGCCCCCTGCCCTCCTGGTAGGCCGTCAGGAACGCCTCGCTGCTCTCGATCGGGGCCAGCGTGGGCTGCCCTGAGCTGGCGAACGCCCCGCTCGCCGCCCCGGCCAGCGCCGCCTCCGGCTGCCAGGCCAGGCTGTCCCAGTCGTGGACCGTCCACACCTGCCGGCCGTGCCACCGCAGGTTCTGCGCCTCGAAGTCGGCGTGGCCGAGCACGCACGGCAGCCCGGCGGCCAGCAGCCGGGCGCGGGCGCGCGCGGCCGTGTCCACGACGTGGGCGGGCACCGCGCGCTGATCCCGCTCGTCCAGGAACGCGATCGCCGGCCACAGCCCGGGGCCGGCGTGGTCCCAGCGCGCCCAGCGCGGGTTCGGCAGCGGCGGCGCGACCCGCACGCCGGCCAGGCCGTCCATGAGCCGGGCGAACACCTCCGCGTACCGCGCCGCCACGTCCGGCGAGTCGCCGGGCAGCACGTCGCCGCCGGGCCGGAACTCCTCGGCGTGCACGGCCAGCGCGCCGACCGCGGTCGCGGGCGTGAGCGGCCGGGCGCACGGGAACCCCTGCTCGGCCAGGCGGGCCTGCGCCGCGACGCACGAGGCCGCCCTGCCGTCGTCCGGGCGGGTCTTGACCACCACGTCCGTGCCGCCGGCCAGCCGCAGCCCGAACACCGTCGAGATCTGATCCAGCCGGAACAGGACGCCGGCGGGCTCGCCGCCCAGCCGTTCGCGGCACCAGGCCGCCAGCCAGTCCGGCAGTTCGTTCACTGCCACGGGATGAACTCTGCCAGGTGCGCCTGCGTTCTGTACCCGGCCGAGCAGCCGATAGGCGGGCCGAGGAAACTGTCCGGGATCGGTCAGCGGATCGCCTGCGTCACCGGCGGCGTCGGCCCCATCATCGAGCTTGCCGGGCCCGCCTCCCCGCCGCCTCCCCGCCGCCTCCCCGGCCGCCGCCGCGGCGGACACCCGTGCAGGACAGGAGCGAACGCCTTGACCGTCCCCAGCCCGCCGCCCGCGCCGGCCGCGCACCACGGCCGCGCCGGCGTCCCTCCGGTGATCCTCGTCCCCACCCTGGTCGGGCTCGTGATCGGGACGTTGTTCGTGACGATCTTCCTGGCCGCCTTCCACACGCCCGAGCCGCACGACCTGCCGGTCGGCATCGTCGGCCCGGCCGGGCAGGTCGAGGGCGTCGAGCGGGCGCTCGCCGCGACCGCGCCGGGCACGATCGCGTTCACCGGCTACGCCTCGGCCGCCGCCGCCCGGGACGCCGTCGAGCACCGCCGCGTGTACGGCGCCTACGTCCTGCCCGGCCAGGGCACGGACGCCCGGCTGCTGTACGCGGGCGCGAACGGCCCCGCCGTCACGAGCACCCTCGAAGGCGTCTTCGGCGCCGTCACCGGCCCGGCCGCGCTGCGGACCCAGGACGTCGTCCCCACCTCCAGCGGCGACACCCGCGGCCTGTCGGTCTTCTACGCCGGGTTCGGCCTCGTCCTCGCGGGCTACCTGTTCGGCCTGATCTCCTTCCAGATGGCGCCCCGGCTGCACCTGCGTGCCCGCCTGCTGAGCCTGGCCGCGTTCTCCGTCCTCGGGGGCGCGACGGCCGCGCTCATCGCCGGCCGCACCGGCTTCGGCGCGCTGCCCGGCGACCTCGCCGCCGTCATGGCGGTGACGATCCTGCTGGCGATGGCGGTCGGCTCGGCCACGTTGCTGCTCATGCGCGTCGGCGGCCCGGCCGGGACCCTGCTGTCCTCGCTGGTCCTGCTCATCCTCGGCAACGCCACCAGCGGCGGCATCCTGCCGCCCGCGTACCTGCCGGGCTGGCTGCGTCCCCTGTCGGACGTGCTGCCGGTGGGGCTGGGGGTGCGGGCCCTGCAGGGCGTGTCCTACTTCGGCGGGGACGGGTACGCGCGCGGCCTCGTGCTGCTGGTCGTGTGGGCGGTCGCCGGCATCGCCGCCGTGCACGCCCTCGACGTCGCCGCCCGGCGTCGCGGCCGGGTGGGGGCGGGAAAAGGGCTGGCACGCCCGGCCCCCGCGGCCCCACACTGAGACGGTGGTGACGGACGGTAGCCGGCTGTGCCGGGAGCTGTGTGCGGCGCTGGCCCCCGGCGCCGCGCTGGAGGCGGTGGCGGCGGAGCTGTCCCGGGTGATCGCGCGGCTGGTGCCGCACGACGCGCTGCGCTGCGGGGCGGGCAACCCGTCGGCGGGCACGGGCATCACCACGCTGGGTTTCTGGCACGGCTACCCGCCCGGCCTGGCCCGCGAGCTGCTCACGCCGGACGGCACGGCGGCCGCGCAGGAGCTGGCCGCGCTGTCGCGGCAGCAGGTCCCCGTCACCGTGACGGGACGGCCCCACCGGGACGCGGACGAGCGACGGCGCGGCGCCGGCGAGGAGCTGTGCCTGGCGCTGCGCGACGCGCGCGGCGTGTGGGGGGTGCTCTACCTGATGCGGGCGGCGGGCGGGCGCCCGTTCGGCGAGGCGGACGCGGCGCCTGGCGGGGGTCGGCCCGGCGCTGGCCGCCGCGCTGCGCGCGTACGTGACGAGCCCGGCGGTGGCGTCCGCCGGGCACGCGCCGCCGCCCGGCATGCTGGTGGTCGGGGCCGACGGCCGGATCCGTACGATGACGCCGCAGGCGCGGCCGTGGCTGGAGGCGATGACGGCGCGGCTGGCCGTGCCGGAGTGGCTGACGGCGTGCTCGTTCGCGAGCCTGGCGGCGGCGGCGCGGCAGGAGCCGCGGTCCGTGCGGTTGTGCGTGCCGGCCGTGAGCTGCGGCTGGTGGACGGCGATCGAGGCGCAGCCGCTCGGCGACGGCGGCGGCAGTGGCGGCGGTGGCGGCGGCGGTGGCGGCGGCGGTGGCGGCGGCGGTGGCGACGTCGCCGTCCTGATCCAGCGCGCGACCGGCTCGGCGTTGCTGCCGGCGTTCTGCGACTGGTACGGCCTCACCGCCCGCGAACGCCAGATCATGGCCCACCTGTACAGCGGTGACGCGCCCAAGCAGATCGCCCGGGCGCTCGGCCTGTCCCTCCACACCGTCGGCGACCACCTCAAGGCGATCTTCCGCAAGACCGGCGCGAGCGGCCGCGACGAGCTGATCGCCGCCGTCAACACGTGACGGCCCGCGCCCCATGCCCGGAGCCGGTGGACGGCACGGGCCAATTGGGCGTCCGATCGCCGCGAGCGGAGACCTCGCCCCGTCGGCGATGCTGGCGTCGTGAGCACAGCAAGGAACCAAGCCGTCGGACATGGAGCAGCTGAGCAGGCGCCGGCTGACGCCTGGACGGTGATGCGACAGATCTACGAGGCCGAGGCCGCGTACGTGGCCGCAGGCGGACCCGGCAAGGCGAGCTACGAACAGGTCGCCGAGCACCTGGATCCGGAGGTGGTCCTGCACCAAGCCCCCGGGCTGCCTTTCACCGGCTCCGGGACGTGGCGCGGACACGACGGCATGGAGCGGTTCCTGGCCCGCTTCAGCGAGGTCTGGGAGTCGATGGAGTTCCTGGAGCAGGAGCATTGGGGCGATGAGGACACCGTGGTCGTGAAGAACCGGGTGCGCTTCCGGGCCCGCGCCACCGGTGAGGAAGTCGACACGTTGATCGTGCAACTGATCACCGTCAGGAACGGCCGCATGCTCGAATGCCGCCCCTTCTACTGGGACCCCCAGGCCATCGCCGCCGCCTGCCGACCCGCGTGACACCGACCCGAGTGACGCCCCTGCCCGGACTTGCCGACCTGGCCGATCCCGGGGCGGTCGATGCGCGAGTCAGCGGCTGTAGCTCAGGAACAGTGTGCCGTTCTTGCCTTTCTCGAGGTCGGTGAGTTTCCACAGGCGGACGTCGCCGCCCTCGAACACCCGCCTGCCGTGCCCGACCACCGCCGGCGCGACGACCAGCCGCAGCTCGTCGAGGAGGCCGGCGTGGAGCAGGGAGCGGGCCAGCTCGATGCTGCCGTGGACGCCGATGTCGCCGCCCGGCCGCTGTTTCAGGGCGGTGACGTGGTCGCGTACCGGGATGGTGACCGGCGTCGAGCCGGCCCATTCGGGGGTGAGCGGGGTGGAGGTGACGACGTGCTTGCGGGTGCCGTTGATGAAGCCGGCGAAGGGCTGGAAGTCCGACTTCGGCCAGTGCCCGGCCCAGTAGTCGTAGGTGCCGCGGCCCAGCAGGACGTCGTCCTGGGTGGCGATGACCCGGCTGAGGTAGGCGACCAGTTGCGGGCCGTCGTCGGCCAGCCAGTCGCCGTCCTCGTAGGCGATGCCGTCGAGCGACATCAGGTGGTAGAGCACGACCTTGCGCATGCGGTTTCTCCTGCCGGTCGATGGCGTGGATGGGCGGCGCGCCCACGAGGGATCCTCACCCTGTCGTACGGGCGCGCCTGCGGACAGATGCAGATGTCACAACCAGGGCGATGAATCGCGCCGCGGTCGCGCGGCCGTCCGGGGGGGCGAGGAGGGCGGCCGTCGCCATCAGGCCCGCGGTGACCAGCAGGGCCACCGGATAGCCGGTCAGCGGCGCCAGCAGGCCCACCGCGAACGCGCCCGCCGCCATGCCGCCGTCGTAGGCGGCGTTCCACAGGGCGCTGACGGTGCTGAACATCTCCGGCCGGGCGCGGTCGTACATGAGGGTCAAGGTGGCGTTCTGCAGGATGCCGAACCCGGCGCCGAAGACGGCGGCACCGGCCAGGACGCACGCGCTCCACCCGGTCAGCGACACGGCGGCGAGGCCCACCGCGGACAGGACCACGCCGGGCAGCAGCAGCCGCTCGTGCCCGCGCCGGTCGCCGGAGCGGCCCGCCGCCCACTTGGCGAGGGTCGCGGCGGCCGACTGGGCCAGCAGCGCGGCGGGCGCCAGCCAGGCCGGCCCGCCGCGCACGGCCAGCGGCACGAACGTGCACAGCACGCCGGTCCCCGCGGCCGAGGCGGCGAAGATCATGGCGGGCCGGGTCAGGCGCGGTGCGCGCAGCCCGGCCAGCACCCCAGCGCCCCGCGGGGCGGCGGGCGGGCGTCCGGGCAGGAACGGCACGGTGAGCACGGGCAGGACGGACAGGACGGCGGTGGCGGCGAAGACGGCCCCGTACCCGGCGGTCCCGGCCAGCCAGCTGCCCGCGGGCAGCGCCAGCAGCGCGCACCCGCCGCTCACCAGGCCCGCCAGCGCCAGCCCCTCGCCGCGGCGGGCGGCCGGCACGAGCTCGGCGGTGAGCGCGCCGCCCGCCACGACGGTGACGGCGAACCCGGCGCCGCGCACGACGCTGACCGCGAGGACGGCCCAGGCCCCGGACGTGGCCAGCAGCACCAGAGCGGGCCCGCCCAGGGCGAGCAGGCCGAGGCCGAGCGCCCACCGGTAGCCGAACCTGGCGACCAGGGCGGGGGCGGCCAGCTCGACGGCCACGGTGGTGACCAGCAGGGCCGCGTTCGCCGCGCCGGCGACGGCGGCGCCCGCCGACCGCTCCACGTACTCGGGGACGACGGCGAACGGCAGGAAGAACCCGATCGACGAGCCGACGACGGTGAACAGCCGCAGCACGAACGGGCCGGTCACGATCGGCGGCCGGGCGGACGGACGGGCAGGGGGACGGGCGGGGGGCCGGGCGGACGGGCGGGCGGGGGCGGGAGCGGTCATGGCGGTGTCCCTACGCTTGCCGGGGGGTGTCGCGACGCCGCGGGCAGGCGGTGATCGTCGTGCCTGTATGGTGCGGCCGGCGGACGGCACGCGGCGACACATTCGGCTCCCGCCGAATCGGCGGGAGCCGCGTCAGTCGCCCAGCAGGGCTTGGGCGCGGGGGGTGCGCACGTAGAGCATGACGCGGCCGACGCGGTGCTTGGTGACCAGGCCGGCCGCCAGCAGGAGGGTCAGCTGTTCGGAGACGCTGCCGGGCGCCAGTCCGGTACGGCGGGACAGCTCGGTGGTGGAGGCGGGGGTGTCCAGCTCGCCGAGCAGCAGCGCGCGGGAGCGGCCGATGACGGCGGCCAGCGCGCCGGGGGCGGGGGCGGTGCCGCGTTCCCACAGGGTGGCGATGGCGCGCACCGGATAGGTGATGATCGCCTGGCCGGGCGAGTCGGTGCGGTGGAACAGGCTGGGCCAGACGAAGACGGAGGCGATCAGCAGCAGCCCCTCGCCGGTCAGCGCGCGCGACAGCTCCTCGGGCCGCTGCTCCAGGCACAGGCGGCGGTCCTCCCAGCGGATCTCCGGGTGCATGTCGGCGAACACCCCGGCCGGGCCGTGCTCGGCGAGCTGGCGGGCGCGGTAGAGGAGGTCGCCCTCCAGCAGGCTGCGCATGCGGGGCCAGTGCGGCGCGATGGCCAGCCGCCAGTACGCCTCGACGGCCTCGGCCAGCCGGGGCAGGCCGGCGGGCGGGTCGTCGTACAGGTCGGCGGCGGCGCCCTCCAGGGGGCCGCAGGTGGGCCAGCTCGTCATGCGGTCGAGGTCGCCGCGGATCACCTCGTCGGGCAGGGCGCGCAGGGCGGCCAGCTCGGCGGCCAGGTCGGGGGCGGGGCTGGCGGGGATCGGGCACAGGAAGTCGGGGATGTACGCGCCGCCGGGCACGAGGTCGAGCAGGGGCGCCAGGTCGGCGGTGAGCTTCGGCCGCACGTGCTTCATCCACGGCAGGTGCAGGGCGCGGCCGGCGGGGGTGCGCAGCGCGTGGACGCTGGCGGCGACCTCCCGCAGCGGGGAGAAGGCGAACCGGATCGAGGTCAGGTCGTAGGCGGTGAACGTCAGCGTGAGCATGCCGGCTCAGGCGATGTGCGGCAACGACTCGGCCGACACGCCGTGCGCGAACGGCAGCCCCCGGGCGTAGCGGGACAGCTCGTCGAGCGCGAGGTCGGCCAGGCGGGCCAGCTCGCCGCCGAGCGAGCCCGCGATGTGCGGGGTCAGCAGCACGTTGGGCAGGTCGTACAGGGGCGAGCCGGGCGGCAGGAACTCGGGGTCGGTGTGGTCGAGCACGGCGTGCAGGCGGCCGCTGGTCAGCTCGGCGGTCAGCGCGTCGTGGTCGACGAGCGAGCCGCGGGCGGTGTTGATCAGCGTGGCGCCGTCGCGCATCAGCGCCAGCCGGCCGGCGTCGAGGAGGTGGCGGGTCTCCGGCAGCTCGGGGGCGTGCAGGGTGACGATGTCGCTGCCGGCCAGCAGCTCCTCCAGGCCGACCCGCGGCACGCCCAGGTCGTCGCGCAGGTAGGGGTCGGTGACCAGCACCCGCAGCGCGAACGGGCGCAGCAGCTCGATCACCCGCCGCCCGATCCTGGACGCCCCGACCACGCCCACCGTGCGCCGGTAGTTGCCCATGGCGGGGAAGCGCGCCTGCCAGTCGAGCGGCCCGCGCCGCTCGCGGTAGAGCCGGGCGATGTCGGGCACCCGCTTGCCGGCGAACAGGATCGCGGCCAGCGTGTACTCGGCGACCGGCTCGGCGTTGGCCGCCGCGGCCGACGACACCAGCAGCCCCCGCCGCCAGCAGGCGTCGGTGACGTGGTGCTTGACCGAGCCGGCCGCGTGCACGATCGCCCGCAGCCGGGGCGCGGCGGCCAGCACCTCGGCGGTGATCGGCGGGCAGTGCCAGCCGGTGTAGAGCACCTCCGCCTCGGCCAGCGCCGCCGCCACGCGCGGGTCGGCGAAGTCGCCGGCCACCAGGGCGGGGTCCACGTCGGCCAGGGCGACCAGCCGCTCGCGGACCTCGGCGGTGATCAGCCGCCCGGCCACGTGCGGCGCCATGGCCAGCAGGGTCTTCGGCCGCGGCGTCATCGGGACGCGGGCTTCTTGCCGGCGCGGCGGTCGGGCACGGGCGAGCGGCCGGCCGCGTGGTCGGCGAACGCGTCGGCGGCCGGGCCGGGGTCGCCGGCGCGCAGCAGCGAGACCAGGCGCCCGTGCTCGTCGGCCATGGCCCGCCAGTCGCCCTCGAACAGCGGGTCGGCGATGGCGCGCAGGGCCCGCAGGTTCGGTTCGAGCACCTCCCACATGCGGGTCAGGAACGGGTTGCCGGCGATCTGCACGACCAGCGTGTGGAAGGCGATGTCGACGTCGCGGAAGCGGCCGACGTCGTTGACCTCGACCGCCTCGCGCATCCGGGCGACCAGTTCGTCCAGCTCGCGCAGGTGCTCGTCGGTGAGCCGGGCGGCGGCCATCGAGGCGGCCAGCCGTTCGAGCGGCTCGCGCACCTGCCGGGCGTGCTCGGCGTCCTCGCTGGAGATCTCCACGACGAAGTTGCCCCGGCGCGGCACGTGCACGAGCAGGCCCTCGCGGGCGAGCTGCTTGACGGCCTCGCGGACCGGCGCTTGACTCACCCCGAGGCGGCGCGCGATCTCCGACTCGACGACGCGGTCGTTCGGCGCGAGGTCGCCCTCGACGATGGCCTGGCGGAGCAGTTCGTACACCCGATCGGAGATCAGAGTGGGGCGGACCGAGTCCTTGCTGGTGGCCAGCCTGGAGGCGAAGCCGCTCACTTGCGGTGCCGATGCCATGTGTTCCCCATCATGCGCTGTTCGCGTCCCCCTGGTCATCATAAATGATCATCGCTGAGCGGGAATCGATGACGGCGTCCGCAGCCGGGCGGCCAGCCAGGCGAGCTTGACCACCTCGTGGTCGGGGCCGCCGCCCTCGTGGTCGTTGAACGGGTAGACGCTGATCCGCTTGTCCGGCGGCGTGCGGCGGGCGCCGTAGTGGTTGAAGGCGGCGTACACGGTGGACGGCGGGCAGATGCGGTCCATCAGGCCGACCGAGAACAGGGCGGGGGCGGTGGCCCGCCGGGCGAGGGTGGCGGCGTCGAAGTAGGACAACGTGCGCATCACCGTGGCGGCGTGCTCGCGGTGCAGCTTCACGTACCTGGTGATCTCGGAGTAGGGCGGCTGGTCGGTGAGGGTGGCGGCGCGCGGGAAGTGGCACAGGAACGGCACGTCGGGCAGCACGGCGGACAGGCCGGGCGCGAGCCCGGCGACCGCCAGGGCGATGCCGCCGCCCTGGCTGGTGCCGGTCACCGCGACCTGGGACGGGTCCACCTCGGGGAGCGAGCGCACCGCCGACACCGCGCGGACCGCGTCGGTGTAGAGGCGGCGGTAGTAGTAGCGCTCGGGGTCGGCCGTATCGGCGCCCTGGCCGCGGGTGTCCATGACGAGGTGCGCGTAGCCGGCGCACGCCCAGAGGCGCCGGCCCGGCGCCGTGCACGAGGTGCGGATGGTGGTGCCTTCTCGCTGCCGCCCACCTCCTGACCGCGTTGCCTGGCCGCTGACTCCCGACCGGCCCGGGTCGCCGGCGCCTCCCGCCCAACGGCGGCGGGAGCGTCGCCGGCACGCCGCGCCGCTGCTCGCCGGGAAGCTTCAGGAGCTCCTCCTCGGTCAGCGGAGCGCGGCGGCGAGGGCGCGCCACTCCTGGCGCGGCAGGGCGTCCGGGTCGGCGGTGAGCACCTGCACGCAGACGTGGTCCGCGCCGGCCGCGAGGTGCTCCCCGAGGCGGCGCAGGACCGCCGCCTCGTCGCCCCAGGCGATCACGTCGTCGAACAGCCGGTCGCTCACCGACTCCAGGTCCTCGCGGGAGTAGCCGAGGCGCAGCAGGTTGTTGGCGTAGTTCGGCAGCGCCAGGTAGCGCCGCAGCCAGCCCTCGCCGATCGCGCGCGCCTCGTCCTTGCCCGCGCACAGGATCACCGTCTGCTCGGGCAGCAGCAGCGGCCCCTCCCCCAGCGCCTCCCGCGCCCGCCGGGTGTGGCCAGGGGTGACGAGGTACGGGTGCGCGCCGCGGGCCCGCCGCGCGGCGACCTCCAGCATCTTCGGGCCGAGCGCGGCCAGCACCCGGCCGCCGGCCGGCACGGGCGGGTCGGCCTTGTCGAGCTCGTCCAGGAAGGCCGTCATCGCCGCGAGCGGCCTGCGGTAGCGGCCCGGCTCCTGCCGGTCCACCGCCACCGCGTGGCTGACGCCGATGCCCATGAGGAAGCGGTGCCCGTGGGCCGCCGACAGCTCGGCGAAGGCGGCGGCGACGTCGGCGGCGTCGTGCATCCAGAGGTTGAGGATCCCGGTCGCCACGACGGCGCGGCGGGTGGCGGTCAGCAGGTTGCGGACGGAGTCGAAGACCGGCCCCCCGGTGTCCGGGATCCACAGGGCGCTGTAGCCCAGCTCCTCCAGCTCGGCGGCCGCCTCCGCGGCCGCGCCCGGGTCGCCGTAGCGCAGGTGGTGGCTCCACACGCCCACACCGGAAAGATCCATGACACCCTCTCCCTTCGTCCGGGTGTCTCGTGCCCCGTCGGGCGCCGATCACCCATGGCGGCCGGCGCCCGTCCGGCGCTCACCCCGTGCCCTTGACCTCCCACAGGTCGAGGACCAGCGCGCGATGGTCGGACACCTCGGGCGCGGCGGCGATCTCGAAGCGGGCGACGGCCGCGGGCTCGGACACCAGCAGGTAGCTCGCGTGCCGGACCGGCCTGGGGTAGCGGGAGGTCCGGGTGTCGGCCTCCCGCACCAGGTCGACCAGGTCCAGCCCGGCGAGGACGCCGAACGTCTCGCTGCCGGGCAGCACGTTGAAGTCGCCGCACACGACGGTCAGGTCGCCCTTCTCGCGCGCGCCCGCGACCAACTCGGCCAGGCGTTCGGCCTGCGCGCGGCGCTCAGGGGTGTCGGCCTTGCCGCGCGCGTCCCGCAGGCCGTGCACGTTCACCACCGTGACGAACCGCCCGGACCGCCGGTCGAGGACGCGCACGGCCAGCGCGGCGCGGGGCCGGCCGCCGCTCGGCCACCGGTCGCCGTGCTCGGCGTACTCGCCGTGCACGAACCCCGAGCGCAGGCCGGCGAGCGGGAACGTCCCGGCGGCGAAGGTGGCGAGCCCGAAGTCCTGCCGATGGGCGCGGCCCTCGCGGTCGTGGACCGGCCCGGAGTCGCAGGCGGTGAAAACGGCGTGGTGACGCGGCAGGCGGGCGCGGACGTCGCCGAGCAGGTCCGCCCGCTGCGGCAGCGAGCGATCGGCGTCGTCGAAGCGCGTCCAGCCGTGCGCCGTCGGGGTGTGGGTGACCTCCTGCAGGCACAGGACGTCGGCGTCGCAGCTGTCGAGCCAGGGGGCGAGGTCGTCGAACATCGCGCCGCCCCACGCGTTCAGTGAGGTGATCCGCACGACGACCAAGGTAGGGCAGCCCGCCGCGCGCCCGGCGACCGGCCCGTAAATCGGTTGCCGCCGCCGGACGGAGCCCGGCATACTCGGGCGGGTTGATCGCCGCGCCGAAGGGAGGTGGGACCGTGACGACGACTGTTCGCGTGCCGTTCTCCGCGTCCTCATACCTTCCCGCCGGGCGCCCGCCGCCGACCTGAGCCGATCGGCGCCCGGTGGGGCTCACACCTGGAGTCATCCCACCGTGCCGAAGCACTCGCAACACCGCCGCCGCGGCAAGTACGCCCTCGACGAAGACGACCTCGCCTGGCTGGAGAGCGCCCCCGAGCCGGAGCCGTCCGACGACGGCCCTCCCGAGGGCGACCGCTGGTCCACCTGGGACCAGAGCACCCCCACTGAGAAGGGGCCGCGCCCGTACCCGGACTGGCTGGTCACCGAGCTGGCCGCCGTCGACACCGAGCACGGCCTGCTCAAGACCGGCAAGGAGGCCGACGTCCACCTGATCTCCCGGGGCGTGCCCGGCACCGGCCGGGTCTGCCTGCTGGCGGCCAAGCGGTACCGCTCAGCCGACCACCGGCTCTTCCACCGCGACTCCGGCTACCTGGAGGGCCGCGCGACCCGCAAGAGCCGGACGAACCGGGCCATGGCCCACCGCACCGCGTTCGGCAGGCAGATGATCGCGGCGCAGTGGGCGGTGGCGGAGTTCGGGGCGTTGTGCCGGTTGTGGGAGCTCGGGGTGCCGGTGCCGTACCCGGTGCAGATCCTCGGGACGGAGATCCTGCAGGAGTTCGTCGGCACGCCCGACGGGTACGCCGCGCCGCGGCTGGCGCAGGTGTCCGACGGGCTCGGCGACCTGTGGGAGCAGCTCGTCGAGGCCATGGTGACGCTGGCCGGGCAGGGGCTGGCGCACGGCGACCTGTCGCCGTACAACCTGCTGGTGCACGAGGGCCGGCTGGTGATCATCGACCTGCCGCAGATCGTGGACGTGATCGCGCACCCGGCCGGGCCGGCGTTCCTGGAGCGCGACGCCCGCAACGTGGCGACCTGGTTCGCGGCCAGGGGCGTCGCCGCGGCCGACCCGGACGCGCTCGCGGCGCTGCTGCGGCGCGAGGCCGGCCGGTGAAGATCCACAGGACACGGTGAGGCCGCCGGGCTCGCCGGGAACAGGACCGTTCCTGTCTCATCGTCGATGGACGCCGGGAGGGAAAAGGGATGAATGATGATGAAGCGCCGCCCGCGCGGGAGGACCAGGAGTATCTGGACCCCGTTCTGCGGCAACACCCCTTCATGCGGCGGCAGTTGGAGCTGGGACCGGACATGACCCGGCTGTCACGCTGGGGCGATGATCACCCCGACCTCCTCGGCGGCCTCTGGTGGGACAACACCGCCACGCCGGAGGGCATGACGATGTGTCTGGGTGTCGTTGGTGACGTCGCTGCGGTGGCCGCGCAGGTCCGCCGCTTGCTCGCCCACCCTGAACACCTCAGGGTGATCGCGCAACGTCACCCCTTGCGCGAGCTGCGACGTCTGCAGGAGACCATCAGCGACGATGAGGCCGCCCGCTGGCAGGCGCTCTGGGATTCCGGGGAATGCGCCTCCGAGGAGGAGTTCTGGCGCCGCATGAGGGCCGGCCCTCTTGTCGTGGGGGTCGGTGTCGAACAGGAGATCAACAAGGTCGGGGTGGGTGTCGCTCCACGCGACCGCGCCTTCGCCGCCGCGCTCCTCGACCGGTACGGGACAGATCGCGTCCATGTTCATTGGGACAGACTGGAGGAGATGTGGTTCTAGGCGGAGCGACACCTGCGACTCCAGCCGCGAGCCGGCGGGGCTGCGGCGGGTGTGCTCCCGGGCGCAGCGCGGCAGCAGCGGGCGGCGGGCGGCGTCAGCGGATCGTGAGCGAGCAGGTCAGCGGGAAGGCCCGGGACGGCCGAGGTCGGCGAGCAGGTCGTCGAGGGCCTTGGTGAGGGCCGCGGCGTTGGCTGGGCCGAACCAGGTGGTGCGGATGCGCTCGTTGCTGCCGTTCGGGGTCTCGTGGTCGGCGGCGAGCCGGTGCAGGCTGCGGGTCCCGTCGGCCAGGGAGCGCCCGACGTCGTGGAACAGGCCGCGGACGTAACGCTCGGCCTGGGCGGCGGGCACGCCGTGACCGGCGGCCCACTCGCTGAGCGTGACGAGGTAGCGGTAGTGGGTGGTGAGCGTCGCCGTCAGCGCGGAGAAGACGTCGAAGATGGCCTCGTCCTCGACCGGGAGGGCGCCGCCGAGACGGCCGAAGAAGGCGTCCACGGCCGGGTGCGGCGGGCACGTCACCGTGACGGAGGCGCGTTCGCGGACGGGCGGCAGGGGGATGGCCCGCACCAGGGCCGCCTCGGTGGCGAGGAGGCCGCGCAGCTCGGCGGTGCCGACGCCGGCCATCACGTTGACCACGATCCTGTCCGGGGGCACGCGCAGGCCGGACAGCGCCTCGTGCCGCTGCGCGGGGCGCACGGCGACGATCACCAGCCCGGCGCGGTCCACCACCTCCTGGTTGCCGGCGCACACGCGGACGTTGCCGTGCCGCTCGGCCAGCCCGGCGGCCGTCGCGGCGCCGCGCGGCGACAGGAACACCTCCGGCGCCCGCCCGTCGCCCCCCTCGCACAGGCCCTCCACGATGGCCCGCCCGATCTCGCCCACTCCGATGACGCCGACGCTCTCCATACAGCACTTCCTCCTCGGTCACCTGATCATGACGCGGCGATCCGGGCCAGGCGGCCGGCGAGGTCGGCCGGCCGCGACAACATCACCATGTGGCCGCCGGGCATCTCCTCAGGGACGAGCCCGAGCCGCTCCTCGGCGTGGCGGCGCACGAAGGCGGGCGGGAAGAGACGGTCGTCGCGGCAGAGCAGGTACGTCGTCGGCACGTCGGGCCAGGCGGCCAGCGGCCACGGCTCGCGGCCCGCCCGCTCCATGCTCATGCCCGCCGCGAGCGCCCGGTCGTGGGCCGCCACCCGCTCGGCCAGCTCGCGCGGGACGTCGTGCCAGTAGAGCTCGTTGTCGTCGTCGATGCCGGACGGGGGCCGGCCGCTGCGTTCCCACCAGTCGTCGGGGCTCTCGCCCGGGCTCGGGATCATGGCGGTGACCAGCACGAGCGCGGCGGCGTCGAGGCGCGCGCAGACGAGCGGGCCCACGAAGCCACCCCAGGAGTGGGCCACCACGACGGGCCGGCGGCGCTCGCCGACCGCCCGGGCCACGGCGTCCGCGTAGTCCCAGAGCGTGGCGTCCGGGTCGTGCACGGGCAGGTCAACGGCGACGGTGTCGTGCCCGCGGCCGCGCAGCTCCGCTTCGAGCAGGTGCCAGTCGTAGGCGCTGCCGCCGCCGCCGTGGATGAGAGCGAAGGTCGTCATGACGGTGCTGACCGGCCGGGCGGCGAGAACTCATCGGCGGCGGGCGCGCCGCCCGGGGGCGGCAGGACGCGGCGCAGCGGGCGCATGCCCTCCTCGACGTAGTCGGCGATGGGGCGGTCGCCGCCGTCGAGGTACCACTGCTCCAGCGCGGCGAAGTAGCCGAAGACGAGGGCGTTGGCGATCACGCGGGCCTGCGTCGGCGTGACCGCGGCGGCCTCCGCGACGAGCGGGGTGACGCGCCCGCCCGCGCGGTCGAGCGTGGCGCAGACGGCCTCGCGGACGGACGGCTCGGCGAAGAAGTAGCGGACCCGGCGCCAGGGGCCCTTCGCGCGGCCGCCCTCCGGCGCGCTCTCGTAGGCGCGGACGGCGCGGAGCAGGCTGCCGATGGGGTCGCCGGGGTCCAGGTGCTCCCTGAGCGCTTCCGGGCTCATCACGTCGAACTCGTCGGCGACGACGATGCCCTCCTTGGTGCCGAAATAGCGGTACACCGAGGACGGCGACACCTCGGCCGCGGCCGCGATCTCCTCGATCGTGACCGCCGCGAAGCCGCGCTCGTCGAACAGGTCGAGGGCGCGTTCCTGGATGTCGCGCATGGCCTTCAGCCGCCGGCGTTCGCGAAGCCCGCTCATGCCGGCAGCCTATCAGACAGTGACTCTCACTTGACAGCCGCTATCCCCTAAGCTCATAGTGGCAGTCACTCTCACAAGACAGTGACTCCCTTTGACTTGCGGAGGGCTCATGCCACGCGATCGGATCCCCCTGGCGCTCATGTACGCGGGAGCGGGGCTCACGGCGTTCGCCGCGATCTTCCCGTTCGTCGACCGCGCCACGACCACCGTCCTGGCCGACCACGTCAGGGCGGGCTACCCGGCCTACGACGGCGCCGCGATCGACGCCGCCGTGGGCGCGTACCTGGCGATCCTGGCCGTCGTCGGGGCGCTGGGGCTGCTCGGCTGGCTCGGCGCGATCCTGGCGGTGCGCGCCGGCAAGCGCTGGGCCACCTGGGCGGCGGGCGCGCTGCTGGTGATCGCGATCGGCGTCGCGGTGGCCGCGCTGACCGTCCGCGACACCTCGGGCGACGTCGGGCTCGCGCCACTGCTGGGCTGGCTGCTGGTCCTCCCCTGCGTGCCCGGCCTGGCCGCCGTCGTGCTGCGGGCCAGGACGGCGTGACGCGCCGCCCCCTCGCCCGCACCCTCGCGGCGCTGAAGCGCGCGACGTACCGGGGCGGGCGGCCGGGCGCGCTCATGCGGCTGGTGAACCGGCTCGACGCCCTGCTGTACGGCGCCGGGCGGCTGTCCCCGCGCAACGGCGCGGTGCTGCGGGTGACGGGACGCGGCAGCGGCGAGGTCACGCCGGTCCCGGTCGCCGTGGCGTCCTGGCGCGGCGCCGAGTACCTGGTGTCGATGCTCGGGCCGGAGGCGAACTGGGTGCGCAACGTCCGGGCCGCCGGCGGCGCGGCCGTGCTGCGCCGCCGGGGCCGCGACACCCCGGTGCTGCTGGAGGAGGTGCCGCCCGAGGGCCGCGCCGAGATCCTGCGCCGCTACCTCGCCGCCGCCCCCGGCGCGCGGCCGCACCTCGGGCTGGGGCCCGCGGCCCCGCCGGCGGAGTTCCGGCGCATCGCGCCCCGCCACCCCGTCTTCCGCATCCACCTCCGCGTCCCCGAGCATCCGGCCGGAGCCTGATCGTGCCGTCCGCCCCTGCCGCCGGCCGCCCCCGCGGCGGCCAGGCGCGGGCACGGCCGGCGCCCTGGGGCTGCTGGTGATCCGGGTGGTGACCGGGTCGCCGAGGTGGCCCCTCACCTCGGCCCGGCCGCACTGTCAGGTCAGGTCAGGGCGACATGAACATCGGGTTGTCGTGGCACGTCGCGTCCGGGCGGCGGCGCACCGACGAGATCGTGTCACCGAACTGCCACTGCGGCTCGTGCAGGTCCACGAAGCTCTGGCCCGGCAGGATGCAGTACGAGCGGCCGCGGTAGGTGTCGTGCTGGTACACGACCCAGGCGACGACGTCCTGGTTGGTGATGGAGCTCGCTCGGTCGCCCCCGGCCCCGGCGATGTTGGCGTTGGCGTTCCAGCCTGTTCCATCCCGTTCCGTCCCGGCTGTCCTGGCGGGCCGGACCAGGTCGCGAGGGCCCAGGCGGGTGACCCTCTTCGCATCAGCGACTTCGGCGGGGCGGGCGTAATGTTCGGCGGCCGGGAGCGATCTTCATGGCATGGACCACTCGCCGGTCGCCGGCACCAGAACCCGCTGGGGACGGGGCACGCTCGCCGAGATCGCGCTCCTGCTGATCGTGCTGCTGATCTTCAGCTGGGTGCACGCCCGCGTGGGGACGGACGCCGCGGTCGCCACGGCCAACGCGCTGACCCTGCAGTCGGTGGAGCGGACGCTGCACCTCGACATCGCGCTCGGCGTGAACCGGTGGCTCACCGAGCACCCGGCCCTCATCATGCCGGCGGTCCTGTACTACCGGCTCTACTACGTCGTGATCCTCGGCGTGCTGGTGTGGGTGTACGTCCGGCACGCCGAGGTCTACCTCACCGTGCGCCGGACGCTCGTCGCGATGCTGCTGCTCGTGCTGCCCGTCTACTGGGCGGTGCCCATGTCGCCCCCGAGGTTCGCCCTGCCGGGGGTCGTCGACATCCTCGCCGGGCACGACCCGTTCGGCGCCCACACCGGGCAGACGGCCGGCGCGAGCGTGTACTCGGCGATGCCCAGCATGCACGTGGGCTGGTCGCTGTGGTGCGCGTTCGCCGCCTGGTGCGCGCTGCGCGGCTCGCACCCGCGGCTGGCGTGGCTGCCGTGGCTGTTCCCGCTCGGCATGGTGGCGGTCGTGCTCGCCACGGGCAACCACTACGTCCTCGACATCGCCGGCAGCCTCGTGCTGCTGGCCGCCGCGATCGCCGCCGCCACGGCGTGGGGCCGCCTCGCCGGGCGGCGCCGCCCCCGAGCGGGGTGACGCCGTCCGACCACCCGCCGGCGGTGTCTAGGGTGGTTCCGTGCCGATCCACGAGACCCGCCGTGACCAGTTGCGAGAGTTCCTGCGCGCCCGACGGGAGGCGCTGCGCCCGGCCGACGTCGGCCTGCCCGACGCGGGCCGCCGCCGCACCCCCGGCCTGCGCCGGGAGGAGGTGGCCGTGCTCGCCGGCGTCGGCGTGTCCTGGTACACGTGGCTGGAGCAGGGGCGCGACATCAAGGTCTCCGACGCCGTGCTCGACGCGGTCGGCCGCGCGCTTCTGCTGGACGACGCGGAGCTGTCCCACCTGTACGTGCTGGCCGGGCTCAACCCGCCGGAGCCCGCCGGCCTGCCGGGCGCGCCGGTCGGCGACCAGCTCCGCCACGTGCTCGACGGCTGGATGCCGAACCCCGCGCACGTCCTGGACCGGCACTACGACCTGGTGGCGATGAACGACGCCGCGCGGGCGGTGTTCGGCTTCGACGAGGACGTGAGCAACTGCATGGTGGCCTTCTTCACGCACCCGGTGTACCGTGGCCGGTTCACCTCGTGGCACGAGTTCGCCCCCGACATGGTGGCCGACTTCCGCGCCGCCGCCGCCCGCCATCCCGGCGACCCGGCCTTCGGGCGCATCGCGGCCGAGCTGCGCGCGGCCAGCCCCGAGTTCGCCGAGCTGTGGGGGCGGGCCGAGGTCCGCTCCCGCTCGCAGGGCACCAAGGCGATCACCCACCCCGTGGCGGGCGACCTCGTCTTCGAGTACTCGCTGTTCCGGCTGCCCGACCGCGCCGACCTCAACATCGTGCTGCACACCCCGCACCCCGGCACCGGCACGAAGGAGAAGGTGGAGAGCCTGGTGGTGGCACACCCAGGATGAGCTGACACTGCCTGTCCCCGGGCCGTCCCGCCACGATGGACGGCATGAGAGCGATCACCATCCCCGCCTTCGGCGACGCCGACGTCCTCCGCCTCGACGAGGTCGAGACCCCCGAGCCCGGCCCCGGCCAGGTCTCGATCGCGGTGTCCCACGCCGGCGCCAACTTCGCCGAGATCCTCTACCGGCAGGGCGTCGTGGACGTGCCGCTGCCGTTCGTGCCCGGCATCGAGGTGTCCGGCCGCGTCCTGGCGGTCGGCCCCGGCGTCGAGGGGCTGCGCCCCGGCCAGCCCGTCGCCGCGCTGACCATCGTCGACAGCGGCGGCTACGCCGAGGTCGTCACCACGGCCGCCGAGCTGGTGGCGCCGCTGGACGGCACCGGGCTCGGCCTGGACGTGGCGGCGGCGCTGCCGTCCAACAGCACCACCGCGTTCCTCGTGCTGGACCGGGTGGCCCGCATCGAGCCGGGCGAGAGCGTGCTGGTGCACGCCGCCGCCGGCGGCGTGGGCAGCCAGCTCGGCCAGGGCGCCCGCCTGCTCGGGGCGGGCCGCGTCGTGGGCGCCGTCGGCAGCCCCGCCAAGATCGAGGCGGCCAGGTCGTTCGGCTACGACGAGGTCGTGCTGCGCGAGCAGGTGGCCGGGGCGGGCACCTTCGACATCGTGGTGGACATGGTCGGCGGCCCGGCCCGGCGGGCAAGCCTGGACCTGCTCGCGCCGATGGGCCGGATGGTGGTGATGGGCAACGCCTCCGGCGCGGCCGACGTCGCGCTGCCGGCCAACGAGCTGTGGTTCACCAACAAGACGGTCTCCGGGTTCAACCTGGCCGCCTTCGCCGCCGCCTTCCCCGCGCAGGCGGGCCTGGCGCTGCGCCGCGCGGTGGCCGCCGCCGGGCGCGGGGACCTGCGGGTGCGCACCGAGACGCTGCGGCTGGAGCAGGCGGCGCAGGCGCACCGGCGCATCGAGTCGGGCGCCACCACCGGCAAGCTGGTGCTCGCGGTCGGGGCGGCCTGAACACCGCACATCACATGGGTGCAACAGTTGCCGATCGCCCTTGCCTCCCGTCCCGCCCTGCCCCGAAGGTCTAGGGAGCAAGCGGGGAAGGGGGCCGGGGGATGCGCACGCCGCTGGTCGTCAGGAGGGCGCTCGGCGAGCCGCTGCTCCTGCTGGCCGCGTTCGGCTCGATCCTGCTGGCGACCACGACCCTGGTGGCGCTGGCCGGGTACGCCACCTCGACCGCCGAGGCCGGCGTCCGCAGGGCGCTGGAGAGCGCGCCCCTCCGGCAGACGGCCGCCACGGTCAGCGCGCCGGTCACCGCCGGGACCTTCCCGGTGGACGACCGGGCCGTCCGCGCCGACCTCGCCCGGGTCTACCCCGCTCCCCCGGTCGTCACCACGAGCCTGCGCTCCGACTCCTACGTCATGCCCGGCCAGGACGGCGAGGACGAGCCCGAGCTGCTGAGGTTCGGCAGCCACGACGGGCTCGACCGGCACGCCCGGCTGGTGTCCGGCCGGTGGCCCCGGGCGGGCGGCACGGCGGGCGGCACAGCGGGCGGCACGGTGGTCGAGGCGGCGGTCCCGCTCCCGGCGGCCGAGGCCACCGGGTTCGCGGCGGGCCGCTCGTTCGTCACGAAGGGGCGGCTGGACGGCCGCCCGGTCACGGTGCGCGTCGTCGGCGTCTTCCGGCTGGCGGACCCGGTCAGCGAACGCTGGGCGAACGAGCCGCTGCTCGCCCGGGGCGTCGAGCGCGGTGCGTTCACCACGTACGGGCCGCTGATGGTCCCCCGGGAGACCTTCCTGGCCCGGTTCGCCACCGGCGTGCGGGCCGTCTGGACCGCCGAGCCCGCGCTCGGCACGCTGACCCCCGACCGGCTGCCGTCGCTCGCCGCCGCGATCGGCGGGACCGGCGCGCGGCTGGCGGCGGCGGGCTGCGCCGACTGCCTGGCCGCCAGCCGGCTGCCCGGCCTGCTGACGCAGCTCGCCACCGCGTCCCTGGTGGCCCGCTCCATGATGCTGATCCCGGTGCTGCAGCTGCTGGTGCTGGCCGCGTACGCGCTGACGCTGACCGCCCGGCTGCTGGCCGAGCACCGCCGCATGGAGGTGGCGCTGCTGCGCTCGCGCGGCGCGGGCACCGGCCGCCTCGCGGCGCTCGCGGCCGGTGAGGCGCTGCTGGTGGCGGTGCCGTGCGCGGTGGCCGCGCCGTTCCTCGGGCCGCCGCTGCTGTCGCTGGTCGGCGCGCTGCCGTGGATCAGGACGGCGGGGGCGGGGCAGGCGCCCGGTCTGGGGATGTTCCTGGTGTCGTCCGCGGTGGCACTGGCCGCGGCCGGGCTGCTGGCGCTGCCGGCGCTGGCCGGGGCGCGGCGCACGTACGTGGAGGAGCAGACGGCGCGCGGGCGCGGCCTGCGCGGCCTGGCCGCGGGCGCGGCGCGGACCTCGCGCTGCTGGCGGTGGCCGGGCTGGCGGTCTGGCAGCTCCTCCGCTACGGCGGGCCGGTCACGGCGACCGCCGGCGGCGGGCTCGGCATCGACCCGCTCATCGTCTCCGGCCCGGCGCTGGCCCTGCTCGCGGGCGGCCTGCTCGGGCTGCGGCTGGTGCCGCGGGTGTCGCGGCCGGTCGCCCGGCTGGCGGCGCGGCGGCCCGCGCTGGCCCCCGCGCTCGGCGCCTGGCAGGTCAGCAGGCGCCCGCTCCGGTACGCGGGCCCGGCGCTGCTGCTCACCATGGCGGTCGCGATCGGCGTCCTGTCCCTGGTCACCACCGCCACCTGGCAGGGCTCGCAGCTCGACCAGGCCCGTCACCAGGCGGGGGCCGACCTGCGGCTGTCGGGGCCGGTGGAGGGGGCCGAGCTGGGGCCGCTCGGGCGCGGCACGGCGTTCACCGCGCTGCCGGGCGTGACCGCCTTCTCCCCCGCCTTCCGGGGGCAGAGCGAGGTCAGTGGCGCGAGCGCGCTGCTGCTCGGCCTGGACGCGGCCCGCCTCGGCGAGCTGTTCCACCTGCGTCCCGACCTGTCGGACCAGAGCGTCGCCCAGCTCGCCCGCGCCCTGCCGGGCGAGCGGGCGGGCCGGCTGGAGCTGCCGGGACGGCCGCGCACGCTCGCCGTGACCGCCGAGGCGGGCGCCGCCGGACCGGCCCGGCTGGTCCTGTCGGACGCGCTCGGCGCGTGGCAGGACGTGCTGCTCGGCGAGCTGCGTCCGGGCGTCAACCGCGTCGACCTGGACCTGCGGGAGCTGGCCGGGCGCTCCGGGCAGATCACCTACCCGCTGTCGGTGCGCGGCCTGATCGCCGATGAGCCGACCCGGCTGCGGCTCACCGGGCTGCGCGCGGACGGCCGCGACGTGCCGCTCGCCGGCGCCGCCGTCACGGTGGTCGGAGCGGTGCCCGTCACGGTGGCCGGCACGGTGGCCGCCGCGCCGCGCGAGCCCGGGCCGCTGCCCGTCGTGCTCACCTCGGGCCTGGCCGCCTCGCTCAAGCTGCGTGCCGGGCAGACCGGGCGGGTCACGCTGTCCGGCCGGATCACCCGGATCCAGGTGGCCGGCATCGTGGCGAGCATGCCGACGGCCGCCGCCGGGCAGCAGGCCGTGCTCGCCGACTGGGAGACGCTGCAGGCGTACGAGCTGGCCGCGGCCCGGCCGCCCCGGCCCGCCACCGAGTGGTGGCTCGCCGCCGCCGGCACCGGACCCGCACGGGAGCTGCTGCGCCGCAACCCGCAGTGGGAGGTGAGCGTGGTCGACCGGGCCGGGCTGGCGGCGGCCCTGCGCGACGACCCGCTGGCCGGCGGCCTGCAGGGGGCGCTGGTCCTGGGGTTCGCCGCGGCGATGGGGTTCGCGGTGCTCGGGTTCCTGGTGAACGCCGTGGTCGTGGTGCGCGAGCGCGGCGCCGAGTTCGCGGTGCTGCGGGCGCTCGGCGCCGGGCCGCGGCAGGTGCTCGGGCTGCTGGCGGTGGAGCAGGCGTTCGTCATCGGGCTGTCGCCCGTGGCCGGCGCCGGGCTCGCCGTGCTGGTCGGGCACCTGGTGATCCCGCGCATCGTGCTCACCGGGCAGGCGTCGGCGGTCACGCCGGACGTGCTGCCGCGCGTCCGTGGGCGGCCGCGGCCGCGCTGACCGGCCTCGTGGCGGCGGCGCTGCTGGCGATCGTCGCCGGGCTGGCGCGCCGCCTGCGGCGCGGGCGGGCGGTGGACGACCGGTGAGGATCACGGCGCTGGCCCGGGCGCACGCGGGCACGTCGGCGCTGCTCGCGGTGCTGACGGCGGTCGCCTGCCTGCTCCTCGCGGGGCTCCCCCGCACGGTGCAGGGCGCGTTCGACGACACCCTGCGCCGGTCGCTGAGCGCCGCCCCCGCCGTGCGGACCGACCTGACCGTCGTCGGCGAGCCCGCCACCACCGACGGCGACCTGCACGAACGGGCCCCGTTCGAGGCCCTGGACGCCCGGTGGCGCGGCCTGCTGCCGGCCGCGCTGCGGCCTCTCACGAGGTCCGGCGGTCACATCAGCGCGAAGACCGTCCGCACCCCCGTCTTCGGCGGGACCGGCCCCGCCGGCCGGTACATCAACCTCGGCTGGCTGTCCGACGCCGGCCGGCGGGTGCGCTGGGTGCGGGGCCGCGAGCCGGGCGGCACGTCCGTCATGCCCTACCTGGACCGGACGATCCCGCTGGTCGAGGTGGGCGTCGTGGACGAGGCGGCGCGGACGATGGGCCTGCGGATCGGCCAGACCGAGCTGGTCGGCGCGAACGACCTCGTCGCCGTGCGGATCGTCGGCGTGTTCACCGCCGTGCGCCCCGGCGACCGCGTCTGGAGCCACGACCTCGACGTCCTGCACGTCACCCGGATCGTGCCGGAGGACGCGCCGGAGGAGCTGCACACCACGGCCCTGCTGTCCGACGCGGGGCTCTCCGCGCTCGGCAGCAGGGCCCGCACGCTCACCTACCGCTGGGTCCTGCCGGTCGACGGGCGGGCGGCGGACGCGGCCGGCGCGGCCGAACTGCACGCGGCGGCCGCCGAGTTCGGCCGGCAGCTCGCGGTCCAGGGCACCTCCACCATGAACTTCCGCCTGGTCACCGGGCTGCCGCAGCTCCTCGCCGGCTTCCTGGCCGCGCAGTCGGCCGCGCGGACCGTCATGTACCTGGTGCTCGGCGGGCTGCTCGCGGTCGCGCTCGGCGTGATCGCGCTCGGCGTGCGGCTGCTCGGCGACCGGATGGAGCCGGCGCTGGCGCTGGCGCGGGCGCGCGGCGGGTCGCTGCGGCAGGTCGCCGGGGCGCAGGCGGCGCTGACCGGGCTCGCGGTC
The DNA here is from genome assembly GCF_022664455.2 of Actinomadura luzonensis. Classification (NCBI taxonomy): domain Bacteria; kingdom Bacillati; phylum Actinomycetota; class Actinomycetes; order Streptosporangiales; family Thermomonosporaceae; genus Actinomadura; species Actinomadura luzonensis. The sequence goes on from NZ_JAKRKC020000001.1 coordinate 3,655,920, forward strand.
GGGCCGGCGGCGCTGGCCGGGTACGGGCTGTCGTTCCTGGTGCCGGGGCCCGTGCCGCCGGTCGCGCACCTCGGGCCGGCGGTCGTGCTCGGCACCGCCGTGGGCTTCGCCGCCGTGCGGGCGGCCGGCCGGCACCGGGCGCGCCGCTGCGCAGCGGCGCGACGCTGGCCGCCGCCCGGCCGTCCGCGCGGCGGGTGACGCTGGAGGCGCTGGTCGTCGTGGTCGCGGCGGCGGGGGCGTACCTGTTGCGGGCGCGGGGCCTGACGGCGTCGGGGCAGGACCCGTTCCTGCTGCTCATCCCGGTCGCGCTGACGCTCGCGGTCGCGCTGGTGGTCCTGCGGTGCTACCCGTACCCGCTGCGGCTGCTGGTGCGGGTGGCGGGGCGCGGGCGGGCCGCCGTGCCGTTCCTGGGGCTGGCGCGGGCGGCCAGGGCCCGCTCGGTCAGCGCGCTGCCGGTGCTGGTGCTGCTGCCCGCGCTGAGCGTGTCGGTGTTCGCGGCGGTGATCGCGGACGGCATCGCCGCCACGCAGCGGCTGGCGTCCTGGCAGCAGGTGGGCGCGCCGGTCAAGGTGACGTCCGACACCGATCTCCCGGCCGCCACGGTGGCGCGGGTGCGGGCGGCTCCCGGGGTGGAGCGGGTGACGCTCGCGCTGCGCGGCCGGGTGCAGCTCGGGCCCGGCGGCGAGCAGCCGTACGCGGTCGCGGTGGACCTCGCCGAGTGGCGGCGGGTCGCCGAGGACGGCCCCCTCGCCCTGCCCGCGCCGATCCCGGCCGGGTCGGCCCTGCTGTCCCCCTCGCTGGCCGGGCTGGACGCCTTCGAGCTGCGGTGGTTGTCGCCGGTGCGGCTCGGCGCGCGGGGCGTGATCGGCTCCATCCCTGGCTTCTACCAGGACGGGCAGTTCCTGCTGGTGCCGCGTGAGGTGCTGCCCTGGCCGGCGGCGAACACGCTGCTGATCAAGGGCGACGTCTCCCCCGCCGAGCTGGCCCGGCTGGTGCCCTCGGCCACCGTCGAGACGCAGGAGCAGGCGCTCGCCGCGCTGCGGGCCGACCCGCTCACCGGGACGGTCCGCTGGACGCTGCTGGTGGTGACGGTGGCGCTGGGGGCGTACGCGCTGGCGGCGATCGTCCTGTCGCTGGTCGTCGGCGCGCCGGAGCGGGCCAGGGCGGTCTCGCTCCTGCGGACGCTGGGGCTCCAGGAACGGCAGGCGGCGCGGCTCACCGTCCTGGAGCTGCTGCCCCTGGTCGTGGTGACCGCGCCGGCCGGGCTCGTCCTGGGGCTCGTGCTGCCGGTCGCGCTGGGGCCCGGTGTGGACCTGTCGTCGTACGCGGGCGGCCTGGCCGTGCGCGACTACTCCCCCGATCTGCTCACGCCGCTGGCGCTGGCGGCGGGGCTGGCCGGGTGCGCGGTGCTCGGCGCGCGCGTGCACACCGCGCTCGCGCGCCGCCGCAACCTGGGGGCGGTGCTGCGCGTGGGCGACCCCACCTGACGGGGCGGGGGCTCAGGACGGGGGCTCAGGACAGGGGCTCTCAGGACAGGGGCTCTCAGGACGGGGGCGCGGAACGGGAGACGCCGGGCTCAGGACGCGAGCGCGGTCTCGGCCAGTTCGCGCCAGTCCTGCCGCCGCCCGGCCTGGGTCGCCTCGGCGAAGGCGGCCTCGCTGAGGCGTTCGGCCGCCTTCCCGGCGATCCTGGCGATGTCCGGCTGCGAGCGGTCGGGTGTGCCGCGCACGCTCTCGCCGGCCGCGAGCAGCCGCGCGGCCAGCTCGTCCTGGCCCCGGCGCAGCGCGAGGTCGGCGAGGCCGACCAGCATCGAGGCGACGGTCGGCGGGTGCACGTGCTCGCCGGCCGTGGCCACCTGGAACATCTCCGCCCGGTACGCGCGGGCCTGCTCGAGATCCTCGGCGAGGTAGCCGGACACGTCCAGGACGTGCGGGCGGATGGACTCGACCGCCCCGGCCGCGCTCAGCGCCTCGCGGGCCGCGGCCAGGTGCTCGTACGCCTGGCCCGGCTCGCCGCGCCAGCGGGCCAGCTGCGCCTTGGCGAGCGCCAGCTCGGCGAGCGCGTCCGGCCAGGCGGTGCGGCTCGCGCGCCGGTCGGCGTCCGCCATGGCGGCGGCGCTCGCCTCCTCCTCGCCGAGCAGCCAGTACAGCGCGGCCTGCCGGGCCCGCATGCCGACGACGTCCTCGCTCGCGCCCAGCTCGCTCGTCGCCACGACCGCCTCCTCGTAGTGCTCGCAGGCGCGGGCGAACTCGCCGCGGACGGCGAGCCGTTCGGCGAGGAAGGTCAGCGTCAGGGAGAGCCCCATGCGCTCGCCCAGCTCCCGGAACTCGGCGAGGGCCAGCTCGGCGTCGGCGTCGACGTCGGTCGCGTCGCCGCTGAGCGTGAGCCGCAGCCGGCCGCGCGTGAGCCTGGCCTGGGCGCGCACCCACGGGTCGGCGCCGGCGATGAGCGGCTCGAACGCGGGCAGGAACGCCTGCGGGCCCTCCAGCGTCCGCAGCAGCAGCGACACGAACCCGAGCAGCGGGCGGCGGGAGCCGCTGCGCTCGGCGTACAGGTGCGCCTCCTGGATCCACTTGCGCGCCTGGAACTGGTCGCCGCTGACCCCGGAGGTCTCGAACAGCGTCACCATGAGGTACGCCATCGCGCGCACCTCGTCGGACGCCTCGCCGGGCAGCGAGGCCGCCGCGACGCTCAGCTCGGTGCCCTCGGCCCGGTGGCCGCCCACGTACCAGTACAGGCCGAGGGCCGCGACCATGCGCATCGCCTCGTGCGCCCAGCCCTCGGCGATGGCCCCGCGCAGCGCGGCGCCGACGTTGTCGTGCTCGGCCGCCAGCCGCGCCATCCACTCCAGCTGCTCGGCGCGCAGCAGGTGCGGCTCGGCGGCCTCGGCCAGCTCGGTGAAGTACGCGAGGTGCGCGCGGCGCGCCTGCTCGCTCTCCCCCGCCTCGTCGAGGCGGTGCGCCGCGTACTCCCTGATGATGTTGAGCATGCGGTAGCGGGGGGCGCCCTCGCCGTCGGCGAGCACCAGCGACTTGTCGATCAGCGCGGCCAGCACGTCGAACACCGGCTCGTCGAGCGCGTCGCGCCCGGCGGTGAACGTCTCGCCGCCGCACACCCGTTCGGCCGCCTCCAGGCTCGCCCCGCCCGCGAACACCGACAACCGCCGCAGCACGACGCGCTCGGCCTCGGTCAGCAGGTCCCAGCTCCAGTCCACGACCGCGCGCAGCGTCTTGTGCCGGGGCAGCGCCGTGCGGCTGCCGCTGGTCAGCAGGCGGAAGCGGTCGTCGAGGCGGCGGGCGAGCTGGTCGACGGGCATGCTGCGCAGCCGCGCCGCGGCCAGCTCGATCGCCAGCGGCATGCCGTCGAGCGCCCGGCAGACCCGGGCCATGGCGGCCAGCGTCTCGGGGTCGGCGCCGATGTCCTTGCGCACCAGCTCCGCGCGGTCGCGCAGCAGCCGCACCGCGGGCGAGGACCCGGCCGCGGCGGGGTCGGCGCCCTGCGCGGGCAGCGCGAGCGGCTCGACCTGCCACAACATCTCGCCGGTGATGCCGAGCGGCTCCCTGCTGGTGGCCAGGATGCGCAGCCTGCGGCACTCGCCGAGCAGCCGGTCGGCGAAGGCCGCGGCCTCCTCGATCAGGTGCTCGCAGTTGTCCAGGATGAGCAGCATGGCGCGGTCCCGTACGGCGGCGACCAGCCGGTCCATGGGCTCCCCGGCGCGCGCGCCGCCGAGCACCCCCTGCTCGCGCAGGCCGATCGCGGTGAGCGCGGCCTGCGCGAGGTCGCCGCCCGGCCGGACGGCGGCCAGCTCGACCAGCCACGCGCCGTCGGGCAGCTCGGCGAGCATGGTGCGCGCGGTCTCGGTGGCCGTCCGCGTCTTGCCGGAGCCGCCCGCGCCCGTCAGGGTGACCAGGCGGTGCCTGAGGGCCAGGTCGGCGATCGCGGGGAGGTCGGCGTCCTTGCCGACGAAGCTGGTCAGCTCGGCGCGCAGGTTCGTCCTGCGGTTCTCCGGGCGTTCGCCCAGCTCGCCGCGGAGCAGCGCGGTGTGCAGCGCGGACAGCTCGGCCGAGGGGTCGGCGCCCAGCTCGTCGGCGAGCCGCTCGCGGGTGCGCTGGTACACCGTCAGCGCCTCGTTGCCGCGTCCCGCCTCGGCGAGCGCCCGCATCAGGGCCGCGACGAAGCCTTCACGCAGCGGGTACGTGGCGACCAGCTCGGTCAGCTCGGACACCAGCTCCGAGCCGCGGCCGAGCCGGATGTCGGCGTCGACCCGGTCGCCGAGCGCGGCGACGTGCAGCTCCTCCAGCCGGGCGGCGGCGGCGTCGAACGCCTCGCTGTCCTGCAGGGCGATGTCGGCCATGGCCGGGCCGCGCCACAGGGCGAGGGCCTGGCGCAGCAGCTCGGCGCGCGGCTCCGGCTCGGTGGCGGCGCGGGCCCGGCCGACCAGCCGCTCGAACCTGGCCACGTCTACGGCCTCGGGGGCGAGCGCCAGCCGGTAGCCGCCGGACTCCGCCTCGATCACCCCGTCGGGAAGCACTCTGCGCAGCCTGGACACCAGCGCCTGCAGGGCGTTCACCTCGTCCGCGGGCGGCCGCTCACCCCAGATCCACGCGGCGAGCCGGCCGCGGGTGACGATCCGGCCGGGTTCGAGGGCGAGCGCGGCCAGCAGGCCGCGCAGCCGGGCTCCCGGAACCTCGACCGCGGTCCCGTCCTGGTTGCGGACCTCGAACGGCCCGAGCAATCCCACGTGCACGGAGGCAATTGTGCCGAACGTTGACGTCAACCGGCGAATCGGTCGCCCGGGGCCCCCTTCCGCCCTCCAATAGTTGACACGACATATATGTCGTGTAATGTAATTCCCATGACCGTCAAGAACGTCTCCGTCGTCAGCACCGGCGCCGTCTCCATCCACCCCGAGCACGTCCTGCGCTCCCGCAAGCCGCTGCACTGGTGGGTGATGACCTCGCGCCGGTGGACGGCGCCCCGCCCCATCAACGTGTACGTGATCGAGCACGACAACGGGCTGGTCCTGTTCGACACCGGCCAGGACCGCAGGTCGGTCACCGACCCGCGCTACTTCCCCGGCGGGCCGGCCGGGCTGTTCTACCGGCGCCTGGCCCGCTTCGAGATCGCCGCCGACCAGACCCTCACCGCCCGCCTGGCCGCCCAGGGCCACGACATCGCCGAGGTCCGGATCGCGATCGTCTCCCACCTGCACCAGGACCACGTCGGCGGGCTGCGCGAGCTGACCCACGCCGAGATCATGGTCAGCGCGCAGGAGTGGGCCACGCTGCGCGAGCCCCGCCCCGAGCTGCGCGGGCTGCTGCGCGACCACATCGAGCTGCCCGGGCTGCGCCCCCGCCACCCCGCCTTCCGGCCCGTGCCCGGCATCGCCCCCTTCACCGAGGGCCACGACCTGTTCGGGGACGGCTCCCTGGTGCTGGTCCCGACCCCGGGCCACACCCCCGGGTCGATGTCCCTGCTGGTCCGGCGGCCCGGCCGCGACCCGCTGCTCATGGTCGGCGACCTCACCTACGACGACCGCCTGCTGCGGGAGGGACGGCTCGCCGGGGTCGGCGAGAAGGAGGGGCTGCGCGCCAGCACCGAGCTGGTCAACGAGTTCCGCCGGCGCAACCCCGGCGTGACGGTGCTCGCCGCCCACGACCCGGGAGCCGCCGCCGCCCTCGCCGCCGCCGGGGGTGTCGCGCATGCGGCCCGCTGAGGAGTTCCGCTACCTGGTGCTGGCCGCCCAGCGCGAGGGCAACCGGCTGCTCGGCCAGGCCCTCAAGCCGCTCGGCGTCACCTCCTCCCAGGCCGAGGTGCTGCGCCTGCTCCAGGACCGCCAGCCGCTCACGCTGTCCGGCCTCGGCGACCTGCTGGTGTGCGAGAGCGGCAACAGCCCGAGCCGCCTGGTCGAGCGGCTGGTGCAGGCCGGGCTCGTCCGCCGCGACGTCCCCGAGCACGACCGCCGCCACATCGAGCTCACCCTCACCCCGCAGGGCCAGGACCTCGCCCGCCGGATCGCCGCGATCGAGAACGACCTCTACGCCGCCATCGACGCCTCCGCCGCCGACCTCGAGCCGGCCATGGCCGCGCTGCGGGCCTTCGTCCGGGACCTGCCGTCGGGCCAGGCCCTCGCCCGCCGCACCGGGCCCGCCTGAGCGGCGGCCGCCGGGACGGCGGCGGGCGACGATCTTGACCTGGGGGCGGGCAGCGGCGATCATCACGGGATCGGCCCCGAGCCAGGGAGGCAGCAAGCCATGTCCGCCGGCCGGCTGTACGACACGATCGGCGCCACGTACACCGTGACGCGGCGCACCGAGCCGCGGATCGCCGCGCGGATCTGGGCCGCGCTCGGCGGCGCCCGCACGGTGCTGAACGTCGGGGCGGGCACCGGCTCCTACGAGCCGCCGGACCGCGACGTCACCGCGGTGGAGCCGTCGGCGCTCATGCGGGCGCAGCGCCCCGAGTGCGCGGCGCGGTGCGTGGCCGCCTCCGCCGAAAGCCTGCCGTTCGAGGACGGCAGCTTCGACGCCGCGATGGCCGTCAGCACCGTCCACCACTGGCCGGACCCGGTCGCGGGGCTGCGCGAGATGCGGCGGGTGGCCCGGCGCGTCGTGGTGTTCACCTTCGACGGCGGCGCGGAATGGTGGCGGGAGCGGTTCTGGCTGACGCGCGACTACCTGCCGGAGGTCGCCGGCCTCCTGTCCGGCTGGCCACAGCTTGCCGTCCTGGCGGACGCGATCGGGGCCCGCGCCGAGCCGGTGCCCGTGCCGTGGGACTGCGCGGACGGCTTCTTCGAGGCGCACTGGCGCCGGCCGGAGGTGTACCTGGACGAGCGGGTGCGCCGCGGCGTGTCGGTGTGGGCGCGGCTCGGGCCGGACGTCGAGCGGCGCGCGGTGCGCGACCTGCGTGACGACCTCGCCTCGGGCCGGTGGGCCGAGCGCAACCGCGACCTGCTCTCCCTCGACGCCGCCGACCTCGGCCTGCGGCTGCTCGTGGCCTGAGGACGGCCGGGCGCGGTCAGGTCACGTTGCCCAGCACCCGGTGCGGCGTGATGCGGATCGTGACGCGGACCGCCTCCGGGGGCAGCCGGAGGTACTCCTCGCCGGCTCCTTCGCCGTCGTACCGCTCCGCCAGGCGCACCACCAGCCGCCGGCCCTCGTCCTCGGTGACCGTGGCCACGCCTCTGACCTCGACGTACCTGTCCGGGTCCGCGCGGTCGAAAACGCACAGGCTGACGCGCGGGTCCCGTTCCAGGTTGCGGATCTTGCGCCGGCCGGCCTGCGAGGAGATGACCACGTCGTCGCCGTCGGTGCCCATCCAGACGGCCGAGGTCTGCGGGGCGCCGTCGGGGTTGATCGTGGCGAGGATGCCGATGTTGGGCGCGTCGAGGAGCCGCCGGACGGCGTCGCTGAGAGGCACAGTCATGATCACCAGCGTACGGCCCCCGCGGGCGCACTGGGCGTCGGCGGACACTCCCCCGCGCGGAGGCGGGCGTCAGCCGCCGTGCACGGTGAGGGCGTACCCCTCGGGGCCGGTGAAGGTGAACGTGCGGCCGAAGGGGCCGTCCTGCGGGGCGGCGAGGATGCGGACGCCGGCGGCGGCGAGCCGGTCGTGCAGGGCCTGGGCGTCGTCGGCGGCCAGCCAGAGCGCGACGCCGAGACCGGGCCGGCCGGCGTCGAGGTCGGTGCCCGGCAGGGGCTCGCGGACGGCGAACGGGATCGGCCGCGTGGCGAAGACGACGGCGTGCGGGGGCGAGACGGGGGCGCGGGTCAGGCCGAGGTGCTCCTCGAAGAACGCGGCGGCCGCGTCGAGGTCGCGCACCTGGAGGGCGACGAAGTCCGGTCCGGTGACGGTGGCGGTTGTCATGGCTGCTCCTGGGGTGGCCGGTTGCGTCCTGATGTCAGGACTTTGACATAGACCACCGTACGCCGCACCCCGTCCGTATGTCAAAATACTGACATGAGCGAGAGGGAGGCGCCGGCCCCGCCGCACGCGGCCGCCGACGTGACCGAGCACGTGGGCTACCGGCTGAAGCGGGCGGCGGCGGCGCTGCGCGGCGCGCTGGACGAGGTGCTGCGCGAGCACGGCCTGACGGTGCCGCAGTACTCGTGCCTGGAGCTGCTGGACGAGCGGCCGGGCATCTCGGGGGCCGAGCTGGCGCGGGGCACGTTCGTCACCCGGCAGTCCTCGGCGGTGGTGCTGCGCGGGCTGCAGGAGGCCGGCCTGGTCACCCGCCCGGCCGTCGCCGAGCACGGGCGGGCGCTGCCGGTGCACCTGACGCCGGCGGGCCTGGAACGGCTGGCGGCGGCGCGGGGCGCGGTGTACGCGGTCGAGCGCCGCATGATCGAGGCGATCCCCGCCCGCCGCCTGGACGCCCTGCTGGCCGACCTCGACCGCATGGCCGCCGCCCTCGGCTCCTGACCCCCCGGTCAGGCGTACAGGGCGGGCCGGTAGACGAGCTCCTGGACGCGCCCGTCGAGCGTCCTGCTGCCGATCAGCTCAAGATCGAAGTCGGCCGCGCCCCGGAAGACCGGGTCCAGCCCGGTCCGCCCGGTGATCACCGGGAAGATCGTCACCTGGACGCGGTCGACCAGCCCGGCGGCCATCAGCGCCCGGTTCATCGACAGGCTGCCGTGCGAGCGCAACGGCACCTTCGACTCCTCCTTGAGCCGGGCGACGACGTCCACCGCGTCGCCGCTCGCGACGGTCGCGTCCGGCCAGTCGAGAGGGCCGCGCAGGGTGGTGGACACCACGGTCGCCGGCAGGTTCCGCATCCGGGTGACCCACGGGTCCCGCACGTCGGACTCCTCCGTGCTCGCGGCCACCAGGCCGGCGAACGCCCGGTACGTGGCGGCGCCGAACACCATCCGCTGGTCCTCCTCGTACTGGGCGAGGCGGTGGCTCAGCAGCTCGGGGCCCTGCTTGCCCCAGTAGCCGGTCCAGTCGCCGCCGGCGGCGCCGAAGCCGTCGAGGCTGGAGAAGACGTCGAAGGTGTAGGTGACGGTCATGCCGTTCTCCTCGTACGCGGTCGGCCGGTGTGCGCAGGATCGGACCCGCGGCGACGGCGGAACTCATCGCGCGGGGGCGCACCGATCGTCACCCGAGCGGCCGCGCGCGGCCAGGCCGGGAACCGGACATCAGCCGGACATCGGCCGGACATCACCCGCGCGGCCCGGCGGTGGCGGCCTCAGGCGGCGTCAGGCGGCGTCGAGGGCGGCGGTGATCTTGCGGATCATGGCGGCCAGAGCCGGGCCGGGCGTGCGCCGGTGGGCGCGGGCCGCCGTCTCGACGGCGACGAGGACGGTGGTCCGGAAGTTCTCCGCCTCGGCCGGGTCCAGCTCCCTGAGCACGTCCATGGCCGCCGTCAGGGCCGGCAGCACCAGGTCGGCGAGCTCCGCCACGGTCTTGCCGCGCAGGTTCACGCCCTTGGGCCACTCGGCGAGCACGTGCCCGACCAGGCCGGTGGCCGAGCCCAGGGCGATGGAGCCTTCGGAGGCGGCGCGGTGCGGCCTGCCGGTGGCGTCGGCGGCGACCACCAGGGAGACGGCGCCGTAGGCGGCGGTGCGCAGGGTGATCCTGTCCTGGCCGGTGAGGGTGGTGATCATCGTTCGGCTCCTTGGCGGCGGTCGCGTGCGGCAGGTGAACGAGCGGCCGGCACGCCGCCGGGCCGTTCACGGGTTCACCCTCGCGGCCCGCGCTGACACCGGGCCGTCGCCGTGCTGACACGACGCCTGACGCCCGCGCCGGTGTCAGGCAGGCCGGGGCGGCCGGCGGGCGGTCAGCTCGTGGCGCGCCAGGCGAGGGAGAGGCCGGTCGCGGCGCGTTCGGTGCGGATCTCCATCATCGTGCCGAGGATCGTGGCGTGGTCGGACACGACGGGGACGGCGTCGGGCGTGTAGGTGATCCGGCTGCTGACCAGCACCGGGCTGCCCTCGGGCTCGTGCAGGCGCCGGGCGGCGGCCGGATCGAGCAGGCCGGGCCGGACCACCTCGGACGCCCGGGCGACCGCCACGCCCGCGTCGGCGAGCGCCGCGTAGAGGGAGACGGCGGTGAAGTCGCGGTCGCGGATCTGGTCGGCGACCGGCCGGCGGACCCAGGACACCTGGTGCACGGCCGGCCGGCCGCCGAACTCACGCACCCGCTCCAGCCGCAGCGCGGTGTCGCCGGGGCGCAGCCGCAGCTCCGCCGCGATCCTGGCGGGGGCCCGGCGCATCGCCCGGCCCGCCACCTCCGTGCGCACGTCGTGACCCTGCTCCCGCAGGTCGTCGGCCAGGCTGCGGAGCGAGCCGAGCTGGTACGCCAGGTGCGGCGGGGCCACGAACGTGCCCTTGCCGGGCCGCTGCACGATCAGCCCCTCGTCGCTCAGCTCCCGCAACGCCTGCCGCAGCGTCATGAGGGTGACCCCGTAGGAGGCGGCGAGCTCCCGTTGCGGGGGCAGCGCCGCGCCGGGGGCGTAGTGTCCCGACCGGATCTTCGCGGCGAGGTCGGCGGCGATGGCGCGGTATCTCGCGGCGTGCCCGGCGTCGGGGGTCATCGTGGTGCGTCACTCCTGGTCGAGGGCCCGCCGGAGGGTCGCGATGAAGGCCCGCAGGTCGTCCGGCCCCGCCCCGTCGAGCACCCGCCGCATGACGGCGGCGCCGACCACCACGCCGTCGGCGTGGCGGCCGCCCTCCCGCGCCTGGTCAGGCGTGGAGATGCCAAATCCTAGCAAGATCGGCCGGTCGGTGCCGTGCCTGAGCCGCGCGGCGAGCTCCGCGGCGGAGGCGGCGAGGGCGGCCCGCTCTCCGGTGGTGCCCATCACCGACACGGCGTAGACGAACCCGCGGCTGCGGCGCGCGATCTCCGCCAGCCTGGCCTGCGGCGTCGCGGGCGAGGCCAGCAGGGCCAGGTCGATCCCGGCGGCGGCGGCCGCGTCCGCCAGCTCGTCCGCCTCGTGGACGGGCAGGTCGGGCACGATCAGGCCGGCGACGCCGGCCCGGCGCAGCGCGGCGCAGAACGCCTCGGGCCCGTCGTGCAGCACCAGGTTGTAGTAGGTGCTGGCGACCAGCGGAACGCCGGGATGCGGCGCTTCGGCCAGCTCGGCGAGGATGCGGCGGGTGCTCACGCCCCTGGCCAGCGCCGCCTCACTGGCCCGCTGGATGGTGACGCCGTCAAGCGTGGGGTCGGAGAACGGCAGGCCGAGCTCGACGGCGTCCGCGCCGGCTTCGGCGAAGGCCCGCAGGTAGTCGGTCCAGCCGGGTGTGACGCCGCCGGTGATGTACGGCATGAGCAGGCGGCGGCCGGCGTCGCGGCGGGCGCGCAGGTGGCGTTCGACGGCGCCGGGGGCGAGGGCGTTCGTCACAGCAGCTCCTTCAGGGTCGAGATGTCCTTGTCGCCCCGGCCGGACAGCGTCATCAGCACCGTCGATCCGGCGGGCAGGCCGCCGTCGCCGGCCGCGCGGATCACCCAGGCGAGGGCGTGCGCCGATTCGAGCGCCGGGACGATGCCCTCGGCGCGGGCCAGCCGCACCGCCGCGGCGACCGCCTCGTCGTCGGTGACCGTGACGTAACGGGCCCGGCCGAGCTCGCGCAGGTGGGCGTGTTCCGGGCCGACCCCGGGGTAGTCGAGGCCGGCGGCGATGGAGTGCGCCTCGACGATCTGGCCGTCGCCGTCCTGGAGGAACAGCGAGCGGCAGCCGTGCAGGACGCCGAGCCTGCCGCGGGCCGCCCCGGCACCGCCCTCGGCCTCGACGCCGGTGAGGCGGGCCGTGGTGTCGGCGAAGCCGGCGAACGTGCCGGCCGCGTTGGAGCCGCCGCCGACGCAGGCGACCACGTGGTCCGGGACGCCGGCGGGCAGCTCGGCGGCGCACTGGGCGCGGGCCTCGTCGCCGATGACGCGCTGGAACTCCCGGACCATCCACGGGTACGGGTCCGGCCCGATGACCGAGCCGACGCAGTAGTGGGAGCCGGCGGTCGCGCCCACCCAGTGGCGCATGGCCTCGCTGGTGGCGTCCTTGAGGGTGCGGCTGCCGGTGGTGACGGGGACGACCTCGGCGCCCAGCATCCGCATCCGGAAGACGTTGAGCGCCTGGCGCTCGATGTCGCGTTCGCCCATGAAGACCGTGGCCTCCAGCCCGAGCAGCGCGGCGGCGGTCGCGGTCGCCACCCCGTGCTGGCCGGCCCCCGTCTCGGCGATGAGCCTGCGCCGGCCCATCCGGGTGGCGAGGAGGGCCTGCCCCAGCACATTGTTGATCTTGTGGGAGCCGGTGTGGGTCAGGTCCTCGCGCTTGAGGTAGAGCCGCACGCCCAGCTCCCGCGACAGCCGGCCGGCCGGGGTGAGCGGGGTCGGCCGCCCGGCGTGCAGGGCGAGCAGCTCGGCCAGGGCGTTGCGGAAGCCGGGGTCCTCGCGCGCCTCGCGGAACGCCTCCTCCACCTCGCGGCACGCCTCGACCAGGGACTCCGGCGCGTACCGGCCGCCGTACCCGCCGAACCGGCCGCGCGGCCCCGGCTCCCCCATGGTCGCGGCCGCCGGGGCGGGCCCGGGCCGTAGCGACGCCTCTCGCATCGTGCTCACCTCGTTCGTTCTATAACTCTTCAGAGAGTTCTATAACAGTGAGTGTGACACGGACCGGCCGCGGCGCGCCACCCCCGTCCGGCCGGCGCCGCCTTCCTCGCGCCCGCGCACGCGAAAGGCCCCGGCCGGCGGACGCCGGCCGGGGCCTTCGCTTCGCGTTGCCGCTTCCCGGATCAGCTCGCCCAGTGGGCCTGGTCGGTCGGCCACGTCCGCGTCGGCTGCTTCTTCAGCAGGCTCTCCTCGGGCGTGCCCACCGCGCACCGGGTGCCGCGCGGCGGCACGGTCAGCGCGATCAGGTACTGGTCGATGATGTCGGTCTGGCACTTGTCCTTGCCGTAGATGCGGTGCCCCCAGCCCTCGTACGTGAGCAGCACCGCCTTCGGCCCGAGCTGCCTGGTCGCGTTGGCCGACCAGACGTACGGGGTGGCAGGGTCGTGCAGCGAGTTGCCGAGCAGGATCGGCGCGTCACCGGTGTACCGCAGCTGGTGCGGCGGGTTGGTCGGCGTCGAGTTCAGGCAGATCGGCAGGTCGTCGATCGGGTACGGGTGGTACCGCGTGTCCGGCGCGAGCACGTTCGACACCTTCATGAGGGCGGCGTACTCGTCGTAGTCGCGCACCCGGAGGTTGTAGTCCTGGCACAGGATGCGCGTCGGCAGCCAGGCCACGTCGCCCTCCACCGGCCCCCGGCCGGACAGCGGCGGCACCCACGACGGCTCCGGGCCGCCGCTCAGCCAGTCGATGACCTCGCTCAGCGTGCGCCAGTCGGGGCCCTCGGTGCCGAGCGCGGCGTTGTAGATGACCTGAAGCTCGGTCATCCTCGTGCCGGTGCTCGGGTAGACCAGCTCGCCGCGGCGCGCCTTGGCCAGCAGGTCCTTCCACATCTTGCGCACGTCACGGCCGTGCAGGACGCAGCTCTCGTCGGCCTCGCACCAGCCGACGAACTGGTCGAAGGCGTCCTCGACGGCCACCGCCTCGGTGGCCAGGAAGCCCGCGACGCCGAGGCTGTGGTCCATGTTGCTGTCCAGCGCCAGGGCGCGGATCCGGCCGGGGAACAGCTCGGCGTACATCTGGCCGATGAGCGTGCCGTACGAGATGCCGTAGAAGCTCAGCTTCTCCTCGCCGAGGGCGGCGCGGAGGGCGTCCATGTCCCTGGCCACGTTGCGCGAGTCGACGTGGTCGTAGAGCGGGCCGGTACGCTCGCGGCAGTCCGCGTGCAGCTTCTTGGTGAAGGCGTCCCAGGCCGCGAAGTCGGCCTGGCTGGACATCACCGTGTGCGGCATCTGGTTGTACACCGACGCCGAGCAGATCACCGGGTGGCTGCGGCCGACGCCGCGCGGGTCGAACCCGACGATGTCGAAATGCTTCTGCAGCTCCTCGGTGTAGGAGCCGGGGGCGCCGTACACGGCCTCGACGCCGGAGCCGCCGGGGCCGCCCGGGTTGATGACCAGCGACCCGATCCGGGCCGCGGGGTCGGTGGCCTTGCGGCGGGCCAGGGCCAGGTCGATGGTCGGCCCGTCGGGGCGCGACCAGTCGATCGGCACGGTCAGCGTGCCGCACTCGGCGCTGGGCTCCTCCTCGCAGGGCGCCCAGGTGATGCCGCCCTGCGGGGTGGCCGCCGCTGCGGACGCCGCTGCGGCGCCCGCCGGCGGGACGGGGAGTAAGGCCGCCAGCGCCAGGACGGCGGTGGCGAGCAGGGGTGTTCTCTTCCGCAAATCGCTCCGATCCTCGAATGACAGGTCCGGCCCGGACGCGGGGCGCACGGGCCAACGTCGATCATGGGGCATGCGGGCGCGCCTGTGGTCCGGAATGGGGAAGTTCGCCCGGTAACGCGGGGCGGTAGCCTGGGCGGATGTTCTCGCCCAGGGGGCCGTCGCTGCCCGAGCTGGTGACCCAGGCGCTCTCCTCGGTCGAGCGCGGCTACGACCTGCTCGCCCCGAAGTTCGAGCACACGCCCTTCCGCACCCCGGACGCCGTCCTCGACGCGACCGCCGCCGCCCTGCGCCCGCTCGGGCCGTTCGGGCGGGGGCTGGACGTGTGCTGCGGCACCGGCGCGGGCCTGCGCGTCCTCGGGCCGCTGTGCCGGGAGCGGGTGACCGGCGTCGACTTCAGCGGCGGCATGCTGGCGCGGGCGCGGGCGGCGCATCCGGAGGCCGACTGGGTGCGGGCCGACGTCCGCGCCCTGCCCGCCGGCGAGCGCTTCACCGGGGCCTTCGACCTGGCGGTCAGCTTCGGGGCGCTCGGCCACTTCCTGCCCGCCGAGCGGCCGGCGCTCTTCGCCGGGGTGCGCCGGGCGCTGCGGCCCGGCGGCCTGTTCGCCTTCCCGGTCGCCGCGCCCCCGCCGGTCGGATCGCTCCCCTACTGGGCGCTGCTCGGCTTCGACACGGCCATGCGGCTGCGCAACGCGGTGTGGCGGCCGCCCTTCGTCATGTACTACGGCACCTGCCCGCTGAGCGCGGTCCGCGCCGAGCTGGGGGCGGCGGGGTTCGGCGTGACGGTCGTCCCGCTGGCGGAGCTGGGGCGGCGCGAGGACGGCGCGGCGCGCTGCGGCCTCGTCCTGGCCCGCCGTCCCTAGGGCGGCCTCGTCCTGGCCCGCCGTCTCCGCGGCGGCCTCGTCCTGGCCCGCCGTCTCCGCGGCGGCCTCGTCCTGGCCCGCCGTCTCCACGGCGGCCGCACCCGGGGTGCGGGCGTCACGGCCGGCCGGCCGGGTCGCCGCGCCAGCGCAGCACCTCCAGGGCGGCCCCGACCTCGACCGTGTGCCGGGCGAGCGGGCGCGGCAGCAGGCGTTCGGCGCGGGCCAGCCGGCGCAGCAGCGTGTTGCGGTGGGCGAACAGCCGGGCGGCGGCCCGGGTGGCGTTGCACTGCTCGGCGATGAAGACGCGCAGCGCCTCGACGACCTCGGGCGGCGCGCCCTCCAGGTCGCCGAGGACCCGCCTGACGAAGCGGCCGGCGCTTCCCGGGTCGGCGGTGAGCAGCGCGACCAGCTCGACCTCGTCGTGGGTGGCGAGCCGGGACGGCGAGGTGAGCCGGGCGAGCAGCTGCTGGGTGGTGAGCGCGTCGAGGTGGCTGCGGCGGAAGCCGTCCACGCCGGGCGCGGTGGGGCCGAGCGCGACGCGGACGGCCAGCAGCTCGTCGAGGGCGGCCCGCACCTGCCCGAGGTCCGGCCGGCCGTGCACCCACACCCACCGGGTGGCGGCGCCGGCCAGCACGCTCAGCGGGCGGGCCTGGCCGGCGGCCTCGGCCAGCGCGTCGGCGGCGCGGTCGAGCCCGCGCAGGTCGGCGCCGGGGTCGTCGGTCCAGACGATCGCGGCGGTGTGCGGCGGGCGCAGCGCGTGGCCGAGCCGGCTCTCGGCGCGCTGCCGGGTGATCGGGGCCCCTTCGAGCAGCAGGGCGACGGTCTCGCGGCGTTCGGCGTGGCTGCCGCGGGTGAGCTCGTCGCGTTCGGCGCGCATCCGGGCGGAGATCGCGGTGACGGTGTCGTCGACGAAGGCGGCGATGGAGCGCAGGGACACGTCCAGCAGCTCGCGCAGCTCGCCGGGGTCGCTGGTGAGGGTGCAGGCGAGCTGCGTCCACAGCCGGATCGCGACGCTCTCGCCGGCCCGGTAGGCGTCCAGGGCGGACTCGTCCAGGCCGCGCCGGACGATGTCGCGGGCGGCGGCGAGCGCCGGCTCGGTGTCGTTGGCCGGGACGGGCGCGCCCGGCGCGCGGACGTTGGCGGCCGCCCACACCAGCAGGTTGGCGCGGTTGATGCGGCGGGTGCCGGCGGCGAGCACCGGGTCGGCGGCGATCTGCCGGCGGGCCGCGCCGGTCAGGGTGGCCGCGTCGAGCTCGGCCAGCCACGCGGCGGGCGGGGTGAGCGCCAGCTCGGCGCCCCGCCGGATCAGCTCACGCACCCGGGGGGACGGCGGCGGCCAGGGCTGGTGGTGCATATCGTCACCCTAGAGCCTCGAATGTGGTGCGGATCGTGCTTCCGGCCGGCGGCCGCCGCGCCGCAGGATGGAGCTGGTCCGCCGTCACAGCCTGGAGCCGCCGCCCATGTCCGCTGAGCCGCCCGCCGTCGAGCCGCCCGCCGCCGAGCCGCCCGCCGCCGAGCCGCCCGCCGCCGAGCACCTGGACGTCCTGGTCGTGGGGGCCGGGATCTCGGGGATCGGCGCCGCCCGCTACCTGAAGGTGATGGCGCCGGGCAAGAGCTTCGCGGTGCTGGAGGCGCGCGAGGCGTCCGGCGGGACGTGGGACCTGTTCCGCTACCCGGGCATCCGCTCCGACTCCGACCTGCACACCTTCGGGTACGCGTTCAAGCCGTGGCGCGACGAGCAGTCCATCGCCGACGCGCCGCGGATCCTCGCCTACCTGCGCGAGACGGTGGCGGAGAACGGCCTGGAGCCGCACATCCGCTACCGCCACAAGGTGCTCGGCGCGTCCTGGTCGGGCGAGCGGGCGTCGTGGACCGTCGAGGTGGAGCGCACCGGCACCGGCGAGCGGTTCACGCTCACCGCCGGGTGGATCTTCTGCGCCGGCGGCTACTACCGCTACGACGAGGGGTTCACCCCGGACTTCCGGGGCCGCGAACGGTTCGCCGGCCCGGTCGTGCACCCGCAGGACTGGCCCGCGGACCTGGAGTACGCGGGCAGGCGGGTGGCGGTGATCGGCAGCGGCGCCACCGCGGTCACGCTGGTGCCGGCGATGGCGGCCGAGGCCGCGCACGTGACGATGGTGCAGCGCACGCCGACGTACGTCATGCCGGTGCCGCGGAAGGACGCGCTCGCCAACGCGCTGAAGAGGTACCTCGGCGAGGAACGCGGCCACGCGCTCACCCGGCGCAAGAACATCGCCCAGCAGCGGCTGGTCTGGAGCCTGTGCCGGCGCTACCCGAAGGCGGCGCGGCGGCTGATCCGGCGGGCCAACGTCCGGCGGCTGCCGCCAGGCTACCCGGTGGACGAGCACTTCAACCCGCCGTACGACCCGTGGGACCAGCGGCTGTGCGCGGCGCCCGACGGCGACCTGTTCCGCGCCGTCCGGGAGGGCCGGGCGAGCGTGGTCACCGGCCGGATCGCCACCTTCACCGAGCGGGGGCTGCTGCTGGAGTCGGGCCGCGAGCTGGAGGCGGACCTGATCGTCACCGCCACCGGGCTGAACGTGCAGGCGCTCGGCGGCCTGCGCCTCACCGTGGACGGCGAGCCGGTGCGGCTGTCCGGCACGGTCGCCTACAAGGGCATGATGTTGTCCGGCGTGCCGAACCTCGCCTACGCGATCGGCTACACCAACTCCTCCTGGACGCTGAAGATCGACCTGCTGTGCGAGCATTTCTGCCGGCTGCTGGCGTACATGGACGCGCACGGCCACGACACCTGCCGGCCCGAGCCCGCCGACCCGGACATGCCGACGCGGCCGTTCCTCGACTTCGGCGCCGGCTACGTCCGGCGGGCCGTCGCCTCCCTGCCCCGCCAGGGGGACCGGGCGCCGTGGCTGACCTCGACGAGCTACCGCGACGACGTCAGGCTGCTGCGCGCCGCCGGCGTGGCCGGCCCCGAACTGCGCTTCACGACGAGCCGGAGCGGCCCGGCGACTTGAGTAACGCATACTGCGTATGCATACTTAGTACTCATGTCGGTCAGACACGGCCTGCTCGCCCTCCTCAGCGGCGGGCCCCGGCACGGCTACCAGCTCAAGGTCGAGTTCGAGGCGTCGACCGGGGCCATCTGGCCGCTCAACATCGGCCAGGTCTACACGACGCTGTCCCGGCTGGAGCGTGACGGCCTGGTCGCGCCGGGCGCGACGGACGAGCAGGGCCGGGTCGCCTACTCGATCACCGAGGCCGGCCAGGAGGAGCTGGCCCGCTGGTTCGGCACCCCCGTCGCCGACTCCGACCGGCCGCGCGACGAGCTGGTCATCAAGCTGGCCATGGCCGTCGCCGCCAGGAAGACCGACGTCGCCGAGGTGATCCAGCGGCAGCGCACGGCGACCATGCGCACCCTGCAGCAGCTCACCAGGGCCAAGCGGGCCGCCGCCGACGGCGCGGCGCAGCGGCTGGTGCTCGATTCGATGATCTTCCGGGCCGAGGCCGAACAGCGCTGGCTGGACCACTGCGAGGCCGTTCTCAGGGAGGAACCATGACAGTCGTACGGCTGACCGAGGTGACCAGGGTGCACGGCGAGGGGGCGGCGGCCGTGCACGCCCTGCGCGGGGTCAGCCTGGCGGTCGAGGCGGGCGAGCTGGTCGCCGTCATGGGCCCGTCCGGGTCCGGCAAGTCGACCCTGCTCAACCTCGCCGGCGGGCTGGACCGGCCCACGTCCGGCACGGTGCGGCTCGGCGAGCACGACCTCGCCGCCGTGCGCGACCTCGCGGCCTTACGCCGCCGCGAGGTCGGCTACGTCTTCCAGGACCTCAACCTGATCCCGTCGCTGACGGCCGCCGAGAACGTCATGCTGCCGCGCGAGCTGGACGGCGTGCGCTCGCGCACCGCCCGCGAGGAGGCGATGGCGGCCCTCGCCGAGATCGACGTGGCCGACCTGGCCGGCCGCTTCCCCGAGGAGCTGTCGGGCGGTCAGCGCCAGCGGGTCGCGATCGCCCGCGCCCTGGTGGGCGAGCGGCGCCTGCTGCTGGCCGACGAGCCGACCGGCGCCCTCGACACGCGCGCCGGCGACGAGATCCTGCAGGTGCTGCGCACGCGCTGCGACGCCGGGGCGGCGGTCCTGCTGGTCACCCACGAGCCGCGCTACGCCGCCTGGGCCGACCGGGTGGTCTTCCTGCGCGACGGGACGATCGCCGACGCCACGGACACGCCGCTGGCGAGCGCCCGATGAGCGCCGCCCGCGCCGCGCTCCGCCTGGCCCGCCGCGACGCCTGGCGGTCCCGGGGCCGCAGCGTCCTCGTCATGGTGCTGATCGGCCTGCCCGTCCTGGTGTTCACGGGGCTGCTCACCCTGGTCCAGACCATGGACGTGACGCGGGGCGAGGGCCTGGCGGCCGCGCTCGGCGCCGCCGGCGCCCGCCTCGTCCAGGCGCCCGCGGGCACCACGATCCAGCAGCGGCCGGACGGGACGAGCTGGAGCACCGGCGACGGCCGGCCCGCTGCCGAGGCCGCCCCCGAGCTGGGGGCGGCCGGCGTGGCGGCCCTGCTCGGGCCGGGCGCCCGGCTGATCCCGTACAGCACCGGCACGCTCCGGCTGAGCACCGGCCAGGCCGAGGCGGTGGAGACCGACCTGCGCGACCCCCTCACCCGCGGGATGCTGACGCTGCGCGAGGGCAGGCTCCCCGCGCCCGGCGAGGTCGCGGTGACGCCCGCGCTCGGCCTGCGCCCCGGCGACCTCGTGCGGCCGTCCGGCGCGGCGCCGCTGCGGGTGACGGGCGTCGTCGAGCACCCGAACCGGCCCGCGCTGCGCGCGGTCGCCGGCCCCGAGCTGCCGCAGCTCCAGGCGGAGGACTTCTGGTCCCCCGGACTGTCCGGCCGCGGCTGGCTCGCAGGCACCGCGACGCCGGTGACCTGGACCCAGGTGGCCGCGCTGAACCGGGCGGGCCTGCACGTCACCTCCCGCGCCATGTTCCTGTCCGCGCCGGGCCCCTCCCCCGGCGGCGTCCGGCAGGCGGTCGCGCTCGGGACGATGGCGGTCATGGCGGTGCTGGAGACCGCGCTGCTGGCCGGGCCCGCCTTCGCGGTGGGGCTCCGGCGGCGGCGTGAGGAGCTGGCGCTGATCGCGGCGCAGGGCGGCTCGGCCGGGCACCTGCGGACGATCGTCCTGGCCGGCGGGCTGCTGCTCGGCGGCGCCGCCACCCTCGTGGCGACGGCGCTCGGCGTCGCGGCCGGCCTGCTGGGCGCCCAGGTCGTGGCGCGCTGGGCCGGGCAGTCCGGGCAGGTCGGCCCGCCGGACGTGCCGTGGCCGCCGGTCCTGGGCGTCGCGGCGCTGGGCCTGCTCGCCGGGATCGCGGCGGCGCTGGTGCCCGCCGTGCAGGCGGCGGCAGGACCCGCGGCCGTGCTGGCCGGCCGCCCGCCCGCGACGCGCGAGCGGGCCGGGTGGCCGCTGGCCGGAGCCGCGCTGGTGCTGGCCGGGCTGGCGGCGACCGTGGCCGCGCGCCGCCAGCCGGACCCGGTGTGGGTGTGGGCCGCCGCGGCGCTGACCATGATCGGGCTGGTGGCGGTGATCCCGTGGCTGGTCGGCGTCACGGGCCGGCCGGCCGGGCGGCTGCGGCTCCCGCTGCGGGTGTCGGTCCGCGACGCGGTCCGCCACCGGTCCCGTACGGCGAGCGCCGTCGCGGCCGTCACGGCGGTCACCGCCGCGGTCGTCGCGGTGGGCATCGGCGCCTGGAGCGACCACGTGGACCGCCGCGACGCCTACACCTCGGCCCGCCCGGCCGGCCTGCTCGCGATCTGGGGCGGCACCATGGACGACGCGACCTGGAGCCGGCTGCGCGCCGAGGCGGCCCGCCGGCTGCCCGGCGTGCCGCTGGCCGCCGGGTACCAGCCGCGGGACGCCCAGGGCCACCGCTACGCGCTGCGGTACACCGTGCGCTGGAACGGCACCAGGACCCGCCGCACGGCGGCCGTCGGCGGCCAGGACCTGCTCGCGCTCCTGCAGGGCCGCCACGATGCGCGGGCGGCGGCGGCGCTGGCGAGCGGCAAGGCCGTGGTGTTCGACCCGGCGGCGGTGCGCGGCGGCATGCTCAGGCTGCGGGCCGGCTCCACGGGCGGCCCGCCGCGCACGCTCGACGTGCCCGCCGTGGTGGCCGCCCCCGCCGGCGAGCACCAGGGCGGCGCGCTGCTGCCGCGCGCCCTGGTCGAGCGGGCCGGCTTCGTCACGGCGGAGCGCCAGCTCTACGCCATGCACCGGCTGCCCGCCGGTTCGGCGCTGCCGCGCGACCTGGCCCGGGTGACCCCGCGCGTCACGGTCGCGCAGGAGGAGGGCTACCGCAACCTGCCCGACCCGGGCCTGTGGGCCTGGCTCGCCGGCTGCCTCGTCCTCGTCGTGGGCGGCACCCTCGCCGCCACCCGGCTCGCGGCCGCCGACATGGCGCCGGAGCGCGCGACGATGACGGCCGTCGGCGCCCCGGCCGGCGTGATGCGGCTCGTCGTGGCCGGTCAGGCGCTCTACATCTCGGGGCTCGGCGCGCTGGTGGGGCTGGCCGCCGGGGCGGTGACGGGCGTGGCGCTGAGCCGGCCGATGACGAGCCACGGCTCCGGGGACCCGGCCACCGTCGCCGTGCCGTGGCCGTTCCTGCTCGCCGTGGTCGTGGGGCTGCCCGTGCTGGCCGCCGCGGCGGCGCTGGTCACCCGGACCGGGCCGGCCCTCGCCCGCCGGACCCCGTGAGCCGCCGCTCCCGGCACTGAATCCGACTAGACGCCGCTTGAGTGGACAGAACGCCAGGACGGAACCGGACACCAGCAACAGGGGTCTACCGGCTCAACAGCCGTATGGCTACGATCGGGCACCGATCGTCCGTGCGGCGGTCTTTCGCGACAGCGTTCACCGACCGGCGAGGAGAGTGTCCTGCACGTGGCTGGATGGGGCAAGGGCCGGCGCCGGCGGACGGCCGAGGGAGCCGGTGACGGGTCGCGGCGGGCGGGCGGCGTCCGCCGGCTGCCGTTACGTACCGTGCTGCTCATCGTCGTGATCGTGCCGAGCGTGACCTTCACCCCGCTGCTGGCGTCCGGCATGCGCCAGCTCGCCGGCCAGTGGCAGGAGGAGAAGGCCCAGCTGGAGCTGGCCACCACCACGGTGGGCCGGCCCGCGGCCGGCCTGTTCTTCGCCCTCGACCAGGAGCGCAGGCTCACCGCCAAGGCGCAGGCGAGCCCCGGTGCCGCCGCCCGCGACAAGCTCGCCGGGCAGCGCGCCGCCACCGACCGGGCGGTGCAAGCCTTCCCCACTGCCGACGACCTGGACCTGACCGACGCGCAGCCGGGCCTGGCCGCCGCGCTGCGCCGCGCCGAACGCGACCTCGGCCTCCTCGACCAGCAGCGCCGCGCGGTGGACGCGGGCTGGTCCAGCCCCCAGCAGACGTTCGACTACTACAGCGGCGTCCTGGAGACGGACCTCGGCGTGCTGACCGCCCTCAGCCACACCGGCGAGAGCCAGGTCAACATCGGGGCGCAGCCCCTGGTGGACCTCCTGTGGATCATCGACCTGCTGGGCCGCGAGGACGCCCTGCTGACCCGCGGCTGGGACACCGGCCGGCTGACCAGGAACGAGTACGCCCTGGTCACCGAGGCCCTCGGCACCCGCAACCACCTCATGCACGCCCGGGTGCTGCCCGCGCTCACCGGCCAGGAGACGAGGTACGCGACGATCACCGGCGGCGAGGCGTGGCGCACGATGACCGCCGTGGAGGGACGGCTGGCCACGGCCGCGAGCGGCTCCGGGCGCGACCAGGTGCGGCTCGGCGACGACGGCGCGGCCTGGCGGTCGTCGGTGGCGTCCGTCACCGCGCAGCTGCGGCAGCTCGCCGGCCTGCGCTTCGCCTACGTCAGCCGGGTCGGCCACGACCACGCCGACATGATCTTCACGGTGTTCGTCAGCATCTCGACCGTGGGCCTGCTCGCCCTGGCCCTGGTGATCCTCACGAGCTGGCGCGTCACCGCCGTCCTCCGGCGGCGCATCCTGCGCCTGCGCCAGGAGGCGCAGGAGCTCCAGGAGCGGCTGCCCGACGTGGTGGCCCGGCTGGAGCGCGGCGAGGACGTCGACGCCGACGCGGAGGTGCGCGCGATCGAGCCGACCGGCGACGAGCTGGGCGAGCTCGGCCAGGCGCTCAACGTGGCCCGCCGCAGCGCCGTGCGCACCGCCGTGCGGCAGGCCGAGCAGCACCGCGGCTTCCAGCGCATGCTCCAGCGGATCGCCCGCCGCACCCAGATCCTCATCGGCCTGCAGCTGAAGAAGCTGGACGAGCTGGAGCGCAAGCACGAGGACCCGGCGGTGCTGGAGGGCCTGTTCGACCTCGACCATCTCACCGCGCGGCTGCGCCGCTACGAGGAGAACCTGGTCATCCTGGGCGGCGGGCAGCCGCAGCGCCGCTGGCGCAACCCGGTGCGGCTGCTCGACGTGCTGCGGGCCGCGCAGAGCGAGGTGCAGGACTACCGGCGCATCTCCATCGAGGTCGAGGGCGAGTACTGGATCGCCGAGCGCGCCGTGGGCCCGATGATCCACGTGCTGGCCGAGCTGATGGAGAACGCCACCACCTTCTCCAAGCCGCTCACCCCCGTCGAGGTGCGCAGCACGCCGGTCAGCAAGGGCGTCGCCGTGGAGATCGAGGACCGCGGCCTCGGCATGGAGCCCGAGCAGTACGCCGCCGTCAACGCCCTGCTGCAGGCGCCGCCGCAGCTCGACGTGATGACCCACGCCGACGACGTGCGGCTCGGCCTGTACGTGGTCGCCCGGCTCGCCGCCGGCCTGGGCCTGCAGGTCGAGCTGCGCCCGTCGGCCTTCGGCGGCACCCGCGTGATCGTGCTGCTGCCCGAGACGATGGTGGTGGACCGCCCGCGCACGGCCGAGCCGGACCCGCCCGAGGAGGACCGCCCGCGTGCGGGCGCGCTGCCCACCCGCACGAGAGGACACGCCCTGGCGACCGTCGCGGCGCCCGCGCCGGCCGCGCCGTCCCCGGCGGCCGCGCCGGAGCGGGAGAACGGCGGGCCCCGGCCGCTCCCCCAGCGGGTGCGCCAGGCCAGCCTGGCCGAGGAGCTGAAGGCCCCGGCCGAGACCCCCGGCGACCAGGAGGAGTGGGCCGCCGGCGACCGGCCCAGCCGTTCCAGCGCCGTCATCGGCGCCTTCCAGCGGCAGTCCCGCTTGCGCCGTACCGGCGAGGAGGCCTTCCCGGCCCCGCCGGGCGGCTCCCCCGACCCCATGCCCCCGACCACGGAAGACCGATGATGACGCAGCGCACCACCGCCACCAACAGAGACCTGGACTGGCTGCTGGACGGTCTGGTCGATCGCGTCCCCGGCACCCGGCACGCCGTCGTGCTGTCCGACGACGGCCTGGTGATCAGCCGGTCCCGCACCATCCCGCGCGCCGACGCCGAGCGCCTGGCCGCGATCGCCACCGGCCAGCAGAGCCTGGCGCGCGGCGCCGGGCACCTGTTCAGCGGCGGGCCGGTCCACCAGATCATCATCGAGATGGCCGACGTGTGGCTGTTCATCACCGCCGCCGGCCGGGGCACCCACCTGGCCGTGCTGGCCTCGCAGGAGGTGGACGCGGAGCTCATGAGCGTCGCGATGCACACCCTGATCCAGCAGGTCGGGCAGAAGCTCGGCACCGACGCCCGCGCTCCCGAGGACCGCGAGTTCGGCGGCCACCTCGATATAGGGGGCCACGGATGAGACATTGGACGGAGGGGTTCGCCGACGACGGCGCCGACGAGCCCCTTGTCCGTCCTTACACGATCACCGGCGGGCGCACCGCTCCCGAGCGGCACGACCTGGCGCTCATCACCGTGGTGACCACGGTCGCCGCGCCCGACGAGGAGGCCGGGCCCGCGCACCGGCGCAGCACCCAGCCCGAGCACCGCAGCATCCTCGCGCTGTGCCGGCGGCCCCTGGCGGTGGCCGAGATCGCCTCCGCGCTGAACCTCCCGGTCTCGGTGACCAAGATCCTCATCGGTGACCTGATCGACGCGGGCCGGCTGCGGACCCGGGCGCCGCTGGCCTTCGCCCAGCGCGGCGCTCTCCCCGACATAGCGATACTCAAGGCGGTGCGGGATGGCTTACGAGAGCTCTGACCACGACGAGGCTCCCTTGGCCGTGAAGATCCTGATCGCCGGCGGGTTCGGCGTCGGGAAGACGACCATGGTCGGCGCGGTGAGCGAGGTGGCCCCGCTGCGCACCGAGGAGTACCTGACCCACGCCAGCGTCGGCGTGGACGACCTGGAGGGCCTGAACGGCAAGTCGACCACCACCGTCGCGCTGGACTTCGGCCGCATCACGGTCAACGACCACCTGGTGCTCTACCTGTTCGGCACCCCCGGCCAGGAGCGGTTCTGGTTCATGTGGAACGACCTGGTCAACGGGGCGCTCGGCGCGGTCGTCCTGGTCGACACCCGGCGCCTGGAGGTGAGCTTCGCCTCGATCGACTTCTTCGAGAGCCGCGGCGTGCCGTTCATCGTCGGCGTCAACTGCTTCGACGGCGTACGCGACCGCACCCGCGAGGAGATCCGCCGGGCGCTCGACCTCGACCCGCAGGTGCCGCTGGTGTTGTGCGACGCCCGCGACCGCAGGGAGGGGCGCGATGTGCTGCTGGCGCTGATCGACCACCTGATGGCGGTGCGGACGGCCGCCGCACCGCGCCCCGCGGACTGAGCGCCCGGCGCCGGCCGGGCGGGGCCGCTAAGCGCGGCCGTTGGCGGCGCACCAGGCCGCCCAGGTGGTGGCGCCCTTGCCGAGCTGCTTGTTGTAGAACGACGTCCAGGAGTTCTCGCTCGGCCCGGGCGCGGCCGGGGCGGCCTTGTACAGCGGGTAGCGGGCCTCGACCTCGGCCCGCAGCCACGGCTCGACCTTGGCGTAGGAGTCCAGCGACCAGCTCCGGGCGTGGTAGGTGAGCTGGCCGCGCACGTCCGTCTCCGGCAGGCACATGAACGGCGCCCACGGGCTGGTCCGCGCCCAGCTGATCTTCGTCTTCATCGCGCCGGCCGGGACGCCGGGCCCGGTGCGGGCGGCCACCTCGCGCCGGTCGACGGAGAAGTCGAACATCTCCTGCGCGGCGTACACGCCGCCGACCAGGCCGAAACGCTCGCCGAGCGTGGCGCCCAGGTTGGTGCGGACCGGGATGTCGCTGGTCCACACCGTCTCGTCGTGGAGCTGCTGCAGCGGCGGCCCCACGTAGGAGGAGGTGATCGGGAACGGGCCGAAGTTCACCGTGTCGTTGTTGATCGGGACGACCGGGTACGTCCTGCCGTCGACCGGGTTCTTCCACTCGCGCAGCACCCGGTGCGGGTCCGCCGGGTCGGTGTAGAAGACGATCTCCCGGGAGAGCTGGTAGAGCTGGTTGGTGTCGGGCGCCCGGTACAGGCGCCGGATGTTGTAGCCCTCGAGGTTGAACAGCTTCTGGCCGTGCCGCAGCGCCGGGTCCAGGCTGTTGCCCTCGACGTTGGCGTACACCGCGCCGGAGATCCGGAACACCATGTCCTTGCCGTCCGGACGCCCGAACGTCTGCAGCGACAGCTTCGCGCTCTTGTCGGTGACGGTCGCGTAGACCGGGCCGGGCAAGGTGGCGGCCGCGGGCTCCTGGCGCGGCGCCGCCGCGGGCTCCTGGCGCGGCGCCGCCGCGGCGGGCACGTTGGTGGCGGCCAGGAGCAGGGCGATCGGAGCCAGCAGCCCGGTGAAACCTTTTCTGATCACGGTCGGCCTTTCCTGCCGGGAAGGGGGGCGAGCAGCGCCATATTGTGATCATGCCGCGCGACGGGTTGTCCAGCCCGCGCACGGGCGGGCCCGGCCGATCGCGGTGATCGGCCGGGCCCGGCAGGTGGGACAGGGTCAGACGAGGTCGAACCGGTCGAGCTCCATGACCTTGGTCCAGGCCGCGACGAAGTCGGCCACGAACTTCTCGCGGGCGTCGTCACTGGCGTACACCTCGGCGAGGGCGCGCAGCTGCGAGTTGGAGCCGAAGATGAGGTCGACCGCGGTGGCGGTCCACTTCACCTCGTCCGTGGCGACGTCGCGGATCTCGTACACGTGCTCCTCGGACTCCGACGCCTTCCACCGGGTGCCCGGCGAGAGCAGGTTGGCGAAGAAGTCGTTGGTGAGCACGCCCGGGCGGTCGGTCAGGACGCCGTGCCGCGCGCCGCCGACGTTGGCCCCGAGGGAGCGCAGGCCGCCGACGAGGACGGTCATCTCCGGCGCGGTCAGGTTGAGCATGTAGGCGCGGTCGATCAGCAGCACCTCCGGCTGCGTCTTCTCGCCCTGGCGCAGGTAGTTGCGGAACCCGTCGGCGCGCGGCTCGAGCACCCGGAAGGACTCGACGTCGGTCTGCTCCTGGGTGGCGTCGGTGCGTCCCGGGTGGAACGGCACCGTCACCTCGACGCCGGCCTCGCGGGCGGCCTGCTCGACGGCGGCCGAGCCGGCCAGCACGATCAGGTCGGCGAGCGAGATCTTCGCGCCGCCGGCCTCGTTGAACTCGTCCCGGATGCTCTCCAGGACCTTCAGGACCGACGCGAGCTGCTCGGGCTGGTTGACCTCCCAGTTGCGCTGCGGCTCCAGCCGGATGCGGGCGCCGTTGGCGCCGCCGCGCTTGTCGGTGGAGCGGAAGCTCGCGGCCGAGGCCCACGCGGTGGAGACGAGCTGGGCGGTCGTGAGGCCGGACTCCAGCACCTTCGCCTTGAGCGCGGCGACGTCGGCCTCGCCCACCAGCGGGTGGTCGACGGCCGGCACCGGGTCCTGCCAGAGCTGGGGCTCGGGCACCCACGGGCCGAGGAAGCGGCTGACCGGGCCCATGTCGCGGTGCAGCAGCTTGTACCAGGCCTTGGCGAAGGCCAGCGCGAACTCGTCCGGGTTCTCCAGGAAGCGGCGGGAGATCTTGTTGTACTCCGGGTCGACGCGCAGCGACAGGTCGGTCGTCAGCATCGTCGGCTTGTGCTTCTTGTTCGGGTCGTACGGGTCCGGGATGATCGCCTCGGCGTCCTTGGCGACCCACTGCTTGGCGCCGCCGGGGCTCGTGGTGAGCTCCCACTCGTAGCCGAAGAGGATCTCGAAGAAGCGGTTGCTCCACTGCGTCGGCCGGTCGGTCCAGGTCACCTCGAGGCCGCTGGTGATCGTGTCGGCGCCCTTGCCGGTGCCGTGCGTGCTCAGCCAGCCGAGGCCCTGCGCCTCCAGCGGCGCGCCCTCGGGCTCGGGGCCCACGTGGTCGTCGGCGACGCCGGCGCCGTGGGTCTTGCCGAAGGTGTGGCCGCCGGCGATGAGGGCGACGGTCTCCTCGTCGTTCATCGCCATCCGGGCGAAGGTCTCGCGGATGAAGTGCGCCGCCGCGGCCGGGTCCGCGTTGCCGCGGGGGCCCTCCGGGTTGACGTAGATGAGGCCCATCTCGGTCGCGCCGACTTCCGGCACCATCTCGTTGTCGGAGACGTAGCGCTCGTCGCCGAGCCAGGCGTCCTCGGGGCCCCAGAAGATCTCCTCGGGCTCCCAGACGTCCTGGCGGCCGAAGCCGAAGCCGAAGGTCTTGAAGCCCATCGACTCCAGGGCGACGTTGCCGGCGAGCACGAGCAGGTCGGCCCAGGAGATCTTCTGGCCGTACTTCTGCTTGACCGGCCACAGCAGGCGGCGGGCCTTGTCCAGGTTGGCGTTGTCGGGCCAGCTGTTGAGCGGGGCGAAGCGCTGGCCGCCGTCGCCCGCGCCGCCGCGGCCGTCGTGGATGCGGTAGGTGCCGGCGGCGTGCCAGCTCATCCGGATCATGAGGCCGCCGTAGTGCCCGAAGTCGGCCGGCCACCAGTCCTGGGACGTGGTGAGCACCTGGATGATGTCCTGCTTGAGCGCCTCGACGTCGAGCTTCTGGAACTCCTTGGCGTAGTCGAAGCCGGGGCCCAGCGGGTCGCTCTTGGAGGAGTGGGCGCGCAGCACCGACAGGTCGAGCTGGTTCGGCCACCAGTCGCGGTTCGTCCGGGGACGGCCGCCGGCCCTGGGGGACGGCGAGTCGATCGCCGGGTTCTCGCTCTCGCTGCCGTGCGCTGTCACGGAGTCATGCGCGACCGGGCAGCCGGCCGCGGCCTTCTGGTCCACGCCCTGCGCGCTGGCGGGGGCGTTGTCCTGGGTGTCGCTCATTATTTCCTTCCGAACTGCCGGATCACGGGGTAGGGCGTCTGCTCGCGCAGTCGGGGCAGGTGCCCCAGTAGGTCACCTCCGCCTCCTCCACCAGGAAGCCCTGGTCGTCGGAGGCGGTGAGGCAGGGGGCGTGGCCGACGGCGCAGTCGACGTCCGCGATCGCGCCGCACGAACGGCACACGACATGATGGTGGTTGTCGCCCACCCGCGTCTCGTAGCGGGCGGGGGCGCCGGCCGGCTCGATGCGACGCACCAGACCGGCGTTGGTCAGAGCACGCAGCACGTCGTACACCGCCTGGTGAGAGACCCTGGGGAGGTCGGCCCGGACCAGGGAGATCACCGTGTCGGTGTCGACGTGCGGGTGCTCGTGCAGTGCCGCGAGCACTGCCAACCGCGGACGGGTCACGCGCAGCGAGGCCCCTCGCAACTGTGCCTCGAAGTCGGACGCCATGCCGACCAACATATCTCCCTAATCTGGAACAGTTCAAGTTTTCCGCCCGGCGAGCCGCGCCGGCGGCGTCCGGTCCCGCTCGGATCAGAACGTGATGAACCCGTACAAGGCGAGGTGGTTCGACTTCGTGCCGCTCACCGTGTGGCCGATGCCGGACGGCTGCACCTCGCCCTTGACGAACAAGTAGTCGATCTTGCGGGTGCCCATGGTCGCCTCCGTGCCGTACCCGGTCATGCCGGAACCGGACAGGGTGGAGGCGGCGATGCCGGTGCGGTTGGCGTCCACGCCGATCACCCGGACGGCGGAGGCGTTCATCAGGGCCGTGGCGTCGGCGCCGACATGGATGCCGGAGCCCGCGACGCCCGTGTAGCCGTCGCCCGCGCAGGCGTTCGCGCCGTTCTGCTCCGGCAGGTGCAGGGTGGCGGCGAAGACCGCCGTGCCCGTCGCCCTGATCGTGAACCTGGCCGCGATGGCGCTGGTGCGCTTCCACTTGTAGGCGTAGGCGCTGCCGTCGTCGTTGCTGGGCGGCTTGTACAGGGTGCAGCCGGCGCCGCCGGCGTACGCGGTGCCGGGCTTGAGCCAGCCCGCGCTCCAGTACTTCGAGACGTCGCCGGCGGCGAGGGCCAGGGTCCTGGTGTTGTAGACGAGGGCGTTGGTCTGCTTCTTCTTCAGGTCGCCGAGCGCCTGGTCGCTGCAGTGGTGGCTGCCGCCCCAAGGCTCGGGGTCGGCCCAGGCCACGACCACCCCGTACGTGCCGGCGGGGTAGCCGAACCTGGCGGCGAGCTGGTCGGCGTAGGCGGTGGCCTGGCCGGCGCCGCGTACCTGCTGGAGGATCAGCAGGTCGGGCGGGCGCACGCCGGAGGTGCCGGTCCGGCCGTCGTCGTCCACGAGCATGGACGCCAGGTGGTCGGGGCCGGAGACCCGGGTGCAGGTGCCGTCGGCGTTGTTGCGCACCAGGTTCTCGATGTTGTTGCTGTAGACCCGCAGGACCCGGTCCGCGGCCGCCGCCGGGGGCTCGTGCGCGATCAGGGCGGTGGCGACGAGGACGGCGGCCATGGCGGCGCGTGCTGAAGACGTGAGCGACATGGCCGCAGCGTAACGATCTACGCGCCGCCGCCGCTCGCCTGACGCCGTTCTCGCCTGGCCCCGCCCCGGGCGGTCGTCGTGGTCAGCGCACCCGCTCCAGGCGGCCGTCGCCGGGCAGGGTGACCGCCAGGACGTCGCTGGGGATGTCCAGGGCGATGCGGTGCCAGCGGCCGCGCGGGACGATGGCGGCGGTCCCGGCCGTCAGCCTGATCTCCTCCTCCGGCTCCCCCGGCCGCTCCGGGCGCAGGTAGAGGCGGATCTTGCCGACCAGGCAGGAGACGATCTTCTCGGCGTCCGGATGCGCCTGCCAGTGGTCGGCGCGCACGTCGTCGCCGGTCTTGGCGTGGACGGCCTGCAGCCGCCAGCCGTCCTGGGCGGGCTCCCTCCCGGTGGAGATCTCGCCGCCGCGGCGCAGGTGGATGGAGGAGCCGAACAGCTCGAGCGGTTTGACGGTCATGCGGGCGGCCTTTCTCCGTGGGGCAGGGACGGTGTCGATGGTGCCGCTCCTGGGCCGCCGCGTCGTCGGCCGCGGGAAGACTCCTGCGATCACCGCCCCGGGCGTAGCGGACGGGCGACGTACGACGGCCGGAGTAGCCGGTTGACTTTGTCGCAGGCTCTGTCGCATTCTATTGAGACAATCCTTGCGACAAAAGGGAGCGTCATGGACGGATCGGGAAAGGACCCGCGGCCGGGCGAGCTGCGCGCCGCGCGGAGCTGGCTGGCCAGGCACGGCCTCGGCGACACGCCGCCCACGCCGCTGCTGGCCGCGCGGCTGGCCGCCAGGTGGCGGGCGCGCGTCGTCGAGCAGGTCCTGCTGGCCTTACTGATCATGACGGCGGCGGCGGTGTACGCGTTCGGCGTGTTGTCCGGGCCGGGCGGGTCAGGGCCGCTCGTCCTGCTGGGCGGGCTGGTCGTGGCGCTGCTGGCGGCGCGCTGGCAGGTGGAGGCGTGGGTGCGCCGGGTGGACCGGCGGGCCGGGGCGGCGCTGGCGCGGCGGGCCGCGCACCCGGTGCAGCTCGGCTGGCGGGCCCTGCTCGGCCGGCCGCACGCCGCCTGCGCGGCGGGGATCCACGCGGCGGCGCTGGCCCTCGCGGCGGGGGCGTTCGCGACCGGCGACACCGCGGTCCGGCGTGCGGCGGCCGTGCTGCTGGTCGCCCTGGCCGGGGCCGCGGCCGCCGCCGTCCTCCAGCTCCGCGACCTGCTGAGGCGGCCGGTGGTGGCCGAGGACGAGGTCTCGCTGACCGCCGACGTGATCATGCGGATCGAGGACGCGCGGGAGAGCATGTCGCCGGGCGTCGTGTGGTCGCTGCCGGTGATCCTGCTGCTGGGGCCGACCTTCGGCTGGTGGAGCGCCGTCTCGGTCGGCCTGGTGCCGCTCGGGCTGGCCGCCGTCGCCCTGGTCCAGCTGAGGGCGCCGAGCACGGCGGCGATGGCCCGGCGGATCGTGGCGCCATGATGATCGTCATCGACGCGGCCTCGCCGGTGCCCCCGTTCGAGCAGCTCCGGGCCCAGCTCGCGGGGCGGATCCAGGACCGCACGCTGGCCGTCGGCGCCCGGCTGCCGACCATCCGGCGGCTCGCCGCCGACCTGGGGCTGGCCGTCAACACCGTGGGGCGGGCCTACCGGGAGCTGGAGGAGGCCGGGCTGATCGAGACGCGGGGGCGGGCGGGGTCGTTCGTGACGGCGGCCGGTGAGCAGGCGCGGGAGCGGGCCCGGCAGGCCGCCGCCGCGTACGCCGCCACCGTCGCCGCCCTGGGGCTCGGCGCGGACGAGGCGCTGCGCATCGCCGAGGCCGCCCTGGCCGCGGCCACACATCGTCCGGTCGCGGATAATCCGCAGCGGGACTGAGTAGGTAGGCTGGAAGGCATGACCGCCATGGCACCCGCCCGCACCGAGACCGACCTGTCCTTCCTGCTCGACCACACCAGCCACGTGCTCCGCTCACGGATGGCGGCGGCGCTCGGCGAGATCGGCCTGACCGCGCGCATGCACTGCGTGCTCGTCCACGCGCTGGAGGAGGAGCGGACGCAGATCCAGCTCGCCGAGCTCGGCGACATGGACAAGACCACGATGGTGGTCACCGTGGACGCCCTGGAGAAGGCCGGGTACGCCGAGCGCCGCCCGTCCAGCACCGACCGGCGGGCGCGCATCATCGCGGTCACCGACGAGGGCGCGGCGGTGGCCCGGCGCAGCCAGGAGATCGTGGACGGCGTGCACCGCGCGGCCCTGGAGTCGCTGCCCGACGACGAGCGCGAGGTCCTGGTCCGCGCCCTGAACCGGCTGGTCAGCGGGCACCTGGCCACCCCCGCCGAGGGCCCGCAGCAGACCAGGCGAGCCCGGGAGCGCGCAAAGTAGGCCCGTAAGGGATCGTCTATTACGGAACTATCTGCTACGGTCTCTCTTGTCGACCTCAGACAGGAGAGACCATGTCGAACGTGCTCGGCTCGCGCTGGACGGCCTTGGGTGTGCTGTCCGCGACGGGACTGATGACCATTCTGGACGGCAGCATCGTGACGGTCGCGATGCCGGCCATCCAGCAGGACCTGGGCTTCTCGCCCGCCGCCCTGAGCTGGATCGTCAACGCCTACCTGATCCCCTTCGGCGGGCTGCTGCTGCTGGCCGGCCGGCTCGGCGACCTGATCGGGCGGCGGCGGCTGTTCCTGGCCGGCAACGTGATCTTCACCGCCGCGTCCCTGCTGGCCGGCGCGGCCGGCAGCCCCGGGACGCTCATCGCGGCCCGCTTCCTCCAGGGTGTGGGCAGCGCGCTGGCCAGCGCGGTGGTGCTGGGCATCCTGGTGACGCTGTTCGCCGAGCCGGCCGAGCGCGGCAAGGCCATCGCGATCTTCAGCTTCACCGGGGCCGCCGGTGCCTCGATCGGGCAGGTGCTCGGCGGCGTGCTCACCGACGCGCTGGACTGGCCGTGGATCTTCCTCATCAACGTGCCGATCGGCGTGCTCACCGTCGCGCTCGCGCTGCGCGTGCTGCCCGCCGACCGTGGCGCGGGACTGCGGGCCGGCGCGGACGTCCTCGGCGCGGCGCTGGTCACCTCCGGCCTCATGCTGGGCATCTACTCCGTGGTCAAGGTCGAGGAGCACGGCTGGCTGTCGGCCCACACGCTCGGGCTCGGCGCGCTGTCGCTGGCCCTGCTGGGCGCGTTCACGGCGCGGCAGGCCACGGCCAGGACCCCGCTCATGCCGCTGCGCGTCCTGCGCTCGCGCAACGTCGCCGGGGCCAACCTCGCGCAGATGCTGGCCCTGTCCGGGATGTTCGCCTTCCAGGTGCTGGTCGCGCTCTACATGCAGCGGGTCCTCGGCTACGGGGCGCTGGAGACCGGGCTCGCGATGTTGCCGGCCGCGGTCGGCATCGGCTCGGTCTCGCTGTTCGTCTCCGCCCGGCTCGCGGCGCGTCTCGGGGCCCGCGTCGTGCTGGTGGCCGGGCTCGCGATGCTGGTCGCGGCGATGGTGCTGCTGTCGCGGGTGCCGGTCGAGGCCTCGTACGCCGCCCACCTGCTGCCTCCCATGCTGCTGATCTCGGGCGGCGGGCTGGTGCTGCCCGCGCTGGCCACGCTCGGCATGTCCGGGGCGCGGGAGAGCGACGCGGGGCTGGCCTCCGGGCTGTTCAACACCACCCAGCAGGTGGGCATGGCGATCGGCGTCGCGGTGCTGTCCACGCTGGCGGCCGGGCGTACCGGGGAGCTGCTGACCGGCGGGGCGACGCAGGCGGCGGCGCTGACCGGCGGCTACCGGCTGGCGTTCGGCGTCGCGGCGGGGCTGCTGGTGGCGGCGCTGGCCGTCGCGGTCGTGGTGCCGCGCCGCCCCGCCGGGACGCCCCCCGAGACGCCCGCCGAGACGCCCGCCGAGACGCCCGCCGAGGCTCAGTCCGCCGCGAGCGCGGCGGCGAAGTAGGCGAGCGAGGCGTCGACCTCCTCGAAGGCCGGGGTCCGGTTGAGGTGCCCGTGCGGCATGCCGCGCGCGAGGTACGTGCTCACCGGCACCCCGGCCTCGCGCATCTGGCGCTCCAGCAGCTCGCCGGAGGCGCGCAGGTCGTCGTACTCGGACAGCACGATGTGCGTGGGGGGCAGGCCGTCGAGGCGGGCCGCGCCGGGCAGCGCGTCGGGCGGCAGGTCGCTGATCCGGCCGACGTAGGTGCGGACCATCCCCTCGATGTCGGCGGGATGGAAGCGCATGAACGGGGGCAGCTCGCGCATCTCGGCGGCCAGCTCGTCGCCGAGCGCCGGGTTCGGGTAGTGCGCGAACGGATAGGCGAGCAACAGCAGGTCGGCCGCCCGGCCGCCCTGGCCGGCGCGGTCGCGGGCGCGGAGGGCGGTGGCCAGGGCGAGGGCCGCTCCGGCGCTGGCCCCGCCCAGCCCGGCCCTGGCGCCGGGCGCGGCCCGCTCGGTCAGCCACCGCCAGGCGGCGTCCACGTCGTCGATGGGCACCGGGTGGCGCACCCCGTCCTGGGCGAGCCGGTAACCGGCCGACACGACGAACGCGCCGCTGCGCGCGGCCAGCTCGGCGGCCACGACGTGGGCCTCGGCCGTGTCGAGGTCGCCGTGGGCGAACCCGCCGCCGTGCGCCCACAGCAGCGCCGTCCCGGAGGTGGCTCCGGCGCGGTAGGTGCGGACGGGGACCGGGCCGTGCGGCCCCTCGACGGCGAGGTCCTCGACGGTGACGCCGGCCGGCACGGACCACGGGGCCGGCTCGCGGACGAACTCGGCGAACAGGCGCTGCGCCTCCGGGTCGGCGGCGAGCCCTTCGCGGGTCAGGCCGCGCAGCGGCTCCAGCTTCTTGGCGAGATCGGGATGGAACGGCATGGACCCTCTTCTATCGCGCCCGCCCCGGCCGCCCGCGGGCGGGGCCACGGCGGCCCGGCGGGCGAGGGCTGAACCCGGCGCAACAAGGGACTTTGGTCCCTACCGGCCCCGCCTCACCTGCAGCAAGGTGACCCTGTGCCGTACCCATCGACCCAGCCCCCGCCCGTCAGCCGCCGCCTGTCCCGGCCGGAGGGCCTGCGCCTGCTCGGCAACGTGACCTTCGGCAGGATCGTGTTCATCAGCCGCGCCCTGCCGGGCATCCAGCTGGTCAGCCACGTGATGGACGGCGAGGACCTGCTCGTCGGCCTGCCCGGTGACTGCGAGGTCGTCAAGCTGCTCACCCAGCTCTCGCCGGTCGTCTACGAGGCCGACGTGCTGGACACGGCGACGCGGCACGGCTGGAGCATCGTCCTGACCGGGCGGGCCGGGCTGGTGGAGGACGACGAGGAGATCGCCCGCGCCCTGCGGCGGCTGCGGCCGTGGCCGGGCGAGGAGATCAGCGTGGTCGTCCGGATCCACCCGGAGCTGGTCACCGGCACCCGCATCGAGGACGCCACCGCGGCCGCCCGCTGAGCCACGCCCGGCGGTCCTAGGGTGTTGCGCATGAACATCTGCGTCTTCCTCTCCGCCGCCGACCTCGCCGACACCTACACCCGCCCCGCCCGCGAGTTCGCCGAGCTGATCGGCAAGGGCGGCCACACGCTGGTGTGGGGCGGCTCGGACGTCGGCCTCATGAAGGTCATGGCGGACGGCGTGCACGCCGCCGGCGGCCGGCTGATGGGCGTGTCGGTGCGTTTCCTCGTGCACAAGGCGCGCCGCGGCGTGGACGACATGGTGGTCGCCGCCGACCTCGCCGAGCGCAAGCGGCTGCTGCTGGAGAAGGCCGACGCCGTGGTCATCATGGTGGGCGGCACCGGGACGCTGGACGAGGCCACCGAGATCCTGGAGCTGAAGAAGCACGGCCACACCGACAAGCCGGTCGTGCTGCTGAACACGGCCGGCTTCTACGACGGGCTGAAGCAGCAGTTCCAGCGCATGGAGGACGAGGGCTTCCTGCCGCGGCCGCTCGCCGAGCTGATGTTCTTCGCCGAGGAGCCGGTGGGCGCGATGGCGTACCTGGAGGAGTCGCTCGGCGTGCGGTGAGCGGCCGGGCTCAGCCGAGGGAGGCGATCTCCTCGGGGGTGAGGCGGAGCGCGCCGGCGGCGACGTTCTCGGCGAGGTGGGCGGGGTCGCCGGTGCCCGGGATGGCCAGGACGTGCGGCCCCAGGCTCAGCGTCCAGGCCAGCCGGACCTGCGCCGGGGTCGCCCCGCGGGCGCGGGCGACGGCGAGCACGGCCGCGTCCTCGGCGGCCGGCGCGCCCGCCTCCCGGCCGGCGCCGGCGATCGCGAAGAACGGCACGTACGCGATCCCCTGCTCGCCGCAGGCCCGCAGCAGCTCCCGCTCGGCGGCGGGGGCGCCGACGCCGAACGCGTTCTGCACGCACGCGACCGGCGCGATGGCGCGCGCCTCGGCCAGCTGCGCGGCGGTGACGTTGGAGAGCCCGAGGTGGCGGACGAGCCCGGCGTCGCGCAGGGCCGCCAGGGCGGCGAAGTGCTCGCCGACCGGCTCGGCCCCGCGGCTCGGCGGGACGCGGAGGTTGACCAGGTCGAGGTGGTCGCGGCCGAGCTGGCGCAGGTTCTCCTCGACCTGGCCGCGGAGCTGCGCGGGCTCGGCCCACCACCACGCGCCGGACGGGTCGCGGCCGGGCCAGACCTTGGTGGCGATCACCAGGTCGTCCGGGTAGGGGGTGAGCGCCCGGTTGATCAGCTCGTTGGCCGACAGGAGGGGCGAGAAGTAGAAAACGGCGGTGTCGATGTGGTTGACGCCGAGCTCGACGGCGCGCCGCAGCACGGCGACGGAGCGGTCGCGGTCGGCCCCGCCGCCCCGGCCGCCGCCCGCGCCGAAGGCGGCGCGGCCGGTGAGGCGCATCGCGCCGAAGCCGAGACGGTTGACGGGCAGGTCGCCGCCGAGCTTCCAGGTGCCCGCGGCGGCGGCCGGCGTGTTCTGATGGTGTGTGGACATGAAAAAAGCCTCCGCGGCGGCGGGCACGAAGCCCGGCGGGCCGAGAAGGCTCAACGTCTGATTCCAGTCTAGCAGGCGGCCGGACCGCGCGGCCCGGACATCACGATTCCCTTTCCGCTTCGGCGTTTCGTGACGGGAGAGGGACTGCCCGCGCGCGGGCGGGGTAGACGCGGGACCCTTACCGGACGTCGAAGGAGACTCCCATGGACAGTCCGCGCACCGCGGCGGGACGCACCCCCGTGCAACTCGCCGCCTTCGTCGTCGGAGCGGTGTTCCTGCTGGTCGGCATTCTCGGCTTCATCCCCGGCATCACCACCCACTACGACGACCTCGGCTTCGCCGGGCACGAGTCCGGCGCGCTGCTGCTCAACGTGTTCCAGGTCTCGATCCTGCACAACGTCGTGCACCTGCTGTTCGGCGTCGCCGGCCTCGTGCTGGCCAGGACGTGGTCCGGCGCCCGCAACTTCCTCATCGGCGGCGGCGTGATCTACCTGCTGCTGTGGATCTACGGCCTGCTGGTCGGGCACGACTCGCCGGCCAACTTCGTCCCGCTCAACAACGCCGACAACTGGCTGCACCTGCTGCTGGGCGTCGGGATGGTCGCGCTCGGGTTCCTGCTGGCCCGGCGGCGCACCACCGCGGTCCGCTGACCGCCGCCTGGCCGGGCGGCGCCCGTCCCCCGAGCCCTACCCGGCCAGGCGCTCCACCGCGAAGGCCACGAGGAAGCCGACGGTGGTGATGAGGCCGGTGAGGATGTGGGCGTCCTCGAACGCCTCGGGGATCATCGTGTCGGCGACCATCGCGAGGATCGCCCCGGCCGCGACGCCCATGATGGCGGCGGTGGCGGCCGGCGAGGCCGACTCCATGGTGAGATTGCCGAGCAACGCGGCCAGCCCGCTGGCCAGGGCGATGCCGCCCCAGATGCCGAAGACGTAGCCCGGGCCGCGGCCGGCCCGCTTCATGCCGGCGGCGCTGGACAGGCCCTCGGGGACGTTCGAGATGAAGACCGCGGCGACCACGGCGATCCCGACGTCGCCGCCGCCGAGCAGCGACAGGCCGAGCACCACCGACTCGGGCACGCCGTCGAGCAGCGCGCCGACGGCGATGGCCGCGCCACTGCCCTGGACGTCGGCCTCGCTCGGCTGCTGGCCGCCCGAGCGTTTGCGGTGCCGGGCGCCGCGCCGGGCCAGCAGCGCGTTGGCCGCCACGTACGCGCACGCCCCGCCGAGGAACCCGGCCGCCGTCGCGGCCAGCCCCCCGCTGCGCTCGGCCTCGTCCAGCAGCTCGAAGGACAGCGCCGCGATCAGGACGCCCGCGCCGAACGCCATGATCGCGGCGATCAGGCGGGGCGGCACCGGCCGGAACCAGGCGATCGCGGCCCCGATGAGCAGCGCGCCCCCGGCCAGCGCCCCCCAGAGCCCGGCCTGCACCCACACCGGCATCGCCCCACCTCCCCTACCGACGGATCCTCCGATCCTCGCACCTCGCCGGCGCGGACCGGACGATCGGGCCCGCCGCCGCATGCCGGCCGGTGTGCGGGTAGGCGCAGACGGGTGCGCAACCGACGGACGGCGAGGAGGCCGCCATGACCTACACGCAGCAGATGCTGGACGCCTACCCGGGCGAGATCAACCTGGACCGCAAGCACCTGGCGGCGGTCATCGACGCGCTGACGGCGTGCGCGCAGACCTGCACGGCCTGCGCGGACGCCTGCCTGTCCGAGCGGGCCGAGGACCTGCCGATGCTCACCCGCTGCATCCGCGACGACCTGGACTGCGCGGCGATCTGCGCGACCACGGCGGCGGTGCTGTCCCGGCACACCGGGTACGCCGCCGCGCTCACCCGCGCCCAGGTGCAGGCCGCGATCCAGGCCACGAAGACCTGCGGCGACTCCTGCGGCGAGCACGCCGACCGGCACGAGCACTGCCGGATCTGCGCGCGGGTCTGCCGCGAGACCCACGACGCGCTCAACGCCCTGCTGCCCGCCCTGCGGCCGGCTTCGGGCGAGGAGCCGCCGTCCCAGGCGGCGCCGCAGCAGCGCGGCTGACCAGGGGCGGCGCCGGCCGGGGACCGCGCCGGCCGGGGCGCGGCGCTGCACGAGGTGAAACGATGCGGTCGCTGTAGGATCGGTGCCGCCATGACGGAGGAGCCGGGGCGCAGGGAGCGCAAGAAGCAGCGGACGCGCGAGGCGCTGGTCGCCGCGGCGGTGCGGCTGTTCGAGGAGCGCGGGTACGAGGAGACGACGGTCGCCGAGATCGCCGAGGCGGCCGACGTCTCCGCCCGCACGTTCTTCCTGCACTTCCCGGCCAAGGAGGACGTGCTGCTCGCCGGCGTCCGGGTGCGGGTGGAGGCCGGGCTGCGCGTCCTCGCCCGGCCGCGGCCCGGGGAGACGGCGGGCGAGGTGCTGGCCCGGGCGGTCGAGGAGATGATCGCCGACGCCCTGACCGAGGCGACCGGGCCAGAGGTGAGCGAGCCGGGAGCGGGCTGGCCGGGAGCGGGCTGGCCGGGAGCGGGCGGGGCTGGGGGGATGGCGGGGTGGCGGGTGCGGCTGGTCGCGTCGTCGGCCGCCGTGCAGGCCCGGCTGCTCCAGCGGCTGCTCGGGGCGCACGCCGAGCTGGCGGGGGCGCTGCGCCGGGCCTTCCCCGGGGAGCTGGACGAGGTGGACGCCGCCGCGCTGGTGGGCGCGGCGATGGG
The DNA here is from genome assembly GCF_022664455.2 of Actinomadura luzonensis. Lineage (NCBI taxonomy): Bacteria > Bacillati > Actinomycetota > Actinomycetes > Streptosporangiales > Thermomonosporaceae > Actinomadura > Actinomadura luzonensis. Next base: position 3,696,300 of record NZ_JAKRKC020000001.1, read on the forward strand.
GCCGTCGGCGCGGCCGCGGTCACGAGCCTGCGCCGGGGCGACGACCCCGGGCGGCTGCGCGAGGCGATGCGCCGCGCCGCCGCCCTCGCCGTCCACGACCCCCGCTGAGCCCCTTCTGAGTCCCCCTCCGAGCCCCCGCTGAGCCCCCGCTGAGCTCCCTCGGAGCCCCCGCTGAGCCCCTTCTGAGCCCCTTCTGAGCCTCGCGCCGCCGTTCGCGGGCGGGCGGGTCAGACGAGGCGGAGGTGCCGGCGGGGGGCGGGCGGCAGGGGCAGGTCCGGGAGCAGGAAGTCCTGGAGGGTGACGTCCGTGGCGAGCAGCGCCTCGTGGGCGCTGGCGCACACCTGGGACGGCGACATGCGGCTCTCGGCGACCAGCCGCCTGACGTCGTCCATCACCTCGCCGGCCGCGGCGATGAGCAGCCGGCCGCCGCGCGCGGCGAGCAGGTCGTCCATGGCGGCGAGCCCCCGGCGGGCGGCGGAGTCGCAGCAGCGCAGGTCGGCGGCGGCCAGCACGACGAAGCGCACGTGCAGCGGGCGCAGCAGCTCCCGCAGCAGCGGCCAGGTACGGGCGGTCAGCGTGCCGGACACGATGACCACGACGGTGGTGGCGGTGGCGGGAAGGAGACGCACGGAAAAGTTCATCGCCCACCCTCTCGGCGGCGCGCGGGGCGGTCCCTCCGCGGCGTGCGCGATGTCACGTCCTTCCCTTTTCCCCGCCAGGCCGATCGGCTAACCCGGACATGGAGGACGGCGCCCTGGGCAGGGTGAACGGTCCGCCGCGCGAGCCGCGCGGTCGCGGGCCGGGCGAGAGGGCCGGAAAGGGCCGAAAGGGCCGCAGGAACCGAGGGAGCCGAGAGGGCCGAGGGGGCACATGAGCGGGGCGAGGGCGGAGTGCGAGCGGGTCGCGCGGGAGGCGCTGGGCCTGGAGGAGCTGCGGCCGGGTCAGCTCGCCGCCATGACGGCGCTGGCCGAGGGCCGCGACACGCTGGCGGTGATGCCGACCGGCAGCGGCAAGTCGGCCATCTACCAGGTGCCCGCGCTGCTGCTGAAGGGCCCGACGCTGGTGGTGTCGCCGCTGATCGCCCTGCAGCGCGACCAGGTCGAGGCGCTGCGCGAGCACGACGAGGAGGCCGCCAGCCTGGACGCCCGCACCTCGGCCAGGCAGCGCACGGCCACGTTCGAGGCGTTGCGGGCCCGGGAGACGGAGTTCCTGTTCTGCGCGCCCGAGCAGCTCGCCCGGCCCGACGTGATCCGCGAGCTGAAGGCCGCCGCCCCGTCGCTGATGGTCGTGGACGAGGCCCACTGCGTCTCGTCGTGGGGGCACGACTTCCGCCCCGACTACCTGCGGCTCGGCTCGGTGGCCGAGGCGCTGGGCCGCCCGGTGATCGCCGCGCTCACCGCGACCGCCGCCCCGCCGGTGCGGGCGGAGATCGTCGAGCGGCTGGGCATGCGCGACCGGGTGGAGATCGTGCAGGGGTTCGACCGGCCGAACATCTCGCTGGAGGTCCGGCGCGTGCTGGACGACCCGGCCCAGGAGATCGTCGCCGCGGTGGCCGGTCAGGAGCGGCCCGGCATCGTGTACACCACCACGCGCCGCAGGACCGGGCAGCTCAGCGACCTGCTGAACGAGGCGGGCGTGCGGGCGGCGGCCTACCACGCCGGGATGCGCCGGGCGGAGCGGGACGAGGTGCACGACCGGTTCATGGACGGCGGCCTGGAGGTCGTCGTGGCGACGAACGCGTTCGGGATGGGGATCGACAAGCCGGACGTGCGGTTCGTCTGTCACGCGGAGGTGCCGGGGTCGCCGGACGCGTACTACCAGGAGATCGGCCGGGCCGGGCGCGACGGCGAGCCGGCCGCCGCGACGCTGTTCTACCGGCAGGAGGACCTGGGGTTGCAGCGCTACTTCGCCGGCGGCGTGCCGGACGCGGAGACGCTGGCCGGCGTCGCGGCCGCGGTGGCGGCGGCCGGGCCGGGCGCGGGACGCAAGGAGCTGCGGGAGCGCACGGGCCTGTCGCCGCGCCGCCTGACCGGCCTGCTCGACCTGCTGGAACGGGTCGGCGCGGTCCGGCTCGGCACCAGGCGCGCCGAGCCGGTCCCCGGCGGGCCCGCGCCGGAGGAGGCGGCGGAGCTGGCCCGCGAGCTGGCCGAGCGGCGGCGCGAGGTGGAGCGCACCCGCCTGGAGATGATGCGCCGCTACGCCGAGACGGAGGACTGCCGCCGCCGCTTCCTGCTCGGCTACTTCGGCGAGCACCTGCCGGAGCCGTGCGGCAACTGCGACACCTGCCGGGCGGGCACGGCGGCGGCGCCGGCCGGGCCGGCGGACGGCCCGTTCCCGCTGCACGCCCGCGTGGAGCACCGCGCGTGGGGCCCCGGCCAGGTGATCCAGCGCGGCGAGGACCGGCTGACGGTCCTGTTCGAGGAGGCGGGCTACCGCGAGCTCGCGCTCGACGCGGTGCTGGAGCAGGATCTCCTGACGCGGGCGGACGAGGACGAGCGGTAGCGCGGAAGGTCGCCGCCGGACGGAGGTGACAGCGGGGCCTGGCGGGGAATCGAAGCAGCAGAACGTGACATACCGGCTTCCCCGGCCGGGCGAGCTCGCGGAGACTGGTAAGGCGGGCACGTGTGGCGGCGGCGCCCGCCGGGCGGCTTTCCGCGGCCCCTTCACGGAGGTGAGAGCGTGCGGCCGGACGACGGTTTCCGGCACCTTCTGGTGCCGTACGACGCCGAGCGTGACCTGCTCGGCACCGTCGTGCCGTACCTGCGCGCCGGCCAGGCCGCCGGGCACGCCGTGGTGCTGCTGTGCCGCGACCGGCTCAACCGCTCGCTGGCGCGAAGGCTGGACGCGCCCGTGGAGTGGCTGGACCGGGAGTCGGTCTTCACCCGCCCGGCCGCCGCCGCGGCGGCCTACCGCCACCTGGCCATGCGCCGCCTCGGCGACGGCGCCCGCCGGGTGCTGGTGGCCGGGGAGGCGGGGTTCGACGGCGGCCAGGAGCGCGGGGCCGTGTTCGAGGCGATCGCGGACGTCGTCCTGTCGGCGCTGCCGGTGGACGCCCTCTGCCTGTACGACGGCGGCGTGCCGCCCGGCGCGGTCCGTACCCATCCGCTGGTGCTCACCGGGGACGGCGCCGCGCCCAACCCGCGTTACGCCGGCCCGGCGGAGGTGCTGCGCGAGGTGGCGGGGCTGCGCGGCGACCTGTCCGTGGCCGGGCCCCCGGCCCACGAGTCGGGGGCCCTGTACCGGATCGGCGACGTGGCGGACATGCGCCGCCGGCTGCGGGCCTGGCTGGCCACGTTGCCGGCCCCGGTCGCCGTGCGCAGCGACTTCGTGGCGGCGGTGGGCGAGGTGGCCGCCAACGCGCTGCGGCACGGCCGGCCTCCGGTGCTGCTGCGGGTGTGGGTGCGCCCCGACCGGCTGGTGTGCACGGTCGTCGACCAGGGCCACGGGTTCGACGACCCGCTGACGGGGCTGCCGCCGCACGGCGACCCGTGGCGGCCGGGCGGCGGCCTGTGGCTGGTGCGCCAGGTGTGCGACGAGTTCGACACCGGCCGTACCGAGGAGGGGTTCGTGGTCCGGCTGGCGGCCCGGTCGGGGCCACTGGACCATTCGCGGCTGATCCAGGGGGCGCGGGCCCGCGCGGAGAACGCGAGCGCCCGCGCGCACCGCGCGCAGTCGCGCGTGGACCGGCTGCAGCGGCATCTGGAGGCCGGCGGCGGCGCCGGGAAGCCCGGCGACCGCTGACACGCGGACACGTCACCCGGCCTCGAAACTTTCGGCTCACTTTCTTAAATTTTCTCTGGTGCACGGCTGCCCCGATTGCCTATCCTGCCGCTACGGAAGCGCCCCAACGGGGTCGCGACAGGGGTGACGTCCGGTGGTGAGGTTAGTCATGCCGTCGAAACATTTCGGTTACGCGCAGTGGTGAAGGGAGACGCCACGCTCACGCTGCCCGGCCTTCTCTCGCTCCGCGCGCGGCAGGAGGCCGGGCGCACCGCCGTCGAGGTGGCCGGGGTGGGGGCGCTGACATTCGGGGAGTGGGAGGCGCGCTCGGCCGCGCTCGCCCGGGCGCTGGCCCGGCGGGGGCTGCGGCCCGGGGGACGGGTCGGGCTGCTGTACGGCGAGCGGGACTGGATCGACTACGCCGTGGCCTGGGCAGGGGTGCTGCGGGCCGGCGGCGTGGCGGTGCCCCTGTCGGACCGGCTGGCGGCGGCCGAGGTGCGGCACGCCTTCACGGACTGCTCGGTGGAGGCCGTCCTGCACGGCGACGGGCTCCAACCGCCGGACGCCGGCGGCTGGCGGGCGACCCTCGCCGGCCTGCCCCTGGACGGCGGCGACGCTCCCCTGCCCGAGGCGCGCCCCGGCGACCTGGCGCAGATCATCTACACCTCCGGCACCACGGGCCGGGCCAAGGGGGTCGGCGCGACGCACGCCAACCTGGCCTACGGCGCCGACCCCGGCCCGCGCCGCCGCAAGCTGGCCCACTCGCGGCACTTCCTGCACGCCTTCCCGATCGGCAGCAACGCCGGGCAGACCATGCTCGTCAACGCCCTCGACGCCCGCCCGGCGGCGCTCACCCTCCCCCGCTTCACGCCGGGCCGCTTCGCCCGGGTCGCCGAGTCCTACCGGGCGGGGACGTTGTTCGTGGTGCCGGCCATGGCGATCGAGCTGCTCGGCGCGCGGGTGCACGAGCGCCACGACCTGAGCTGCGTGCGGCTGCTCGGCTCCACCGCGGCCGCGCTGCCGCCCGCCGTCGCGGCCGGCCTGGCCGAGGCGTTCCCGAAGGCGACGATCGTCAACTACTACACCTCGACCGAGGCGGCGCCCGCCCAGACCGTGATGATCGTCGACCCGGCCCGGCCCGACTCCGTCGGGCGGCCCGCGTCCGGCGGCGACCTGCGGATCCTGCGCCAGGACGGCTCGCCGGCCGGGCCCGGCGAGCAGGGCGAGGTGTGGCTCCGCTCCCCCGCGGGCCCGCGCGCCTACTACGGCGACCGGCGGCTGAGCGGCGAGGTGTTCCGCGACGGCTGGGTGCGCATGGGCGACATCGGCTACCTCGACCGGGACGGCTACCTCCACCTGGTGGACCGGGAGGGCGACGTCATCAAGTCCGGCGCGTTCAAGGTGTCCACGCTGCAGGTGGAGGCGGCCCTGCACGAGCACCCGGCGGTCGCCGAGGCCGCCGTGGTCGGGCTGCCGCACCCGGTGCTCGGCCGGGTGCCGGCGGCGGCCGTCGTCGTGCGGCAGCCGGTCACCGCCGCCGGCCTGCGGACGTTCCTGCTGGACCGGCTCGCCCGGCACGAGCTGCCCGCCCGGCTGCTGTTCGTGCCCGAGCTGCCGCGCAACCACCTCGGCAAAGTGGTCAAGCCCCGCCTTCTCGACCTGCTCGCACAGGAAGATCGCTCATGACGCAGCACCACCGGCAGGAAACCGCGCCGGCCCCGCACGCCCCGGTCCCGTACACCCAGGCCGTCCGCCTCACGGACGCGCCGGCCTCGTTCGCGCAGGAGGGGATGTGGGTCGCCGAGCAGTCGGCGGCGGGCCCGGCCTACCACCTGCCGCTGGCCCTGTGGTTCGACGGCCCGCTCGACGTGGACGCGCTGCTGTCCGCGTGCGCCGCCGTGGTCGCCCGGCACCCGGTGCTGGCGACGACCGTCCGCGACGGCGCGGGCGGGCTGCGGCAGGCCGCGGCCGAGGAGCCGTCCGTGACGCTCGCCGGCCCGCCCGGTGACGCGCCCGGCGCGCTGGAGCGGCTGGTGCGGGAGGAGGTGGCCCGGCCGTTCGACCTGGAGGAGGGGCCGCTGGCCCGCTTCACGCTGGCGCCCGTGGGGGCGGGGCGGCACCTGCTGCTGTTCGTCGCCCATCACCTGGTCTTCGACGGCCTGTCCAAGGACATCCTGGTACGGGACCTGGCCCGCTTCTACGCGACCGGCACGCGGGGCCCGGTCGCGCCGCTGCCGTTCGCCGAGGCGGCCGCCGCGGAGCGGGCGCGCGCCGAGGCCGCGTTGCCGGACGCGCGCGCGTTCTGGGCCGGGCGCTGGACGGAGCCGGCCGGGCCGGCGCTGCCCGGCCTGCGGCCCACCGCCCACCGGTACGGCCCCGGCGCGCAGCTCGGCGGCGACGTCGAGCAGGAGCTGGGCGCGTGCGCGGCGGCGGTGGCGCGGGAGACGGGCGCGACGACGTTCGAGGTGCTGCTGGCGGCCGTGCACGCGCTGCTGTTCCGCTACCGGGGCCCGGACGGCGCGGACGCGCCCACCGTGGTGGGGATCGACGTGACCACGCGCGACGCGGCCCGCGCCGGGCACGTCGGGCCGTTCGTCAACGAGCTGCCCGTCTTCGCCCGGCCGTCCGCCGGGCTGGCGTTCCGGGAGCTGGTGCGGCAGGTCAGGGCCGAGGCGCGGGAGGCGTACCGGTTCCGGGAGGTGCCGGTCGCGCGGGCGCTCGGCCTGCCGCGCGGCGCGGTCGTGCCGGTCACGGTCAGCTACCGCAGGGGGGCGCCGGAGCCGGAGTGGCCGGGCCTGGACGTCACGGTGGACCGGATGATGTTCGGCGGCGGCGTGCGCAACCCGCTGCACCTGCAGTTCGCCGACGGGCCCGGCGGGCTGGCCTGGTGCCTGCGCCACGACCCGGCGGCGGTGGACGGCGACCTCGCCGCCCGCTTCGCCGCCGGGCTGCGGACCCTGCTGAGGCACGCCGCCCGCGACCCCGGGACGCGGCTGGGCGCGCTGGAGGTGATGGGCGCTGCCGAGCGGCGGCGGCTGCTGACCGGGTGGAACGACACGGCGGCGCCGTACCCGGCGGAGACGACGCTGCCCGCGCTCTTCGCCGCCCAGGTGCGGGCGCGGCCGGACGCGGTCGCCGTCACCGACGGGGACCGCTCGCTCACCTACGCCGAGCTGGACGCCGCCGCGGGCCGGCTCGCCGGGCGGCTGCGCGCGGCCGGGGTGGGGCGCGGCGACCTGGTGGCCGTGCACGTGCGGCGCTCGGCGGCGCTGCCGGTCTGCCTGCTGGCGGTGCTGCGGGCGGGGGCCGCGTACCTGCCGCTCGACCCGGACCACCCGGCCGGGCGGCTGGCCATGATCGCCGAGGACGCCCGTCCCCGGCTGATCCTGTCGGAGGAGCCGCCGCCGGCCGGCCTCCCTGGGCCGGTGCTGCTGGTGGGAGCGGAGTCCGGGACGGCGCCGGCGGACGTCGGGGCGCGGCCCGGCGACCTGGCGTACGTGATCTACACCTCGGGTTCGACCGGGCGCCCGAAGGGCGTGGAGGTGGAGCACCGCAGCCTGGCGAACCTGCTGCTGGCGATGCGCGACCGCCTCGGGTCCGGGCCGGCGGACGTGTGGCTGGCGCTGACGTCGCCCGCCTTCGACATCTCCGCCCTGGAGCTGTACCTTCCGCTGGCCGTCGGGGGCCGGATGGTCGTCGCTCCGCCCGGGGCCGTGCGGGCGCCCGCCGCGGTGGCCGCGCTGGCCGCCGCGCAAGGGGTGACGCACGTGCAGGCGACGCCGTCGGTGTGGCGGCTGCTGCTGCCCGGCGGGCTCGGCGGGGTGACGGCGCTGGCCGGCGGCGAGGCGCTGCCGCCGGCGTTGGCGGCCGAGCTGCGGGCGCGCTGCCCCCGGGTGGTGAACGTGTACGGGCCGACGGAGACGACGATCTGGAGCACGTACGCGGAGGTGGGTACAGCGGCCGGCGGGGATGACGGCGGGGAGGACGGCGGGGAGGACGCCGCCGTGACCATCGGGCGGCCGCTCGCCAACACCCGGGTGTACCTGCTCGACGACGCACTCCGCCCGGTCCCGCAGGGCGTCGCGGGTGAGCTGTGCATCGCCGGGGACGGGGTGGCGCGGGGCTACCGGGGCCGTCCCGCGCTCACCGCCGACCGGTTCGTGCCGGACCCGTTCGGCCCGCCCGGGTCGCGCCTGTACCGCACCGGCGACCTGGCCCGGTGGCGGCCGGACGGGACGCTCGCGTTCCTGGGCCGCCGCGACGGGCAGCTCAAGCTGCTCGGTCACCGCGTCGAGCCGGGCGAGATCGAGGCCCGCCTGCGTGAGCACCCCGGCGTCGCGGAGGCCGCCGTGGCGCTGCGCGGCGAGCGGCTGGTCGCCTGGCTGGTGCCCGCGCCGGGGGCGGCGCCCGAGCCGGCCGCGCTGGCCGCCCACCTGGCCGGGACGCTGCCCGCGCCGCTGCTGCCGGCCGCGTACGTCGCCGTGGACGCCCTCCCGCTGAACCCGGTCGGCAAGCTGGACCGCGCCGCCCTGCCCGACCCGCCGCGCCGCTCCCCCGGCCCCGCCGCCGCTGCCCCGGCCGCCCCCGTCCCGGCGGCTCGTGACGCGGATCTGGCCGAGGAGGTGCGGCGGATCTGGCGCGAGGTGCTGGAACTGGCCGAGGACGACGAGATCGGGCCGGACGACGACCTGTTCGACCTCGGCGGCCACTCGCTCACCATCGCCCAGATCACCGCCAGGATCAGGGAGCGGATGGGCGTCGAGGTGTCCTTGGACGCCTTCTTCGACGACCCCACCGTCGAGGGCGTGGCGGCCGAGATCGCCCGGCTGCGCGACGCGCCCCGCGAGCAGCCCGGCGAGCAGCCCGGCGACGGCGTCCGGCCCCGCCCGGCCGGGACGGCCCCGCCGCTGTCGTACGCGCAGGAGCGCCTGTGGTTCCTGCATCGCCTCGACCCGGCCGACGCCTCCTACAACATGTACCTGGTGCTGCGGCTCGGCGGGCCGCTCGACGTCCCCGCCCTCCTCGGGGCGCTGGAGGCGGTGGTGGCGCGGCACGAGAGCCTGCGCACGTCGTTCGGGGACGTGGACGGCGAGCCGGTCGCGCTCGTGCACCCGCCGGGGCCCGTCGCCGTCGAGCGGATCGACCTGGGCGGCGCGCCCGACCCGGCCGAGCGGGCCAGGCGGCTGGTGGCCGAGCGCGTCAACGCGCCCTTCGACCTCGCCGCCGCGCCGCCGCTGCGGATGTCCCTGCTCACCCTGGGCGGCGACGACCACGTGCTGTGCTTCGTGCTGCACCACGTCATCGCCGACGGGGCCTCGCTCGGCGTGTTGTTCGACGACCTGTTCGCGCTCTACCTGGCCCGGGTGGAGGGGCGGGAGCCGGCGCTGCCGCCGCTGCCGGTCCAGTACGGCGACGTCGCGCTGTGGCAGCGCGAGCGCGACTCCGGCGCGGCGGCCGAGGAGTCCCTCGCCTACTGGCGGGACCGCCTGGCCGACCCGCCCGCGCTGGAGCTGCCCCCCGACCTGCCCGGCGGGGGCCGGCCGGAGGGCGCCTTCCATCCCTTCCGCGTCCCGGACCGGGTGGTGTCCCGGCTGGAGCGGCTGGCGCAGGAGCAGGGGGCGTCGCTGTTCATGGTGCTGGCGGCGGCGTACCAGGTGCTGCTGGCCCGGCACACCGGACGGACGGACGTGCTGGTCGGCACCCCGTGGGCGGCCCGCGACCGGGTCGAGCTGGAGCCGGTGATCGGCTACCTGACCGACACGCTCGTGCTGCGCGGCGACCTCGCGGGCGACCCGGCCTTCCGCGACCTGCTCACGGCCACCCGGCGCGCGGTGCTGGAGGCGCACGCGCACCGGACGGTGCCGTTCGAGCGGCTGGTCGGCGAGCTGGGCGTGCCGCGCGACCTGCGGCGCAACCCGCTGCTGTCCACCATGGTCATCCTGCACAGCCAGGCCGGCGACGGCACCCCGCCGGAGCGGATGGGCGAGCTGCGGGTGCGGCTGTTCGACGGCGGGTACCGGCAGGCCAAGTTCGACCTGGCGCTGGAGACCTGGCGCGACGAGCAGGGGCTGCGGGCCGTCCTCGGCTACGACGCCGCCCGGTACGCGGCGGCCACGGCCGAAGGGCTGGCGGCGCGGTTCGCGGTGCTGCTGGAGGGCGTCGCCGAGGACCCGGACCGGCCGCTGTCGCGGCTGCCGCTGCTGACCGGCGCCGACGAGGCCGCGCTGGCGTGGGGCGAGGCCGAGCCGGCCGGGCCCGCCGAGCCGGTCCCCGCGCTGTTCGAGCGGGCCGTGGCCGCCGACCCGGCGGCGACGGCGCTGGTGTGCGGCGCCGAACGGGTCAGCTACGGCGAGCTGGACCGGCGGGTGGCGCTGCTGGCGGCGGCGCTGCGGCGGCGCGGCGTGGCCGACGGGAGCGTGGTCGGCGTGTGCCTGGGCCGCTCGGCCGAGGCGATCGTGGCGCTGCTCGCCGTGTGGCGGGCCGGCGGCGCGTACCTGCCGCTGGACCCGGAGCACCCGGACGAGCGGCTGGCCTTCCTCCTCGCCGACAGCGGCGCCCGGCTGGTCGTGACCGACCCGGCGCTGGCCAGGCGGCTGCCGCCGGACGTGGCGGTGCTGGTGCCGTCGGAGCGGTCGGGCAGCGGCGACGACCGGTGGCTCGGCGGCTGGGCCTCTGCCGGGCCCGGCGACCCCGCGTACGTGATCTACACCTCCGGCTCCACCGGGCGGCCGAAGGGCGTGCTGGTCGAGCACGGGGCGCTGGCCGCGCGGGTGGCGTGGATGCGGCAGGCGTACGGGCTGCACCCCGGCGACCGGGTGGTCCAGTTCGCCTCGCTGAGCTTCGACGCGCACGCCGAGGAGCTGTACCCGGCGCTGGCGGCGGGGGCGTCGGTGCTGCTGCTGCCCGGCGGCGCGGCGACCCTGCCGGACGAGCTGCGCACCCCCGCCGGGCGGGAGGTCACCGTGCTGGACCTGCCCACCGCCTACTGGCACCGGCTGACCGAGGCGCTCGGCGACGTCACCTGGCCGGAGCCGCTGCGGCTGGTCGTCCTCGGCGGCGAGCAGGCGCGGGAGGCCGCCGTGGCGCGCTGGCGCGACCGGTTCGGCGACCGGGTGCGGCTGGTCAACACCTACGGGCCGACCGAGGCCACGGTCATCGCCACGGCGGCGACGCTCGGCGCGTCCGACGCCGTCCGCCGGCCGCCCATCGGCCGGCCCATCTCGGGGACGACGGCGCGCGTCCTCGGCCCGTACGGCGAGCCGGTGCCGCCCGGCTTCCCCGGCGAGCTGTGCCTCGGCGGGGCGGGGCTGGCCCGCGGCTACCTCAACCGGCCCGCCCTGACCGCCGACCGGTTCGGGCCGGACCCGTGGGGGCCGCCCGGCGCGCGCCTCTACCGGACGGGGGACCGGGTGCGGTGGCGGGCGGACGGGACGCTGGAGTTCCTGGGCCGGCTCGACGGCCAGGTGAAGGTGCGCGGCTTCCGCGTGGAGCCGGGCGAGGTGGAGACGGCGCTGCTGGCCCGGCCCGGGGTGCGGCAGGCAGCCGTCGCCGCGCACGGCGAGCGCCTGGTCGCCTACGTCGCCGGGGACGCCGCCCCGGACGAGCTGCGCCGCGCGCTGGCCGCGTCCCTGCCCGCGCACCTGGTGCCGTCAGCGTGGGTGCGGCTGGACACGCTGCCGCTGACGGTCGCCGGCAAGGTCGACACGGCGGCGCTGCCGCCGCCCGAGCCCGAACCGGCCGCCCGGCACGTGCCGCCCCGCACCGACGCCGAGGAGCTGGTGGCCGGGGTGTGGGCGCGGGTCCTCGGGCTGGACGGCGAGCGCGTCGGGGCGCTGGACGACTTCTTCGCGCTCGGCGGGCACTCGCTGCTGGCGACGCGGGTGGCGGCGCTCCTGGGGAACGCGGTCGAGGTGGAGGTGCCGATCCGTACCGTCTTCGACCGGCCCACCGTGGCGGGGCTGGCCGAGGCGGTGGAGGAGCTGCTGATCGAGCAGCTCGCGGGGCTGTCCGACGCGGAGGCGGCCCGGCTGCTCGACGCGGAGGCCCAACGATGACCACCACCGACCCCACCCCGTCGTCCCCCGAGCAGCCGTCCGAGGTGGCGGGGGTGCTGTCGGAGGCGAAGCGGGCGTTGCTCGCGCGGCGGCTGCGGCAGGGCGCGGCGGTGGCGGCCACCGCACCGGAGGGCACGCCGGAGGACGCGGCCGGCGGCCGGCACGGGGACGCGGCCGGGAGCGGGCAGGGGGCCGGAGGCACGCCCGGGGGCGGGCCGGGGGTGCGCCGGGTGGTGCCGGTGCGGGCGGCAGGGGAACTGCCGTTGTCGCACGCGCAGGAGCGGTTGTGGTTCCTGGAGCAGTTCGCGCCGGGCACCGCCCAGCTCACCATCCCGATCCGGGTACGCCTGCGCGGCCCCCTGGACGCCGACCGGCTGGCGGCGGCGCTCGCCGCCACGGCGGCCGGGCACGACGCCCTGCGCATGCGCTTCCCCGCCACCGGCGACGGCCGCCCCCGGGTGACGGTGGCGGAGGCGGCTACCGGGGAGGCGGCCGGGGAAGAGGTGCTGCCGCTGACGGTACGGGAGGCGGCCGGCGAGGACGCCGCCCGCGCCCTGGTGGAGGAGTTCCTGGCGGCCCCGTTCGACCTGGCGGCGGGCCCGGTGGCGCGGGCGCTGCTGGTGCGGCTCGGCCCCGCCGACCACGTCCTGACGATCGCGATCCACCACATAGCGGCTGACGGCTGGTCGGCGGACCTGCTGCTGCGCGAGCTGTACGCCCGCTACGACGGGACCGTCCCGCCCCCGCCCGAGGTCTCCTACGCCGACTACGCGGCCTGGCAGCGCGCCCGCCCCCTGGCGGCGCGGGACCTGGAGTTCTGGCGCGACCGGCTGGCCGGGCTGGAGCCCCTGGACCTGCCGACCGACCGGCCCCGCCCGCCGGAGCGCACCTACTCCGGCGCGGCCTGCGCCTTCGAGCTGCCCGAGGAGGCGGCGGCGGGCCTGGCGCGGCTGGCCCGCGAGCACCGGGCGACCCCGTACATGGTGCTGCTGGCCGCGTTCGCGGCGCTGCTGGGCCGTTACGCGGGCGCGTCCGACGTGGCCGTGGGCTCGCCCGTGGCCGGGCGGCCCGCGCCCGAGCTGGACCGGGTGGTCGGCTGCTTCGTCAACATGCTGACGATGCGGGTGGACCTGTCGGGCGACCCGTCGTTCGCGGAGCTGCTGGAGCGGGCGCGGGCGGTCACGCTGGACGCCCTGGCCCATCAGGACCTGCCGTTCGAGCAGCTCGTCGCGGAGCTGGACCTGCCGCGCGAGGTGTCCAGGCCGCCGCTGTTCGAGGTGCTGCTGGCGGTGCAGAACTACCGCGACGGCGACCTCGTCCCGCCCGCCGGGCTGAGCGCCGCCGACTTCCCGGTGAGCTCCTGGTCCACCCGCTACGACCTGGAGCTGTACGCCGGCGACGGTCGCGGCGGCCTGCTGGTGCACAACACGGACCTGTTCGACCGGGAGACCGCCGAGCGGCTGACCGGGCACCTGGGCACGCTGCTGGCGCGAGCCGCCGCCCGGCCGGACCTGCCGCTGTCCCGCCTCGACCTGATGACCGACGGCGAGCGCCGCCTGGTCCTGGAGACGTGGAACGACACGGCCACCGCCTACCCCGGCCCGGCCACGCTGCACGGCCGCTTCGAGGCCCAGGCCGCCCGCACCCCGGACGCGCTCGCCGTGCGCTGCGAGGGGCGCTCGCTGACGTACGCGGAGCTGGACGCGGCGGCGGACCGGATCGCCCGCACCCTGCGCCGCCACGGCGTGCGGCCCGGCTCGGTGGTCGCGGTGTGCGCGGAGCGCTCGCCCGAGCTGCTGCCCGGCCTGCTGGGCGTGCTGAAGGCGGGCGCCGCCTACCTGCCGGTGGACCCGGAGTACCCGGCGGAGCGGGTGGCGTTCATGCTGGCCGACGCCGCCCCGGCGGCGCTGCTCACGCAGCGCGGGCTCCGCGCCGAGCTGCCGCCGTCGGCCGCGCTCGTCCTCGACCTGGACGACCCGGACGCCTGGACCGGCGGCGACGACGCGCCGCTGCCGCAGGCCGGCCCCGGCGACGTGGCGTACGTCATCTACACCTCGGGCTCCACCGGCCGCCCGAAGGGCGTGCCGAACACCCACGGCGGCATCGCCAACCGCCTGGACTGGATGCAGGAGCGCTTCGGGCTGGACGCGGCCGACGTCGTGCTGCAGAAGACGCCGCTCAGCTTCGACGTGTCGGTGTGGGAGCTGTTCTGGCCGCTGCGCTGCGGCGCCCGGCTGACGCTGGCCGCGCCGGGCGGGCACCGGGACGCGGCCTACCTGCGGGAGCTGATCGCCGCGGAGGGCGTCACCACCGCGCACTTCGTGCCGTCGATGCTGGCCGTCTTCCTCGCCGAGGACGGCGCGGCCGGGTGCGGGTCGCTGCGGCGGGTGATCTGCTCCGGCGAGGAGCTGCCCGCCGACCTGGCCCGCCGCTGCCTGGCCGCGCTGCCCGCCGCCGAGCTGCACAACCTGTACGGGCCGACCGAGGCGGCGGTGGACGTCTCCGCCTGGCACTGCACCCCGGACGCGCTGGCCGGCCTGGCCCGGGTGCCGATCGGCGGCCCGATCGCCAACACCGCCCTGTACGTGCTGGACGCCGCGCTCCGGCCGGCCCCGGTCGGGGTGCCGGGCGAGCTGCACATCGGCGGCGCGGGGCTGGCCACCGGCTACCTGAACCGGCCCGCGCTGACCGCCGAGCGGTTCGTGCCCGACCCGTACGGGCCGCCGGGCGCGCGCCTGTACCGGACCGGCGACCTGGCCCGGTGGCGGCCGGACGGCACGCTGGAGTTCCTGGGCCGCCTGGACGACCAGGTCAAGCTGCGCGGCCTGCGGATCGAGCCGGGCGAGATCGAGGCGGCCCTGCGCGCGCTGCCCGCCGTCCGCGACGCCGCGGTGATCGTCCGCGAGGACCGGCTGGTCGCCTACGTCACGCCAGGGGAGGCGGAGCCGGACCGGTCCGCCGGGCCGGACCACGCCGCGCTGCGGGCCGCGTTGAAGCGCACCCTGCCCGACCACATGGTGCCGGCCGCCTTCGTCACGCTGGACGCGCTGCCGCTCGGCCCCAGCGGCAAGCTGGACCGCCGCCGCCTGCCCGCCCCGGTCGCCGCCCGCGACGCCGGGGTGGCGCTGGTCGCCCCCGCCACCCCCACCGAGTCGGCGCTGGCCGCGATCTGGCGCGACCTGCTGGGCCTGGACGCCGTGGGCGTGCACGACGACTTCTTCGACCTGGGCGGCCACTCGCTGCTGGCCACGCAGGTGGTGGCCCGGCTGCGCCGGGACAGCGGCCTCGCGGTCGCCGTCATGGACGTCTTCAAGCATCGCACGATCCGCGAGCTGGCCGCGCTCGCCGACACGCCCGCCGAGCGGCGCGGTCCGCGCGCCCTGCTGCACCGGCTCACCCCCGCCTCGCGGCGGGCGCCGGAGCTGACCTACGTCTGCGTGCCGTACGGCGGCGGCAGCGCGGTCGTCTACCAGCCGCTCGCCGACGCCCTGCCGGACTCCGCCGCCCTGTGGTCGGTGGCGATCCCGGGGCACGACGTGGGCGTGGAGGAGGAGCGGCTGCCGTTCGAGGAGCTGGCGGCGGCGTGTGTGGCCGAGATCCTGGAGAAGGTGGCCGGCCCGATCGTGCTGTACGGGCACTGCGGCGTCGGCTCGGCCCTGGCCGTCGAGCTGGCCCGCCGCCTGGAGGCCGCCGGGCGGGAGCCGGCCGCCGTCTACATCGGCGGGATCTTCCCCTTCGCCCGGCCGCGCGGCGCGCTGCTGTCGCGGCTGACGAAGCTGGCGGAGGGCGAGCGGCTGCGCGGCGACCAGCGTTACGTCAACTGGCTCATCTCGATGGGCCTGGACATGGGCGAGGTGGACCCGGGGCAGGCCCGCAGGATCGTGCGCAACATGCGGCGCGACTCGCGCGAGGCCGAGGAGTTCTACACGCGGCTGCTGGAGTCCGGCGCGGAGCGGCTGCGCGCGCCGGTGATCACCGTGGCCGGCACCGAGGACCCGGCCACGGACTACTACCAGGAGCGCTACCGGGAGTGGCACTTCCTCACGCCGGTGTCGGCCGTGGTCGTGCTGGCCGAGGCGGGGCACTTCTTCCTCAAGTACCGGGCGCGGGAGCTGGCCGGGATCGTCACCACCGTGCACCGGGAGCTGGAGGCGCCCGTGACGGGCCGCCGGGACGGCGCCACCTGGTGGCTGCACGGCGTGTCGCGCGCCGGCGAGGCGCCCCCGCCCGCCGGGCCCCGGCCGGGCCTGGCCCGCTTCCTGACCGTGGCGGCGAGCCAGCTCGTGTCGGCGACGGGGTCGGCGCTGACCGAGTTCGCGGTGCCGCTGTGGATCTACACCACGACGGGGTCGGTGGCGCAGTTCGCGCTCATGGCGGTCGCCGGGCTGGTGCCGGGGCTGCTGGCCGCGCCGGTCGCCGGGGCGGTGATCGACCGCGCGGACCGGCGGCGGGTGATGCTGGCGGGCGACGCGGCGGCGCTGGCGATCCAGCTCGCGTTCGGCACGCTGCTGTGGACCGGGAACCTGTCGCCGGGACTGATCTACCCGCTGCTCGGCTGCCTGTCGGTGGCGCTGACGTTCCAGCGGATCGCGTACTTCTCGGCCGTGCCGCAGCTCGTGCCCAAGCTGTACCTCGGGCACGCCAACGGGGTGCTGCAGCTCGGCAACGGCACCGCGCAGCTCCTGGTGCCGCTGTTCGCGGTCGGGCTGATGGCGGGCATCGGGCTCGGCGGCATCCTCGTGCTCGACGTCCTGAGCTACGCGGTCGCCGTCGCCGTGCTGCTGGTGGTGCGCTTCCCGCGCACGCTGCCGTGGCGGCGGCGCGAGTCGGTGAAGGACGAGATCCTGGGCGGGCTGCGCTACTCGCTCGGGCACCGCGGGTTCGTCGCGATGTTGCTGTTCTTCGTCGTCATGAACGTCTTCCTCGCGCCGCTGCTGCTGATGTTCTCGCCGCTGGTGCTGTCCTTCGCGGGGCTCGGGGACGTGGGCCGGGTGTCGTTCCTGGCGGGGGCGGGGACGCTGGCCGGCGCGCTGGTCATGACCGTGTGGGGCGGGCCGCGCCGGCTGCGGCTGCGCGGCGTGCTGCTGTGCGCGCTGGCGCTCGGCTTCTGCTGCGCGGTCACCGGCCTGCGGGCCGACCTGGCGGTGATCGCGGCCGGGGCGTGCGGGATGACGGCCTGGGTGACGGTGCTGAACGGCATCTACACCACGATCGTCCAGGTCAAGGTGCCGCAGCGCTTCCACGGGCGGGTGTTCGCGATGAACACCCTCATCGCCTGGTCCACGCTGCCGATCGGGTACGGCCTGGTCGCCCCGTACGCCGCCGCGCTGCTCGACCCGCTGCTGCTGGACGGCGGCCCGCTGGCCCCGACCGTGGGCGCGCTCATCGGCACCGGGCCGGGGCGCGGCATCGGCCTCATGTACGTGCTGTCCGGCCTGGTCATCATGGCGCTCGCGCTGGTCGCGACGCGGGTGCCGGCCCTGGCCCGCTTCGACAGGGAGGTGCCCGACACCGTCGCCGACGACCTGGTCGGCCTGCGCGCGCTGGGCGTCCCCGCCGCTGATCCCCTACCTCCGGGAGTAACCGCCATGGACGCAGCCCCCGCACGCCCCCTCGACCGGGCGGGAGAGCCCCGGTGAGCCTGGAGCGCAGGCTGGCCGAGCTGATCGCCGAGGTCTCCGAGGGCGCGGTCGGCGCCGAGGAGGCCCTGGCCGGCGAGCACAGCCTGTCCGCGCTCGGGCTCACGTCGCTGGCCCGCATCAGGCTCGTGGACGCCATCGAGGACGTCTTCGGCGTGGACGTGGACCTGGGCGCGGGGCCGAGCGCCGAGCTGTCCACCGCCGAGCGCGTCGGCGACCTCGCCGCCGCCGTGGCGGGCCTGCTGGAGCGCGGGTCGTGACCGGCCTGGAGCAGGCCGTGGTGGTGTTCGCGGCGGCCCCGCCGCGGGTGCCGGAGGGGCCGCTGACGTGGGGGCAGCGGCTCATGTGGCGGGCGACGCACCTGATGGGCGGCAGCCGGGCCTTCCTCAACTGCCCGTGGGTGCTGCCGGTCTACGGCCGCCGCGAGCCGGCCGACGTCCTCGGCGGGCTGCGCGCGCTGCTGGAGCGGCACGAGAGCCTGCGCACCACGTTCGTGGCCGGTCCTGAGGGCCCGGTGCAGCGGGTGGCGGCGACCGGCGAGCTGCCGGTGGCGCTGACCGTGCCGGAGCCGGGCGAGAGCGCGCTGCGGGCGGCCGCGCGGGTCGCCGCCGACCTCGGCCGCGTCCCGTTCGACCACGGCCGGGACCTGCCGCTGCGCTGTTCGCTCGTGCTGAAGGACGGCCGGCCGAAGGCGGTCGCGCTCGCCTTCTCCCACCTGGCCGTGGACTACCAGGCGTTGTCGCTGCTGGCCGCCGAGTGGAAGGCGCTGCTGCGCGGCGAGGAGCTGCCGCCGCCCTCCTGGCAGCCGGCCGACCAGGTGGAGCTGGAGCGGTCGCCGGTGTTCCTGGCGCGGTCGGCGCGGTCGCTGGCGTACTGGCGGCCGGTGCTGGAGGAGGTGCCGCTGGAGGTGTTCGACCACGCCCCCGGGGAGCCGGAGGACCCGCGCTTCATCGAGGTCGAGCTGGAGTCGGTGGCGCTGGCGGCCGCGGCGACCGCCCTGGCGGCCCGCTGGACGCTCAGCACCACGAGCGTGCTGCTGGCCGCCTGCGCCGCCGTCCTCGCCACGGCGAGCGGCCGGGAGCGGGCGGTCATGCAGCTCGTGCACGGCAACCGGCGCGACCCCCGCACCCGCGGCCTGGTCGCCACCGTCGGGCAGGACGCGCTGTTCGTCCTGGACCTGGCGGAGCAGGACTTCGCCGCGCTCTGCCGGGCCGCGCACCGCAACGCCCTGACCGCCTACCGCAACGCCTGCTACGACCCCTACGCGATGCAGGCCATGCGCGAGGAGGTCGGCCGCCGGCGCGGCCGGGAGCCGGACCTGGACGCCTTCTTCAACGACCGGCGCGGCACCGGCGAGTGGCCGAGCCTGCCCGCCGCGGCCCCGCCGTCGCGGACGTCGGTGCGCGACGCCTGGCCCGGCGTGCGGTTCAAGGCGTTCTTCACCGTCGGCACCGCCCCCGACACCGGGCAGCTCAGCCTCATCGCCGACACCGCCTACCTCGGGCGGGAGACGGCGCGGGCCATGCTGCTGGCCGTGGAGAGCCTGCTGGTGCGGGCCGTGCGCGAGGACGTGCCGATGGCCGGCGCCGCCCGGCTGTGCGGCATGCCGCGCCCGGGCGGCCTGCCCGCCGCGTCGCGGTGAGCGGGGTCAGGGCACGAGCACGAGCCGGATCGGGTCGCCCTCCTTGCGGGCCAGCCGGTCGAGCGCGGCCGGGGCCTCGGCCAGCGGCAGCACGCCGCTGACCGACGCGCTCAGGTCGAGCCGCCCGCGCCCGGCCAGCGTGACCAGGCGCTGGACGTCCTGCGGCAGGGAGCCGTAGTGGCCGTGCACGGACTGGCGGAAGTAGGCGAGCCCGATGTCGTCGGGGATCGTGACGGGCTGCCCGGCCAGCCCGACGACGACCAGCCGGCCGCCCGGGCCGAGCACCTTCAGCGCCTGCTCGCGCACCGGCGGCACGCCGGCGAAGTCGAGGGCGACGTCCAGCCCGAGGCCGCCGGTGCGGTCCAGCACGGCGTCGCGGAAGGCCGGGTCGGCCGGGTCGATCGCGACGTCGGCGCCGAGCGCGAGCGCCCGTTGCCTGGCGGCGGGCAGCGGGTCGACGGCGATCACCGGGGCCGCGCCGACCAGGCGCAGGAGCTGTACGGCGTGCGCGCCGAGCCCGCCGACGCCCCACACGGCGGCGGCGTCGCCCGCCCGGGTGGCGGCGGTGGAGGTGATGGCCGCCCACGGGGTGGAGACGGCGTCGGGGATGATGCACGCCTGCTCGAACGGCAGGTCGTCGGGGATCGGCACCACGGTCGTGGCGGTGGCCAGGGCGTACTCGGCGTAGCCGCCGTCGTAGTCGACGCCGCGGGTCAGCACCGTGCCGCGCAGGTCGCTCTCCCCCGCCTGGAGCACCACCCGCTGCCCCGGGCTCCAGGCCTCCGCGCCGGGGCCGGCCGCCTCGATCACGCCCGCCACCTCGTGGCCGAGCGTGACCTCGTCACCGGTGAGCCACGCGGGCCGCAGGGTGCCGTCGAGCAGGTGCACGTCGGACAGGCAGACGCCGGCGGCGCGCACCGCGATCCGCACCTGCCCGGGCCCGGGCTCCGGCACCGGCACGCGCTCCATGCGCAGCTCGCGGGTGGGCAGGTGCAGCCGGGCGGCCAGCATGTCGGTCACGGTGGGTCTCTCTTCCTCGGCCGGGCGGGGCCGGGCGCCCCGCCCACCAGGGAGCCTACGGCCGGGACCGGCCGCCGCCCCAGGCAGGCCCGGGGCGTGTCACCAGCGGTTGCGCGCCTCCTCGGCCCAGCCGGTGAGCCCGTCGAGCGCCACCCAGGCGCCGTCGCCGGCCCGGACCCGGCCGCCGAAGGAGCCGAAGCACTGGTGCGTCTCGGAGCCGACGACGCCCAGCTCGGTGCGCGAGACCCGCTCGTGGAACGGCGTGAACTCCACCTCGACGCCGTCGCCGGAGATCCGCCAGGGCTTGAGCCAGTCGGCGCGGTCGTAGGACCACTCCAGCTCCGCCCCGATCTTGTGCAGCCGGCCGTCGAGGAACAGCGCGTTCTCCGTCATGCCGGTGCCGTCGGTCCACTTGCCGCCGAGCTGCACGGCCCGCCCGGGGGCGCTGCCCGCGGCCCAGTTCCACGCGACGGAGTACGGCCACCTGCCGCGCCCGTGGTCGAGCACCGCGAAGGCGTCCTCGCCCACGTCGTGCGTGACGTCGCCGAGCACGAGCCGGCCGCGCACCGGCCGCCCGACGTCCTTGACCGTGTACTGGAAGCGGCGCGGCCCCCACGGGACCACGACGCCCAGCGACTCGTGCCCGTCCGGGAGCGGGATCTCCAGGTCCACGGCGACGCCGGGCGCGGCGGCCCGCAGCCGGGTGCCGCCGGGGTCCTGGTCGATCTCGACGCGGACGCCGCCGCCCGTGGCGCGGGCCCGGCCCGCGCCGCTGACCGGCGGGAACACCGCGCCGCGGGCCAGCGGCACCACGGCGTCGTGGCTGACCTCCGCGCGGGAGGCGCGGTCGAGCACGTAGACGCCGTGGACGCCGGCGTAGTCCAGCGACGACGCCACCACCCCGACGACGTGGGACGGCGTCACGACGCCCCAGTACTCCCAGCGCTTGGCCCGGCCCCAGCCGCGCAGGTTGGCCCGGTGCAGGGGGCGCCTGGTCCAGCCGACGGCCGCCGGGTTGAGGCGGCCGCCGGGCAGGCACAGGTCGACGGGCTCGGTGATCTCCCGCTCGTGCGTCGGCATGGGCCGAATGTACTAGCCCGGGAAGTTCTTCGGGTTGACCGAGCTGGTGCGGGCGTTGCCGCCCCGCACGGGGTTGAGGGTCAGGGTGTAGATCTTGTAGCGGATCTGCGTCGAGGTGCGGACGGTGGAGTAGCGCAGCCGGTCGTCGAAGCGCTGGTACGTGGCCGCGCGGGTGAAGCGGTGCGAGGAGGTGCTGTAGCGGTAGCCGGTGGTGAAGTAGATGCGGTACGTGCCGTCGCGCACGTCCTTGATGCTGGCCGAGGAGTGGGCGCGGACGTAGATGCTGATCGCCTTGGTGCCGCCGCGGACCAGGATGACGACGCCGTCCCTGGACAGGCCGTTCTTGATCTTCAGGACGCCGCGGCCGCCGCTGATGCGGTCGAAGAGGATCGCGCCGTTGCGCGGGCGCGCGGCGGCGGACGAGGCGGCGGCCTGCGGGGCCGCGGCCACAGCGCTGACGGCAGTGGTGCTGACGGTGGTGGTGCTCGCGGTGGCCCCGGCCGGGGTGGCCGCCACCAGGGCGCCGGCCAGCGTGACCGCGGCGATGAGGCCGGTTCGCGACGCCAGAAGCGTGTTCTTCACGCGAACGTCTCCTTTTGAGGGGGGAACATGGTCAAACCAGGCCCACGATAGAGAACCCAGGCGCTCCGGCCCACCTGTTATCGGGTACTCGCCCTCTTTTTCGCGTTTCCGCGGCCGGGTCAGGCTGATGTGGAGGTGACCTCGCGGGCGAAGGCCAGCGAGGCGGCGAAGCACTCCTCGACCACCTGCTCGCCGACGCCGGCCCACAGGTGGTCGGCGTCCGGCACCGGCCGCAGGTCCGCGCGCGCCCCGGCGGCGCGCAGGGCCTCGGCCAGGCGGGCGCTCTGCGCGGCGGGGACGCGGGTGTCGGCGGTGCCGTGCAGGAGCAGGAACGGCGGCGCGTCCGGCGTCACGTGCGCGACGGGGCTGGCCGCGCGGGCCGCCCCGGGGTCCTCGGCGGCGGGGCGGCCCAGCAGCAGGGCCTCGTACGTGCGCCGGGGTCGGCCGGGTCGAGCGGCCCGTCGTGGTCGGCGGCGAGCGCGGCCAGGTCGGTGGGCGGGTACCAGGCGACGCAGCCGCGCACGCCGGGCTCGGTGAGCGCGGCCAGCGCGGCGAGGTGGCCGCCGGCCGACTCGCCCCACACGACGGTGCGGGCGGCGTCCACGGCCAGCTCGCCGGCGCGGGCGCGCAGCCAGCCGAGCGCGGCGCGCACGTCGTCGAGCTGGGCGGGGTACGGGGCCTCGCCGGACAGCCGGTAGGCGGGGCAGGCCACGGCGAACCCGGCCCCGGCCAGCAGGGCGGGCGGCCCCGGACGCCAGTGCCGGAAGCGGGGGCCGAAGTCGCCGCGCAGGCCCCTGCGCCAGCCGCCGCCGTGCAGGAACACCACCAGCGGGGCGGGTCCCGCCGCGCCCGCGGGCAGCCACAGGTCGAGCTCCAGGGGGCGGGTGCCGTCGCGGAGGGCGTACACGGCGCCGCGCAGCAGCCGCGCGCCGGGGCCGTCCGGGTGGGCGGGGGCGGGCAGCGGCAGGGCGGCCGGGTCCGGGGGCGCGGTCAGCTCCGGCAGGGTCGTCATCGTGCTGGTCCTCACGGGTGCGGGGCGGGCGGGTCCGGGACGGCGGGTCCAGGACGGCGGGTCAGGGGCTCGTGTGCCACTGGTGGCCGGGCAGGAAGCGCACGTCGTACCGCTGCGGCACGGTGCCGAACGCGGCGGGCTCGGGCACGACCGGCTCCTTGGGCAGGCCGAGCGCGTCGGTGGGCGCGCCCAGCGACTCGAAGAAGCGCTCGAACGTGCCGCCGGGCCCGGCCGCGACGCCGACGATCAGGCTGTCGTGGCGCTCGATGCGGTAGGCGTGCGGGCAGCCCTTCGGGACGAAGCCGAAGTCGCCGGCCGTCAGCAGCCGCTCGCTCTGCTCGCCCCGCAGGTCCTCGACGAAGACCCGCACGGCGCCCTGGGTGACGTAGAAGACCTCGTAGGTGCCGGGGTGGGCGTGGGCGGGGATGGTCTCGCCCTTGGGGCCCTGGCAGGTGAAGAAGTTGAAGGTGTTCTCGGTCTGCTCGCCGCCCGCGTAGACGGTGAACAGGTCGCCGAACAGGTGGGCGCGGTCGCCCATGCCCTTCTCGACGAAGTACGGGACGCCGGGCTCGGCGGGCAGGTGCGAGCGGGCGCGGTACCGGGTGGCGTACTCGATCGTCACGTGGACCTCCGGACGTCCGGGGAAAGGGGCTGGTCAGGCGGCACGACGACGCTGTCTCACGGTTTTCGGTCACGCTGGCTCCGCCACGTCACACGGTAGCCCCAGGCGAAGCCGGGCAAGCCGTACACTTGGCGACACACCATGAAGAAAAACGGTCACCGGCGGGACGACGTGCCGGAGCTGCCCTACCGGCCCGCGCCGGGCGCGCCGCCCGGCGTCGAGGTGCTGGACCTGCCGCGGCTCGCCGCGCGCCGCCGCGCGCAGGGCGCCGACCCGTACGCGCCGCGGCGGCTCGGCTTCCACGAGCTGATCGCGGTGCACGCGGGCACGGTGCGGTGCGCGGCCGGCTGGAGCGTGCACGAGGTGGGGCCGGGGAGCTGGTTCTGGGTCCGGCCGGGGCAGGTCCACCAGTACCTCGGCGACCTGTCCGCGGCCGAGGCCACGGTGATCCTCTTCCCCACGGGCTTCCTCGACCGCGTGTCGGGCGCGGCGGCCGGCGTGGACCGGCGGGTCCGCCGCGCGCCGCTGACCCCGGCGGGCGCCCAGCGCACGGCCGTGGAGCAGGTGCTGGAGCTGCTGCGCGGCGAGTATGCCCGGCTCGCGGACCTGCCGCTGGAGGCGCACATCGAGGTGATGCGCCACCTGCTGTCGGTCCTGCTGCTGCGCCTGGCGCACCTGCGGGGCGGGACGGCCGGGGAGAGCGCGGGCAACGAGGCGTTCCTGCGGCTGCAGGAGGCGGTGGAGCGCGACTTCGCCCGCACCCACAAGGTGGCGGACTACGCGGCCCGGCTCGGCTACAGCGTGCGCACCCTGACCCGCGCGGCGCACGCGGTGGCCGGGCGCGGAGCCAAGCGCCTCATCGACGACCGGGTGCTGCTGGAGGCCAAGCGGCTGCTGGTGCACACCGACCTGCCGGCGTCGGCGGTGGGCGACCGGGTGGGGTTCGCGCACCCGACGGCGTTCGGGGCGTTCTTCCGGCGGCGCACGGGGATGACGCCGGCGACGTTCCGCGCCGTCACCCGCGGCGCCGCCCCCGACCCGGCCGCCGGCGGGTGGGCCGCTCAGGAGCCGCCGAGCACGGCCAGCGCCTCCTCGACGTAGGAGAGCAGCGGGCGCACCCGCCCGTCGAGGTGCCACTGCTCCAGCGAGCCGAAGTAGACCCCGAACCAGTACGCGCGGGCGGTGACCCGGGCGCGGACGGGCGGCACGCCGGCGGCGGTCAGCAGGTCGGTGAGGCGGCGGCTGCCCTCGTCCAGCCCGGCGTGGACGGCGGCCCGCACCGCGGGCTCCTCCAGCACGTACCGCATGCCGCGCCACGGCTCCGACCGGGGCACCCCGTCCTGGGGCGGCGGGCCGGCGATGGCGGCGACCAGGCGGCGCATCGTGCCGGGCAGGTCGGCGGGGTCGAGGTGCGGCTTCAGCCCGTCGCCGCCGACCGCCGTGTGCGGGTCGGTGGTGAACAGGCCCTCCTTGGTGCCGAAGTAGCGGTAGAAGGTGCGCGGCGAGACGCCGGCGGCCGCGGCGATCCGCTCGACCGTGACCTCGGCGTAGCCGTGCTCGTCGAAGAGGTCCATCGCGGTGGTGATGATGTGGTGCACCGCGGCGAGGCGGTTGCGCTCACGGAGGGTCAGCGCCATCACAGCAGGCTATCACGTCCTGCCATGATGGCAGTATCTGCCACATTGACAGAAGGTGACAGCGGCGGGACGATGGCAGGGAAGCTCACGAGAAGCAGGTGACGGACATGCCCGTCCACGTAATCGCCGCTCATCTGGTGGTCATCACCGCCCCGCTCACGGCCCTGCTGGCGCTCGGCTACGCCTGGCGTCCGGGGATCCGGCGCGCCCTGCGCCTCCCCCTCGTCGCGGCCGGCGTGCTCAACGTGGCGCTCGCGGTCTGGGCCGAGGAGGCGGGCTCCACCCTCTACGAGGCGCTGCGGGCGTCCGCCGCGCGGGCCGGGAAGGACCTGCCGGCGACGGTCCTCGCGCACGCCCACCAGGGCGACGCCCTGACGGCGGTCTCGTTCGCGCTGGCGGTGACCGTGCTCGCGGTGGTCTGGTGGGTGCTCGCGCCCGGCCGGGCGCGCGGCGCGGGGGCGGTCGCCGCCTCCTGCCTGCTGACCGCGGCCGTGGCCGCCGTCTGGTGGTACACCGGGACCACGCTGGTGGCGGGTCTGGAGTCGGTGTGGGCCCAGCACGTCATGTGGCCGTCCTGAGCCCGGCTCCCGGGGCCGGGAACGCCGGCCCCGGAGCGGGCGCTCAGCCCTCCAGCACCTCGCGCAGCCGCGCCGCGAAGCCGTCGGGGTCGCCCGGCATGCCGAACGTGTCGTCCAGGAACCCGCCGTGGTTGCTGGGGAAGGTGACGGGCTCGACGCCGAGCCGGCCCGCGACCGCCACGCCGCCGCGGTGCGCCATCTCGCCCGCCGACTCGGCGCCGACGCCGATCACGATCCGGGTGGACGCGGCGCGCAGCGCGTCGAAGTCGTGCTCGTGGTGGGTGCAGGAGATGAGGTTCTGCCCGAGCAGCGCGTCGTCGCGGGAGCCGTCGTCCTCGGCCGGCAGGCCGAACATGGCCGGGTCGGGGGCCGGGCGGTCGGCGAAGTCGGCCGGGATGTCGCCCTTCAGGCCGACGATCGTGATGAACTGCGCCATCGCCGGGCCGAGCCCGTCCTGCCGGTACGTCCTGCTGATGCCCTGGATCGCGGCCAGCGCCTGCTCGCGGTCCGGCAGCACCTGGGCGGCGGGCGGCTCGTGCGCGACGAGCGTGCGCACCTGCTCCGGGTGCCGGGCCACCAGCACCAGCGCGTTGACCGCGCCGCCGCTGCTGGCGAAGACGTCCACCGGCCCGCCGCCGGCCTCGGCGATCAGCCGGTGCAGGTCGTCGGCGTGCTGCTCGGGCGTGGACTCCTCACCCGGCTCGCCGGTCTTGCGGCTCTCGCCCACGCCGCGCGGGTCGTAGGTGACGATCGTGCGCTCCGGCAGGCGCTCGGCCAGCGCGACGAACCCGGCCGCCCCCATGGGCGAGCCGATCAGCAGCAGCACGGGCCGGCCCGAGGGCTCGGCGGCCTCGCGCACCTCGTAGTGGAGGACCGCGCCGGGCACCTCGAGGGTGTGGGTCTTGAACTCTCGCATTTTTCGCTCCTTCGTCGCTTCCCCTGTATGGACCGGCCGGGCCGCCGGAACTCATCGCCGGCCCGGCGGCCGGGCGGCTCAGGGGCTGACGGGCGGTTCGTCCTGGTAGGCCCGGTGCAACAGCTTCACGAACGACGGGGCCGGGGGCAAGTCGGCGGCCCCGATCCGGTGCACGGGGACTGCGGGCGTCCAGGAGTTCATGACCACGGCGCCGGCCAGGCCGGGCAGGTCGTCGAGGGTGACCTCGCGGTCGAGCTGCGGGACGCCGAGCGCGGCCAGCCGGCGGCGGACGACTCCCATGGTGACGCCGCCCAGCCGCGCGGCCACCGGCCACACGACAGCCGAGCCGTCCCAGAAGGCGAGGTTCCAGATGGTGGCCTCGCTGAGCCGGCCCCGCCGGTCGACGAACGCGGCGTCGTCGAGGCCCTCGGCCGCCGCGCGGCGCAGGTGGTAGGTCTTGGCCGCCTCGCCGGCCTGCTTGACGTGCGGGAGGAACCGCTCGTGCGCGGCGGCCGCGAGCGCCAGCGGGCCCTCGGGAGGAGTGGCGGCCGGTCCGGTGCGCACCAGGACATCCGGCTCGGCGCCGGCGGCGGCGAACCCGGGCGCGTACACGTGGGCCGTCAGCGACAGGTCGGGCGGGCCGGCCGCGACGGCGGCGCGCAGGAAGGACCGCACCCGCTCGTCGGACAGCGTGCGGCCGAACAGCTCGGCCGAGGCGGCGCGCAGCCGTTCCAGGTGCAGGTCGAGGCCGCGCACCCGGCCGTCGCGGACCTGCATGGCGGTGAAGTGGGCGTAGCCGGCGAAGGCGAGCGGCGCGAGGTCGCCGGCGGTCGCCGGGCGGCCGTTGAGGTGGGCGGCCCAGATGGTCGGCATGGCGGATCCCTTTCTTCGCTTGCACACGCATGCTATCGACCTATGCAACGATCTGGGGCGTGGTAGGGCTGGCCCTACCACGCATCGGGGTGACGGCGGCAGTGCCGCGCCGGCGATCCGACCCTAAGGTCGGGATCGTCCGGTCCGTTGAGCCAGAATCGAGCGTCATGACCATGAAGAGGATCACCGTCATCGCGGGCGTGCTGGCCCTGCCGTGCCTCGGGATGGCGACGGGGTGCGGCCTGACCGGCGAGACGAACCACTCCACCGGCGCCTACGAGGTGCCGGATGCCGTGACGGCGCTGCGGGTGACCGCCGACGAGGGCGAGGTCGAGGTGATCGGCTCCGACCGCCGGACCATCGCGGTGACCGAGCGGCTGAGCTGGCGCAAGAACAAGCCGGCGACCAGTCACGAGGTGCGGGACGGCACGCTGGAGCTGAAATTCGACTGCCCGACGACGTTCGGGTTCGGCACGGTCGGCGTCGAGTGCGAGGTGGGCTACCGCGTCGAGGTGCCCAAGGGGCTGCGCGTCGAGGTCAGCTCCGACTCCGGCGACCTCAAGCTGACGGGCCTGTCCGGGGAGCTGCGGGCCCGCACCGACTCGGGGGCGATCGGCGCGGACGGGCTGGCCGGCGGCCGGGTCACGGCCACGACCGACTCGGGGGACGTCACGCTCGCCTTCACCGGCCCTCCTGACGCCGTCACCACCGAATCCGACTCCGGCCGGACCGTCGTCCGCGTGCCCGGCGGCCCGTACGACGTGCGGGCCGAGACCGACTCCGGCGAGAAGAAGATCACGGCCGCCACCAGCGCGTCGGCGCAGCGCCGGATCCGGCTCCGCAGCGACTCCGGCGACCTGGAGGTCGCCACCCCCTGACCCCCGCCCCGCGCGGCCGGGCCGGGGTGGTCAGCCGTTGGGGCGGCGCTGGACGTACAGGCGGTCGCCTTCCGGGCCCGTCCACTCGACCTTGACGACGCCCGCCACCGCCGCGTCGGCGACGCGGGACGGGTCGGCCCAGTAGCCGACGTTGGGGTTGCGGAAGAACGTGGCCCAGAGCTGTCCGCCGCGGTCGCGGAAGAGGTTGTTGTGGCCCGCGCCGACCCCCATCGTCCAGCGCCGCGAGTAGGGGCCCTCGAAGCGGTCGGAGACGGCGACCACCGCGTCGTACTGGTACTGGGCGCGGCCGGCGCCCGCCGGGTCGTAGGCGTGGCGGGTGGCGCCGTCGGCCGCGACGGAGGTGCGGTCCCAGGCGGCGTGCATGAGGTAGTACCTGCCCTCGTGCTTGAAGACGTACGCGCCTTCGAGGTACGGCTCCGGCGTGTACGGCGTCTGCTGGAAGGCGGGCAGGCCGGTCGTGGGGACGATGTCCTCCATGTCGTCCCGGAACCGGGCGTACAGGTTGTTGTGCAGCACCAGCCAGGCGTCGTCGCCCTCGGTGTACATGCTGCCGTCGATGTGGTGGTAGGCGCCGGGCTCGATGAAGGCGGGCCCGCCGATGAACGCAGGAACGAGCCGACCTTGCGGGAGTGGTCGCCCATGCAGGCCACGATGTACCAGCGGCCCCGGAAGTGGTGCACCTCGGGCGCCCAGGCGTTGCCGCGCCTGCCGAAGCGGTCGTCGGTCCAGTGCTCCTGCCACGGCGCGACGACGGTGCGGCCGGGCCGGTTCTCGCCGGCGAACTCCGGCGACCACACCTTGCCCTTCTCGGCGCCGGGCCTGATGCGGGTGGTGTCCGCGAGCCGCCACGGGCCGCGCAGGGACGGCGCCACCCACACGAAGATGCCGTCGTTCCAGGGGGCGGCGGCGTTCAGGCCGGGCACGCGGGTGGTGCCGGTGGCGACGTAGACCGGGCGGCCCCCGACCACGAAGCAGTTGACGTAGGTGTCGCGCATCCAGACCCGGCCCAGCTCCTGGTCGCGGGGGCGCAGTTCGAGCGGGAGGACGAAGGAGTTGTCCTCGCGCGGCCACAGGTCCAGGCGGGTGTCGGCGAGGCCGTACGGCTCGGGCTCCGGCCAGTTCGCCGGGTAACGCCGCCGCGCGGCGTCCGTCGTGGCGGCCCGGGCGGGCGTGGCGGGCAGCGTGGCGGGCAGCGCACTCCCGCTCGCCCGGCACGACCGGAGAACGCGCAGGTCACAACGACCGCGGCCAGCGGCCCGGGACGCCGCACGTCAGTCCGTAACGTTCCGACAACAGAGACGGCGGGCAGTCAGCGCGGCCGGGGCAGCACCATGGTGACCGACGTCCAGCGCCGCTCCCCCACCTCGACGGAGTCGGCGTGGACGGCCTCCTCGCGGAAGCCGAGCCGTTCGTACAGCCGCCTGGCCCCGTGGTTGTGGGCGTACACGCCGAGCGTGACGCGGGCGGCGCCCGGGTCGGCGAAGGCGGCGCCGAGGGCGGCGCGCACCAGCGCCTCGCCGTGCCCGCGCCCCCTGGCCTCGGGCGCGACGAGCACGAGGCCGAGCCGGACCGCCCCGGGCGCGGCGTCGGGACGCAGCATGACGTGGCCGATCGGCCGCCCGCCGGGCCCGTCGGCGACGAGCAGGCGGCGCGCGGGGTCGGCGGCGCGGAAGGCGAGGAGCTGCCCGGCGTCGAACGGCCAGGTGAAGCCGGCTTTCCCGGACCACAGGACGAGCGCGTCGAGACCGTCGATCCAGGAGGCGACCACGGCGGCGTCGGCGGGCTCCAGGGGGCGCAGCGAGATCACCCACGAGATCATACCCGTTTGGGCGTTTTCTGCCTGGGCATTCCGTATCGCCAGGACGCCGCGGCGGAGACGGGGGTGGCCGATGGCGGAGTTCGACGCCTCTTCGTACGGCAGGCACATCGCCGACATCTACGACGAGACGGTACGCGGCCTGCCCACGGACACGGCCGTGGCCTGCCTCGCCCGGCTGGCCGAGGGCGGCCCGGTGCTGGAGTTCGGCATCGGCACGGGACGGCTGGCGCTGCCGCTGGCCGAGCGGGGCCTCGCCGTGGCGGGCGTGGACGGCTCGCCGGACATGGTGGCGGCGCTGCGCGCCAAACCGGGCGGCGACCGCGTCCCGGTGACGGTGGGCGACTTCGCCGAGGTCCGGGCCGGGGAGGCGTTCGCGCTGGTCGTGCTGGCCTTCAACACCGTCTTCGCGCTGCCGTCGCAGGACGCGCAGGTGCGCTGCTTCGCCAACGCCGCCGCGCATCTGCGGCCCGGTGGCCGGTTCGTGGTGGAGGCGTGGGTGCCGGACCCGGGCGCGTTCCGCGACCGGGCCGCGCTGCGGCTGCTGGCGCTCTCGGAGGACGTGGTCACCGCCGAGGCCGCTCTCCTCGCCCCCGCCGAGCAGATGATGTACACGACCAAGATCCGGCTGACCGGCGAGGGGCCGCGCCTGCTGCCCGCCAACCACCGCTACGCCTGGCCCGCCGAGCTCGACCTGATGGGCCGGCTGGCCGGCCTGGAGCGCGAGCACCGCTGGGCCGACTGGGCGGGCACGCCGTTCACCGACGACAGCCGCGCCCACGTGAGCGTGTACCGCCTGCCCGGGGGCGCCTGATGGACCGGCCCCCCGAGCTGGACTACGTCCTGCCGCTGCGCTGGTACGACGACACGGACGACCGCGCCCTGGACGAGCTGACCGGGTACCTGCGCCGCCTGTCCCGCCACGCCCGGATCGTCGTCGTGGACGGCAGCCCGCCCGCCCTGTTCGCCCGCCACGCCCGCCGCTGGCGCGGCCTGGCCGTGCACGTGCCGCCCGACCCGGACGCGGCCTGCGCCAACGGCAAGGTCGCCGGGGTGCTGACCGGGATGCGGCTGGCCCGCGCCGAGCACGTGGTGATCGCCGACGACGACGTCCGCTACGGGCCGGAGGAGCTGGCCGCCGTCCGCCGCCTGCTCGCCCGCGCCGACCTGGTACGGCCGCAGAACCACTTCTCCCCGCTGCCCTGGCACGCCCGCTGGGACACCGCCCGCAGCCTGCTCAACCGCGGCCTCGGCGCCGACTACCCCGGCACGTTCGGCGTGCGCCGCTCGTTCTTCGAGCGGATGGGCGGCTACGACGGCGACGTGCTGTTCGAGAACCTGGAGCTGATCCGCACCGTCCGCGCGCACGGCGGCACCGAGGTGGCCCCGCCCGGCCTGTACGTGCGCCGCCTGCCGCCGGAGGCGTCCCGCTTCTGGTCGCAGCGGGTCCGCCAGGCCTACGACGACCTGGCGCAGCCGGCCCGGCTGGCGCTGTTCCTGTCCGTGCTGCCCGCCGTCGCCGCGGCGCTGCTGCGGCGCAGGCCGGGGCTGGTGGTGGCCGGGGCGGCCGCGGTGACCGCGCTGGCCGAGGCCGGGCGGCGGCGGGCGGGCGGCCGCCGGGTGTTCCCGTGGGACACCTCTCTGTTCGCCCCGCTGTGGGTCCTGGAGCGGGCCACGTGCAGCTGGCTCGCGGTCGCCGCCGCGCTGCGCGGCGGGGTCCCGTACGCCGGGCGGCGGCTCAAGGTGGCCGCGCACTCGGCCCGGCGGCTCAAGGTGGCCGCGCACCAGGCATGGCGGCTCGGAGCGGCCGCCCGCGCGGCGGGCCGTCAGGTCCCGGGCGGCGGGTCGGGCTCGCTGGAGGCCTGAAAACCGATCGCCTTGTGCGAGCCGTCGCAGAACGGCTTGGCCGAGGAGCCCCCGCACCGGCACAGCGCCACGGTGGTCCGGCCGGGGTCGATCGGCTCCCCGTCCTGGGTCAGCAGTTCGAAGGTCCCCCTGATCAGCAGCGGGCCGTCCGCGCAGGGCGTCACCGTCACCACGTCTTCGTCCACCGATGCCCTCTGCCCCACCGGCCCCACGGGAAACGGGCCGCCCCAGCGGAAAGGACGGGCGTCCCACGGATCCGGACCTGCGCGGGACCGGCGGCTTCACTGATCCGCCGCCTGTTTCTAGGTTTTTGGCGTTGACGACAGCACGCCCCCTCGATGTCAGGAGCCAGCGGTGAACGAGTCCCTGCGGCAGATCGGCCGTTTCCTGTGGCATTACGCTGAGATGGCCGTCGCGATGCTCCTCGGCATGGCGCTGCTGGGCCCGCTGTGGTCGGCGGCCCTGCCGGACGCGGTGGCCAGGCTCGACGTGCGCACCCTGACCATGGCCGCCGACATGGCCGCCGGAATGGCGGTGTGGATGCGGGTGCGCCGCCACGGGTGGCCGGCGATCGCCGAGATGGCGGCGGCGATGGTGGCGCCGTTCCTGGTGCTGCTGGTGCCGTACTGGCTGGGCGTGCTGCCGGGGGCGGTGGTGTCCGGGGCGGGGCACGCGCTGATGTTCGTCCTCATGGCGGTGGTCATGCTGCGGCGGCGCGCGGAGTACACGGGGCACCCCGTCCGGGTCCGCGTCCCGGCCAGGGTGGTCAAGGTGGCGGCGCTGGTGCTGGCCACGCTGCTGGTGCCGGGCGCGGTGTCGGCGGTCAGCACGGTCGGCAGGTTCCGCGACCTCTACACCGTGCGCGCCGACGCGCCGGCCGTGCCGCCCTCCACGCGTTCCTCCTCCTACGACCCGGCCAGGCCGACCGTCGCCCTGCTGCTGGGCGGCCGGGGCACCAACGTGGCGGACCTGCTCGGCCCGTTCGAGGTGCTGGAGAGCACCGGCGCGGTCAACGCCTACCTCGTCGCGGCCGGCCCCGGGCTCGCGCCGCTGACCGGCGGCCTGGACGTCGTGCCCGACCTCACCTTCGACGAGCTGGACCGGCTGCTGGCCGGGCACGGCGACCGGCTGGACGCCGTCGTGATCCCCGCCGTGCAGCCGCCCGAGCCGGCCGAGTCGGCGCGGATCGTCTCCTGGCTGCGCCGCCAGTCCGCGGCCGGGGCGGTGACGGTCAGCGTGTGCAACGGCGCGCGCATGCTCGCCACGACCGGCCTGCTGGACGGCCGGCCGGCGACCTCGCACTGGTGGCGGCTCGGCGGCCTCCGCAAGGACTTCCCGCAGGTCGGC
Source organism: Actinomadura luzonensis (assembly GCF_022664455.2). Classification (NCBI taxonomy): domain Bacteria; kingdom Bacillati; phylum Actinomycetota; class Actinomycetes; order Streptosporangiales; family Thermomonosporaceae; genus Actinomadura; species Actinomadura luzonensis. The sequence continues at coordinate 3,729,603 of NZ_JAKRKC020000001.1, forward strand.
TGGACCGCCGGCCACCGCTACGTGGACGACGGGAACGTGCTCACCACGGCCGGCGTGCTGTCCGGCGTCGACGGCGCGCTGCGCCTGGTCGAGCGCCTGGCGGGCGAGGACGCCGCCCGCCTGGCCGCCACGCGGGCGCACTGGCGCCACTACTCCCCCGGCGTCCCCGCGCCGCTGCCGGAGCACGCCCTGGAGCCGCGGGACGTGGTCGTGGCGCTGAACTCCTCCTACCAGACCGGGCCCGCGCGGCTCGGCGTGCCGCTGGTCGACGGGGTCGGCGAGCTGGAGCTGGCCTCGGTGTTCGTCTCCTACACCGAGGAGTCGATGACGAGCAGGACGGTGGCGCTCGGCGACGGGCCGGTCCGGTCGCGGCACGGGCTGACCTTCGTGCCGCGCGCCACGCTCGCCGCCGCCGCGGGCGGCCTGGACCGGCTGCTGGTGCCCGGCGCGGACGCGGCCCGGCGGCACGTGCTGGGCACCGCGCCCTCGCCGGCCACCGGCGGGCTGCGGCCGGAGTACCTGCACGCCCGCGAGGGGTTCCCGTTCGACGCGGTGATGCTGGACGTCGCGGCCACCTACGACCTGCAGACGGCCCGGTGGACGGCGAAGACGCTGGAGTACCCGCTGTCGGACGTACGGGTGACCGGCAGCGCCTGGCCGTGGGGCCCGACGCTGCTCCTGGCGGGGCTGGCGGGGCTGGGCCTCGGGGCCGCACTGGCGGCCCGGGCGCCGGCCCGCCGCCTGCGGGCCGCCCGCCGCCGCGCCCCGGCCGCCGCCGGGACCGGCCGCGAGCAGCCGCCCGCGGAGCTGACCCAGCGCTGAGGCGCGGCCCTACTCCAGGAGCAGGCCCATGTAGTACTCGTCCACCCGCCGCCCGCCGACCTCCAGCGCGGACCTGCGCAGCCCCTCGACCTGGAAGCCGCACGCCAGGTAGAGCCCGAGCGCCGGGCGGTTGTGGCACATGACGGTGAGCTCCAGCCGGGCCAGGCCGGCCTGCCGCGCCTCGGTCACGGCCCGCTCCAGCAGCCGCCGGCCGAGGCCGCGCCCCGCCGACGGGTCGCGCTCGCCCGGCTCCAGCAGCATGAACGCCGACTCGCGGTCCAGCCGGAGCTGGAGGCCGAGCAGGGCCCCGGCGTCGCCGGGCGTGGCGCGGCGGACCTCGATCACGTCCTGGAGCCTGCTCCCGCCGCGCGGGGCTGTCAACGGGGCCGAGGACATCCTTGCACCAGGCAATGGTCTGCTACCGTAGCCCTGGGTGAGCCGGGAAGCCTGGTCGGCATCGCTTCGTCGCGCCCCGCAGAGGATCACGACATGACACCCGAACCCGCCAGGGAGACGCCCGCCCGGGTGCGGCCGTGGTTGTGCGGCACGATCGTCGTCCTCGACCTGGCCGGGACCATGGCGGGGCCGGGCGCGACGCTGCTGCGGCAGGGGCTCGCGACGGCGCTGGCCCGCCGCGACCCCCCGTTCGTCGTCCTGGACGCCACCAGGGCCGGCGCGTTCGACGCCGACGGCCTGGTCCTCATCGCGAGCGCCGGCCGGCACGCCCGCGAGGCGGGCGGGCGGCTGCTGGTCACCGGCTGGCCGGAGTCGGCCGGGCCGCTGGACGGGGCCGAGATCCGGCCCACGCTGGAGGCGGCGCTGACCGAGCTGGCGCGCACGAAGCTCTAGCGATCCACCGCGTTCGTCCCCGATGACCTTATTGCATCGTGCAATGATGAAGGGTACGGCTGCCGCGCACCCGCGCGGCGGCCGGCCACGGCGAGAGACGGAGGAGCGTCATGACGCACCCGGACGCGGGCGAATACGGTTTCTCCTGGATCGTCACCCAGCAGGACGGCGTCGCCGTGCTGAGCGCGACAGGCGACCTGGACCTGGCCTCGGCCGCCGAGTTCCGCCGCGGCCTGTCGGAGGCCACGAGCGGCGGCCGGCCGCCGCTCGTGGTGGCCGACCTCGGCGGAGTCGAGTTCTGCGACTCCTCCGGGCTCAACGCGCTGATCCAGGCCGCGAACGCGGTGGAGGCCGCGGGCGGGCGGCTGGTGCTCAGCGGGCTGCGGCCCCGGGTGGCCCGGCTGCTGCGCGTGACGGGGCTGGACCGGCGCTTCCACGCGGCCGACGACGTCGCGGCGGCCGCGTCCGTGGCGACCGGCTCGGGCGAGGCCAGGACGTCCTGCGCCTGACCCCGCCCCGACCGGCCCGACCGACCGGCCCGACCGGCCCGCCCTAACCGGCCCATCCGACCGGCCCGCGCGGGTCAGGCCCGCGCGGGTCAGGCGGCGGCCGCCCGCCGGGGCGGGGCACGGACGCCGCCCGGGCGGCGGGGTGCGCGGCCGGCCGCGCCCGGCGAGCAGGGCGAGGCCGCCCAGCCGATGATCGCGCCGCTCGCCCAAAGCAGGCTCATGAGCGGGTTCACCGCCACCCGCAGCAGCGCCGCCCGCCCGTCCGGGTCGGCCTCCGTCACGCTCACGTACACGTCGCGCAGCGGCTCGCCGCGCAGCGCGGGCCGGGCGACCGGCCGGCCGCCGCGCGCCGGGTAGGAGACCAGTGACGGGCGCAGGACGTCCACGACCGCGCCGTCGCGCGCGAGGCTGACCACGGCGGTCGCCGTCGCCGCCCCGTCCGCGGCCGCGCGCTCCACGGCTTCGAGCCGCAGCGTGTAACCGCCCGCCTGCAGCGACCCGCCGGTCCACACCCGCCCCTGGACCTCCTCCCCGTACGAGGAGGAGGCGGCGACCGCGACGGCGGCCAGGGCGATCCCGGCGTGGGCCACGAGCACGCCCGCGCGCCGCGCCCCCAGGGGCTCGCCGCCCCGGCCGAGCAGCCGCCCGGCGATCGCGGCCAGCGCGAACGCCGCCACCCCGAACGCGACCAGCGCCAGGACGGGATGCCGCCCGGTGAACCCGAGGCCGGCGACGGTGAGCGCCCCCACCCCGACCGGCCAGCGCGGCGCGCCGCCGGCCGTCCCGTGCCGGGAGCGGGCCGGCCGGAACGGGCGGCGCGGCGCGAGGGAGGCGGCGCCCATCAGCGCGAGCAGCGCCAGCAGCCCGGGACGACCGCGCGCTCCACGTACGGCGGCCCCACCGGCGCCCGCTCCTCCGCAGCAGCTCCGCCACCAGCGGGAACAGGGTGCCGAGCAGCAGCGTCCCGGCCGGCACGGCGACCAGCGCGCCGCACAGCGGCAGCAGCGGGCCGGGACGACCCGGCGGGCGGGGCCCGCGGGCGCGCCGGGCGAGCAGCGCGCCGGCCCCGGCGAGCGCCGCCGCCGGCAGCCCCAGCAGGGCGGTCCCGGCGGCCGGGCCGGCGAGGGGATGCGCCCCGGCCGCCGCCCCGCCGCCGGCCAGGAACGTCCCGACGAGCACCAGCGGGAACGCCGACAGCGCCAGCGGCACCGCCCATCCCCGCAGCGGCCGGGACGGCGCGGCGTGCGGCAGCGCGGTGGCCAGCAGCCACGGCAGCAGGGACGCGTTCCGCACCGGGTCCCACTCCCAGGAGCCGCCCCAGCCCAGCACCTCGTACGACCACCACGCGCCGAGCACGATCCCGGCGGTCAGCGGCACCCAGGCGGCCAGTGTCCACCGCCGGATGCGCCCGGTCTCGGCGCGGCCGGTGACGAGGCAGGCCACGGCGTACCCGAACGGCACGGCGAGCGCCGCGAAGCCGGTGTGGAGGAGCGGCGCGAGCACCCCCATCAGCGGGTTGCCGCGCAGCAGCGGGTCGGGCCCCGGCCCGTCGGCCGTGGCGCCCGGCGGGCCGCCGGCCGGGCCCCCGGTCAGGGCGAACGGGTCGGCGGCCAGCGCGGTGAGGGCGAAGAACGCGGCGCACGCCAGCATGACCGTCGTCAGGGCGGCCGGCTGGAGCCGGTCGGCGGGCCGGTGGCGGCGGCCCGCGACGGCGGCCACCCCGGTGAGGGCCAGCAGCCAGAGCAGCATCGCGCCTTCGGGCGCCGACCACAGGCTCGTCACCGTGGAGTACAGCGGCACGTCCCGCCCGCCGTGCCGGGCCACGTACGCGATCCCGAAGTGCCGCCCGAGCAGCGCCGCCTCCAGCAGCGCGAAGGCCAGCGCGGCGCAGCCGAGCGCGGCCCGGCCGGCCCGCACGGCGACGGCGGCCCGCGCGGGACGGGCCCGCGCCCAGGCGAGGGCGGAGATCAGCGAGGCCGCCAGCCCGGACCACAGGGCGGCGGTGCCGAGGACGCTCACGGCGGCGCTGCCGAGGGCGCCGGTCACGTCCGCTCGATTCGGCTCGCAGGCAACGGCTTCCTCCCGTGACGGATCGGCGGGGGGAGGCGGCTCCATGATCGCGTCTCGGGCAAGCGGGGACAAGTTTCCGCAGGTGGCTGGCGTGGCGGCCGAGCAGATCGGGACGATCGGCTTAACCTGCGGAAACAGGACGGAGGGAGCAGACGATGAGCAAGTCCCGGCACCCGGGCGGTCAGCCCGCCGCGAGGCCCCCCGACGTCCCGGACAGGGGGCCGTGGCGGCTGCTGGGCAAGCTGATGGAGCGCTTCCTGCTGGCCGTGATCGCGCTGCACCTCGCCCGCCGCGCGTTCGGCCGCCGCAGGCGCCGCCCCCGGCCGGACGCGTGACCGCGGGCGGTCAACGCACGATGAGGCCGGCGTCGGCCAGGACGGAGAAGAGCAGGCCGAGGCAGAGCAGCGCCACCGGCCACACCTTCTGGGTGAGCGCGACCAGGACCCCGGCGAGCAGGGCGACGACGGCGAGGAGGGTGAGGACGTCCATGGCGCTCGTACCTGCCCCCGCGCCGCGCTCTCAGGCTCGCCGCTCCGCGGACAGGCGCGCACGCTGCGGCTCCACCGTGTACCTCGGGTCGCCGGCCGAGGCCACGCCCGCGTGGAAGATCCCGAACCGGGTGCAGGCGGAGCCCGCCAGCAGGGCCGCCCCGGCGACGACGGCGGCGGCGCGGCTGCGGCGGCCCGCGGTCGCGCCGAGCAGCGCCCCCGCCACCGACAGGCCCTCGCCCAGCCGCGCCAGCCGGCCCTTGCCCTGCCTGAGCGGCTCGGCGACGACGGGGCCGAGCCGGCGTTCCATGGCCTTGGCGGCGGCGACCTCGACGGCGGTGCCGAGCAGGGCGGCGTTGCGGGCCGGGCCCGCCTCGGCGACCGGCGCGGCGAACATGCCGAGCCCCCCGGCCGCCGACATGGCCGACCCGGCGAACAGCAGCGGCATCTCGCGGTGCCCGCCGTGCCAGAGCGGGACGGCGGTGTCGGAGATCAGCGCCGCCGTGTAGGTGGCGACGGCCGCGCCGGTCAGGCCCGCCCCGGCGCTCGCGGCCCGGCCGAGCCGCGGGAACAGGCCCGTGACGGCGGTGGCGGCGGCCAGCCCGGCCTGCGGCCCGTACGCGCTGAGGATCCAGGTCCCGACGCTCATCGGCGAGGTCACCTTGAACACCCGCAACATGTTCACGAACCGGGACGGCCGGCCCAGGTCGTGGATGAGGGCGTACAACGAGCCGCCCACCGCGCACAGCGCCCCCGCCTTGCCCGCGCGCGCCAGCCGCGGCCGGCCGGTCAGGTCGGCCGCCGCGGCCAGGATCGAGGAGGCCCCCGCCAGGCCGCCGAGGAACAGGTAGCCGGCGATGTCGTGGTCGTGCCAGGTCGGCTCGTTCAGCACCGGCAGGCCGTAGTAGGAGCGGAACCCGGCGGGCGGCACCATCGGCTGCTCGCCGCGCCGCCTGCGCCCGCCGGCCGAGCCGACCGTCGCCTCCCGCTCGGGCCGCAGCGCGGGGTCGTCGTCCATGCGGACGTCGGTCTGGACGTCCGAGCGGGCCACGTCGGGCCGGTCCTCGTTCACGTGCGGCTCCCCCAGGTGGCCACGGCGATGCCGGCCAGCAGCACGGCCGCGGCGATGCCCGCCTGCCGCCACATCGACGGCAGGTCCCTCGTCGTCACCACCGGGTCCGGCGGCAGCCCGTACACCTCGGGCTCGTCCAGCAGCAGGAAGAACGCGCCCGTGCCGCCGACGCCGTCGTCCGGGTCGTGGCCGTACAGGCGGGCGGAGTCCACCCCCGCGGCCCGCACCTGCTCCAGCCGCCGCGCGGCGCGCTCGCGCAGCTCGTCCAGCTCGCCGAACTGGATGGAGTCGGTGGGGCAGCTCTTGGCGCAGGCCGGCTCCTGGCCGACGCCGAGCCGGTCGTAGCACAGGGTGCACTTGGCGGCGACGCCGGTGCTCTCCCGCTTGCCGATCACCCCGTACGGGCAGGCCGGCACGCAGTAGCCGCACCCGTTGCACACGTCGTCCTGCACGACGACGGTCCCGAACTCGGTGCGGAACAACGACCCGGTCGGGCACACGTCGAGGCAGGCCGCGTGGGTGCAGTGCTTGCACACGTCGGAGGCCATCAGCCAGCGGAAGTCCATGTCGCCGAAGCCGTGCTGCTGGTGGCCGAGCGGGCGCGGCTGCTCGACGAAGGCCACGTGCCGCCAGGTGTCGGCGCTGAGGCTCTGGGTGTTGTCGTAGGACATGCCGGTGAAGGCGAGCCCGTCCTCGGGGACGGCGTTCCACTCCTTGCAGGCCACCTCGCACGCCTTGCAGCCGATGCAGATGCTGGTGTCGGTGAAGAAGCCCATCCGCTTGGGGTGGTCGGCGTAGCCGCTCTCGGTCGCCGGGTCGGCGGTCATGGCTCAGACCTCCATGCCGGTGCGGTCGGTGACGCCCGCGCGGCGTTGCTGGTCGCGGACGAGGTCGTCGCGTCCCGCGCCCCGGGGGCGGCGGCCCGGCCGGATGTCGGCGGAGAACGCCTTGACCTCCTGGATGTGGGAGTTCGGGTCGAGGGTGATGGACGACAGCTCGTTGGCGGCGTCGCCGGTGGCCAGGCCGTTCGGGCCGTAGTGGAACGGCAGCCCGATCTGGTGCACCACCTGGCCGTCCAGGTGCAGCGCGGCGATCCGGCGGGTGACCAGCACCCGCGCCTCGATGACGTTGCGGGCGGTGACGATCGTGGCCCAGTCGCCGTGCACGAGGCCGCGCTCTGCGGCCAGCTCGGGCGAGACCTCGCAGAACATCTCCGGCTGCAGCTCGGCCAGGTACGGCACGGTGCGGCTCATCCCGCCGGCGGTGAAGTGCTCGGTCAGCCGGTAGGTGGTCACCACGTACGGGTAGAGGCCGGCGCCGGGCTCGCCGCCGCTGGGGTTGGCCCGGTTGTGCTCGTGCGGGTAGACCATGCGGGCCGGGTTGCGCTGCTGGTGCGGGTACAGCGGGTTGGGCACCGGCGAGTCCTGCGGCTCGTAGTGGGTGGGCAGCGGGCCGTCCAGCACCCCGGCCGGGGCGAACAGCCAGCCCTTGCCGTCGGCCTGCATGATGAACGGGTCGATGCCGGAGATCGCGTCGGTGCCGGTGGCGTCCGGGGCGGGCCGGTAGCCGGGCGGCTTGTCCGGCTCGAAGTCGGGCACGTCGTAGCCGGTCCAGCGGCCCTCGGCGGCGTCCCACCAGACGAGCTTCTTGCGCTCGCTCCACGGGGAGCCGTCGGGACGGGCCGAGGCCCGGTTGTAGAGCAGGCGCCGGTTGTCGGGCCAGGCCCACGCCCATTCGGCGGCGATCCAGTTCTGCTCGGTGGCGGGCTTGCGGCGGGCGGCCTGGTTGACGCCGTCCTGGTAGACGCCGCAGTAGATCCAGCAGCCGCACGAGGTGGAGCCGTCCGCCTTGAGCGCGCTGTAGCCCGGCAGCGGGCCGCCGTGCTCGTCCCAGCCGTTGATCTCGGCGAGGACGGCCTCGGCGACCGGCTCGGCCTGGGCGCCCTCGACCGGGTAGTCCCAGGTGAGGGCGAGCAGCGGCGCGTCCATGGGGTCGGTGGAGCCGGCCAGCTTCTCCCGGATGATCCGGCCCAGGTGGTACATGAACCACAGCTCGCTGCGGGCGTCGCCGGCCGGCTCGACCGCCTGGTGGTGCCATTGGAGCATGCGGTTGGTGTTGGTGAAGCTGCCGTTCTTCTCGGTGTGGGCGGCGGCGGGCAGGAAGAACACCTCGGTGCCGATGTCCTCGGTGCGCAGCTCCCCTGACTCGGTCTCGGGGCCGTCCTGCCACCAGGTGGCCGACTCGATGAGGTTGAAGTCGCGCACCACGAGCCAGTCGAGCTTCGCCATGCCGAGGCGCTGCATCCTGGCGTTCGCCGAGCCGACGGCCGGGTTCTCGCCGAGCAGGAAGTAGCCCTTGCAGGTGCCGTCGAGCTGGGCCAGCACGGTGTCGTACGTGCTGTGGCTGCCGGTCAGGCGGGGCAGCCAGTCGAAGCGGAAGTCGTTGTCCGCCCGCGCCTCGGCGCCCCACCACGCCTTGAGCAGGCTGATCAGGTAGGCGGGCATGTTGACCCAGTGGCCCTTGTGGGCGGCGTCGGCGACGAGGAAGTCGTTCAGCGTCTCGTGCCGGTGGGCGTGCGGCATCGGGATGTAGCCCGGCAGCAGGTTGAACAGCGTCGGGATGTCGCTGGAGCCCTGGATGCTGGCGTGGCCGCGCAGCGCCTGGATGCCGCCGCCGGGGCGGCCCATGTTGCCGAGCAGGAGCTGCAGGATGCAGGCGGCGCGGATGAACTGGGAGCCGTCGCTGTGCTGCGTCCAGCCGACCGCGTAGACGAACTCGGCGGTGCGCTCGGGCCCGGAGTTCTCCGTCAGGTGCCGGCAGACCTGCGCGAACAGCTCGGGCGGGACGCCGCAGGTGCGCTCCACCATTTCCGGGGTGTAGCGGGCGAAGTGCCGCTTGAGCACCTGGAGCACGCAGCGCGGGTGGCTCAGCGTCTCGTCGCGCTGCGGGACGCCCTCCATGGGGTGCCCGATCGCGCCGCGCGTCTCGGCGCCGCCGGCGCGCCGCTCGGCGTAGTCCTCGTCGCGATCGCCGGAGGCGGGCGCGGCCGTGGTGCCCTCGTACTGCCAGCTCTCGCCGCTGTAGTGCCGCCGCTCCGGGTCGAAGCCGGAGAACAGCCCGTCGAGGTCCTCGGTGTCGCGGTAGTCCTCGCGGAGGACGGTGGCCGCGTTGGTGTAGTTGACCACGAACTCGCGGAAGTACAGGTCGTTCTGCAGGACGTGGTTGATGATCCCGCCGAGGAAGGCCACGTCGGAGCCGGCCCGGATCGGCACGTGCAGGTCCGCCATCGCGCTGGTCCTGGTGAAGCGCGGGTCCACGTGGATGACGACCGCGCCGCGCGCCTTGGCCTCCATCACCCACTGGAAGCCCACCGGGTGGGCCTCGGCGAAGTTCGAGCCCTGGATGACGATGCAGTCGGAGTGCTGGAGGTCCTGGAGGAACGTGGTCGCGCCGCCCCGCCCGAACGACGTGCCGAGCCCGACCACGGTGGAGCTGTGGCACACCCGGGCCTGGTTCTCGATCTGCACCACGCCGAGCGCCGTCAGCAGCTTCTTGATGAGGTAGTTCTCCTCGTTGTCGAGCGTGGCGCCGCCGAGGCTGGCGATGCCCATCGTGCGGGCGGTGCGCCTGCCGTCCTTCTCCCACTCCCAGCTCGCCCGCCGGGTGGCGATGACCCGGTCGGCGATCATGTCCATGGCGGTGCCGAGGTCGAGCTCCTGCCAGCCGGCCGCGTGCGGCGGCCGGTAGAGGACCCGGTGCAGGCGGCTGCCGCCAGTGGTGAGCTGGAGCGTGGCCGCGCCCTTCGGGCACAGCCGGCCGCGGCTGACCGGCGAGTCGGGGTCGCCCTCGATGTGCACGACCCGCTCGTCCTTGACGTAGACGTTCTGCGCGCAGCCGACCGCGCAGTACGGGCACACCGACTTGACCACGCGGTCCGCCTCGGCGGTACGGGCCCGCAGGCCGTCGGTGCGGGCCGAGCGGACCGCCGCGCCCCGGCCGAGCCGGTCCCGGCCGGTGAGCTGGCGCAGCAGCGGCCAGGAGGACAGCCCGTCAGGGAGGTTCATGACCGGCCGCCCTTCGCCCGGCGCCTGCCGTTGCCCTTGCCGTTGCTCTTGCCGTTGTTCTCGCCGCTACTGGTGCTGGGGGCGGCCGGGGTGGCCGCCCGCTCGCTCCACGCGCGCCTGCGGATCCAGGCGTGCACGTCCTCGCGCACGGTCGGGTTCACCTCGCGCGGGTTGACCAGGCGCTGGGCGTGCGAGGGCAGCATGCCGGGCCGCTCCCGCTGCTTGCGGGTGACGGTGTCGCCGCCGTCGGCCGGGATGCCGGTCGCGATCAGATACGCCCGCCCGGCCGGGACGCCCAGCCGCCCGGCGATCTCGTCGTAGCCGTGTCCCTGCGCCAGCAGCCGCAGCACCTGCTCCTTGCTCGGCATGGTCCCGCCCCCGCCTTCGTGGCTCGCCTCGTCCGTGGGTCGCATGCCGTCCCGTTCCCGGCCCGTGATCGGCGGAAAACCAGCGCCTTGTCCTGAGGGGTGCATGTTCCGGCAAAGCGGCGGGGTATACCCCCCGGATGACGACGGAGACGGGCGTGCGGGTCAGGCCGGTGGCGGGGCACATCGGCGCGGAGATCGACGGCGTGGACCTCAAGGCCGGGCCGGACGAGGCGACGGTCGCCGCGATCCGCGAGGCCCTGTGGCGGTGGAAGGTGGTCTTCTTCCGCGGGCAGTGGCTCGACCACGCCGCGCACGTGGCGCTGGCCCGCCGCTTCGGCGAGCCGGTGGTGCTGCGGAGGCGCGGCTCGGCCTCGCCCGCCGGCTTCCCCGAGGTGGAGACCACGGCCGACCGGCTGGAGCTGGCCGGCCGGTTCGGCATGGAGCGCGAGGAGTGGCTGGAGCGGCGGCGGCACTCGTACCTGCGGGGGTGGCACTGCGACCACGGGGCGCGCGTCGACCCGCCGGCCGCGACGATCCTGCGGGCCGAGACCGTGCCGGCGTACGGGGGCGACACCACGTGGGCCAACCTCGCCGCCGCCTACGCCGGGCTGTCGGAGCCGGTGCGGCGCCTCGTCGACGGGCTGCGCGCCGAGCACCGGCTCGGCGTCGGCTACCAGCCGCGCCCGCAGGACGACGCCTACGTCCGGCACCTGCTCGGCCACCAGATCGCGACCCTGCACCCGCTGGTGCGGGTGCACCCGGAGACGGGCGAGCGGCTGCTGTACGTCAACGGCTACTACGTCGAGCGGATCGCGGAGGTCTCCAGGCTGGAGAGCGGGGCGCTGCTGGAGATGCTGCTCCAGCAGGCCGTCCGCCCCGAGTACACCGTGCGCTTCCGGTGGCAGCCGGGCGACGTCGCGTTCTGGGACAACCGCGCCACCATGCACCTGGCCCCGTCCGACACCCAGCACCTCGGCCAGGCGCGCGTCATGCACCGGGTCATGCTGCACGGCGAGGTGCCGGTCGGCGCGGACGGCCGCCGCTCCGAGCCGATCACCGGCCCGGAGCCCGGGAGCTGGTGAGCCCGGGCTCCCGGAGGCCGCCGGACCAGGTCAGGACCGGCCGCGGCCGGTGAGGGCGTCGCGCAGCCGGTCCACCAGGCCGGTCCCGGGGGCCAGCAGCTTGTTGCCGGGCGGGGTGTCGGGCGCGGAGGGGTGCGGGCGCGTCGGCGCGGTCTTCTTGGCCCGCTCGACCTTGGCGCCCAGCTCCTCGAGCTCCTCCTGGCTGCACGCCTCGCGCAGGCGCGGGAACAGGTCGTCCTCCTCCTCCCTGACGTGGTGCCGGATCTCGGTCATCAGCCGGTCCAGCGTGGGCCAGAACTCCTCGTCGCCGGGCTCCAGCCGCTCCAGGTCCTTCATCGTCCGCTCGGCCTCGGCGTGCTCGGCGATCTCGTGGTCGGCGATCTTGTCGCCGCCGGTCACGTGTTGCCGCACGGCCGGGTAGAGGTGCTCCTCCTCGGCCACGGAGTGGCGGACCAGCTCGATGACCACGTTCTCGGCCAGCAGCTTGGGGCGTTCGCCGATGGCGCCGCGCATGCCTTCGAGCTCGGTGAACATCTGCTCCACCTCGCGGTGGTCGGTCACCAGCACGGAGATCACGTCGCGTTGGTCGGCCATGGGGCTCCCCCTTCGTTTGTCGTGGACACGGGCTGTCCCCATTCCCCCTGACGGCAGAAGAAACGCCGTAGGCGCGGGCGGTTCGGGGCGGGTGGAGCAGCGTCGATAAAAAGTCCCGTTTATTACGGATTGTGCGAGGTAGTGGGCGCGGGACGCCCCGCCGACAAAGGGCGGGCCGTGACGCGACGCCCCCTGGGAGGTGAAGATCATCCTCGTCGTGGCATTGGCCATCCCGATCATGGCCCTGATCGGCCTGATGCTCATGCAGGTCCTGGAAGAGACGCTGCTGCCCTCTTCCCCCGCTCCGGCATCCGGCCCCCGCACCCTCGCATCCGTCACCCCGGAAGCCTCCACCCCGGAAGCCTCCACCCCGGAACCCGTCGTCCCGGAACCCGTCGTTCCGGAGGCCGGCTCCGCGAGCCTTCCCCATGCTCAGCGCCGGCGCCCGTCCCACCGGACGCGCCGGTCCCCCAGCCCCCGCCCGCGGCACGCCGGGCGGCGGACCCTCCGCCACGTGCTGCCGCAGCGCGTGCTGCCGCAGCACGGGCGGCACGAGAGCGACGCCGCGCAGGCACCCGTCGCCACGGAGAGCCCCGCCCCCGTCGCGGTGGCCGTCGAGAGCCAGGGGTGAGCGGAGCCCGGGACGCGCCTCACCGGGGCGCGGTCCCGGGCTCACCCCCGCTCAACGGGGTGGGCGGTCAGGGCTTGGTCAGGCGGACCAGGAAGCCGTCGTGGTCGGTGTAGGTCAGGCCGTACTTGCTGGTGCTGACGAACGCGAAGTCGTTGCTGAAGATCACGTGCTGCACGTCCCCGTCGCCCTTGCGGATGTGGCCGCTCGGCACGCAGTTCTGGGCGTTCTCCGGGTCCGAGGTGTCGTACTCCAGGTTGAGGTCGCCGCCGACCACTGTCCTGCCGGTGACGCCCTCGGCCGACCTGATGGCCGGCACCGCGCTGAACATCAGCGCCTGGCACTGCGCCAGCGCGACCGGCTCGCTGGAGGAGCTGAGGTGCGTCGCGCAGGACAGGTGGTCGCCGATCGCGTACGCGCAGGCGAACGTGCGCTTCTCGTTGGTGCCGTCCTGGGCCGTGTACTCCCCCGCCCAGCCGTTCACGCCCTGCCACAGCGCGGCCGGCACCCGGCCGAGCACGGCGTTGCCGAAGCTGTCGCCGTTGGTGCAGGTGATCGGGCCGCCGCTCTGCTTGTCGATCGCCGGGTAGAAGACGGAGTACGTCCAGTCGTCCGGCCACGCCTCGGCCAGCGACGGCTGCAGGTAGCCGGGCAGGTCGGCCGAGCAGATCTCGTTCAGCGTGACCAGGTCGGGCGCCAGGTAGTAGATCAGGTCGCCGCCCTCGTAGACGGCCTGTCCGCCGGCGTAGCAGCCCGCGTGACCGCTGTTGCACAGGTTGAGCTGCAACTCGTGGAAGCGGCGGGCGGCCAAGGTCCCGGCGCGGTCCTCCCGGCGCACGCCGAGGGGCGCGGCGGCGCGGGCCTTGCCGCCGCGGGCCTTCGCGGTGCGCGCCGCGGCGGCGGCGCCCATCGGCGCGACGGCGGTCACCGGCAGCGGCTTGACCGTGGCGGGCGGCGGTCCGGCCGCGACGCGCGGCGGCCCGGCGTTCGCCGGCGGCGTCAGGGTGAGGAGGAGCCCGCAGGCGGCGGCCACGGCGGCCGTCAGTCGGCGGGCGGTGCGGAGGGTTCTCACGGGTGTTTCCTCCTTTCGACGCGATCGATGGTGTCGAGGCGGAGGGGCGGCGGGAAGAGCCTTTACGTCTGACCGCAAACACGACAAAAGCCACATTTCGGGTTGACGGCCTGGTGCGCTCGTGGTGTCGTACGGATTGACAGGCGCAGTCAAGGCATAAGGGACTGAATGGGTACGTTAAGGATCCATTTCACCGCCGACGACCTGGCACGCGTCACCCTCGCCGACCGACCCGACCCCCTGTGGGAGGTCATCTTCACCCGTTTCCGGTTCCGGGACCGGGTGCGCCCGCTGGCCTTCCGGCCCTGGTTCGCGGCCCTGCACGCCGAGCCCGCGAGGACCGCCCGCATGCGCCGCGGCGCCCGCCTGCTGGACGAGCTGGCCCCGTCCGGGCCGTACTTCCCCGACTTCCTCACCCCCTACGAGGGCACGCACGGCCTCGACCACGGGCTGGAGGCGCTGCTCGCCACCCCCAAGCGGCGGCTCGCGGCCGAGCTGGGCCGCCTGGCCCGGCACCGGCGGCCGCCCGGCTGGGCCCGGCCGCTCGCCGAGGGCGACCCCGGCGTGCTCGCCGGCCTGGCCGCCGCGCTGCGCGACTACCACGCGGCCGCGCTCGCCCCGTTCCAGCAGGCCGTCGACGCCGCCGTCGCCGCCGACCGCGACCGCCGCGCCCGCGACGTGCTCGGCGGCGGCGTGGAGGCGCTGCTGGCCGGGCTCGGGCCGCCGATGCGCTGGCGGCCGCCCGTCCTGGAGGTCGGCTACGTCGTGGACCAGGACCTGGTGCTGGGCGGGCGCGGCCTGCGGCTCGTGCCGTCGTACTTCTGCCGGCGCACGCCGCTGTCGCTGGCCGACCCCGGGCTGCCGCCGGTGCTCATCTACCCCATCGAGCAGCGGCACCGGTGGCGGGCGGCGCCGGGCCGGCGGGCGGACCTCACCACGCTCCTGGGCGCCAACCGCTCCGCCGTGCTGCACGCCCTCGACCGCGGCACGACCACCACGCAGCTCGCCCGCCTGCTGCGGATCTCCCCCGCGACGGCCAGCCGGCACGCCACCGTCCTGCGCGAGGCCGGGCTGGTCGACACCCGCCGCGACGGGACCGCGGTCGTGCACACCCGCACCGCCCTGGGGACGGCGCTGCTGGCGGGCCACGCCGACGAACCCCTCCCCTGAGCCGCCGGGAACACCCGCGTCGCCGACGATCACGAACAGGAGCACCTGGACATGAGCGACACGCCGCGACTGCACCGCGCCGGTCCCGCCCTGCTGGAGCGGGCCCGCGAGCTGCGTCCCCTGATCGAGCGCGAGGCGGCCGCCGCCGAGGAGCGGGGCCGTCTCACCGAGCCCGTCGTGGACGCGCTGCACGACGCGGGCCTGTTCACCGTCTGGATCCCGGCCCCGCTGGGCGGCGCGGAGTCGGCCCCGACCGAGCTGCTCGCCGTCTTCGAGGAGCTCTCCTACGCCGACCCCTCGACCGGCTGGGTCGTCATGGCCACCACGCTGGAGAACGGCACCGCCGGCGCCTACCTGGGCGACGACGCCGTGGAGCGGATCTTCGCCGGCCCGCGCGCCCCGCTGATCGCCGGCCAGGGCACCCGCCCCGGCACCGCGGTCCCGGAGAACGGCGGCTTCCGCCTCAGCGGCCAGTGGAGCTTCGCCTCCGGCATGCCGCACGCCCAGTACGCCCACAGCCTCGGCGCGGTCGAGGGCAGCGACGAGGTCCACATCTGCGTCACCCCCATCGAGGACGTCAAGCCGCTCGGCAACTGGGACGTCCTCGGCCTGCGCGCCACCGGCAGCATCGACTACGCCATCGAGGGCGCGTTCGTGCCGGAGTCGTACACGCACGTCTTCACCCTGGACGAGCCGCTGCGCGGCGGCGCGCTCTACCGGCTCGGCCTGGTCGACCAGGCGCTCATCTGCCACTCGGGGTGGGCGCTCGGCGTCGGCCGCCGCCTGCTGGACGAGCTGGCCCGGCACGCCGCGGCCCGCAGCGGCCGGCCCGGCCAGATCGCCGCGAGCGACGCCTTCCACACCGGTTTCGCCCGCGCCGAGGCGGCCTTCCGCGCCGCCTCGGCGCTGGTCCGCCAGACCTGGGCGGACGCGGAGCGCATCCTGGAGGACGGCGGCCGGCCCGGCGTGCGCCAGGAGACGATGCTCCGGCTGGCGCTGAACCACATCACCTCGACGCTCACCGACACCGCCCGCTTCTGCTACGCGGCCGGCGGCACGTCGGCGCTGCGCGACGGGCTCACGCAGCGGCTGTTCCGCGACGCGCACGCGGGGGCCGCGCACATCACCTCGGGCCCGCAGGTGCTGGCCGCCTGCGGGCGCGAGCTGGCCGGGCTGGCGCCGGGCGAGTCGTGGGTGGTGTTCGGCCTGGAACCCGCCTGACGCCTTTACGTTGTAGATTCGTTCGCCCGTCAGCGGTCGCTGGAGGCCGCCCGGTAGTGCAGGTCCTGCACGTACGGCGTGGCCGTGACGGTGTACGGCGAGACCACCTTCGCCACCGTGGCCGAGCTCCGCGTCACCGTGGCCGAGGCGGTGCCCGGCTTGAGGGGGAAGGTCCTGGCCGACACCCCGGCGGGCGCGTCGTAGGTCTGCGTGGTGCCGCCGATCGTCACCGACACCTTGCCGGCCGCGGTGAGCATGCTCAGCACCTCGACCGTGTCACGGGCCGCGGTGCTGCCGCCGCGCAGCTTCATGAGCTTGGTCTGCGCGTACGACGGCGCGGCCGCGACCGGCTGGACCCGGTGGGTGAGATAGGCCACGTCGTTGGTGATCTTCGGGCAGCCGAGCTTGTAGCAGGTCAGGTAGTAGGCGTTGATGTCGAGGTAGGCCCAGCCGGCGTTCCTGGACGGCGCGAACTGGGTGTTCTCGGAGTAGTCGTTCCAGGTGGCGAGCTGCACCCAGTCGGCCTTGCCGTCGATCGCGCCCTTCCAGGTGGCCCGCAGGTTCTCGGTGTTGCCGGCCTCGTCGAAGATGCCCTGGTTGGGGCGCTCGTCCTGGACGGACACCGGCTGCATCCAGATCTTGCCCAGGGCGCGCGCGGCGGTGGCGTTGGCGGTGAGGTTGGCGTTGGCGGCCGGGTTGCGGCCGCCCCAGTTGGAGAAGCCGTAGCTGATCGGGGCGAAGGCGTCGCGGTTCCTGGCGAAGTCGAGGAAGGTGGGCACCAGGGCGACCTTGATGCCGTACGCCGTCTCCATGGTCCGCATCCACTCGCCCCACCAGGCCGCGGTGCGGCCCTCGGCCTTGAACGGGGCCACCACCAGGCGGCCGTCGGCGAGCCGGTAGGCCGACTTCGAGGCGGCGAGCTTGGCGATCGACGCGGCGAGGGTGGCGCTGTCCACCGAGGCCAGGCCGTTCGTGTCCGGCATGAGCACGATCTTGAAGCCGGGGTCGACGGCCTCGGCGGCCTTGATGAGGTTCTGCACCCGCGTCCAGTGCGCGCTGGTCACCGACAGGATGTCCACGGTGAAGCCGTCGACGCCGGCGGCGATGGCCTGCTTGACCTCGGTCTTGAGGTCGGCGAGCGCGTAGTCGCCGGTGATCGGGGCGCGGCCGGGCGGCCGGTCGCGCAGCAGCCCGCCGTACGCGGCGTGCTTGCCTCCCTCGCCGTCGGGCTTGAGGTAGTTGCGGGCGTAGTAATCGTTTTCCGGCGCGGCGTTGTCGAGCGACACCGGGTACGGCGTGAAGTAGTGCGCGAACACCATCCTGCCCGAGGCCCGCAGCGCGGCCGTGCCCGGCAGGGCGAAGGGCAGCGGGCCGCCGGTCTGCTCGCCGCCGGAGCCCGCGGTGTAGGTGACGCTGAGCCTCGGGCCCCGGTCGCCGCTCTCGCGGGAGGACATCAGCACCGTGGTGGTGTCGGAGGCGCCGGTCAGGGCGAAGGCGTAGGTGCCGTCGCCCTCGACGGCGGCCGAGACGTCCAGCTTGGCCGTCGCGCCGGCGGTGAAGCCGGTGTGCGAGGCGACGGCGCTCGCGCCGACCGCCGGGCGGGTGTTCCAGGTGGTGGCGGCCTCGGTCCAGGAGCCGGTCACCGGGTGGACGGAGACGGTCGTGCCGGTCGTCCTGGCGGAGACGACGTTCAGGGTGACCTTGACGTCCTGCGCGTCCTGCGGGATGCCGGCGACCTTGAAGCGGACCAGGGCCTGCCGCTGCCCGGCCGAGGCGCCCCCGCAGCCGGAGCCGCAGACGCTGAGCCAGGTGGCGGTGGCGAAGCTCTTGGCGGGCTCGGCCTGGCTGACGAACACGTCCTCGGTCGCGGCGAAGCTCACGGTGACCGGCGTGGCCGCGGACGCCCGCGCGGGGACGGCGGCGGTGACGGCCGCCAGCGTGGCCAGGGCCGTGAGCAGCGCCCGTGATCGGTGGGCCATGGGACTCCTTGGTCGTGAGGGGTGCACTCCAGGAGGAAAGAATGGGGCAAGATCGTCGGAGATTCTGCGGTTTGCCACAAAACCCGCTTTTGGCACGCGACGGAACGCGGTGGGTGCGCGCCCGCTCACGCCCGCGACGCGCACGCCGGCCGGTGCGGTGACAAACCGCTTGTGCCGCGTCACCGTGCGTGCTGATGTGGCGGGGTGAGCACGGCTGCCGCCCCCGACCGGGCGATCCACGAACTGCGGACGATGACGGGCCGGGGCGTCGCCGCCGGCGAGCTGGGGGCGGCGATCTCCGCGGCCATCGCCCCCTGGGTCGGTCACGACGCGCTGCGCCTGGTGGGCACCAGCCCGGCCACCGGGCTCGGGCAGGGGTCGTTCAGCTTCTGGCATCGGTACGAGGAGGAGCTGGTGCGCTCCCTGCTGGCCCACCGCTCCGCGCACGGCGACCCCTGCCGGCCGTCGTCCCTGGCGGGGCGGCGAGTGCCGGTGGGGGTGGCGGGCCCGGCGATCGCGGCCCGCGGCACGGCGTTCGCGGCCTGCGGGGCGGCCTTCGCGGCCTGCGGGGCGGCCGGGGAGCTGCGGCTGCTGCTGCGTGACGAGCGGGGTGTGTGGGGGCTGCTCGGGCTGGTGCGCGCCGGCGGCGCCCGCCCGTTCTCGCCGGACGACGTGCGCCGCGCGGTCCAGCTCGGCCCGGCGCTCATCGCGCTGCTGCGGCGGCACGTCACGGCGGGCCCGCTCGCGCCCGTCGTCCCGGCGCTGCCCGCCGGGCTGATCGTCGTGGACGCCGGGCGGACGATCCGCGCCGTCACGCCGCAGGCCCGCGTCTGGCTCGACCTGCTCAGCGGCCCGGACGGGCCCGGCGTGCCGCCGTGGCTGGTGCCGGCCCTGGTGACCGCCCTCGCCCTCGACGCCCGGGAGAACGCCCGGGCCGGCGCTTCAGAAGACGTAGCGGGTAGCGGTGCGGACGTGCTCGCGGGGGGCGGCGGGCGCGCGCTGATCTGCGCGCCCCCGGCGGGCTTCGGCCGCTGGCTGATGATGGAGGCCCAGACCATGGACGCCGACGGCGCGGGCGACGTGGCGGTCGTCATCCAGTCCCCCGCCGGCGCGCTGGTGCTGCCGTCGTTCTGCGACTGGTACGGGCTGACCCCGCGCGAGCGCCAGGTGCTGGAGCTGCTGTGCCGGGGGGCGGCGCCGAAGCAGGTGGCGCGGGCGCTCGGCCTGTCGGCGTACACGGTCAACGACCACCTCAAGGCGCTGTTCCGCAAGACCGGCGCAGGCGGCAGGGACGAGCTGATGGCCGCCTTCACCGCCTGACCCGCCCCGCCGGGCGCGGCGGGGCGGGTCAGGCGGGCGGGGTCAGGTGGGCGGGATCAGGCGGGCGGGGTCAGGTGAGCGGGGGGCCGGTGGGCGTCCAGAGGCGGGGGCCGGTGCGGCGGTCCAGGCGGCGCAGGAACGACAGCACGCCGGCCGCGCCCGTCCCCCAGGTGTAGCCGGGCTTGTCCAGGTCGTTGCCGGGGAAGACGGGGGCGGCCGGCTCGCCACCGCTGCGCAGCAGCATCAGCTCGGCGACCTCCTCGGCGCCGCGCCAGTACGCGGCGTCGCCGGTGGCGAGGGCGAGGTCCGCCAGGGCCTCGCCGATGCCGGCCAGGCCGCAGCACTGCGAGACCACCCACGCCTGCGGGGCGAGGGCCAGGCAGGCGCGCGCGCCGCGCTCGGCCAGGTCGAGGTAGCGGTGCTCGTCGTAGGCGCGGGCGGCGTGCGCGAGGGTGCTCGCGATGCCGGACATGCCCTGGCACCACGACGCGCCCATCGGCCGGGCGGCCGAACCGGCCAGCTCGGCCAGCAGCGCCTCGGCGGCGACGGCGAGGGCGGCGACGCGCTCGCGGGCCGCCTGCCCGGCGGCGGGATCGCCGGTGGCCTCGTGGTAGGCGAGCAGGAAGTCGGCGCAGCCCGCGTCGCCGTGGGCGTAGGCGGTGTCCACGGCGACGCCGGTGCCCGGCTGGGCGGGGGCCACGGCGTCCTCGGCGGCGGTGACCTCGCCGGCGATCAGCCGCCTGGCGCACTCGGCGGCGACGGCCAGGTGACCGGGGTCCTGGTCGATCGCGGCCAGCGCCAGGTGGCCGGCGCCGATGCCGGCGACGCCGTGCGCCTGGTCGGCGCGCTGGTCGCCGGCCAGGTCGGCGAGGGCCAGCGGGCGCGGCCGGTCCAGCTCGGGCACGGCGGCCAGGCGGGCGGCGGCCAGGAAGAGCGCGGTGCCGGTGCGGCCGAAGTACAGGCCCGGCGGGAGGGGCACGGGCGGCAGGACGCGGGCGGTCCAGCGGGCCAGGTCGGCGGCGGTGGCCTTGGTCTCGGGGTGTTGCAGCAGCTCCATGCCGAGGCCGGCGGAGCCCGCGTAGACGTTGGTGACGGGCGGGGCGGCGCGGCGGGCGTCCTCGCCGGCGTCCATCAGGGTCTCGGCGAAGCGGGCGCAGTCGCGGGCGGTGTGGTCGAGGGCGCGGGCCAGCAGGTCGCCGGTGCAGCGGACCGTCGGGGGACGCCGCGCGGGGACGGCCCCGGCGGCCCCGGCGGAAGCCGGGCCGGCGGCGGGGGCGGCGGGGGTCAGGGCGCGGAGGCGGGCGGCGGCGGAGGTCCGTTCGGCCGGGTCGGTGCTCATCAGGGCGGGCAGCAGCGCGACGACGCCCGCCGGGGCGGGGAAGACCCGGTCCAGGCACATGAGGGTGCGCTCGGCGTTGACGGCCGGGTCCGGGTCGATCATGACGGGGTTCATGCCGGTGCAGGCGAAGAAGAGGGTGGCGCCCAGGGAGAAGTAGTCGTCGGCGGGCTCGGAGTCGCGGCCCGTGTGCTGGTCGGGGACGCTGTAGCCGCGGGTCCAGCCGGGCAGTTGCAGGCCCTCGTGGCGGCTGGTGCCGAAGTCGATGAGGGTGAGCGCGCCGTCGTCGCCGAGCACGACGTTCTTCGGCGACAGGTCGCGGACGACGACGCCCCGGGCGTGGACGGCGTCCAGCACCGCGAGCAGCCGCGCCGCCAGCGTCCGCAGGTCCCGCTCGCCCCCTCCTTCGGTGAAGAGGCCGAGCTCGCCGACGTGCCGGTTGAGGTCGAGGCTGCCGGCGTCGGTCATGACCAGGAACTCGTCGTCGCCGTGCCGGAAGTGGTCGAGCGGCCTGGGCACGCCCGCCACCCCGCGCAGGGCGCGCAGCACGCGCAGCTCGTAGCGCAGGTACATGCGCAGGTCCCAGCCCTCGGGGTTCTCCCCGACGTAGGCGCGGGCCTCCTTGACGATGACGGGACGGCCGCCGGGGTCGGTGGCGCGGTAGACGTTGCCGCGCGGCCCGCGGACGACGCCGCTGGTGACCCGGTACCGGTTGCCGATCAGCCGGGCGGCGGCGTCCCCGGCCTTCGCGCCCGAGGCGCTTCCGGTACGGTCGGGGGCGGGGCGGAAGGGGTCGGCGGCCCACGGCGGGCAGGCGAACTCGGGCCCGGCCGCGCCCGGCAGCCGCTCCCCGTCCGGGCCGACCACGACGAGCTCGAAGTCGCCGTTGTCGTCCACCCGGTACTGGGGCAGGAAGGGCGCGTACCGGTAGTAGACCGGCGCGTCGGGGCGTACCCGGCGGTCGCTGACGATGCGCGGGGCGGACAGCCCGGCCAGCGCGCCGGCCAGCGCGTGCCCGAGCGCGACCACCCGCTCCTCGGCCGGGTAGGCGGTGAGGGCCTTGCCGACCGCGCCCGCGTCCAGGTCGCCGGAGTTGAGCTGCCGCAGCATCTCGGCCGAGCGCACGACCTTGAAGTCGCACCCGTGCTCCAGCAGCACCGGCAGCGCGCGGCCGAGTGTCTCGCCCAGCGTTCCCGGCCGGGCCGAGACGTGGATCTTCCAGCCCTGCGCCGGCAGGTGCCCGGCCGGATCGTGCACGCTTATCCAGGTTTCGTCCTGGTGAACGTCGCGGCCGTGCGCGGCGGCGAATTCCGTCAGGATTTGCGGCACGTCAACGACAGGCGACATTTCCCTCACCCTTCCCATTACCGCTCTTTTGTGCGCGCGGCGAAGCGTGCGATTCCGCCCCATCGGCGCGGAACCGCACGCTCCTCAGTGCCGGATCAGACGATGGAAGGGCAGCAGGGGAAGCTGCTGCACACCGTGCGCTTGCAGGTGTTGACGCAGGCCTGCGGGCCGTGCAGGAGCGCGGCCAGCTCGCCGTCGAAGTCGACGTCGAGGTCTTCGAACTCCAGGACGCCTGCGTCGCGGGGCTCCAGGGCGAGCACGGACATGAGGACTCCTTCCTCGGCCGCTGTGTACGGCCGTCTCGCGGGGTCTCGGGATCCGGTACGCGACACCGGGTGAGCGTCACCACCGTCACCCTGACCGCAACTCAAACGTAGAGTCACGGCCCAAACGGACGCATTATGCGCATATCTGCCAAAGGCTGTCCATAACCGATCCAGAACACGCTCCGCAGCCAGGGAAACACCTTTGCGGAGGACCTTTACAGCCCCGCGAGGGTGACCTAGATTGACGGGGTGATTTGCCGCCTATGGCATGCGACATGAGGTTTTGGGAAATCTGGCGTCGCATCCTTTCCCGCCCGCCGCTCCCCGACCGGTCGGGCCTCGCGGTCGCGTACTGGCAGAGCCACGACGAGGAGCTGCTGACGGCGAGCCTCGGCAGGATCGCCCGCCGGCTGCCGTTCCTGGTGGCCGCCGCGCTGCGGCTGGCCTGGCAGGCGAGCGCCCGCGACACCGTGCTCGCCCTGGCCGGGAACGTCCTGGCCGGCGGGTTCACCGTGTACGGGCTGCTGGCGACCTCCGACGTGCTCGGCTCGTTGTTCGCCGGCGGGCCCACGCCGGAGCGGGTGCGGGCGGCGCTGCCGTCCCTGGCCCTGGTCGCCGTGGCCACCGGCCTGCGCGGCGCGCTGCTGGCCGCCGCCGGATGGGCGCAGGCGCGCCTCAAGCCGCAGGTCGAGCGGCTGGCCGAGACGCGACTGTTCGAGCTGACCACCCGCGTGGACCTCGCGGCCTTCGACGACGAGGACTTCCACAACGCCATGCGCCGGGCCCGCGACAGCGGCGTGCCCGACTCGGCGACGGTGGTGGAGATGACGATCGCCGCGCTGACCGGCGCGGTCGGCGTGTTGTCGGCGACCGCCGCGCTGGGGCTGCTGCACCCGCTGCTCATGCCGTTGCTGCTGGTCACGGCCGCTCCCGCGGGCTGGGCCGCGATCCGTGCCGCGCGCCTCGGCTACCAGGCCTTCCACCGGCTGTCGGCGGCGCGGCGGCGCAAGTTCATGCTCTCCGACCTGATGGCGGAGCGGCTGCCCGCCGCCGAGGTGCGCGCGTTCGGGCTGCGCGACTTCCTGCTCGGCGAGTACGCCAAGGTCGCCGACCTGGAGCAGGACGTCCAGCTCGACGTGGCCCGCCGCCGCACCGCGGTCAAGGCCGGCGGCGACCTGCTGACCGGCGTGGCCACGCTCGCCGTCTACGGCGCGCTGGCCGCGATGCTGGCCGGCGGCGTCATCCCGCTCGCGATCGCCGGGACGGCGGTGCTGGCGATCAGGGCCGGGCAGTCCTCGCTCGCCGCGCTGGTCCAGACGCTCAACCGCCTGTACGAGGCCGGCCTCTACTTCGGCGACTACCTGGCCTTCCGCGACCTGGCCGCGACCCGCGCCCCGGCGCCGCCCGGCGCCGCCCCCCAGGGCCTGGCCCGCCTGGAGGCCGACCGCGTCACCTTCGCCTACCCGGGAGCCGGCCGGCCCGCGCTGCGCGAGGTCAGCGTCACGGTGCGGCGCGGCGAGGTGGTGGCGCTCGTCGGCGAGAACGGCTCGGGCAAGACCACGCTGGCCAAGCTGCTGGCGGGGCTGTACCGGCCGCAGTCGGGCGCCGTCCGCTGGGACGGCCACGACGTGACCGATCTCGACCTGCGCAAGCTGGTGTCGGTGATCGCCCAGGACCACACGCGCTGGCCGCTGACCGTCCGCGAGAACATCCTCATGGGCCGCCCCGAGGACCCGGACCGGCTGGCCGCCGCCGTGGCGGCGGCCGGGGCCGCCGAGGTGGTCGCCGCGCTGCCCGGCGGCTACGACGCGCTGCTGGACCGCCGCTTCCGGGGCGGGCACGACCTGTCGGGCGGGCAGTGGCAGCGCATCGCGGTGGCGCGGGGCTTCTACCGGGAGGCCGAGCTGGTCATCTTCGACGAGCCGACCTCGGCGCTGGACGCGCGGGCCGAGCACGCCCTGTTCGAACGCATCCGGCGGCACGCGGACGGACGCGCCATCGTGCTGATCACGCACCGGCTGGCCAGCGTCCGCTACGCCGACCGCATCTACGTCCTGCGGGAGGGGCGGGTGGTGGAGCAGGGCACGCACGCCGAGCTGATGGCTCGCGCCGGCCTGTACGCCGAGCTGTACGACCTCCAGGCGGCCGCCTACCGCCACGACCCCCCTCCCCCGGACGCCGCCGGCGGGCGGGCCTCCGGGGCGGAGCGCGGCGAAGGGGTGGTGGTGCCGTGAGCGCGGCGGCCGGGGCGGCGTCCCTCGCGGTGATCGTGGTGCTGGTGGTCGCGGCGGCCGGCAAGGCGCGGGACGTGCGGGGCTTCGCCGCCGACCTCGCCGGTTACCGGCTCCTGCCGTCCGGGCTCACGACGCCCGCGGCGTGGGCGGTGATCGCGGCCGAGCTGGTCGCGGCGGGGCTGCTCGCCGTCCCCGGGACCAGGACGCTCGGCGCGGTGCTCGCGGCGGCGCTGTTCGCGGCGTTCCTGGCCGCGATGGCGGCGGCGCTCGGGCGCGGCCTCGACGTGCCGTGCGGCTGCTTCGGCGGCCGGGCGGCCCGGGTGGGCCCGCGCTCGCTGGTGCGGACCGGGCTGCTGCTGGCGGCGGCGGTGACAGCGGCGGTGACGGCGGCGGCCGGCGGCGCGGCCCCGGTCACACCAGGACGAGCGCTCCAGGCCGTGCTGCTGCTGGCCGTGATCGTGGCGGTCCCCCTGCTCGTGCCGTCGCGCACCAGAGCCGGACGGGCGGCCGGACGAGCGGCCGGACGAGCGGCCGGACGAGCGGCCGCACGAGCGGCCGGACGGGCGGCCGGCGGCGGGGGCCGGGCTGCCGTGCCGCGCGGCCCGCGCCCCGGCGACCTCTTCGTCCTGGCCGCCCCACCGCCCCGCGCCGCCGAGCGGACCCTGTACGCGCTGATCTCCCCCGGCTGCGGCCTGTGCGCCCAGGTGCTGCCCGCCCTGGCCACCCTGCCCGAAGGGACCGGCCTGGACGTGGTGCTGGTGACCGCCGCCCCCGAGGCCGAGGCGCGCGCCTACCTGGACGCGCGCGGCGTGCGCCTGCCCCTGCTCGCCGACCCGGACGTCTACGACGCCAACGACATCCCCTGGCCCCCGTTCGCCGTCCTGACCGACCGGGCCGGGCGGGTCCTGGCGGCGGGCGGCGTCCCCACGCCCGATGCCCTGACCGCACTGCTGGACGGCCTGCCGGACGGGGCCGCCGCGCTCAAGGGCGACCACCCGACCGGCTGACCGGACAGCACGCCGCGTCAGCGCAGCGCGGCCGCGACGCGCCCGCGCAGGGCCGCCTCGCCGCCGGGCGCGGTGAGCAGCGTGACGGTGAGCCCGTCGCGGGCCGCGTCGGCGAGGACGTCCAGCAGCACCGCGAGCTGCCCGGGCGGCTCGTCGGCGAGCAGGTCCCCGGCGTCCGTCACGACCAGGGCGAGCGGGCCGGTCCCGCGCAGGCAGTCGGTCAGGGCGTCCCAGTTGCGCCCGAACCAGCCGGGCAGGCGCAACGCCCGCGCCGCCTCCTCGAAGAAGGCCGCCCGCGTACGGCAGGCCCGCCCGTCCAGCACGGCAGGGGCCGGCCCGGCGGACACCGCCAGCCAGGGCGGCAGCGGGCGGGCGGCGGCTGGGGTCATGCGCATCACCTCAGAGGCGGTGGAAGCCGGTGTAGTGGTCGGGCGAGAACCAGGCGGCGCCGCTGCCCCGGTCGACGACGATCCGGTAGGCGTCCCGCGCCGCGCCCCGCGCCCGCGGGTACACGTCGTACTCGTAGTAGGCGGCCCCGCCCGGCAGCCGGCCCTCCCGGTTGCGGAAGCGCCCGCCGGTGTAGTTGTCCCTGCCGTCGGGCCAGGAGTACCAGCCGCGGCTGGTCGGGTAGCCCTTGGCCGACCAGATGGAGGCGGCCGAGCGCGCGTCGGCGCACCGCGCCAGGGCGCAGGAGCCGTCCACAGTGGCGCCGGCCGAGGTGGCGGCGACCGGGCCGGGGACGTTGCGGAGCGGGCACCATGGGTGAACCCTCCCGCACCGCGCCCCGCCGGAGGCGGTCCGCAACGGTCATGTAACGCCCTTGAATTAATCATAAAATACCAATAATGTCTCCACCCAATCGGAACCCCCAGCTCAGGCGGTCCGTGGGAAGGAGTCAGCATGGGATCGAAGGTTCCCGGTCTCGCCCGGTTGACGGCGCTCGCCGTCGCGGCCGGTCTCGCCGTCGCGGCGTGCGGCGCTACTGAACCCGAGGGCGGCACCGCCGTCGGCGACCCGGCGCAGCCGGTCTCCTTGACGTTCTGGTCGTGGGTGCCGAACATCCAGAAGGCCGTCGACGCGTTCAACGCCTCCCATCCCGGCATCAAGGTCAAGCTGGAGACGATCACGCCCGGCCCGGACGGCGGCTACGCCAAGATGCTGGCCGGCGTGAAGGCGGGCAACGCGCCGGACGTGGCCCAGGTCGGCTACGACTCGCTGCCGTCGTTCCTCGTCAATGGAGCGCTCCAGGACATCACCGAGTACGCCGGGGACGACGCCGCGAAGTTCGTCGACTGGCAGTGGCAGACCGGCGTCTTCGGCGGCAAGGTCTACGCGATCCCGCAGGCCAGCGGCCCCATGGGCTTCTACTACCGCAAGGACCTGTTCGACAAGTGGGGCATCGAGGCCCCCAAGACGTGGGACGACTTCGCCGCCGCCGCGAAGACGATCCAGGCCAAGGACAAGAAGGCCTACATCTCCACCTTCGCCGCGAACCAGGCGCCGTGGATGATCGCCCTCGCGCAGCAGGCCGGCCAGCAGTGGTTCGGCACCGAGGGCGACTCCTGGAAGGTGACGATCGACAACCCCGACACCCGCCGCATGGCCGCCTTCTGGCAGAAGCTGCTGGACGACAAGCTGGTCAAGACCGAGGCGGACATGTCCAACGCCTGGTACAAGGACCTGCAGACCGGCGCGATCACCGGCTGGATCGGCGGCTCCTGGGGCGACGCGATCATCCGCGGCAACGCCCCTGACACCGCGGGCAAGTGGGCGGTCGCGCCGATGCCGCAGTGGCCGGGCGCGGCCAAGACGGTGTCGGCGAGCTGGGGCGGCGGGTCGGCCTCGGCCGTGCTGAAGGGCACGAAGAACGCGGCCGCGGCCACCGAGTTCGCCGTCTGGCTCAACAGCGCGCCGGAGAGCGTCAACATCCTGTTGTCGGCCGGCTACGGCTGGCCCTCGGTCAAGGACACCAGCCAGATCCCCAACCTGCGGAAGGACGACACGGTCTTCCCCTTCTACGGCGGCCAGAACATCTGGGACGTCTTCAAGGAGGCCGACGCCGCGGTCACGCTGGACTGGCGCTGGCCCCCGGTGAGCGACGCCCTCTACGCCTCGCTGACCGACAACGCCAAGGCGGCCGTCCAGGGCGAGGGCACGCTCACCGACGCCTTCGCCAGGACGCAGCAGGCGATGGTGGAGCAGATGAAGGCCAAGGGCCTCAGCGTGACGGCGGGCGGCTGAGCATGGCGGAGGTGCTCCGGCACCGGGGCATCGGCACGGAGGCGGCGGGCGCGGGTGAGCGCCCCCGCCGCCCGTCCCGCCGGCCCCGGGCGCACGTCGCGGTGTTCGTCGCGCCGTTCTTCGTGGCCTTCGCGCTGTTCTTCCTGGCGCCGATCGGCTACGCGATCCACCAGAGCTTCTTCAAGCTGACCAGCAGCGGCCTCGGCCTGACCGAGCCGACGCTGGAGTTCACCGGGCTCGGCAACTACGCCAGGGCGCTCGGCGACGCGGCGTTCACCGCGAGCATCGGGCGGGTGCTGCTGTTCAGCCTCATCGAGGTGCCCGCCATGGTGGTGTGCTCGCTGGCGCTCGCCCTGCTGCTGGACTCGGCGCGGGCCCGGTTCCGCGCCTTCTTCCGGGTGTCGTTCTTCCTGCCGTACGGCGTGCCGGGCGTGATCGCGAGCCTGCTGTGGGGCTTCCTGTACGTGCCGCAGACCAGCCCGCTCGTCGACGCGCTGGCCGCGGCCGGCCTGCCGCACGACTTCCTGTCGCCGGGCATGATCCTGCCCGCCATCGCCAACATCGCGACCTGGCAGTTCGCCGGCTACAACATGCTGGTGCTGGTCGCCGGGCTGCAGGCGGTGCCGCCCGAGCTGTACGAGGCGGCCCGCGTGGACGGCGCCGGGGAGCTGCGCATCGCCTGGCACATCAAGGTGCCGCTGCTGCGCGCGCCGCTGATCCTCATCACGGTGTTCACCCTCATCGGCACGCTGCAGCTCTTCGTCGAGCCGCTGATACTCAAGCCGATGACGACCGCGATCAACAGCGACTTCACGCCCAACCTGGCCGCCTACAACCAGGCGTTCGGCCAGTCGGACATCCATCTGGCCTCCGCCGAGGCCACGCTGATCGCGATCATGGCCTTCGTGATCTCGTTCGGCTTCCTGCGGCTGGTCAACAGGAAGGGGAACCGGGCATGGTGAGCCGGATGCGGCCCTCGACGGTGGTGGTGCTGGCGCTGCTGTTCGCGGCGGCGCTGTACTTCCTGCTGCCGGTCGTGTGGGTGCTGGTGGCCGCGACCAAGAGCACCGGCGACCTGTTCGGCACGTTCGGGCTGTGGTCGCCCCGGCCGCAGCTCGGCCAGAACCTGTCGCGGCTGTTCGGCACCGGCGTGTTCGGGCGGTGGATCGTCAACAGCTTCCTGTACGCGGGCCTCGGCGCGCTGGCCGCGACCGCGCTGTCGGCGGCGGCGGGCTACGCGATGGCCAAGTACCCGTTCCGGGGCCGCGAGGCGCTGTTCAACCTGGTGCTGGCGGGCGTGCTGGTGCCCTCGACGGTGCTGGCGCTGCCGACGTACCTGATCTTCAGCGAGGCGGGGCTGACCGGCACGTTCTGGTCGGTGCTGCTGCCCGGCGTGGTCAGCCCGTTCGGCGTCTACCTGGCCCGCATCCACGCGAACGCGGCCATCCCGGACGCGCTGCTGGAGTCGGCGCGGCTGGACGGCGCGGGCGAGTACCGGATCTTCGCCACCATCGGCCTGAAGATCATGAGCCCGGCATTGGTGACGATCTTCCTGTTCCAGTTCATCGGCATCTGGAACAACTACTTCCTGCCGCTGGTCATGCTGAGTGATCAGAACCTCTACCCTGTCACGCTGGGGCTGGCGCTGTGGAACTCCCAGACGTTCCGCGACCCGGCCTTCCTCGAGCTGACGGTCGCCGGCGCTGCGGTGTCCGCTCTGCTTCTCGTCCTGACCATGGCCTCGCTACAGCGCTTCTGGCGGGCCGGCCTCACCGCGGGGAGTGTCAAGGGATGAAGCTCGACCGGATCCACTTCGGCGCCGACTACAACCCGGAGCAGTGGCCGCCGGAGGTGTGGCGGGAGGACGTGCGGCTCATGCGCGAGGCCGGCGTCACGATCGTCACGCTCGGCATCTTCTCCTGGGCGAGCGTCGAGCCGGAGCCGGGCCGGCACGACTTCTCCTGGCTGGACGAGGTGATGGACCTGCTGGGCGACGCGGGGATCGCGGTCAGCCTGGCCACCGGCACCGCCTCGCCGCCCGCCTGGTTCTCCCGCCTGCACCCCGAGACAATGCCGGTCACCCGCGACGGGGTGCGGCTGTCGCCCGGCTCGCGGCAGCACTACTGCCCGAGCTCGCCGCTCTACCGGCGGGCCGCCGCGGGTCTCGCGGCCGAGCTCGGCAAACGGTACGGCGGGCATCCGGCGCTGGCGCTGTGGCACGTCGGCAACGAGTACGGCTGCCACGTCCGGGAGTGCTACTGCGAGGTGTCGGCGGAGGACTTCCGGGCCTGGCTGCGCGGCCGTTACGGCGACCTCGACGCGCTCAACGCCGCCTGGTCCACGACGTTCTGGAGCCAGCGGCTCGGCGACTGGGCCGAGGTGCTGCCGCCGCGCGCCGCGCCCACCCTGCGCAACCCGGCGCAGGAGCTCGACTACCG
The DNA here is from genome assembly GCF_022664455.2 of Actinomadura luzonensis. Taxonomy (NCBI): domain Bacteria; kingdom Bacillati; phylum Actinomycetota; class Actinomycetes; order Streptosporangiales; family Thermomonosporaceae; genus Actinomadura; species Actinomadura luzonensis. Next base: position 3,759,780 of record NZ_JAKRKC020000001.1, read on the forward strand.
GCGCTTCTCCTCCGACGCGCTGCTGGCCTGCTACCGGGCCGAGCGCGAGGTGCTGCGGGAGCTGACGCCGGACGTGCCGGTCACCACCAACATCATGGGGATGTGGGAGCCGGTCGCCGACTACGCCTCCTGGGCGCCCGACTTCGACGTGGTGGCCCTCGACCTGTATCCCGAGCCGAAGGACCCGCGCGCGCACATCGACGCGGCCTTCTTCCACGACCAGATGCGCTCGCTCGGCGGCGGCCGGCCGTACCTGATGATGGAGACCGCGACCAGCGCGATCAGCTACCGCCCGCCCAACCGCCCGAAGCGGCCGGGGCTCAACCGGCTGTGGAGCCACCAGGCGGTGGCGCGCGGCGCGGACGCCGTCATGTACTTCCAGTGGCGGGCCTCGGCGGGCGGCGCGGAGAAGTTCCACTCCGCGGTCGTCTCGCACGGCGGCGCGGGCGACCGCGTCTTCCGCGAGGTCAAGGCGCTCGGCGCGGAGCTGGCGGGCCTGTCGCGGGTGGCGGGCACGCGGGTGCCCGCCGAGGTGGCGCTGGTGCACGACTACCCGAACTGGTGGTCGCTCGAACTGGACGCCCGGCCCGGGGAGCTGCGGATCGCCGAGCGGGTCCGCGCCCATTACGACCCGCTGTGGCACGAGAACGTCACGGTGGACGTGGTGCCGCCCGAGGCCGACCTGTCGGGCTACCGGCTCGTCGTCGTGCCCAACCTGTACCTGTGCGGCGACGCCGCCGCGGCGAACCTGCGCCGGTACGTCGAGGGCGGCGGCCACCTGCTGATGTCGTTCTTCAGCGGCATCGCCGACGCCTGCGACCGGATCCGGCTCGGCGGCCACCCGGGCGCCTTCCGCGACCTGCTGGGGCTGCGGGTGGAGGAGTTCTGGCCGCTCTCCGAGGACGAGCGGATCGCCCTCGACACGGGCGGCGAGGCCGGCCTGTGGGCCGACCACGTCGTGACCGAGGGCGCGGAGGTGCTGGCGCGCTACGCGGGCGGCCCGCTGCCCGGCGAGCCGGCGATCACCCGGCACGCCTTCGGCGCGGGCGTCGCCACCTACCTCGGCACCCGCCCGGACGCGGCCGCCATGCGGGCGCTGACCCGCGACGTGCTGCGGCTGGCGGGCGTCGAGCCGGTGCTGGCCGGGCTGCCCGACGGGGTGGAGGCGGTGCGCCGCGGCCCCCGGGTGTTCCTGCTGAACCACACCGACCGGCCGGTGCGGGCGGCCGGGATCGAACTGGGGCCTCTGGGGGCCGTCGTAGTGGAGGACGCGTGAGCGATCCGGGAATGCGCAGGTTCGCCGGGCGGCGGGCGGTGGTGACGGGCGGGGCGTCCGGCATCGGCGCCGCGACCGCGGCCCGGCTCGCCGCCGAGGGGGCAGCCGTGCTGGCCGTGGACGTGGCTCCGGAGGGCCGGGTGGCGGGCGTCGAGTACCTGCGCGGCGACGTCTCCAAGGAGGAGACCTGGGAGCGGGTGGCCGCGTGGGGGCCGGTGGACGTCGTGGTCAGCAACGCCGCGGCCGTGCAGGTCGCGCCCGCGCACGAGACGTCGCTGGCGTCCTGGGACCGGCAGCTCTCGGTCGGCCTGACCGCGACCTTCCTGGCCGCGCGCCGGCTGCTGCCCGGCATGTCGGGCATATCCGGCCTGCCGGGCGGCTCGATGGTCGTCACCTCGTCGGTGCACGCCCTGGTCGGGCTGCCCGGCCACCCCGCCTACGCCGCCGCCAAGGGCGGGCTGACGGCGCTGACACGGCAGCTCGCCGTGGAGTACGGTCCGTACGCGCGGGTCAACTGCGTGCTGCCCGGCCCCGTGATGACCCCGGCGTGGGACCGCGTGGACGAGCGGGGCCGGGCCGACAGCGTCCGGGCGACCGTGCTCGGCCGGTTCGGCGAGCCGGAGGAGGTGGCGGCGGTGATCGCGTTCCTCGCCTCGGCGGAGGCGTCGTTCATGACCGGCGCGTGCGTGGTCGTGGACGGCGGCTGGAGCGTCGTGAAGGACTCGGCGTGACGCGCCCGTACGAGGGCCGCGGGCTGCACGGCCAGACGGTCGAGGCCATCGCCGCGATGATCTTCGGCGGCGAGGTGAAGGAGGGCGACACCCTCGACGTGCTCGCCCTGCAGGAGCGGCTGGGCGTCAGCTCGACCGCGCTGCGCGAGGCGATGAAGGTGCTCACCGCCAAGGGCCTGATCGGCGCCCGGCCGAAGCTCGGCACCTACGTGCGCCCGCACGCCGACTGGCACCTGCTGGACGGCGACGTCATCCGCTGGAAGTTCGCCGGCCGGCCCGACCCGGCGTTCCTGCGCGACCTGCACGAGCTGCGCTCGATCGTCGAGCCGCCGGTCGCCCGGCTGGCCGCGCTGCGCCGCACCCCGGAGGAGCTGGCCACGCTGGAGCGGGCGCTGGAGCGGATGTCGGCCGAGCCCAACTCGGTCGAGGCCGACCTCGACTTCCACCGGGCGCTGCTGGTGGCCGGCAAGAACGAGCTGCTGGTCAGAATGGAGGTCGTCATGGGGGCGGGGCTGGCCGGCCGCGACCGGCTGGTGCACGGCCCGAGCCACACCGGCGACCCGGTGCCGAGCCACCTTGCGGTGCTGGAGGCGATCCGGCGCGGCGACGCGGAGGCGGCCGAGCGGGCCATGCGCGACCTGCTGGACAAGGCGTGGCGCGACGTGCAGGGGCTGCTGTGAAGATCACCAAGGTGGAGACGTTCCAGGTGCCGCCCCGCTGGCTGTTCTGCCGGGTGGAGACCGACGACGGCGTGACCGGCTGGGGCGAGCCGGTCGTCGAGGGCCGGGCGGAGGTCGTCAGGGCCGCGGTGCACGTGCTGGCCGACTACCTCGTGGGCCAGGACCCGCTGCGCATCGAGGACCACTGGCAGGTGCTCACCAAGGGCGGCTTCTACCGGGGCGGCCCGGTGCTGTCCAGCGCGGTCGCCGGCATCGACCAGGCGTTGTGGGACATCGCGGGCAAGCACTACGGCGCGCCGGTGCACGCGCTGCTCGGCGGGCCGGTGCGCGACCGGGTGCGGGTGTACGCGTGGGTGGGCGGCGACGACCCCGGCGAGCTGCGCGAGCAGATCACGGCGCAGGTCGAGGCCGGGTTCACCGCGGTCAAGATGAACGGCTCCGGCCTGATGCCGCGCGCCCTGACCCCGGCCGACCTGGCCGCCGTGGTCGGCCGGGCCGAGATCGCGAGAGAGGTGCTGGGCCCCGGCCGCGACTTCGCGGTCGACCTGCACGGCCGCACCGGCGTGGCGGGCGCCCGCCGCATCGTGACGGCCCTGGAGGGGCTGCACCCGATGTTCGTCGAGGAGCCGGTGCTGCCGGAGCACCTGCACCGGCTGGCCGAGGTGACCTCGGCCGCCGCTGTCCCGATCGCGCTCGGCGAGCGGCTCTACTCGCGGGCGGAGTTCCTGCCCGCGCTGAACGCCGGGCTCGCCGTGGCGCAGCCCGACCTGTCGCACGCGGGCGGCATCTCGGAGGTGCGGCGCATCGCCGCGCTGGCCGAGACGTTCGACGTGCAGCTCGCCCCGCACTGCCCGCTCGGGCCGCTGGCGCTGGCCGCGAGCCTCCAGGTGGCCTTCGCCACGCCCAACTTCCTCATCCAGGAGCAGAGCGCGGGCATCCACTACAACGCCGGCGCCGAGCTGCTCGACTACGTGCTCGACCCGGCCCCGTTCGCCTTCACCGGCGGGCACGCGCGCCGCACGGACCTGCCCGGCCTCGGCGTGGAGGTGGACGAGCGCGCCGTGCGGGAGGCCGACCGCCGCTCGCACGCCTGGCGCAACCCGGTGTGGCGGCACGACGACGGCTCCTTCGCCGAGTGGTGAGCCTCCTGCCCGGTCAGGGCCGCTGCCCGGCCGGGGAGGCGTCGGCGTCGACGGCGGCGCGCAGGATCTCGCCCAGCTCGCGGGGCAGCGGCAGGGTCTCCAGGTCCTCCAGCGGGACGGGCAGCGGCAGCCGCCAGTTGGGGCGCAGGGCGTCGGCGCCCGGGATGTTGGGCCGCTCCGGCACCGCGAGCGCGTCGTCCAGCGTGGCCGACAGCAGCAGCGAGGGTGCCTTGGCCAGCAGCCGGTAGGCGGACAGGACGGCGTGGGCGGCGTCGGCGTCCGGTTCGAGCCCGCCGTGGGCGGCCAGCGCGGCGCGCAGCGCGCGGGAGCCGTCCTCGTTGGGCCGCAGGCCGAGGCGGCGCTGCTCGGCCAGGTCGCTGCCGGTCCACAGGCCCGCGACGGTGGGCAGGTCGTGGGTGGTGACGGCGGCCATCGCGGACTCCGGCCAGGCGGCCGGGTCGTCCTGCTCGAACCAGAGCAGCCGGTAGGACAGCAGGCCGCGCTCGGCCAGCGTCTCGCGCACGCCCGGCTCGACCGTGCCGAGGTCCTCGCCGATGACGGGCGCGCCGGCCCGGTGGCTCTCCAGCGCGACGATGTCGAGCAGGTCGCCCGCCGGGTAGCGGACGTAGGCGCCCTGCGCGGCGCTCGCCCCCGACGGGATCCACCACAGCCGGAACAGGCCCATCACGTGGTCGATGCGCAGCCCGCCGGAGGCGGCGATGGTGGCGCGGACGCTGTCGATGAACGGCCGGTAGCCGGCCTGGCGCAGCTTCCACGGCACGAACGGCGGTAGCCCCCAGTCCTGGCCGGCGGCGTTGAACTCGTCTCCGGGGGCGCCGACGCTGACGCCCTGGGCCAGGAGGTCCTGCCAGGACCAGGCGTCGGCCCCGTCCGGGTCGACCCCGACGGGGAGGTCCTGGATGACCGGCAGGCCGGCGGCGGCCGTGGCGAGCTGCCGCTCGGTGAGCCACTGCAGCCAGGCGTGGAAGCGCACGCGGGGGGCGTGGTCGCGGGCGAAGCGGGCGACGGCGGGGCCGTCCGGGCGGCGGTAGCCGGCGGGCCAGGCCCGCCAGCTCGGGCCGTGCCGCTCGGCGAGGACGCACCAGGTGGCGAACTCCTCCAGGCCGGCGCCCTTGCCGGCCCGCCACAGCTCGAACTCCTCGCCGGGCGGGCCGCTCTCCCAGACGCGCTCCAGCGCGGCCAGCTTGAGCCGCCAGGTGGCGTCGCGGTCGAGCTCCGGCAGGTCGTTGAGGGCGCGGCCGCGGGCGATCGTCTCCTCGTCCAGGACCCCGGCGGCGCCCGGCACGTCCTCGACGCGGAGGTAGAGGGGGCTGTGGAAGCGGCGGCTGGCCGGATAGTAGGGGCTCGGCTGGACGGGGGTGACGGGGGCGGTGGCGTGCAGCGGGTTGACCAGCAGGAACCCGGCTCCGCGGCCGGCCGCCCAGCCGGCCAGGCGGCGCAGGTCGGCCAGGTCGCCGACGCCCCAGCTGGTGCGGGAGCGGGCGGCGTAGAGCTGGACGGCCCAGCCCCAGGCGCGGCGGTCCGGCGGGCGGCAGCGGCCAGGGCTGACGATCAGCAGGTGGGGGGTGTCGTCGCCGGGGCGGCGCAGGGTGTGGTAGCCGAACGGCAGGTCGGGCGGGAGGGCGTCGGTGACGCGCAGCTCGGCGCCGTCCTCCAGGACCAGGTCGGCGGGGCCGACACGGTCGCCGCGCCGCCGCACCAACGTGCGCGGCTGCGCCGGGCCGCCGCTCCCCCGCTCCCCGGGCCGTCCGCCCCGGCGCCGTCCGGGGGCGGGGCGCCCATGACGGCGCGCAGGGCGGCGACCGTCTCGGCGGGAACCTGGCGGCGCCGGCCGCCGGCGTCGTCGTACTCGTGGTCGATGCCCCAGGCGTCGGTCATCGTCTCAGTCCTCCAGGATGGCCACGGTGTCCGGTGGCAGGGTCAGGTCGGTCCCGGACAGCGTGATCCCGGGGTCGGAGGCGGCGAGCAGGCGGCGCCGGCCCGGCACCGTGCGGGCCCGGCCGCCGAGGTTGGCGGCCACCAGGACGGGCCCCCGCTCGACGGTCACCAGCCCGGCCTCCTCGTCGCAGCCGGCGCGGACGCGGTCCAGGCGGCCGTCGGTGAGGGCGGGCACCCGCCGCCGCAGCGCGATCAGCTCGCGGTGCCAGGCCAGCAGCCGGGCGTGGGACTCCTTGCCCGGCTCGCTCCAGTCCAGGCGGGACCGTTCGAACGTGGCCGGGTCCTGCGGGTCGGGCACCTGCTCCGGCTCCCACCCGAAGCCCGCGAACTCCCGGCGGCGGCCCTCGCTGACCGCGCGGCCCAGCTCGGGGTCCTCGTGGTCGGTGAAGTACTGGAACGGGGTGGTCGCGCCCCACTCCTCGCCCTGGAACAACATCGGCGTGAACGGGGCGGTGAGCAGCAGCGCGGCGGCGACCCGCAGCCGGCCCTCGCTCATCAGCGCCGGGGCGCGCTCGCCCTGCGCCCGGTTGCCCACCTGGTCGTGGTTCTGGGCGCACACCACGAACCGGTGGCCGGGCAGCCCGGCCGGCGACCTGCCGTGCACCCGGCCGCGGTGCGGCGACCACGTCCCGTCGTAGACCCACGCCTGGCGCAGCGCCTTGGCGAGCAGGGTGAGCGGGCCGAACTCGGAGTAGTAGCCGTCGCGCTCGCCGGTCAGCGCGGCGTGCAGGGCGTGGTGCCACTCGTCGGCCCAGGCGGCGTCGAGGCCGTAGCCGCCGGCCTCGCGCGGGCGGACGAACCGCGGGTCGTTGAGGTCGCTCTCGGCGATGAGGAACAGCGGGCGGCGCACGTGCGCGGACAGCTCCGCGACCTCCTCGGCGAGCTGCTCCAGCAGGTGCGCGGCCGAGTCGTCGGCGATGGCGTGCACGGCGTCCAGGCGGAGGCCGTCGCAGTGGTAGTCGCGCAGCCACATGAGGGCGTTGTCGATGACGAACGAGCGCACCTCGCCGCTGCCCGGCCCGTCGAAGTTGACGCCGTCGCCCCAGTTGGTGGTGTGGCGGCCGGTGAAGTAGGGGCCGAACTGCGGCAGGTAGTTGCCCGACGGGCCGAGGTGGTTGTAGACGACGTCCATGACGACGCCGAGGCCGTGCGCGTGGCAGGCGTCCACCAGGCGCTTCAGGCCGTCGGGGCCGCCGTAGGCGTGGTGGGGGGCGTACAGGGAGACCCCGTCGTAGCCCCAGCCGCGGCGGCCGGAGAACTCGGCGACCGGCATCAGCTCGATCGCGTCCACGCCCAGCTCGGCCAGGTGCGGCAGGCGCTCGATCACGCCGTCGAAGGTGCCGGCGGGCGAGAACGTGCCGACGTGCAGCTCGTACAGGACCGCGCCGGGCAGCGGCGTGCCGCGCCACCCGTCGTCGCTCCAGGGGAAGGCGGCGTGGTCGACCAGCCGGGAGGGGCCGTGCGGGCCGCGCGGCTGGTACGGCGAGCGCGGGTCGGGCCGCGGCGGGCCGCCGTCCAGCGCGTACGCGTAGTCGGTGCCCGGGCCGGCGTCGGCCACGGCGCGCTCCCACCAGCCGCCGGACGAGCGCCGCATGGGGAGCCTGCGCTCCCCCAGCACCAGCTCCACCCGTTCGCGCTCCGGCGCCCACACCCGGAACTCGTGCGCCACCCGCTCCCCTTCCCTGCGCCTGCCCGCGCGGAACCGCTCCACGACGCGGCGGTTCCTACCCGCTCGCACCTCCCGCATGCCCGGTGCTCACGCCCGCGATTATCCCCGCGGCGGGCCCGGAGCGGACGGCGCCGGCGTTCACTTCGTGCAATGGCGGCCCCGGCCACGGGCGGGTGGGCCCGCGCGCCGGGGCGTCAGAAGGCGAAGCCGCCCGGGCGGCCGTTGCGGTCGGCGATCAGCCCGGCGAGGGTGGCGACGGCGATCTCGGGCGGGGTGCGCGAGCCGATGTTGAGCCCGATCGGCCGGTGGACGCGGGCGACCTCCTCCGGCGGCACGCCGAGATCGGCCAGCGCCCGCACATGCGGCCCCACGTGGCGGGGGCTGCCCATGAGGCCGATCCAGCGGGCCGGGGACTTCAGCAGGTCGCGCAGCACCGGGCCGATCTCCGCCCGGTGGTGGTCGGTGAGCACGACGTCGGCCGTGGCGTCGACGTGCTCGCCGATGTCACGCACGGCCGGGAAGCCGTCCAGGCGGCGGGACGGGTCGGGCTCCAGCAGGACCGGCCGGAAGCCCAGCTCGGCCCCGAACCGCAGCAGACAGCCGGCCACCGGGGAGGCGAAGACGGCGACCAGGGTGCGGGCGGCCTCCCCGGCTGCGGTGTCGCCGTGGGCCACCTCGCACGCCGGGTCCTCGTCGTGGATGTGGGTCATGCCCGCAGTCTGACACGGCGGGGCCCGCGGGCCGAGGTGCTGCGGCGGCTGGCAACGATTCCATCACGCGGGATTAATCCGGCGCGGGCGGGACAGAAGCGATGCCGACCCTCACCCCTCCTGGCCGCCCGCAGAAGAGGCCGACATGACCCGCCCGCATCCTCCGGCCGGCTCCAGCGCCGGCCGTCCCACCTCCGGCGACCACACGCCCGCCGCGGCCGGCCCCGGCACCGAGGGCCGCGCGGAACCCGGCGCCGCCACCGGTTCCGGTGAGGTGCTCGCCGTCGCTCACCCCGCCTCGGACGACGGCCGCGGCGAGCCCGCCGCCTCCCGGGCGCGGCGCGGCGAGGCCGACGCCTTCTTCGGGCGGCCCGGCCGGGCGCTGACGGGGCACCCGTTCGCCTTCGGCTTCACCGCCGCGCTGGGCGTGCTGAGCGCGTGGCTGCTGGTGCAGGCGCTGGCCGCGTCGGCGTCGGTGCTGATCCTCATCGCGGTCTCGCTGTTCCTCGCCATCGGGCTCAACCCGGCCGTGCGGTGGCTGGAGGAGCGCGGGATGTCGCGCCGGTGGGCCATCACCGCGGTGTTCGCCGCCGTGATCGTCTTCTTCGTCGGGTTCGGCGTGGCGGTCGTGCCGCCGCTGGCCACGCAGAGCGCCGACTTCTTCAGCCAGCTCCCTGCCTACATCGGCCAGCTGCAGAACCATCCGCAGATCCGCGCCCTCGACCAGCAGTACCAGCTCCTCGACCGGCTCCAGCAGTACCTGCTGAGCGGCGACCTCGGCCGGCAGGTCTTCGGCGGCCTGCTGGGCGCGGCGGGGGTGCTGGTCAGCGCCGTGTTCTCGGCGCTGACGGTGCTCATCCTGACGCTGTACCTGCTGGCGTCGCTGCGCTCCATCACCGCGCTCGGCTACCGGCTGGTGCCCGCCACCCGCCGCGAGCGGGTGCGGCTGCTGGGCGACGAGGTCATCAAGCGCATCGGCGGCTACGTGGCGGGCAACCTGCTGATCTCGCTGATCGCGGGCGTCACCACGTTCGTCTTCCTGTGGATCGCCGACGTGCCGTACGCGCTGGCGCTGTCCCTCATGGTGGCCATCACCGACCTGATCCCCCTGGTCGGCGCGACGATCGGGGCGGCCGTCGTGACGCTCGTCGGGTTGTTCGTGTCGGTGCCGACGGGCATCGCCTGCCTGATCTTCTTCATCGTCTACCAGCAGATCGAGAACTACCTGATCGCGCCCCGGGTGATGATGTCCTCCGTGGAGGTGCCGGCGGCGGCCACGGTCATCGCGGCGCTCATCGGCGGGACGCTGCTCGGCGTCGTCGGGGCGCTGCTCGCGATCCCGATCGCGGCGGCCATCCAGCTCGTCCTGCATGAGGTGACGCTGCCCCGCCAGGACCGACATTGACCACTAAGAGTGATAAAACAGTCACTATGGGTATTCGTGGGATATCGACCGCTTACTACCCATAGGAGAAGTCATGCGTCGTTTCCTGCTCGCTCTCGTCGTGGCCGCCGTCGCCGCGCTGCTGGCCCTGCTCGTCCGGCCCGGCGGGGCCGGCGCCACCCCGATCACCGGCCCCGAGGCCCTGTCCGCCCGGCCCGCCGCCTCCGCCGCCGAGCCCGCCGGCCCCGCGCCGAAGGGGCCCGCCCCGCGCCGGCCGCCGCTCTGCATCCCGCTGCCCCTCGTACCGCAGCCGCTCTGCCTGCAGCTCCCGCGCACCCGCTGACCCGCGCGGCTTCCCGTCAGCGGCCGGCGTCAGCGGCCCGCTGACGCCGGCCGCGACCTCCACGTCGCCGGGCACGACGATCCGGGTGTATCGCGGTCGTGGTCGCGGCCGGAAGGACGCGCCTGCCCGGCGTCCGCGCGAGCCGGAGACGGGACTTCGCCTCGCGCGCCGGGTCGTCGGGATCGTGCCCCCAGGCCCGCCGGCCGCGACCGGCCGCCGTCGGCGAACCCGCAAGCCGCAGCCGGCCCGGCCGCATCGCACCCCGGTGGCCGGCGTGGGTCTCCGCCCGGGCGCGCTCGCGACCCCGCGCCTCGACGCGGGCGTTCCCGACCCGCGGCACCTCCCCTGACCAGGGCCGCGCAGGGGCCGCGTGATCGGGCGGTGCCGTTCAGGTGGTGAGGCGGGTGGCGCGGAAGGTGGTGAGGGTGGCGGGCGGCGAGGCGTCCGCCGGGGCGGGGCCGGGGTGGCCCGCGGCCAGGACGTACAGCGGGGTGCGGGCCGAGTTGTCCAGGCCGAGGCGCTCGGCGACGGCGGTGTCGTGGAAAGCGCCGGTCTGCCACGCGCCGAGGCCGAGGGCGGTGGCGGTGAGGGCGAAGGTCTGGCCGAGGTGGCCGGCGTTGAGCAGGCTGACGCGGTAGCAGCGGGGCGTGCGGTACTTGGCGCGCATGCGTTCGATCACGGCGACCAGGACGATCAGGAAGGCGGCCTGGCCGCCGGTGTCCTGGCCGGCGCACAGGTGGGCGGCCTCCTCCCGGGTGCAGCCTTCGGCCAGCAGCTCCAGGCTGTGCTCGCGCACGTTGTAGTGGTAGATGCCGGGGGTGACGCCCTCGACGTTGCGGACGGCCAGGTACGGGTCGAGCTCCTGGCGGGCGCCACCGGCGGGGCTGGTGCGCCGGTACAGGCCGGCGAGCTCCCCGGCGTCGATGTAGTCGACCGGGGCGAAGCAGGTGTGCAGCAGCGCGGCGAGCGTCGGCAGCGCGACCGGGTCGGCGGTGAAGCCGAAGCAGGTCCTGCGGCCGTGCAGGACCTGCCCGTACGGGGTGGCCAGGTCGGCCGGGCGGCGGGGCAGCAGGAGGCGGTCGGCGCCGGGGTGCTCGGTGAAGATGGCCGGCAGTCGCTCGATCCCGGGCATCGGGGCGTCCACATTGCCGGCGGTGATGGTGTCCTGGGTGGCGTAGTGGAAGAACGGGGCCTCGGGCTCCCAGGAGCGCCACTCATGGGCGACTCGGGCGTCGGCCTCGGCCTGCGGGCTGTGCTCGGCCAGCAGGAGGTGGTGCCGCCGCAGGACCTCGACGGCCGCGCGGACGGCGTCGCCGGTCAGCGGGCCTGAAGGCGGGCCGCCCGGAGGGTGCCCGGCGGCGGCCTGGTCGGGGGTGGTCCAGTCGTCGAAGGCGGCGAGCAGGGCGGCGGCGTCGGGCGGCAGGGTGACGGGCTCGCCGTCGGGATAGGGATGGGCGACGAAAGCGCCCTGGTGCCAGTAGCAGACCAGGCAGCGGCGGCGGCGCAGCCGGGGGCCGGCTTGCGGCGGGGCCGGCGAGGGGCGCTCGGGTGCCGGGGGCTCGGATGCCGGGGGCTCGGGTGCCTGGGGCTCGGCGGACGGTCGCGGTGGACGGTCGTGGCGGACGGTCTCGTCCCGGGGCGGGAAGGGCGTGGCGGAGGGGTTCATGGGGTGGCCTCGCCTCGGTCGGCGCGTCGCAGGGGTCGGACGGTGAAGGCCGAGGGCGGCGCGGCCAGGTGGCTCGCCGGAGGTTCGGTGGCGTGCTCGGTGGCGGGCTCGGCGGCGGGCTCGGTGGTGGGCAGGGCGAGGGTGGGGCAGAGGTGGCGGGCGGCGGCGAGCAGGTCGAGGCGGCCGTTCAGGCAGCGTCCCGGACGGCCGTGGGTCTGCTCGGCGGTGCAGGGGCGGGCGGTGGCCAGCAGCGCGTCGCGGACGGCGAGCGCGTCGGGGCGCAGCCCGTGGCGGTGCTGGAGGCTGAGGAGCAGCGCGGCGGCGCCGGTGACCAGGGCGACGGCGACGCAGGTGCCCTTCTGCGCCTTGACGCCGCCGCCCGGGTGGGCGCCGAGCACGGCCTCGCCGAGGGCGGCCAGGCCGTGGCCGGCGTAGGCGGGACCGTGGTTACTGAAGGCGAACATGCTCCCGTCGGCGCGGTGCGCCCCGACGGCCAGCACGCCCGGCAGGTTGGCCGGGGCGACGCTGTGGTGGCCGTAGTCGTTGCCGGCCGGGGCGATGATCGGCACACCGGCCGCGATGGTCCGGGCGACGGCCCGTTTGAGGAGGTCGTCGGCGTCGTCGGAGGCGGTGTGGTGGGCGATGGTGGTGCAGATGAGGTCGGCGCCGGCGTCCAGCAGCTCGTCGAGGGCGCGGGCGGTGTCGATCGGGTCGGGGGACGGCCCGTCGTCGGGATGGTGGTGGCCGACGGCGACGACCCGGCAGCCGGGCACCAGACCGGGCAGGACGCTGCCGGGCCGGCCCAGCAGCACGCCGGCGGTGAAGGTGCCGTGTTCCTGGGCGGCCGGCCCGTCCGGGCCGGGCGGCAGCCACCACGGCGAGCGGTGGTCCAGGGCGGCTCCGGCCAGGCTGGGGTGGGCCAGGTCGACGGGGCTGTCGTAGAGGCCGATGGTGACCGACGGCTCGCCGCGGGTGTGCTCCCACACCTGCGCCACGCCCGGCACCGCCTGCGCGGGCAGCCGGGGCGGGGCGGGGGCCGCCGTCGCGGGCGGGCTGGGGACGGACGATGGTGCTGTCATCTGCGGGCCTCCTGCGCGGGTCAGCCGGCCGAGACGATGAGCTGCTCGTAGCTCGGCAGGCGGTGGGCGGCGGGAGCGTTGACGTTGGCGTTGAACAGCAGCCAGGCCCGCACCCGGGCCAGATGCTCGGGGGTGCCCGGCCGGAGGGGGATGGTGCTGGCCGGGTCGATCAGCTGCGGGCGGCGCACCGGCGGCGACTGCGGCGGGAACGTGCTCATCGCCCCGTTCCTCAGGCTTCGGGCCAGGAGCGGACCTGGCCGACGGTGACGGGCAGCACGTCCTTGACGTCGATGGTGAAGCGGTAGACGCGTTTGGCCCGGCGGCTGTTGTCGGGGTCGAAGAAGCGCAGCTTGACGTCCCAGCAGTCGGAGTCGGGGCGGCCGTAGGGGCTCTTTTCGACGTCGATGTCCTGCAGCGCCATGCCCCTGCCGAGCGCCTCGGCGAGGGTCTCGCGAGCCTGTACGGCGTTCGTGGCGGCGTAGTTCAGTGCCCGGTCGCGGCTGGTGGCGCCGAAGTTGCGCAGGTCGTAGTAGATGCGCTGGAGGAAGTCCTTGATCGCGTCGGTCAGGTGGTCGCCGGGGGCGGCGCCGGGCTGCCCGGCGGCGGGCGTGCAGTGGCCGGCGACGGCGTGCGCCAGACCGGCCGCGGACCAGCCGTACAGGCCGCGGGTCAGGTTGACCTCGACCACCGGCACGTGCTGGCCGTTGAACAGCCGCACGGTGCGGCCGGACAGGACGCCGGGCACCGAGACGCGGTCCACGAACTCGACGTCGTCCTCGGCCTTGAGCTGGCGGTCCAGGAACTTGACCAGCCGCTTGAACACGCCGGGCGCGTACCCGCCGACCGGCTCGACGGCGTAGATCGGCGTCAGGTCCAGGTTCAGCGTCCAGATCAGGGCGCGCGCCTCGGACGGCTCGTCGCGCAGGTAGTCGACCATCTGGCGGGGGTCGTACGGGTTGGCCGGCAGCGGCACGCCGTCGGCCTCCACGGGCGGCATGAGCTGTTTGAAGGTGTCGCGGCGGGCCTCGGTGCCGAAGTCGTAGCCGAGCGCGCCCAGGGCGTAGGCCAGCCGGACGCCGGGCGCGGCGGACACGGTGACCTGCTGGGCGGGCCCCGGGGGCGCGGCGCCGGAGCAGGCGGGGCCGCCGGGGTCGCAGGAGGCCACGACGCCCGCGGAGGGCCCCGCGGAGGATTCGGCGGGAGGCTCCGCGGAGGCGGACGGGACGGTCGCAGGGGTGGGGTGGGTCAGCACGGCGTTCACCGCTTTCGTGATGTCGAGTGTTCCGTTCAGATGGCGCTCGCAGCCCTCGCCGCCGCCGGAGGAGGAGGAGGAGGGCACGCAGGGGTGGGCGGTGTCCAGCAGCGCCCGGCCGACGGCCGCAGGGTCGGGCCGGCCGCCGTCCGCCAGTTGCAGGCTGAGCAGGAGCGCGGCCACGCCGGCGACGACCGGCGTGGCGAAGCTGGTGCCGCTCATCCGTGTCGTGCCGCCGCCGGGGACGGCGACGAGCAGGTCGTGGCCGAGCGCCAGCAGCCCCTGCCGGCGGCTGCCGGTGCCGTGGTTGCTCATCGGCAGCGGCCGGCCGCTCTCGTCGCAGGCGCCGACCGCGAGGACGCCGTCCAGCGCGGCGGGCACGTGGTCGCACAGGCAGCCGTCGTTGCCGGCCGCGGCGACGACCAGCACGCCCTGCTCGCGGCACCGGCGGACGGCCCGGGCCAGCACGTCCTCGGCCTCCTCGGCGGCGGCGAGCTGCCCGCCACTGATGTTGATCACGTGCGCGCCGGCGTCCAGGGCGGTCTCGATGCCGCGGGCCAGCTCCAGCTGGGTGGTGCGGCGGCCGCGGGCGAACGCGGTGACGCCGAGGACCCGGCAGCCGGGGGCCACCCCCGGCACCGGGCCGTCGTGCCGCCCGGCCAGCACGCTCGCCACCGCCGTGCCGTGGTCCGCCGCCTCGATGCGCGCGCCCCGCTCACCGGCGGCGAGCCGGAGCAGGCCACGGGTGAAGGCGGGGTGGCCGGCGTCGATCGCGCCGTCCACGACGGCGACCGTGACGCGGGCGTCGCCGGTGGTGCGCCGCCACAGCTCCGGCAGCCCGGCCACCGCTCTCAGCTCGCCCACCGTTCACCCGCCTTCCGCCAGGGCGGGGGCTCCCGAAGGACGCCCCCGCGTGAGGTGAGCACCGAGCCGGCCGATGCTCACGCTGGTCATGGCCTACTCGTCGCCCTCGTCGGCGAAGGGGCGCCAGATCCGCCAGTGCTGGGACTGGTGGACGTCGGCGGGGTCGGCGCAGGCGGCTCCGACGACGGTGCGCTCGACCGGTGTGGCCAGCGGCGGGGTCAGCTTGTCAGACATGATGGGGTTCCTTCCTGGTTGCGGGGGTCTACGTGATCCGATCACTCTCACTCAAAGTAGTCGAATAATTACTGATTGTGATATGGCGACCGGGTGACAGCCCCCTGGCCGCGCCGTAGTGGTCAGTCGTCCGCGCGTGCGGAGGCGCGCCCGGCGGCCCGCACGACGCGGGCCGCGCACGCCGTCCCGATCGCGAGGAGGGCGGTGACGGCGGCGACCACCCGCAGCAGGCCGTCCGCCGAGGTGGGGGCGGCGAAGTAGACGCTGCCGAGCCCGGCGACGGCGGTCACCCCGGCGAGGACGGGGCCCGTCGCGTTGAGCGCGGAGACGGCCGAGGCCAGCCGCGGCTCGACCAGGGTGGTGATCCTGGCGATGAGCGGGCTGTAGCCGGCCGCGTGCCCGGCCCCGGCCAGGACCAGCAGCGGGACGGCGCCGGCCGGCCGCCACGCGGCGTGGAACAGCAGCACGAGTGTGCCCGCGCCGGCCGCGAACGCGATCGGCCCGGCGACCGGCAGGGTGGCCCGCACGCGTGCCGGGTAACGGTTCCAGGTGAGGCTGAGCGTGCCGAAGCCGAGCGCGTACGGGACGAACGCGAGGCCCGCGAGGAGCGGCGGGAACCCCAGCGCGGACTGCAGGTGCAGGGTCAGCGTGAGCAGGAACACGGTGTAGCAGCCCATGACGATCCAGCAGGCCGCCAGCCCCGGCTTCACGCCGGCCGGGCGCAGCGCCGCGAGGTCCAGCAGCGGGTGCCGGGCGCCGGCCTCGTGGCGGGCGAAGGCCGCCAGCAGCGCCGCCCCGCCCGCGAGCGAGAGCCACGTCCAGACGGGCCAGCCCTGCTCACGGCCGAAGATGAGCGGGACGGTCAGCGCCGTCATCGCGACGCTGAGCACCGCCACGCCCGCCGGGTCCAGCCGCACCCGCGCGTCGACGGGGGTGCGCGGCAGCAGTCGGCGGCCGGCCAGCAGCACGGCCACGCCGACGGGCACGTTGATCAGGAACACCGGCCGCCAGGACAGCCCGAACAGGTCCGCGCCCGCGACGAGCCCCCCGACGACCTGCCCGAGCGCGACCCCGAGCGCCAGCACCATGCTGTAGACGCCGATGGCCCGGCGGCGCGCCGCGCCCTGCCAGTGGAGCTGGATGAGCGAGAAGATCTGCGGCGTGAGCAGCGCCGCGCCCATGCCCTGCGCGACGCGGGCGGCGACCAGCGCGGCCGGGCCCGGGGCGAGCCCGCACAGCAGCGACGCGACGGTGAACCAGGCGAGCCCGAGCAGGAACGCGCGCCGGTGCCCGATCCGGTCCCCGATCCGGGCGCAGGTGACGAGCAGCACGCCGGTGGTGAGCAGGTAGCCCGAGACGACGAGCTGGACGGCGGCGCCGCCGGCGCGCAGCTCGGCGCGGATGGTCTCGGCGGCGACCGACACGATGGAGCCGTCCATGGACGCCATGACCTGCCCGGACAGGAGCACGGCCAGCATCCGCCCGGGACGGGCGGCCGTGACGGGCGAGGGAGCGAGAGAGGTCATGCCCGCAGCATCGGGCGTCCCGGGCGCCACGGTCTTGAAGATTCTTGCGGGCCGGACCGGGCCGGGGCGGGGCGGGCGAAGGCGGGGCGGGGAGCCGGGGCGGGCCGGGGCGGGGCGAGCCGGGGCGGGGCGAACCGGGGCGGGGGGCGGGGCGGGCCGGGGCGGGCCGGCCGGTCAGCGGGCGAGGTGGTTGCTGACCCCGCCGAGGAGGCGGCCGAACATCCAGGTCGCGGCGCCGCCGGGCAGGCGGCCGCGCCGCGCAGGGCGGCTCGCCCTGCAGCGCGGCGCGGCCCCGCGGTGGCGACGGCGCGGGTGGCCGCCGCCGAGGCGAGGGCGGCCCGCCGCCGCCGGCCCGCCCCGTACGCGGGCAGCGCCGCAGCCACGTCCCGGCCCGTGGTGCCGGCGAGGACGCGGGTCAGCGCCGCCACGTCCTCCAGCGCCTGCCCGGCGCCCAGGGCGAGGATGGGCGGCATGGCGTGGGCGGCGTCGCCGATCAGCACGCACCGGCCGCGTCCCCAGCGCAGCGGCGCGCGGTGCCGGTGGTGCGGGAAGAGCTGCAGGTCCTTGCCGGTCAGCGTCGCGAGCAGGGCGGGGACGGGCTCGCCCCACCTGGCGTACCTGGCGCGGAGGACGCTGAGCGCCCGCGCCGGGTCGGGGGTGTCCGCGCCGGGCCGCCAGCGCAGGTCGATGAGCCACTGGAGCAGGCCGTCCCCGGCGGGGTGCAGGCCGACGAGGCCCTGGGGGCCGAGGAACATCAGCGAGCGGGAGCCGAGCCCGAACGGGTCCTGGACGAGGCCCTGCCACGTCGCCGCGCCGGTCGGCCGCGCCGCGAGAGCGGCGGAGCCGGAGCCGGGGGCCGTGCTGTGGAGGGCGGTGCTGTGGAGGGCGGTGCCGTGGAGGGCGGTGCCTTGGAGGGCGGTGCGGACCACGGAGCCGATGCCGTCCGCGCCGACCAGCAGGTCCCCCTCGTACGCCGTGCCGTCCTCGGTCTCCGCGCGCACCGACCGCCCGTCGTCGCGCAGCCGGGTGACGCGCGCGCCGAACCGCACGACGTCCGGCGGCAGGCCCTCGGCGAGGCGGGCGATCAGCGAGCGGCGGGGCACCATCACCACGGGCGCGCCGAACCGGCGCGCGAGCCGGCCGGTGTCGACGGTCATGACCGGCCGTCCCCGCGCGCTGCGCAGGTCCAGGGCGTCGAGCCGCTGCCCGAGGCCGTCCAGGGGGACGCCGGCGTCGCGGAGGATCGCCGTGCCGTTGCTCCACAGGATGATCGCGCAGCCGCCGTCGCGGAGCGCGGGCGCGCGTTCGAGCACGGTCACCTCGTGCCCGGCCGCCCGTAACCCCCTGGCCGCCGCCAGCCCGGCGATCCCCGCCCCCACGATGAGAACCCGCATCCGCCCGCCCTCTCTACATCACGTAGTACTACGAAAAGTAGAGCACAACGGGCCGCCGGGCCGCGCCCCGGGGCGGCCCGTCCGCCGGGCGGACGCGGGCACGCAGGTCAGGACCTTGGTCCCTACCCGTCCCGCCCGGGCCGCGAGCAGCCTGGAGGCGAGAGCTGCGAAGGAGGGACGATGAAAGCACTCGTCTACCACGGCCCTGGGCGGCGTTCCTGGGAGGACGTGCCCGACCCGGGGATCGTCCAGCCCGCCGACGCGGTCGTCCGCGTGGACGCCGTCACCATCTGCGGCACCGACCTGCACATCCTCAAGGGTGACGTCCCGGCGGTCGAGCCGGGCCGGATCCTCGGCCACGAGGCCGTCGGCACCGTCGTGGCCGCGGGCGCGGCGGTGAGCGCCGTCAAGGAGGGCGACCGGGTGCTGGTCTCGTGCATCACGGCGTGCGGGCGCTGCCGCTACTGCCGGTCGGGCTCCTACGGCCAGTGCCTGGGCGGCGGCGGCTGGATCCTCGGCCACCGCGTCGACGGGACGCAGGCCGAGTACGTGCGGGTGCCGTACGCCGACACCTCCACCCACCTGCTGCCGGCCGGCGTGAGCGACGAGGCGGCGCTGATGCTCGCCGACATCCTGCCCACGTCGTACGAGGTCGGCGTGCTCAACGGCCGGGTGCGGCCGGGCGACACGGTCGTGGTGGTCGGGGCGGGCCCGATCGGGCTGGCCGCGATCACCACGGCGCGGCTGTTCACGCCGGGCCATGTCGTCGCCGTGGACCTGGCGGCGGCGCGGCTGGAGGCCGCCAAGCGGTTCGGCGCGGACCTGCTCGTCGGCCCCGGGGACGACGCCGCGGCGGCGGTCGCCGAGGTCACCCGCGGGCTGGGCGCCGACGTCGCGATCGAGGCGGTGGGCGTGCCGGAGACGTTCGAGCTGTGCGCCCGGCTGGTGCGGCCCGGCGGGCACGTCGCCAACGTCGGCGTGCACGGCGCGCCGGCCGTCCTGCACCTGGAGGACCTCTGGATCAGGAACGTGACGATCACCACGGGCCTGGTGGACACCTACTCCACCCCGGCCCTGCTGGACATGGTCGCCGCCGGGCGGCTGGACCCGGCCGCCTTCGTCACGCACCGCTTCGAGCTGCGGGAGATGGAGGCGGCCTACCGGACGTTCGCCGACGCGGGCTCGACGGGGGCGCTGAAGGTGGTGCTCAGCCGGCGCCCCGCAGCGCGGTGAGCGCGCCGGCGGCCAGCACGGCGGTGAGCGGGACGGCCGGCAGCGCGGCGGGAGCGTACGCGATCAGCAGCGCTCCCCCGCCCGCGCCGGCGACGACGGCGGCCAGCACGGCGAGGTCGCGCGCCCGGGCCCCGCGCGGCCGGCCGAGCGTGACCAGCGCGGCCACGACCCCGGTGAGCGTCCCGGTGAGGTACGTCGTCGAGACCGCCCCGTGCCCGGCGAGCGCGCGCACCGCCGCGCTCTGCACCCCCATCGCCCCGGACGCCAGGGCGAGCAGCACGTGCAGGGCGCCGCCGGCCGGACGCCCGCCCGCGGCCTCCCACCCGGCGGCGAACGCCGCGAGCACGACCAGCTCCGCCGCGAGCGCCACGAGCACCCCGCGCGCCCCCTTCGGTTTCAAGGGAACGCGGCCAGTGAGGAGGGTGCCGGTCAGGACGCCGGTGACGTACCCGGCGAGCGCCGTGGCCGCCGTCGCGAGCTGCCCCGGGGCGGCGGTGCCGGCGGCGAGGCCGGTGACGACCAGGTTCCCGGTCATGACGCTGCTGAACACGCCGCCCAGCCGGGCGAGTGCGGCCACGTCGAGCGCCCCGGTGCCGAGGGTGAGGACGACGGCCAGCGTGGTGAGCGGCAGGCCCGCCCGCCGGCGGCGCGGCCCGGCCACGGTGACCTTCATGCGCCCTCGCCTCCGTCCGCGGTCCTCAGGGCGCATACCCCGTCCGGGACGCCGGCCCGCCGGGGGCCGGGTGAGCGTTGCCGGGTCTTTGTCTCTAGCCCGGGGCCGGGCTGACGTAGTGGTGCAGGAGCGCGGGCTCGCCGGCCGCGTTCAGCCAGGTGGCGCGGCTGCTGCCGGTCCGGCGCCAGCCGGCGCGCTCGTAGAGGGAGATGGCGGCCTCGCCCTCGGAGGACACCTCCAGCTTGAGCGGGCGTCCTCCGGCGGCGGCCCGCGCGGCCTCCAGGAGCAGCCCGGCCACTCCCCGCCCCCGCGCGGACGGGACCACGAACAGGCGGGTGACCTGCAGGTCGCCGGTGAGCGCCACGTGCCCGAGCACGACCCCGCCCGCGTCCTGGTCCTCGGCGGGCCGGTGCTCGGCGGGCCGGTGCTCGGTGACCACCCACGCCCGGCGCAGGCCGCCCGGCGTGAGCCAGGCGGCGGGGTCGTCCGGCCAGTCCACGGGGTAGCGGTCGACGGGGTGCACCTCGGCGAGGGCCTGGACGCACGCCTCCAGGTCTTCGGGGGTTCTCGGGCGGATCAGCACCGGGCAAGTGTAGGGCGGTGGCGTTCAGGAGCGGGTGAGGTGCCGGGCCTTCGCCTGGCCGGTGGGCGCGAGGTGGCGGCGGCGGCTCGGCATCATCAGGGTGGGGTTGGCGACGCTCCAGAACGCGCCCTTGCAGACGAGCTCCTTCAGCCGGGCGGCGGTGCGACCCGTGATGACGCTGGAGGTGATCTCGTCGCCGGGGGTGACGCGCTGGATGATGCCGTCGCGGCGGCCGAGGCTGATGCACTGCATGCTGTAGCCGATCGTGGTCTCGGGGACCTTGCGGCCGGTCAGCCGCGCGGCGATGACGTCGGCCGCCAGCCAGGCCATGGGGCCCGCCGCCGCGCAGGACATCCGCAGCTCCTTGCCGCCGGCGCCCTGGGCGAGGGCGGCGTCGCCGACGGCGTACACGTCGGGGTGCGAGACCGAGCGCATGCTCGCGTCGACGACGATCCGGCCGTTCGCGGCCACCCGCAGCGTGGTGGCGGCCGCGATCGGGTGCACGGCGAACCCGGCGGTCCACACGGTCACCTGCGCCTCGATCCTCCCGCCCGCGGCGGTGCGCACGCCGTCCGCCTCGACGCTGGTGACGTCGCAGTGCTCGTGGAGGGTGATGCCGAGCCGGTCCAGGGCGCCGCGCAGGTGGCGCTGGGCCTTGTCGCTGAGCCAGCCGCCGACCTGCCCGCCCGCGGCGATGGCGACCCGCAGGTCGGGGCGGCTCTCGGCGATCTCGGTGGCCGCCTCGATGCCGGTCAGGCCGCCGCCGACGACCAGGACGGTCGCGCCGGGCCGCGTCTCGGCGAGGCGGGCCCGCAGCCGGCGCGCGGCCTGCTCGCCCGCCACGTCGAAGGCGTGCTCGGCGACCCCGGGGACGCCGAGGTCGGTGGCGGTGCTGCCGAGGGCGTACACGAGGGTGTCGTAGGGCAGGCGCTCGCCGCCGAGGTCGACGGTCTTGCCCTCGACGTCGACGGCGGTCACGCGCGCGGTCCTGACCTGGACGCCGGTGCCCGCGAAGAGCTCACGCAGCGGGCGGGGCCGCAGGTGCTGGCCGCTCGCGAGCTGGTGCATGCGCACCCGCTCGACGAAGTCCGGGCCGGCGCTGACCAGGGTGATCTCCACGTCGTCGCGGTGGAGCCGCTTGGCCAGGCGGCCCGCGGTGGTGGCTCCGGCGTATCCGGCTCCGAGGACGACGATGCGGTGCTTCATTGCTCGCTCCTGTCTTGGTTGCGGTCACCTCCTGAACCGGACAGGCGAGCGATCCCTGACACCCAGCGGGTGTGATCTGCGTCACCAGGCGGTGGGGATCGGGTCGGGGCGGGAGCCGGCGGCGGCCCACTGGCGCGCGACGCGCTGGAGCTTGTCGGGGTTGACCTGGATGTGCAGCGACGCCAGGCCGCCGGGGGCCGGCTCCAGGCAGAGCACGCCGACGACCTGCCCGGCGGCCTCGACCAGCACGGCGGGCTCGCCGTTGACGACGACGGCGTAGAAGGCGGGGTTGCCGCCGACGAGACCGCGCTTGGAGTCGCTCGGCCGGAACATGCCGCGCAGGTACTGGGCGATGCCCTCGGCCCCGACGACCGGCGTGCGCCGGGCGACGACCTTGCCGCCGCCGTCGGCCAGGCTGACCGCGTCGTCGGCGAGCAGCCGGATCAGCGGCCCGGTGTCGCCGCTGAGCGCGGCGGCCAGGAACTCCTCGACGATCTTCCGGGCGGCGGCCGCCTCGATCTCCGCGCGGGGCCGCGCGTCGGCGAGGTGCTGCTTGGCGCGGCGGTGGATCTGCTGGCAGTTCGCCTCGGTGACGTCGAGGATCTCGGCGATCTCGCGGTGCGCGTACCCGAACGCCTCGCGCAGCACGTACACCACGCGTTCCTTCGGGGACAGCCGCTCCATCAGGGTGAGCATCGCCATGGAGACCGACTCGCGCTGCTCGGCGGTGTCGGCGGGGCCGAGCATGCGGTCGCCGTCGAGCACCGGCTCGGGCAGCCACTGGCCGACGTAGGTCTCCCGCCTGGCGCGGGCCGAGGTGAGCCGGTTGAGGCAGATGTTCGTGAGCACCTTGGTGAGCCAGGCCTCGGGCGTCTCGATGCGCTGCCGGTCGGCCGCGTGCCAGCGCAGGTAGGTGTCCTGCACGGCGTCCTCAGCGTCGCCGGCCGAGCCGAGCAGGCGGTAGGCGATCGCCTCCAGGCGGCCTCTGAGGCTCTCGAACAGATCGGCCTCGTGCGTGCTGAGCAACATGACCCCATGATCGGCCATCGGCCCAGGTCACGTCCAATCGCCCCCCGGTTCAGCGGAAGGTGGCGGCGATCTGGTCGAGGGCGCCGAGGGTGAGCTCCAGCAGGCCGCGCGTCTCGTTCTCGGCGCACCACCACTGCGTGGCCACGCGCAGCGCGGCGAGGAACGCGGCGGTGATCACCTCGGGCCGGACGCCGTCCGGCAGGTCGCGGCCGGCCACCGCCTCGCTCAGCTCGCTCTCGGTGCGCACCCGCTGGGCGAGTTGCCGGGCCAGCAGGGACGGGTGCCGCATCGCGAGCCGGGTGCGCAGGTGCAGCTCGCGGTCGGTCTCGGCGACCTCGTCGTGCAGGCTCTCCAGACCGCCGCGCAGCGCCTGCCAGGCGGAGCGGCCCGGCGGCTGCTCGCGCACGCGCCGCACGAGCGTGCCGAGGCGCTGCTCGTCGCCGTACAGGAGGGCGTCCTCCTTGCCGGCGAAGTAGTTGGAGAACGTGCGGCGCGAGATGTTGGCGGCGTCGGCGATGGCCTCGACGGTGACGTTGTCGAGGCCGTGTTCGAGGGTGAGCCGGAGCGCGGCCTCGTGGACCGCCTGGCGGGTCTCGGCCTTCTTGCGCTCGCGCAGCCCTGGTGTGCTGCTCATGATGCCGTCGAGTCTACCCACGGGGAATACCTGCCCAGTGCGCAAAGTTGCCCATTGTGCATGTAAGGTGTCCGGGTCGCCCATCCGGGCACATCCCCGACGTTCCCACAGGAGGTTGCGCGTGAGCGCACAGCCGGCAGCGCCGTCCGCGGCGGAGCCGATGACCCACCGCCAGATCCTCGAAGCACTGAGCGGCCTGCTGCTCGTCCTGTTCGTCGCGATGATCAGCGGCACCGTCGTCTCGGTGGCGCTCCCGCAGATCATCGGCGCGCTGAACGGCAGCCAGTCGCAGTACACCTGGGTCGTCACCGCGTCCCTGCTGGCCTCGACCGCCTCGACCCCGATCTGGGGCAAGCTCGCGGACCTGTTCAACAAGAAGCTGCTGCTCCAGATCGCCATCGTGATCTTCATGGTCAGCTCGCTGGCCTGCGGCTTCGCCCAGAACACCGGGCAGCTCATCACCTTCCGCGCGATCCAGGGCCTCGGCATGGGCGCGCTGCAGATCCTCGCCCAGGTCGTCATCGCCGCGATGATCTCGCCCAAGGAGCGCGGCCGCTACAACGGCTACCTCGGCGCGGTCATGGCCGTCGCCACGGTCGGCGGCCCGCTGCTCGGCGGCTTCATCGCCGACGCCTCCTGGCTCGGCTGGCGCTGGTGCTTCTTCATCGCGGTGCCGTTCACGATCGCGGCGTTCGCGCTGCTGGCCAAGACGCTGCACCTGCCGACCGTGCGCCGCGCGGACGTGAGCATCGACTACTGGGGCGCCGGCCTCATCGCGGCGGGCGTCAGCGTGCTGCTCATTTGGGTGACCTTCGTCGGCAACTCCTTCGACTGGCTGTCCTGGCAGACCGGCGCCATGGTGGGCGGCGGCGTGCTGCTGCTCGGCGCCGCGACCTGGGTGGAGTCGAAGGTGCGCGAGCCGGTCGTGCCGCTGCACGTCGTACGGCGCCGCGACCCGGCCCTCGCCATCCTGGCCAGCCTCGCCGTCGGCATGGCGATGTTCGGCGGCGCGGTCTTCCTCGGCCAGTACTTCCAGATCGGCCGCGGGTACGGGCCGACGGCGGCGGGCCTGCTGACCATCCCCATGATGGTCGGCGTGCTGTTCTCCTCGACGATCAGCGGCCGGATGGTGTCCAGGAGCGGGCAGACCAAGCCGTACATCCTGGTCGGCCTGGTGGTGCTGCTGGCGGGCTTCGCCGGGCTGTCCACCATCGACCACGAGACGTCGCTGGTGCTGGTGTCGGCGTACATGCTGGCCGTCGGCGTGGGCGTCGGCATGTCGATGCAGAACCTGGTGCTGGTCATCCAGAACACCGTCCCGCTGCGCGAGATCGGCGCGGCGAGCGGCGCGATCACCTTCTTCCGCTCGCTCGGCGGCACGGTCGGCGTGTCGGTGCTCGGCGCGGTGCTGGCCAACCAGGTGGCCGCCAACATCACCGAGGGCCTGGCCAAGGCCGGCATCCCGGTCAAGGGCGGCGGCACGGCGGGCAGCAGCCTCAACCTCGCGGCGCTGCCCGAGCCGGTCAAGGCGATCGTGCGGGCCGCGTACGGCGACGCCACCGGGCACATCTTCCTCCTCTCGGCGGCCATCGCCGTGGTCGGCCTGGTCGCGGCGGCGTTCCTGCGGCCGGCCAGGCTGCGCGACAGCCTGGACCTGCCCGAGCAGGCCGCGCCGCAGCAGGAGCAGGCCGTCACCAAGGCCTGACCCGATGCCCGGAAGGCCGCGCCCCCGTCTCGCCCGCGGGGACGCGGCCTTCCGTCGCGTGCACGGCGCGCACACCGGCCGCTCGCCCTTCGTCTTCCTGTGACACTCTTCGGCGAACAGCCGAAACTTTCAGCAGCCTTCCTCGCAGCCGGCAGCTCGCGTGACCGTGTTGGCCAGGACTCCTGTTCCCTGAGCGACCATCTCCGGTTACCGCGCTGTTTCAAGGCCATTGACAAGCCTCCTGACCGGCCCGATACTTTCGCCGAATCACCGATACTTTCGACGTCGCCAGTGGCCGAGGTTGAAGGAGATGCGATGAACGACGTCCATACCCGTCCCAGGATCCGCCGAGGCGGCCGCCTCCGACTGCTCCTCAGCGGCGCCTCAGCCCTCGCGCTGATCGTGGCCGCGCTGGTCATGCCCGGCACCGCCAGCGCCGACACGACCGTGACCTCCAACCAGACCGGCACCAACAACGGCTACTTCTTCTCCTTCTGGACCGACAGCCAGGGCACGGTCTCCATGAACCTCGGCTCCGGCGGCAACTACAGCACGTCCTGGCGCAACACCGGCAACTTCGTCGCCGGCAAGGGCTGGAGCACCGGCGGCCGCAGGAGCGTCACCTACTCGGGCAGCTTCAACCCCTCCGGCAACGCCTACCTCGCCCTCTACGGCTGGACGCGCAACCCGCTGGTCGAGTACTACATCGTCGACAACTGGGGCACCTACCGGCCGACCGGCACGTACAAGGGCACCGTGACCAGCGACGGCGGCACGTACGACATCTACCAGACCACCCGCTACAACGCCCCCTCCATCGAGGGCAACAAGACCTTCAACCAGTACTGGAGCGTGCGGCAGTCGAAGAAGACCGGCGGCACCATCACCACCGGCAACCACTTCGACGCCTGGGCCCGCTACGGCATGAACCTCGGCTCGCACGACTACCAGATCCTCGCCACGGAGGGCTACCAGAGCAGCGGCAGCTCCAACATCACGCTGGGCAGCACGTCCGGCGGCGGTGACGGCGGCGGCGGCAACCCGGGCGGCGGCGGTGGCTGCACCGCGACGCTCTCGGCCGGCCAGCAGTGGAGCGACCGCTACAACCTCAACGTCGCGGTCAGCGGGTCGAGCAACTGGACGGTGACGATGAACGTGCCGTCCCCCGCGAAGGTCATCGCCACCTGGAACATCAGCGCCAGCTACCCCAGCGCCCAGACCCTGGTCGCCCGGCCCAACGGCAGCGGCAACAACTGGGGCGTGACCATCCAGCACAACGGCAACTACACCTGGCCCACGGTCTCCTGCAGCGCGAGCTGACCCCCTTTGCGCCGGGCGCCGCCTCCCGAGCACGATGACCGGGAGGCGGCACGGGCGCGAGAGGGGCGGGACGGGCGATGCGGGTGCGTTTCATCGGCAGCGGGGACGCCTTCGGCAGCGGCGGGCGCTGGCAGACGTGCATCGGCGTGGACGCGGGCGGCCTGCGGCTGCTGGTGGACTGCGGCGCGACCAGCCTCACCGCGATGAAGGCGCAGGGCCTCGACCCCGGCTCGGTGGACGCGGTCGTGCTCTCCCACCTGCACGGCGACCACTTCGGCGGGCTGCCGTTCCTGATCCTCGACGGGCAGTTCAGCAGGCGCACCCGGCCGCTGCGGGTGCTGGGGCCGCCCGGCGCCGGGGCGCGGCTGAGCGAGGCCATGGAGACGCTCTTCCCGGGCAGCAGCCGGGTGCGGCGGCGGTTCCCGGTGGAGGTGGAGGAGCTGGCCGTGGACGGCGCACCGGCCGCGCTCGGGCCGCTGTCGGTCCGCGGGTGGCAGGTGGTGCACGAGTGCGGCGCGCCGCCGCTCGCCGTCCGGGTGGACGACGGGCGCGCGGCCTTCGCCTACTCCGGCGACACCGAGTGGACGCCGGCGCTGGTCGCGGCGGCGCGCGGCGCGTCCCTGCTCGCCGCCGAGGCCTACACCTACGACCGGCCGATCCGCTACCACCTCGACTACCGCACGCTGCGCGCGCACGCCGCCGAGCTGGACGCCGAGCGGATCGTCCTGACCCACATGTCCGGCGCGATGCTGGCCCGCCTCGCCGACGCCGCCCACCCGGCCGCCCACGACGGCCTCACCCTCGACCTCTGACCGGACCGTCAGGTCAGGCCAGGTCACGTCAGGACAGGTCAGGGACGGTCCAGGGCGGCCGTGAGCGGGGCGGGCAGCGGGGTGGGGGCGCCGGCGGCGACGGCCACGTACGTAGTGCGGCCGGTGACGACGAGCGTCCCGCCGCGGTGGATCTCGTACGTCATCGTGAGCGAGGTGCGGCCCCGGCGGGCCGGGCGGGCGGTGATCGTCAGGCGGTCGTCCAGGCGGGCCGGGGAGGCGTGGTCGCAGCCGCTGGACACCACCACCAGGTCGGTCCCCGTCCCGGCGCGCAGCCGGGCGTAGCCGCCGGCGTGCTCGTCGAGCCAGCCGAGGAAGGCGTCCTCGAAGAACTCGTAGTAGCGGGCGGCGTGCACGATGCCCTGGGCGTCGCAGTGGCGCGGGCGGGGGCGCAGCCCGGCGACATGGGCCGGGCCCCCGGCCGGCGCGGGCCAGAGGGCGTCGAAGGCGACGGGGTCGCAGGGCAGCACGTGGCAGGCGGCGATCCGGCCGTCGCGCACCCGGTGGAGGGCGGCGGCGGACCAGGTGACGTCCCGGCCGCCGAGCGTGGCGCGGCCGTCGGTGAGCGCGGCGATCCGGCCGTCGTCCCCGGCGAGGACCGCCCGGCAGGTGAGGCGGACGGTCCCGGCGGCCAGGTCGCGGTGGCGGGCGAGGTGGCGCAGCGCCGCGTCCAGGCCGTGGTGCTCCCCCGCGACGGCGCTGCGGCCGGGGACACGCCACACGACGTCGCCGGTCAGCAGCTCGCGCAGCGGCCCGGGGCCGCCGCCCGCGTGGAAGCCGTCGAGCGCCGCGTACAGGCGGGCCAGCAGGTCCCGCGCCTCCGCCAGGGACATGGGCTCCTCCTCAGCGCTGGTGGGGGGCGTACTCGACCGGGTCGTGGGCGCTGAAGACCTCGACGTCGCCGCCGGCGGCGCGCAGCTCGGCGAGGCGGGCCAGGTTGGCCCGCCGGGCGGGGCCGTCGACCTGTACCAGGTTCCCGAACAGGCGCAGCCCCGGCGGGCAGTGCGGCCGGACCGGGTCGATCTCGCCGCGGTGGAAGTAGGTGTCGCCGGCGTGCAGCAGCCAGCCCTCGCCGGTGTCGACCGCCACGCCGGAGTGGCCGCGGCTGTGCCCGGCGAGCGGCACCAGCGCGAGCTGCGGCGGCAGCCCGGCGAGCGGGCGCACCGCGGCGAAGCCGTGCCAGTCCTCGCCGGCCTCCCCGTACGTCGCCCAGGCCGGCCCGTGCGCCCACTGCGTGGGCCGGTAGCGGGCGCGGTCGCCGCGCGTGGCGCGCCGCTCGGCGGCCTCCAGCTCGCGCGCGTGCAGGTGGACGGTGGCGCGGGGGAAGTCGGCGAGGCCGCCGGCGTGGTCGGGGTCGAGGTGGGTGAGCACGATGTGGCGGACGTCGTCCGGACGGTGGCCGAGCCGGGCGAGCTGCCGCAGCGCGGTCTCCTCCGGGTCGAGGACGGGCCGCGAGAAGCGGAGCAGCCGCCTGCCCAGCGAGGCGGCGGGGTCGGCGAGGTCGCGGGTGCCGAACCCGGTGTCGATGAGCACCAGGCCCTGGTCGGTCTCGGCGAGCAGGGTGTGGCAGACGAGGGTCGCGGCGGCGAGCAGGCCGCCCGTGCCGTTGGTGAGCCGCTGGGAAGCGGGGTGCATGGTGCCGCAGTTGAGGTGGTGAACCGTCATAGCTCCCATACCCGCATCATGAGGGCATCCGGCGGCCGATGGGCCGGTCGTCCCGCGTTTTCCGCCATGCTCCGTCAGGTGACGACGGGCTCCACGCTCTCGCCCGCCGCGCTCTGACCGTCTGCGGCAGGGCGTTTTGCCGGTTCCTGACCGTCGTTCTGGCACCGTGGAGTATGGCCATCATGGGGGAAGAACGCTGGCACACCGCCATCCGGGACCGCGCCGCGACGCTGGCTTTCCCGGAGTGGACACCGCGCGCCGAGGACCGGGCGCAGCTCCATACGGGGTTCATCGACGACGGGACGCCGTACACCGAGGTGTCGGTGTACCGGGAGCACGACGGCCGGCAGCGCATCCACTACCGCCGCTACATCGCCGAGGAACTGCACCACTTCTGGACGCGGCTGATGAACGAGACCGGCGGATAGGCCCGGGCACGCGAAGGCGCCCTGCGGCCGGAAAAGCCGCAGGGCGCCCGCTCACCGCGGCGGCGTCAGCTCTGCTCGCCCGGCACGTTCTTCCAGTCCTCGGCCTTGCCGGCGCCGGACTTGTTGTCCGGCGCGGCGGTCCGGCCCTGGGTCGTGCCCTTGGCCTTGCCCTTGTTCTTGTCCTTGCCGCCGCTCTTGCTCTTGCGCGCGTCCTGCGCCATCGTCGTTTCCTTTCCTCATGTCACGGGGAGCAGCGGTGATGCGACTCCCCGTACACGCGGATGCCCTGGCCCGGGACCGCTAGACGGCCCGCCCGCCAAGATGCGACAAGTCGCCTTAAATAACGGGCAGGTCCGGCGCGTCGCGGTCCCGGCGGCCGGCTCAGTCGCTCAGCGCGAACTCGCCGAACAGCGCGGCGTACCCGCTGGGCAGCTCGCTGATGAGGTGGTTGAGCTCGCCGCCCGAGACCGCCTCGGCCAGAGTGGTGAGGACGGCGCTCGCGTCCCACTCGGCGGTGCGGGGCCGCCCGCCGACGCGCTCGGCGACGCGGCGCAGGAACTCCTCGACGCCGAAGGTGCCTGCCACCCGCTCGGGGTCGGTGTCGACGGCCGGCTGCAGGGGCCGGGCGAGCTGGGCGGCGAGGCCCGCGGCCTCCTGCGGCGTGATGCGCGACGACAACACCTCCAGCACGGCGGCCGTCACGTGGGCGGCCTCCTCGGCGGAGGCGTACTCGCCGCGGTCGCGTACGCGGGCCAGGAACTGCTCGTACTGCATGGTCTCTCCCCCGGTCGATTCCTCCCCTCCGCCTACCGGCGGCGCGACCGGCTAAACCCGCGCCGCTCAGGCGGCGGGGCCGCCCGCGTGCCGGGACGTCCCGGCGGGCCCGGACTGCAGGACGCCGGCGGCGCCGGTGATGGCGAGCAGGCGGGCCAGCACGCCGTGCGCGCCGATCACGAGGAGGGAGCCGCCGCGCCGCCACGCCTCGCGTTGCCGGCCGAGCAGCGCGCTCAGGCCGGCGCAGTCGCAGAAGCGCAGGCCGGCGGCGTCGACCACGATCCGGGCGATCCCGCGCTCCAGCAGGGCGTCGCAGGCGGCGACCAGCCGCGGGCGGGTGAGGAGGTCGAGCTCGCCGGTCAGGCGTATCACGGCGTACCCGTCGCGTTCCTCGACCCGCACGGCCAGCCAGTCGGGCGCGGCGGCGGCGCCGGGCTGGTCCTGCTGGAACTCGTCGGTCGTCATCGCCATCGGGCGGCTCCTGTCACGGCGGATGGAGGAGGGGGCGGGCTGGGGGGCGGGCAGGAGGCGGGAAGTGCGGCGGGCCGCATGGTGGGCAGGGTCGTGGGCAGGATGGTGGGCAGGGTGGTCACGGCCCGTGCCCTTGCGGGGCGGGCCGGGCGTTCTGCTGGGCAGGGCCGGGCGGGTGGCCGTCGGCGAACAGGGAGAGCAGTCCTTCGATGCGGTGGTCGGCGTCGGCGGGATGCCGGAACGGGCGAGTGGGGTCGATGCTGTAGCGGGTGCGTCTGCCCACTCTGGTGCGGGTGATGTAGCCCGCTTGTTCCAGGTCGGTCACGATGTTCTGCGCGGCCCGCTCGGTGATGCCGATCGCCGCGGCGATGTCGCGCACCCGGGTGCCGGGGTCGCGGGCGATCTCCGTGAGAACTCGCGCGTGGTTGGTCAGGAACGTCCACGGTTTGTCCGCCGGGGAGGAACGCACCTGCGCCACGATCTTCCTCCTTGTGGTCACCGGTGAGGGTGCGAGCGTCCTGGCCGAAATACTATTACGGAAAAGTTTTTCGTGAAAGCAGGCACGCGGGCAGAATGCCGTCACGGCCGCGGCAGGGTGGCGACAGGGTGGCGCGGCGGACAGGGAGCCGTCGTCGCCGGTCCGCCCGGACCCGGGCGCCCCTATGCTACGAAGGAGACCGCGTCCCCTGCCCGACCGGCGGCGAGACCGGGCCCTACAGTGGTGGAAGGGGTGCCGGGCCATGGTGGACACCCCGCGCGCCGAGTGGTCCGAGGCGGTCTTCCCCGGCACGAGCGAGATGGCCGCCCGCATGCGGGCGCACCGGTGGGCCGATACGCCGATGGGCGATCCGTCCACCTGGCCGCAGAGCCTGCGCACGGCGCTGCGCATCTGCCTGACCTCCCGCTTCCCCATGATCGTCTGGTGGGGGCGCGAGCTGCGGTTCTTCTACAACGACGCCTACCTGCCGCTGCTCGGCAGCAACCATCCCGCGCTGGGCAAGCGCGGCGACCACGTGTGGGGCGAGATCTGGCACATCATCGGGCCGATGCTGGAGTCGGTGCTGGCGACGGGCCGGGCGACCTGGTCGGAGGACCTGCTGCTGCCGCTCCACCGGCACGGCTACCTGGAGGAGACGTACTGGACGCACTCCTACAGCCCGCTGCACGACGACGACGGCGAGGTGGGCGGCGTGTTCACCGCGGTCAGCGACACCACGCAGCGGGTCGTCGGCGAGCGGCGCCTGGCGTTGCTGCGCGACCTCGGCTCGCAGGCGGGCAAGGCGCGCAGCGTCGCCGAGGCCTGTGAGCTGGTGGCGCGGGCGCTCGGCCGCGCCGCGCGGGACGTGCCGTTCGCCGCGATCTACCTGCGCAGGCCGGGGCGGACGGAGCCGTACGCGGCCGAGCCGTACCTGGCCGCGGCCACGCCCGCCGACGCCGACCCGGCCGCGCTCGTCGCCGACGGGGCGCACGGCTGGCCGATCACGCAGGTGCTGCGCGGCGGCGGGGCGAGCACGGTGAGCGACCTGGCGCGCCGGTTCCCGCCGCTGCCGGCCGGCGACTGGCGCACGCCGCCCGCGCAGGCCGTCGTGCTGCCGCTCGGCGGCGAGGCGGGCACCGGGGCGATCGGGGCGATCGTGCTGGCGGTGGGGGCCGGGCGGGCGCTCGACGACGGGTACCTCTCGTTCCTGTCCCTGGTGGCCAGGCAGACCGCCGACCTGGTCAACGCCGCGGTCGCGTACGAGGGCGCGGAGCGGCGGGCGGCCGAGCTGGCCGAGCTCGACCAGGCGCGGACCACGTTCTTCGCCAACATCAGCCACGAGTTCCGCACGCCGCTCGCCCTCATCACGGGGCCGCTGGAGGAGCTGCGGGCCCGCCTCGGCGACGGCGACGAGCGGACGCGGGAGGAGCTGGAGGTCGTCCACCGCAACGCGCTGCGGCTCGGCAAGCTGGTCGACACGCTGCTCGACTTCTCCAGGATCGAGGCCGGGCGGATGCAGGCCCGCTTCGAGCCGGTCGACCTGGCCGCCGTCACCGCCGAGCTGGCGGGCGCGTTCCGCTCGGCGATGGCGCGGGCGGGCCTCGCCCTCGAGGTCGACTGCCGGCCGCTGGCCGAGCCTGTGCACGTCGATCGGGGCATGTGGGAGAAGGTGCTGCTCAACCTGCTGAGCAACGCGCTGAAGTTCACCTTCGAGGGCTCGGTGACGGTCACGGTGCGGCAGGAGGGGCGGCACGCGGCCGTCCGGATCGCCGACACCGGGGTGGGGGTGGCCGAGCACGAGCTGCCGCGGCTGTTCGAACGGTTCCACCGCATCCACAACGCGCGGGCCCGGTCCGACGAGGGCAGCGGCATCGGGCTGGCGCTGGTGCGCGAGCTGGTCGGCCTGCACGGCGGGACGATCACGGCGGAGAGCCGGCCGGGTGAGGGCACGGCGTTCACCGTCCGGCTGCCGCTGGGGCCGCCGAGGGCGGAGACCGGGCCCGCCGCCGGCGGGGAGCGTCCGGCGGCGGCGGACGGGGCCGGGCCGTACCTGGAGGAGGCCCTGCGCTGGCTGCCGGGCGAGACCGCCCCGGACGGGCGCGCCGGACCCGGCGGGCCCGGCGCGCTTGACATGCCCGAGGCGCTGCCCGTGCCGGACGCGCTGCGGGTGTCGGGGGCGCCGGCCAGGGTGCTGGTGGCCGACGACAACGCCGACATGCGCCGCTACCTCGCCCGCCTCCTGCGCGGCGCGGGCTACCGGGTGCGCACGGTCGCCGACGGGCAGGCCGCCCTGGAGTCGGTGCTGGCCGACCCGCCCGACCTGGTGATCAGCGACGTGATGATGCCCCGCCTCGACGGCCTGCGCCTGCTCGCGGCGCTGCGGGCCGACCCCCGGGTGGCCGGGGTGCCGGTGCTGCTGCTGTCGGCGCGGACCGGGCCGGAGGCCTCGGTCCAGGGGCTGGCGGCGGGCGCCGACGACTACCTGGTCAAGCCGTTCACGACGGCCGAGCTGCTGGCCCGGGCACGGGCGAACGTCGAGATGACGCGGCTGCGCGCCCATCACGCGCGCTGGCGCGAGGCGCTGCTGGACTCGTTGCGGGAGGCGTTCTTCGTCTGCGACCAGGACGGCACCGTCATCGAGACCAACCCCACCTTCGCCGGCCTGCTGGGCTACGGCGCGGACGGGCTCCCCTACCCGCGCCCGCACCCCTGGTGGCCGGACGCCGACACCGACGCCGAGGCGCACGAGGCGGCGGCGCAGGCGTTCGCCCGTACGCTGCGCGAGGAGCGGGGCTCGTTCACCGCGCCGCTGACCAGCCGCGCGGGGCGGCGGCTCTGGGCCGAGGCCACGTTCCGGCGGCTGGACGATCCGCAGACCGGCCGCCGGGTGATCGTCGGGTCCTTCCGCGACGTGACCGCCGAGCACCTCGCCGTCCAGCGGGAGACGGCCACGGCGGCGCTCAGCGTGCGGCTGGCCGAGGCCGCCACCACGTCGGAGGCGCTGCGGGCGGTGCTGACGCAGCTCCGCGACCTGTGGCAGGCCCGGCACGCGGTGGCCGCCCTCTTCACCGAGACGGCCGGCGAGCCGGAGGTCATGACGGACGGCGACGCCCCCTCGGCCGGCGACGGCGTCCCGGGACTGGGCGGTGACGGCGTCCTGAGCCTGAGCGGTGACGGCGTCCCGGGACTGGGTGGTGACGGCGTCCTGAGCCTGAGCGGTGACGGCGTCCTGCGGCTGGACGGCGATCCGGCTCTGACGTCCGACGGCGACAAGGCGGTCACGGGCGTGACCGACGCGGCGGTAGACGGCGCGGCCGACCTCCGCACGACGGGCCCCCGCCCGACCGGACCCCGCGCGGCTGCCTCTCGTACGGCAGGGGGCGGTGGGGGGCGGGTGCGGTGGCGGGAGTTGCCGGACGGTCTGCGGGAGCGGCTGCTCGCCCTGCGCCACCGCCCGCCGCTCTCCCCCGTGGTCGCCGACCGCGACGGCGCCGGCATCGCGCTGGAGCACCCCGGCGGGCGGCTCGTCCTGTGGCTGGACCTCGGCCCGCACCGCCCGTTCGCCCCTGCGGACGAGACCCTGCTGGCCCTGCTGGCCGGCCTGCTCGGCCAGGGGTTGCACCGCGCCCACCAGATCGACCAGCAGCGGGCGACCGCGCTGGCGTTGCAGCGGGCCATCCTCGGCCCCGCACTGCTGCCGAGGGGTTTCGCGGTCCGCTACGAGCCCGCCACGCGTCCCCTGGAGGTGGGCGGCGACTGGTACGACGTGGTCGCCCTGCCCGGCGGCAAGGTCGGCATCGTCGTGGGCGACTGCGTCGGCCGCGGCCTGCAGGCGGCGACCATCATGGGGCAGCTCCGCAGCGCCTGCCGCGCCCTGCTGCTGCAGGAGCCGGACCCGGCGGCGGCGCTGGCCGCGCTGGACCGGTTCGCGGCGCTGATCCCCGACGCCAAGTGCACCACCGTCTTCTGCGCGGTCCTCGACCCCGCCACCGGCCGGCTCGACTACTCCAGCGCCGGTCACCCGCCGGGCGTCCTCACCGTGCCGGGCGGCGACGGGGCAGGCCGGCTGCTGGACGAGGGCCGCTCGCTCCCCCTGGCCGTGCGGGTCGGCCGGCCCCGTCCCAGGGCGACGTGCGCGATGCCGCCGGGCTCGACGCTCCTGCTGTACACCGACGGCCTGGTGGAGCGCCGCCGCCGGCCGCTGGACGAGGGGGTCCGGCGGGCCGCGGAGACCCTGGCGGAGCACCGGCTCTCCCCCATCGAGGACCTGGCGGACCAGCTCATGACGAGCCTGTCCCCCGGCGACGGCTACGACGACGACGTGGCGCTGCTCATCTACCGGCACCCGGCCCCGCTGGAGCTGACCTTCCCGGCCCGGCCGGGGCAGCTCGGGCGGGTCCGGACGGTGCTGCGCCAGTGGCTGGTCCGGTGCGGCCTGGCCGAGGTCGACGCGCAGAACGTCCTGCTCGCGGCGGGTGAGGCGTGCGCGAACGCGGTGGAGCACGGCCACCGCGACACGCCTGGCGCGCCCATCCACCTGTCGGCCTCGGCGGACGCGCACCGCATCCGCGTCGTCGTCGCCGACACGGGCACCTGGCTGCCGCCGGCGCGCGGGGCGCGCAGCCGCCGCGGCCGCGGCATGAAGATCATCAGGGAGGTCATGCAGGAGGTCGTCGTCACGTCCGCCGCCTCCGGGACCACTGTCGAGATGCAGGCGAGGATCACACCATGAGCGACACGCCCCTGACCGTCTCCGTCGAGCGGCGCCCGCGCGGCGCGGTCGCGCTCGTCGCGGCCGGCGAGATCGACATGAGCAACGCGCGGGCCTTCGGCGAGGCCCTGGCGCGAGCGCTCGGGGAACACGGGGACAGCGGGGACAGCGGGGACAGCGGAAACAACGGGAGCGACGGGAGCGACGGCGACAACGGGGAGCGCGGTGCGGGCAGGGGGCGGGGCGGGGCGCGCCCGCTGGAGGTGGACCTCACCGGCGTCGCCTACATCGACAGCGCCGGCCTGACCTTCCTGTTCGACCACGCCGAGCGGATCGAGATCGTGGCCGGCCCGCTGCTCGGCAGCGCACTGACCGTGTCGGGGCTCACCGAGCTGACCACCGTGCGCGGCCTGGGACACGCCGACCGCCCCTGAGCCCGGCGCTCCTGGCCGGGGGCGGTGTCAGACGGTGACGGGACCGGCGAAGTCCATGTAGAGGCGCAGGCGGGAGTGGCCGCCCGGGTGGTCGAGGTCGACCCGGTCGCACACGGTGCGGATGACGAACAGGCCCATGCCGCTCGTCGGGTTGGCGGCGGGCTGCCGGCGGAGGTGCTCGGCGCGCAGGGTGCCGCCGTCGTCGACGACCTCCACGAGGATGCCCTGCCCTTCGGCGCGCGCGGTGAGCCGGCCGCCCGCGCCGCCGTGGTCCAGCACGTTGGTGACGGCCTCGTTCACCGCCAGGACCAGCAGCTCCACCCGTTTGGCGGCCATGCCGAACGCCGTGGCGTAGTCGCGCAGGATCGCGCGGACCGCGGCCAGGTCCGTGCTGATGGTGAGGCTTAACTCGAGCAGGTCGCTCAACGCTTCATGTCCCGTCTTGTCACGTGCCGCAGCTCACGGGCAGATCCGTCCAGTATGAGGCCCGTATGCCCGTTCGCGGGCCGGGCCTGGCCCCGTGAGCGGTCCGGCGGTCATTCCGGCCGGTGCGTAAGCCCGCTCGTGGCGTGGTCGAGATCGTCGTAGGCAGGCAGCTCCTCCGCCAGCCGGGTGATCTCCAGCAGGGACGCCAGGCTCGCGCGCACCTCGACCAGCCGCAGGCCGCCGCCCCGTTCCTGGGCGCGCTGGTGGGCGACGAGGAGGCTGCGCAGGCCGCTGGAGTCGCAGAAGGCCAGGCCGCCGACGTCGCAGACGATGTGCGGGCGTCCGGGGCCGTCGAGTAAGGCCCGCAGCGCCGCCGCAAGCTCGGGTTGCGTCTGCCGGTCGAGCTCGCCGCGCAGGGTCAGCAGCCAGTAGCCCGTCCGGCGCGCCGCCTCGATCTCGAGTGCCGTCACCGCTGTCCCTCCGGTAGGGGGGCCGTCGCGGTGCGCGGCGGCATGGCGGCAAGCCTACGCGTTCTCCGGCGTTGATCGAACGCCGCTCACCTGGGGCTCCAGGGCGTGGTCACTG
Source organism: Actinomadura luzonensis (assembly GCF_022664455.2). NCBI lineage: Bacteria > Bacillati > Actinomycetota > Actinomycetes > Streptosporangiales > Thermomonosporaceae > Actinomadura > Actinomadura luzonensis. The sequence goes on from NZ_JAKRKC020000001.1 coordinate 3,796,874, forward strand.
GGACAGGAGGGCCGAGCTGAGGCCGAGGACGGCGGTGACGAGGTTGTCGCCGAGCCGCCGCCAGGCCCGCTCGGCCTCGTCCGGCGGGGCCTGCCCTGCGGCCAGCTCGGTCTCCAGGTCGGCGCTCATGTGCACGAGGAGCAGCCGGACCATGGCGGCGTGGCGCTCGGTCAGCTCGTCGTCGCCGCGTCCTGGCGCGGCCGGGCGGAGGCGGTCGAGGCGCTGGAAGGAGGGCGTGCTGGTGTACACCCGCCGCGCGTGCTCGCGCAGCCCCGGCTCCACGACCGCCTGGGCGAGGAAGCGCCCGTACCAGGAGGGGGTGCCGAGCTCGATGTGGTGCTCGATGCCGGGCGCGACGACGCAGGTGATCCACTCCCGCAGCGACACCTCGCCCCGCTCCTCCAGGACGGCCACCAGCCGGGCGCGGTGCCGCTCGATCGCCGCCGCGTGGTGCTCCAGGATCGCCTGGAGCAGGTCGTCGCGGCTGCTGAAGTGGTACTGGACGGCGGAGTTGTTGCGGTGGCCGGCCGCCTCGCGGATCATCCGCATGGACACGCCGGCGAAGCCGTGCTCGGCGTAGAGGCGCTCGGCGGTGCGCATGAGCGCGTGCCGGGCCCGGACGGAGCGGGGAGACGGCCGGGTGGACGGCGCGGGGTCCGCCGTGCTGACGTTCATGACCGTCCTTGTTGCTGTATTCGGTACCGTCTCCCCCTGATTATCACCATGCCGGGGCGCCGGTCACCAGGTGACCCAGACCTCCTGGAGGCCGCCGGACATGCCGCCGGTGCGCAGCCGCAGGTCGTCGGGGTGATCGCGGAGGTTCAGGCCGGGCAGGCGGGAGGTGAGCAGCTCGAGCACGACCTGGAGCTCCACGCGGGCCAGCGGCTGGCCGAGGCAGTAGTGCGGGCCGGCGCCGAAGGTGAGGTGCTGGGCGACGTTCGGCCGCCGCGGGTCGAAGCGGTCGGGGTCGGGGAACTTGCCGGGGTCGCGGTTGGCGGCCGGGATGTTGGGGATCACGGTGCTGCCGGCGGGCACCCGGGCGGCGCTCAGCTCGACGTCCTCGGTGATGAACCGGGGCACCCCGCCGATCACCGACAACGTGGTGTCCAGGCGCAGCACCTCCTCCACCGTGCCGGGGACGAGGTCGGGGTCGTCGACGACGGCCTCGTAGCGGGAGCGGTCGGCGAGGAGCATCGCCGTCATGATGGCGATCATGTTGGAGGTGGTCTCGTGGCCGGCCAGCAGCAGGCCGCGCACGGTCGAGACCAGCTCGTCCCTGCTGAGCCGGCCGTCCTCGGCGTCGGTGATCTGGGTCAGCTCGCTGAGCAGGTCGTCACCGGGGTCGGCGCGGTGGCGGTCGACGAGGTCCGACACGTACGCGTTGAACTCCCGGTAGGCCTGGTCGACCTCCTGCTGCGTGTAGCGGGTGAGCGTGAGCATGACGCGGGACCAGTGCGCGAACTTGTCCTGGTCCTCGGCCGGGGCGCCGACGAGGGCGCAGATGACGCGCACCGGGAGGGGCAGCGCGAGCCCGGAGGTCAGGTTGCCCGGGGAACCCTTGGCGAGCATGCCGTCCAGCAGGTCTTCAGCCATGGCCTGGACGCGCGGGCGCCACACCTCCATCTTGCGCTGGGTGAACCAGCGGCTCAGCAGCCGCCGCCACCGCATGTGGCCCTGCCCCTCGCGGATGGCCACCGGGCCGGACCTGGACCGGTTGAACAGGCCGCCGTCCTCCGTGGTGGCCAGCCGGGCCGCGCCCTGCCTGGCCAGGTCGCGGCTGAAGCGCGGGTCGGCCAGCACGGCGCGGGCGTCGTCGTAGCGGGTGACCAGGGTCGCCACGTCGCCGCTCGGCAGCCGTACGTGCGCGACCGGGCAGTGCTCGCGCAGCTCGGCGAGCTGCGGCGGCGGCTCCAGGGCGGTCGGGCGGTCGAACGGGAACTCGGGGATCGCGTCAGCCATCGCTTGTCCTCCAGCTGGGGAGTCCGACCCTCCGAATATAAGATGATCATCTTATCGAGGCAAATGTCCCCTCTCCGGGGTGGAGGGTGCCTCAACCGGCCGCGATGGCCGTCAGCAGCACCACCTCGTCGGAGTCCCGCAGCGGGAGGTGCGGGCTGGGCCGCGGGATGCGCTCGCCGTTGAGGAACACCTGGTGCGTGCGCCGCAGCTCGCCGGTCGCGTCCCGCAGCACCGGCCGCAGCTGCGGGTGCCGCTCCTCCAGCAGGGCGAGCGCGGTGCCGAGGTCGACCGCGTCGATCACGGCGGTGCGGTTGTAGTCGACGTAGCGCAGCAGGGCTCCGCTGAAGCGGAAGGTCATCGGCGGCTCTCCTTCGTCCCTCTCGCCCCGGGGGCGTTCCATCCTGTTCCACGGGGCGGTGCGCGCGGCCGGGTTAGCGGGACGCTTACCTGGGGGCTGCGAAGCTGTCGGCATGCGAGGCAGCCCGTCGCGCCCGCGCTCGCTGCGCTGGCGCGTGCTCACCGCGATCAGCGTGGTGGCGGCGGTCACCGTCACGATGTTCGCGGTGCCGCTCGCGATCGCCGTGCGCGACCTGTACCGGAACGAGACCGTGACGGCGCTCGGCCGCGACGCCACCTGGATCGCCGCCGCGCTGCCGGACGAGAACCTGGAGCGCCGCCGGACGGTCCGGCTGCCCGCCCAGGTGCCCGCCGGGCTGGTCGTCGGCGTCTACTCCCCCGCCGGGCGCCTGCTGTACGGGCAGGGGCCGGCCTACTCGGCGGTCGCGGCGCGGGCCGGCGACGGGCATCCGCACGACGGGCGCGAGGGCGGGTTCCTGCTGGCCAGCGCGCCCGTCCCGGCCGAGGGCGGCCAGGCCGGGGTGGTGCGGGTGGGCACGCCGTACGCGCAGGTCGGCGAGCGCGTGGACCGGGCGTGGCTGGCGATGGCGGGCCTCGCCCTGCTGGCGATCGCGCTGGCGGCGGCGTTCGCGCTGCGCCAGTCGGCCCGGCTGGCCGCGCCGCTGGAGCAGCTCACCCGGGCCGCGCAGGCGCTCGGCGAGGGCGACTTCTCGATCCGGCCGCCCCGCTCCGACATCACCGAGGCCGACGCCGCCGGCCGGGCGCTGGCCGCCACCGCGGGCCGCCTCGGCGAGGTGCTGGAACGCGAGCGCTCCTTCAGCGCCAACGTCTCCCACCAGCTGCGCACCCAGCTCACCGGCCTGCTGCTGGGCCTGGACGCGGCGCTGGCCCGGCCGGGGGCCGACCTGAGCGCGGCCATCGAGGTCGCGGTGCAGCGCGGCGAGCGGCTGCGCACCGTCATCGACGACCTGGTCGGGCTGGCCCGCGACACCCGCACCGGCTCCACGCCGCTGGACGTGCCGGCCCTGCTGGAGGAGGTGCGCCTCGACTGGCACGGCCCGCTGGCCGCCCGGGGCCGCGGCCTGCACGTCACGGTGCCGCCCGACCTGCCGACGGTGGCCGCCTCCGCGCCGGCGGTGCGGCAGATCCTGCGGGTGCTGGTGGACAACGCGCTCGCGCACGGCGAGGGCGAGGTGTCGGTCGACGCCTCCGCGGTCGGCGACGCGCTCGCCATCGACGTCACCGACCAGGGCAAGGGCATCGACGAGGACCGCGACCCGTTCGCCCGGCGGGCGGGCGGCGACGGGCACGGCATCGGGCTGGCGCTGGCCAGGTCGCTGGCCGAGGCTGAGGCGGGGCGGCTGGTGCTGCGCCGCAGGTCACCGCCGGTCTTCAGCCTCCTGCTGTCGCCGCCCGCCCAGTAGCCGCCGCGGCGGCCGGCGGCTCCTGGGCGTTGTCCCGGGCTGGGCGGCGTCCGGGCTGGGCGGCGTCCGGGCTGGGCGGCGTCCGGGCTGGGCGGCGTCCGATCTAGGCGTCGTTCTCGTAGCGGTAGCCGCGGCCGCGCAGGGTGGTGATGCGGGCCGGGTCCTCGCCGTGGTCGGCCAGCTTGCGCCGCAGCGCGAACACGTGCACGTCGAGCGTCTTGGTCGGCCCGAACCAGTTCTCGTCCCACACCTCGTCCATGAGCTGCTCGCGGGTGACCACCTCACCGGCGCGACCGGCGAGCGCCGCCAGCAGGTCGAACTCCTTCGGCCGCAGCGCCATCTCCTCCCCGCCGACGTAGGCGCGGCGGGCCGGCAGGTCGAGCCGGAGCCGCCCCACGCTGACCGACCGCCCCTCCGCCGCCGGGGCCTGCCTGCGCAGGTGGGCGCGCAGCCGGGCCAGCAGCTCGGTCAGCCGGAACGGCTTGGTGAGGTAGTCGTCGGCGCCCGCGTCCAGCGCCACCACCACCTCGAACTCCTCGGTGCGGGCGGTCAGCACCACGATCACCGCGCCCGGCAGGACGGCCCGCAGCCGCCGGCACACCGACACCCCGTCGGCGTCCGGCAGGCCCAGGTCCAGCAGGATCAGGTCGGGCGGCACGGCGACGGCGTCGTCCAGCGCCCCGCCCCCGGTACGGGCCCAGGCGGGCTCGTAGCCGCCGGCCCGCAGCGCCTCCACCAGCTCCGCGCCGATCACCTCGTCGTCCTCGACGACCAGCACCCGTGCCCCGCCCATGGCCTAGATGGTAGGCGCGGGCGGCCGGCCGGCCGAGGGGTTCGGCCACGACGGCCGCGAGCGGCCGGCCGGGCACCGGCAAGGTAAGCGTTCCGCTAACCATCGGCAGATCAGGCGCTGACCCGGCCCGGCCTAGCGTGATCGCATGAGGTGCCGGCCCCGGTCGGGGGGACACACGTGACCAGCGCCGTCAGGGCGGGCGGAGCACCGCCGCTCCTGGCGCTCGCGGGCCTGGGGACGGCTCTGCCGGCCGGGTTCGCCGCCCGCGCCCCGGGCTGGACCGGGGCGGACGCGGACCTGGGCGGGGTCGTCCTGGCGCACCGGGCCCCGTGGGCGACCGCGGTGGCGCGGGTGCTGGACGCCGGCTTCGGCGCGGCCACGGGGCTCGTCCTGGTGGCCGCGCTGGTCCTGGCCCTGGCCGCCACGCGGCGGATGCGGGCGGCCTGGCGCTCGCTGGCCGTCGTCGTGGCCGGCTGGGGCCCGGTCCCTCTGGTGCGGGCCGCGGTGGCCCGGCCCCGGCCGCCGGCGGCGCACGCCCTGGTGCTGGAGCAGGGCCCGCACGGCTATCCCAGCTCGCACGTGTGCCTGACGCTGTCGCTGGTGATCGCGTGCGCGCTGCTGGCCGGGTCGGCCGTGCCGCTGGTGCTGCGCGCGGACCGGCTGGGGGCGCTGGCCCTGCGGCTGGACAACCGGCGCCGGTCGTGGCGGGCCGGCCCGCCGGACGCGCGGCGGGTCACGATCCTGCTGCTGCACGCGTACGGGATGGGCGGCACGATCAGGACGGCGTTCAACCTGGCGGCGGTGCTGGCCGGCGACCACGACGTGGAGATCGTGAGCGTGACCAGGACCCGGGACCGGCCGTTCTTCCCGATCCCGCCGGGCGTGCGGGTCTCCTTCCTGACCGGGCGGCGCGCGCCGTGGCCGGCCCGGTGGCGCAGCCGGCTGATCCCGCGGCAGGAGACCGCCTACGACAAGTTCGACCTGCGTACCGACGTGGCGCTGGCGCGGTTCCTGCGCGGCCTGCGGGGCGGGGTCCTGATCACCACCCGGCCGGGGCTGAACCTGGCCGCCGCCCTGCTCGCCCCGCCGGGGGTGATCGTCATCGGGCAGGAGCACGTCGGCTTCGGCACGCACAAGCCCGCCGTGCGGCGGCTGATCGCCCGCCGTTACGGCCGGCTGGACGCCCTGGTCACGCTGACCCGCGCCGACCTGCACGCCTACCGCGCCGCGCTGGGGCCGGGCGCGCCCCGCCACCTGCTGCGCATCCCGAACGCGGTGCCGCCGGTGCGCGGCGGGCCGTCGCCGCTGACCGGGAAGGTGGTGCTGGCGATCGGCAGGCTGAGCAAGGTCAAGGGCTTCGACCTGCTGCTGGCGGCGTGGGAGCAGGTGGCCGCCGCGCACCCGGGCTGGACGCTGCGGATCGCCGGCTCAGGACCGGACCGCGGCCGGCTGCTCGACCTGGCGGAGGAGCGCCGCCTGACCGGGTCGGTGCGCTTCCTGGGCGCGGTGCGGGACGTGGGGGCGCAGCTCGACGAGGCCGCGGTGCTGGCGGTCAGCTCCCGGCACGAGGGGTTCCCCATGGTGATCCTGGAGGCGATGGCCAAGGGCGTGCCGGTGGTGTCCTTCGACTGCCCGTCCGGGCCGGGGGAGATCATCACGCACGGCTGGGACGGGCTGCTCGTCCCGCCCGGCGACGTGGACGCGCTGGCCACCCAGCTGTGCGTCCTGATCGCCGACGAGGCGCTGCGCCGCCGCATGGGCGACCGGGCGCTGCGCACCTCGGGCCGCTACGACGCCGCGCACGTCGGCGCGGAGTGGCGGCGGCTGCTCACGGAGCTGGGCGGCCCGCGGTAGCCGGGGCGGCGCGCAGGGCGGCGAGGGCGAGGTCGAGCTGGACGGGCACGGCCGACTGGTCGCCGGTCGCCTTGGCCCGCAGCGTCGCGCCCTCGAAGGAGTCGATGAGGAAGGCGGCCAGCTCGCCGGCCGGGCGGGAGGCGGTCAGCTCGCCGGACTCCTGTCCTTCGGCGACGGTGGCGGCCACGGCGGCGGTCCAGGAGTCGAGGATCTCCCGGACGGCGGCGCGGACCGGCTCGCCCGCGCTGGCGCACTCGCCGGCGAAGGTGGCCAGCAGGCAGCCGAACTCGACGCCGGTGGCGCGGGTGCGTTCGGCCTGGGCCAGGAAGTGGCGGCGCAGCCGTTCCGCGCAGGAGGAGCCGTCGCCCGCGGCCAGGGCGGAGAAGTCGGTGCCGCGGGCGTAGCGGCGGACGATCTCGACGGCGAGCGCCTGCTTGCTCGGGAAGTGGTTGTAGAAGGAGCCCTTGGGGACGCCCGCCGCCGTGGTGATGTCCTGGACGCTGGCGCCGCCGAAGCCCTGGCGGCGGAAGACGTCCTCGGCGCTGTCGACCAGTCTGCTCTTCACGCTGATCCGTGGCATGGCCTCAATATGACCGCTCATCTTGGGGAGGTCAACCGATCAGGCGGCCTTCAGCGGCGCGACCTCGCCGTGGGGACGGCGGGCCGGGAGGAGCAGGGCGAGCGAGCGCGCCCCGATGCCGCCGATGACCGCGGTGGCGACCGCCACCAGCGCCCAGGCGCCCGCCGTGGCCACCGGCGCGGCGGCGGACGTCAGCAGCCGCACGCCGTAGGTGGCGCTGGCCGCCGTGGTGAAGGTGAACGCCCAGAAGCCGAGGGCGAACGGCAGGCGCGCGTAGCGGCGCAGCAGGAACAGGTGCGGCAGCAGCAGCGCGACCATCAGCCCCGCCAGCACCTCGTGCGCGGCCCCGGGGCGGGCGCCCGCGATCGCCCACCAGGCGTTGCCCGCCACGGCGGGCGGCGCGGAGAAGATCGCCAGGGTCGGCAGCAGCGGCGCGGGCAGCTCGGGACCGGTGACGAACCTGGCCAGCAGGACGGCCCCGATCAGCAGCCAGAACAGCACGCCCGCGCCGAGCAGGGCGACGGCCGCGCCCCGCTGCCCGATCACCGCGAGGGACTGGGCGGCGATGAGGGAGGCGGCGACCGTCGGCAGGAGGTGCCCGCCGTGCAGCGTCGCGGCCTGGCGAGGGGCGGTGAGCAGGGCGGCGACGAACCACGCCCCGAACGCCGCCGCGACCGCCAGCATCACCCACACCAGGGCCGCGCCGGCGGCGGGGGCGTAGGCGGCCAGGTGCGCCGCGAGGAGCGAGCCGGTGGCGGGGGCGAGCGCGGCGAACGGCCCGAGGACGGGGTGGCGCAGGTCCGCGGCGAGGTCGCGCGGGCTCCTGACGCCGAGGCCGTAGCGGATGAGGGTGGCCGCCCAGGCGAGCGCCGCCACGGCCCAGAGGGCTTCGCCGGCGAGCGGCGGGGCGCCGAGCGCGGAGGCGGCCGCGGTCCAGGTGCCGGCGAGGCCGGACAGCCCGAAGCCGATGCCGAGGGTGTTGAGCGGGATCCGCGTCGACCTTGTCATGGCCCGGGACAATATGACCGGTCGTCTTGAAAGTCAATTCGGGCTCCGCCGGGTGGAGGCTGACCGGCGCCGCCGTTGACGGGGGCGGACCAGCGCATGGAACGTCTGGGGCGCTTCCGGGCGGACCGCCCCGCACCGGTCGCTTCTCACGGACCGTCCTGTGATGGGGCCGCTTCGGGCGTGCGACTCTCCGAGAGCCCGACTCGGGACGGGCGCCCCGGGGTCGCTCGGGCGAGGGGGATCAGACGTGGGCGGTCAGGCGGGTGACGGCTTCGGCCACTGACGCGACGGGGATGGCGGCCATGCAGGCCGGGCCGCCGGCCGACAGCGGGCAGGCGGCGGTCCACCAGCACGGCTGTTCGGTGATGGCCGTCGGGCGGCGGTGGCGGCATTCGGGCAGGCCCTGCAGGTCGAAGCCCGCCGGGCCGCCGGGGGTTGCCGGGCCGCCGGGCGTCAGCGGGACGTCGGGGGTCAGCGGGCCGTCGGAAGTCGGCGGGCCGTCGGCGGTCGGCGGGCCGTCGGCGGTCGGCGGGCCGTTGAGGCCGTACCTGCCCGTCCAGGTGGGGCCGAAGAGCCCGACGGTGGACGCGCCCGCGGCGGCGGCCAGGCGTAGCGGGCCGGTGTCGCCGCCGACCACCACGCCGCCGCGCGCGCCGACAGCCGCCAGGCAGGCGGCGAGGGTGCGCAGGTCACAGCGGGGCAGCACGGCAAGGGACGGCCAGGAGGGCGTCGCGGCCTGGAACGGCGAAACGGCCGTCCCCGGCGAAACGGCCGTCCCCGGCGAAACGGCGCACGTGCCCTTGGCGGGGGCGTCGAGCGCGAGCAACGGGTGACCGCCCCGGGCCAGCAGTTCGGCCAGCTCCCGCCAGCGTCCGGCGGGCCAGCGCTTCACCTCCATCCCGGCCTCGGTGATGAGCACGACGGGCGGCCTGGACGGCGAAGGCCCGAAGGCGGCGGACGAGGAAGAGGACGAGGGGGAGGCCGGGGCGAGGCAGGCGGTCACCAGGTGTTCGCCGCGCGCGCGTTCCGCCGGGGTCAAACGCACCCTGGGGCGGGCGGTGCGGTCGTCCGGGGCGAGCAGGCCCTCGTCGCACAGGATGCGCAGGTACCGCTCCCCCACCGGCTCGCCGGGCGGCGGATCGCGCCACAGGTCGGTGACGGCGCGGCCGGCGGCCGCGGTGAGCAGGGCGGGGATGCCGTCGGTCCGGGTGGTCGTGACGGCCAGGTCGGGGCGGTGGGCGGCCAGGGCGGCGGCGACGGCCTCCCGTTCCGCGCCCGGACGCGGGTGGCGGGGCGTACGGACCTCGGCCACGGCCGGGTCGCCGCGCAGCAGCTCCGCGCCGGGCTCGTGTGTGACCACGCGCAGCGCCGCCCCGGGATGGCGGCGGGCCAGGGCGTGGACGACCGGCAGGAGCATGACGAGGTCGCCGATCCCGCCGAGCAGGTCGACGACCAGGATCTCCCGGACCGGCCCTCGCCCCCGCGACCACGACTGCCCCTCGCCCTGGAGGCGCGGCTCTCCCGGATCACCCTTCGGTCGCGACGTCCGGTCCGCCCACCCGCGCGCTGGGTCAGTCATCGGCGGGTGGCGGGGTGAGCAGGGACTCGTACAGGGTGCGGTGGGCGGCGGCGACGCGCGGCCAGGAGTGGCGGGCGGCCAGGCGGAGGGCTTCGGCCGCCAGGCGCCGCCGCAGGGCGGGGTCGTCGAGGAGCCGGGCCACCGCGTCCGCGACGGCCTCCGGGTCGCGGCGGGCCGCGACGGCGGTGACGGCCTCTCCCAGGGGCAGCGCCGGGTCCGGTTCGTCCGGTACGGTGACCGCCGTCGGCAGCCCGTGCGCCAGCATGGTCAGCAGCGCCCCGCTCTTGGTGGTCACTCCGGCCGTGAACGGCAGCACCCCGGCGTCCGCCGCGTGCAGCGCCTCCGAGACCCGCGCGGCGGGCAGGTGCCCGGTGAACGTGACCGCCTCCGCCACCCCGTGCCGCGCGGCGAGCGCGTCCAGCTCGGCGTGAAAGGCCAGCGCCTCGCGCTCGGGCAGCGCCTGCGAGGTGAAGCCGCCGACGACCAGCAGCCGCAGCCCCGGACGGGCGGCGCGGAGCGCGGGCAGCGCCTCGATGAGCTGCCGGACCCCCTTGACCGGGTGCACGAACCCGAAGAAGGCGAGCAGCGGATCCCGCGGCCCCATCCCGAGCGCGGCCCGCACCCGGGCCCGGGCGCCGGCGGCGCGGCCGTGGTCGACGACGTTGGGGGCCAGCGGCACCTCCACCACGCCGTCCGCGCCGGTGCGGAGGCGCACCTGGCAGGCGTGCGCGCCGTTGGTGACGACGACGCGGGCGCTGGCGGGCACCAGGCGGCCGGTCTCCCGGTCCCAGAGGCGGCGGCGTTCGAGCGGACGCCAGAGCCGGTCCGGAACCCAGCCGGGCACCGCCCACCAGCCGTACTCGTGCAGCGTGGTCACCAGCGGGGCGCCCGCTTCGAGCAGCAGCGGCAGCAGGCCGGGGAAGCCGGAGAAGCGGTAGACGGACGGCGCGAACTGCACGTGCACCACGTCCGGGCGCAGCCGCCGCACCCGCCGGGCCGCGTCGAGCGTGGCGGGCAGCCAGCTCCACCCGGTCCCGGCCCGCTCGGGCCCGACGGGCACCCGGACCGCCTCCACCCCGTCGCGGCCGAGCGCGGCGACGAGACGTCCGACATAGTCGCCGACGCCGTCGTGCTCGGCCGGGGCCGGTCCGTGGACCATCGCCACCCGGATGCGCTCGCCCTCCGCCACGGCTCCCCCGTTCCCCATGACGCTGCTCGGGAGGTGCCCGGCAGCCGGTGCGGCAAACCTGCCGACGTGGGGCGTCTGTGCCTGTTCATCCCGTTCTTCGGGGAGGTTGCGTGAGGGCATGGACGTGGCTGACGGCGAGGGCCACGTCTGCTTCGCGCGCTCCTGGGTAAGGGCGAGGGTCATGTCGAGAGGAGGCGGCGTGAGCCGAGGCGGTTCTCAGCAGGCGACCCTGGCGGCCCTGGCGGCCAACATCGGGATCGCGGTGACGAAGTTCGTGGCGTTCCTGTTCACGGGCTCGTCGTCGATGCTCGCGGAGGGCATCCACTCGGTCGCCGACTCGGGCAACCAGGGGCTGCTGCTGTTCGGCAGGTCGCGGTCGAAGCGCGGCCCGACGCCCGCCCACCCGTTCGGGTACGGGCGCGAGCGGTACTTCTACGCGTTCCTGGTGTCGGTGGTGCTGTTCTTCGGCGGCGGCCTGTTCGCCCTGTACGAGGGGTACGAGAAGATCAGCCACCCGCATCCGCTGGAGAGCTGGCCGTGGGCGGTCGGGGTGCTGCTGGGCGCGATCGTCATGGAGGGCCTGTCGCTGCGCACCGCCGTCCGCAACGCCAACGAGCTGCGCAAGGACCGTTCCTGGACCCGCTACATCCGCGACGCCAAGGCGCCGGAGCTGCCGGTCGTCCTGCTGGAGGACGCGGCGGCCCTGATCGGCCTGGTCTTCGCGCTGGTCGGCGTCACGCTCGCGCTGCTGACCGGCAACACCATGTGGGACGGGCTCGGCTCGGTGGCCATCGGCGTGCTGCTGATCGTCGTCGCGGTGACGCTCGCCAGGGAGACCAAGAGCATGATCATCGGCGAGGCGGCGTCCCCGGAGACGCAGCGCTCCATCGAGGACGTGCTGCGCGGCGACGACGTCATCGCCGGCTACACCCAGCTCCGCACCCTGCACCTGGGCCCGGAGGACCTGCTGGTGGCCGCCCGCGTCACCATCGCCGACCACCGCGAGGCCGAGGCGGTGGCCGAGGCGCTCGGCAAGACCGAGCAGCGCATCCGCGACCGCGTCCCGATCGCCTCCGTCGTCTACCTGCAGCCCGCCCCGCACGACGCCGCCGCCACGAGCGCCCGGGACGACGGCAGGGACGACAGCGGGGACGACAGCGGGGACGACGGGTCGCTCAGGTGAAGCGCCGGTAGCTGACCGGGCGGCCGTCCGCGGCGACGGTGCCGACCGTGACCGAGGCTCCGGGGTGCGGCGCGTGGATCATCTTGCCGTCGCCGAGGTAGATGCCCACGTGGCTGGCCGGGTTGCCGAAGAAGACCAGGTCGCCCGGCTGCGGCGTGCTGACCGGCTTGCCGCTCGCCTGGTAGCCGGCCGCCGTGGTGTCGCCGATCTTGATGCCGGCCTGATTGAGGACGTAGTAGGCGAGGCCGCTGCAGTCGAAGGCCGACGGGCCGTTGGCGCCCCACACGTACGGCTTGCCGAGGTGCAGCTTGGCGGCGGCCACGATGCGGGCGCCGGTGCCGGTGCCGGGGTCGAACGGCAGCGGCGTCGGCGGCGGGCCGTCGCCCGCGTAGCCGGTGGGGGTGGCCCCGGAGCTGGTGCCCAGGGGCGAGCCGCCGCTCTGCAGGGTGGTGGTCTTCGGCGCGGGATCGGGGGCCGGCTGCCAGTCGACGGTGTGGCCGGGGCCGGGCACGAAGGTCTGGTCGCCCGGCGCCTTGATCCCGGCGAACGTGGCCGCCCGGTCGCCCAGGAACTTCTTGACGTCCTTCATGGCCTGGGTGACGGCCGTGGCGGCGTCCTCGCTGTGCGGCCTGGCGTCGGACAGCGCCCTGGCGACCTTGGGCGAGACGGCGTCGGTGTAGGCGGTCTGGTCGGCGTCGGGGTGGGCCTCCTTGTACGCGCGCACGTCGTCCAGGAGCGTGCCGCAGATGGAGGAGATCTTCGACTTGGCCGTCTCCAGCGCCTGGGCCGCGCTGTCGAGGGCGCCGGCGCTGCTGGTCAGGGCGTCGTGGAGGGCGCCGCCCGCGCGGTCGTAGCCGGCCATGTAGGTGACGAAGGCGTCGGCCGAGGCGCCGTTCCAGGCGGTGTCGACGTCCCGGACGGCCGAGCTGACCCGGCCGGCATAGTCGTCCACGTTGCCGGCCGCGGCGCGCCACCGCTTGGCGATGCCGCGGATGGCCGCCGGGTCGCCGCTGACCTTGCGTAGCAGCCCGGCCAGCTCCTCGCCGCCGCCCGGCAGCGCGGCGACCTGCTCGGCGACGCCCATTACGCGTCCGCCCCGCTGGCCCGGTTGGCGGTGCGGACGTTCTGCCGCACCTTGTCGAGGGCGCGCTCGACGCCTTCGAGCTTGGAGCCGGCCTGGCCCAGCTCGCCGTCCACCGCGTTCTCGACGGAGTCGACGGCGGCGGCCAGCCCGGAGGAGTCGGCCAGCTTGCCGAAGATCGTGGAGTCGGTGGCCGCGGCCGGATAGCCGCCGCCGAGCTCGGAAGCCTCCTTCGCCACCCGGCGCGCGGTGGACGCGCAGTCCTCCAGCGCCTGGAAGTGCAGGTCGAGCCCGCCCATCCGACAGCCACCCCCGCAAGTTCGCCCTGACGTCCGCTCCTGACGTGATCCATACTGCCTCAAGGACCCCGTCGGTCGCACCCGTCTACGGGGACAACCGTGACAGATGCGGTCAGATCTGCGGGATCGGCGCGAACGGCTGCCGGTAGGAGGCCGGGACGGCGTGCAGCAGCCGGCCGAGGCGGCTGGTCAGCGGCAGCAGCAGCCCGCGCTCGGCGTCGCTCAGCGTCCGCACGTCCCGGTAGTGCACCGACACCATGCCCAGCACCTCGCCGCCCGCGCCGAGCATGGGCGCGGAGTGCACCGTGCGGACCCCGGCGGCGAGCAGCGCCTGCGAGGCCGGGGTGCCGGCCATCCGCGGGTCCAGCCCGACGTCGCGCACCACGACCGCGCGGCGCTGGGCGAGCGCCTGCCCGCACACCGAGCCCGTGTCGGACACGAGCGCGAAGAAGTCCAGGAAATCCTGGTCGAACCCGTAGTGCGCGGCGATCGTGAGCCCGCCCGCCGTCCGGTCGAACACCTGCACGTTGCCCTTGTCCGCGCCGGTGACCTCCAGCGCGGCCCGCAGGGCGGCGGCCATCACCGTGCCGGGGTCGGCCCCGTGGAGGCAGGGGTGCAGGAAACGCCGCAGGGCGGCGCCGCCGTTCGCGAGCGCCTGGGCGGCCGGGTCGCCGGCCGTGCCGCCGGTCGTGCCGCCGGTCGTGCCGCCGGTCGTGCCGCCGGTCGTGCCGCCGGTCGTGCCGCCGGTCGTGCCGCCGGTCGTGCCGCCGGTCGTGCCGCCGGCCGTGCCGCCGGCCGTGCCGCCGGCCGTGCCGCCGGCCGTGCCGCCGGCCGGGCGCGGCCCGCCGGCCGCGCCGTCCGCGCCGTCCCTGCTCTCCGCGCCGTCCGCGCGCAGGCGCTCCAGCTCGCGCCGCGCCGCCTCCTCCAGCTCCTGGAGGCGGCGCCAGCGCATGTCGGTGTCCGCCCGTAACTGCTCCGTGCGGCGGCGGGCCGCCCGGGCCTGCTTGATCAGGCGCTCGGACCTCTCCCGGAAGTCCTCTATGCCCCGGTCCATGCCCGTAGTGTCACTCCGTCCTCGGGCGGCAGGCCAGAACTCTCCCGCCGGGATCACCGGGAGGCGATCATCCCGGCGGTATCCCTGCAGCATGGGGGCGTTTGCTGGTAAGGGTGGAATCATGATCCTTCTCAGGCGTGCGGCACGAGCCGCCGTGCTCGCACTCGTCGTCGTCCCGTTCACCGCCGTCGTCACCACGCAGCCGGCCGCGGCCGAGGCCGGGTCGGCGGCGCGGGCCCGGCGCCTGCTGGATCAGCTCAAGGTCGCGAGCCCGCTCCCCCTGCGCGGCTACAGCCACCGGCGGTTCATGCCGCGCTGGGCGCGCCACCGGGGCGCGTGCGACGCGCGCGAGGCGGTGCTGGCCCGCGACGGGCGGCGGGTGCGCAGGAACGCGGCCTGCCATCCCGTGCGGGGCGTCTGGTACAGCCCGTACGACGGCAGGTGGCTGAGGAGCGAGCGGCAGGTGGACGTGGACCACGTGGTGCCCCTGTCGTACGCGTGGCGTTCGGGGGCCAGCCGGTGGAGCCAGGCGCGGCGACGGGCGTTCGCCAACGACCTCACCCGTCCCGAGCTGATCACGGTCAGCCACTCCGCGAACCTGGCCAAGGGCGGCCAGGGCCCGCAGAGCTGGCGCCCGCAGCGCCGCGCCCACTGGTGCCGCTACGCCACGTCGTGGATCTCGGTGAAACACCACTACCGGCTCTTCGTCACCCGGAAGGAGAAGGTGGCGCTGCTCAACATGCTGCGCACCTGCCGGTGACGTCCCTTGACGACCACTTACAGCCCTTTTAGCCGCCTTGCCGCATTCTGGTCCCGTCACAGCAGTGTCGGGAGGACGAGATGACGACCCCTGGTCCGGACGGGTTCAGCGCCGCGGAGACCCTGGAGGGCGAGCCGCCGAGGCGCCGGTTCCCCCGTGGCCTGGTGCTGGCCGGCACCGTCGCGCTCGTCCTGGCCGCCGGGGCCGGGGTGTCGGCGGCGGCCGCGCTGTCGCCCCCGCCGTCGCCCCCGCCGTCCCCGTCGGTGTCGGGCGGCGGCACGCCGCCCGTGAGCCCGTCCGGCGCGCCCTCCGACGGCAGGGGCCGCGGCTGGGGCCACGGGATGGGCCTCGGCGGGCCCGCCCTGCACGGCGAGTACGTGGTGCGCGGCGACGACGGCGGGTACGTGACCGTCGCCACCCAGTACGGCGCGGTCACCGCCGTGGACGCGGACTCGATCACCGTCAGGAGCGAGGACGGCTACACCAGGGAGTACGCCGTCGGCTCCGGCACCCGCGTCAACCGCGGCGACGCCGGCATCGCCGCGATCAAGACCGGTGCGCAGGTCAGGGTCGTCGCCAAGGTGGCGGGCGGCACGGCCACCGCCGTGGCGGTCCTCACCGCCGACGTCCGGACGCCGGGGAACGGCGACGGGACCGCGCGTGACGGCGGGCAGGGCCGGCACGACATGGGCGGGCACGACATGAACGGGTACGGCATGGGCGGGCACGGCGGCGGCTGGCGTCACCGGCCGCCGACGTCCACCCCGGGCACCCCGGGCACCCCGGGCACCCCCGGCACCCCCGTGCCCGGCCCCACCGGGAGCGTCAGCACGTCCTGACCCGTGTCCCCCGCCCGCGGGCGGGGTAGAGGCGATCGGCATGACGAGCAGAATCGCCCAATGGACCCTCGACGTGCGTGACAGCCGCAGGATGGCGGCGTTCTGGTCGGCGGCGCTGGGCTACGAGGTCGAGCACGACGGCGAGGGCCCGCACCTGTGGCCGCCCGCGGACGCCCCGGCGGGCTCCCCTTCGGTGTGGCTCCAGCCCGCCGCCACGGCCAAGCCCGGCAAGAACCGCTGCCACCCCGACCTTTACGTCCCCGATGGCGGCGACATCGACGCCGAGGTGGAGCGCCTGATCGGCCTGGGCGCGCGCCGGGCGGACGTGGGCCAGCGGGGCGACGAGGGCTTCGTCGTCCTCGCCGACCCGGAGGGCAACGAGTTCTGCGTCCTGCACCGCAGGAGCCCCCGGCCCGCGTGACATCAGGCGGCGGCCCAGTAGCCGAGCGAGGCGGCGGCGCAGGTGACGGCGAGCATGAGGGCGAGGTTGGCGGCGGCCCGGCGTCCGGCGTGCGCGGCCAGGTGGCAGGTCTCCACCATGTGGGTGGAGAACGTGGTGAAGCCGCCGCACCAGCCCATGCCCACCACCGTCGCCCAGGCCGGCGCGGGCACTCCCGCCGCGCCCGCCCCCGAGCCCGCCCCTGAACTCACCGCCGCGCCCGCCACGGCTCCCATCGCCGCGCCGAGCACCAGCGAGCCGAGCGCGTTGACGGCCAGGGTGGCGGCGGGCAGGCGGGTCGGCAGGCGGCGGCGTACCGCGCCGTCGAGCACGAACCGGCAGGCCGCGCCGAGCCCGCCCGCCACGACCACGAGCCAGAAGGTCACGCCGGCGCCCGTCGTCGAGCCGGGCGCAGGTGGGGCGGCCGGTGCCCGGGGCGGCCGAGCGCCAGCCCGGCCGCGCCCAGCCGCGACGCCTCCGGCCAGACTGAGCACGGCGAAGGCGGCGGCGAGCCAGGGCCGTCCCGCCCGGGCCAGCAGGTCGAGCTGGGCGGCCAGGCTGCTGTAGGTGGTGTAGGCGCCGAGCGCCCCGGTGCCGGCGCCGAGGCGCACGTCGCGGCGCAGCCGGGTCTCGGGGCCGCGGCGGGCCAGCGCCTGGGTGAGCAGGCCGAGGGCGAACGCCCCCGTCACGTTCACCGCGATCAGCGCCCACGGCCACTGGCGGCCGTCCGGCAGGCCGAGCCCGACGAGCTGCCGCAGCGCCGTGCCGGCCGCGCCGCCGGCGGCCACCAGCGCGATCAGGCGCGGACGCAGGTAGGCGGGCGTGCTGCTCACCGGCCCAGCCTGCCACGCCCGCGCCCCCACGCCGGGGAGCCGCGCGGCACCCGGGCGACGGACACGGGCGACGGACACGGGCGACGGACACGGGTGACCATTCAGGCGACGGTTCAGGTGGCGGGCGGTGGCGGGGGCCAGGTGAGCGGGAGCCGGCGCACCCCCGTCATCGTCGGCGTCGGGATGAACAGGACAGGGTCCTCCGGATCGGTGCGGATCGGGTTGATCCGGTCGAGCAGGATGCCGGGCGCGACCCGCTCCTCCAGCCGGGCCAGCGGCGCGCCCAGGCAGAAGTGGATGCCGCGCCCGAAGGCCAGGTGCGGGTTGGGGTCGCGGCCGGGGTCGAACGTCTCCGGGCCGGGGAACGCCCGGGGGTCGCGGTTGGCCGCGGCCAGCCAGACCATGACGTAGCTGTCGGCCGGGATCGTCACCCCGCCCAGCTCGCTCTCGCGGGTGGTGGACCGGGCGACGGCGGCGAACGGCGTGAGCAGCCGCAACGACTCCTCGATGACGGCCGGCACCGTGGCGCGGTCCGCCCGCGCCCGCTCCTGCTGCCCGGGGAGGGCGTCGAGGCACAGGACGGTGTTGCCGAGCAGCATCGTGGTGGTGATGTGCCCGGCCAGCAGCAGCACCATCGCGAAGTTGACCACCTGCACGTCGGGCAGGCGCTCGCCGTCCACCTCGGCCTCGACCAGCCGGGTGAGCAGGTCGGCGCGCGGCCGGCGGCGGCGTTCGGCGGCGTGCCCGCCGAGGTAGGCGGCCATCTCCCGCCAGGCCCGCGTCGAGGACTCCACGAGCGCCTGCCGCTCCAGCCCGGTGTCGGTGACCGAGAGCTGGGCGTCGCGCTCGAACAGCGCGTCCGCCCACCGCTTGAACAGCTCGCGGTCGCCTACGGGCACGCCCAGCAGCTCGGCGATGACGATGACCGGCAGCGGGTGGGCGAGGTCGGCCACGAGTTCCAGCCGGCCGCGCTCGCGGGCCGCGTCCAGCAGCTCTTGGGTGAGGGCGGCGATGCGCGGTTCGAGGTCGGCGACGACCTTGCGGGTGAAGGCGCTGCTGACGAGCTTGCGCAGCTTGCCGTGCGCCGGCGGGTCGATCTGGGTGATGAAGCCCTCCATCGACAGCTCCTCGGGCAGGACGCCGGGCGGGAGCAGGCGCACGGTGTCCGAGGAGTAGGTGCCGGGGTCGGCGAGGACGCCGTCGTACTCGGTGAAGGCGAAGAGGTCGCGGGTCTCCCGCAGCCGCGCCCGCTGCTCGGCCCGGTCGCCGGGGAGCACGGACAGCCCGAAGTCGAGGGCCTCGACGCCGAGCCGCACCCCGGCGAGCTGCACCCGCAGGACGTGCTCCCACCCGCCGTGGACGACGCGGTAGCGGTGCTCGCGGCCGGGCGCGGGCACCCGCTCGACCATCCCGGCGCTCTCGAGCCGGCGGGCGACGGTGCTGGTGGCGGTCTTGCTGACGCCGAGGTCGGCGGCCAGCTCGGTGAGCGAGCGGTGCGGCGGGTCGCAGATCATCAGCCAGGCGTACATGCGGCCCATGGTGCGGGTGCCGCCCAGGCGCTCCATGACCAGGCCGTCGCGACCGAGGAGCGCGCAAGGGACTACCGGGCGAGGATCAGGGCGGCGACGTGCTCGCCGATCATCATGGCGTCCAGCGCCGTGGGCGAGCGCAGCGCCACCGGCACGATCGACAGGTCGGCGACCCGCAGCCCCTCGATGCCGTGCACCCGGCAGTCCTCGCCCACCACCGCCCCCGGCGCGCCCTCGGGCCCCATCGCGGCCCCGCCGGTCAGGGCCAGCCGGCTGAACGTCGTGGCGCGCAGCCGCTCCTCCAGCTCGCCGTCCTCGCCCGGCGCGGGGACGGCCTCGACGGTGGCGGCGAAGGCCGGGTGCCGGGCGAGCGTCCAGGCGTGCCGGTACGCCTCCCGCATCCGCCGCAGGTCCCCGGGCTCCCGGTAGAAGCCGAGGTCCACGCGGAGCGGGTCGGCGGCGGACGGCCCGGTGAGCGTGACCGAGCCGCGCGCGGCCGGGGCGAGGTCGCCGACCATGAGCGTGGCCATGACCGGCCCGCCCTGCGGCGGCGGCCCGCAGAACAGGCACAGGTAGAAGCCGTCGTCCGGCTCGTGGCCGGGGATCGCGGGCAGGCGGGCGATCACCTGCGTCACCGGCGCCCGCCGGCACGGCGCCGGGCCGCGGCGGCGCGGGCAGGACCGCGCCGGGCTGGTCGCGCAGGCCGCGCCCGACGCCGGGCAGGTCGGCGGCGACCGCCACCCCGGCGCGGCGCAGCCCGGCGGCGGGCCCGAGGCCGGAGCGCAGCAGCAGCGCGGGCGTGAGCGGGGCGCCCGCGGCGAGGATCACCTCGCGGGCGGTGACGGCCTCTCCCCCGGCCAGCACGCCGTAGCCCGCCCGCGCCGCACCAGCACGCGCTCGACCGGGCAGCCGGCGCGCACGGTCAGGTTCGGCCGCCCGCGGGCGGGCGCGAGGTGGGTCAGCGCGGTGGACATGCGCCGCCGGCCGCGCCGGTGGTGCGGGTACGGCCCGATGCCGCGCGCGCCGGGCGCGTTCAGGTCGGCGCAGTACGGGTGCCCGGCGTCCAGCGCGGCCTCGACCAGCCCGCGCACCGGCGGCGTCCACTGCTCCTCCGGCCAGCGGGTGATCGGGACGGGCCCGGCGTCGCCGTGGTACGGCAGCCCGCCGTACTCCAGGTCGTGCTCCACCCGCCGGTAGGACTCCAGCACCCGCTCCCAGTCCCAGGCGGGCAGCCCGAGCGCGGCCCAGGCGCGGAAGTCCCCGGCCGTGGCCCGCACCGCGCCCATGCCGTTGACCTGGGCCGAGCCGCCCACGACCCGGCCCCGGGCCAGCGGCTCGGCGCGTCCGCCGGTGACGGTGGCCCGCAGCCCCCAGTCGAGCCCGTCCGCGACGCCGGTCCCGTCCCCCGCGTCGGGCCCCGCCTCGAGGACCACGACCCGCCGGGCGGGGTCGGCGGACAGCCGTTCGGCCAGCACGCAGCCCGCCGTCCCCGCCCCGACGATCAGGTGATCGATCTCCATGCGGCCACCGTAGGCAGGGGCCGGCGGCGGGCTCTTGGACGAATGTGACCTGGGCCGCGCGGAGCGCCCATTGCATGGCCATGCATAGGTGTGTATATACTTCTGCTCGTGTCCAAGGTACTCACCTCCCTGCCTGTCGGTGAACGGGTCGGGATCGCCTTCTCCGGCGGTCTCGACACTTCGGTAGCGGTCGCGTGGATGCGCGAGAAGGGTGCAGTGCCGTGCACCTACACCGCTGAGATCGGCCAGTACGACGAGCCCGACATCGCCTCCGTCCCCGGCCGCGCCACCGCCTACGGCGCCGAGGTCGCCCGCCTGGTCGACTGCCGGGCGGCGCTCGTGGAGGAAGGGCTGGCCGCGCTGGCCTGCGGCGCGTTCCACATCCGCTCCGGCGGCCGCACCTACTTCAACACCACCCCGCTCGGCCGGGCCGTCACCGGCACCCTCCTCGTGCGCGCCATGCTGGAGGACGGCGTGCAGATCTGGGGCGACGGCTCGACGTTCAAGGGCAACGACATCGAGCGCTTCTACCGCTACGGCCTGCTGGCCAACCCGTCCCTGCGCATCTACAAGCCGTGGCTCGACGCCGACTTCGTGCACGAGCTCGGCGGGCGCAAGGAGATGTCGGAGTGGCTGCTCGCGCACGGCCTGCCCTACCGCGACAGCACCGAGAAGGCGTACTCCACCGACGCCAACATCTGGGGCGCCACCCACGAGGCCAAGTCGCTGGAGCACCTCGACACCGGCATCGAGATCGTCGAGCCGATCATGGGCGTGCGGGCCTGGGACCCGGAGGTCGAGATCGTCCCCGAGGACGTCACGATCGGCTTCGAGCAGGGCCGCCCGGTGACGATCAACGGCAAGGAGTTCGCCTCCGCCGTCGACCTGGTGCTGGAGGCCAACGCGATCGGCGGCCGGCACGGGCTCGGCATGTCCGACCAGATCGAGAACCGCATCATCGAGGCCAAGAGCCGCGGCATCTACGAGGCCCCCGGCATGGCGCTGCTGCACGCCGCCTACGAGCGGCTGGTCAACGCCATCCACAACGAGGACACGCTCGCCAGCTACCACGTCGAGGGCCGCAAGCTCGGCCGGCTGCTGTACGAGGGCCGCTGGCTCGACCCGCAGGCGCTGATGCTGCGCGAGTCGCTGCAGCGCTGGGTCGGCATGGCCATCACCGGCGAGGTGACGCTGCGGCTGCGCCGCGGCGAGGACTACTCGATCCTCGACACCTCCGGCCCGGCCTTCAGCTACCACCCCGACAAGCTGTCGATGGAGCGCACCGAGGACTCCGCGTTCGGCCCGGTCGACCGCATCGGCCAGCTCACCATGCGCAACCTCGACATCGCCGACTCCCGCTCCAAGCTGGAGCAGTACGCCCGGCTCGGCATCGTGGGCGGCGGCCGACCGAGCCTGGTCGGCGCGGCCCAGGCCGCCGCGACGGGCCTGATCGGCGCGATGGACGAGGGCGGCGCGGAGGCCATCGCCTCGCGCGGCGAGGCGGCCGAGGAAGAGGAGCTGCTGGACCAGGCCGCGATGGAGTTCGGCACCGACTGAGCCCGGCCCCTGTACGCCGGACCACTGCACGCCGGACCACTGCACGGACCACTGGGCGGATGAGCCGCGGGGAGACCTCCCCGCGGCTCACGCGTTCCTGGACGGCAGCAGCCGGGCGGCGTCCAGGGCGAGCGCCAGGTCCACCAGGTCGCGGGGGCGGGCCAGCGAGCGGCCGGTGAGCTGCTCGATCCTGCGCACCCGGTTGACGATCGTGTTGCGGTGGCAGAACAGCCGGGCCGCGGCGCGGGCGGCCGAGCCGTCGCAGGCGAGCCAGGTCTCCAGCGTCGTCAGCAGGGTGTCGCGGTCGGCCGAGTCGAGCGCGAGCAGCGGGCCGAGCGCGCTGTCCAGCAGGTGGAAGGCCAGGTCCGGCCGGGTGATCATGAGCGCGGCCGGGACGCGGGCGTCCAGCCGGGCGATCTCGGGGCCGCCGTCCACGCAGGTGCGCATGGCGAGCAGGGCCAGCTCGTGGGCGGCGCCCAGCTCGGCCAGGCCGGGCACGACCGGGCTGACCCCGGCCACGCCGCTGATGACGACGCTGAGCTCCTTGCACAGCTCGTCCAGGCCGGCCTCGCCGAGCGCGGCCACCGCGACCTCGTGGCCGGTGCGCATCCGCCAGAGCAGCCGCAGGCCGCCCACGCTGCCGGGCAGCCGGGCGTCGTCCTGCCGGCCGCCGCGGCGCACCGTGATCACCGCGTACCGGTCGTGCTCGGGCAGGTCGAGGGCCGCCCCGGCGGCGCGGATCACCCCGGCGTCGGCGCTGCCGTCGAGCAGGGCGTCGAGCAGCGCGTTGACGCGTTCCCTGCTGCGGCCGAGTATCTCCTGCTCGCGCCGGTTGTAGGTGTCGCAGGCGACCATGGACTGCCGGTCGATGGCGTGCCAGACGTGCCCGGCGGCGCGGACCAGCACGCTCAGCCGCTCGGGCCGCTCGCGTTCCATGTGCTCCACGAGCGCCGACCAGACGACCTGGCCGGCCAGGCGGTACATGCGCAGCAGCGAGTCCAGCGGCAGGCCCTGCTCGGCCCGGCGGCGGGCCATGCTGGCGGTGAAGACCAGGTCGCGCCGCTCCGAGGGCTCCTGGAGGATCGCGGTGAGCCCGAGCCGCACGCCTTCGAGCGTGCTCTTCCAGTGCTCGTCGTAGGGCACGCAGGCGCGGTACACCTCGTCGCCGTCGCGGGTGCGGGCGACCAGCTCGCCGGTCAGCTCGGGCAGGTGCTCCAGCAGGACCACGGCGGCGGTGCGCAACGTCTGGCGGACGTCCTCGTCCACGACCGTAGGGGGACGCATTCCACGAGGCTGCCACCGGACCCCGCTCTAGAACAAGGCTCTGTAGCGTTTTGTGATCTGCCGTTGTGCGGCTGCACAACCGGGGCCCGGCCGCGGTGGGCAGGCCGCCTGACTTCACGCCGGCATCTGGACGACGGTGCACGTCAGCGGTTTGGGTGAGCCGGCATGGGGTCTTGGGAGGAAGTCGCCTTGGATGTGGCATGGCGGAGCTGAGCGTCGGCGAGCTCGTGGTGGACTACGGCCCGGTGCGCGCCCTGGACGGCGTGTCGATGCGCGTGCCGTCCGGCGCGGTCGTCGCCGTGCTCGGCGCGAACGGCGCCGGCAAGACGACGCTGCTGCGCGCGGTCTCGGGAACGCTCCGGTTCCAGCGGGGCCGGGTGGCGCGCGGCGCGGTCGAGCTGGACGGCGCCCGCCTGACCGGCCTGCCCGCCGCGGCCGTGGTGCGGCGCGGCGTCACGCACGTGCCGGAGGGCCGGCGGGTGTTCGCCAGGATGACGGTGGAGGAGAACCTGCGCGCGGGCGGCCTCGGCACGCCCCGCCGGGAGGCGGCGCGGGCCAGGGAGCGCGTGCGCGAGCTGTTCCCGGTGCTGGCCGAGCGCTCCCGCCAGCCGGCCGGGCTGCTGTCGGGCGGCGAGCAGCAGATGCTCGCCATCGGCCGGGCGCTGATGGCCGGGCCGTCGGTGCTGCTGCTGGACGAGCCGACGCTGGGCCTCGCGCCGCAGATGGCGGCCAGGATCGCCGCGACGGTCCGGGCGATCAACGCGGCGGGCACGTCGGTGCTGCTGGTGGAGCAGAACGTGGCCACGGCGCTGGCGCTCGCCTCGCACGCGTACGTGCTGGAGGTCGGCCGGGTGGCGATGGAGGGACCGGCGGCCGAGCTGGCCGCCAGCGACGAGGTGCGGCGGCGCTACCTGGGCGTCAGCGACGACGCGCCCGGGGAGCTGCGCGCGCGGGCGGCGCTGGCGAGGTGGCCGGCATGACCCCGGCGGAGACGGCCCCCGGGGGCATGACCCCGACATACCAACCGGGCGGTATGCCCCGGCTGGAGGTCCGCGACGTGACGGTCCGCTTCGCCGGGCTGACGGCGCTCGACGGCGTCGGCTTCACCGTCGAGCCCGGCACCGTCCACGCCGTGATCGGCCCCAACGGGGCGGGCAAGTCCACCTGCTTCAACGTGTTGTCCGGCGTCTACAAGGCCACCTCGGGCAGCGTCCGGCTGGGCGGGGCCGAGCTGACCGCGCTGCGCCCGCACCAGGTGGCCGCGCTCGGCGTGGCCCGCACCTTCCAGAACATCGCGCTCTCCCCCCGCCTGCCGGTGCGCGACAACCTGCTGCTGGGCCGGCACCGGCTCACCCGGGCCGGGTTCGCGGCGGCGGGCCTGCGCCTGCCGCGCGCCCGCCGCGAGGAACGCGCCCACGCGGCCAGGGTCGCCGAGATCGCCGCCTTCGTCGGGCTCGGCGACCTGCTCGCGACCCCGGTGGGGCTGCTGCCGTACGGGGTGCAGAAGCGGGTGGAGCTGGCCAGGGCCCTGGCGATGGAGCCGCGGCTGCTGCTGCTGGACGAGCCGGTCGCCGGGATGAACAGCGGCGAGCGGGTGGAGATGGCCGAGCTGATCGTCTCGGTGCGGGAGAGCCTCGGCATCTCGATCCTGCTCGTCGAGCACGACATGGGCCTGGTCATGCGGCTGGCCGACCGGGTGACCGTGCTGGACTTCGGCCGCCGCATCGCCGACGGCCCGCCCGGCGAGGTGCAGAACGACCCCAGGGTCATCGCCGCGTACCTGGGCACCGAGGAGGGCTCGTGATCACATTCCTGGAGCTTCTGGTCAACGGGATCTCCATCGGGGCCGTGTACGCGCTCATCGCGCTCGGCTTCGTCGTCATCTTCAAGGCCACCGAGGTGGTGAACTTCGCGCACGCCTCGCTGCTGCTGGCCGGCGGCTACGTGGTGGCGCGGCTGCACGCCCAGCTCGGCTTCTGGCTCGCGCTGCTGGCCGGGATCGCGGCGGCGGCGGTGGTCGGCGCGCTGGTGGAGTTCCTCGTCATCCGCCGCAGCAAGGCCGCCTCGCACGGCGTGCTGGCGATCGTGACGATCGGCGTGGACATCGTGCTGACCACCGAGCTGACCCGCCGCATCGGCACCGAGGTGCTGGCCATGGGCGACCCGTGGGGGTCGCGGGTGGTGCGCCTGGGGCCGGTCACGGTCGCCGAGACCAGGATCGTCGCGCTGGTCACGGCGGGCCTGCTGATCGCCGCGTTCCTGCTGGCGTTCAAGTTCACCGGCTGGGGCGTGGCGATGCGGGCCACGGCCGAGGACCCGGAGACGGCCGCGCTCATGGGCGTGCGGCTCGGCCGGGTGTCGCTGAGCGCGTGGGCGGTGGCCGGGGCGCTCGCCGCGGTGGCCGCGCTGTTCCTGTGCGTGTTCCCGACGCCGGGGCTGGACCGCACCTCCTCCCTGGCGGCGCTCAAGGCGTTCCCCGCCGCCATCCTCGGCGGCCTCGACTCCACCACGGGCGCGCTGGTCGGCGGCCTGGCGGTCGGCGTCACCGAGGCCCTGATGACCGGCTACCAGAACGACCTCGCCTTCCTCGGCCGGGGCATCGGCGACGTGGCGCCGTTCCTCGTCATGATCGCGATCCTGCTGCTGCGGCCCGCGGGCCTGTTCGGCACGAAGGAGCTGGCCCGTGTCTAGGTACCTCCTCCGCGCGGCGGCGCTGGCGGCCTTCGTGGCGGTGCCCTTCTACCTGGAGGGGTTCTGGCTGCAGGCGGGCCTGTTCGCCATGTCGGCGGCGATCGGCGCGATCGGCCTCAACCTGCTGACCGGCGCGACCGGCCAGCTCTCCATGGGGCACGCGTTCTTCCTGGCCGTGGGCGCCTACGCGTACGTGTACTTCGCCGCCGAGCCCACGGGGGCACTGGGCGGCCTGGGCCTGCCCACGCCGCTGGCCGCCGTGCTCGCCGTGGCGCTGACCGGGGCGGCGGGCGGCCTGTTCAGCCCGATCGCCGGGCGGCTCAAGGGCGCCTACCTGGGCATCGCCACGCTGGCGCTGATCTTCCTGGGCCAGCACCTGCTGTTCAACGCCGAACCGGTGACCGGCGGCTTCAACGGCCGGGCGGTGCCGCCGATGGAGCTGTTCGGGTTCGCCTTCGCCGACGCGCCCGACCTGGTCGTGCTGAACGTGCCGTTCGGCGCGCTGGAGCGGCTGTGGTTCCTGGGCGGGCCGTTGCTGCTGGCGGCGGCGCTGTTCGCCCGCGGCGTGCTGCGCGGCCGGCCCGGGCGGGCCATGAACACCATCCGCGACCACGAGATCGCCGCCGGGGTGATGGGCGTGCCGGTCACCCGCTACCGGGCCGGGGTGTTCGTGCTGTCGTCCATGTACGGCGGCCTCGCGGGCGTGCTGCTCGCCCTGGTCTTCCAGCGCACCGTGCCCGACTACTTCGGCATGCTGCTCTCCCTCGACTACCTCGCGATGATCGTGATCGGCGGGCTCGGCTCGGTGGGCGGCGCGGTGGCCGGGGCGGTCTTCGTCTCCCTGCTGCCGCAGCTGCTCACCCGCTACAGCGACGCGCTGCCGCTGGTGGCCGCGCCGGGCTCCGGCGAGGGCGTCTCCCCCGCCGAGGCCGCCCGCCTCCTGTACGGCGCGGCCGTGGTCGCGGTCGTGCTCTTCCTGCCGGGCGGCCTGCTCGGCCTGTTCCGGCCGCTGCGCGGCCGGCTGTCCGGGCTGCGGCTGCCCCTGTCCAGCTCTCCCACCCTGTCCCCCGACACGTCCCCCGAGACCAGGAGCTCACATGTCCAGTAACCGCAAGGCCGTCGCCGCCGCGCTCGTGTCGCTGGCACTGGCCGCCACCGCCGCCGGCTGCGCCAGCGGCAAGGCCACCGGTGGCGGCGGCCAGGCGAGCGCCACCGGCGGCGACGGCGTCAAGACCGGCCCCGGCGTGACCGCCGACACCATCACCCTCAGCCTGCTGACCGACCTGACCGGACCGTACGCCTCGCTCGGCAAGAGCCTCACCCAGGCCCAGCAGCTCTACTTCGACCAGGCCAACCAGGCGGGCGGCATCTGCGGCAGGAAGATCGAGACCGTGGTGCGCGACCACGGCTACGACGCGCAGAAGGCGATGGCCGCCTACGCCGAGGTGGCGCCGAAGACGGCCGCGATCCCGCAGTTCATCGGCTCGCCGATGGTGACCGCGCTCAAGGACAAGATCACCACGGACAAGATCCTCACCATCCCGATGGCGTGGGCGACCGGGCTGCTCGGCAGCGAGGCCATCCAGGTCACCGGCACCACGTACGACGTGGACATGATCAACGGCCTGGACTTCCTGATGAAGGAGAAGGGCCTGAAGTCCGGCGACAAGATCGGTCACCTGTACTTCGAGGGCGACTACGGCGAGAGCGCCCTCGCCGGCTCCAAGTACGCGGCGGGCAAGCTCGGCCTGACCGTGGTCGAGCAGAAGATCAAGGCCACCGACCAGGACATGACGGCGCAGGTGGCGGCGTTCAAGAAGGCCGGGGTGAAGGCCGTGCTGGTCTCGGTCGGCCCGCGCCAGGCCGCCTCGCTGGTCGGCGTGGCCCTGGCCGGCGGCATGGACGTGCCGTTCATGGGCAGCAACTCCGCCTACAGCCCGCAGCTCCTGCAGACGCCGGCCGCGCCCGCGCTGCTGAAGGACTTCTACTACGTGACCGCGGGCGCCCCGATCAGCGCGCCGCTGCCCGCCTACCAGAAGCTCATCACCGACTACCAGGCCAAGTACGCGGGCCAGCCGCTGGACAGCGGCGTCGCGGCCGGCTGGACGGCGGCCGTCATCGTCGGCGACGCCCTGCGCAAGGCGTGCGAGAACAAGGACCTCAGCCGGGCCGGCATCATCGCCGCGCACCGCTCGCAGAAGGCGTGGGAGGCCGGGCTCGGCGGCACGCCGATGGACTTCAGCGTCTACGACCGGCCCGCCTCGCGCTCGTCCTACATCGTCAAGCCCGACAAGCAGGCGGTCGGCGGCGCGGTGATCGTCAAGGAGGCCGCCGTGTCCGAACTGGCCGAGGGGTACACCGTCCCCGCGGCGGGCTGAGGAAGGTCCGGTCGCGACATGGCCGCTTTACTGGAGGTCGGCCGGCTCACCATGCGCTTCGGCGGGGTCACCGCGCTGTCCGGCGTGGACCTCGCCGTGGGCGAGGGCGAGCTCGTCGGCCTCATCGGGCCCAACGGGGCGGGCAAGAGCACCCTGTTCGACTGCCTGACCCGGCGGTGCGCGCCGCAGGAGGGCCGCATGCTGCTGGCCGGGCAGGACCTGGCCGGGCTGCCCCCGCACCGGGTCGCCGGGCACGGCGTGGCCCGCACGTTCCAGAACACGGCGCTGTTCCCCGGCCTGTCGGTGCGCGAAAACGTCATGGCGGGCGCGCACCGGCACGGCCGGGCCGGGTTCTGGGCGGCGGCGCTCGGGCGGGCGGCGGGCGAGGAGCGGCGGCTGCGGGAGAGCGCCGACGCGCTGCTGGCGCGGTTCGGCCTCACCCGCTACGCCGACCACCCGCCCGAGGCGCTGCCGTACGGGACGACGAAGCTGATCGAGATCGCCCGGGCGCTGGCGTCCGGGCCGCGGCTGCTGCTGCTCGACGAGCCGGCGGGCGGGCTCGCGCCCGCCGAGGTGCCGGCGTTCGCCGAGCTGGTCCGGCGGCTGCACGCCGAGCGGGGGCTGACGATCATCGTCGTCGAGCACCACCTGGACTTCGTGCTGGCGCTGTGCCGGCGGATCGTCTGCCTGGAACGCGGCCACAAGATCGCCGACGGCCCCGCGGAGGTCGTGCGGCGCGACCCCGCCGTGGTGGCGGCCTGCCTGGGGGTCGCGCGGTGACCGGC
Organism: Actinomadura luzonensis; assembly: GCF_022664455.2. NCBI lineage: Bacteria > Bacillati > Actinomycetota > Actinomycetes > Streptosporangiales > Thermomonosporaceae > Actinomadura > Actinomadura luzonensis. The sequence goes on from NZ_JAKRKC020000001.1 coordinate 3,825,849, forward strand.
CCGGCGGGAGCGGGCCCGGCGGGGGCGGGCCCGGCGGACGGGCGTACGGGGGCGGGCCCTCCGGGCGGCGGGCTGGAGGTGCGGGGGCTGCGGGCCGAGTACGGGGCGGCCCGCGTGCTGCACGGCGTCGACCTGACCGTGCCGGCCGGCGAGATCGCGGTGCTGCTCGGCCCGAACGGCGCGGGCAAGACGACGCTGCTGCGCGCCCTGTCCGGCCTGGTCAGGGCGCGCGGGACGGCCACGCTCGGCGGGGTCGCGCTGCTCGGCCGCGCGCCGGACGAGCTGGCCAGGCTCGGCGTCGCGCACGTCACCCAGGAGGGCGGCACGTTCGGCCCGCTCACCGTCGAGGAGAACCTGCGGGTGGGCGCGCAGGCCCGCCCCTGGCCGCGCCGCGGCACCGCCGAGGACCTGGAACGGCTGTTCACCCGCTTCCCGGTGCTTCAGGCGCGGCTCAGCCAGCCCGCCGGGACGCTGAGCGGCGGCGAGCAGCGGCTGCTCGCCATCGGCCGGGCGCTGATGGCCCGGCCGCGGCTGCTGCTCATGGACGAGCCGATGCGCGGCCTGGCCCCGCAGACGGCGTCGCTGCTCTTCCGCACCATCCACGCGATCAACAGGGACGAGGGGACCACGATGGTCATCGTCGAGCACAACGTGACGGCGGCGCTGGAGGTCGCGCACCGCTCCTATCTGGTGGAGTCGGGCCGGATCTCCGACATGCGCGCCCGCCGGAGGTGGTGAGCCGGTGTTCGTCCAGCAGCTCCTGGAGGGGCTCGGCGCGGGCGCGGGGTACGCGGCCCTCGCCCTCGCCCTGGTGCTCACCTACCGCTTCACCGGGATCGTCAACTTCGCGCAGGGCGAGCTGGCCATGCTCGCCACGTACGTGGCCTGGCAGCTCGTCACCTCCGGCCTGCCGTACTGGGCGGCGCTGCCGGTCACGGTCGTCGTCGCCTTCGCCGCGGGCGTGGTGACCGAGCGGCTGGTCATCCGCCGGCTGGCGGGCGAGGCCGCCGAGGTCACCCTCGTGGTGACCACGATCGGCCTGTACGTGCTGGTGAACGCGCTGGCCGCGCTGGTGTGGACCGCGGCGCTCCGCGCCTTCCCGAGCCCGTTCCCCGACGGGCCGCCGGGGGTGGCCGCGCTGGCGGCGGCCGGCCTCGCCGGGACGGTGCTGGGCGCGGTCGCCCTGCTCGTCAGGCGGACCGGTCTCGGGCTGGTGATGCGGGCCGTGGCCGCCGACGCGCGCTCGGCCCGGCTGGCGGGCGTGCGGGTCGGCTGGGTGCTGGCCCTCGGCTGGGGCGCGGCCTCGGCCGTCGGCGCGCTGTCGGGCGTGCTGCTCGCCCCGGCGCTGTTCCTAGAGCCCTCGATGATGACCGGCGTGCTGGTCTACTCCTTCGCCGCCGCCACGCTCGGCGGCTTCGACAGCGCGCTCGGCGCGGTGGCCGGCGGGCTGGTCGTCGGCGTGGCCGAGACGCTGGCCGGCACCTACCTCGGCTTCGTCGGGGCGGACCTGAAGATCGCGGTGCCGCTGGTGATCATCGTCGTGGTGCTGCTGGTGCGCCCGCAGGGCCTGTTCGGCTCGGCTCCCGTGGAGCGGGCGTGACCGCGGCCGGGCCCCTGGCCGGGCCGTTGGACGGGCCGGTGAACGGGCACGGCTGGGGCGCCGGGGGGCACCGCAGGACGGCGGTGGGGCTGGCGGCCGGCGACCGGCGGCGGACCTGGCCGTGGCGGCGGGCCGCGCTCGCCGCGCTGGCGGTGACGGCGGCCGGGCTGCCGTTCGCGCTGCCGCCGTACCGGCTGTTCCAGGTGACGCTGGTGCTGGTGTACGCCGTGGCGCTGCTCGGGCTGGACCTGGTGGCGGGCCACAGCGGGCAGATCTCGCTCGGGCACGGGGCCTTCTTCGGCGTGGGCGCGTACGTGGCGGCGGTCATGATCGGGCGGTTCGGGCTGCCGTACCCGCTGACCCTGCCGGCGGCCGCGCTGGTCACCTTCGGGCTGGGCTGGGCGGCCGGGCTGCCCGCGTTGCGGCTGCGCGGCCTGTACCTGGCGATGGTGACGTTCTCCGTGGCGGTGCTGCTGCCGCCGCTGCTCAAACGCTTCCCCGAGGTGACCGGCGGCGCGATGGGGATGGCGGTGCCCACGCCGCGCGGCCTCGGCCTGGACGACGACCAGTGGGTGTACTTCCTCGTCCTCGCCGTGACGGCGGCGGCCGTGGCGGGCGTGCGCAACCTGACGGCGTCGCGCGGCGGGCGGGCGCTGACCGCGATCCGGCAGCACCCGGCGGCGGCCGAGACGCTCGGCATGCACGCCGCCGCGCACATGACGCGCGCCTTCGCCTGGAGCGCCATGTACGCGGGCGCGGCCGGCGCCCTCTACACCTGGACGACGGGCTTCGTCGCGCCCGACACCTTCACGCTGAGCCTGTCGGTGACCCTGCTGGCCGGGGTGGTGATCGGCGGCCTGGCCACCCCGGCGGGGCCGCTGCTCGGCGCGCTGGTGGTGGCGGCCGTGCCGGCCGCGGCGCAGGAGCTGAACCCGGCCGCGCCCGGGGTGGTCTCCGGGCTGCTCATCATCGTGATGATCTACGTGGCGCCGACCGGCCTCGCCGGGCTGCTGCGCCGGGCGGCGTGGTCGGTGACGGGCCGGCTCGCGGCGAGGAGGCGCGGATGAGACGGGTGCTGCCGGCCCTGCTGCCGGTCCTGCTGCTGCTCCTGGTGGCCGGGTGCCGGCCGGGGTCCGGCGGGGCCGTCCTGACCGGCGAGTGCGCGGGCCAGGACGGCACCGGCGTAAGCCCCGGCACGATCAAGGTGGGCGGGATCTACCCGCTGTCCGGCCCCGCCTCCGCCTACGCCGCCGTCGCGCAGGGCGCGAGCGCCTACTTCGCGCACGTCAACCAGCACGGCGGCGTGGACGGCCGGCGCATCGACTTCGTGGTGCGCGACGACGCCTACGAGCCGGCCCGCGCCGTCGAGCAGGCCCGCAGGCTGGTGCTGGACGACCGGGTGTTCGCGCTGTTCCAGACGCTCGGCACGCCCTCGACGGCGGCGGTGCGCGAGTTCGCCCACCGGTGGCGGGTGCCGCAGGTGTTCGTCGCCAGCGGGGCGACCCAGTGGGGCGCCGACGCCGCCCGCCGGCCGTGGACGATCGGCTTCCAGCCCAGCTACCTCGCCGAGGCCCGGGTCTACGCCCGCTACCTGGCCGAGGAGCTGCCGCACGCCCGCGTCGCCGTGCTCTACCAGAACGACGACTTCGGCCACGACCTCCTCGGCGGCTTCCGCGAGGCGGTCGCCGGCACGTCGGTGCGGATCGTGGCCGAGCGCAGCTACGAGGTGACCGACCCCGGCGTGCAGGGCCAGCTCGCCAACCTCGCCGCGTCGGGCGCGGACGTGCTGCTCGACGTCAGCACGCCGAAGTTCGCCGCGCAGGCGCTGGCCGCCGACGCCGCCATGACCGGCTGGAACCCGCTGCACATCCTCAACGGCGTGGCCGCCTCGCCCGCCGTGCTCAAGCCGGTCGGCTACGACAAGGTGCAGGGCGTCGTCACGGCCGGCTTCACCAAGGACCCGGCCGCGCCGGAGTGGGCCGACGACCCGGCCGTGCACGCCTACCTGACGGCGCTGGAGCGCTACGCGCCCGACGCCGACCCCGGCAGCCAGCAGGTGGTCTTCGGGTGGACGGCGGCGGAGGCGTTCGTCAAGACGCTGCGGCGCATGCGCTGCCCCTCGCGGGAGGCGCTGCGCGCGGCCGCGCACAGCCTGCGCGAGGTGCAGCTCGGGCTGCTGCTGCCCGGGATCACGGTCTCGACCGGGCCGGGCGACGCGTTCCCGATCGAGGCCGAGCAGCTGTCGCGGTTCGAGGGCGACCGGTGGGTGCCGTTCGGGCGGGTGATCGACACCCGCGCGCCCGCGCGGTGAGGGGCCGTCAGGCGGGGCGGCGGTGCACGAGCATGTCGTCGTCCGGCAGCTCGGCGGTGCCCGGGGAGCGCAGCGCCGTCGTCGCGCCCGCCCAGCGGCGCAGCGTGGCCGTGGCCGCCGCCTGCTCGGCCTCGGGCAGGGAGGCGATGTTGGCGCCGTGGTTCGCGCCCGGCACGACGTACAGGTACGAGTCCGCGCCGGACGGGGCGAACCGTTCGGCGCTCCACGGGTCGTTCTGGCCGTAGACGAACATCATGCGCTCCGACCGGCTGCGCACCCAGCGGTCCACGTCCAGCATGGGCCAGGCCTGGTGCCGGGCGCGCAGCTCGGCCGGCAGCACCGAGTTCGGCTGGTAGAGGCCGCGGTAGCGGGTCAGGCCGCGCAGGTGGGCGAAGGCGAGGTCGGGCCAGCCGAGCTGGGTGGCCGCCTGGCGGTAGTACGGCCAGTAGTACTCCAGGCCCTGGTCGGTGTAGAAGCCGAAGGAGGCGACGGCGTCGATCCAGGCGTAGAGCTGCTCGTCGGTGGCGGTGGCGGGCGGCACCGAGGCGCAGTCGGCGGCGGTGGAGTACTGCCAGAACGCCCACACGGTGTCCAGGACGGTCATCTCGTAGGAGCGGTCGGCGGTGCCGAGGGTGCGGGTGAAGGTGTAGCCGTTGCGGGCGGCGTCGGCCTCCAGCAGGGGCACCATCCGGTCGCGGCGCAGCAGCGCCTCCCGCTGGACGGTGTCCAGCGCCCGACGGCACGGCTCGGTGCCGACCTCGGCGAAGAAGCGGTCGTAGTCCTGGTCGAGCGGGTTGATCCGGTCGTTCGGGGCGACGTAGGCGACCACGCCGTCCACGTCGCCGGGGTAGAAGCGGCGGTGGTAGACGGAGGTCATGCCGCCCTTGCTGGCGCCGGTCTGGATCCAGCGGCCGGGGTAGATCGTGCGCAGCGCCTGGACGATGCGGTGCTCGTCCGTGGCCTCCTGCCAGATGGTGAGGTCCTGCCAGTCGGCGGGGACGGGTCGCGAGGAGCGGAAGAAGCGGTGCTCGACCGAGACCTGGTTGGCGTCGAGGATGCGGGTCGGCTCGGTGCGCGACGGGGCCGGGCTGACGGCCAGGCCGTAGCCGCCGGTGTAGAGCACGACCGGCACGTCGGTGCCGCGGTGCAGCAGGGTGAGGCGCTGCTGGTAGGTGCCCTTGGCGGGGTCGCGGTGGTCGACCGGCTGGGTGTAGGTGAGGACGAAGAAGCGGTAGCCGGCGGGCTGCGTCTCCGACACCACGGTGAGGCCGGGGATGGCCTTGAGCTGGTCGAGGAGGTCCTGCTCCTCCGCCGCGGCGGCCGGCGCCGTGATGGCCGTCAGGGCCAGCAGGACGGTCAGCAACAGGGTTCGCACGTTCGCTCGCCTCTCAGCCGGACATGAGCACGGATCCGACCGCAGTGTCTCCGCGATCTTCCGAAAGGGCAAGAGTTGACATCGGCCGACTTGTGCCGATCACGCGGTGATCGCCTCTGTGGGCAGTACAGCGACGGCGCTCGCCGTGCCCGCCGGCGTGCTGCTCGGCGGCCCCCCGCCGGTCGAGCGGGCGTGGAGGGCGCCCGGTGACCCGGAGGCCGCTCGCCGCCCTGGCCCGGCTGCGGGTCGTGCCCGTGGTGCCGGCCGACCGCCAGGACGGGCCCGAGGTGGTGCCGCGGCTCGTGCGCGAGCGCGCCCCCGGCGGCTTCGCCGACGTCGAGGACGTGATGCCGCCGGCCGAGCGGGCGGAGATCGCGCTGCGCTACAAGCGGCCGGCCGGCTTCGAGCCCGCCACGCTCAACGCCGGCCGGAGCCGGTCGGTGCGGCGGCCGGGCGCCACCTCCTGAGCGGGCCCGGCCGTGCCCCGCGCGGGGGGCACGGCCGGGCGGGGCGTCACGGGGTGAGGACGACCTTGTTGCACTCGTCCTGCTTGTGCTTGAACAGCTCGAACCCGCGCGGCGCCTCGCTGAGCGGCATGCGGTGCGAGATGACGAAGCTCGGGTCGATCTCGCCCGCGCGGATCCGCTCCAGCAGCGGCCCGGTGTAGCGCTGCACGTGGCACTGGCCGCTGCGGATGGTGAGCGACCGGTTCATGACGGTGCCCATCGGGAACTTGTCGACGAATCCGCCGTAGACCCCGATGACGGACACCACGCCGCCGTTGCGGCAGGCCAGGATGGCCTCGCGCAGCACGTAGGGCCGCTCGGTCTCCATCCGGGCCGCCTGCTTGGTGCGGTCGTAGGCGTACATGGCCGGGGTCGGGTGGTGGGCCTCCATGCCGACGGCGTCGATGCAGGCGTCCGGGCCGCGCCCGCCGGTCATGTCGCGCAGCGCCTCCAGCACGTTCACCTCCTCGTAGTTGAGCACCTCGGCGCCGGTCCGCTGCGCCCGCTGCAGCCGGTACGGGAAGCGGTCGATGACGATGACCCGGTCCGCGCCGAGCAGGAACGCGCTGGCCGCGGCGAACTGCCCGACCGGTCCCGCGCCCCAGACGGCGATCGTCTGGCCCGGCTTGATGTCGCACATCTCGGCGCCCATGAAGCCCGTCGGGAAGATGTCCGACAGGAAGAGCACCTGCTCGTCGGTCAGGTCGTCCTCGACCTTGATCGGGCCGACGTCGGCGAACGGGACCCGGGCGTACTCGGCCTGCCCGCCCGGGAAGCCGCCGAGCATGTGGGAGTAGCCGAAGATGCCGGCGGGCGCGTGGCCCATCAGCTTCTCGGCCATGCCCGCGTTGGGGTTGGAGTTCTCGCACACCGAGTAGAGGCCGTCCTCGCAGGCGAAGCAGGCGCCGCAGGCGATCGGGAACGGCACCACGACGCGGTCGCCGGCGCGCAGGTTGCGCACGCCGGGGCCGACCTCGACGACCTCGCCCATGAACTCGTGGCCGAGGATGTCGCCCTTCTTGACGGTCGGGATGTAGCCGTCCACGAGGTGCAGGTCGGAGCCGCAGATCGCGGTCGAGGTGACGCGGACGATCGCGTCGCGCGCGTTGAGGATCTGCGGGTCGGGGACCTCCTGGACCTCCAGGCGGTTGCGGCCCATCCACACGTTGGCCTTCATGCCCGTCCTCCGATCGGCTGCGCGGGACGCTGGTGGAGCTGGCGACGGGCGCGGTGGCCTTCGGGGCTGCCCTCGGAGCGCACCACCTCACCGGTCTCCATGACCTGCTTGAAACGGCGCAGGTCGTCACGGACCGCCTGCTCGGGGTGCTCGCCGAACATCCGGGCGACGGCGGCGGCGAGCTTGCGCCCGCGCATGCCGTACTCCAGCGAGACGTCCACGACGGTGCCGCGCCCGCCGGGGCCGTCGGTGAAGCTGACCAGGCCGGCGGTCGTGATGCCGGTGCCGGGCACGGAGCGCCAGGCGAGCAGGTCACCGGCCCGCTCGTCGATGATCTCGGCCTCCCACTCCAGGTCGACCACCGGGCCCTTGGCCTTCCAGCGGGAGCGGCGCTCGTTGATGGCGCGCACCGACTCCAGGTGGATCATGAAGGAGGGCAGGTTCTCCAGCTCGCGCCAGAAGCGGTAGACCTCCTCGCGCGGCTTGTTGACGGTGATGGAGGCGCGCACCTGCAGCGGGCTCCTGGCCTGGGCGGTGCCGCGACGGGCGCAGACCGCGTCGAGGGCGGCGATCCCGGCGACCGCGCCGAGCGCGCACAACGCGCGGGTGCGCCGGGCGCCGGTGCGGTTGGCGGCGGCCCTGCCGAGGACGCCGAGGTCCATCGTGTCGCCGGCGACCCTGGTCCACGCCCATTGGGCGGGGTTCTTGGCGCCGAGCAGCAGGGCGGCGTGCAGCAGCTCGCGCCCGCCGACGAGTCTGGCGACGGTCGTGGCGCCTGGCGCGTCGTCGACGCCGCACAGGCGGGTGACGGCCCGTGGTGCCGCCAGTTGCGCCGTGCCCAGCGCGAGGCTGGTCCACCCGAGCGCACGGGCGAATTTGTCGGTCATCATGCGTCCTAACCGGTGGTGTGTTGTACGGCGCGGGCGGCCCTCGGTCTGCTAACGCCCCCCGCGTCCTCGGGCCCCTGCCCCCGACAAAACCGATGACACCAGCAGGACCAGGGACGAAATTCCACAATGCGTCGAGCGGGGTCCGAGCCTTTATGGTGATCTCCATGGATCCCACGAATCCCGGCCCCGTTTACGCCGCGGTCACCGACCCGAGCGGAATGCTCAGCCTCCAGACTTTCGGCCGTCCGGATGGCGAGGACATGGTTTTCCGGATTTCCGGTTCCGTCTATGCGAACGTCCCCGGCGACCGGCTCGGGCCCGGGCTCCGGCACGGCGGGAAACTGTTCGGGATCGAGGGCTACAACATCCGCCGCCTGTACCGGGTGCCCGGCACCGAACGGCTCCACCAGCTCTCCCGCGAGATCGTCTTCTACACCGACCCGGACGAGCCGCGGACGGTCCTGCGCGACTGGGTCAACCCGCTCGACGGGCGCACGTACCCGGTCGTGCCGATCAACAACGACACCGTCAACTTCGGCCCGTTCCCCATCACCCCCGCCTTCGCCGGGCCGCCGCTGCGGCGGCTGCACGACGAGACCGCCTGGAGCACCGACATCGGCGTGCGCGCCGACTACGGCGCCACCCTGGGCGAGACGTTCGGCCTGATCGGCGGCGTGTACACGGCGCAGGAGCTGTTCGACTTCAGCGTGGCCGACCAGGAGGCGGCGGCGCGGACCGTGCCGGGCGAGATCCCGTCCGGGGCGCTGCGGGCCAAGGTGAGCTGGGCGCGCACCGCGCCGTGGGCGCCGTTCATGGGGCTGGCCGAGAGCGAGGTGCGAGGGCAGCTCACCTACCGGGCCCGCGCCTGGTCGCTCGGCTCCTACGGCGAGGTGGAGCCGTGGCTGCGGGCCGAGGTGGAGGCCCGCCATCCCCTCTACACGGCGGCGCCGGAGGAGCCGGGGCCGAGCGAGAACTCGTGGACGTCCTTCTACAACAAGCAGCTCGGCAAGGGCGCCACCACGTGGGCGGAGTGGTGCGCCACCCACAGCCGCCCATGACCCCGCCGCCCTCCATGGCATCGCCGCCGTCCGGTTCGCCCGGCCCGGACGGCTCGTCCGGTCCGCCGGTCGTGGATCCGCTGACCGGGCGGGCCGAGCGGGCCCTCCGGCCCGTTCCCGCCGGCCGGCTCGCCGCGATCGCGGCCGGGCTGCGGGCGGCGGCCCCGGCCTGGGCGGCGGCGGGCCCGGACGGGCGGGCCCCGGTGCTGGCCCGGTTCGGCGCGGCGCTGGCCCGCGACGAGGACCTGCTGGCCGCGCTGGTGGCCGACACCGGCCGGGTCGCCGAGTCGGAGCTGGAGCGCCGGATCGTCGCCGGGCTGGCCGGGCGGTGGGCGCGGCAGGCGCCCGCGCTGCTCGCCCCGCCCGCCGAGTTCCCGTCCGAGCTGCCGGGCGTGCACGTGGCCGGGGACGCGGTGCCGTACGAGCTGGTCGGCGCGATCACGCCGTGGAACTTCCCGCTGCTGCTCGGCCTCATCGACGCCGTCCCGGCGCTGGCCGCCGGGTGCGCGGTGCTGGTCAAGCCGAGCGAGGTGACGCCGCGCTTCATCGAGCCGCTGACCCGGCTGGTGCCGGAGGAGCTGCCGCTGCGCGTCGTGGAGGGCGGCCCGGCGACCGGGGCGGCGCTGGTGGGGCTGGTGGACGCCGTGGTGTTCACCGGGAGCGTCCCCACCGGGCGGCTGGTGGCCGAGGCGGCGGCCCGCGCGTTCGTCCCGGCGCATCTGGAGCTGGGCGGCAAGGACCCGGCGATCGTGCTGGCCGGGGCGGACCTCGACCGGGCCTCCTCGGCGATCCTGTGGGGCGGCACCGCCAACGCCGGCCAGTCCTGCCAGTCGATCGAGCGCGTGTACGTCGAGCGCGAGGTCTGCGCGGAGTTTCTGGCCCTGCTGGCCGCCAAGGCGGCCCGGGTGGGGCTGACCTGCGAGGGCGGCCCCATCGGCCCGATCATCGACCCCGGCCGGCCGCCGGTGATCGCGGCGCACCTGGCCGACGCCGTGGCCAGGGGCGCGGTCGTGCACACCGGCGGGACGATCGAGCGGCACGGCGGCGGCCACTGGTGCCGCCCGACCGTGCTGTCCGGCGTGGACCACTCGATGCTGGTGATGACGGAGGAGACGTTCGGGCCGGTGCTGCCGGTCATGGCCGTGGACGGCCCGGACGAGGCGGTCGCGCTGGCCGCCGACTCGGCGTACGGGCTGTCGGCCGCGGTGTTCGCGGCCACCGAGGAGCAGGCGAGGGCGGTGGCCGCGCGGCTGCCCGTCGGCGCGGTCAGCGTCAACGACGCCGCGCTGACCGCGTTCGTGCACGAGGGCGAGAAGCACTCCTTCCGCCTGTCCGGGCTCGGCGGCTCACGGATGGGGCCGGCGTCGATCGCCCGGTTCCTGCGCCGCCGGGCGTTTCTCGTCAACCGATCCCCCGCCGCCGACCCCTGGTGGCACCCGACGAAGGAGTAGCAGATGGGACTGCGCGCGGAGATGCCGCTGCTGGCCCGGCACGAGGGCGAGTGGGAGGGCGAGTACCGCCACCTCGGCGCCGACGGCGCGCTGCTCGACCGGCACCGCGTCCACATGACGTGCCGCATCGTGGACGACGCCGCCTACCTCCAGACCAACCGCTACACCTGGGACGACGGCCGCACCGAGGTGCACGAGTTCCCTGGCGTCCACCTGGGCGGCGGCCGGTGCCGCTTCGACACCGACCGGCTGGAGGGCGAGTTCCGCGAGGTGGACGACAGCGCGATCTACCTCACCTGGCGCTTCAAGGGCCGGCCGCTGCGCCTGTTCGAGCTGATCGTGCTCAGCGACGACGGCCGGACGCGCAGCCGGGTCTGGCAGTGGCTGGAGGACGGCGTGTGCGTGCGGCGCACGCTCATCGACGAGCGGCGGGTCGGCTGACATGACCGCCTACATCGCGCTCGCCCTCCAGGTGGAGACGCGCGCCGTCAACGCCGCCGCCGACCCCCGCGCCGAGATCGCCGCCGCCGTCGCCCGGATCGGCGAGCGGGTCGGCGGCTCCAAGGCGTGGCTGGGGCCGGACCTGCGGCTGGTGGTCCTGCCCGAGTACGCCCTGACCGGCTTCCCCCTGCGCGAGAGCCTGCCCGAGTGGTGCGAGCGGGCGGCGCTCGACCCCGGCGGCCCCGAGTACCGCATGCTGGCCGGGATCGCCGTCCGCGACGAGGTGTTCCTGTGCGTCAACGCCTACGAGCGCGACGAGCACTTCCCCGGGCTGTACTTCCAGGCGTCGGTGATCCTCTCCCCCGCCGGGGAGGTCGTGCTGCGCTACCGGCGGCTGCACTCGTTGTTCACGCCGACGCCGTACGACGTGTGGGAGCGCTACCTGGAGCTGTACGGCCGCGACGCGGTGCTGCCGGTGGCCCGCACCGAGATCGGCAACCTGGCGGTGCTGGCCTCGGAGGAGGTGCAGATGCCGGAGCTGGCCCGCGCGCTGGCCCTGCGCGGGGCCGAGGTCTTCTGCAACCCCACGTCGGAGGCGTCCTCCCCCGACCTGACGCCGAAGGCCGTGGCCCGCCGGGCGCGGGCGGTGGAGAACCTGGCGTACGTGGTGGCGGCCAACACCGGCGGGCTCACCGGCGGCGCCGTCCCCGGCGACTCGGTGAACGGCGGGTCGGAGCTGATCGACCACCAGGGCCGGGCGCTGGCCAGGGCGGGCGCGGGCGAGACGCTGGTCGCGGCGGCCGAGCTGGACCTGGCGGCGCTGCGCCGGGCCCGCCGCCGGCCCGGCATGGCGAACCTGCCGAGCCGGGTCAAGACGGCGCTGTGGGCCGAGGAGTACGGCCTGCACGACGGGGAACGTCCGGGCGGGCTGGAGGAGGGGCCCCGCGAACGCTCCTGGTTCCGCGCCCGCCAGTCCGGCACCATCGCCCGCCTCCTCACCTCGTGACGGCCCCGCGCTCAGGGGGACGCGGCGTGGGCGGTGCGGTGCCACGACAGGACCAGGCGCTCGACCCCCAGGAAGGCCGCGTTGAGCACGATCCCGAGCAGCCCGAGCAGCACGATCCCGGCCCACATGGCGGGGATGTCGAACTGGCTCTGCGCCTCCAGCATGCGGTGCCCGATGCCCTCGCTGCTGCCGACCAGCTCGGAGATCACCATCATGATCAGCGCCAGTGACACGCTCAGCCGTAGCCCCGCGAAGATCTTCGGGGCGGCGGCGGGCAGGATGACGCGGGTCAGGCGCTGCCGCGCGGTCAGGCGGTAGACGGCGGCGGTCTCGATCCAGCGGGCGTCCACGTGGCGGGCGCCGTCCATCGCGTTGATCAGGACGGGCCAGATGACGCCGTACACGATCGCGGCCAGCTCCATCGGGGTGCCGATCCTGAACAGCACCAGGAACACCGGCAGCAGCGTCGAGGGCGGCACCGACCGGCCGAGGTGCAGCAGCGGCTCGGCCAGCGCCGACAGGCGGCGCGAGCGGCCGAGCGCGACCCCGGCCAGCACGCCCGCCGCGCACGCCATCGCCCATCCGGCGGCGAGCCGGGCCAGGCTGGGCAGCAGGTCCGCCACCGCCTCGTCGGTCAGGAAGGCGCGCGACGGCGGCCCGGCGAACCACATCTCGCGCAGCCGGGACAGGATCCGCGACGGCGGCGGGAAGTAGGCGGCCCCGGCCGAGCGGGTGGCCAGCTCCCAGGCGACGGCGGCCACCGGCAGCAGCCAGTACCAGGCCAGCCGCCGCACGCCCCCCGCGCCCCGCCCGTCCCGCCCGTCCCGCCCGTCCCGCCCGCTCCGGTCGGGCCGTGGCGTGCTCATGCGGCCTCCCCGGTGCGGGTGTGGTGCCAGCGGAAGGCCCGTCGTTCGGCCGCCGCGCAGAGCAGGTTCGCGGCCAGGCCGAGCGCGCCGGCCCAGAGGGTGGCGGCGAGCATGCGGTCCACCCGGTTGGCGCTGCCGGCCAGCGACAGGAACGCGCCGATCCCGCCGCCGCCGGGCGCCAGCAGCTCCACGCTGACGGCGACGATCAGGGTGACGGCGACCGCGATCCGCACGCCGGTCGCGATGAACGGCGCCGCGCTCGGCAGGCTGACCCGCAGCGCCACCGCGGCCGGGCCGAAGCCGAAGCCGCGCAGCGTCTCCTTGGCCAGCGGGTCCACGTCGCCGAGCCCGTACAGGGTGTTGATGAGCAGCGGCCAGGAGCAGGTGTAGACGATCAGCGCGGTCTTGGCGTCCTGGCCGGCGGGGAAGAGGAACATGGCCAGCGGGATCAGCGACACCGACGGGATCGGCCGCAGGAACTCCACCAGCGGCCGGGCCGACCGCTCCAGGAACGGCACCGTCCCGAGCAGCAGCCCGGCGGGCACGGCGACGCCGATCGCGATCGCGAGCCCGCTCGCGCAGGCGGCCAGCGTGGCGAGCACGTCCGCGCGGAAGCCGGCGTCCAGCGGCAGCCGGGCCGCCTCGATCAGCACGTCCGACATGTACGGCAGCGCGTCCGGCACCAGCCCGGCCGGCCCGGCGGCCTCGGCGACGGCCAGGAACGCGACCACCCCGGCGGCCCCCAGGAGCACCCGCTCCCCCCGCCGCGCCCCGGCTCCCCGGGCCGGCGGTGTCCGCTCGTGCTGTGCCGTCATTCGCCGATCGTCGCGAACAGGCGCGCCACGTCCACTTTCGCCTTCAGGTAGCCGTAGCCCCGCAGCAGGTCGGCGAGCTTCTGCACGCTCGCCGGGTCGGCCCGGGGCGAGAACCTGCCGAGCGTCATGGCCTTGGCGGCGTCGGCCGGGATCTGCGTGTACGTCGGCACGACCTCGTCGATCGCCGCGCGGTCGGCCCCGGCGATCTCCTGAGCCTTGGCCAGCGCCCGGTGCAGGGCGGCGGCGGTTCGCGGGTTCCTGGCGAGCCAGTCCTCGCTGACGCCCCAGCCGTCGATGGGCACGCCGGCGGTGACGCCGGAGGTGGTGTCGATGATCTGCCGCGCCCCGGCCTTCTTGGCCGCCGTCAGGAACGGCTCGACCAGCCAGGCGGCGTCCACCTGGCCGCCGGACAGCGCGGCGAGCTGGTCGGCGAACTGCACGGGCACGTACTTGACGTCCTCGGGCTTGAGCCCGGCCTGCTGCAGGTGGGCGTTGGTGAGGGTCTGGCCGAGGGCCTTGAGCACGTTGACGGCGATGGTGCGGCCCTTGAGGTCGGCGGCGGTCCTGACCGGGGAGTCCTTGGCGACGACGACGCCCGCGACGCCCGGCGCGGCCTCCTGGCTGTGCTGGAGGAGCTTGAGCCGGGCCGCGCCCGAGTCGTTGATCGCCATGAGGGAGACGTAGCTGGTGAGGAAGGCGTCCATGCTGCCGTTGAGGATCTTGGGCATGACGGCCTGCGGCGCCTGGATGATCTCGGTGGTGACGGTGAGGCCCTCCTGCTTGAACAGGCCGCGTCTCTCGGCGATGAACAGCGGCGCCGACGACGGCACCGGCACCACGCCGATGAGCAGCCGGGTCTTCTCCAGCCCGCCGCTCCCGGCCGGCGCGGCGGTGCCGCCGCCACCCCCGCCCCCGCCGCCTCCGCAGGCGGTCAGCGCGAGCGCGAGCGCCGCCGCCGCGGCGATCCTGGTCAGCTTCATGCCCTCTGCCTCTCCTGGTCGCGTCATCGGGCGGGCGGGGTCCCCACCATGGAGCTCACGTCGACCCTGCTCCTCAGGTAGCCGAACTCGTACATCAGGTCGGAGACCCGCTGGATGCGGGCGGCGCTGAGCGAGGTGGGGAAGGTGCCCATCGCCATCGTCATCGCCGCGTCCCTGGGGGTGCCGGTGAAGCCGGCGACGGTCTCGGCCAGCAGCGCGCGGTCGGTGGCGGCCAGCGCCTGCCCCCTGGTGAGCGCGCGCTGGAACGCGGCGGTGGTCCTCGGGTGCCGGCGCACCCACTCCTCGGTGGCGGCCCAGCCGTCGACGGGCAGCTTGTCGGTGGGGCCGGTGTTGGTGTCGAGCAGCAGCTTCGCGCCGGCCCGCTGGGCGTCGGACAGGAACGGCTCGACCATCCAGGCGGCGTCGACCCGGCCGTCGCGGAGCGCGGCGAGCTGGCTCTGGAAGTCGATGGCGACGAACCTCACCTGGCCGGGGGCGATGAGGTACGGCTTGAGGTGCGCGCTGACGGACATGGTGCCGAGGTTGGCCAGGGAGTTGACGGCGATGGTGCGGCCCTTGAGGTCCTGCGGCGTCTCCAGCGGGGAGTTCTCCGGCACCACGACGCCGGCGATGCCGGGGGCGGCCTGCAGCGCGTCGGCGACGATCTTGAGGCGGGCGGTGCCGGCGCTCTGGACGTTGATGAGGGAGACGTAGCTGCCCTTGAAGACGTCCATGCCGCCGGCCAGGACGCGCGGCATGACGGCCTGCGGCGCCTGGATGATCTCGGTCTCGACGGTCAGGCCCTCGGCCGCGAAGAAGCCCTTGGCCTTCGCGATGTACAGCCCGGCGGAGGAGGGCGTGGGGCTGACGCCGACGTGCAGGGTGGTCTTCTCCGGCCCGGCGGCCGTGGGACCAGAGGCGGGGGCGGGGCCCAGGACGCCGCAGGCGGCGGTCGCCACCAGGGCGGCGAGCGCCGCGAGACGCACGCGCGGTGCGTGCCCGCTCTCCATGACCTCTCCCTCGGCGCCCTCGGCGGATCGGATCGTTCGGCGGAACGGACGGCCAGGCGGTGATCTTACAACAGGGTTCGCTTTTGTGCCCGCCGAATTGAACGTCACTCCCGCCACCCCATGTCCCATTTCGCGGCTTTTTTGGAGATATGGCGGAAATAGTAGTCAATGGCCATTTCAGGGGAAGTCAGTTGTGTAGTCAGCATACCCATTTAGCCCTTCCGCACAGGTATGCTCAAATTGCGCTCTCTGCACAAGGGTGCCTGCTGTCTCATAGGTGCTGACCGGGTGAGAGGGAGCCAGCGAGGTGAATCAGTCGAACGCGGACATTCACCGCCCGTCCTCGCCGCCCGCCGGCGCCCCGCGCCGCCGCCGCCTCAGGCTGCGGGACCTGCGCGTGCGGGCCCGGCTCATCGCGCTCATCCTCATCCCGACCGGGGTCGGGGTGCTGGTCGGCGGGCAGCAGGTCGTCGACCACTGGAGCGCCGCCGAGCGCTATCGCCGCGTGCTGGACAAGGCCGAGCTCAGCGCCTCGGTCACCGCCGCGGCCCACGAGCTGGCCCTCGAACGCGACCTCGCCGTGCACTACGTCGGCGCCGGCCGCGCCGCGCCTCGGGAGCGGCCGCTGCGCGCCCAGTTCGGCCACGTGGACCGGGCCGTCGCCGAGCTGCGCGCGAGGGCCGGCCGCATCACCGCCGACCACGGCGACGGCGCCTGGCTGCTCACCCGGCAGCTCCTCGCCCGGCTGCCGGAGCTCGCCGCCGTGCGCGCCACCGTCCTCGGCACCCGGCTCCTCGCCCTGCCCACGCTCACCAAGTACGCCCAGCTCATCGCCGCTCTCCAGCAGCTGCACGACGAGGTCGGCCAGGGCGGCGAGAACGAGCCGCTGAACGCCTCCGTGCGCGCCCTGTCCGCGCTGGCCAAGGCGCACGAGGCCGCCTCCCAGCAGCGCGGGCTGCTCGCGGCGGTGGCGGCGGCCGGCCGCTTCCGCACCGGCGAGCTGGAGCGCCTCACCGCCGCCCGCGCCCAGCAGGACAGCGAGCTGGAGGTGTTCCGGTCGGTGGCCACGCTGGAGCAGCGCCAGGCATACGACGACATCGTCACCGGCACGCTGGTGGACCGGGCCGAGGTGATCCGGCTGCGCGCCCTGGCCGAGGCGGCCCGCCGCGGGGACGTCGACATCGTGCCCGGCAGCGGCCAGGACGCCGAGCGCTGGTTCGAGGCGATGAGCGGCACCGTGGACGGCATGTGGACGGTCCAGCGGCGGCTCGGCGACTCGATCATCGTGCAGAGCCGCACCCTCGGCGACGCCGCGCGGCGGGACGCCGTGGTGGCCGCCACCGTCATCCTGCTGCTGCTGATGGCCGTCCTGCTGCTCACGGCCATCGTGGCGCACTCGCTGGTCACCCCGCTGCGGCGGCTGCGGCGCGAGGCCCTCGCCGTGGCCGAGGTCCGGCTGCCGCACACCGTGCGGCTGCTGCGCGAGCGCGAGGACGGCCGGCCGCCCGCCGTCGCCCCCATCGACGTCGACTCCTGGGACGAGGTCGGCGAGGTGGCGCGCGCCTTCGACGAGGTGCACCGCGAGGCCGTCCGGCTGGCGGGCGAGGAGGCGCGGCTGCGGGCCGACGTCAACGCCATGTTCGTCGACCTGTCGCGGCGCAGCCAGACGCTGGTGCAGCGGCTCATCCAGCACCTCGCCGAGCTGGAGCGGGACGAGAGCGGCGGCGGGGACGGCGGCAGGGTCGGCGGCGGGGACGGCAGCGGGGACGGCCGGGACGGGCGAGCGGCCAGCCTCGCCACGGCCGGCCACCTGGCGACGCGGATGCGGCGGACCAACGAGAGCCTGCTGGTGCTGGCCGGCCAGGAGCCGCCGGGGCGGCGGGGCGCGCCGCTGCCGCTGACGGACGTGGTGCGGGCCGCGCTGGCGGAGGTGGAGCAGCACGAGCGCGTGGACAGCCGGGTCGGGCCGGTGCAGGCGGTGGCCGGGCGGGCGGTCGCGGACGTCGTGCACCTGCTGGCGGAGCTGGTGGAGAACGCGCTGTCCTTCTCGCCCCGGGAGACCCGCGTCCGCGTCACCGCCGAGGCGGCCGACGCGCCCGGAGGCCCGGGTCCGGTGGCCGACGGCGGTCGCGGTGATTGGGGCGGTCGCGGGGCCGGCGGGGGTCGCGGGGCCGGCGGCGGTCGCGGGGGCGAAGGCGGTCGCGGTCGCGAAGGCGGTCGCGGTCGCGAGGGCGGGGGCGGGGTCGTGCTGTGCGTGGCCGATCGCGGGATCGGGATGACGCCCGAGGAGATCGCGCAGGCCAACGAGCGGCTGGCGCGGGGCGGGGAGCTGGACGCGTCGGTGTCGCGGCGGATGGGGCTGTTCGTGGTGGCGCGGCTGGCGCGGCGGCACGGGATCGGGGTGCGGGTGCGGGCGCGTGACGGGGGCGGGCTGCTCGCCCTGGTGCTGCTCCCGGCCTCGCTCCTGCGCCCGCCCCCACCGCCCGC
Source organism: Actinomadura luzonensis (assembly GCF_022664455.2). Lineage (NCBI taxonomy): Bacteria > Bacillati > Actinomycetota > Actinomycetes > Streptosporangiales > Thermomonosporaceae > Actinomadura > Actinomadura luzonensis. The sequence goes on from NZ_JAKRKC020000001.1 coordinate 3,843,822, forward strand.
CGCGGCCGTCAGGACCGGGCCGTTCCCCTCCGCCACGGCCGTGACCGGGCCGTTCCCCTCCCCTCGGGCCGTCAGGACCGGGCCGTTCCCCTCCGCCACGGTCCCGGCCGGGCCGCCGTCCGCCGACGTCCCGATCGCGCCCGTTCCCTTGACCGCCGGTCCGGACGGCCCCGTCCGCGCCACCGCCGTCCCGGACGGACCCGCCCGCTCGACCACCGGTCCGGACGGACCCGTCCCGTTCGCCGGCCGTTCGCGCGGGCCGGGCGGGGGCGGGCGGCTCAGGGCCGTCGGAGGGGTGGGCGCCCGTGGCGGGCCGCCGGCGCGGGACCGGGCGCGGGACCGGGCGCCGGACCGGGCGCCGGATCGGGCGCTCGGGCCGGGGGTGTGCCCGGAGGAGGCCGCCGGAGGGGCGGAAGGCGTCTGGAGGAGGCCGCTGCGGCGGGCCGGCGGGGGCGAGCCCGGCGACTGGCCGTCGTTCGCCACCGATCCGGGCGATCCCGACGATCCCGGCGAGCTCGGGCCGCCCGGGGGCGAGCGGCCGTACGACGTCCTGGACGGAGCCGCGCCCGCCGCCACCGGCGCGGACGACGACTACCTGCCGATCTTCGCCGAGGTGGAGTCCGCCTGGTTCAACGGCGCGCCCACCGCCCGCTGGAGCTCCCCGCAGGCGGACGCCGGCTGGAGCGCCGCCGAGGCCGCCGCCACGCCGTCCGATCACGTCCCCACCACGGCGGGCCTGCCGAAACGGGTCCCGAAGGCGAACCTGGTGCCGGGCACCGCCGACAGCCTGTCCGCGCCCAGGGGTGTCGCGCCGATCGCGCGCCTGTCGCCGGACCGGGCGCGCCGCCGCATCGCCGGGTACCAGGAGGGGTTCCGGCGGGCCAGGGAACGCCTGCGCGCCGGCGACGTCCCGCCCGCCGACGTCCCGTTCGGGGACGTCCCGTTCCAGGACGTCCCGTTCCAGGACGTCCCGTTCCAGGACGTCCCGTTCCAGGACGTCCCGTTCGGGGACGTCCCGTTCCAGGACGGCCCGCTCAGCAACGGCCGGCCCGGCGACGGGTGAACGCGAACGGGCCGTCCTCCCCGCGAGGACGGCCCGCCCGTGTCGTCGGCCCTCCCGGAAGGCCCCTCCGGAAGGGCGCCGCTCAGCTCTCCTTGGCCAGGGAGGCGCCGTCGGCCGACAGGTGCACCACGTTCTCCTCTATGCGCGCGACCTGCTCGGGCGCGACGTACAGGTCGCGTGCGAACAGCCCGCGGGCGTCCACCTTCACGAAGCCGGTCCGCATCAGCCGCGCCGCGAGCGCGGGCGGCAGGTCGGGCTCGGCGTCCCTGAAGACGTCCGACAACACGGGCACGAAACCGCGCCCGCGCTCGGGCTCCTGTCCCTCGGTGGTGGCCGCCTGCGGGTCGCCCATTTTCACGAGCTCCACCGTCCCGACCTCCTTGCCGTCGCGGTCGACGACCTTCATGCCGGTGTGCACCTGGCTGATGCCCGGCCTCTGAGGGGTATGCACGGCAACGCTCCTTTCTCGGTCCGGCCGTCACGACTACCCACCGCGCACCAGGAGAGTCCTCGATCATGTGTGAGCCCCCTCGTCAGGGGAACGCGGTGCAGGATGGACGTGGTGAAAGTGGCGTCGTGGCGGGAGCTGGACGACGCGATCGGGGAGGCCAGCCGCGGCGACGGCGCGACGCACGCGCATTCCACGCTGGTCTTCCGCGGCCTGTCGCGCAGCTCGTACTCGCACGTGTCGGGGCTGGCCCGGCTGGACGGCGACTACGCGGAGCTGGAGTCGCACCTGCTGCGCAACTTCTGCAAGTACGCCCACCGGCAGGAGCCCGGCCCGACGGTCTGGGACTGGCTGGCGCTGGGGCAGCACCACGGCCTGCCGACGCGGCTGCTGGACTGGACGTTCTCGCCGCTGGTGGCGCTGCACTTCGCGACCGCGTCGTGGCCGGAGGAGGACGGCCTGCTGCTGGCCCTGGACTGCGCGGGCGCGCACCGGCTGCTGCCGGAGCCGTTGCGCGAGGAGCTGGAGGAGGAGGGCGCGCTGGTCTTCACGACGGAGATGCTCGCCGAGCACGCGCCGGACCTGCGGTGCTTCGACCGGCTGGGCGGCGAGGAGCCGTTCCTGGCGTTCTTCGAGCCGCCGTCGCTGGACGAGCGGGTGGTCAACCAGTCGTCGGTGTTGTCGGCGCTGTCGGACCCGACGTACCAGCTCGAGGACTGGATGGCCGGGCATCCGGGGCTGTGGCGGGCCTGGCGGATCCCGTCGGAGGTGAAGGTGGAGATCAGGCAGCGGCTGGACCAGGCGAACATCACCGAGCGGGTGCTGCTGCCCGGCCTGGACGGGCTGGCGGAGTGGCTGCGCCGCTACTACACCCCCGGCGGCGTCGGGCGCGGCCGGGGCGACGGCGGCGCGTCGATGGCCGAGGACGAGCGGCGCCACCGGCACGGCGACATGGACGGCTGACGCCGCACCCGGACGGCGGGAGCCGCGACGCCGGGCCTGGACGGCAGGGGCGCCGGGTCCGGGTGGCGGAGCGCCTGATGGGACGGGGCGGGGCCCCTTGCCGGGACGGGCGGCGCGACCGAGGATGGCGGGGACGAGCCCGCCTCTCGCCCGGAGGAGCGCTGGATGCCCGATCTGGACGCCTTGTCGTTCGAGCCGCTGACCCCCGTCTCCTTCCTCGACCGCGCCGCCGACGCGCACGGCGACCGCCTGGCCGTGATCGACGGCGAGCGCCGCCTCACCTACCACGAGCTGCGCGACCGGTGCCGCCGCCTGGCGGGCGCGCTGGCGCCGCTGGCGGCGGGCCGCCCGGTGGCGGTGCTCGCGCCGAACACGTCCGTGCTGCTGGAGGCGAACTTCGGCGTGCCGTGGGCGGGCGTGCCGCTGGTGGCGGTCAACACCCGGCTGGCGGCGGGCGAGGTCGGCTACATCCTGGAGCACTCGGGGGCGGGCGTGCTGGTGCACGACCCGGTCTTCGACGACCTGGTGGAGACCGCGCTGGCCGGGCTGGCCGAGCCGCCCCGCCTGGTCCGGGCCGGCGCCGGGTACGAGAGCCTGCTGGCGGAGGCCACCCCGATGGCGCTCACCCCGGCCGACGAGCGGGCGCTGCTGTCGATCAACTACACCTCGGGCACCACGGGCCGCCCGAAGGGCGTGATGTACCACCACCGGGGCGCGTACCTGCAGGCCCTGGCCATGGTGGGGCACGCCGGGCTGTCGCCGGCGACCGTGCACCTGTGGACGCTGCCGATGTTCCACTGCAACGGCTGGTGCTTCCCGTGGGCGGTGACGGCCGCGGCCGGGACGCACGTGTGCCTGCCGCGGCCGGACCCGGCCGAGGTGTGGCGGCTGCTGCGCGCCGAGGGCGTGACGCACCTGGAGGGCGCGCCGACGGTGCTGTCCATGATCGCCTATGCGCCGGACGCCGCCCCGCTGGAGCGCACGGTGCGGGTCTCGACGGGCGGCGCGCCGCCGTCCCCCGCGATCCTGCGGCGCATGTCGGGCCTCGGCTTCGACGTCATCCACCTGTACGGGCTGACCGAGACGTTCGGCCCGGCGATGATCTGCGACTGGCGGCCGGAGTGGGACGCGCTGACCGGCGAGCAGCAGGCCCGGCTGAAGGCCCGCCAGGGCGTCGGCAACCTGATCTCCTGCACCGCCCGCGTCGTGGCGAAGGACGGCACGGAGGTCCCCGCCGACGGCGTCACGGTCGGGGAGATCGCGCTGCGCGGCAACAACGTCATGCTGGGCTACTTCCGCGACCCGGAGGCGACGGCGGCGGCCGCGCCGGACGGCTGGTTCCGCACCGGCGACCTCGGCGTCCGCCATCCCGACGGGTACGTGGAGCTGCGCGACCGCAGCAAGGACGTGATCATCTCGGGCGGCGAGAACATCGCCTCGGTGGAGGTGGAGCAGGCCATCGCCGACCATCCGGCGGTGCTGGAGGTGGCGGTCGTCGCGGTGCCGGACGAGCACTGGGGCGAGGTGCCGGCCGCGTACGTGACGCTGCGCGAGGGCGCGACGGCCACCGCCGACGAGATCATGGAGCACGTGCGGTCGCGGCTGGCGCGGTTCAAGGTGCCGAAGGTGGTGGAGTTCGGCGAGCTGCCGAAGACCTCGACCGGCAAGATCCAGAAGTACGTCCTGCGGGACAAGGCGTGGGCGGGGCACGAGCGCCGCATCAACTGACCGCCTCCCCGAAGGCCACCGGCGCCCAGGCTGCCTCGCCGACGTGGCCCGGGGAGGGGCCGGCATAGGGCAGACTGCAAGGTGAAGGGCGACATGCGAGCCCGGCTCCGTTCCCGGGGCCGCGTCCGCCCACTCTCAGTCAACTTGCAGAAAAGGTCAGTACCCTCCCCCACCATGAAGTGGCAGCGTAAGATCACCACCGCGCTGGAAAGGCACGCGGGCCTGCGTATCGAGCGGGTGGCCAAGGACGCCGCGCCGGCCGGGAGACCGGCCGCGAAAGCGGCCGGGCAGGTCAGGAAGGCCGCCGACGCCTCGTTCCGCCCGCCCGCCGATCCCGGGACCGACCGCCTGCTCAGGGCGCCCGTCTTCGTCATCTCGCCCGTCCGGTCCGGCTCGACGCTGCTGCGCTCGATGCTGAACGCGCACCCCGACCTGCACGCCCCGCACGAGCTGCACGTCCGCCGCCTCAGCGTCGACTTCGGCACGAGCCTGGCGGAGAAGGCGATGGCCGCGCTCGGCCACAACAAGGCCGACCTGGAGCACCTGCTGTGGGACCGGGTGCTGCACCGCGAGCTGGTCCGCAGCGGCAAGCGGTACATCGTGGACAAGACCCCGGCCAACGCCTTCGCCTACGAACGGCTCGCCGCCTGCTGGCCGGACGCGCGCTTCGTGTTCCTGCTGCGCCACCCGGCCTCCATCGCGACCTCCTGGCACGAGGCCAGCCCGGACAAGCGCACCCCGGAGGAGGCGGCGGCCGACGCGCTGCGCTACATGAAGGCGGTGGAGCGTGCCAGAAAGGCGCTGCCCGGCCTGACCGTGCGCTACGAGGACCTGACCGCCGACCCGGAGAAGACGCTGCGCGAGCTGTGCGGCTTCCTCGCCGTCGACTGGGCGCCCGGCATGCTCAGCTACGGCACCCCCGACGTGGTCACCAAGGGCCTCGGCGACTGGAAGGACAAGATCCGCTCCGGCCAGGTGCAGCCCGGCCGCGAGCTGCCCGGCCCCGACGAGGTGCCCGACGTGCTGAAAGGCATGGCCAGGACGTGGGGGTACCTCCCGTGAGGATCCGCTACATGCTGCTGCACGCGTACGGCATGGGCGGCACCATCCGCACCGTGGTCAACCAGGCCAACGCGATGGCCGAGGCGGGCCACGAGGTCGAGATCGTCAGCGTGGTGCGGCGGCGCGGCAAGCCGCAGTTCGCCATCGACCCGCGGGTGCGCGTGTCGGCGCTGGTCGACCAGCGTGAGGGGGTGCCCGCCGACTCGCTGGCGCGCAAGGTGTGGCGGCGGGCCCGCGGCAAGATCGTCCCGTACGGCGAGTTCGCCGCCGAGTGGTTCACCGAGCGCGTCGAGGCGGCCGTGATGGACTACGTGTCGTCCCTGGACGACGGCATCCTCGTCACCACCCGCCCGGCGCTCAACCTGATCTCCGCCCGCCGCGCCTCGCGCAAGGTGATCAGGGTCGCGCAGGAGCACATGAACCTCGGCGCCTACCACGAGGCCGTCCGCGAGCAGATCGCCCGCCACTACGACCGTTTCGACGCGGTGGCCGTGCTCACCGAGACCAGCCGCGCCGAGTACCACGAGATCCTGGACGGCACGCCGATCGTGCGCATCCCGAACGCCGTCCACATGGAGCACCGCAAGCACTCCGACCAGAGCAACCCCGTGGTGATCGCGGCCGGGCGGCTGGTGCCGCAGAAGGGCTACGACATGCTCATCCCGGCCTTCGCCTCGGTCGCGGCGGAGCACCCGGAGTGGCGGCTGCGCATCTTCGGCACCGGCCCGTCGCAGGAGCGGCTCCAGCAGCGCATCGACGAGCGCGGCATGGGCGAGCGCATCACGCTCATGGGCCGCAGCGACCGCATCCACGAGGAGCTGGCCAAGGCGTCGATCTACGCGCTCAGCTCGCGCATCGAGGGCCTGCCGATGGCGATGATCGAGGCGATGGGCCACGCGCTGCCGGTCGTCGCCTTCGACTGCCCCACCGGCCCCGCCGACGTGCTGACGCCCGGCCGCGACGGCGTGCTGGTGCCGCCGCGCAACGTGGAGAAGCTGGGCGAGGAGCTGGGACGGCTGATGGGCGACCGCGAGCTGCGGCTGCGGCTCGGCGCGGCGGCGGCCGAGACCGCCCACGACTACACGCCCGAGGTCGTGATGCCGCTGTGGGAGGAGCTGTTCATGCTGCTCAGCCGCGGCCGGCCGGTGCCCGCCGACTTCGGCAGGCCCCGCTGAACCCCTCGAAGTCGTCAAATCGCGGCCTCGGCCGTATGGCCGGGGCCCGGCAGGAAAGACCTACCTGAGAACCGACAGGGTGATCAGGAGGCTGCCATGGCCGCGTCACACAGCATGTTCCGCCGCAAACCGGTCGAGCAGATCGCGGAGGAGCACGAGGGCGAGCTGTCCCGGTCGCTGGGGCTGTGGCAGCTCACCGCGATCGGGATCGGCGGCATCATCGGCGCGGGCATCTTCGCGCTGGCGGGCGCGGTGGCCAACCAGACGGCCGGGCCGGCGGTGCTGGTGTCGTTCCTGCTGGCCGGGGTGGCCAGCGCGGCGGCGGCCTTCTCCTACGCCGAGTTCGCCGGCATGATCCCGAAGGCCGGCTCCGCCTACACCTACGGCTACGCGGTGCTCGGCGAGATCGTCGGCTGGTTCATCGGCTGGGACCTGCTGCTGGAGTACACCGCGATCGTGGCGGTGGTCGCCATCGGCATCTCCGGCTACTTCGGCTTCCTGGTGCAGGAGCTGGGCCTGAAGCTGCCCGCGTGGATGCTGGGGGCGCCGGGCACCGGCGACGGGCACGTGGTGGACCTGTTCGCGGTGGTGCTGTGCCTGCTCATCGCCTTCCTGCTGAACCGCGGGATCAAGACGGCCGCCCGGTTCGAGACCACCGTCGTCGCGATCAAGGTCGCGGTGGTGCTGGTGGTGATCGTGGTCGGGTTCTTCTTCGTCAACCCGGCCAACTACTCGCCGTTCTTCCCGTTCGGGGTCGGCGGGGCGATCACCGGCGCGGCGACGGTGTTCTTCGCGGTGTTCGGCTACGACGCGATGAGCACCGCGGCCGAGGAGTCGCGCGACGCGCGCCGGCACATGCCGAAGGCCATCATCTACTCGCTGGCCATCTCGATGGTGCTGTACGTGCTGGCCACGCTGGTGCTCACCGGCATGCAGAACTACCGCGACATCGACCCCGAGAGCGGCTTCTCCTCGGCGTTCGCCGCCGTCGGGCTGCGGGGGCTGGCGGCGCTGATCGCGGTGGGGGCCATCATCGGCATCCTCACCGTGATGTTCACGTTCATGCTGGGCGTCACCCGCGTGTGGTTCTCGATGAGCCGGGACGGGCTGCTGCCGGGCTGGTTCGCCCGGCTGCACCCCGTACGGCGGGTGCCGTCGCGGGTCACCTGGATCGTGGGCGTGGCCTCGGCGCTGATCGCCGGGTTCCTGCCGATCAGGGAGGCCGCCGAGCTGACCAACATCGGCATCCTGCTGGCGTTCGTGGTGGTGTGCGCGGCGGTCATCGTGCTGCGTTACCGGCGGCCGGACCTGCACCGGGAGTTCCGCACGCCGGGCATGCCGGTGGTGCCGGCGATCGGGGTGGTGTTCTCGATCTGGCTGATCACGTTCCTGGCGCCGCTGACCTGGCTGCGCTTCGCGGTCTGGTTCGTGCTGGGGCTCGTCGTGTACTTCGCCTACAGCCGGCGGCACTCGGCGCTGAACCGGGACTGAGCGGGTTTTACTCCCCCCATACCATTGCGAAAGCGGACGAAAAGGGTCGAGGCATAGCCTGGTCGTGGGGGCTGATCCAACATGACCATGACCGCGGCCAACGTGTCGCCGAACGTGTCGCTGCCGGCCGAGCTCAACAGCTTCGTGGGCCGCCGACGGGAGATCGCCGAGGTGAAGCGGCTGCTGGCCGAGGCCAGGCTGGTGACGCTGGCCGGCGTCGGCGGCGTCGGCAAGTCACGGCTCGCCCTGCGGGCCGCGGTCGACCTGCGGCGGGCTTACCACGACGGCGTGTGGCTGGTGGAGCTGGCCGCGCTGGAGAGCCCGGAGCTGCTGGTGCCGACCGTGATGGAGGCGCTGCGCGTCCAGGACCGGCCGCCCCGCCCGCCCATCGAGGTGCTGGCCGAGCACCTGCGCGAACGCGAGGCGCTGGTGGTGCTGGACAACTGCGAGCACCTGCTGGACGGCTGCGCCGCCCTGGTGGAACGGCTCGTGCGGGGCGCGCCCGGCCTGCGGGTCCTCGCCACCAGCCGGCAGGCGCTCGGGGTGGCGGGCGAGCAGGTGCTGGCGGTGCCGCCGATGCCGGTGCCGGCGGTCGCCGCCGCGCCCGGCCGTACGGACCCGGGGGCGCGGCACCGGACGGCGCCGGAGGACGACCCACGGCGCCGGACAGGACCGGACCGGGCGGGGCCGGACCCGACAGGACCGGACCCGACAGGACCGGACAGGGCGGAACACGACGGGACCGGGGACGACGCGACGGGCCCGCCGCCGGACGGGCGGACCGACGCGGTGCGGCTGTTCGCCGAGCGGGCGCGGGCCGTGCTGCCCGGCTTCGAGCTGACCGACGCCAACCGGGACGACGTGGCCCGCGTCTGCCGGCGGCTCGACGGCATCCCGCTCGCCATCGAGCTGGCCGCCGTACGACTGCGGGCGCTGTCGGTGGAGCAGCTCCTGGAGCGGCTGGACGACCGCTTCCGGCTGCTCACCACCGGCGCCAGGACCGCGCTGCCGCGCCAGCAGACGTTGCGCTCGCTCATCGACTGGAGCTACGGGCTGTGCACCGAGCAGGAGCGGCTGCTGTGGAGCCGGCTGTCGGTGTTCTCCGGCGGGCTGGACCTGGAGGCGGCCGAGCACGTCTGCGCCGGGGCCGGCATCGCCGCCGAGGACGTGGTGGACCTGGTGGGCGGGCTGGTCGACAAGTCGGTGCTGGCCCGTGAGGAGCACCGGCAGGCCGTGCGGTACCGGCTGCTGGAGACCATCCGCCAGTACGGGCGCGAGCGGCTGCGCGAGTCGGGCGAGGAGGCCTGGATGCGGGCCCGGCACCGCGCCTACTTCCGCGACCTGGCGGTGCGGGCGGGGCGCGAATGGTACGGACCGGGCCAGGTCACCTGGTTCGCCCGGCTCCGCGCCGACCACGGCAACCTCCGCACCGCCCTCGACTCCAGCCTCCCCACCGCTCCCTCTGACACCGGCCCCACCGGCGGCGCGCCAACCGCCCTCAGCCCCTCCCCTTCCAACCAGAAGAACCCCAACCCGAGCGATGGCGCGCCAACCGCCCTCGGCCCCTCCCCTTCCAACCAGAAGAACCCCATCCCGGGCGATGGCGGGCCAGCCGGCCTCGGCCCCTCCCCTTGCAGTCAGAAGGACCTCAGCCCGGGCGGTGGCGGGCGAGCGCCGGAAGGAGCCGGGCCGGGCGGGCCGGTGGACGACGGGTTGGTGCTGGCGACGGCGTTGCGCTTCTACTGGATCGCGGCCGGCGCGCACCGTGAGGGCCGGACCTGGCTGGGCCGCCTGCTGGCCGCCGCCCCCGCCCCCACGGCGGCCCGGGCCGAGGCGTTGTGCGTCAACGCCCGCCTGGCAGTGCTGCAGAGCGACTTCGAGATGGGCGAAGCCCTGCTGGAGGAGTGCCGGGAGCTGGCCCGCACCCTGCCGGCCCCGCTGCCGCCGGCCCCGGCCGCGTACGTGGCGGGCCTGGCCGCGCTGATGCAGGGCGACCCGCAGCGCGCCGTGGAGGAGCTGGGCGCGGCCGTCGAGGGCCATCGGGCGGACGGCGAGGAGAGCGGCGTGGTCAACGCCCTGATGTACCTGGCCACGGCGCACGCCCTGCTGGGCCACGACGACCAGGCGATCGCCCTGTTCAAGGAGTGCCTGGCGATCTGCGAGGCGCGCCACGAGCACTGGTTCCGCTCGTACGCGCTGTGGTTGTTCGGCATCGAGACCTGGCGGCAGGGCGACCCGGCGCGCGCGGTGGAGATGGAGCGCGAGGCGATCCGGCTGAAGGAGCCGTTCGACGACCGGCTCGGCACGGCGTTGTGCGTCGAGGCGCTGGCCTGGATGGCGGCCGGGGGCGCCGGGCAGCAGCCGGCCGAGCGGGCGGCGACGTTGCTCGGGGCGTCGCAGGAGAGCTGGCGGGCGTTCGGCGGGCCGCTGTTCGGCTACCTGTCGGGCTACCACGACGCGGCGGAGGCGGTGGCGCGGGAACGTCTCGGCGCCCGCGGGTTCGAGGCCGCCTTCCGCAAGGGCGTGGAGCTGGCTCCGGCGGACGCGCTGGCGTACGCCATGGGCCGCGGGGCCCGGCCGGCCCGCACCCGCGCCGAGGAGGCCTCGCCGCTGACCCCGCGCGAGCGGGAGATCGCCGGGCTGGTGGCCAGGGGCCTGGCCAACAAGGAGATCGCGGCCACCCTGGTGATCGCGCAGCGCACGGCCGAGGCGCATGTGGAGCACATCCTGCGCAAGCTCGGCTTCACCTCGCGGGCGCAGATCGCGGCCTGGGTCGCCGAGCAGGGCCCGCCGGAGGGCGGTGCCGGGCGGAGCCCGGAGGGGAGCGCCGGGCAGGGCCCGCCGGAGCGGAGCCTTCCGTGACCTCCCGCCTGTTCGCGGACGGCTTCGTGGGACGGCGGCACGAGCTGTCCGTGGCCAGGCGGATGTTGCACACGAGCAGGCTGCTCACCCTCACCGGCGCGGGCGGCGTCGGCAAGACGCGCCTGGCGCTCAAGATCGCCGAGACGCTGCGGCCGGCGTTCCAGGACGTGGAGGTCGTCGAGCTGGGCGGGCTGGCCGCGGGCGAGCCGCTGGAGGCGGCGGTCGCGAGGGCGCTCGGGGTGGACCCGGGCGGCGGGGAGCCCGCGAGGGCGCTGGCCGACCACCTGTCGGGCCGGCGCACGCTGCTCGTGCTGGACGACTGCGAGCACGTGCGCGACGCGTGCGCCCGGCTGGTGGACCTGCTGCTGCGGGCCGCGCCCCGGCTGCGGGTGCTGGCGACCAGCAGGCAGACGCTCGGCGTGTACGGCGAGCAGGTGCTGACCGTGCCCGCGCTGCCGGTGCCGGAGCCGGGTCAAACGCTGCGCGAGACGGCCCGCCTGGACGCGGTGCGGCTGTTCGTGGAGCGGGCGGCGACCGTGCGCCCCGGGTTCACCCTCAACCCGGACAACGTGGCCTGCGTGACGCGGCTGGTGCGCCGCCTGGAGGGCGTCCCGCTGGCCATCGAGCTGGCCGCGGCGCGGCTGCGGACCGCGCCGCTGGAGGAGCTGGCGCGCCGGCTGGAGGAGCGGCCGGGCGCCCCGGCCGACGTGCTGGCCGCCGACGTGCCCGCCGCGCTGCCCCGCCACCGCACGCTGCGGGCGACGCTGGACTGGAGCTTCGGGCTGTGCTCGGAGCCGGAGCGGCGGCTGTGGGCGCGGTTGTCGGCCTTCCCCGGCGACATCGGCCTGGAGGCGGCCGAGGCGGTGGGCGCGGGCGGCGGCATCGAGGAGCCTGAGGTGGTGGACCTGCTGGCCGGGCTGGTGGACAAGTCGGTGCTGGCCGGCGAGCCCCGCGACGACGGGATGCGCTACCACATGCTGGAGAGCCTGCGCGCGTACGGGGCCGAGCGGCTGGAGCCCGCCGACCGCGGCCGGGTGCTGGCCCGGTACGTCCACCACCACCGCGACCTGGTGGAGCGGCACCGCATCGACCGGGCGGTGCCCGACCAGCTCGAACGCTTCCGGCTGCTGCGCGCCGAGCTGCCCAACGTGCGGGCCGCGCTGGAGGCGGGCCTGGCCCGGGGCCCGCTGCACGAGGTGGAGCTGGGCACCGCCTCGGCCCTGTGGTGCTTCTGGCTGCTGTCCGGCGAGCCGGCCGAGGGCCGCCGCTGGCTGGAGCGGGGGCTGGCGCTGGCGCCGGAGGACGGCGTCGCGCGGGCCACGGCCCTGTGGGCGGACGGCATGCTGGCGCTGCGCCAGGGCGACCTGGCGGGGGCCGGGCCGCGCCTCGCGGAGTGCCTGGAGCTGGCCCGGCGGGCCGGGAACGAGAGCGTGCTGCCGCACGCGATCCGGGCCGCCGGGGTGGAGGCGTGCACGGCCGGGGACCCGCCGCGCGGGATGGAGCTGCTGCGCGAGGCGCTGGGCCGGTTCCGGGCGGCGGACGACGTGGACGGCGTGCTGTGCACGCTCCAGTTCGCCGCCGTGTACGGCTCGGTGGCCGACCCGGAGCAGGCGGCCGGGTTCGGGGAGGAGCTGCTGGAGCTGTGCGAGCGCCACCACGCGGTGGTCTCGCGGGCGTACGCGCAGCTCGCGCTCGGCGTGGCGCGGTGGTGTCTCGGCGACTGCCCGGGCGCGGAGGGGCTGGTGCGGGCGGCGGCCGAGTTCACCGGCGGGATCGGCGACCGGTGGGGGCTGACGCAGTGCCTGGAGGTGCTGGCCTGGGCGCAGGGGGCGCGCGGCCGGCACGAGGTGGCGGCGGGGCTGCTGGGCGCGGCCAGCAGCCTGTGGCGGGGGGCGGGCGTGGCCCCGGAGCGGTTGTGCTACCACGCGGCGGCGCACGAGCGCTGCGCCGAGGAGGCGCGGCGGGCGCTCGGGCCGCGGGCGTTCTCCGGGGCCTTCCACTCCGGGGCGCGGCTCGGCCCGGAGCGGGCGATGGGCTACGCGGCCTCCGTGGGGTGAGGCGTGCGCAGCGTCACCGGCCCGAGCAGGCCGGTGACGCGCTGGCCGGGGAAGACGAAGTGGGTCGGGCTCACCTCGTCCAGGTACGGCGCCAGCGTGCCGAGCACCAGCACCTCCACCGTGTTCTCGCCCACGTCCAGCTCGACGGGGAAGACATAGGGCGAGCAGACCCGCACGCCGCAGGGCCGGCCGTTGACGGTGACCTCGGCGGTGCCGCGCACCCGGCCGAGGTCGAGCAGGCCGGGCCCGGCGCCGGCCGGGGCGGTGACGGTGGTGCGGTAGCGCACGCCGCCGCTCCAGCCGGGCAGGCCGCGTTCCTCCCAGTCGCCGAGGCGCATCCGGCCGGGCCCGCAGGTGACGCGGACCGGCCCGGTGAGGGCCGCGCCCGCCTGCGCGCCGGGCTCGGTGGTGAGCAGCAGCTCGATCGGGTCGCCGTCCCGCACCTCGACCGGGACGTCCGCCCGCACCTCGACGCCGGTCGCCCCCGGCGGCCGGTCGAGGAGGAGACGTTCCTGGCGGGGCCGGGCGCCGGGCACCGCGAACCCGGCGGGCGGCGCGGCCGGCCGGCCGTCCAGCCAGCCCGCCTCCGGCAGCGGGTGCGGGCGGGGGCGCAGCCAGAGCGCGGCCGGGTCGCCGTGCTGGCGGCGGCGCACCCGGGGGCGCGGCGACCAGCCGGGCCCCGAGACGGCGACGCCGTCGGTCAGCACCCAGCCCGCGGACTCGACGGTGATCGTGTTGGGGCCGGGCCGCAGCAGGGGCGCCAGGTCGTAGCGGCGCACGCGCGGGATGTCGGCCTCGGCGTACGGGTCGAACCCGCCCTGCCGCCCCGCCTCGACGCCGTTGACCAGCACCCGGCAGAACGCGGTGGACGCCACCTGGAGCAGGTGCTCCTCCCCCGCCTCGACCACGGTCTCCAGGCGCGGCCCGGCGATCCACTCGGGCCGGGCGGCGTCGGCGGGGTCGCCGGCCAGGCAGGCGTAGGCGCGCAGGTCCAGCTCCTCGTCCGGGACGAGCAGCAGCTCCAGCAGGTGCTCGCCGGGCTCGACGGGCGCGCGGGTGACGGCGGCGTACCCGGTGTCGGCCAGCTCGCGTTCCTCGCCGCCGAGCCACAGCCGTTTGGCCGCGCCCGCGCCGAGCGCCAGCCACCGGGGCGGGCCCGGCGGGACGGTGAGCACGCTGCGGAAGCGGGCCTCGGCCCCGGCCGCGACCCGGCCGAAGGCCAGGAACTCGACGGGCACGTGGCCCTTGGGGCCGAGCACGTCGCGGTGCACGGGGTCCTTGCGCAGGCCGCGCGAGGCCGACCAGACGGACGGTGTCCAGGGGCCGTCGCCGACGCGCTGCTCGCCGCGCGGGCCGAACGTGACGTGCACCGGCTCCCCGGCGGGCGTGCGCAGCGTCCAGAGCTCGACGCCCGCGCCCCCGCCGAAGTCGGACCAGGTGTCGTCGAGCGTCGGCACCAGCTCGACGTCCCATTCGTCCCCGAGGCCGGTCTGCACCGGGTACGCGGGCGGCGGCGGCGCGGGGTCGGCGGCGGTGCCGTCGAACACCAGCAGCGCGGCGGGCCCGTCGTCGAACGGCACCACCACCTCGACGGCGTCGCCGCGCCGGGTGTGCGGCAGCGGGACCGGGTCGCCGCCCGCGAAGGGCCGCAGCAGCTTGGGGGCGCCCGCCACGTCGCGGACGGTGATCCGCGTCTCGCGGGCGTAGCGGGCGGGGTCGAAGTCGATGCGGGCGTCCAGCCAGCCCAGCTCCACGCCCCGCTCCTCGGGCCGGCCGACGCCGATCCTGCTGGCCATGGGGTGCGTGGCGGTCAGGAACACGAGGGTGGCGTCGCCGCTCTCGCGCACCAGCGCGGGCACCGGCGCCTCCACCCGGCGGGGCAGCCCTTCCAGTGCCTCCCCCAGGTCGCCGGGGGCGGCGGCGAGGCGGGCCCGGCCGCGCAGCGCCGGGGGCACCGCGCCGACGGCCACCAGCAGGCCGCCCGCGTCGGCGAAGGCGGCCAGCCGCGCCGCCACGTCGTCGTCGAGGACGGTGACGGCGGGCAGCACGACCGCCCGGTACGCCTCGGCGGACACGGCCAGCCGCCCGCCGGAGACCTCCGCGCGCCGCACCGAGTCCTCGTCGAGTACGTCGGCGTCCAGCCCGAGCCGGTCGAGCACGCCCGGCTTCGTGGCGAACCACGCCATGTCGCCGACCAGCTCCCGGTAGACCTCCTCCGCCCGGGCCGCCGCGGCGGCGGGCGGGCGGGCGCCGGCGAGCGCCGTCCCCGCCTGGGCGGTGGCGGTGGGCAGCAGGACCGCGACGTCGCAGGCGTGCCGGCCCGGCGACAGCGCGGCGCACAGCCGGGTCACGGCGTCGGCGAAGACCCGGTGGTGCCGCCAGTACGGCTGCCGCCAGTCGGTGGACGGCGGCGCCCACTCCCACCAGCCGCGCCGCGTCGTGTAGTAGACGGCGTGCGGGTTGTAGAGGGTGGCGCCGGCCCGCAGCCAGGGCAGCAGCCAGTCGAAGGTCTCCTCCAGGGTGCCGCCCCAGCCGCTGGAGTGGAACGCCTCGATCCAGGTGCGCGGGCGGCCGTACAGGTGGGCGAGGGAGGAGTGCAGGCGGGCGTCGCCGTGGTGGTCGGAGCCGGGCGCGGAGAACCAGCGGTGGGTGCGGGCGTAGTCGGCGTACAGCTCGACGCCCGCCACCGGGTGCCCGGCGCGGGCCGGGTCCTGCTGGTCGCAGCCGTTGAGCAGCCCGTGCCGCCGGTGCCAGTCGGCCAGCGGCCGGAAGAACGCCTCCTCGGCCAGCTCGGCGCGGGTGCGCTGGTAGGCGGCCCAGTCGGGGTCGGCGAGCGAGAACGGCTCGCCGCGCCGCGCCAGGTGCTCCTCGGCGAAGCGGGCCGACCAGGTGGGCAGCGCGGGCAGCTCATCCTGGAACGACCCCGCGATGACCCGCCCGAACCAGTGCCCGACGCGCCGCTCGAACTCGCCGTGCACCCGGTCCAGCAGCACCGCGCACGCCTCGGCCGACAGGTAGTCGAAGCCGCGCGTGGTGACCTCGCCGCCGGGCCCGAGCCACTGCCCGGCGAACTCGGGCCGCTCCTGCACCAGCCGGGCCTGCAGGTCGGCGCCGGAGAAGCCGAGCTGGTCGTAGAACCACAGGTACGCGCCCAGCCCGGCGGCGTCGGCGCACACCCCGTCCAGCAGCTCCCACCACGCCTCGGACAGGAACGGCGGGTCGTCGGCGTCGGCGCCGAACAGCGGCCCCGAGGGGGCCAGGTTGAGGATGACGAGGTTGTGCACGCCCCCCGCCACCAGCCGCTCCATCTGCCAGCGCAGCCGGTCGCGGCGCAGCGGCTCGCCGCTCCACCACCAGATGGCGGCCGGGGAGAACTCCCGGGGCGGCTCCCGGAAGGCGTCGAGGGCGTTCATCCCTTGAGCCCGCTGGAGAAGCCCTTGATGACGTAACGCTGCAGGGCGAGGAAGACCGCGACGATCGGCAGCGCGCCGAGCACCAGGCCGGCGAAGACCAGGCCGTGCTGGGAGACGTACTGGCCGACGAAGGCGAAGACGCTGACCGGCACCGTCTCGAAGCCGGAGCCGCCGAGGTAGACCAGCGGGGTGAAGAAGTCGTTCCAGATGAAGACCGCGTTGAGGATGAGCACGGTGCCGGTGATGGGCCGCAGCAGCGGGAAGACGACGCGGGTGAAGGCCGTCAGGTGGCCGGCGCCGTCGATCTGGGCGGCGCTGGCGTACTCGCGGGGCAGCGCCCGGATGAAGCCGGTGTAGAGGAAGACGGTGAACGGGAGCTGGATGCCGGTGTAGAAGAGGATCATCCCGGCGTGCGTGCCGATCAGCCCGAGGTCGGTGACCAGCCGGTAGAGCGGGATCATGCCGAGCTGGAAGGGCAGCACGATGCCGAGCAGGAACAGGATGTACAGGCCGTAGCCGAGCCGGGTCTGCACGCGGGCCAGGAAGTAGGCGGCGAACGAGCCGAGCGCGATGAGCGCGATGAGGCTGACCACGGTGATGACGGTGCTGTTGACCAGCGACGGGCCGAGCGCGGCGGCCGACCAGGCGGCGGTGAAGTTGTCGAAGGTGGGCGGGTCGGGCAGCGCCAGCGGCGTCTGCGAGATCTGCGCCGGGTCCTTCAGCGACAGCGACACCAGCGTGTAGACGGGGAACAGGAACGCCACCGCCACCGCGATCATGACGATCTCCAGCAGGAACGTCCGGCGCATCACGCGCTCACCTCCCGGCCGCGCAGGTAGTAGACCTGGACGAGCGAGACCGCGGCCACGAACAGCGCCAGCACCAGCGCGACGGCGGTGCTGTAGCCGAACTTGCCGAACACGAACGCCTGCTTGTACAGCACGGTGGACAGGGTCTCGGTGGCGTAGCCGGGGCCGCCGTTGGTGGCGGCGAAGACCTGGTCGAACAGCTTCAGCCCGCCGATCGTGGACAGCATCAGGTTGATCGTGACGGCGGGCGCGAGCAGCGGCCAGGTGACGTAGCGGAAGCGCTGGAACGTGCCCGCCCCGTCGATCATGGCGGCCTCGTGCAGCTCCTTCGGCACGCCCTCCAGCCCGGCCAGGAAGATGACCATGGAGTAGCCGGCGTACTGCCACACCACCATCCCGGCGATCGACCACAGCGCCACGGACGGGTCGCCGAGCCAGTCGACGTGCAGGCCGAGCAGCCCGTTGAGGCCGGCCTCCGGGTCGGGGTTGTAGATGTACTTCCACAGGAAGGCCACCATGACGGGGCTGACGACGACGGGCGCGAAGAAGATCACGCGCAGCAGGGCGCGGCTCTTCAGCCTGGCGTTGACGCCGAGCGCGAGCAGCAGGCCGACGCCGTTCTGCACGGCGACGACGGCCAGGGTGAGCAGCAGGGTGTTGCCGATCGAGCCCATGGCCTGCTCGTCGCCGAGCAGGGTGCGGAAGTTGGCCAGGCCCACGAAGGACATGTCCTGCCCGATGCCGCTCCAGTCGGTGAAGGCGTACACGACGCCGCTGATCGCCGGGTAGAGCACGACCAGCGCGTACACCGCGAGCGCGGGGGCGGCGAACAGCCAGGGCGGGGTGGTGGCGCTGCGGCGCGGCCGGGCGGTGCGGGCCGGGCGCGCGCGCCAGGCGGTCAGCGGGGTCACTTGCGGTACGCCTCGTCCATCTTCTTCAGGGCCTCCGCGATCGTCGAGTCGCCGGCCAGCAGCTCCTGGACGACGGCGAAGTGCACCGGCTGCACCTCGGCGTTGGGCCAGCGCTGGTCCATGAACGGCACCGCGCGGTCCTTGGTGAACGGCAGGAACGACTGCACCGCCGGGTCGATGGTGGAGGAGGCGTCCTGCGTGAGCGGGATGGCGGCGATCTCCTTGGCCCAGGCGTTGATGTTCTCCTGCTTGCCGAGGAAGTCGACGAACGCCTTGGCGGCCTCGGCGTTCCTGCCCTTGGCGCTGACGCCGAGCCCGACCACGACGCCGGCCGGGATCCACACCGAGGCGGCGTCGTCGGCGCCCGGCACGGGGAACATCGACAGGTCGTCGGGCGAGGAGGCGGCCTTGCGGAAGTCCGGCAGCACGGCCGAGACCTGCACGGCCATGGCGGCCTTGCCGGTGGCCACCATCGAGGTCTGCTGCTCGAAGGTGGTGCCGTTGGGCTTGTCGTTGAAGAAGCCGCGCTTCTGCAGCTCCAGGTACATCTCGAAGGCCTGCTGCCAGCCGGAGCCGGTGAAGCTCGCCTGCCCGGCGAGCTGCTTGTCGTCGAAGGCGGGGTCCTTGGCGTAGACGGTGGAGGGAACCAGCGCGTACGTGATGAGCTGGGTGACCCACGGCGTCTGCGCGCCGAGCGCGATCGGCACGACGCCGGCCTTCTTCAGCTTGTCGCAGACGGACAGGAACTCGCTCCACGTGGTGGGCGGCGCGTCGACGCCGGCCTGCTGGAAGACCTTCTTGTTGTAGACGGCGCCGATGACGGAGGAGCCGGCCGAGTAGATGTAGGTCTTGCCGTCGAGCTGGAAGGCGGGCTTGAAGCCCGCCGGGATGGTCTGCGTCCACGGCTGGGCCGACAGGTCGGCCAGCAGGCCCGCCTTGGCGATCTGGCTCATGGACATCGCGCTGCCGTTGCCGGGGTAGACCACGTGCAGGTCGGGCGCGTTGCCGGCGCCGAGCTGGGTGCGGAGCGAGGTCTGCACCTGGTCGGTCGGCGCGTACGAGGGCGTGACGCGCACCCCGGGCTTGGCCTGGGCGTAGGCGGCGGCCAGCTTGTCCATGGGCGCCTTCTGGTCGGACACCCCGATGAACTTCAGGTCGGTCGTGGTGCCGCCGCCGCCGGTCGTCGCGGTGGTCTCGGGCCTGGTGGAGCAGGCGGTGGCGGCCGTCGCCAGGGCGAGGCCGCCCATCAGGCGGAAGAACTGTGCGCGGCTCACCCGGGCGTCGTGCAGAAGGTCGGTCATGGCCCGCCTACCTCCATGAATTGATTGTTAATTTAACAGCCAATTCTGTTACAAGTGATGGATGCAGGGAGGTTACGAGTCGCCTCAGTGGGGTGTCAAGAGTAGGATGCGCAGCCGTCTCACCAGTGTGGAGAGGGCTTCGGTGGATTCGCGTCAGCACACCTCGAGCAGGTCTGCCCGGTGGCGGGGCATGGCCGAGCACATCGTGCGCCAGGGCTCGGCCTCGGTCGCGGAGCTCGCCGAGAGCTTCGGGGTGAGCGTGATGACCGTCCACCGCGACCTCGACGAGCTGGAGCGGCAGGGCATGGTCCGCAAGGTCCGCGGCGGCGCGACGGCCCAGGCCAGCAACGTGTGGGAGAGCAACATCGCCTACCGGCTGCAGGCCCACACCGCGGAGAAGGACGCGATCGCGCGGGTGGTCGCGGCGCAGATCGAGCCGGGCAGCTCGGTCATGCTCGACGACTCGACCACCGCCCTCGCCGTGGCGCGCCACCTGGCCGAGCTGGCCCCGCTGACCGTGGTGACGAACTTCCTGGAGGCGATCCGGCTGCTGGCCGGCACCCCCGACATCCGGCTCATCGCGCTCGGCGGCGAGTACCACCCGAGCCACGACTCCTTCCTCGGGCTCGGCTGCGTCGACGCGGCCGAGGCGGTGAGCACCGACGTGGTCGTGGTGTCCACCTCGGCGATCTCCGACCAGTACGCCTTCCACCAGGAGCAGGAGATCGTGCTGGTCAAGCGGGCGATGCTGCGCTCGGGCGCGCGGCGGGTGCTGGCCGTGGACGGCTCGAAGCTGGCCCGGGTGGCGCTGCACCGGGTGGCGCCGCTGGAGGACTTCGACGTCGTCGTGGTCGACTCGGGCGCGCCGGCCGAGCTGCTGCAGCGGCTGCGCGACCGGCACGGCAACGTCCTGGTCGCCCAGGTGTGATCGCGAGGCGAATGTAACGTCTGAGGGCGTTATTTGTAACTCGACTCTTGTTAAGAGCACAGCCTGCTTGCTAGAAAGTGAGGGCTTTCGCCCCCCAACGCTTAGGAAGCAGCATGGGTCATCCCTCGCGCCGGTCCTTCCTCGGCCTCGGCGGCGCCGCGTTCGCCCTGGCCTTCACCACCGACCTGGCCGACCCCTGGACCGCGCCGGCGTCCGCGCGGGCCGCGGCCGGCGGCGACTATCCCTTCCAGCTCGGCGTGGCCTCCGGCGACCCGCTGCCCGACCGGGTCGTGCTCTGGACGCGGCTGGCGCCCAGGCCGCTGGAGCCGCTCGGCGGCCTGCCGTTCAACAAGATCAAGGTGGAGTGGGAGATCGCCGAGGACGAGGCGTTCACCCGGCGGGTGCGCCACGGCTCCACCTGGGCCCGGCCCGAGTACGGCCACTCCGTGCACGTGGACGCCACCGGCCTGCGCCCCGCCCGCGACTACTACTACCGCTTCCGCGCCGGCGGCGAGCTGAGCCCGGCCGGCCGCACCAGGACCGCGCCCGCCAGGGACGCCAGCCCCGAGGCGCTGCGGCTGGCCTTCGCCTCGTGCGCGTCCTGGCAGGACGGCTACTACAGCGCCTACCGCCACCTCGCCGACGAGCGCCCCGACGTGGTCTTCCACCTCGGCGACTACATCTACGAGTACGGCATCGTCCCGATGGGCGGCAACCGCAACACGCCGGTCCCCGAGCAGTTCCGGGTGCAGTGCGACACCCTCGACCGCTACCGCGTCCAGTACGGCCTCTACAAGAGCGACCCCGACCTGCAGGCCGCCCACCACAGCGCGCCCTGGATCGTCACCTGGGACGACCACGAGGTGCTCGACAACTGGGCCGGCCGCTACGGCCCCGGCGGCGAGGTCACCGAACAGGACTACCTGGTCATCCGCGCCAACGCCTTCCGCGCCTTCTGGGAGAACCAGCCCGTCCGGTTACCCTCCGTCGAGGGCCCGGACGCGCGCATCTACCGCCGCTTCACCTTCGGCGACCTGGCCGAGTTCAACGTGCTCGACACCCGCCAGTACCGCGACGACCAGGCCTGCGGCGACGGCCAGCAGGTGGACTGCGCCGACCGGCTCGACCCGGCCCGCCAGATGATCGGCGCCGAGCAGGAGAAGTGGCTGCTGGACGGCCTCGGCGCCTCCCGCGCCCGCTGGAACGTGCTCGCCCAGCAGGTCGCCATGATGCAGCTCGACTACGACGCCGGCCCCGCCCAGAAGCTCAGCATGGACCTGTGGGACGGCTACAAGGCCGCCAAGGACCGGCTGCTGACCGGCCTGACCGAGCGGCGGGTCGGCAACCCCGTCGTGCTGACCGGCGACATCCACTACAACCTGGCCGGCGAGCTGCGCACGAACTTCGACGACCCGGCCACGCCCGCCGTCGGCGTCGAGTTCGTCTGCACGTCCGTCACCAGCGGCGGCAACGGCAACCCGGGCACCGGCGTGCCGCCCGGCGGCAGCGACCCGGTCAACCCTCACCTGAAGTTCTCCAACTACCAGCGCGGCTACGTCTCCTGCGAGGTGACGCGCGGCCAGTGGCGCTCCGACTACCGGGTCGTCCCGTACGTGGACCGGCCCGGCGCGCCGGTCTCCACCCGCGCCAGCCTGGTCACCCTCGACGGCGCCCCCGGCCTGCACGCGCTCTAGGAGGAAGTCACCGTCATGCGTCACCGCACCGCCGCGCTCGCCGCCACCGCCCTGGCCGCCGCCGCGCTCACCGCGCCCGCGTTCACCGCACCCGCTCTCGCCGCACCCACGCCCTCCCCCGGGCTGCCGTCGGCCGTCGCGTCGGAACCGCCGTCGTCGGCCCAGGTCAAGGTGCGGCCGGGCACGTCGAAGGGCACCGGCGCGCTGACCCCGGTCGCCGGGGCCGACCGCCTGGTGGCCCCGCTCGGCGTCGACCCCGCCTGCCCCGCCAAGATCGAGATCGGCCTGCGCAGCGACGCGAAGAAGGCCGCCTACGCGAGCGCGCGGATCGAGATCGACCCGCCGCTGACCGCCTCCCGCACCATGCTGACCAGCTACCTGCCGCCCGGCTACGAGCTCGGCGCGAAACTGCTGGTGGCCGTGCCGCCCGGCACCGCCGAAGGCACCTACGGCCTGCGCCTCCGCACCCCCTCCCGCACCCTGGAGGTGCCGGTCGAGGTCCTGCCCGTGGACCGGCTCGACAACGGCGGCAACCTCGCCCTGCGCCGCCCCGTCACCGCCTCCTCCCAGCACGTCAACGCCAACTACCCGCCGTGCAGCGTCGTGGACGGCGACCGCTCCTCCAACGGCTGGGCCGGCGGCAACGGCTGGAACGACGCCACCGCCCGCGCCTGGCCGGACACCGTGGACATCGCGCTCGGCGGCGCGCGCCAGATCTCCCGGGCCGACCTCTACACGCTCGACACCGAGCGCTACCCGGCCTCCCGCTACGGCGTGCGCGACTGGGACGTCCAGGCCCGGGTGGGCGGCCAGTGGCAGACGGTCGCGCAGGTGCGCGGCAACACCGCGGGGAACGCGCGCTCGGACTTCGCGCCGGTCACCGCGGACGCGGTCCGCATCGTGGCGCTCGCCTCCAACGGCGCCAACGACTACACCCGCATCATCGAGGTCGAAGTCCGCTGAGCGAAGGGAGAACGCCGGTGAGCGGCACGTTCACTCGGATCACGCCGCCCCGCACCAAGGTGGGGCTGGTCGCCGGAGGGCTGGGGGCGTACTGGCCGCAGTTCCCCGATCTGCTGCCGCAGCTGCGGCGCTCCTCCGCCCGCGTCGCCGAGCGGATGCGGGACCTCGACTGCGAGGTCGTGGACGTCGGCTTCATCTCCGACGCCCAGGAAGGCGCGGCGGCCGCCGAACGGCTGCGCGCCGAAGGGTGCGACCTCATCGTCGGGTTCCTCACGACGTACATGACGGCCACCATGCTCGTGCCGATCGCGCAGCGCAGCGGCGCCCCCGTGCTGCTGATCAACCTGCAGCCGACCGAGTCGATGGACCACGCCACCTTCGACACCGGCCAGTGGCTGGCCTACTGCGGCGCCTGCCCGCTGCCGGAGATGGCCAACGCCTTCACCCGCTGCGGCATCCCGTTCCGCTCGGTCTCGGGCTACCTGGAGGACGAGCGGGCCTGGCAGCGCATCGGCCGCTGGGTGAAGGCCGCCGGCGTGCGGGCCGCGCTGCGCCGCGGCCGGCACGGCCTGATGGGCCACCTCTACCCCGGCATGCTGGACGTGGCCACCGACCTGACGCTGGTCAGCGCCAACCTCGGCGGGCACGTCGAGGTGCTGGAGTTCGACGACCTGCGGGTGCGGGTGGAGAAGGTCTCCGACGACGAGGCCGGCGCCCGCGTCGCGCTGGCCCGCGAGGTCTTCGAGCTGGACGCGTCGGTGAACGAGGAGGACCTCCAGTGGGCCGCCCGCGTCTCGGCCGGCCTGGACCGCCTGGTCGAGGACTTCGCGCTGGACAGCCTCGCCTACTACCACCGCGGCCTGGACGGCGAGATCCACGAGCGGCTCGGCGCGGGCATGATCCTCGGCGCGTCCCTGCTCACGGCGCGCGGCGTCCCGGCGGCCGGCGAGTACGAGCTGCGCACCTCCCTCGCCATGCTGATCATGGACCGGCTGGGCGGCGGCGGCTCCTTCACCGAGCTGCAGGCGCTCGACTTCGCCCGCGGCCACGTCGAGATGGGCCACGACGGCCCCGCCCACCTGGCGATCAGCTCGCGCCGCCCGCTGCTGCGCGGCCTCGGCGTCTACCACGGCAAGCGCGGCTGGGGCGTGTCGGTCGAGTTCGACGTGACGCGCGGCCCGGTCACCGCGTTCGGGCTGCGCCAGGACCGCGACGGCCGCTACGGCTTCGTCGTCTCCGAGGGCGAGGTCGCCGAGGGGCCGCTGCTGCAGATCGGCAACACCACCTCGCGCGTCGACTTCGGCTGCGACCCGGGCGAGTGGACCGACGCCTGGAGCGCTAGCGGCATCTCCCACCACTGGGCGCTCGGCACCGGCCACCGCCTGGCCGAGCTGCGCGCGGTCGCCGACCTGCTGGGAGCCGAGGTCACCGCCGTCCAGCCGTAGCGATCAGCGGGCGATCAGCGGGCGATCAGCGGGCGATCAGCGGGCGGCCGGCGGGTGATCAGCGGGCCGGGTGCCCGTACGATGAGGGCGTGCGCGGACTTATCGGCTCGTTGTGGAACGAGCCGCGGGCGCCGGGCGCGCCGCGGCGGGGGTGGCGGGACTGGGCGCTCGTCGCCGGGGTGGTGGCGGCCGCGCTCCTGGAAGGGGCGCTGCGGCCGGACCTGCCGTCGCGGCCGCTGTCGGTGGCCGTCACGGCGGGGCTGGCGCCGCTGCTGCTGTGGCGGCGCGGCAAGCCGCTGCTCATGCTGGCGCTCGCCTTCGCGGTGACGTCGGCGGCGTCGCTGGCCACGGGCGGGCGGGACGTCGAGACGTACACGCTGGCGTTCGTGCTGATCCTCGTCTACGCGGTGTTCCGCTGGGGGTCGGGCCGGGAGGCGCTGACCGGGCTCGCGCTCGGGCTGGCCGCGGTGGGCCTGTCGGCGGCGCAGGGCCGCCTGGAGCCGGCCGACCTGGTCGGCGCGCTGGCGGTCATGTCGGCCGCGCTCGGGCTTGGCGGGGCGACCCGGTTCCGGGCCGGCGCGCGGCTGCGCGAGCTGGACCGGGTGAAGCTGCTGGAGCGCGAGCAGCTGGCCCGCGAGCTGCACGACCTCGTGGCCCACCACGTCTCGGCGATGGCGATCAGGGCGCAGGCGGGCCTCGCCGCCGCGGCGGCCGCGCAGCCGGACGCCGCGGCCGACGCGCTGCGCGTCATCGAGGCCGAGGCGTCGCGCACGCTGGCCGAGATGCGCACGATGGTGCACGTGCTGCGCCGCAACGAGCCGGCCGAGCTGACGCCCGGCAAGCAGCTCGCCGACCTGGCCGAGCTGGCGGGCCGGGCCCGGGTCGGGCCGGCGGTGGACGTCGAGATCGACGGCGACGTCGCGGGCGTGCCGCCGCCGGTCGGGGCGGCGATCTACCGCATCGCCCAGGAGTCGGTCACCAACGCGCGGCGGCACGCGCGGCACGCCACCCGCATCGAGGTGCGGGTGACGGCCGACGACGCGGCGGTGCGGCTGCGGGTCAGCGACGACGGCGACGGCGTCGTGGCGCGGCAGATCTCCGCGGCCGGGTACGGGCTGATCGGGATGATCGAGCGCGCCGGGCTGCTGGGCGGCACCTGCGAGGCCGGCCCGAACCCCGGCCGCGGCTGGACGGTCACGGCCGTGCTGCCGAGGACGGGGGCGGCGACGTGAACCACGAGGAGACGGCCAGGCCGGACGCGAGCGGGCCGGCCCGCGAGCAGGGGGACGCGCCGATCCGGGTGATCGTCGCCGACGACCAGGAGATCGCCAGGACCGGCCTGCGCATGATCCTCGACCTCCAGCCCGGCATCGAGGTGATCGCCGAGGCCGGCGACGGCCGCCGCGCGGTGGAGCTGGCCCGGCGGCTGCGCCCCGACGTCTGCCTGTTCGACATCCGCATGCCCGCCCTGGACGGCATCGAGGCCACCCGCCTGCTGGCCGGTCCGGAGGTCGCCGACCCGATCGCGGTGGTCGTCATCACCACCTTCGACCTCGACGAGTACGTCTACGCCGCGCTGCGGGCCGGCGCCCGCGGCTTCCTGCTCAAGGACGCCGGCCCTGCCCTGCTGTCGCAGGCGGTGCGGGCGGCGGCGGCCGGCGACGCGCTCATCGCGCCCAGCATCACGGCCCGGCTGCTGGGCGCGTTCGCCGGGGCGGCGCCGTCCGGGCCGCTCGCGCAGCCGATCGAGGCGCTGACCGACCGGGAGGAGCAGATCCTGGCGACCGTGGCGCGCGGCCGGACCAACAGCGAGATCGCCGCCGAGCTGCACATCTCGCTCAGCACGGTCAAGAGCCACGTGGCGAGCCTGATGACCAAGCTCGGCGTGCGCAACCGGGTGGAGATCGCGATGTGGGCGTACGAGACGAACCGGATCAGGCGCTGACCGCCCGGCGGGCCCGCCGCCGGCGGATCAGCCATTCGGCCACGGCCAGGTTGACCGCCCAGCCGGCGCCGAGGAGCAGCGCCCGGGTGTTCCCGGCGGGCTGGCCGGCGACCGCGGCCCACAGGCTCACGATCACCGCCTGGCTGCCCGCGCCGAGGCCGAGGGCGTAGCCGCGGGTCATCCAGGCGCGGTGCGCGCGGTGGTCGCGGCGCAGCACGGCGGCCAGGCCGAGCAGGAGCGCGGCGGCCATCGCCGAGCCGAACCCGATCCTGAGGACCGTCAGCAGCTCGACGTCCACCGGCCGGCGCGGGTAGAACACGGTCAGCCACAGCCCGGACAGCGCCGCGGCGAGCCCGCACGGCAGCAGGATCCGCCCCATGAGCCGGTGCCGGGCGGGCGGCCGGCGCCCGCCGAACTGGAAGGCGCCGAGCACGGTGTACACGCTCGCCCCGACGATGTGCACCACCAGGGGCGCGGCGGCGAGGTGGGTGTCGTCGGGCAGCACGTCCGGCCCGACGAGCGCCAGGCCGGACAGCTCCGACAGCCGGAGCGTGCCGGCCACCACGGGGACGAGGGAGAGTGCCACCAGCCCGGCGGGCACGAGCCGCGACCTGCGGGCGGGCCGGGGGCCGGGCGGGGTGGTGGGCGGGGTGCTGGGCGGGGTGGCAGGTGCCTGGGTCATGTCCCGATCGTGGCGGCCGGCGGCGGCCGGTTCATCGGCGCTTCGGCTCTGGCCGGGCCGTCCCTAAGGCCGGGCGGAAGGTCGTACTTTCGGCCGTTACCGGGCGGCGGGGCCGCGCTCACACTGGCGTCCAACCGTCCCCGCCGACCCTAGGGAGCGCCCGATGAAGGCCTTCGTCCTCGACTCGTACGGACCGCCCGACGCCCTGAAGCTGACCGAGGTCCCCCGCCCCGTGCCCGGCCCCGGCGAGGTGCTGGTGCGGGTGCGCGCCACGTCCGTCCAGCCCTTCGACTGGCACCTGATGCGCGGCGAGCCGCGCCTGGCCCGGCTGATGCCCGGCGGTCCGGGGATCCTGCGGCCCAGCCTGCCGATCCTCGGCGCGGACGTCGCCGGCGTGGTGGAGGAGCTGGGGCCGGGCGTGCGCGAGGTGGCGCCGGGCGACGAGGTGTACGCCATGTCCGGGCAGGGCGGGTTCGGCGAGTACGCCGCCGTCCGGGTCACCGACCTGGCGCCCAAACCGGCGACGTTGTCGTTCGAGGAGGCGGCGGCCGTCCCGATGGCGGCCCAGACCGCCCTGCTGGCGCTGCGCGACGACGGCGGCCTGCGGGAGGGGCAGCGGGTCCTGGTGAACGGCGCCTCCGGCGGGGTGGGCACGTTCGCCGTGCAGCTCGCGAAGGCGTTCGGCGGGGTCGTCACCGGCGTGTGCAGCCCGGCCAACGTGGACCTGGTGGGCTCGCTCGGCGCCGGGGAGGTCGTCGACTACACCAAGGAGGACCTGCTGCGCCTCGGCCGCCGCTTCGACCTGGTCGTCGACGTCGCGGGCAGCCTTCCGGGCCGCGCCTGGCGGCGGCTGGTCCGGCCGGGGGGCGCGCACGTGCAGGTGGGCGGGCGGGGCACCCGGTGGCTGCAGCCGATGGGGCGGATGTTCGCCACGATGGCGCTGGCGCCGTTCCTGCCGCACCGGGTGGCCATCACCACCGGCCCGTGGCGCGAGACCCGGGCCAACCTGATGACGCTGACGGGGTTCATCGACGGCGGCGACGTGCGGCCGGTCATCGACCGGCGGTACGGCTTCGCGGAGATCCCGGCGGCCGTCCGCTACCAGGAGGAAGGGCACGCGCGGGGCAAGGTCGTCGTCACCGTGGCCCCGTGATTCTCATAACCCCGGCGTTTCAGGGCATTCTAGGGAACCGCGCAGGACGCACGACAGCGATGGGAGTCCTTGATGCCGTTCCTGACCCAGCTCGCCGACGTCGCGCGCCGCACCGGCAGCCCGGTGACCGAGGTGGCCGGCTGGCGGACCCGCGGCCACGGGCCGCAGCCCGAGGTGCAGGGCGTCGTCTGCCACCACACGGCCGGTCCCGCCGGCGGCGGGGACTACCCGTCGCTGGCCGTGGTGCGTGACGGCCGCCCCGGGCTCGACGGCCCGCTGTCGCACTTCGGGCTCGGCAGGTCCGGGCGCATCTACGTCATCGCCGCCGGCCGGTGCTGGCACAACGCGCCCTCGACCTCGCCCTGGCACGACAACTCCAGCGCCCTCGGCATCGAGGCCGAGAACAACGGCACGCAGCCCTGGCCCGCCGCGCAGCAGGAGTCCTACGTCCGGCTGTGCGCGGAGCTGTGCCGCGAGTTCGGGCTGCCGGCCTCGCGGGTCAAGGCGCACCGCGAGGTCAACACCGCCAAGCCCGACCCCCACTCCATCGACATGGACGACTTCCGGGCGTCCGTGGCCGCCATCATCAAGAGCGGCCCGGACGCCTTCTGGACGGAGGAGCTCGTGAAGAACCTGCCGGTGATCCGGCTCGGCGACGACGGTTACGACGTCAAGACCGTGCGGGCCTGCCTGTTCGCGCGCGGCCACGTGCCGCCCGCCGCGTACGCCGGCCTGCCGGACGGGCTGCGCGGCTGGCTGGAGTCCACGGTGGCCGACGACGGGCTGATCGCGCTGGTGCGGGCGTTCCAGCAGGCCAGGGGGATCGGCGAGGACGGCGTCGTCGGCCCGGAGACGTGGCCGCCGCTGCTGCGCGTCTGACCCCCCGCCTGCCGCCGGCTCAGCGGACGATGGTGCGGGCGGCGGCCAGCACACCGTCCTGGAAGCCCTCGACCCGGATCACGTGGGCCTCCCCGGCCCCCGGCACGGACACGGTGACGATCTCCTGCGTCAGGTCCGCCGAGGCCCGCGGCCGGCCGTCCAGGTAGACGTCGGCCCGGTCCAGCAGGTGGGTGCGCAGGGTCAGCTCGCCGGCCCCGGCCTCCACCTCCAGGCGGCGGGCCGGCAGCGCGGCGAGCAGCCGTCCGGCGTGCTCCAGCAGGTCGGCGTTGTCCTCCAGGACGTCGCGCCGGGTCATGCGGTGGCGCTCGTCCGGGGCCACGCCGAGGTCCTCGACCGGGGTGCCGGCCAGGTCGTGCACCCGCACCGAGCGGCGGATCGCCACCCGCATGTTCGCCCCGCCGGGCAGCTCCTGGTACGGCGTGCCGGGCGCCGGCTCGGGCACCTCCAGCAGGAGCTTCAGCAGGGCGTGGGTCCACACGTTCGCGCCGCCCGCGCCGGTGTTGTCGGCCACGCCGAGCACCGGGCCGATCTTGTGGTCCTGGAAGCCGGCGGCGAAGATGTCGGTCGCCGAGTAGCAGCGGGCGTCGGTGACCAGCACCACGGGGCCGTGGTACTGCTGGCCGAGCGCGTTCGCGCCGCCGGCGGGCGTGATGGGGAAGCCGCCGGAGTAGACCGAGCCGGTCTCCAGCGCCTGGTTCATCGACGCGCACCAGGGCCCGAGGTCGATCTGGCCGGTGGGGTCCTGCCCGTGCTGGGCGCAGATGCGGGTGTTCAGCGGGGTCGTGATGAACTGCGTCGGCTCCGGCGTGATCGGGCGGGGCGTGAGCGTCTGGAGGGTGAACTCGCTGGCGTAGATGTGGCCGCCGCCGTTGCCGCGCACGTCCACGACGAGCCCGTCCTGCGGGAGCAGGCCGATGAGGCGGACGAACTCGCGGACGAACCCGTCGGGGTCCTGCACGTTGAAGGTGAACACGCGCAGGTGGCCGAACGTGCCGGAGGCGGTGGTGACGCTCCTCGCGCGGAAGACCGCCGGCATGGACGTGGCGACGGCCCCGGCCGGCCCGTCCGGCTCCGCGCTCTGACCGGCGGTGAGGTCGGCGGTGAGGTCGGCGGCGTCCGTCGACTCGGCCGCGGTGATCGCCTCGGGCACGTAGAGCAGCTTGACGGCCCGGCCGATCTCGTCGGTGGCGAGGTCGAGGCCCTGGGCGACGGCCGCGGCGGTGAGCTCGTCGGCGTTGACGAACGGCGGCAGGTTCTCCACCACCCGCCACCGCTCGCGCAGCTCCCTGGCGATGCCGTCGGCGCCGACGTGGCCGAGCACCACCCAGTCCTCGTCCGGCGGCACGTGGATGCGCAGCGGCCGGATCGTCAGCGACTCCAGGCCGCGGGCGTGCGCGGCCGCCGGGTTGCTGCCGGCGAAGCGCAGGGCGCTGAGGTCGACCGCCCGGTCGATCGGCACGCCGTTCCAGTGGGTGACCTCGACGCCCGGCCCGAACCCCGGCGCGGCGAACCCGGCGACGACCCGGGCGACCACGTAGTGCCGCTCGTCGCCCTCGTAGTACTCCTCGATCTGGTACGGCAGGTAGGCGATGCGGCCGGCGAACGGCTCCGGCAGCAGGTAGTTCGTGTGCAGGTCGCGCAGCGAGAGGAAGATCTGCGACAGCTCGGCGTGGAAGCGCCACTCGGGGTCCATGGTCTGGTCGCTCTGCCTGGCCAGCCGCAGCGCCAGCAGCCGCAGCCGCTGGACCGGGTTGACCGCGTGCATCGCGACCTTGAGCGGCAGGTGCACGTAGTTCTGCTCGATGAGCACCTGCGCCTGCCCGACCAGCGTGCGCCGGTCGGCGAGGGTCAGCGTGCCGGCCCTGCGCAGGAAGTCCCGCAGCTCCACCGCGTCGGCGAGCCGCTTGCCCGCGCCTGAGTCCTCGGTCATCTCGCACACCCGTCCCGTCGTCGGGCACGGTGGCGGAGCGGGGGCTCCCCGACCACGCCGTCGGACTGCTCGGAGCCTGTTCGGACGCTCCGCAGCCTGGCACCGGCGGGCGGCGGGCCGCCTCGGGAGGCGGCCTAGGACTTTCCCTAGTCGGCGGCCCGCTCCGGGCCGGCCGCCGCCAGGAAGGCGCGGGCGCCCGGCTCGACGGCGGCGCGGAAGGCGGCGTCCAGCTCGGCGGGCGTCGCCGTCGTGGCGCCGTCCACCCAGGAGCGCAGCAGCGCCAGGAACGCCCCGGCCAGGCAGGTCGCCAGCAGGTCGAGCGCGGCCGAGGGGCGGGCGCCGGCGGCGCGCAGCTCGTCGTGGACGAGGGCGTGCAGCAGCTCCTCGCCGCGCGCCAGCACCTGGTTGCCGCCGCCGCGGCGGCCCAGCAGGGCGCGCAGCAGCCGCCGCCGCTCGTGCGCGTGCTCGAACAGGGGCAGGCTGAACGCGAACAGCCGGCCCCCCTCCCCCACCGGGCCCGGCCGCAGGAAGTCGAGCTCGTCGAGGTTGCTGAACAGCACGTCCCGCTTGTCGGCGAAGTGCGCGTAGAAGGTGGAGCGGCCCACGTCCGCGCGGTGGATGACGTCGGTGACCGTCACCGCGTCGTAGCCCTTCTCCAGGATGAGCGCCACCAGGGCCTCCTGCACCAGCCGCCGCGTGCGCCGCACCCTCCGGTCTCCGGACACCTGCCGCCCTCCTGTCCGATACGGCACATCCGGGGCCATCCGGTCGTTGACCCCCCGCCATTATGAACACAGGATTCAACAGTGAACACATCGTCCGGGAACGGGAGGCGCGTCATGGGTCTGGGGAAGCTGCTGCACCAGCACGAGGAGCACGCCGACGAGGGCGGCACCATCGACCGGCCGCGGGCGTACGAGGCCGCCGCCGCGATCGGGTTCGGCGGGGCCCGGCGCGCGGCGTTCCTGCGGGTGGCCGCCGCCGCCCGGCCCCGGCCCGGGGACCGGGTGCTGGACGTCGGCTGCGGCACCGGCTACCTCACCCGCCTGCTCGCGCCGGTCGCCGGGCCGGACGGGCACGTCACCGGGCTCGACCCGGCGCCCGCGATGGTGGAGTACGCCCGGCGCCGCGCCCCGGCCAACTGCGACTACGTCCACGGCGCCGGGCAGGACCTGCCCTTCCCCGACGGCTCGTTCGACCTGGTGGTCTCCAGCCTCGCCGTGCACCACATGCCGGCCGCGGCGCGGCCCGAGGCGGTGCGGCAGATGCACCGGGTGCTGCGGCCGGGCGGGCGGCTGCTGATCGCCGAGTTCCGGCCGCCGGCCGGGCGGCTGGCCCGGCGGCTGGTCGGCCTGCTGTCGGGGCCCGCCATGCGGCACGACCCGCGCGACCTGCTCGGCTCGATGATCCCGGACGCCGGGTTCACCGTGGAGGCCGAGGGGGAGCTGCCGCAGCTGCTCTACTACGTCCGGGCCAGGAAGGCCGGCTGAGGAGGGTCAGGAGCAGGTGGTGCGGTCGGCGGGGACGGCGCCGTCCAGCAGGAAGCGGTTCACCGCGTCGTCCACGCACGCGCTGCCCGCGCCGTACGCGCCGTGGCCCTCGCCCCGGTGGATCAGCTCGACGCCGACGCCGAGCCGTTCGGCCATGCGGGCGGCGCCCTCGTACGGGGTCGCCGGGTCGCCGGTGGTGCCGATCACCAGGATGGGCGGGGCGCCGGGCGCGCTGACGTCGAAGGCGGGCGCGGCCCCGGCCACCGGCCAGCCGGTGCACTGCAGCAGCGACCAGGCCATCAGCTCGCCGAAGACCGGCGAGGCCGCGCGGAAGCCGGGCAGCCGGTCGCGCACGTCGGCGACGCTGTAGCGGTCGCTGGAGTCGGCGCAGTTGACGGCGGCGTTGGCGGACTGCAGGTTGTTGTAGCGGCCGCCGGCGCGCCGGCCGTACAGGGCGTCGGAGAAGGCCAGCAGCAGGTCGCCCCGCCCGTCGGCGAGGGCCTGGCGCAGCGCGGTGCGCAGGTACGGCCAGAAGTCGCGGGAGTACAGGGCGGCGGCGATGCCGTACAGGGCGTGGGTCTGGGTGAGGGACCGCCCCGCGGCGGCCGGCAGGGGCGCGGTGTCGAGCCGGCCGAGCAGCCGGGCGATCCGCTTGCCGCCGCGCCTCGCGCCGCGGAAGGGGCAGTCGCGGCGAGCGGCGCAGTCGCGCAGGAAGTTGCCGAGCGCCCGCTGGAAGCCCCGCGCCTGGTGCAGCGCGACCTGCGCGGCGTCCTCGGTGGGGTCCACGACGCCGTCGAGCACCATGCGGCCGACCCGGTGCGGGAAGAGGTGGGCGTAGACGGCGCCGAGCCGGGTGCCGTAGGAGATGCCGAAGTAGTGGAGCCGGTCCTCGCCGAGCGCCTGGCGGAGCAGGTCGAGGTCGCGGGCGGCGTCCTCGGTGCCGACGTGCGGCAGGGTGGCGCGGGCGTGGCGGACGCAGGCGGCGGTGAAGGCGCGGAAGCCGCCGGTCAGGGCGCGTTCCTCGGCCGGGCCGTCGGGGGTGCCGTCCAGGTCGCGCCAGGTGTCGAAGGCCCGGCCGTCGAGGCAGCGCACGCCGTCGCTGCGGCCGACGCCGCGCGGGTCGAGGCTGACCAGGTCGTAGCGGCGGTGCAGCTTCAGGTACGACGCGCGGGCCAGGGACGGCAGCGTGACCACGCCGGAGTCGCCGGGGCCGCCGAAGTTGAACACCAGCGAGCCGAGGCGCCGCTCCCCCGGGCCCGGCCTGGCCTGCGCGCGGACCAGCGCGAGCCGCAGCCGGGGGCCGCCCGGGCGGGCGTGGTCGAGCGGCGCCTTCAGCGTGGCGCACTGCCAGGGGGTGCCGTCGGGCAGCGGCTTCGGCGGGTCGCCGCCGCCCTGCGTGGAGGCCGGCGCGAGGCACGGCTTCCACCGCAGCTCCTGCGCGCCCAGGGCCGCCCCGAACGCGGGCCCGAAGGCGGGCCCGGACGCCGGCCCGGACGCCGGCCCGGACGACGGCCCGGACGACGGCCCGGACGACGTGCCCGAGGACGTGCCCGACGACGCGCCCGACGACGCGCCGGGCGGGGAGCCGGGCGATCGGTCGTCCTCGGCCGGCGCGGGCGGGGCCGCGACGACGGCGATCACCAGGGCCAGGGCGGCCGTGACCGCGAATCTCCTCATGCGCGCTCCTCGGGGCAGGCGGGCGGCCGGTCGCCGCGGGACGACAGCCTGGCCGCCCGCCCGTCCCGGCGTCCGGCGGTTTCCCCGCACTTGGCGCGGCGTGGACCACGTCATGAAACTTTCACCCGGCGACGGCCGGGTCCGCGCCGGTCGCGGGGCTGGTGGACGGCGCGGGCGGCGGAAAGGGACCGGCCGGCGGCCCGGTTCCAGCGGGGCCGGATGACCCGGGGGGACGGCCCCGGGCACGTCCGGCGCATAAGGTCCCCGCCGTGGGACCCGCCCTTCCCCCCTCCAGGAGGACGTGCATGCGAAGTCGCATCGCGCTGCTGCTCGCCGCCATCGCCACGGCGCTGCTGCCGCTCACCCCGGCGCAGGCCGCGTACGGACCCCCGAACCCGATCATTTTGCAGGTGAACGCCGGCGACGGCACCCTGCTCGCCCGCGTCGAGGGCACGGTCGCCTTCGACGACGGCAACACGCGGTACACGTACTCGCTGGTGTTGTGCCGCCGTTCGAGCTTCCAGGCGCCGTACGTGCGGATCTACGTCAACGGCGCCTACCGCGACTCCCTCTACTGGAACCCGTCCACCACCGTCCCCTGGTGCCAGTACGCCGGCTTCGCCTCACCGCACTCCGCCGAGGTGGACTACGGGGCGCTCGTGCAGAACGTGCGCTTCGAGCTGATCGGCTCGAGCTTCCCGAACAACGTCTACAAGGAGCACCACAGCTCGACGACGTACGACAACCCGTACAACTGACCTGCGGGCGCCTCCCTCCGGCCTGCCACCGGAGGGAGGTTGGTCATGCCCGGCATCACTTCTCGACGCCGCGGCGCAGCAGCGACCAGGCGCGCTCGGCGGTGGCGCGCCGCTCGGCGGCCGGGATGTGCGCGAGCGCGCCCGCGATCATGCCGAAGACCAGCATGAGGTCGTCGGCCGTGACGCCGGGGCGCAGGCGCGGCGCGCGCCGCGGGTCGGCCAGCACCCCGGCGAGCAGGCCGGTGACGCGCTCGCGCAGGCCGAGGACGCGCTGGTCGGGCTCGCGCGTGGCGCGGGAGACCAGCTCGATGAGCCCGGTCGAGGAGACGGCCTGGTCGGTCATCAGCGCCAGCAGGTCGTCGAGGGTGCTGCCGGGCTCGGCGGCGAGCGCCTCCAGGGCGGTGACGCCCTCCTCGAACACGGCCATGGCCAGCGCGACGCGGTCGGGGAAGTGCCGGTAGAGGCTGCCCTGGCCGACGCCCGCGGCGCGGGCGACGGAGCTGAGCGGGGCGCCGTACCCCTCGGTGGCGAAGACCTCGCGGGCGGCGGCGATGAGCGCCGCCCGGTTCGCCGCGGCGGCGCTGGGTCCTCGGTTCGGTCGACGCGAGCCCGGCACGGAGGCTATGGTAACAA
Source organism: Actinomadura luzonensis (assembly GCF_022664455.2). Lineage (NCBI taxonomy): Bacteria > Bacillati > Actinomycetota > Actinomycetes > Streptosporangiales > Thermomonosporaceae > Actinomadura > Actinomadura luzonensis. The sequence continues at coordinate 3,879,303 of NZ_JAKRKC020000001.1, forward strand.
CCGGACAGCACTGTCCGGTTGGCGGGCGATCCCTCCGCGAGGCCCGCCGTCCAGAGCGGAAGGACGGGCTCATGAACGCATTCGACGACCGCGTCGCCCTGATCACGGGCGCGGGCTCGGGCATCGGCAGGGCGATGGCGCTGGCCTTCGCCAAGGCCGGCGCCCGGGTCGTGGTCTCCGACATCGACCGGGCGCGGGCCGAGGAGAGCGCCGCGCTCATCGGCGCCGAAGCGCTCGCCGTGACCGCCGACGTCGGCGACCAGGCGTCGGTGGCGGCCCTCGTGGAGGCCGCGATCGGCGCGTACGGCCGCGTCGACGTGCTCTGCAACAACGCCGGCATCCTCGACTCGATGGCCCTGCCCGCCGACATCACGCCCGAGATCTGGGAGCGGGTCATCCGGGTGAACCTGACCGGCGCCTTCCTCGTCACGCACGCGGTGCTGCCGCACATGCTGCGCCAGGGCCGCGGCGCGATCGTCAACACCGCCTCCGAGGCCGGCATCCGCGGCGGCGCGGCGGGCGCCGCCTACACCGCCTCCAAGCACGGCGTGGTCGGCCTGACCAAGAGCGTCGCCTGGGCCTACGCCAAGGACGGCATCCGCTGCAACGCCATCCTGCCCGGCCCGACCATGACCAACATCGCCGCCGGGGCCGCCTTCGACCCCGCGGGCGCCGCCCGCCTGTCGCCGGTGCTGGCCCTCGGCGAGCTGATGGCCCAGCCGGAACAGATGGCCGACGCCGCGCTCTACCTGGCCTCGGACGCCGCCTCGTTCGTCAACGGCGCGATCGTCCCCGTGGACGGCGGCTGGTCCGCCGGCTGACCGCCACCGCCGCCGCGCCTGCCGGCCGGCCCCCTGCAAGAGATGCCGATCCCCTGGTAGTGGCCCGGCCGGTCGTGGGGAGGAACCCGTCATGAACATCACCGTCGACACCGACAAGTGCTGCGGGGCCGGGCAGTGCGTGCTGCTCGCCCCCGCCGTCTTCGACCAGGGCGAGGACGACGGCATCGTCGTACTGCTGGATCCGTCGCCGGCCGGGGAGCAGCACGCCGCCGTCCGCGAGGCCGCGAGCGTCTGCCCCGCCGGGGCCATCACGGCGGACGAGGGGCCTTGACGGCCGTCCCGGACAGCGTGCTGGTCGTGGGCGCCTCGGCGGGCGGCCTGGCCGTCGCCGAGGCGCTGCGCCGCCAGGGCTACCGCGGCTCGCTGACCCTGCTCGGGGCCGAGCCGCATCCGCCCTACGACCGGCCGCCGCTGTCGAAGCAGATCCTCGCGGGGACGTGGGAGGGCGAGCGCGCGCACCTGCGCCCGCCCGCCGAGCTGGCGGGGCTGGAGGCGGAGCTCGTGCTCGGCGACCCCGCCGTCCGGCTGGACGCCGCCGCGCGCGAGGTCGTCACCGCCTCCGGCCGGGTGCTGCGCGCGCAGGCCGTGGTGCTGGCCACCGGCCTGACGCCGGCCCGGCTGCCCGGCCAGGACGGCCTCGCCGGGGTGCACGTGCTGCGCACGCTCGACGACGCCCTCGCCTTGCGCGCCCGCCTGCTCACCGGGCCCCGCCTGGTGGTCGTCGGCGAGGGCGTGCTGGGGGCCGAGGTCGCCGCCACGGCGCGCGGCATGGGCCTCGACGTGACGCTCGCCGGGATGGGCGCGGCCGTCCTCGGCGACCAGCTCGCCGGGCCCGTCGCCGCGCTGCTCACCCGGCTGCACGCCGAACGGGGCGTGCGGCTGCGGCTCGGATCCGCGGTGGCGGGGCTGGCGGGCGGCGAGGGCGGGGTGACCGGCGTCCGGCTGGCCACCGGCGAGCTGCTGCCCGCCGACGCCGTCGTGGTCGCCGTCGGCTCGCGTCCGGCCACCGGCTGGCTGGCCGGCAGCGGGCTGCGGCTGGGCGACGGCGTGGAGTGCGACTCCCGCTGCCGCGCCGCCGACGACGTCTACGCCGTCGGCGACCTCGCCTCCTTCCACCACGAGCGGCTGGGACGGCGGATGCGCCTGGAGAACCGCGCCAACGCCGCCGAGCAGGCCCAGGTCGTGGCGGCCAACCTGCTCGGCGAGGACCGGCCCTACGTCCCGGTGCCGTACTTCTGGAGCGACCAGTACGACGTCAAGCTCCAGGCCCACGGCTTCCCGCACCCGCGGGCGGACGTCGAGGTCGTCGAGGGCGACCCGGACGCCAACCGGTTCGCCGCCCTCCTCCGCCTCGACGGCGTGGTCACCGGCGTGCTCGGCTGGAACATGGCCAAGGCCGCCCGCCTGCACCGCCGGCACGTCGTGGACGCACTCGGCGGCTGAGGCCGCACACCGAGGCCGAGGAGGCGCCGGCGGGAGCCGTCCCAGGGCGGGTGTCAGTGGGCGGGCAGTTCCTCGTCCAGCCCCGCGGGGGCGTCCGTCAGGGGCCGGCGGGCGGCGGCGCGGCGGCCAGGGATGGTGGCGACGATGAGGGCCGCCAGCACCGCGACGCCCGCGCCGATGACGAACCCGGCCCGGAAGCCCGCCTCCGACGGCAGCGTGACGGGCCCGACCTTGATCGTCAGGTTGGCCAGGACCGCGCCGAGCACCGCGCTGGCCGAGGAGGTGCCGATCGCCCGCATGAGGCTGTTGAGGCCGTTGGCGGCGGCGGTCTCGGTACGCGGCACCGCCGCCATGATGATCGACGGCATGGCCGCGTAGGCGAAGCCGATGCCGGCCGCCACCACGGCCGAGAAGATCAGGATGCCCCAGGCGTACCCCATGAGGGCCAGCGCGAGCAGATAGCCGCAGGCGATGACGAGCGTGCCGAGCAGCAGCGACGTCTTCGGCCCCCGCGCCGCCGACAGCCGGGCCGCGACCGGCGAGATCGCCATCATGACCAGCCCCGCCGGCGCCATCCACAGGCCCGCCTCGACCATCGAGCGGCCCAGGCCGTAGCCGGTGGCGGTGGGGAGCTGGAGGAGCTGCGGGGTGATGAGCGACATCGCGTACATGGCGAAGCCGATCACGATGGAGGCCAGGTTCGTCAGCAGCACCTGGCGGCGGGCGGTGGTGCGCAGGTCGATCAGCGGCGCCGGCACGCGCAGCTCCCACCAGCCCCACAGCAGCAGGACCACCGCCGAGGCGGCGAACATGCCGAGCGTGGCGCCGCTGGTCCAGCCCCACTCGCTGCCCTTGGAGATCGGCAGCAGGAGCAGCACGAGCCCGGCCGACAGCCCGGCCGCGCCCACCGCGTCGAACCGGCCCGGCGACTTGACCGGCGACTCGGGCACGACGAGCAGGATCAGCACGCTCATCACCAGCCCGAGCCCGGCGGCCGCCCAGAACAGCGCGTGCCAGCTCACGTACTGGGCGACGAGCGCGGCGGCGGGCAGGCCGAGCGCGCCGCCGACGCCGAGCGAGGAGCTCATCAGGCCGATGGCCGAGCCGAGGCGCTGCGGCGGGAGCACGTCCCGCATGATGGCGATGCCGAGCGGGATCACGCCCATGCCGAGGCCCTGGAGGGCGCGGCCGGCGACCATGGGCGTCAGCGACTCGGCCGGCGCGCACACGAACGAGCCGGCGGCCAGCAGCAGGGCGCTGACGACCATGACGCGGCGCTTGCCGTACAGGTCGCCCAACCGGCCGGAGACGGGCATCGCCACCGCGCCGGCGACGAGGGTGGCGGTGATCGCCCAGAAGGCGTTGGCGGTGGTGGTGCGCAGGAGCTCGGGCAGGGTGGCGATCAGCGGGACGATGAGGGTCTGCATGAGCGAGACCGTGATGCCGGCCGCCGCCAGCACCCCGACGACGAGCCCGCTGCGCGCCGTGCTCCCTGAAGCGTCCATGCGTCTCTCTCCCGCTCTCCGACGGCCCGCCCGGCAAGGCGCAAATGCTGTGCATGATACATATTCCCGGCCACCGGATATTCTTGACCTCCCGACGGGAGGCAGTGTGCGCAGGGAGATCGCCGACATCGAGCGGGAGCTCATGCTGATCGGCCGCTACAAGGAGCTGGCGACGGCCGTCCGGCCCGACGAGCGGCGGCTGGAGCGCAGCAGCTACATCCTGCTGAGCCGGCTCCAGGCCGAGGGGCCGATGTCGATCGGGCAGCTCGCGCAGGCGTTCGGCCTCGACACCTCGACCGTCAACCGGCAGACCGCCGTCCTGCTGCGTTCGGGGCTGGCCGAGCGCATCCCCGACCCGGAGGGCGGCATGGCGCGCAAGCTCCGCGTCACCGACGAGGGGCTGCGGCGGGTGGCGGCCGAGCGGGCGTGCCGGCTGGAGGGGCTGGCCAAGGTGCTGGACGGCTGGACGCCGGAGGAGCTGCGCTCCTTCGCCGCCGGCCTGGCGCACTTCAACGCCAGCATCGAACGCTGACCGGGCGGCGGGCCGGGCGGCGGGCCGGCTAGCCGAGCGGGACGTCCGCCGGGCGGGAGGGCACGGCGTCCAGCGCGGCGAGCGTGGCCTCGTCGAAGGTGACCGCGCCGGCGGCCACGTTCTCCTCCAGGTGCGCCACGCTGGAGGTGCCGGGGATGAGCAGCACGTGGGGCGCGTGGTGCAGCAGCCAGGCGAGGCCGATCTGGGACGGCGTGCGGCCTAGGGAGGCCGCCGCGGCGACGACGGCCGCCTCGCCGGTGACCTTCGGCATCTGGGGGAAGGCGCCGCCGAGCGGGAAGAACGGCACCCAGGCGACGCCCTCGTCCCGGCACAGGCGGAGCAGGGGCTCGTCGTCGCGGCAGACGAGGCTGTAGGCGTTCTGGACGCAGGCGATGCCGGCGGGGAGCGCGCGGCGCAGGCCGTCGAGGGTGACGCTGCCCAGCCCGATCGCGCCGATCTTGCCCTCGTCGCGCATCGCCGTCATCACCGCGAGCTGGTCGTCGAGGTCGACGCGCTGGTCGCCCTCGGCGCGGAGGCCGGGGCCGGCGTCCAGGCGGCGCAGGTTCACCACCGGGATCCGGTCCAGGCCGAGGCTCTTGAGGTTGTCCTCGACGCTGGCGCGCAGCTCTTCGGGGCGTTGCGCGGGCCGGAGCGGGAGGCGGCCGCCGGGGTCGGGGGTGGCGCCGACCTTGCTGACGATCGTCACGCCGTCGTCCGGGCGGATCGCCTCGCCCAGCAGCCCGTTGACGAAGCCGTCGCCGTAGAAGTAGGCGGTGTCGATGTGGTCGACGCCGAGCTCGACGGCGCGGCGCAGGAGGGCGAGGGCGGCGGCGCGGTCGCCGCGCAGGCGTTCGAGCTGCATCGCGCCGTAGCCGACGCGGGAGACGGCGCGTCCGGCGAGGCCGGCGGTGCCGCCGGGCCTGGGAATCTGCATGATGGTCCTGTCGACGTAGGATGGGCGGAGATAGCGGAGGTGCCTCCGGTATCTTCCGCCGACTATAGAGCAATACCGGAGGTTCCTCCACTTTGTCCGCGCCCGATCCGTCCTCCGCCGCGCCCGCCGCTCCGGCCGTTCCTGGAGCGGAGCGGGACGGCGGGCAGGAACGCCCGCTCCGCGCCCACGCCCGGCGCAACCGCGACAAACTCGTCGCCGCCGCCCGCGCCGCCTTCGCCGCCGCCGACGACACCGTGCCGCTGGAGAGCGTCGCCCGCGAGGCGGGCGTCGGCATCGGCACCCTCTACCGCCACTTCCCCACCCGCGAGGCGCTGGTGGAGGCGGTCTACGCGGCCGAGCTCGACGACATCGCCACCAGCGCCCCCGCCCTGCTCGAACGGCTCCCGCCGCGGGCCGCGCTGCGCGCCTGGATGGACCGGTACGCGGAGTTCGCGGCGGTCAAGCGCGGCATGGCCGACGCGCTGCGCGCCGGGCAGGCGTCGGGCCGCATCCCGACGTCCACGACCAGGGAGCGCATCACCGCCGCGATCGCGACGATCCTCGCCGCCGGCGCCGCCACGGGCGACCTCCGCCCGGACGCCGACGCCGACCACGTCACCACGATGCTCCTCGGCGTCTTCCTCGCCACGGCGGCCCGCGACACCCCGGAGCAGATCGGCCGGCTGCTCGACCTGATCGTGGACGCGCTGCGGCCCGCCGGGCCCGCATGACGGAGGCATGATCGTACGGACATGGCGCGGCTGGACGAGGCCGGGCGGCCGGGAGTCGTGGGAGGCGATCCGGGCGTTCGCCGGCACGTGACGTCACTGGCGCGCCGTGACGTGCGTGGCCGGATGTGACAGAACCGCGTCGTGGCGGTCATGCCGGCGCGGCGGCCACAATGGGGGCATGCCCGCTCCGCACCGTGTCGTCATCGCCGTGTTCCCCGACGTCGACCTGCTCGACGTCACCGGGCCCGCGGAGGTGTTCGCGGTCGCCAACCGGGAGATGCGCCGCGCCCGCCCCGCCACCGGGACGCCGTACGAGGTGGTGCTGGCCGGGCCGGACGGCGGGCAGGTCCGCACCGGGGCCGGCGTCCGGCTCGCCACCGACCTGGCCTTCGGCGAGGTCGGCGAACGGGTGGACACCCTCGTGGTGCCCGGCGCCGTCGACCCGGACGGCGCCCCCGTGATCGACCCGTACCTGGTGGGCTGGATCGGCGAGACCGCCCGGCACGCCCGCCGGGTCGCCTCGGTGTGCGTCGGCGCGCACCTGCTGGCCGCCGCGGGCCTGCTGAAGGGCCGGACCGCGACCACCCACTGGGCCACGGCCGGCCGGCTCGCCGCCGACCACCCGGACGTCGTCGTGGACCCGGACCCCATCTACGTCCGCTCGGGGAAGGTCTGGACGGGCGCGGGGATCAGCGCGTGCATGGACCTCGCGCTCGCCCTCGTCGCCGAGGACCACGGCGAGCGGCTGGCACTGGACGTCGCCCGGCAGCTCGTCATGTACCTGAAGCGGCAGGGCGGGCAGAGCCAGTTCAGCGTCCCGCTGTGGCAGGCCCCGGCCGAGCGGCGCGACCTGGACGAACTGCGGGCCTGGATCACCGAGCACCCGGCCGCCGACCTGTCCGCGGCGGCGCTCGCCGCGCGCATGTGCCTCAGCGAGCGGCACTTCGCCCGGGTCTTCCGCAAGGAGACCGGCGCGACCCCGGCCGCGTACGTCGAGGCGGCGCGGACGGAGGTGGCGCGGCGGCTGCTGGAGAGCACCGACGAGCCACTGGAGCGGGTGGCCGCCGCGGCCGGGCTGGGGTCGGTGGAGACGCTGCACCGCGTGTTCCGCCGGTGGCTGTCCACCACCCCGGCGGCCTACCGCCGCCGCTTCCGCACCGCCGCCTGACCGCCGAGGCGCCATCCCCCTTCCCCCCTTCGTCCCGGCCGTGGCACAGCCGGGTGTCCTGTCATGCCCTGCAACGAGGAGAATTCGATGTCCGTTTCGACCACCTTGCGCGACGTGATCGGCCTGGACGGCACGCTGCCCGCCCTGCCGGACGCCACCCTGATCATGATCGACTTCCAGAACACCTACCGCACCGGCGTCATGGCGCTGCCGGAGGCCGACCGCGCCCTCGACGCCGCCGCCCGCCTCCTGGAACGCGCCCGCGCCGCCGGCGCGCGGGTGGTGCACGTGATCAACGACGGCGGCGAGGGCAGCCCGTACGACATCCGCGCCGAGATCGGGCAGATCGACCCGCGGGTGGCGCCCCGGGACGGTGAGCCGGTCGTGGTGAAGACGTTCCCCGACTCCTTCCAGGGCACGGACCTGGCGGACGTGCTGCGCGGTCTCGGCGCGGGGCCGGACCTGGTGCTGGCGGGCTTCATGACCCACATGTGCGTGCAGTTCACCGCGCAGGGCGCGTTCACCCACGGGTACCGGCCGACGGTGGTGGCGGAGGCGTGCGCCACCCGGCCGCTGGCGGGCCCGGACGGGACGCCGGTCCCCGCGTCGGCCCTGCACGAGGCCGCGCTGACCACCATCGGCGACCTCTTCGGCCCGATCGCCGCCCAGGTCACCGACCTGCCCTCCTGACCGCTCCCCGGGTCACCGGGCCGCGGCCGGGATGGCCCGCCGTTCCCGGTCGACGCGGTCAGTCCGGCGGGTACGGCGGGCCCAGGCTCCACACCCGGATGCTGCCGTCGTCACCGCCGGAGACCGCCACCGCGCGGTCGTCCAGCGCCCCGACGGCCACCGTCTCGATCAGCCCCCGATGCCCGAGGAGGGGCCCGCCGAGCGGGCGGCCGGCGGCCAGGTCCCAGACGCGCACGGCCCCGTCCCGGTAGCCGCCGGACACCGCGACGGCGCGGCCGTCGTCCAGCTCGCCCACCGCCAGGCCCAGGGCCCAGCTCCGGTGCCCGGCGAGGGGCCGGCCGATCGGCGCGGCGCTCGCCAGGTCCCACACCCGGACCGTGTGGTCGCCGTCGCCGCCGCCCGACACGATCACCGGCCGGTCGCCGAGCCGTCCCACCGCGATCGACTCGACCGGCCCGCGATGGCCTCTGGCGGGCCCCGCCACCCGGACGCCGGTGGCCAGGTCGGAGACGAGGATCGTCCCGGCGTGGTCGCCGGACGCCACGACGGGCCGCCCGCCGAGCCGCCCCACCGCGACCGCGAGGACCCAGTCCGCGTGCCCGGTGAAGGGCCGGCCGAGCGGGGCGCCGCTCGCCAGGTCCCAGGCGCGTACCTCGGTGTCGAGCCCGCCGGACACCGCCACGGGCCGGCCGCCGAGGTCGCCGGCGGCCACCGACTCGACCGAGCCCCGGTGCCCGGTGAGCGGTTCGCGCACGGGCGCCCCGGTGGCGAGGTCCCATACCCGGACCGTGCCGTCGAGGCCGCCCGACACGGCGACGCGGCGGCCGTCGAGCTCGCTCGCCGTCACCGACCAGACCGGTCCGCGATGCCCCTTCAGGGGTGCGCCCACCGGAGCGCCGGTGGCCAGGTCCGCCACGGCGACGGTGCCGTCGTACCCGCCGCTGACCACGACCGGGCGGCCGTCCAGCCGGGCCGTCACGACCGAGAGGACCCACTGCTGGCCTCCCGCGACGGGCGCGCGGACCGGGCTGCCGAACGGGATCCCGGCGGGGGCCGAGAAGAGGTCCGTCAGGCCGTACCCGGCCGGGATCGCGGCGGCCGCCACCGCCGCCGCGACCGCCCGGGCCAGCCGGCGCCGGCCCACCGCCTTCGGGGGCGCGGGCAGGGGCCGCTCATGGGTGAGGGCGGTCAGCAGGTCGGCGACGCCGGGCCGGGCGGCGGGGTCCTTGGCCAGGCAGGCGGCCAGGAGCGGGCGCAGCCGGCCGGGCACGCCGCCCAGGTCGGGCTCGCGCGTCATGATCGCGTTCAGCACCACCGCCGCGAGCGTGCCGGGGAAGGCGCGGTGCCCGGTGGCGGCGTACACCAGGGTGGCGGCCCAGGCGAAGACGTCCGAGGCCGGGCCGGCGGGGGCGCCGCCGAGCAGCTCCGGCGCCATGTACGGCGGGGTGCCGACCAGGCCGGAGGAGGCCGTGGTGGAGTGTTCCAGCATCCGGGCGATGCCGAAGTCGATGACGACGGGCCCCTCAGGGCCCATGAGCACGTTGCTGGGCTTGAGGTCGCGGTGCACGACGCCCGCGCGGTGGATCGCCTGCAACGCCGTCAGGGTCGTGATCGCCAGCCGGTCCAGGCCGCCGCCGGTGCGCGGCCCGTCCGTGGCCACGAGCGCGTCGAGGGACGGGCCGCGGACGTACTCGCTCACCAGGTACGGCCGCCCGTCCTCGACGCCCGCGTCCAGCACCCGGGCGGTGCAGAAGGCCGCGACCCGCCGGGTGATCTCGCTCTCACGCAGGAACCGCTCCCGGGCCTCGGCGTCGTCGGCCAGGCGGGCGTGCAGGGTCTTGACGGCCACCGGACGGTCCAGGGAGATGCGGCTCAGATAGACGACGCCCTGACCGCCCTCCCCCAGGACGCCGGTCAGCCGGTAACCCCCGATCCGCCGGGGGTCGCCGTCGCGCAGGGGGCGCGGCTCGCCTGTGACGTTTCCCGCTCCGGGGCTCACAGGCGAACGGTACAAGCCCGGCCATGACGTACGGAAGGCATGGACGAGCGAGCAGGAGGCGCCGGAAGGCTCGCGACGACGCCCGCTCCCCGAGCGGCGCGACCCGCCTCCCTCACCTTTAGCTCCTCATTACGCCCTTGCTCCTATCGTGACGGCCGAGGATCTCTCGGGAGTGTTCATGTCACAGCGGAAGGTCAAGCGCAGGCGCGCCGAGCTGCGGCGCGAAGAGGCCAAGCGGCAGGCGCAGCACAAGCGGGCGGTACGCCGGTTCGTCTACGTGAGCGTCGCCCTCGTGGCGCTGGTGGCGGTGGGAACGGGGGTGCTGGTGGTCACCTCGCTCGGCAAGGCGCCGCAGACGGCCGCGCCGGCCGCCACCGCGTCGCCGCCGGCGTCCCCCTCCCGGTAGGGCCGCACCACGCGGCCGGAGCGCCCGCGCCTGCCGTCAGGACGTGATCACGGCGGGGTTTCCCTCGCTCCAGACGCTGGTGATCCTCCGGTGGGTGAACCGCCAGCCGTCCGGGGTGCGGCGCAGCCGGTCGTCGTAGCGGCCCCCGCCGAGGAACTTCTCGCCATCGGGCAGACCAAGGCGGACATGCTGGGCTTGGTAGTAGCAGGTGTGCTCGGCCTCGTCGCCGTGCACCGTGACGACATGGTTGCCGTTCAGGTGATGGGTGGCGTCGAACCGCGCCAAGCTGGTGCTGATCCTGGCGATGATCGCGTCAGGCCCGCGGAGCCGTTCACCCGAACCGCTGTACTCCCAGCAGGCGTCGTCAGTGAACAGCACGCCCAGGGTCTGCCAGTCCCTGGTGTCCAGGGCCGTCGCATACGCGATGACGGCGTCCACGATCGCGGTGCGGTCTGCGAGTTCCTGAAGCATGGGGCCGCCTTCCGGTTCGGTGCACGATTTGATACGGAGTACATGATCAGTGACCGACGAACCCAGCGGAAGAAGGCACTCTCATGTCCCAGAGTCACATCGATGTGTCAGCCCTGGCCAGCGAGGCGTGCCCGGTCTCGGAGGTCCTCGACCACGTCTCCGGGAAGTGGAGCATCGGCATCCTGGTGGCCGCCGCGCAGAGTCCGGTTCGGTTCACGGAGCTGGAACGCTCGATCAGAGGAATCAGCAGGCGCATGCTCACGCTCAAGCTGCGCAAGCTGGAGCGGGACGGCTTGCTCGTGCGCACCGTCCATCCGGTCGTTCCGCCCAAGGTCGAGTACACGCTGACGGAGATGGCCCAGGAGCTCCACAAGTCGCTGCTGGAGCTCACCGGCTGGGCCAGGAGACACGGCGCCGCCGTCGCCGCCGCCCAGGCCGCCTACGATCACGAGCACAAGGGCTGACGGCAGCGCCCGCCCAGCTCGCCGGCCCCGTTCTCCGCACGCGGCCGGCAAGGCGACGAAGCCTTCCGGGGCTTACGCGCGCGAGCCCCGGCTCGCGGGCACGGGGGCGTGCTCGGCGTACGTCTTGAGCATGGCCAGGTCCTGCCGCAGCCGGCGCTCCGGGTCGGCGCCCAGGAGGCGGGCCACGGCGTGCCCCGCCGCCCCGGCCACCGGGTTGTAGGTGAGGTGCACCTGGACCTGGGTCCGCCCGCCGGGCAGCTCGGTCAGCCGCAGCGTCCCCGCGTGGGCGATCAGCTCGCCCTCGGCCGACTTCCAGGCGATCTCGCGGCCCTCCACGCGGCGGGTCTCGGTCGCCTCGAACCGGACGGGCGTCCCGGCGGGCCCGCTGACCGACCAGTGCGAGGTGCGGCCGTCGGCGGACAGGCGTACCTCCTGCACGTGCGGCATGAAACGCGGGAACGCCGTGTAGTCGCCGACCAGCTCCCACACGGCGGCGGCGGGCGCGGACACGGAGACGGCGGCGGTGACGTCGATCGCGCGCCGCCCGGCGTTGATCCCCGTGAGGCGGCGCAGCGGCAGGTTCGTCGCGGCCCGTACGGCCAGCACCGTCGCCGCGCCGCGCACCGCGAGCGCCAGCGGACGCGGCAGCCGCAGCGTCCAGAGCCCGGCGGCGGCCGTGCCCGCCAGGAAGCGGGCGGTCGGCGACCACTGCACCTGCAGCAGCTCCGGCACCGGCCGCCGGTGCCGGCCCGGCCCGCGCAGCCGGGGCGAGTCGCCGGCCTCGCGGTGGGCGGTCCAGCGGGCCTCGACCCGCCGGACGCCCGGCACGCGGCGGACAGCTCTGCGGGCCCGCTCGTCCTCGTCGGCCAGCACGTCGCCGCCGAGCGTGACGACCTGGTCGTGCACGCTGACCTCCACGGCGTGCGGGTGCCCGACGTACCGGCCCAGCTCGGCGCGGACCCGCTCGTGCAGCACCCGGTCGTCGACCGGGTGGCCGTTGTACCGGTAGCGGACGGCCGCCGCCCATCCCCGGCCGCGGTTGCCCAGGTCGCGGCTCAGCACGCCGAGCCCGTCGCGCAGCTCGTGGGTGGCGTGCGCGGCCTTGTCCCGTCCTCTGGCGCGGCGGGTGCGCCCGCGCACGGGGTCGCACAGGTACGCCACCGCGGCCCCGGCGCAGAACCCGGCCGCCGCCGCGACGGCCCTCCCCTGCCTGCGCCGTCCCCCGGCTGCGGCCCTGTCGTCATGGTCGTCGCTGCTCGCGCGCATGGTGTCCCCCCTGGTCCTGCCCTTGACCGGCGGCTACCCGGCACCGCCCCCTCTCATGCGCGCACCCCTCCGCCGCCGCGCCGCCGACCATGCCCGAAGAGCAAAATGTCTCTTTTATCCGTATATGTCGGTTTTTCGCTCATGGGGGCGGGCATGGAGGGACGGATCCGACCGGGCGCTCTCGCGCAAAGGAGCGGGCCATGAACGATACCGGCAAGTTGGCACTGGCCATCGTCACCGGCTACTACCTCGGCCGCCGGCACAAGCTGCGCATGGCCACCGCCATGGCGGCCACCGTGCTCGTCCGCAGGCTGAAGCGGAACGGCGGCGGCACGCTGCTCGGCATGTCGCCGGAGCTGGACGCGCTGACCGGGCGGCTGCGCGGCGAGCTGCTGGACCTGACCAAGTCCGCCGCGACGGCGGCCGCCGTCAAGCAGATCGAGTCCCTCACCGAGCGGCTGCAGCAGGCCGGGCAGACGGGCCAGGGCTCGCAGGAGAACCAGACGGACCAGACGGACCAGACGGATGAGACCGATCGGGCCGACGAGGCGGAGGAGGAGCCCGCGGAGGAGGAGTCCGAGGAGGCCGAAGGGGGCGCCGCCGGCGAGGAGAGCGCCGAGGACGAGGAGGACCGCTCCGCGAAGTCTCGCATCCCCAAGCCCCGCCTGCCGAAGCCGCACATGCCGAAGGCCGCCGACCGGGTCGCCTGGGCGGCCGCGGCGGGCATCGGCCGGCGCAAGCCGTCCGATCGCGACGAGACGAGGGAGTGAGCGCGATGAGCGGAGCTCTGAAGGTGGCCGAGAAGGTCGTCCACCAGGGAGAGGAAGCCCTGCGCAAGACGCCCGTCATCGGGAAGGCGGTGTCGTCCGGCCCGCTCTCCGGAGCCTTGCAGAAGCTGGGCGTGACCCTCGCCGAGCGGGCGCTGTCGTCGGTGGCCGGCAAGGTCGAGGGCGTGGCCGGGCGGCTGAACGACTACGGCGCGGGCGAGGGCGCGGGCAACCTGCTCAGCGCCGTCACGGGCAGCGCCAAGAGCGGCGACCCGGGCGGAGGAGGCGGCTCGATCGGCGGCTCCGCGCTGGCCGGCGCCGCGAAGGGGGCCATCAAGGGTGTCTTCGGCGCGATCTTCCACAAGGGTGGCGGCTCGGGCGGCAAGACGCTCAAGGTGACCAACATCGTCGAGTCCATCGACATCGGGGCGCCCCGCCGCGTGGTCTACAACCAGTGGACCTGCTTCCGCGACTTCCCGACGTTCATGAAGAAGGTCGAGAACGTCGACCAGCAGGCGGACGAGAAGCTGGCCTGGAAGGCGCAGATCTTCTGGTCGCACCGCGCCTGGCGGGCGACGATCCTGGAGCAGGTGCCGGACGAGCGCATCATCTGGCGCTCGGAGGGCGACAAGGGGTACGTGGACGGCGCGGTGACCTTCCACGAGGTCACGCCCGACCTGACCCGGGTCGTGCTGGTCCTGGAGTACTACCCGAAGGGCCTGTTCGAGCGCACCGGCAACCTGTGGCGCGCCCAGGGGCGGCGGGTCCGGCTGGAGCTCAAGCACTTCGCCCGGCACGTCATGTCGCACGTGATGCGGCATCCGGACGAGATGGCCGACAACGGCTGGCGCGGCGAGATCCACGACGGCCAGGTGGCCGAGACCTCCGACGAGGAGTCCGAGGAGCCCCGGGAGGAGGCCCCCGAGGAGCCTGAGGCGGAGTACGAGGAGGAGCCGGAAGAAGAGGAACCGGAGGAAGAGGAAGAGCCGGAGGAGGAGCCCCGGGACGAGGACGAGGGCGCCGAGGAGGAGGAGCCCGAAGAGGAGGAGGAGCCCGAGGAGGACGGCGAGGGCGAGGAGGAGCCCGGGGAGCGGACGGCCGCGCGGGCCGGCCGCGGCGGGCGCACCGAGTCGCGCCGCGCCGAGCCCCGGCGCGCGGGCAAGCCCCGGGAGCCGATGCGGCCGGTCCGCCGCAGGTCCTGACGCCGTGCACGTGTACGGCATCGTCCCGGCCGACGTCGAGGTGGACGAGGAGGCGCGCGGCGTCGGCGAGCCCGGCTCGGTGCGGGTGATCCGGTACGGCGTCATCGCCGCCCTGGTCGGCAGCACGGACCCGCCGGCCCCGCCCGCCGGCCAGGCCGCCGACCAGGCCGGTGAGCGGGCCGGTGAGCGGGCCGGTGAGCGGGCCGGGGGCCGGAAGGCGCACGAGGCGCTGCTGAACGCCACCGCGGCCGAGGTGCCGGTGCTGCCGATCCGGTTCGGCACGGTCGTCCCGGACGCGCGGACCCTCGTGGACCGGCTGCTGGAGCCGCACCACGACGAGTTCGCGCACGCGCTCGGCGAGCTGGAGGGCCGCGCCGAGTACCTCGTGGAGCTGCGTTACGCCGAGCCGCGGCCGCCGCGCGAGCCGGACGTCCTGGCCCTGGTGGAGGCGGTCGAGCCGGTGTGCGTGCTGATGGCGCCTGGCCGGCCGTCCGGGGAGCGGGGGCTGGTCCGGCTGGCGGTCCTGGCCGAGACGTGCCGGGAGGGCGAGCTGGAGGGCGTCCTGGAGACGCTGGCCGGGGAGTGGGCGGGCCGGATCCTGGTCCGGCTGCGGGGGCCGCTGGCGGCCTACGACTTCACGCCAGGGCTCTGAGCGGGCGTCAGACGAGCCCGCGCCGGGCGGTCAGGCGTTTGGCCGCCTCGTTGGCGGCCACGTACAGGCCGGTGATCAGGGCGAGGACGGCGAGCACCGGCCAGGTCAGCGGCACCAGCCCGAGCGCCGCCGCGACCGGCGTGTACGGCAGCGCCACGGTCAGCGCCGCCACCGCGAGGCTCGACAGCAGCAGCGGGCGTGACGGCCGGCTCCGGTAGAAGGGGCGGGCGGTGCGCAGCACGAGCATGACGGCCAGCTCCGTGGCGGTGGACTCGACGAACCAGCCGGTGCGGAAGACGTCCGCGCCGGCGCCGAGGCCCAGCCGCAGCGTCAGGAAGGTCGCGATGTCGAAGGCCGAGCTGAGCACCCCGAACACGATCATGAAGGTGCGGATCCCGGCGAGGTCCCACGAGCGGGGGCGGCGGAGCTGCTCGGCGTCCACGTCGTCGGTCGCGATGGTGGTGGCCGGGATGTCGGACAGGAAGTTCAGCAGCAGGATCTGGCGCGGCAGCAGCGGCAGGAACGGCAGGAACGCCGAGGCGGCGGCCATGCTCAGCATGTTGCCGAAGTTGGCGCTGATGGTGACCCGGATGTACTTCAGCGTGTTGGCGAAGGTGCGCCGGCCGAGACGCAGGCCGTCGGCGAGCACCTTGAGGTCCTTGTCGAGCAGCACGATCGCGGCCGACTGCTTGGCGACGTCCACGGCGGTGTCGACCGAGATGCCGACGTCGGCGGCGTGCAGGGCGGGCGCGTCGTTGATGCCGTCCCCGAGGAAGCCGACCGTGGCGCCGGAGGCGCGCAGGGCCCGCACGACGCGCTCCTTGTGCAGGGGCTCGACCTCGGCGAAGACGTCCGTCTCCGCGACCCGGGCGGCCAGGGCGGCGTCGTCGAGGCGGTCGAGGTCGGCGGCGGTCAGCACCCTCCCGGTCAGCCCGACCTGGCGGGCGGTGGCGGCGGCGACCAGGCGGTTGTCCCCGGTGATGAGCCGGACGGAGATGCCGAGCCCGGCGAGGTCGCCGACGGCTTCGGCGGCGCCCGGCCGGACCGGGTCGTGGAAGGCGAGCAGGCCGGTCAGCGTCAGGTCGCGCTCGTCGGCGGCGGTGACGGAGGCGCGGCCGGGCAGCGGGGCGACGGCCAGGCCGAGCACGCGGTACCCGGCGGCGCTCAGCTCGGTGAAGACGCGGGTGACGTCGTCGCGGACGGCCTCCAGGGGCACGACGCCGGCCGGGGTCCTGGCGGTGGCGCAGACGGCGAGGACGGCGTCCAGGGCGCCCTTGGTGACGAGCGTGGGCGTGTCGTGCCCGGCGACCAGCACGGACAGGCGTTTGCGCTGGAAGTCGTAGGGCGCCTCGCCCAGCAGCAGGCCCGGGTCGGGAGGCGGCGCGCCGTCCAGGACGGCCCGGTCGAGCGGGTTGTCGAAGCCGCGCTGCAGGCCGGCGTTGAGCCGGGCCAGGCGCAGCACCTCGGGGTCGGGCCGGCCGTCGAGCCCGGCGGCGCGGTCCAGGCGGACCGCCCCGGCCGTGAGGGTGCCGGTCTTGTCGGTGGCGAGGACGGTCATCGCGCCGAAGTCCTCGATGGCGTCCAGCCGTTTGACGATGACCTGTTCCGCCGCCATGCGGCGGGCCCCGGCCGACAGGCTGACCGCGACGATCGCCGGCAGGAGCTGCGGGGTCAGGCCGACCGCCAGCGCCAGCGAGAACAGCAGCGCCTCGACCACCGGCCGGTCCAGCACCAGGTTGACCACGAAGATGGCGGTGACCAGCACCGCCATGAACCGCACCAGCATGAGGCCGAACCGGGTCATGCCGCGTTCGAAGCCGGTGACGACCTCCCGCCCGGCCAGCTCGGCGGTCACGGCGGCGAACTTGGTGGCCGTCCCGGTGCGGACGACCACGGCCTCGGCCGTGCCGCTGGCGGCGTGGGTGCCCGCGTACAGCTCGGCCCCCGCCGCCTTCTCCACCGGGAACGACTCCCCCGTCAGCGCGGACTCGTCCACGAGCAGGCTCTGCGAGCGGACGACCGTGCAGTCGGCCGGGACGATGTCGCCCGCGCGCAGCACCACCGCGTCGCCCGTCACCACCTCCTCGGCCGGGACCGACCGCTCCCGCCCGTCCCTGACCACCTCGACCTCGACCCGGACCCGGGCGAGCAGGGCGTCCACGGCGTCGCCCGCCGTGTGCTCCTGCCAGAAGCCGAGCGCGCCGCTCGCCGCGATGATCGCCAGGATGATGAGCCCGTCGGTGAGGTCGCCGAGCGCCATCGACAACACGGTGGCGGCGATGAGGATGAGCACGATCGGGCTGGTGAACTGGGCGAGCAGCAGCCGGGCGCCGCGGTGCCGGCGGACGCCGCCCGCCGCGCTGTTGGGGCCGTCCGCGGCCAGCCGCCGGCGCGCCTCCTCGCCGGTCAGCCCGGTGACGCCGGTCGGCCCGGTGATCCCGGTCGGCCCGGTGGCGGGGTCGGCGGGGGTCATCGGGCCGCGGCCAGGCGGTTGGTCAGCAGCGTCTCCAGGACGGCCTGCGCGACCGGCAGCCGGTTGGCGGCCTGCGGGAACACCAGCGAGGCGGGCCCGTCGACGACCTCGTCGGCGGCCTCGGCGCCGCGCAGCGCGGGCAGGTGGTGCAGGAAGACCGGGCGGGGGCCGGCGGCGGCGAGCAGATCGGCGGTGACCCGGTAGGGGGCGAACACGGCGGCCTGCGGCGAGAAGGCCGGCCAGGGGCCGGCGCAGACGGCGTCGGCCTCCTTGACCGCCTCGTACGGGTCGGGCGTCACGACGGTCCGCCCGCCCCCGGACAGCTCCTCCGCCACCGCCAGCACGGCCGGGTCCGGCCCGTGCCCGTCCGGGGCGGCGACCGCGACGGTCATGCCGGTGAGCGCGGCGGCCTCGATGAGGCTGTGGGTGACGTTCGTGGCCGGGCCGACGTAGGCGAGCTTGCGCCCCCGCAGGTCGCCGACGTGCTCGCGGAGCGTCATCAGGTCGGCGAGCGCCTGGAGCGGGTGGTGCCCGTCGGTCAGGGCGTTGATCACCGGTACGTGCGCCGCCTGGGCGAACCTGACGACCTCGGCGTCGTCGAAGGTCCGCAGCACCACGACGGCCGCGTACGAGCCGATCACCCGGGCCGTGTCGCCCAGCCGCTCGCCGCGGCCGAGCCGCAGCTCGGCGGGGCCGACGGTGAGCGGCACCCCGCCCAGCCGGGCGACGGCGGTCTCGATCGCGACGCGGGTGCGGAGCGAGGGGCGGGCGAAGTACATCAGGACGGTGCGGCCGCGCAGCAGGCCGGGCGCGGCGAGGGGATGCGCCTTGAAGCGGTCGGCGCGGTCGAGCAGGTAGCCGAGCTCGTGCCGGTCCAGGCCGGCGATGCGCAGCAGGTGCTTCACAGGGGCGCTCCTCTCGGCAGGCGACTCGGGCAGAGGGTCGCCACCCACCCAGCACAGCAGGGGGATACCCGCCAGTAACGGAGGCTAAGGGAACGAAATGGACGGACTTTCGTCCCTTCCGGGGCGAGCGGGTGAAGAGCCGGGGACGCGCGTACCAGGCCGGGCACAACCTGCGCGAGAAGCACCGCGCGGCCCCACTCTGGACGCCCGGAGCTGGGCGTCGCTGAATCCTCCAGGGGCGGTCATGCCCTGGTCAAAGGGCTACCCCCGCCCGAATTGGCACATTTCGTGACAGTAGAGTGACGAATTGTGAACGAGAAGCTCGTGGAAATAGCCTGGCCCGGCCTCGGGATCACCGTGGCCGCCGAACTCGACCAGCGGAACCCGGCCCTCGCCCAGTGCTTCTGGGACGCGCTGCCGTACCGCAGCCTGCAGGGCCACGCCCTGGTCGCCGGCCATCACCTGTACCACGTCGCACCGGTCCACTCGCTGCTGCACGCGCCCGCGGAGCACCGCGTGGACCGGCGCACCGTCCCCGACGGGACCCTGTTCTGCTCGCGACTGCAGCATCTCGGCATCAAGTACGGCGAGCTCACCGAGCCCATGACCGCCACACCGATCGGCCAGGTCCTCCCTGAGCACCTGGACGCCCTGATCGAGGCGGGCCGCGAGGTCTGGCGGTCCGTCTACACCACCAAGGAGCCGCTCGTCGCCGAGGTGCGCAGGGCCGGCGAGGCCGGCGTCACCGCCGACCGGCTGCCCCGGCTCCCCGTCGGCGACCCGCAGGTCAACGCGCTCATCTCGGACGTGCACGCCGAGACCGAGCGCATCTGGCTCACGCCGCCGCAGGAGCTGGTGGACCTGCACGAGGGCCGCATCGCCTCCCGCGCGGGAAGCTACGAGACGGTCCTGACCACGCTGCTGTTCGTCAACGGCGAGACCCGCCCGCTCGGCTACAGCTGCTACGGCGGCCTGGTCCGGGCCGCGATCGAGGGCATGCCGATGCCCTGGCTGCGGCAGATGACCCGGCTGCTGGCCCACACCCCGGCGGAGTTCCTCGGCTACTGCGGCCTGGACACGCTGTGGGGCTTCACCCGGCGGCTCATGGACAACCTCGACCGCCTCAACGACCACGTCGACTTCATGTCGGCGATGGCCCACATGGCCCTCTACTGCAACACGCTGGGCGGGTGGAACCTCCACCTGTTCCCGTGGCAGGCCGGCGACAGCCTGCGCCGCGTGGAGGCCCACGCATGAGTGACACGCGTGTGGCGGTGATCGGCGGCGGCGTCATCGGCCTGTCGATCGCCTACCATCTCGCGGAGGCCGGGGTCGAGACGACGCTGCTGGAACGCGGCGCGCTCGGCTCCGGCGCCTCGCGCGCCACCGCCGACGTGGTCCGGTCGTACTTCGCCGGCAACCCCGTCAGCTCGGCGCTGGCCGTGCGCAGCCTGGAGGCCTACCGGGGCTTCCGGGCGCGCCCGGGGGCCGACCTGCCGATGCGGCAGGTCGGCTACCTGGTCCTGTTCTCCGAGCCCGAGCAGGTCGCCGCGTTCGAGGCCGACCTGCCCGCGCAGCGGAAGGCCGGCGTGGACGTGCGGCTCATCGACCCGGAGGAGGCCAGGGAGCGCAACCCGCTCATCGGCGACCTGCCGCTGCTGGCCGCCGCCTGGTCGCCGCAGGCGTACGTCTCCGACACCACCGCCATCGTCACCGCCTACGCCGAGGCGGCCCGGCGGGCCGGCGCCACGCTGCGCACGGACTGCCCGGTCACCAGGATCGACTCGGCGACCGGGCGGGTGTTCACCGAGGACGGCGGCGAGCTGACGGCCGAGGCGGTCATCTGCGCCGCGGGCGCCTGGTCGCCCGCCCTCGTCCGCAGCGCGGGCGTGGACCTGCCGATGACCGAGCCGATCGAGCAGGAGCTGCTGGTCACCGACCCGCTGCCGCCCGGCACCCCGGACATCCCGTGCACCCTGCACGCCTCCAGCGGCCTGCTGTCGCGCACCCGCGGCGACCGGCTGCTGGTCGGCAAGGGGTACCCGGGGCCGGACCGGGAGGCGTGGCGGCGCGAGGTGGCCGAGCAGTTCGCGGTGACGTACCCGGGGCTGGCGGAGCTGGCCCTGCACCCGGCCGTCACGGGCCTGCGCGACGCCAGCCCGGACAAGTGCGCCTTCATCGGCCACCGGCCGGGGCCGCCGGCGTTCCTGTACGCCACCGGCTTCTCCGGCCACGGCCTGTGCAACGCCCCGGCGGCCGGCGAACTCGTCCGCGACCTCTACCTCGACCAGGACCCCGGCATCGACGTGACCGCGTTCGCGGTCGGCAGACAACGAACGGGATGACCCATGACCGAGCTCGTGCGCTTCATCATCGACCCCGCCGCGCAGGACCCGCACGCCGACAACGACCGGCTGCGCGCGGCCGGGCCGCTCGTGCCCGTGACCGCCGAGGGCGTGGACGCCTGGGCGGCGACCCGGTACGCGACCCTGATGACCGTCCTGACCCATCCCGACCTGACGAGGGAGATCCAGTACTGGGACCCTTTGGAGCGTTCCACGCTGCCGCCCGGCACCGCGATCGACCGCATCGTCACCGACATCTCCATGCTGAACGCCGACGGCGAGGACCACCGGCGGCTGCGCGCCCCGCTCGCCGCGGGCTTCACGCCGCGCCGGGTGCAGGGGCTGCGGCCGAAGATCGAGGCGCTGACCGCCACGCTCATCGACGAGCTGGCCGCGCTGCCGCCGGACGAGCCGGTGGACCTGCGGGCCTCCTTCGCCTACCCGCTGCCGCGCGACGTCATCTCCGAGATGATCGGCATCCCGGCGGCGCACCAGGACCGGCTGCACGAGCTGACCGACGCCGTCGCGCACGTCAGCCGCAGCCTGGAGGACACGCCGCGGGTGCGGGAGGAGCTGCACGCCCTGCTGCACGACATCATCGAGGAGCGGCGCCGCTCGCCCGGCGAGGACATCATCACCGACCTGATCACGCTGCGCGAGCAGGACGGCGGCAAGCTGTCGGAGGACGAGCTGTTCGCCACCATCGACCTGCTGTTCATCGCCGGGCACGTGACGACCGTCAACCTCATCACCAACGCCATCGGCGCCCTGCTGCACACGCCGGGCCAGCTCGGCCTGGTCAGCTCGGGGCGGTGCCCGTTCACGGCGGCGGTGGAGGAGACGCTGCGCTGGGACTCGCCGATCGCCTACTTCCCGTTCCGGTACGCCAAGCGGGACGTCGAGATCGACGGCGTGCACCTGCGGGCCGGGGAGGCCGTGCTGGCCTGCTTCGCCTCCTCCGGGCGCGACCCGGAGCAGTTCGGCGAGGACGCCGACCGCTTCGACGTCACCGACCCGCCGGCCTCGCACCTGGCCTTCGGGCACGGGCCGCACTTCTGCCTCGGCGCGCCGCTGGCCCGGCTGGAGGGCGAAATCGCGCTGCGGGCCCTGTTCACGGCGTTCCCGCGGATCAGGGCAGCGGCGCCGCGCGAGGAGCTGCGGCAGATCGACACGCTGCTCGGCAACAGCACCCGCACGATGCCGGCCGTCCTCGGGCCGCGCGCCCGATAGGCGGGCACGGGCGGGGGTCCGGCAGGGGGCCCGGCAGGCGGGCGCGAGCGGGCCGCCGGGGGCGGGCGCGGTAGCCTTTCCCCGTGCCTCAGCCCGATCTGCGTGCCCCGCTGCGCCTGGCGACCACCATCCGTCCCTACGACTGGGGCTCGGTGACCGCCCTGCCCGAACTGTTCGGCACCGAGCCCACCGGGCAGCCGCAGGCCGAGCTGTGGATGGGCGCCCACCCCGGCGCGCCCTCCACGGTCGGCGGGGTGCCGCTCGACGCCGTCATCGCCGCCGACCCGGCCGCCGCGCTCGGCCCCGCCACCGCGGGGCGCTTCGGCGGGCGGCTGCCGTACCTGCTCAAGGTGCTGGCCGTCGCGCGGCCGCTGTCGTTGCAGGTGCACCCGAGCGCGGAGCAGGCGCGGGCGGGGTTCGCGGCGGAGAACGCGCGCGGCGTCCCGCTCGACGCCCGCGAGCGCACGTACAAGGACGACTCGCACAAGCCCGAGATGGTGTGCGCGCTCACGCCGTTCCACGGGTTGTGCGGCTTCCGCTCCCCCGCCGCGACCGCGGCGCTGCTCGACCGGCTCGGCGTGCCCGGCCTGCGGCCCTGGATCGAGACGCTGCGGGGCGAGGAGCCCGGCGCGGCCCTGCGCGCGGTCTTCGCGCAGATGCTGGACGACGCCGCCGCGCCGCTCCGCGAGCAGGTCGAGCGGGCGCTGCTGGCCGCCGCCGCCGAGCCTGAGCTGGCGCCGTACGCGGAGGTCGCCCGCGCCTGCCCGGGTGACCGGGGGGTGACCGCCGCCCTGCTGCTGCACCACGTGGACCTCGCGCCCGGCGAGGCCCTCTACCTGGGGGCGGGCGTCCCGCACGCCTATCTCGGCGGCGTCGGCGTCGAGATCATGGCCAACTCCGACAACGTGCTGCGCTGCGGCCTGACCGGCAAGCACGTCGACGTGCCCGAGCTGATGCGGGTGGTCGCCTTCACACCGGGCGAGCCGCACCGGGTCCCGGCCGAGCCCGGCGGCCCCGGCGAGAGCCGCTACCTGCCGCCGGCGCCGGAGTTCGCCCTGGCCCGCCACGAGCTGGCCGGCGAGCGCGCGCACGAGCTGCCCGGCGGCGTGCCGCAGATCGTGGTGTGCGTCGAGGGCGAGGCCCGGCTGGGCGGGCTCACGCTGCGCCCGGGAGAGTCGGCTTTCCTGGCCGCGGAGGTTTCGAGTGCCCGTCTTGAGGGAAAGGGCACGGCTTACCGGGCGGCTCCGGGCGCTTGACAAACCAGACATCTTTACGATGTAGATCAGCTTGTGGCAAAAGTGCCACAAGTCCCGGTAAATCAAGCCCTTCGCCGCTACCCCCCGGCCCTGCCGCCCGGCGACCATCATGATGTCCCCGTTCGCGGAGGTGAACCGATCATGGTTGGCGGTCGCATGCTCATGGAGTCGCCGGCACTCGACGTCGAGCTGCTGGCGGTGAAGAAACGGCTCTCCGAGCTGGAGGAGCAGGTACGCACGCTGAACGCGGCGAACCTCGCCCTGGTACGCGCGATGGAAGGGCTCATGGAGGGGCGCCAGGAGCCGGAACGCCGGCCCGATCCGGCGGACGAGCAGCGGCTCGCCGCCACCGCCTGACGGGCGGCCGGGTCAGTGCCGGTCCCCGTCGGCCCGGCCCGGCCACGAGATGATCAGGTAGATCGGCACGACGAGCACGAAGTAGGCGGCGCCGGCCGCGAGCAGCGCCATCATCGGCCCGAGGAACGCCGTGCCGGACAACACGATCGCGGTGGCCACCAGCAGGGCCGCCCACACGGTGAGCGTCCCGATCAGGTACGCCCGCATCCCCTGGTGCCCCGGCAGGGCCAGGCCGACGAAGCT
Source organism: Actinomadura luzonensis (assembly GCF_022664455.2). Lineage (NCBI taxonomy): Bacteria > Bacillati > Actinomycetota > Actinomycetes > Streptosporangiales > Thermomonosporaceae > Actinomadura > Actinomadura luzonensis. The sequence goes on from NZ_JAKRKC020000001.1 coordinate 3,903,184, forward strand.
GCCCGCCGCCAGCAGGGGGATCATGCTCCCGAACTCGTCGCCGTGACCGCGCAGGATGAGCCCGGTCCCGGTCCACATGGCCACCCACACCAGGGCGGTGCCGATCTGATGCTTGCGCTCGGCCGACAGTGCCATCTCCCTCACCTCCGCGCACGGGACGGCGTACCTCAAGAGCAGCACCGGGCCGCCGTCCGGGACACGGGCGAAAGTCCCCGCTCCCGCGGCTGAAGGAGGCCGCCCCGCGGGACCTCCGGCCCTTCACACCAGCGATGAGGGGACTGTGATGGCAGGTATGAGAATCAGCGTTCTCGGCGCCGGATCCTGGGGCACCACGATGGCCGCGCTGCTGTCCAAGCGGCACGACACCCTCGTGTGGGCCCGCGAGCCCGGCCTGGCCGAGGAGATCAGCGACAAGCATCACAACGGCCTGTTCCTGCCGGGTCACACGCTGCCCGACACGCTGCGGGCCACCGGCGACCTGGTCGAGGCGACCGAGCGCGCGCAGGTCCTGGTGATCGGCATCCCGACGCACGCCTTCCGGGCGGTGCTGGACGGGATCCGCGACCACGTGCCGCCGTGGATCCCGGTCGTCAGCCTGGCCAAGGGCCTGGAGCAGGGCTCCCACCTGCGCATGACGCAGGTGGTCGAGCAGGTGCTGCCGGGCCACCCGCCGGCCGCGCTCACCGGCCCCAACCTGGCCAAGGAGATCCTGTCCGGCAAGGCCGCCGCCACCGTCATCGCCACCGAGAACGCCACCGTGGCCAAGACGCTGCAGGAGATCCTGCAACGCGGCCTGCTGCGCGTCTACACCAACGGCGACGTGGCCGGGTGCGAGCTGGGCGGCGCGCTGAAGAACGTCATCGCCATCGCGGCCGGCATGGCCGAGGGACTGGCCGTCGGCGACAACACCCGGGCCGCGGTCATCACCCGCGGCCTCGCCGAGCTCACCCAGCTCGGCGTGGCGATGGGCGGCCGGGCGGCCACGTTCGCCGGCCTGACCGGGCTCGGCGACCTGATGGCGACCTGCCTGAGCCAGCAGAGCCGCAACCGCCACGTCGGCGAGGAGCTGGGCAAGGGCCGGGCGCTGCCCGACATCCTGGACGAGATGGTCATGGTGGCCGAAGGGGTGCGCACCACCCAGGTCGCCGTGGAGCTCGGCGACCGGCTGGGGCTGGAGCTGCCCATCTGCCGGACCATCGGGCGGGTGCTGGACGGCGAGATGACCGCCAAGGAGGCCTACGCGGGCCTGCGCAACATCCCCGCCGGCGAGGAGGCCGGCCCCTGGTGACCTCCAGCGGCGCGCCCGAGGCGGCCGAGGAGTTCCTGACCCGGCCTGCGGCTGACGGCCGAGGCGGCGCCGGCGATGCTGGACGCGCACGCCGCGGTCCACCCGTGGCTGCGGGGCCTCCCGGCGCTCGGCGCGATCTACGCGCTGCAGTTCGGCGGCGCGTTTCGCCGAGGCCGAGGAGCAGGCGGCGGCCTGGCACGCGGCCATGCTGCCTGGCGCTGCTGAACTTCTCCCTCGACAGCGCGGCGGCGGCCGGGCACGACCTGGACGGGGCGCTGGACATCAGCGAGGCGGCGGCGCGACGGGCCAGGCTGATGGGCGCTGCCGCGGCTCACAGAGCGGGCCACAGAGCGGGCCGCCGCGCTCGACGGGCCGCTGCCGGGGCTGTGCCTGCGGCACGCCACCGCGCTGGCCGGCCGCGACGGCGCCGGCCTCGACGCCGTGGTGGCCGCGTTCGCCGGGCTCGGCGCCGTCCTGGCCGCGGCCGAGGCGGCCGCGCAGGCGGGCGCGGCGCACCGGGGCCGGCGCGACGGCGGCGCAGGCGCTGGCGGTCGGCCTGCACGCGGCGCGGTGGGCCGGGGCCTGCGAGGGGGCGCGCACGCCCGCCCTGGCCGCCGGTCCCGCCGGTCCCGCCGGGGTGCTGACCCCGCGCGAGCACCGGATCGCGCTGTGGGCGGCCGGCGGCGGGGCGGCTCAGCCGACCAGCACCTTCACCGCGGCGGTCAGCTCCGCCAGGGCCTTCTTGGCGTCGGCGAAGTACATGCCGGTCCTGGCGTCGGTGTACAGCTCGTTGTCGATGCCGGCGTAGCCGTGCCCCATGGAGCGCTTGATGACGATGACGCTGCGCGCCTTGTCGGCGTCGATGATCGGCATGCCGGACACGGCGGTGCCGGGACGGCGGGCGGCCGGGTTGACCACGTCGTTGGCGCCCACGACGAGCGCGACGTCGGTCTGCGGCATGGCGGCGTTGGCCTCGTCCATGTCGGCGAGCTGGTCGTACGGGACGCCCGCCTCGGCCAGCAGCACGTTCATGTGGCCCGGCATGCGCCCGGCCACCGGGTGCACGGCGTAGGACACCCGCACGCCGCGCTGCTCCAGCAGCTCGGCCAGCTCGCGGAGCTGGTGCTGCGCCTGCGCGGCGGCCAGGCCGTAGCCGGGCACGACCACGACGCGGGCGGCGTAGGCGAGCTGGATCGCGGCGTCGTCGGCCGACAGCGAACGGACCCGGCCGCCGCCGCCCGTCAGCGCCGGGGCGGAGTCGCCGGTGCCGAAGCCGCCCGCGACGATGTTGGCAATGGAGCGGTTCATCGCGTCGGCCATGAGCTTGGTGAGGATCGCGCCGGAGGCGCCGACGAGCGCGCCCGCCGTGATCAGCATGCCGTTGCCGAGCGCGAACCCGGCCATCGCCACGGCGGTGCCGGTGAAGGCGTTCAGCAGCGAGATCACCACCGGCATGTCCGCGCCGCCGATCGGCAGCACCATCGTCACGCCGAAGCCGAGCGCGCCGGCCGCGAGCGCCACCAGCGCCCAGCCCTCGGCGACCCCGGCCACCAGCAGCACCGACGCGGCCACCATGACCAGCGCGAGCACGGCGGTGAGCGGGCGCGCGCCGGGGAAGACCAGCGGCCGGCCCGGCACCACGCCGTGCAGCTTGCCGGAGGCGATCAGCGAGCCGGAGAACGTGACGCCGCCGATCAGCACGTCCAGCGCGATCGGCAGCGAGCCGCCGCGGCCGGTGAAGTCCTGCACGCCGATGAGCGCCGCCGCGCCGCCGCCGACCGCGTTGAACAGGCTGACCAGCTCGGGCATCGCGGTCATCGCGACCCGCCGGGCCATGAGCAGCCCGGCCCCGGCGCCGAGCGCCGCCCCGGCGGCCAGCGCGAGCCACGCCCACGGCCGGACGCTGCCGGCGTGCACGAGCACGACGAGCGTGGCCGCGACGGCCACCGTCATCGCGCCGGCGGACAGCAGGTTGCCGCGGCGGGCGGTGACCGGCGAGTTCATCAGGTGCAGGCCGATCACGAACGTGGCGGCCACGGCCAGGTACACCAGCCGGACCGTGGCGTCGAAGGCGGTCATGAGGCGTCCTTCCGCGGCCGGAACATCTCCAGCATCCGGTCGGTGACGACGTAGCCGCCCACGACGTTCGCGGCGGCGAAGGCGGCGGTGACGAACACCAGCGCGTACCCGAGGACGCCGTCCGCGGCCAGGGCGATGATCAGCGCGCCGGCCAGGACGATGCCGTGCACCGAGTTGGCCGCCGACATCAGCGGCGTGTGGAGCGTCGTCGGCACCTTGCCGATGACCTCGAAGCCGACCAGCAGGCTGAGCACGAACACGCTCAGGTCGGCGAGGAACTGCGTGCTCACGCCGCACCCCCGGGCAGTCCCGCGACGATCACGGCGCGCTGGATCTCGTCGGCGGGGTCGAGGGCGAGCTCGCCGTCGCGCAGCACGTGGCCGAGGAAGGCGCGCACGTTGTGGGCGTAGGCGGTGGAGGCGGCGGCCGGCATCGTGGCGGGCAGGTTGCCCGCGCCGATCACGGTGACGCCGTCGCCGGTGACGACGGTCTCGTCCGGCCTGGAGCCCTCGACGTTGCCGCCGAGCGGGCCGGCGGCCAGGTCGACGATCACCGAGCCGGGCCGCAGCTGCTTGACCGCGGCCTCGGTGACCAGCAGCGGCGGGCGGCGGCCGGGAACGCGGGCGGTGGTGATGACGACGTCCTGGCGGCCGATCTGCGCGGCCAGCTCGTCCTGCTCGGCCTGCTGCTGCTCGTCGGTCTGGGCCCTGGCGTAGCCGCCCTCGCCCTCGCCGCCCTCGCCGTGCAGGTCCAGGACGTTCGCGCCGAGGGAGGCGATCTCCTCGCGGGCCGCGGGCCGCACGTCGTAGCCGGTGACGACCGCGCCGAGGCGGCGGGCGGTGCCGATCGCGGCCAGCCCGGCCACGCCGGCGCCGAGCACCAGCACCTTGGCCGGCCGGGCGGTGCCGGCGGCGGTGACCAGCAGCGGGAAGAACCGCTCGTAGGCGTGCGCGGCCACGACGGCGGCGCGGTAGCCGGCCACGTTCTCCTGCGAGGTGACGGCGTCCATGGGCTGGGCGGCGCTGATCGTGCGCGGCACCCGGTCCAGGCTGGCGGCGGTCACGCCGCGGGCGGCCAGCTCCGCCAGGTACGCGGGGTCGGGACGCAGCAGGCCGACCACGAACGTGCCGGGACGCAGCCGCGCGGCCGGCGGGCGGTCCACGCAGGCGACGATGTCGGCCCGGGCGTACAGCTCGTCCGCGTCGACGATCTCGGCGCCCGCCTGCCCGTACATGCTGTCGGGGAAGAACGCGGCCTCCCCGGCGCGCGTCTCGACCAGCACCTCCAGCCCCGCGGCGCGCAGGTGCGCCACCGAGTCCGGGGTGATCGCGACGCGGCGCTCACCCGGGGCGCTCTCCTTGACGATCCCTATGCGGCGCATCTGCCACACACCTCGATTCCAGGTCCGCTCTCCCTCCGAGACTCCGCCACGCGCGCCGCGGCAGAGAGGGCCGAAGGTCCTCTCCGGCGGGACGTTCGGCCCTCCAGCGGGCGGCGGGACCGGACTACACCTGAGTCATGGTGTTCCAGACGCGTATTCACGGCCGGGGTGGCCAGGGCGTGGTGACGGCGGCCGAGATGTTGTCCGTCGCGGCCTTCCTCGAGGGCCGGCACGCCCAGGCGTTCCCGACGTTCGGCTCCGAGCGGACCGGCGCGCCCGTCGTGTCGTACTGCCGGATCTCCGACCAGGAGATCCGGGTCCGCGAGCCGATCGTCGAGCCGGACTGCGTCATCGTCCAGGACGTCACCCTGCTGCGGCAGATCGACGTGTTCGCCGGGCTGCGGCCCGGCGGCCACGTGCTGATCAACACCGCCAAGGGCCCGGAGGAGCTGGGGGTGCGCGGCGTCTGCGTGCCCGCCACGGAGATCGCGCTGCGCCACGTCGGCAAGCCGGTCCCCAACGCGGCGCTGCTCGGCGCGTTCTGCGCGCTCACCGGGGTGCTGTCGCTGGAGTCGGTGTGCGCGGCCGTCCGCGCCACCTTCCCGGGCCCGGTGGCCGAGGCGAACGTCGCCGCGGCCGGTGAGGCCCACGCCCACCTGAAGGCCCAGCTGGAGGAGGCCGCCCGTGCTTAGGCAGATCGAGGGGTCGCAGGCGGTGGCCGAGGCGGTCGCCGCGTGCCGGCCCGAGGTCGTGTGCGCGTACCCGATCTCGCCGCAGACGCACATCGTGGAGGCGCTCAGCCGGCTGGTGTCGGCGAAGAAGCTGACGCCGTGCGAGTACCTGAACGTGGAGTCGGAGTTCGCCGCCATGTCGGCGTGCATCGGCGCGTCGGCCGCCGGGGCGCGGGTCTACACCGCGACCGCCAGCCAGGGCCTGCTCTACATGACCGAGGCGCTGTTCAACGCCTCCGGGCTCGGGCTGCCGATCGTGATGACCGTCGCGAACCGGGCGATCGGCGCGCCCATCAACATCTGGAACGACCACAGCGACTCGATGTCGCAGCGCGACTCCGGCTGGATCCAGCTCTACGCCGAGACCAACCAGGAGGCCGCGGACCTGCACGTGCAGGCGTACGCGCTGGCCGAGGAGCTGTCGCTGCCGGTCATGGTGTGCATGGACGGCTTCGTGCTGACGCACGCCTTCGAGCGGGTGGACCTGCCCGCCCGCGAGCGGGTCGACGCGTTCCTGCCGCCGTACGAGCCGCGCCAGGTCCTCGACCCGGGCGACCCGGTCTCCATCGGCGCGATGGTCGGGCCGGAGGCGTTCACCGAGGTCCGCTACCTGCTGCACGCCCGCCACCTGCAGGCGCTCGACCGCATCCCGGCGATCGCCCGCTCCTTCGAGGACGCCTTCGGCCGCCGTTCGGGCGGACTGGTGCGCGGCTACCGGGTCCAGGACGCCGACACGGTGGTGCTGGCGCTCGGGTCGGTGCTCGGCACCGTCAAGGACGTCGTGGACGAGCTGCGCGGGCAGGGACGGCGGATCGGGGTGGCGGCGCTGACCACGTTCCGGCCCTTCCCGTTCGCCGCGGTGCGCGAGCTGCTCGGCCGGGCCCGCCGGATCGTGGTGCTGGAGCGGGCCTTCTCCGTCGGCGTCGGCGGGATCGTCTCGGCCGACGTGCGCACCGCGCTGCCGGAGGCCGCCATCGCCACCGTCGTGGCCGGGCTCGGCGGGCGGCCGGTCACCAAGGCCGCGCTGCACCGCGTGCTGGCCGCCGAGCCGGAGCCGCTGACGTTCCTCGACCTCGACCGCGAGCTGGTCGGCAGGGAGCTGGCTCGGTCGGCGGAGCGCCGCAGGTCGGGGCCCGCCGCCGAGAACATGCTGCGCGATCTGGCCGGAGGTAACTGACATGCCCGCGCAACGGACCAAGTTCTACCAGGTGGGCAGCTTCGCCGTGGGCAACCGGCTGCTGCCGATCGAGCAGCGGGCCGTGCAGGCCGGCATGGAGCGGCGCAACTCGCTGACCTCCGGCCACCGGGCCTGCCGCGGCTGCGGGGAGGCGCTGGGCGCGCGGTACGCCATCGACGCCGCGATCAGCGCCTCCGGCGGCCGGCTGGTGGCCGTCAACGCGACCGGGTGCCTGGAGGTGTTCTCCACGCCGTACCCGGAGACGTCCTGGCAGGTGCCGTGGATCCACTCGTTGTTCGGCAACGCGCCCGCGGTCGCCTCCGGCGTCGCCGCCGCGCTCAGGGCCAAGGGGATCACCGACGTGCGGGTGGTCGGGCAGGGCGGCGACGGCGGCACGGTGGACATCGGCTTCGCGTGCCTGTCGGGCATGTTCGAGCGCGACGACGACGTGCTCTACATCTGCTACGACAACCAGGCGTACATGAACACCGGGGTGCAGCGCTCGGGCGCCACTCCCCCGGCCGCCCGCACCAGCACGACGCCGGTGCCGGGCAACGCGTTCGGGCAGGGCAAGAACGTGCCGATGATCGCGATGGCGCACGAGATCCCGTACGTGGCCACCGCGACCGTCGCCGACCTGCGCGACCTGGAGTACAAGGTGCGGCGGGCGATGGAGCTGCGCGGCGCCCGCTACCTGCACATCCTCGTGCCCTGCCCGCTGGGCTGGGTGACCGAGGCGTGCGACACGATCCGGGTGGCGAGGCTCGCCACCGAGTCCGGCCTGTTCCCCGTCTTCGAGGCCGAGCGCGGCGAGGTGACGGACGTGACCAAGATCCGGCGAAGGGTGCCGGTCGACGACTACCTGAGGCTGCAGGGCCGCTACCGGCACCTGTTCGGCGACCCGCCGCAGACCGAGGTGATCGCGCGCATCCAGGCGTCGGCGGACCGCAACATCCGCCGCTTCGGCCTGGTCGACTGACAGGTGGGCTGACATGGACGACAAACCGTTCGCGATCACACTGGGCGTCGGGTCGAGCCTGGCGAACAAGACCGGGGCCTGGCGCACCGAGCGGCCCGTGTACCTGGACCGGCTGCCGCCGTGCAACAACGCCTGCCCCGCCGGGGAGAACATCCAGCAGTGGCTGTCGCTGGCCGAGGAGCCGTCGTACGAGGCGGCCTGGCGGCAGGTCATGCGTGACAACCCGTTCCCCGCGATCATGGGCCGGGTCTGCTACCGCCCGTGCGAGACCGCCTGCAACCGCGGCAAGCTGGACGAGGCCGTCGGCGTCAACTCGGTGGAGCGTTTCCTCGGCGACGAGGCGATCAGGAACGGCTGGACGATGCCGGTCGAGGCCCCGCCGTCCGGCAAGCGGGTGCTCGTGGTCGGCGCCGGGCCCGCCGGGCTGTCGGCCGCCTACCACCTGACGCTGCTCGGCCACCGGGTGACGGTCGCCGACTCCGGGTCGGCGGCCGGCGGCATGATGCGTTTCGGCATCCCCCGCTACCGGCTGCCCCGCGAGATCCTGGACGCCGAGATCGGCCGCATCACCGCCATGGGCGTCACGCTGGAGCTGAACCGCACGATCACCGACCTGCCGGCCGCGATGCGCGGCTACGACGCCGCCTTCCTCGCGGTCGGCGCGCACATCGGCAAGCGCGCCTACATCCCGGCCGGCGACTCGGCCCGCATCCTCGACGCGGTGTCGGTGCTGCGCGGCATGGAGGGCGACGCCGGCGCGCCGCTGCTGGGCCGCCGGGTCGTCGTGTACGGCGGCGGCAACACCGCCATGGACGCCGCCCGCACCGCCAAGCGCCTCGGCGCCGCCGACGCGGTCGTCGTCTACCGGCGCACCCGCGACCGCATGCCGGCCCACGACGTGGAGGTGACGGAGGCCGCCGAGGAGGGCGTGCGGATGAAGTGGCTGTCCACGATCGCGCACGCCGACGGCGGCCGCATCACGATCGAGAAGATGCGGCTGGACGAGACCGGCTTCCCGCAGCCGACCGGCGAGTACGAGGAGCTGGCCGCCGACTCGGTGGTGCTGGCCCTCGGCCAGGAGGCGGACCTCACGCTGCTGTCGGGGCTGCCCGGCATCGAGGTCGCGGACGGGGTGGTCAAGGTCGGCCCGAACATGATGACCGGCTGCCCGGGCGTCTTCGCCGGCGGCGACATGGTGCCCGCCGAGCGCACGGTCACGGTGGCGGTCGGACACGGCAAGAAGGCCGCCCGGCACATCGACGCCTGGCTGCGCGGCGGCGCGTACGAGCCGCCGCCCAGGCACGGGCTCGCCGACTTCGACCTGCTCAACACCTGGTACTACAGCGACGCGCCGGCCACGGTGCGGCCCAAGCTGGACGTGGCACGCAGGATCAGCACCTTCGACGAGGTCGAGGGCGGCCTGGAGGAGTCGACGGCGCTGTTCGAGGCGCGCCGCTGCCTGTCGTGCGGCAACTGCTTCGAGTGCGACAACTGCTACGGCGTCTGCCCGGACAACGCGATCGTCAAGCTCGGCCCGGGGCTGCGCTTCGCCGTCGACCTCGACTTCTGCAAGGGCTGCGGGCTGTGCGTGGCGGAGTGCCCGGCGGGCGCGATCGAGATGGTGCCCGAGGTCACCTGAGGAGCCGCGCGGACCGCCCCCGGGGAGTCGTCCCCGGGGGCGGTCGCCACGTCAGCGGGGTCGCCACGTCAGCGGGGTCGCTCCGTCAGCGGGCGGGACAGCCAGGAGTGCGCCGGGATCGCCGAGGACAGGGCGGGCGGGTCCTCCAGCGGCTCGGGCGGGGGCGCTGGGCGGGCGGTGGCGACGGTGAGGACGAAGTCGCCGTAGCGGCGCCACCAGCCGGGCATGACCGTCCCCTCCACCGCCCGCACGGTCAGTGCGTGCCACCCGTCGCAGGTCCGGTCGCCGAGGGTGACCTCGACCGAGCGGGTGTCGCGGCGCAGGCCGGTGCGCAGGACCTTCAGGGCGCTCTCCTTGGCCGACCACAGCAGGTTGGGCAGCAGGGCCGGGTCGGCGCCGATGGCGGCGCGCTCTGCGGGGGTGAAGTAGTCGGCGACGAAGCCGGGCGTGCGGGGCTCGACCAGCTCCAGGTCGCAGCCGACCGCGCCCGGGTCGAGGCCGAGCAGGCACACCGCCCAGCCGGCGCGGTCGGTCAGGGAGATGCCGACGGGCAGGGGGCGGCCGCGCAGGTACGCCTCCGGCGCGCCGGTCGGGTGGTGGCGGACCTCCAGCTCGGCCGGTTCCGCCGGGTAGAGCAGGCGCATCGCCTCCTTGGCCGTCCAGCGGGCGACCAGGAACTCGACGCGGCGCTTGGCGAAGCGCATCCCGGCGGCGCGGGCGGCCTCGGCGGGCGACAGCCAGTCGGCGGGGCCCGCGGGGAGGTGTTCCTCCCCGCGGGCCAGCCACCTCAGCGCGTCGTCGGCCATCAGGTCGCCATGCCGCGTTCGAGGGCGTCCACGATGTACGGCCGCAGCCGCTCGGCCGGGATGACGTGGTCCACCGAGCCCACCGCCTGCGCCCGCTGGATGCTGTGCACGGCGTCGAACTCGGCCGCCACCTCGCGCAGCTTCTCGGCGCGCACCTCCTCCACGATCTCGTGCAGGCGGGAGCGCGGCCCGGACTCGCGGACGGCCACCACGCGGGGGTCGCGTTCGGTGCGGGCCCGCACCTCGCGGACGAAGACCACGGCCGCCGCGGGCGCGCCGCCGATGACGGAGGCGTACGAGCCCTCCACGGCGGCGATCTCCAGGCGCGGGTTGAGCCGCTTGGAGAAGACCACGAACGCCCCGCCGTGGTAGCGGGAGACGACGGTGAACACGATCGGCCCGCGGAAGTTGGTGACCGCCCGGCCGATCTCCGCGCCGTACTCGAGCTGCCAGCGCCGCATCGACTCGGGCGAGCCGTCGAAGCCGGACAGGTTCGCCAGCACCACGACCGGCCGGTTGCCGCTGGCGGCGTTGATCGCGCGGGCCACCTTGCGGGAGGACTGCGGGAACAGCGTGCCGGCGCTCCAGGCGGGCGGCCCGTCGGCGGGCACGAAGCCGTGCCGGGCCTGCGGCGTGGACTCCAGCCCGATGAGGCACACCGGGACGCCGCCGACGTGCCCGTCCCAGACGACGGCCACCTCGGCGTCGCGCCAGCGCGACCACCGCTCCAGCGGCTCGGCGTCGGCGTCGCAGACGGCGCGCATGACCGAGCGGATGTCGAACGGCTTCTTGCGCTCGGCGTTGCGCTCGGCGGAGAACACCTCGCCGAGGGTGGCGAAGCCGGGGCCGCGGTGCGGCGACTCGCGCACGTCCCGGCCGGCCGGGTCCGCGGTGGGGCGGCGGCGCGGGTAGCGCTCGCCGGGCACCACGTAGGTGTGCTCGTAGTGGCGCAGCAGCAGGCGGCAGGCCTCGGCGAGGGAGGCGGCGCCGTACTGGGCCTGGCCGTTCGGGCCCATGATGCGCTCGTAGCCGCCGATGCCGGTGTTGTCGTCGGCGGAGACGCCGCCGGAGAAGTCCAGCGCCTGCTTGCCGGTCAGCACCATGGCGCTGCCGGCCACCATGACGAGGATGCCGCGGGTGTGCATGAGCATGGTCGCCTCGGCGTTCCAGTACGGCTGCGCGCCGACGTTGACGCCGGTGACGATCACGTTGACCTCGCCGCCGGCCTGCGTGAACTCGATGAGGCGGCGCAGCACGGCGGCGATCCAGTCCATGTTCTCGGTGCCGCTGTCCATGGCGATGCGCGCCCCGGACGACAGCGCGAACCACTCGACCGGCACCCGCATCCGCTCGGCCAGGTCGAGGGCCGCGATGATGCGGCGGCACTCGGGCTCGGCCAGCGCGCCGAGGCTGCGGGTGGGGTCGCCGAGGATGGTCACCCGGCTCATGCCCTCGGGGACCTTGGCGGTGCGGTTGACGGTGACGCCGACGACGAGGTTGGCGCTGTTGCCGCCCTCGGGGCGGGCGACCGGGCGGAGCCGGCCGTGCTCGTCCAGGTCGTGCTCGGTGAAGCTGCCGGGCGGGAAGCCGCCGGGCGTGCCCTCGCCGGGGGCCAGCATGCGGACGATCTCGTACGGGTAGGGCGCGCCGAACCGGCGGGCCCGCAGCACCTTGCGCCGGTACTCGGTGAGCGGCCGGATGGGTTCGTGCCCGTAGGGGCCCTCGCGGACCGTGATGTGGTCCTCGTCGAGCCCGTCGATGGTGAGCACCACCGGCTCCTGGTCCGGTTTGCGCACCCGCAGCAGCACCTTCTCCAGGCCGACGCCGATCGCCAGCGTGGCGAACGGCCGCACCAGGCCGGGCCAGACCTCCTCCGGCACGTCGAACGGCGGCCGGACGTAGAGCACGATCCGGTTGGACTGCGGCCGCCGTTCGGGCGGGAGGCCGGCCAGGGCCTCGCGCATGGCGGCGAGGGCCTGCAGGCCCATCCGTTCCAGGCGGGGCAGCGAGACGACGCGGCCGCTGTCGTCGCGGACCGGCGTGAGGTCGCGGACCTCGCCGATCGCGAACAGCCGCACGTCGGCCGGGTTGTCCTTGGCGACGCCGCGGAAGAGGTAGACGTCCTCGGCGGAGCGGAGGCGTTCCAGCTCGAAGTTGGACAGCCGCCACAGCTCGGCGCGTTCGGCGATCATGGGGTGCAGGTTGCGGTAGAGCGGCTCCTCCTCCCAGTGCCCGCCGGGGGCGGGGCGGTAGGCGAAGTGCTGGGTGCGGTGGTGCTCGGGGCCGCCGCCGCGCTCGCTGGTGACGGTGACGCACATGCGCTCGACGTCCCGGCCGAGGCGCACGCCGCGCAGCAGCGCGGCGACGTTCTCCTGCATGGTGGCGGCGTCGGGCCGCTCGCCGGGGTTCCAGGTCATCAGCTCGGCGATGACCCGCCGGCGCGGCTCGCTGCCGGCCAGGTGCTCGGCGATCGCGGCGCACGCCTCGCGGGCCGCCGCGAGCGGCGTGTAGGCCACCACCAGGTGGTACGGCACGCCCTCGTGGACGTAGTCGGCGATGCCCAGCAGGTGCCCGGCGACCTCGGCCGCGCCGAGCCGCTCCAGCAGCCGGGTGCGGTAGAAGCGCCGGACGTAGATCTCCAGGACGTCGCGGCGCAGCCGGTCGCCGCCGCTCTGCCAGCGGGCCAGCAGCGGGGCGCGCATCGGCTGCGGGCACCACACGAGCCGGTCGATGAGGTCGTCGCGGTCGGGCCGGTCCGGCTCGGCGGCCAGGTCGTCGAGGTGGGCCTCCATCTCGGCGTACACGGCGGCGAGGGCCCGCTCGTGCTGCGGCTCGTCGAAGTAGTGGAAGCGCACGTCCCTGGCCAGGTCGGCGACCACCGGGTGGCGGACCTGCGCGGCCGTGGCCAGCCGGTCCAGCAGGTCGCGCAGCTCGGGGCCGGGGGTGAGGACGTCGCGGTGCCGCAGCCGCCGCTCCAGCACGGCCGCGACGGCCGGCACCAGGTCGCGGGCGCGGCGGAAGGAGCGGAACATCCACGCCACGGCCTCCTCCAGCCGCGGCGTGCGGGTCAGGTCGGGCACGCCGTAGCGGGCCAGGACGCGGCGCAGCCGGCGCACGAAGCTGGGCGGCAGGCCGGCCCGGTCGGGGTCGAGCCACTGCAGGTAGGACAGGACGTACTCCTGCGCGGCGGCGCCCTCGGGCTCCTCGGGCTCGGGCAGCGGCCGGGACAGGCCGCTGACGTCGGCGAACAGGTCGAGGAAGGACTCCTCGCAGGCCAGCAGCTCGGGGTCGTCGGGCGGCAGCGCGCGTTCCAGCTCGCGCTGGGCGATCTCGCCCGGGTCGAGGTCGAAGCCGAGCAGGCAGCCGCGCAGCGCAGCGTAGACGGCGGCGCAGCGGGGCGTCCCGGCCTCGGCGGCGCGCAGGCCGGCGAAGCCGACCACGCCGTCGCGCTCGCCGCCGCCCGCGGTGACCTCGCGGATGCGCAGCAGCGGCTGCCCGGTGACGACCTGCGTGTTGACGGCGACCTCGACGCTCGCCACCTCGCCGCCGAACGGCGCGGCCAGCACCGACTCCATCTTCATGCTCTCCAGCACGACCAGGGGGTCGCCCTCGGCCACCCGGTCGCCGGGCGCGACGGCCACCTTCACCACGAAGGCGGGGAAGGCGGCGTGCACGACGCCGCCGTCGTCGCGGAAGACGCGGTGGCTGCCCCACTCGCCGTCCCGCTCCACCTCCACGAGGTAGGACGGGCCCTGCGCGGTGACCTGCACCCGGAAGCGGCGCCCGCCGAGGGACAGGCGGCGCTCGTACGGGCCGAGCCGTTCCACGCCGACGTGCACCGGCCCCTCGGCCGTGTCGACGCGGTACTCCTCGGGCCCGGTGCGGAACACCCGCAGGTCGTAGGGGACTCCCCGGTAGCGCAGCCGGGCGCGGTGGCCGACCTCCTCGGGCACCTCGGGCCGGCCCCGGCCGGCGGCCTCGTGGAAGGCGGCCAGCTCGGCGGCGTGGTCGGCGTCGTACGCCTCGGCCGCCGCCTGCACCACGGCCACCGGGTCGGGGTCGGCCAGGTGGCCGCCGCCGGCGGTGAGCCGATCCAGCCACCGGTTGTCGGCGGTGCCCTGGCGCACCTCGTCGCGGGCCAGCAGCGACAGCAGGAACGCGCGGTTGCTGGTGCCGCCGTCGATCACCACGCGGGTGGCGGCCAGGGCGCGCCGCAGCCGGGCCATGGCCTCGTCGCGGTCGCGGCCCCAGGCCACGATCTTGGCGATCATCGAGTCGAACTCGGGCAGCACCACGTCGCCCTCGGCGACGCCGGCGTCCACGCGGATGCCGGGCCCGGCGGGCGGCCGCCAGACGACGACGCGTCCCGGCGCGGGCGCGAAGCCCTGCTCGGGGTCCTCGGCGCACAGCCGGGCCTCGACGGCGTGGCCACGCGACGGCGGCGGCTCGCCCTCCAGGTGGCCGCCCATGGCCACGCGGAGCTGCAGCTTGACCAGGTCGACGCCCGCGGTCTCCTCGGTGACCGGGTGCTCGACCTGCAGGCGGGTGTTGACCTCCATGAACAGGTGGCGTCCGGTGCCCGGCTCGACCAGGAACTCGACGGTGCCGGCGTTGTGGTAGCCCGCGGCGCGGGCCAGCCGGACCGCGGCCTCGCGCACGGCCCGCTCGGTGCGCGGGGTCAGCGCGGTGGAGGCGGACTCCTCGATGACCTTCTGGTTGCGCCGCTGGATGCTGCAGTCGCGCACGCCGACCGCCCAGGTGCCGCCGTGGGTGTCGGCGATCACCTGGACCTCGACGTGCCGGGCGCGGGGCACCAGCCGCTCGATGAACACGGCCGGGTCGCCGAAGGCGGACTCCGCCTCCGAGCGGGAGGCGGCCAGCGCCGCCCCCAGCTCGCCCGGCTCGCGCACGACCCGGATGCCGCGCCCGCCGCCGCCCGCCGCGGCCTTGATGACGACGGGGTAGCCGAGCCGTTCGGCGTGCTGGAGCGCGTCCGCGGTGTCGATCACCGGGCCCTCGCTCCACGGCACGACCGGCACGTCGGCCTTCTCGGCCAGCATCTTGGCCGCGATCTTGTCGCCGAGCAGCCGGATGGTGGCGCTGCTCGGGCCGACGAACGTGACGCCGGCCTCCTCGCAGCGCCGGGCGAAGGAGGCGTGCTCGGCCAGGAAGCCCCACCCGACCCAGACGGCGTCCGCGCGGGCCCGCAGGACGGCGGCCATGACGCGGTCCTCGTCGAGGTAGACGGACTTGCGGTGGCCGTCCTCGGGGTCCACGTAGGTGGCGGGGCCGAGGGAGACGGCCTCGTCGGCCATGCGGGCGTACCAGGCGCCGGCGTCGAGGTCGGTGTGCAGCACGATGGTGGTGATCCGGGGGGCGGCGCCGTCGCGGTTGAGCTCCGCGACGGCGTCGAGCACCCGGGTGGCGGGCTCGCCGCGGTTGACGACGGCCAGCCGCTGGATGGGCGCGGGGTTCGCGGCGGACGTCATGTCAGCCGTCCGTCCCGGGGAGAGGAGCGCCGGTGAGGGGGGCCAGGGAGCCGCGGGTCGGCTCCGGCAGCTCGCCGGGGAGCGGGACGCCGCGGTAGCCGTCCACGCGGACCAGCACCTCGCCCTCGCCGCCGAGCACCGCGCAGTCGTAGCCGCCGCCCGCGGGCGTCACCACGGCCTGGAGGCCGCCCGCGGCGCCCCCGGCGGCCGGCAGCACGATCCGGTCCACGTGGGCGGGCAGGGCGAGGACGCCGTCGCGGGCGGCCTGGGCCAGGCCGGCGGTCTGGAAGCAGAGCTCGACCAGGCGCGGCGGGGTGACCGTCGGCCGGTCGGGCGGGTCCTGGGAGGGCGGCAGGTCGTCGGCCATGCGGGCCGCGCCGGCGCCGTCCCGGCCCCAGGCCGCCGCGACGACGCGGTAGGCGGGGCCGTGGAAGAACAGCGTGTAGACGTCGGCGGGCGGCATCGTCAGGCCGGGCTCCTCGGCGCGGGCGTGGCCCTCGGGCTTGCGCTCCTCGTGGGAGAGGCGGACGGTGCCGGTGAAGTGCACGGTGCGCTGCGGCCCGGCGGCGCCGGGCAGCGTGCGCTCGGCCTCCAGGGCGCAGCGAGCCAGCAGGTCGGCGCCGTCGCGGGTGACCGTCGCGCGGACGGTCAGGGTGCGCGGCTCGTCCTTGTAGAACTTCAGCGGCGCGAGGAAGTCGACGTCCTCGACGGCCACCACCGGCCAGCCGGGGGCGGCCAGGCGCGCGGCCTCGGCGAACGCCTCCACGCCCATGACGCCCGGCAGGACCGCGGTCCCGTCGATGCGGTGGTGGTCGAGGAACGGCTGCCGGCGCGGGTCGAGCGTGGTGCGCACGACCAGGCCGGTGTGCACGCCGTACCCCTCGGCCGTCTCGGTCATGACGCCGCCGGCGGGCACGGCGGCGGGGTCGAGGCCGCCGGTCGCGTCGCGTTCCGCGGCGAGGACGCCGAGCGCCCCGGCCACGACGACCTCGCCGCGGTAGCCGGAGGAGGTCAGCTCGCGCCGGATCCACGGCACGCCGGTGGCGGGGGTCAGCATCTCGATCCCGGCCAGCTCCATGATCTTGGGGATGGAGCCGCGGGTCGCCATGCCGATGCCGCCCCAGGCGGTCCAGTCGAGGGCGAGGGCGCGGGTGCCGGGACGGGCCCGGCGCATGGCGCTGCTCGCCTTGCACAGCAGGTCGTTGGCGGCGCTGTAGTCGGCCTGCCCGGCGTTGCCGAAGCGTCCGGCGACCGAGCTGAACACCACGGTGGCCCCGATCGGCAGGTCGCCGGCGGCGTGCAGCAGGTTGAACCAGCCGTCCGCCTTGACGTCGAGGACCAGGTCGAACTCCTTGGGCTGCTTGTCGGCCAGCGACCGGCTGATCTCCAGCCCGGCGGCGTGCAGCAGCACGTCCACGCGGCCGTTCTCGGCGCGGACCGCGTCCACGACCCGGGCGACCGCGTCGGGGTCGGTGAGGTCGACGCAGTGGTAGCGGGCGGTGCCGCCGGCGTTCCTGACGGCCTCGATGGCGGCCTGCGCGGCCTGCAGCCGCTCGTAGTGGGCCAGCTCCCGCTCGATGAGGACGGGGGTGGGCCGCTCGCCGCGCTGCTTGAGCCGGACCACCACGTCGGCCTTGAACCCCTCGCGGTCGGTGGCGTACCTGCGCAGCTCGGGGTCGTCGGGGTCGGGTTCCGGGGTCAGGTCGAGCAGGTGGAACACGCCCGAGGAGGCGCGGGCCAGGTCGGCGGTGATCGCCGAGACGATGCCGCCGGCCGCGCCGGTGACGAGGAACACGGTCTCGGGCCCGAGGGCGAGGCCGCCCTCCCCCTCCCCTTCGGCGGGGAACGGGGCCTCGGCCAGGCCGATCGTCCAGCGCAGGCCGTCGGCGTGGCCGACCTCGACGCAGCCGGGGTCGCGCAGGGTCTCCTCGATGAGCGTGTCGGCGGTGGCGGCGGTCTTGCGGCCGGCGGGGAAGTCGACGGCCTTGACCAGCGCGCTCGGGACCTCGCGGGCGTAGGCCTTGGCGAACCCGGTCACCGCGCCGCCCATCACCCCGCCGGGGGCCGCGCCGGCGTCGTCGTAGCCGTGGAGGCCGCCGAGGCGGGTGCCGGCGACGAGGAACGGCGTGTGCTCGTAGGCGCGGTGCAGCACCTGGTAGAGGCTCTTGACGCGGCGGCGCAGCGCCTCGCGCCAGGCGGGCAGGTCCAGGGCGCCGGCGGGGCCCTCCTCGTCGAGGGCGGCCAGCCAGTAGACGCCGTGGACGGGGCCGTCGGAGCGCCAGGCGTCCAGGCGGGCGGCCTGCTCGCCGGCGTCGCCGGCCGGGTCGAGGGTGAGGACGTCGCAGCCGAGTTTGGCCAGGCGGGCTGTCAGGGCCTTGGCGACGCCGCCGGTGTCGGCGCCGACGACGATCCTGGTGCCCTCGGACAGCGGGACGCCGGTGGGCTTGCACCGGTCGAGCGCGGGACGCAGGACGGGGACGGGGACGCGGCGGGGGTAGGCGCGGTCGTCGGGCGCGCTCTCCGCGGCCGGGGTGGCCTTCGCCTGGGTCTCCTGCGGCGCGGGCTGCTCGGCGGGAGCGGGCTCCTGGCGGGCGCCGACGCGGTCGCGGATCCAGCCGATGACGTGGTTCAGCGTCGGGAAGTCGCGCAGCCGCAGGTTCGGGTCCCGCTCCAGGCTGAACCGCTCACGGACGGCGGCGAAGATCTCGGCCTGCTTGACCGTGTCCACGCCCAGGTCGGCCTCCAGGTCCAGGTCCGGCTCCAGCAGCTCCGGCGGGTAGCCGGTCATCTCGGCGACGATGCCGACGGCGGTCGTGAGGATCTCGTCGCCGGGGGCCTGCGGCTCGGCGGGCGGCTGGGCGGCGGGCTCGGCAGGCGGCCCGGACAGTGGCGCGGACAGTGGCGCGGCGGGCTCCTGGCGGGCGCCGACGCGGTCGCGGATCCAGCCGATGACGTGGTTCAGCGTCGGGAAGTCGCGCAGCCGCAGGTTCGGGTCCCGCTCCAGGTCGAACCGCTCACGGACGGCGGCGAAGATCTCGGCCTGCTTGACCGTGTCCACGCCCAGGTCGGCCTCCAGGTCCAGGTCCGGCTCCAGCAGCTCCGGCGGGTAGCCGGTCATGCCGGAGACGATCTCGACCACGACGCCGGCCAGGTCGTCGGCGGGCGCGGCCGGGGCTTCGGGCGCGGCCACCGGCGTCGCGGGCCCGGCGACGAGCGCGGGCTCCGGCTCGGCAACCGGGACGGGGGCGGGGACGGTGACGGTGACGGGGACGGTAACGGGGGCGGGGGCCGGGGTCGGGGCCGTCCGGGGCGGCGGGGCGCCCACGTCGGCGAAGCGCAGCCGGCGCTGGACGACCTCCAGCCGCGCGTCCGGCCGGCCCGCCAGCGTCGCCAGCCAGGACTGCCAGAGCCCCTGGTCCACGATCCGGTAGGCGTGGCCCAGCTCGTTCGGCGCGCGGTGGCGGCCGTCGGGCACGGGCGTCCAGCGCAGCAGCGTCATCGCGATCTGCGAGCCGAACCCGGCCGCGAGGCGCAGCGCGTACCGGACGGGGTAGGCGCCGCCGGTCGAGAGGTTGAGCGTGCCCAGCTCGGGGTCGGGCTCCTTGTAGTTGGGGACGGGCGGCACGATGCCGGTCTCCACGGACTTGATCGCCACCACGTCCTCGATGCCGGCGCCCATGGCGTGCCCGGTGAAGCCCTTGGTGTTGGCGATGACGACGGAGCCGGCCGACGCGCCGAACGCCGACCGCAGCGCGTGGATCTCGGCCGCCGCGCTGCCGCCCCGGGCCGGCGTGTAGGTCTCGTGCGAGACGAACACGGTCTCGGACGCGAGCGCGTGCCGGTCGGCGCCGCGGGCCTCGGCCTGCCGCACCACCTGCTCCATGACCTGGCTGATGTGCTCGACGTCGAGCCGGGTGCCGTGGTAGGCGCTGTTGGCGGTGACCGCGCCGAGCATCTCGCAGATCGGCTGCAGCCCGCGCTCGCGGGCGGCCTCGGCGGACTCGACCACGATCGCGGCGGCCCCCATGCCGACGATCATGCCGTGCCTGCGGCGGTCGAACGGGGTGGCGGCGTCCTCCACCACGTCGTCGGTGGCGGCGGCGCCGGAGGCCAGGAAGCCCGCGCCCATCCACGGCAGCAGCGTGTCGGAGGTGGCGTCGTCGGCGCTGATGACGACGACGCGGCGGCAGCGGCCCGCCCTGATCCAGTCCTCGGCCAGGCACATGGCCTGGGTGGTGCTGGCACAGGCGGCGTTGACCTGGGTGTTGGGGCCGCGCGCGCCGATGATCTCGGCGAACTGGGAGTGGCCCATCGACAGGCAGCGGAACAGGAAGCGCCGGTCGAAGACGTACGGCTCGCTGTCGAGCAGGTGGCGCAGCTCGGCGATGCGGCGCTCCACCTCGGGGGCGGCGGGCTCGTCGGGCCGCATGCGGGAGCGGACGGCCTCCAGCGCGAGCAGCTGCTCGCGGCGGCCGCGGTCGGTGAAGTAGCGCTTCAGCTCGTCGGCGAAGGCGTCGTAGGCGGGGAAGGCGGAGGCGAAGATGACGCCGGTCTCGTCGCGCAGCGCCTCGGGCAGCCCCCACCGGTCGGGGAGGCTGGTGCCGAGCGTGGTCGTCTTGTAGTGCATGACGAGCGGGACGCCGGCGTCGCGCAGGGCGTCGAAGCCGGCGCCGACGGCCAGGCGGGTGGCCACGTCGAGCGCGGCGTCCCTGGCCTCGTCGACGCCGAACTCGGCGACGACGTCCAGCGGCGCGTGCCGGCCGGCCAGCTTCAGCACGTCGGCCTCGCTGCCGATCGTCTCGAACGTCGGGTCGCCCGAGGCCCGCTTGACCAGCCGGGTGATGTGGCGGTCGACCATCTCGCGGCGCAGGCGGTGCGGGATCGCGTCGATGAACTGCTGGCCGGCGAGGATGCGGGCGAGGTTGTCGTCGTCGAAGACCCGGTCCACGCCGGGCAGGCCGAGCGCGGCTCCGGTCACGACGACCGGCTCGGTGCTCCGGGCGCCGTCGCCCGCGGCCCGGCCGCCGTACAGCGCGAGGCCCTGTTCCAGGGTCTGCGCGAACAGGCGGCCGAGCTGGGCGTAGTTCTCGGTGGTCATGGGTCGCCTCGGGGGGCTCAGGGGGTTGGCGGACAGGGTTGCGGGGGTGGCCGTCCGGGGGGCCGCCTGGGTGGGCGCCGGCGCGGGCGCGGTGGCGGGGGCGGGGGCGGGCGGGAAGGCCAGGCCGGCGGCGTAGAGGCCGCACAGCGCCTGGTTGAACGCGGCCACGCCGCCCGTCTTGGGGTGGTTGGTGTAGAGGGAGAGCACGTCGTCGTGGACGGCGCCGAGCACGTCCTCGGCGAAGCCGTGCAGCGCCTTCTTGGGCCCGACCTCGACGAAGACCCGCGCGCCCGCCTCGTACAGGGTGCGAAGGCCGGTCACGAACTGCACCGGCGAGGCGACCTGGCGGCCGAGCACGTCGAGCATGGTGGCGGTGTCGGCGTCCGGCGGGTAGAAGCGGCCGGTGACGTTGGCCACGATCGGCTTGACCGGCGGGCGGATGTCGAGGCGGCGCAGCACGGCCTTCAGCGGCTCGCCGGCGGGCGCCACGATCGAGGTGTGGAAGGCGTGGCTGACGGGGATCCGGGTGGCGGTCAGGCCCGCCTCCTGGAAGCGCGCCACGACCGCCTCCACGGCCTCGGTCGCGCCGCCGACCACGGCCTGGGAGGTGCTGTTGATGTTGGCGACGACGACGTAGCCGCCGGCCTCGGCGACGATGCGCTCGATCTCCGGCAGCGGGCCGAAGACGGCGGCCATCGCGCCGTTGTCGGCGAGGTCGAGGCTCGCCATCTCGTGGCCGCGGGCGCTGACCGCCTCCAGCGCGGCCGCGAAGGTCAGGGAGCCGGCCGCCACGAGGGCGCCGTACTCGCCGAGGCTGTGGCCCATCACCATGTCGGGACGCACGCCGTAGGCGTCGAGCAGGCTGGTGAGCGCGGCGTCCACGGTGAGGACCGCCGGCTGGGTGATCTCGGTCTGGAGCAGCGCCTGCCGGGCCTGCTCGGTGTCCTCGGTGAAGACGTACGAGGTGAGCGGGCGCTCCAGCAGCGGCGCCATGACGCGGTCGGCCTCGTCGAACGCGGCGGCCACGATGGGCTCGCGCTCGCGCAGGTCGCGCAGCATGTTCACGTACTGGGAACCCTGGCCGGTGTAGAGGAAGGCGACCTTGGGGGCGGGGCCGCGGCCGAGGAAGACGCCCTTGGCCCGCAGCATGCGCCACATCGCCCGGTTGCCGGTGCGCAGGGCGGTGACCGCCTTGGCGGCCTTGTCGGCCAGGTCGGCGGGGTCGGCGTAGTCGATGGCGACGCGGATCGGGGCCGCGGCGAGCGCCGGGTCGGGGGGCTGCGGGGTGGCGGTGGGGCGCACCTGCTCCAGCCGGGCGATGACCTCGGCCTCGTCGGCCCCGCCGACCACGACCGCCCCGCGCAGCGGCGCCTTCGCCCCGGCGGGGGCGGCGACGGTGGCGGTGGCGGTGGCGGTGGCGGGGATGGTGGCGGGGGCGGGGGTGGAGGCGGTCTGCCGGGTGCTGTCCCAGGCGGTGGCGTGGACGCGGGAGGCGTCCGGCGGGCGGTGCCGGCCGGGCACGTACTCCTCCAGGACCGCGTGGAAGTTGGTGCCGCCGAACCCGAACGCGCTCACCCCGGCGCAGCGCACGCCGCCCGCGGGCCGTTCCCACTCGCGCAGCTCGGTGTTGACCCGGAACGGGATCGCGGGCCAGTCCACGTTGGGGTTGGGCTGCTCGACGTGCAGGCTGGGCGCGAGCACGCCGTCGTGCAGGCTCATGATCGTCTTGACCAGGCCGGCGGCTCCCGCGGCGGCCTTGAGGTGGCCGATGTTGGACTTGACCGAGCCGAGCGCGATCGAGCCCGGCCGGGCGCCGGCCTTCTGGAAGACCTCGGTGAGCGCCGACAACTCGGCGGCGTCGCCGACGCGGGTGGAGGTGCCGTGCGCCTCGATGAGCGTGGCCTGCGCGGGGTCGAGCCCGGCCCCGGCCCAGGCGCGCTCGACGGCCAGCCGCTGCCCGACGGGGTTGGGCGCGGTGATGCCCTTGCCCCTGCCGTCGCTGGAGCCGGCCAGCGCGCGGATCACGGCGTAGATCCGGTCGCCGTCCCGCTCGGCGTCGGAGAGCCGCCGCAGCACGAACAGCGCGGCGCCCTCCCCCATCACGAACCCGTCGGCGCCGGCGTCGAACGGCCGGGTGCCGGTGGCGGACAGCGCGCCGATCTTGCAGAACTTGACGAACGCGTTCACGCCCATGTTGCGGTCCACGCCGCCGGCCACGACGGCGTCGAAGTCGTGGGCCTGCAGGCCGCGCACGGCGCCGGACATGGCGGCGAGGGCGGAGGCGCAGGCGGCGTCGGTGATGTAGTTGGGGCCGCGGAAGTTGAACAGGTTGGCCACCCGCCCGGCGATGATGTTGGCCAGCTCGCCCGGCATCGTGTCCTCCGTCACCGGCGGGCACCCGGCGCGGAACGAGGTCGCGGTCTCCTCCAGCACGGCCGCGCGCACCGCCTCCGGCAGCGCCGCGAACGACGGGGCCTCGCGCAGCCGCCGTAAGTACTCGGGCAGCTCGATCCGCGAGCTGGTGCGGTAGTGCTTCTCGCCGCCGAGCGCGTTGCCGATGACGACCGCGACCCGTTCGGGGTCGACGTGCCAGCCCGGCCAGCCGGCGTCGAGCAGCGCGGCGCGCGAGGCGCTGACCGCCCACTTCTGGCCGTCGTCGAGCTGGGCCGCCACGGTGGGCGGCACGGCGAGCCGCCAGCCCAGCGGGTCCCAGGGGAACTCGCGCACCCAGCCGCCGATGCGCGAGTACGTCTTGTCGGGCGCCTTGGGGTCCGGGTCGTAGTAGAGCGCCGGGTCCCAGCGCTCCACCGGGACGTCGGAGATCGAGTACCGGCCGCCGCGCACGTTGGCCCAGAAGGCGGCGGCGTCCGGGGCGTCCGGCATGATGGCCGAGACGCCCACGACGGCGATGGGTTCGAGCGTGAAGTCGTTCATCACGGTCCTAGAGGTCGGCGCGGCCGTAGAGCACGTCCGCGATGAGGTCGAGGTCGGCGAGCAGCCCCCGCTGCGCGGCCCGCACCCGCTCCAGCAGGGCGGGGTCGAGGCCGGTGTAGGGCGGGGCCGTCGGGGGCAGCGCGCCGGCCACCCACCGCTGGCCCTCCTCGGCGACCTTGAGCGCGGCCTCGCGGGCGAAGGCGCGGGCGAGGGCGGCGAGCGCGGCGGGGGCGAAGCGGCGCTCGGCCTTCTCGGGCAGGGTGCCGGCGAGGGCGTCGGCGGCGCGGCGGGCCAGGCTGCCGGCGCTCTCGGCGTAGGCGATCAGCTCGCCGAGCCGGAACAGCACGTGCTGGTTGCGGGTCAGGCGCTCGGCCCGGCAGGTCTCCATGACCGCGCCGAGGCACTCGAGCGCGAGGCCCGCGGCCTCGGCGCCGGTCTCGGGCGGCAGCGCGGCGACGCTCTTGGCCAGGTCGGCGTAGTAGCCGCCGCGGGTCTTGAGGTGCTGCTGCCAGCGGTCCCTGGCGATGGTCATCTCCATGATCTCGGAGGTGCCTTCGTAGATGGTGGTGATGCGCACGTCCCGCTTGACCTTCTCCACCAGGTACGGCTTGGTGAAGCCGTAGCCGCCGTGCGCCTGGATGGCGGCGTCGGCGGCGGCGTTGCCGGCCTCGGTGGCCAGGTACTTGGCGATCGCGCCCTCGGTGTTGAGCGAGCCCTCGCCCGCGTCGATGCGGGTGGCGGTCTCCTCGATGTACGAGCGGGCGGCCTCCAGCCGCACCGCGTGCGGCACGATCAGCTTGTGGGTGTAGCCCTGCTTGGTGGACAGGGTGCCGCCGGCCTGGACGCGGTCGGCGGAGTAGCGGAGGGCCCGGTCCAGGGCCTCCCAGCCGCCGCCGAGGCCGAAGGCCGCGACCATGAGCCGGGTGTAGCCGAAGACGTTCTGCGCCTGGACCAGGCCCTTGCCCTCCTCCAGGCCGACCAGGTTCTCGGCGGGGACGAAGACGTCGTCGAGGAAGAGCGCGGCGGTGTTGGACAGGCGGATGCCGTGCTTGTCCTCCGGCGGGGCCGAGGTGAAGCCTTCGGCGCCGCGCTCCAGGACGAACCAGGAGGGGCCGCCGGGCGTCAGCGCCAGCACCGTGTACGCGTCGGCGATGGAGCCGTTGCTGATCCACTGCTTGCGGCCGGTGACGCGGTAGCCGCCCTCGACGGGGGTCGCGGTGGTGCGCAGCGCGCCGAGGTCGCTGCCGGCCTCCGGCTCGGTGGCGCCGTAGGCGAACAGGATGCCCTCCTTGGCGACCCGGCCGAGCCAGCGCTCCTTCTGCTCGGGCGTGCCGCCGAACATGATCGGGTCGCTGCCGAGGAAGGTCGCGAAGACGGCGGTGGCGACGCCGAGGTCGAGGCGGGCCAGGCGCTCGCAGATGCGGTAGGAGTCGAACGCGCCGCCGCCCATGCCGCCGTACTCCTCGGGGACGAAGGCGAGCTGCACGCCGAGGTCGTCGCCGCACATCGCCCTGACGGTGTCCTCGGGGCAGATGTCGTCGCGATCCAGTTCCAGCCGGCGTTCCTCGGGCAGGGCCGCGTGGACGAAGTCGTCCACCGCGTCGAGCATGAGGTCGAGTGTTCCGAGGTCGAGGCCATCTGCCATGGCTCGCCCTCCTTAGAAAGGTCGGGGTCGGGCAGGGGTTGCCGAGCTTCCTGCACCGTAAGCCGGGCCCGTGGGGGCTGAGCAGACGTCGGACGGCCCTAGCCGCCGGGACTTTCGTCCCGACTTGCGCTGGTCAAGAGCGTTCACCCGGGAGGTGGAGACACCTCCGGCCCCGCCGGGGGCCGGCGGGGCTGGACGGGCGCGCGGGGTCAGCGGGACGGCTTCAGCTCCAGCTTGGCGATCTTGCCGTTGGGCAGCTTCGGCAGCGTGCCGCGCACCTCGACGCTGCGCGGGTACTTGTAGGAGGCCATGCGGTCGCGGCAGAACGCGGTCAGCTCCTCCGGCGTGGCGCTCGCGTCGGGGTGCAGCGTCACGAACGCCACGACCTCCTCGCCGAGCCGGGCGTCCGGCACGCCGATCACGGCCGCCTCGGCGACCGCCGGGTGCGTGTAGAGGACCTCCTCGACCTCGCGCGGGTAGACGTTGTAGCCGCCGCGGATGATGAGCTCCTTCTTGCGGTCCACGATGAAGAAGAAGCCGTCGTCGTCCTCGTAGCCGAGGTCGCCGGTGTGCAGCCAGCCGCCCGTCATGACCTCGGCGGTGGCCTCGGGCCGGCGGTAGTAGCCCTTCATGACGTGGAAGCCGCGGGTGACCAGCTCGCCGATGTGCTCGCGGCCGGGCGGCAGGCGGTTGCCGTGCTCGTCCCAGATCTGCGTCTCGGTGCCCCAGATGGGCTTGCCGACGCTGTAGGCGCGCCGCTCCTCGGCGCTGACGTTGAACGTCGTGGTGGCGGCCGTCTCGGTCAGGCCGTACCCCTCCAGGATGAGGACGCCGAACCGCCGCTCGAAGGCGTCCATGACGTGGGCCGGGATGGGGGCGCCGCCGGAGATGGCCACGCGCAGCGAGGACAGGTCGAAGGCGTCGAGGCCGGGATGCTCCAGCAGCGCCACGAACATCGTGGGCACGCCCTCGAAGATCGTCGCCCGGTCGCGCTCGATGGCCGTGAGCGCCGCCTCGGCGTCGAAGCGCGGCACGAGCGAGAGCGTGCAGCCGAAGCGCACGCACACGTCGAGGATGGACGACAGGCCGAAGACGTGGAACAGCGGCAGGATCGTCAGCACGACGTCCTCGGGCCGGACGTCGAAGAGCCGGCCGGGGATGTCGGCGTTCATGTAGAGCTGAAAGTGCGTCAGCTCCGCGCCCTTGGGCAGGCCGGTGGTGCCGGAGGTGAACACGATCGCGGCGGTGTCGGAGCCCTCCCTGGCGGCGAGGGGCCGCCGCCCGGTGACGGGCACGGGCAGCTCGGTGAACGGGCGGGTGTCGCGGGCGGGCGCGCCGACCACGAACACGTCCTTGACGCCGGCGTCCTCCGCGCCGAGCGCGGCCTCCTTGGCGGCGGCCTCGTAGGTGATGAGCGCGCGGGCGTCGCTGCCGCGCAGGCTGTAGGCGACCTCGCGGGCCTTCAGCAGGGGGCTGAGCGGCACCACGACCGCGCCGACCTTGAGGATGCCGAAGTACGACACCACGAACTGGGGGATGTTGGGCAGTTGCAGGCCGACGGCCTGGCCGGGCCGCACGCCGAGCGTGGCGAGCCCTTCGGCCACGCTGTCGGACAGCTCGTCGAGCTCGGCGTAGGTGATGGCGCCGCCGGGGTGGCGGATGGCGGGCTTGGCCGGCGCGGCCTGCGCGGACTCGCGCAGGATGACGGCGAGGTTGAACATGGGGGCACTCCTCGGCTCAGCCGGTGGGTTGCGGGCGGCGCCGCGGGGCGGGGGTCCGCCGCGGCTTCGCGGGCGCGCGCCGGGCGGGCCTGGGGGGCTCCGCGGCCTCCGGCGGCTCGGCGGGCTGCGACGACTCGGCGGGCTGCGACGGCTGCGGCGGCTCCGGCGGCTCCGGCGGCTTGTAGGCCGCGATGAGGGCGCGCAGCTCCGCGGCGATGGCCTCGGCCAGCTCGGGGACCTCGGGAACGTGGTCGTAGTCGCCGGTCACGCCGAAGGTGAGCTGGTCGCAGTAGGTGAAGATGGACACGCCGGTGCGCAGCCGGGTCGCGATGGGCACGTACGGAAGGATCTCCAGCGTGCGGCGGCCGAGCAGGTAGAGCGGCTTGCGCGGGCCGGGGACGTTCGTGGTGACGGTGATGACGTTGCGCTGCGGCAGGTGCGCGGCCAGCCGCACCCCCCAGTTGACCGGCGGGAACGGCTCGTGCCTGGCGAGCGCGGTCATCGCCTCGCCGGCCTGCGCCTCCATGCCGGCCTTCAGCTCGGCCAGGTGGTCGTGGACGGCGCGCAGCCGTTCGACGGGGTCGGCGAGGTGCACGGGCAGGAACGCGAGCATGAGCGAGATGCGGTTCTCGTAGATGCCCTCCTCGCCGCGGGCCCGCACCGACACCGGCACGAGCGTGCGCACGGCGTGCGGGTCCGGCTCCTCGCCGCGGCCCAGCAGCAGCGTGCGGAAGCCGCCCGCGATCGCGGCCAGCACCAGGTCGTTGAGGCTGACGCCGGCCCGCTTCCTGGCCTCCAGCGCCTCGGGGAGCGCGGCGCGGGCGACGGCGTACCTGCGCTGCCTGCCGATCGGGCCGGTCAGCGTCGAGGCGACCGCGGGCCACAGCGCGCCGGCCAGGCCGGCCAGCCCGCGCGCGGTCTCGGCGACCCGCCGGGCGGTCTCCTTCGGCTCGCGCAGCGCCCGGCCGACCATGCGGACCTGCTCGACCGGGTTGAGCGCGAGGTCGCGCAGCGCGCCGCCGAGCAGGCTCAGCGTGGACGGCGCCGGGACCGGCCGCCAGTCGTCGGGCGGCATGGGGCCGCTGCCCTCGGGCGACTCGTCGAAGACGACGTAGTAGAGGTGGGTGCCGGAGACGCCGTCCACCATGCAGTGGTGCACCTTGGACACCAGCGCCCACCGGCCGCCGGCCAGCCCTTCGAGCACCCAGTACTCCCAGAGCGGCCGGTCGCGGTCCAGGCGCTGGGACATGATGTCGGCGATGCGCGCGCACAGCGCGGCGTCGTCGCCGGGCGCGACCAGCCGTTCCCTGCGGACGTGGTATTCGAGGTCGAAAGCGGGGTCGTCCACCCAGAGCGGCGAGCCGAGGTCGAACGGCAGCTCCTTGAGCTTCTGGCGGTAGCGCGGCACCAGCGGCAGCCGCGACCGGATGGCGGCCAGGAACTCCTCGTGGGTGGGCGGCGGCCCCTCGAGGACGGCGACGGAGGAGATCGCCAGGGACACCTCCGGCTCCTCGTCCTCGAGGTCCAGGAACGCCGCGTCGAGCGGGCTGAGATGGTCGGTCATGGCGATCTCCACGGTCCTGATGCGGATGTCGCCTTCAGCCTCGGACGAGCGGTTCCGCCCGGACAGGGCACTTCGTCACGGGCTGGTCGCCGTTGGACCTGGTGTGCCGCCGGAGAGCGCGTGCGTGGCGGCGGCGACCGCGGCGGCGGCCTTGGGCGCGGCCAGCCAGCGCAGCACCTCGGCGGCGGTCTCGCGCGGGGCCTCCATCTGCGGGACGTGCCCGACGCCGGGCAGCACGACCAGGTCCCACCAGGGGTGGCTCCTGACCAGCGCCCGGGACGCGGCGGCCGGCACCAGCCGGTCCCGCTCGCCGTGGACGACCAGCGCGGGCGCGCGCACCGCCCGGATCGCCCGGCGGTAGGCCGAGCCCGGCATGCCGCCCGCGGTGCGGACGACGGAGCGGGCGGCGTGCACGAAGTCGCGTTCGACGTGCGTCAGCCCGAGCTCGCCGCGGCGGCGGGTCAGCTCGATGTGCTCGTGCACGACCTCGGGCGGCACCTTGGCCGGGTCGGCGCAGATCAGCCGCAGGATCAGCGGGACGACCGTCTCGGCGGGCAGCGCCCGGCGGCGCGCCATCATCGCCGTCCCGAACCACGGCGCCGTGTACACCATGAACACCGCCGCCACCAGCGGGTCCGGCAGCGCCGGCACGAACGCGGCGGCCGGGTCCAGCAGCACCAGCCCCGACACCGCGCGCGGGCACAGGCCCGCCTCGATGAGGGAGATCATGCCGCCCATGGAGTTGCCCATGAGGATCACCGGCTCGCCCGGCACCCGCTCGATGAAGCGGTGCAGCAGCTCCCGGTTCGCCGGCACGGTGGTGGGGCGGCCGAGCGCCTGGGTGAGGCCGTGCCCGGCCAGGTCCGGCGCGATCAGCCGGCACGTCCCGGTCAGGAGGGGGGCGACGGCGATCCAGTTCAGCGCCGAGCCGCCGAGGCCGTGCACCGCGACGACGACGGGGCCGGCCTCAGGGCCGCCGAAGTCGAGATAGTGGAGGGGGCCGGCGAGATCGGCCCACCGGCTCGTCCCCGGCCTGCCCGGCGCGGGCGGGCGGCCGTTCTCCCTCGTCGCCGACATCTGCTCCCCCTTCGCGCCCGCTGCCTTCGTGGACGGCCTCCTCGGGCGGGAGGCCGGGTGCGGCCCCGGGGACGGCGAACGCCTGGACGGCGCGGAGCAGCCGCACCGCAGCCTGCAGGTCGCGGTGGGCCTCCAGCATCCGTCCGGCCGCCGTCGCGAACCTGACGAGGAACTCCTCGTCGTGGTCGTCGAAGTCGCCGCCCGCCACCCACAGCGACGCCTGGTGCCGGGTGTTCAGCGGGACGGGCACGCTGAGCACGCGGAACCGCACGGCGTCCAGGCGCACCGGGTCGCCGCCGGCGGCCAGGGCGGCGAGCGCGTCCCCCGACTCCAGCCACCTGAGCACGCCGAGCGGGTCGCCGGGAGGGGTCCGCACGTGCAGCGAATGAGCCACGCCCCGGACCGCGTCCACCTCCACCAGGCCCGCGTGGTCGGCGCCGCAGATCTCGGCCGCGACGCCGACCAGGCCGTCGATGAGCTGCTCCGCGTCGTGCGCGGCGAGGACGTCGGTCAGGGCACGCAGCCCGGGCGCGGTCAGGCGCGGCGGTGCTACCGGATCCGTGATGCCCATGGGTTCTCACCCCGGCTCCTGAGTGGACACCCCCCATGGTTCGGCAGGGGCGGCGGAGCCGGTAAGGGTCCTTCGCCCCAAGATCCGGGGGACTTCCGTACGAGCCCGCCCGCTGCGCCCCGGACTGACCGGTCAGGGACGCCGGCGGGCCTTGATGACGTAGTCGACGTGGGTGCCGGGCGTGCCGTCCGGGGCGGGGCGCTCGCGGGTGAACTCCTCGCAGGTCAGCACCTCCCACTCGGGCTCGCCCAGCTTCACGGCGTCGAGGACGTCGCCCGGCGTCGGGAAGGCCGTCTCGACCGGCGGCTCGTCCTGCATCCAGGACGGCCACCCCAGGTGCCCGGTGATCAGCAGTACCCCGCCGGGGACGACGGCCGCGGCGGCGGCGCGCAGGATCTCCTCGCGGGGCAGCTCCACCGGCGAGTGCAGGTAGCTGGCGGACACCAGGTCGTAGGAGCCCGCGGGGAAGGACTCGGCCAGGTCGTGCCGCTGCCACTCCACGAGGCCGGCGACGCCCGCCCGGACGGCCTCCTCGGCGGCGCGGTCGAGGGCCACCTGGGAGATGTCGGCGGCGGTCACCCGCCAGCCGCGCGCGGCCAGCCAGATCGCGTCGGCGCCTTCGCCGCAGCCCAGGTCGAGGGCGCGGCCAGGAGCCAGGCCGGTCACCTCGCGGACGAGGGCCAGGTTGGGGTTGCCGCTCCAGATGCGCGTCTGCTCGCCGTAGCGGCCGTTCCAGAACTCCTCGGCCGACATCCCCTCCGGCACCTCGAAAGCACCCTGCCCGTGCCCGTGCCCGTGCCCTTGACCGCCGTGCCCGTGGCCTTCCGCGTCGCCGTCGCCGTCACCGGCGCTGCCGGGGCCTTCGGAGCGGCCACCACCGCCGTGCCCCCCTCGGCCACCGTGACCACCGCTGTCGTGCTGGTGCACGTCGTGCTGCGGTGAGCGGCCGCTCCCCAGGGGCTCGTCCTGATGGCCGGCGGCGGCGCGGTGGGCGGCGACGGCGCGGCGGCTCTCCTGCTCGATCAGGTCCGCGTTGATGGCCGCCGCCGCCCGCACCGCGCCCGCCGCCGCGGCGATGACCTGGTCGGCCACGCTGGCGGCGTTGCCGGCCACCCACACCCCCGGCACCCGGGTCGCGCCCGTGGCGTCGGCGGGCACGTGGGTGCCGATGACGTGCCCGGCCATGACCAGTTCCTCGGTCTCCAGCCCGAGGCCGGGCAGCAGGTCGGCGCGCGCGTTCATCCGGGTGCCGACGGCGAGCGCCTCGCACGCGACGACCTCTCCCCCGGCCAGCCGCACCCCGGTCAGCCGGTCGCCGGTGATCTCCAGGCCGGACAC
Source organism: Actinomadura luzonensis (assembly GCF_022664455.2). Lineage (NCBI taxonomy): Bacteria > Bacillati > Actinomycetota > Actinomycetes > Streptosporangiales > Thermomonosporaceae > Actinomadura > Actinomadura luzonensis. Next base: position 3,934,701 of record NZ_JAKRKC020000001.1, read on the forward strand.
CCGCTCCTCGACCACGCGCACGCCGCGCGCGGCCAGCTTCTCGCGCTGCTCCTCGTCCGGACGGGGTCCGTCGTGCAGGACGAACGTCACGCGGTCGCTCCACTGCCGCCACAGCAGCGCCTGGTGCACCCCGAGCGGCCCGGTCGACAGCACCGCGATGGGCCGGTCGCGCACCTCCCACCCGTGGCAGTACGGGCAGTGCAGCACGTCCCTGCCCCACCGTTCGGCCAGCCCCGGCACGTCGGGCAGCTCGTCCACCAGCCCGGTGGCCAGCAGCAGCCGCTCGGCCACGACCGCGGAGCCGTCGGCCAGCGTCACCCGGAACGGTCCGGGGTCCTCGCCGCCGAGGCGTTCCGCGGCCACCACGGTGCCGGTGACGATCTCGCCGCCGTACCCGGCGACCTCCTCGCGGCCGGTGGCCAGCAGCTCGTGGGGCGGCGTCCCCTCCCTGGTCAGGAAGGCGTGCACGCCCTGGGCGGGCGCGTTGCGCGGGCGGCCCGCGTCCACGACGAGCACCTTGCGGCGGGCCCGTCCCAGGGTCAGCGCCCCGCTCAGCCCGGCGGCCCCGCCGCCCACCACCACCACGTCGTACTTCGCGTTCACAGGTGTGTCTCCTTCCGCATCGCTTCGATGCGCCACTGTCCGGGATGGAGCGACGAGTTGACAAATGTCGTTGCCAAAGCGGCAAAGCGCATCTCCGGCCGGTGATCACGGAGACGCACGACCTGACCACGCAGGGGCCGCGCCGTCGAGGAGAGTGTCAGGGTGGCGGCGTCGCGAAAGCCCAGCCAGGAGCACATTTGTGATCATTGTGCGGACGCGGTTGATCTTGCCGTTGTAATCTTCCTCCGGCCATCAGGAACCCCAACGAGATCGAGGGACCAGCTCGTGATCCGACGCCCCAGGGCAGCACTGTTAACCGCAACGGCCGTCCTCCTCGCCACCGCCCTCGCGCAGCCCGCCGCCGCGGACGACACCGGCACCAGGCCGGCCGTCGTGCGGCCGGTCTCGGGCGTCAGCCCGCTGCCCGCCGGCTGCGGCGGCACCCCGCCCGACGGCTACGTCCTCAACCCCAACACCGAGGTCCTGCCCGCGCTCGCGGTGGACCCGAGGCGCCCCCAGCACCTGGTCACCGTGTTCCAGCAGGACCGCTGGAACCGGTACGGCAGCAACGGCGCGGTCACCGCCGTGTCGGAGGACCGCGGCCTGACCTGGAAGACCTCCGCCGGCCTGCCGGCCTTCTCGCGCTGCAACGGCGGCACGGCCGCCAACGGCGGCGACTACGACGTCACGACCGACCACTGGGTCACCATCACGCCGTCGGGCGCGGCGGTGGCGGCGTCGCTGTCGATGTCCCGGGCCGGCGACGTGACGGCCATCCTGGTGTCCAGGTCCGGCGACGGCGGCCGCACCTGGGACGCGCCGGTCACCCTCCAGCGCGACGACAACGTGCGCTTCTTCAACGACCGCCCGAGCGTCACCGCCGACCCCTACCGGCCGGGCGTCGTCTACGCAGTCTGGGACCGCATCGACGACCAGTCCACCGACACGGCCCCGAACTGGGTCCAGCCGGTCTACCTGGCGAAGTCGACCGACGACGGGCGTACGTGGAGCACGAGCAAGGTGTTCGACGTGCCGGCCAACAGCGGCGTCATCGGCACCCAGCTCGTGGCGCTGCCGGACGGCACGCTGCTGATCGGCATGCACCACGAGACGACCGACGAGGGCTTCACCCAGGTCATCCGCTCCACGGACGGCGGCCGGACCTGGTCCGCGCCGACCCTGAACGTGCCCGCCCCGATGGCGGTGGGCCCGCGCATCCCCGACCCGGACAACTCGGGCGACCCCATCAGGAACGCCGCCCTGCCGCTGCTGGCGGCCCAGCCGGGCACCCGCGTGGTCAACGCCACCTGGCCGAGCCAGGACGCCGACGGCACCTTCCACGTGGCCTACTCGCGTTCGGCGGACGGCGGGCGCACCTGGTCCGCCCCGATCCGGGTGGACAGGACGCCCACCGGCTCGGCCGCCGTACCGGCTGTCGCCGTGTCCCGTACGGGCACCGTGGCGGTCACGTACTACGACTTCCGCAACAACACCGCCGACCCCGGCCTGCCGACGGACGTGTGGGCCGTGACCTGCGCGAGCGACTGCACGCAGGCCGGGTCGTGGCGCGAGCAGCACCTCGAGGGCCCGTTCGACGCCCGCCAGGTCCCCCTGACCAGCGTGGGACGCCTGCTCGGCGACTACACCGGCCTGGTCTCGACCGGTGACGCCTTCACCGCCGTGTACGGCGTGACCACCGGCGACGCCGCGAACCCCGTGGACCTGCACAGCGCCATCTTCACCCGCTGAGCGACCGGCCACCCGGCGGCGGGGTCCCCGGCCCCGCCGGAACCCCGCCGCCCCGGCCGTCCTGGGAACCCCGCCGCCGGCCACCCTCACGCGCCGGCCGCCCTAGGACGCCCTGGTGTGCCACCAGCCGCGCGTGCACGACCACCTGCCCGCGGCCTTCACGCACGCCCGGAACTTGCGGCCGCCCGGGTCGTCCACCGCGAACGACGTGGCGCTGCGCCCGCCCCTGCCCACGACCGCGTGGCAGGCGTGATAGGTGCGGCCGCCGTCGTCGGTCCAGTCGATGGAGACCCGGTCGCCGGCGCGCAGGCCCGTGCCGTACGCCCACCACACGTCGCGGCCCCGGTAGACGCCGCCGGCCGCGTACAGGTGCACCGCGCCGCGGCGTCCCCGCGCCCCTGCCATCCGCTCCCAGGTGCTCCTCGGCACCTGGCGCGTCACCCGCAGCCGCGCGCCGCACGAGTAGTTGATCGGCCCCGCGGCCTCGGCCCGCGACACCTGCCGGGCGTCCTGCCGCGCGGCGGCGCCGGCGGGCGGGACAACGGTCAGGACACCGCCGGCCACCATCGCGGCGACGGCCAGAACTCGCAAGTCACGCATGTGCTCCCCCTCTGGTGCGGAATCTCGTTGCCCGAACGGTAGGAGCGGCCGCGTTGAGAAGGTGTTGAGCCCCCGTTGACCCGCCCCCCGGCCGCCCGCCGGTCCGCCACGATGCTGCCGCTGTCCGTGCACCTCGACTGCCGGCCGGGCGTCACAGCAGTGATGCCGGAAACTCTCCGTGGAAGGCGGTCTCCATGAGCAGAGCACTGGTCACGCTTCTCCTGATCGCGGTGGCGCCTTTCGTCCTGGTCGGCGAGAACACCGCGCACCGGGACCCGCTCGCGATTCTGCGTTCCTGGGACGCTTTCCCGGTGCATGCGAGGCCGCGCCCGCTCGTCCTCCTGACCGGCCTCCCCATGGTGGAGAAATCGAGGAAGGTCGTCACTCGCGTGCGACTCGCGACGGACCTGCCCCGTGGCGCCCGGATGACAGCCGAGGTCGCATTACCCGATGGGGCCGTCACGTCACCGCTGACGTCCGCGACGGAGGCGTACGGGGCATTGAGCTCGCACATGGACGGGCGTCCCGCGCCGGCACAGGTGGGAGCGGTGATCGGGGCCGAAGGCGTGGTGCGCGCGTTCCCCTCGGACCGCGGTCTCGTGTCGTTGCCGGCTTGGCGGTTCGCCCTGGCCGAGGGCGGGGCGTTGATATGGCCGGCCCTTCCTGCGCGGTTCTTCTGGCGCCTCGGGGAGGTCGGCCCTTCGTCCGCGATCGTCAAGGCGGCCGCGAGTACCGGCAGTCCGGACGTCACGCTCTGGATGGGCGCCGGACGTTCCTGCGGCTCGGCCCCGGATGTTCGTCCGGAAATCTCGATCAGCGAGAGCGGCACGGCGGTGGTGATCCGACGGATCGCACATTCCGCACGGGACCGCGGCGATTGCATCGAGGCGGCTTATCTCGACGCTCGGCCCTACGTCTACCGGCTGAACCGCCCATTGGGAGACAGAGGGCTGCTCGATGACTCCGGGAACGTGGTGGTGGCCGGTGAGCGAGCCGCGGGAAGGCCCCGGGGGCGGCGGCAGGCGGTGGGCGCTGGTGGCAGGCTGTGGGTATGGAAGTGAACGACGTGCTGCAGGCGGTGGGGCCGCGGCTGCGGGCGCTGCGGCAGGAGCGCGGGGTGACGCTGACGGACCTGTCCAAGAGCACCGGCATCTCGGTCAGCACGCTGTCGCGGCTGGAGTCGGGGCAGCGCAAGCCGACCCTGGAGCTGCTGCTGCCGCTCGCCCGCGCCCACCAGGTGCAGCTCGACGAGCTGGTGGACGCGCCGGTGACCGGCGACCCGCGGGTGCACATGCGGCCGGTGAAGCGGCACGGCGTGACGTTCATCCCGCTGAGCCGGCGTCCCGGCGGGCTGCAGGCGATCAAGCAGATCTATCCGCCGGGGTGGCCGGGGTTCGAGCCGGAGCAGCAGGTCCACGAGGGGTATGAGTGGCTGTACGTGTTGTCGGGGCGGCTGCGGCTGCTGCTCGGGCCGCACGAGGTGCTGCTGAAGCCGGGCGAGGCGGCCGAGTTCGACACGCGCACCCCGCACGCCTTCACCGTGCCGGACGCCGAGCCGGCCGAGGTGCTGGCGCTGTTCGGGCCGCAGGGTGAGCGTATCCACGTGCGGGCCAGGCCCGCCGCCAAGTGAGCCGTCCGCGGCGCACCGGCCCCCTGACCGGCCGCGAACCGGCCCCGTGGTGGCCGCCGAGCGCCTAAAGTCCCAGTGCGGAGCGACCTTGGACTCTGCCTGGAAGGATCCCGCCGGGAGCAAGGTGGTGCGATGGAGCGTGTGGCGTGGTGGGTGCGCAGGCACCGGTTCGACGGCAATCCGCTGCGGCGGCGTACGGACCGTTTGGAGAGCGCCGGGATGCTGGTGGCCCTGCTGCTGGTGCTGCTGAGCGTGTGGCCGGCGGTGGCGGCGGGGCGGCAGGCGTACGCGTCGGGGGCGCAGCCGGCCGGGCGGGCGCGGGCGACCGCGACGCTGCTGACCGACGTGCCCGTCGTGGACCTGTCGTTCGGGGTGGTCGTCGCGGGTGAGAGCGCCACGGCGCGGTGGACGACGCCCGCCGGCGAGCGGCGCACCGGGCCGGTGCGCGCGCCCGTCCTGGCCAAGGCCGGGACGCCGGTGCCGATCTGGCTCGGCCCCGACGGATGGCCAGCGCCGGCGCCGCCGCGACCCGCGGAGCTGAGGGCGTCGTCGGTCGTGACGGGGATCCTCGTCTGGATCGTGGCGGCGGTGCTCGTGAGTACGGCGTTCGCCGGGTTCGGGTGGCTGCTCGACCAGCGGCGTCACCGCGCCTGGGACGCGGCCTGGGCCGCCCACGCCGACGCCCGCCGCGCCCCCTGACGCGTCAGCGGCGTCAGCGGCGTCAGCGGGCGTCGTCCGGCGCGCGACCCTGACGCGTCAGCGGGTGTCGTCCGTGGCGAAGCCGTCCAGTTCGTGGCGCTCCTCAGAGGGGAGAAGCTCCTGGAAGACGGTGATGTGCAGGCCGCCGGGGGCGTCGAGGCGGGCGTTCAGCGACTGCCACGGGGTGACGGTGGGCGGCGCCACCTCCGTCGCGCCGGCCGCGACCAGGCGCTCGGTCGTGCCGCGCGAGTCGTCCACCTCGAACGCCACCCGCAGCTTGGGCGCGACCTGGCGGCCCACCTCCACGTCGTCGATCATCTTCTTCTGCGCCGGGTTGGCGATCTCCAACGTGGCCCGGCCGGCGTCCAGGATCGCGACCCGGGCGTCGTCCCCGGTGGAGAACGCGGCCTCCTCCGGCAGCCCCAGGACGTCCCGGTAGAAGGCCAGCGCGGCCTCGTAGTCCTCGGCCTCGACCACCAGGCGAAGCTGGCGGACCCTGCCCTGGCCGGCTGCGTGCGTGCTCAATGCGCGCTCCTCTCATCAGCGTGACGGGTTCCCCTGCGGCAACCCGCCGGGTCCGCCCGATCATTCCGCCCCGCCCGGGCGGGCCGCCTTCTGCTCATTCTGACAACGGCGGGGGAACCGCGGTCTCCCGCGCGAACGTCAAGTGAGCAACAGAGGTATTCCGGCGATTTTCCGTCAAGGAGGCGCCATGAACGGGGTTTTCTACACGGTGGCGGTCGCGCTCTTCGCGCTGGTCGTGTTGACGGCGGCCGCGGCGCGGGCAGGGCTGTTCCGGGCCCGCTCCGTCCGCGGGCGGGAGGCGGAGCAGCCGCTCGGCGTGTACGAGGCGGCGTACCTGGCGGGCGGCCCCCGCCGGGTCGTCAACACCGCCCTGGTCTCGCTCGTCGGGCAGGGCGGGGTGCGGGTGTCGGGCGAAGGGGTGGTCACGCCCGTCCAGGGGTTCCGGGCCGCCAAGGGGCGGCCGGTCGAGCGGGCCGTGCTCAAGTACGTCCGGGCGGCCCCTGGCGGGCTGACGACGGCCCAGGTACGGCACGGCGTGGCGGCCGACCACGCGATGACGCGGCTCGCCACGCCGCTGTGGCGGCAGGGCCTGCTGATGGCGCCGGGCGCGCGGAGCCGGGCCCGGCGGCGGGCGAACGCCGTGTACGTCCTCGCTCTGCTGGCGGTGCCGGTGGTGATCGTCGAGGCGCTGGCCCGGGGGCCGCTGGGGGCCGTGCTGGTCGCGGTGGCGGTGGTGCCGGCCGGGTTCGCGTGCTTCTTCTGGCTGCGCCGCGCCCTGGCCGACCCGGTCACCCAGGCGGGCCGGGCGGCGCTGGAGCGGGCCGGCGCGCGCAGCCCCGCCAACGGCGACGGGGCGGACGGCGCGCGGGCGGACCGGGAACCGGCGGACGGGGAGCCGGCGGACGGGGCGTGGTCGGCGTCGGACGACGTCCGCGTGGTGGCGCTGCACGGCACGGACCGGCTGCCCGACCGGCGGCTGGCCGACACCCTGCGGCTGGACACCCGGGTCAGGAACCGCAGGGTCGCCGCGTGCTGCGCGCCCGGGCACGGCGGGTCGCACGACGGGTCGTACGGGGGGTCGTACGGGGGGTCGTACGGGGGCTCCCCCGTGTTGTTCCCGATCGGCGGCGACGCGGCCACGGGCGACGCCGGCTCGGGGGGCGGCGGGTTCTTCGACTTCGGCGGCCTGTTCGGCGGCGGCGGCGCCGACTACGGCGGAGGCAGCTTCGGCGGCGGCGACACAGGGGGCGGGCACACCGGTGGCGGGCACTCCGGCTGCGGCGGCGGTGGCGGTGGGCACTCCGGCTGCGGAGGAGGAGGCTGCGGCGGGGGCGGCATCTGAGCGCCCGCGCGGGTAGCGGTGGTCAGCCGCGGCCGTAGCGGTCCTCGGCGCGCCAGAAGTACCAGAACCCGCCGGCCAGCGCGGCCACCGCCCAGCACAGGCACGACAGCCACACCAGCTCGGGCGGCGTGTGCCGGCTGATGAGCAGGTCGCGCATGAACTCGATGTAGGACGCCGCCGGGTTCAGGTACATCACCGTCGCCACCCACTCGGGGAAGCCCGCGCTCTTGACGACCTTGTCGTGGATGACGAAGAACACCCCCGACGCGTACAGCCAGGTGCGCATGACGAACGGCAGGAGCTGGTTGAGGTCCCGCATGGACGCCCCCACCCGGGCCATGACCAGCCCCGCCCCGACGTTGAACATGGTCTGCAGCACCAGCACCACCGGGATCACCAGCCAGAACCAGGTGATCGGCTCCCCGGTGATCAGCACGATCACCAGCAGCACGCCCATGGAGACGGCGAGCTGCTGCAGCTCCTGGATCGCGTACGCCAGCGGCAGCGACGCCCGCGGGAAGTGCAGCGCCCGGATGAGCGACAGGTTCCCCGAGACGGACTTGGCCCCGGCGGTGACGGTGCGCTGCGTGTAGGTGAACACGAACATGCCGGTCAGCAGGAACGCCGGGTAGTTGCGCACCCCGTGGCTGCCGCCCAGGATGAGCCCGAACATGACGTAGTAGATGGCCGCGTTGAGCAGCGGCGTGAGCACCTGCCACAGCTGCCCCAGCGCCGAACCGGAGTACTTCGAGACGTTGCGCGAGGTCGCGTAGGTCAGGATGAAGTGCCGCCGCTGCCAGAGCTGGCGCAGGTACACCGTGAGGCTCGGCCGCGCGACGGCGGGGCGCAGCCCGTGGCGCCTGGCGAGCTCGGCGAGCGAACCCGGCGCAGGCCCGGGGGCCGCGTCGTCCACGTCGTCCGCGCGGCTGTCTTCCACGTCGCTCATGACACCTCCGTGCGGGCCGGGGCCGGGCGGGTGTTGCTAGGGCGCGACGGTCACGGCCGTGACGGCGAAGCGCTCCACCGAGGCGACGTGCCCGCCGGTCGAGGCGACGACGGTCAGCACCGTCCCGGGCACGGGGGTGAAGGTGACCTTGGCCGACCAGGGGGTCTTCTCGCCGCCCGCGCCGACGCAGCAGTGCTCGCCGAGCGCCTTGCCGCCGCCCGGGCGGCGCACCTGGACGCGGATGCTCTCGTCCACGCCGGTGATCCGGCCGGCGACGGTCATCGGGGAGCCGACGGAGGCCCCGTAGCGCGGGGTGGTGAGGGAGAAGGTGCTGTCGTCGGTGCCGACGACCTCCCAGGGGGCGTCCGCGCCCGGGCCGTAGCGCACCAGGTGGACGACGGCCGCGACGAGCGGGCGCGAGCCCTCCTCCGTGGCCATGCCGACGTGCACCCGGGCGTGGACGCCGTCGCGCACGGTCTTGACGGCGCGGTCGATCTCGGTGAAGCCCAGGTGGTCGCGGGCGAAGCGGACCGCGGTGCGGGCCGGGTCGAGGTGCCAGGCGTCGCGGCCGTCGGCGCGGTTGGCCCTCGACCAGCCGGCCGCCTCCGCCTGGGTGCGGAACGGCCACAGCGGCTGGTAACGCCCGGCGACCAGGTCGCGGCCCCGCGGCGCGGGCTCAGGGGTGCCCGGCGGCGAGCCGGACGATTCAGGCGGCGATGCGGGCGACGGGGACGATGCGGGCGACGAGGGCGATGCGGGCGACGGGGACGACGAGGGCGACGGGGGCGGGCCGGCCGCGGACGGCGTGGCGGAGGGCGACTCCGGGCGCGGCTCGCCGCCGCAGCCCGCCGCGGCCACCCCCAGCGCGATCAGCAGGACCATGGCGCGCCCGGTACGTGCTGTCATGTCGGTGCCTCCTGGGAGGTGGGAGTTCACGCCTGCCGTCTGGGTCTACCCCTGGTCACGCTCGGTCAGGCCTGGTTCCCGGCCGGTACCACGGCGACCGGGCACGGCGCGTTCTCCAGCGCCGCCGCGGCCCCCTGCCGGCCGGTGACGACGAGCGTCGGGTGCCGGTCGCCCTGCTCGGCGCGCACCTCGACGCCGGGGTGCGCGGCCCGCCAGGCGGCGGTGTCGCCGGCGGCGACCAGGGTGAGCTGCCGCAGCGCGGCCTCGTGGGCGGCGAAGTCCAGCACGGCGGGTACGGGCGTGCCGCCGGCGACGAGGACCGGGCCGGGTTCGGCGGCGGCGGGCAGCGGGCCGGGGCCGCGCACCACGACGACCGGGCACTCGGCGTGGGCGGCGACGTACCCGGCCACCGACCCGACCACGGCCTTCGGCAGGCCGCTGAGCCCGCGGGTGCCGACCACGATCAGCTCGGCCCCGGCCGACAGCTCGGTCAGCCGCCGGGCGGGCGGCCCCTCGTACAGGTCGGTCTCGACGCGCACGCCGGAGCTGGTGGAGCGGGCGCACTCGGCGCCGTGCCACAGCACGTGCTCGGCCGCCTTGCGCAGATGGGCCTTGGCCTCCTCCTCGGCCTCCCCGTACGGCCACTGCCAGGCGTGCGTGAGCACCAGCGGCAGCTTGCGGAGCTCCGCCTCGTCCAGCGCCCAGTCCATGGCCTGCATGGCGAAGTCGGAGCCGTCGTAGCCGAGCACGATCGCGTTCATGTCAGTGAGCTCCTGTCAGCCGGCGGCGGAAGACCCAGTAGGTCCAGGCCTGATACCCCAGGACCACGGGGGTGAAAATGGCGGCCACCCAGGTCATGACCGTCAGCGTGTACGGCGAGGAGGCGGCGTTGGTCACGGTGAGGCTGTTGGCGGGGTCGAGGGCGGGCAGCACGTTGGGCCACATGCTGGAGAACAGGGTGGCGACGAACGCCGCGACGGCCACGGCGCTGCCGGCGAAGGCCCACCCGTCGCGCCCGCGCACGGCGGCGACCAGCGTCACGGCCAGCCCGAGCGCGGCCACGCCGACGGCCGCCCAGGACGGGGTGCCGGCCCGCGCCATGAGCAGGAACGCCAGGACCACGGCGACGGTCGCCGGGGCGAGCGCCGCGGCGATCCTGGTGGCGCGGGCGCGCAGCTCCCCGGTGGTGCGCAGGGCCAGGAAGACCGCGCCGTGCTGGGTGCACAGCATCAGCGTGGCCAGGCCGCCGAGCAGCGCGAACGGGTTGAGCAGGGTGAGCAGGCTCCCGGTGTACTCGTGGTCGGCGTCGAGCGGCACGCCGCGCACCATGTTGGCGAAGGCGACGCCCCACAGCAGCGCCGGGCCGAGCGAGCCCCAGAAGAACGCGCGGTCCCAGCCCCGGGTGCGCTCGCTCTTGCCGCGGTACTCGAGGGCCACGCCGCGCACGATCAGCGCCAGCAGGATGAGGAACAGCGGCAGGTAGAAGCCGCTGAAGAGGGTGGCGTACCACTCGGGGAAGGCGGCGAAGGTGGCGCCGCCGGCGACCAGCAGCCACACCTCGTTGCCGTCCCAGACGGGCCCGATCGTCGCGACGACGGTGCGCCGCTCGCCGTCGGTGCGGCCGAGGACGGGCAGCAGGATGCCGACGCCGAAGTCGAAGCCCTCCAGGACGAAGTAGCCGGTCCACAGCACGGCGATGAGCAAGAACCAGAGGGTCGTGAGTTCCATGGCCGGTCGATCCTTAGTACGAGAGGGCGGGCACGGGGGCTTCGGGTTCGATCTCCTCCTGCGCGCCGCGTTTGATGAACTTGATCAGCAGCCGCACCTCGATGACCGCGAGGACCGCGTACACGAGGGTGAAGCCGGCCAGCGTGATCGCGACGGAGGGGACGTCGGCGCCGGGCGAGACGGCCGCGGCGGTGCGCATGAGGCTGAACACCGTCCACGGCTGCCGGCCCATCTCGGTGAAGATCCAGCCGAGGGAGTTGGCGAGGAACGGCAGCCCGATGCCGAGCATGGCGAGCCGGTAGGCCCACCGGCCGGCGGGGAGCCGGCCGCGCCGGGTGAGCCAGAGCCCGGCCGCGGCCAGCAGCGCGGCCAGCGCGCCGAAGCCGATCATCAGGCGGAACGACCAGTACGCCAGCCCGACGACCGGCCGGTAGTCGCCGGGGCCGTACAGGGCCTGGTAACGGGCCTGGATGTCGTTGATGCCCTCGACCTTGCCGTCGGTGGTGTTGGTGGCGAGGAGGCTGAGGCCGTACGGGATCTGCAGGTTGACGTGGTTGCGGCCGTTCTCGACGTCGCCGACGGCGAACAGCGAGAACCCGGCGGAGCTCTCGTCCTCCCACAGCGCCTCGGCGGCGGCCATCTTCATCGGCTGCTGCTCGGTCATGATCTGCGCCTGCCAGTGCCCGGACAGGGAGACGCCGACGGCGGCGGCCAGGCTGACGGCCAGGGCGAGGCGGGCGGCGGGGCGGAAGACGTCCACCTCGCGCCGGCGCAGCAGGAACCAGGCGCTGACGCCGAGCACGAACGCGCCCGCGGTGAGGAACGCGCCGAACAGCACGTGCGGGAACGTGACGAGGGTGGTGGGGTTGGTCAGGACGGCCCCGATGTCGGTCAGCTCGGCCCGCCCGTTGTTGATCCGGTAGCCGACGGGGTGCTGCATCCAGGAGTTGGCCGCGAGGATGAAGTACGCCGACAGGTTCGTGCCGAGCGCGGCCAGCCAGATCGTCGCCAGGTGCACCTTCTTCGGCAGCTTGTCCCAGCCGAAGATCCACAGCCCGAGGAACGTGGACTCCAGGAAGAAGGCGAGCAGTCCCTCCATGGCGAGCGGCGCGCCGAACACGTCCCCGACGAAGCGGGAGTAGTCACTCCAGTTCATCCCGAACTGGAACTCCTGCACGATGCCGGTCACCACGCCCATCGCGAAGTTGATGAGGAACAGCCGCCCCCAGAACCGGGTCAGGCGCAGGTACTCCTGCTTGCCGGTGCGGTACCAGGCGGTCTGCAGCCCGGCCACGATCACCGACAGGCCGATGGTGAGCGGCACGAACAGGAAGTGGTACACGGTCGTGATCCCGAACTGCCATCGGGAGAGGTCGAGGACGTCCATGCGTTTCAGCGTCTTGCACGGTCAGGGGCTCGCCCTAGGGGCCGGTGGCCCTGCGGCGCGGGACCTTGGTCCTCTCCCTCCGGGACCTCCGGCGGCCGCTTCCGGCGGCCGCCCGCGCCGCACCCGCTCTGATCAGGCGTCCGATCGTTCGGGGGCGTCGCCGGCGGTCACGTCGCAGACGACGTCGACGACGCCCTCCACGGCCCGGGCGCGCTCGGCCGCCTCGGCGGCCTGCTCGTCGCCGGCCACCTGGCCGGTGATCCGCACCACGCCCCGCTCCACCTCGAACGCCAGCGTCCCGAGGCCGCCCAGCGCCCGCGCCAGGTCGGCCGCCAGCTCCTCGGGCGGCCGGGCGAAGACCCGCAGCACGTCCTCCTGCAGCAGCGTCCCCACGAGCCGGCCGGAGTCCGGATCGACCACCGGAAGCTGCCTGACCCGCAGCCCGTGCATGAGCCGGGCCGCCTCGCGGACGGGCGTGTCCGGGGTGACGGTCACCGCCGGGGACGTCATGAGGCCGGCCGCCGTCGTCCCCGCCGCCTTGTCCCGCTCCCGCCGCCACCTGCGCGCGGCCGCCACGGACGCGCCGGCCGCCGCCGGGCCGCTCTCCTTCAGCAGCAGGTCGTCCTCCGAGACCACGCCGACCGGGCGTCGCCCGTCGTCGATGACGGTCACCGCGCCCACCCCGTAGTAGCCCATCGCGGCCACGATGTCGGCGAAGGGCGTGTGCTCCCGCACGGCGATGGCGACAGGCCCCATCACCTGCCTGACCTGGATCGTCATGGCTCACCACCTCCCGTCTCCGACGCTCTCCCCTGCGGGAGGCGGGCGGGCAGCGGCGAAGGTCCCGAACCGGACGGCCGGAAGTCCCTCAGGGCACGCGCGAGGGGCGGGGCCGCCGACCCCGCCCCCCGTTCACCCGAGGGGTCACCTCAGGCGCTGGGCCGTCTCCACCAGGCGGTTGGCGTAACCCCACTCGTTGTCGTACCAGCCGAACACCTTCACCAGGTCGCCGTCGGCCTGCGTGAGCGAGGAGTCGAACACGCAGGAGGAGGCGTCGCCGACGATGTCGCGCGAGACCAGCGGGTCGGTGCTGTAGCGCAGGATGCCGTGCAGGTCGCCGGCCGCCGCGTCGGCGAAGGCCTGCTTGACCTCCTCGGCGGTGGCCGGGCGGGCGAGCTGGGCGGCCAGGTCGGTGATCGAGCCGTCCTCGACCGGCACCCGGATCGCGATGCCGTCCAGGCGGCCGGCCAGCTCGGGCAGCACCTGGCCGACCATGCGGGCCGCGCCGGTGGTGGTGGGCACGATGTTGACCGCCGCCGACCGGGCCCGGCGCAGGTCCTTGTGCGGCGCGTCGAGCAGCATCTGGTCGCCGGTGTAGGCGTGGATGGTGGTCATGAAGCCGCGCACGAGGCCGAAGCTGCGATGCAGCACCTTGACCATCGGGGCCACGCAGTTCGTGGTGCACGACGCCAGCGAGATGATCTCGTGCCGGTCGGGGTCGAACGTCTCGTCGTTCACGCCGGGCACGATGGTGGCGTCCAGGCCCTTGCCGGGGGCCGACAGCAGCACGCGGCGGGCCCCGCCCTTCAGGTGGGCGGCCAGCGCCTCGCGGGTGCGGAAGCGGCCGGTGGCGTCGATGACCAGCTCGACGCCGTGCGCCCGCCAGTCGATCTCCGCCGGGTCCTTCACGGCGGTGACGGCGATGACCTTGCCGTTCACCTCCAGGGAGGTGGGGGTGGAGGAGACGGGCAGGTCGAGGGGGCCGTAGGTGGAGTCGTGCTTGAGGAGGTGGGCCAGCGTGGCGGCGTCCGTGATGTCGTTGATCGCGACGATCTCCAGCGCCGGGTCCGGTCCGGTGCGCAGCGCGCGGCGCAGGACGGCCCTGCCGATCCTGCCGAACCCGTTGATTCCGATTCTCATGCCGTCATCGTCCGCCGGGCCGCGGCCGCCGGTGCAGAGGCTTGAGTCCCCGCCGCCCGGGACCTTCGGCTCGTCCCCCGGACGGAAGCACCCGCCGCGGCGGGCGGCAGCGGGCGGCCGGTCCGCGCGGGTGGAGGCTCCGTCTCGCGACGGGGGACGGTTGGCGCCCTGCCTGCCACCGCCGCCGGCTCCGGCCCGGGACCCGGCCGCCCTCGCGGGGACGGCCGCTGCCTGCCTCGGCGGGTGTCCGGTCTCATGCTCGCGCGCGGCCGGCCGCCCCGCCCAGAGCCGGAGGCCCCGGGCGGGGCGGGACCTTCGTCCCGGGAAAGCCGCCCCGGGACGAGCGCTTCTCAGAGCAGGTCGGTGACGGGCCGGCGGACCGCCTCGGCGTCGTCGAAGGTGATCCCGAGCCGCATGACCATCTGCGGGTACGCGCCGGCGCACAGCTCGTGGCGCAGGAACTCGCGCAGGTGGTACATCTCCAGCGCCTGGGTGTGGAAGGCCGCCGACACGCCGTGCGCGCTGGCCTGCAGCAGCACCCGCTGGAGCGCCTGCCCGGCGATCAGCCAGTCCTCCCTGGCGTCGCCCGGGGTGGTCAGCAACGTCACCACCCCGGGCGAGGTCGAGCCGCTCTGGTCGGCCGGGCCGCCCCACTCGTGCCGCCAGGCGTAGTCGCGCTGGGCGAAGGCGGGCTCGGTGCGCGGCTCGTCGCGCGGGTAGGCCCCGGCGGGCACGCCGTCCTTGCGGGTGCTGCCCGGCGGGCGGGCCCAGCGCACGACCTCCAGGTTGTAGCGCCGGTCCTGGCTCTGCACGACCTGCGCGGCCTGGGTCAGCGCGGCGAGCGCCGCGACGGCGTGCGGGCCCACCGGCAGCAGCCGGGCGCCCTCTTCGGCGGCGGTCCTGACCAGCGCGTCCACCAGCCGGGCCGGGACTTGCAGGGTGGTGAACCCGGCCCGGTGCGTGCGCCGCCGCTCGATCTCGCCGCCCAGCACCCAGGTGTGCTCGTCGGCGTCGGCCTCCGCGCCGGGCCGCACGAGGGCCAGCAGCGACGGGCGGTCCGGGTCGGGCAGGACGCGCACGACGGGCTCGAAGCCCTCGCAGCGGATCGCGGTGCGCATGTTGAACAGGGCCGCGCCGCAGCTGATCACCAGCTCGCGGCCGGCCGCGTCGCCGACGCGCAGCTTGCGCTCGGTGTCGGCGCGCAGGCTGATCTCGTCGCCGGACACGGCGAACGACCAGGGCTGCGTGTTGTGCACCGATGGTGCCCAGCGCGCCGCCTCCAGCGCGGCTTCCACGGCCTTCTTCGCCGTACGGGTGCTCATGTTCTCCACCTCCAGCGGACGATGAGGCCAGCCCATCACGGGGAACGGCGGCGAATGAGGGCCGAAGGTCCCCTCCGGTTAGAGGCGTCGGGCCCCGCGCCGGGCGTGGGACCTTCGGCGGCGCCCGCAGGGCCGTCCGGCACTGCCGTCCGGCCCTGGGGGTCCGGGAACGTCGCAGGTGGGAGGTGCGTCATGTCCATCTCAACCGCCGCCGACCTCGGCACCAGGCGCCTGCTGTCCGCCGCCGGCCAGGCGCCGTCCATCCTGAACACCCAGCCGTGGCGGTTCGACGTGGTCACCCGCGAGTTCGTCGAGCTGTACGCCGACCCCGACCGCCGGCTGCGGGTGAGCGACCCGCGCGGCCGTTCCCTGCACGTGAGCTGCGGGGCGGCGCTGTTCAACCTGCGGCTGGCGATGCGGGTGTCCGGGCAGCGGCCGATGGTGTGGCTGCTGCCGGAGCCGGACGACGAGCCGGGGCTGCTCGCGGCCGTGCGCGCGGGCGGCCCGCTGCCGGTGACGCAGGAGCAGCGCGAGCTGTACGACCTCATCCCGGTGCGGCGCACCAGCCGCCTGCCGTTCACGGCGCGGCCGGTGCCGCTCGCGGTGATGGCCGAGCTGCGCATCGCCGCCTCCCGCGAAGGGGCGACCCTGCTGCCGCTGAGCCGGGCGGCGGCGGCCGACCTGCTCGACTACGCCGCCATCGCCGAGGACGAGCTGACCCGCGACCACGCCTACCAGGCGGAGCTGGCGGCCTGGACGATGGCCGGCGCCCGCTTCGACGGCGTGCCCGCCTACGCGCACGGCCCCCGGCCGCTGCGCGACCCGTCCCCGGTCAGGGACTTCGGGCGGCGCTCGTACCAGGCGCGTTTCGAGGAGCGCCCGCAGCTCGCGGTGCTCAGCACGCCCGGCGACCGGCCGCTGGACTGGCTGCGGGCCGGGCAGGCGCTGCAGCGGGTGCTGCTGGTGGCGGCCCGGCACGGCCTGTCGGCGTCGTTCCTCAACCAGCCGCTGGACCTGCGCGACATGCGCCGCCGCCGCGACCCGCACCACCGGCGCGGCCACCCCCAGATGATCATCAGGTTCGGGTACGGCCCGTACGTGGCCCGCGCCCCGCGCCGCCCCGCGGCGGAACTGGAGACCCCCCATGAGTGAGGGCTACGACGTCCTGCTGCGCGACGGCGGCATCGCGCACGTCCGCCACCTGTCCCCCGGCGACCGGCAGGCACTGCACGACCTGGTCACCCGATCCTCGGAACGCTCGGCCTACCTGCGCTTCTTCACCGGCGGCCGGAACACCGCCCACCGCTACATGGACCGCATCACCGGCCCCGGCTACCGCGGCCACGCGCTGGTGGCGACCGTGCACGGCCGGCTGGTGGCCGTCGCCGAGTACATCCCGATCGACGAGGGCAGCGCCGACCTGGCCATCCTCATCGACGACGAGATGCACGGCCACGGGCTCGGCACGCTCATGCTGGAGCACGTCGCGCTGGACGCGGCCGCCCACGGCGTGCACGAGCTGGTCGCCGACGTGCTGACCGAGAACCGGCCGATGATCCGGGTGCTGCGCGACCTCGGCCTGGAGGTGACGCAGCACTTCGAGGGCGGCACGCTGCACGTCGGCATCCGCGCCGAGCCGTCGGCGGGCCTGGCGGCGCAGATCGCCGGCCGTGACCACGTGGCCGAGCGGGCGTCGCTGGCCCGGGTGCTCGCGCCCCGCTCGGTCGCGGTGATCGGCGCGAGCCGCGACCCGGACGCCGTCGGCCACAAGGTGCTGCGCAACCTCCTCGACGGCGGCTTCCCCGGCGCCGTCCACCCGGTCAACCCGCGCGCCACGGAGGTGGCGGGGCTGCCCTGCGTGCCCCGCGTCCCGGACGGCGTGGACCTCGCGGTCGTGGCGGTGCCCGCCGCGCGGGTGCTGGAGGTGGCGCGCGACTGCGCGGACGCGGGCGTGGCCGGGCTGGTGGTGCTCAGCAGCGGCTTCGCCGAGACCGGCGACCGGGAGAGCGAGGCGGAGCTGCTGAAGGTCTGCCGCACCGCCGGGATGCGCCTGATCGGCCCCAACTGCCTCGGCGTCGTCAACACCGGCGCCCGGCTGAACGCCAGCTTCCTGCCGCACTCCCCCGTCGCGGGGCGCGTCGCGCTGCTGTCGCAGTCGGGCGCGGTCGGCGCGGCGCTGCTGGAGCGGCTGGACGTCTCCTCGTTCGTCTCGGTCGGCAACAAGGCCGACGTCAGCGGCAACGACCTGCTGGAGTACTGGGAGGACGACGCCGGCACGGACGTGATCGCGCTGTACCTGGAGTCGTTCGGCAACCCGCGCAAGTTCGCCCGCATCGCCCGCCGGGTCGGCCGGCGCAAGCCGGTGCTGCTGGTCAAGAGCGGCCGCAGCCAGGCCGGCGGCCGGGCGGTGCGCTCGCACACCGCCGCCGCCGCCACCCCCGACGTGGCCGTGGACGCGCTGGTGCGGGCCTCCGGCGTGATCCGGCTGGACAGCGTGCACGACCTCATCGACACCGCCAAGCTGCTGGCCGGCCAGCCGCTCCCGGCCGGCGGCCGGGTGGCGATCGTCGGCAACTCCGGCGGGCCGGAGGCGATGGCGGCCGACGCCTGCGAGCTGGCCGGGCTGAGCGTGCCCGAGCTGCCGCCCGGGCTGCTGGGCGGGCGTGCCGCACAGAACGGGCGCGCCGCACGGAACCGTGCCGCACAGAACGGACAGGGCGGACAGCGCGGACAGGGCGGACAAGGCGGCCGGCCAGGGGCGGCGCTCGGCAACCCGATCGACCTGACCGCGGACGCCACCGCCGCCGAGCTCGGCGAGGCGGTGCGCACGTTGTCGGCCGCGCCCGAGGTGGACGCCGTGCTCATCGTCTACACCCCGCCGTTCGGCTCGGGCCTGGCCGAGACACAGGAGGCCGTCGCCGACGCCGCGAAGGGCTCGGCCAAGACGGTGCTGGCCTGCACGGTCGGCCTCGACGGCCTCATCGGCGGGCGGGTGCCCGCCTACGCCTTCCCCGAGCAGGCCGTCGCCGCGCTGGCCGCCGCCGTGCGCTACGCCCGCTGGCGCGAGCGCCCGGAACGGCCGCCGGCGACGCCGCCCGCGGTGGACGCCGGGAGCGCGCGCCGGCTGGTGGACCTGGAGCTGGAGGAGCACCCGGACGGCTGCTGGCTGTCCCCCGCCGCCACCGCCAGGCTGCTGCGCGCCTACGGGATCAGCCTGGCCGAGTCGATCGGCGTGGACGCGCCGGAGAGCGCCGCCGAGGCCGCCATGTACGTCGGCCTGCCCGCCGTGCTGAAGGCGGTCGGCCCGGTGCACAAGAGCGACGTCGGCGGCGTGCGGCTCGGCCTGCAGACGCAGGCGGCGGTGCGGCAGGCGTACAAGGAGATGGCCGGGCGGCTGGGCGGTGAGATGACCGGCGCGCTCGTGCAGCGGATGGTGCCCGGCGGCGTCGAGATCATCGTCGGCGGCGTCAATTACCCGGTGTTCGGGCCGCTGGTCATGGTCGGCATGGGCGGCGTCACCGCCGACCTGCTCGCCGACCGGGCCTTCCGGGCCGCGCCGGTCGCCGACCCGGAGGAGATGATCGCCGAGCTGCGCTGCGCGCCCCTGCTGCACGGCTACCGCGGCTCCCCGCCGGTGAACGCGGCGGCGCTGGCCGAGCAGATCTCCCGCGTCAGCGCGCTGCTGGACGACCTGCCCGAGGTGGCCGAGCTGGACCTCAACCCGGTGATCGTCACGCCGCTCGCGGCGGCCGTGGTGGACGCCAGGATCCGGCTGGCGCCCTGCGAGCCGCCGCCCTCCCCGCTGCTCCGGCACCTGCGCTGACCAAGGACCGGCCGCGTCGGGACTTCCGTCCCTACTTCCCCGCCGCCCCGCGCGTTGTGATGGAGGCGACCCCCAAGGAGGCAGGCATGCGAATGACCGTCGCGGACGTGATGACCACCAAGGTCGTGTCCGTCACCGCAGGAACCCCGTTCAAGGACATCGCCCAGACGCTCATCGAGCACGGCATCAGCGCCGTCCCGGTCATCGACGACGACCGTCACGTGGTCGGCATGGTGTCCGAGGCCGACCTGCTGCGCAAGGAGGAGTTCCGGGAGGAGTTCTACCGCGAGGGCTACCGTCCCCCGCTGCGCGCCCGGCTGCGGCACCCCAAGGGCCGGCAGAAGGCCGACGGCGACACCGCCGGCGAGCTGATGACCAGCCCGGCCATCACCATCACCGGCGCGTCCTCGGCCGTCTCGGCCGCGCGGCTCATGGACGCCCACGACATCAAGCGGCTGGCCGTGGTGGACCACAACGGCCGCCTCACCGGCATCGTCAGCCGCCGCGACCTCGTCAAGGTGTTCCTGCGCCCCGATGAGGAGATCGCCGCGGAGGTCCGCGACGAGGTGCTGGACCAGGCCCTCTGGGTGGACACCAAGGGCGTCAACGTCGAGGTCGGCCAGGGCGTCGTCACGCTCACCGGCTGGATGGACCGCCGCACCGAGGCGGCCATCGCGGTGCGCATGACCGGGCGGGTCAACGGCGTGGTCGGCGTGATCGACAAGCTGACCTGGAAGCAGGACGACACGACCTGGGAGGCCAAGTAGCGATGCTGGTGCGCGAGGTCATGAGCGCCCCCGCCATCACGGTGCGCCGCACCGACCCGGTGCGGCACGCCATCCGGGTGCTGCACGGCAACAACATCACGGCGGCCCCCGTCGTGGACGACAACGACCGCCTGGTGGGCGTCGTCAGCGAGCTGGACCTGCTGCGCGGCGAGTTCGAGCCCGACCCGCGCGCCACCGAGCGCCGCCTGCCCTCTCCCGCCGAGCCGCCGCCGCGCCGCGTCCAGGAGGTCATGACCGGCGAGGCGGTCACCGTCACCGAGACCACCGACGTCACCAGCGCGATCGAGCTCATGGTGGGCAGGCGGATCAAGAGCCTGCCCGTCCTCCGGGGGGAGGCGATCGTGGGCATGGTCAGCCGCCGCGACCTCATGGCGATGCTGGCCCGCTCCGACGACGAGCTGCGCAAGGCGGTCGAGGCCGCGTTGCACGAGCAGTATCCCTTCGGCCCGCGCTGGACGGTCGCCGTGCGCAACGGCGTCGCCGAGCTGAGCGGGCCCCGCCACGAGCACGCGGACAAGATCGCCGACGTGCTCGCCCGCACCGTCCCCGGCATCGTCCGGGTCAGGCATCTGAGGTGATCGCCATGAGAATGACCGTCCAGGACGTCATGACCACCGACGTGGCCGCCGTCAACGAGAAGGCGTCCTTCCACGTCGTGGCCGAGCTGCTGATCAAGCGCGGCGTGAGCGGCGTGCCGGTGCTCGACGACGACAACCGCGTCAAGGGCGTGGTGTCCGAGGCCGACCTGCTGGCCAAGGAGGAGTTCAAGGCGCGCTACTACGGCGACGACTACCGGCCGCCGCTGCGGGCCCGCATCCGCCACAGCATGGGCAGCGAGGGCAGCGGCTACTACAAGGCGCTCGGCGAGACCGCCGGCGAGCTGATGACCTCGCCCGCGTTCGTCACCACCCCGGAGGTTCCGATCGTGCAGGCGGCCCGGCTCATGGACCGGCACGGCGTCAAGCGGCTGCCGGTCGTGGACGCCGGCGGCAGGCTGGTGGGCATCGTCAGCCGCCGCGACCTGATCAAGGTCTTCGTCCGCGCCGACCAGGACATCAAGGACATCGTGCTCGCCGGCATCCCGTCCAGCGTGATGTGGACCGACCCGGCCGGGATCGACGTCCAGGTCCGCGACGGCGTGGTGACCTTGAGCGGGGTCGTCAGCCGGCACACCGAGGCGATCGCGGCCGTGCGCATGACCGAGAGCGTCGACGGGGTCGTGGCGGTGCGCGACGAGCTGAGCTGGAAGCACGACGACGTCGCGAACATCCCCATCTGGGGTGGAGCATGACATGTCGCCCGCGGTGGTGCTCGACTCGCTCGGCCCGCTGATCGGCGCGCTGCGCGCGAGCGGCCACACCGTCGTCGGGCCCGTGGCCCGCGACGGCGTGATCCGCCTCACCGAACTGGTCCCCGGACCCGACGACGGGCCGACGGCGGGCCGGGCGGACGAGCAGGCCCCCGGCTCCTACCGGCTGCGCGACGACGGCCGCGGGCTGGTGTTCGGCCACGCCGCCGGGCCCGACTCGATCAAACGCTGGACGCACCCGCCACGCTCGGAGCTGTTCCGGATGCGCGGCGGCGTCGTCGAGAGGACCCCCGTCGAGGCGCCCAAGGTGGCGCTGCTCGGCGTGCGGGCCTGCGACCTGGCCGCGCTGGCCGTGCAGGACCGGGTGTTCCTCGGCGGGCGGCATCCCGACGAGGCCTACCGGGCGCGCCGCGAGGCCCTGTTCCTCGTCGCGGTGAACTGCGCCGTCCCCGGCGGGACCTGCTTCTGCGCCTCCCTGGGCACCGGCCCGCGGGTCACCTCCGGCCACGACGTCGTCCTCACCGAGCTGACCGGCCCGCACCGCTTCCTGGCCGAGCCGGGCGGCGAGCGC